>CANLRI010000001.1 GCA_947493585.1 uncultured Planococcus sp. | reverse complement strand
GCAGCTGACGAATACTAATCGATCGAGGACTTAACCAACAAACTGAAACGCAAGTTTCCCCCAATGTCGATTTATCCGGTTTTGAAAGAACAAGAATTTTTGCCTTAGGACAAAAAAAGACTTGTAAAACTCACCAGAGTTGGTATAATAAAACTTGTCTTTCAAAAACTATATAGTCCAGTGATGATGGCAAAGAGGCCACACCCGTTCCCATCCCGAACACGGAAGTTAAGCTCTTTTGCGCCGATGGTAGTTGGGGGTTTCCCCCTGTGAGAGTAGGACGTCGCTGGGCATACATACGGAGGATTAGCTCAGCTGGGAGAGCATCTGCCTTACAAGCAGAGGGTCGGCGGTTCGATCCCGTCATCCTCCACCATTTTTACTCTGTGCCGGAGTAGCTCAACTGGTAGAGCAACTGACTTGTAATCAGTAGGTTGAGGGTTCAAGTCCTTTCTCCGGCACCACTCATGTTTGAGCCATTAGCTCAGTTGGTAGAGCATCTGACTTTTAATCAGAGGGTCGAAGGTTCGAATCCTTCATGGCTCACCATTTTAATTTCATAATTTGCCACGCGGGTGTGGCGGAACTGGCAGACGCACTAGACTTAGGATCTAGCGCCTTCGGGCGTGGGGGTTCGACTCCCTTCACCCGCACCAAGCGGAAGTAGTTCAGTGGTAGAACGCCACCTTGCCAAGGTGGAGGTCGCGGGTTCGACCCCCGTCTTCCGCTCCAATTTTTATCTATCCAATGCCCCGCCGGGGTGGCGGAACTGGCAGACGCACAGGACTTAAAATCCTGCGGTAGGTGACTACCGTACCGGTTCGATTCCGGTCCTCGGCACCAACTGTTTTATAAGATTTTATAATATGCGCCCGTAGCTCAATTGGATAGAGTACTTGACTACGAATCAAGCGGTTAGAGGTTCGAGTCCTCTCGGGCGCGCCATATTTTGTCATCATCCTATTTAGTCGGGAAGTAGCTCAGCTTGGTAGAGCACTTGGTTTGGGACCAAGGGGTCGCAGGTTCGAATCCTGTCTTCCCGACCACTTTATGGGGCCTTAGCTCAGCTGGGAGAGCGCCTGCCTTGCACGCAGGAGGTCAGCGGTTCGATCCCGCTAGGCTCCACCAACTATACAATTTAAGGATCCTGGCGGCGTAGCTCAGCTGGCTAGAGCGTACGGTTCATACCCGTAAGGTCGGGGGTTCGATCCCCTCTGCCGCCACTTTTTTAGGACCTTTAGCTCAGTTGGTTAGAGCAGACGGCTCATAACCGTCCGGTCGCAGGTTCGAGTCCTGCAAGGTCCACCATTTAACATTGATCACGGAGGAATACCCAAGTTTGGCTGAAGGGATCGGTCTTGAAAACCGACAGGGGAGTCAAATCCCGCGGGGGTTCGAATCCCTCTTCCTCCTCCATTTTTAAAAATGAGTGGACAATTTTTATTCAATATTATTATCGCGGGGTGGAGCAGTTCGGTAGCTCGTTGGGCTCATAACCCAAAGGTCGCAGGTTCAAATCCTGCCCCCGCAACCAAATGGTCCCGTGGTGTAGCGGTTAACATGCCTGCCTGTCACGCAGGAGATCGCCGGTTCGATCCCGGTCGGGACCGCCATTTTTATAAATATGTGGGTCAGTAGCTCAGTCGGTAGAGCATTAGATTGAAGCTCTAAGTGTCGGCGGTTCGATTCCGTCCTGACCCACCATATTGCGGGTGTAGTTTAGTGGTAAAACCTCAGCCTTCCAAGCTGATGATGAGGGTTCGATTCCCTTCACCCGCTCCAAAAATGGGCCTATAGCTCAGCTGGTTAGAGCGCACGCCTGATAAGCGTGAGGTCGGTGGTTCGAGTCCACTTAGGCCCACCATTGTTCCGAAGTAGCTCAGTGGTAGAGCACCGCACTGTTAATGCGATGGTCGTAGGTTCGAGTCCTACCTTCGGAGCCATACTGGGGAAGTACTCAAGTGGCTGAAGAGGCGCCCCTGCTAAGGGTGTAGGTCGGTAACACCGGCGCGAGGGTTCAAATCCCTCCTTCTCCGCCAGTATTTGGCCCCTTGGTCAAGCGGTTAAGACACCGCCCTTTCACGGCGGTAACACGGGTTCGAATCCCGTAGGGGTCATATTAAAAAGCGTCATGCATTCATATGCATGGCGCTTTTTTCTTTTTCGATTTCTTGTTTATTGTGTGAAGTGAAACTGTGTATTGCCATTCCTAGCATTACCATGGTTAAGCCAGTCAATGCTATTGGAGAAGGGAATGCGATGCTTAAAAGAAAAAATTCACCAATTAGCGCAAATATAACTTCCATAGATTGTGTGGCTTCAACTGCGGCAAGCTTTGACATGTTGTTTCTGACAATGTCGGTTGCCATAAAAAATAAAACAGTTGCTATTACTCCCGAACTGATTGCAACTATCAAAGATTGATAAACTTGAGAGTTAGAAGGCAATCCAGTTGTTGAAATGCCATAAATAGAGAGAATCAACCAAAGTGGTAAACTGGCAATGGTCATTCCAAGAACGCGCTGATAGGCGTCTAGCCGACCTTCACAAACTTCCATCATTTTTCTATTACCAAGTGGATAGGCAAAAGCTGCAATTAAAACGGGTACTAATCCAAGCAACAATGTAAAAGTAGTAACATTAGTTAAGTGATCCAGCTGAAGAAGTGCTATTCCTGCTAAGATGATGGTTGAAAATAACAATGATTTAATCGGTATGCGTTGTCTGTGTATTGAAGTCTGGCCGGATACATGTATTTTGACGAAAAATAAAGGAGCCAGTAAAGTTCCAGCAATGATTGTAAATTGCCAAGTTCCGGCTATTAGCCAACCCGGAGAGTATGCTGCTGCAAAACATAAGGGTGCGTAAAAAAGACCGAATCCTATGAAACTCCACAACAACCATTTCACCTTATGTTTCTTCATCTCTTTGATGAGCGGAATCAAATTGCCCCTCAATATTACAATCAATAACAAGAAAGGAATCATAAATAGATAACGCAATGATGCGCTCCATACCCAATGTCCTCCTTGTGCCTCCATTAGTGCATTGACAACAAAAGTTACTGCAAAAAACATTGCTCCCGCAAGGCCTAATAAAATAGGTTTCATAGGAAATCCCCTTTTAAATATATTAGATACAATATATCGCAACTAAATGAATTTCACCACTGTTATTTTTAATTAGATTTCCGATAACTTTTTCTATAATAAAAGAGCTGATGGGCATGTTGCCATCAGCTCTTAGGTATTAAGATAAAAAGTAATCTACTAGTAAACCGATTGCCAACAAGAAATTGAATAAAGTATTCGTGATTCCCGTATCTTTCATGGCTGGCATTACTTGTAGAGGCTCACTGTAGCGCTTAAAGGTCATAATTATCTTCAATGGCTTAACAATACTCAGCAGCACTAATAAAGCCCAAGGTGTTACGATTCCGAGCAATACCAATAAAATAATCCAAGCATAAGATAAGATAAAGAACCACATGAAGATGGTAACTGCAGCCGGTCTGCCAGCCAATATAGCCAAAGTGCGCCGACCGCTTTTTTTATCTCCAACCATGTCACGGATGTTATTGGCCATCATAATTGCGGCTACGAGTAATGTGCTGGGTACAGCTAACATAACAGCGGTAGTGGTGATAGTTTCTGTTTGGATATAAAAAGCTACGATCACTATAAGGAAGCCCATGAACAATCCTGAAAACAATTCACCTAATGGCGTGTATGCGATCGGGTATGGCCCACCGGTGTAAAAATAACCGACTAGCATACCAATGCCACCAACTGCCAATAGCCACCAACTGGTGGAAGCTGCAATATAAAGTCCTAATACAGCAGAGATAGCGTAGAGCAGGAATGCCAGAACAAGAACGGTTTTCGGTGAAACACCATTCCGGACTATAGCGCCACCAATGCCAACGGATTCTTCAGTATCGAGCCCTCTCGCGTAATCATAGTATTCATTGAACATATTGGTTGCTGCTTGAATCAGTAGGCTTGCGATCAGCATGGCTAAGAAAAGCGCCCAATTTAAAGCGGTATAATGGATAGCGATCATTGTCCCTAGGAATACTGGGGCAAAAGATGCTGTTAAAGTATGGGGACGTGTGAGTTGCCACCAGACACGCCATCCACTATCAGCTTGTATGGAATGTGTCATTTCTATCTCTCCTATTCATTTCTTTCCAACCTATATTGTACTCCAAAACGCAGAGATTTACAGCATATGTTGTGCTGAATTCCAGAGAAAGGGGTATGATAGAAGGTAGAGATTAAAATGTATCGCAGCAAAATGAGGCTGCAGTAAACGGAGGTAATCCGGTGAATTCACAATCGTATTCATCAACTGAACAAATGGAAGCAAACCGCTTTGATGGCTATCGCTTTTATACAGAAACCATTGAAGTATCAACCATGTCCGCTCTGGCATTTTTTGAAGCTGGGCAGGAGCAATATGAGGGCAAGAGAATGTTTTGGCAAAATCGTGAAAAATCCTTTACGATGGTCGGCCTTGGTCATGCTTATGTGCTGACGGTTGATGATTATAAGGGGCGTTTCAATAGCATTCAAAAGGACTGGAAAGCGTTAAGTGCCCAATTAGTAAATGAAGAAACAGCAGTACAACCAGTTTTGTTTGGCGGTTTTTCATTTGATCCTTTGAACAATCAGCCGAGCGAATGGCGAAATTTCCCGCAGGCTTATTTCGCTGTGCCGACGTTTCAGCTTATTATCAAAGGGGAGCAGGCATATGTCAGTGTCCATTTGATCACTAAGCAGCCAAACAGTTTTATGGATTTTGAAGCGTTGCGGAAAGAACGTGACCGGCTGATTCATGGCGCGCAAGTTTCGGAACCAAGGGCGTATCAAAAACCCACAGTTTCGGATAAGAAGGAACTGAAAAAAGGCGAATATATGCGCTCCATTGAAAAGGTGACAGATGTAATCCGTGCAGGCGAAGTTGATAAAGTAGTTATCGCAAGAGCGCTTGAACTGGGTTTTAAGGAAGCTTTAGCACCGGCCTCTGCCCTTTATCAAGCAGCCAATGAACAACCTGAAAGCTTTTTGTTTGGTCTTGAAGCTGACGAACAATTCTTCTTCGGGGCAACACCAGAACGCCTTGTTAAAGTGGAACAGCATAAAGCCTTATCTACGTGTTTGGCAGGTTCTACGCCCCGCGGTCAATCGGTTGAACAGGATGAAGCGTTGGGGCAAGCCTTATTGAATGATTCGAAAAACCGATCTGAGCATCAGTATGTTGTGAAGATGATTGGTGACGTTTTTGAGGAGCATTGTTCGAGTCCGCGTATTCCACAAATCCCTAAGCTAATGAAAATTCGGGATATACAACATTTATACACGCCTGTTGAAGGCGAGTTGAAAAATGGGAGTTCACTATTGGATCTAGTCGAAGCGCTGCATCCAACACCGGCGCTTGGTGGGGAGCCTAAACAGCAGGCATTGAGTTTAATCCGCTCGTACGAACCATTGAATAGAGGATATTATGCAGCGCCAATCGGCTGGATTGATGCAAAAGGCGATGGTGAATTTGCCGTAGCAATTCGTTCGGCTTTGCTTGATGGTGATAAAGCCTATTTATTCGCGGGCGGCGGTATTGTGGCAGATTCTACGCCACAAGCTGAATATGATGAAACATGGGTGAAGTTCCGCCCGATGCTTCGTGTATTGGGAGGAAATTTGCATGACGAATCGTGAGTTTTTAACTGAATATGTTTCGGCGTTTACTAATTCGCTGATGCATGCAGGGGTAAAAAAAGCAGTCATCAGTCCAGGCTCCCGTTCAACGCCTCTTGCTTATGCTTTTATGAAACAAGAGGGGATAGAAACGTATCGTCAAATAGACGAACGTTCGGCTGGGTTTTACGCGCTTGGTTTGGCAAAAGCTTCAAACAGCCCAGTTGTTTTGATTTGTACATCAGGGACTGCGGCAGCCAACTATTTCCCAGCGATTGTAGAAGCATATTATGCGCGCGTGCCGCTTCTCGTAATCACAGCGGATCGCCCGCACGAGCTTCGTGAAGTCGGGGCGCCGCAAGCGATCAACCAGATTAATTTGTTTGGCTCCCATGTCAAATGGTCAGCTGACCTGCCGTTGCCCGAACAAGGCAATCGTTTGGACTTTTTGAAGCGCCATTTGGGGCGTGCTGCAGCCATGGCTGAAACAGCGCCAAAGGGGCCGGTCCATTTGAATGTGCCATTCCGTGAACCGCTTGGCATCGATTTCGAACAGCCTTATGAAAGCGAAAGAGAACTATACCGCTTTGAAAGCGGCCAGCAGCTGACTGATGAAGCTGCGGCATTTTTGCGAGAAGTATTCAGCTATTCAAGGGGCTTATTGATTGCAGGGGAAAATACTGGCAAGATTTCAACAGAGCAATGGGAATTTATCCGTCGTCTCGGATGGCCAGTGCTTGCCGATCCACTGTCGAATCTGCGCTCGAATGTACCTGATGATCTGATCGATGTCATCGTTGATTCATATGATGCTTTGTTGAAAACCGAGAAATTTGCTGACAGTGTAGCGCCGGATGTGGTCGTACGAATCGGGCCACAGCCGGTTTCGAAGCCGCTTAGCCAGTTTTTGGCGAAAAACAAACCTGTGAGATACATCGTCATCGACGAAAGCCCGTTGTTCAGAGATCCGCAATCTGCCGTTACACATCACATCCAACAGCATGCTTCCGTATTATGGGAGTTGAGCATGGAAGTGAAAGCTTCAAACCAATACTTGGAGCAATGGATCAAAGCGGGAGAATTGGTTAGACATTCCATGTCCGCGCATTGCCACCAAGAGTTGGATGAAGGCGTGATGGCAAAATCCTTATTCGATGAACTCGATGGCTGCGATTTGACTGTCAGCAGCAGCATGCCGATCCGAGATGCGGATACCTATTTCCAGTCGACGCAGCGGGATGTGCAGATTTACGCCAACCGGGGTGCGAACGGTATAGATGGTGTTGTCTCGACGGCTTTCGGCATCCAAACTGCGAACCAACGGCCCGGGTATTTGTTGATCGGGGATTTGGCTTTGCTGCACGATATGAACGGGTTGCTTGCGTCTAAATTACAAGCGTCCGACATGACGATTGTTGTCATGAATAATGATGGCGGCGGAATATTCTCCTATTTGCCGCAGTCGAAAGAAGAGCGCTATTACGAGGAACTATTTGGCACACCGACTGGTATCCAGTTCAAAGCGGCAGCTGACATGTATGATGCGGAATATTTCTCTGCGGAGACTGTGGAAGAATTGCAGTCGGCGCTTAGAACACCGAAAGAAAAACCGGTGCGCATCATCGAAGTCGCAACCAACCGCTCGAACAACGTAACGGTACACCGGAAATTGTGGAGCCGGGTGGATGAGGAGCTAAACACATGGAATTGATGGCAAATGGAGTTCGCTACCATATTGAAGTGGCGGGTGAGGAAGCCCTTCCTGTCCTGGTCTTACTCCATGGTTTTACTGGCAGCACGGCTACATGGAAAACAGTCATTGAAAAATGGAGCGACTACCAAATTGTGGCGATTGACTTGATTGGTCATGGCCAGACAGAAAGTCCGACAGATGAAAGTCGTTATGCGATGGAGCGACAACTAGATGACCTTGACTTCATTTTTGAGGAAATGAAGTTAGAGAACTTCACTTTGCTTGGCTATTCGATGGGCGGGCGTACGGCGCTTGCGTATGCTTGTGAATTTCCAGACCGCATTGACCAGCTTATTTTGGAAAGTGCTTCACCTGGCTTGAAATCAGAAGCTGCAAGACAAGAGCGGAGAAAACGGGATACTCAGCTAGCCACTAATATTCTTAATGATGGACTAGAGCAATTCG
This sequence comes from uncultured Planococcus sp., assembly GCA_947493585.1. Taxonomy (GTDB): domain Bacteria; phylum Bacillota; class Bacilli; order Bacillales_A; family Planococcaceae; genus Planococcus. Next base: position 2,157,264 of record CANLRI010000001.1, on the reverse strand, counting down.
TTGAGACATGGGAGAATATCCCGTTGTTCGACAGCCAGAAATCTTTGCCGGAATCTGTGCGCAAGCAAGTGCAGCAAGAGCGGCTCGTACAATCTACAGTAGGCTTGGCGAACAGCTTGAAGAGCATGGGTACAGGTTCACAACGATCGTATTGGGACTGCCTGTCTGAATTGAAGATGCCAGTTTTACTGATCACCGGTAAGTTGGATCCGAAGTTTTGCGCCATCGCGCGTGAGATGCAGGAGCTCTTGCCGAACGCAGAACACCGCATCATTTCAGCAGGACATGCGATTCATGTGGAAAAACCAGCTGAATTTGCTACAATGGTTATGGAACAAATAAATGGAATTAATGAGGAGGACTAGTATGTCAACACGTCAATGGGTTACAGAACTTACATATGAAGACATTAAATACGAAACATATAATGGGATTGCAAAAATCACCATTAACCGTCCGGAAGTGCGCAATGCGTTCCGCCCGAAAACGGTTCATGAATTGATCGATGCATTTTCACGTGCGCGTGACAACTCGGATGTTGGCGTCATCGTCTTGACAGGCGAAGGCGAAAAAGCATTCTGTTCAGGTGGCGACCAATCCGTCCGCGGACATGGCGGCTACGTTGGGGAAGATGAAATTCCGCGTCTTAACGTCTTGGACTTGCAGCGTTTGATCCGCGTTATTCCGAAACCGGTTGTCGCGATGGTTGCTGGATTCGCAATTGGCGGCGGACATGTGCTTCACGTTGTTTGTGATTTGACGATTGCTGCAGACAACGCACGCTTTGGCCAAACTGGACCGCGTGTCGGTTCATTTGATGCAGGCTATGGCTCAGGCTATTTGGCACGCATTATCGGACATAAGAAAGCGCGCGAAATCTGGTACTTGTGCCGTCAATACGATGCACAGGAAGCTCTTGATATGGGCCTCGTGAACACAGTTGTGCCTTACGAGCAATTGGAAGACGAAACAGTGAAATGGTGCGAAGAAATGCTTGAAATGAGCCCGACTGCACTGCGTTTCGTCAAAGCAGCAATGAATGCGGATACGGACGGTCTTGCTGGTCTTCAGCAAATGGCTGGCGATGCGACATTGCTTTATTACACAACGGATGAAGCGAAAGAAGGACGCGATGCATTTAAAGAAAAACGCAAACCGGACTTTGGCCAATTCCCGCGTTTCCCGTGATCATATGAATTTGAAAGGGCTGTCTTCCTCGGAGGCAGCTTTTTTTCAATCGATTAACTGTAAAAGAAAGGATTTTGAAAAATGACTTATCCGAATTGGCTGTCGCAGCGCGCTTATTTAACGGGAAATCAATTGGCTTTATCGTTTGGCGAAGATGAATGGACTTTTGCAGAAGTGAACAAGATCGCACTCGATTATGCCGGAAAACTGGCGCATTTCGGCATTACGGAGCATTCGCGCGTGGCATTGCTGGCAAAATCGAATGCCGAAGCTGTGTTTGTCATGTATGGCTGCCTGCATATTGGCTGTGAAATGGTCATGCTGAATGAACGGCTGGCGGCGGCGGAACTGGCGTATCAGATTGAAGATGCAAAGGTGGATCGAGTATTCGTGGGTGCTGAGTTATACGAAAAAGTGGCAGCAGCACAGCCCATTTCTTTTGAGCAATTGAGACAAGCGCCAATCGCGGATTTTCATTTGCTGGCGGAATGGGTGAAAGACCGCACTGTGTCCATCATGTATACATCCGGGACAACAGGCAATCCGAAAGGGGTTCGGCAGACTGCTGAAAACCATTTTTCTAGCGCTGTGTCTTCTGCGCTGAATTTGGGCGTTTCTCCTGATGATGTCTGGCTGTGCACGATGCCGTTATTCCATATAAGCGGCTTCTCGATTTTGATGCGGTCATTGGTTTACGGGATGGGCGTCAGGCTTTACGACAAATTCGATGCTAAGGCGTGTGCAGATGAATTATGCAAAGGGCAAGTGACACATAGTTCGGTGGTCGCTGTAACGCTTGACCAAGTATTGCGAGAGATCGAGCAGCGGCAACTGCGCGTGTCCCCACGCTTTAAGCAAGTTCTTGCAGGCGGCGGCCCGGTACCCGTTTCGTATTTGCAGCGGGCGGAAGCGCATGGTATTCAAGTGCTTCAAACTTACGGCATGACCGAAACATCTTCGCAGACGACGACTTTGCAGCCGGCTGATGCGAAAACAAAAATCGGTTCTGCCGGCAAGCCGTTATTTCTATATCAAGTAAAAATTGATGGTGCAATGACGGGGGAAGCGGGTGAGATTCTTATTAAAGGGCCTCAAGTGACCCCTGGATATATCGGCAAGTTCAAGGACCGGGCTGTGCAGAAAGACGGCTGGCTCGCAACGGGGGATATCGGTTATTTGGATTCAGAAGGATTTTTATTCGTCGTCGACAGGCGCTCGGATTTGCTCGTTTCTGGCGGGGAGAACGTGTATCCGGCAGAAATTGAGAAAGTGTTGATGGCCCATCCATCGGTCCGGGAAGCCGGGGTTTGCGCGATGGCAGACAGCACGTGGGGAGAAGTGCCAGCAGCGTTTGTCGTGCTCGATGATCCCGAAGTATTGGATGAGCTTTCGCAATTTTGCCGGGAACAGCTGGCCGGCTATAAAGTGCCAAAGTTGTTCCGTATGGTGGATGCGCTGCCGCGGAATGCATCGAATAAACTGCTCAGAAGGGAATTGAAGACATGGCTGTAATTGCCGGCATTGAATTCCACAAAGTGAAACAGCCTTTAAAGCAGCCTTTCATCACCGTCTTGCAGAAAGTCGAGGAGCGGGAAGTGACAGTGGTCATAGTCCGAGACCTTGAGGGACGAGAGGGTTATGGTGAATGTGTCGCGTTTGATACGCCTTGGTACACAGAAGAAACGGTGACGGGCAGCCGCTTTGTGATGGAGCAGGTGTTAGCCCCGCTCTTGATAGATGAGCAATTGGAGCATCCGGCTGAGACGGCGCGTTTATTTTCAACAGTAAAAGGAAATCATATGGCAAAAGCGTCTATAGAAATGGCTGTATGGGATTTATTTGCCAAGCGACAAGGCGTACCGTTGTATGAATTTGTCGGTGGAATCTCTGGCTCGATTCCAGCAGGCGTGGTCGTTGCAGGAAAGAGCGACGAACTGTCCCGGAATGTAAGATTGGCGATCGGCAGCGGTTATCGGCGCATCAAACTGAAAATTTCGCCTGATTCCGATGCTGGCTTATTGAAAGAGATTGTTACGTCCAATCCAGAGATTTCGTTCTACGCTGATGCCAATGGCAGTTTTTCTGGACGAGCTTTGGTAGAGTTGCTGGCATTTGACCAGGTTGGTTTCGCGCTGATTGAACAGCCCTACGGAGAACAGCAGTGGGACGCCCACCGGATTGCCCGGTCAAACATGACAACGCCAATCTGTCTAGATGAAAGCATCCATAGCCTCGAAGATGTAAAGCGTATGGTGGAAAAGCAAGCAGCGGACATCATTGTCTTGAAGATGGGTCGTCTTGGCGGGTGGACGGAAACCTTGAAAGTCGTTGAATTCTGCAGAAACGAACAAATCGAAATGTGGGTCGGCGGTATGATCGAGTTTGGCGTATCGAAAGCGCATAATCTCGCGCTTGCCTCGCTGCCCGAAGTGAAGCTGACTGGTGATTTTTCAGACTCAAACCATTTTTGGCAGACAGATATCGTTTCTCCAGAAATCCGTGTAGAGAACGGGGAAATTAAACTAAGCGATAGCCCAGGCATCGGTTACGAACTGAAAGTATAAAAAAACTCGCCGAATGATCGGCGAGTTTTTGTTATTTCAAGACCGTTTCGAGTGCTTGAAGATTTTTTTCCATTAAAGTGAAATAAGTTTCATCGTTATCGATGTCTTCTTGTGTCAAGACACCCAAGTTATGCATTTCAATCGCTTCGGCGCCGACTTCGTTTTGGATGACTTCCGTCAAATTCGACGAGACGTTTTGTTCGAAGACGATGTATTGAATGTCTTTTTCACGCGCCATGTCGACGATTTTCGTAAGCTCCTTTTGGGACGGTTCGTCTTGGCTGTTCAAGCCTGCGACGGCCACTTGTTCAAATCCGTAAGGCGCGGCAAGATAGCCGAATGCTGCATGGGAGACGAAAAAGGTGTCGCGTTCGACTTTTTCGTCCAAGTTTTGGAACGATTCATCAAGTTCTTCTAGTTCAGCAACAAGTTCTTCATAATTCTTGTTGAATTCTTCTGCGCCTTCTGGGTCTTTCTCTGTTAAAGCGTCACGGACAGAAGCGGCAAGTTCTTGGCTTAGCACTGGGGAGATCCAAACGTGTGGATCGGTGGAACCATGGTCATGGCCTTCGTGGCCGCTTTCTTCTGCGTGACTGTCATCTTCGCCCTCATGGCCATGTTCATCTTCTTCTTCATGACCGTGCTCGTCTTCTGTGTGTGCATCGGAATTTGCACCCGCGGCAGTTTCGAGCTGTTCATCGGTGATTCCATCTGCCGTAGCGACAAATTCGAGATCTTCGTTTTGCAGCGTTTGCAGTGCGCTGTCGATAAAGCCTTCAAGCCCTAACCCGACATAAAATAGCAGGTCGGCATCTGCCATATTGATCATATCTTTTTGAGTCGGCTCAAAGCTGTGTTCATTGGCGCCGGCCGGGTAAACCGATTTGACATCCACACGCTCGCCGCCAATGCGTTCTGCAAAATAAACAAGTGGATAAACGGTCGCATAAACATCGAGTTTTCCTTCTGCCGTTTCGCTTTCAGCCCCGCTGTCGGTTTCTGTGTTGCTGCCGCATGCGGCTAACAATAAAATAAGTGCTATACCTGCAAATAATGATAGTTTCTTCATGAAATGTCCCTCCAAATTTGATACGCATTCATAAAATGTAATCGTTACGTTTTGTTGACTCTTAGAATCATACAATACAATCCGATTGAACACAAGAAAAAAACCCACCTATTTTTTAGGGGGCCATTCTTCCGGGACAAAATCCACGCCGCCTTTATGGAACGGGTGGCAGCTTAAAATACGGCGCATAGCGAGATAACCGCCTTTTAATGCGCCATGTTTTTCCACAGCTTCGATTCCGTAATGGGAACAAGTCGGATAGAATCTGCAGCTCGGAGGCGACAGCGGAGAGATGAAACGTTGATAGAAACGGAACAGCTTCACTAATGCAGTTTTCATTGTGATTCCACTCTTTTCTGATTTGGTTACAGTTCGTTGATGTTTATTGTAGGGCTTTTAGAGGTATTTATAAAGCAGAAGAGCTTATCAAAAAAATGGAGAGTGATGAATTGTGTCAACAGCATTAAACGAAGAATTAAACGTACAAGTCGCTACATGGTCGGTGGTCTATACGAAATTACATAATTTCCATTGGTATGTAAAAGGGCCTTCATTCTTTACTTTACATGTGAAGTTTGAAGAATTGTATAACGAAGCGACACTTCATATGGATGAAATCGCAGAACGCTTGCTGGCACTTGGCGGCAAGCCCGTAGCTACAATGAAAGAGCAGCTCGAATTGTCGGTCGTAGACGAAGCGACTAGCAGTGAAAGCGCGGAGCAGATGGTCGATACACTTGTTTCCGATTACGATAAGATTATGAAATCCTTGAAAAAAGGAATGGGGCTTGCGGCTGAAGACGGTGATGACATGACAGAGGATATGTTGAATGCCATCCACCAAAACTTAGAGAAGCATTCCTGGATGCTATCTGCATTTCTCGGCGAAAAGAAGTAGAATAGAGGAAATGGGCGTGCGACCGTTAGCCGGTTGTACGCCTTTTCTGAAGCCGGGAGGATTGTTTAATGGAATATAAGGACTTAAACGGTTGCGTTTGCTGTTTGTTTTTTGAAAAAGGGCAGTCGCAGATCGACAGCCGGCATGTGCTGGTTATAGGAAAACATAATGGAAAGTGGTTATTGACGAGACATTCTGTGCGGGGCCTCGAATTCCCCGGGGGTAAAGCCGAGCCTGGCGAATCACTGGAGCAGGCGGCGAAGCGGGAAGTATACGAAGAAACCGGAGCCAGCGTCAATAGCTTGGAATGGCTTGCTGAATATACGGTTTATACCGATAAACCGTTTAGCAAGACGGTATTTACGGCTGTTATTGAGGACATGGCTGAAGTTGAATGGATGGAAACGGATGGGCCGATATTAGTTGCGGAACTTCTAATAGATGAAAATTATAGCTTTCTGATGCGCGATGCGGGCATGGAGGCGATTATAGAGAAGGTGAAGACTATTGAAAAATGGTGATATTGAATCGATGAGATGGTATCCTTCGCCGAATCCAAACGTGAGCTTACGAGAAGTGACATATTGGTCTGAAGGCTTGCGTATTAAAGGTTTATTGGCACAGCCGAAAACAGGCGCAGCCGAAAGCGGAATCTTGTACCTGCGCGGGGGAATCCAGTCCATCGGCATGGTGCGGCCAGCGCGGATTGCACAATTTGCGGGGATGGGATTCACCGTTTTTGCGCCTTATTACCGCGGCAATCGGGGCGGTGAAGGGAAAGATGAATTTGCCGGTGAAGACCGCTATGATGCCGTAAATGCCGTGGACGTGCTGAAAAAATTCAGTTCAGGGCCCGTGCATTTGCTAGCCTTTTCAAGAGGCGGCATTATGGCGCTTTGGACTGCTGTGCTGAGAAGCGATGTTTGTTCTGTCGTGACTTGGGCAGGCGTTACGGATACGGTGCTGACGTATAAAGAGCGGCTCGATATGCGCCGCATGATGAAACGGCTCTACGGCGGGACGCCAAATACTGCGCTTCCGGCATTTGAGGAGCGCAATCCACTCATACGCATCGGGGAGAGCGATGCTGCTTACCTGATCATCCACGGCTTGAAAGACGATAATGTTTCGCCCCAGCAAGCTTTTCTATTAGAAGAGGCATTGCAGCTCAATCATCAGCCTTGTGAAACTTGGTATTTTCCAGAATACACGCATTTTTTTCCCCCTACGGCAAATCGCAAGACCGCAAAAGCCCTGACGGTGTGGATGAAAGAGCAGGAAAAGCGCAAAAAGAATTTAACTGAAGCCGTCCGCAATAATGCAGAAGCTTGATGCGGTAGTTGAGAATAAAACAAGAAAGGACGGAGAGAAATGAATCATTTCTCTCCGTCCTTTTATGATGTAATTAATTATGGGTAGGGCCGCCTTTTTGGCTGATGCCAGCATCCACAGTGCCGAATTTTTCAAAGTTGTCTTTGAACTTCTTCGCCAATTCCTGTGCTTTTTGGTCATAAGCTTCTTTATCTGCCCATGCGTTGCGCGGGTTCAATACTTCAGTCGGCACGCCTGGGATTTCTTTTGGCATGTTCAAACCGAAGACGGATTCGTGTTCCATTTCAACGCCGTTCAAGTCGCCGCGGATTGCTGCGCGCACCATCGTGCGAGTGTATGACAACTTCATGCGGCTTCCGACGCCGTAGATGCCGCCAGTCCATCCTGTATTCACAAGGTAGACATCTGCGCCGTGCTCATCGATTTTGTCGCCGAGCATTTCAGCGTAAACGGTCGCATGAAGCGGAAGGAATGGTGAGCCGAAGCAAGTCGAGAATGTCGCTTCCGGTGACGTGATGCCGCGTTCTGTTCCAGCAAGTTTCGATGTGTAGCCGCTTAGGAAATGGTACATTGCTTGTTCTTTCGTCAATTTGCTGATCGGAGGCAATACGCCGAACGCGTCTGCTGTAAGGAAGACGATTGTTTTCGGGTGCCCTGCAACAGAAGGGATGACGATGTTATCGATGGCATCGATCGGGTATGCTGCACGCGTGTTTTCCGTCAGCGATCCGTCGTCGTAATCCGGGATGCGTGTATCTTCGTCAACGACTACGTTTTCAAGAACCGAGCCGAAACGGATGGCATCAAAGATTTGTGGCTCGTTTTCACGTGACAAGTTGATCGTTTTTGCATAGCAGCCGCCTTCGATGTTGAAGACGCCGTTATCGGACCAGCCGTGCTCATCGTCGCCGATCAATTTACGGTCTTCGTCAGCTGACAAAGTCGTTTTCCCTGTTCCGGAAAGTCCGAAGAACAAAGCGACGTCGTCGTTTTTCCCGACGTTCGCTGAACAGTGCATCGGCAGGATGCCTTTTTCAGGAAGGATGTAGTTCATGATCGAGAAGATGGATTTTTTCATTTCGCCAGCATATTCCGTGCCGCCGATCAAGATAATTTTCTTTTCCATCGAAACGATAATGAAGGTTTCTGAATCCGTTCCGTCCACTGCAGGGTCTGCGTGGAAAGTCGGAGCGTAAACGACAGTGAATTCAGCTTCATGCGCCTTCAATTCTTCCGCAGTCGGGCGGATGAACAATTGATGGGCAAATAGGTTATGCCATGCGTATTCATTGATTGTCTGAATGGCAAGGCGCGACTCAGGATCTGCGCCGGCAAAGCCTTTGAAGACGTACAAAGCGTCTTTTTCTTTCAAATGATTAAGGACTTTGGCGTATAGGTTTTCGAAGATTTCGGCTGAAATCGGACGGTTGACGTTGCCCCAGTCAATTTTATCTTTCGAAATCGCTTCTTCTACCATATACTTGTCTTTAGGCGAACGGCCCGTGTATTTGCCGGTTTCCGCTTTGACTGCGCCTTCACGCGTCAAAACTGCCTCCCCGCGGGATGTTGCAGCTTCCACCAATTGTGGAACGGATAATTGCATATTGATATTGGTACCGTTCAAAAGTTCTTTCAAATCATTTGCTAGATTCACTGAAGTCATATATATGTACCTTCCTTTTCGTTTATTCCCAAATGAATGGGGAAGATGTATATTCGAACATTAGTATAACACATTGACGCGATTAGTCTATACTAATAACTAGAATTCTGTCAATGTTCACGAATTGTGCTCTTTAAATAGTAGAAAAAGATGCATGCTTAAAAGTCTGACGATCGTTTCTGGTAAAAACGTTGACAGTGCTTGCTGCATTCCGTATGATGGGAAATTGAACGGATACTCTTATTCCGAGCTGGTGGAGGGTGCAGGCCCAATGAAACCCGGCAACCTGCTGTTTTGCAGCGATGGTGCCCAACCTGAAGCAAGGCGAATGCCTTGGACGATAAGAGTGAAAGGTGCTTATGATGATTATTCCTTTCCTCATGTATTAAAATGAGTGAAGGGATTTTTTTATGGAATGCCCTTTATCCTCGTGTGCAGGCTGAAAAAGCTGGAAGTTCAATTCCTATAAACGGAAACGGACTTGACATGGGAAAACGAGTACCGTATCAATTTCGAGAGCAATCTCGCAGGATATAAGGAGGAATTTTTTTTGACAAACCGTCGATTATTCACATCAGAATCAGTAACAGAGGGCCATCCGGATAAAATTTGCGACCAAATTTCAGACGCAATCCTGGATGCGATCCTAACAGAAGACCCGAATGCGCGTGTCGCATGCGAAACGACTGTAACGACAGGGCTCGTTCTTGTCGCAGGCGAAATTACAACATCCACATATGTAGACATTCCTAAAGTCGTGCGTCAGACCGTTAAAGAGATCGGCTATACACGTGCCAAATACGGATTTGATTCCGAGACGAGCGCAGTATTGACGGCGATCGACGAGCAGTCGGCAGATATCGCTGCAGGCGTCAACGTGGCACTTGAAGCGCGTGAAGGCCAGATGACCGATAAGGAATTGGACGAAATCGGAGCAGGCGACCAAGGCTTGATGTTCGGGTATGCGTCAAATGAAACAGAAGAATTGATGCCATTGCCGATCAGCTTGGCCCACAAACTTGCACGTCGCTTGGCGGAAGTACGTAAAGAAGAAATCTTGCCGTATCTCCGTCCAGACGGAAAAACGCAAGTAACGATTGAATACGATGAAAACAATAAACCAGTGCGTGTCGATACAATCGTTATTTCGACACAGCATCATCCAGAAGTATCGTTGGAGCAAATCCAGCGCAACTTGAAAGAATACGTCATCAACGAAGTCGTGCCAGCAGAACTTTTGGACGCTGAAACGAAATACTTCATCAACCCGACAGGCCGCTTCGTCATCGGTGGGCCACAAGGTGATGCTGGTCTTACTGGCCGTAAAATCATCGTTGATACGTACGGCGGTTATGCACGACATGGCGGGGGAGCATTCTCCGGTAAAGACGCGACAAAAGTCGACCGTTCTGGAGCTTATGCAGCACGCTATGTAGCGAAAAACATCGTGGCATCTGGCCTTGCTGACAAGTGTGAAGTGCAGCTTGCCTATGCTATCGGTGTGGCACATCCGGTATCGATTGCGGTCGATACGTTCGGCACAGGGAAAGTCAGCGAAGACAAATTCATCGAACTCGTACGCGCGAACTTCGATTTGCGTCCAGCGGGCATCATCAAAATGCTCGATTTGCGCCGCCCAATCTACAAGCAAACAGCGGCTTATGGCCATTTCGGACGCACGGATGTCGATCTTCCGTGGGAACGTACAGACAAAGCGGATGCACTGAAACAACAAGCGAACGCATAATAAAAAGCAGGCGGATATTTTTCCGCCTGCTTTTTCTATTGAAGTGATTTATAGTAAGCTGCTTTTTCCGCATACTCCCGGACGATGCGTTTCATATCTTTTTTGTCCGCCTCGTTCAGTTCACGCACCACTTTTGCGGGCCGGCCGAAAGCCAATGTGCCCGGCGGGATTTTCTTTCCTTGCGGGACGAGGCTACCGGCGCCGATGAATGCCCCTTCGCCAATTTCAGCGCCGTCCAGAATGATCGAGCCCATGCCGACCAGAGCGCCTTTTTTGATGATGCAGCTATGAAGCGTCACTTGGTGGCCGATCGTGACATCGTCTTCTAAGATGAGCGGATTGTCGGGGCTTTGGTGGAGCATCGACAGATCTTGGATATTGGTGTTTTTCCCGATAATGGTTGGTGCGACGTCGCCACGGATGACGGTATTGAACCAGACAGAAGAATTCTCGCCGATAGTCACATCGCCAGTGACGGTCGCATAATCAGCAACGAATGCCGATTTGTCAATATTTGGTGATTTGTCTTTATATGGATAGATCATGGCAAAGCTCCTTTATCCTTGATAAGATGTAATTAGTACTAATCGTATCAAAACGACGGAAAAGGTCAATTGATCAAGCTGCATAGGGAGGCGCAGATTATGTGGAAATGGCAAGCGGAAGGCGATGCAAAAGGCGCTATCGTGTTGATCCACAGTGCATACGAAGAGCATAAGCGTTATGCATGGCAAATCGAGAAATGGCGCAGGAACGGCTTTCATGTCTATATGGGCGATTTGCCCGGACACGGGACGCAAGCTGGAGATGATTCGGTGCACCGTGAACCATTTTTCGAGTATGATAAAATGGCTGCTGAACTGCTGCGCTTGGCAGCGGGAAATGACTTGCCGATCATACTCGCAGGACACGGCCTCGGAGCAGCGATTGCCATCCAGGCCCTTGCTGAAAACCGCCATCCGATAGCGGCGCTTATTCTCACGTCGCCATGGTTTGAATTGCAAAAAGTGCCAAGCAAACCAACACTTGCCTTGTCCGGCATTAGCAAGCTTACCGGAAAAGGGAAAATCGACCACGGCATCGAATTGCGCCATTTGACGAGACGCAAGTTCCAGGACGAATCGGCTGGTGCCGATCGAGCGATCCAGTCGCTCAGTTCACCGGCCTGGTGGAAAGAATTGCAAGGCTATTTGGAGCAGGCAGCACAAACACAGCTTCCTGATTTGCCAGTCATGCTCCACGTGGGCCAGCGTGATTTGATTACACGGACATCAGCTGGACGCACTTGGCTGTCCAAGCAAGCCGTCAATGAGTTCCATTTCAAGGAATGGCCGTTTTGCTACCACGACCTGCTGGAGGAACCGGAACGGGACGAAATTTTCCAGGCGGCGCTGTGCTTTGCCGAATCGGCAGCGGAATCTGAAAAAATACGCCGCAGCCAATAACACTTCATGATCAGCAATTGCATCAAAGAATAGAAAGGAAAGATCAAGATGCCACTTCGTTTCAGCATATTAGACCAATCCCCGATCTCACAAGGTCAGACAGCCAGCGAAGCTTTGGCCGATACGGTCCAGTTGGCGCAACACGCAGAACAATGGGGTTATACGCGCTTTTGGGTATCGGAACATCACGATGCCAAAACTTTAGCGGGCTCTTCGCCAGAGATTTTGATTAGTCATATCGGAGCTAGGACCTCATCGATCCGTTTGGGATCTGGGGGCGTCATGCTGCCGCATTATTCGGCGTTTAAAGTGGCAGAGAACTTCAATTTATTGGAGAACCTGTATCCCGGACGCATTGATGCGGGAGTGGGCCGTGCGCCAGGCGGCATGCCAAGAGCATCATTTGCTTTATCGAATGGCCGCTTGCGGGATGCGGGACGCTTTCCTGAACAGCTGGATGAGCTGCGCATGTATTTGGAAAACAGCATTCCGGAGTCGCATGACTACTATGGAATGACTGCAACCCCGGTGCCGTCGGAAGCACCGCCGATCTGGATGCTCGGCTCAGGGGAGGGATCTTCGCAATTGGCAGCCGAAAAAGGCTTGCCGTATATGTTCGCCCATTTCATCAACGGCGAAGGCGGGCAGGACTTTGCAGCCAACTACAGAAAAAAATTCATTCCACACAAAGGAAATAGACCGTATACCGGGTTTGCTATCTTTGCCGTATGCCAGGAAACTCAGGAGCAGGCGGAATATGTCGCATCTTCACTTGACCTGTCGCTTGCGATGGGGGCGCAGGGCATGCCGTCTGACGGTACGCCGCCTCCTGAACAGGCTGCCGCTTACGAATACTCGAAATTCGAAAAGCTGCTCGTTGAAGATAACCGGCGGCGCATGGTCGTCGGCGACTCTGTTCAAGTGGTAGATCAATTGGAAGCGCTTGGCGCAGAATATGGCGCAGATGAAGTGATGCTCGTTTCCGTTGCCTACGATTTTAAGGATAAGTTAACGACGTTCCGGTTGATCGCTGAAGAAATGGCTAAAAGAACGTTCTCAAAAGAGCAACAGGCTGAATAAACAGCCTGTTGCTTTTTTATGTTTGCAGAAAAAGGTTTACAGATGAGCTGGGGGGATAAAGAGTTGAAACGAAAGAAATAAAGAAAGAAGGAATGAATATGTTTGATCGTACTGCAGGCAGCCACGTTGTCGAGCTATTGAAGCAATGGAATATAGATCATATTTACGGAATGCCTGGGGATTCCATCAATGAATTGATGGAGGAACTGCGAAAAGTGGACATTCGCTTTATCCAGATCCGCCATGAAGAGACTGGGGCGCTCGCTGCATCTGCTTATTCGAAACTGACCGGGCGCATCGGCGTATGCTTGTCGATTGCAGGGCCAGGGGCGATCCATCTTCAAAATGGGTTATATGACGCGAAAAAAGATAAAACACCGGTGCTCGCGATCGTCGGCCAAGTGACCAGCACTTCGGTCGGGACCGATACGTTCCAGGAACTGAAGTTGGAATCGATGTTCGAAGACGTTTCGGTCTATAACCGCCGTGTGCAAAATTCCGAACAATTGCCGGATATGCTCAATCAGGCGATACGTACAGCCTATTCCGAAAAAGGCCCGGCTGTGCTCGTAGTGTCGGACGATTTATTCAGCACGAAAATCAAACGGGAAAAACAGATGACTTCGCCGGAGTATTCCGTGCCGCATATCCGGGCGGCAGAAGAAGATTTGAAAGAGGCATTGAAGCTATTGGAGACTGCGAAAAAACCAGTCATTTTGGCAGGCAAAGGCGCGCAGGCGGCAACTGGGGAAGTGCTGGCGTTCTCTGAAAAACTGAAAGCGCCGATTATTGCATCACTTCCGGCTAAAGGGTTGATCCCGGATGACCACCCGAATAATTTAGGGCAGCTTGGGCAACTTGGGACGGAACCGGCCGAACAGGCGATGAAACAAGCCGACTTGGTCATCCTGGCCGGCACAGCGTACCCATACCGTGAGTATTTGCCGGATAACGCGCCTGCCATCCAAATTGATATCGAACCGCGCGTCATCGGCAAATATTATCCGGCGACTGTAGGTGTAGTCGGGGAACTCGGATCAGCGCTTGCCTGGTTGACAAGCCAGCTCGGCGAAAAAGATCCAGGATTCTTGAATCAACTTCAGGAGAAAAGAAGTGCTTGGCATGACAAGCTGCGTGCTGACATCGAAAAGCAGACCGACATGCTTCAGCCCCAGCAAGTGCTGGGCGAAATCCAGTATATCCTGGAGCGGGACGCAGTCGTTTCACTCGATGTCGGGAGCATCACCATCTGGACAGCGAAGTATTTGCAGCTGACTGGCCAGAAACTGGTGTTGTCGTCCTGGCTCGGCACGATGGGCTGCGGTTTGCCGGGAGCCATTGCAGCGAAGCTGGCATATCCGGAAAGACAAACCATCGCAATCGTCGGGGACGGTGGATTTTCCATGGGCATGCAGGATTTCGTCACTGCAGTTAAATACGAGCTGCCGATGATCATTGTCGTCTTCAATAACCAGAAGCTTCAATTGATTGAAGATGAACAAAAAATGGCAGGCAATGAGCCGACCAATGTGGAGCTTGCCAATATCGACTTCGCGGCGTTTGCCATCGCTTGCGGCGGTGAAGGCTATACAGTAAAAACACGTGCCGAATTGCAGGACGCTTTATCAAAAGCGAAAGCAAGCAAACAGCCAGTCGTCATCGATGCATATGTAGAAGACATCTCGGCTGTATTATAGAAGAAATTGAAACATTTATATGAATAGATGAAAGGAAGGCGAAAGAGATTGAATTCGAAAATGATAGCACTAGGATTTTATAAACCCGGAAATACGGAACAACCGCCTCAGTTCGAAGCGGTGGAATTGGACAAGCCTGAGCCAAAAGGACATGATTTGCTCGTGGAGGTGAAGGCGGTATCGGTGAATCCGACCGATTACAAAACGCGTGATTCGAAAAAGCCAGACGACGATTCCTTAACGATCGTCGGAAGGGACGTTGCCGGAGTGGTCGTTTCCGTTGGCAGTGAGTGTTCATTGTTTAAAGAAGGCGACGAAGTGTTTTATGCTGGCACCAATGTCCGGGAAGGCGGACATAGCGAATTCCATTTGGTCGACGAGCGCATCGTCGGCCACAAGCCAAAGAATCTGGATTTTGCGCATGCAGCCGCCTTGCCTTTGACGGGATTGACGGCGATGGAAGCCTTGTTTGTCCGCTTGGGCATCTCTAAAAACCCGCAGGACAATGAAGGCAAGAACATTCTAATCATCGGTGCTGCTGGCGGTGTCGGTTCGATTGCCACGCAGATCGCCAAATTAGCAGGGCTCACCGTAATCGGAACAGCATCGCGTCAGGAGACGGTCGAGTGGGCCAAAGATCACGGCGCCCATCATACCATCAACCATCACCAGGAATTGCTGCCTCAATTAAAGGAACTGGATATTGATGGCGTGGACTATATATTCTGCCTAACCAATACAGATGACCATATGGCAGGCATGGCCGAAGCAATCCGGCCGCAAGGGAAAATCTGTTCAATCCTGCCTGCGTTCGAACCGCTTGCTTCTGGATTCTTCGGAAAAAGCGTGACCTTCGTTTACGAATTGATGTACACGCGCTCGATGTTCCAGACCGAAGACATGATCGAGCAGCATCAATTGTTGAACGAACTGTCGGAATGGGTAGACAGCGGCAAAGTCCAATCGACGCTCAATGAAACGATGGCGCCAATCAACCCGGCAAACTTGAAAGAAGCTTACGGAAAACTGATGTCCGGTAAGACCATCGGGAAAATTGTTCTCGAAGGTCCTGTCGAGAAATAAATGAAAGAGCAGCGTGCATGTGCACGCTGCTCTTTTAGATTTGGCCATCAGTTCTTTTGGCGCTGGTGTTTTTTCTCGATTGCGACTAAAAATGGCGGGGAATGCTGCTGGTTGATGAATTCGTATTTCATGGCGTCGTAGCGGGTTTGCGGCAAACGCTTGACGTAATTCATCACGGCGTCACGCTCTTCGCTGCCGCCCTCGTGCCCGGAATAAATGACCACCAATACCAAGCCGCCAGCTTTCAGGAGCGTCAGGCATTGCTCGAGAGCCTGCAAGGTGCTTGCAGCTTTGGTGATGATGGCATGGTCGCCTTTAGGCAAATAACCGAGGTTGAAAACGGCAGCGGAAATCGATTCCGTTACGTATTGATCGATTTTCGCGTGGCTGTCGCATATTAATTCGATATGGGAAAACTCTTCTGTGCGCTGCTTGGTCGCTTCGATGGCTTGTTGTTGAATATCGAATGCGTAAACTTTTCCAGAGGCACCGGTAAGCCCAGCCAGGAAATGCGTATCGTGGCCGTTGCCGGCGGTGGCATCTACCGCGGTGTCGCCAGCATGCACGGCTTGTTCAAGCAAAGATTTGGTGAACGGCAAGACGCGCTGCAAAGTCATATAATCACACTCCCCGCATAATGTTTGCCTTGCCAGCTGCCTCGGGTTTCGAGTTCTTTATCGATGCCATTCAGCACTTCCCATTTATTCGTGCTCCACATCGGGCCGATCATCAAATCGATCGGGCCATCGCCGGTGATGCGTTGGACGACCATGTCGGGCGGAATGATTTCCAGCTGATCTGCCACGAGCTGGATATAAGCGTCCTTTTCCATGAACTCGACCAAGCCTTTTTCATATTGTTTGACCATCGGCGTGCCATTCAATAGATGCAAGAGGTGGATTTTAATGCCTTGGACGTCGAGTTTTGCGACAGTCCGAGCGGTCTCCATCATCATGTCCCGGTCTTCAAGCGGTAAGCCGTTAATGATGTGGCTGCAAATATTGATGTTATATGCGCGCAATTTGTCGACGCCTTTTTTGTACGTATCAAAATCATGTGCGCGGTTGATGAGTTGCGCAGTGCGCTCGTGGACGGTCTGTAGGCCGAGTTCCACCCATAAATACGTCCGCTCATTGAGCTCGGCCAAGTATTCGACGACTTCATCCGGCAGACAGTCAGGCCGCGTCCCGATGCTAATGCCAACGACATTTTCCTGCGCAAGTGCCGCTTCGAATTGTTGTTTGATGACCTCAATCGGCGCATGGGTATTCGTATAGGCTTGGAAATAGGCGATGTATTTGGCGTCTTTCCATTTGCGATGCATTTTCGCCTTCACTTGCTCGAACTGCACCGGAATCGAGTCAACACGGTCTCCGGCGAAATCACCGGATCCCGCGACAGAGCAAAACGTACAACCGCCAAAAGCAACTGTGCCGTCGCGATTCGGGCAGTCAAATCCAGCATCCAGCGAGATTTTCATGATCTTTTCGCCGAACTGCCCGCGCAAATGACGGTTCCATGTATAATAGCGCTTCCCATCAGTTGGGAAGGGGAATTCATTGTTCATCATAAAACCACTCCTTAATGAAGAGTATAACACGCTCCAAGGCGCCGAAAAGCTGTCAAAGCAAATCGTGCGTCCATTGTCCTTGTTGCGTTTCCGGTGGAGTTTTGGTTAAATTGAAAATGGAAGCGTTTTAATGAATAAAAATTCAGTTAATGTTGCAGAGGGGGAAACGCGCGATGAAACCAATTTACAATTCTGCCAAAGAGGCAGTTGAACCAATACAAGACGGCGCCACCATCATGGTTGGGGGATTCGGCTTGGTTGGCATTCCAGAACAGCTGATATTAGCGCTTGTCGACAAAGGGGTAAAAGACCTTACTGTCATTTCCAATAACTGTGGAGTCGATGAATGGGGCCTTGGATTATTGCTGAAAAACAAACAAATCAAGAAAATGATCGGCTCGTATGTGGGCGAAAATAAGGAGTTTGAACGCCAAGTGCTGTCCGGCGAGATCGAAGTGGAACTTACGCCGCAAGGTACGCTCGCTGAAAAAATGCGTGCAGGCGGAGCCGGAATTCCGGCATTCTTCACACCGGCAGGCGTCGGCACGCTAGTCGCAGAAGGCAAGGAAATTCGCGAATTCGGCGGCAAAGACCATGTACTCGAAATGGCGCTGACAGCGGATTTCTCACTGGTGCGTGCACATACAGCCGATAAAATGGGCAATCTTGTCTATAACAAAACCGCACAGAACTTCAATCCATTGGCAGCAGCTGCTGGTAAAGTGACAATTGCGGAAGTCGAGCATTTGGTGGAAATCGGCGATATCGACCCAAACCAGGTGCAAACGCCGAGCATTTACGTGCAAGGCTTGTTCCAAGCAGACCAAGAAAAACGAATCGAGCGTTTAACGACGCGTTAAGAAAGGGTGGGGACAACAGTGGACAAACAGGCTATTAGAGAACGAATCGCAAAACGTGCAGAAAAAGAAATCAAAGACGGAGATTACGTCAACCTTGGCATCGGTATGCCGACTTTGGTCGCGAACTTCATTTCCGATAATAAGCAAGTCGTCTTGCAGTCTGAAAACGGGCTGCTCGGCATTGGGCCGTATCCGACAGAAGACCAAGTCGATCCGGACTTGATCAACGCCGGTAAAGAAACCGTCACGACGATCCCGGGCTCCGCATTCTTTACGAGCGCAGAGTCATTCGCCATGATCCGCGGCGGTCATATTGATGTCGCGATCCTTGGCGGCATGGAAGTCGCAGAAAACGGCGACTTGGCCAACTGGATGATTCCAGGCAAAATGATCAAAGGCATGGGCGGCGCGATGGACCTCGTCCACGGCGCAAAGAAAGTCATTGTCATTATGGATCACGTATCAAAAGACGGCTCTGCAAAAATCAAGAAAGCGTGCGAATTGCCGCTGACAGGTAAAGCGGTCGTCAATTTGATCATCACGGAACGCGCAGTAATCGAAGTGACGGATTCCGGTCTTGTGTTGAAAGAAGTATTCGAAGGCCACACAGTAGACGAGGTCGTCGCTGCAACCGATGCCGTATTGAACACCGATAGCGTCAAAGTACACTGAGCTATTGCATAAAGATGAGCGCTCAGCTAAAATGAAACTAATAGCAAATGGCCGTGAAGAGGAATAATAGAACGTGGATGCAGCACAGAGAGCCGGCGGTTGGTGTGAGCCGGCATGCAGTACGTTTGAACTCGCCTTGGAGTCTGCGCAATGATTGCGCCGTTTTCCGCGTTAAGGAATCAAGTTGAGCGAGCAATCGCTAATTTGGGTGGTACCGCGGGAAAAATCCCGTCCCTTATTTTTTTAAGGGGCGGGATTTTTTATTTTGCTGAAAACGATGCAAGGCATGCGGTTATCCGCTTGTATTTAGAGGAGGAAAAAAGAAAATGTCTTTTAATCACAAGGAAATCGAAAAGAAATGGCAGCAGCATTGGCAAGAAAACAAAACCTTCAAAACGGAAAATACGCCGGGCAAAGAAAAATTCTATGCACTGGATATGTTCCCGTATCCATCAGGCGCCGGGCTTCACGTCGGGCATCCGGAAGGCTACACGGCGACCGATATTTTGAGCCGACAAAAACGCATGCAAGGCTATGACGTGCTTCATCCGATGGGCTGGGATGCATTCGGTTTGCCGGCTGAGCAATACGCGCTTGATACTGGAAACGACCCGGCGGAATTCACGGCGAAAAATATCGAAACCTTCAAGCGCCAAATCCAGGAACTGGGCTTCTCGTATGATTGGGACCGTGAAATCAACACGACCGATCCGAACTACTATAAATGGACGCAATGGATCTTCATCCAGCTGTACAATAAAGGTTTGGCGTATGTCGATGAAGTAGCGGTCAACTGGTGCCCGGCTCTTGGCACGGTTCTCGCCAATGAAGAAGTGGTCGACGGAGTTTCTGAGCGCGGCGGCCATCCCGTCGAACGCCGCCCGATGCGCCAATGGGTGCTGCGAATTACGGAATACGCAGACCGTTTGCTGGAGGACTTGAATGAACTTGACTGGCCCGAAAGCTTGAAGGACATGCAGCGCAACTGGATCGGTAAATCCGAAGGGGCGGAGCTTGAATTCAAGATCGACGGAACAGGGCTTTCATTCCGCGCATTCACGACACGGCCGGATACGATTTTCGGCGCAACATACGCAGTCCTTGCCCCAGAACATAAATTGGTCGGGGAAATCACGACATCTGACAAGAGCGAAGCGGTAGCTGAATATATCGACAAAGTGAAAACGAAAAGTGATTTGGAGCGCACGGATCTTGCGAAAGATAAAACGGGTGTCTTCACTGGAGCTTATGCCATCAATCCAGCAAGCGGCGAGAAAATGCCAATCTGGATTGCTGATTATGTTCTGGCAACTTACGGGACAGGCGCAATCATGGCCGTGCCTGCACACGATGAGCGCGATTACGAATTCGCAAAACAATTCGAACTGCCGATCGTCGAAGTCGTCTCTGGCGGCAACATCGACGAAGAAGCCTACGCTGGCGATGGCGAACTCGTCAACTCCGGTTTCCTTGACGGCTTGAATAAAACTGAAGCGATTGGAAAAGCGATCGACTGGCTCGAGCAACAAGGCGTAGGCGAGAAGAAAATCACCTACCGTTTGCGCGACTGGCTGTTCAGCCGCCAACGCTATTGGGGCGAACCGATTCCGATCATCCACTGGGAAGACGGCACGATGTCTCCGGTCGATGATAAGGACCTGCCGCTGGAACTTCCAGTCACAACGGATATCAAGCCGAGCGGGACAGGCGAATCGCCGCTTGCCAATATCGAGGAGTGGGTTAATGTCACGCATCCTGAAACCGGCATGAAAGGCCGCCGCGAAACGAACACGATGCCGCAATGGGCAGGGAGCTGCTGGTATTATTTGCGCTTTATCGACCCGACCAACGACGAAGCCATCGCGGATCCGGAATTATTGAAACGCTGGCTGCCGGTTGATGTCTACATCGGTGGGGCGGAACACGCCGTCCTTCACTTATTGTATGCGCGTTTCTGGCATAAAGTATTGTACGACCTTGGCGTCGTGCCGACAAAAGAGCCGTTCCAGAAATTGTTCAACCAAGGGATGATCCTCGGTGAAGGCAACGAGAAAATGTCGAAATCCAAAGGCAATGTCGTCAACCCGGACCAAATTATCGAAAGCCACGGCGCGGATACGTTGCGCATGTACGAAATGTTCATGGGGCCGCTCGAAGCGTCCATCGCCTGGTCGACAAACGGACTAGACGGATCTCGTCGTTTCCTTGACCGCGTGTGGCGTTTACTGATCGAAGACGATGCGATTTCGAGCAAAGTCAGCGACCAAAATGACGGCAAACTGGAGAAAATCTACAACCAGACCGTCAAGAAAGTGACCGAAGACTTCGACGGCCTTCGCTTCAATACGGCAATTTCGCAAATGATGGTATTCATCAATGAAGCGTATAAAGCCGACAACTTACCGAAAGAGTATATCGAAGGCTTCGTGAAGATGCTGTCGCCGATCGCGCCGCATTTGGCCGAAGAGCTTTGGAACAAACTTGGGCATAGCGAGACGGTAACGTATGAAGCGTGGCCGACATATGACGAGTCGAAACTGGTCGATGACGAAGTCGAAATCGTCGTCCAAGTGAACGGCAAAGTGAGAAGCAAGCTGACTGTCGCAAAAGACAGCACGAAGGAACAACTGGAAGAAGCGGCACTCGCCGACGAGCACGTTCAAAAGGCGGCAGAAGGCAAGCAAGTACGCAAAGTCATCGCCATTCCAGGTAAATTAGTTAATATCGTTGTAGGATAAATAATGAAAGCCGCCAGGGAAATTTCTCTGGCGGCTTTTTGTGATACTAAATTAGAGAATTAAATAGTTTCTGTTATTCGACGGCACTCCAATGGCTGCTTGGGGCTCGCAGGATGCGAGTCATGCAGTTGATGCGACAGAAAGATAAATGAAGTGAATAGAATAGCTTCCGCAATTCGACTGCGTTTCAGGGGGCTGCTTGCCGTGGGGCGGGTGTTGAGCCAACGTGTCGCAAAGTGCGCGACACGTTTGTCTCGCCAGCCCGCGCGGTCCCACAGGCGTCAGCCCCCTTCCACTCCGTCTCTAGGTTTAGAGCGGAAGATCTTTTTTCGACTTTAATTAATGAGCCTTGTAGAAATGCATCATATTTTGCAATGTTTCATGCTGAAAAACATGTCGCTGGTTACCCCACACTAAATGCAACAACATGCTGTTCGACCGCTTCTTGGGAAGCGATTTCCCCACTAGCCGGCAACTACCTAAAGAAGTAGATCTGCTTAAACAGTCTTCACACAACGAAATCGCTCAGCCGCCGAGCGCCAAGGGTGAGCCGACGCAATAAGACAGGTGTTATTTCTGGCTTATTGCCAAAGGCCAACCCAAAGCCGGGCGGCGACTATTAAGGGAAACTGTACTTTGATGTTCAGTAACATCTCCACAAAAAACACTCACTATCCTATTCCACGCTCAACTAGGGAAGCGATTTCCCCGCTAGTCGGCAACTGAATAAAGAAGCTAATCTGCTTAAACCGTCTTCACACAATGAAATCTCTTAGCCGCCGAGCGTAAAGGGGTGAGCCGACGCAATAAGACAGACGTTCTTTCTGGCTTATTGCCAAAGGCCAACCCAAAGCCGGGCGGCGACTATGAAGGGAAACTGTACTTCAATATTCAGTAACATTTCCACAAGAAAACTCCCGCTATCTTTGATTCTGTCTACTTTAAGAAGTGAGTCCTCATTTGCTCTTTCAACTTCATTCCATAGAAAAAAGCCCATTGCTTAAGCAATGGGACTTTCGGTTTGATAAGAAGCAGCGAACTCGGCTGCGTTTTTTCCTGCCACGTGCCCGGTAACAAGGGCGGAAGTGATATTATAGCCGCCGGTGTAGCCGTGGATGTCGAGGATTTCGCCACAGAAGAACAAGCCGGGTTTTTTCTTCGAATGCATCGTTTTCGGTTCGATTTCCTTGATCGATACGCCGCCGCCTGTAACAAACGCTTTTTCGATTGGCTGTGTTCCGGAGACGGTCATCGTGAATGCCGTCATTTCAGCAGCGAGCGCACGGACTTTATCTGCCGGCAATTCTGCGCCGGTCAATTGCGGGTCGATGCCTGCACGGTCCAACAGGAACAATAGCCAGCGTTCCTGAGCCAAACCTTTCCAGACATTTTTCAACGCTTTTTTCGGTTCGTCTTTCATCAATTTATGAAGCAGCTGGAAAGCCGATTCCGCATTGTCATCCGGCATGGAATTGATGCGGACGGTGACAGCTTGGCCACCGTTTTTCTTCATTTCCTTGACGACGTATTGGCTGCAGCGCAGGATGGCAGGCCCGCTCAAGCCGAAATGGGTGAACAGCATATCCATCTGGTGCGTGACGAGCGCTTTGCCTTTTTTATTGAGCACCGTGACGGCAACATCGCGCAGGGCAAGCCCTTGCAGGTCGCGTGATTTGATGAACGGTTCATTCGACAACAAAGGAACTTCCGTCGGATAGAGGTCGGTGACTGTGTGTCCCGCTTTTTCTGCCCACGGATAGCCGTCACCGGTCGATCCGGTTTGCGGCACAGCTTTGCCGCCGACTGCGACCACGACTGCGAGCGATTCGAATTCCTCGCCAGAGTGCAGGCGGATGCCGGTCACTTTATCGTCGTTCATCAGCAAGCTTTTGACGGGGGAATCGAGTTTTCGTTCGACGCCAAGACGGTCCATCTCGCCAAACATCGCATCCGCGACGTCTTGTGCGCGGTTTGACACAGGGAACATGCGGCCGTGGTCTTCTTCTTTCAAGGCAACGCCGAGATTTTCGAAGAACTGGATGATGTCCTCGTTATTGAATACCGAAAACGGGCTGTACATGAAACGGCCATTCCCGGGAATGTGGCGGACGATTTCTTCCAAAGGAAGGCGGTTGGTCACGTTGCAGCGGCCGCCGCCAGAGATGATCAATTTCTTTCCAAGCTTTTTGCCTTTTTCGACGAGCAGCACACGCTTGCCGTTCGATGCGGCAGCGATGGAAGCCATTAAGCCAGATGGGCCTCCGCCGATGATGATGATGTCATACATATAATAAAAACTCACTTTCGTTTTCTTTTCAGTATACACGATGAGGCAAAACACGTTGAGTAATTTTGTCTATAGGTGTAAACTATCGTGTAGATTGCTTTTTATTTTGAACAAAGTCAGGGAGTGCAAAATGTCCTCATTAATTAAAGGTACCGCCATTTTAACTTTAGGTTTATTTCTGTCGAAAATACTCGGCGTCATCTACATCATCCCATTCTACAGCATGGTGGGAGCAGATAATATCGGGCTTTACCAGTACGCATACATTCCTTACAACTTGATGCTGGCACTGGCGATATCCGGTGCGCCGATTGCATTTTCCAAGTTCACGGCGAAATACAATTCACTCGGTGATTACGAAACCGGGAGGCGGCTATTGCGTTCAGGCTTGTTGACGATGATAGTTACCGGCATCGTATCGTTTTTGGCACTTTATCTGCTGGCTGAGCCACTCGCACGCATCACCATTTCGGAAGATGAGCTCATCTACTCGGTAGATGATATCGCAGATGCGATCCGCTGGGTCAGCTTCGCCTTGATCGTCGTTCCGTTCATGAGTCTTTGGCGCGGCTTTTTCCAAGGCTATAACTACATGATGCCGACCGCTGTTTCGCAATTGATCGAGCAGATTGTCCGCATCATCTTCCTGCTCGGCGGCGCGTTCGCTGTCATTTATCTTTTTGATGGCACGCCGAAGACCGCTATCCAGTTCGCCGTTTTGTCGGCTGCAGTCGGGGCGCTTGGCGGGCTTGTCACCTTGTATTATTTCTGGCGCAAAAAGAAGCCGGAATACAATCACTTACTTGCAACATCCGTTGAATCCTATGATGTGCGGTTGCGTGATATGTACCGCGAAATCCTATTATATGCCGTACCGGTCATTTTCCTCGGCATCGCCAACCCGTTGTTCCAGTTCGTCGATTTGATGACCTTCAACCGGGCAATGGCAGCCGGCAATAATATCATGGAGACGGACCTTCTCGGTATCTTGAATTTGACTGCCCATAAACTGGTCATGATTCCAGTTATGCTTGCGACAGGCTTCTCGATGGCGCTCATTCCGCTCATCACGAAGCATTTCACGCGCAATGAACACTTGCAAGTGACCAAAACATTGGATCAGTCGTTCCAGTTGATCTTGTTCTTGACCTTGCCTGCAGTGATCGGCATGACGATGCTGTCGGATGAGCTGTATCACGTCTTCTACAAAGTCAGTGATGTCGGTTCTGAGATTTTGGCGCATTATCTGCCGGTCGCGATCTTGTTTGCCGCATTCCCGGTGACAGCATCGATCTTGCAAGGCATCAACAAACAAAAATGGATCATCATCAACTTGCTGATTGGCCTCGGGCTTAAGGCCTTGCTGAATACGCCGCTGATTATGTGGTTCGAGACGGACGGCGCGATCGCTGCGACAATCATCGGCTATGTCGTCGCAATTACGATGAATATGATCGTCATTTCGAAGACGATGAACTACCGCTCGAAAATGGTGTTCCGCCGCATTTTACTCATTCTCATCTTGAATGCCGTCATGGCGTTCGCTGTGTATTTTGCAATGAACGGCCTCGATTATATTATCGGCATGGACAATAAATTGCTGTCAATGATCCGCATTATCCTAATCGGCGGAGTGGGCGCTATTGTCTACGGATACCTCAGCTTGAAGACAGGGCTTGCCCAGAAGCTGCTCGGCGCGAGAATTACGCGCATTACAAGACGCTTCGGCTTCTAGGAGGAACTAATATGAGAATCGATAAACTATTGTCGAATTCAGGATTCGGCTCAAGAAAAGAAGTGAAAATCTTACTTAAATCGAAAGCGGTGGAAGTGAACGGGGAAACGGTGCGCGATCCGAAGTTTCACGTTGATGAAAAAGCGGATGAAGTATCGGTCGCCGGTGAACCGGTCGTCTACCGGGAGTTTATTTATTTAATGATGAACAAACCGCAAGGCGTCATATCAGCGACAGAAGACCGCTTCGATGAAACCGTCATCGATTTGCTGACAGAAGATGAGCAGCGCTTCGAGCCGTTTCCGGTCGGGCGCCTCGATAAAGATACGGAAGGGCTGCTGCTGATCACAAACGACGGTAAATTGGCCCACGAGTTGCTGTCGCCGAAAAAGCATGTCGATAAAACCTATTACGCGAAAATCGACAGCCACGTAACGGAGGAAGACATAGAAGCATTCAAACAAGGCGTCGTGCTCGATGATGGTTACGAGACAAAGCCTGCGCAGCTGCACATTTTACACAGCGGGGAAGAATCTGAAATCGAATTGACCATTACGGAAGGGAAATTCCACCAGGTCAAGCGCATGTTCGAAAGCGTGAATAAGCAAGTGGTATTTTTGAAGCGATTGTCGATGGGCACGCTTGAGTTAGACAAAACGCTTGAGCTTGGGGAATACCGAGAATTGACGGAAGATGAATTAACTAAATTAAAACAAAGAAAATGACCGCCTAGGCGGTCATTTTCTTTGTTTTCAGGACGTCATTTTGACTTTTTTCTTCGTCGTTGTCCATTTGCCCCGAACCGGGCTTTCTATCAGTTCGTTAAAGGCCAACACATTCAAATCCCTTTGAATGGTGCGAGG
Organism: uncultured Planococcus sp.; assembly: GCA_947493585.1. Classification (GTDB taxonomy): domain Bacteria; phylum Bacillota; class Bacilli; order Bacillales_A; family Planococcaceae; genus Planococcus. Next base: position 2,130,773 of record CANLRI010000001.1, on the reverse strand, counting down.
AGTGATGCCGAATTCATCGACCAGATCCTGTGTGGTCACAGTCCCGTTTTCGAGAATGTACTTGTACATGTCTTTGATTCGAATGAGCATGCGGTCAGTTGTGGGTTTCATAAGTTAAGAACCACTCCTTCATCTTTAGTACCAATGGCAAAGACTAGCGGACGCGTGAGTGTGGTGTATACAGCGATTAAGGAATAATAGCGGTAGACAGCTCCTTTTTTTAGAAAATCCGTCAATTTGACTTGTCTGACAATTTGATTATATCGGAAAAACTTCTCAAATTCCATGATTTTGGGTTTCTTTACTAGAACTTAATATGAATGAAATAGAAAAAAATCCCCGAAAATAACCGGCTGTTCTTTAAATTATTTGAAAAAGGTGTACAATAGCCATAACAAAAAGGAGTGTGAGGCATGGATTGGCAGCAGGAAGCAGAGCGGCGTAAAGAAGAATTGCTCAGTGAATTGCAGGAGTTGATCGCAATTCCGAGCGTATTAAGCGAAGACGGAAATCCTGACGCTCCTTACGGAAAAGAAGTTCGGCAAGCGCTGGATTGGTTTTTGGAAAAAGGAGACCGTGCAGGTTTCAAAGTGAAAAACATCGCCAATGTCGCAGGGCATTTGGAGACAGGCGAAGGGCCGGAACTTCTCGGGATTCTTGGCCACGTCGATGTCGTTCCAGCCGGAGACGGTTGGACAAAAGAGCCGTTTGGCGGCGAAATCGCCGACGGGAAATTGTTCGGGCGTGGTGCCATCGATGATAAAGGCCCGACAATCGCTGCATGGATGGCGCTGAATATGGTCAAAGATGCAGGATTCGAGTTCAAACGCCGTGTCAGGTTGATCATCGGCACTGACGAGGAAAGCGGCTTTCGCTGCGTGGAGCGTTATTTCCAAACAGAAGAAATGCCGGATATCGGATTTGCGCCGGATGCGGATTTTCCGATCATCAATGCAGAGAAAGGCATCGCGGACATCAAGTACACGCTTGGTGCTGCAGAAACTGGCGAATTGCTGGAATTCACTTCAGGGGAACGGACCAATATGGTGCCGGACCGTGCGGTGGCAAGAGTTGCACTAGAAAGCAGCGAGATTGATGCGGCATTCCGGAAATTTTGCGAAATGGAAAAGGTCTCGGGCGACTGCACGCCGAATGCTGATGGCACTGTGTTGACCGTATACGGCAAATCGGCCCACGCGATGGAACCGGATGCAGGCGTTAATGCGGGCATTTTGCTCGCGAAATTTTTGCAGGATAAAGTTTCAGGAGACGGAGCTGAATTCGTCCGCTTCATCGCCCATTATTTCAGCGGTGATTCCAGAGGCCGAAAACTCGGGCTCTCGTTTTCGGATGAAGCGTCCGGCGACACGACATTCAATGCCGGAATCATGCGCTTTAAGGCGGGGGAACGTGCCGATGTGCGCGTCAGCATGCGCTACTCGGTCAGCTGCCCATTCGATGACTTGGTGGCTGGCCATCGAATAGATGGGGTTGAAATGGATATATTATCCAACTCACGACCGCATCATGTCGATGCAGCCGATCCATTCATTCAAACACTGCAGCAGGCTTACGAGAAGCAGACCGGCGAACCGGCAGAACTATTGGCGATCGGTGGCGGCACATATGCACGCGTGCTCGATAAAGGCGTCGCTTTCGGCATGTTGTTCCCGGGAGAGCCGGATGTCGCCCACCAAGCAGACGAATTCGTCGATATCGACAATTTGGTAAAAGCAACAGCGATATATGCAGAAGCCATTTATCAACTGGCTTGCAAATAATTACAGGAAAGAAGGAATGGCAATGGAATGGATTTTGTCCAATGGAGAGATTGTAAAAGAACAGGATTTGGAGATTTCAAAAGAAGACCGCGGGTACCAGTTCGGCGATGGCATTTACGAAGTCATCCGCGTTTACGAAGGTGACTTGTTCACGGCAACGGAACATATCGACCGTTTCTATGCCAGCGCAGAGAAAATCCGCATTACGGTTCCTTACACGAAAGATGTGTTCCATAAGATGCTCCATGACTTAGTCGAATTGAACAATATCGACAACGGCCAAGTGTATGTACAGATTACACGCGGAGCGGCTCCGCGAAACCATCAATTCCCGGAAAATGCTGAGCCGGTTGTTGTCGGTTACACGAAATCGGTCGAGCGCCCTGTGGAGTTCCTGGAAAACGGCGTGAAAGCGCTCTTGGTCGAAGATGTACGCTGGTTGCGCTGCGACATCAAGAGCTTGAACTTGCTCGGCAATGTGATGGCGAAACAGCAGGCTTATGAAGAAGGCTATTTCGAAGCGATTCTTCACCGCGGCGATACGGTGACGGAAGGTTCGTCATCGAATATGTACGGTATCAAAGACGGAGTTCTTTACACACACCCAGCGACCAACTTGATCTTGAACGGCATCACGAGACGCGTCATTTTCGAGCTATGCGACGAATTGGGGATCGACGTAGTGGAGACGGCGTTCACGAAGCAGCAGGCACTTGAGATGGATGAATTCTTCATGTCTTCGACAACTTCCGAAGTCATGCCGGTCATTGAAATTTCTGGTCAGAAAATTGCGGACGGCACGCCTGGCGAATTGACGCGCAAACTGCAAAAAGCTTTTGAAGCGCGGATTAAATTGGGCGTTATTTCCTGATTCCTGCACTTATTATGCAATCCCGGGACCAGCAAAGAGCTGGTCCTTTTTTTACGCCCGTCAGTTATAATGAATAGAGGTGATGACGATGAGCACGCATTATTTTATTGGGATCCGGATTCCGCAACAAGCAGCTGAAAAAATTGGGCAAGCGAGAGATTCGTGGGAGCTGACTACCCATAAGCGTTCAACGCCTCCTGCCGATATGCATATTACCTTGATTTTTATTGGTGAAGACCGCTTCGATGAATTGGGAGAGATTGCCGAAAGGCTCAGGCAAATCGATCAAGCGCCGTTTCGCTTACAGCTCGCCGGCGTGAAGACGTTCGGCAATCCCGAAACTCCACGCATCGTCTATGCCGCACTTTCTGACAGCCCTGAATTGATGGAACTTCAACACGCTGTGCAGCAACAGCTGGATCCATTGCAGCTTGCTACTGATCCGAAACCGTTTGTCCCTCATATCACGCTCGCCAGCCGCTGGAAAGGCGGAAGCTTGCCGGAAAACTGGCCGCTGGAAGAGCTGGAATTTCCAGTCGATTCGTTCTCTTTATTCGAGATTCATCCACGCGAAACCCCGCGATACAAAGAAATTCAAACTTATCGATTGAAAGGTGGCGCTTAAGCGTTAGGGAAACTACTATGGAGATTGTCTTTATCATTAATCCAACAGCCGGCAACGGGGCGGCACTTAGGAAATGGCGCAAGTTTTCCGAAACGATCGATTTCCCCTACGAACAATTCGTCACTCGTTCTCCAGGACATGCGTTTCAATTGGTCGAACAATTGAAACAAAGGGAACGGAAAACCTTGGTGATCGGCTTTGGCGGAGATGGGACGATGCGTGAAATTGCTGCAGCTGCGGCCGGGGCTGAGCTTTTATTCATCGCTTCGGTTCCCGCCGGGTCGGGCAATGATTTTGCCCGCAGCTTCAGCTGTTTTGCCATGGCGCATGAAATCAGCCGTTTTTTGGCATGCCCTGGAGGATTGCTGACCGATATCGGGCAAGTAGGAGTTAAATCGGAGCAGCTATTTGCCAGCAGTTCCGGCATCGGCTTTGACGCAGCTGTCGCACATGCTGTCAATCATTCGCGAATGAAACGATGGCTGAATAAATTCGGTCTCGGCAAATTGGCGTATTTGATTTTCGTCGTCACGACATTGTTTGCATTCAAGAAGTTCCGCCTGACGGTCGAATCGGATGAAGCGCTGTACCATTACGAGGACGTATGGCTCGTCACCGTCAGCAATCAGCCGTACTTTGGCGGCGGTATGAAGATTTCACCTAATTCGTCTGTCCATGATGGCCAGCTCGAATTGACGGTCGTTCACCGTCTGCCGAGATTGAAACTACTGGCCGTTTTTGGTACGGTATTTAGCGGAAGCCATACGAAATTTTCGGAAGTCGTGCAGTTCAGCGGTAAACATTTTTCGCTCGCAGTGGATCGCCCAGTGCCGCGCCATGTGGACGGGGACGATGCGGGAATGGCGGATGCGCAAGAACCACTCGAGTTTCGCGTATCAACAAAACAATGGCAACAAGCAAAATTATAAGCAGAAAGAGGATGTCTATACATGAGAGCAAGATATAAACCATGGGCGGCGGATTTGATCGAAGCCCATCCGGAAATCGTCATTCCGAACCCGGAAGCGCTAAAAGGCAAATGGCACGAAGAGTTCGGCAATGACCACCCGATCCACATCGAGGCCGGAAGCGGGAAAGGCCGTTTCATTACGGGGATGGCACAAGCAAATCCGGATATTAATTACATTGGGATTGAACTGTTCGAAAGCGTGATCGTGACAGCACTTCAAGGGGCGTTAGAGCCGGAAGGCGGCATCCCGAACCTGCGCCTCTTGCAAGTGAACGCGCAGGAACTTGAAACGTTTTTCGAAGCAGGCGAGATCGATCGCGTTTACTTGAACTTTTCGGATCCTTGGCCGAAGACGCGACACGCGAAACGACGTTTGACGCATGAGAGTTTTTTGAAATTGTATGAACGTGTGTTGCCTGAAGGGGGCGAAATTCATTTCAAGACCGATAACCGCGGGCTTTTTGAATATTCGCTCACGAGCATTTCCGAATATGGTATGTTATTGAAGGATGTATCGCTGGATCTTCATGCCAATGAACCGGAATGGAATATCATGACGGAATATGAAGAGAAGTTTTTGAAAAAAGGGCAGCCGATCTACCGGCTGGAGGCGAAATTCCAAGCGTAACATCAACTCATAAGGGGGAGTTTGTATGCAGAAATTTCAATTTCACGACATGTTGTTAACTTGGCTTGATGGGGGGACGACTTGGCTCGACGGAGGCACGATGTTCGGGGTCGTCCCGAAAGTGGTGTGGTCGAAACGCTATCCTGCAAATGAGCAGAACCAGATCGAATTGCCGACACATCCGATTTTGGTGCAATTCGATGGGCATAACATCCTCGTCGACAGCGGCCTCGGCAATGGCAAATTGACCGATCGCCAAAAGCGCAATCTGGGCGTTTCCTCGGAATCACGTGTGGAAGAGGAGCTGGAAGAGCTTGGCTTGTCTGCACAAGATATCGACACGGTCTTGATGACGCATCTACACGGCGATCACGCGGCTGGCCTGACGAAAAAGCAGGGCGAGGCGTACGTGTCTGCGTTCCCGAACGCAAAAATTTACGTATCGGCTGTGGAATGGGAGGAAATGCAAAACCCGAACATCCGCTCACGCAATACGTATTGGAAAGAAAATTGGGAGCCGATCACCAGACAGGTCGAAACCTTTGCCGACAAAGTGACCGTTTTCGATGCAATCACCATGATCCATACGGGGGGCCATTCAAACGGGCATAGTGTCATCAAGTTTGAACAGAATGGGGAGACGGTTCTCCACATGGGTGACATCATGCCGACCCATGCACACCAAAATCCACTGTGGGTATTGGCGTTTGACGATTACCCGATGGACTCGATCTATGCAAAAGACAAGCTGATGAAAGAAGCGCTGCCGGGCAATTTCTATTTCAGCTTCTATCACGATGCCTTTTACCGCCTCATCAAATGGAACGAGGACGGCAAAGAAATCATTGATGCACTGGAAAGTAAAGATAAAGTGTTTGAATAAAAAGAAGCCAAAACGCCCTGCGGATATACCGCAGGGCGTTTTAACGTGGGTCTTCTATGATTTGGTGACTTCCAAGACAGCTCCTGTATAGGCATCAGCGAGAAACTCGTATTGCTCGAGTTTATCGTCACGATGGCGCGTGATGCCGCCTTTATACACTTCGGTCTTGACCGCATGTTGGTTGTAAGGCTCGGTTTTCATAAAGATCCATGAGCCGTCGATCGGCCCTTCCTCTTTGAAAGACTGCTTAACCTTCTTCAACACATCATCGGCTGGGTAGAGCGTCTGTTTGTTTTCGTAAACTTCTTTTGCGATATAAGCTGCGGCTGCGCCGGCAGCAAACCCAATGAGCAAATCACGATTTTTCATGAAAACCCTCCTTTGCATTCTGGCTAAATTGTACCACAAAGCGAAAAAATACACGCAACGAACGGCAAGCAATCAAAATATTTCGTTAATCGAATTACCTGAACTGGCATTCACAAGGAAAAAGCTCTAAACTGATAAAGGATGCACATACATAATTTATCAAGGGGGAATTCATATGAACCAAGATACAAGAGCGTTGTTTAAAACCTTAACCGAGCTTCCGGGAGCACCCGGCAATGAACACGCCGTGCGCAAGTTCATGCGCAGCGAGCTCGAAAAATATTCTGACGACATTATCTCGGACAATCTCGGAAGCATATTCGGGGTAAAAAAAGGCGCACAAGACGGGCCGCGTGTTATGGTGGCAGGCCATATGGACGAAGTCGGATTCATGGTCACGCAAATCACCGATAACGGCATGCTGCGCTTTCAGCCACTCGGCGGCTGGTGGAACCAAGTCATGTTGGCCATGCGAGTGGACGTCGTTGCAGGAGACAGCATCGTTCCGGGCGTCGTTGGATCGATCCCGCCACATTTGCTCGATGAGGCGACACGCCAAAAACCGATGGACATCAAGAACATGTTGATCGATATCGGTGCGGATGATAAAGAAGACGCGCTGTCGATGGGCGTGCGCCCTGGACAGCAAATCGTCCCATTCAGCCCGTTCACGCCGATGGCCAATGACAAGAAAATCATGGCTAAAGCTTGGGATAACCGTTATGGCTGCGGCTTATCGATTGAATTGCTGAAAGAATTGCAAGGTGAGTCTTTGCCGAACCAATTGTTTTCGGGTGCGACGGTCATGGAAGAAGTGGGGCTTCGCGGTGCGCAGACGGCAGCTAATTTGATCCAACCGGATATTTTCTATGCACTGGACGCAAGCCCGGCAAACGATGCGACAGGGGACAAGAACGAATTCGGCCAATTAGGAAAAGGAGCGCTTTTGCGCATCCTCGACCGTACGATGGTCACTCACCGCGGCATGCGTGAATTCATTTTGGATACGGCCGAAACAAATAACATCCCTTATCAGTATTTCGTTTCGCAAGGCGGGACCGATGCCGGGAAAGTCCATACCGCCAACGACGGAATCCCGAGTTCTGTCATCGGTATCTGCTCACGCTATATTCACACTTCCGCTTCGGTCATCCATACAGACGATTACGCAGCGGCTAAAGAGCTGCTCGTGAAACTGGTGAAGGCAACAGATCAATCGACGATTGACACAATCAAACAAAACGTCTGACAAAAAGCGGCCCTTGGGCCGCTTTTCATCTGATTGAAAATGAAGATTTAACGTAATAGAAAGGCGAGGGAACTATGAAATTATGTATAGCATCAACTAATCCGGCAAAAATCGGGGCAGTCGAATCAGCTCTTGAGAAATTGGGCATTCAGGCAGAAATCAATCATCAGGAAGCACAATCAGGTGTTTCAGCACAGCCTTTTTCCATTGAAGAAACAAAAGCCGGAGCGATCAACCGTGCGCATTATGTACTTGCTGATTATGACGCAGCAATCGGATTGGAAGGCGGTGTCTTTGAACTCGACGGGACATTGTATCTGTGCAATTGGGGAGCCCTCGTCACATCGAGTGGAGCCGTTTATGTTGCAGGAGGTGCGCAAGTGCCGTTGCCTGCAGAAATCGCTACGCTGTTGCGAGCTGGCGAAGAGCTGGGCCCTGTTATGGACCGCTATGCACAGGAAACAGGGATCCGCCATCATAAAGGGGCGATCGGTATTTTGACTGCCGGCAAGCTGAACCGTATCGAAATGTTTTCCAAAATCATCGTTTTATTGTTCGGGCAATGGCAGGCAAACGTCGATTAAGTTGCATGTGCCCCTAAACATCTTTAAAATGTAGCTAGAAAAGAAAAGCTTAATCAACCAAGCCCGGCTGTTTTATTCAAGAAATGGGCAGCCGATGGAGAAAAAGAGGGGGAAATGCTGTGCTTCGAACGGGTCTACAAATGATGTTGTTTTCGTCAGTCTTGATTCTCGCCGGCTGCGTCAGTCCTGAGGATGATCTGGTGGAGGGCGTATCAAGCGCCAGAACGGCATTTGAAGAGGAAGCGCCGGAACCAAACGAAACAGCTGGCGAAACGGAGCTATATGTTCCTGGAGGCTATGAAATAGAACAGCCTTCAGATGATCATCATGTGTTGATCACCCGCGGCAGCCAAGCGTTTGAGTTGTTCCTCAATCCAAACGAAGCACCGGACAGCACGTTCTTCTATGATCTCCAAAAAGCGAATCCGGATGAGGCGTGGCTTACTGATGAGAAATTCAGCCAGCATGGCCGTTTTGGGTTCGTTACGGTCCGAACGATTGCAGAGGACCGCTATGAACTAGTGGTCAGTTCCGGAGGCGCGAAACTTTCAACAATTACAGAGCAGGCCGCACTTCGAAACCAAATGGGATGGATGATGGAAACTGCCCGTTCCATCGAAGCGGCACAAGAGGAGTGAATGAAATGAAAAAATTACAGTCAGTCCAGCAGTTTACGCAATTGGCAAACTCAGAGAACGTTGTCTTCATGTTTACAGCCGGATGGTGCCCCGATTGCCGAGTGATCGATCCGATCATGCCCGATATTGAAAAGAAATTCAGTGACTATTCTTTTGTCTCGGTTGACCGGGACGAATTCATCGACCTATGTATCGAAAAAGATATCTATGGAATCCCGAGCTTCCTCGGATTCCGGGAAGGTGAAGAGCAAGGGCGCTTCGTCAGCCGCGACCGCAAAACGCAGGAGGAAATTGAATCGTTTATCTCCAACCTGTCGAAATAAAAGGGAAAACGGTTCTCCTGTGTGCAGGATGAACCGTTTGTTTGTGAAAAGGAGGAAATTAGGAATGAAATCCGCTGAGTTATTTACTATACTGAAAGTGCGGGTTGCAAATGACCAGTTGAGCTGGACATTGGACCGCCAAAAAGATATCGCAAATGTTAGGCATAAACAGCTGGGAAAAGGCATGACCATTTCCTTGCCGCAAGTAATCAATCGTTTTGAAACAAAAGGCGATTCAGCAATCGAAGAAATCGCCTATACGATTTCCGAAACTTTCCAGGCGATGGAACGCGAGTCAGCGGGAGAACTGCCAAGCGAACAGCATATTTACCCGGTCATCCGTTCCACATCGTTTCCGGAAGAATCGCGAGAAGGCCATCGTTTTCTGACGGCCCCTCATACTGCAGAGACACGTATTTATTACGCACTCGATGCCGGAACGACTTATCGACTGATTGATGAAAAGGTGTTGGACAGCCTAGCGCTGACAGCCGAACAAGTGCAGGAAATCGCTAAATTCCAAGTAAAAAAACTGAAGACGGCTGTCAAAGAAGACCATGTGGCAGGGAATGTCTTCTACTTCCTGAATGAAAATGATGGCTATGATGCGACACGCATCTTGAATGAAACATTTTTAAAAGACATGAAAAAGAAAGTGCAAGGAGACATGACGGTCTCGGTTCCTCATCAGGACGTCTTGATCATCGGTGATATCCGCAACGAGACCGGATACGATGTGCTTGCCCAGATGGCCATGCATTTCTTCACGAACGGCAAAGTGCCGATTACTTCCTTGTCGTTCGTCTATGAAAACGAGGCGCTTGAACCGATATTCATCTTAGCGAAAAACAGACCCGAGAAGGAGAACGATAAAAAATGAATGCATTCTATAACAAACAAGGCGTCGGCGATGTGCTGCTCGTTCAATTGACATTGGAAAAACCGGATAAAATCCATACAGAACAATTTGGGGATGTAACTTTGATCAAAAATGACCAACAGGAAATCGCCGGTTTCAACTTGTTCCAGGCAAGCGACTACGTAGATTTGCCGGAAGGGCAGCCTGTGGAAGTGACGGAAGCACTCGTGACAGCGCTTCAAAATGCATTGGAGAAAAACGGCGTCTCCCATACGCTGGAAGTTGATTTGACACCGAAATTCGTTGTCGGCTATGTAGCGTCGAAAGACAAGCACCCGAATGCGGATAAATTGAATGTGTGCCAAGTGGCGGTCGGCGAAGAAACCTTGCAGATCGTTTGCGGCGCACCGAATGTCGAGGCTGGCCAAAAAGTGGTCGTCGCTAAAGTCGGGGCGGTTATGCCTTCCGGTATGGTCATCCGCGATGCAGAACTGCGCGGCGTCGCTTCTAGCGGGATGATCTGTTCAGCGAAAGAATTGGACTTGCCGGATGCACCGACTGAAAAAGGAATTTTGGTATTGCCGGAAGATGCGCAAATAGGATCTCCATTTGAAATGAAGGTGTAACGATGAGCTGGATGAAAAATATGTGGAATAAAATGTTCTCAGAAGACACGGAAACAGAAGAAAAGCCATTCGTGCGCAGTGAAGAAACACAGCATGTCGAGCCGAAACCTAAGGACAGCAAGCCGGCGCCATTCCGGTTTCCGCTCATTTCCGACGAAGAAGCAAAAGGCTTGCCTGTGGAAAACCGCAAACCTGAACGGCGGGAAGACAAGCCGCGTGTTGATGTTCCTTTAAAAGCGACGGAAGAAAAGACTTATGAACTCGATGCTTTGGAACCGAGCGGGAAATTGCCGAAACCAAATGCAGGGCGCAATAAGAAAAAACGTCCCCATGTGCCAAAAACGGCTGAAGCGCAAGGCCTTGACCTTCCAGGCAACACGACGCGGCGCTTCCAGCCAACGCGTGTAGCTTCCCCTGTGCATGGATTCACCGACCGCCCTACGCCAATCGATGAATTATTGGAACAGGAAGCGAAAAAGAAAGCAGAGCTTGAACGCAAGAACGATTGGTCCCAGCGCAGCCTGCAGGAACTGTACAAAAAAAGCGATGACCGCTTGCCGCAGTCAAAAAAAACAGGTTCTAATTTGGAAACAACGGTATATAAGCCTGTAGAACGCAATGAGCAAGCTCCAGAAACTGCAGCTATCACTGAAACAACATTTGAAAAAGTAGAAGCGACAGAAGATCAGCAACCGGAAAAAAAGCCTGAACCCCAGTATGAATGGGCAGATCGCAGCCTCCAGGACTTATTGCCAAAAAACCAAAAAGCTGAACAAACGACTGAACAAACGACTGAAAAAATGCCTCAGCAACAACTTGAAGAACAACCGACTGAAAAAATGCCTCAGCAACAACTTGAAGAACAACCTGAACAAGCGGAAGTGACCGTTTACCGCACAACTGATCAACAACAGCCATCGAAAGAAGTGGCGGAGACGGCCAGTGCTGAAGTGTATGAGGAAATTCATGGGGAAGATACGGGTAAAGGCGGGTCGCCGATATTTGCCGAACAGCCTGTAATGGAAACAGAAACCCTTGCAGAAACGCCGCAAAGCCCACAGCCAGAAACAAAAAGTGAAGATCATGTACATAACCCGGAGCCGAAACCGGTATTGCCGCAAGCGAAAACACAGGACATGGGCAAAAAAGAACGAACCGTGCCATTCAATGTGTTAATGCTGAAATCGGATAAAGAGCGTCTGCCGAAACAGCCGCAAACACCGACAGCGGAAAAAAAAACGGCATTAATAGAGGAAACCGCAACTAAACCAGCAGATCGTGATGAAAAAAGCTATGCTGGCTACCAATTGCCAGGGCATGAGTATCTTCTTGAGCCTGAGAACGATTTAAAAGATGAAACGTGGATGGGAGAACAAGGCGAACGCCTTGTAGAGGCTTTGTCCCATTTCCAGATCAAGGCGGAGATTGTCGGAACGGTTCAAGGACCAGCCGTCACCCGCTTTGAGCTGCGTGTAGCGCAGGGAATAAAAGTAAGCAAAATCCGCAACTTGGCTGACGACTTGAAATTGGCGCTTGCGGCACGAGATATCCGCATTCAGGCGCCTATTCCCGGAAAAAGCTCTATAGGAATCGAAATCCCGAACCGTCAAAGCCGTGCAGTGCGCTTATCGGAAGTCATCGGGAGCCCGAACTTCAAGGCATCGGATTCACCGCTTGAAGCGGCTCTCGGCCTCGACCTTGCTGGAAAACCGGTTACACTTGATTTACGCAAAATGCCACATGGCTTGATCGCGGGCGCAACAGGGTCCGGGAAAAGCGTATGCATCAACTCGCTGCTCATCAGCCTGCTGTACCAGTCATCACCGCGCGATTTGAAAATGCTGTTGATTGACCCAAAAATGGTCGAACTGGCACCGTATAACCATATTCCGCATTTGATCAGCCCGGTCATTACGGACGTCAAAGCAGCGACTGCATCCTTGAAATGGGCAGTGGAAGAAATGGAACGCCGTTATCAATTGTTTGCCCATACAGGGGTCCGCGATTTGGATCGTTACAATAAAATGGTCGATGTCAAAGGGCAGCCGGCACAGCATCTGCCTTATATCCTGATCGTCATCGACGAACTGGCCGATTTGATGATGATGTCGCCTTCAGATGTAGAAGACTCCATTTGCCGTATTGCCCAAAAAGCACGCGCATGCGGAATCCATTTAGTGATCGCCACGCAGCGCCCATCAGTGGATGTCATTACCGGTTTGATCAAATCCAATATTCCAACGCGCATCGCCTTTTCGGTCTCGTCTCAAGTCGACAGCCGGACAATCTTGGACACTCAAGGGGCAGAGCGTTTGCTTGGGCGAGGTGACATGCTGTATTTAGGAAACGGCATGTCCGCGCCAAACCGCTTGCAAGGAACATTTGTAACGGATGATGAAATCGAAAAAGTCATCGCCCATGTCCGTGCACAAGGCGAACCTGATTATATTTTCAAAGAAGAGGAACTGATCCAGCGCAGCCAATCGCCTTCCGAACAGGATGATTTGTTCGAGGAAGCATGTCGTTTCATCATGTCACAAGGAAGCGCATCGACTTCGCTATTGCAGCGGAAATTTCATATCGGCTATAACCGTGCCGCGCGTTTGATGGACCTGATCGAAGAGTACGGATTCATCTCTGAACAGAACGGCAGCAAAGCGAGAACGGTGCTAATTACGGAAAGCGACATCGAAGAAGTGTTCCGTTGAACCTAGTCAGCGCCAAAATTTCAGGAATTATTGATTATTTCGGTGCGTCCGAACTTTGTGATATAATCGGAGCATTGTGAAAAACCCCCAGCTATTGATTCCGCATAGGCGGTTTGACTAGACTAATTTTCCACTCCCACAGGAGGTTCATTTATGACAGTATTACATTTTACGGGCATTAAAGGCTCTGGCATGAGCGCGCTGGCCCAAATCATGCATGATATGGGCGAGTCAGTACAAGGCTCTGATATCGCGCAGCATTTCTTCACGGAAGAACGGCTGCGGGAGAGAGGCATCACCATTTTGCCTTTCGATCCCGAAAACATTTCGCAGGATATGACGATCGTCGCCGGGAATGCCTTTAACGACGAACACCCAGAGCTGGTTAAAGCCCGTGAAAGCGGTGCGACCATCATCCGGTATCATCAATTCCTTGGCGATTTGATGAAGCAATACGTTTCGGTCGCAATTACCGGCGCACACGGAAAAACGTCGACGACAGGTCTCATGGCGCATGTGCTGAATGGCTATAAGCCAGTTTCTTACCTAATCGGCGATGGCACGGGATCGGGTCAGGAAGACTCCCATTTCTTTGTTGCGGAAGCATGCGAATACCGCCGTCACTTTTTGGCGTATCACCCAGATTATGCGATCATGACCAATATTGATTTCGATCATCCCGATTATTTCGGCAGCATCGACGATGTCTTCAAGGCGTTCCAGGAAATGGCGCAGCAAGTGAAGAAGTGCATCATCGCGTGTGGAGACGACGAATACTTGCAGCAGATCCAAGCGCCGGTGCCGGTTGTATATTACGGGTTCGGCGAAGAAAATGATTTCCAGGCGCGCAATATTGTCAAAACGACAGAAGGCACGACGTTTGATGTCGTTATCCGCAACGAATTCTTCCATACATTCACCATTCCGATGTTTGGCGATCATGCTGTGCTGAATGCACTCGCTGTCATTTCACTATGCCAATATGAAAGCATTCCGGCGGATATCATCCAGCGCCAATTTGTCAGCTATGAAGGCGTCAAACGCCGCTTTACGGAGACGGTCATCAATGATCGCGTATTGATCGATGATTATGCCCATCATCCAACCGAAATCCGCGCTACTTTGCAATCAGCGAGCCAGAAGTATCCGGACCGTGAACTGATTGCGATTTTCCAGCCGCACACATTCAGCCGGACGCAAACCTTCCTTCAGGAATTTGCTGATTGCCTGCAAGAAGCGGATCATGTGTATCTATGCGATATTTTCGGTTCTGCTAGAGAAGAAGCGGGTACTTTAACAATTCGCGACCTTCAGGAAAAAATCGAAGGCAGCCAGCTCCTCCAATTGGAAGATGTCAAAAAACTGGCTGTCCACAATAATGCGGTATATCTTTTCATGGGAGCTGGAGATGTAACGAAATTCCAGCAAGCATACGAAGAAGTTTTAGCAATGCCGAAAAAAGCCTAACCATTACTTATGGTTAGGCTTTTTTCTAGGGAAATAAAAAACGGCAGACAAAAACGAAAATCTTAAGTTGTGCGTGCAGGTATTTAAAAGCTTTTGCCGAATAATAATAGAGGCGTGTTTAAACCCATCTAGGGCAGGGTAGAAAACAGGTATACGAAATTTACCTAAACCGAAGGAGGAAACAGAATGGATTGGTCAATCTTGCTTTACATTGCCGCGATTGTTGCTGCTGTTGGATTTTTAATTCTATGCGTAGCGTTGGCGATGACTTTGAACTCACTTAAGAACACATTAAAAGAAGTTTCCGGAACTGTTTCAGGGCTGGAGAACCAATTGCAAGGAGTCACGTTGGAGACAACGAACTTACTGCACAAGACGAATGAACTTGCTGAAGACATCACCGTCAAATCGGAAAAATTGAATGGTGTCGTCGATGCGGTCAAAGGCGTCGGAAACTCTGTAACAGATTTGAATTCTACAGTACGCCACATCACATCACGCGTGGGTGTGCAAGTCGAGCAGAATGAAGACAAAATTGCTCAAGTGGTCCAATGGAGCAATGTTGCAATGGGAATTGCGGATAAATGGAAAGAACGCAAAGTATACCAAACTCGCAGCACAGAGCAATACACGCCGGTTTCTGGACAGAAGAAATTGCCAGGCAGCAGCGACCAGTATTAATACCAACACAATGGAGGAATGGACAATGGGAAAAAACAAAAATACGTATTCGAAACCTGATTATAATGAATCTCAGTACAACGGCGAGTATTATACACAAGGCGGCAAATACAGTGACCAAGGCGGACAATATGAACAAAGCCAATATGTACCGCAATCCTACGGTTCATCAAGCCGCTATGACGACCTATACGATTACGAAGAATCGAATGGCGGATCTGGCTTCTTGACAGGCATGATTGTTGGCGGTCTTGTGGGAGCGGCGGCAGCATTGTTCTTCGCGCCTAAAGCTGGGAAAGAGCTACAGGCAGACTTGAAGACGCAAGCAACGACGATTAAAGAAAAAGCGCAGCAATCGAAAGACTCTAGCGATTCAAATGATGGCCCTGGCTTCACACAGCAACTAAAAGAGCAATCGACAAAAGTGGTCGATAAAGTGAAGAATATGAAAGGCAACAATTCTCCAATGGATGACGGCACGGCTTCTTCTGAAGGTGAAGAAAGCGTCGAGTTGCTCGAGACAGTACAAAACAAAGTCGATAACGGCAACAAAGCAGGAAACGATGCGTTTACATCGACAGCCAATGCTTTGAAAGAAGCAGTTGAAGAAGTGAAAGAAGAAAACAAATCAAGCCATAACGATTCGAAAACATCAGCAGCAACGAATGCTTCTGCAAGCCTTCAAGGTTCAACTGATGCAAAATCTTCTTCGAACGCTAAAGGCTCTGCATCATCACAAGGTTCTTCGAATGCTAAAGGGTCTTCTAATTCACAAGGATCCTCGAATGCAAAGGGATCTTCAAATCCACAAAGCAATCAGAACAAAAAGAATTAATTTTGGGAGCGGTTGAAATGGAAAACTTCGTACATGTGAGAAACTTGGATGAGCTTAAGCAAGCGGTCGGCAATGAACAGCATTATTGGCTGTTGAAACATAGCAGCACTTGCCCGGTCTCAGCAGGCGCATGGAAAGAATATTCACAGTATGCATCATTGCATCCCCATCAATTATTCCTTTATCTGGTCGTCCAGGAAGATAAAGAGCTTTCTACGGCCATCGAGGAAATAACAGGGGTTCGCCATGAATCGCCTCAACTCTTCCATTTTGCCAGCGAGCAAGTTGACTGGCATGCCAGCCATAATAAAATCAAGAGCAAAGCGATGGAAGCATTTATTGCTTAACTGAACATCGTAACGATGAAATGCGGATGGACTAGTTCCATCCGTTTTTTCTATGCGCAAAAAAATTCTTATAGGCTCTTAATCTGCACTATCACTGCGTTTTTAAGAAAGATTGCTCGATGAAAACGCTTTAGCGCGTTGAATCACTAAACATATTTCGTGACTTTGCTGAATAGTTTGCTTATAATGGTCATATCGTGTTAATATGACAGCTATTATAGCGTCACTCTTGAAAGGGGAAGTGGAGAATGAGTCAGACAGAATTGGAACAGCTTAGAGAACAAGTGGATGCAGTAAACCTGCAAATTCTTTCTCTTATCAACGAGAGAGCTTCCGTGATCCAAGAGATCGGGAAAATCAAAGAAAAGCAAGGTGCTACGAAGTACGATCCATTACGCGAGCGCCACATGCTGAATCTTTTGAAAGACAATAACAATGGGCCGCTTGATCAAAAAACGGTCGATCATATCTTTAAGGAAATCTTCAAATCAGCACTCGATATGCAAGAAGAGGATAGCCGTAAAGCACTTCTTGTCTCCCGTAAGAAAAAAGCGGAAGATACGATCGTTTCCGTCAATGGCGAGAACATCGGCGAAGGCACGCCATCGTTCATCTTCGGCCCATGTGCTGTTGAGTCACAAGAACAAGTTGACCAAGTGGCACAAGCTATCAGTGAAAAAGGATTGAAATTGATCCGAGGCGGGGCATACAAGCCGCGTACATCGCCATATGATTTCCAAGGACTAGGCTTAGAAGGCTTGAAAATGCTGAAAAAAGCAGCTGATCAATACAAGCTTGGCGTTGTGACTGAAATCGTGACACCGCATCATCTCGAAGAAGCATTGGATTACTTGGACGTCGTTCAAGTCGGCGCCCGTAACATGCAGAACTTCGAACTATTGAAAGCGGTTGGGCAGATCAACAAACCGGTGCTCCTAAAGCGCGGCATGTCTGCTACGGTTGATGAGTTCATCAAAGCAGCTGAATACATTATCGCTAACGGAAATGACCAGATCATCCTTTGCGAGCGTGGCATCCGCACATACGAAAAAGCAACGCGTAATACGCTTGATATTTCCGCTGTGCCAATCTTGAAGCAAGAAACGCATTTGCCGGTCTTTGTAGATGTTACGCATTCTACAGGACGTCGTGATTTGCTATTGCCTGCAGCTAAGGCAGCTATCGCTATCGGAGCTGACGGCGTGATGGCAGAGGTCCACCCGGATCCTGCAGTTGCACTTTCTGACGCCCAACAGCAAATGAGTTTGCCGCAATTCGATGAATACTACGATTCATTGATGAAATTCATGAAGCAGTACGAATTGAAAGTATGAGCAAAAGCCGGACTCGTTCCGGCTTTTTTGTGTTTTAAAAGGCCGCCGTTGAAAAAAGTGATGAAATAAGGGCTATAAGATGGACAGTTTCATGAACTTTCCAGCTAACAACTGCCGCATTACATAATAAGAGTTGATATTCATAAAGCGGTTATCGTATCATTGAATGAAAGAATGGAACAGGAGGGCGCAAAATGACCGTTACGATTTATGATGTGGCACGTGAGGCAAATGTTTCCATGGCTACCGTATCCCGGGTAGTGAATGGCAACCAGAATGTAAAACCAGCCACAAGAAAAAAAGTACTGAAAGTGATCGAAGAACTCGGCTATCGTCCGAATGCCGTAGCTCGTGGATTGGCGAGCAAGAAGACAACAACGGTCGGCGTCATTTTACCCGATATATCCAATAGCACGTATTCTGAACTGGCACGGGGTATTGAAGATATCGCGACGATGTATCGCTACAACATCATCTTGTCGAATTCCGATCAAAATCCGAACAAAGAGCTTCAATTGCTTGAAACGATGCTTGGCAAGCAAGTGGATGGCATCGTCTTCATGAGCGATGTCATTTCGGATGAATTGCGCAAGGAAATGGAGCGGTCACCGACACCGATCGTCTTGGCGGGTTCAATCGATGATACAGCATCGATCGCTTCCGTTAATATCGATTATTATGCCGCAGCTTATGAAGCGGTCAAAAAATTCATCGACAGCGGGCATAAAAAAATCGCTTATATTTCAGGTCCGTTATCATCTGAAATCAACCGCGAACATAAATTGAAAGCTTATCAGGATGCATTGCAAGAAGCAGGGCTCGACTATGATGAGCGCCTGGTTGTCGAATGCAACAACACATACGAGGAAGGCCTAGAAGCAGTCCGCACACTAAAATCGATTGAACCGACCGCATATTTTGTCAGCAATGATGAAATGTCGATCGGTGTCATTCATGAAGTAGAGGCGCTCGGCAAACGGATTCCAGAAGATGTTGAAGTCATCACTTATGAAAATTCGAAGCTTGCCCGCATGGCACGCCCGATGTTGACGGCTGTAGCATTACCGCTCTATGATATCGGCGCGGTATCAATGCGCTTGTTGACGAAATACATGAACAACGAAGAAATCGAAGAAAACCAAGTTGTACTGCCTTACCGTCTCGAAGAGCGTCAGTCGACGAAACACGAATAGGCCTGAACACAATTTTGAGCCAGCAAAAAACCGCCCTTGCGACGGGATTGAATTCAATCCTGAAGCAAGGGCGGTTTTTTTGTCCAAAGCGCGGAATATTCCGACTAAAACATGCGTGATTTATTGATTGCGAATCATATACAGCGCTTTATCGAGCATTTGCTGGTTTTTTTCGGTGATTTCCTCTTTCCGTGGAATCGGCTTGTACATATTCTCCGGATCTTCCCATGTCTCGATTAAAGGAACTGGGGATTCGGGCTGCCAGCGCTTGAGCCATGCTTCAGGCAGCTTCCCGTGCGGCAAGGGATGGCTGTTCATTTCCATCCACAGGAGCGACCAGGCGCGCGGCACGACCCGCCAGATGTCGTAGCCGCCGCCACCGACCGCTATCCACTTGCCGTCGCAGAATTCATGCGCCAGTTCATGGGCGATTTTCGGGATTTCACGATAAATTTCCATTGTACTGCTCAAATGGGTCAAGGGATCCAAATAATGTGCATCAGCGCCGTTCTGGCTTAAAATCACATCCGGTTTGAAATGCTCGACGATTTCACGCATGGCAGTCCGGTAAATATCCAAAAACGATTCGTCTTCTGTAAAGGCGTCGATTGGAAAGTTAAATGACGTACCGTAGCCCTGGCCGCTGCCGCGCTCATTGATGTTGCCGGTGCCGGGGAATAGGTAGCGGCCGGTTTCGTGGATCGATACCGTGCATACTTCCGGATCATCGTAGAAGCACCATTGGACACCATCGCCGTGGTGGGCATCCGTATCGATATACAACACGCGCGCTCCGTATTTCTCTTTCAAATAATGGATGGCGACCGAACTATCGTTGTAGATGCAAAAGCCGGATGCTTTACCGCGAAAGCCGTGGTGCAAGCCGCCACCGAGATTCAAAGCATGCTCGGCTTTACCTTCCATTACTTGGTCAACAGCTGTCAATGTGCCGCCGACCAACCGGGCACTCGCTTCATGCATGTTTTCGAAAATCGGCGTATCTTCTGTTCCGATGCCGTATCCTTCTCCGGCTTCCGGCGTAATCTCGCCGCGGCTCGCTTTTTTGACGATGTCGATATAGCGCTGGTCGTGAGCGAGCAATAGTTCTTCATCTGTTGCAGTCCGTGCAGGCACAATCAAGTCCTCTGGAAGAGCGTCCATTTCCCTGAGCAAATCAATGGTAAGAATGAGCCGTTTTTGGTTGAACGGATGCGTATCAGAAAATTTATACCCCAATTGATCTTCTGAATAGATGAAGACAGCGTGTTTTTTCATTCCTGCATGAGATTCGGCCATAAGACATCGAAACCTTCTTTGCGCAGATCTTCAATAATAGGGATGGGGTTCATCGTTTTGATGCGGAAAGCCAAGATCTTATTGGCATTATCTTGCCGGTCCGGATAGACGAGGACGCTCAGGACATTGACTTTGTGCTCATAGAACACTTTGCTCACTTCATAAAGTGCACCTGAGCGGTTTGGGACTTTGATTTCGATTTGGGAGCCGGGCTGGTGTGCGCCGGTCAATTCGATATAGGTATACAGCAAGTCGGTTTCCGTCAGAAAGCCGACAAGTTCATTTTGGCTGACGACCGGCAGGCAGCCGATCTTCTGTTCATAGAAAAGCAAGGCGATCTCTTCGACAAAATCGAGCGGGTGGGCGATCATCGGATTTTTGGTCATGATCTCCGACACTTTCTTTTTATACGGTTCGCCTTTCGGGGATACCGTGAACATGGAAGGCATGGCATCTTTCAAATCGCGGTCGGTAACGATGCCGACCACTCTTCCATCATCGACGATGGGAGCATGGCGAATCCGTTTTTCTTCGAACAAATCCAGTACGTCTTGGACGGTCTGGTCTGAGCGCAGCGTGAAAACATCCTTCTTCATGATTTCTTCTACTAGCATACAAACACCCCTTTGGTCATCAGTACATATAGCGGTTCATGAAACGCAGTTGGTCGAACTTCTGGACCGATTCTGGATCGACGCGAGAACCGATGCGCGCCATCAACGTGTTGGCTGGATGCGAGCTGATTTCTGGATCATCGGTCGCGAAATATTCAAGTCCGCCTGCTTGCATCATTTTCTCCATGATCTTTCGGTATTCCCATACGTTAAGACCTGTCCCTTTTAAATCCCAATGCCAATAATATTCGGTTGTGATGACGATGAAATCGTTAAAGGCATCATCCATCATCGATACTTGCAGTAATGCTTTACCGACACCGGCACCGCGGTATTTCGGAATGACTTCGATCGCGCCGAGCTCGATCAAGTTTTCCATCTTTCCTTCAGACCAGCGCTCGAGTGGATCGGGATAAAGGTATGTAACATACCCGACAATCATGTTTTGGTCGCGGGCAATCAATATGCGGCCTTCCGGCAAATCCGCAATATCGGTAATGGCTTTATGCTGCTGTTCCGGTGGGCGAAAAGCGACCAAATCCTCGTGGAAATCAAGCTCTTTCAATTCCTTTGATGGGACCGGCCCTTCGATGATGAGCCGCCCGTGTTTCGTTTTCAATTCCATCGCATTATACGTCTTCTTATGTTCCATCATTTCACCGCCTGTGGTTGCAATTAGCTTCATTATACATGAAGGCCATGAGGAAATGAAAGTTGCTTGGATAAATACACCGTATTTTCTAAAGAATTAAAATTATTAGCATTTCCCTTCCAGGTTGATGTAGAATATAGAGAACCAAAGGGAAAGGGTGATTTATGTGAAAGTGGAAGCGTTACCAGCAAAACCAGGGGAGCATTACTTACATAATTACGAAGAGCAGTCGGCGGGTTTCGATTGGTCGGAAGTTGAAAAAGAGTTCAGCTGGTCTCAAACCGGAAAAATCAATATGGCCCATGAGGCGATTGACCGCCATGCTGAATCGGACCGCAAAAACAAAGTCGCTCTTTATTATAAAGACCAGCATCGTCATGAAACCTACACATTCTATGAGATGAAGCGTATGACGAACCGCGCGGCGAATCTTTTGAAATCGCATTCCGACCTGGAAAAAGGAGATCGCATCTTTATCTTCATGCCGCGCTCGCCGGAACTGTATTTCCTCATGTTCGGTGCATTGAAGATGGGCTTGATCGTTGGGCCGTTATTTGAAGCATTCATGGAAGGGGCAATTTACGACCGTCTGGATGACAGCGATGCTAAAGCGATCATTACGACGCCTGAATTGCTTCCGCGCATCCCGAAAGACCGCCTTCCCAACTTGAAGACGATCTTCCTCGTAGGAGCGGAAGGGGCAGAAGAGAGCGGGGGACATGTCGATGTGCTTAAGCATCTCGATTCTTGCTCGGATAAATTCGATGTCGAATGGCTCGAAAAAGAAGATGGATTGGTTCTGCATTATACATCCGGTTCTACTGGGAAACCAAAAGGCGTCCTGCATGCGCAATATGCGATGGTGCAGCAATACCAAACAGGCAAATGGGTGTTGGATTTCCAGGAGCAGGATATATACTGGTGCACAGCTGACCCGGGCTGGGTAACGGGAACGGCGTACGGCGTGTTCTCACCGTGGCTGAATGGTGTCACGACTGTCATTCTCGGCGGCCGCTTCTCTCCGGATGCTTGGTACCAGGCGATCGAAGATTTCGGTGTCACTGTCTGGTACAGCGCCCCGACAGCATTCCGCATGTTGATGGGGGCAGGGGATGCATTGGTGAAAGAATACGACCTGTCGACATTGCGCCACGTTTTATCCGTAGGTGAACCGTTAAACCCCGAAGTCGTCAAGTGGGGAGCACAAGTTTTCGATAAACGGATTCACGATACCTGGTGGATGACGGAAACGGGTGCACAAGTCATTTGTAATTACCCGTCGATGGCGATCAAGCCAGGCTCGATGGGTAAACCGATCCCAGGCGTTCAAGCGGCGATTGTCGATGACCAAGGCAAGGAATTACCAGCCAACCAAATGGGCAACCTGGCGATTAAAAAAGGTTGGCCATCCATGATGCGCCAAATCTGGAACAACCCGCAAAAATACGATTCCTATTTCTTGAATGATGAATGGTATGTGTCCGGTGATTCGGCTTATATGGACGAGGACGGGTATTTCTGGTTCCAGGGAAGAGTGGACGATGTCATCATGACTTCAGGCGAGCGTGTTGGGCCATTTGAAGTGGAAAGCAAATTGCTCGAACATCCTGCAGTTGCTGAAGCGGGTGTCATCGGCAAACCTGACCCGGTACGCGGAGAAATCATCAAAGCATTCGTCGCGCTTGTCGAAGGTTATGAGCCATCAGACGAATTGATCGAAGAAATCAGGCAGTTCGTTAAGAAAGAACTGGCCGCACACGCAGCGCCGCGCGAAATCGAATTTAAAGACAAGCTGCCGAAAACGCGAAGCGGAAAAATCATGCGCCGTGTCTTGAAAGCTTGGGAGTTGGATCTGCCAACTGGCGATTTGTCTACAATGGAAGATTAAGAAAAAGCCCATCTGCATTTGCAGATGGGCTTTTTTCATGTTTTTATGCTGCGTCTTCTTCGCTATCTGGAGCTTCTGTGTCCGGTTCTGAAGGCTCTTCTGGTTGTTCCGGTTCTTCAGCTGGCGCTTCTTCCTCTTCTTCAGGTTCTTCTTCTGGTTCTTCCGGAGCTGGAGTTTCTTCGGCAGGTTCTTCCTCAGCCGGTTCTTCTTCAGGCTCTTGTCTTTCTGTTTCTTGCGATGGTGCCGGAGTTTCTTCTCTTTCCGGTTCCGGTGCAGGATCTGCTTCTGGTTCAGGATCTGGTTCAGGAGCAGGTTCCGGTTTTGGCGCTTCAATCGTTACGCTATTAGAGGCTGCCGATTGACGGCCTGTAATGTCTACTGCGACGACAGTGTACGTTCCAGGGCCAGGTGCAGTGTAGGAGTTGCTGCTCGATTCGGAAACAGATGAGACTCTGCTGCCGCCGCGGAATACACGATAGCCGACGACATCATTGGATGCGGAATCACTCCAAGTGATTGTGCGTCCATTGATTGATGTTCCGACCGGTGCAGGGGCTGCGCTGTCTGCATCGAACTTGGCGCTAGAGACGACATTGCTGAATCGTGAACTGCCAGGGAATAATTTTCCTGCATCTCCGCCAAATGGAGCGAGCATGCGGTCAACATATTCTTCCGATACGCCGAGGCCGCCGCCTGATACAAATTCACTTGGTGTATTCGACAAAGCAGCATAGCGTTTGCCATTAATAGTTGTGTACGAACCGCTGCTCAAGCTGTCATCGCCATCTTTTGGCGTCATGGCATCAGCGATGAATAAGTCGGAACGGACTAGGCCTGCTTTTTGACAAGCATCATTCGGTGCGTATCCGGAAATTCCGCAGAATGAGCGAGTGACGACGCCTTCTGGTTCCTGGAATTTGTCTCCTGAACCGATAGCGTCAGGTGCAACATCATAGGTGGTATTCATCAAGTTCGCCCATAATTGGTTGACACGGACAGAAGGTTGCAAATTCTGGTTTCTGAAATTATCCAATGAATAGCGCTCTTTGTCATAACCGAGCCACACGCCCATTGTGATGTTCGGGTTGTAGCCGACGAGCCAGACGTCACGTGTTTCTTGTGTAGTTCCGGTCTTGCCTGCAAAATCCGCATTGAACTTCAGCATGCCGTTTGCACGGTTGGCTGTTCCGCGGTCTGTCTTAAAGACGTCGCGCAGCATATCGGTCAATACATAAGACGCTTGAGATGTGAACACGTCTTTTGCTTCAACTTCGTGTTCGTAAATGACATTGCCATCTGCATCTTCAATTTTGTCGATCATCGTCGTTTCCATATGCTTGCCGCCGTTTGCTAACGTGGCGTAGGCGTTGGCAACTTCTTCAACGGATCCTTCGATGCCGCCGCCAAGTGCCGAAGAAACGACGCCGTCGGCTTCATCTACACGCGAGAAGCCATTATCGATCAAATACTGGATTGGCATTTCGTCGCGCATTTGCGCAAACAAACGCAAAGCAGGTAAGTTCTGTGATTGCGCGAGCGCATCACGCGCAGGCATGATGCCTTGTTCACTCGTCGGAACGAAGTTGGTTGGTTCATAAGGATTGCCGTTATCGTTTAATGTGAATTTCACATCGACCACTGGGCTGCCGGCGCCAATCACGCCGTTTTCCAATGCCGGGCCATAAACAAGCAATGGCTTAACCGTCGATCCGATCGAGCGGTAGGCTTGCGTGGCGTGGTTCAAGTTCTCGATTTCATGGTTACGCCCGCCGATAAAGCTCAAGATCCGGCCGGTGTCGTTTTCTAAGGTGACACTGCCGACCTGTACTGGCAACTGGCGGGTTTTCGTTTCGCCGTCTTCATCAATATAATCTTCGGATAGGGTCGTACCGTATCCTTGATAGGCTTTCTGTGTTTCTTCTTGTGCTTCGTATAAGTCTTTATTGATGCTGGAATGGATGCGGTAGCCGTTCGACCGCACAGCGCGGTCTGCCAGAATCGCATATTCTTCGTACAAGTTTTGGTCTTGGTCAAGCGTTTCAGGTTCTACGCCGTTTTGTTCCGCCAAGACGTCCATGATGATGCGGGTGGCGCGTTTCTCAAGCTCTGCCGTCACATAAGGGAATTCATCGTATGAACGGGATTCGCCTTCCCTGAAATCAGCAACGAGATCGTATTCCAAAGCTTCGTCATATTCAGCTTCCGTGATATAACCGGTTTCAAGCATGCGGTAGAGCACCGTTCTCATCCGGTCAAGGCCGGGTTCCAGGCCAGCTTCGTCTTTCAAGTCGCCGCCTGATGCATATGGCGTATAGCTAAATGGCGCTTTCGGGATTCCGGCAATAAACGCCGCTTGCGGCAAGTTCAACTCGCTAGCTGGCACATCGAATATGCCTTTTGCTGCGGTTTCGATGCCTGCGATGTTCGTGCCCGCTGAATTTCGGCCGTATGGAATGATGTTCAAATAAGCTTCCATAATATCTTCTTTGTTCATGAATTTCTCAAGGCGCATGGCCAAAAGAATTTCCTTTGCTTTTCGTTCGTATGACACTTCATTTGTCAAAATTTGGTTTTTTATCAATTGCTGTGTCAAAGTCGATCCGCCAGTTTGGCTGTCCGAATTGGAGACATCCTGGAACAAGCCACGCATGATCGCTTTCGGGACAATTCCTTCATGTTCATAAAAATATTCATCTTCCGTAGCCAGAACTGCGTCGATGGCCATGTCGGAGACATCTTCCAAAGTCGTTTCTTCTCGGTCAAGATCGGTCTGCAATTTGCCAAGGTAGGTATTGTCGGCGAAGTACAATTGGGAAGTTTCTTCATAACTATAGATGTCCGACAGCATTTCATCTTCTGTCCGCAGCTGTTCTTCGTCCACCAGTGAAGCGAAATAGCCGGCTCCTGCCGATGCGGCAAATACGCCGCCTGCCACCAGTATAATAGTTAGAATGATTGCCAAATTCCAAATGACACCCGTGGTAATTTTAAAACGCTTGAACCACTTGTGGGAAGTCCATCTATCGGTTGTTTCCTCTGCCTTCAATAACCATCTTCTTAATTTATCTTGCACATTATCCCCCTCCTAAAAATCTTTTTCATTATAGCATAATCCGATAATTGAAACGAAAGATATTGACAATCTTTAGGATTCAAGTACACTACAGTATAGAATCTTCATAATCAAACGGAGAAGGGCCCGCAGTAGGGCATGCAATTTTGAAACCAGAGAGCCGGTGGAAGGTGCAAACCGGCCAAAATGCATGCGTCGAATTACAGGCCTGGAGTTTGCGGAAGTGCCCCGTCTGGCACATTCGAGTGGGAGGATGCGTCCTTCAAGCTGGGTGGTACCGCGCATATGCGTCCCTGCATGAATTTCATGCAGGGGCTTTTTTGTGTCCCAGCAATCAAGTGAAGCAGAACTAGGGAGGAAATTTACATGACAAATGCATTGATCGACGATTTAAACTGGCGCGGACTCCTGTACCAGCAAACAGACGAAGAAGGAATGGCAGAAGTGCTCGACCAGGAAAAGATTTCATTGTATTGCGGAGTTGACCCGACTGCTGACAGCATGCACATCGGCCATATCGTCCCGCTTTTGACTTTGCGCCGTTTCCAGGTGCATGGGCACCGCCCGATCCTTTTAGTTGGAGGCGCAACCGGCATGATTGGGGATCCATCCGGACGCAACGAAGAACGCCAATTGCAGACGACGGAACAGATTGACCGCAATGTTGAATCAATCAAAAAGCAAATGGAGCAGATCTTTGATTTCCAGACAGAAAACGGAGCGAAAATGGTCAATAACCGTGACTGGATCGGCAGCATGAGCGTCATCGAGTTCCTGCGCGATTTCGGCAAATTGATTTCCGTCAATTATATGCTGGCGAAAGATTCGGTCGCATCGCGTCTCGAGGGCGGGATTTCGTTCACCGAGTTTTCCTACACCTTGATCCAGGCGATCGACTTCAACCATCTCTACAATGAATACAATTGCCGCGTTCAGATCGGCGGGTCAGACCAGTGGGGCAATATCACCTCTGGCCTTGAAGTGATCCGCAAGACGCACGAAGAAGAAGCGAAAGCGTTTGGTATCACAATCCCGCTCGTGACGAAAGCGGACGGCACGAAATTTGGCAAGACAGCGGGCGGTGCAGTGTGGCTCGATGCGAAAAAGACTTCTCCTTACGAGTTTTACCAGTTCTGGATCAACACGGCGGATGCGGATGTCGTCAAATACTTGAAAATCTTCACGTTCCTCGAAAGACAAGAAATCGAAGCTCTTGCAGAAAGCGTTGAAACAGAAGCGCATCTCAGAAGAGCGCAAACTGTCCTCGCCGAGGAAATGACCAAGCTCATCCACGGGGAAGAAGCGCTCGCGGATGCACAGCGCATCACGAAAGCCTTGTTCAGCGGCGATCTGAAAAGCTTGAGCGCAGATGAAATGAAGGCGGCTTTCAAAGATGTTCCTTCTGTCGAAATGCCAAAAGAGGCGAAACCGATCGTTGATTTAATCGTTGATGGCAAAGTGTCTCCTTCAAAACGCCAAGCGCGTGAAGATATCACGAACGGCGCGATTTCCATCAACGGGGAGAAAATCCGCGACCTTGAGTACGTCGTCGATGGAAAAGACCGCCTGGATGACGAATTTGCGATCGTCCGGCGCGGCAAGAAAAAATACCATATGATCCAATTTGTCTAATCACAAGAGCTGCTTGCATCCGCAAGCAGCTTTTTGCGTGCAGGCACAGGTTTATTGCCTCTTTGACGGGGAAAGACAATCACTAGATACGTGGTGACTTGAAGCCATTAAAAGGAGGATGAACAACATGTCACGAGTTGTCGGATCATACGGAACAGAAATGGAAGCGGTGGAAGTCATCAAGGATCTTCAGCGGCAAGGCTATCGCGACGAAGACATTTCGGTTCTTAGCAAAGATAAAAGAGACGTGGCGCATATAACCGAAGAAACCGGGACGCAAGCTGGCGAAGGCGCAGCAGCTGGTGCGGCTACAGGCGGCGCGCTCGGCGGTCTCGGCGGCATTTTGGCCGGCCTCGGCGCGCTGGCAATTCCAGGCATTGGACCGATCGTAGCAGCCGGGCCAATCGCAGCAGGTCTTGCAGGAGCGGCAGCCGGAGCGGGCGTCGGCGGAATAGCCGGTGCATTGGTCGGTCTCGGCGTTCCGGAAGAAGAAGCCAAAAGCTACGAAGCCCAGTTCAAGGAAGGCCGGATTCTCATCTTGTTGGAGGACGATGAAACGAACCAGTCCGACCGCAATAATACGGACCGGTTCACCGACAACGAAGATCCGTTGATCGGCACGGAACGCTCAACGAATATTCGCGGTGATGCCGGGCCGGGGCGCGACCGGCTATAAGTTTGGATAGACCAATAAAACCCCGCGGCGCTGTTAAGCGGCGTGGGGTTTTGTATTCTTGCATTATACATGCGATTGCTTTTCTTTAATGAAGGAAGGGAGCGGAAAATCCCCGAATGCTTGTGGGTGGACCAATTTGCCGAGCTTGATGGCCCCTTCAATCAGCCTTGGGGAGGGCCGGCAAAACAAAGCTTCTTCCATGACATGGATCTGTTCGATCGCTTTCATCGATTTCCAGTCCGGTCGTTTCAATACGAGTTCCGGTTTGACTTTCGATGTCATAATGCCGACCCAAGCGAGCAAAATAAAATCTGGCTCGCGTTCTCTCACGGCTTCCCAGTCTGTTTGGATGTTCGCAGTTTCCTCATCTTCGAAACAATTGCGGGCGCCGACCAGCCGGCTGATTTCACTAAGCCAATTGATGCCTCCTGGAGTGAATACGGGTTTTGGCCACCATTCCCAGTACAGGGACGGGGAGGAAGTGGCACTATCTCCGCGCTTTTTCAGTTCGGCGATGGCGGCGTCATATTCCGCGAGCACGTGCGAGCTATCGAAATGGATGGCTTCGGCGACTGCCTCCAGGTCACTTCGGATATCCGCAAGCGATTGGGGATCGAGGATAAGATGCGGAATCTTGCGTTTTTCGAGCTCTTCAATATTCTTCTCCATGCCGGGTACGCTGAGCGATGCCAATACAAGGTCTGGTGCAAGGGCTTCGACTTCATCCATGCGGATAGACAGGTCTGGTCCAAGGCGGGGAAGTCCTTCAATGCTTTTTGGCCAGTCGGAATAATCATCGATACCGACCAGCAAATGGTCGGCTTTCAAAAAAGCGAGCAATTCGGTATTGCTTGGGCAAATGGATACGATTCGCATAAAGACGCCTCCTTTATATGGCTACAGTGTAGCATAGCCTGTGAGAGGAATCGACGAAAGCAGGGAACCTGGCATCTTTTAAACTGAAGGATGGAAAGGCGTTCGCGAAATAATTGCCATAGAAAACCCTCCAGGCGGACCTGGAGGGTTTTTGTCAATCGATTAACGTGAGTAGAACTCAACGATCAATTGTTCGTTGATTTCAGCAGACAATTCGCTGCGCTCTGGGAGACGGACGAATGTGCCTTCTTTTTTGTCAGCGTCGATTGAAACGTATTCTGGAACGAAGCTGTTCACTTCGATCGCTTCGTTGACAACATCAAGGTTGTTGGACTTTTCGCGGAAAGCGATTGTTTGTCCTGGTTTTACGCCGTAAGACGGGATGTCTACGCGTTTGCCATCAACAAGGATGTGGCCGTGGTTTACCAATTGGCGAGCTTGGCGGCGAGTGCGCGCAAGGCCGAGGCGGTAAACGACGTTGTCAAGGCGTGTTTCAAGCAAGATCATGAAGTTCTCGCCGTGTTTGCCTTCCATTTTACCAGCTTTGTTGAACATTGTTTTGAACTGGCGTTCGTTAACTCCGTACATGAAGCGTAGTTTTTGTTTTTCTTGCAATTGCAAACCGTATTCAGAAACTTTACGGCGTTGGTTAGCACCATGTTGACCTGGTGCGTAAGGGCGTTTTTCGAGTTCTTTACCTGTGCCGCTCAAAGAAATTCCAAGGCGACGTGACAGTTTCCATGCTGGACCTGTATAACGAGACATAATGAGTCTCCTCCTCTAATTTGGTTTTTAGAGTAAAATAAAAACCAGATGTATTCATGCTGCAAGCCATTTTGTTTTCATGTACCTTCGCTCAGCAGCCAAGAGTTACGCGATACACCTCCGCAGAGGAACAAAATGGGCAAACCCGCACATACAACTGCTGCGATTATTTTACACAAAGGCTAGTATAACCGATAGCGGTTAGGCCAGTCAACGAATAAATGGCAAATAGTACGGAAAATGAAGCTTTCCTTTTTATCATACACAGAGTAAAATGGAGATAGTTGTAAATGTAAGCGCTTTCTATTTTTCTTAAGGGGTGTATTGATGATGAAACAAAAGAACAAGTTTGAAACGGCCGTGATCCATGAGGGCTACGACAGTTCTGAGCATCATGACAGCTTAGCTACGCCGCTTTATCAAACATCTACGTATTCGTTCGCGAATGCCGAGCAGGGAGAAGCCCGTTTTGCCGGGGAACAAGACGGAAATATTTATTCGCGTCTCGGCAATCCGACAGTGCGCGTCTTGGAACAGCGCATGGCGGAAATCGAAGGAGGGGAAGCTGCACTGGCATTTGGGTCGGGGATGGCCGCTGTCAGTGCAATCCTCGTCCATTTGACGAAAGCAGGCGACCACGTGTTGTGTTCACGCGGAATCTATGGCTGCACGTTCGGCCTGCTGGAAATCATGGAAGAGAAGTACGGCATTACGCATTCACTCATTGCGATGACGACTGAAGAACAAATTGAACAGGCGATCCGGCCAGAGACAAAAGTGATTTATGTCGAAACGCCGATCAACCCGACCATGGAACTGGTCAATTTGCGTGCGGTTGAAGTGGCCGCCAAGAAACACGGCTTACGGGTAGTTGTCGATAACACGTTCAGTTCGCCGTATTTGCAGAATCCGCTTGAGTTCGGAGCTGATTTTGTGCTCCATAGCGCCACCAAGTATTTGAACGGCCACGGCGATGTTATCGGCGGAGTGCTGGTCGGCGCGGATGCACAAGAGATGCAGTTGATCCGCATGACCGTCCAGAAAGATTTCGGTGGCATCATGTCCCCATTTGATGCCTGGTTGTTGATCCGCGGATTGAAGACTTTGCATGTGCGGATGGACCGCCACATCGACAATGCGGAGAAGGTTGTCGCATTTCTACATGGCGAACAGGCGGTCAAGAGCATCTTGTACCCATTTGATGCGGGGCACCCGCAAGTGTCGATTGCTAAAGACCAGATGCGCCGCGGCGGGGGATTGATCTCGTTCGAGCTCGAAGGCGGGAAGAAGCAGGCGCAGGAATTTTTGAATGCTTTGTCGCTCATCAAGATTGCCGTCAGTCTCGGGGATGCCGAAACCTTGATCCAGCATCCGGCGACGATGACCCACGCGGTCGTCCCTCCGGAAGAGCGGGAGCGGATGGGCATCAGTGATTCACTCGTGCGCTTGTCGGTCGGGCTTGAGAACGTCGAGGATTTAATGGCTGACCTCGAGCAGGCCTTCGCTCAAATCAAATCCAATTTGCAGGAAATCTAAAAAAGATCCCGGCAGACAGTCTGCCGGGATCTTTCGTCTGTTTAAATGTGCTTCAATAATGTCTCTGCAAATTTTTCAAGTCCAATGCGGTCTTCTTCTGTAAAACGGGCAAGTTCCGGGCTGTCGATATCGAGCACGCCGTATGCTTCGCCGTTTTTATAGAGAGGCACTACAATCTCCGAGCGCGAAGCAGCGTCACAGGCGATATGGCCAGGAAAAGCATGGACATCATCAATGAGCATCGTTTCATTTTTGTCGATGGCTGTACCGCATACTCCTTTTCCGACCGGGATGCGAACGCATGCCGGCATTCCCTGGAATGGGCCGAGGACGAGCTCGTCCTCTTCCATCAGATAAAATCCGACCCAATTGATGCGGTCAAGAAACTGGCCGAGCAGTGCAGAAGCATTGGATAAATTGGCAATGCGGTTCGGTTCGCCAGTGAGCAATGCGTCCAATTGTTTGTTGAGCAGATTGTATTGTTCTTCACGTGTACCGCTGTAGCTAGATGTAGCAAACATGGAATCATCTCATTTCTAATAGTTTCTATTTAATAGTGTTCAGTATAAAAGCGATCCGCGTATTTGTGCAAGCCTTCAGCACTGTGGGCATCCGATCCGAAGACGAGCGGGATGCCGAGTTCGCGTGCATACGCGATATAAGGCTCCGGGGGATAAAATTCCAGGCAGCCTGGTTTTGATAGCCCTGCGGAATTGACGTCCAGTTCATAGCCATGGTCGTTTATCATCTTAAGGATCTTGCGGATGCGGGCATCATCATCGATTCGTTCTTTATGGATATGCTGGAATTTATGGCATAAAGTCGGATGGCCAATGCGTTTCGGTTTATGGGGGCCGAGGTCCGCCAATATGGAAGCTTCGACCGTATCGTAATATAGATCATAGACGGCTTGCACAGACCCCATGTCTTTCGCGAGCTCCATAAATACTTCCGCGCTAAAATCCGAACAGATCCAGCGGTCTTGATAGCGCAGGAAATGGACTGATAAGATGGCGTCTTCTAGTTTTGTCCCGATGGTTTCCAAAAATTGAGCGGTCTCTTTTTCAAAACCTTGGATAAAATCAACTTCCAGGCCGCTGCGGATCCGTATGCCTGCCGCTTGTGCTTTCACCTTATCGAGCGCCTCGAAATAAGCGGGCAGTTCGCCCATCTTCATGCCGCTGTCTTGAGCGGGCGTCGTATCCATAAATCCCTCAGGCAAAGGGGCATGCTCGGTAAAGCTGATGTCTAAAAATCCATTTTTTTCAGCTTTTTCGATATAAGCACGAAACGGATCGCTTGTTCCGTGAGGGCAGAACGGAGTATGGATGTGGCCATCGCGTTTATTCATAAAGTTCACCATCTTTTCAATTTGATAAAATTATTCCCTGTTTTCTTCTAATTTGGCAAACAAAAGAGTAGAATACATGTTAAAATGAAAGAATCATTAAACATACTTATGTAACCGGTAATGTATTTGGAACAGGGGGCTAAATGACTTATGATGGAGTATATCATCATTGCGGTCATCATTCTATTGGCGCTGCTTATCATTGGCATGGTGTTTCGAAAAAAA
Source organism: uncultured Planococcus sp. (assembly GCA_947493585.1). Lineage (GTDB taxonomy): Bacteria > Bacillota > Bacilli > Bacillales_A > Planococcaceae > Planococcus. The sequence goes on along the minus strand of CANLRI010000001.1, from coordinate 2,097,218 downwards.
CACAATGCGGAAATCGAGCGTCTGGAACAACTGAAACTGCAACTAAAAGAGAAACCAATTATGGAAGAACTTACTAAGGTGAAACAATTAAACTTGAATGGCCAGACAGAAGAAATGTTCGAGCGCTGGCGCAATAAATGGGACGAAATCATGGATGTCGACATTCCGAAAATAGACGCCACACTCTATGACGCAGAAGAATCGATCAAACGTTTTAATTTTCCGAAAGCTTCCAAACTCGAGAAACAAGCCGAAGTAAAAATTGACGATACAGACCAGCAAATCGCGGTCATTTTCTCGGAACTCGATGAATTGGTTGGCAGTGAAGAGAAAAATCGCAGCGAAATGGATCTAATCCAAGACAAATACGTTCGTGCCCGCAAAAACCTGCTTGCGCATAAATCATCATACGGCGCAGCGGCGGGACCGCTCGAAAAACGCTTGGAGTCGTTCGTTCAACGCTTTGAGGAATACGACCAGCTGACGGATGAAGGAAATTACTTAAGAGCTCGTGAAACGGTCATTAATTTATCTGCTGACAGCTCAGAAGCTTTCATGTTGGTGGACGATATCCCGATGATGCTGACGGAAATCGATGAGAAGATTCCACAGGATTTGGCACAGCTACGCCAAGGCAAACAGGAAATGGAAGAGCAGTCGTATTACCTCAACCATCTTGGCTTAACTGAAAAGATCGAAGAGATCGAACAAGAGCTGGCTGTCTTGAAAAAACAACTAGAAACTTTGGAAGTAACCGATAGCAAAAACCAAGTCGATGAAATCAAAGACCGAATCGACGCAATGTACGATCTACTTGAAAAAGAAGTGGCGGCCAAACATTATATCGATCAGCACTTGATGGAAACGGAACGCCATCTGCAAGTTGTGGCGCGTGACACTCAAGAGCTGGAAGAAGAAAGCCGCTATGTACAGCACAGCTATAAAATTACGGACCAAGAAGCATCCATTCCAAAGACTTGCCTGGAAAAAGTCGAGCAGTTGGCGAAACGGTTTGAACTTCTATCAAACCGTTTGGAAGAAGACCAATCCGCTTATTCAAGCCTTCAGGACGAATTGATGCACATCCGTGAAGATTTAACGATCGTCGATTCGACACAGATGGACTTTACCGATTCGTTGAAAAACTTGCGCGTCGAGGAAAACAAAGCCCGCATTCATGTGGACGAATTGAGACGCCGCCTTCAGGAAACGGACCGCATGCTCCATAAAGCGAATATCCCGGGAATTCCGGAAGACATGGATGTCCGTCTCGAGGAAGCGGAAGAGCATTTGTTTGTCGCGATGCGCGCGCTTCGCGAAGTGCCCCTTAATATGAAGTTAGTTGATAATTATATGGAACAGGCAGAAACCAGCATTACGGATGTAGAGATCAAAGCGAAAGAAATGGTCGAAAATGTCTTGCTCGTGGAACGCATTATCCAGTATGGAAACCGTTACCGTAAAACGAATCCACAGCTTCACGCCCATCTTTTGGAAGCGGAAGAATCATTCCGCCAAATGCGCTATACGAAAGCACTCGAAGAAGCGGCGACAGCAGTCGAGAATTTCGAACCCGGCTCGATGAAACGTATTGAAGTGCTCGTAAAAGAGAAGGACTAAGAAAATAACGAAACCACCAGCAGACAAGCTGGTGGTTTTCTTTTCGGAGGGATTGCAATGATTTATTTGGATAATAGCGCAACGACTGAACCGGATCCGCAAGTGCTCGAAACTTATGTGAAGGCAAGCAGCCGCTATTTCGCGAATCCGGCTTCGCTGCACCGCTTAGGAAATGAAGCGGAAGATTTGCTCGAGTCGGCGCGCAGCCAGATCAAGGGGCTGCTCGGCTGTGAAAGAATCATCTTCACATCAGGTGGCACTGAAGCGAACAACTTGGCGATACGCGGCGTGGCTTATGCCAATCAAGAAAAAGGGCGCCACATCATTTCGTGCAAAACTGAACACCCCTCGGTTCTGGAACCGTTAAAGCAACTTGAAAAAGAAGGATTTGAAATCACCCTGCTTCCAGTCGACCGGAAAGGAGCGATCGATCTCACTGAGCTGAAGCAGGCACTTCGGGATGATACGATTTTGGTGAGCCTGATGCAGGTCAACAACGAAATCGGCACGATCCATCCATTGGCAGCTATTCGGCGCATGCTTAAAAACCACCGCGCGCTGTTTCATGTAGATGCCGTGCAAGGTGCTGGTAAACTGCCACTAAGCGAGCAGCAGATTCCAGATTTATTGACTATCTCTGCACACAAGCTTCATGGATTGAAGAACAGCGGAATTTTGGCCGTCAATAAAGGGGAACTTGAACCCATCCTGTTCGGGGGCGGCCAAGAAGGCGGGCTTCGCAGCGGGACAGTGTCGGTTCCAAACGCTGCAGCACTGGCAAAAGCATTGCGCCTTGCAACACCAAACCCTGATCATCTAGAATGGAATGCGGAATTGCGCAGCTTTTTCTCTGGATACAAAGACATTTACATCATCAGCGAATCCAGTGCCGCGCCGCATATCCTAGCCGTGGCGATCAAGGATGTGCGCGGGGAGACTTTGGTCGGTGCCTTACAGCAGGAAGGCGTCATCGTTTCCACTTCGAGCGCCTGTTCTTCCAAGAATAAGCAGGCAAGCCACGTCATCGAAGCAATCGGCTTGCCGCGTGAATACCGTGAAGGCACGATCCGCATCAGCTTTGGCGCTATGACCACCCATGAAGACATCACCGAATTGAAGAAACGTTTCCATAAAGCGCATCAATTGATCAAAGGAGTCGAACCATCATGAAAACCAACCAAATTCTTATCCGCTACGGTGAGCTGTCGACAAAAGGCCGCAACCGAAAATCATTCATCTCAAGGCTCCGCAATAATATCCAGACTTTATTCGCAGGCACGCCGACTTTGCGCATCAAAGCAGAACGTGACCGCATGTTCTTGTTCTGCGACGATGAACAAGGGATGGAAGACATTTTGACACGCCTTCCTTATGTGTTCGGCATCCAGTCGTTCAGCCCTGTGACACAGACCAGCCTGGAATTGGATGAGATGAAGCATACTGCTTTGTCAATCGTCAGCAAGATGGATACTAAAGATAAGAGCTTTAAAGTTTCCGTCAAAAGGCCAAATAAAGAATTCCCTTACGAAAAACCGGAAATCATGCGCGCGATAGGGGGATATGTACTCGGAAATACACCCGAACTGACAGTCGCGATGAAAAACCCGGATATCGACTTGAATGTCGAAATCCGTCAAGACGCCGCTTATATGATGGCTGAAACGATCCAAGGCGCAGCCGGCTTGCCGATTGGAGCAGGCGGCAGGGCGCTATTGATGCTATCAGGTGGGATTGATAGCCCTGTTGCTGGATATCATATGCTCAAGCGAGGGGTAAGACTTGAACTGATCCATTTCTTCAGCCCGCCGTTTACGACAGAGCGCGCCAAAGAGAAAGTGCTCGATCTCGCGGAGAAATTGAGCGGCTTCGGGTCTCCTGTCACTTTGCACATCATTCCATTCACAGAAATCCAGCAGGAAGTCCACAAACAAGTGCCTGACAATATCACCATGACATCCACGCGCCGCATGATGATGCGCATAGCGGATGCGGTGCGTGCAAAAACGGACGCTAAAGCAATCATCACCGGCGAAAGCCTTGGCCAAGTCGCCAGCCAGACGCTTGAAAGTTTGCAGGCGATTAACGCTGTGACGACAACGCCGATTTTGCGCCCCTTGATCGCACAGGACAAACTGGAAATCATCGAAACGGCACAAGCCATCGGCACATACGATATTTCCATTCGGCCATATGAGGATTGCTGTACGATTTTCACGCCGGCCAATCCGAAAACGAAACCAAAAACGGATAAAGTGGAACATTACGAGAGTTTTGTATCATTCGATGAGATGATCGATCAAGCGGTGGAAGCGCGTGAGATCATTGAATTCCCAAGAAATAAACAACAGCGTTTCGAAGACTTGCTGTAATCCGATTCACTAGAAAAGCCCGGCCGAGAACAAGTTTGTTCTCGGCCGGACTTTTGTTATGGGAGGAAATTCGTTATTCTATTAGAACAATCCATTAGAATGTTGATAGTGGCTTTTAAAAAAAGTCACTGCAATCAAAATGCTTGAGCCAGACAATTGGGAAGTATTTACGATCGATTCGTTTTGAGTAATTATTTTGAATAATTAAATATCTGCTGTATAATAATATAAGAATAATATTAGTTTATTGGCAAAGGGGAGATTGGGATGAAACGAGAACAATTGCTGGCACCTGAAAACTATAATTTGGTGGAAGAATTCGAACGTTTTGCGAAGGGAGATGGGCGCAAAGCGATTGTATGGGAGAATGACCAAGGGGAAAAGAAAGAACTTACATATGATGAATTGATCCAACAGGCGAACCGGGCAGCTAATAGCTTCGAAGCGGCAGGATTAAAAAAAGGCGATGTCGTCTTGGTTATGGTACCTCGTCTCATTGAAGCCTATGTCGTGTACACCGGCGCTTTGAAAGCAGGGCTTGTCGTCATTCCGAGTTCCGAAATGCTGCGTGCGAAAGACATTTCTTACCGCCTGAACCATAGCGAAGCCAAAGCGGTCATTGCGTATGAGCCGTTTCTGGGCCAATTCGAAGGAGTCGCGGAAATGGATGCGCTGACAAATTTCGTCATTGGCCAAGGATCGAATTCCTGGATTTCGTTGACGAACGAAATGGCTTCAGCATCTGATATTTACAGCGCGGCGCCGACCAAAAATGATGATATGGCATTTCTTTCATATACATCAGGGACAACAGGGAATCCAAAAGGCGTCGTCCATAGCCATGGCTGGGCTTATGCACATTTACGCACTTCAGCGGAGCATTGGCTTGGGGCAAAAACGGGGGATCTGGTCTGGGCAACAGCAAGCCCGGGCTGGCAAAAATGGATTTGGAGCCCGTTTCTTGCGACGCTCGGAAGCGGGGCGACGGCGTTTGTCTACAACGGCAAATTCGACCCAGCAGTATATTTGGAGTTACTGGAACAACGAAAAATCAACGTGCTGTGTTGCACGCCGACAGAATACCGTCTGATGGCGAAGCAAAAAGATTTGGCGAAGTATGATTTAAGATCGCTCCACAGTGCCGTTTCGGCCGGAGAGCCATTGAATGCCGAAGTGATCGATGTGTTCCGGAAGCATTTCAAGTTGGATGTGCGAGACGGCTATGGGCAGACTGAGAACACTTTACTCGTCGGAACGATGAAAGGCACAGCAGGGCGCACGGGTTCGATGGGCAAACCGACGCCCGGCAACCGTGTGGAAATCATCGACGATAACGGAGAGCCTTGTCCAGTTGGAGAAGTCGGGGACATCGCTGTACACGTCGAGACACCGGCACTCTTTAAGGAATATTTTAAAGACGCAGAGCGGACGCAAATGCAGTTCCGAGGGGATTATTATGTGACGGGTGACAAAGCGTTAAAAGACGAAGACGGATTTTTCTGGTTTGAAGGACGAGGCGATGACATCATTATTTCCTCAGGCTACACAATCGGGCCGTTCGAAGTTGAAGATGCACTCGTTAAGCACCCTGCCGTACAGGAATGCGCTGTCGTTGGTTCACCAGATGAAATCCGCGGGACGATTGTGAAAGCGTTCATCGTTTTGACTGAAGGCCATGAAGGCGGAGAAGCGCTTATTAAGGAACTTCAAAACCACGTCAAGGAATTGACGGCCCCTTATAAATATCCGAGAGCAATCGATTTCCGCACGGAGTTGCCGAAAACGGCATCCGGCAAGATCCGCCGCGTCGAACTGCGGCAAGCCGAAAACGCAAAAAAATAATAAGTTTTCCAAAAGCCCCCGCTCATACCGGGGGCTTTTGCTGTATTTACTTTCCAATAGAGCAGGCATATAATGGGGCTATTATTTCGTAAACAAAAATATTTCAAGAATGGTGCGCGATGCGAAGATGACTGATGAGAAAAAAGGTACATTGCTGACGATTTTAACTTATACGATTTGGGGGTTCCTCCCGATTTTCTGGAAGCAAGTCGACCATGTGCCCGCCGATGAATTATTGGCCGGCCGAATTTTTTGGGCGTTTTGGCTGACGCTCGGCTTTATCGTTCTGACAGGAGGCGGCAAGCGCTTTGTGGAGGATATCAAGTCTTTGTGGAAATCGAAGAAAACGTTCTTCCTGCTTATGCTCGCTTCATTCCTAATTTCGGCCAACTGGTTTTTCTATATTTATGCCGTGACCAATGACCAGATTGTCGAAACGAGCCTCGGTTATTACATTAATCCACTGATTTCTGTGCTGCTTGGCTCGTTCTTTTTAAAGGAAAAGCTGTCGCCGGCCGTGAAAATTGCGTTCGTGCTTGCCGCAATCGGCGTGACGGTCATCACGATCTCCTATGGAACGCTGCCATGGCTTGCGCTCGGCATGGCATTCAGCTTTGCGTTCTATGGATTGATCAAGAAGACCATCCAATTAAATGCGTTAAGGGGGCTGGCGATCGAGACGCTGTTCGTGTTGCCGTTTGCGACCGCCTATTACGTCTATTTGTTTTCAATCGACCGCGCAGCGTTTTTGCATAGCGGCGTGCCGACCGATTTGCTCGTCATTCTCAGTGGGTTCCTCACCGCCTTGCCGCTGCTATTATTTGCCATGGGAGCACCGCTCATTCCGCTGTATATGATCGGCTTTCTTCAATACATTGCTCCGAGTTTGATGCTGTTGATTGGCGTTTTTCTCTACGGGGAAGAGTTCGGCGTGATTTCGGTCATTTCATTCTCGTTTATTTGGAGTGCTTTGATCCTCTTTACCGGCTCGAAAATCATAGAGGCGAGGCGGACAAGAAAGAACCGCCATTTAGTTGGTGCTGAATTCGGCGGAAAGTGAAACATTTTAAATGCTGGTGCGTATAGTTAAATGGAATACTTAAGGAGGGAACTGAAATATGATGAACACAAAACGATGGATTGCCTTGGTGGCCGCTGCTGCTTTGTTGGGAATATCTCTAGTGATTAACTCGGCTTTTTCAGTGCTGCAATCAGACTTTACTTCAGGATTAGATGATTGGACAGGCATGGAACAGACGGCTTTAAGTGAACAAGTGGTAGAATCAGGCGATGCTTCCAACCGGATTGCCGTGTTGAATGTGGACGGGGCGATCCAAGATACGGGAGAAGCTTCCGTTTTTGGAGCTGCCGGTTATAACCACGATTTGTTCATGGAACAATTGCAAGCCGTTAAAGAAGACAGCAGTGTTAAAGGTGTTGTCTTGAAAGTCAATTCACCAGGTGGAGGCGTCGTTGAGTCTGCACAAATTCACGATAAGATTACGGAAATCCAGGAAGAAACCGGCAAGCCGCTTTACGTTTCGATGGGGGCCATGGCTGCATCAGGCGGTTATTATATCGCTGCGCCAGCTGAAAAGATCTTTGTCAGCGAAGAGACATTGACAGGATCGATTGGCGTAATTATGCAAAGTGTCAATTATGGCGAATTGGCAGAACGTTACGGTGTGGATTTCGTCACAATCAAATCGGGACCGTACAAAGACATCATGAGTCCGACGCGTGAAATGACAGATGACGAGCGTCAGCTTTTGCAGGATATGCTCGACAGTTCCTATGAGGAATTTGTTGATGTTATTGAAGAAGGACGCGATATGACCGAAGCGGAAGTGAAGGAATACGCAGACGGCCGCATCATGAACGGCCGCCAAGCAGTTGAAGCGAACCTTGCGGACGATTTCGGTTTTGAAGAAGATGTCATTCAGGCGATGCGCGACGATTTCGATTTAGCGGATGGCGAAGTCTTCGAGTATGGTGCTGGCGATAACTGGTCTTCACTATTCGCGATGAAGGCCGGATCACTTTTCGGCATGGACATGGAAACGAAGTTCATCTCGGATATGCTGTCCCAAAACAGCGGTCCGCGCATGATGTATCTATACGGTGAAAACTAAGGAGGTGGAGAAGCATGACTGATCACGTCAATAATGATGCGGCGGAGAGAGCGGCTGCAACTCCGCCGGTCCGGCCGGAAAACGATAGAGTCCTTTTTTATGAACGAAAGCCGGCTGGTTTCTGGATGCGCTTCTGGGCGTATTTGATCGATATCCTGGTCATTTCGGCCGTTTCATCTATTTTGATCCGCCCGCTGTTTGCGCTGTTCGGGTGGGACACGTCTGAAACGGCATGGTATGCGCCTTATGCGATCTTGACTGCGATTGTCTTTTACGGTTATTTTGTGTTGATGACCAAATTTTTCGCACAAACGGTAGGCAAGATGATTTTCGGCCTGCGCGTCGTTTCACTGAAGACGGATCGTTTATCATGGTCCACTTTATTGTTCCGCGAATGGATCGGCCGCTTTATTTCGGTGACGATTTTGCCGCTGTACTGGATTGTCGGCTTTACGCCGCTCAAGCAAGGTGTACATGATTTCATCGCGGATACGACCGTTGTCCACGAGGAATCTTACCGCAAACAGCAGATGGCGAGAAAACGACTGGAAGGGTCTCAGTTGCAAGAGAGTGAAAGCATTTAGTATGATAAGGGTAATCTGAAAGGGAGGCGTTGCAATTTGGTACAAATCACATTCAAGCAAAACCCTGTAACATTGCCAGGCAATGAAGTGAAAGTGGGCGATCAGGCACCGGATTTCACGGCGTTATCGAACAGCCTCGAACCGAAGACCTTACATGATTTCAAAGGCAAAGTGCTTTTGGTCAGTGTCGTTCCGTCACTTGATACAGGAGTATGTTCCGATCAGACAAAACGCTTCAGCGAAGAAGCAGCATCATTAGGAGAAGACGTCGAAGTCTTGACGGTTTCCTGCGACTTGCCATTCGCGCAAAAGCGCTGGACAGAAATTAACGGTGTAGACTCGATTACGACATTGTCCGACCACCGCGACCTTTCGTTCGGTGAAGCGTACGGCTTGACGATGCAGGAGCTGCGGTTATTGGCTCGTTCAATTTTCGTTATCGACAAAGACGGAAAAGTGGCATATGTGGAATACGTGGCAGAAGGCACCGATCACCCGGATTACGACAAAGCACTCGAAGCAGTCAAAGCGCTGACAAACTAATACCAGGAAACCCACTCTTGCTGAGTGGGTTTCCTTATTGAGGACGGAGATTTATGAATTCATCGATGGAAAGCATTTTCACGGCAATCGACAATGAAACGGTGTCGATCCAAAAACAGGAAGAATCTTCCTATCTAGAAAGTTTGCTGACGACGACCGAGCGTTGGCTGGATGGTCAACTGACCATTGCGGCAGGGGCAACAAAAGAAGATATGCGAAAAGCGATCCAGCTGTCGATTTTAAAAGGCATGAAAGAACATGTCCAGCCCCATCATCAAATGACGCCGGACGCTCTCGGTTTGTTGATTGGCTATTTGGTGGAGCTATTTGTCAAGGAGCAGCAAGCGACGGTTCTGGATCCTGCGGCGGGAACGGGCAATCTGCTGTTTACGGTAATGAATTATTTGGACGGCCGCATGAGCGGGACAGCTGTCGAACTGGATGATCTGTTGATTCGCCTGGCTTCGAATATCGGCAATTTGATCGAGCAGCCAGTGACCTTTTATCTGCAGGATGCCTTGCAGCCGCTATTGATCGATCCGGTCGATTGCGTCGTTTCCGATTTGCCGGTCGGTTATTACCCGGACGAAGCGACTGCCTCGAATTATGACTTGAAAGCGGAAGAAGGCATGTCCTATGCCCATCACCTGTTCATTGAGCAATCTTTGAAGCATACGAAAGAAGGCGGGTATTTGTTCTTTGTCATTCCACGGAACATCTTCGAGTCGCCGCTTGCCGGGCAATTGCACAGCTTCTTGAAACAGCAGGCGCATATCCAGGCTGTGATGGAGCTGCCGGAAAACATCTTCAAAAACGCCCAGCATGCAAAAGCCGTTTTGGTGTTGCAGAAGAAGAAGGACGGCTTGAAAGCACCGAAAGAAGTGCTCCTAGCGCGCGTCCCGAATATGTCGAAGCCAGAGACAATGGCGAAATTCTTCACGCAAGTTAATGGATGGTTCAAAGAAAACAAATCATGACGCAAGCCGGCCCTATCCGGATAGGGCTGGTTTTTTCGTTTCTGGAAAAAGGCAGGAACTTTCAAGCGAACGGCGAATAGCGTAAAGAGACAAGAGAACGATCAGTTTGAAAGGAGTGGGAGTATGTATCAGCACATCCTATTGGCTGTCGATGGGTCGGAAAACTCGATCCGTGCAGCCAGAGAAGCGGTGAAAATCGCTAGTTTGGTTGATGGGTCGGAAGTGACGGTTGTCTATGTATCGGACTATAGGGAAGATGAAAATGAAGTGATCCACGATGCATCGTCAATGGAATTTGATTTGGCTAGGCGGAAGAAAATCCAGCCGGTGGCAGAGATGCTGGACAGAGAAAAAATATTCCACCAAATCGAAGTGCTGCATGGCATTCCGGGCCCTGCCATTGTCAAGATGACTGAGGAAAAGGCGTACGATCTTGTTGTTCTCGGCAGCCGCGGATTGTCGCCGATCCGTGAAGTGATGCTCGGCAGTGTCAGCCATAAAGTCGTTAACCACGCAAAATGCCCGGTGCTGGTGGTCAAGTGAAAATGGGCCAACGCGCTGCACCATGCTTTGGTATACTAAAAGCATCTGTCGGTGCAAGAAGCATCGTGAATTATGGGAGATGAGTAGATAGATGATGGAGTTGCCGAATTGCCCGAATTGCGGTTGTGAGTATACGTATGAAGATGCAGGAATGGTTGTCTGTCCGGAATGTGCACATGAATGGAACCCGGCTGACCAGCAGCAAGAAGAAATGGTGCGCGATGCTGTTGGGAATATTTTGCAAGATGGAGATGCTGTTACGGTCATCAAAGATTTGAAAGTGAAAGGCAGTTCCAATACTTTGAAAATCGGCACGAAAGTCAAAAGTATCCGGCTTGTGGACGGAGACCATAATATCGATTGCAAAATCGAGGGCTATGGTGCGATGCAGTTGAAATCAGAGTTTGTAAAAAAAGCCTGATTTTTTCAGTTTTAAAATCATTAAAATAAAAACCGGCCATTCCCCAAATATTGAGGGAATGGCCAGTTTTATATTTACACGCCGCGCTTATTGCCCCATAACAATGTATGGAGCTGTGGCAGCACTTTGGCATCGTTGAGAGGGGCGGAAACTAAATGCCTATCAATGAGCCATTGATAGCGCTCGAGCAGATGATGGACCAGCTTTTCGTCTTCGGTCGTCTGCGTGTCATCATTTCCGACTTGCAAAAAGAACGGGAATGCTGGATAGCGCAAGTGCAGCTGTTCTGCGAAAAAGAAATCGGAATCATCGAAGACAACGACTTTCAGGCTGGCTTGAGATGAAGACAGCTTGCCGAGCATCGCATCGAGCTTGGAGTAGTCTAAAATCATGCCTGAACTCGGAGGCTTCGGGGAGACGGTGACTTCATTTATTTCCAACAGCCAGTCCTGCCAGATGCTGCCTTGCGTTTCGACAGCGGTGCGCCAGCCTTTTTCTTGGCATAACGCGACCAGTTCTGCGATGCCTTTATGGAGTGCCGGGTTGCCTCCGGAAATGGTGACATGTGAAAAAGCATCTTTTCCCAGCTCCTCAAGCTGCTGGGCGATGTCATGTGCCGTCATCATGACGCTTTTACCGGTGCCGTCCCAAGTGAATTTAGAATCGCACCATGAACAAGAATAATCACAGCCGGCGGTACGCACGAACATCGTCTTCTGGCCCATGACCATGCCTTCGCCTTGGATCGTCGGACCGAATACTTCCATTACAGGGATCTTCATTAAGACACCTCTTTCGGCCGGTAGATGACATAGCTTGTCGGGGTTTCCCGGACGATGACTTGAATGCATTTCGGCTGGTTATCCGAACGGTCGAGCGTCTCCTGGACCAGCTCGTGTATTTGCTGTGCCAGTTGCTCAGTTGTTGGAAATGTATCGGTGAATTCGGGATGGTCATTCAATACACTATGGTCGTAGCGTTTATGGATCAAATCTTTCAATTGCTTAAAGTCGATGAGAAAACCGGTGCGGTTCAATCGATCGCCAGCAATCGTAATATTTAAGTGATAGGTATGGCCATGCATTTTCGCGCATTTGCCTGCTTCGTCAGCAGGGATATAATGCGCCGCGGAAAAATGCATATCTTTATTCAACTCAAAGCTATAGGGATGCGGAACAGATGGGTAAAATTGCTGCATCAAGAGTTCGCACCTGCCTTTTGGGACAAATACGTCTGCAAGCCTTCATTTCGCAGCACGCAAGATGGGCATGTCCCGCAGCCTGTGGCTGGAATGCCATGGTAGCAGGTCAAGGTTTCGGTCTGGACGAACTCGAATGCGCCAAGCTGGTCGGATAATTCCCAGACACCTGCCTTATCGAGCCACATAAGCGGCGTATGGATGACGAATTGCTTGTCCATCGATAAGTTGAGCGTGACATTGAGTGAACGGATAAAGGTATCCCGGCAATCCGGATAACCGCTGAAATCCGTTTCGCTGACGCCGGTCACGAGGTGGCGTGCGCCGAATGCATCGGCGTAAATCGCCGCAAAAGACAGGAACAATAAATTGCGGCCGGGAACGAATGTGGAAGGAGGGCCATCTTTTTGTTCTTCTACTTCGATCGAATCACGCGTCAAAGCATTGGCGGATAATTGGTTGATGAGCCCCATATCGAGCACCTGCAAGCTTACACCGAGCGTCTTGGCAATGCGTTTTGCGTGGTCGATTTCCTGCGCATGGCGCTGGCCGTAATCAAAAGTGACGGCGAGCACTTCGCTGAATTGTTCCAACGCCCAAAATAGGCAAGTTGTACTGTCTTGCCCGCCGCTGAAAACAACGACTGCTTTTTCATTTTTCATTCATATACAGCTCCTTAGTTTTTTAGAGAGGGAGTTTGCGAACCTCTTTTATGAAACAGTTACCATAATAGCATAATTAGGCAAGTTCCTGTGTTTTTTCAGGTGTAGCAAAATGGTGTCAGGGTATATAGTTGGTAAAAGGGAGGAGTGGGTGCAGATGAAAGCAATCGTCATTGACCAGTATGGAGGAAAAGAGCAACTGAAAGAACGTGAAGTGGAAACGCCAGCCATTTCAGCGCATCAAGTGTTGGTGGAAGTCCACGCAACTTCAATCAATCCGATTGATTGGAAACTGAGAGAAGGCTATTTGAAAGAAATGCTGCCATGGGAGTTCCCGATCATTCTCGGATGGGACGTTGCAGGAGTCGTCAAAGAAGTAGGCGATGGGGTCAAGCATTACCATCCAGGCGATCGGGTTTTTGCGCGTCCCGATACAACGCGGCAAGGAACATATGCTGAATTTGTGCCGGTCGATGAAAATCTGTTGGCACGCATGCCGGAAAGCATGACTTTCGAGGAAGGCGCAGCGATTCCATTGACAGGGCTAACTGCCTGGCAATGCCTTGTGGAGATTGGGCATATCAAAAAAGGCGATAAAGTGCTGATCCATGCAGGTGCTGGCGGCGTTGGAAGCATGGCGATCCAGATTGCTAACAGCATCGGCTGCTATGTTGCGACGACTGCGAGCGATAAAAATGACGAACTCGTCACTTCTCTCGGGGCGAATCGTGTCATCGATTACCGCGAAGAAGATTTCTCGGAAGTGCTGGAAAACTTTGATTTCGTGTTGGATACAATGGGCGGTGAAACGCTCGAAAAAAGTTACGGCGTCTTGAAGCGCGGCGGCAGGCTAGTCAGTATCGCCGGACAGCCTGATGAGGAAAAAGCGGACAAACTCGGCATCAAGGTCAGCAGTTTCTGGCTCGAGCCGAATGGCCAGCAATTGAAGAAACTAGGTGATCTGTTTGTCAGCGGCGAAGTGAAGCCGGAAGTCGGCCATATCTATCCGTTGACAGAAGAAGGCGTGCGGGAAGCGCATGAGTTAAGCGAATCCCATCATGCTAGAGGGAAAATTGTCATTAAAGTGAAGCCATAACACATACAAAAGCACGCGGCTGGGATGCCGCGTGCTTTTGTATGTGTTATTCAGGTTTTCCGGAACGTTCTTCCGAATAATAATCGTCTGGTGCATCGCTTTGTGCTTCGTCTGTACGGACCACAAGCACATCACATTTTGAAGAGCGGACGATATGTTCTGACACACTGCCGATGAGGAAGCGTTCGACTGCATTCAAACCGGTCGCGCCGCAGATGATTAAGTCGGCTTCGACTCTTTCGGCAAGTTCACGCGGAATCATTGTCTTAGGGGAACCGTAATCGACCACGATATTGACCTTTTCAACACCGCCGGCTTCGGCTTCTTTTTTATAATCCCCGAGCAAGTCTTCAGCGAATTTCTGGGCACGGTCAGCAATCGAACGGTCATATGCTTCAATTGCAGCGAACGAACGCGTATCGATCACGTTGACCAGATTCAGCGTTGCGTGGTTGCGTGTTGCGATTCCAATGGACTTTTTAAAAGCCCATTCCGCTTCTTTCGATCCGTCGACTGCTACCATGATTTGATTATACTTTAATGTCATCTGTACATTCCTCCTTTGTCTATACTGTAACTTTCGAGGCATAGGCAAATTGTTCCTTCTTTAACAATGAAATTTATTGATTTATTTGTGATTTCTTTTCATTCACTATTTCGAAATATCTTTCCTTCTTCTGCCAGCGCGAATGATAGTGGGTTTAGAGGTGGCAAAAATTATCTTTTGAAAAGACAAATTAATGGAGCAATATCAAACAGAATCTGTTAGAATGGATGTGGTTTCAAATACTGATAGTTTGGTTCATTTTATTATTTCAGACACAATATAATGGAGGGTTTTGTAATGCGTATTGGGGTACCTACAGAAGTTAAGAACAATGAAAACCGAGTGGCAATGACGCCAGCGGGAGTAGTGAACTTGGCACTTTTCGGCCATGAAGTTTCCATCCAATCCGGTGCAGGGCTCGGATCGGGCTTTACAGATGCCGATTACGAAGCAGCTGGCGCGGTCATCGTTGCTGATGCTGACCAAGCGTGGGCACAGGATATGGTCATGAAAGTAAAAGAGCCGGTAGCTAGCGAGTACAAGCATTTCCGTGAAGGCCAAGTGCTTTTCACTTACTTGCATTTGGCGCCGGAAGTGGAATTGACGAATGCTTTGCTCGAGTCGAAAGTGACAGGTGTAGCATATGAAACGGTTCAACTTCCAAATAACTCCTTGCCGCTCCTTACGCCGATGAGTGAAGTAGCTGGTCGCATGTCGACACAGATTGGTGCTCAGTTCCTGGAGAAAATCCACGGTGGCGGCGGCATCCTGCTTGGCGGCATCCCTGGCGTTTCACGCGGTAAAGTGACAATCGTCGGCGGTGGCGTCGCTGGAACGAACGCTGCGAAAGTGGCGATCGGAATGGGCGCTGACGTAACGATCCTTGACTTGAACCCAGAACGCTTGCGCCAATTGGACGACCTGTTCGGCAAAGATGTGCAAACATTGGTTTCTAATCCGCTTAACATTGCACAATCGGTTAAAAATTCGGATCTAGTCATTGGCGCGGTATTGATTCCGGGAGCGAAAGCACCGAAATTGATCACGGAAGACATGATCAAGTCAATGAAGCCAGGTTCAGTCGTGGTTGATATCGCAATCGATCAAGGCGGTATCTTCGAGACAAGCGACCGTATCACGACTCACGATGCCCCGACTTATGTGAAGCACGATGTCGTTCATTACGCTGTTGCGAACATGCCGGGTGCAGTTCCACGCACATCAACGATCGGCTTGACGAATGTGACGGTCCCTTACGCAGTACAAATCGCCAATAAAGGACTCAAGCAAGCAGTCCTCGACAACGAAGCATTGAAAAAAGGCGTCAACACGATGGATGGCTTTGTCACGTATAAAGCTGTAGCCGACGATCAAGGCCTTGAATACAAATCAGTCGACGAATTGCTGCAATAATTTTTAGAAAAGAGCTGTCCCAGAAAAATCCATCATACGGATTTTCGGGACAGCTTTTTTTTTTATCGAGTGATGACCGTCAGTTCTTTCGGGTATTTGGTCAATACTTCATAGCCATTTTCGGTAACGACGAGGTCGTCTTCAATGCGAACGCCGACTTGATCTGCAACATAAATGCCAGGTTCGATCGTAAAGACCATTCCCGCTTCGAGCGGCATATTGTTGCCTCCGTGGATGGACGGGAATTCATGGACAGAAATTCCGAGGCCATGGCCAAGGCGATGCGTGAAATATTCCCCGTAGCCTGCGTCTTCGATGGTCTTGCGGGCAATCCCATCAAGCTCAGCGGCTGTCACGCCAGGACGTACCGCATCAAGTGCCGCTTGTTCAGCACGCTTAACGATATCGTATACTTCTTTCGCTTGCTCGCTCGGTTCGCCAAAAGCCAGCGTCCGGGTGATGTCTGAGCAATACCCTTCAAAAATAACGCCGAGATCCATCAGCACAAGATCGCCGCGTTCAATTTTGCGTTGCCCTGTTTTGCCGTGCGGTGAAGCGGCTTTTGGCCCTGTTAGGACAGTGGTATCGAACGACATATGGGTGATTCCGCGTTTTTTCAACGCCGTTTCGATTTCAGTCATCAATTCAATTTCCGTCATTCCTTCTTGCATCACGTCAGCCGCCACTTCGATGGCATAATCCGCAAGAGAGGCAGCGTGTCGCAGGATATCGAGTTCGGCCTCGTCTTTAATGACGCGCATGGCGTTCATTTGTCCATCAATCGACTGGATTTCTGGCGACTGGAAATAATGGTTGATCGCATCATAGCGCTCGACGTTCATATGTGCTTTTTCAATAGCGATGCGCTTTAGGGGCACATTCCGCGTGGCTGCTGTTTCGTACAGCACTTGCATTGCGTCTTGCGTATCAGCATGCCCCGCGATTTCGCCAGTCCAGCCGGCTGCTTTGGCATCAGACGCTTCCATTGCCGGGCAGATGAGGAACGGCTCTGCTTCAGCAAACACCATAACGGCGAGCAAGCGCTCTTTCGGATCGCTATTGAAGCCGGTCAAATAGAAGATGTTATGCGGGTCGGTAATGAGCGCCGCATCGAGTTGCTGCTGCTTTAAATATTTTTTTAAGTTGGCTAATTTGGTCATATGTATTCCTCCCCTTCATGTGTAGCATATCAAAAATCAGGGTATAAAACAGCAGAAAGCAACGACTCAAAACTCTATTGGAGGGATATCATGAAAATCTCATTTCACGGCCATTCAGTTGTAAAGATACAGACCGGGGGCAAAACGATCCTTATCGATCCGTTCATTACCGGAAACGAATTGACGGACTTAACAGCAAGCGAAGAAAAGCCGGATGCGATCCTGCTGACTCATGCGCATAATGACCATGTCGGCGATACAGTGGATATCGCCAAATCAAGCGGTGCAGTCGTCGTGGCACCTGTGGAGCTGGCAAACTACTTAAGCGGACAAGGACTGGATGCAGTCGGCATGAACCTTGGCGGCGCCAAAGAATTCGATTTTGGCAAAGTGAAATTCACCAAAGCGTTTCATAGCTCGTCTTATACAGCAGAAGACGGGGAAGTCATCTACGGCGGCATGCCAGCTGGAATCCTCTTTGAAGCGGAAGGGAAGACGGTTTATCACGCCGGCGATACGGAAGTGTTCGGCGACATGGAAATCATCGGCAAACGCCATTCCATCGACTTAGCGTTTGTTCCGATTGGTGATTTCTTCACGATGGGGCCAGAAGATGCGGCTTATGCCGTCGAGCTGATCAATCCGAAGACGGCGGTGCCAATTCATTACAACACTTTCCCGCCGATCAAGCAGGACCCTGAACAATTCAAGCAAGCAGTCAAGCAGGCGGAAGTCCAGATCATGGAGCCTGGAGACAGCATTGACTTATAAAATCGATTGATGAATGCAGGCAAGGGAGGAGGATCTCTCTTGCCTGTTTTTTTATTGTCTCAAGTGTAGGTATAGTTTCTAAAGGCTGCTTGCCGGATTGTCGACTTCCATTCGGATTATGCTAAACTAAGGGATAGAGGATAGCAGAAAGATTGGTGAAACAATGGCGACGAAACACGAACAGATTTTGGACTATATCGAGACTTTGGCTGTGGGAGAGAAAATCTCCGTTCGCCGGATTGCCAAAGAGCTTCAAGTATCAGAAGGCACCGCTTACCGGGCCATTAAAGAAGCGGAAAACAAGCGGCTGGTTTCGACGATCGAACGGGTTGGCACCATCCGCATCGAGCGCAAGAAAAAAGAAAATATCGAACGGCTGACGTATGCCGAAATCGTTAAAGTCGTCGACGGCCAAGTGCTCGGCGGGCGTGCCGGGCTCCATAAATCATTGAACAAATTCGTCATCGGGGCGATGCAGCTTGAAGACATGATGCGCTATACCGAAGCGGGCAATTTGTTAATTGTCGGCAACCGCTACAAAGCCCATGAATATGCTTTGCAGGCAGGGGCAGCAGTTCTTGTGACAGGAGGTTTTGATGCTTCTGAGCAAGTCAAAAAGCTGGCAGATGAATTGGAATTGCCGGTCATTTCTACAAGCTACGACACGTTCACGGTGGCGACGATGATCAACCGGGCGATTTACGACCAATTGATCAAAAAAGAGATTCTGCTCATCGAGGACATTTTAATCCCGCTGGAGAACACGCATTTTCTACACGTGAAAGATCCAATCAGCCGCTATAATGAGCTGAATAATGAAACGACGCATGGCGGATTTCCAGTTGTCGACGGCAGTGGCAGGCTAGTCGGGATCGTCACCTCGCGGGATATTATCGGTGCTTCAGATACGGAATTGATCGATAAAGTGATGACCAAGGACCCGATCACTGTTTCGCTGCAGACGAGTGTCGCAGCCGCAGGGCACCGAATGATTTGGGAAGGCATCGATTTGCTGCCGATCACTGACGACCATCATAATTTAATGGGCATCATCAGCCGTCAGGACGTCTTGAAAGCGATCCAAACAGCCCAGCGCCAGCCGCAGCAAGGCGAGACTATCGACGACATCATCAAAAGCCAATTGAACCAAGTACAAGAAGACAAGCTCAGCCTCGAATTCCGTGTCACTCCCCAAATGACCAACGCATACGGCTCGCTGTCGTATGGCGCTTACACGATGGTGCTGACAGAAGCGGCAGCCACGGCATTGAAAACAAAAAACCGCAAAGACAGCGTGCTGGAAAACCTCACTGTCTATTTCCTGAAACCGGTGCAGCTGGACGCGTCATTGCTCATCCGTCCGACAATCCTGGATATCAGCCGCAAATCAGCAAAAGTCGATGTCGAAGTGTTGTATGAACAGCAAGTGATCGGCAAGGCGATGCTCACTTTCCAATTGCTCGACCGTTAAGGTGCACTGCTTTGGCAGGACAGTGGAATAATCGGCCAAAAAAAACAACCTCTCCGCAAGGGAGGGGCTGTTTTATGGGTTCAAGCGGGTTTCTTCATCGAGAAACGCCTGGTAATGACGGTTGGCCTTGAAATTATGGACAATCAGCGCCAAGCCAAGAATGATAAAGATGCCGGCAATGATATAAGTGACGACCGTTTGGAATATAAACAGCTGGTTGATGCCAAAAAAGGTGATGAAACTGCCGAGCGCGATTTGTGCGCGGCTGGCGTACCAGTTTTTTCGCACCGGCAGACGCGTGCGGATCTGTTTTGTTTTATAGTAAAGATAAAATGCAGCGGAAATGATAATTAAAAATACAAATATGAGCATGGGGAACCTCCTGTTATGCAAATCTATTTCCATTGTAATGGGGATGATCAGAAAATGCGAATGGATTTCCCTGTCCACTGGAGGATTGAAGCAATGTATAGTCAAATCATCGACACAATTAAACAATACGATACCATCATCATCCACCGCCATGTGCGTCCCGACCCGGATGCATATGGATCACAAATCGGCCTGAAATACATACTGAGCCATAACTACCCGAACAAGCGCGTACTTGCCGCTGGAGAACACGACTACACAATGGATTTCCTTGATTTTCCGGATGCAGTCGAAGATGCAGATTTCAAAGGGGCGTTGGTCATCGTGACGGATACTGCGAACACGGACCGCATCGACGACCAGCGCTATCACAGCGGGGCAAAATTGGTGAAAATCGACCACCATCCAAACGATGATAATTACGGGGATATTTGCCAAGTGGACACACAAGCAAGTTCTTCGTCTGAAATGATCTATGAACTATTTACATATGGGCAAACAGAAGAAAATTGGGAGATGCCTGATGCGGGTGCCAGGCTCCTTTACGCCGGAATCATCGGCGATACAGGGCGCTTCCTGTTTCCAAGCACAACACAAAAGACCTTTGACGTAGCAGGCGAATTGATCAAATATGATTTTGACCGCAACGAGCTTCATAACGGCATGTACGAGATGGATCGAAAATTGCTTCATTTGCAAGGTTATATGTACCAGAATTTCCAAATTGATGAAAATGGTGCAGCTTTTGTGAAGATCACACAGGACATTTTGGCGAAATTCGATGTGACGCCGACAGATACGTCATTGCTGGTCGGCTCGCTCGGCAACGTCAAAGGCATTAAAGCCTGGGTCATTTTAATAGAAGAAGACACTGAAATACGCGTCCGACTGCGGTCAAAAGGACCGGTGATCAATACGCTCGCCAAAGAATTCGGGGGCGGTGGGCATCCGATGGCATCCGGCGCAGTCGCTTATTCGTGGAATGAAGCGGACCGAGTCATCCAGCGCCTGAAAGAAATTTGCGCGAAGGCATAAGGAAAGAAGGTGTTGAAATGGTCTACCCGCATATTGTGACCGCGGCTGATCCGCTGCAAAGCACGATTCGCCTCGAAGAACTGTTTGCAGTTCTTACTGAACAAGGCGCAAGCGCGGCAGCCTTAGTCAATTCCAAATTATACGGCGTCCTGCCATTTTGGGACGCCTGCAAAAAGGCCGGCATCCACGGGGTGCTCGGCCTTTCGGTGCCCGTCGACTTTGACGGTGCCGCGTTGCCTGTAGTGTTGTATGCACAGAACAACACGGGCTACCAAATGTTATTAAAGCTGACGAGTGCCTTGTCGACTCGTGATGTGGAAGCCATCCCGCAAAAATGGCTGGCAGCTTATCAAGATGGTCTATTGTGCGTGATTCCCGATAATGCGGCATGGGTGCTGACAGACCGCAGCGAAGCGCTCGGCAGCTTGTCGCGTTTGTTCGGCGAGCGCTTAGTTGCGAGCATCGAGCGGCCTGGAGGAAACGTGCAGGAGACTGAAGAAGCATTTGCCGAATTCTGTTCAACATTCGGTCTCAAATTCATGGCGAGTCAGGAATGCCGTTACGTCAAACAAGAAGATGCTTTTGCCTATGAAGTGGCGAGGTCGATCGGGGGCGGCTTTAAGTTAAGCGATCCTGAACGTCCGAAGCCTGAACATGCAGCGGCGTTCGTGCCGACAAAAGTACAATTATCGGAATGGTTTTCAGACCATCCGGAATGGCTGGACCACAGCCAAGAGCTGCTCATGAATTGCCGTGTCACTATCCCATTAAATCGTCAATTGCTGCCAAAATATCCCGTGAAGGAAGGTACCGACAAAAGCGAGCTCATTCGTGCACTATG
Source organism: uncultured Planococcus sp. (assembly GCA_947493585.1). Lineage (GTDB taxonomy): Bacteria > Bacillota > Bacilli > Bacillales_A > Planococcaceae > Planococcus. The sequence continues at coordinate 2,075,621 of CANLRI010000001.1, read as the reverse complement.
CGTAAAGGGGCTAGAACAACGTGTCGGAAATTTAACCCACAGCTATTCAGAGAGACTCGATTACGAACTAGGCGTTATCTCGGCCATGGGCTATATCGACTATTTCCTCATCGTTTCCGATTTCATGGCTTACGCAAGAAACAAGGGGATTTTGACGGGCCCAGGGCGTGGATCCTCTGCCGGATCGCTCGTTGCCTTCGCACTGCGCATTACGGATGTCGATCCGCTCGCCCATGGATTGCTATTCGAGCGATTCCTTAATCCGGAGCGGGTCACTTTACCGGATATCGATATCGATTTCGCAGATCACCGTCGACACGAGGTCGTTGAATACGTTGCGAAAAAATACGGGGCTTTGCAGACGGCACAAATCATCACATTCGGCACTTTGTCCACAAAAGCAGTCGCGAGAGACACGGCGAGGGTATTCGGTTTTGAAGCTGAAGAACTCGAAAAGATTTCAAAACTCATTCCAAGCCGTCCAGGTATCACCTTGCGGGAAGCGCTACGCGAATCAAAAGCGCTAGAGGGCTGGATCATCGGCAACGAAACTCGTGAACGCTGGTTCAAGGCGGCGCTGAAGCTGGAAGGCCTGCCACGGAACTCGTCGATTCACGCAGCCGGTGTCATTTTGAGCCCGGGCCCATTAGTGAATTACGTGCCGATCGAAAAAGGCAACGACGGTATTTTCATCACCCAATGGCCGATGCAGGAACTAGAAGCAATGGGCTTATTAAAAATGGACTTTCTCGGCTTGCGCAATTTGACGATTCTGGAAAATATGGCGCACATGCTGAAACGTGATTTGAATTTCTCTATCGATTACCGAAACTTGCCGCTCGATGACAAAGAAACATACAGCTTACTGGCGAAAGGCGATACAGCTGGCATTTTCCAGTTGGAGTCACCGGGCATGCGGCGCGCATTAATGCTCATCAAGCCAAGCGCATTCGGCGATATTGTCGCAGTCAATGCTTTGTATCGTCCAGGTCCGATGGAGTTCATCCCGCTTTATGCGCGCCGTAAGCATGGCGAAGAGGCGGTGGTCTATATCCATCCGGTGCTGGAGCCGATTTTATCCGAAACATACGGTGTCATCGTCTATCAGGAACAGATCATGAAAATCGCTGCCGAAATGGCGGGCTTTAGCTTAGGCGAGGCTGATCTATTGCGTCGTGCCGTCAGCAAAAAGAACCGCCAAATCCTCGATGAAGAGCGAGCGCATTTTGTCGGCGGAGCTGACTCAAAAGGCTATACCGCAAAAGAAGCGGGAGAAGTCTATGACTTGATAGTGCGATTTGCCGATTACGGCTTCCCGAAAAGCCACGCAGTCGCCTACAGCATGATTTCCTATCAACTGGCTTATATGAAAGCCCATTATCCCGTGCAGTTCTATGCTGCGCTGTTATCGAATAGCCAAGGAAATAATGAGAAAACGGCACAGTTCATGCGTGAAATGAAAGAACGTGGAATCCAGCTTGCCGCTCCGTGCATTGCGAGAAGCCGCCATGGTTTTTCCTCGGAAGAGCAGCAGGTCCGCGCTGGCCTGAGCTCTGTAAAAGGCGTCCCGGGAACAGCCATCAAAGCCATTCTCACGGCGCGAAAGGATGGGCCTTTTCAAAGCTTGTTTAATATCGCCGAACGGATATCTGCGGTGCATTTCACCCGCAAGGCTTTCGAGCCGCTCATCAAAGCCGGTGCACTGGACACTCTCGGAAAAGACCGGGCCGTTCTGCTTGCGTCGCTTGACAGTGCGATCAAGCATGCGGAACTGGTCAAACCGAATGAAGACCCCGGGCTGTTTGATGACATGGGATCTAGCTTCATGAAACCGAAATACACCAAAGCCGAACCGATGCCGGACGGGCTCAAGCTCGACTTCGAAAAAGAAGCACTCGGCTTTTATTTGAGCACACACCCTGTAGAACGGGAAAAAGAACAGCGCAACAAAGCGTATACAGCGCTTAATGAGCTGCCGAAGAAAAAAGACCGTGAGCGTGTAGAAGTGCTTGGGTTGGTCGAAGACGTACGGCGCATCCGCACGAAAAAAGGCGATGCGATGGCGTTTGTCACCTTGCAGGATGAAACGGGCGTGGCATCGGTTACTCTGTTCCCGAAAGAGTATGCGCAATACAACGAAATACTCGACAAAGACGCTTTGCTCGAAATCCACGGTACAGCTGAAACCCGCCAAGGCAAGACGACCATCATCTGCAAAACCATTTTATGAAGGAACAAAATGATCCAGATCCATATAAGAGAATCGACAAAGGACTGCATTTCTTAAAAAGAAATGCAGTTTTTTCTTTACGGCAGCCGAAATTTTTTGTAAGGTATAGAAGGATTAGTGGTCAGACCACTTTCAAAAAAATGGAAACAGAAGGAGTTTTCATGAATCAGCCTAAACGCTATTTAAATATTGTAAGTGAAATGCGGGATATGATTCGGGAACAGAACATACTTCCGGGCGACCGGATCCCTTCAGAAAGGGAGCTGGCTGAAAAGCTGGCGGTCGGGCGTTCGACGATCCGCGAGGCGCTCAGGAGCCTGGAACTGCTAGGGCTTATCGAAACCCGGCGAGGGGAAGGGACATTTTTAGCAGACCCAAGAAAACACCGGCTTGTCGAATTGCTGGCGACCTTTATTCTGCAAGATAACAAAACCTTGGAAGATGTGCGGGAGACAATGTGTATACACGAAACTGCGGCAATCCAGGCCATCTGCGCAAGTGATGCGTCCAAACTTCCGGTATGGGAAAGTTTACGCGATCGGCTAGGTGGGCATGAATTCATAAGGGAAGACTTTGTCCGTGAATTGATGGTGCTGTCCGGCAACCGCTTGTCACTGAAAATTTGGTTCCTATTAAAACAATATGGGGGCAACCCTTATGATGGCGAAGTTATGCCGGAAGAGAGGCCCTTGCTGAAAAATATCCTGCAGGCGATTGAGCAGCAGGATGCTGAAACGGCCATCCGGGATTTTAAAGCCTGGAGCAGCGTCTTAATCAAAGGAGAGAATGAACAATGGCAATGATACGCGATATATTTAAACGAAAACGAGATGAAAAAGAAGCGACGATCCCTTCCAAAGCGGCAAAAGATGTGCCAGAAGGCTTGATGACGAAATGCCCGAATTGCAAGCACATCACTTTGACGAAAGAATTGGAGAACTTGGGCAAAGTATGCCCGAAATGCGACCATCATTTCAAAATGACGGCACATGAGCGGATTGTTCACCTGCTGGATGATTCAAGCTTTGATTCGGTAGACGATCATTTGAAATCTGAAAACCCGTTGAACTTTCCGGGCTATAGCGAAAAAGTCCAGGCCGATAGTGAAAAAACTGGATTGAACGAAGCGGTGCTCACAGGGACCGGTTCGATCAAAGGCCAGCAAGTGGTTGTGGCTGTCATGGATTCACATTTCCGTATGGGCTCAATGGGCTCGGTAGTCGGTGAAAAAATCACGCGCGCTGTCGAGTTGGCTACTAAATTGAAAGTGCCGTTTTTGATCTTTACAGCAAGCGGTGGAGCGCGTATGCAAGAAGGAGTACTGTCACTCATGCAAATGGCGAAAACAAGTGTCGCGTTAAAACGCCATGCGAATGAAGGTTTATTGTTTGTCTCCATCTTGACGCATCCGACGACTGGCGGCGTATCTGCAAGCTTTGCTTCTGTTGGCGACATCAACTTGGCAGAACCAAAAGCATTGATCGGCTTTGCGGGGCGCCGCGTCATCGAACAGACGGTGCGCGAAAAATTGCCGGAAGACTTCCAAACGGCAGAGTTTTTGCTAGACCATGGCCAGCTTGATGCGGTCGTGCACCGCTCTAAGATGCGCGAGACGCTGTCGACGATTGTGCAATTGCATGTGAAAGGGGCTGGATCCCATGCCTAAAAAGAAAATGAAGACGATGGCGTTTGAAGAACCTTTGATTGAACTGAGAAAAAAGATTTCCGAATTGAAGGAATACACCAAAACGGCGGATGTCGATCTCAGTTCGGAAATCACTTCATTGGAAGAGCGTTTTGCCAAGCTTGAAGAAGAAATATATGAAAACATGAAACCGTGGGACCGCGTTCAAGTGGCGCGCCATCCGGAACGCCCGACAACTTTGGATTATTTGCCGCTCGTGTTCAAGGATTTCATTGAATTGCACGGAGACCGCGTTTATGGAGACGATGAGGCGATCATTGGAGGCATTGGGAGTTTTGAAGGGCAGCCCGTGACAATCATCGGCCATCAGCGCGGCAAGGATACGAAAGAGAACGTTCGGCGCAATTTCGGTATGCCGCATCCTGAAGGTTATCGGAAAGCATTGCGTTTGATGAAACAGGCAGAGAAATTTGGCCGCCCAGTCATTTGTTTGATCGATACAAAAGGCGCATATCCGGGAAGAGCTGCAGAAGAACGCGGTCAAAGCGAAGCCATTGCGCGCAATCTTGTGGAAATGGCCGGTCTTGAAGTGCCGGTGCTGTCAATCGTCATCGGTGAAGGCGGAAGCGGCGGCGCGCTCGCGCTTGGCGTCGGCAACCAGATCCTAATGCTTGAAAACTCGACTTTCTCGGTCATTTCGCCTGAAGGAGCGGCATCGATTCTTTGGAAAGATGCGGCACTGGCGAAAACGGCAGCAGAAGCGATGAAAATTACGGCACCCGACTTATTGGAAATGGGCATCATCGAGCATATGATTCCCGAAGTACGCGGCGGTGCGCATCATGATACCGCCCGTCAAGCGCAATTGATCAGCGGCGCAATCCGCTATTCGCTGAAAGAATTGGAAGGCTTAAGTGCAGAGCAGCTGATTTCCCAGCGCTATGAGAAATTCAGATCAATCGGTGTTTTTACAGAATAAAAATCAGGCCGCGTAAAGCGGTCTTTTTATTTTTTGCAATTCGATAAAAAACGCAGACCAAACAGAAGTTATGGACTGACATCACAGGCCTTGCGTGGTAAGGTGAATAAAGTAAAAAGGAAGTGCAGGAGGCGGTTTTGGTGAAGAAAATTGGAGTGTTGACAAGTGGCGGCGATTCGCCGGGGATGAATGCAGCAGTACGCGCAGTCGTCCGGAAAGGCATTTACCATGGCATCGAAGTGGCTGGCGTCTATTATGGCTACCAAGGATTGATTGAAGGAAATATCAAAGATCTGCAAGCCGGCGATGTCGGTGATATTATTCAGCGCGGCGGCACGAAGCTCTATTCTGCGCGCTGTGACGAATTCCGGACAGACGAAGGCCAATGGAAAGCAATTGAACAAATGAAGAAAAATGGGCTTGAAGGCCTGGTGGTTATCGGCGGAGACGGTTCATACCGCGGCGCAATGGCTTTGACGAAAAAAGGATTCCCTAGCATCGGAGTGCCAGGAACGATCGATAATGACATTCCGGGGACGGATTACACGATCGGTTTTGATACGGCATTGAATACGGTCATCGAAGCGATCGATAAGATCCGTGATACGGCGACAAGCCACGAACGCACATTCATCATCGAAGTGATGGGTAGAGATGCTGGCGACTTGGCTCTATGGGCCGGGCTTGCTGGCGGTGCCGAAACCATCCTTATCCCTGAAGACCCGTTTGACATCGATGATATGCTTGAACGTCTCGAAAGCGGACGCAAAAGAGGCAAGAAACACAGCATCATCATCGTCGCAGAAGGCGTCATGAGCGGCGGCGAACTGGCTAAGCTGATTTCAGGTAAGACGAATGTAGAAACGCGCGTTTCGGTTCTTGGCCATATTCAGCGCGGCGGTACGCCGACTGGCCGCGATCGTGTACTTGGCAGCCTATTCGGTGCACGAGCAGTGGAAGTGCTGCTCGAAGGAAAAGGCGGACTGGCAATTGGCATGAAAAATCATCAGGTGGTAGACTATGATATGACAACGGCGTTCGAAAAAGAGCACGATGCCGATATGAATATGTACAAACTTTCTAAAGAATTATCAATTTAAACAGTTAATTGGAGTGAGTCTATTGAGAAAAACGAAAATCGTCTGCACAATCGGGCCGGCAAGTGAATCACCGGAAGTATTAGAACAATTGATGAAAGCGGGTATGAACGTCGCTCGCCTGAACTTCTCGCACGGCGACCACGATGAGCATGCCTTGCGCATCAAACGCATCCGCGAAGCTTCAGAGAAGACCGGCATTACAGTGGGGATTCTTTTGGATACAAAAGGTCCGGAAATCAGAACTCATAAAATGGAAAATGATTCCATCGAACTCGAAACTAACCAGGCAATCACGATTTCCATGACAGAGGTACTGGGCACTAAAGAAATGTTTTCGATCACATACGATAAGTTGATTGAAGATGTACACGAAGGCTCTACGATTTTGCTGGATGATGGCTTGATCGAATTGCGCGTCACGAGCATTGAAAAAGAACGCGGCCACATCCATACAATCGTTGAAAATGCCGGTACCTTGAAAACGAAAAAAGGTGTCAATGTTCCAGGCGTATCCGTTCAATTGCCGGGCATCACTGAAAAAGACGCGGCAGATCTATTGTTCGGCATTGAACAGGATGTTGACTTTGTCGCTGCATCATTTGTCCGCAGACGTTCAGATGTCATGGAGATTCGCAGCTTGTTGGAAAAAAATGGTGGATCCCACATCCAGATCATTCCGAAAATCGAAAACCAAGAAGGCGTCGATAACTTAGATGAAATCATCATGGTGTCAGACGGTTTGATGGTTGCCCGTGGCGACCTTGGAGTAGAGATTCCTGCAGAAGAAGTGCCGATCGTGCAAAAATCGATGATCAATAAATGCAATAGCGCAGGGAAGCCGGTTATCACGGCTACTCAAATGCTGGATTCCATGCAGCGCAATCCGCGCCCAACGCGTGCTGAAGCGAGCGATGTTGCGAACGCGATCTTTGATGGCACAGATGCAATCATGCTGTCAGGCGAAACGGCAGCAGGACTTTACCCGGTAGAGTCAGTCGAAACGATGCATCGCATTGCAGAGACAACGGAAGCTGCACTTAACCACAAGCAAATCGTTTCCAATCGCCGCAAAGAAAAAGAATCGAATATGACAGAAGCAATCGGCCAGGCAGTTGCGTACACGGCGCTTAACTTGCGCGTGCAAGCAATTTTGGCACCGACCGAAAGCGGTCATACGGCGAAAATGATTTCTAAATACCGTCCAGGTTCACCGGTCATCGCAGTAACATCCACTGCACGGACTGCACGCAAATTGACTTTGATCTGGGGAGTTCAGCCGATTGTCGGAACACGTGTTGAATCAACAGATGAAATGCTCGATGTTGCAGTGGTAGAAGCATTGAAGCACGGCTTGATCAAACACGGAGACCTCGTGATCATCACAGCAGGCGTACCAGTTGGTGAAGCAGGAACGACCAACTTGATGAAGCTCCGCGTCATCGGCGACATCTTGGCAAAAGGGCAAGGAATCGGCAAGAGCGTTGGCTTCGGCGAAGCAGTAGTGGTGCGCAATGCTGAAGAAGCGTTAGCTATGGATACTGAAGGCAAAATCATCGTAACTTACGGAACTGACCGCGACATGATGGACGCCATCAATAATTGCGCCGGCATCGTAACAGAAGAAGGCGGATTGACGAGCCATGCTGCAGTCGTAGGATTGAGCCTTGGAATTCCGGTAATCGTCGGTGTCAAAGATGCAGTGACGAAAGTGGAATCCGGCCAGGATATCACGATCGATGCAGATGCAGGCGTCATTTATCACGGTCATGCAAGCGTATAAGTAAAGAAAGTTTGGAGGTCGATTGACTATGATGAAGTGGATCTTTTTGGCATTGGTGATCGTACCGACTCTTGAGCTTGCGATTTTGATCTGGGCAGGCGGGCAGATCGGGTTCTTCTGGACACTCGCCTTGATTGTGGCGACTGGATTGCTCGGGGCTTTCTTGGCAAAACGCCAAGGGCTGAAAGCGATCCGTGATATCCAATCGAGCATGAACCAGATGCAGCCGCCTGGCGAGCGCCTAATTGGCGCAGCTTTTATTTTAGTCGGAGGTGTGATGCTGCTGACGCCTGGATTTATTTCAGATGCAATCGGGTTCAGCTTATTGTTCACACCGACCCAGAAGCTCTATAAGCCGCTCGTTTATCGTATGCTTCAGAAGAAGATGAAAAATACCCGGATTATCGTAGGATAATTCCGGGTTCATTCATCATCAGGCGATCGTTTTTAAATTTTACCAAGCGTTTTCATTCACAAATTATACAAAGTTGATTATAATGACTAGGTAAGTCCATTTACGGAAAAGTGCATGAAAGCAGATGGCTCATTATTCTGTCTTTTTTTTTGGAATGATGAAGTAGAATGTAGAAGGAGAGATTTACATGACATCATCAAAAGGTTTAGAAGGTGTAGTCGCAACACAATCGGCGATCAGTTCGATCATCGATGATACCCTTACATACGTCGGCTACAATATCGACGATCTGGCGGACAACGCCAGCTTCGAAGAAGTGATCTACCTCTTGTGGCATCAGCGTTTGCCAAAAGCAGACGAACTGGCAGAGCTGAAACAGCAGCTTGCCGACAACATGGCCGTACCGCAAGCGGTACTTGACCATTTCAAGACATACGACATCAAGCATGTCCACCCAATGGCGGCACTGCGTACAGCCGTCTCCATGCTCGGCCTCTTCGACGAAGAAGCAGAAGTGATGGAAGATGCAGCCAACTACCGCAAAGCCATCAAAATCCAGGCGAAGATCTCGACGCTCGTGACGGCATTCGGCCGCATCCGCGCCGGCAAAGAACCGATCCAGCCGAAAACGGATTACAGCTTCGCGGCGAACTTCCTGTATATGCTGTCTGGCGAAGAGCCAAAAGACATCGAAGTCGAAGCGTTCAACAAAGCGCTTGTGCTTCACGCTGACCACGAATTGAACGCATCCACGTTCACAGCACGTGTTGCGGTCGCGACCTTGTCGGACGTCTATTCCGGCGTGACGGCAGCGATTGGCGCTTTGAAAGGTCCGCTACATGGCGGCGCCAACGAGCAAGTCATGAAGATGCTGACAGAAATCGGGTCGGTTGATAATGTCGAGCCGGTCATCAAGGAAAAACTCGCAAACAAAGAGAAAATCATGGGCTTCGGCCACCGTGTCTACCGCCAAGGCGACCCGCGTGCGAAGCATTTGCGCGAAATGTCGAAAAAGCTCACCGAGCTTCGCGGCGAATCGAAATGGTATGACATGTCCGCGAAAATCGAAGAATTGGTGACGAGCGAAAAACCGCTTCCGCCAAACGTCGATTTCTACTCGGCTTCGGTTTACCACTCCTTGAACATCGAGCATGACTTGTTCACGCCGATCTTTGCGGTCTCCCGTGCGTCGGGCTGGCTCGCGCACATCCTGGAGCAATACTCGAACAACCGCTTGATCCGCCCGCGTGCGGAATACATCGGGCCTGGCATGCAGACTTACGTGCCGGTTGAAGAACGTTAATTCAGGCAATACAATAAAATTTGATGGGGCTGACACAATGTGCAGCCCTATGACTTTGAACTCAGGAGGAACTTACACATGACGAACGGCGAAAAAATCTCAGTAGAAAATGGCGTTTTGAACGTCCCTAACAATGCAGTCATTCCATACATCATCGGTGATGGAACTGGACCGGATATCTGGCACGCAGCTTCACGCGTATTGGAAGAATCGGTAAACAAAGCTTATAACGGCGAAAAATCAATCGTCTGGAAAGAAGTTTTGGCTGGCCAAAAAGCTTTCGACGAAACGGGCGAATGGCTTCCAGCTGAAACACTTGATGTTATCCGCGAATACTTGATCGCGATCAAAGGACCACTTACTACGCCAATCGGCGGCGGTATCCGTTCATTGAACGTGGCACTTCGCCAGGAGCTTGACCTTTACACTTGCTTGCGTCCTGTACGTTATTTCGAAGGCGTACCTTCACCGGTTAAACGTCCTGAAGACACTGACATGGTCATCTTCCGTGAAAACACTGAAGATATCTACGCTGGTATCGAATACGCTAACGGCAGCGACGAAGTGAAGAAATTGATCTCATTCCTTACTGACGAAATGGGCGTCAAAAACATCCGCTTCCCTGAATCATCAGGTATCGGCATCAAACCGATTTCTGAAGAAGGAACAAAACGTTTGGTACGCGCTGCAATCAACTACGCGTTGACTGAAGGCCGTGATTCTGTAACGCTAGTCCACAAAGGGAACATCATGAAGTTCACTGAAGGAGCTTTCAAAAACTGGGGCTATGAAGTGGCTGAGCAAGAGTTCGGCGACAAAGTCTTCACGTGGAACGAATACGATGCAATCAAAGACGAAAAAGGAACAGATGCTGCGAACAAAGCACAAGAAGACGCTTTGGCTTCAGGCAAAATCCTTGTTAAAGATTCCATCGCTGATATCTTCCTACAGCAGATCCTTACACGCCCAAGCGAGTTCGACGTTGTTGCAACAATGAACTTGAACGGCGATTACATCTCTGATGCACTTGCTGCACAAGTAGGCGGAATCGGAATCGCGCCTGGCGCAAACATCAACTACGATACAGGACATGCAATCTTCGAAGCGACTCACGGTACGGCTCCGAAATATGCTGGCCTTGATAAAGTAAACCCTTCTTCTGTTATCCTTTCAGGTGTCTTAATGCTTGAGCACCTTGGCTGGACAGAAGCTGCGAAATTGATCTCTGATTCAATGGAGAAAACAATCGCATCTAAAGTTGTTACTTACGACTTCGCTCGTCTAATGGACGGCGCTACAGAAGTGAAAACATCTGCATTCGCTGATGAACTAATTAAAAACATGTAAAATGAAAGAGGAGGCTTTTGCCTCCTCTTTGTTGTATCATCCGACGGAAAGGGGAGTTTTTCATGACATTCAAACGCAAAAAAGTTTCGGTCATTGGTTCTGGATTCACAGGCGCAACAACAGCATTTCTGTTGGCGCAAAAAGAATTGGGAGATGTGGTCATCGTTGACATTCCCGCAATGGAAAACCCAGCCAAAGGAAAAGCGCTAGATATGGCGGAAGCAGCACCTGTATTGAATTTTGATGCCCATATTACGGGAACTTCAGATTACGCAGATACGAAAGATTCCGACCTCGTCATCATTACGGCAGGCGTGGCCAGAAAACCGGGCATGAGCCGGGACGATCTGGTGCAGACCAACCAAAAAGTCATGAAGTCTGTCACGAAAGAAATCGTTGCCCACTCGCCAAATGCGACTATTTTGGTGCTGACCAATCCGGTCGATGCAATGACTTATACTGTTTTTAAAGAATCCGGATTCCCCAAAGAACGTGTTATCGGCCAATCCGGCGTGTTGGATTCGGCGCGTTTCCGAAGCTTTGTAGCGGAAGAGCTGAATCTGTCTGTCAAAGACATTACCGGATTCGTGCTTGGCGGTCACGGAGATGATATGGTCCCGCTTGTGCGCTATTCATTTGCAGGCGGCATTCCGCTTGAAACCCTGATCCCAAAAGACCGGCTGGAGCAAATTGTGGAACGGACACGAAAAGGCGGGGCAGAAATCGTTAACCTACTTGGCACTGGTTCTGCGTATTATGCGCCTGCCGCTTCGTTAGTGGAAATGGCTGAAGCGATTCTGCTGGACCAAAAACGTGTCTTGCCTTCAATTGCTTATCTTCAAGGAGAATACGGCATGGACGGCATTTACCTGGGCGTTCCGGCAGTACTTGGTGCATCCGGAATCGAGAAAATCATCGAAATCGAATTGAACGAAGAAGAAAAACAAGCGCTCAACAAATCCGCTGCGTCAGTCAAAGCGGTCATGGATGTATTAGCGTAAAACACGGAGCCGGGCAGGGATTTCCTGCCCGGCTTTTTCTTTATACGTACGGAAGCTGAATTCGGACATATATGCGGCCGGCATGAAAGCGAACTTGCACTTGTACTCATGAAATTGATACTATAAGGATATGAACCACTTAGGGGAGGGAACGCCTGTGTTGCTCGGGAAAAAACGCAAATTAGGCAGAAAGATTGAAGACATTACAGTCGGCGAAAAGTTGAAGTTGACGGAAAAAGTCGAAGATAAGGATTTGCTGTTGTATCTCGGCTTGACGAATGATGGAAATCCTTTGTATATCCAGCATGATTTTGCATCAACGACCCATTTTGAAAAACCGGTCGTTCCAAACATCATGTTGACGGGCATTGTTACATCAGCGGTATCCAAGTATATGCCAGGGCCAGGTTCGTATATTTGTGAACAGCATTTGGTTTTTAAAAAGCCGGTTTACCATTACGCTACCATTGATTTCCTGTTGGAAGTGACCGATGTAGATGTAAGAGGGAATTTGGCGACAATTCGTGTTGAAGGCACGGATGAGGAAGGCGCCGTTTGCATTGAAGGGAAAATCGTGGCACAACCGCCGAAGACGTCGAACAAATTGACGACACAGGCGATGGAGAATTTCTAAAGCGGTTTGGGATGGGGGTTCCAAATTGAGTGTGGAGGATGCAAAATGCCGAAGAAACTTTTGATCATTGAAGATGAACATTCGATTGCAACGCTGTTATCGTATAATTTGGTACAGGCGGGATATGAAACAATTATCGCGAATGATGGCAAACAAGGCTACGATCTTGCGTTGAGCGAAAAGCCGGATTTGATCGTGTTGGATTTAATGTTGCCCTCAATGGATGGCGTGGAAGTGTGCAAATCACTGCGGCAGCAGAAAGTGAATACGCCCATCATCATGTTGACGGCAAAAGGTGACGAGTTTGATAAAGTGCTGGGCCTTGAACTGGGCGCTGATGATTATATGACTAAGCCATTCAGCCCGCGTGAAGTGGTGGCACGCATCAAGGCAGTATTGCGCCGGGCAGAGACAAGCCCTGTTATCCAGCAAGACGGGTCTGCTCCATATATATTTGGCAAGCTGCAAATTTTTCCGGATCGATTCGAAGTGTTTTTGGACGAAAAACAATTAGAATTTACGACTAAAGAATTCGAGCTGCTCGTCTACTTGGCGGAAAACAAAAATAGAGTGTTGACGCGCGATCAATTATTAAGCGCTGTGTGGAAATACGATTTTGCAGGCGATACACGCATCGTTGATGTCCATGTCAGCCATTTGCGTGAAAAGATCGAAGAGAACACGCGCAAGCCGACTTATATTAAAACGATTCGTGGCTTGGGCTATAAATTCGAGGAGCCGAAAAGTTCATGACTTTCAGGCGCCGCCTGTTAATCTCCTTGTTGCTATGGATCGGCACGCTGCTCGTTGGGCTTTACCTGATCGTGCTTCAGTTTCTGCCTTTATACGAAGAAGCGGCAAATAAATCCGCCGTGTGGCTGGCACTAGGGCTTATTTTCCTAGTAGGGCTCGGGGCGTCCGCCGTTATTGGAAACCGCATCATCCGCTTGCAAGTAGAACCGGTAGAAAATGCCACGGCCACTGCAGTGGAGCTTGTAAAAGGAAATTACCGCGCACGTGCTTATGAGTCTGATGCCCAGGGCAGCCTTGAATTGAATAAGACAATCAATGTGCTTGCCCGCAATCTGCAGGAGGTCGCCACTGTCCGACTTATGGAACAAGAGCGGCTGAAAACATTAATTGAGAATATGGGCAGCGCATTGGTCATGATTGACCGGCAAGGTACAATTTCATTGGTCAATCGGGCCTTTCTTGAAGAAACCGGGTTGAGCAGTGAAGCGGTTCTTGGCAGTTTGTACCGTGAAATCAATATTGCGCCCGAACTGAAATCCTTCATTGAAACAGTGTTCATGACAGAGACGCGTTCACGCGGTCAAATCGAGTTCACTGAAGGACTGAAAATGAAGAATCTGGACGTTTACGGTGCACCGGTCATCGGGGAACATGAGCGCTGGCTCGGAGTGGTCATTGTGTTCCACGACATTACCGAGTTGAAAAAGTTGGAACAAGTGCGCAAAGATTTCGTAGCGAATGTTTCACACGAATTGCGCACGCCCGTCACTTCCATTAAAGGTTTTTCCGAAACTTTGCTGGATGGGGCTTATCAAGATAAGGATACTTTATTGTCGTTTCTGGAAATTATCCATACGGAAAGCAACCGACTGGAAATGCTCATCAACGATTTGTTGAATTTGTCGAATATGGAGCGTTCTGCTTTTCATATCGAATTAGAGCCGACTGACATGAAAGCTGTCATTGAACGGGCCGTCGAAACGGTGCATCCGAAACTCGCAGAAAAGAATATTGGCCTTGAATTGGATATAGCGCCAGTTATTGTGAACGGCGACGGGAACCGACTCATCCAAGTAATCGTCAATTTATTGATCAATGCTTGCACGTATTCACAAGAAAACACAAAAGTGTCACTAAAGCTTTACGCTGTAGGGCACGAGGCCATCGTCAAAGTGGAAGATCAAGGCATCGGCATCGAAGCATCTGAAATCGGCCGGTTGTTTGAACGTTTTTACCGGGTCGACCGGGCACGCAGCCGGAATTCGGGAGGCACGGGACTTGGTCTTTCGATCGTCAAACACATCATTGAAGCGCATCATGGCAATGTCGAAGTGGAAAGCGAAGTCGGCGTTGGAACGACCTTTATCGTTCACTTGCCGCTTGCGGAAGAAATTTAGGAGGAACATATGGAAACCAAACACCCATTTTTGCCGATTATCGTCGGCACCGATATGAACGCGTATAATATGGCGATTTCATTCCATGAAGCATACGGTATCAAGCCAATTTTAATCGGCAAAGAGCCCTTGTCTTTTACGGAGATGAGCTCCATCACAGAAACGATTGAATTTGATAAAAAACTATCCGAGCCGGAACATTTTGCTGATATTTTAATCGGCCTGGCGGATAAGTACAGAGCTCCCGGCAAAACCTTGCTGTTGGTCGGCACGAATGATTTATATGTGCGCTTGATCATTGAAAATGCCAGAGTGCTGCGCGAGCATTATGTTTTCAACTATCCGAATGAAGCATTGATGAACCAGCTGCAGATGAAAGCGAATTTCTACGAATTATGCAAAGAGCACGGCATTGATACGCCTACGACTTATTTTTATGATTGCAGCCAGGATGTCCCGTTCGACGATAGCGATATGATGTATCCGGTCGTCGTCAAGCCAAGCAATGGCATCGAATACAGCCGCAATAAGTTCGAAGGCCAGGAAAAAGTCTATAAAGTGGACAGCCCGAAAGAATTGTTCGAAGTCGTCCAGAAAATCAAGGCAAGCGGATACCGCGATGAATTAATCATTCAGGATTTTATTCCAGGCGATGATACATACATGTGGGATTCTGTCATTTACGCGAATTCCAAAGGCCAGACACAATTGGTGACGTTCGCGCAAGTTGTCTTGCAAGAACACACCGTAACAGCTATCGGCAATTATACGGCGCTCATTACCCGCTTTGACAAGGAAATGATGCAAAAGCTTCAGCATTTCCTTGAAGCGGTTGGCTACACCGGATTTGCCAATTTCGATTTAAAATATGATTCGCGCGATAAGAAATTCAAGGTCTTTGAAGTGAACATCCGTCAAGGGCGCTCGAGTTATTACGTGACAGCGCTTGGACACAACATGGCGGAGTATTTGGTCGATGATTTGATCTATAAAGCAGACAAGCCGATCACTTATTTGAATGAAGACTTCTTGTTCACGGTTGTCCCAAAAGTAGTCTTGCGAAATTTCGTCCAAAACCAAGCGGTCCAAAAAGATATCAAACGCTTGATCAAGGAAAAGAAATGGGGCAATCCGCTATTTTACAAAAAAGATACCCATATGAAGCGTAAACTGTATCTTTTTGCGCGCCAAGTGAATTATTATAAGAAATACAAAAACAATCAATGGTAAGTTTACAAAGGCTTAACACCAGCTTCACAATGGGGTGCTATTCTTTAGTAGAACCCCCTTCAACCGCATGACTTGAAAAAGAGCCCCTCCCCGGGCTCTTTTTCTATTTTACTGAAACTATTTCAAAATCATTCCGTATACATAGTTATAAAGATAAAAGGGGGAAACACCATGACTACAAAACGAGTGCTGTCGATTATCGGATTATCGATTGCAGGCATACTTTTATTGGTTGCCGTCTTTACTTCCTGGTATACGGTTGATGAATCGGAGCAGGCAGTCATTATTACATTTGGCGAAGCAGGCGAGCCAGTTACGGAATCAGGTCTTCATTTCAAGATGCCTTGGCCGGTTCAAAAAGCGGAAGTGATATCCAAAGAAACATATAGCCTTCAATTTGGTTATGACCAAAATGAGGATGGCGAAGTTACTTCATACGACAAAGAGACAAAAATGATCACAGGAGACGAGAACATCGTCTTGACAGATCTTGTCGTCCAGTGGAAAATCACAGACCCGAAAAAATTTCTCTTCAATGCGGAAGACCCTCGGGAAATGCTTCATGACGCAACGTCCGCATCCATCCGGTCAATCATCGGAAGTTCTTTAATCGATGATGCTTTGACTTCCGGAAAGGCAGAGATTGAAGCAGAAACACGCGACCTATTGTCATCGCTTATCGAAGAATACGATATTGGCATTTCCGTCTTGGCAGTGAAACTACAGGACGTGGAGCTGCCGAACGAAGAAGTGCGTGCAGCGTTCACGAACGTGACGGACGCACGGGAAACAATGAACACCAAAATCAACGAAGCGAATAAATACGAAAACCAGAAACGCAACGAAGCCTTGGGCGAGAAATCGGCCATCAATTCCCGTGCGGAAGCGCAGAAAGTGGAACGCGTAGAGCAAGCGCGAGGCGACGTGGCGGTATTCGATAAATTGTATGCCGAATATGAAGGGAATCCTGAAGTGACTAAGCAGCGCTTGATCATGGAAACCTTGGAGTCGGTGCTGCCGAATGCCAAACTGTATATCATGAATGACGACGAAGGAACGATGAAGTATTTGCCGCTTGGTGAAATGCAAACGGCGGTACCACCGGCAACAGAAGAACAAACTGAAGAAGGGGGCGGCAACTGATGGATCCAAAACAGCCATTCGGCAATTCCAATACAACAGATATTTTCGGCAATAAAAACCGGGTCAAAAAACCGAGAGAGCCGAGAGAACCAATCAATTACCGGAAGTACTGGAAACCCATCCTTATCTCGACGCTCATCTTTTTTGCTTTGTTGATTGTGTTGACCAATACGTACGTCGTGAAAGAAAACGAATACCGCGTTGTCCGGCAGTTCGGCGAAGTTGTCAAAGTCCAGGAAGATCCAGGTATCAAAATGAAAATTCCGTTCATCCAAAGCGTCACGACCATCCCGAAATACCAAATGACTTATGATGTGACCGAAGCAGAAATCAACACGAGAGACAAAAAGCGCATTTTGATCGACAATTATGCCGTATGGCGAGTGACCGACCCGTTGAGCATGATTTCAAATGCCGGCACAATCGTCAATGCTGAATCGCGCATGGAAGAGTTCATTTATTCCGTCGTGCGCACTGAGCTAGGCCAACTGAATTACGATGAAATCATCAACGATGAAAATTCTTCGCGAGGCAGCTTGAACGATACGGTGACGGAAAGAGTCAATGAATTGCTCAATACTGATCAATACGGCATCGAAGTTGTCGACGTCCGCATGAAGCGCACCGATTTACCGGCGGAAAACGAACAAGCCGTCTTTACGCGCATGATTTCGGAGCGGGATTCGACTGCACAGGATTATTTGTCGCAAGGCGATGCGCGCAAACGTGAAATCGAAGCGCAAGCCGACCGCGAAGCGCAAGAAGTCATTGCAACGGCCAAAAAAGAAGCCGCCTTAATTCAAGCGGACGGGGAATCAGAAGCCGCCCAAATCTACAACGAATCATTTTCGAAAGATCCAGAGTTTTATGAGCTATACCGTTCACTCGAATCATATTCGAAAACGGTCGGTGAAGACACGGTCATCATCATGCCGTCCGATTCACCTTATGCAAGACTGTTATCCGGAAATCTTGAATAGCTGATGAGCCGTCATTTCTCTTCTATTTGCCTGCGTGGTAAAATAAAGGGAATGACGGCTTTTTTTTATGGAAAGGGGTAATTTTGTGTCAAAGAAAATTTTACTGCTCGATGGCAACAGCTTGGCATACCGCGCATTTTTCGCGCTGCCATTATTAACGAACGACAACGGTGTGCACACGAATGCAGTCTACGGCTTCACGACGATGCTGCAAAAGCTATTGGAGGAAGAAAAGCCGACCCATATGATGGTGGCATTCGATGCCGGGAAAACCACATTCCGCAACGAAGCCTATAAAGAATACAAAGGCGGCCGGCAAAAAACTCCGCCTGAACTATCTGAGCAATTCCCGTATTTGCGCAAGCTGCTATCAGCCTACCAAATCAAACAATACGAACTTGATAATTACGAAGCGGATGATATTATCGGGACGCTGAGCCTTCAAGCCGAACAGGCAGGCGATCAGGTCGTCGTCGTTTCGGGAGACAAGGACTTGACGCAACTCGCTTCAGATTCGACAGTCGTCTACATCACCCGAAAAGGCATCACCGATATCGAGAAATATACAGTAGACCATATCCAAGAAAAATACGGCTTGACGCCGTTGCAGATTATCGACATGAAAGGCTTGATGGGCGATTCTTCCGATAACATTCCGGGCGTTCCGGGTGTTGGGGAAAAAACGGCTTTGAAGCTGCTCGCTAAACACGGTTCGGTGGAAGGTGTTTACGAAGCGATCGAGGAACAAAAAGGCAAAATGAAAGAAAAGCTTGTTGAAAATGAAGAGCTTGCCTATTTATCCAAAAAGCTGGCGACGATTGAACGCCAAGCGCCTGTAGAAGTTTCAATTGATGAACTCGATTATGCAGGGCCAGACCAAGATGAGTTGGTGCGCATTTGGAACGAACTCGCCTTCAAGTCTTTGCTCGAAAAACTGGATTATACGGCTGAGGAAACCGAGAAAGAAGACTTGCATTTTGAAGTGCTTGAAACGGTCGATGCAAATTTGCTAGAAGATGGCATGGCGGTCCATCTGGAGCTATACGATGAGCATTACCATAGTTGTGATTTGCTGGGCGTTTCATTGGCGTCGGAGAAAGCGACATATGTCATCCCGATGGAAGTGGCGGAACAATCCGAAGCACTGAAGATGTGGCTCGAAGATTCGTCTGCCCATAAATACATGTCCGATTCAAAAGCGGCGACAGCAGCATTCCTCAGAAAAGGCATTAAGATCGATGGGGTCGACTTTGATTTGATGCTCGGCGCTTATATCGTCAACCCATCGCTGAAGTATACGGACTTGGCCGATATTGTCCGTGAATACGGCTATTCGGACGTATCGACCAACGAACAAGTCTACGGCAAAGGGGCGAAGAAGAAAGTCCCGGAAGCAGGTGATTTGAATGAGCATATGGCGAGAAAGGCGAGGGCTATTTTCAATGTGCGCCCAATCGTGGTCAAAAAGCTCGAGGAAAACGAACAATTCGATTTGTACGATAAATTGGAACTGCCTCTTGCAAAAGTGCTCGGCCAAATGGAATCGCTCGGTGTCAAAGTAGACCGTGAGCAATTGGCAGATATGGGCGTAGAGTTGAAGCGCAAGCTTGGCATGATCGAACAGGAAATCTATTCGCTTGCTGGACAGGAATTCAATATCAATTCGCCGAAGCAGCTTGGGGTCATTTTATTCGAACAGCTCGGTTTGCCAGCTATCAAGAAAACCAAAACTGGCTACTCGACTGCAGCGGATGTGCTGGAGAAATTGGAAGGCAAACACGAAATCATCCATCACATCCTGATGTACCGCCAGCTCGGTAAATTGCTGTCGACGTATATCGAAGGATTATTGAAAGAGATTCACGAGGACGGCAAGGTCCATACGCGTTTCCAACAAGCCTTGACGACGACCGGCAGGCTCAGTTCCACGAACCCGAACTTGCAGAACATCCCGGTACGCTTGGAAGAAGGGCGCAAAATCCGCAAAGCGTTCGTTCCGTCGCAACCTGGCTGGGTCATGGTCGCAGCAGATTATTCACAGATTGAATTGCGCGTACTTGCCCATATGTCGAAAGACGAGAGCTTGATCGAAGCGTTCCAATCGGATCTGGACATCCACACGAAAACGGCCAGTGACGTGTTCAATGTATCGCTCGAAGAAGTGACTTCAGACATGCGCCGCGCGGCCAAAGCGGTCAATTTCGGCATCGTATACGGCATCAGCGACTACGGCTTGTCGCAAAACTTGAACATCACCCGCAAAGACGCGGCTGACTTTATCGAGCGGTATTTGGCGAGTTTCCCGGGCGTACAAGGCTATATGACGTCCATTGTCGAACAGGCGAAAAAAGACGGTTTTGTCACGACCTTGATGAACCGCCGCCGTTATTTACCGGACATCAACAGCTCGAATTTCAATTTGCGCAGTTTTGCGGAACGCACCGCGATGAATACGCCGATCCAAGGAAGTGCAGCTGATGTCATCAAGCAGGCGATGATCGAGATGGACATTGCGCTTGAACGTGAAGGCTTGCAATCGAAGATGATCTTGCAAGTGCACGATGAATTGATCTTTGAAGCACCTGCTGAAGAACTTGAAAAACTCATGGAATTGGTTCCGGAAGTGATGGAGTCGGCCGTGAAACTCAATGTGCCACTGAAAGTCGATATCGCGTCAGGTGATACTTGGTACGATACAAAATAAGGAGGAATGTGTGATGCCGGAACTTCCGGAAGTAGAAGGGGTGGTCCGGCAAATCCGCCCCGTGTCGATCGGCAAACGCATCGTCTCGGTCGATGTGTCCGATACGATCCGAAAATCAAAGCGATCGGGCAAAGAAGCGATCTTGAAGCGCATCGAAGCGGATGATTTTCAAGAACGCCTGACCGGTGCCCAAATTCTCGCTGTCGAACGGCGCAGCAAATATATTTACATGACCATGAAAAACGAGCAGGAATTCCTGCTCGTCAATCACTTAGGTATGTCAGGGGCATGGTTTTTCGTCGATAGCCTGCTGGCAATCCCAGAAGATAAATTCAGGCGCCACGTCCATGTAGTGCTGACGCTCGATGACGGCAACTTATTGGCGTTCTCGGATATCCGGCGTTTCGGGGAGATGCGTGTGCTCGGGAGCGAAGCGGATTTCCCGCCGCTCCTATTGATGGCGCCTGAGCCATTTGCCGACGAGGCACTTGAATGGTTTTTGCAGCAATCAGAAAGCCCAAAATTCCGCAATAAGCCGATCAAGGAAGTCATCATGGACGGCACGGTCATCTCCGGATGCGGCAATATCTATGCAACGGAAGCTCTGTTCCGCATGAAGATCCACCCGAAGCGCGCGGCTAGCCGCATCAGCCGCAAACGAAAAATTGAATTGTTCCAGGCGATAGCCGCCATTTTGCTTGAGAGCATCGAAGCAGGCGGCAGCACAATTTCCGATTACCGTAATATCAACGGGGAATCAGGCAGCATGCAGAACCGTTTTGGCATGTATGGCAAGAAAACGTGCACGACATGCGGCACAGAGACCAAAACAGTGAAAATCGCGAGCCGGGCGTCTGTTTATTGCCCGTCTTGCCAGAAATGAGGAAACTACATGATCATTGGACTCACGGGCAGCATCGCGAGCGGCAAAAGCACCGTCTCGCAGATGCTCAAAGAATTGGGTTATCCGGTCGTTGACGCAGATCTGGTCGCGAGACAAGTGGTCGAGCCCGGAACGGAAACATTGAATAATATTGTGCAAGCTTTCGGCCCGGAAGTGATACGGGCTGACGGGTCGATGGACCGCGAGAAAGTCGGAGCGATTATCTTCAACGATCCAGCGAGCCGAAAGAAATTGAATGACATTATCCACCCGGCAATACGCCGGGAAATGCTTAGGCAGCGCCAAGCATTTTTGGCTGAAGGATATGAAACCGTTATCATGGACATTCCGCTGTTATTCGAAAGCAAGCTCCAGCATATGGTCGACAAGATCCTGGTTGTCAGTGTATCGGAGCAAGAGCAATTAAAGCGTCTCATGGAACGCAATGGATTGGCGGAAAAAGAAGCGAAAGCACGGATTGCTTCACAATTGCCGCTAAGCGTCAAAGAACAAGGGGCAGATGAAGTATTGGATAACAACGGTTCTATTGAACACACAAAGCGCCAATTAATGCGCATATTGGACAATTGGCAGACACGACCTTAAAAAAGTATGCGCTTTCTTTTGTTTTCAGGTTCTCTTAAGTAAATAATGTGTTATACTATATAACGAATTAAAAATATAAGTATGACTTATTTAATTGGGGGACAAATACATGACAGTTTCGATTGCAATTAACGGATTTGGCCGCATCGGCCGTATGGTTTTCAGACAAGCAGTTTTGATGGATGACGTGACAATTTCGGCAGTCAATGCCAGTTATCCGGCAGAAACACTTGCTCACTTGATTAAGTATGACACAAATCACGGTACCTTCTCCGGTGAAGTGAAAGCGGAAGAAAATGCGTTGGTTGTAAACGGAAAGCGTATTCAATTGGTCAACGAGCGCGATCCATTGGAACTCCCTTGGTCGGAGATGGGTGTCGATATCGTCATTGAAGCAACGGGCAAGTTCAACTCGCGCGATAAAGCTGCGCTTCATTTGGACGCTGGAGCGAAGAAAGTCATCTTGACGGCTCCTGGTAAAAACGAAGACATCACGATCGTCATGGGTGTCAATGATGATAAATTGGATGTCGACAAACACCACATCATCTCGAACGCCAGCTGCACGACGAATTGCTTGGCTCCTGTCGCGAAAGTTTTGAATGATGCATTCGGCATCGAAAACGGATTGATGACGACTGTCCATGCGTACACTAATGACCAAAAGAATTTAGATAACCCACATAAGGATCTTCGACGCGCCCGTGCTTGCGGACAGTCGATCATCCCGACTTCAACGGGGGCTGCTAAAGCTTTGTCATTGGTTCTTCCGGAACTTGAAGGGAAAGTGCACGGTTTGGCGCTGCGTGTCCCAACACCGAACGTGTCACTCGTCGACCTGGTTGTCGATGTCCAACAGGACGTGACGGTGGAAGACGTCAACCGTGCATTCATGGATGCATCACAAGGCGCGCTTTCAGGCATCCTCGATTTGACGATGGAGCCGCTTGTGTCGATCGACTTTAATACCAACCCGAGTTCTGCAATTGTTGACGGTTTGACGACCATTGTTATGGGCGACCGCAAAGTGAAAGTGCTCGCTTGGTACGATAACGAATGGGGTTACTCTGCCCGCGTTGTAGACTTAATGAAGAAGGTAGCCAATTCTATGGCTGTCGCTTCAAAATAATGCAAAAAGATTCCGCTTTTCTTCTTATAGAAAACCGGAATCTTTTTTTTATTGTATTGAAAAAAATTGTCCGCAAAAGCATTTATTTATTGCATTTCGAAAACATTCATCATATACTATGAATCGTAGCCAAAAACGGCTGCCACTTCTCAATTCTATTTAGTATGTAGAGCAAGGAATTAGGAGCGTATATTATTATTCTTATGACTGCTTAAAGGGTTAGGACCTCTCTGGACTAACTTTCCCCCGTGGTAGTCAACTTTGAATATTTTGCGCAAAACCAAAATGTTATCAAAGGGGGAAACGAACCATGGAAACTATGGGACGTCACGTAATCGCAGAACTTTGGCAGTGTGATTTTGACAAATTAAACGATATGGACTATATCGAAAAGACTTTTGTTGATGCAGCACTCAAATCAGGTGCGGAAATCCGCGAAGTCGCTTTTCATAAATTTGCACCACAGGGTGTTAGCGGCGTAGTCATCATTTCGGAATCACACCTGACTATCCACAGCTTCCCGGAACACGGGTACGCGAGTGTCGATGTGTACACTTGCGGAGATCTTGATCCAACAATTGCAGCAGATTACATTGCACAAGCTTTGGATTCAAAGCAAAGCGAAGTAACTGAATTGCCACGCGGCATGGGACCAGTCGGAGCCGGAGCGACAAAAGTATCACTAACGGTGTAACTGACCACTAATAACGCAAAACACAAGCAGAGGAGAAAATCCTCTGCTTTTTCTAATGTATGGGGAATTTTTTTGTTATACTGTTACTACCAGATAGAGAATTTTCGGGGAGATGTCTACCATGAAATGTCCAGCTTGCCAGCATAACGGCACCCGCGTTGTAGATTCGCGGCCAATAGATGAAATGAAATCAATCCGCAGGCGTCGTGAATGTGAAGCATGCGGTTACCGGTTCACCACATTCGAAAAAGTAGAAGAGATGCCGCTGATCGTCGTGAAAAAAGATGGTTCCCGTGAAGAATTCAGCCGCGAGAAAGTGTTGCGCGGCTTGATCCGCGCGTGTGAAAAACGGCCAGTGTCACTTGATATGCTTGAAGCAGTTGTTTTCGATATCGAAAAAGAATTGCGCCGGAGCGGCAATCCTGAAGTGAAATCGGAAGAAGTCGGTGAATTGGTCATGAACCGGTTGGCGGATATCGATGAAGTGGCCTATGTCCGCTTTGCTTCGGTCTATCGCCAGTTCAAAGACATTACGGTCTTTATCGATGAACTGAAAGATCTGCTTGACCGCAATCCCGGTGACAAGGACAGCAAATAAGGCGGTGACCACATGACAATGTACAAAGAACTTCAGCCCGCCGACTTGTACCGGATCCGCATGCCATATCCATTTTCCAATTACGACCGCCAGCTGCTGACGCTCCTTTATCAGCCGATGGTCGGGTCAGATGCCATTTCCCTCTACTTGACGCTTTGGGCAGATGGCGAAATGCGGTCTGAGGATTCGACGCATTATACATTGATGAACACGCTCGGAAAACCAGTCAAAGCGATTTTTGAATCGCGCATTCAACTCGAAGCAATCGGTTTATTGAAGACTTTTCGAAAGGACGGGGAAAACCGTTCGTTTGTATATGAACTATGCCCGCCGCTCGACCCGAAAGCCTTTTTTGCCGACCCGCTATTGTCGATGTTCCTGTTCAGTAAAATCGGTGAATCGTCGTATCGGCGCGTCCGTGATCGTTTTGTCATCCAAGCGCCGCTTGCTGAAGGATATGCAGAAGTCTCCAGGACTTTCACAGATATCTTCCAGCCGGTACATGCGAAATCCGGGTATCCGGCAGACGAAAAAGAGCTTGAATCACGGACAGACGGGGAATATGAAATGGATCAAGACTTTGATTTTGCGTTACTGCGCCAAGGCCTGTCTGAACAACTCGTGCCAAAGCGCGTATTGACCCCATCCATCCGCAACTTTATCGTGAAGCTGTCGTTCCTCTACGGTTTCGGCCCGCTTGAAATGCAAAAAGTCGTATTGCTGGCGATCGAAGACGATTACCGGATAGATGAAGAAGGATTGCGCAAAGCTGCTTCCGATTATTATAAAATGACCGTCACGACGACTGCGCCTAAACTCGAGCCCGTCAAAACGGCAGAACCCAAAACGCCGCAACCAGACTCACAACAAGCGCCTGCAAATAAAGAAGACGAATTGATCGCATATTTGGAGTCGGCATCGCCGCTTCAAGTACTGCGCGATATCGCAGACGGCAAAGAACCGCTGCCGGCTGACGTGCAGTTGGCGAATCAATTGGTGACGCAGCATGGCATGGAACCGGCTGTCGTCAACGTATTGCTTCAATATGTTTTATTGCGCACCGATATGAAACTAACAAAAGCGTATGTAGAAAAAATAGCATCGCATTGGCTGAGAAAAAATGTCACGACGGCCAAGCAGGCGATGGAATTTGCACGCATCGAACATACGCAGTATATGAAATGGAAAAATGAATCAAGCGCCGCACCGAAACGCGCAGCATCTTCCGGACGCAAGCCGATCCGCGAAGAAAAGCTGCCTGAATGGTTTAATAAGAAAGACGAAGTGGAAACGCCTGGCCAAGGAGCTTCAAGTGAACAGCTTGAACAAGAAAAGCAGAAATTGCTTGCGAAGCTTGCGTTGAAGAAAAGAAAGGGTGATTAGATGGAACCGATTCGTGAAACGATGAAGCGAGTGGTCAATGCGCCCTCATTTTCCGAGCGCTACGATGCGATGAAGAAAGAAGTACTGGAACATCCCGGCGTCCTCAAGTTCCTGAAAGAACACGAACAGGATATTGACGGACCGACAGTGGAAAAAGGCATGGGCAAGCTATACGAATATATCGACCAATCGCATGACTGCAATAAATGCCCGAATCTCGGCGGCTGCATCAATCACCTCAAAGGGTTTGAGCCGAATCTTGTCTTGGAGCGCGGCAATATTGGCATCTCATACACCAAATGCCGGTTGAAGACCGCTGAAGACAATAAGCGACATGCTTCCTCCTTGATCCACAGCATGTATATGCCAAAAGAAGTGATGGCTGCGCGAATCGAAAACTTCGAGCTGGACGACCGCAGGCTCCCTGCTTTTCGTGCAGTCGACGAATTTCTCGAGAAAGCGACAGGACCGGATTCGCTTCCGGAAAAAGGCTTATACTTATACGGTAAATTCGGCACCGGCAAATCCTATTTGCTAAGCGCAGTTGCAAATGAACTTGCAGAAATCAATGTGAAAACGGTTCTCGTATTCGTGCCGGAATTCATGCGTGAAATGAAGCAAGCGATCGGCGACCATACGCTTCAGGAGAAAATCGAATACGTCAAACGGGCCGATGTGCTCATGCTCGATGATATCGGAGCTGAAGCAATGTCTAGCTGGACGCGCGACGAAGTGCTCGGAACAATCCTTCATTACCGGATGGCGGAGAAATTGCCGACTTTCATGAGCTCGAACTTCAGTTATCCTGAACTTGCACACCATTTAACTTATTCACAGCGCGGTGAAAAAGAAGATTTGAAAGCAGCTCGCATTATGGAGCGGATCCAGGCATTGACCGTCCCAGTCAAACTTGAAGGCGAAAACCGCCGCAACAAGTAGGAGAAACTATTGCCTTTTGATTTTTTTCATCGTATAGTAAGAATCATCATTAATGATTTACATGCAACGACAAGGACATGAGCGATCACGCATGGCATACAGAGAGGGAAGACTCGGCTGAAAGCTTCCCGGCACAGCGTTTTTGTTTACCCCCTTCGAGCAGCGCCTGCGAACTTCAGTAGCAGGTGACGGTACCGGCCCGTTAGCCGATGCAGAGCTTCATTCCGCGCGCAAAAATTGTGCGGAAGAGAAGAAGGGTGGAACCACGAACAGAGCTTCGTCCCTTTTGGGATGGGGCTTTTTGTGTGGAAAAAAAGAAAAGCTGAAGCGCCTGTCCAGCTCCGACAGGGTGACTTGAGACCCCGATGAGCTAGGCGCTGAAGCTAGCACCAACAAAAGCCGAAGAGCTGAACCAGACCCTGTGGTTCGCAATTCGCCCAAATCATTTAAAGGAGAGATTCATATGGCAGACATGATTCAATTAACATTCCCAGACGGCGCAGTAAAAGAGTTCGCCAAAGGAACATCCACTGAAGAAATCGCACAATCAATAAGCCCAGGTCTTCGCAAAAAAGCAGTAGCAGGCAAACTTTCCGGCAACTTGGTTGACTTGAAAGCCCCGCTTGAAGAAGACGGGGACATCGCGATTATCACACCGGAGTCCGAAGAAGCTTTGGAAGTGTTGAGACATAGCTCGGCTCACTTGATGGCACAAGCAGTTAAACGCCTGTATCCAGATGCCAAGCTTGGCGTTGGGCCGGTCATCGAAAACGGATTCTATTACGATATTGATACAGAATCATCGATTACAGCCGAAGATCTACCGGTCATTGAAAAAGAAATGAAGAAAATCATCAATGAAAACGTGGATATCGTTCGCGTGGAAGTTTCGAGAAATGAAGCGCAGCAACGCTTTGAAGCAATCAATGACCCATATAAGCTGGAGCTTCTAGAAGCGATTCCTGAAGATGAGCAAGTGTCGATTTACGAGCAAGGCGAATTTTTCGACCTTTGCCGCGGCATCCATGTGCCATCGACTGGCAAATTGAAGGAATTCAAATTACTAAGCGTCGCAGGTGCCTACTGGCGCGGCGATAGCGACAATAAAATGCTGCAACGCATTTACGGAACAGCTTTCTTTAAAAAAGAAGAACTGAAAGCCCATCTTGAAATGCTCGAAGAAGCGAAAGAGCGCGACCACCGTAAAATCGGCAAAGAGCTCAATTTGTTCATGAACTCCCAAAAAGTCGGCCAAGGTCTGCCGATGTGGCTGCCGAAGGGCGCAACAATCCGCCGCATCATCGAACGCTATATCGTCGACAAAGAAGAGCGTATGGGCTATGACCACGTCTACACTCCGGTTATGGGCAGTGTCGAATTGTATAAAACAAGCGGACACTGGGATCATTACCAGGAAAACATGTTCCCGGTCATGCAAATGGATAATGAAGATTTGGTGCTGCGCCCGATGAACTGCCCGCATCACATGATGATCTACAAGCAAGGCATTCATTCCTACCGCCAATTGCCAATCCGTATCGCTGAACTTGGATTGATGCACCGCTATGAAATGTCGGGTGCCTTGTCCGGCTTGCAGCGCGTACGCGGAATGACATTGAACGATGCCCATCTATTCGTGCGTCCGGACCAAATCAAAGAAGAATTCAAACGCGTCGTCAATCTCGTCATTGAAGTATACAAAGACTTCGATTTGAAAGATTATTCGTTCCGCGTTTCCTACCGCGACCCGGCTGATAAAGAAAAATACTATGACGATGACGCCATGTGGGATCGTGCACAATCGATGCTGAAAGAAGCAATGGACGAACTTGGCCTCGATTATTTCGAAGCAGAAGGCGAAGCGGCGTTTTACGGCCCGAAACTCGACGTTCAAGTGAAAACAGCGCTTGGCAAAGAAGAGACTTTATCGACTGTCCAGCTCGACTTCCTATTGCCGGAGAAATTCGATTTGACGTATATCGGGGAAGATGGCAAACAGCACCGTCCGGTTGTTATCCACCGTGGTGTCGTCTCGACTATGGAGCGTTTCGTCGCATTCTTGATCGAAGAATACAAAGGCGCATTCCCGACATGGCTCGCGCCGGTACAAGTGGAAATCATCCCGGTATCGCTGGATGTGCACAGCGAATACGCAAAAGAGCTTCAGGAAAAAATGCAACAGCATAAATTGCGCGTCGACATCGATGAGCGCGATGAAAAACTGGGGTATAAAATCCGCGAAGCACAAATGCAGAAAGTTCCTTATATGCTCGTTATCGGCGATAAGGAACTGGAAAGCGGTTCGGTCAACGTCCGCAAATACGGCGAGCAGAACTCTGAGAGCATGCCGTTTGAAGAGTTCCTTAAACTCGTTCAATCCGAACTTCGTTAAAGTGCTTGACAGTAAAAGTGCTGCGTGATATTCTTATTTAGGTTATTGAATACTTATATGTGCAAGCAGGAGCGCCCGCTTCTCACCTGATCGACCGATTGTTGGCAGGTAGACACGATTGACTTTTACATGCAACTAGCATGTGTCATATTATGGCGGGCGAACTCCTCGGGGTTCGCCCGCTTTTTGTTTGCGCCTGTGAACCGGATCGTCCGGTTTACACATTTAAGCTATTCGCGACACTACCCGGAGGTGGATCATTATTAGCAGAGACAACAATGTAAACGAAGGCATTCGTGCACGTGAATTACGGGTTATTGACCAAAATGGTGAACAGCTCGGAATCAAATCACGCAACGAGGCGCTCGAGATTGCAGCTCGTGTCAACTTGGATCTAGTACTAGTGGCTCCTCAAGCTAAGCCGCCGGTCGCACGGATCATGGACCACGGCAAGTTCAAATTTGAACAGCAAAAGAAAGAGCGCGAAATTCGTAAAAACCAAAAAATCATCAATGTCAAAGAGGTTCGTTTGAGCCCTGGCATCGATGACCACGATTTTAACACGAAGCTCCGCAACGCGATTAAGTTCCTTGAAAAAGGCGACAAAGTGAAAGCTTCAATCCGTTTCAAAGGCCGTGCAATTACGCACAAAGAGATCGGACAACGTGTCCTTGAACGCTTCGCAGAAGAGTGCAAGGGTGTCGCGACGGTTGAACAGCGCCCGAAAATGGAAGGTCGTAGCATGTTCTTGATGCTGAACCCGATCAACGAGAAGGAATAACAGTATATTTGTTTAGGAGGAACCCGAAATGCCGAAAATGAAAAGCCACAGTGGAGCGTCTAAACGCTTCAAGAAAACTGGAACTGGTAAAGTAAGACGCAACCGTTCCCACACTAGCCACTTGTTCGCAAACAAATCGACTAAGCAAAAACGTAAGCTTCGCAAGAGCTCATTGGTTTCTGCAGGCGATTTGAAACGCATCAAATCATTGATCTACAACATGAAGTAAGAACGAAAAGCGGAAACGGCCGCTCAGCTCCGGCAGACTTAAGATGTACTTCCGAATCGGCGCTCTATACCGCATAGGAAAGGCAGCTTAAGGCCGAGGTGTTGGCCGTTGAAATCTAGACAACACCAACAACTACAAAAATCGAATTTTTCATATTCAAGCAGGAGGTAATTCAATATGCCACGCGTAAAAGGCGGAACAGTGACGCGCAAGCGTCGTAAAAGAGTATTAAAATTAGCTAAAGGTTATTACGGTTCCAAGCACTTACTATTTAAAGTAGCGAACCAACAAGTCATGAAGTCAGGTAACTATGCTTACCGTGACCGTCGCAACAAAAAACGTGATTTCCGCAAATTGTGGATCACGCGCATCAACGCAGCAGCTCGTTTGAATGATATTTCTTACAGCCGCTTGATGCACGGATTGAAACTTGCTGGCATCGACATCAACCGCAAAATGCTAGCTGAAATCGCTGTATCTGATGCAGCTGCTTTCACAGCTTTGGTTGA
This sequence comes from uncultured Planococcus sp., assembly GCA_947493585.1. Taxonomy (GTDB): domain Bacteria; phylum Bacillota; class Bacilli; order Bacillales_A; family Planococcaceae; genus Planococcus. Next base: position 2,044,837 of record CANLRI010000001.1, on the reverse strand, counting down.
CCAAGCGAAAAAAGCATCTAACAACTAATTCACACTAGGCCTAGCGCTTAGTTCGATAGAAAGAAGGCCGGCTAATTGCCGGCCTTTTTTTGTTGAAGCGGATCGGGAGGGAAGACAATGATTATTTTGGCAGCATATTTAGCGGCCATGTCAAGTTTTGCCTTTATCATGATGTGGGCAGACAAAAGGCAGGCGCAAGCACGTGGGCCGCGCATTCCTGAAAAACGCTTGTGGCTTGTCGCGGCAATCGGCGGCGGCATCGGGGCATACGCAGGGATGATGCTGTTCAGGCATAAAACAAAGCACACGAATTTCCGCATCGGATTTTTTGCTTTGGCAGTAGTCCAGGCTGGCTTGCTCATATGGCTCGCAATGGCATAAGAAAAGAGGAAGAAGCTCAGGCTTCTTCCTCTTTTTTCATCAATTGTTCAATTGGGCTTTTCCAGGAGATATCTGCATCCGGGTAATTCATGCGGATTTCCTTCTCCAGAAAATGAAAATCTTCTTTTGAGAAACCAATTAGTTTGTCAGGCGTCTCAGTCCACACAAAAATGGACACGACATCAAATGCCTCTTTCGTCGTCCCCAAATATTTCTCGCCTTCAAAAAGGACGCCACGTATGGCGATGAAAAAGTTTCTGCGTACATTCCCCACGTCGTCATGAAAATAATAAGTGCCGGATTCAAGCGCGGCATCAAGCTTGCGCTTCGGGTCGAAAATGAATTTCAGGAGACGGTAAAACAGATAGATGATCAAGGCGATGATGATCAAACGGATCAAAAATGCCATCGGATTGCCCCCCTTACTAGGATAGTCTTGTGTATAATACGTAACAGAAGCTTGGAAGTTTCACTAATTTGATCAAAAAGGAGAAAGTCTATGAACCTTCAGGAATTATTTCACATGCAGCGGGAGCTTGACCGCTATATCCAATCGAACCGAAACGTCGAGGAATCGGTGTTTCGCAAGAAAGTGCTAGCCCTTCAAGTGGAATTGTCGGAACTTGCAAATGAAACGCGATGCTTCAAATTCTGGAGTACGAAGGGACCATCAGATAAAAATACCTTGCTGGAGGAGTACGTCGACTGCATTCATTTTATCCTGTCGCTTGGCATTGAAAAAGGCTTTGATTCACTGGAGCAATGGCCAGCCCCAACGCGTGAACAAGACCTGACGGAACTGTTCCTCTTAGCGCATCAAGGCGTCGGCCGCTTCGCACAACAAGCGACCTTGGAAGAATACCAGAGCCTATGGCAGACGTTCGGCGCCCTGGCAGAAGCGCTCGGCTTCAGCTATGAGGAAGTGCTGACAGCTTACGTAGAAAAGAATGAAACCAATTACAAGCGCCAGCAGCAAGGGTATTGAATGAATCTTTTGATAACGTAACCGCTTTCCTATATACTAAAAAAGCAATGACTATTTAGGAGGTCGAAATAATGGCGAAATTAGATGATACACAACAAATGTTAAAAGATTTGACAGACGCGAATGGCATTCCCGGCAATGAACGCCAATCCCGCGAGGTTATGAAGAAATACATAGAGTCGTTTGCCGACACGATCGAAACGGATAATCTGGGCAGTTTGATCGCCAAAAAAGAAGGGCTTGCAGACGGGCCGAAAATCATGGTCGCTGGCCATTTGGATGAAGTCGGCTTCATGATTTCCCAAATCGACGACAAAGGATTCCTGAAATTCCAAACGGTCGGTGGCTGGTGGAACCAAGTTATGCTTGCTCAGCGTGTGACGATCACCACGCGCAGCGGGAAAGAAATCACTGGCGTTATCGGATCCAAACCGCCGCATATCCTGTCACCGGAAGCACGTAAAAAACCGGTGGAAATCAAGGACATGTTCATCGACATCGGTGCCTCTTCACGTGAAGAAGCGAAGGAATGGGGCGTCACACCAGGTGATATGGTCACTCCTTATTTCGAATTCACGGTCATGAACAACGACAAACTATTGATGGCAAAAGCTTGGGACAACCGCATCGGCTGCGCCATTGCGATTGACGTGTTAAAAGGCTTGAAAGGCATCGACCACCCGAACGTTGTATACGGAGTGGGGACTGTCCAGGAAGAAGTCGGCTTGCGCGGTGCGAAAACGGCAACTTCATTCATCCAGCCGGACATCGGTTTTGCAGTGGATGTCGGCATCGCAGGTGATACGCCAGGCATTACGTCAAAAGAATCCAACAGTAAAATGGGCGACGGCCCGCAAATCTTGTTGTTTGACGCCTCGATGGTGTCTCACCGCGGCTTGCGTGAGTTGGTTGTCGATACAGCTGAAGAGTCAGGTATCCCGTACCAGTTCGAAACAATCGCTGGCGGCGGAACCGATGCCGGCTCGATCCACTTGACGGCAAATGGCGTCCCAGCCTTGTCGATTGGTGTAGCGACGCGCTACATCCATTCACACGCAGGCATCTTGCACCGCGACGATTACGAAAATGCGGTAAAATTAATCATTGAAGTGATCAAGAAGCTCGACCGCGATACAGTAACAAAAATTACATTCGATTGATATTCAAAGCCCGGCAGATGCCGGGCTTTTTTTATATCCAAAAAAATTGAAAAGTCGATTCCCCAACTAGCCGGCGACTTCCAATTGGATGTTCGAAGAAAGGTTGATACACTTTCACACTTAACCATCAGGAAAAATATATGTTAGGTAAACTTGACTTAATGTTAATTATGCATTACATTATGTTATATAAACTATACATGAAACGAGGGCTGCGGATGCTGAAAAACCGGGTAAAAGAGCTGCGGGCGCGCTATGGCTACACGCAAAGCGAGCTGGGCAAGCAAGTGGATGTGACTCGACAGACGATCGCGTTTATCGAGAAAGGCGAATTTTCACCGTCAATTACATTGTCTTTGAAGCTCGCTAAGGTCTTGCAAGTGGAAGTAGGCGACTTATTTTGGTTGGAGGAGGAGTAAAAATGAAACAGGATTTTCGCATGACATACCCGCTTTGGAATATGGCATTTATCTTGATTTTGGCAGTGATGTCGGTTGGGTTCACTTCAAGCTTAGTCAATGTCACGAAGACTGATTCGAGCTTGAGCATCGAAACGCAAGCGGTGGAAGGTTTCTTGCTGTTCGCGGCATTGATCGCGTATTTAGTATTAATCACGATCTATTTGATTGCTTTGCAATCGTACAACAGAAAAAATCCAGGCAAGAAAATTTCTCCATTTTCAATGCGCCCTCCTGAATACATGGAACAAGACGAGGGGATGACGTTCATCACAAGAAAAGCAGTACAGAAAGTGTATACATTCATCACCTGGACATTGCCGTTCTTTGCATTGATCGTGATGCTTTTCCCGATACCGAGACTTTTCATCGTCTGGGGAATCCTCGCGGTAGCATTCGGCCAAAACTTGATTTACTATGTGGAGATGCACAGGCATCTGAAGGAGGCGGCTGAATGATTTATGAATACGCATTAATATTTATCGGGGCGGCGATTCCGTGGTTTGAAATCGCGCTCGTCATCCCACTTGGCATTGTCTGGGGCTTGTCGCCGGTATGGGTCATGATCACGGCGTTTGTTGGGAATATGCTGACGGTGATGCTGCTTATTATCGGATTCGACAAATTCCGCATCTGGTATGATAAGCGCCAGGAAGCAAAAGGCAAGGAGCCGTCGAAGAAAAATGAACGCGCAGTGCGCATCTGGAACAAATACGGTCTGCCGGGACTGTCGCTTTTGGGGCCAATCTTGATCGGCACGCATATCGCGGCATTCATCGGCATGACGCTAGGTGCGACGAAGCGCAATACGACCGTCTGGATGATTATCAGCATCGGGGTCTGGACGCTCGCGTTCGGGATTTTGACAGCACTTGGCTTTGATTTCTTTACTGCGTAAAACGGCCCTATGCTATACTGGAGCTATTCTGAAAAAAGTGGTGAACGTATTATGAAACGAATTGAATCATTGCAGAACTCGCTCGTCAAACATTGGAAGAAACTGAGCACGACCCGAAAAGAGCGCGATAAATTCGGTGAATTTCTTATCGAAGGCTTTCATTTGACGGAAGAGGCGTTGAATAAGAAAGACGGGATTAAAGGCTTGATCGTCCGCGAAGGCACGGAAATTCCGGATGCTTGGGATATCGAGGGCCTCACGCTTTATGTGGTGACGGCACAGATTGCGAAAGAGATTGCGGAAACCGAGCATACGCAAGGCATTTTCGCTCATTGCGCACAACCAGAGTATGGCGACTCTATGCAAGAGCAATGGCAGACCTTGTTATTGATCGACGCCGTGCAAGACCCAGGCAATGTCGGGACGATGATTCGCACCGCAGCAGCGGCCGGAATCGATGCAGTCGTTCTCGGAAAAGGTTCGGCGGATGCGTACAATCCTAAAACGGTGCGCTCTGCGCAAGGCGCTCATTTCCAGGTGCCGATTGTCAAAGGCGATTTGTTCGACTGGGTTGAACGCTTGAAAGGGCGGAACATTCCGGTTTACGGGACTGCGCTTTACCAATCGGTGCCAATGTACGAGGCGGAGTCAAAAGAGCGTTTCGCGCTTATCGTTGGAAATGAAGGAAGCGGCGTCGAGCCGCAGCTGCTCGAACAGACCGACCAGAATCTCATGGTGCCACTTTACGGTCCGGCAGAATCATTGAACGTAGCCGTAGCAACTGGAATTCTATTGTACAGCCTCGTTCCAAAAACTGGTGTTTGATTAACGGAGGAAAGTTCATTATAATAGAAGAGAAATAAACAAGCGTTGACCGGGAAAAGTACGTAGTTCCCCTGCATCCAAGGAAGTCCGCCCTCGACTGAAAGCGCGGATATGCAGGAACTCCGGAAGTTCACCCCGCGAGCTGCTAGACGGGGACCGGCCGAGTGCCGTAAAGTCTGGCCGGTGATGAGCCGTTATTCAATGAAGTGATCGCATATGTGCGATAACTAGGGTGGTACCGCGAATCAATGCCTCGTCCCTTTTTGGGGGCGGGGCTTTTTTATGTTCAAGGAGGAGAGAAAATGGAAGCAAGATTGCAGGAGTTAAAAAATGAAGCCTTGGCGAAAATCCAAGCAGCGCAAACAGTTAAAGAGTTGACGGACGTACGCGTAGCGTATTTAGGAAAAAAAGGGCCGATCACCGATGTCTTGAAAGGCATGGGGAAATTACCGGCAGAAGAACGCCCGAAAATGGGAGCGCTCGTAAACGTAGTACGTGCTGAAGTGACAGAATCACTCGATGCGCGTATGGTCCTGTTGGAAGAACAGGCAATCAACGAAAAACTGCAAAGCGAAACGATCGATATTTCTTTGCCGGGTCGTCCGGCGAAAACGGGCAATCCACATCCATTGACGCGTGTCGTCGAGGAGATTGAAGATTTGTTCCTGTCGATGGGCTATGAAATCGCTGAAGGCCCGGAAGTCGAGAAGGATTATTATAATTTCGAAGCGCTTAATTTGCCAAAAGGGCATCCAGCGCGCGATATGCAGGATTCCTTCTATATAACAGAAGACATTTTGCTGCGCACGCATACCTCACCGGTGCAAGCGCGCACGATGGAAGCAAAAGGCGGAGAACCGATCAAGATCATTTGCCCGGGCAAAGTGTACCGCCGCGATAACGATGACGCGACACATTCGCATCAGTTCACGCAAATCGAAGGGCTCGTAGTCGGAGAAGATATCCGCATGAGCGATTTGAAAGGGACTTTGTCCATCTTTGCCAAGAAGATGTTCGGCGAAGACCGTGAAATACGCTTGCGCCCAAGCTTCTTCCCGTTCACGGAGCCTTCCGTTGAAATGGATATTTCCTGTTTCAAATGCGGCGGGTCTGGCTGCAATGTCTGCAAAAAGACCGGCTGGATCGAAATTCTCGGTGCCGGCATGGTGCATCCGAACGTTCTGGAAATGGCCGGCTATGATTCGAAGCGCCTGACAGGATTCGCTTTCGGTATGGGGCCAGAGCGCATTGCGATGCTGAAATACGGCATCGAGGATATCCGCCATTTCTACACGAACGACGTGCGTTTCTTGACGCAATTTCAACGGACGGAACTTTAAGGAGGAACTTTCATGTTAGTATCGACAAAATGGTTGAAAGAATATGTAAATACACAAGACTTGCCCCCAGCGGAACTTGGGGAAAAAATTACGCGCGCAGGAATCGAAGTTGACGCCGTAATTGACCGTTCGGAAGGACTGGCGAATTTGGTCGTCGGTTATGTAACGGATTGCGTGAAACATCCGGAAGCCGATAAACTATCAATCTGCCAAGTGGATGTAGGCGGTGGGGAAATCGACCAGATCATCTGCGGCGCACCGAATATTGCACAAGGGCAGTCGGTCATTGTGGCGCGTCCGGGCGCGAAGCTTCCAGGCGGCATGAAGATCAAAAAAGCCAAGCTGCGCGGGGAAGTGTCGAACGGCATGATCTGCTCATTGCAGGAGCTTGGCATCGAAACGAAACTGGTGCCGAAAAGCTATGCTGAAGGCATTTATGTCTTGCCTGAAAAAGCGGAGCCTGGCACAGATGTGCTGTCCTATCTAGACTTGGACGATACGGTCCTTGAACTGGGACTCACGCCGAACCGGGCGGATGCAATGAGCATGCTCGGTGTCGCTTATGAAGTCGGCGCCATTTTGGGAGAAGAGGTTAGCTTGCCGGAAATTGAGTACACAGAAGCTGCGGACAGCGCGGAAAGCATGCTGTCGCTCGAAGTGGATGCGCCTGAAGCGAATCCTTTATATGTCGCGAAAGTCGTGCGCAACGTTAAAGTGAAAGAATCTCCGTTATGGCTGCAGCAGCGCTTGATGGCTGCTGGCGTGCGTCCGCATAATAATGTCGTTGACGTAACAAACTATATATTGATGGAATATGGCCAGCCGCTCCATGCGTTTGACTACGATTCCCTTGGTTCCGGTAACATCACCGTGCGCCAGGCAAAAGAAGGCGAAAAGATCACGACATTGGATGACACGGAGCGCACCTTATCTGCGCATCAATTGGTTATCACCAACGGCACGGATCCTGTCGCACTTGCAGGCGTCATGGGCGGCGCGAATTCAGAAGTGAGTGATGAGACGACAACGGTCGTTATCGAGTCCGCTTATTTCGCTTCTGATTCGATTCGCCGTACATCGAAAGACCATAACTTGAGAAGCGATGCGAGTTCACGCTATGAAAAAGGCGTCGACCCGAACCGCGTCATCCCGGCAGCAGAACGCGCTGCTCAATTATTGGCTGAATTGGCAGACGGTGAAGTACTTGCCGGATCGCTCGTATTCGACCAGCTTGATAAGCAAGAGCGCATCGTCAAAGTTTCTCCGGACTTCATCAATAGCCGCCTCGGCATGAAGATCCGCCTTGAGGACATGCTCGATATCCTCAGCCGTCTGAAGTTCAACACAGAAGCGGTGAACAACCAATTGATCATTGAAGTGCCGACGCGCCGACAAGATATCCAGATCGAAGAAGATGTCGTGGAGGAAATCGCACGTCTTTACGGCTACGACGAGATTCCTGCAACGTTGCCGCGTACCGATGCCACACCTGGCGGATTGAGCCCTTATCAGGCGAAACGGCGCATTGCACGCCATTTCCTGGAAGGCGCTGGCTTATTGCAGGCAACGACTTATTCTTTGACCTCGGAAGTGGCTGCAACTCAATTTGCGCTGGAACCGACAGAAACGACGCGTCTTTTGATGCCGATGAGCGAAGAGCGCAGTATTTTGCGCCAAAGCTTATTGCCTCATTTGCTTGAGTCGCTTTCATACAACACAGCGCGCCGCATCGATTCGGCAGCTTTGTATGAAACGGGGTCGGTATTCTTGAAAGGGCAGGATGAACTGCTCGATGAACAAGAACATTTGGCGATCGTCATGACTGGGCTGTGGATCGACCATAGCTGGCAGGGCGAAAAGACAGCTGTCGACTTTTTCGTGGCAAAAGGCATCGTAGAAGGGCTTGCTGAAAAGCTGGGCCTTGAATTGTCATTCGAACGCGGCGAAATGGACGGTTTGCATCCAGGCAGAACCGCATTCATCCTGCTCGATGGCAAGCGCATCGGTGTCATCGGAGCCTTGCACCCGTCCGAGCAGAAACAACGCGATTTAAAAGAAACAATCGTGGTGGAATTGAACTTGGCAACTTTGCTGACGCGCGAAACGGAAGCGCTTGTCTATACACAAGTGTCCCGCTACCCGACGATTTCACGCGACGTGGCATTAGTCTTGTCTAATATCGTGGAAGCGCAGACGATTGAAGGCGTCATCCGCAAAGCGGGCGGCAAGCTTTTGAAAGATGTCCGCGTCTTCGATCTATACGAAGGCGATCGCATGGAACAAGGCAAGAAATCCTTGGCATTTTCGCTAAGATATTTCGACCCGGAGAAAACCTTGACCGATGACGAAGTGAATGCAGCGCATGAGAAAATCATCCAAGCGCTCACGGAATCAGGAGCAGAACTCCGCTAAAATCAAAAACAGTCATGGGCTCGCGATGAGCCCATGACTGTTTTTTTATGTGCTTGTTTTCTTTGCGGCCAAGGCTTGCGCTTTTCTCGTGTTGGCAAAATGAGCTTTCGTGATGCTTTTCAAGAACGCTTCACCACGCGACAACAAGATCTTCGCTGCTGCTTTATCGACGATTGCACCGGCGCCTTTTGGCAAGGAGACGCCTGCAACTGTGCTGAGCCGGTCCATTTCCTCTAAGAAAGCGACACGCGCAATGATCGATGCACAGGCGACAGATACATGAAGGTTTTCCGCTTTCGTGGAAAACAGCACATTTTCGCGAATAATGTCCGGTTCTTGTGCGATGTGCCGATAATAGATGCCGCGCTCTGCGAATTGGTCGATCAAAATCGCTTCGGGTTTTTCCGGTGCCATTTTTCGCAAGACATGCTTCAGCGCTTGGTTATGGAGCAATGCTTTGATTTTGCCTTGCGACCAGCCTTGCGCCTGCACTTGATTGTATTTCTCGTTGTCCAAGGTCAGCACGCTGTAAGTGAACGCTGCTTTCAAATCGGGTGCGATTTTCCGCATATAGTCATCCGTCAATTGCTTAGAATCTTTGACGCCGAGTTCTTTGGCGAGTTCGACTTGCTGTGCGGGGACGTAACAGGCGGCGACCGTTATCGGGCCAAAAAAATCGCCTGTACCGGTTTCATCAGAGCCGAGCACGGAGCGGTTGGCGAAACCAGGAGGCAGCTCATCGCCTTTCGTTTTGGCTGTTTTCTCTTTGGTGCTGTCGACAGCACCCCATTTGGCCGTTTCTCGTTCAGCGCCAGCGCCCTGAAACATGACTTTTCCGGATGAGTAGACGGTGATCATCGCATCCGGAAGTTTAGCGGCAAAGCGTGCATGGGGATTCTTGGTGGTTATTTCCTTATTTCGGTAATGTTCAATCAAGCTTTTTAAGGCTTCTTCTGGCAGTTTCAAGACGTTATTGGTCATTGGGACTCCCCTTTCTTATGATTCACAATCCGCTCGTGTTCGTGTTATGATGGTCTATAGAATTCCAAAGGGGGAACGCGCATTGCAAGAGCAGCATAAAATTCGCACTGTCGTTGATATATATGGCCATACATACAAGATGCTCGGTACTGAGACATCCGGCCATATGAGGCTTGTCGCTTCCATGGTCGACAGCAAGATGCGGGAGATCAACGCCGCCAATCCATCGCTTGACCAAGCGAAACTAGCCGTATTGACCGCGGTAAATGCGACACATGAATATCTTAAACTGAAAGAGCAGCTAGAACAAATGGAAATTGAATTGAATAACTTGAAGGGCTGACGGATATGCTTGATTTAATCTTATTGGTATTGCTTCTGGCGGGAATTTTGGTTGGCTTTAAACGAGGGCTCGTGCTGCAGTTTTTGCACATGGTCGGCTTTATCGTCGCGCTCATTGTCGCCTACACGTATTATAAACCGCTATCGGAAAACTTTGTGTTGTGGGTTCCATACCCGACGGTCGACGAAACTTCGCGTTTTGCGATGGCTTTTGAACAATTGAACCTCGACCAAACTTTTTATCAGCTGTTGGCATTCGCACTCATTTTCTTCGTCGTGAAATTTTTGCTGACATTGATTGCATCGATGTTTGATTTTATCAAATACATACCGGTGCTTGGCTTCTTGAGCCGCATTTTTGGTGCAATCCTTGGACTCATCGAAGCACATATCCTATTGTTCATCGGACTCTACGTATTTGCGTTATTGCCGATCGATGTGATTCAAATCCAAATCGAAAATTCCGGGATCGCCCGTGCCATCCTCGAACACACGCCTTATTTCTCTGAGAAAGTGAAGGAATGGTGGTATATTTATATGTAGTAGGAACTTCTCTCTTACGAGGGAAGTTTTTTTATGAACCGATTAGGGAGGTTTGTTTCGCATGAATAAAAAAATCATTATCCGTACTTTGGAAAATATTGCATTATATATGGAATTAAAAGGGGACAACCCGTTTAAAGTATCCGCTTTCCGAAAAGCTGCCCAAGCACTTGAACTCGACCAGCGCAGCTTAGATGAGATTGAAGATGTCACCAAGCTAAAAGGCATCGGAAAAGGGACGGGAGATGTCATTACGGAATTGCTTACCGACGGCAAATCGTCTGTCCTCGAAGAGCTACAGGAAGAAGTACCGAAAGGGCTTGTGCCGATGCTCAAGCTGCAAGGGCTTGGCGGCAAGAAGATTGCCAAGCTTTACAAAGAACTCGGCGTGGATTCGATGGAATCCTTAAAGCAGGCATGCATCGACGGACGTGTCCAAGCGCTTCCGGGATTCGGCGCGAAATCCGAAGAAAAAATCCTGCTCGAGTTGGAAAACTTTGAAACCGACCCGGGGCGACATCCAATCTGGAAAACAGAAGAAACGGTGGCTTTCATCGAAAATTTGTTGACGACGATTTCCGATGTTGCGGAGTTTTCAGTTGCCGGTAGTTTCCGCCGAACGAAAGAAACGAGCAAAGACCTCGACTTTATCGTGGCGACAGATGAACCGGCCAAAGTGAAAGAGCAGCTGCTCGCTGGCTTGCCGGTAAAAGAAACGATTGCTTCAGGAGATACAAAGGTGTCAGTCGCAGTAGAAGTGGTCGAACCGATCGATGTCGATTTCCGCCTGGTTGCACCAAAGGAATTCGCAACGGCGCTGCATCATTTTACGGGTTCAAAAGATCATAACGTTCGCATGCGCCAGCTGGCTAAAGGGAAAAAAGAAAAAATCAGTGAATACGGTGTGGAGCAGGAAGACGGTTCCGTACTGACTTTCGATTCGGAAGAGGCGTTTTTCGCTCACTTCGACTTGCCGTTCATTCCACCGACCGTCCGTGAAGATGGCCGCGAAATCGACCGCATTGCTGAATTGCCGGCACTTATCGCGGCTGATGATATCCGCGGTGATTTGCACATGCACACGACCTGGTCGGACGGAGCGCATTCCATCGATGAAATGATCGATGCCTGCCGCGATCGGGGTTACGAATACATGGTCATCACCGACCATTCACAATACTTGAAAGTCGCGAATGGGTTGACGCCAGAGCGCTTGATTGAACAGAAGGGAAAATTACGCGAAGCAAATAAACGCCACGAAGGCATCGAAGTACTGTCCGGAACAGAAATGGACATTTTGCCGGATGGCAGTTTGGATTTTGACGACGAAGTGCTCACGCAATTGGATTTCGTCATCGCGAGCATCCATTCAAGTTTCCAGCAGCCTCAAAAGCAGATCATGGCGCGCATTTTGACGGCGATGAAAAACCCTTATGTCCATATGATCGCGCATCCGACTGGACGCATCGTCGGAAAACGCGACGGCTATAACCCGGATGTTGAACAAATCCTCGATTGGGCAAAAGAATACGGCAAAATCGTTGAGTTGAACGCGAGCCCGTACCGCCTCGACCTTGCCGTAGAATGGCTCGTCATGGCACAGGACAAAGGCGTCCCGGTCGCCATCAATACCGACGCCCATGCGATCGAGGGGTTGGACGTCATGGCAACAGGCGTCCGTCACGCACAAAAAGCGTGGCTGAAAAAAGATAATGTGGTCAATACGTGGCCGCTTGAGAAGTTAAGAGATTTCTTGAAACGATAAAGGAGGAGTTTATATGATCGCAGAGCGCGCATTACGAACTCTCGAATTCTATAAAATCCGCGAAGAAGTGGCGGCATTCTGCACCTCATCACTTGGAAAAGGATTAGTGAAAGAATTGCTGCCGTCTACTGACATCGCGGAAGTGAACCGCTTGTTGGAAGAAATGGATGAAGCAGCACAAGTGTTGCGTATCAAGAATAATGTCCCAATGGGCGGAATTTCCGATATCCGCCCACACGCGAAACGTGCGCAAATCGGCGGTTCTTTGAGCCCGGTGGAATTGATGGAAGTCTCTTCAACGATCCGCGCCAGCCGGATTTTGCGCCATTTCCTTGAAGCCATCGATGCCGAAGAAGATATCGACATTCCGCATTTCATGGAGAAAAAAGAAAGCATGCCGATATTGACGCAGCTTGAGCACGATATCAATGCGTGCATCGACGACAACGGAACGGTGGTCGATAGCGCCAGCTCCGAACTGCGCAGCATCCGTCAATCGCTCCGCGCACAGGAAAGCCGCGTGCGTGAAAAGCTCGAGAGCCTCATCCGCGGGCGCAATGCCTCGAAAATGCTGTCGGACTCGATTGTCACCATTCGCAACGATCGCTTCGTCATCCCGGTCAAACAGGAATACAGAAGCCATTACGGCGGCATCGTCCATGACCAATCCTCATCGGGCCAGACACTGTTCATCGAACCGGATGCCGTCGTGCAGGCGAACAACGAAGTGCGTCGTTTGAAGCTGAAAGAACGGGAAGAAATCGACCGTATCTTGCTGATGTTGTCTTTGAAAGTACAGGAAGTGGCACACGAATTGTTCACTTTGGTCGGCGTATTGGCGGAAGTCGATCTAATCCTGGCCAAAGCGAAATACGGTCAAGCCCATAAATGCTCGAAGCCAGATATGAACACAGAAGGCTATATCAATTTGAAAAAAGCCCGCCACCCGCTCATTCCTCAAGATGAAGTGGTGCCGAATGATATCGAGTTTGGCCGGGACATCACCGCGATTGTCATCACAGGTCCGAATACAGGCGGGAAGACGGTCACCTTGAAAACGGTTGGCTTGTCGACTTTGATGGCACAGGCAGGACTTCCAGTGCCGGCACTGGAAGGATCGGAACTGGCTGTATTCGACCAGATCTTTGCCGATATCGGCGATGAGCAGTCGATTGAGCAAAGCTTAAGTACGTTCTCTTCCCATATGGTTAATATTGTCGACATCTTGGAGAAGTTCGATGAGAACTCACTGGTCATTTTCGATGAGCTTGGTGCCGGCACCGACCCGCAAGAAGGGGCGGCGCTTGCCATTTCCTTGCTCGATGAAGTTCACGGTAGAGGCGCCCGCGTCATCGCGACGACCCATTACCCGGAACTGAAAGCTTATGGCTACAACCGGGATGGCGTCGCCAATGCCAGCGTTGAGTTTGACGTGGAAACATTGAGCCCGACTTACCGTTTGCTAATCGGTGTGCCAGGGCGCAGCAACGCGTTCGAAATCTCCAAGCGTCTCGGCTTGCCGGAACATATCATTTCACACGCGAAAAGTTTCACGGGAACCGACCGCAAAGAAGTCGACTCGATGATCGCCTCGCTTGAGAAGAGCCGGCGAGAAGCCGAACGGGATGCAGAAGAAACCCGATCGGTCCTCGAAGAATCCGAAACCTTAAAAGAAGACTTGGCGAAACGCCTCGCGGAATACGACAGCCGCAAAGAGCTGCTCGAAGACAAAGCGAAAGAAAAAGCACGCAAAATCGTTGACCAGGCACGTGCGGAAGCGGAAGCGGTCATTAAGGAGCTGCGCCAAATGCAGCTGACCCAACAGACCGGCGTCAAAGAACACCAGTTGATTGATGCAAAAAAACGGCTGGAAAATGCCATGCCGGAAAACCGTGTCTTGAAAAAAGCGAAAAAGCAAAACGAACCGGTTGCTTTAAAGCCGAACGACGAGGTAAAAGTGCTGTCTTACGGACAGAAGGGCAGCTTGGTCGAAAAAGTTTCCGACACGGAATGGATCGTCCAAGTCGGCATCTTGAAAATGAAGCTGCCGGAATCCGACCTCAGCTACACGAAACCTGAAAAACAAAAAGAAACCCGCACAATGACCAGCTTGAAAGGCCGTGAAGGTTATACGAAAATGGAGTTGGATCTTCGCGGTGAGCGCTACGAGGATGCCCTTGCGCGCGTGGAGAAATATTTGGACGATGCCTTATTGGCGAATTATCACCAAGTTTCCATTATCCATGGCAAAGGGACCGGCGCGTTACGACAAGGCGTGCAGCAATACTTAAAGAAACATCCGCGTGTTAAGAGCTACCGCTTTGGCGAACCGGGTGAAGGCGGCTCGGGTGTCACGGTCGCTGAATTGAAGTAAGGGCGGAAGGGGAGTTTGTAAATGTTCGAAGAAGGATTTTGGACCCATCCGCTCGTCGAGACAGCTGGCTATTTCAGTGTAGTGGTCTTATGCTTGATCGTCGCGATGGTTATTTTTGAAGTCGTAACAAAATATAAGAACTGGGAAGAAATCAAAAGCGGCAATTTGGCCGTGGCGATGGCGACTGGCGGAAAGATTTTTGGCGTCACCAATATTTTCCGCTTTTCGATCGAACAGCACACAACGCTGTTTGAGATGATCGGCTGGGGGTTGTTTGGGTTCGTGTTGTTGATTTTTGCTTACATCCTTTTTGAGTTTCTGACACCGAAATTCAAAGTGGACGAAGAAATCGCCCGCGATAACCGTTCGGTCGGCTTGATTTCGATGACCATCTCAGTCGGCTTATCGTATGTTATCGGAGCCAGTATTTCATAGGAGTTGGAACGAATGGAGAACCTGATCAAAATCTTAATCGTTTTTTGCATCTTGTTTGTGCTTGTAGGAATCGTCTTCCTATTCATTTTTTAAAAACGGCCTATGTGCCGTTTTTTTTTATGGATTGAATCCTCTCGAAAATAATGTTTGAAAGCGTTATCATAATTCTTTATACTTAAAGTAGGAATATTCTCACGATTCCGATAAAAGAGGGGGAGGTAGAAAGTATGTCCGAAAAACCGTGGTTAGCTCATTATCCGGCGGAAGTACCGCACACGTTAACGTATCCGAGCATGCCAGTCCAGGAATATTTGACGAAAGCCTATGAAGACTTTCCGCAAAAGACCGCAATCCATTTCCTGGGCAAGGACCTAAGCTACGAAGAGTTGTATCAATCTGCCATGAAGATGGCCAATTACCTTCAGAAGCTAGGCATCCAAAAAGGCGACCGGGTATCCATCATGTTGCCAAACTGTCCGCAGGCCGTCATCAGTTTTTACGGGATTCTTTACGCTGGGGGCGTCGTCGTCATGACAAATCCGCTTTATACGGAGCGGGAAATTTCCTACCAGATGAAAGATTCCGGTGCCAAGGCGATCATTGCACTTGATATTTTGTTCCCGCGGATCAACAAAGTGATCAAAGAAACGGATCTTGAGAACGTTATCGTCACGGGCATCAAGGATTATTTAACATTCCCGAAAAACCTCGTGTACCCGTTCATCCAAAAAAAGCAGTATGGCATGACGGTGAAAGTCGAACATCGGGGGATCAATCATCTCTTCACGGAAATCATGAAAACAGCCTCGCCGCAAATTACACAGCCGCCATTTGATTTCGACGAAGATTTGGCGCTTTTGCAATACACTGGCGGAACGACCGGATCGCCAAAAGGCGTCATGCTGACGCACCGCAATTTAATCTCCAATGCGACGATGTGCGACGCTTGGCTCTATAAATCAAAGCGCGGTGAAGAGACAATCATGGGCATCATTCCATTGTTCCATGTGTACGGATTGACGACTGTCTTGATCCTGTCTGTCATGCAAGGCAATAAGATGGTGCTATTGCCGAAATTCGATCCCGAACAGGCACTCAAAACGATCAATAAACAGAAGCCAACCTTGTTCCCCGGCGCACCGACGCTTTACATCGGTTTATTGAACCATCCGGATATCAAAAAATACGATTTGTCTTCCATTGAAGCATGTTTAAGCGGATCAGCGCCGCTGCCGACGGAAGTACAGGAGAAATTCGAGCGCATCACGGGAGGCAAGCTGGTCGAAGGATATGGCCTGACCGAAACCTCACCGGTCACCCACTCAAATCTCGTATGGGGCGAACGGACAAAAGGCTCGATCGGCATGCCGTATCCGGATACGGATTGTGAGATTTTCCTTCCGGGAACGACTGATCCTGTACCGAACGGGCAGATCGGTGAAATCGCCATTCAAGGGCCGCAGGTGATGAAAGGCTACTGGAACCGCCCGGACGCGACGGCGGCTACGATTGTCGACGGCTGGCTATTGACCGGGGATCTTGGCTATATGGACGACGAAGGGCAATTCTTTATCGTCGACCGCAAAAAAGACATGATCATCGCCGGGGGCTTCAATATCTACCCGAGAGAAATCGAAGAAGTGCTGTATGAACACGAAGCGATCCAGGAATGCGTCGTCGCCGGAATACCGGACCCGTACCGCGGCGAAACAGTTAAGGCATACATCGTGCTGAAAGAAGGGTATACTGTTACAGAAGAACAATTGGATAAACATTGCCGAGAACACCTCGCTGCATTTAAAGTGCCGCGCATCTATGAGTTCCGAAAAGAACTTCCAAAAACCGCAGTCGGCAAAATATTGCGCAGGTCGCTGGTGGATGAAGAAATCGCCAAACGCAATGAAGCGGTTCCTTCTTAACTAAGGCAAAAGCTTGACACAATTTAAACAAAACGATAATATGAAAATATGAATGAATCGCCATTCATATTTTCATATTTTTTTGGGTGGTGACAGGATGGTAAAGAAGGATAAACCGAAATATAAGCAAATCATCGATGCTGCGGTTATCGTCATCGCAGAAAATGGTTATCACCAAGCGCAAGTTTCGAAAATTGCCAAGCAAGCCGGTGTGGCAGACGGTACGATTTATTTGTATTTCAAGAATAAAGAAGACATTCTCATTTCCGTTTTCCAAGAGAAGATGGGTGTATTCGTCAGCGAATTGGAGAAAATCATTGCAAAAGACGCAAGTGCTGCTGATCAGCTTGGCATGATGATCAACAGTCATTTTAACTTGCTCGCAAGCGATCTGCATCTGGCGATTGTCACACAGTTGGAACTCCGTCAGTCCAATCACGAAATCCGCATGAAGATCAATAATGTGTTGCGGGGATATTTGAAATTGATGGACCGAATCCTGATCAGCGGCATCGAGTCAGGAGAATTTGATCAAAATATGGATATTCGTTTAGCCCGCCAGATGGTTTTTGGTACAATGGATGAGACCATTACTACCTGGGTGATGAACGATCACAAGTATGATTTGGTCGAACTCGCACCGAAAGTGCAACGCTTATTGCTGAAAGGCATGCAAGCGTAAAAGGAGGGGATGAGCAGGTGGAATTTATCAGTTGGAAAAAAGAAGACGGGGTAGCGATCGCGACAATCAACCGGCCGCCGGCAAACGCATTGTCCCGCGCGCTGATTTTGGAAGTCGATGCACTGCTGGATGAAGTGAAAAATGACTCAGATGTCCGTGCGATCGTCTTACACGGTGAAGGTCGTTTCTTCTCGGCAGGCGCTGACATCAAGGAGTTCACAGAAGTGACTTCAGGGGAAGAATTCTCGAAACTGTCAGCAAGCGGCCAAGCGGTATTCGAACGTGTGGAAACATTCCACAAGCCGGTCATTGCCGCCATTCACGGCGCCGCACTCGGCGGAGGTTTGGAGCTTGCAATGAGCTGCCATATGCGTTTTGTCACAGAAAATGCTAAACTGGGATTGCCGGAATTGCAGCTAGGCTTGATTCCTGGATTTGCAGGGACACAGCGATTGCCGCGTTATGTTGGAGTGGCCAAAGCCGCGGAAATGCTCTTGACGAGCGATCCGATCACTGGCAAAGAAGCAGTGCAGCTTGGCCTTGCCAACCGTTCTTTCGGCGAAGAAGACCTTCTTTCGCAAACGCTTTCAATTGCGAAGAAAATTGCAAAAAAGAGCCCGGTATCCGTTAAGGCGGCTATCGACATGCTTCAGTATTCGAAGCACGGGGCTTTTGAAGAAGGGGTCAAAGCTGAAGCGGATTCGTTCGGTACAGTTTTCGTATCGGAAGACGCAAAAGAAGGCATTAGCGCTTTTCTGGAAAAACGCGAAGCACAATTTAAAGGGAAATAATACTTGGGAGGTTTACGTTCATGAACATTTATGTATTGGTAAAACGTACGTTTGACACAGAAGAAAAGCTGGTTGTCTCCGGTGGCCAGATTCAAGAAGATGGCGCTGAATTTATCATCAACCCATATGACGAGTATGCAATTGAAGAGGCGATTACGGTCCGCGACGCTCATGGCGGCGAAGTAACGGTAGTCACAATCGGTGACGAGGAAGCTGAGAAGCAATTGCGCACAGCACTTGCCATGGGTGCTGATAAAGCAGTCTTGATTAACACAGAAGACGATGTGGAGGAAATGGACCAGTTTACGGCAGCTTACATACTGGCAGAGTACTTGAAAGACAAAGAAGCGGATCTCATCTTGGCAGGCAACGTAGCCATCGATGGCGGATCTGGCCAAGTCGGCCCACGAGTTGCGGACTTGCTTGATATCAACTACGTGACGACGATCACAAGCCTAGAAATCGAAGGCGAAACAGTGAAAATCGTTCGTGATATTGAAGGGGATGCAGAAGAGCTTGAAACATCGTTGCCTTTATTGGTTACAGCGCAACAAGGCTTGAACGAGCCGCGCTATCCATCTCTTCCAGGAATCATGAAAGCGAAGAAAAAACCGCTTGAAGAGCTTGAGCTCGATGATCTGGATATCGAAGAAGATGATGTAGAAGCGAAAACGGAAACAATTGAAGTTTACTTGCCGCCGAAAAAACAAGCCGGCCGTATTTTGGAAGGCGAAATTCCAAGCCAAGTTTCTGAACTGGTCAGCTTGCTTCGCTCTGAAGCGAAAGTTATATAAACGTACGCCAATCATTTATTTTCACATCTACTTAGGGGGTTAACGGACTATGTCGAAAAAAGTATTAGTATTGGGCGAAACGCGTGAAGGCGCTTTGCGCAACGTATCATTTGAAGCAATTGCCGCAGCCAAGAAAATTTCAGGCGGCGGAGAAGTCGTTGCTGTCTTGCTTGGGGAAGCGGTGAGCGAGTTCGGAAACGAATTGGTAGCTTACGGAGCAGACCGCGTTATCACAGTTGAGCACCCACACTTGAAATCATATACATCTGACGGCTACGGCCAAGCATTCATGGCGGTTGTGGACCAGGAACAACCAGAAGCAATCGTCTTCGGACATACTGCGGTCGGTAAAGACCTATCACCGAAAATCGCATCGAAATTGAAAACCGGCTTGATTTCTGATGTGACAGATATCGAAGGGGAAGGCGATGACGCTGTTTTCATCCGCCCGATCTATTCCGGTAAAGCATTTGAAAAAGTGAAACTGAAAGAAGACGGCGTGGTTTTCATTACGGTGCGTCCGAACAACATCGCGCCGCTTGAGCGCGAAGAGCGTTCTGGCGACGTATCGAGCTTGTCGGTCGATATCACGAACTTGCGCACAATCATCAAAAATGTCGTTCGTAAATCCGCTGAAGGCGTCGATCTTTCTGAAGCGAAAGTCATCATCGCTGGCGGACGCGGCGTCAAGAGCAAGGAAGGCTTCGAGCCATTGCAGGAACTGGCTGACCTTCTAGGCGGCGCAGTCGGAGCATCGCGCGGTGCATGTGATGCGGATTACTGCGATTATTCCTTGCAGATCGGACAGACAGGGAAAGTCGTTACCCCTGATCTCTACATCGCAGCAGGAATTTCCGGCGCGATCCAGCACATGGCAGGAATGTCCAACTCCAAAGTCATCGTCGCGATCAACAAAGACCCGGAAGCGAACATCTTCAAAGTAGCAGACTACGGAATCGTCGGAGACCTATTCGACGTTATCCCGTTGCTCACAGAAGAATTCAAGAAAGTTATGTAATCACGGCAGCCCGCAATGCAGCGGGCTGTTTTTTAGTCTGTAACTGTAGCGGAAACTCCTAATCTTTAAATACATTGACTACATCAAACCCAAGCAGTTTAACGCCAACAACAGCCGGGTATGGAAGGACTAGGCAAATAAATAGCTAGCGTAAATCACGTCTGCTATAATCGAAATATAGTTTGGTTATCACTTAAGGAGGAATTATACATGGCAATCGTTAAAGGTACAGATCAGAATTTCAAACAAGAAGTTTCAGAAGGACTCGTATTGGTAGACTTTTGGGCAGCATGGTGTGGGCCTTGTAAAATGATCGCTCCAGTTCTTGAAGAACTCGATGCAGATATGGACGATAAAGTGAAAATCGTGAAATTGGATGTTGATGAAAACCAACAAACAGCTAGCGAATACGGCATCATGTCCATCCCGACACTTCTTTTGATGAAAAACGGCGAAACAGTCGATAAAGTCGTCGGCTTCCGTCCGAAAGAAGCTTTGGCTGAATTGGTTGAAAAACACGCATAATTCCAAAACCGGGTCCCATTCGTGGAACCCGGTTTTTTAAATAGGGTGATAAAATGAAAAGTGAAATGATGCAACATAAACTCGCGGTTTTACCTGACCAACCGGGCTGCTATTTGATGAAAGACCGACAAGGGACGATTATCTATGTAGGCAAAGCGAAGGTATTGAAAAATCGTGTGCGTTCTTATTTTACGGGCAGCCACGATACGAAAACACAAAGGCTCGTGAACGAGATTGAAGACTTTGAATACATCGTTACCTCCTCGGACAAGGAAGCGCTTATCCTTGAATTGACACTCATCAAAAAACATGACCCGAAATACAACATCCGCCTGAAAGACAATAAGACCTATCCGTATTTGAAAATTACAGGCGAACGCCATCCCAAATTGATCATCACGCGGCAAGTGAAAAAAGACAAAGGCAAATACTTCGGCCCTTATCCGAATGCTTATGCAGCAAGCGAGACAAAAAAGCTGCTGGATCGTTTATATCCGCTCCGCAAATGCCATACGATGCCGGATCGCGTCTGTCTGTATTACCATCTTGGCCAGTGTCTTGCGCCTTGTGTCAAGCCGGTGGAAAAGGATACGTACCGTGAAATGATCGACGGCATCAGCCGCTTCTTAAACGGCGGCTTCCGTGAAGTGAAGCAGGAGCTGACAGAGAAGATGAGCGAGGCAGCAGAGAATCTGGAGTTTGAGCGGGCGAAAGAATACCGCGATCAGATCAGCCATATCGAATCGGTCATGGAAAAACAAAAAATGGCTATGAACGATTTTACCAACCGCGACGTTTTTGCTTATGCAGTCGATAAGGGCTGGATGTGCGTGCAAGTGTTTTTCGTGCGCCAAGGAAAATTGATCGAGCGCGAAGTGTCGATGTTCCCGTTGTACCGGGACCCGGAAGAAGAGTTTTTGACTTTCCTCGGCCAATTCTATGAAAAGCCGGACCATATCAAACCGAATGAGATCCTGCTGCAGGAAGCGGAAGATGAAGAATTCCTAAAAGAATGGCTCGGTGCGAAAGTGCTCGTTCCGCAGCGCGGCAAGAAAAAGGATTTGGTGTTGCTTGCGCGCAAGAACGCTGAAATTGCCATTAAGGAAAAATTCCAGCTGCTCGAGCGCCAGGAAGAACGCACAATCGGAGCTTGCAACGAACTGGGCGAAGCGATGAACATCCATACGCCGCTGCGCATTGAAGCATTCGACAACTCGCATATCCAAGGAGCGGACGCCGTTTCTGCGATGGTCGTCTTTATCGACGGCAAACCGTCAAAGAAAGATTACCGGAAATACAAGACACGCTCCGCACAAAAGCCCGATGATTATGCGGCAATGCGTGAAGTGGTCCGTAGGCGCTACAGCCGTGTGCTAAAAGATGGCTTGCCGCTACCGGACTTGATCATCATTGATGGGGGCAAAGGCCAGATTGAATCGGCGCGTGAAATCGTTGAAGACGAACTCGGCCTTGATATCCCAATCGCAGGCCTTGCAAAAGATGCCAAGCACCAAACGTCTCAACTTTTGTACGGCAGCCCGATTGAAATGGTGGAACTTAAACGCACAAGTGAAGCGTTTTATTTACTGCAGCGTATCCAAGACGAAGTTCACCGCTTCGTTATCACGTTCCACCGCCAATTGCGCGGCAAGAACTCAATTCAATCCGCGCTCGACGGGCTTCAAGGCGTGGGCCCGAAACGCAAACAGCAATTGCTTAAGCACTTCGGTTCCGTCCGTAAAATCAAAGAAGCGAACGCCGGCGAGATCCAAGAAGCGGGAATTCCCGAGAAGCTGGCTGCTGAAATTGAACGACATTTCAAGGAACAGCCGTTGCAACAGGAATAACTTCGTGGTATTGTAAGAACACAATTGAATCACTTGTAAAAAGTGATGATAGAGGAGCGGACGTCAAAAGTAAGCATTCCGAGATTTGCAGAATCTGTGAAGGATGCCGAAAGGGACGCCCGCCGAAGTTTACGCGCACTGCTTGCGTGTATGCTGGTCCTGCATTTAAGAGATGTAGGGCTGTCAGAGTTTGACTCTGGAGGGCTATCTCACATGGACGTTTGAAATCGTACATGAGAAGAGAGGTAGCTTGTCGGGCAATCGGCGAGTTGCCTCTTTTTTATTGAGGGCCACTTACTTTAAGTGGGAGTGAAGAAAATGACAACAATCGTAATGAAATTCGGTGGGACGTCTGTAGCGTCTCCTGAGAAAATCGTAGGTGTAGCAAAGCGCGCCATCCGTGAAAAACAACAAGGAAAGCGGGTCGTCATCGTCGTTTCGGCGATGGGCAAAACGACAGACACGCTACTCGGCCTCGCAGGCGAGATTTCCGCCGAGCCGTCAAAGCGTGAAATGGACATGTTGCTGGCGACAGGTGAACAAGTAACCATTTCGCTATTGGCGATGGCATTTAAAGAACTCGGTCATGATGCCTTAAGTTTTACAGGGTGGCAGGCGGGTATCGAAACGGAATCCGTCCCTCGCAATGCACGCATCGAAACGATTCATACGCAGCGTTTAGAAGAAGCGCTCGACCTCGGCATGTTCTGTGTAGTCGCAGGTTTCCAAGGTGTCGACAAGAGCGGGAACATCACGACGCTCGGCCGTGGCGGGTCCGATACGACTGCTGTGGCGCTGGCGGCTGCTTTAGGTGCAGACAAATGCGAGATTTACACGGATGTTGACGGTGTCTACACTTCCGACCCGCGTTATGTGGCAGGCGCCCGCAAACTGGAACAGATTTCATACGATGAAATGCTCGAACTGGCCAATCTCGGGGCGGGAGTGCTTCATCCGCGCGCCGTTGAATTTGCCAAGAATAACCAAGTGCCCCTCTCTGTAAGGGCCAGCTACTCGGATGAACCGGGAACTATCATACAAGAGGTGATCACTGTGGAAAAAAATCTAATCGTGCGCGGTGTGGCATTCGAAAAAGACATCGCCCGCATCACTATCAGCTATACCAAGCCCTTTAACGGATCGCTTGCCCATATCTTCACGACTTTGGCGGATCATTTGATCGATGTTGACATCATCGTACAAAGCATTAGCGAAGAGTTTCCGCCGTCTGTTTCTTTCTCCATCAAAGAAGACAGTCTGGCAGAAGCGCAGCGCGTGTTGTCGGAAGCTCAGGAGCAGATTGGCTATAACGCCATCGATATCGAAACCGGTTTGGCAAAAGTGTCGATTGTCGGATCCGGCATGGTGTCGAACCCAGGTGTCGCTGCCAAAATGTTCGATATTCTCCGTGCGCAGGATGTGCCTGTGAAAATGGTCAGCACGTCTGAAATCAAAGTCTCTGTTGTCGTGCCGGCGAGTGAAATGGAACGCTCAGCAAATGCCCTCCACGATGCATACGGCTTGACGCCAGCGTCTGTTAGATAAGCCAAAAGCCCAGCCAAGCTGGGCTTTTTTGCGTTCCTGAGAGTTTGTGCAAAAATTCACAATTTGTTCAAATTTGATATGATGCCATTGCGGTCCTATATGAGCTTATAAAACAGTGAAACAGATGCCTATATCTCGCCTGTTTTGAAATGAAAATATAGCTTTTCATGAATTCTTTCCTATTTAACATCGACAAAAACTCTCGCAGATCCTAGAGTTGATGCCCTTAAAAAGGCTTCCTTGCCTTGACGCTCCTAGAGGGGGGGAGTACAATAAATATGTCATATTCTTGTACATGATGCTTATAGCATCGCAAAGATATTTTCCTGATATAGGAAAACTTTGTGCTGCCAACTAATGTTTTGAGGGGGGTAAAATTTTTGGATAACAATCGTGAATTTTTAATGCGCAGGCTGCACTCTTTACTCGGGGTCATTCCAATCGGATTGTTCTTGACGCAGCATTTGATCGTCAACCATTTCGCTACGCAAGGCGTGGAAGCGTTTAACCAAGCTGCCCACTTCATGGCAAATCTTCCATTCGTCATCTTCTTGGAGATTTTCGTCATTTACTTGCCGCTCATGTATCATGCTTTCTACGGATTATACATAGCGTTCACAGCGAAAAACAACCCGGGGCATTACAGCTACATGCGCAACATCTTATTTGTTGCACAGCGTTACACCGGTATTTTTCTTGTGGTCTTTATCGCATGGCACGTGTTTGAGACAAGATTCCAAGTTGCGATTGGTGCAGCAGAGGCAGATTTCAACATGATGGAAAACATCCTGTCGAATCCGTTTATGTTCGCCTTCTACGTATTGGGTGTCCTGTCCGCGACGTTCCACTTGGCGAATGGATTGTGGTCTTTCTTTGTAACGTGGGGAATCACGGTTTCAGCGAAAGCACAACGCTACTCAACTTATTTCACACTTCTAGTCTTTATTGTATTATCGATCATTGGTATCAGAGCATTGTTTGCATTCGTTTAAGGATGTCCCAAACATTGGTGAATTAAAAGAGGAGTGAACACTACAATGGCGAAAGGCAAAATTTCTATCGTCGGTGGGGGCCTAGCTGGCCTAATGGCAGCGATCAAAGTTGCCGAAGCAGGAGCACCTGCCGATCTATTTTCCATCGTTCCAGTTAAACGGTCTCACTCTGTGTGCGCACAGGGCGGCATTAACGGAGCGGTGAATACAAAAGGTGAAGGGGATTCCCCGGCAATTCACTTGGATGACACCGTTTACGGCGGCGACTTCCTAGCTAACCAAAAGCCGGTTAAAGCAATGGCTGATGCAGCACCTGGCATCATCCGCCTACTTGACCGCATGGGCGTCATGTTCAACCGTACGCCTGAAGGGCTTCTTGACTTCCGTCGTTTCGGCGGCACGATGCACCACAGAACGGCATTTGCCGGCGCAACAACTGGCCAGCAATTGCTATACGCACTCGATGAGCAAGTTCGCCGCTATGAAGTAGCTGGACTTATCACGAAATATGAAGGCTGGGAATTCCTTGGCCTCGTCATCGATGACGAAGGCGTTTCAAGAGGAATCACTGCACAGAACTTGACGACGATGGAGATCAAATCGTTCCGTTCGGATGCTGTTATCATGGCAACTGGCGGACCGGGGATTATCTTCGGAAAATCTACGAACTCTGTCATCAACACAGGATCTGCTGCATCGATCGTCTATCAGCAAGGCGCTTATTATGCGAACGGCGAATTCATCCAAATCCACCCGACAGCGATTCCTGGCGACGACAAGCTTCGCTTGATGTCAGAATCTGCACGCGGTGAAGGCGGGCGAATCTGGACGTATAAAGACGGCAAGCCTTGGTACTTCCTGGAGGAAAAATATCCTGCTTACGGAAACCTGGTCCCACGTGATATCGCTACACGCGAAATCTTCGACGTGTGCGTTAACCAAAAACTCGGCATCAACGGCGAGAACATGGTGTACTTGGACCTTTCCCATAAAGATTCGAAAGAACTCGACATCAAACTGGGCGGCATCATCGAAATCTATGAGAAATTCACAGGCGACGATCCGCGTAAAGTTCCGATGAAGATTTTCCCGGCTGTCCACTATTCAATGGGCGGGCTATGGGTCGACGATCATCAGATGACGAACATCCCAGGCGTTTTGGCAGCAGGCGAATGCGATTATTCCCAGCACGGTGCAAACCGTCTCGGCGCAAACTCCTTATTGTCAGCGATTTACGGCGGCATGGTCGCTGGACCGAATGCCCTTGATTATGTTAAAGGCCTCGAGGTCCTAGCGGAAGACTTGCCGAATGATATTTACGCGAAGCACGAAGCTGAAGAGCAGCGTAAATGGGATGAAATCCTGGCGCTTGACGGAACTGAAAATGCTTACGTCTTGCACAAGGAACTAGGCGAATGGATGACGGACAACGTGACGGTCGTACGCTATAATGACCGCCTCGAAGAAACAGACCGCAAAATCCAGGAGCTGCTTGAACGCTTTAACCACATCAGCATGACGGATACGCAACTTTGGAGCAACCAAGGTGCCATGTTTACCCGTCAGTTGAAAAATATGCTACATTTAGCACGTGTCATCACGATCGGTGCGTTAAAACGCAACGAAAGCCGCGGCGCTCATTACAAACCGGAATTCCCGGAACGTAATGACGAGGAATTCCTGAAGACGACTATGGCGAAGTTCAACGGTTACGATGCGCCGATCTTCCATTATGAAGAAGTCGACACTGGCTTGATCCCGCCACGCAAACGCGACTATTCCGCGAAAGCATAGCAATAAGAAGGGAGCTAATTTACCATGGGTGAAGCAGCAAAAACGGTTATTTTCGAAATCGAACGCCAGAACTCTACTGACGAAAGTTCGTATTGGGAAAAGTTCGAATTGCCATATCGCGCCAACATGAACGTCATTTCCGCATTGATGGAAATCCGGCGCAACCCGGTCAACATAGAAGGAAAGAAAACAACTCCAGTCAACTGGGACATGAACTGCCTCGAGGAAGTTTGTGGCGCATGTTCAATGGTCATCAACGGCAAAGCTCGCCAGTCGTGTACAGCTCTTGTCGACCAATTGGAACAGCCGATCCGCCTTCAGCCGATGAGAACATTCCCTGTCGTCCGCG
The DNA here is from genome assembly GCA_947493585.1 of uncultured Planococcus sp. Taxonomy (GTDB): domain Bacteria; phylum Bacillota; class Bacilli; order Bacillales_A; family Planococcaceae; genus Planococcus. The sequence goes on along the minus strand of CANLRI010000001.1, from coordinate 2,017,682 downwards.
ATTTGATCGTAGACCGCAGCCGCATGTTCGACTCGCTGAAGAAAGTCAAAGCGTGGGTACCGATCGACGGTACGCATGATCTTGGCGAAGGTCCACGTATGCCTGAGCGCAAACGCCAATGGGCTTATGAATTGTCTAAATGTATGACGTGCGGCGTATGTCTTGAAGCTTGCCCGAACGTCAACGAGAAATCCGACTTTATCGGTGCAGCTCCGCTTTCTCAAGTCCGCTTGATGAACGCGCATCCAACAGGTGCCATGAACCGTGACGAGCGTTTGAACGCTATCATGGGCGAAGGCGGCCTTGCGGATTGCGGTAACTCCCAAAACTGTGTGGAATCGTGCCCGAAAGGTATTCCTTTGACCACTTCCATTGCAGCTTTGAACCGCGACGTGAGCATCCAAATGTTCCGTAACTTCTTCGGAAGCGATCACATGGTCGACTAATTTACACTCCGCCTTTATGGCGGAGTTTTTTGTTTCAGTTGAAAATACCCAAGCTTGGTTGAAACAGATGTCCTTTGCGCCAGTTTTTGCTATACTAACAAAATGAGAACTGATTTACAGGGGGAACTGGAATGAGAGCGGCATACATAGAGGATTTCACTAAATGGCAACAAGGTTTTACGTTTTACGCACCTGTACACGTGCGCTTTTCGGAAACGGATATGTTCGGGCACGTTAACAACACGGTGCCCATCGCATATTTTGAATACGCCAGAATCGAATTCATGAAAGAAATCGGCTTGATGCAAGCGTGGCTTTCAAAAGGCAGTGACTTGATTCCCGTGGTGGCGGACATGCAGGTCGATTTCGTCCGCCAAGTATTTTTCGATGAACAATTGAAGATATACGTGAAAGTTGAATCGATCGGAAACTCTTCGGCAGATATCCATTATTGGGCAATGAACGACAAGCAGGAAACCTGTTTCACCGGCAGAGGCGCCGTTGTCCAGATCTCCAAAACGAGCGGCAAAGGCCATCCGTGGAGCGACGCGGACAAGGCGATGCTGCAAAGTGGAAGTCTGACTTCTTCGGGTAAATAATGCGGCTCTTGCCTTATGGGAGCGAAAGCGTCACTATGAAACAAATACCAGTAGCTAGGGAGTGAACCAAGTCCATGACTGAAGACAACTTAAACCGCCGCCACGACTTGGAGCGTGTGGCATTTATGGAAAAGGAATTGCGTTATATATCCGGGATTATCAAGCAAAAAGGCCGTGAAATCTTAAATTCGTATACCATCACACCGCCGCAGTTCGTGGCGCTTCAATGGCTATTTGAACATGGCGATATGACAATCGGCGATTTGTCGAATAAAATGTTTCTGGCATTCAGCACGACAACCGACCTGGTTGACCGGATGGAAAAGAACGATTTGGTCGTTCGCATTCGCGAAGAGCAGGACCGCCGGGTAGTGCGCATTAAATTATTGAAAGAAGGCGAACGGATCATCGAAGAGGTGATCAAGAAGCGTCAGGATTATTTAGAAGCAGTACTTGAAGACTTCAGCGAAGAAGAAGTCGAGCAATTTTCAAGCTTGTTGGAGAAAATGCACATCAACATGAAATAGGAGCGGGGCTATGACATTGAATGCGCCAATCGGAGTCATTGATTCGGGCGTCGGCGGATTGACCGTCGCCAAAGAAATTATGAAACTTTTGCCTAATGAAAAAATCTGTTATATCGGCGATAATGCCAGGTGTCCGTATGGCCCGAGACCGCTTGCAGAAGTGCGGCGCTATACGTGGCAGATGGCGGAAGCGCTCATGAAAATGAATATCAAAATGCTGGTCATCGCCTGCAATACGGCAACGGCGGCAGCGCTCAATTCCTTGCAGAAGAAATTGCCGATCCCAGTCATCGGTGTTATTTTTCCTGGAGCCCGTGCTGCCATCAAGTCCTCTTCGACGAAAAAAATTGCTGTGCTCGGCACATCCGGAACCGTCAAAAGCGGCGCTTATGAAAAAGCCATCAAATCGCTTGTTTCGGCTTCGGACGTGATTCAATTGGCGTGTCCACGTTTTGTCCCGCTCGTGGAAAGTGATGAGTATGAAGGGGAGTTTGCCCGCCGCATGGTAGCCGAGACTTTATCGGCGGTCAAATCAAAGGAATTTGATACCGCCATCCTCGGATGCACCCATTATCCGCTATTGCAGGGCTTTATCGAGCAAGAGCTTGGCGATACCGTGACGGTTCTGTCTTCGGCGCAGGAGACGGCGAAAGACGTATCGCGGCACTTGAGCTATCAGGACAAGTTCGCAGTTCGCCGCAAACCGCCCGTCCATCAATTTTATACATCTGGTTCGACGGAGATTTTTCGCACAATCATCAAAAAATGGCTTGCCATTGATGATCCGTGCATCCGTTCGATTCAATTCCCGAAAACCTGACGGCATAGCCGCCGGGTTTTTGTCGTCCAGGCAGAATTATGGTAAGATTTTTTGAGTACATGAGGAGGATTCAATGATGACAAGAATTGATAATAGACAAGCAAATGAACTGCGCGCGGTGGAAGTAGAGACGGATTATTTGATCCATCCAGAAGGATCGGTCCTGATTACAGTCGGCCAGACGAAAGTGATTTGCACAGCAACGATTGAATCGCGTGTCCCGAGTTTCTTAAGAGGGCAAGGCAAAGGCTGGGTAACGGCGGAATATTCTATGCTGCCACGCGCAACAGGCAGCCGCAACCAACGTGAAGCGACTCGCGGCAAGTTAGGCGGGCGCACGATGGAAATCCAGCGCCTGATCGGCCGTTCCTTGCGCGCTGTCGTGGATCTTGAGAAGATCGGCGAACGCACACTTTGGATCGACTGTGACGTCATCCAAGCAGACGGAGGGACACGTACAGCTTCCATTACCGGCGCATTTATCGCCATGACGATCGCGCTCGGCAAATTGGACGTACCGGTATTCCCTGTGACAGATTATTTGGCCGCCACAAGCGTTGGGATCAACAGCAGCAAGCAAGCCATCCTGGATTTGAACTATGAAGAGGATTCAACGGCCGCGGTCGATATGAACCTGGTCATGACAGGGTCTGGCGAATTCGTCGAAATGCAAGGCACAGGAGAAGAAGCGACATTCAGCCGCAAGGACTTGAACGAAATGCTCGACCTCGGTGAAGCGGGGATCCAGCAATTAATCCAAATCCAAAAACAAGCGATCGGCGAATTGTCGGCGCGGATTGGCGAAAAGGTGGAATCTGCACTATGAAAAAAATCGTCATTGCCACACAGAATAAAGGGAAGGCAAAAGACTTTGAAACCTTGCTGTCGCCCTTAGGCTATGAAGTGTTGACCTTAAGAGATGTCGCAAAAGATCTCGACATCGAAGAAACTGGCACAACATTCGAAGCCAATGCCATCCTCAAAGCAGAAGGCGTCGCAAAAGAACTGGGTATCCCGGTCATTGCTGACGACAGCGGCCTTGAGATCGATGCATTGAATGGAGAGCCTGGCGTCTATTCCGCACGCTATGCGGGAGGCGAAAAGAGCGATGATGCCAATATCGACAAAGTGCTGGAGAAACTATCTGGCGTGGCGGATGGAGAGCGCAGCGCGCGATTCCGCTGTGTCTTGGCAGTTGCCGCACCGGGTGAACAAACGCAAACCTTCTCGGGGGCATGCGAAGGTGAAATTTTGCGCTTGCGCAGAGGCAACAACGGCTTCGGCTACGACCCGATCTTTTACGTGCCTGCCCAGGAGCGTGCCATGGCGGAACTCGAACCCGAAGAAAAAGCGGCGATTTCTCACCGCGGACAAGCGCTCAGCAAGCTCAGCGAAGCAATGCCAGAGTGGCTAAAATAAGAAAAAAGATATTTTTTTGAAATAGCATTGACTTTTCCTCGGATGATTTCTATAATTAAAATTGTCTTTCGTGAGGAAAGTCATGTCTCAGTAGCTCAGCTGGATAGAGCAACGCCCTTCTAAGGCGTCGGTCGGGGGTTCGAATCCCTCCTGGGACGTCCTAAAACCTTGTTTTCCCCCATCGGGAAAGCAAGGTTTTTTATTTTGCCATAAACGCTTGTGAAGAAATGATGGACATTTGATTTTTCGCCGTTTATTTGAGAGGTATATCGTATAATGGAAAAAGATAGAGAAAAAACAGACCTAAAGGTGGAAATGAAACGTGTTCAGCAATAACTGGAAACGGATTTTAATCATAATCTCTCTTATACAAACCGTATTAATCGCAGCCACTGCCATAAGCATTTGGACTTTTGCCGGCGAATCCGAGTTAATGGAAGCGGATGCGGCTATCGTGCTCGGCACGAAAGTCATCGATGGGGAGCCTTCGCCGGTGCTAGAGCAGCGCATTCGCCACGCCATCGATCTATACGAAGAAGGCTATGTCGAGAAAATCATTTTTACAGGCGGCATTACAGATGGTGCGGATTTTGCTGAGTCGGTCGTGAGCCGGGATTTCGCGATCCGCAATAATATCCCTGAAGAAGATATTTTGATCGAGACCCAATCACTCATTACAGAAGAAAACTTCCTCTTCGCTGGTGAAGTGGCTGAAGAAAATGATTTGTCGAGTTTTCTTGTCGTCAGCGATCCCTTACATATGAAGCGTGCGCTGTTAATGGCGGAACACGCAGGAATCGATGCCAATTCCTCGCCGACGCCGACGACTGAGTTTAAAGGATTTTCGAACATCGCACCATTCTTTGCACGTGAAGTTGTTTGCTACATGGCTTACGTTGCAATGCATACTATCATTTCATGAAACTGTCCCGCTGAAGCGTGGGCAGTTTTTAAATTTAACAGATGAATGCAGGAGCCCTGAGTGATAAACTAATGAAAAGATGTGAGGAGTGTGTTGAATATGGAAACCGATCAACTGAAGCTCAGCACGAAATGGCAAGGAGATTTTGTATTTGAAGCTACGGGACAGGGTGGGCACACGCTCCGGATGGATGCCCACCAGGGAGTCGGCAACGATCAAGGCTTGCTTCCGATGCAGGCTTTGCTCGGCTCGCTTGCGGGGTGCGTTGGAATGGACGTCGTGATGATTTTGCGTGCCAAGATGAAAGAGGTGCGCTCTATCGAAATCGTCACGGAAGGAGACAAGCGTCGGAACCCGCCGAAGGAATTTTTGGCGATTACGGTAAGCTTTATTGTTGAAGGGGACATCGACGCAGCGAAAGTTTGGCATGCCATCGAAGTGAGCGGGGAGAAGTATTGCCCGGTCGCCCATTCCTTAAAAGCGGACGTCGCGTACAAACTGGTTCTGAACGGTGAAGAGGCTGGCGCAAACTAGCGCCGGCTTTCATTTTCACAGTGTATTTTCCTATGGTATGATGAATGGACAAAGAGGTGGTAGGATGCGGAAGAAGTTTGGGGATTTGAAGCGCAAGGGCAATGTCATCGTCTTTCCGACAACGGTCACACGTTTGCTTTCGGAGGGGATGACCAGTTTAAAGAATGAACAATACGCCAATGCACGCGATAAACTGTATCAAGTGCTCGTCTACGAACCGGACCATGCGGCGGCGCTCGGCGGATATGCGTACAGCTTGTATGAGCTGGGAGAATTCGAAGAAGCGCTTGAAGTTGTGCAGGAATTGCTGCGCGTCGGGCCGATTCATTATTTGGAGACGATGGAGCTATACATAAGCATTTTAATGCAAGTAAAGCAATTCGAAGAAGCAGAGAAGATGATTGAAGTGCTCATCGAGGAAAATGTTCTGCCGAAAGAACGTTTGGAGCAATTCCATCAATTGCGCGACCTCAATGAACGAATCGCTGAAAGCGCAGCCTCTGCCAAACGGGAAACGGGCCAGTTCGGCTTGGAGCAATTTTTGCCGCTAAGCGCGTCTGAGCAGGAGCAACGGGTGACTGAGTTGCCAAAAGAAGCGTATCCTGCCATGAAGAAGCAATTGATTGAATTGATTAAGCATCCGGAAGTGGATTGGGTGGCGAAATCTTATCTTTTGCTAATGCTGCGTGAACAGCAAGTAAGCGGGTCTGTGCGTGTTGAAAAATTCCATTATAAAAACGAGCTTGCCATCAGCGAGTTGCCGGATCCGCTGAAGGACGAACGTCTCCTCGGTATTCGCAAGCGTTTGGAAGAGGCGTTGGAAAAAGAGCCGGCCAAGTTGCAGATGGCGATGGAACTGGTCGACCGGCATATTTACCTCCTGTACCCGTTTTTTTGGGAAGAGTTTGAGGAAATGGAAATCGCCGCAGCCTACCATGCGTATCTCGATAGTTTGTTCAGCGGCGACGCCGATATAAAAGCTGATCCGAAACTGCTGGAAATGCTCATGCAGGCCGAGGCATACATAGAATTGCGCAATGGATAGAAATAGTTGAACCTGCTCATATGTGTGATATAATGTGGAGGTTGTCAAAAATCGTACAAATATCGTACATGACTTTGTAAAAAATTGTTTGGAGGGCTTATACATGTCAGCAAAATGGGAAAAGCAAGAAGGTAATGTCGGAGTTCTTACAGTAGAAGTACCGGCTGAAGAAGTAAACGGCGCGCTTGATAAAGCGTTTAAAAAAGTCGTTAAAGAAATTAACGTACCAGGATTCCGCAAAGGAAAAATGCCTCGCCAAATGTTCGAAAAACGTTTCGGTGTAGAATCTCTTTACCAGGATGCACTAGATTTCATCCTGCCTGACGCTTACGCGAACGCAGTCGAAGAAGCAGGCATCAACCCGGTTGACCGCCCTGAAATCGACATCGAAAAATTGGAAAAGAACGAGCCGTTGGTCTTCACTGCTAAAGTAACAGTGAAACCTGAAGTGGAACTCGGTGAATACAAAGGGCTTGAAGTTTCTAAAGAAGACACGAATGTGACGGATGAGGAAATCGAAGCACAATTGAAAGAAAGCCAAGAACGCATGGCTGAATTGACTGTCAAAGAAGACGGGCAAGTTGAAAACGGCGACACAGCTGTCATCGACTTCGAAGGATTCGTAGACGGAGAAGCGTTTGAAGGCGGAGCAGGCAATGACTACTCGCTAGAAATCGGTTCTAACTCATTCATCCCTGGCTTCGAAGAGCAATTGGTCGGCGCTAAAACAGGCGAACAAAAAGACGTTGAAGTCACTTTCCCTGAAGAATACCACGCTGAAGAACTTGCTGGAAAATCAGCAACATTCAAAGTGACGGTAAACGAAGTGAAAGCGAAAGAACTTCCTGAACTAAACGACGAGTTCGCTAAAGAACTTGACGAAGAAGTAGAAGGCCTTGACGCGCTTCGCACGAAAATGAAAGAAAACTTGAAAGCGGAGAAAGAAAACGCTTCTGAAACACAAATGCGCGATCAGCTTGTGCAAAAAGCAGCAGAAAACGCTACAGTTGAAATCCCGCAAGCGATGATCGATTCTGAAATCGACCGCATGATGCAAGACTTCGAGCAACGCCTAAGCCAGCAAGGCATGAACAAGGAATTGTACTTCCAGTTCTCAGGCCAAGACGAAGATGCACTTCGCGAGCAAATGAAAGCTGACGCTGAAACACGCGTACGCGTATCATTGACGCTTGAAGCGATCGCTAAAGCAGAAAACATGGAAGTCACTTCTGAAGATATCGACAAAGAGCTTGAGAAAATGGCTGGCCAATTCAACATGGACGCTGAACAGATCAAAACAGCTCTAGGCGGAACTGAAATGCTAGAAAACGATATCCGTATGCAGAACACGGTTGAGTTCCTAGTAGAGAACGCTAAGATCTCTGACGCAAAAGCTGCTGAATAACACATAAGATTTTTAATAGAACAAGGTGCGGCAACCGCACCTTGTTTTCTATACATATTGGCAAACAAAATCAAGTTCCTACATATGAAGCCAGTTTCTTTGGCATAGTTCTAATTAGTTGATACAATCAAAATAATCTTGTAACATAATGGCTTGAATAGGGGTGACTACATTGTTCAAATTCAATGATGAAAAAGAGCATTTGAAATGTTCGTTTTGCGGTAAACCGCAGGAACAAGTTCGTAAACTGGTCGCAGGGCCAGGTGTATATATTTGTGACGAGTGCATCGAGCTTTGCACAGAAATCGTAGAAGAGGAACTCGGAACAGAAGAAGAAACTGAGTTCAAAGAAGTACCAAAACCAAAAGAAATCATGGATATCCTTGGCGGCTATGTAATCGGCCAGGACAAGGCGAAAAAATCCTTGGCAGTCGCGGTTTACAACCATTACAAACGCGTCAATTCCCAAAGCAAGATCGACGATGTCGAACTTTCGAAATCCAATATCGTCTTGATCGGGCCAACAGGAAGCGGGAAAACCTTGCTCGCGCAAACGCTCGCGCGTATCCTGAACGTACCATTTGCCATTGCGGACGCTACATCGCTTACTGAAGCTGGTTATGTCGGGGAAGATGTCGAGAACATCTTGCTTAAATTGATCCAAGCTGCAGACTACGATGTGGACCGTGCAGAAAAAGGCATCATTTACATCGATGAAATCGATAAAGTGGCACGCAAATCCGAGAACCCGTCCATTACGCGCGATGTATCCGGTGAAGGCGTACAACAAGCTTTGTTGAAAATCCTGGAAGGCACAACGGCAAGCGTTCCCCCACAAGGCGGACGCAAGCATCCTCATCAGGAATTCATTCAAATCGATACGACGAACGTCTTGTTCATCGTAGGTGGTGCGTTTGATGGCGTTGAACAAATCATTAAACGCCGTCTCGGCAATAAAATCATCGGCTTTGGCGCAGATCCGAACAAAGAAGAAATGGATGACAAGTCCCTTCTTAGCCAATTGATTCCAGAGGACTTGTTGAAGTTTGGCCTGATCCCTGAATTTATCGGCCGTCTGCCAGTGCTCGCAAGCCTTGAGCAATTGGATGAAAATGCACTTGTGCAAATTTTGACAGAGCCGAAAAACGCCCTTATCAAGCAATACCAGAAGATGATGGAGCTTGATGGCGTTACATTGACATTCGAACATGACGCGCTGATTGAAATTTCCCGCCTCGCGATCGAGCGGAAAACAGGCGCGCGCGGATTGCGCTCAATCATCGAGAACATCATGCTTGATGTGATGTATGATTTGCCTTCGCGTGAAGATATTGTCGAATGCATCATTACAAAAGAAACAGTGACCGAGAATTCACAGCCGAAATTGATGCTGGAAGATGGCACTGAGTACGATAACGGCAATAACGAAAAAACATCCGCTTAATTGTTAGGCGGATGCACAAGAATAGGATGATACGGGCTGACTCTGAATCGTGCACATCCGCGCGTATGGGGGTCAGCCCTTTTTCCACGAAAAATGCAACAGTCTCCGATTTAATTGGCGCAGACTGACAGAGAGAAAGAGAAATGACGGAGGTGCACTTAGTTATGGCGAAGAAAAAAGTGACAAAACAAGTACCGCTCTTGCCACTCCGCGGGCTGCTCGTCTTCCCGTCGATGGTCCTGCATATCGATGTCGGCCGGGAGCGTTCAGTAGCAGCGCTGGAGCAAGCAATGATGGATGACCAAATCGTCTTTTTGGCGACTCAAAAAGATATGGCAGTGGAGCAACCGGATAAAGACGATTTGCATAAAATCGGTACCTTGGCGTACGTAAAGCAAATGCTGAAATTGCCAAACGGTACGATCCGTGTGCTTGTGGAGGGCCTTGAACGCGGCCAATGGAACCAATACGAAGAAGGGGAGAAGTTCACGCAAGTGGAAGTCACTTCATTCCCGGATGAACCTGAGCGCGATGCCGAACAAGATGCTTTGATGCGCATTTTGCTTGAGCAATTCGAAATCTTCGGCAAAGGCTCGAAAAAAGTGACGACTGAAACCTTCAATACCGTATCGGACATCGAAGAACCGGGCCGTTTAGCGGATATGATCGCGTCTCATCTTTCACTGAAATTGCAAGGGAAGCAGGAAGTGCTCGAAACTTTCGATATCACAAAACGCCTCGAACTTTTAATCAGCCGCCTGCACAATGAGCAGGAAGTGGCAGACATTGAGAAACGCATCAACGACCGTGTGAAAAAAGCGATGGAGCAAACCCAAAAAGAGTTTTATCTTCGTGAGCAGATGAAAGCGATCCAAACCGAACTTGGCGACAAGGATGGCAAAGGTGCAGAAGTGGCTGACTTGAAAAAACGCATCGAAGAAGCCGGCATGCCGGAATCGACCGAAAAGACAGCGTTAAAAGAATTGGACCGCTATGAAAAATTGCCTTCAGCTGCGGCAGAAAGCGGCATCATTCGCAATTACATCGAATGGCTCGTAACGATTCCTTGGTCTGAAGCAACTGAAGACCGCTTGGATATCAATTATGCAGAAGAAGTGCTAAACCGCGATCACGACGGTCTTGAAACCGTAAAAGAACGCGTGCTGGAGTATTTGGCTGTCCAGCAGATGACCAAATCGCTGCGCGGTCCGATCCTTTGCCTCGTGGGGCCTCCTGGTGTCGGGAAGACTTCACTTGCCCGTTCAATCGCCGATTCGCTCGACCGCAATTTCGTCCGCATCTCGCTTGGCGGCGTGCGTGATGAATCCGAAATCCGCGGACATCGCCGAACTTATGTCGGCGCCATGCCGGGACGCATCATTCAAGGCATGAAAAAAGCAGGCACCGTTAATCCGGTCTTCTTGCTTGATGAAATCGATAAAATGTCCAACGACTTCCGTGGCGATCCGTCGTCCGCAATGCTTGAAGTATTGGACCCTGAACAAAACAATTCCTTCAGCGACCATTACATTGAAGAAAGCTATGATCTATCGAACGTGCTGTTCATTGCGACCGCCAATGACCTTGGATCGATTCCAGGGCCGCTGCGTGACCGTATGGAAGTCATTTCGATCGCAGGCTATACAGAACTTGAGAAAAAATTGATCGCCAAAAACCATTTGGCGCCTAAACAATTGAAAGAGCACGGCATGACGCCAGAGCAATTGGACTTCAAAGAAGAAGCATTCGTTTCCATGATCCGTTATTACACGCGGGAAGCCGGCGTGCGCGGTCTAGAACGCCAAATCGCTTCTGTTTGCCGGAAAGTAACCAAACAAATCGTCTCTAAAGAAAAAGAACAGGTGACGGTCGGCGCGGAAGAAGTCGAGAGCTATCTCGGCAAGAAGAAATTCCGCTACGGCGTGGCTGAAACACAAAACCAGATCGGTGTTGCGACTGGCCTTGCTTATACCGCTGTCGGCGGGGACACCTTGCAGATCGAAGTGTCTTTATCTGCAGGCAAAGGCAAGCTGCAATTGACTGGTAAACTGGGCGATGTCATGAAAGAGTCTGCACAGACGGCTTTATCGTTTGTCCGTGCACAGGCAGAGTCGCTCAGCATTGACCCGAACTTCCAAGAAGCGCACGATATCCATATCCACGTGCCGGAAGGAGCCGTTCCAAAAGATGGCCCATCCGCCGGTGTGACGATTGCGACAGCGCTCGTTTCAGCACTCACGAAGCGCCCGGTGCGCCGTGACGTCGGCATGACTGGAGAAATCACCCTTCGCGGACGCGTCTTGCCAATCGGCGGGCTGAAGGAAAAAACCTTGAGCGCCCACCGTGCGGGATTGAAGACGATTATCGTCCCAGCGGAAAACGAACGCGACCTTGACGATATTCCGGAAACGATTCGTGAAGAATTGGAATTCCATCTCGTCAGCCAAGCGGAACAGGCGCTTGAAATCGCGTTGGAAGGAGCAAAAAAATGAAGGTCCATAACGTAGAATTAGTAATCAGCGCAGTTCGTCCAGCACAATACCCGGAAACCGAGCTTCCCGAGTTTGCATTAGCAGGGCGTTCAAATGTCGGGAAATCATCTTTTATCAATAAGTTGATCGGGCGCAAAAGCATGGCGCGTATTTCGTCCAAACCCGGCAAGACGCAAACCTTGAACTTCTATAAAATCGAAGAAGATTTATTTTTCGTCGATGTTCCGGGATACGGCTACGCAAAAGTATCGAAAAGCGAGCGCGAATCATGGGGCAAGATGATTGAGACATACATTACAAGCCGTGAGCAATTGCGTGCAGTGGTCCAAATCGTCGATCTTCGCCATCCGCCGAGCAAAGATGATCAGATGATGTATGATTTCATGAAACATTACAATATTCCTTGCATTATCATCGCAACAAAAGCCGATAAGATCCCGAAAGGCAAATGGGATAAGCATAAGAAAATCGTCCGTGAAGGACTGGACATGGAGAAAGGCGATCCATTAATCGTCTTTTCTTCCGAAACAGGTCTTGGCCAAGAAGCCGCTTGGCAGGAAATCGAAAAACGCATGTAAGCCAGCAGGCATTCACTTGACTGGCTTTAAATTAAACAAGACCCGGAAAATCAATGATTTTCCGGGTCTTGTTTTTTGTTTTGTATAGTAATCAGCTGAAATATATGAACGAGATAATTAGAAAAGTGAGCGAGATGAATGGCTCATCGGTTATTTCTTCATAAAGTAGTCGCCTTCCGCTTGGGGCATGCCTCCCACCATAAGCCAAGAAGAACGCTTGTCTTATTGCTCCGGCTCGCCCATGTGCGCGGTTCGGCTTTTAGATTTCATTGGATGTGGTTTGCGAAGAAGTGTCACTGTTGGCTTTCTTCATCAGCTTGTGGGAACGCTTATTTAGACTTGATAGTTATGAACCTGTGTGGCTATTCAATTTGGATTTATGAAGCTGAACAAAAATCATCACACTTACTTCAATGTGTGATGAATTTCATTTCCTCGCTAAAACTAGAGATGGAGCGGAAGGGAGGCGACGCCGGAGGGACTGCGCGGGCTGGCGAGACAAATGTGCCGCGCACTTTGGCACATTGGCTCAACACCCGCCCCTCGGCAAGCGTCCTCCCTGAAGCGCAATCTCCACCACATACATCTCCTACTTAATTTTGATAATATACATATCTTTTTCCCAATTCAACACCCTGAAAATCACCATTCATTGTGCATAAGTTCACAGTCAATTCCGACTACGAGCGTTATACTTGTGACACCATAATCGCTTTGCTAGAATTGTAATTAAGTTAAGTTTAGAATGATTATAAAGTAGAGTTTCCACATCGGAAACCCTTGTACGATAGAGTAAAGTTCAAGCAGGTTCATGCCTTGTTCACAAAATCGCAGGCATAATCTGATGGAAAAGTGGTATACTTAGGGAAATGAAAAATGGAACGCGAAAGGTGTTTTAAACCCATGCATACACTCGTAGTCGGGGTCAACTATCGTTCAGCGCCTGTATCGATCCGCGAGAAGCTATCGTTCATTGAAAGCGAGCTTCCGCAAGCGATGCAAGCCCTGCAACAACAAAAAAGCATATTGGAGAACGTCATCGTATCGACATGCAACCGGACGGAGATTTATGCCGTCGTGGACCAGCTGCATACCGGTCGTTTTTACGTGAAGCAATTCTTGGCTTCGTATTTCGACATTCCGATGGAGCAGTTCTCCCAGTATTTATTCCTTCATGAACAGGACGAAGCGATTGACCATTTGTTCCGTGTCACTGCCGGAATTGATTCCATGGTCCTTGGCGAGACGCAGATTCTCGGCCAAGTGAAATCCAGTTTCCTCGCAGGCCAAGAAATTGGTACGACCGGAACCGTATTCAATCAATTGTTCAAGCAAGCCGTGACACTGGCGAAACGTGCGCATAACGAAACGGCGATCGGCGAGAATGCCGTTTCGGTTTCCTACGCAGCGGTCGAGCTTGGCAAGAAAATCTTCGGTTCATTGAAGAACAAGCATGTCGTCATTCTCGGCGCAGGGAAGATGGGCGAACTTGCCATCAAGAACCTGCAAGGAAGCGGCGCTGATCGCATTACGGTCATTAACCGCACCTTCGAGAAAGCAGAAGTGCTCGCTGATAAATTTGGCGGGATGGCAAAACCGTTAAATCAATTGCAATGTGCATTACTGGAAGCGGATATTTTGATTTCTTCTACTGGCTCGACGGATTTTGTTATCGACCTTGAGTTGATGCAGTTTGTTGAGAAGTTGAGAAAAGGCAAGCCATTGTTCATGGTCGATATCGCGGTACCGCGTGATATGGATCCGCGCATCGGCGATCTTCAAAATGTCTTCCTATATGACATTGATGATATGCAAGGCATCGTTGAAGCCAATTTGGCTGAACGTGAACGCGCGGCGAAACAAATCGCTGGCATGATCGAGCTAGAAGCAGAGCAGTTCAACGACTGGCTTGGTACGCTCGGCGTTGTTCCGGTCATTTCTGCACTGCGTGAAAAAGCGCTTGGCATCCAGGCCGAAACGATGGAAAGCATCGAGAACAAGATGCCGGATTTGACGGATCGTGAGAAGAAGATCCTCAACAAGCACACCAAATCGATCATCAACCAATTGTTGAAAGAACCGATCTTGCAGGCCAAGGAAATGGGCACGGCGAAAAAATCGCGTGAGCAGCTTGAATTATTCATGCAGATTTTCGGTATTGAAGATGAAGTTGAAGAGCAGCGTGAAAAACAAGCGCTTGCGACGCGCCAAAAAGCTGAGCGCGTACGCCTTGAAAAGCAGCAAGAAGCGCTGCAAGGACAAGAAAATCCAGGCTATACTGTATAAAAGCATTTCCGATTGGCGTGGGTTTCATCTCCATCGCCGTAAATGACCCAACTGGGCCGCGATTGCGGGATAGAGCTATCTTATAATGAGGCGTTTTCGAATCTATATGTTAAAATGTAGAGGCGAAACGCCTTTAATTATGGAAATGAAGGGGAATAGGATGGCTGATATAACAATGGCAAGGCTGCATGAAGCTATGGTTATACTATATGCTATCAGCCTTGTCTTTTATTTTGTCGATTATTTATATACTACGAAAAAAGCCATCCGGATCGCCATGTCACTTCTTGGGGCCGTGTGGTTATTGCAGACCGTGTTCCTGGTGCTCTATATCGTAGAGACGCAGCGATTCCCGGTACTGACTTTGTTTGAAGGCATTTATTTTTATGCGTGGCTACTCGTTACGCTATCGCTTGTCTTGAGGATTTTTTACCGCTTCGACTTTGCGGTATTTTTGATCAATATCATCGGATTCATCTTTATGGTTATCCATACATTTGCGCCGGTCCAGATCGAACGGTCGCCGGTCGGGGAAGCTTTGGTGTCGGAGTTGTTGTTCATCCACATTACGTTCGCCATTCTGTCGTATGCGGCATTTTCGTTGTCGTTCGTCTTTTCCGCGCTTCACTTGCTGCTGTACAGGCTATTGAAGCAGAAAAAATGGACAAAGCAATGGAGCAGCTTGCCGTCTCTCGGTCAGACTGAACAAGGCATGACCATTTCCATCCTGGTCGGGATTCCGATGCTGTTTGTCTCGCTCGTGCTCGGCTTTCAGTGGGCGGTCGTATCACTGGAGGAATTCTCCATTTTAGATGTGAAAATCGTGGGTTCGTTCATCTTGTTGATTGTTTATAGCTTTATTCTATGGCGTCACCGGCGAGGGAACTTGAATGGCATGAATTATGCCTGGGCTCATTTGTATGCATTTTTGTTATTGCTGCTTAATTTCTTTTTCGGCAGCCGTTTATCGGAATTTCATTTTTGGTATTAATAGAAAGGTAGGATTCAGTTGAGAAAAATCATTGTAGGGTCAAGAAGAAGCAAGCTTGCGTTGACGCAAACCAATCAATTCATCGAGAAAATGAAAGCGGCAGGTGCGCCGTTTGAATTCGAAATCAAGGAGATCGTCACCAAAGGCGACCGCATCCTGGATGTACAATTGTCGAAAGTGGGAGGCAAAGGGCTTTTCGTGAAAGAAATCGAGCAGGCGCTTTATGCCAAGGAAATCGATTTTGCCGTCCACAGCATGAAAGACATGCCGGCTGTTCTTCCTGAAGGTTTTGTCATCGGCTGTATCCCAGAACGTGAAGACCCGCGCGATGCATTTATCGCAAATGATCACGTAAAATTGATGGATTTGCCGGTCGGTGCTGTTGTCGGCACAAGCAGCTTACGCCGGAGTTCGCAGCTTCTCTTGCTGCGCCCAGACCTTGATGTCCAGTGGATCCGCGGAAACATCGATACACGCCTTGCGAAGCTTCATGCAGGAGATTTCGATGCCATCATCCTGGCAGCAGCCGGATTGAAGCGCATGGGCTGGGGCGATGACATCGTCACTGAATTCATGTCGACAGAAGACTGCCTGCCGGCAATCGGCCAAGGCGCATTGGCTATCGAATGCCGTGAAGACGACGAAGAGCTTTTGGCGGAACTGGCAAAAGTGAACGATAAAGAAACCGAATTGGCCGTTACGGCAGAGCGTAAATTCCTAAAAGACATGAACGGCAGCTGCCAAGTGCCAATTGCAGGATATGCAACGGTTTCCGGTGATGAAGTTTCCTTCACTGGCTTGATTTCTTCTCCTGAAGCTGACCAAGTATACAAAGAATCAGCTGCTGGCAAAGACCCGATTGAAGCGGGCCGCGTCGTTGCTGAAAAAATCAGTGCACAAGGCGGATACGATTTGATCCAGCGCGTCATCGCCGAAAGCAATGTATAAGAAAAAACCGGTCATCATTTTCACCGGCAGCCGGCTCCCGAAAGAAGCGGCAGAGCTGGCGCAGCAATTGGGTGCGCAAGTGGAATATTTTCCGCTGATCGAAACGGTGCTTAGAAACACTGATGCACCTGATTTCGGGCGTTACGGCTGGCTGATTTTCACAAGCCGCAATAGCGCACAAGCCTTTTGCAAGCTGCGGCCTGACATCCCTGCAAAAATAGCGGCTGTCGGCGATAAGACCGCTGAAATGCTTGAACAACACGGCTATACGGTCGACTTCATCCCATCAACGTTCAGTGCCGATGTCTTTGTCCAGGAATTTCCGGACATCGCCGGCAAGGAACGCTGTTTGTTTGTCCGGGGGGCTCTCGCGAAAGACACCATTCTGTCAATGCCGCTTGTGATCGATGAATGGACCGTCTACGATACCGTCAAAAAGAAAGACAATGCACAAGCACTCGCTGCGATGTCCGATGTCACGATTATTTTCGCCAGCCCTTCAGCGGTTTCCGCTTATACGGATGCGGGTGGAAATTTCGAGAATATCCAGACCGCAGCGATTGGGCATATTACTGAACGAGCGATCATGGAAGCGGGGGGAGAAGTCGATTTCCGCCCTGAAACGTATACCTATCTTGAAATCATCCAGACAATAGCGAAAGGAAGTTGCAATTTATGAAAGACTTGAAATTCGATCGCCACCGCCGTCTGCGCGGTTCTGCGAATCTCCGTGCAATGGTCCGTGAAACTTCTATCCAAAAAGAGGATTTCATTTACCCAATTTTTGTTGTTGAAGGCGAAAACTATAAACAAGAAATTTCATCCATGCCAGGTGTCTACCATTACTCGATTGACCGCCTAGGCGAAGAATTGGATGAAGTGGTTGAGCTTGGCATTCCGTCCGTCATCCTTTTCGGTGTACCGAAAGATAAAGACCCGGTCGGCTCGCAAGCTTACCACGACCATGCGATTACACAAGAAGCGATCCGCTTTGCCAAACAGCGCCATCCGGAACTCGTCGTTATTGCCGATACATGCCTGTGCCAATATACAGACCATGGCCATTGCGGGGTCATCGAAGACGGTGTTATCTTGAACGACGAGTCACTCGACTTGTTGGCACGCACTGCAGTATCTCAAGCAAAAGCTGGGGCTGACATCATCGCGCCGTCAAATATGATGGACGGATTTGTCGCAGCGATTCGCTACGGTCTTGACGAAGCAGGATTCAGCCATATTCCGATCATGTCATACGGCGTAAAATACGCGTCTGCTTACTACGGCCCGTTCCGCGAAGCGGCACACTCAACGCCTCAGTTCGGCGACCGCAAAACCTATCAGATGGATCCGGCAAACCGCATGGAAGCACTTCGCGAGGCATCGTCCGATGTCAATGAAGGCGCAGATTTCATGATCGTCAAACCGGCCTTGTCTTATCTTGATATTATCCGCGAAGTCCGCGATAACTTTGATATCCCGATCGTCGCATACAATGTGTCCGGCGAATACGCGATGGTCAAGGCAGCTGCGCAAAACGGCTGGGTCGATGAAGAGAAAATCGTTCTAGAAACTTTGCTCAGCATGAAACGTGCGGGCGCAGACATTCTAATGTCGTACCACGCAAAAGACGCGGTACGCTGGCTGGAGGGGAAATAACATGGGTTACGAACACTCTAAACAAGCATTCGAAGAAGCGAAGACATTGATGCCAGGCGGCGTCAACAGCCCGGTACGTGCATTCAAATCGGTCAATATGAATCCGATTTTCATGCAATCCGGAAACGGCGCGACCATTACGGACGTCGACGGCAACACGTATATCGATTACGTCTTGTCTTGGGGCCCGCTGATTTTGGGCCATGCCCATCCTGAAGTCGTAAAAGCCATCCAGGAGCAGGCAACACTTGGCACTTCATTTGGCACACCGACGACCCTTGAAAACGATATGGCAAAACTCGTACAAGAGCGCGTGCCGTCAATTGAAATGGTCCGTATGGTATCGTCTGGAACAGAAGCGACGATGAGCGCATTACGCGTGGCGCGCGGCTATACCGGACGCAACAAAATTTTGAAATTTGAAGGCTGCTACCACGGGCACGGCGATAGCTTGTTGATCAAAGCAGGATCCGGTGTTGCGACACTTGGTTTGCCGGACTCACCAGGCGTTCCGGAATCGGTCGCGAAAAATACGATCACCGTTCCATACAACGATTTGGAAAGCGTTCGTTTGGCGTTCCAGGAATTCGGCGATGACTTGGCGGCTGTGATCGTCGAGCCGGTTGCCGGCAATATGGGCGTCGTCCCGCCAGCTGAAGGATTCCTTCAAGAGCTGCGCAACCTAACGCATGAAAACGGCACGGTCTTGATCTTTGATGAAGTCATGACAGGCTTCCGCGTCGGCTATAATTGTGCACAAGGCCATTACAGCGTCACGCCGGACATGACCTGCCTCGGCAAAGTCATCGGCGGCGGATTGCCTGTCGGCGCATTCGGCGGCAAGCGTGAAATCATGGAGCAAGTCGCACCGAGCGGCTCGATCTACCAAGCGGGCACGTTGTCCGGAAACCCGCTCGCGATGCGTGCAGGCTTTGAGACATTGTCGCGTTTGAACGAAGCAAGCTACGAAACATTCGTCGAACGTGGTGACCAGCTCGAAAAAGGTTTCCGCGAAGCGGCGGAAAAATACAATATCCCGCACACAGTAAACCGTGCAGGCTCGATGATCGGCTTCTTCTTCACGAATGAGGAAGTGACGAACTTCGAGACGGCTTCGAGTTCTGACCTGGAATTGTTTGCGGAGTACTATCGTTTAATGGCGGAAGAAGGCATTTATTTGCCACCATCCCAGTTTGAAGGCATGTTCCTTTCGACTGCCCATACACCTGAACATATCGAACGCACAGTTCAAGCATTCCATAATGTGTTTGCAAAACTAGCGAAATAAATTAGAAAAACCGTCCTTGAAGGCCAGAACGACTGGCTTTTAAGGGCGGTTTTTTCATAAATTAATTTTGTGCTCGTTTCTTCTATGATCAGTACAGCTGAAGAAAGGGGATTATATTTGCCATAAGGATGACAAAACTTATTAGTCGAGGGATCGATTTGTAGGTGAAGTTCATTTTATGTCTAATAGTCTGGTAATATAAAACTAATGGTAATTTTAATTAGTGAAAGTTGGTAACGCATTGAAACGTTTTCTTATAACTTTGGCCATCGCGCTTGGCGCTGGCTTTTTGTTTAGCTTGACCGGCTTGTTTCTGCCGTGGCTGTTGGGCCCGATGGCGGCTTTTCTTATCTTGCGTCAAGTGACCGATATGAAGTTCCACTGGCCGAAAGTGTTCCGGACGCTCGGGCTATTGCTGCTCGGTGTCCAGATCGGAGCAGCCTTTACGCAGGAGTCGGTATTGTTGATGGCGGCAGATTTGCCGTATATGTTCATCATGACGATCGCGGTCGTCATGTTTTCCTTAGGGCTCGGCTTGTTGTTCCAACGCATGACGCGCGTGACGATGTCGACAGCCTTGCTGGGCTCGATGCCGGGCGGCTTGTCGCAGATGGTGCTCATTTCTGAAGAAGTGAAATCCGCTAATGTAACGATCGTGTCGGTCATGCAGACTTTTCGCATCCTGCTCATCGTCTTCACCGTGCCGCTCGCAGCAGGACTCTTATCGGGCCGTGCGCCTGGTGACATCCCAGAGATGGCCTTCCGGTTCTCGCCGTATGCATTCGGCATCGCGCTGGTCTTCGGCTACGTCTTGTACTGGATCATGAAGCGCATTTCTTTTCCAGCGCGTGAATTGATGGCGCCGGTTCTTGCGATGGCGGTCGTCCAGACTTTGACCGGCAGCGATTTGGTCGACCTGCCGAACCTGGTCATCATCATCGCGCAAGTGTTGATTGGGACGCATCTAGGCTTGTCGATGGAAAAGCTTGGCGATTCCTTGGATGGCCGGATCGCGGGGGCGGTATTCCTCAATACCATCCTGCTCATCGCGTTTTCGGCGGGTCTTGCCTACGGGCTGGAATTGTTATTGCCGGATTATCTATTTCTCGACTTTTTCTTGAGTGCAGCTCCTGGTGGCATGGCGGAGATGACGATTACGGCACTTGAAGCAGGGGCAGATGTGCCGCTTGTCACGAGCTTCCATCTATTCCGGTTATTCTTCATCTTGCTTGTTGCGGCGCCGCTCGTGTCTTACTACGTGAAAAAGCTTGACGCTAAATCAGGCTATTGAGTACAATAAGCTTAACAGGATATTGATGCGTTGATGAGGATAGTAAAGTGTCCGGTACATTTCAGAGAGGAAGCCGAGTGGTGAGAGGCTTTCATGGACCGCATTTGAATGTCACCTTGGAGCAGTTGCCGTGAAATGAGTAGCGGGAACCGGATGCGAATCCGTTATCGAACTTGAGAGCCAGGCGAATTTTGCCTGTGTATAAAGGTGGTACCGCGAAAAACTCCTTCGTCCTTTACGAGACGACAGGAGTTTTTTTGTATTCATTTTCAAGTTCGACAGTAAAACGAGCCGATTTTTTGGCCAAGAGGAGGAATTTGGATGAGCAAGCAATTATCAACGAAATACGAACCGCAAGCAATCGAACAAGGGCGTTACGACTGGTGGGTGGACAATAAATTCTTCGAAGCGAAACCGGAAAGCGGCAAGACGCCATATACGATCGTCATCCCGCCGCCGAACGTAACGGGTAAGCTTCACTTGGGGCATGCTTGGGATACGACCTTGCAGGACATCATGACGCGCATGAAGCGTATGCAAGGCTACGACGCCTTGTGGCTTCCTGGGATGGACCATGCCGGCATCGCGACACAGGCGAAAGTCGAAGGCAAGCTGAAAGAAGAAGGCCGTTCACGCCACGATATGGGCCGCGAAGCGTTCCTTGAAGAGTCGTGGAAATGGAAAGAAGAATACGCAGGCCATATCCGCCAGCAATGGTCGAAACTAGGCTTAGGACTCGACTATTCACGTGAGCGTTTCACGTTGGATGAAGGCTTGTCAAAAGCGGTGCGCGAAGTATTCGTCAAATTATACGAGAAGAAATTGATTTACCGCGGCAAATACATCATCAACTGGGACCCTGCCACTAAAACGGCGATCTCGGATATCGAAGTTATCTACAAAGACGTACAAGGCGCGTTCTATCATATGCGCTATCCGCTTGCTGATGGTTCTGGCCATATCGAAATCGCGACGACTCGCCCGGAGACGATGCTCGGCGATACGGCAGTAGCCGTTCACCCGAGAGATGAACGCTATCAGCATTTGATCGGCAAAAAAGTCATCTTGCCAATCATCGGCCGTGAAATTGAAATCGTTGCCGACGATTACGTAGATCGCGAATTCGGAAGCGGCGCGGTTAAGATCACGCCTGCGCATGACCCGAACGACTTTGAGATCGGCAATCGCCACAATTTAGAGCGCGTCCTCATCATGCACGAAGACGGCTCAATGAACGAAAATGCCGGCAAATACGAAGGCATGGACCGCTTCGAATGCCGCAAAGCAATCATTAAAGATCTGCAAGATATGGACGTACTGTTTAAAATTGAAGAGCATCTTCACTCGGTCGGGCATTCTGAGCGCAGCGGTGCGGTCGTAGAACCGTATTTGTCGACGCAATGGTTCGTGGACATGCAGCCACTTGCCAAAAAAGCGGTCGACAGCCAGAAGAGCGAAGACGGTGTCAATTTCGTGCCGGACCGTTTCGAAAAAACCTATTTGCACTGGATGGAAAACATCCGCGATTGGTGCATCTCGCGCCAATTGTGGTGGGGACATCAGATCCCGGCTTGGTACCATAACGAAACCGGCGAAATCTATGTCGGACATGAAGCACCGGCTGATGCGGAAAACTGGACGCAAGATGAAGATGTACTCGATACGTGGTTCTCATCCGCCCTATGGCCATTCTCGACACTCGGCTGGCCAGAAGAAAACGATGAATTGAGCCGTTATTACCCGACCGATGCACTCGTGACGGGCTATGACATCATCAATTTCTGGGTATCGCGCATGATTTTCCAGGCGCTTGAATTCACTGGCGAAAAACCGTTCAAAGACGTGCTCATCCATGGCCTCGTACGGGATGCGGAAGGCCGTAAAATGTCGAAATCACTCGGCAACGGCGTCGATCCGATGGACGTTATCGAAGAATACGGCGCGGATTCCTTGCGTTACTTCCTCGCGACGGCATCATCTCCAGGACAAGACTTGCGCTACTCGAACGACAAAGTCGAGTCGGTATGGAACTTTGCCAATAAAATCTGGAATGCCTCGCGCTTTGCGATGATGAACATGGAAGGCATGGAACACAAAGACATCGATTTGTCCGGCGAGAAATCCGTAGCGGACACATGGATCTTGACACGTCTCAACGAAACGATTGAACAAGTTACTGACCTTGCGGAACGCTACGAGTTCGGGGAAGTCGGCCGCTTGCTTTATAACTTCATCTGGGATGATTTCTGTGACTGGTACATCGAAATGGCGAAATTGCCATTGTACGGTGAAGACGAACAGGCGAAAGCGATGACGCGTTCCGTGCTCGCATACGTACTCGATAACACGATGCGCTTGCTGCACCCATTCATGCCGTTCATCACGGAAGAAATTTGGCAGAACTTGCCGACCGAAGGCGAATCGATCACGATTGCTGCTTGGCCGACAGCCGACCCGGCACTGAGTGATGTGAAAAAAGCGGATAGCATGAAGTTATTAATGGACGTTATCCGTTCGGTCCGCACGATCCGTGCGGAAGTCCAGACGCCAATGAGCAAGAAAGTGCCGATGACGATCAGCGCGAAAGACGAGACGACGTTGTCGGTGCTCGAAGAAAACGCAGCGTACATCGAGCGTTTCTGCAACCCGGAAACTTTGACGATCGGCCACAACATCGAAGCACCAGAGAAATCGATGTCAGCAGTCGTATCCGGAGCGGAATTGTTCATGCCGCTTGAAGGCTTGATCGATATCGAAGAAGAGCTGAAACGCCTGCAAAAAGAACTCGACAAATGGGCGAAAGAAGTCAAGCTCGTTCAAGGCAAATTGTCGAACGAACGCTTCGTGTCGAAAGCACCAGAATCGGTAGTGGCAGAGGAACGCAAGAAAGAAGCGGATTACCTCGAGAAGCACGCAACCGTTGAAAAACGCATGGAAGAATTGAAGAACCTGTAATAGGAAAAAGCGATTCCCCATCGAGGGAATCGCTTTTTTTAGTTCCGGTCGTTGTCACTGAACGGATAGTTTTGTTCCAGTTTCGTGAAATGCCTGGCCAAGAGCTCGGCAATATTATCATCGTGTGTTTGATAAAAAGAGCGGGCGCCGACGGGGTCTTCGATTTCGTTGAACACATGGCGGCCATCTTCCAATAGCAAAAAATCGATGCCGATATAATCGCTCTTCAAGGTTTTGGCGATTTTTTCGATGTCGTTTCGCTGTGTGGCCGTTAGCTCGAAGCGTTCAACGGAAGCACCGAGCGAATAATTCGCTTTGTATGAATCAGTGGCGCTGCGTTTAACTGCGCCAACGATCTGTTTACCGATGACATATGCCCGCACATCGGCGGTATGCGGGATGACGGGTTGATAGAGAACCGTCGATTCACTGACCGGCACATCTTCTGATGATTCAACGAGCCACACTTCCGAACCGCCGTGGCCGTTTGCGGTTTTGGCGATATGCGGGAGAGCGAGCGGCGTTTTTTGCGTCGGAATCACCGGCACACCGAGCAGTTGGAATAATTGATAGCTTTGCCATTTGTCGTTGGCGATGCGGTTCACTTCAGCACGGTTGATGAGACGTACGCCATGATCTTCTAAAAAGCGGGCGGCATGCGGCTGGCGGACACGTAAAAAGACGGACTGTCCCTTGACGCGCGGCAACAAATCTTCGAGCCCCGCATCGCTCCAGTCATCCCAGGTAAGCAACTCAATCGAATAAAAGCGCTTTAATTCATCGATAAATCCTTGATTGTGCTGGGCAGCGACTGCTTCATACAAAACAATCACGCCAAATCCTCCTGGATATAGCGGATCATCGCATCCCCAACATTGACGCCGGTCACATTGAGGATATTGCGAATATGCGCAGCGGCATTCACTTCACAGACAAGTGGCTGGTCATTAGGACCGTATAATAAGTCGACGCCGGCAAATACCGCACCGACAGCTTCAGCCGCCTCCAAAGCAAGCTGTTGTTGCTCAGGCGTCAGTTCAACCGGAAATGCGCGGCCGCCGTTTGTAATATTCGCGCGGAAATCGGTATCGGACTGGCGTTTCATCGCGGCGACGATTTTTCCTCCGATGATATTGACGCGGATATCGCGCCCGCGGCTTCCGGCGATGAATTCCTGGAACACGTAATCGACACCGGACAGGCTTTCGACTTTCTCATAAAACTGATCTTCTGTTTCAATCAAATACACTTTCATGCCGAACGATCCGTGGCCTTCCTTGATGATCATCGGCAAGCCGAGCGTTCTCAAGACGCCTTCGTAATAGCCGGAACCTTGGATCGTGAAGTTCGGGTACACTTTCGGGGCGACGATCGTTTTCGGCATCGGAATGTTTTGTTCCGCCAGACGAATATATTGCGTCGCTTTATTGTCACACAGGTCGATGATGGCCGGATCGTTATAGACTGGAACGCCTCGGCTTTTAAGGAAATAGCCGAGCAAGATGTCTTTATCGAGCAATACGGCAAAATCCGGGAACTCCTGCGGTTCTAAAAGTGACATCTGGATTTCGTAGTTTTTTTTGATTGATACTTGGATGCCTTGGCGCTCGGCAGCTTCGGCCATCAATTGTGCTTGGTCTTGAAATTTATCGGAAACGAGGCTTCCGTTATAGATCACCCAACAACTCAGCATTTCCATTCCACCTTCATGATATACTCATACGTAAAAGTGTATCATGTTTACTTACGGAAAGAGGTTTTTTTATGATTACAGGACTCGATTACTATAAAGATAAATGGGGTGTCCACTCAGATGCTTCGATTCAACCTGGACTAGCCGCAATAGAGTCGGCTTTAGCTGAATTGGGAAATCCCCATCACGGGCAGCGGTTTGTCCATATTGCTGGAACCAATGGCAAAGGTTCCACGGCAGCTTTTGTTTCATCCATTCTCATGGCGCACGGGAAACGTGTCGGCAATTTCTTTTCGCCAGCGATTGAAGATATCCATGACCAAATCCAGATTAATCGTTTACCGGTCGCACCTGCAGACTTCGATCAGGCCATGGAGCAGCTGGCGAAAGTGAAAACGCCATTGACGGATTTTGAATTGCTGACGGCGGCGGCCTTTCTTATATTGAAAGAAAAATCTCCCGAGTACATCATTATCGAAGCTGGCATGGGAGGCAGGTTCGACAGCACCAATGTGCTTGATCCACTCATGGCGATCATCACCAGCATTTCGAAGGAGCACACTGCTTTTCTTGGGGAGACGATAGAAGAAATTGCCTGGCATAAGGCGGGAATTATCAAACAAAATAAGCCAGTTGTCATCGGGTCTTTGCCAGAATCAGCACTCAAACAAGTCCATCAAATCGCGAAAGAAAAAAATGCGACTGTTCTTGCGGTGCATGAGGAATACAAGGATTCATTGAAGTTGAAAGGGAAGCATCAGAAAATTAACGCGTCATTGGCATGGGTTGCGACTCAACACATCCTGGGAGCGTTATTTGAAGAAGAAAAAGCCACCTCTGGTTTGGCTGAAGCATCGATTGCATTTCGTTTTGAAGAAGTATTTCCGAAAGTCATTTTTGACGGGGCGCATAATGCAGCAAGCATCGACGCATTGGTGAAAACCATACAGGAAAATTACCCAAATCAAAAAATCCATATTGTAATGGGGTTAATTCAAGGAAAGGACTATGTATCCATTTTGAAGTCGCTGGAAAATATTTCTTCACGTTTCACGTTCATAGATTTTATAGATGAGCGTGCAATGCCGGCGCAGATTTTATTTTCAGAAAATATAAGTAAAATAAAGACAATTCAAAATGATTATGATATATTACCTGTACACGAAGATATAGAGGTGACAATAGTCACAGGTTCTCTTTACCTACTTAGTATCTTAAAACAACAAAATTATGAAATGTTCCGGCTGTACAAAAACCGCTGATCAGCAAAACGGGGGCGCTGTGTGAACATAGCAAGGGAGAAGTGCGATGGATCCATTAACAAAAAGAAGGCGAATCCTGTGGACAGCATGGTTGTTGATCGTGCCGCCAGGACTTTACCTCATCTATCAATATTACCCGCCGCCTACCATGGAACTGGCCGATGTTCTAGCCTATCTGGCCTTTTTCGTGCTGGCTTGCTTGTTCCCGATGAATATCAGCGGCGTGCCCACCTATCTCGTACAATGGCTGACGGTAGCCGTATTTTTGAAATACGGATTGTTTGTCGAAGTCATCCTGTCCCAGATCACGATGATCATCGTCATTTTGAGGCTTCGAACTTCTGAAGGCATATCGGTGCGCATCCCGTTCAACTCAATGATGTTCTTTGCCGTTTCAGCAATTGCGGGTTTAACATTCCTGTTTGCAGGCGGTGAGATTGGTTCTTTAAATCTCGGAGATGTGATCGTGTTCGGTTTATTGTTCCAGACCGTCTCTTTTGTCGCCAATCAATTGATTCTCTACGGATATGCAAGGATCCTTGGCGAGCATAAAGACTTTTTCTCGCTCGATACCATCTGGGATTTCACCATTACGTTTTTGGTGTTTCCGTTCTCGATTGCCCTTTATATGTCAGAAGCCTATTTCGGCCTCGCGGCATTATTGCTGCTCGGCATCCCGTTCTTTACGATGACTGCGATTATTCACATGTACACCAATTCTGAAAAGGTGAACAACGATTTGAAAAAAGCGGGCGTGATCGGCCACCAACTAGCGGCTCGTTTATCAACAGACGAAGTGCTCGATCAATTTGTCATTCAAGTTGCCAATTTATTTAAAGTGGATTTTGCGTATGTCATTGATTTCCGGGATGGGCAGTTGCTGATGTTGAGGAAGTTCGAAGAAAGCCAATTGCAGCCGCTCGACAAGAAGCCGATTGAATACGACGAAGGAGTTGCAGGACAAGCGATTGTAAAAGACAGTTCATACATGTTCAGCAGCAAAGCACAGTGGAAAAACATGCCCACGGATTACATTCATGCGGATTCAGAGAGCCTCATGGCCATGCCCATTTCACGAAACAATAAAATCGAAGGTGTTTTAGTTCTCACTGCCCGCAGGAAGCATGCATTTCTTCCCCATCAGCTGCAAATTCTCGATATTTTAAGCACGTATTTTGCCGTATCCTTGGAAAAAGCGGTCCTCGTCCAAAAAGCGATTGCCAAAAGCGAACGCTGCGGCTTGACCAAACTATACAATTACCGTTATCTCGATGAAGCGATCGGCAAATGCATGGAACAAGTCAATAGCAAAGAGCTCGACCATCTGTCCGTAGTGATGATGGACATCGATTACTTCAAAGCGATCAACGACAAATACGGCCATCAAAGCGGCAACGAAATCCTTATTGCGCTGGCCAATCTATTGACGAAAATGGTCGGCGATGAAGAAACCGTCGCCCGTTACGGAGGAGAAGAGTTTGTCATCTTGCTGCCGGGCTACAGCAAGGAAGTGTCCATGTTGTTCGCTGAGAATATCCGCAAAGAAATTGAAAAGCACGAGTTCACCATCCACAGTGACCTAGATGACAAACGCGGCACGGTGGGTATCAAAATTACCATGAGCATCGGCGTATCTTCAGCGCCAGAAGACAGCGATGACGCCATGGCCATGATCCGTAATGCAGACCGGGCGTTGTATATCGGGGCCAAGCAAGCGGGGAGAAACAAAGTCGCGGCATACTCAAAATAAGACTACAGAACGGCTTTTGCCGATTCCGTAGTCTTTTTCTCTCAGGAAAAATGCGAATAAAAGCTAAAGTTTTATTAAAAAGTATAGATTATCCTGTAAAAATACAGTGTCAAATAACCATAAACATGTAATAATATAGGCGTAGAAGCATTTGATCAAAAAGGTTCCATTATAAGGTAATTAATTACAATTAAACATGCTATTTTAGGGGGGATACTGGAAATGAATAAGCTGAAATCACAACAAGGCTTAACGCTCGTCGAAGTGTTGGCGGCACTCGTCATCCTTGGAATCGTCTTCGTCGGCATCATGACCGTATTTCCCCAAATGACCCTCTTCAATAACAAGACCGAAGCGAAACTCGATACGATGAACTTGGCCAGGCAAGAGATGGTTAACATTACTACAGCTGAGAAATGGCAAAAAATAGTTCTAATGGAGCCGGATGATCCATCTACTAATATACCGACTTTCTTGAGTGAGTCAAAAATTAAAGCTGAAATGATGAATTCGGGGTTAGGGTATTCATTCAACACCTTATCTTCTACCTCACAGTTTTTGCGTTTTGAAAAAATATATGAAAGTAACTCAAAAAAGTACTTATACGAAGTTGATATGTATCTCCAATGTGAAGCATACACAAATACCGATGCAGTATCAGGCGGTTGCGAGGAAAAAGAAAAGGATAAGTTACATAAAGTTCACTTGAAGGTATTGATAGAGCAAACTCCCGGAACTGGCGATTATGTTGTTAACAGTGAAACCTTCTCTTATCTAACTTATAGCTCGATCAATGAAACTTCTTCAGAAAGTGAAGGAGATTGAAATGAAACTAGATGAAAAAGGGGTTACTTTGGTCGAATTGCTAGCTGCATTATTACTCGTTTCAATAATTGCTACAATTGCTTGGACAACGATTACTATTGGCATGCGCCATGGAACTTCTGAAACGAATAAAACAATTATGCAGCAGGATATGAATTTAATGGTGAGTAGTCTAATGTCTGCTCATCGTGGTAGCGAAAAATACAGTGTAATATTTCAGAATAATCATTTATTAATTGATGCTTGTGATAAATCAGGAGACTGTGAGCTTAGTGAAATTGCAGGAGAATACGATTTCTCCGAAAGTAGAATCAATGACATCGAAATCGATACTTCTTCTACAACACCAGCGATAATCTCTGACCTAAAACCAAGGGAAAAACATACAAAAATAAAATTAAAAATAACCGATATATATAATGAAAAAAACTTCTTGATAGTAGATACAACTTTGTCGAGAATATTAAGCGAAGAGTCTGAGGGGGGGAATTAAAAATGAACATTAGTAAAAATCAAGATGGCTATGCGTTGGTGATCGTATTGCTAATGGTCATGCTTTTTCTTGGTCTAGCTGCAACCTTTATGGCTGGCTCCCTAAACCACGCCGAACAGGAACAGACTATAGATACCTCCAATCAATCAGTAGCTTCCGCAGAAATGGGTGTAAGATATTATTCCGCTGATTTTCAACGTGAAGTTAATATTGTGAAATCTGAAATCATTGAAACAACCCAGAATCGTCTTAAAGGTATTGTTGAGTGTTTCCAATCTGGTAATTCAACATGTGATGATCCTACAGAATTAAAAGCAATGGAAGAACAAATCGATAGTGAAATGAAAAGTGAATATATCTCTAAAATAAAAACAAAAGTTCAAGAACTCGAGGCTTTAAAGGATATTCAGAAATCACCTTTTCAAGGGGAAGATGTACATTATGCTATTGCAGGAACTGCTATTACAGAGATGAATGCAAATAAGGAAAAGATAAATCTAAGTAGCACAACTGATAAAACCATTAATTGGCTGAGAATTGAACTTGATTTAGAAGGAGATTCTAGAGGAGTTACGAAACACTTGAAGGGAATTTTCACAGTGGAAGTTCCTGAAACTTTCTTATCGGATGATGAAAGTCTAACAGTCGAAACCACTACAGTAGCTAATGGTAATTTGGACTATCACGATGTATTTTCAAATCAATGGCCAACTATGGAATGCTCTGAACTAAAAAATAAAATCGAATCTGGAGAAAAAACCCTAATAAAAGAATGTTTATTGGAATCAAATATGACCGCCGGTGCTTTTGTTACCATGTTAAAAAATAACAGTCTTGATCCTAAATCTTTTAAGGTATTTACAAACGATTATAGTAAAA
This sequence comes from uncultured Planococcus sp., assembly GCA_947493585.1. Taxonomy (GTDB): domain Bacteria; phylum Bacillota; class Bacilli; order Bacillales_A; family Planococcaceae; genus Planococcus. Next base: position 1,987,134 of record CANLRI010000001.1, on the reverse strand, counting down.
ACGTTTGCGGGGGGAGCTGCAACAATTTAGCTCTGAGTGGGATCACTGTAGTAGTAAAGGATACTGATGATGGGATTGGTAATGGAAGCCAGGGTAATTCCAACTCCCTAAATGACATCAACTTAATTGTCGATGGATACTTTGAAGTGAAAAACTTAAATGGGTTGGGTAGTAAAACTAGTAACCAGCAAACCTTAATATTTAAAGAATTAGTAGTGACTAGTAATGTTCAGGGACAAGGAATTACTGATACAAATCTAGTTATTTTAGGTAAAGATTATTCGGAAGTAAGTATAGTAGCTGACTCAAGAATGGATTTCCAAAAAAACCTGACTATTGGTGACAATGGAAGAATTTGTTTTGACTTAGATAGGATTTTACCGAGCGATGTTAAGAATTTGAGTGAGAGCGTGAAGTTTTCAAACAATAATACCACGGGTCAAATTATATATTATTCCAAAACTAATAAGTTTGTTTTAAAAGATGGGGCGTATAAGGTAGATAAAAGTCGAACACTTCCATATGTAACAGGGTACGATGAATATACTGATTTCTTAAGTAGTTGTGGAGTTGATGTGACCAAAGTAGTTACGTCAACCTTAGAAGTTCCATATGCGCATGTTGTGGATCCGATATTCGGTTTAGAAGTTGAATACTAATAAAGTAATGCGCAAGGGGGAGGGGGAGTAAGAATGGTTAAATTGTTGATTTGGCTCATGATTGCGGCGGCGGTCATGGCAGGAGTGGTGTTTTTCAAAAAAATAGAGAACAAGAAAAAGGTCTATATCACAGCAATCGGAAGTCTTTTAGCAGCAGCGGTAGCGCTTTGGATGCAAGGGAGTTTTGCCTGGCACATGAGCCTGCTCGCGATTCTTGGATTGTCGCTCGTGACGGCATTGCTGTTCATGAAAATAGAAGAACGTGAAAAACAGGAAAAAGTGAGACTGAAAGAACAGCGGTTAGAACGCAAAAAACAGTCAGCCGCAATCCCGCAAGAACCGATAGCGATCAAAGAAGAGCCTGTAAAGAAACAGGAAGCCACAATAGAGAAATCCGAGAAGGTATTTGGCATGGAGTCCATCGGCCCGGTCGGAAAGGGGAATTAAGATGGACAATAAGCAATTCGGAAAAGTGTTTGGCGGCGTATTCGGTGCCGCCCTCGTCGTATTCGGCACAGCCAATGCCGGGGCCTATGCGGTCGATGAATGGGTGTTTCCGTCGGCCGAATACGGTGATTATACATATATCGGCACGACCGATGTCTCGAATATGGCGGTCGCCGATGCCAAGTCTTTGTTTTTGAGCCAGGCTTCCGCCGTCCGTGAATCCTCGGAACTGCATGTGACGTATTTGGATGTGACAGCAAAATATCCGTTAAAAGATGTTGAAATTTCACTCGATGAAACTTTGGAAAGAGCACAGAGCGGCGCGCAGAATGATTTTGTATTCGATTTATCGGAATCGACAACGCGTTCGTTCTTGAAAAAGCAATTCACCGATGTGCCATTTACAGAAGCGGATATCGCGAACATCCATCAGCAATTGGAAACAGCACTTGAAGGCGGTCAGTCCGTGACACGCGTCAACATCAGCAGTGACTCGCTAGAAATGCAGTCAACTGAAGTAGCGCAATCCAGCTTTTCCTCAAGCATAAATAGCATCGGCGCAGACGAATTGATCGACGCGCTAGATGGTACGGTGATCGGCCCGAACGAATCGTTCGCGTTTTTGCCAATGCTCGAAGAGTTGACTTTGCTGGAAGCGACAGATGCCGAACTGACGGAAATCGCTTCGGCTATTTACGGAGCGGTGTTGCGGACGAATTTCTTCATTGAACAACGCAGCATTGGCGAACAAGTGCCGAAAAATGTACCGATCGGTGAGGAAGCCGCAATCAACCGCACATTGGGCGTTGATTTTGCATTCTCCAACCCGAATACAAGTTCATTTACTTTGAATGTCTATATGGAAAACGATGTACTGACAGCAGCGATCCACGGACAGCCGTTTGTTCACACTTACTATATTTCAGCCGCAAATGATAAAGAAGTCGAGCCGCGGCTCATCAAGCAATACAGCGCATTCGTTTCGAGCGGCAAGAAAGTGCGTGAAGAAGGCCGAGACGGCAAACGCATTGAAGTGGTGAGAAGCATCTTAGAGGGCGATAAAGAAGTGCGCGTCGAACCGGTGTCGAGCGACTTCTATCCGCCGGTCCACCGCATTGAAGTGTATCCGCTCACCGTACCTGAAGCGCCAGCGACAGATGCGGACGGGGAACCGGTTCCACAGCCTGGAGATGAAGGCTTTATTGATGAAAATGACAATGGCATTCACGACCCAGCAGAACAAAGTGCTGAAGACGGCACGACTGCGGGGGATGGGGAGGGAACAGCCACTGGATCTGATGAATCGACGGATGGTTCCAGTGAAACAGGAGACAGTTCAGCTCAGGATTCCGAAACCGATACAGATACTGAAAATGAAAACGAAGACGGTGAAAATGATCCATCAACGGACAAAGAGCCGGTTTACGACAAAGCAGGAGAAAAAGTCGACGAGTAAGGACAGGGCAAGGGGGGGATTTGAATGGTCATTAAACGCAAACGCATTGGCGACATTCTTGTCGAGCAAGGCTTATTGACGCAGGAAGAACTGCAAGGAGCGCTCGATTCGAAACAGAACGACCAGAAACTCGGAGACGCCCTATTGTCACGTGGGCTCATCACCGAACAGCAATTGATCGAAACGCTCGAAGTGCAGCTCGGCATCCCGCATGTCTCGCTGTTCCGCTATCCGTTCGATCCGCTATTGTTCAACGTCGTGCCGAAAGATTTTGCGAAGCGCAAATTGCTTGTGCCATTGAAGACAGAAGGCGACCGCTTGTTCATTGCGATGACCGACCCGACGGATTTCATTGCGATTGATGATTTGCGCTTATCGACGGGCTTTCAGATCGAACCGACGATCGCTTCAAAAGAAGACATCATGAAAACGATCGCCAAATATTACGAAGAAGAATCTTACGATGAATTGCTGGAAGAAATGCCGGATGTCAAAGAAGACAAAACCGACGAGTTGACCGACTTGGACGCGCCGATCGTGCGCCTGGTCAATCAATTGCTGTCGAATGCCGTGGCGATGAAAGCATCTGATGTTCATTTGGATCCGCATGAAGGTAAATTATTGGTGCGTTACCGCATCGACGGCACGCTTCGGACCGAGCGGATTTTGCCGAAATCGATGCAGCAGATGGTGACAGCACGCATCAAGATTCTAGCCAATCTCGACATTACCGAAAACCGCATCCCGCAAGATGGGCGCATCAAGACGACCGTCGACTTCCGGGCAATCGATTTACGTGTGTCGTCTTTGCCGACGGTGTTCGGAGAGAAAATCGTTATGCGAATTCTGGATTTAAGCCAGAACTTGACGGATATTTCGAAGCTTGGATTTAATGCAACCAATATGAAGCGCTTCATGAAAGAAATCGACAAGCCGAACGCCATCGTTTTGATTTCCGGCCCGACCGGTTCCGGGAAATCCTCTACTTTATATGCAGCGCTCAATAAATTGAATTCTGAAGAAGTCAACATCATCACTGTCGAAGATCCGGTTGAGTATCAATTGGAAGGCATCAACCAAATCCAAGTGAACGCCAATGTCGGTTTGAGTTTTGCCGCAGGGTTGCGGTCGATTTTGCGCCAGGATCCAGACATCGTCATGGTCGGGGAGATCCGCGACAAAGAAACAGCGGACATTTCCATCCGGGCTTCGCTCACAGGGCATTTAGTGTTGAGCACGATCCACACGAATGACTCAATCGCATCGATCACGCGCCTGATGGATATGGGCATTGAACCGTTTCTCGTGACGGCTTCACTCAATGCGGTCATCGCACAGCGTTTGATTCGCCGCGTATGCCGAGATTGCAAAGAAATCCAGCCAGCGACCGTCCGCGAGAAAGAGATTTTTGCGAGAAGGGGCTTGTCGATCGACACGATTTCCCGAGGAAGCGGATGTCCGCAATGCAATATGAGCGGCTATAAAGGGCGCATGGCGATACACGAAGTGCTCGTCGTCGACGATGCCATCAAAGACGTCATCAACCGCGGCGGCACGGCTGCCGAAATCCGTAAAATCGCTGTTGCCAATAAAACGATCTTTTTGATTGATGACGGCTTATTAAAAGTAAAGGAGGGCATGACGACGACGGAAGAAGTGCTCCGCGTTGCCATGAGTGACTAATATGAATGAAACCGCTATTGAGTTTATCGATAAAGTATTAACCGCGGCGCGTGAACTCGATGTCTCCGATATCCATATGACAACCGGCATCCCGCCCGTCTTCCGCATGCACGGCTCACTCAAGCGCTACGGGGAAGAGCGGCTGTTGCCTGAAGATACCGAAGCAATCGCCAAAGCATTGATGCCGGAAAGTTTATGGGAGACGTTCCTTCAAAAAGGCGAGATGGATTATTCTTACGCGATTCCCGGCGTGTCCCGATTCCGCGTCAACTCGTTCCACCAGCGCGGCTCCATTTCGCATGCGTTCCGGACGATCCCGACAGTCATTCCATCAATCGATGATTTGAAAATGCCGGATACTTTGAAAAAATTAGCCGATACGCATCAAGGCTTGATCCTCGTCACCGGCCCGACCGGTTCTGGGAAATCGACGACATTGGCAGCAATGATCCGCCATATGAATGAAAATATGTCGAAACACATCATCACGCTTGAAGACCCGATTGAGTATATGCACAGGCATGGCTCATCGGTCATCGACCAGCGCGAAGTCGGCTTTGATACGAAATCGTTCGCCAATGGCTTGCGTGCTGCACTGCGTCAAGACCCCGATGTTATCTTGGTCGGTGAGATGCGCGACCTGGAGACGATCACGACCGCAATCACTGCGGCGGAAACCGGCCACTTGGTCATGGGCACGCTTCATACCTCGAGTGCCGCATCAACCGTCGAACGGATCATCGATGTGTTCCCGCCAGAACAGCATGCACAAATCCGTACGCAGCTCGGCGGTATCTTAAAAGCCGTTATCTCACAGCGGCTGCTTCCGACAGCAGACGGCAAAGGGCGCGTCGCCGCGACCGAGATTATGATTCACAACACAGCCATCGCCAACTTGATCCGTACCGAGAAAGTCCACCAGATCCCGAACGTCATTTTGACGAACCGTGCGGTAGGGATGCATCTGATGCAGACTTCCGTCCAGGAACTGCTCAATAAAGGCCGCATCACGAAACAGATTGCGGCGCCTTATTTGATCGGAGGCGAAGAGTAAGTGGCGCGTTTTAAATACGAAGGACGGGACCAAAAGAAAATTCGCGCTGGCTATGTCACGTCCGGAAATCGCCGGGAAGCGGTGCAAAAGCTGCGTGAAGAAGGCATACGCGTCATCGATATCCGCGAAGTGCCAGTCGGTGCCTTGCAAAAAGATATCACGTTCGGGAGCCCGGTTAAACGCGATCAATTCATCATGTTCTTGCGCCAGTTTTCGACTTTGATGCGCGCAGGTGTCACCATCGTCGATTCGGTAAAGATCCTGTCCCAGCAAGTCGAATCCAAACAGCTGCGCAAAACACTCGCTGAAATCGATGAAGAACTGAGAAAAGGAAACTCCTTATCCGATTCGCTCGCCAAATACCCGAAAATCTTTGAACCGCTTACCGTCAACTTGGTGCGAGCCGGTGAACTATCCGGGAATATCGACGACTCGCTCGACCGTTTGGCTACGCATTACGATAAAGCGTACCAGACGAGACAAAAAGTTATTTCGGCGATGAGCTATCCGGTCGTCGTCGGAATTCTCGCGATCGGCGTCGTCATTTTTCTTTTATCGACGATCGTTCCGATGTTTGTCGATATGTTCCAAGGCTTCGGCGGGGAATTGCCGATTGTCACTCAAATCGTCATGGGGGCGAGTGAGTTCACCGTTCAGTATTGGTATTTGCTTGTGCTGTTCGCTCTGATTTTCGCCGGTACGATTTGGCTCATGAAGCGCAGCGAGCAAGGGCGCATGATACTCGATACGCTCGTCTTGAAAATTCCCATCTTCGGAAAGCTCTTGCAAAAGTCAGCACTTGCCAGGCTCACCCGCACACTCAGTTCGCTGTTCACCAGTTCGGTGCCGATCTTGCAGGCGATGACGATGACCGAAAAAGTCGTCGGCAATGCGGTGATGTCAAAAGTGCTTTTGGCGTCGCGTGATTCACTCGAGCGCGGCGGATCCTTAACCGCGCCGATGAAGCAGCACTGGGCATTTCCGCCGCTTATCCCGCATATGATCGCAATCGGTGAACAAACCGGATCACTTGATCATATGCTTGCTAAAGTAGCGGAATTTTACGAGAAAGAAGTGGAAGCCGAAACCGACCGATTGAAAGCGTTGATTGAACCCTTAATGATTGTCGTGCTGGCAGCTCTCGTCGGGACTATCGTCTTAGCGATCATGATGCCAATGTTTGAGATGTTTAATAATGTGGATAATTTGTAGGTAATTTAGCAATATTAACAAGAAAAAATTTCTAAAAAAATATTAAAAAGATATTGTTTAATCTGCGACCATTGATATAATTAATCTGTACTGAAACTGGTACTTACTTAACAATCTGATAGGGGGAAAAAGAGAATGAAAAAATTCTTGCAAAAGAAATTAAAAGATCAAAAAGGGATGACGTTGATCGAGCTATTGGCGGTTATTGTTATCATCGCGATTATCGCGGCTATTGCGATTCCAGCGATTGGGAATATTATCGAGAATAGTCGTGTTAGTGCCATCAAAGCTGATGCACAGAATACACTAGCAGCGGCCAATTTATACTTTACAGAAAATGGAACTGCTGATGGTGCTGTCATTTCTATTAATGCTTTGGATGAATTCCTAGACGATCCAGGTTCTATGACAACTAACACTGTAGTTGTTAAAGCGTCTGGTGGAAATAAAATTCATGGCACAGCAACTGCATCAGGTGGAAAGACTATCTACTTCGCTGGCAAAACAAATTCCGAAATCTCTGATAAAGATTATGATGGAGATAACGCAGTAGGTACAATACCAACAGCAACTATCACTGAATAATATAAGAATTAGGAGCTGATCAAATGGCCTTACCGTTTTTCCAGAAAAAAGCGCGCGTAGCGACGATTACGATAGAAGAAGATGCAATCCGCTATGTTGAGCTGAAGTCTGCGGAGCCTGTGTCCTTGATCCAGGCGGAAGAATTGTTTCTTCCAAAAGGCATCATGGACAGCGGCAAAATCGCAGACCCAGAAGCGCTCGCGACGGAACTCGGTAAGGCGGTCGATCAGTGGGGTCTCTCCAAAAAGTCAGTCCGATTCCTCGCCCCTGACGAATTTGTTATCATCCGCAAAGTCCCTTACCCCGAAGACGTCGAAGCCGACGAATTAAAAGGGCATTTCTTTATCGAAATCGGATCCACTTTGTATTTGCCGTTTGAAGACCCGGTATTCGATGTGGTGCCCTACCATTTGGATTCCGATGAACCGGAAGCGATCATCATTGCTTCGAAAGAATCGGTCATCAAAGATTATGAAGACATATTCGACGGTGTCAAACTGAAACCGCTTGTCGCTGATATTACGCCGCTCGCGCTTTACCGCTTGGCGTATCTCGAACACGATTTCCCGGAAGACGAGCACATCATGCTCATCGATATGCAAGGCAAGAAAATGACCGTGTCGATTTTCCATGAACATTTCCCGATGTTCATGCGGCCGGTCGACCTCACTGTGCTCGTTGCTGACCCGGAAGATCCGGCGCAACTGCTTGCGGCTGTCGAAGAAGAAGCCGAAAAGCTCGGCAATTTCTACCGTTATAATATGAATGAAGGCGAGCAAGGCATCACGAAAGTCATCTGTAACGGGGAGTTCGGCGATTGGCACGCATTTTGCGGGCGTTTGTCCGACCGGTTCCTGATAGACGTCGAGCCGCTCGTCAAAGACGGCATCGAAGCGGATGGCAAAATGGTGCCGCCGCGCTTTAACCGGGCAATCGGCCTGGCGTTGAAAGAGGTGTAGGCATGTTAGTCGATATCAATTTACTCCCACAAAAAGAACGCGACCGGCCAGCTGTTTTAATCGCGGCGGTCGCGATTTTATTATTGGCGATCATCATTTGGGCCGTCTTCGCCATGATGGCAAGAGCCGAAGCGAATGAACAACAGGCATTGCAAGTTCAGGCGCAAGGCGTCATGGCTGAACAGGCACAAATCCGCAGTGAACTCGAAGCGCGCCAAGGCATGAACGAAGAACAGCAATTGCAGGCAACGGTCGAATGGGCAGAAAGCTATCAATTCGATACGATTCCGCTATTGGAAGAACTGGTGTCTTTGCTTCCGGCACGCGGCTTTTTCCAAACATTCTCGTACACAGGTTTAGATCAGGCGCAGCTCGTGGTCCAGTTCGACTCATCCCGTGAATCGGCATATTATCTGGCGCAGTTAAAAGCGTCTGAACTTTTATCTTCTGCGACACTCGATAATGTCGCGACAGAAGTTTTGGAAGAAGAAACAGAAGGCGAAGAAAGTGAAGAGAGTGAAGCTGTAACAAATGCACCGCGTTATTTAGCGACTTATACATTATTGTTCCAAGACGAACGCATTCCGGTCGAAGGCGGTGAAGAAGCAGAAGGGGAAGCTGTGGAAGAAGCAGCAGAAACCGAAGATGCTTCTGAAGAACCGGCAGAGACAACGGAAGAAACTGACGTGGAAGTGGATGTTGAAGTTGACACGGACGATGCAGAAGCAGGGGATGAAGCCGCATGAGCAGTATGACAAAAAGCCAAAAAGAAAAAGCGCTCATCGCACTCGCTGTTTTGTTCCTGTTAGCGCTAGGGTTGTACTCTTACTTCTTAATGTATGCACCGGCAAAAGACGCGCGTGAACAAGCCCAGCAATCGCTGCGGTCTGAACGCGACGTATTGATGGCGCTGCAGACGCAAGTGAAGGAATTACCGGAAGGAGAAACTGTCAGTGCGCTGGAACTGCAAAAGAAAGTGTCGATCGATCCTCTGTCTGAATTGATGGTCTTGCAGATTGAAGAAGCGGAGCTCATTTCAGGCACTCGTGTTGAAGCGATCCAGCTTGCAGAAGCGGACGTCGCGCTCCCGGTTCCAGTCGAAGGACTCGAGAATTTAAAAGAAGTGGAAACGACTGTCGCATTCACGGCAGAAAATTATAACGAAATTACGGACTTTATTTCTGAAATCGAGGAAATGGAACGCATCTTGGTCATCGAGTCGATTAATTTCGGCGCCAATCCAGAAGTGCGGGAAGTTGTTGAAGAAACCGAACGCTTGCAAGTGACGCTGTCGTTTGCGGCCTATTACCGTCCCGACCTTATCGCATTGGAAGACACCGTTCCAAAAATCGATGCCCCAGCGCCTGCGGCTAAGCAAGACCCGCTGGCGGCGAACTATGGCACGGAATACGCCGATGACAATGAAGAAGAAACAGATCCCGACGTGGATGTTGACGTCGATGTCACGGTCGAAGAAAGTGCATCGGGGGAGGAGTAAAGGAAATCATTGCGATTTCCTTTTCTTTATTTCTAAGAGTTAGTTAAAAATCCAATTTGTAAAAGAGGGACCTTATGATTGCTGTATATTCCGTTTTTGCTTCTGTGTTTGGTTTGGTGTTTGGCTCGTTCTATAATGTCGTCGGCCTGCGCGTACCGAAAAATGAATCGATTGCCTATCCACCGTCTCATTGCACGACCTGCGACCGGCGCTTGACGGCACTTGATCTCGTGCCGGTGTTTTCCTATCTGTTCCTGCGCGGCAAATGCCGAAAATGTGGTTCAAGTATCCATTGGGTTTATCCTTTGATGGAAGCGATCACTGCTGTATTGTTCACTGCGGTGTTCTTGAAATTCGGCTTTACGCCAGAACTGATTGTCGGTTTGTTGTTCGTGTCGATGCTCGTCATCATCACCGTCTCCGATATTGCCTATATGCTCATCCCCGATAAAGTGCTCTTGCCGTTTGCGGCGGTGTTGCTCGTGTTGCGTTTCGTCATTCCACTCGATCCGTGGTGGGATTCGCTTTTAGGCGCGGCAGTTGGCTTTTCGGTCTTGTTGTTAATTGCGACAGTGTCGAAAGGTGGCATGGGCGGAGGCGACATCAAGCTGTTTTTCGTCATCGGGCTCGTGCTCGGAACGGCCGGGACTTTGCTGACCTTATTTTTCGCGTCATTCATCGGCGCAGTGGCTGGTATCATTTTGCTAAGGGTAAAAAAACAAGGCAGAAAAACACCGATTCCGTTCGGCCCGTCAATCGCTTTATCCGCCGTACTCGTTTATTTATGGGGAGAACAATTTATTGGCTGGTATGTTAATTTATTTATGTAGAGTATAACTTTATTATGTAAACTTCGAAATGATCAAAAGAAGTGAGAGCAGAATAAGTTTTTTCAAGAGGCGTTAATGAGAATATTACTCTAAATTAAAATACAAAAAAGCGACAGAACCAAATCGGTTCTGTCGCTTTTTATTATTATCCGTTATAGCGGATTGGTGAAGCTGGCCCAAGATCAAGGCCGAACAACATCCAGACGATCAACATCAAAGTCCAGAAAATCATGAAGAAAATTGAGTACGGGAACATGACCGAAATCAATGTACCGATGCCCATTTTCTTGTCGTACTTCTGTGCGAATGCGATCACGATCGCGAAATACGTCATGAGCGGCGTGATGATGTTCGTCGATGAATCGGCGATACGGTAAGCCATTTGCGTCAATTCCGGTGAATAGCCGAGCTGCATCATGATCGGTACGAAGACCGGTGCAAGCATCGCCCATTTCGCGGAAGCGGAGCCGATGAACAAATTGATGATCCCGACGACGATGACAAATCCGATGATTAACGGAATGCCTGTCAAACTCAAGGATTCCAGTGCTTGTGCGCCGTAAACGCCGAGCACCATGCCCATGTTTGATTCAGCAAAGTAAGCGACGAATTGTCCGGCAGTGAACGCCAGGACGATAAAGACGCCCATTGATGCCATCGTGTCAGACATTTGTGCAGCGACGTCTTTGTCACTCTTGATGTTCTTCGTCGCGATGCCGTATGCAAGGCCTGGCAAGAAGAACAGGATGGTGATGATCGGAACGAGCGAGCTCATGAACGGTGATTGGACGATGCCACCGTCTTCTCCGCGCAATACGCCGCTTTCCGGCACGATAAGAAGCGCTGTCAAAACGACGCCGACTAGTGTCGTGATCCCTGCCCATAGCAAGCCTTTTTTCTCAAGCGTTGTCAGGCCGGTCATTTCTTCGCGGAACTCGCCTTTGTATTCGCCAAGGCGTGGTTCGACGACTTTTTCCGTCACGACAGCGCCGACAATTGTCAGCAAGAACACGGAAACGATGATGAAGTAATAGTTCATCGCGATGTTCATGCCTTCAGCGTAGCCCGGGTCGATGATCGAAGCGGCTGCAATCGTCAGTTCCCCAAGCATCGCGTCCGTTGCCGATAACAGCAAGTTGGCAGAGAATCCGGCAGAAACACCGGCAAACGCTGCGGCAAGGCCCGCAAGTGGATGGCGCCCGAGTGCGATAAAGATCACTGCGCCCAGTGGAGGCAAGACGACATATCCAGCATCCGATGCGACACTCGACATGATACCGGCAAAAACCAGTCCGCCAGTGATGAGGAATTTCGGAATCGACAAGACGAATCCGCGCAATACTGCGGAGATGAGGCCTGTGCGTTCCGCAACCCCAATCCCGAGCATCGTCACGAGCACGACGCCGAGCGGAGCGAAGCCGATGAAGTTATCGACCATGCTCGCGAAGATGTATTGAATGCCTTCTGCGTTCAATAAGTTCTTCACTTCCACGATTTCGCCTTCTTGGCCTGGGTGTTCGACAGAAATGCCGAGATTCGCCAGCAAAGCGGAAACCGCGAGGACGATGATTGCGAGAACCGCAAACAAAGTCACCGGATGCGGCAGTTTATTACCGATCGTTTCGATGCGGTCGAGGGATTTTTGAAACAATCCTCGTTTTTGTTTTTTCAAAATAGACAAACTCCCTTCCAACATAAATATGAAAAAGACTATCAAATTATTGTGTAATAGTAATTTTCAAAAAATTAAAGACTCTACCCATTATAAAACCTAGAGAAAAATAAGAAAAGCAATTTAAGGAAGTGCCAATTGCGCTAATTTTGGATAATGTTTGACAAGTCTTGAGAATGCACTTAGGACGCGGGATAAAGAAGTGTGCAATAACATTAACAAAAAATAAAAAATTTGAAATGTCCTCGTATTGTATGAAAGCGCTATCTTTAAAAACGATATTTATAAGCTCGTTTAGGATGGAATTCAGTATTTCACCATTTTGCCCCGGCTTTTTGAAAATGGTATGATGTCTCCCAAAAGGAGGTTTTGTTCCATGAAGTTTACATCGAAACACCCACTCATCCTCGCTTCGCAATCGCCGCGCCGAAAAGAACTGCTCAGCTTGCTTGGCATACCGTTCGATATTATGCCGAGCGATATCCCAGAACCTGATCCGCAAGGGTTCAAGTCGGCGGTCGATTATGTCTACGCATGCGCTGTCCAAAAAGCCGCAGATATCGCAGCGAGCCATCCAGACGCTCTGGTCATCGGCTCGGATACGGTTGTCGTGTTCAATGAGGAGATTTTATTGAAGCCAAAAGACAAACAGCAAGCGTCCGAGTATTTGCACAAGCTGTCAGGTGAGACACATGAAGTCATCACTGCCGTGTGCGTGCGTCAAGGCAAGAGGGAAGTCAGTTTTCACGAAAGCGTCAAGGTGACGTTCTATGAATTGCCTGCGTCTTGGATCGATGCCTATACCGACACAGAAGACCCTTACGACAAAGCTGGGGCGTACGGCATCCAAACGGTGTCGGGCTTATTCGTAGAAAAAATCGAAGGCGATTACAACGCGGTCGTCGGTTTGCCTATTGCGAAGCTGCTTCAGCACTTAACGAGCGCGGGTTATGTGAAAGTCGAGGGGGCGCATGATTATGCCAAATGACCAAGCGATGATGATCCGCGATGTCCATATTGCCGACCGGCCGCGCGAACGCCTCATTAAGCAAGGAGCGGTGAGCTTGTCCAATCAAGAGCTCATCGCAATCCTCCTGCGCACTGGCACACGAGAAGAATCGGTGTTGCATCTTGCCAACCGCGTGCTCAAGCAATTCGAGCATCTCCACGAACTAAAACACGCCGCGATTGAAGAAATGACAGCTATCAACGGCATCGGTGAAGCAAAAGCCGTCCAGCTGCTTGCAGCTATTGAACTGGGTCGCAGGCTCGCTTCCAAGCAAACCGATGAACGCTTCACGATTCGTTCCCCGAAAGACGCCGCCACGTATTTAATGGATGATATGACGTCACTCAAGCAAGAGCATTTCGTCTGTTTATTCCTCAACATCAAAAACCAAGTGATGCACCGCCAAACCATCTTTGTCGGCAGCCTCAACGCCTCCATTGTCCATCCCCGTGAAATTTTTCGCGAAGCCGTCAGACGCTCAACCGCGTCGATCGTCTGCGCCCACAATCATCCGTCCGGCAACCCATTAACCATAGTATAATAAATAATAGTAGTTAAAGTAGTTTAGGAGGAGATGTTAAAGGGAGATTTTACTTTAAATACAAATTAACAAGGTTTATAATTTGTAGTACTTAAAGTGTTTAAAGAGGGGGGAGCGTGTGAGGGTTCAAAGGATAGAAGTGGAGAATAAGCCGTATCCATTGTATTTATTACTAGATAAAGAATACCAGCTAATTGAACCAGTAATGAAATTTATTAAATACTTAGATAACACTGGTAAGTCTCCAAATACCATTAAAGCATACTGCTATCATTTAAAGTTGCTGTATGAGTTCATGGAACAGAGAGGCGTTATTCTTAATGATATTAACTTTGAGTTGTTAGCAGACTTCGTAGGTTGGTTGAGATATCCAACAGCAACAAATGTAATTGATCTTCAGTCAAAAGAAGCCATAAGAGAAGAAACGACAGTGAATACAATTTTAAATGCCGTTATGAGTTTTCTTGATTATTTAAGTAGATTAGGAGAATTTAAATCAATTGATGTATTTAAACAAGCAAAGGGAAGAAATTTCAAAGGATTTTTACATCACGTTAATAAGGGTAGATACCAAAAGAATGTCTTAAAGTTAAGGGTTAAAAAGAAACAGATAAGAACATTGACATCAGAGGAAGTTAAGCAAATTATTGATGCTTGTCATACGAAAAGAGATAAATTAATTTTAATGCTTATGTATGAGGGTGGTTTAAGAATCGGTGAAGTGTTATCGCTTAGGCTTGAAGATATTGCCACTTGGGACAATCAAATCCATTTAACACCTAGAGATGTTAATGTAAATGAAGCTTATATTAAATTAAGGAAGGAAAGAACAATACATGTGAGTAAAGAACTGATGTCACTTTATACAGATTACTTGGTATATGAGTATAGTGAGGAATTGGAGCATGATTATGTTTTTATTTCCTTAAAAGAAGGCTATTTTGGGAAACCACTAAAGTACCAAAGTGTTCTTGATCTAGTTAGAAGAATAGTTAAAAAGACTGGAATAGAATTTACATCGCATATGCTTCGCCACACTCACGCAACGCAGCTAATTAGGGAAGGATGGGATGTTGCGTTCATTCAAAAGAGATTAGGTCACGCACATGTTCAGACAACGTTAAATACCTATGTTCATCTTTCAGATCAGGATATGAAAAATGAGTTTAATAAATACCTTGAGAGAAAGGAGCATAAGAAATGAATGCTTCTAGTAAAAGGAAAATTATCAGTCAGAGTGAGATCAGCAAAAAAATAGCTGTAATGAATGAAGAAATGCAAGGGTTTTGGGCTAATAATAGTTGGGATATAAGAAAATGTCCACATCCTTCTGCCATAGAATTAAGTAAGAATCCTGCTTTAAGAAATCGTTGGGTTCGTTTTGAACGTGTTAAAAATCTGTGGTTAAGAACAGAATTGAAATATTTTTATTTTTACCATTTAAACAATGGAATATGGAATGCAAAAACTGTCTGGATTAGAAAAGGAACAGTAATTAATAAAATGTTAGATTTTTTAGATTTAAAGTATCCCAGCATTACTTCAATTACTGAAGTTCCTATTGAAAAAGCAATGACGGAGTATAGAACATATTTGACAAAACAGGGTGTTAGAATTACTACTACTAATTATAAGATTACTGCTAATCAAGAAAAAACACCTGTAAAAGCTAATTCTTACTATGTTACTAATCTAAAACAATTTATGGAGTTTTATGAGGACTTTTATTTTGATGGGGAGGAGTGGGATAAAGACATTTGGGATAGACGTAAGTTACCTTTGCCAGATGATAAGGTTAATCCGACACAATATGAATATGTAATTAACTTTAAAGGGGTTCGCAATACGTATTTTAAACAACTCGTAAAAAGATATTGTAAATTGAGATTAAATACGGATAGCTTTTCCTATGTATGTGATATCGCCCAAAAACTTAAAGAGTTCTTTAATTTCTTGGACATGAATTTTAAACACGTTCAGAGAATAAACCAATTAACGAGAATGGAAATTGAAGCATATTTAAGCGAATTAAATATGATGGGGATAAAGCCTAGCACAATAAATGGGAGGATCTCTATATTGGAAGGACTATTTAGTACCCTTCTAAGGCTAGAATGGAATGATATTCCTTCCAAGGTGTTAATTTATCCAGAAGACTATCCCAAAATACCGAGAGCAAAACCTCGTTTTATAGATGAATACGTTCTGGAGCAATTGAACAGTCATCTTGATAAATTACCCGAATATATAGCTACGATGACTATGATAGTCCAAGAATGTGGGATGAGGATAAGCGAATTGTGCACCTTGAAAAAAGGTTGTCTATTAGAGGACAAAGATGGAGATTACTTTTTAAAGTATTATCAATGGAAAATGAAAAAGGAGCATATAGTTCCAATATCAAAAGAGGTAGCTTTATTGATTAAAGTTCGGGAAGATAAAGTTTCATGGGAGTTTCCAGATAGTGAATACCTCTTTCCAAGAAAAGATGGATCGCCATTAAAACAAGAAACATTTAGAGACGAGTTAAACAAATTAGCTTATGAGCAAAAAATAGTCGATAAATCAGGCGAGATTTATAGATTCCATGCCCATGCCTTTCGCCATACAGTAGGAACAAGAATGATTAATAACGGAGTACCGCAGCATATTGTACAAAAGTTTTTGGGTCATGAAAGTCCTGAAATGACAAGCAGATATGCTCATATTTTTGATGAAACCCTTAAAGCTGAATTTACAAAATTCAAAGAAAAACTGGTAACTAATAATGGAGATATAATTGAGTTAGATAATGACAATGAAGTCGATGATGTTGATCTTCAATGGTTCAAGAAAAATATTAATGCACAAGTTCTTCCAAATGGTTATTGCCGATTACCAGTAATAGCAGGTTCTTGTCCACACGCCAATGCTTGTTTAGATTGTACTCATTTTTGTACAAGTAAGCAGTTTTTATCGCAGCATGAGGAACAGTTAAATCGTACTGAGGAGTTATTGGCAGTCGCTAAGGAAAAGCAATGGCAAAGGCAAATAGAGACTAATAACCGTGTTAAAGAGCGACTAGAGCAAATAATTGGCAGCCTGAAGGGGATTAGTTAGATGGTTAAACAGGTACGAAATACAGAGGAAATTGTGCGTTTGGCAAAGCAAAAGTCCAGGCGGACTAGAGAAAATGTAGACAAGGTTATCTCTAAACTATCGCTTGAAGGTAAGACTATTAATTTTAACACAGTTGCAAAGGAAGCTAATGTTTCTAAATCATGGCTTTATAAGGAACATGATATTAGGCAAAGGATTGAATCTCTCCGAAAACAGCAAAAAACAGAAAATGTAATATCAAAACCCAAGAAAAGCTCCCGTTCTGAAGAAGTCCTTATTAAAACCTTAAAAACAAGAGTAAAGGAATTAGAAGAGGAAAATATAAGATTAAGGAACCAGATCCAAAAATTATACGGAGATTTGTACATTAGAGAATAGTTAATCTATGAGTTTCACCAACTTGTGCTTTGAACTTTGAAGTGTTAAAATTAATATACTATTAATCGAAAGGAGAGATGGGTGGACAATGAAGAACTAATCTAATTTTTAACAAATGAAATAGTATATTTCAGTTTAAAAACTTAGGATTAGTCTGGCCATTTTTCCATATACTAAATAAATGTAAGACTGAATAGCTAAAAAGGCTAAATAGTTTTATTTGAGTCCTTAAAAAGTGACATGACTAATCCTTCCAACATTATTTGGGAGGATTTTTTATTTCTCCCTGAATCAAAATAAAGAAAGAAGGAATCGAATTGTTAAAACAAAAGGAACTAATGGCAAGGGTTAAGGAACTTGTCCAGTCAGATGAACGAATATCTGCTTGTATGATGTATGGCTCTTTTACAAAAGGAGAGGGAGATCAATACTCTGATATAGAATATTACGTTTTTCTAAAAGATGATACAATTTCCACCTTTGATTCAGCAAAATGGCTAAATGAAGTCGCTTCCTACACTTTACTCTATCAAAATGAGTACGGTACGGAAGTAGTAATTTTTGAAAATCTAATACGTGGTGAATTTCATTTCCTTTCCGAAAACGAAATGAATATTATTCCTTCATTCAAAGAATCAGGCTACATTCCTGACACAAAAGCAATGTTTATTTATGATGAAACAGGACAACTAGAATTGTATTTATCAGAGTTGGAAGGTCCGGGACCAAATAGACTTACAGAAGAAAACGTAAATTTTTTATTGAATAATTTTTCCAACCTATGGTTAATGGGGATTAATGTTCTTAAAAGAGGGGAAAATGCACGTTCACTGGAACTTTTATCTCAATTACAAAAAAATATACTACAACTCATTCGAATTGCGGAAGAAAATGCCGATAATTGGTTTAATATGACAAAGAATCTTGAAAAAGAAATTAGTCCTGAAAACTATGAAAAGTTTAAAAAGACTACTGCCCGATTAAATGAATTAGAACTATATGAAGCCTATAAGAACTCTTTGCTTCTCGTTATGGAACTTCGAAATCTCGTTGAAAAACAGTATCAATTAACCATTAGCGATGATTTTTTAGGCAAACTGTTTAATTATATGAACGAATAAATAAAAAGCCTGTATCTCAAGTGATAACTAAGATACAGGCTTTAATTGTTATTTACTTTAAATACATGTTCTCAAAGTGAAAGTATTGATTTTAATGGATTTTTAATAGTTTACTCTTGATAAAACCCAGCACCTTCCCCTGAAGACATCGATGTCACGAAGCGGCTCATGGAAGCCGGCTCGATCATCGGTATCGAATTGCTCGACCATATCATCATCGGCGACCATCAATTCACTTCATTGAAAGAAAAGGGGTTCATGTAGCACTGTATATTTTTTTCCGGATGTTCTATAATGGGTGGTATTGCGCAAAGCTGTTGCCGGTACCCCCGGTTTACATAAGAAAGGACCGATTCATGTGTTTGGATTTGCTTCAAAAGATATCGGCATCGACCTCGGAACCGCGAACACGCTCGTCTATTTAAAAGGGCGCGGCATTGTGCTCCGAGAGCCATCGATTGTCATCAAAAACACCCGCACGAATGAAATTGTCGCTGTCGGCAAACGCGCGCGCGATATGATGGGCAGAACGCCTGCCAATATCGTTGCATTGCGGCCGATGCGTGATGGCGTTATTTCCGACTACGACACGACACTCGCGATGATCAAACATTGCATCAGCGAAGCGACTGGTAAAGCGCCAGGCAAATGGCGCGGCGGTAAAGTCATGATTTGCGTGCCTTACGGCGTTACTTCCATTGAACAGCGTGCGGTACTCGATGCTGCGCGTGCAGTCGGGGCAGCGGAAGCTTATACGATCGAAGAGCCCTTCGCTGCAGCAATTGGCGCAGGGCTTCCGGTATGGGAACCTGTCGGCAGCATGGTCGTCGATATAGGAGGCGGAACAGCGGAAGTCGCAATCATCTCGCTCGGCGGCATCGTATCGAGTGAATCGATCCGCGTCGGCGGGGACGAGATGGACGAGGCGATCAAGCAATACGTCCGCAAGCGCTTTAATGTCGTCATCGGCGAACGCACAGCCGAAAACCTGAAAATGGGCATCGGCACCGCCGCTGTTTTAAGCGAAGAAGAAGCTGAATTGGACATGGAAATCCGCGGCCGTGACCTCGTCACCGGTTTCCCAAAAACCTTGACGATTACCGCTCGCGAAATGGAACAAGCCCTAAAAGAACCCGTCACGCGCATCGTTGACGGCCTAGGGGCCACGCTTGAGAAGACGCCGCCTGAACTGGCGTCTGATATCATGGACCGCGGCATTGTCTTGACGGGCGGCGGAGCGTTGTTGAAGAATCTCGACAAAGTGATTGCGAACGCAGTCGGCATGCCGGTTTTCACAGCAGACCACCCACTCGATTGTGTCGCGCTTGGAACCGGGCGCGCGCTCGAAGACTTCAATCGTTACCGTACCGCGATCGAAAGACGCTAAGTTTTTACTGCTCTAAACGAGCCAATCAATAAGGAGGATGGCCTCATATGCCACAATTTTTATCGAATAAGCGGCTTATCCTGCTGTTGATCGGCGTCATCCTGCTCGTCGCTTTGATTTCCTTGACGCTTCGGGACCGCGGCCAAGTGTCGCTGCCCGAACAAATCGTCAAAGAAGCAGTAGGCGCCGGGCAATCGGTATTTTCACGGCCCGCACATTTTGTGACCGGTGTTTTTGACAATATCGACTCGCTGATCAACACATTTGAAGAAAACCGCCTGCTAAAAGCACGCCTCGAGGAATTTGCGGGCGTGCAGGCAGAAGTGACCGATCTTCGTTCTGAAAACGATGAACTGAAAGAACTCGTCGGCAAAGAAGAAGATTTACGTGAATACAACCCGATCCAGGCAGTCGTCATCGCACGCAACCCAGATCAATGGGAAGAGAAAATCATCTTGAACCGCGGCACCAACCACGGCGTCAAGGAAAACATGGCGGTCATGACCGCTGGCGGTTTGATCGGCAAAGTGACGATCGTCACGCCAACCACGTCGACAGTAGAACTCGTGACGACGCAAAACCCGAACTACCGCGTATCTGCGATGGTGCTCGGCGAAGATGATGTGTTTGGTTTGATCGAAGGCTACGACCCGGAACGCCGCGAGTTGCTGCTCAAGCGCATTGACTTCTCGGTCGATTTGAAAGAAGGAGACCAAGTTGTCTCAAGCGGGCTCGGCGGCATTTTCCCGAAAGGCATCGTCATCGGGGAAATTACGGAAGTGACGATCGATGAATTCGGCTTGACGAAACTGGCGTATGTCAAACCGGCAGCTGACTTTTCAATGCTTAACCACGTCGTCATCGCAGACCGTCTCGCGCCGGAAGTCGACGGCGAAGACAACGGGATGACAGAAGAAGAGGAAGAAGAATCATGATCCGCTTTCTTGTTCCCATCGTCTGTCTCGTGCTGTTTTTCGTCGAACCGATCTTTGGGCTGTTTTCGCCCTTGTCGATCGGCGGATCGTTTTATTACGTCGTCCCACGTTTCCTCATTTTATTCCTGATTTTTTTGACCGTTTTCTACGAACTGCGCCATGCGTTGTTTTACGGTTTGTTCTTCGGCCTCTTGTATGATGTCTTTTACATTGATATTATTGGATTATATTCTTTTCTGTATCCGGCCGTCTGCCTGATCGCCGCGTACTTTTTCAAAAAGATTCCACAGAATTTGCTGTCGGCAACATTGCTGGCACTCGGTCTCCTTATTGCGATGGAAGTAGCACTTTACTTGTTCTTCCAACTGATTGGCTTGACCGATGCGCCGGCCGGAACGTTTTTGACATCCAGATTGTGGCCGACCTTAATCGCCAACGCCCTGTACTTAGGCTTGCTTGGCTGGGTATTCAGGTCGATGATGGTCACGCAAGATCCACAGCGTGGCACTAAGTTCGGGTTATATTAATGAAAGCGCAGGTGACAGGTTTTTTGAAAAATATCGTGAATATCAAAGGAACGAACAAAGGGCTTCTCATCCAGCTCAACGATATGGCCTCCTATACGGAAATCCTCGATGAGTTGAAGAAGAAAGTATCCGACCCTGCGCTCGAAGGGGACGCGGAAGTACAGGTCCAATTGGCGAATCGCCATTACAGCAAAGCCCAGTTGGAAGAAATCAAGAAAGTTATCCATGACAATTCGAAGATGAAAGTGATCGGCACAAAATGTGATGTCGTCACCGTCGAAGAATGCAACCGGATGATTTCTGAGCGCCAGTCGGAAACATACGTCGGCATCGTCCGCTCAGGGCAAGTCGTCAAAGCTAAAGGCGACCTCGTTGTCATCGGCGATGTTAACCAGAACGGCCGCATCGAAGCGGGGGGCAACGTCTATGTCCTTGGGCGCCTCAAAGGGTTTGCCCATGCAGGCGCTAGCGGCAATAAAGAAGCGGTCATCGCTGCATCGTGGCTCGAAGCGACGCATCTGAAGATTGCTGATGAACTCGAGACGATGACCGACGAACTCGACAGCTTGTCGGAGCAGCCTGAAATGGAATGCGCCTATTTACATACCAGCGGCAAAATCATCATCGACCGACTGCAGGAACTGAGATTCCTGCGTCCGCAAATTTCTACGTTTAAAGGAGGAAGCTAGTGTGGGAGAAGCTATCGTAATTACATCAGGTAAAGGAGGCGTCGGCAAAACGACGTCGACTGCGAACCTCGGCACTGCATTGGCTCTTCAAGGCAAAAAAGTCTGCTTGATCGATACCGATATCGGGCTTCGCAACCTGGATGTTATTTTGGGTCTCGAGAACCGCATCATCTACGATTTGATCGATGTGCTCGAAGGCCGCTGCAAAATCCATCAAGCGCTCGTCAAAGACAAGCGCTTCGAAGATAAATTGTTCTTGCTTCCGGCAGCCCAGACGGCCGATAAAAACGACGTCAACCCGGAGCAAATGAAAGAATTGATTGAAGGGATGAAAGCGGACTACGACTTCATCATCATCGATTGCCCGGCCGGCATCGAGCAAGGCTATAAAAATGCCGTCGCCGGCGCAGACCGCGCGATCGTCATCACGACTCCGGAAATCTCCGCAGTGCGCGATGCTGACCGCATCATCGGTTTGTTGGAGCTCGAGGAAAACCTCGAAGCGCCAAAACTCATCATTAACCGTATCCGCCCGCATTTGATGGAAGCGGGAGACGCACTTGATGTCAACGAAATCACGACGCATTTGTCGATTGACCTGCTTGGAATCGTGCCGGATGACGAACGCGTCATTTCGAGCTCGAACAAAGGCGAACCAGTCGTCATGGACCCGTCGAACCCTGCAGCACTCGGCTACCGCAACATCGCGCGCCGCCTGCTAGGTGAATCGGTTCCGCTCATGACCATGGACAAGCCAAAGCCAGGCATGTTCGGCAAACTGAAATCCATTTTCTCAAGCAAATAATATTTAATAGTAGGAACGCCACTGCATTTGCGGTGGCGTTTTTTGTGTTGCAAAATTTTTCGAATGAAATGTAGAAGAGGGACAGTGGGGATTCAGGACATTCTGCTTGCTAATATGATATTACATTACGAACTCAAAAGAATTGTAAAAATGAATGTGGATGAGATTTCGCTACAAGGGGTACGCTTGCCGAGAGGCGGGTGTTGAGCCAATGTGCCGCAAAAAGCGCGGCACATTTGTCTCGCCAGCCCGCGCGGTCCCTCAGGCGTCGGCCCCTTTCCGCTTCATCTCTACTTTTATAGCGGAACTGATATTTAACCTTCGCTGAAATTAGTTTCGATAATTTGTTTCGGCGCTTGAAGGGGAAGCGATTCCTCCACTAGCCGGCAACTACTTATAGAAGCAGATATGTTGAAACATACTTGAATCAATGAAATCTCTAAGCCGACCAGCGCCAAGGGTGAGCCGAAGCAATGAGACAGATGTTCTTTCTGGCACATTGTGAGAGGCCAACCCCAAGCAGGGAGGCGATGTTCCAGGATGATGTAACTCGAACAGAAGCAATATCGCCACACCCTTCATCCTTCAAATCACAAACCCAGACAGGGAAGCGATTTCTCCACTAGCCGGCAACTACTTTATAGAAGCAGATCTATCTAAATAAACATGAACCAATGAAATCTCCCAGCCGACCAGCGCCAAGGGTGAGCCGAAGCAATGAGACAGACGTTCTTTCTGGCTCATTGTGAGAGGCCAACCCCAAGCAGGGAGGCGAAGTTCCCAAGTGACGGAAACTCGAACACAAACAACATCGCCACACCCTTCATCCTTCAAATCACAAACCCTGACAGGGAAGCGATTTCCCCACTAGCCGGCAACTACTTATAGAAGCAGATCTATCTAAACAAACATGAACCAATGAAATCTCCCAGCCGACCAGCGCCGAGGGTGAGCCGATGCCATAAGACAGGCGGTCTTTCTGGCTTATGGCAAGAGGCCAACCCAAAGCCGGGAGGCGACGTTCCAAAGTGATGGAAGCTCGAATACAAACAATATCGCCACACTCTTCATTCCCAAAATCACAAATTACTAAAGAAGCAATATTTAACTCCTTTAACCACAATCCCAGAAATCGAAAGAGCTCATCACCAACTCTTTTCAGTTCTCTGTTGACGCGGGTCTCTCCCGCATGATATTATTCTAATGTTATGTTTGTAGCGCACCCGTGCTACAACCGCTCGAACCAGGTCTTAAAGCATCGCAAGATCACCTGGATAGGCGAGTCTTAGTCTAAGAGGAGGTGCAAGGATATGTACGCAATTATTGAAACTGGTGGAAAACAAATCAAAGTGGAAGCTGGCCAAGAAATCTACGTTGAGAAAGTGAACGCAGAAGCTGGTGACACAGTAACATTTGACAGAGTTCTATTTGTAGGTGGAGACGATACTAAAGTGGGTGTTCCTTTCGTAGAAGGAGCAACTGTTACAGCGAAAGTTGAAAAACAGGGCCGCGGCAAGAAAATCACTGTCTTCAAATACAAAGCGAAAAAGAACTACCACAAAAAACAAGGTCATCGTCAGCCATTCACGAAATTGACTGTTGATGCAATCAACCTGTAAAAATGATCCGGGTGACTATTCATCAAACCGGCAGCTATATCAAAGGCTTTGAAATGTCGGGGCATGCGGATTTTGCCGAACACGGCCAGGATCTGGTATGTGCCGGGGCTTCAGCTGTTTCCTTCGGGGCAGTGAACGCCATTATGGAGCTGACGGGAATTGAACCGGACATCGAACAGGCGGATAGCGGTTTTTTGAAAATCGCCTTTCCGGAGAACATGGACAAAAAGACGGATGAGCAGGTTCAACTGCTGGTACGCGCTATGATCATTTCTCTGGAAACGATTGAACATGAATATGCAGACTTTATAAAAATAACCTTCACAGCTTAGGAGGTGGGACATATGTTGAAATTAAATCTTCAGTTTTTTGCATCCAAAAAAGGTGTTGGTTCAACGAAGAACGGTCGTGATTCGGAATCAAAACGCCTTGGCGCAAAACGCGCTGACGGACAAATCGTAACTGGCGGATCTATTCTTTACCGTCAACGCGGTACGAAAATCTATCCAGGCGAGAACGTTGGACGCGGCGGAGATGACACACTTTTCGCGAAAATCGATGGAACAGTACGCTTCGAGCGCTACGGCCGCGATAAGAAAAAAGTGAGCGTTTACCCGGTTGCTCAGGAAGCTTAATAAAAACGAAAAGGGCTGCTTTCGCAGTCCTTTTTCTTTTGAAACAAGATTAGCCAAAACCCGTGCCGGGAAATCCGGCCGGAAACTTGGTATAATGGCTAAAAGTGTGTGAAAAGGAAGTGCATTATGGACGACAGGCTAACGGTGGCACAATCGCTTCGGCATGCGCGCCATGATTTTTTGAATGAGCTGCAGATGATCAAATTGAATCTGGATTTAGGGCGCACAGATAGAGCCCAGGCGCTCATTCGTACGTATGCCGAAGCGGCTATGCACCAAAGCCGGCTGTCGGCACTCTCTATGCCTGAAACAGAAGAGTGGCTTTTGACGGCTGGCTGGCGTTTTCCGGAATTGCGCCTCGCGGTTTTTTGTGAAGCCATGCAGGCGCCGCGCGAATTGGATGCGTCGCTCTACAGCTGGCTTGAAACATTTGCGGAGAGCGCAAAAGAAGCGTTTTCTGACGTTTGGCCTTACCCGGTAGAGCTGCACATAATGGAAGTGGATGGCCGGTTTTCGCTGGAACTGTCAGGTCCTGGCGACTGGTCTTCACTGATTTTGGATTCACCGCAATTAGCAATTGGTAAAGCGTGCGGATCGGATCGCTCGAAAGTTGAGATCCACGCACAGATGGAGGGATAATATGTTTGTCGATCACGTAAAAGTATATGTAAAAGGTGGCGACGGCGGGGATGGCATGGTAGCATTCCGCCGCGAAAAATATGTACCGAACGGCGGCCCTGCCGGCGGTGACGGAGGAAAAGGCGCAGATATCGTCTTCCAAGTCGATGAAGGCTTGCGTACGCTAATGGATTTCCGTTTCAAACGCATCTTTAAAGCCGAGCGCGGGACGCACGGCATGAGCAAAAACCAACACGGTGCCAAAGCGCATGACACCATCATCAAAGTTCCGCCGGGCACTGTCGTCAAAGACGCAGAAACTGGCGAAACGATCGCCGATTTGGTCGAAGAGGGACAATCGGCAGTTATCGCACGAGGAGGGCGCGGAGGACGCGGAAACTCGCGTTTTGCGACGCCTCAAAACCCGGCTCCTGAACTTTCGGAAAAAGGTGAGCCAGGCTTAGAGCGCAATGTCGTCCTGGAATTGAAAGTACTAGCGGATGTTGGCCTGGTCGGCTTCCCGAGTGTCGGGAAATCGACGCTATTGTCGGTCGTCACTGCAGCCAAACCGAAAATCGGTGCGTATCATTTCACGACGATCGTCCCGAATCTCGGAATGGTCCAAACAGAAGACCAACGCAGCTTCGTCATGGCCGACTTGCCAGGATTGATCGAGGGCGCACATGAAGGAATCGGCCTTGGCCATCAATTCTTGCGCCATATCGAACGGACGCGCGTTATCGTCCACATCATCGATATGTCGGGCATGGAAGGCCGCGATCCTTACGAGGATTATGTGACCATCAACGAAGAATTGAAACAATACAATATGCGCTTGACTGAACGCCCACAACTTATTGTGGCGAACAAGATGGACATGCCGGATGCGGAAGAAAACTTGGAAGAGTTCCGCAAAAAATTGCCGGAAGACGCGAAAGTGTTCCCGATTTCCGCCTTGTCGAGAAAAGGTTTGAACAATCTGATGTTTGCGGTTGCCGACTTGCTCGAAGTGACGCCTGAATTCCCGATGGAAGACGAGGCAGATCCGGATGCAGCAGATACGGTTCTATACAAGCACGAAATGCAAGGCGACGGATTCGATATCTCACGCGACCCGGACGGTGCTTTTGTCCTTTCTGGATATGCAATCGAGCGGATGTTCAAGATGACCGATTTCTCTCGTGAAGATTCGATTCGCCGATTCGCCCGCCAAATGCGCGGCATGGGCATTGATGATGCTCTTCGCGAGCGCGGGGCAGAAAACGGCGACACGGTCCGTTTGCTTGAATTTGAGTTCGAATTCACCGACTGATGCGGAGGGTACTTGAATGAAGGATATTTCGGAACAACGCTATTACCTGGTGCGGGAAGATGTACTGACGGAAGCGATGGTCAAGACGCTGGAAGTGAAAAAACTGCTTCAGCGGGACCGCATGTCCATTTTGGATGCGGTCGCACAGACCGGTTTATCGCGCTCGGCATTCTATAAATACCGTGATGCGGTTTTTCCGTTTCATTCCATCGTCAAAGAGCGGATCTTGACGGTTTTCCTGCAATTGGAAGATCGTTCCGGCACGCTTGCGACTTTGCTTCAATCCGTTGCGGAAATGGGCTGTAATATTTTGACCATCCACCAGACCATTCCGATCCAAGGGCGCGCGAACGTCACCTTGTCACTCGATGTGACGGCGATGGACGTCGACTTGGACATGTTCTTGCAGCAATTGAAAAAACTCGACTTTGTTGAGTCGGCCGATGTGGTATCGAGCGGTTCGTCATAAATGTAGGGGGAATGAGTCCATGACTAGAGAGAAAAAGAGAATTTCGTTTTTAGGCCCGGAAGCGTCGTTTACGCATTTAGCAGCTTCCAAAGTATTTCCAACAGAACAGCTGATGCCGTATACGACCATTCCCGAATGCATTGAAGCGGTCGCGGATGGCACGGTCGATTATGCGGTTGTGCCGCTGGAAAATGCGCTCGAGGGATCGGTGCCGCTGACGGTGGATTATTTGTTCCACGAAGCGGAGCTCTATGTGACGGCGGAAGTGCTGTCGCCGATCGAGCAGCATTTGCTCGTTCACCCGGAAAACCGCGGCTCGGAATCGTTCGAAGCGATCTATTCGCATCCGCATGCCTTGGCACAATGCCATAAATTCCTGTACTACACCTATAAGCACACGCCGCTCGAGCAATATAGCTCAACAGCGGCGGCTGCGAAAATGGTGGCGGAATTGCCGGAGCGTAATATTGCGGCGATTGCCAATGACTACGCAGCGGAAAAATACGGCTTAGACATCGTGCAGCGCGACATCCATGATTTTCATTTCAACCACACACGCTTTTTCGTATTGTCGAGAAGCAACCATAAATTGACCGATCCAGGACACGAAGCGCAGATCAAGACGACCTTGATGATCACGCCGCCAAAAGACGACCGCTCCGGTGTTTTGCACCAAGTGCTGTCAGTATTTGCATGGCGCCAATTGAACTTGTCGAAGATCGAATCGCGTCCTTTGAAAACTGGGCTCGGCAATTATTTCTTTATTGCCGACGTATTGGAAGACGAGAATGCGGCGATGATGCGCGGTGCTTTCGAAGAGCTCAAGGCTCTCGGCTGCGGCGTCAAGACGCTCGGTTCCTACTATACGTATAATTCATAAGAAGCACGCACGAAAAATCCCCGGACGCCTCATTGGCATCCGGGGATTTTTCTTATTCCGCTTCTTCGAGCAGATAGCCGTGCTGCTTCATCGCTTCGACAGCTTGCGCAAGTGTTTCAGGAAGGTCTGCCGTGATGGTGTGGATATGCGTGCCTTCTGTCAGTTCCAGCAAATAGCTTGCACCGGTATCGCGTATGCGCTGCATGAACAAATCGACATCAAGCGGCGTCGAGACATGGATCCCGGCCGTCAGCTCGCCGTAGACAGGGTGTTCAATCGAGACATCTTTGACCGTGACGCCACAATCGACCAATAAACGCAATTCCGCTTCTGTCTCTTGCGGCTGGTGATTGCAGGCGATGCGCCGGCTCACTTGTTTATTGCCGCTTGGGTCCAAGTACAGGTAGCCTTGGCTCGTCGCAATGATCGGCTCGCCTTTCGCTTTCAATAAGGTCATGTCGCCGACCACCACTTGACGCGACACTTGCGCGAGTTTTGCAAGTGCGCTCCCGGTCATCGGCCGACCGGCCTGCTTCAGCTCATCCAATAAAACATTGCGGCGTTCTTCACCGTATAACTTTTTCATGAAAACCCTCCGTTGATTACCAAATTACATATTGTACTCTGAAATTGCCTTTCTGTAAAAATCATTTAAGGCCACTCCTGATGTGTTCAGCAATATATATAATGTAGCAAAACTGCGAAGACTCCCGCGGGAAAGCGAGAAAGCCGAGACCCCGCAGGTCGTAAAGCGACTGAGGAGGCTTGGCGCTCGCCCGCAGGAAAGCGAAGCAGATTTGCGGAATGCGTCGAGTGAGTGAAATTGACTTCACTCTTATGTTTTTTATTTTAACATAAAGAGAAACTTCAATCAGCGGTGAGCTCTTTTGGCGCTTCGCAATGTCTGTGTGAACCGGATAGCTTTCTTCGTAGGAGCGGCCGGAATATGGTATAATCAATAGGTTGAAAATGAAAGGGCGAGTACAATGTACGATTACATAAAAGGCCAAGTCACGCGTGTGACGCCTGAATATTTAGTAGTGGAACAGCAGGGTGTCGGCTGGCAGATTTTTGCCCCGAACCCGTATTCATTCGGATCGGATGAACTGCAGATTTTTGTCCATCACCATGTAAGAGAAGACGCGCAGTTTTTGTTCGGCTTTCCGACGCTTGAGCAGCGGGAATTGTTCCGCAAGCTCATCAGCGTGTCCGGCATCGGTCCTAAAGGCGCGCTTGCGATTCTAGCATCCGGCCAGCCGCAATTCGTCATCGAGGCGATCGAGCAGGAAGATGAGAAGTATTTGGTGAAATTCCCTGGCGTTGGCAAGAAGACCGCCCGCCAGATGATTTTGGACTTGAAAGGCAAGCTGACGGATTTCTTTGGGGAATCCTATGCAGAAGCCGGTCAGCCGGACTTGTTCGGTGGGGACGAATCAGAACTTGAGGAAGCGATGCTCGCACTTGGGGCGCTTGGATATTCCGAACGCGAAATCACGAAAGTGAAGCCTCAATTGAAAGGCTTGGAACTCGACACGGAAGGCTATATGAAAAAAGCGCTTCAATTATTATTGAAACAAACTTAACGAGGAGGCGAACGCCATGGAAGAACGCATCATCGACGGCGAAATTTCAGAATTTGATGAGCGCTTTGAGCAATCTTTGCGTCCACAGCGTTTGTCGCAATATATCGGCCAGCAGAAAGTAAAGCACAATCTGGAGATTTTTATCGAAGCGGCGAAAATGCGCAACGAATCGCTAGACCATGTATTGCTTTACGGGCCACCGGGTCTCGGGAAAACGACGCTAGCGACCGTCATCGCCAATGAAATGGAAGTCGGCGTGAAGATGACGTCAGGCCCTGCGATTGAACGGCCAGGCGATTTGGCGGCGATCGTTTCATCACTCGAGCCGGGAGACGTGTTGTTCATCGATGAGATTCACCGCTTGAACCGGTCAATCGAAGAAGTGCTGTATCCGGCGATGGAGGATTTCTGCCTCGACATCGTTGTCGGAAAAGGACCGACTGCGCGTTCGGTGCGGCTTGATTTGCCGCCATTCACGTTGATCGGAGCGACCACGCGTGCCGGAGCATTGTCAGCTCCACTTCGTGACCGTTTCGGCGTGTTGTCACGGCTCGAGTATTACGACACCGAAGCCTTGACCGATATCGTCGAACGGAGCGCGGCCTTATTCGAAGCGGATATCGACCCGCATGCTGCCATTGAAATCGCACGTCGTTCCCGGGGGACCCCGCGTATCGCGAACCGCTTGCTAAAACGCGTGCGTGATTACGCGATGGTGCGCGGCAACGGTTCGATCACCACCGAAATGGCCGAGCAGGCGCTCGAGATGCTCCAAGTCGACCCGCTCGGCCTTGACCATATCGACCATAAGCTACTCACCGGCATGATCAGCCGTTTCCGTGGCGGACCGGTTGGCGTAGATACGATTGCCGCAAGCATCGGTGAGGAATCGACGACGATTGAAGATGTTTACGAACCGTATTTATTGCAGATTGGCTTTATTCAACGGACACCGAGAGGGCGCACTGTGACGCCTCTAGCATACGAACACTTTAAAATGGAGATGCCTGAATGACTAAACTAACGAATGAACAACAATTGAATGTAAATGATTTTGATTTTGAATTGCCGGAGGAATTGATTGCACAAACGCCGCTTCTTGACCGGACGTCTAGCCGGTTGCTTGTGATGGACAAAGAGACGGGCGCGGTTGAACATAAACATTTCCGCGACATCCTTGGCCATCTGCATAGTGGCGATACGCTTGTGTTGAACGATACCCGCGTGCTTCCTGCGCGCCTCATGGGCACGAAAGAAGAAACCGGCGCGAACATCGAAGTGCTGTTGTTGAAGCAGACAGAAGAAGATGTTTGGGAAACGCTCGTCAAGCCAGCCAAGAAAGTGAAAATCGGCACGGTCGTGTCTTTCGGCGATGGTTTGTTGCGCGCTGAGTGCACGGGTGTCCTGGACCACGGAGGCCGCCATTTCAAATTTATCTATGACGGTATTTTTTACGAGATCCTCGACCAATTGGGCGAAATGCCGCTGCCGCCGTATATCCGCGAAAAGCTGGAAGACCAGGACCGTTACCAGACGGTGTTCGCGAAAGAGCGGGGAAGTGCTGCAGCGCCGACTGCCGGGCTTCATTTTACCGATGAATTATTGGAAGAAATCCGCAATAAAGGCGTCAATATCGCATTCATCACTTTGCACGTCGGGCTTGGCACGTTCCGCCCGGTGTCGGTGGAATCGATCGAAGACCACGAAATGCATGCAGAATTCTACCGCATCACGAAAGAAACCGCGGACTTGATCAATGAAACAAAACAAAAAGGCGGCCGCGTCATTTCCGTCGGCACGACATCGACGCGCACGCTCGAGTCGGTCGCGAAAAAATTCGGCGGCAAACTACAGGAAGACAATGGCTGGACCGATATTTTCATCTATCCTGGATATGAGTTCGAAGCGGTAGACGGATTGATCACCAACTTCCATTTGCCGAAATCGACGCTCGTGATGCTGGTCAGCGCCATGTCGAACCGTGACGCCATTTTGAATGCGTACAATGAAGCCGTGAAAGAGCGCTACCGCTTTTTTAGCTTCGGCGACGCAATGTTTATTGAACCGCAGAAAAAGGAGACCGAATCATGACCCATGCAGTAACATACGAACACATTAAAACTTGTAAACAAACAGGCGCACGCCTTGGCATCGTCCACACACCGCACGGCTCATTCGAAACGCCTGCCTTCATGCCGGTCGGCACACAAGCGACCGTCAAGACGATGAGCCCGGAAGAATTGAAAGCGATGAACGCCGGCATCATCTTGAGCAATACGTATCACCTGTGGCTGCGCCCAGGGAATGACGTCATCAAGGAAGCGGGCGGCCTTCATAAATTCATGAACTGGGACCGTCCAATTCTTACAGATTCCGGCGGCTTCCAAGTGTTCTCACTTAGCGAGTTCCGCAATATCAAAGAAGAAGGCGTTCATTTCCGCAACCATATGAACGGCGACAAGCTGTTCTTGAGCCCGGAAAAAGCGATGCAAATCCAGAATGACCTCGGATCGGACATCATGATGGCGTTTGACGAATGCCCGCCATACCCGGCGACGCATGACTACATGAAATCCAGCGTCGAGCGCACGTCGCGCTGGGCAGAACGCTGCCTCGAAGCGCACGCGCGCCCGCAGGACCAAGGCTTGTTCGGGATTATCCAAGGCGGCGAATACGAGGACTTGCGCAGACAAAGCGCAGAAGATCTTGTGGCGCTCGACTTCCCGGGCTACGCGATCGGCGGATTGTCGGTCGGCGAACCGAAAGATGTCATGAACCGTGCGCTTGAATTCACGACGCCGTTCATGCCATTCGACAAGCCGCGTTATTTGATGGGCGTCGGCTCACCTGATTCCTTGATCGACGGCGCGATCCGCGGCATCGATATGTTTGACTGCGTATTGCCAACGCGCATCGCCCGCAACGGCACATTGATGACGAGTGAAGGCCGATTGAACTTGAAAAATGCGAAATTCAAGCGCGATTTCACGCCGATTGACGAGAAATGCACATGCTATACGTGCACTAATTACACGCGTGCATATGTGCATCATCTATTGCGTGCAGATGAAACCTTCGGAATTCGCCTTACGAGTTATCATAACCTGCATTTTCTGTTAAACTTAATGGAACAGGTGCGTCAAGCGATCCGCGAAGACCGCCTGGGAGATTTCCGCGAAGAATTTTTTGAAGCGTACGGATTCAACAAGCCGAATGCAAAAAATTTCTGAGTTCGAAACGATAGAGAACACGAAAGGGGGAAATTGAACAATGGAAACATTAATTGCGTTATCACCTTTACTATTGATGTTCTTGCTGATGTGGCTCTTCATCATCCGCCCGGCGCAAAAACGCCAAAAAACGACAGCCAACATGCAGTCGGAATTAAAGCGTGGGGACCGTATCGTGACGATCGGCGGCTTGCATGGCCAAGTCGACGCAGTAGACGATTCAACTATCTACATCACGGTAGCTGATGGCACGCGCCTTCAGTTCGAGCGCCAGGCAATCGCCCGCGTCGTTGAATAAGAATTTGCGAAAACCGTCTTCCTTTCGGGAGGCGTTTTTTTCGTCCAAGCAAGAAATTATCCTGGCTGACCCGCGTAATTAACGCAAATAATAAATTAAACAATTTTCCAAAAATTTTCATGCATTTGTTCTAAAATTTCCATCTGGAAGGTACAATGGAAACAGAACTGCAGAAAGGAGAACCGACATGATGAGCTATCCGGAAAAGTACGAGCAAGTGCTGCCGGCATTGGAGAGCAAATGCAGTGAATTCACGTATTTGCAATATGAAACATTCACCCCGGAAGCCTTATGGGATTATTGCCTGAAGAAAGCGTGGAAAAAGAAAAAAATCGAAGACATGCGTTTGCATGAAATGGTGTCGGATATCATGGATCTGACAGCTTCCGATTTTGTCGCTTACCATCAGGTGGAAGCCTTTAAAACCGCGAACTTTTTCACGGAAGACAGCATGGAGGACCTGCAGCAGCTTCTTCGTCCGGCGCGCCAGAAACCGCGTGGGATTTGACACCTTTTGGCACGTCACCGATAATGTAAGTGCTGTGTTCTATATTGAGGAGGAACTATACATATGAAAGCAAGATCTCGCATCATCGCCTTTTTCCTGCTGGTATTTCTGCTTATCGGATTGATTGGCACGACCAGCCTGCCGATTGCCAAAGACATCAATCTTGGGCTTGATTTGCAGGGCGGATTTGAAGTTCTTTATCAAGTCGAACCGCTCGAAGAAGGACAGGAAATAACAGAAGAAGTTGTCTCGGATACGACAGATGCGCTGAGAAGCCGTATCGATGTGCTCGGCGTCAGTGAACCGAGCATCCAAATCGAAAGCG
This sequence comes from uncultured Planococcus sp., assembly GCA_947493585.1. Lineage (GTDB taxonomy): Bacteria > Bacillota > Bacilli > Bacillales_A > Planococcaceae > Planococcus. The sequence continues at coordinate 1,953,111 of CANLRI010000001.1, read as the reverse complement.
GCAACCGGATACGTGTCCAATTGGCAGGCATTGAAGACCAATCGTCTGCCCGTGAATTGCTTTCAACCGAAGCGAATTTATCGTTCCGCGATGCGGATGATAATGTCATGTTGTCGGGGAATGACCTCGCGCAAGGCGGTGCTACGGCAACTTTCAATCAGGAAGGCCAGCCGATCGTCACGCTTGAACTGAACGAACCGGGCAAATTCGCCGAAGTGACTGGCAAAATCGCTCAAAAGCCGGCACCGGATAATGTCCTGGTCATCTGGCTCGATTTTGAAGAAGGCGTCGATTCCTATCAGGAAGAACGTCTGGAAGCGGATCCGAAATTCGTTTCCGACCCGCGTGTGTCGCAACGCATCAACTCGCCGAGCGTCGAAATATCAGGTGCCTTTTCTGTAGAGGAAACACAGAATCTAGCCGGTATTTTGAACGCCGGGGCGCTTCCGGTGAAACTCGAAGAAGTGTATTCGACATCAGTCGGGGCGCAATTCGGTGAACAAGCGCTTGACCAGACGACTTTCGCTGCCGGAATCGGGATCGCGGCAGTTCTCATCTTCATGCTGTTGTTCTACCGCTTCCCAGGCGCGATCGCAGTCGTCACGCTATCCGCTTACGTCTATTTGATCCTTGTGATCTTCCAGTGGATTGGCGGCGTATTGACCTTGCCAGGTATCGCGGCCATCATGCTCGGTGTCGGGATGGCAGTCGATGCCAATATCATCACCTATGAGCGCATACGAGAGGAATTGCGGACGGGCGAGACCGTTAGGGATGCGTTCCGTGCAGGTGCTAGATCGTCATTCTCGGCTATTTTGGACGCCAACGTCACGACGCTTCTAGCTGCCGCTGTATTGTTCTATTTCGGCACAAGCTCTGTCAAAGGTTTTGCGACGATGCTGATCATTTCTATTCTCGCGAGCTTCCTGACGGCTGTATGGGGTTCTCGTCTTCTGCTCGGGTTATGGGTATGGAGCGGGTTCCTGGACAATAAGCCAGGATGGTTCGGCTTATCGAAAAACAAGATTCACTCAAAAGAAGAAAATCTCCATATCACGGATTTAACGACGCCTTACGACCGTTTTGATTTTGCCGGCAACCGCCGCAAATTTTTCGCTGCATCGCTTGCGCTCATTTTGGCAGGCATGGTCGTACTGTCGATTTTCCAATTGAACTTAGGAATCGATTTCTCCAGCGGTACACGCGTGGAAATCACTTCTGAATCTTCATTGACTAAAGACGAAGTGGAAAGCTTTGTGGAAAGTGCAGGTTACCCGTCTGACGATATCGTCATGGCAGGTGAAGACTCTTCTATTGGGGTAGTTCGTTACGTCGATGACTTTAGCCAATCGGAAATCGATGAGTTGAAATCGGCAGCGGTGGATGAATACGGAATCGAGCCGAACGTTTCGACCGTATCGCCGACAGTCGGCCGTGAACTTGCACAAAATGCGATGATGGCACTTGCCATTGCGGCAGTGGGTATCATTATCTATGTGGCATTCCGCTTTGAATGGCGCATGGGGGTGGCTTCGGTCGTCGCGCTTCTGCATGATGCGTTCTTCATCGTCGCGGCATTCAGTTTGCTGCGGCTGGAAGTGGACATCACCTTCATCGCTGCCGTGCTGACGATTGTTGGTTATTCAATCAATGACACGATCGTTACCTTTGACCGGATCCGCGAGAACATGCGCCGCCTCAAAAAGGTGGAGACAGTGGAGCAATTGGAGAGAATCGTCAATACTTCACTGCGCCAGACTTTGACGCGTTCGATCAACACCGTCATGACGGTGTTCCTCGTTGTGCTCGCGCTTCTGATTTTCGGGGCTGCTTCTATCACGAATTTCTCGATCGCCTTGTTGATCGGCTTGATCGCAGGAACGTATTCGTCGATCTTCATCGCTGCCCAGCTATGGCTCGTCATGAAAAAAAGCGAGCTGAATAAGAAAGGCCCGATCGATATCGAGAAGAAAGAACAAGAGTCTAAATGGGGCTCTGACGAACCGGTCGTATAAGTTTAATAGCAGAAAGGGACAGGGTATAGAGTATTGATACCTTGTCCCTTTTTCTATGTAAAAAAGCGGCAAGGTGTACGCAGCTTGAAAAAAGAAGGGATGGTTCACATGAAATTGCAATGGCTCTTATTGCTCGGTCTTGTTTTTGCTATCATCATCGCGGTATTTGCAGTATTTAATGTCGATAATGTGCCAGTCAATTATGTGTTCGGCGAAGCACAATGGCCATTGATCCTGGTCATTCTCGTATCCGCATTGCTCGGATTCCTATTGTCGAGCATTCTCGCCATGACGCGCACTTATCAATTGAAGCGCAAAGTAAAGACGCTCCAGAAAGAAGTGACGGTTAAGGAATCACTGATCGCGACACAGCAAAACGAAATCGCTGAATACCAGCGCGCAGGCGTCACGCCTGAGGCAATGGTTGTAACAGGAGAAGAACGGACGCACGATGCGGATGACTCGCTCCGGTCACAGCCTAAACGCGACGAGTTCGGCGTCAACGATACAGAAGACCGCCACTCGGACACGCGCCGCGACGGGCTATAAAAAATGAACCTTTCGGCTAAGCGCCGAAAGGTTTTTGTCTGCTCGCTGATGTTGTATAATGTACGGGTGAGGAAGTGAGATCCAATGATTGAATCGAAAAAAAGATGGCAATTGACAAGCCCGGATGAACAAGCCGTCCAGGAATTACAACAAGCGTTATCCTTGTCATCTGTGCTGGCGAAGATTCTCGTCACGCGCGGAATCGACACAGTGGAAAAAGCGCAGGAATTTCTGGATGTCGATTTATCCGGCATACATAATCCGTTTCTGATGAAGGATATGGACGTTGCAGTGGCGCGTATCCAACAGGCAATTGAAGCGGAAGAAAAAATTCTCGTCTACGGCGATTACGACGCAGACGGGGTGACCAGTACGACAGTCATGATGACCGTGCTGCAGGATTTGGGCGCCGATGTGTCGTTTAAGATCCCGAACCGTTTTGACCATGGCTACGGCCCGAATGCAGAGCTGTTCAAGGAAGCCCATGCGGAAGGGGTCGGTTTGATTGTCACGGTCGACAACGGCGTATCAGGAATTGAACCGGTGCGCTTGGCGAATGAGCTGGGGATGGACGTCATCATCAGTGACCACCACGATATCGGCGATGAACTCCCCGCAGCACTCGCCATTATCCATCCGCGACATCCAGAAGGCGAGTATCCGTTCGGCGAATTGGCCGGCGTCGGAGTTGCATTCAAAATGGCGCAGGCGCTCTACGGGGACATCCCAGACCATTTGACGGAGCTGGTCGCGATCGGCACGATTGCTGATTTGGTGCCATTGCACGGCGAAAACCGCGTGCTCGTCAAAGAAGGCTTGCGTGCCTTGCAGGATTCACCGATGCCCGCAATTGCGGCGCTCGCGGATGTGGCAGGCGTCAAGCAGCGCGACATCACAGAAGAGACGATCGGCTTCATGTTCGGCCCGCGCATCAATGCGATTGGCCGCCTGCAATCAGCAGATCCGGCTGTGCGCCTGTTCATGACCGACGATCCATCCGAAGCAAGGTCGCTTGCAGATGGATTGGACGTTTTGAATAAAGAACGCCAGGCGATCGTCAAGGCGATTTCCGAGCAAGCGGTCGAGCAAGTGGAAGCGCGTTACGGGGATCAGCTGCCGCACGTCATCGTCGTTGCGCAAGAAGGCTGGAATGCCGGTGTTGTCGGCATTGTCGCCTCGAAACTGACCGAAAAATTTTACCGTCCATCGATTGTGTTGTCACTCGATTTGGCAAACAGCAAAGCGAAAGGCTCGGCGCGCAGCATCGAAGGCTTCCATTTATACAACGAACTTGCCAAAAACCGTGACATCTTGCCGCATTTCGGAGGCCATCCGATGGCAGCTGGCATGACGCTTGCTGCAGAAAATGTCGACGAGTTGCGCGAGCGATTGAACGAACAAGCACAAACTTCATTGACGGCAGAGGATTTGGTGCCGGTCGTGTCGATCGATATTCCTGTCACGCTCGATGAAGTAAATACGGATACCATTGAAGGCATGCGCCGTCTCGCGCCATTTGGCATGGGCTTTGCCAAGCCGAAGTTTTACTTGAACGGCGTCAAAGTAGCGGGCATACGCAAAATCGGTGCGAGCCAGGCACATTTAAAAATGGAGCTGGCGCAAAACAGTTCCACTTTGGATGCTGTTGGGTTTGGCATCGGCGAGCTTGGCGATGAACTGACGCCTGATGTGAAAATCGACGTCATCGGCGACTTGCAGGTCAACGAATGGAACGGCCTTAAAAAACCGCAGCTGTTGGTGGAAGATATCCGCACGGACGAATGGCAATTATTCGACATTCGTGGCATCCGCCAAGTGAGCCGTTGGTCGAAGCTCATCCCGAAACAGAACCAGGTGTTTGTCGCCTTCCAAAAAGAAACGGAAGCGGTATTCAGCTCGTTGCTTGAGGGGCCGATTGTAACGGTACAAGCTCTCGCTGAAATGAATTCCGCGAAAGACCACCTCGTGCTATTGGATCTGCCGGATTCGGAAGAGCAGCTGTCATCGGTGCTCAAACAATTGCGGCCGAAGCGCGTCTATGCCCATTTCTATGCGCAGGAATCCCAGTATTTCGAGCGCATCCCAGACCGCGACCAATTTAAGTGGCTGTTCGGCTTTGTCAAAAAGCGCGGCACGTTCGACTTCAAAAAGAACGGCGAAGAACTTGCCAAACATAAAGGCTGGAGCCGCGAAACATTATTTTTCATGCTTCAGGTGTTTTTTGAACTCGGTTTTGTTACACTTAACAATGGAATTACCGAGATTGCACAGGCTCCGGGAAAACGTGATCTGTCAGAAGCGCCAGCTTATAAAAAGCGTGAGCGGCAAATTGCCTTGGAACAAAAGCTCTTGTATGCATCCTATCGGGATCTAAAAGACTGGTTTGACGCCCAAGTGTCAGCCAAGGAGGAAGAATTATGGATTTAAAGCAATATATTACGATTGTAGAAGATTGGCCGAAGCCAGGAATCAAGTTCAAGGATATTACATCTTTGATGGACAGCGGCGAAGCCTATAAATACGCAACGGACCAAATCGTCGCTTACGCGAAGACGGTCGATGCAGAACTGATCGTTGGACCGGAAGCGCGCGGCTTCATCATTGGCTGCCCTGTCGCTTACGCTCTTGGAATTGGCTTTGCGCCCGTCCGCAAAGAAGGCAAATTGCCGCGTGAAGTGATTCGCGCACAATACGGGCTTGAGTATGGGACAGACGTATTGACAATGCATAAAGATGCCATCAAACCTGGACAGCGTGTCTTGATCACGGACGATCTTTTGGCTACGGGCGGAACGATCAACGCGACGATCAACTTGGTTGAACAGCTTGGCGGCGTAGTTGTCGGCTGCGCATTTTTAATCGAATTGACTTATTTGGATGGCCGCAAGAATCTTGACGGCTATGACGTCACAACTTTGATGCAATATTAAGAAAATCACTTTGCCTTTTGGGGCAAGGTGATTTTTTTTCTGACGGTAGGGTATGGTAGAGAAAGAAACTTGCGAGAGAGGTGATTTCCATGATCGAATTGGACAGACGGTATGACCCTGTGCAAAACAATGAATTGATCGGGCAGCTGCTAAACGATGCGACTCCTCTAGAACAAACTACCAGGGAGACCGAAGCGTTGTTCAATGACATCAAGAAAGACCTTCCCCGCGCTCGCATCAAACGGCCAGTCCACTTTTTCGAGAAGCTTTGGTCCATATTTGCCGATGAGTATGAGGTGGCGGATGACAACGGCTATGGCACCATTGTGTTTGGCCAGGACCTGTTTCCGGAATGGAAAGGCAAGCTCGACCGGGAATACAAAAAACTTGACTCTACTATTAACCGGCGCGTCAACATACGCGATTATGGTGCAGTTGGCGACGGCATCACGGACTGCACGGAAGCCTTCAAAAAAGCAATCGCCAACGGCCGCGTGGAAGTGACGGTTCCGCCTGGCGTCTACATCGTCAAAGGCATCCGTGTCCCGTCGTGGAGCCGGATCGTCGGGGCTGGCAAGACCGCTTCCATCATCAAACTGCATCCAAAAGCACCGAAACGTTCCCGTTTATTGACGAACTCCAGCTATGTAACCGGCAACCGCAATATCTCGATCGAAAGCTTGAGCCTCGACTGGAATGTGGAACGGCTCGGCCAGACAGAACGCACGAGTGCCTGGGGCAATTATTCGAGCTGCGTGACGTTCGCTGGCGTCACTTACGGCTGGGTGCGCGATGTCGAAGCGATCAATCCCGGACTGCACTGCGTCGACATCACGTCGCCGCTTTATAATTACGCAGGCGACGGCATGCGCGGAAGGGGCGGCTGCAAGTATATTTGGGTTGATAAAGTGAACGGCTTTGGTTTTGGGGACGACGGCTTGACAACCCACCACAGCGATTACGTCTTTGTTTCGAATTGCCATTTCTCCGACCCGAGCGGAAAAGCCCATAAAAAAGGTTATTCGAATTCAAATGGCATCGAAATCGATGATGGCTCGAGGCATATTTGGCTATTCAATAATTCCACCACGCGCTGCTTCGGCGGCATTGAAATTAAAGCACACGCCAATTCCTCCGCAGCTTCCGGCGTCTTCATTTCCGGCCATCTGTCAGTCAACGACAATCGCTCATTCAATTTCCGCCATATCGGCCATCACTTGCGGGAAGATCCCGAATCCTTATCAGCTTATAATATCAAAGCGCAGCGCCTTGTTTCGCTAGCGCCTGTTGAAACGCGTCTTTATAAAGATTCATCGCCGCGCTCGCTGGTCATTTCGGGCTACCGCAATGTGGCGATCAACCGCTTCTTGTTCGAAGGCGATCCGCTTTATGATTACAAAGGGCGTCCCGCTTCCGCTGTGCAATACCGCGCTGAGCATATTTCGCTGTCAAACGGCGTAGTGCGCGGCTTCCGCACGGCAGGATCGGACATCTCGATCATGGGCGGCCAGCAGAGCGCACGCAACGTCCGCGTCAAGAATATCATGAGCGTTGACTCGTCAAACAAGACCGTTGCAGTCGGTGATGACAGCAAATGGATCATGGTCGACGGCATCCGAAAACAGAAAGTAGATCGCCTGTAGCCCCCGGGGTATTTTCCAAAGATAGATGAAATCACGCAAAAGCTTTACTTTTTAGCGGAAAGTTATCTATAATAAAGAAATACTCTTCTGGAAATAAATAAAGCAAGGTGGGCAATTATGGCGAAAGATCAAGTGAGAACAGTTGAAGATGTATTCGAAATGGTTGCGTCCTATATGAATGCAGAGCACGTAGAAACGATTAAAAAGGCGTACCAGCTTGCCTATGAAGCCCATGATGGCCAATTCCGGAAATCCGGCGAACCGTATATTGTGCATCCGGTGCAAGTGGCCGGGATCCTCGCAGAACTGCAAATGGATCCGGCCACCGTCGCAGCGGGTTTTTTGCATGATGTCGTAGAAGACACCGACGTCAGCCGCGAAGACATCGTCCGCGAATTCGATGAGGAAGTCGCATTATTGGTCGATGGCGTCACCAAACTCAGCAAGATCAAGTACATGTCAAAAGAAGAACAGCAGGCGGAAAACCACCGCAAGATGTTTGTCGCGATGGCGCAGGATATCCGCGTCATCCTGATAAAGCTGGCGGACCGCCTGCATAATTTGAGAACCTTGAAATACCAATCGGTTGAAAAACAGCGTATCAAAGCGAATGAGACGCTGGAAATTTTTGCGCCGATTGCACATCGCCTCGGGATCAATACGATCAAATGGGAGCTTGAAGACACGGCTCTCCGTTATCTGAACCCTCAGCAATATTACCGCATCGTCAACTTGATGAAGAAAAAACGCACGGAGCGGGAAGACTATTTGAATAACGTCATTGGCGAAATCCGTGTCCAGCTTGACGATGTCGGCATTGAAGCCGATCTATTCGGACGTCCGAAGCATATTTACAGCATCTACAAGAAAATGGCGATGCAGAACAAGCAATTCAACGAAATCTATGATTTGCTTGCCGTGCGCATTACAGTCGACAGTATCAAAGACTGTTACGCTGTGCTCGGCATCATCCATTCCACATGGAAACCGATGCCTGGGCGCTTTAAAGATTATATTGCCATGCCAAAACAGAATTTGTACCAATCGCTCCATACGACCGTAATCGGGCCGCAGGGCGATCCTTTGGAAGTGCAGATCCGCACAGAGGAAATGCACCGCATCGCCGAATACGGGGTCGCGGCGCACTGGGCGTACAAAGAAGGCAAGACTTCTGATAAGCCGCTAAGCTCAGTCGATTCACGCTTGTCGTGGTTCCGCGAAATCCTTGATTTCCAGAACGAATCCGACAATGCGGAAGAATTCATGGAATCGCTGAAATTCGATTTGTTTTCGGACATGGTATACGTGTTCTCCCCAAAAGGCGACGTCATCGAAATGCCGGACGGTTCTTGCCCGATCGATTTTGCTTACCGCGTCCATAGCGAAATCGGCAATAAGACGATCGGCGCAAAAGTGAACGGCAAGATGGTGCCACTTGATCACGAGCTGCACACCGGCGACATCGTCGAAATTTTGACGTCCAAGCAATCGATCGGCCCGAGCCGCGATTGGCTCAATATCGCCAAGTCGACTCAGGCGAAAAACAAGATTAAGCAATTTTTCAAAAAGCAAGTGCGCGAAGATAATGTTCATAAAGGGCGCGATCTCGTCGAAAAAGAGATCAAAGCACAGGAGTTCACTCAAAAAGAAGTGTTGACCTCGGAGAATATCAAGCGCGTCATCGAGAAATACAATTTCGCCAGCGAAGACGATATGTATGCGGCTGTAGGCTTCAACGGCATCACCGCCCAGCAAGTCGTCAACCGATTGGCGGAGCGCCAGCGCAAAAAGCGCGAGCAGGAAGAAGCCATCGAAAAAATTACCGTGGAAATGAAATCTAACCAGCCGAAAAAACAGACGGAATCTGGCGTCATCGTGCGCGGCATCGACAATATGATGATCCGTTTGTCGAAATGCTGCAACCCGGTGCCGGGCGATGCCATTCTCGGCTTTATTACCAAAGGCCGCGGCGTTTCGGTCCACCGCGCGGATTGCCCGAATATCCAGGCGGATGAATCCGACCGGCTGATTCCGGTCGAATGGGAAAATGCAGGGTCGCCTGAAAACAAATCGTATCAAATCGATATCGAAGTGCAGGCTTACGATCGCACCGGCTTGATCAACGAAGTGATGCATATGGTCAGCGAGACGAAGACGACGATCACCGCCGTCAGCGGACGTGCTGACAAAGACAAGATCGCGACGATCAATTTGTCGATCATGATTCCGCACATCTCCCACCTGAACCGTGTCGTGGAACGCATCAAGCAAATTCCGGACGTTTATTCGGTTATACGCGTGACGAATTAAGGAGGAGCCATGAAAGTCGTATTGCAGCGTTCAAAAAAAGCGTCCGTCACCGTTGACGGGCAAATTACGGGGGCAATCGATTCCGGCTATGTCTTATTGGTCGGCATCACCCATAGCGATACACAAGCGGATGCGGTATATGCCGCCAAGAAAATTGCCGGGCTTCGCCTGTTCGAAGATGAAGACGGCAAAATGAACCGCTCGATTGAGGAAGCGGGGGGCAGCGTGCTGTCGATTTCCCAGTTCACCTTGTATGGAGACGTAAAAAAAGGGCGGCGTCCGAGCTTCATCGAAGCGGCGCGCCCGGAACAAGCGGAACCGTTGTGGCTGAAATTCAACGAGGAATTGACAAGCCACGGCCTCCAGGTTGAAACCGGCGTATTCGGCGCGATGATGGACGTCCAGCTTGTCAATGATGGGCCGGTCACCATCATCGTCGATTCGGACGGTGCTAAGAAATAGCGAACGAAAGAGGCAAGCGCGTAAATGCTTGCCTCTTTTTTGATGGTTAAAATGCCTGAAAAGGGTTCCTTGAAGATTTCAACGTCAAGTTGAAATCCGCTGGTAACAAAAATGCCCCGCTTCTCATTTGAGAAGCGGGGCATTCGATTTTATTCGCTTAATTCAGAATCGAAATAGCTGATGATGCCGTTGTAAAGGCCAAGTGCAGCTTGTTCGCGGAATTGGTCGCTCGAGACGATGCGTTCTTCGTTGAAATTGCTGAGGAAGCCAAGTTCGACGAGCACCGCAGCCTGGCGATTATCCCGCAAGACGAGGTAATTGCCTTTTCTCGCGCCGCGGTCATCGAGCGTTAATTTACCGGCCAATCCTCCGTTGAGGTGCTCGGCCAATTTTTGCTGGTACGGATGCTGATAATACGAAGTGAAGCCTGAAACGGTGCTGTCTTCAGTGGCATCGTAATGGATGCTGATGAAAGCGTCCGCTGCCACTTGGTGGCTTTCGGAAACGCGGTGGCGAAGGTCGACGTAAACATCGGACTGCCTTGTCATGACGACTTCTGCCCCTGCAGAGCGCAAATGATGGGACAGGATTTCCGCAGTTTTCAAGGTCAGGTCTTTTTCATTTGTTTTCCGGACACCGACCGTCCCGCCGTCATTGCCTCCATGGCCCGGATCCAAGACGATCGTCAAACCGTTCAAGGTGCCGGCTTTTCTTTCGGGTTGTGGTTCTTCTGCTTGAGCCGGTTCACTGGACGCTCCGGTGCGAACGACCCAGTCGGCAATATAAGCTTGGCGGCCGTCTTCAAGCGCCACTAAATACCATTGGCCTTCTTTGCCTGCTACCGACAGCTGTATGCCGGCATCAACGCGAGTGACCACTTCTGACGAGGTGTTTGCTTGCGCGCGCAGATTCGTGCCGTCGGTAAGAACGGTTACTTTTTCATCGGTGGCGCTCGCTTGTTGCACGGGCTGGTCGGACAATTCACCGTAGAAGGCGTAGACCCAGCCGGTTTTGCCTTCCGCGAGTTCAAGCTGCACCCAATTGCCCTCCATTCCTTTGACGTTGAACACTTGGCCTTCTTTAACAGAAGCCTGGATTTCCGCGTTCAAACTTGGCTCGGCACGAACATTCAGTGCGTCGACCGCGATGCGGAATGAAGAAAGCTTTTCAAGCGCTTGAGCCGTTTCGGCTTGTTCTTCGGAAGATGAGTCTTCCGAAGACGCGGCTTGTTGCTCAGTCAAGCTTATGTACTGTGTCGAGACGAAGCCGCGGACATTGCGGAATTGCACTTCTGTCCAGTCTCCGTGGCTCGCGATGACTTGCGCTTGTTCACCGGCATTCATTTTTGACAGTACTGCAGAAGATAAATCTGCCTGTGCGCGGATGTTCAAGCTATCGACAGACGACACAGCGGTTTGGGCTGATGTGTCTTGTGCTTGTTCTGTACTGACCAGCCAGGAAGCGACCCAGCCTTCTGTATTGCCGTGGCGAATCTCGATCCAATCGCCGCTGCGGGAAACTTGTTGTGCTTTGTCGCCTTGTTTCATTGAGCCGATCACTTCATAGCTCAAACCCGGCCCAGTCCGAATGTTGACCGTCGATCCGGTCGCGGACACTTCACCGTTATCTGCACGGGCAAAATTCGAATCGGTTAACGGGATCGTGCCAGATAAGGCCAAAATAAAAACCAGCAAGGTGAGTAATAATCGTCGTTGCATAGCGGCCCTCCTAAAATAAGTTCATCTTCATCATAATATCAAAAAAATCAGGCAATGTATGCAAAAGCTTGACAAGATTTCTTCAGCTGATTAAGATTGATTTATTCTACTTATATAATTTTTGCTGAAGACGGAGAAAGTAATTGTTGGCATCGACTGAAAAGAGAGGGAAAGCCCTGGGCTGAAAGCTTTCCTGCAGAGATCTGCAATGAATAACACTCTTGAGGTTCTTTGCTGAACGGCGCACTGCGCTTACTAGGTGAAGACGGTTCCGGCCGTTATCCGGACAGAGAGGGCGCAGATGTTTGCGTCAACTAGGGTGGAACCGCGGAAGCTAATTGTTAGCTCTCGTCCCTTGCGCAAGCAAGGGGCGGGGGCTTTTTTGTATGGAAAAGGAGAGATGACAATGGGCAATATCCAAGCACCGCGCGGCACATACGATGTGCTGCCGCAAGAATCTGCCAAATGGCAGGAAATCGAACGGACAATCAATGAATTATGCAATCTGTATCAGTACAAGGAAATCCGCACGCCGGTTTTCGAACACACGGAATTGTTCCAACGTGGCGTCGGCGACACGACCGATATCGTCCAAAAGGAAATGTATACATTCCAAGACCGTGGCGATCGTTCATTGACATTGCGCCCGGAAGGCACCGCATCTGTCGTGCGCTCATATGTTGAACACAAACTGTTCGGCCAGCCCGACCAGCCGGTGAAGCTTTATTATACCGGTCCGATGTTCCGCTACGAGCGTCCGCAAGCCGGCCGTATGCGTCAATTCGTCCAGTTCGGCGTGGAAGCGATCGGCTCGAAAGACCCCGCGATCGATGCGGAAGTCATCGCACTCGCCATGGACGTCTATAAAGCAAGCGGGCTGAAAAGTTTGCGGCTCGTCTTGAATTCTCTCGGTGATACCGAAAGCCGATTGGCGCACAAAGAAGCGCTGATCGAACATTTCGCGCCGTCGATTGAAGAGTTCTGCAGCGACTGCCAGACCCGCCTCGAAAAGAACCCGCTGCGTATTCTTGATTGCAAAGTGGACCGCGAGCATCCCTTGATGGCGACGGCTCCTTCTCTTGCTGATTATTTGAATGAAGAATCGGCCGCTTATTTTACACAGGTCAAGGGTTATTTGGACGAACTCGGCATCAGCTATGTTATCGATCCGAACCTGGTAAGAGGGCTTGATTATTACAACCACACCGCTTTTGAAATTATGAGCGAGGCGGAAGGCTTCGGGGCGATTACAACCCTTGCAGGCGGCGGCCGCTATAATGGCCTCGTCGAAGACCTCGGCGGCCCGGAATCTCCAGGGATCGGCTTTGCGATGAGCATCGAACGCTTATTACTGGCACTGGAAATGGAAAAAGTGGAAATCGGGCAAGACAGGTCGCTTGATGCATACGTCATCGCAATGGATGCGGCATCGAAAAAGAAAGCCGTATCGGTTGTCCGCGACTTGCGCGCAAGCGGCATCTCGGCGGATATGGACTTCACTGACCGCAAGATGAAAGCGCAAATGAAGTCTGCCGACCGCAAAAAAGCACGTTTTGTCATCGTTATCGGTGAATCGGAGCTTGAAAGCGGCAAAGCGGCCGTTAAAGAAATGGCGACGCGCGACCAGCAAGAAGTGCCATTCGGTGAATTGGTTGAAAACATCCAGAAAAAGAAATCATTGGAGGAATAAATATGTCGAGAACACATTATTGTGGAGAAGTGAACGAAACGGCAATCGGCCAGCGCGTATCATTGAAAGGGTGGGTCCGCAAACGCCGCGACCTTGGCGGATTGATCTTCGTCGATGTCCGCGACCGTTCAGGAATCGTCCAAGTGGTCTTCAACCCGGAAATTTCGGAAGCAGCGTCAAAAATCGGTGAATCATTGCGCAATGAATTTGTGGTGCATATCGATGGGCTTGTCGTCGAACGTGCGGAAGGCCAAGTGAATGCAGCGATGAAAACTGGCAAAATCGAAGTGCAAGTGGACAACGTAGAAATCATCAATGCTGCGAAAAACCCGCCGTTTGCGATTGAAGATCAAACGGATGTCAGTGAAGACTTGCGTTTGAAATACCGTTATTTGGACTTGCGCCGTCCAGCGATGTTCGAAACCTTGAAAATGCGTTCAGACGTTACAAAAACCATCCGTAATTTCCTCGACAGTGAAGGATTCTTGGATGTGGAAACGCCAATTTTAACGAAATCCACACCGGAAGGCGCACGCGATTACTTAGTGCCAAGCCGAGTCCATGACGGCGAATTCTACGCCTTGCCGCAATCACCGCAATTGTTCAAGCAAATGCTGATGGTTTCAGGTGTAGATAAATATTACCAAATCGCACGTTGTTTCCGCGATGAAGATTTGCGCGCTGACCGCCAGCCGGAATTCACGCAAATCGATATGGAGATGAGCTTCCAAACGATGGAAGATATCATTGAATTAAACGAACGCTTGATGATCCAAGTGATGAAGGATGTCAAAGGCATCGACATCGACCCAGGATTTGAGCGAATGGGCTACCAGGATGCCATGGAACGTTTCGGTTCCGACAAACCCGATGTACGCTTCGGAATGGAATTGACCGATGTATCGGAACTGGTGAAAGACTCCGCGTTTAAAGTCTTTACAGGTGCCGTGGAATCTGGCGGACAAGTCAAATTGATCAACGCCAAAGGACAATCCGCCAATTACTCACGTAAAGACATCGATGCCCTTGGCGAATTCGCTGCCCGTTACGGAGCGAAAGGCTTGGCGTGGCTGAAAGTGGAAGAAGACGGCGTCAAAGGGCCGATCGCTAAATTCTTCGAAGGCGAAGCCGCTGACAACTTGATTGCAGCAGCAGATGCTGAGGCAGGAGATTTGCTGTTGTTCGTCGCTGACTCCAAAACGGTCGTGGCGGATGCACTCGGCGCCTTGCGCATGAAGCTCGGCAAAGACTTGGACTTGATTGACCAATCGATCTTCAAATTCCTGTGGATCACCGACTGGCCGCTGCTTGAATACGACGACAAAGACGGCCGCTACTACGCGGCGCACCATCCATTCACGATGCCGTTCGAAGAAGACCTTGACAAGTTGTCGACGGAACCGCAAAACGTCCGTGCGCAAGCATACGACCTAGTATTGAATGGCTATGAACTAGGCGGGGGATCGGCGCGGATTTACAAACGCGACATCCAGGAGAAAATGTTCGAAGTGCTTGGTTTCTCGAAAGAAGAAGCGACAGAGCAATTCGGTTTCTTGCTCGAAGCATTTGAATACGGGACGCCTCCACACGGCGGCATTGCATTCGGCCTTGACCGTTTGGTGATGCTGTTGGCAGGGCGCACCAACCTGCGCGACACGATCGCATTTCCGAAGACCGCTTCTGCAAGCGATATGCTGACGGAAGCGCCGAGTGCAGTATCATCGGCCCAATTGGAAGAATTAAACCTATCGGTAACTATTCAGAATAGTGAAAAAGATTCAGAGTAAAAGGCTTGTACATCTTTTTCGGGTATGCTACTATACTTGTAGAGAGAATCCTGATGTGTACGTTTTTAGCAATTCGATTTTGACCCAACATTTTGTCGTCGGGAGACCTACATATCGCCATGGCTAACATGCCTTAACGGGAAGTTATAAGTGGTGATGCGGTCACCCACCTGCTATAAGCGGGTTCAAACGATGCGCAACACAAAGGACGGCACGATCGGGATTCTTCTTACATAAGCAATCCAAATCCCTCCGGCATTTGCCGGAGGGATTTTCAATGTGTATAATCCCTAGTATCCCTATTTAATATCGAATCGGAAAGGCAGTGTGAATATGTTACATCAATTTTCAAGAAATGAACTCGCCATCGGCAAAGAAGGAATGGACCTCGTGAAAGGTTCGACGGTCGCCATTCTCGGCGTCGGCGGGGTTGGATCGTTTGCAGCTGAAGCTTGCGCAAGAAGCGGCGTCGGAAAAATCATCCTCGTCGATAAAGACGATGTCGACATCACCAACATCAACCGCCAATTGGTGGCGAATCTTTCCACGGTTGGCCAGTCCAAAGTCGAAGTGATGAAAAAGCGCATTGCGGATGTCAACGCGGAGTGTGAAGTGGTGACACTTCATATGTTCTATACAGAAGACACCTTTGAAGAATTTTTCAGCCACAAACCTGATTATGTCATCGATGCCTCGGATACACTGATCTACAAAGTGCATCTGATCAAAGAATGCTATAGCCGACGCATCCCGATCATCTCGAGCATGGGCGCCGCCAATAAGACGGACCCGACGCGTTTTAAAATCGCGGACATCTCGAAGACCCATACCGATCCTTTGGCTAAAATGATCCGCAAGAAACTGAAACAAGCGGGCATCCGCAAAGGCGTACCGGTCATCTTTTCTGACGAAAGCCCGATTGTGGTGCGTGAAGATGTGGTCGAAACCGTTGGCAAAAAAGACGCAGCGATCCGCAAAGCGCAGATGCCGCCATCTTCCAACGCGTTCACCCCATCGACCGTCGGCTTGATCGCCGCGAGCTGGGTCGTCAACCAGATCACCAAATCGATCCATATTCAGCGCGTCAATCAATAGCCAATAGAAAAACGGACGGAGAATGCTATCATTCTCTGTCCGTTTTTTATACATTATTTTTTTCGGAAGCCTTTCAGCTTTTCGTAGATGCCAGCAAATTTCTTTTCTTCTCCGGCGACGACTGGCTTATAGAATTCCGCTTTTTTCAATTCTTTCGGCAAGTAATCCTGGTCGGCCCAGCCGCCGAACGAGCCGATCGGTGTATCGTGGGGATATTTATATCCGCCATGTCCGAGCTCTGCGCTGCCTGCGTAATGCGTATCGCGCAAATGCGCCGGAATGTCCCCGACTTGGCCTTTATTGATGGCGGCAATGGCCGCATCAATCGCCCGGTAGGCAGAATTGGATTTCTCCGACAAGCACATCTCGGCGACTGCCTGTGCGAGCGGGATGCGCGCTTCCGGCAATCCGAGGCGGTCCGCCGCCTGGCAAGCCGCGAGCACATGCCCGCCGACAGCTGGATTGGCGAGGCCGATGTCTTCATAGGCCATGACGAGCAAGCGTCTCGTCACAGCGGTCAAGTCGCCATTTTCAAGCAAATGGGCGAGATAATACATTGCCGCGTTGACATCGCTGCCACGCACCGATTTTTGGAGCGCGGACAATAAGTTGAAGAAATGGGAGCCTTTCTTATCGCCGAACACGCCGACACGTTTGATCATCTGTTCGATGATGCCGTCATCAACGAGGTATTCACCGTCTTCTTCGTCTGACGCGATGACGATCGATTCGAGCATCGTCAAAGCTTTTCTCGCGTCACCGTTCGTCCCTTCGGCAATGCGGGTGACTTGTTCTGTGGATATCCGGATCTTCTCGCGGCCAAGCCCGCGTTTTTCATCCGTCAGGGCACTGTTCAACAGTTCGACAATGTCTTCCTGCGTCAGCCGTTTCAGCTGCTTGATTTCGCCGCAGCGCGAACGGATCGCCGGATTGACATCGTGGAACGGATTTTCCGTCGTCGCGCCGATCAGCACGATTGAACCGGATTCGACGTGCGGCAACAGAGCGTCTTGCTGCAATTTATTGAAGCGGTGGATCTCATCCAAAAATAACAACACCTTGCCGGTCATGCGCGCCTCTTGAACGACCGATTCGACATCTTTCTTGCCGGAAGTTGTCGCATTGAGCGCGATGAACGGCAGATCGGATGTGCCGGCGATGGCATGGGCGATTGAGGTCTTGCCGATTCCTGGGTCGCCATATAGGAGCATGGACGGCACGTGGCCGCTTTTGATCATTTTATACAATGCAGTGGAGGGGCCGATAACGTCTTTTTGGCCAACGACTTCGTCGATGGTCCGCGGACGCATGCGGAACGCGAGTGGTTCATTTTGCACGAGGAAAACTCCTTCCGTCTATTCATTCCATCAGTATAGCGAATTGGGCGCTGAAAGTCATTGAAAGCCTATGTACAGTAAGATATGCTATACTTATTTGAAGAATTGACGATTAGGTTCCAGAGGAGTAGTTTTAGATGAAAATATCAACAAAAGGCCGTTACGGCTTAACAATTATGATCGCATTAGGAAAACAATACGGGGCAGGTCCGGTGCCGCTGCGCAAGATTGCCGCAGACAATGAGTTGTCGGAAGCCTATCTCGAACAGCTCGTGGCACCGTTGCGCAATTCTGGGCTCGTGAAAAGCGTGCGCGGCGCATACGGCGGCTATATGCTGACGCGCCATCCGAAAGAGATTTCAGCGGGAGACGTCATCCGTGTGCTCGAGGGGCCGATCCAGCCGGTCGAAGGCATCGAAGACGAAAAGCAGCCCCAGCGTGAATTATGGGGACGCATACGCGATGCCGTGAAGAACGTCTTGGATACAACGACGATCGAGGATTTGGCACAGACAGAAGAAGGCGACACCGAACATTATATGTTCTATATATAAGGAGTTAATGAATTATGAAACAGATCTATTTGGACCATGCGGCGACTTCGCCGATGCATCCGGAAGCAGCTTCGGTGTTCGCCCAAGCCTTAAGTGAGCATTACGGCAACCCATCAAGCATCCATCAGACCGGCCGCGATGCGCGGCGCATTTTGGACGAAGCACGGCGTACGCTCGCGACAAGCATTCAGGCAGACGATACCGAAATCATCTTCACATCCGGCGGCACAGAGGCGGATAATTTGGCGATCTTCGGAACAGCTAGCGCCAAGGAAGGCCGCCATATCATCACCACTCAAGCGGAACATCACGCGGTTCTTCACGCTTGTGAAGAATTGGCGAAACAGGGCTATGATGTGACTTATTTGCCGGTGGATGAAACGGGCCGCGTCAAGCCGGAAGACGTGAAACAAGCGCTCCGGGATGATACGATTCTCGTGACGGTCATGCTCGCCAATAATGAAATCGGCACGATCCAGCCCATTGCCGAAATCGGGGAGCTATTGAAAGGGACGAATGTCACTTTCCATACCGACGCGGTGCAGGCGTATGGCCTGTTGCCAATCGATGTGGATAAGTTGAACGTCGACTTGCTTTCGGTCTCTGCCCATAAAGTGAATGGCCCGAAAGGCATCGGATTTTTATACCAACGCAAAAACACGGCACTTAAGCCCTTGATGTACGGTGGCGAACAGGAACGCAAACGCCGCGCCGGAACAGAAAACGTGCCGGCCATCCAAGCATTCGCAAGCGCAGTGAAAATCGCGCAGGAAACAATGGAAGATAAACGGCAAGCGTTTAACGGATTCAAGGAGATTTTCCGGGCCGAATTCAAGGGAAACGGCATCGATTTTAAAGAGAACGGCACCGATCAATTGCCGCATATTTTCAATGTCTCCTTGAACGGCATCGACATCGAATCGTTTTTGGTCAATTTGGACCTGTCCGGCATTTCTGCATCGAGCGGTTCGGCATGCACGGCCGGTTCGATCGACCCGTCGCACGTCCTCGTTGCGATGTACGGGCAAAATGCCGCAGAACTGCGCAATTCGATCCGCTTCAGTTTTGGCATCGGTCTGACCGCCACGGATATTACACAAGCAGCCGAAAAAACGGCTCAAATCACGAAGCGCCTGGCGCAAAAATAGAAAAGGTGAATAAAAATGGAAACAAAAGCTCCACAAGATACACGCGTAGTCGTCGGCATGTCCGGAGGGGTTGACTCTTCGGTTGCCGCTTATTTATTGAAGCAGCAAGGCTATGACGTCATCGGCATCTTCATGAAAAACTGGGACGATACCGACGAAAACGGCGTCTGTACCGCGACGGAAGATTATGAAGACGTCATCCGCGTCTGCAACCAAATCGGCATTCCGTATTATGCGGTCAATTTTGAAAAGCAATACTGGGATAAAGTGTTCACATATTTCCTGGAAGAATACAAAGCCGGCCGAACGCCAAATCCAGACGTTATGTGCAATAAGGAAATCAAGTTCAAGGCATTTCTTGAGCATGCCTTAAGCCTCGGTGCGGATTATCTCGCAACGGGCCATTACGCACGCGTCGAAACCGATGAAAACGGCGTCACGCACATGTTGCGCGGCGTCGACAATAATAAAGACCAAACCTATTTCTTGAACCAGCTCAACCAGGAACAATTGTCGAAAGTCATGTTCCCGCTTGGTGCGATCGAGAAGAAGGAAGTACGTGAAATCGCCCTTGAAGCAGGACTTGCGACAGCGACGAAAAAAGATTCGACGGGCATTTGCTTTATTGGCGAACGCAATTTCAAGGAGTTCCTCAGCCAATATCTTCCAGCTCAACCGGGTTCTATGGAAACTTTGGAAGGCGTCAAAAAAGGATCGCATGACGGTTTGATGTATTACACCATCGGGCAACGGCAAGGCCTCGGCATTGGCGGAGCAGGCGACCCATGGTTCGTTATCGGGAAAGACCTGGAGAAAAACGTCTTGTATGTCGGGCAGAACATCCATCACGATGCACTGTTTTCCGATAGCTTAACAGCGGTCAACTTGAGCTTCACGACGGGCGATGCACCGTCCGCGAGTTTCCAGTGCACAGCGAAATTCCGCTACCGCCAGCAAGACGTCGGCGTGACGGTCGACATGAAAAACGGTGAAGCGGTCGTTACATTCGATGAGCCGGTCCGTGCGATTACACCGGGCCAAGCAGTCGTTTTTTACGATGGCGACGAATGCCTCGGCGGCGGCACGATCGACCGCGTCTTCAAAAACGGTTCACAGCTGGACTACGTAGGATGATGGGGGAATCGGCGATGAATTATAACGAAATCGGCATTAAAGCCTTGCAAGAAGGGCGTGCGGAAGACGCTATCCAGGCGTTCTCGAACGCTATCGAACAACAGCCGGAAGACGCGCTTGGCTATATCAACTTCGGGCATGTCCTGGCTTCGATGAACGAAACGGAGCGCGCCGAGCGGTTTTTCCAGAAAGCCTTGACGCTCGATGAAACGTCCGCGACGGCCTATTACGGAATGGCTAATCTTTATTACAACGCGGAACGCTACGAGGAAGCGCTGAAGCTATATGAAAAAGCGATCCAAAATGGCATCGAAGGATCCGATGCCCATTATATGGTCGGCAAATGCTTCGAGCGTATCGACCAGCCGAAGCTTGCTTTGCCCTATTTGCAGCGTGCCGTGGAACTGGATCCAAATGACCTGCAAGCGCGGCTCAGCTATGGCATCGCATTGGCTTCGATGGAATTGTTTGACCTAGCGGAAGAACAATTTGTTTATGCGCTTGAAATCGATGTGGACAACTCAGACGTCCATTACAACTTGGGCGTTTTGTATGCCGTATCGAGCGATCGTACGGAAGATGCCATGTACCATTTGCAGCGTGCGTACACATTGGATGACAAGAACGAAATGGCGCGTTATGCCTACGATATGATCAACGAACGCTTGAATTGAACAAATGAAAGAGAGGAGACGGCCGCATGTCCGGACAGATTGATTTATTCCAAAAAGAAAGTGAATTTGTGCTGGGGCGTCCGGTCGTCTCGATTTTTCACAATCCCCAGAATCTCTTCTCCATCATCAAAGTGAAAATCCAGCAAACCAACACCCCGTACACTGAAAAGGAAATCATCGTCACCGGTTATTTCCCGAAGCTGTCGCTTGAAGAACAATACAAGTTCACCGGCAGCGTCAAGAACCACCCGAAATACGGCGTTCAGTTCCAGGCCGAAACCTTCAAAAAAGAAGTGCCGGAGACGGAACAAGGCGTCGTTCATTATTTATCAAGCGATTTGTTCAACGGCATCGGGCGCAAAACCGCTGAGACGATCGTCAAGAAACTCGGCAGCGATGCCATCAAGAAAATCCTGGAAGACCCCGATGCGCTAGATGACGTCCCGCGCCTGTCCGATGACAAAAAAGACACAATCCGTTCGACGTTGCAGATGAACTTAGGCCTTGAACGCGTGATGATCCAATTGAATGATTGGGGATTCGGACCGCAAATCGGCATGAGGATCTACCAGGCTTACCGCGAGGAAACGATCGATATCCTGACGAAAAACCCATTCCAGCTCATCGAGGAAATCGAAGGCATCGGGTTCCACCGGGCAGACGAGCTCGGCTCGAAACTCGGCATCACTGGCAGCCATCCCGACCGCATCAAAGCGGCGATCCTGCATGTGTTGAACCAGGCATCGTTGTCAGAAGGGCATGTCTTTGTCGACGCGAAGAATTTGATTCCGCTCGTCAAGCAAATGCTTGAAGCGAGCCAACGCGAAGATATCCCGGTCGAAGCGATTTCCCAGGCGGCGATTGAATTGAACGAAGAAGGCAAAGTGGCGGGGGAAGAAACCCGCCTTTATTTGCCGTCGCTGTATTATTCGGAAGTTGGCATCGCAACGAAGCTCGAGACATTGATTGCCGAACAGGAGACGCGCGATGGCTTCCCGTCATCCGAGATCCGCAAAGCGCTCGGCGAAGCGGAAGAGCGGCTTGGCGTGAATTATGCCGAGACGCAAATCGATGCCATCGAGAAAAGCCTAAACTCGAGCGTCATGATTCTTACCGGTGGACCTGGTACGGGCAAGACGACCGTCGTCCGGGGCTTGGTCGAAGTTTATGCCGAGCTGCACGGCTTGTCGCTCGACCCGAAAGACTACGCCAAGAAAAAAGAACCGTTCCCGATCATTTTGGCAGCTCCCACAGGACGGGCAGCAAAACGCCTCAGTGAGTCGACCGATTTGCCGGCGATGACGATCCACCGTTTGCTCGGCTTTAACGGGCAGGAACGGGAAGAGGAAACGGAAAAAGACATCGAAGGCAAATTGATCATCATCGATGAGATGTCGATGGTCGACACGTGGCTTGCCCATCAATTGTTAAAAGCGGTCCCTGTCGATGCGCAGTTGATCTTTGTCGGCGACCAGGACCAATTGCCGCCTGTCGGTCCCGGCCAAGTGCTGCGGGACATGCTGGCATCTGGGCGCATCCCGACAGTCGAGCTGACGGAAATCTACCGCCAAAGCTCCGGCTCATCGATCATCGAACTCGCGCATCAAATGAAAGCCGGGAAACTGCCGGACAATATCGAGGCGAAGACGTCCGACCGATCATTCATCCGAGCAGGCGCGGACCAGATTCCGATGGTTGTCGAAAAAGTGGTCAAGAGCGCATTGTCCAAAGGGCATACGATCAAAGACATCCAAGTGCTCGCGCCGATGTATAAAGGGCCGGCCGGAATTGATGCGTTAAATCAAATGATCCAGCAGATGGTCAACCCGAATGATGACGGTTCACGTAAAGAGCTGGTGTTCGGCGACATCACGTACCGCATCAATGACAAAGTGCTGCAGCTGGTCAATCAGCCCGAGAGCAATGTCTTTAACGGCGATATGGGCGAAGTTGTCGCCATTATGAAAGCGAAAGAGACGGTGGAAAAGCAAGACCTGCTTGTCGTATCGTTCGACGGCATCGAAGTGACCTATCAGCGCAGCGACTTGAACCAGCTGACGCTCGCCTATTGCTGTTCGATCCATAAAGCGCAAGGCTCGGAATTCCCGACGGTCATTATGCCGGTCGTTCGTGGTTATATGAAGATGCTGCGGCGCAATCTGCTTTATACAGGGATCACGAGAAGCCGCGATTTCTTAATCTTGTGCGGCGACCCGGGTGTGTTTCGCTATGGTGTCGAGCGCACCGACGATTCGAGCCGCTTGACGACTTTGGCAGACCGGTTGGGCATAGCGGATGTTCCGGATGAAGGAGCGCCCTCAGATGCGCTAGAAACATCGACCGAAAAGTCGGAGCCAGAAGCGGAAGCTGCAGGGCCCAAAAGCCTGACGCAGCAAAACGCCCACCTGATCCATCCAATGGTCGGTATGGACGGTGTCACGCCGCGTGACTTCCAAGAAGCGTAAGCGTGCTTGACAAGGCCCGCATGGTTTTCTATAATTCAATTTATAACAGATAGACAACACCTAGACGGAGACAGTAAAGAGATTCCGGCTGCTTAGAAAAAGGCTCCCCTTGGCTGAAAGGGCCTTCTGCCGCATCTTTTGAACGCTACTCCCGAGTGCAGCTAATCACTGCCGTCCCGCCGCGTTAAGGCGCTTGAGAGACACGGGATATTTTTTCTGTGTAACCAGGGTGGTACCGCGAATCAAGCCTTCGTCCCTTTTTATTAGGGGATGAAGGCTTTTTATTATGCAGAAGGAGGAATTTTGATGAAAAATTTAAAAGCTGAAGAAATCAGAAAGCTCTATCTCGACTTTTTTAAAGAAAAAGGCCACGACGTGGAACCAAGCGCGCCGCTTGTGCCGTTTGAAGACCCGTCGCTGTTGTGGATCAACAGCGGTGTGGCTACCTTGAAGAAATATTTTGACGGACGCGTCATCCCTGAAAATCCGCGCATCGTCAACGCGCAGAAATCAATCCGCACAAACGATATCGAAAACGTCGGTAAAACAGCTCGCCACCATACATTTTTCGAAATGCTCGGCAATTTCTCGATCGGTGAATACTTCAAAACAGAAGCCATCCATTGGGCATGGGAATTTTTGACAGACGATAAATGGATCGGATTTGATGCAGACAAGCTGTCTGTGACGATCCACCCGGAAGATGAGGAAGCTTACGCGATCTGGCTTAATGAAGTCGGCGTGCCGGCTGAACGCATCATCCGCCTGGAAGGGAACTTCTGGGACATCGGGGAAGGCCCGAGTGGACCGAACTCCGAGATTTTCTACGACCGCGGCGAGAGCTACGGCAATGACCTAAACGACCCTGAATTGTATCCGGGCGGCGAGAATGAGCGCTATTTGGAAATCTGGAACTTGGTGTTCTCCCAGTTTAACCACAATCCGGACCATACCTACACGCCGCTTCCAAAACAAAACATCGATACAGGAATGGGCTTGGAACGCATGGCTTCGGTTGTGCAAGACGTGCCGACTAACTACGACACCGATTTGTTCGTCCCGATCATCGAGAAAACAGCGGAAATTTCGGGCAAATCCTACGGGGAGAGCCAGGAACAGGATATGGCATTCAAAGTTATCGCCGATCACGTGCGCACAGTCGCATTTGCCATCGGAGACGGTGCCTTGCCATCAAACGAAGGGCGAGGCTATGTGCTGCGCCGACTATTGCGCCGCGCAGTGCGCTATTCGAAAAAACTTGGCATTGAAAAGCCGTTCATGTACCAGCTTGTACCGGTCGTGGGCGAGATCATGCAGAGCTTCTATCCGGAAGTTAAAGACAAGGAAGATTTCATTGTCCGCGTCATGAAACTCGAAGAAGAACGTTTCCTGGAAACCTTGCATGATGGCTTGGAGATTCTGTCTTCAGTTGCTAAAAAACAAAAACAGGCTGGCCATAGCGAAATCCCAGGTGAAGATGTGTTCCGTCTGTATGACACGTACGGCTTCCCAGTGGAGTTGACGGAAGAATATGCTGAAGATGAAGAAATGACGGTCGACCATGCAGGGTTTGAACATGCAATGAACGAACAGCGTGAACGTGCAAGAAACGCACGCCAAAACATTAATTCCATGCAGACGCAATCGGAAGTGCTCGGCAATATTAAAGAAGAAAGCGAATTTATCGGCTATTCGCACACAGTGGCAGACGCTGAAATTGTCGCCATCGTCAAAGATGGAGAATTGGTTGACAGCGTACAAGAAGGAGAAGAAGTGCAGCTTGTGCTGGACCGGACGCCTTTTTATGCAGAAAGCGGCGGTCAGATCGCCGACAAAGGGACCTTATCGAACGATTTGGTGTCAGCTTCAGTGCTGGATGTGAAAAAAGCGCCAAACGGCCAGAACTTGCATAATGTCCGAGTTGATTCCGGTGAGTTGACGAAAACGGCTGTCAAAGCGAAAGTCGATGCATCCGAACGCCGCCACACGGTCAAAAACCATACGGCGACCCACCTCTTGCATCAGGCTTTGAAAGATGTGCTGGGTACGCATGTCAACCAAGCTGGATCTTACGTTGGCCCAGACCGTCTGCGTTTTGACTTCTCCCATTTCGGCCAAGTGACGAAAGAGGAACTGGGGACAATCGAGCAGGCAGTCAATGAAAAGATTTGGGAAGGCATCGAAGTTGAATCTGGCTATCATAATTTACAGGAAGCAAAAGATATGGGCGCGATGGCTTTGTTCGGCGAAAAATACGGCGATGTCGTGCGTGTCGTTGCGATCAGCGATTACTCGCTTGAATTATGCGGCGGGATCCACGTGGCGAACACGTCTGAAATCGGCGTCTTTAAAATTGTTTCAGAAGGCGGCATCGGTGCCGGCGTCCGCCGCATCGAAGCATTGACCGGAAAAGGTGCTTATGTGAATATGAAGCAAAGCGAGAAGACCTTGGACGAAGCAGCTTCCCTGTTGAAAGCGAACCCTCGCGACCTCGTGCAAAAAATTGAAGCAACGCAAACTGATATCAAATCATTGCAGCGCGAAAATGAATCGCTGCTGCAGAAAGTTGCCAATGCCCAATCCGGTGAATTGCTGGAGTCGGCAAGAAAAGTCGGAGATGTGACAGTATTGTCCGCAAAAGTTCAAGCAAAAGACAATAATCAGTTGCGCCAGATGGTCGATGACTTGAAAGCGAAATTCGAGCAGGCGGTTATAGTTCTTGGTGCAAGCGACGGCGACAAAGTCATGCTTGCAGCAGGCGTATCGAAAAACATTGCCGGCAAAGACTACCACGCAGGCAATATCGTCAAAGCGGTTGCTGAGCAATGCGGCGGCAAAGGCGGCGGACGTCCGGACATGGCGATGGCCGGGGCGAAAAATCCGGAGCAATTGGATGCAGCGCTCGAATCGGTTTACACTTTAGTCAAATAGGTTTAACAAATGTGTGCTTTCAGTTATAATGGGATTCAGCAAGAGGAACGAACTATTAAATCACACATTCCGAAAGTGAGGTGCTTGTCGTGAGCTCATTTGATCGCACGATGAAATTCGATTCATCCGATGAATCGATAGAGCAGGACGTAAAGCAGGTCATGCTGCAAGTCCATGCTGCTCTAGAGGAAAAAGGCTATAACCCGATCAATCAGATCGTCGGGTATCTACTTTCAGGTGATCCGGCTTATATCCCTCGCCACCAGGACGCCCGGAACATGATCCGGAAACTGGAGCGGGATGAAATTTTGGAAGAACTGGTGAAGTTCTACATCAAAAAGAATAACGAGGAATAATTATGCGAACAATGGGATTGGATCTCGGCTCCAAAACGATCGGAGTGGCGATCAGCGATGCACTGGGCTGGACGGCACAAGGCATCGAGACCGTCAAAATCGACGAGGCGAATGGCCAGTTCGGGCTTGAACGCCTTGGCGAATTGATCAAAGAATACAAAGTAACGGAAGCGGTCGTGGGCTACCCGAAGAACATGAACAACTCAATCGGACCACGGGCGGAAGCTTCCGAAAAGTTTGCAGCATTGCTAAAAGAAGGATATGATATACCGGTAGTGCTTTGGGATGAACGGCTAACGACGATGGCAGCAGAGAAAATGCTGATTTCTGCCGATGTCAGCCGGAAAAACCGCAAAAAAGTAATCGACAAGATGGCTGCAGTAATGATTTTGCAAGGCTACCTTGATTCAAAAAAATGATGAGGTGACACAAATGGAACATGGTCAAGAGCATATTACAGTAGTGGACGAGCACGGCAACGAACAATTATTCGAAGTGCTGTTCACATTTGAATCGGAAGATTTCGGGAAATCATACGTCTTGTACTTCCCAGTTGGCGCAGATGAAGACGAAGAAGGCGAGATCGAAATCCACGCATCTTCATTCACTGAAAACCTGGATTCTGAAGAGAACGTTTCCGGCGGCGAACTTCGCCCGGTCGAAACGGAAGAGGAATGGGACATGATCGAAGAAATGCTTAATACTTTCCTTGAGGAAGAAGAAGAAAACGAAGAGCAATAACCATAAGGGGGACGGAATTGAACCTTGATTCCGTCCCTTTCGTTTGAATCGCTTCTGTTTTAGAGAGATGAATAGCTGAGGGGGAACACCCGTGGAAAAGCAGTCAAAAAAAGATGTCATGTTCGACAGGATGAAGGAAAAGAAAAAAGAAGTGAGAGTGGTGCGACGCATTGTATTGATCGTCGCGCTCGTCCTTCTTGTGGTTGTTGCGGTGGCCGGCTGGCAAGCGTATAGCTACGTCACGGGCGCACTCGAACCTGTCAATCCGGATTCCGAGGAGGTCATCGATGTCGAAGTGCCGATCGGTTCCAACTTGGATAGCATTGCCGCATTGCTTGAAGACAACGGCGTCATTAAAGACGCAAGAATCTACAAGTATTACGTCAAGTTCAAGAATGAATCCGAATTTCAGGCAGGCAGCTATGGCTTGACTCAATCAATGACATTGGACGAAATTACGGAAAGTTTGAAAACTGGGAAAGTTTACCACGAACCGTTATACACGATCAACGTTCCTGAAGGCTTGACCTTAGAAGAAATCGCCGAGCGCGTGATTGCGGAAAATACGGAATACACCGCCGAGCAATTTATGGAACAAGTGCAGGATGAAGCTTATATCGACGAATTGATAGTCAAATACCCTGATTTGCTGACAGAGGAAATCAAAGGTGAAGACGTCAAATTTGCGCTCGAAGGCTACCTATTCCCGGCTACTTATCCGATCTATGAAGAAAACCCTTCGCTTACAGTATTGATTGAGCAAATGCTCGATGCCACGAAAGCGAATATTGAACCGTACCAAAGCGTTTTGCAAGAAGAGGAAAAATCGCCTCATTGGCTGTTGACTTTCGCTTCGTTATTAGAGGAAGAAGCGACTGCGAAATCAGATCGCCAAACCATCGCTAGTGTATTCTATAACCGAATGGATCAAGACATGCCGCTGCAGACAGACCCGACCGTCATTTATGCGATGGGTGAGCATAAGGACCGCCTGTTCAACTCGGATTACGAGTTTGAAGATCCTTACAGCACCTATACAAATAAAGGTTTACCGCCTGGACCGATCGCCGCTGCCGGCGCATCATCGATCGAAGCGGTGCTTGACCCGAACCAAACGGAATATCTATACTTCCTGGCTGACTCAGAAGGCAATAATTACTTCTCGACCAGCTACGAACAGCATCTTAAATACCGTGATGAACATATCGGAAATTGATAAATATAATTTGAACTAGAGAATGAGTAAGTGTGAATAAATCGTTCCAGGCGGACGCTTTCCGCGGGCATGGCTTGAGCCTCCTCGGTCGCTGTGCTTCCTGCGGGGTCTCAAGACTCATGTCGCTCTGTCGCGGTGCTCCGTCACTGCTCCCGCAGGAGTCGCCGCCTTCCACTCTTTAGTGTGTTTTATTCGAGAGATATGGAGCAAAACAGCGCAGACTCCTTGGGGAATAGCGAAGTGCTGAAATCCATTCGGGCGGTTAGCCCGAATTAGTTCAGCGCAAGCTCCCAGGAAAGCCAGCTGTTTTGCGGAATATCGTTTTAATAAGATTTTAATTACAAAACCATTAGTTCAATTTGTATAAGAAGGAAGGGAGCGTCCGTTTCCCTTCTTCTTTTCTGTTCAAATGAAGCACAAGAGCATGAAAGGAGCGGACATCCGCAATGCCCGAGACAACAATAGAAGCTTTATTCGAAACGATGCGCTCCTACGCTGCAGAGCATCATGTGCCGATCATGGAAGAGCACGGCATCGAGGAGCTGCTGGAATTATTGCAGCAGCAACAGCCGCAGCGCCTGCTTGAACTTGGGACGGCAATCGGCTATTCGGCGCTCCGGATAGCGAAAGCCTTACCGGATGCCAGTATTGACACAATTGAACGGGATGAAAAACGCCACGACAAGGCGCTTAGATTTATCCAGGAATCGGGACTCGAAGGACGTGTGCAGGCCATCTGTGCCGATGCGCTCGAACTGGATATTGCTAAATTAACCCCGTTTTACGATGCAGTATTCATCGACGCAGCCAAAGGGCAATATGAGCGTTTCTTCAATAAATACGAAAGTTTGCTATCCCCGGGAGGCATTATTTATTGCGATAATATGTCGATGCATGGCATGGTGGAACAGCCGATCAAAGAAGTGCCGAGACGCAAACGTACGATGATTCGCAACATCCGCGCGTTTCGTGAAACAATGGATGAGCATCCCGGATTCGACTGTGAACTTTTACCGGTCGGCGACGGGCTTCTCGTCTGCAGAAAAAAATGAAAATCGAAACACAAGGAGTTAACGCATATGTCTAAAAACAGACCGGTCGTCATCGGCATCGCTGGCGGTTCAGGATCAGGCAAGACCAGTGTCACCAATTCTATCTACGAAGTGTTCAAAGAGCATTCCGTGGTGGTCATCGAACAGGATTATTATTATAAGGACCAAAGCCACCTCGCGTTTGAAGAGCGCCTCGAAACCAACTATGACCATCCGCTCGCTTTCGATACAGATCTATTGATCAAGCATGTCAACGAATTGCTCGAACGGCGCGCAATCGAAAAGCCGGTCTATAATTATGCCGTGCATACACGGGCTGAAGAAACCATTGTTATCGACCCGAAAGATGTTATCATTCTAGAAGGCATATTGGTCCTAGAAGACGAACGCTTGCGCGAACTGATGGACATTAAGCTTTTTGTTGACACCGATGCAGATCTTCGCATCATTCGCCGCTTGATGCGCGACATCAATGAGCGGGGCCGCACAATCGACTCGGTTATCGAGCAATACTTGACGGTCGTCCGCCCAATGCACAACCAATTTATCGAACCGACAAAGCGCTATGCAGACGTCATTATCCCGGAAGGCGGCCAAAACGAAGTCGCAATTGATCTAATGGTTACAAAAATTAAAACAATTCTTGAATAGATTGGAAATTTATAATAGAATGATACGAGACTGACGGGTGTTAGGGCATCCATAGTCAGCAGTTGAAGGAGTGGGAAGAGTATGGCAAACGATAAACAATTTCCGATGACAGCTGCCGGAAAGCAGAAGTTGGAAGATGAACTAGATTATTTGAAGACGGTCAAACGCAAAGAAGTGGTGGAACGCATTAAAGTGGCAAGAAGTTTTGGGGATCTGTCCGAGAACTCCGAGTACGATTCTGCCAAAGAAGACCAAGCCTTTGTTGAAGGGCGTATTTCTACATTGGAATCCATGATCCGCAATGCGGTAATTATAAATGAAGAGGAAGCCGGCAACGATGTCGTGCGCCTCGGGAAAACAGTTACGTTTATGGAAATTCCAGATGGTGAAGAAGAAGCTTACACAATCGTTGGATCTGCAGAAGCAGACCCGTTGGAAGGGCGTATTTCGAACGACTCGCCAATCGCTAAAAGCATGCTTGGCCGCACTGTTGGCGACCGCGTGAAAGTATTGACACCAGGCGGGGAAATGGAAGTCAAGATCGTTTCGATCAATTGATGCACCCAGCCATTCCTATGGGAGTGGCTGTTTTTTTGATGGATGAAACAAAACTTTAGTTGAAACGTCAAATTTGTCATGGGCCAAATATGTTAAGATATGTGTAAAGGGGGGCTTTTTATGGCTAACGAAGAAAAATCTTATCCCTCTCGTTTGAATAAGAATAAGAACAATAAAAATCGTTCGAATTCCATCCTGAATATCATGATTGCCTTAGTGTTCACTTTGGTAGTGATCATCGGGGCGACATTGCTATTCGGAGGCGGCGACGATTCAGCAGATCCTGAATCCACAGAAACAACGCCGGAAACAGAAAGCCAAACGAGCGGCGATGACGATACGCAAGTGACAGCAGAAGAAAATGACCTCGAGGCTGAAGAGAAAGCGGAAGAGGAAGCCAAGGCCGAAGAAGAAGCGGCGAAAAAAGAAGCTGAAGAAAAAGAAAAAGAAGAAGAGGAAGAAACCAAAGGCGGCACCATCACACGTGAAGAGTCCAACGACCCAATCGTCAGCGAGACCATCGTCAACACCAGCTGGGAGCCTGTCGGTACAAGCCAAAGCGGCGATCATGTTTCTTCTTATCAAAAAAACTCAGTTGATTGGAACGAAAAAATTGAAGCGGTCACGTATGCAACCGGTTTATCCCAGAATGACATGTATGTCATGATGGTTCAAAACGGCGGCGGTCCGCAGAAATCCATCGCGACAGTCCAGTCAAAAGACCAGTCCGAGAAGTACCGTGTCTTCCTTGAATGGGTAGACGGGGAAGGTTGGAAACCTGAGAAAATGGATGTACTTAAAACGCTGGACGGCGCCTATTAACAGGGCGCCGTTTTTCCGGCGTAATCATGGATGCAAGGAGCGGATCTAATGAGAATCGGTGTAATCGGCGCAATGGAAGAAGAAGTAGAATTGCTGCGAAATCAATTAGCGAACACATCTGTCCGTGAAATCGCCAATAGCGAATTTACGACAGGTACATACAAAGGGCAGGAACTCATTCTGTTGAAAAGCGGGATCGGCAAAGTCAATGCGGCAATGACGACCACAATCCTGATGCAGGAGTTCAAGCCGGACCTTGTCTTGAACATCGGTTCTGCAGGCGGCTTTGATGAAGAACTGGAAGTCGGCGCAGTGGTCATTTCGAATGAAGTGCGCCACCATGATGTTGACGCAACTGTATTCGGCTATGAGCTCGGGCAAGTGCCGCAAATGCCGGCTGCCTATACCGCTAACAAGGAATTGATCGAACTCGCAGTTAAGGCGGTCGATGAGATCGGTGAGCACCAGCATGCAGTTGGGCTTATCGCAACTGGCGATTCGTTCATGAGCGATCCTGAACGTGTCGCATTGGTGAAACAGCAATTTCCAGAGATGAAAGCAGCGGAAATGGAAGCGGCTGCCGTTGCACAAGTCTGCTTCCAATACGATACGGCGTTTGTCGTCATCCGTGCCTTGTCGGATATCGCAGGCAAAGAATCTTCGGTATCATTCGACGAATTCCTCCCGGTAGCGGCTAAGCATTCAACGGAAATCGTTCTGCGTGTCATCGAAAAGATGCTTCAGCGCGTATAAACGTAATTTCATCCCGAAACAAGCAAAAAGCTGAGGGCATCAGGCCCTCAGCTTTTATACTTTCCGTAATGAAAATGTGCTGATCATCAATAGTGAAGAGATCAATAAGATGAACATATAGACAGCGGGCGACCAATGTCCGAACCCGAAATATGACAAAGTTAGCACAGTTCCGGCTGCAGTGATCGGCAAGCCCGTAAAATAGCCGTTTGATTCAGTAATATTGAAGCGTGCCAAGCGAAATGCGCCGCATGAAATATAGATAACGGTGAACACCATACCGGCCAGCCCGAAATCCTGCAAAGCGAGCTGATGGATCAGCAATGCCGGCGCTACGCCGAACGAAATGATATCCCCCATGGAATCCAATTGTTTGCCGAGTTCGGATTCCTGATTGTATTTTCTCGCGACCATGCCGTCGAAACGGTCCAAAAATGCGGCGATAAAAATAAACAGCACACTATAGCTATAGTATTCGTTCAAAGTCGCCATTAATGAGGCACCACCGAACACCATATTGCCGATTGTCAATGTGTTGGCTGCCTGGCTTTTCAGCCGTTTAATGGTGTGGTCCATTTTGTCGATCAATATCAATGCAAGCGCTCCTTTTTTAGATATGCTTTCGACAATTATACTGCGAATCGACAAAAAATGGTAGACTATTTTAACGACGGAGGTGCAAGCATGAAAAAACGCCTATACCAATCGATGATTGAATTGGGCAACGGCAAAACCAGCTCTGCCCTGTTGAAACGCTTTGCTCGATCTGCTATGAGCCGAAAGGCCATCCCGGGATTTATCAATGCTTATAAAATTGAACTTGGTGATATCGAGCGTCCGAGCAGCGACTTCACAAGCTTGCATGAATTTTTCACACGCAGTTTGAAGGCACAGGCGCGACTTATTGCCGATACCGAATTGGTGTCTCCAGTCGATGGGCGCATCGAGATCCATGGCGCGATCCAAGACGACAGCCAGTTCAAGGTCAAAGGCATCGATTACTCATTAGTCGAACTTCTCGGCAGCGAACGGATGGCTGCGCGCTATGCAAACGGTCAGTATGCAATTCTCTATCTATCCCCTGCAGATTATCATCGCATCCATAGCCCCGCTGACGGTGAAGTCGTAAAACAGTATATGCTTGGGGAAAAATCTTACCCGGTCAATCGGCTGGGGCTGACTTATGGCAAAACGCCGATCAGCGGCAACCGCCGGCTCATTACGGAGCTGGAAACACCGCATGGCCGAGTGTTGATCGTGAAAGTCGGGGCGATGTATGTCAACTCCATCGAATTGACGGAGTTCGGAAATGCTTGGAAAAAAGGCCAGGAAGTTGCTTATTTCAGCTTTGGGTCGACGGTCGCATTATTCTTTGAAAGCGGACATCTTCAATTCGATGTGAAAATCCACGACGGCGACCGGATCAAGGTGGGAGAACCACTTGCATATATGGTATAATCAATGAACTTAAGTCCCTAGAAACAGGAGTTGTTATGTGTGTATCGATATTTTATTCCAAGGCAATACGTTAAAGAGGTTTTTGACATTACGCCAGAGTCATTGAAAGAAAAAGGGGTGCTCGGCATAATTACCGACCTAGACAACACATTGGTCGAATGGGATCGCCCAGAAGCGACGCCGCGTCTCATCGAATGGCTGAAATCGATGAAAGATGCCGGCATTCAAGTAGTCATCGTTTCCAATAATAATGAAATGCGCGTGAAGTCATTTGCCGACCCTCTCGGCATTCCATTTATTTACCAAGCTAGAAAGCCGATGGGCAAAGCTTTCCGCAAAGCGCTGAAAATCATGAGCGTCAAGCGCGAACAAGTCGTCGTCATCGGGGACCAAATGCTGACTGATATTTTTGGCGGCAACCGCAATAAGCTTCATACGATTCTCGTGTTGCCGGTCGCGCAATCGGACGGCTTCTTTACGCGTTTCAACCGTATGGTGGAGCGCCGGATCATGAAGAGATTGAAAGAAAAAGGACAATTGATGTGGGAGGAAGAAAATTGACAGAAATGCCATATTGCATCGGTTGCGGTGTACAGATCCAAACAGAACGGAAAGACGACATCGGCTACGCGCCGCCTTCTTCGCTCGATAAAGAAGAAATCATTTGCCAGCGCTGCTTCCGATTGAAAAACTATAACGAGTTGCAGCCGGTTTCCTTGACGGATGACGATTTCCTGCGGATTTTGAACGGCCTTGGGGAACGCAAGGGTCTGATCGTGAAAATCGTCGATATTTTCGATTTCAACGGCAGCTGGCTTCCGGGATTGCACCGCTTTGTCGGAAACAATCCAATTTTGCTGATTGCCAACAAAGCGGACTTGCTGCCGAAATCGGTCAAAGAGAAGAAATTGATCAATTGGATGAAACAGGAATCGCGTAAATTGGGCTTAAACCCAATTGACATTTTGGCTGTTTCTGCCCATAAAGGAACCGGTGTCGCTGAAGCGATGGATGCGATTGAACAATACCGCGATGGCGGAGATGTGTACGTGGTCGGCTGTACGAATGTCGGAAAATCCACATTCATCAACCGTGTCATCAAACAGGCAACTGGCGAAGGCGACGTCATCACGACTTCTCATTTCCCTGGAACGACGCTTGATATGATCGGCATTCCACTTGATGATGAGCGGTCACTTTTCGATACGCCGGGCATCATCAACCATCATCAGCTGGCGCATCACCTGCACACAGAAGATCTTAAAGCGATCATGCCGAAAAAAGAAATCAAGCCGCGTGTTTTCCAATTGAATCCGGAACAGACATTATTCATCGGCGGGTTGGCGCGTTTTGATTTCATCAGCGGCAAACGGTCTTCATTCACTGTGCATGCTGCAAATTCATTGAATATCCACCGGACCAAGTTGGATAACGCAGATGATTTATATGAACAGCATCTGGGTGGCATGCTTGCCCCGCCATCCGCTGAATATAAAGAAGATTTTCCTGGATTGGTGCGTCATGAATTCCGCATCAAAGAAGGCAAGACAGATATCGTCTTTTCCGGGCTCGGTTGGATCACGGTCCAGCATGATGACGTGACGATCGCTGCCCACGCACCTAAAGGGGTAGAAGTCATCGTCCGCCCGTCGCTTATATAGGAGGTTTTACAATGAAAAAATGGTATGCGGTCATCGGAGATCCGATCTCCCATTCATTATCGCCTTTTATGCATGATCATTGGTTCGAAAAATACGGCATCGATGCTTCTTATATCCCTGTGCATGTCGAACCAAAACAGCTGGAACAAGCGGTCGGCTCGATGAAGCTACTTGGGGTCAGTGGATTTAATATCACCTTGCCCCACAAGCAGGCGGTGATCCCGCTATTAGATGAATTGGACCAAACGGCTCGTATCATGAATGCGGTCAATACGGTCGCTGCAGGAAACGGGCGATTCAAAGGGTTCAATACAGACGGCGATGGGTTTGTTCGTTCGCTATTAAGTTATCCTGTCTACAAAGACCAGGCGCTGCTCGTAATCGGTGCAGGCGGAGCGGCAAGAGGCATCTGTTTTGCGCTTTCTCGTGCCGGCTTCAACAATATTACCATCACCAACCGAACGTTTCGCCGGGCACAGGAACTTGCGGATGAAACCGGCAGCAAGGCGATGGTGCTGGCTGATGCCGAAGCGAACCTGAGCGAATTCGCCACGATCGTCCAGACGACTTCTGTCGGATTGACCGAAGAAGCGTTGCCGCTGTCAATGTCCCATGTCGGAAGCGGCTCAGTCGTTGCGGACATCATTTACAACCCGCTCGAAACGCCATTTCTGAAAGAAGCAAAAGCGAAAGGTTGCCTGGTGCTGAACGGCGTCGGCATGTTCGTCAACCAAGGCGCCATCGCATTCGAAAAATGGACAGGCATCCGTCCGGATACAGAAGAAATGATTCAATTGATTACGGAAAAATTAGGAGGAAATCATGTTAACAGGTAAACAAAAACGTTTTTTAAGAAGTGAAGCGCATCATTTGGACCCGATTTTTCAAGTCGGAAAAGGCGGCGTCAATGAAGCGATGCTCGTACAGATCGGGGAAGCCCTTGAAAAACGCGAACTCGTAAAAATTAGCATTCTGCAAAACAATGAAGACGGCAAGCACGAAGTGGCCAAGCATCTGGCAGACGGAACAAAAGCGGAATTGGTGCAATTGATCGGCCATACTGTCGTTTTGTACAAAGCGTCCGTCAACAATAAGCGGATTGAGCTTCCGTGAATAAACGCAAAATCGGCATTCTCGGCGGCACGTTCAACCCGCCGCATTTTGGCCATTTGATCATGGCGAATGAAGCCTATTACGCCCTGGGCTTGGACGAAGTGCGTTTCATGCCGAATGCCATCGCCCCTCACAAGGAATCAAGCGGCATCGATACAGAGACGCGCGTCGAGATGACACGACTGGCCATCGAGGGACAGGCCCATTTCCGCCTTGAAGACATTGAAGTGTCAGGCGGCGGGGTCTCGTATACGTACGAGACGATGGTCAAGCTCCTCGAACGGGAGCCGGGATGCGAATTTTATTTCATTATCGGCGGCGATATGGTCGAAAGCCTACATACTTGGCACCGTATCGACAAGCTGGCTGAATTGGTCCAGTTTATCGGCATCGGACGGCCGGGTTATATCGCTGAAACGGAATATCCGGTGATGATGATCGATTCCCCTGAAATGCATTTGTCATCGACGATGCTGCGGGAGCGCGTCGTGGCCGGCAAGCCATTGACTTTTTTCGTTCCCGAACAAGTGGAAACTTATATCCGGAAGGAGCGATTATATGGACCCGAGCCTGATGCTCCAAAAAGTGAAAGAACGCCTTCCTGAAAAACGCTTTAACCATGTGTTGGGCGTGATGAATACGGCGGTTGCGCTCGCGAAGCATTATAATGTGCCAGAAGAGCAAGCGCGTATTGCGGCGATCCTCCATGACGTGGCGAAATTCGCCGACCGTGAGTGGATGCAAAGCATTATCGAAAAAGAAAACATGGATCCTTTATTGCTCGACTATCATCACGAATTATGGCATGCCCCGGTTGGCGCTTATCTTGCTTCCTATGAATTCGGTGTCGAAGAGGAAGAAATCCTTGACGCCATCCGCTATCATACGACAGGGCGTGCAGGCATGTCGGATCTTGAAAAAATCATTTACATTGCAGATATGATTGAGCCGAGCCGCAAGTTTCCGGGAGTTGACCGGTTGAGAGCCATGAAACATGATGGCCTCGATCGCTTGATGGAAGCCTCGATCCGGCAATCGATCGAATTTCTCGCATCAAAAAATCAGCCGGTTTATCCGGATTCCTTGAAATGCCTAGAGCATTTTGAGCAACAGAAAGGGAACGTGAAGAATGACTAAAGATACATTATTGCAAGTGGCGTACCAAGCCGCAGAGGATAAAAAAGCAGAAGATATCGTTGTATTGAATATGGAAGGGATTTCGCTTTTGGCGGATTATTTCCTGATCTGCAGCGCGAACTCGGACCGTCAAGTACAGTCGATCGCCCGTGAATTGATGGATAAAGCTGGAGAAGCCGGCTATGAAGTCAAAAGTATCGAAGGCTTCGATGCAGCTCGTTGGGTCTTAGTTGACCTTGGCGATGTCGTGGCACATGTGTTCCACCGCGATGAACGCTCTTACTATAACCTAGAGCGTCTATGGCGCGACGCCCCGCAGCTCGAAGTATGAACTACGGACGGTTTGCGGCGGTCTACGACGACTTGATGGAAGATATTCCATACGAACAATATGTGGAATGGATTGCAGAAACGATGCGTTCCGGATCTGTACTCGATCTTGCGTGCGGAACCGGGGTGCTATCTGAATTGATGGCTGAACTCGGCTATGACGTGACGGCGAGTGATTTATCCGCTGACATGCTCACAGTTGCGCAGAATCGCTTTAAAGAATCAGGGCAGGAGATTCCGGTGCTTCAATTGTCCATGGACAATCTAGAAGGTTTAGAAGGCTTTGATGCCGTGACGATCGCGATCGATTCCTTGAATTATTTAGCGAAAGAAGAGCAGGTCAAAAAAACGTTCGAACAAGTTTATGCTGCGTTGAATCCGGGCGGATATTTCTTTTTCGATGTCCACTCGGTGTTCAAAATCGACGAGATCTTCATGAATAGCCCATTCGTTTACGACGGGGAAGATCTTGCTTATATGTGGCACACGGAAAAAGGCTCAGCTCCTCACAGCGTCATTCATGATTTAACGTTTTTCGTGCGTGAAGGCTGGATGTTCGAACGTTTTGAAGAAACGCATGAACAACGGACTTTCCCCATCGACGTGTACAAACAATGGCTCACAGAAGCGGGATTCACGGTGGAATCAGTGACTGCTGATTTCACTGCGGATGCACCTAACGACGAAAGCGAACGGATCTTTTTCCGCGCGAAAAAATAATCAGCAACACCAAACCCGCATATTTTTATATGTGGGTTTTTTCATGGAAAGATGGACATTTGATCGGCCGTTATTATATAATTCAGACAGCTTCAGCTGTTTGCTTTCTGCAGAAACGAGGGATGCCCACTGAATCTGTCTCCGCAACTTGCCAAATACGGCCGCATCGTTGTCCCAATTGCCGCGGTTTTGGCGCTTCTCTATTTCTTTCTCCTGCACGAACCCCCTGAGGCTACACGCCTCGACGAACTCACTTCCGAAACTACCGAACAAGCTACGCCAGCAGAAACCGATGCCACACCCCCGACAAGCGTCATGATCGACGTGAAGGGCGCTGTTCAACAAGAGGGCTTGTATGAATTGCCTGCCGGGTCGCGCATCAATGATGCCATCGAAGCTGCCGGAGGCTTTTTGCCAGAAGCAGACAGCCGCTCGATCAATCTGGCAGTCATCGTGCTGGATGAATCAGCGGTCTACGTGCCAAAACAAGGCGAAGAAAGCTCTGAGCTGCCAAATGCAACGCCTGGAGGCAGCGCAGAACCGGGCCTTATTAATTTGAATACGGCAACAGAAGACGAGTTGACCGAACTTCCCGGGATCGGCCCGGCTAAAGCAGCGGCAATCGTAGCGCACCGGACTGAAAACGGTCCTTTCGAAAGCACCGAACAATTGATGGACGTGACAGGCATCGGCGAAAAGAGCTTCGAACAATTGAAAGAATTGGTCCGTGTCAGATAGGGACGGACGACCCTTGACGAAACAACTGCCTCTGCTACACTTAATTTAACGAAATAGCAGGAGGCAATCAGATGAAGCGAATAACGTGGGATCAATTTTTTATGGCTCAAAGCCATCTTTTAGCGCTAAGAAGCACGTGCACGCGGCTGGCTGTCGGAGCGACGATTGTACGCGACCGGCGCATCATGGCCGGTGGCTATAACGGCTCGATTTCCGGTGGGGACCATTGCATCGATAAAGGCTGCTATGTCGTCGATAATCATTGCGTGCGGACCATTCATGCGGAAATGAATGCATTATTGCAATGCGCAAAATACGGAGTCAGCGTCAGCGGCGCCGATATGTATGTCAGTCATTTCCCTTGCCTCCAATGCACGAAATCCATTATTCAGGCGGGTATTTCGCGCCTGTATTATGCGGCGGATTATAAAAATCATGAGTACGCGATCGAACTGCTGGAACAGGCAAATGTTGAAGTGATCCAAGTGGTGTTCGACGAACGAACGATTGATTTCCTTAGCGTAGAGAAAACCTCGCTGTATATGGAATTGATTGACAAGCTTGGTGCAAAAGGGGCGAGCGAAGAAGAGTTGTCCCATTATAAAGAACGGGTGAAGGAATTATTCGGAGAACTTATCGTTTAACGGAAGCGTTATTTCTCTATGCAGCAATTGCGACGGCAATTGCTGCACAAGCAGCACATGGCTCAGCTGATAAGCTTTTGCTCATGGTGCTGCTTTTTTGTTGGATGATATACCGGAAAGAAGCCGGTAGTTGGCTGGCGATTGTTTTTGCGGTGTCATTGATTTCTTACATTAATATGGATACTCGACTGGTGGAAGGGCCATTATTAACCGGAGACATTCAAGAGGTTCTCGTTTTCGATGAAATGACAATCGACGGCGACCGCTTGTCGGGATTTGCATCTGCCCGTTCCGGCCAAATCATATATGCCAGCTACCGAATCCGTTCGGCTGT
Source organism: uncultured Planococcus sp. (assembly GCA_947493585.1). Lineage (GTDB taxonomy): Bacteria > Bacillota > Bacilli > Bacillales_A > Planococcaceae > Planococcus. Next base: position 1,912,385 of record CANLRI010000001.1, on the reverse strand, counting down.
AGAACAGCAGCGATTGCAGGCGCTCGGCCCATCAGCAATACTGCGAGTGGCGGGAAAATATGCGGAGCCGAGAAAGCCTGCCCATCAATACGCATTTGATATGGCGGGCTATCTGAAACGACATAATGCATCAGGGATGCTTGAGATCGAAACGCTCGAGTCGGCGGCATCTAGAGCTGGACTGCGTGCACGTTTGGCTGGCCAGCGCAGTGAGTTGATTGAACACATCGAGAATTCCTTCCCAGAGTCGTTGGCCATGGAAGCGCAAGCTCTTCTGCTTGGGGATCGCAGCGGCATGGATGCTGAACAGGCCAGAATTCAGCGGACGCTCGGCATTACCCACCTCTTTGCAATATCCGGTTTGCATGTCGGCATCGTCACTGGCATGATTTATTTTATTTTGCTGCGCTTGCGGGTCAGGAAAGAAAGCGCGACGGTGTTATTGCTGGTTATGCTGCCGCTTTATGCGGTATTTGCTGGAGCTGCACCGTCGGTTATGCGGGCTTGCGCTATGGTGGCATTGGTGCTGGGCTCAAAGCTTTTCGGGCTGCATGTATCAGCCATTCAAGCTTTGTCGATGAGCTTTATCTTGTTTTTATGGATGGATCCCGGCCTGTTGCAGGATATCGGTTTTCAATTGTCATATGGGGCGAGTTTCGGGATCATCGCCTCGCTGAAATTGATGGAAGGGGCTTCTTTTTTAAAAAGCGGCTTGATTGTCACGGCCGTCTCCCAGCTGTCCTTATATCCTCTATTGCTGCTCCACTTTTTTGAAATCTCCCTATCTTCATTTTTTGTAAATGCCATCTATGTACCGTTGTTCACGTTGGTGATTTTGCCGGCGAACTTCATTTTATTGGCGGCGACATTTTTGCCGTTGGGCATTGATAGCCTGCTCTTCACGGTTTACGAGCCGCTGCGCAGCTCGATTGAACGGCTGACTTCATCTTTGGCGGGATTGCCGCATCAAGTTTGGACGCCTGGCAGGCCGTCTGTTGGCTGGCTGTTGTTAATGGCTGCCAGCGTTTTGCTGTTTTTCGTCCAGGCGGAAAAACGCTTCCGTCTGCGGTTATTGCTCATCCTGCTTATTCCTGCATTGCTGCTGACGGTAAAGCCATATATAGACCCTAGGCTTCACGTCAGTTTTATCGACGTCGGACAGGGAGACAGCGCATTGATTGAACTGCCGTATCGCAGGGCGGTGTATTTGATTGATGCCGGCGGAGTGCTGCGGTTTGACGGGGAAACATTCCAGCAAAGACGCCGTTCGTTTGAAGTGGGTCGGCAAACGGTCGTGCCGTATTTGAAAGGGCGCGGCATCGCGAGCGTCGATCTTTTTATTTTGAGCCATCCTGATGCAGATCATGCTGAAGGAGCGGATGAAGTCTTTGAAGAATTAGCTGTGGAGCGTCTGCATATTACGCCTGGCTCTGGAGCGAATGCTTTGATGACAGAACTCGCGCCGTTTGCCCGCAAAGCGCATGTGGAGTTGCCGAAGAGCGGCGCAGGCTGGCAAGTGGGCGAAACACAATTCACGTATTTATCGCCGGAGGATGACTTGTACGAGGGCAATGATGATTCGCTGGTGTTGCTGATGGAGCATCAGCGGCAGCGTTTTGTCTTTACGGGGGATTTGGAGGGTGAAGGTGAATCCCGGGTGATTGAGCGCCACGGTGAACAGTTAGCGAACATAACGGTGCTGAAAGTCGGGCACCACGGAAGCAAGACCTCGAGCTCACAAGCTTTTCTGGAAGCCTTGCGTCCTCAAGTTTCGGTCGTTTCCGCAGGGATTGACAATCGCTACGGCCATCCGAGCCCAGAAGTGACAGCACGTTTTGGTGAATTGGACTTGCCGCTTGTGTCGACAGCCGAGAACGGAACGATCCACATGGTCATTGAAGACAGTCGCGTAACGGTCGACACCAGCCGAAAATAAAAAAAGCCCCGGCTTATGCCGGGGCTTTTTTGTAATCAGCGGGCTACGAATTGCACGACGCCAGCGATGATGAAAATAAGTGCGAAGAAACCAAAGGAAACGACGAAGCCCATCCCTGCATCGATGGCATCGTTGCGTTTGGACTGAACGTTCTGTTCAAATTCATTCATTGAAAATCCCTCCTAGTTGATTTTATTATAAGGGAATAAAAGCGAAAAATCCATATCGAACTAAACAATGTCCGTCAATTTTAGCCGACGTCACACAACTGTCAAAAGCAGACTTGTCCTGCGAGGCAGACCGATGCGAAGAAATCCGGTATAGTTAAGGGAAGAGGGAGTGAATCGTATGATTACATCAATTTGGAAGTCAATACGCGCAGATAAAATCGATCCGGTGTACTTGATTGTCGGGACAGAAGGTTATTTCATCACCAAGACAATCGAATTGCTAAAAGCGCAGATGGCGGAGGCGGGAGAGACGGATGTCTCCAATTTCGACTTGGACGAAGTACCCGTTGGCCATGTGCTCGAAGAGGCAGACACGATTCCGTTTTTCAGCGATCGCAAGCTGATCATCGCGCGCAATGCTTCGTTCTTGAAAGCGGCAGAACGGGGGAAAGAGAAAATCAATCATGACCTCAAGTCCTTGGAAGTGTGGCTTGAGAATCCCCCGTCAACAAGCGTGACAATTTTCGTAGCGCCGTATGAAAAATTGGATGAACGCAAAAAGATCGTCAAGTTGATGAAAAAGAATGTCGTGCTCATCGAAGCGAAATCGCTGCAGCCGCATGAATTGGAAAGCTGGATTGCGCATGAGGCCAAATCCCATGGCAAGACATTGGAGCGCCAAAGTGCGCAAAAGCTCATAGAAATGGCAGGCACCAATTTAACCTTGCTCGCTTCGGAAATCGAGAAAATGTCTTTATACCTCGGCTCGGAAGAAGAAGAGATTACAGAAGCGCTTATCGAAGACATGACGGCACGTACACTTGAGCAGGATGCCTTCAAGATGCTGCAGGCTTATCTCGACGGGGACATCCAGACGGCGCTCAGCGTCTACTATGACCTGTTGCGCCAAAAGGAAGAGCCGGTCGCACTTGCTGCGCTTCTCGCGTCACAGATCCGCTTTATGGTGCATGTCTATTACTTGCAGAAAAAAGGCTATCACGCGCAGCAAATCTCCAAACAACTCAAAGCGCATCCTTATCGCGTCAAGTTATTGGTGGAAAAGCGCCGCCAGATTTCGGAAGCCCGCTTGCTTCAAGTGCTCGGTGATTTGGCAGACATCGACTTGCAATTAAAAACCGTTTCCGGCAACAGGGAGCGGGTGTTGGAATTCTTCCTCATGAAACGCGCCAGTCACACGAAGCAATCCTCTTGAATATGCAATGACGACGTGAACGAGATGCTGCCCACTCAATGGGGCGGCATTTTTTGCACAGAAAAAAGCCGGCCCAATTGGGGACCGGCTTTTTGATGCGATTTACGCTTTTTTCATGAGGCTTGATTTTCTACGGGCAGCAGTGTTTTTGTGGATCAAACCTTTAGAAGCTGCTTTCTCAACTTGTTTGATTGCTGCTTTAAGGGAATCCCCTTTGTTTTCTTCATTATTAGCTACAGCTTTCTCAGCTTTTTTCACAGAAGAACGCATTGCAGTTTTAACAGATGTGTTCTGAGCATTTTTCGTATCGTTCGTGCGAACACGTTTGATTGCAGATTTAATGTTTGGCATATCTTTCACCTCCTAGACAATTTGAGCGACAGGTGCAAGCCCTTGCTCTTCAGTGTCTCTATACAACAAAAGTTATTTTATCAAATTGGACGGCCGAATGCAATAGTTACGTGGAAAGAAGTTTCCCTTGACACTGAAACCTTTATGCGGTCATTCATTGCCCAATACCCACTTGACTGCTATAATTCAAAGTAGTTTATATGGGAGTGAAGAAAATGGACCAAGAACAGAGATTAGCGAGACAACAAAAGATCCGCAACTTTTCCATCATCGCGCACATCGATCACGGGAAATCGACGCTGGCCGACCGCATTTTGGAAAGAACGAATGCGCTGACAGCACGCGAAATGAAATCCCAATTGCTCGACTCCATGGATTTGGAGCGGGAGCGGGGAATTACCATCAAATTGAACGCCGTCCAGCTGAATTATACCGCAAAAGACGGAGAAACATACATTATGCACTTGATCGACACGCCGGGCCACGTCGATTTCACGTACGAAGTATCACGCAGCCTCGCAGCATGTGAAGGTGCGGTACTGGTCGTCGATGCTGCACAAGGCATTGAAGCGCAGACATTGGCCAATGTCTATTTGGCACTCGACAACGATCTCGAGATTCTTCCGGTCATCAATAAAATCGATTTGCCTGCAGCAGACCCTGAGCGCGTGCGCCAGGAAGTTGAAGATGTCATTGGCTTAGATGCGTCCGAAGCAGTGCTGGCTTCTGCTAAAGCAGGAATCGGCATCGAAGAGATTCTTGAACAAGTCGTTGCAAAAGTTCCGCCGCCGACAGGAGACCCGTCAGCGCCGCTTAAAGCGATGATCTTTGATTCATTGTATGATCCTTATCGCGGCGTGGTTGCGTATATCCGGATCATGGAAGGTACCGTCAAACCAGGCGACAAAATCAAGATGATGGCGAGCGGCAAAGAGTTTGACGTCGTTGAAGCCGGTGTCTTCACACCGAAAGTGACGTTGCGCGACGAATTGACTGTCGGCGATGTTGGCTTTTTGACCGCTTCAATTAAAAACGTCGCGGATTCACGTGTTGGGGATACCATCACGCTTGCGGACAACCCGGCACAAGAAGCACTGCCAGGCTACCGCCGCTTGAACCCGATGGTATACTGCGGGATGTATCCGATCGATACATCGAAATACAATGACTTGCGCGATGCACTGGAAAAATTGGAACTGAATGATGCCGCCTTGCAATTCGAGCCTGAATCCTCACAAGCGCTTGGCTTCGGCTATCGCTGTGGATTCCTTGGCCTGTTGCATATGGAGATCATCCAGGAGCGAATTGAACGTGAATTCAATATCGATTTGATCACGACGGCACCAAGTGTTATCTATCACGTCCATATGACGGACGGGGAAGTGCTTAACATTGATAACCCGGCGATGATGCCGGACCCGCAAAAGATTGAATATGTCGAAGAGCCATATGTCAAAGCGACTGTCATGGTCCCGAACGATTTCGTCGGCGCCGTCATGGAAATCTGCCAACAGAAGCGCGGCAATTTCATGACGATGGATTACCTCGACAACTCACGCGTCAGCATCATTTACGAATTGCCGCTTGCGGAAATCGTCTATGATTTCTTCGACCAATTGAAATCGGGAACGAAAGGTTATGCCTCGTTCGATTATGAATTGATCGGCTATAAAGATTCTAAATTGGTGAAAATGGACATTCTTCTGAATGCCGAAAAAGTCGATGCCTTGAGCTTTATTGTCCATAGGGATTTTGCATACGAACGCGGGAAAATCATCGTCGACAAATTGAAGACTTTGATTCCGCGCCAACAGTTTGAAGTTCCGATCCAAGCCGCCATCGGCCAGAAGATCGTTGCCCGCCAAACCATCAGCGCAATCCGTAAAAACGTCCTTGCAAAATGCTATGGCGGCGATATTTCCCGTAAACGTAAACTTCTCGACAAACAGAAGGAAGGGAAAAAGCGGATGAAGCAAGTTGGTTCCGTGGAAGTTCCTCAAGAAGCATTCATGGCTGTTCTCAAAATGGATGACCAATCCAAATAAACGAAAAAAGGAGGCGGTTTTTTCTGCCTCCTTTTCCTATTAGAAAGAAGGATTTTTATGGTAAAAGGCATGTATATCCATATCCCATTCTGCCACCAGATTTGTTTTTACTGTGATTTCAATAAAGTGTTTTTTAAAGACCAGCCAGTGGATGCCTATATCGAATCGATCGGCAAGGAATTGGCCATGTGGAAACAACAAGGCGCATTAAATGAACCGCTGGAGACCGTGTTTCTCGGCGGCGGGACGCCGACAGCGCTGACGCCGGAACAATTGCAGCGTTTGCTCGATTTGGTACATCAGTATGTTCCGATGGCAAAAGATGTCGAGTGGAGCTCAGAAGCCAATCCAGATGAACTGACGCGCGAAAAAATGGAAGTGCTGTATAAAGGCGGCGTCAACCGTCTCAGCATGGGCGTCCAGACCTTCGACCAAGATTTATTGAAGCGGCTCGGGCGCACGCATGCCAATGAGGATGTGCTCCGTGCCGTGGAAACTGCGCGCGAAGTCGGCTTTCGTAATATCAGTTTTGACTTGATGTACGGGCTGCCAGGACAGACGATGGCGCAATGGGATGAAACACTCGAGCGTGCATTTTCATTTGGCATGCCGCATTTCTCGGCGTACTCGCTGATCATTGAACCGAAAACGGTGTTCTACAATTTGATGGTCAAAGGCAAGCTCAATACAGTGACCGAAGATTTAGAAGGCGATATGTATGAACGCCTCATGAGTGAAATGGAAAAGCATGGCTTGCATCAATACGAAATTTCCAATTTCGCAAAGCCTGGCCATGAATCCCGCCACAACCTACTTTACTGGGACAATGAAGAATACATCGGTGTCGGCGCTGGCGCTCACGGCTATGTGAACGGCGTCCGCTATTCCAATCACGGACCATTAAAAAAATACATGGAGCCATTGGAATTAGGGGAACGGCCAGTGCTCGATGCGACACACGTCAGCATCAAGGCGCAGATGGAAGAAGAGATGTTCCTCGGCCTTCGCAAAACGGCCGGTGTTGATATCGCCCATTTCGAAGAAAAGTTCGGCGCACCGCTGGAAACAGTGTACGGCGAGATTCTCCAAAAAGAACAAGCGAAAGGCAATTTGGCGGTCGAACAAGGCCGTGTCAAGTTGACGCATAAAGGCCGGTTCGTCGGCAATGAAGTTTTCGAGCAGTTTTTGCTGTCATAAAGAAGCGCTTCCGTTGACAAGTAAAAAAAGATTTGGTAATTTTAGTGTAGTCTTAGCACTCGAACTGATAGAGTGCTAACAGAGGTGATGATCATGTTAACAGAACGGCAGCTGCTCATTTTGAAAGTGACAGTCGATGATTATATCCAATCAGCGCAGCCGGTAGGATCGAACCAACTAGCTAAAAAGCCGGGCATCACTTCCAGTTCGGCGACTATTCGCAATGAATTGGCTGAGCTTGAAGGCCAGGGCTACCTCGAAAAGACTCATACATCTTCGGGAAGGATTCCGTCCCAAAAAGGCTACCGCTATTATGTAGACCATTTGCTGACGCCGAATCCAGTACCGCAGCAGGACATTGTCCAGCTGCGTTCGGTTTTCGAAGAAAAAGTGAACGAAACCGAGGAGATCATCAAACGCTCGGCTGGCATCCTGTCCGAATTGACGAATTATACGTCGATTCTGCTCGGGCCGGATATTCGTAAACACATCGTCAAGAAATTGTCGATCGTGCCCTTGTCGCCTGGAATGGCGGTGGCGATTATCGTCACCGACTCGGGCCATGTGGAAAATCGGGTATTCTCCATCCCGCCGGACCTGGATCCATCCGATATCGAAAAGATGGTCAATATCTTGAACGAGCGGCTCATCGGTGTTTCCTTGTACGATCTGCACAAACGCCTCGAGCAGGAAACGCTCGCTCTTTTGCGCCAGCATATCGAACGTTACGGGGAATTGTTCCGTACGTTCAAGCAGGCATTGCTGCTTCCGCGAGCGGATAATGTGTATTATGGAGGCAAGCTGAATATTTTGAAGCAGCCGGATTTCCATGATATCCAAAAAATCCGTGAGCTGATGAATGTGATGGAAGAAGGGAAGCACATTCCTGAAATCCTGCCAATCGGCGCTCAAGGGCTTCAAATCCGCATCGGTTCGGAAAATGCACTGGCAGCTATGGAAGATTGCTCGGTCATCACGGTATCTTATGATATTGGAGACGAGCAAATGGGCTCCATTGCGATTGTCGGGCCGAAAAGAATGGATTACCGCCGAATCGTCTCGCTGCTGGATTACGTTAGCGGCGATTTATCGAAAGAGCTGACACGGCTGTTCCAAGGAAAGTGAACCAAAGGAGGCACATATTTTGTCGAATGAAAAAGAAACCATCAAACAACAAGCCCTAGAGCAGGAAACTGCACAACAAGAAGAACAAGGTGCTGTGAACGAATCGACAGAAACCGCTGAAGCAGCAGAACCGGGGACTGTCGAGTCAACTGAACAAGCGCAAGCGGAAGAGCAAGTAGATGAAAAAGCCGTACTTCAAGCACAACTTGAAGAAGAGCAGAACAAATACTTGCGTCTTTTGGCAGATTACGACAACTTTAAGCGGCGGGCTAAAAAAGACCAGGAATTGGCAAAGCAATTCCGTTCCCAATCATTGTTGACGGATCTTTTGCCGGTCATGGATAATTTTGACCGTGCACTTGCAGTAGAAACGAAGAGCGAAGAATCCGCCTCACTTCTGAAGGGCCTTGAAATGGTCAAAAAATCTTTGGCTGACGCTGTCGCGTCGGAAGGCTTAGAAGAGATCAAAGCAGTCGGTGAACCATTCGACCCTCATTTCCATCAAGCGGTTATGCAAGAAAGCGATGCAGACAGCGAACCGGGAACGGTGTTACAGGAGCTTCAAAAGGGGTATACCCTCAATGGCAGAGTGCTCCGCCCGGCAATGGTAAAAGTAAACGAATAATTGAAATTCAAGAATCTAATGTTAATGGAGGAATTTTAAATGAGCAAAATTATCGGAATTGACTTAGGTACAACAAACTCAGCAGTCGCAGTGTTAGAAGGCGGCGAGCCAAAAATCATCCCAAATCCAGAAGGCAACCGCACAACACCATCGGTCGTATCGTTCAAAAACGGCGAACGCCAAGTCGGTGAAGTAGCGAAACGCCAATCCATCACAAACCCGAACACGATCCAATCTGTCAAACGCTTGATGGGCACACAGGAAAAAGTAACGGCTGAAGGCAAAGAATACACGCCGCAAGAAGTTTCAGCGATGATCCTTCAATACATCAAAGGCTATGCAGAAGATTATCTCGGCGAGAAAGTAACAAAAGCCGTCATCACGGTACCGGCATATTTTAACGATGCAGAACGCCAAGCGACTAAAGACGCTGGCCGCATTGCTGGCCTTGAAGTGGAACGTATCATCAACGAGCCGACAGCAGCAGCGCTTGCTTACGGCCTAGATAAAATGGAAAAAGACGAAACAGTCTTGGTCTATGACCTTGGCGGCGGTACATTTGACGTCTCGATCCTTGAACTTGGCGACGGCGTGTTCGAAGTAAAATCAACTGCCGGCGACAACCGTCTGGGCGGCGATGATTTTGATAAATTGATCATCGATTATTTAGTCCAGGAATTCAAAAAAGAAAACGGCATTGACTTGTCAAAAGACAAAATGGCGACACAACGCTTGAAAGATGCTGCTGAAAAAGCGAAAAAAGATTTATCAGGCGTAACAACAACTCAAATTTCACTTCCATTTATTACAGCCGGTGAAGCAGGACCGCTTCATATGGAAATGAGCCTATCCCGCGCGAAATTCGACGAGTTGACTTCTTCTCTAGTCGAACGCACGATGGGGCCAACTCGCCAAGCCTTGAAAGATGCAGGCGTTTCCGCATCTGAACTAGACCGCGTCATTTTGGTCGGTGGATCTACACGTATCCCGGCTGTTCAAGAGGCAGTTAAAAAAGAAACAGGCAAAGACCCGCATAAAGGCGTTAACCCAGACGAAGTTGTCGCAATGGGCGCAGCTGTACAAGGCGGCGTATTGACTGGCGATGTTCAAGACGTAGTATTACTTGACGTTACGCCACTATCTCTTGGTATCGAAACAATGGGCGGCGTGTTCACGAAATTGATTGAACGCAACACGACGATTCCGACATCCAAATCACAAACATTCTCTACTGCAGCGGACAACCAGCCGGCAGTCGATATTCACGTCATGCAAGGCGAACGCCCAATGGCAGCCGATAACAAAACACTCGGCCGTTTCCAATTGGCAGATATTCCGCCAGCACCGCGCGGCGTGCCGCAAATCGAAGTCAGCTTCGATATCGATAAAAACGGCATCGTCAGTGTAAAAGCGAAAGATCTTGGCACGCAAAAAGAACAAACGATCACGATCCAATCCAACACAACACTTACGGATGATGAAATCGACCGTATGGTGAAAGAAGCGGAAGAAAATGCTGAAGCAGATGCGAAGCGCAAAGAAGAAGTAGAACTTCGCAACGAAGCAGACCAAGCAGTCTTTACGACAGATAAAACAATCGAAGATCTTGGTGAAGCGGTTTCTGAAGACGAGAAGAAACAAGCGGAAGCAGCACGCGATGAGTTGAAAACCGCGCTAGAAGGTACAGACATCGAAGATATCCGCACGAAAAAAGATAAATTGCAAGAGCTTCTTCAAGGCTTTGCCATGAAAGCATATGAGCAAGCAGCCCAGAACCAGCAAGGCGCTGAAGGCGAAGCTCAGCAAGGAAATGACGACGGCGTTGTCGATGCTGATTTTGAAGAAGTAAACGACGACAAAGACAAGTAAGATATGCAAGGCCGAAAAAGTCAAAGCAAAGCAACTGCTTTGGCTTTTTCAATGTCTTTGCAAGCGCAATTTAAACCGTGTACAATTACAGTTGACTGCAAGAGGGAGAGTGACCTATGAATAAGCGAGACTATTACGAAGTCCTTGGCGTTTCTAAGGATGCTTCAAAAGAGGAAATCAAGAAAGCGTACCGAAAGCTTTCCAAACAATATCACCCGGACATCAACAAGGAAGCAAATGCTTCCGAGATGTTCCAGGAAGTCAAAGAAGCCTACGAAGTATTGAGCGATGAGCAAAAACGCGCCCAGTATGATCAGTTTGGCCACCAAGATCCAAACCAAGGCTTCGGAGGCGGCGGATTTGGCGGGGCAGAAGGCTTCGGATTTGATGATATTTTCAGCACGTTTTTCGGAGGCGGCACGCGCCGTCGCGACCCGAATGCACCTAGAAAAGGCGATGATCTTCAATATTCCATGACCATCGACTTTCTGGATGCAGTGTTCGGCCAGGAGACAGAAATTGAAATCCCGAAAGATGAAACATGCGAAACATGCGACGGTTCAGGGGCGAAGCCTGGAACGAGCAAGAAGACGTGCCCTTATTGTGAAGGCACTGGCCAGTTGAATGTTGCGCAAGATACGCCATTCGGCCGCATGGTCAACCGCCGCGCTTGCCATCACTGTGAAGGCACCGGCCAGATCATCGAAGAAAAATGCACGACATGCCGTGGTGCAGGCAAAGTGAGAAAGCTCAAGAAGATCAAAGTAACAGTACCAGCGGGCGTCGATGACGGGCAGCAATTGCGCGTTTCGGGGCAAGGCGGACCAGGGTTCAACGGTGGGCCTGCTGGAGATCTTTATGTGCTGTTCCGCGTCAAACCGCATCAGCATTTCGAACGTGACGGCGATGACATCCATTTGGAATTGCCAATTACCTATCCGCAAGCAGCGCTCGGTGACGAAATCGAAGTGCCGACAGTTTCCGGAAAAGTCAAACTGAAAATTCCAGCCGGGACGCAGAATGGCGCCCGTTTCCGTCTGCGCGGAAAAGGTGTACAAAATGTCCACGGCTATGGCGTCGGCGATCAGCACATCACGATTAAAGTGAAAGTGCCGACCAAGTTGAACGAAAAGCAGAAACAATTGCTGCGCGAGTTTGCCGAAATTTCCGGAGACATTCCAGAAGAGCAAAGCAGTTCATTGTTCGATAAAATCAAAAGAACCATCAAAGGTGATTAATAGGCAGATAGAGCCTTGGACAAATGGAAAACTCCCCGTGCAACAGGGAGTTTTCTGTCTGTTACATAATTGTTTGATAAAGGAGCTGGTCGTAAGTGAAATGGTCTGAGCTGTCGATTCATACAACGAACGAAGCGATTGAATCAATTTCCAACATTCTGCATGAAGCAGGGGCGAGCGGAGTCGTCATCGAGGATTCCGAAGATCTGACGAAAGACCGCGAAGATGTATTCGGTGAAATTTATTCGCTTGATCCTGAAGATTTTCCGACAGAAGGCGTCATTTTGAAAGCGTATTTACCGGTCAATAGCTTTCTCGGAGAAGCCGTTGAAGGCATCAAACTGGCCATCAACAGTCTTGCGGAATACAACATCAATGTCGGGCGCAACGTTGTCACGATCAGTGAAGTAAACGAAGAAGACTGGGCAACGTCTTGGAAAAAGTATTACCACCCCGTAAAAATTTCCAAAAGATTCACCATCGTGCCGACATGGGAAACCTATCACCCAGTTTCAAGCGATGAGCTGATCATTGAACTCGACCCAGGCATGGCGTTTGGTACTGGAACGCATCCGACTACTGTCATGAGCCTGCAAGCGCTCGAAAAGCATGTCGATAAAGGAAACACGGTGATCGATGTCGGAACCGGTTCCGGCGTGCTTGCAATCGGTGCAGCCTTGCTTGAAGCAGCATCGGTCAGAGCACTGGATCTCGATGAAATTGCAGTGAAAGCAGCGGGGCTGAACGTCAAATTAAATAAAGTACAAGATCGCGTCCATGTATTCCACGGCAACTTGCTCGAAGCGATCGACGACCCGGCGGACGTGGTCGTGGCGAACATACTCGCTGAGATCATCATGTCCTTTACAGATGACGCTTACCTGGCAGTTAAACCAGGCGGAATCTACATCACGTCCGGCATCATCGTTCAGAAGAAAAATGATGTAAAACAAGCGCTTGAAGCTTCAGGCTTCATTATCGAAGACATCATGATGATGGAAGACTGGGTTACAATCATTTCAAAAAAACCGCTATGATGGGGTGTGACCATGCAACGATATTTTTTAGAAGATAAAGAAGCTCTCGATGGTCATTTAACAATCACAGGAGACGACGCCAAGCATATCGCTAAAGTAATGCGCCAATCAGTTGGAGAACAATTGATTGCTGTTGTTGCCGGTCACGTCTATGTGGCAGAAATTACGGATATTGACTTAGCTGTTCAAGTCAAGCTCATTCGAGAGCTCGAGGACCGGAGCGAATTGCCGAAACGAGTGACGATTGCCTGCGGTCTCCCGAAAGGCGATAAGCTCGAGCTGATTACTCAAAAAGCGACAGAACTCGGGATGAGTGCATTGCTGCCCTATTCGGCTGAGCGTTCGATCGTCAAATGGGACGGCGCCAAAAGCGAAAAAAAAATCGAGCGATTAAAGAAAATCGCCCAGGAAGCGGCTGAGCAATCGCATCGCAGCCGCATTCCTGCCATACATACGGTCCACAGTTTCAAACAACTGACGAATGCTGCAAAAAATTACGATGTGGTCATCGTCGCCTACGAAGAAGAGGCGAAAAAGAGCGGCGGTAGGCGGTTTGCCGAAATTCTGGAATCATTGTATGATAAAGACTCAATCTTGCTTATTTTCGGCCCGGAAGGCGGCATTTCGGAAACGGAAGCGGCCGCACTTAAGGAAGCTGGCGCATTGTTTACCTCACTTGGGCCGCGCATTTTGCGCACAGAGACGGCTCCGCTTTATGCATTGTCTGCAATATCCTATGAATTTGAATGAAAGAGGTGGCACTTGATGTCAACAGTCGCATTTCATACTTTAGGTTGCAAAGTGAACCATTATGAAACTGAAGCGATTTGGCAGTTATTCAAAGTACAGGGTTATGAGCGCACTGAGTTTGAACGTCTTTCTGATGTTTATGTTATCAATACTTGCACCGTTACCAACACAGGTGATAAAAAGAGCCGCCAAGTGATACGCCGTGCCGTTCGCTCGAATCCGGATGCGGTCATTTGCGTCACGGGCTGCTATGCCCAGACTTCACCCGCTGAAATCATGGCAATTCCCGGTGTCGATATCGTCGTCGGCACGCAAGACCGAACAAAGCTCCTGGAATACATCGAACAATACCGCGCTGAGCGCAAACCAATCAACGCCGTGGGCAATATCATGAAGAATCGCGTCTACGAAGAATTGGACGTGCCCGAATTCACAGACCGTACGCGTGCTTCGTTGAAAATCCAGGAAGGCTGCAATAATTTTTGCACGTTTTGCATCATTCCGTGGGCTCGCGGATTGATGCGTTCGCGCGACCCAAAGGAAGTCATCCGGCAAGCGCAGCAATTGGTCGATGCCGGCTATCAGGAAATCGTCTTGACCGGCATTCATACGGGGGGCTATGGGGAAGACCTAAAAGAGTATAACCTGGCGCAGCTGTTGCGCGATTTGGAGCAGCACGTGAAAGGGTTGAAACGTCTGCGCATCTCTTCGATCGAGGCCAGTCAGCTGACAGACGAAGTGATCGCCGTCTTGAAACAATCCGAAATTGTCGTGAGGCATCTTCACATCCCGATACAATCCGGCTCCGACACGGTCTTGAAACGGATGCGGCGCAAATATACGATGGCCTTCTTCGCCAATCGTCTTGAGCGCTTGCGCGACGCTTTACCGGACCTGGCGATCACTTCAGACGTCATCGTCGGGTTTCCTGGAGAGACAGAAGAAGAATTTATGGAGACCTTCAATTTTATCCGTGACCATAAATTCTCGGAGCTTCATGTGTTCCCCTATTCAATGCGCACCGGCACGCCGGCTGCGCGCATGGATGGCCAGATAGATGAAACGGTTAAAAACGAACGCGTGCACCGCCTGATCGAATTGAACGACCAACTGGCGAAGGATTATGCGAGCCGCTATGAAGGCGAGCTTCTGGAAATCATCCCGGAAGAAGAGTCAAAAGATCATCTGACAGGCGGCGTACTTGTCGGTTACACGGATAATTACTTGAAAGTCGCCATTCCCGGCGATGAATCGTTGATCGGAAAAATCGTCAAGGTGAAAATCACCAAGGCAGGATATCCAATGAACGAAGGGCAAATTGTCCGCGTGATGGACAATTTGCCTGTCTGAAAGAAAACCTACTAGTAGAATGGAGAACTGAATCATGACGAATATTGCATCTTTAATCGACCATACATTATTGAAGGCGGAAGCTACAGCCCCGCAAATCGAACAGCTTTGCAAAGAGGCGGCAGAGTATCACTTTGCTTCCGTTTGCGTCAATCCGGCGTGGGTTGCGCTTGCTGCCAAACATCTTGAGCAAAGTGAAGTGAAAGTCTGCACGGTCATCGGCTTCCCGCTCGGTGCTTCGACTTCTGAAACAAAAGCGTTTGAAACAAAAGATGCCATCGAAAAAGGCGCAGGCGAAATCGATATGGTCTTGAACATCGGTGCTTTGAAGAGCGGCCAGGAAGATGTTGTGAAAGCAGATGTCGAAGCAGTCGTGAACGCAGCAAAAGGAAAAGCAATCGTAAAAGTCATCCTTGAAATCTGCTTGTTGACGGAAGATGAGATCAAATTGGCCAGCCGCTTGTCAAAAGAAGCAGGAGCCGATTTTGTCAAAACATCGACGGGCTTCTCTACTGGCGGTGCAACAGTTGAAGCAGTGCGCTTAATGCGTGAAACAGTTGGCCCGGATCTCGGTGTCAAAGCTTCTGGCGGTGTTCGCAGTCTTGAAGATGTGGAGAAAATGGTCGAAGCCGGAGCGACTCGTATCGGGGCAAGTTCAGGAGTCCAAATCATGCAAGGCCTCACTTCAGACAACGATTATTAAGTATTGACGAAGGTCAAATCATGCGTTATAATTTTCTAGTATATAACACTTGTTGTTATTTGCTTCAACGTGTGTTCGGAGGGAGGGAAAAAGAGATGTCAAAAACTACAGTTCGTAAAAACGAATCAATTGAAGATGCTCTTCGCCGCTTCAAACGCACTGTTTCGAAGTCCGGAACAATGCAAGAGGTAAGAAAGCGCGAGTATTATGATAAGCCGAGCGTGAAACGTAAATTGAAATCAGAAGCTGCGCGTAAACGTAAATTTTAATTGACTTTGATCTTAAATGACTTTTAAAAATAGCAACGAACAGCTAAGACCGGAAGCACATTTGTGCTTCCGGTTTTTTTACGCCTTAAAACGGTCACGAAATAAGAAAGATGTAAGCGCATTCCATCGTAACTTGGAGAAAATTGCTTTATAATGAAAAAAGAAGCCGACTTTTGAAACCGCAGCTCGCTTCATCCGTATACATAATTATCCTAAAGTTTTCATGAAGGAGAGGGGGAACTTGCCGTGCGCAGAAAAAAAGCTTGGATCGGCTTTTTGTTCCTGGTGATCGCATTCGCTTTAGCGATTCCAGCCATCTCGGCGGATAACGGAAAAGTTTTTGTCATTCCGATTGAAGCGGAAGTGGAGCGGGGCTTGCAGTCATTTTTGGAGCGGGGTATTGATGAAGCCGAAGAAGCCGGTGCGGAAGCAATTATCTTTGAGATCGATACACCGGGCGGTTTTGTCAATGCAGCAGATGGCATTGCCCGACTAGTTGATGAAGCCGAGCTTGAGACACTCGCTTTCATCAACCAGGACGCCCTCTCGGCTGGCGCTTTTCTAGCCTTGCATAATGATGAAATTTATATGCATCCGAATGGGCGGATGGGTGCGGCGCAAGTTATTGACCAAGCGGGCAACGCAGCTGCCGATAAGGCAAATTCCGCTTGGCTTGCTTCGATGAGAAGCGCTGCAGAATCTTCCGGCCGAGATCCGCAATTTGCTTTAGCGATGGCAGATGCCAGCATCGATCTTCCGGAATACCGGGCTGCTGAAGGTGACTTGTTGACACTCGGTGCCCAGGAAGCACTTGACGTCGGCTATTCAGAAGGAACGGTTTCGTCTCTCGATGAACTTCTTGAAGTAAAAGGGCTTTCTGGCGCTGAAGTTATCCAAGTGGAAGAAAACTGGTCCGAGACGCTGGCGCGTTTTCTAACGAGTCCGATTGTGGTTCCGATTCTCTTGTCGGTAGCGGGTCTCGGCTTGCTCCTTGAGCTGTTCACGCCTGGAGTCGGGATACCAGGATTCTTCGGCTTGTTCTCGCTCATGCTATTCTTCTATGGGCATTTAGTGGCTGGGCTCGCCGGATACGAATCGATTTTGCTGTTGGTCTTCGGTCTTGGTTTAATCTTGCTGGAATTTTTCGTTCCGGGCGGTATACTGGGGATTCTTGGGATACTCGCTGTTATCGGAAGTGTTCTATTAGCGGGTGAAGATGTCCAATCAACAGCGGTCGCAATTTTGATTGCATTACTTGTAGCTTCAGCAGGGATGGTGATTTTAGTGAAATTTTTCGGGAAAAAGTTGAACATGTTCAAACGGATTATCCTGACCGATGCCACCGATACGGAGCATGGCTATGTCTCGGCCGTGAATCGGCCGGAACTGATCGGCCAGATTGCCCGTACGACCACTGCCCTGAGGCCTTCTGGCACCATCCGTCTCGGTGATGAATACATCGATGCGGTATCTGAAGGCCGGTTTATCGACAGCAACAAAGATGTTAAAATTATCAAGGTAGAAGGGTCTCGCATTGTTGTGCGTGAACTCGAAAAACAAGAGGAGGAAGAATAAATGGGACTTGAAGCAATCGGCTTAGGCGCCGCGATAATTGGTATTATCGTTGTACTTGCCATCTTTTTCACATTCGTACCAGTCACATTATGGATCTCGGCTTTAGCTGCCGGCGTCCGCATCAGCATCTTCACATTGATCGGGATGAGATTGCGCCGGGTTATTCCATCGCGCATCGTCAACCCATTGATCAAGGCTTCAAAAGCCGGTCTTTCCGTACAGATCAACCAATTGGAAAGCCATTACTTGGCTGGCGGTAACGTCGACCGTGTTGTCAACGCATTGATCGCAGCACACCGTGCCAATATCGATTTGCCGTTCGAACGCGCAGCAGCAATCGATCTTGCCGGCCGTGACGTACTTGAAGCGGTTCAAATGTCGGTTAACCCGAAAGTCATCGAAACGCCATTCATTGCCGGTGTTGCAATGGACGGGATTGAAGTGAAGGCGAAAGCCCGCATTACAGTTCGCGCCAATATTGACCGCCTAGTCGGTGGTGCTGGTGAAGAAACAATCGTCGCCCGTGTCGGCGAAGGGATTGTCTCGACTCTCGGGTCAAGCACAAACCATAAAAAAGTCCTGGAAAACCCGGACCTCATTTCCCAAACGGTATTAGGAAAAGGATTGGATTCCGGTACAGCTTTTGAAATCTTGTCCATCGATATCGCAGACGTGGATATCGGTAAAAACATCGGTGCTGAACTGCAAACTGAACAAGCGGATGCAGATAAGAAAATCGCACAAGCAAAAGCTGAAGAACGCCGTGCGATGGCTGTCGCTAGTGAGCAGGAAATGAAAGCGAAAGTCGTTCAGATGCGTGCGAAAGTTGTCGAAGCAGAAGCCGAAGTGCCGATGGCGATGTCAGAAGCACTCCGTTCAGGAAACATCGGTGTAATGGATTATATCAATTACAAAAATGTCCAAGCTGATACAAGCATGCGTGAATCCATTTCGAAAAGCGGAACGGAAAAACAAGAGGACGAAAACTAAAAAATTCCGCCATAACTCAAGGGAGGTTTTGGAATGGAACCCCTCATCATGATGTTGGTCATCGCGGCCGTGAGCGCTTTGTTCGGTAAGAACAAAAAAAACGATGGCAATGAACAGACCACTCAGCAGCCGAAGCGCCAACAAGGGCCCGGCATGCCTGCCCGTCCAGCTCAGCAGCGTTCTCAAGCACCGCAGCAACCTCAACGAGGCGGACAGCGGAGTTTCAAGCGTATTGAAGATTACGCCAAGGAAATATATGGCGAGTTTCAATCCCAGATGGAGAACGATCCGAAACGGGCAGAACAGGCACGCCAGGTGAAGGAACAAGCGGAACGAGCCAAGTCGCGGGCAATGGAAGAAGTGGAAAAACGGACTCCTGCCCAGGTAAAGCAAGCCGCTGAGCCGAAAAGCCGCCCAGGACGACTAAGCGCTCATCAAAAAGAGCCGTTGAAACGGGCAATTACTAAAGACCAAGAACGAGACTTGCTCCCATTGAACGAAGAAGACGTAAGAAGGGGCATCATCATGGCGGAGATTTTGCAACCGCCTAAATCAAAGCGTTAAAAGTAAAGCCGGCATATTGGATGCCGGCTTTTTCTTATGAATGAATAATTGTATATTAATATTATGTAAACTAGAAGTGTCTGAAATGATTTACATTTCCATAGAGAAAATGATAGAGTTGAAGAGAAGTAAAAACACGATTCAAGGAGCGTCTAAATGACAGAAAATAACCTACTCGAATTGCATGTGAAAGACCCGAATGAAGCAGTGTTGCTTCTCGGCACATCCGACAGCCATCTGTCGCTGATCGAAGAGAGTTTTGATATACACATCATCACGCGCGGCGAAGTGATTCGCCTCGAAGGGTCCGAGGAAGGCCGACAGACCGGAAAATTGCTGTTGGAGCAATTATTGAAAGTTATCCGTAAAAACATCAACATCGACCAGCGCGATATCGTATCGGCTATCGAAATGGCGAAAAACGGGACGATTGAATATTTTGCTGAACTTTACGATGAAGAAGTGGCGCGCAGTGCGACGGGCCGTTCCATTCGTGCCAAGACCATTGGACAGCGCCATTATATCCATGCCATCAAAAAAAGCGATATGGTATTTGGAATCGGCCCGGCCGGTACCGGGAAAACATATCTAGCTGTCGTATTGGCAGTGCAAGCTTTGAAAAACGGCCATGTGAAAAAGATTATCTTAACGCGTCCAGCCGTCGAAGCAGGAGAAAGCCTCGGATTCTTGCCCGGCGACTTGAAGGAAAAAGTCGATCCTTATTTGCGCCCATTGTACGATGCGTTGCATGATGTCATGGGACAGGAACAAACCAACCGCCTGATCGAGCGCGGAACGATCGAAGTGGCCCCGCTTGCTTACATGAGGGGCCGTACACTCGAGGAAGCGTTCATTATTTTGGATGAAGCCCAGAACACGACAAAAGCTCAGATGAAAATGTTTTTGACGCGCCTTGGCTTTAATTCGAAAATGATCGTCACCGGCGATAAGACGCAGATTGATTTGCCTCGCGGGGCGGAGTCCGGATTGATCGCCGCAGAGAAAAATCTGCACGGCGTCAAAGGCATCGAATTTCAGTACCTGGAAAAAGGCGATGTCGTTCGTCACCCGCTCGTCTCAAGAATCATCGAAGCTTACGAGAACCAGCCTAGTTAAGGTTGGTTCTTTTTTTTCGGCTAAAACGGCATGAAAAAATGATCTAGTTTGTCTATGGATTACAGAAATTTTTAGCATAACAAGGTCCAGGGAATTGTTATTAATTTGTAAGGAGCGATGAAAAAAGCACGAGGTATTGGTATGATGAAAGAAGAATAGTGAGGTGGTCAAATGGCGGGATGGATCAGGCGCATTTATGTGCGGTTCGGGGCTCCTGTAGTCTTGATCGGCATCAGTTTCATGACAGCACTGCTCATGTTTGGATTTTTATACGATACGATGGCAACGGATACATATGAAGTGGAATTATTCCAATTGTCCGAAGAAACGATACGGGCAGCCAAAACTGTTGAAGACCCGGTAAGGACAGCGCTTGAACGTGAGCGGGCAGCTCAGGAAGTGCAACCAAGCTACCGGTACATCGAAGAAATTGCCGATAACCAGGCGGCAGTCGTCGATTCGCTGTTTGGCTACGTGCTTGAAGCGAAGCGGGCTACTGAAACAGGCGGGGAGGATGAACCGGACCCACGGAGTTCAGATGAAGCGTTAAGCAGCCTTCGCGAATCGATCCGCTTGCTAGAACAAAATGAGAACGGGCTGCGTTTGACAGACGATATGCTATTATCGCTGCTCGCCTTAGAAGACGATGTGCTTATGCGTGTTGAACGTGAAGTGCGCAACCAGGTGCTGGCTGTTTTGCAGGAGCCGCTTCGTGAGGACGGGCTGACGCAAGCACGCAATGCGGCCGAACAGGAAATCCGTGAAGACGACGAGGTGCCAGCTTCAGCGATTCCTGCAGCAGCAGCCATTGCCAGGGCCAATATTGTCCCGAATGAACTGATCAACGAAGAATTGACGGAACAACAAACCGAACAGGCGCGGGCGAGTGTCGAGCCGACGCGTATCTTGCAAGGACAAGTTCTTATCCAAGATGGTCAATTGATTGACCGCGAAGTCTACCGCCAGCTTGAACTTGCCGGCATGACCGAGCAGCAATCGAATTACCGTCCAGCAGTCGCCTTGAGCCTATTCGTGCTGATTGCGGCGGGCTTATTGCTGCTTGTGTTGCAGAGCGCTAAAGTCGAAGGTGTCAAAAAGGCCATCCGTCTGACCATTGTTTTTGTCGTCTTCGCTTTATGTTTGGTCATCATGAAGCTCCTTGAAGTCATCAGCGGCAATTTTGGGTTGGTCATCGATTTTATCTACCCGACAGCACTGGCAGGCATTTTATTACGTTTATTGATCGATGAGCGGACGGCCGTGTATGTGACGATTTTGCTTAGCGCCTGTGCAGGCATGATGCTGCAAAGCGGCTATGCCGGAGTTTTTCAGATGGATTCTGCCTTATATGTGTTGTTTGGCGGCTTGACGGGGATATACTTAATACGTAACGGGCATAGAAGCATCCGCATCTTGCCGATCAGCTTAGCAGTCGGCGGCGTTCATTTGCTTTATGTAGGATTTTACCTGCTCATGAACCAAAGCCAGTATACGGCAGAGGAAATCGCTTTTTATGTTGCCGCGGCTATGGCAGCTGGTCTTTTGTCTGGTACGCTTGCCACTGGTTTATTACCGCTGTTTGAAACGGCATTTGGCATTCTATCGACGATGAAGCTGCTCGAACTATCAAACCCTAATCATCCCTTGCTCAAGAAGATTTTAACCGAGACGCCGGGAACTTACCACCACAGCGTCATGGTAGCCAATCTTTCAGATGCGGCGTGTGAAGCGATCGGGGCCAACGGTTTGCTTGCGCGTGTGGGCTGTTATTATCATGATATCGGCAAGTCCATCAACCCACAGTACTTTATCGAAAATCAATCACATGGCAACCCGCACGACCATCTCAGCCCGGAACAAAGCCGTGACATTATTTTGGCACACGCAAAAGACGGTGCGGCCATTTTGCGCGAACAGAAAATGCCGAAAGAATTGATCGATATTGCAGAACAGCACCATGGCACAACTTTATTGAAATTCTTCTATTATAAAGCGAAACAGCATAATGAAGAACTCCCTGAACAATCATACCGCTACGTAGGCCCGAAGCCACAGAGCCGGGAAGTCGCTATTATCATGGTGGCCGACAGCTTAGAAGCGGCAGTCCGTTCGATGGAATCACCGAGTACAGAAAAAATTCGCAAAATGGTCGATTCCATTACGGAAGACAAATTGAAAGATGGACAGTTTGATGAATGTGATATAACTTTAAAAGAACTGAAACGGGTCAAAAGCGTTATGTGCGAAACTTTGAACGGTATCTTCCATTCAAGAATCGCCTATCCTGATGATCAAAAATAATGTACTGGAGGAGGCAAAGCGATGCTGACAATTGACTTCATAGACGAAACAAAACAATTAGACGACAAGGCGCTGGCCTTTGTGAACAAGGTATTGGAACACGCGGCACAGCATGAACAAACAGGAGAGGCCGAAGTATCGGTCACATTTACCGATGATGTAGCGATCCGTGCAATCAACCGGGATTACCGGGATAAGGACCAGGCGACGGACGTCATCTCCTTCTCAATGGAAGAGCAAGGGGAAGATGAAGTGGCCATCATCGGCGAAACAGGCCCGCGACTGCTCGGGGATATCATCATCTCGGTGGAGCGCACCAAGCAACAGGCAGAGGAATACGGGCATAGTTTCGAACGCGAGCTCGGTTTTTTGGCGGTGCACGGCTTTTTGCATCTGCTCGGATATGACCATATGAATGAACAAGATGAAAAGGAAATGTTCGGTAGACAGGAAGAAATTTTAGCTACCCTTGGTGTTACACGTGATGGACATGAAGCTGAGTAAGTTTCTATCCTCATTTCGTTTTGCGGCACAAGGGATTGCCTCATCGCTAAAGCGGGAACAGAATATGAAAGTGCATGCAGTATCTGCATTGATCGTCTTGATCGCCGGCATCTGGACTGGCCTCGACCGCATCGAGTGGATGTTGGTGATTGTGCTGATCGGAGGCATGTTGGCACTTGAACTGGTCAATTCTGCGTTGGAGCGGACCGTCGACCTAGTTACGAGAGAGCGCCATCCGCTGGCGAAGCAAGCGAAAGACATGGCGGCAGGAGCCGTTTTGGTATTTGCTGTGACAAGTGCTATAATCGGTTTACTGATCTTTTTGCCTAAATGGTTTTAAACATCATCCGGCAGCTGACTGCTGCTGTGATCATAGAAAAGTGAGTGATGAAAATGGACAAACAACAATTGATGGAACAAGCAATCGCGGCGCGAGGCAATGCCTACGTGCCGTATTCGAAGTTTCCGGTAGGAGCGGCGTTATTATCCAAAGACGGCACCGTGTATACCGGATGCAATATCGAAAACGCCGGCTATTCTCTGACCAATTGTGCAGAACGCACAGCGGTCTTCAAAGCTGTCTCGGAAGGCGTCAAGCAGTTCGAAGCATTGGCAGTGGCTGCGGATACGAAAGGACCGGTCGCGCCGTGTGGAGCTTGCCGCCAAGTATTGGTGGAATTTTGTGCGTCGGATATGCCGGTTTATTTAACGAATCTAGAAGGAGCGGTGTCGGAGACGACGATCGCAGAATTGCTTCCGGGCGCCTTCACAACGGGGGATTTAGACTATGCATCAAGGAAATAACGGATACAAATCAGGGTTTATCTCCATCATCGGGCGACCGAATGTCGGCAAATCGACCTTCCTGAACCGTGTAGTCGGCCAGAAAATCGCCATCATGAGCGATAAGCCGCAGACGACACGCAATAAAGTACAAGGCGTCGTAACGAACGAAAACAGCCAAATGGTCTTTATCGACACGCCTGGAATCAACGAGCCAAAACATAAGCTTGGGGATTTCATGCTGAAAGTCGCAAAAAATACCTTCCGTGAAGTGGACGTTTTGCTATTTGTCGTCAGTGCAGCGGACCGCATCGGCAAACAGGACCGTTATGTGCTCGACATGCTAAAAGGCATCGATGTGCCGGTGTTTTTAGTGCTCAATAAAATCGACCAAGTGCATCCGGACAATCTGCCGAAAATTGTAGAATCCTACCGCAACGAATTCGATTTCGCTGAAGCGATTCCGATCTCGGCCTTGCAGGGAAATAATATCGAGAACTTGCTCGCAAAAATCGAAGAGCGCTTGCCGGAAGGGCCGCAATACTATCCGTCCGACCAAGTGACAGATCACCCGGAACGTTTCATCATTTCGGAATTGATCCGTGAAAAAGCCTTGCATTTGACGCGCGAAGAAATTCCGCATTCGATTGCTGTGGTCATCGATAAAATTGCCAAGGACGAAGAAAATGAAAACATGATTCGCGTCCAGGCGACGATCATGGTCGAACGCGATTCTCAAAAAGGCATCGTCATCGGCAAAAAAGGCGTGCTTTTGAAAGAAATCGGCACACGCGCGCGCAAGGATATCGAAAACTTGCTCGGCACAAAAGTTTATTTGGATCTTTGGGTCAAAGTTCAGAAAGATTGGCGCAATAAAGCGATGCATCTCCGTGATTTCGGTTTCAGAGACGACGAATACTAAGGAGCCTGGCTCATGCAGAACCAACTCGAAGGCATTGTCATCCGAACGCGTCCCTATGGGGAAACGAATAAAATTGTCACTTTGTTTACGAAAGAAGCAGGGAAGATCACGTGTATGGCACGCGGTGCGAAAAAGCCCGCAAGCCGCCTGGCGGCCATCACGCAGCCGTTTACACACGGCGTTTTCTCGATCTATAAAGGCCGCGGCATGGGCACGTTGCAGGCAGGCGACCAATTGGAGTCGCTGCGCCTTATCCGCGAGGACATCATGGCCACCGCCTACGCGAGCTATGTCACAGAACTGATCGACCGCCTGACAGAGCAGGATGAGCCGCAGCCGGCGATTTACGATATGCTGTATCAGGCGCTGCACGCGATTGCGGACGGCTATGACCCGGAAGCGATCACTTTGTTTGTCGAATGGAAAATGCTGCGCGTGGCGGGACTCACTCCGACATTGCATGAATGCGCCAATTGCGGCGCGACGGAAGGGGAATTCGCTTTTTCCTTTCAGGAACTTGGCTTTTTATGCCACCGCTGCTTCCATCTCGACCGCTACATTATCCGCTTGAGCCCGGCGCTCGTGAAATTGATCCGCACGTTTTATTTCGTGCCGATCGAACGTGTCGGAGCATTGACCTTGAAGAAAGAGTCGAAAACTTTGCTCAAGCAAATCGTCCGGACCATTTACGAGGAACAGGCAGGCATCCGGCTGAAGTCGCGTTCGTTTCTCGAACAGCTTGAGCGGACGCCTGAATTTTTCCCGGAACCGAAAAAAGACATCCCTGAAGGCGACTAGCCTCGGGATGTCTTTTTTGATTAGAATTGGATATGCTGTTCGATATACGCTTGCACGTCTTTGATCGGCATGCGGACTTGTTCCATGGAATCACGGTGGCGCACAGTCACTTCACCGTCTTCGACAGAATCGAAATCGTAGGTGATGCAGAACGGCGTGCCGATTTCATCCTGGCGGCGGTAGCGTTTCCCGATGGACTGGGACTCGTCATAATCGACCATGAAATGCTTTGCAAGGTCTGCGAATACTTCTGTCGCGCCTTCAGAAAGTTTTTTCGACAAAGGCAATACCGCTGCTTTATAAGGCGCAAGGGCCGGGTGGAACTTCAGGACGGTACGGGTATCGTCGTTGTCCAAGCTTTCTTCCTGGAATGCATCCACAAGGAAAGCGAGAGTCACGCGGTCTGCGCCGAGTGATGGTTCGATGCAATACGGTACGTAACGTTCGTTCGTTGCCGGATCGATGTAATTGAAGTCTTCGCCGGAATATTCCATATGGCGCTTCAAATCGAAATCTGTACGGTCTGCGATGCCCCATAGTTCGCCCCATCCGAATGGGAATTTGTATTCGATGTCGACAGTGGCGTTCGAGTAATGGGACAATTCATCCGCATCGTGTTCGCGCAAACGCATATTGTCTTCGCCCATGTTCAGCTCGAGCAGCCAGTTTTTGCAGAAGTCGCGCCAGTAGGCATACCATTCAAGGTCTTCGCCTGGCTTGCAGAAGAATTCGAGTTCCATCTGTTCGAACTCACGTGTGCGGAACGTGAAGTTCCCTGGCGTGATTTCGTTGCGGAAGCTCTTACCGATCTGTGCAATCCCAAACGGCATTTTCTTGCGCATGGAGCGCTGAACATTTTTATAGTTGACGAAGATCCCTTGTGCCGTTTCCGGACGCAAATACACTTCGTTCGTCGATGATTCAGTGACGCCTTGGAAAGTCTTGAACATCAAATTGAACTGGCGGATCTCAGTGAAATCAGCTTTGCCGCAAGTCGGGCACGTAATTTCATGCTCATCGATCAGTTCTTTCATGCGCTCGAACGACAAGCCGTCGACGATCAATTCGAAGCCTTTTTCATCCAATGCATTTTCAATCAGCTTATCGGCACGGTGACGTGATTTGCACAATTTGCAATCGATCATCGGGTCGTTGAAGTTGCCGAGGTGGCCGGATGCTTCCCAAGTTTTCGGGTTCATCAGGATGGCAGCGTCCAAACCGACGTTATGGACTGATTCCTGAACGAATTTCTTCCACCATGCTTTTTTGATGTTGTTTTTCAGCTCGACGCCGAGAGGGCCATAATCCCATGTGTTGGCGAGCCCGCCGTAAATTTCAGAGCCCGGGAAGACGAATCCCCGGTGTTTGGCTAATGATACTACTTTTTCCATTGACATCTTCATTACCTCCATAAAATAAAAAAATCGCACACGCCACGGACAAATGTCCGAGGACGAGTACGTTACCCGCGGTTCCACCTCGATTGGCTGAGAATCCAGCCCGCTCGCATTACCTATGGCTCCGGATTGCCGTTTCCCGCTTTGCAGGCTTTCACCATCCCTGCTCGCTTCGTGCGCGGTACTTATCGATCCATCATTGCCATTATTTGATTCCCGATTATTGTATCATGGCAATCTTTTCTTCGCAATATGGCATGTAATAGTATATAATAATTGGTATTGAGTATAACATATTTGAATTTGAGGCGGTGAGTCCAATCGAACTCAATAAGCGGCAAGAGGAAATTTTACAGATCGTCAAAGGCAATGGCCCGATTACAGGCGAGCAGATCGCAGACCGTCTGAATTTGACGCGTGCAACACTGCGGCCGGATCTTGCGATTTTGACGATGGCAGGCTTTTTAGATGCCAGGCCGCGTGTCGGTTATTTTTATTCGGGCAAGAAACCGGGCCAGGATATTACCGATACGATGAACAATATGAAAGTGAAGGATTTCCAGTCAATCCCTGTCGTAGTCAGGGAGGATGTCAGCGTATACGATGCCATCAGCCAGATGTTTCTGGATGACGTCGGGACGCTTTTTGTTGTGGATAAAAAATCCTGCCTTGCAGGTGTCCTGTCGCGCAAAGATTTATTGCGTACGAGCCTCGGCAATCAGGACTTGAATGCAATTCCTGTACATATTATCATGACGCGCATGCCCAATATCACGTATTGTCTGCGCAATGATTCGCTCATACAGGCTGCAAACCGGCTGATTAACCAGCAAATCGACGCATTGCCGGTCGTCGAAGAACAACCGGAAGGGTATAAAGTGGTCGGCCGCCTAACCAAGACCAATATTACGCGGGCATTTTTATCCCTTTCGGAAAACCACGAACTGTGAGGTGCAGAATATGAGTTTATTGCGCGTGTTTATCGTCTCCGATTCGGTGGGCGAAACCGGAGAACTAGTCGCAAAAGCGGCCATCAGCCAATACTTGAATACAGAACAAAATGCCGTCTTGAAGCGTTTCCCTTATATCGATTCCATTGAACACTTGCAAGAAATCATCAAACTGGCAGACGGTCAGCGGGCAGTGATTGTCTATACGCTCGTCTCGAAAGAACTTCGCCATTTCGTTGAACGTGAAACAGCGCGCCACGGCATTAAAGCGATCGACTTGATGGGTCCGTTGCTTGATGCTTTGGAAGAAGAGCTGCATTCGGCGCCAATCGGCGAAGCCGGTCTGGTGCGCAAGCTCGACGATGATTACTTCAAGAAAGTTGAAGCAATCGAATTTGCGGTCAAATACGACGACGGTCGGGATCCGCGCGGCATACTGCTTGCGGATATCGTCTTGGTGGGGGTATCGAGAACATCGAAAACTCCACTATCCCAGTATCTGGCGCATAAACGGCTGAAAGTTGCCAACGTGCCGCTCGTGCCCGAAGTGGACCCGCCGGATGAGCTGTTCGACGTGGATCCGAAAAAATGCTTTGGCTTGGTAATTTCGCCGGAGAAGTTGAACAATATCCGCAAAGAGCGCTTGATTGCACTTGGTTTAAACGATGATGCCAATTATGCAAAATTGGACCGCATCCATGAGGAAATCGTCCATTTCCGTAAAGTGGTCGACCGCATCGGCTGCGAGACACTCGATGTGACGAATCGCGCTGTTGAGGAAACGGCGAATTTGATTCTTGGCAAACTGCAAAAACAATAAGAGGATTCCGCCTATCAAGGCGGTTTTTCTTATGCTTGTATAATTAAAAGACCGTTTTTCTACGCCTTTTTATGGATTTTTACAAAAAAACGTTTTATAATGAAGAATTGTGGCTAAAGCTTAATAACAACATGATGAGCTTTCCCATCTTTTTGTCGAAATTTGAAGGATTTTGATGGATTTCAACGAATAAAGTAAAGTAAGCAAATAAAGATGGTGATATGATGTCCAATCGAATTCCTGAAGAAGTGATCGAAGAAATCCGCTCTAAAGCGGATATTGTGGACGTCGTGGGCGAATATGTCCAATTGACGAAAAGAGGCCGCAATTGGTTTGGCCTTTGCCCCTTCCACGGGGAAAGCACACCGTCCTTTTCAGTGACGGCCGACAAGCAGATTTTTCATTGCTTCGGCTGCGGGGCGGGCGGCAACGCCATCACGTTTATAATGGATATCGAAAACATCAGTTTCCAGGAAGCGCTGGCCAAACTCGGCGAGCGTTCAGGAATTGAAATCGATATCCAGCCAGGCGAAGGCAAAGGGGCAGCTCAGGCAAGGAATGACGATCCACTCATTTTGATGCATGAATTTGCTGCTGATATGTACCATCATATTTTGCTGAACACCGAAGAAGGGCAAGCAGCTCTTGATTATTTGGAGAATCGGGGATTCACCCAAGAAATCATCGAAAAATACCGAATCGGCTGGGCGCTTCCTGAATGGAACTATATGGAGGTTGCCCTTCGCAGAAAAGGCTACGATGATGAACAATTGGAAGCGAGTGGGCTGGCCATCAAACGTGAGAAATCCGATGGCTGGTTTGACCGTTTCCGCGGCAGGATCATGTTTCCGATCATGAACGAAAACGGCAAAGCCATTGCGTTTTCGGGCAGGGTCCTTGAGCAGTCGAAGCAGGAAGCGAAATACATGAACAGCCCGGAATCACCGATTTTCCAAAAAAGCCAAGTTCTCTATAATGTTCATCTAGCACGCGGTGCCATCCGGAAAAATCGGAAAATCGTCTTGTTTGAAGGATTCATGGATGTCATTGCTGCCGGAAAGGCTGGCATCGACAACGCGCTCGCGACCATGGGAACTTCATTGACATCCCAGCACATCCGCCAAATGAAGCGTTTTGCGCAAGAAGTGGTTGTGTGTTTTGACGGTGATGATGCCGGATGGGAAGCGGCAAAGCGGGCGGCAGTGCCGCTCGAAGAAGCGAATTTCAAAGTCGGGATTGCAGTTTTGCCTAACGGCATGGACCCCGACGATTATGTCCGCCAAAACGGCGCCGATGCTTTTCGTGAGAACGTTATCGAAAAGCCGCAAACCTTTATCGCATTTGCGATGATGCATGCGCGCCGCCATAAGAATTTTCAATATGAAAACGATCTCCTTCAATATATCCAAGAGGTGCTCCAGCTATTGGCCGGAAAATCCTCGCCGGTTGAAAGAGATTTGTATATTAAGCAGCTGTCGGCCGAAACAAAGCTTTCAGAAGAAGCGATATTGCAGCAGTACAGACGCTTAGAAACACGCAGCATCGAACGCAGCAGGCCAAAAGCCGTTGAATCGGTCCAAGCAGCCCCTAAACGGGAACAGAAGAAAATCACATCGCTGCACCGCGCAGAACGCATGCTGTTCGCACACGCGCTTGCAGACCCCGCTGTGATGGACAAACTTGCCCGGGAAGCGGAAACCATCCCGTTCATCAGTGAAGAATACCAGGCGCTTTATGTCCAGCTGCTCGGATTTTACGAAGAATGGGAAAAGGCGGATTTTCATAAGTTTTTGGAAACTCTGACGGATCAAGAACTCCGGAAATTGGTGATGGAGACGGCCTTGGCCGAAAGAGATCCGGAACACCCGGAAGAAGAGATCGAAGATTGCCTGAAGCATTTGAACAAGCACCGCATCGAACAACAAATCAATTTAAAAATCCAGCAATCAAAAGAAGCGGAAAAACAGCATGATTTGAAGCGCGCTTTGCTTCTAGCACAAGAAGTGATTGCTTTACGGAAATCATTGTAGATTATTCCGGTTTTTTCTAAAGGAGGAAGTTGTATGGCTGAGAAATCTGAACGCCAAACAGAAGTCGTAACAAACAGCATCCCGTTGCCTGCTGAAGGCCCGGAAGCAAGTGTAGAAGACGCGAAAAAGCAATTGATCGAACAAGGGAAAAAAGCCGGAGAATTGAACTACGAACAGATTGCCGATAAATTGGCCATTTTCGAAATGGAATCGGACCAAGTAGAAGAATTCATTGATCAATTGGAAGGGCACGGAATTGAACTCGAACGCAAGAGCGACGATGAAGAACATTTAGACCGCCTCATGAAACCGACGGAAGAAAAATTCGACTTGAATGACTTGAGCGTACCGCCAGGCGTCAAGATCAATGATCCGGTCCGTATGTATTTGAAAGAAATCGGGCGCGTCGACCTATTAAAGGCCGAAGAGGAAGTGCGCCTTGCGAAATTGATCGAACAAGGCGATGAGGAAGCGAAAAAGCGTCTCGCAGAAGCCAACTTGCGCCTTGTTGTTTCAATCGCTAAACGCTATGTGGGCCGCGGCATGCTGTTCTTGGACTTGATCCAGGAAGGGAATATGGGGCTTATCAAAGCGGTCGAGAAATTCGACTACTCGAAAGGCTTTAAATTCAGCACCTACGCCACATGGTGGATCCGCCAAGCGATTACGCGCGCCATTGCTGACCAGGCACGCACAATCCGCATCCCGGTCCATATGGTCGAAACGATCAATAAACTGATTCGCGTACAGCGCCAGCTATTGCAAGATCTTGGCCGCGAGCCTTCTCCGGAAGAAATCGGCGAAGAGATGGATCTCTTGCCTGAAAAAGTACGTGAGATCCTGAAGATCGCCCAAGAACCGGTGTCGCTTGAAACACCAATCGGTGAAGAAGACGATTCGCATTTGGGAGACTTCATCGAAGATTCCGATGCGCAGTCCCCGTCTGACCACGCGGCTTACGAATTGCTAAAAGAGCAATTGGAAGACGTGCTCGACACATTGACCGACCGAGAAGAAAATGTCTTGCGCCTGCGTTTCGGGCTGGATGATGGCCGCACACGGACACTTGAAGAAGTTGGAAAAGTATTTGGCGTAACGCGCGAGCGCATCCGTCAAATCGAAGCAAAAGCACTTCGCAAACTGCGCCATCCATCGCGCAGCAAACGATTGAAAGATTTCTTAGAGTAAACGAAATTAATCCTTCCTTGGCCAAAAGCCGGGAAGGATTTTTTTGCTTGTAATAAAATTCCTGCCGGCAACATATTGGAATAACTTTCCGTTATGCCTTGCTTGTGTCGGAATTTTAGCTATATAATGAATGTTGTAAGCGTATTCATAGCAAAGGGGATGTAAGACATGAATTTCGATTTGACACAAGAACAGCAAATGATCAAGAAGACGATGCGGGAGTTTGCAGATAAAGTAGTGGCTCCTGGTGCTGTCGACCGCGACCGCACAAAAGAATTTCCAAAAGAGGCCTTCAAGCAGCTGTCTGACATGGGGATGATGGGCTTGCCGTTTGATGAAGCTTATGGCGGAGCGGGAGCAGATACGACGAGTTTTGCGATTGTCACAGAAGAATTGAGCCGTGTCTGTGCTTCAACAGGCATCACATATTCTGCCCATATTTCGCTAGGCGGTGCTCCGCTCAGCTTGTTCGGGACAGAAGAACAGAAACAGAAGTATTTGACGCCGATCTGTTCCGGGGAATCGTTCGGCGCGTTCGGTCTGACAGAGCCGAATGCCGGATCGGATGCAGGGGGAACGGAAACACGCGCAGTAGAAGACGGGGACGACTGGGTAATTAATGGATCGAAAGTATATATCACAAACGCAAGCCATGCGAAGCATTTGGCGATTACTGCCATTACGGGCATGAATGACGGCAAAAAAGAAATCAGCGCCATCATTGTGCCGACCGATGCAGAAGGCTTCACGATCATTGATAATTACGAAAAAATGGGCTTGAACGCATCCAACACGACCGAATTGGTGCTCGAGAACGTCCGTGTGCCTAAAGAAAACCTGCTTGGCAAACGCGGTGAAGGCTTTAAGCAATTCTTGGTGACACTTGACGGCGGGCGCATCGGCATTGCGGCGATGGCTGTCGGGATCGCGCAAGGCGCTTTCAATAAAGCGCTCGCTTATGCGAAAGAACGCAAGCAATTCGGCAAGCCTTTGTCCGAATTCCAAGTGACGCAGTTCAAGCTCGCGGATATGGCGATGAAAATCGAACTCGCACGCAATATGGTCTACAAGGCGGCCTGGCTGAAAGACCAAGGGCGCCCATTCACGAAAGAAGCGTCCATGGCCAAATTGTATGCATCCGAGATGGCGATGGAAGTGGCTGACGAAGCGATCCAGATCCACGGCGGCTATGGTTATATGAAAGAATACGAAGTCGAGCGCTATATGCGCGACGCCAAGCTTCTTGAAATCGGGGAAGGGACATCCGAAGTGCAGCGCATGGTCATTTCACGGATGGTCGGCTGCTGATCGGGTTGCAAAACCGTGAAACTTTAACTATGTGTTTATTGCCGTCAACAGAATCCTTCGAATTTACCGATTTTGTCACAATACGGCAATTATTATCCGTTATGGCTTTTCGTTTACTGGATAATACAGTACAATAATGAATGATACTTATACTATCATCAAGCAGAACACAGTAGAAGGAGGGTTACGGATGCAAAAGAATGCAATTGTACCTTATATCTTAATCATGGCTTTCGGTATTGGCCTGATTTTCTTCCTGTCATTGGAAGGAGTCGGCAATGAAGCTGAAATTGCTGAAGAACAAGCGGCAGAAGAAGGCGGCGGAGAAGAAGCAGCTGAAGGCGAAGGCGGAGAAGAAGCGGCAAGCGGCGACTTCGACCCGGAAGCTACAGCACAAGCAAGCTGTGTTTCTTGCCACGGTTCAAGCTATGAAGGCGGAGTCGGCCCATCACTTGTAGGCACAGCACTTTCGCAAGAAGAAATTGAAGAGATTCTGATCAACGGTAAAGGAACAATGCCTGCTGGACTTGTCCCTGAAGAGAACGTACCAGCAATGGCTGAGTGGGTACTTTCACTCGAATAGCATCAAAAACCCTTAGTTCTTCTGGAGCTAAGGGTTTTTTGTCAATTAGGAGGAACTTTATGAACGCGCAGCAATTATCAGTTCGATTAATGAAAGTGGCAGAATATGTGCAAGCAGGTGCGGTCGTGGCAGATATCGGCTCAGATCACGCCTATTTGCCATGCCACCTTCTCCATCACGGCATCGCGAGCCGTGCGGTTGCCGGAGAGATCGTCAAAGGCCCTTATGAATCGGCGAAAAAGCAAGTACGCGCGGAAGGGCTTGAAGGCAAAATTACGGTCCGGCTCGCCCCTGGGCTTGAAGCGATTGAACCGGCAGACGGGATTACGGCGGTGACCATCGCCGGGATGGGTGGTTCACTGATTGCATCCATCCTGGAAGAAGGAAAAGACCGGCTCGAAGGCGTGGAGCGCTTGATCCTGCAGCCGAACGTTCACGCCCAAGCGATACGGCAATGGGCAGTCCAAAACGGCTGGCACATTGTCGCAGAAGAGATCTTGAAGGAAAAAGACAAGATCTATGAGATCCTAGTGCTGGAGCCGACTGCTGAAGAAGTGCAGCTAGATGCGAAAGAGTTGCTATTCGGCCCGGAGCTATTAAAACAGCAAACCGAAATTTTCAAGGAAAAGTGGCAGCGCGAGGCGACACAGTGGAAAGCGATCGCCGAGCGCTTGGAGAACACACAACAAACCGAAGACATTCGTACGAAAAAAGAGCAATTGCTCGAAAAAATCGCATTGATGGAAGAGGTGTTTGCGGATGAAAATTCCTAACGGGCAACAGATTATCGAACAGTTCGAGAAATGGTCGCCGAAATATTTGGCGATGGAAGGAGATCCAATTGGGCTGCACGTCGGTACCTTGAACAAAAAGATTGAACGCGTGCTGGTGACGCTGGATGTCGATGATGCAGTGGTAGACGAAGCGATCGAAAAAGGCGCTGGCCTCATCATTGCGCACCATCCGCCGATTTTTCGGCCCTTGAAAAATCTCCAGACAGATTTTCCTCATGGCCAATTGATGGAAAAATTGATCAAAAATGATATTGCAGTATATGCAGCACACACAAATCTCGATGTTGCGTGGGGCGGCGTCAATGACCTGTTGGCGGATGCGCTTGGATTGAGCGACACGGAAGTATTGGTGAAAACCTATGAAGCGGAGCTCGTGAAGATTGCGGTATTCGTGCCTGAAAGCCATGAAGACCAAGTGAGAAAAGCGTTTGGCGAAGCGGGTGCCGGAGCAATCGGCGATTACGACTATTGCAGCTATACCTTGTATGGCACTGGGCGCTTCCGGCCAAATGCTTCAGCAGATCCGTATATTGGGGAAGCAGGGAAAATGGAAGAGACAGCGGAATCGAAAATTGAAGTCGTTGTCAGGAAAGCCGATAAAGATCGCGTGATCCGTGCAATGATGGCAGCGCACCCTTACGAGGAGCCGGCATACGACGTGTTCACCTTGGAGAACAAGGAATTGCCGATGGGTCTTGGCCGCATTGGGCGTTTAAAAGAAGAGATGAGCCTGGATGCTTTTGCCGAGCACGTGAAAAAAAGTTTGGATGTACCGTTTGCGCGTGTTGTCGGTACTGGTGATGAAACGATCAAAAAAGTGGCGGTGCTCGGCGGCGATGGCAATAAATACATTCAGCAGGCAAAACGCGCCGGAGCGGATGTCTATGTAACGGGTGATCTTTATTTCCACGTGGCACAAGATGCACAGGCAATCGGCTTGCCGGTGATTGACCCAGGGCACCATGTTGAAAAAGTGATGATTCAGGGAGTCGTCGATTATATGACGAAACAAAGCGCAAAGTGGCAATGTGAATTTCTGCCTTCCGAGGTAAACACAGAGCCGTTTCGTTTAAAGTGAAGACATAAAAAAGAGGCCCCATTCAGGGCCTCTTTTTTATAGTTTATTCGTTTACCGGATACGGCTCGATGCGGTCCGATGGTTTCGGATGCTTGATCTTCGGCAAGATTTTATTGAGTGGGACGGAACGCTCGAGTGTGTGCGTTTCCGGATCTTCCGGATCGTATTGATCCAAGAATTTCATGACTTCTTTGACGATCGGTGTAGGCGTTGAGGCGCCAGCGGTCAAGGCGACCGTTTCAATGCCTTCAAGCCATTCCAATTTCAATTCAGACAAATCAGAGATGCGGTAAGCCGGTGTGCCGGCGATATCTTGTGACACTTGCGCCAGGCGGTTGGAGTTATTGCTCATCGGGTCACCGATGACCAATAGCAAATCGGTATCCCCGGCTTGTTCCGCGACAGCTTCCTGGCGAACTTGTGTAGCAAGACAGATCTCTTTATGCACTTCTGCCTGCGGGAAACGTTCTTTCAAGCGTTCCATCAAATGGACAACATCCCATTGGCTCATCGTCGTTTGGTTGGTGATGATGATTTTGTCTTCATTCAACTCTAGGGCATTGACGTCTTCGAGCTTTTCAACCAAATGGACTAGGTCCGGAGCGACGCCGATTGCGCCTTCCGGTTCCGGGTGGCCGCTCTTGCCGATGTAGATGATATGGTAGCCTTCTGCCGTTTTCTCACGGATCAAGTCATGCGTCACGGTAACATCCGGACATGTGGCGTCGATCGAAACGAGCCCTTTTCTTCTGGCCAGTTCGCGCACTTGTGGGGATACGCCGTGTGCTGTAAAGATGACGGTACCAGTTTCAACCTTCTCCAAAATTTCCAGGCGGTTGGTGCCATCAAGGGTGATGATGCCATCTTGTTCAAATGCATCCGTCACATGTTTATTGTGGACAATCATGCCCAGTATATAAATCGGGCGCGGCAAGGTTTCATCCATGGCTGCATTTTTCGCGATGACCATGGCGTCCACTACCCCGTAGCAATAGCCTCTTGGCGATATCTTTTTTACTTTCATTATCAAACCGCACTCCTTTCAACATCATGACTTCATTATAACGGAGACGCCGTCTCTTTACAAAAGATGCATCGCTAAGGAGAGCCATTTTATGCTATAATAGCTAGAGCTTAAGGAGGGAACTATATCCCATGACAAAATTCAACGAATACCGTCTCAAGCCATTTTTGCTTGAAGCGGTCGAAAAACTCGGTTTCACAGAACCGACAGCAATCCAAAAGGAAATGATTCCACAGATCATGAGTGGAAACAGTGCCATTGGCCAGTCCCATACAGGTACAGGCAAGACCCATAGTTTCATCATCCCAATCGTCGAACGCATAGATGTTTCGAAACAGGAAGTGCAGGCAGTGATCGCTGCGCCGACACGTGAACTCGGAACACAGATTTTTAACGAAATCCAAAAACTGATCGGCGATTCCGGCATCGAAGTGAAATCGTTCATCGGCGGAACAGACAAACAGCGTTCGATCAATAAATTGAAGACGCAGCCGCATATCGTGATCGGAACACCTGGTCGTTTGAAAGACCTCGTCAACGAAAATGCATTGCTTGTCCATACCGCGAAGATCTTAGTCGTCGATGAGGCAGACCTGGCATTCGACATGGGCTTTATCGAAGAAATCGACCAAGTCGCAGGGAAAATGCGCGAAGACTTGGAAATGTATGTTTTCTCGGCTACAATTCCTGAGAAACTCAAGCCATTCCTGAAAAAATACATGGCTAACCCGGCACATATCAAAATTGGCGATAAGCGCCCAACTGCAGAAGGTTTGGATTTCTATTTGGTGCCAGTGCGCAGCAAAAAGAAAGTTGAACGTTTGCAAGAAGTGATGCAAATCATCAATCCGTATCTTGCGATCATCTTCGTCAATACACGCACGAATGCCGATTACATTGCTGAAGAATTGTCGAAAAAAGGCATCCGCGTAGGGAAGATTCACGGAGACTTGGCACCGCGCGAACGCGTCAAGATGATGAAACAAGTACGCGACCTGGAGTATCAATACATCGTGGCGACAGATCTTGCCGCTCGCGGAATCGATATCCAAGGTGTCAGCCATGTCATCAACTACGAATTGCCGGAAGACCTGGAGTTCTTCATCCACCGCGTCGGGCGGACAGCGCGTGCGGGCCTTAAAGGCGTCGCGATCACTTTGTTCAGCCCGGAAGACGAGGATGCCATTGTCCGCGTCGAGAAGATGGGGATCCCATTCCAGCAAAAAGACATCGTCAAAGGCGAATTTGTCGATATGAAAGAGCGCCACGGCCGTAAAAAACGTGTGCGCACAGAGAATGAGGCCGATACTAAGGCAAAATCGATGGTCCACAAACCGAAAAGTGTCAAACCGATGTACAAGAAGAAAATGAAATGGAAAATGGACGAAATTAAAAAAGCGGAACGACGTAAAAACCGCAAAAAGTAAGGGGTTTTTTGAATGCTATTAGGATCGCATGTCTCGATGAGCGGCAAGAAAATGCTTCTCGGCGCGAGTGAGGAAGCCGCTTCCTACGGCTCAACGACTTTCATGATCTATACGGGCGCACCGCAAAACACGCGCCGCAAACCGATCGAAGAACTGAATATCGAAGCGGGACGGGCGCATATGGCAGAGCATGGCCTGTCGAATATCATCGTCCACGCACCTTATATCATCAATATCGCCAACACGACCAAACCGGCAACATTCGAACTCGGTGTTGAGTTCTTGCAGTCGGAAATCGAACGCACGGCAGCACTCGGGGCGGAACAAATCGTCTTGCATCCCGGTGCACATGTCGGCGCGGGAGTGGAAGCCGGCACACAGAAAATCATCGAAGGCTTGAATGAAGTGTTGACGCAGGATTTCCCGGTCAACATCGCCCTTGAGACGATGGCTGGAAAAGGCACAGAAATTGGCAGAAGCTTTGAGGAGCTGGCGGCGATCATCAATGGCGTCACTCACAACGAGCGTCTGTCGGTGTGCTTTGATACTTGCCACGTCCACGATGCTGGATATGACATCAAAGAAGATTTTGATGGGGTGCTGGCGGAATTCGACCGGATTATCGGGATCGACCGCTTGCAAGTGCTTCACATCAACGACAGCAAAAACGTGCGCGGGGCAGGAAAAGACCGCCACGAGAACATCGGCTTTGGCGAAATCGGTTTTGATGCACTCAATTCAATTGTCCACCACAAACAATTGATGCATGTGCCGAAAATACTCGAAACGCCGTACGTCGGACTGGATGCGAAAAAGAAAAAAGCACCCTACGCATATGAAATCGAGATGTTCAAACAGGGCAGCTTTGCACCTGAAGACATCGAGAAAATGAAAATGCCGCTCGAATCATAATAATGAGGGGAAAGGCTGTTGCGAAAAGTCATGAAACATGGCATTTCGAACAGCCTTTTTTCTATTTGAATGCAAGGGTTGAGCTCATGAAAAAATAGTTGCTCAAGCTCATGCATTGCGATTCTTTACGATTTGCAGTTTCCCAACGTTGCTTTAAAAAGCGTTATTTAAAAGCTTAAACGGTTTACAGGAGCAGACAAGTGCTCTATACTTTCTATAGTAAATCGTAATCATTATTATTGGAAAAGGGGCGTCCCTATGGCAGCGCCATTAATCAACATTAAAGAAGTTAGCTATGAATATGAACAAACAAAAGCACTGGATCACATTTCGATGGCAGTGGAGGAAGGCGATTTCCTGGCAATACTTGGGCCGAACGGATCGGGGAAATCGACTTTATTGAAAATCATGCTCGGGCTCATCCGGCCTTCCGAAGGCAGCGTGGAATTGTTCGGCATTGATTCGAGACAGTTCAAACACCGCGAATGGATCGGCTATGTGTCGCAAAAGTCAAATTCGTTCAACTCGGCTTTTCCGGCAACTGTTCAGGAAGTAGTGGCAGGGGGGCTGGCGAAAAAAGCCGGCTTGTTCCATAAGCTCCCAAGAAACACAGCCCAGCAAGTCGAAGAAGCGCTCGATGCAGTTGGCATGAAATCCTTTAAAAACCGCAGCATCAGCGAACTTTCTGGAGGACAGCAACAGCGCGTCTTTATAGCTCGAGCACTTGTCGCCAAGCCGAAAGTTCTCATACTCGATGAACCGACTGTCGGCATTGATGTCCAAAACGTGCAGGCGTTCTATGACATGCTCGCTGCGCTCAACCGGGAACGCAATATTACGCTAGTACTCGTGACGCATGACGTCGATACAGTGACCGACCGCATCTCACACGTAGCGTGCTTGAACCAAACCATCCATTTCCATGGCTTTAAGGACCAATTGCATATGATGAGCGATGAAGAGCGCGAAGCCTGGTATGGACATTCCGTCCGGAAAATCCATCATACGGAAGGAAGCCATACACATGCTTGACGCTATTCTATCTTATGAGTTTTTGCAAAACGCATTCGCATCCGGCTTGATCATCGGCGTTATCGCACCGCTGCTAGGTGTCTTTATCGTCGTGAGAAGGCTGTCGCTGATCGCAGATGCCTTAAGTCATGTAACGCTAGCCGGCATTGCCGGAAGCCTTTATTTAAGCCAAAGTGTTGGGGCGCTTGCGCTACTGAATCCGTTGTATCTCGGGATTGCTTCATCCGTGATGGGTTCGATGCTTATTGAGCGGCTGCGTAGCGTCTATAAGCATTACGAAGAACTGGCCATTCCAATCATCCTTTCTGCCGGCATTGGCTTTGGCGCTATTTTTATTTCCCTGGCGGAAGGATTCTCGAGCGATTTATTCGGATATCTTTTCGGCACCGTGTCAGCTGTCAGCCGCCAGGACTTGTTTATTGTCGCAGGGATCGCCGTAATTGTGCTGGCGTTTATCCGCATCTTCTTCAAGGAGTTATTCGTCTTGTCGTTTGATGACGAATACGCACGTGCATCCGGGCTGCCAGCAAAGTGGATCCACTTTCTGTTCATGATTGTCACCGCATTGGTCATTGCCGGTTCGATGCGCATCGTTGGCATTCTTCTTGTGTCATCCCTGATGACCATCCCGGTAGCGACAGCCATGCGCGTCGCCAAAAGCTTTAAGCAAACCATCTGGCTCTCAATTTTATTCGGTGAAATATCGGTCCTGACGGGGCTGGTCACCGCCTTTTATTTCGATTTAGCGCCAGGGGGTACAATTGTTGTCACATCCATTGCCATTCTGCTGGTCATTCTGGCTTATCGAAAAATCTCGTTATCTAAGAAAAGGGGGGCAGCCGCATGAACTTAACGAAAGCGTGGGGCATCCTGAAAGAAAACGGTTTTAAGGAAACGACAAAACGCAATCAGATTCTGGAAATCTTCGAAGGGGACGAACGTTATCTGACGGCCCGTGATATTCTGGATGTCATGCAAAAAGATTATCCGAGCATGAGCTACGATACTGTTTACCGCAACTTGGCAACATTTGTGTCACTCGATATTTTGGAGGCGACCGAGTTATCCGGTGAAAAGCATTTCCGCATGCATTGCGAAAGCGACCATCACCACCATCATTTCATCTGCATGGATTGCGGCAAAATCAAGGAAATTCCGCTTTGCCCGATGGACTTGTTGGGAGCAGCATTGCCGGCCTATGAAATCGACAACCACAAATTCGAAATCTACGGGAAATGTCCGGAATGTAAATAAATGCTACTATTGAAA
The DNA here is from genome assembly GCA_947493585.1 of uncultured Planococcus sp. Taxonomy (GTDB): domain Bacteria; phylum Bacillota; class Bacilli; order Bacillales_A; family Planococcaceae; genus Planococcus. The sequence continues at coordinate 1,871,142 of CANLRI010000001.1, read as the reverse complement.
AGGGCCTGACAGCATGAGCTGTCAGGCCCTTTTTATGTGCTCACAATAGAAAAAGGCAAATAAAAAAAGAGCGCAAGTTAGACTTGCGCTCTTCGTTTACCGCTTAAGCAATTCCTGTTGGACGCCGAACTCTTTTTTTACCCACTCTTCGGCTTCGAGCCAATCGTAGACGCGGACAACCTTGTTTGGCACCGGCTCACGATTGTAAGGAGTGTCGAACAAAATGACCGGAATGTCGAGTTCTTCGGAAATTTCAACCGCATTGTCGTGTTTGTCTTCAAAGAACAAATCGACATTATGCGCTTTGGCGGTGCTGATTTTTTTATGCGTGCCGATCAATTCGATATGGTCGTAAGCAATCGCATGCTGTTCGAACCAATCGAATGTGACGTTTCGAACGTTATCTCCACGAGCGGAGATAAAATACAGTTCGTATTGGTCTTTCCAGTTATTGATGATTTGTTTGGCGTCTTTCGAAATAGGGGAAGACGCGTAAATTTTCGGTTCGTGCTTTTTAAACCAGGAGTAGAACTCTTTTTTATCAAGCTGCGGCAAAGCAGCTGTCAGATCGTATTCCCGGATATCTTCGATGGTCAATTCACTGCCGAACGCTTCATTAATATGAGGAATCAACGAAGTAGGGCAAGTGACAGTGCCATCGATATCGATGCCAAATCGGTACATATGATCACAACCTTATGCTTGTTGTTGTTCCAGTTCCTTTTGCTTTTTTTCTTCCGCTTGTTTGGCGAAATATTCTTCTGCCAATTTATCGATCTCGATCTTCAATTCCTCGACCATTGTTTCTTCAGGCACTTTACGGACTGTTTTCCCGTGCATGAATAGCAGGCCTTCACCGCGAGCACCCGCGATGCCGATGTCAGCTTCGCGCGCTTCACCTGGTCCGTTAACGGCACAGCCGAGAACAGCTACTTTTAGTGGTGCTTTGATGTGGGAAATGTATTCTTCCACTTCATTCGCGATTGAGATCAAGTCAATCTCAATGCGGCCGCAAGTCGGACATGAGATGAGTGTCGCAGCATTCGATGACAAGCCAAACACTTTCAATAGCTCACGGGCTACTTTGACTTCTTCAACAGGGTCTGCACTCAAGGAGACGCGCAATGTGTTGCCGATGCCTTTAGCAAGCAACGCCCCAAGCCCTGCAGAACTTTTCACGGTACCGGAGAACAATGTGCCGGATTCCGTGATGCCGAGGTGAAGCGGGTAGTCGAATGCTTTCGATGCTTTTTCGTAAGCTTCTACAGCTAGGCTGACGTCAGATGCTTTCAACGAGACGATGATGTCGTGGAAATCAAGGTCTTCAAGGATCTTGATATGGTGCAAGGCTGATTCCACCATGCCGTCCGCTGTCGGATAGCCGTATTTCTCGAGAATTTTGCGTTCGAGTGAACCGGCATTGACGCCGATGCGGATCGGGATGCCTTTCGCTTTTGCTGCATTGACGACCGCTTCAACTTTTTCGCGGCGGCCGATATTGCCTGGGTTGATGCGGATTTTGTCAGCGCCTTGCTCGATGGCGATCAACGCTAATTTGTAATCGAAATGAATATCGACGACCAAAGGAATGTTGATGCGCTTTTTGATCTCGCCAATGGCATATGCTGCCCGCTCATCGGGACATGCGACACGAACGACTTGGCATCCAGCTTCTTCGAGGCGGAGAATCTCCGCTACCGTTGCTTCGACGTCGTGTGTTTTCGTCGTTGCCATACTTTGTATGAATAGTTCATTGCTGCCGCCAATCGTAATATCGCCAACTTTGACGGGGCGTGTTTTTGAACGGTGAGTCATTTCGCTCATGTTAAAATTCTCTCCTTTTTGTGAGTTTCCGGTAAACCGGACGATTACTCAGCTTACCCTTGCACGACATCTGCGTGCGGGTCTATTTCTCTTGCCTATAGTCATTTTAGCAGTGTCTCGTTTGAAAAGACAAGAAAGACGGCTGTAAGCGCAGGATTCTTTACAGTGCTGCATTACAATGGCTATTTTTTTGCGGGTGGGGCTTTCGGATAGAAACGCGCTGCACTATATAGAAGAAACAGTGTCCAAATGGAAGTCGCGAGCGAGATCCATAAGTTATTAGTCCAGAAGCTCGCGACGTAAGCAACAATGGTTGGAATAGTGACGGCAAGCGCTGCTGTACGCCACATATGGCGGTATTCCCCGCGGCGCTTGAGCAAAACGAGAAAGCCGTAGCCGAATGCGGCAAAGACGCTGATTTTAATGAAATGGTAAAGCGTCGTCGAGACGAATAAAAAAACGAGTGCAAACGGGTACAGGAGCCATTCGATTTCTTCAATGAATTGCAGCAAGCCTTCGAGTTCAGAAGAGCTTGAGCCGATGCCAAGCGCGAACTCGGCAAATGAGATCAGCGACAACAAGGCAATAAACAAGAAAACGAATTTCAGGATGCGGCCGATCGGCATGATGCGGACCGCCGCCCGTTTTTTGGGCTCCATAAAACTTGCTTTAAATAGTTGATAGAGGTTCACTTCGATCTTCCTTTCCTTATGTATTGTAATATTATCACGTAAACTGGGGAATACCGGGGGCTAATGTTACGGGTTTGTAAATTTTCAATAAAGGTATTTACATTTACTTAGCGAAGTCTTCATAATAGGTGAGGTGTGATTACGTTATATTTAGGAGTTGAATGTGAATCGTGGAAATGAATTGGCAGGAATTGCTGTTTACCTTCTTCGGGGGACTCGGTATTTTCCTATTCTCAATCAAGTATATGGGTGACGCTTTACAGAAAGCTGCAGGCGATAAATTGCGGGACATCTTGGACCGTTTCACGACCAACCCGTTTATGGGTGTTTTGGTCGGTATCGTCGTAACGATCTTGATCCAATCAAGTTCAGGGACGACCGTTATTGTCGTCGGCCTCGTTAGTGCCGGTTTCATGACGCTAAGACAAGCGATCGGCGTCATCATGGGTGCGAATATCGGAACGACCGTAACGGCCTTCATCATCGGATTGGACGTCGGTGCATATGCCTTGCCGATCATGGCAGTCGGTGCCTTCTTAATTTTCTTCATCAAGAAAAACCAAATCCAGAATATCGGACAAGTCATTTTCGGGTTTGGTGGATTGTTCTTCGGGATGGAAACGATGAGTGGGGCGATGAAGCCGTTGCGTGAATTGCCGGCCTTCATCGACATGACCGTCAACTTGAGTGAATTCCCGATCCTTGGCGTTGCAGCGGGGACAATCTTTACGTTTATCGTCCAAAGCTCCAGCGGGACGATCGCCATTCTCCAAGGACTCTACGCAGAGAACTTGGTTACGCTTGATGCCGCATTGCCGGTTCTCTTCGGTGACAATATCGGAACGACCGTGACAGCGGTGCTCGCAGCACTCGGCACATCCATCGCCGCGCGCCGAGCAGCAGCTGTCCATGTTTTGTTCAATGTCATCGGCTCCATCATCTTCCTGATCTTCTTAGTGCCGTTTACGGCGTATGTCGAGTGGATCACCACCGTTTTGGACCTCGAGGCGAAAATGCAGATTGCATTCGCGCACGGAACATTCAATGTTGTGAACACGTTGATCCAATTCCCGTTGATCGGCGCTTGGGCATACCTTGTAACGAAAGTGATTCCAGGGGACGAAGTGCTGATCGAATTCAAGCCGAAGCATTTGGACTTGAACTTCATCGAGCAATCGCCATCGATCGCTCTCGGCCAAGCCAAAGAAGAAGTATTGCGCATGGGTAAATATTCCGTGCAAGGTCTCGAAGAAACATATGAGTATTTGAAAACGAAAAGTAAGAAACATGCTGAAATGGGCTATCAATTGGAAGACGCCATCAATAACTTGGACGGCAAAATCACCGATTATCTAGTGCTCATTTCCGCAGAATCGATCTCAGCAGCAGATTCCACTCGCCACACGATGCTCATGGAAACGGTCCGAGATATCGAACGGATCGGCGATCACTTCGAGAACATTATCGAATTGATCGATTACCAGGAAGCGAATAAAGTGAAATTGACCGCAGAAGCGATGGAAGACTTGGACGAGATGTTCACATTGACTATTGCGACGGTTTCGAAATCACTTGATGCACTCGACACGACAAGCCACGAGCTTGCACGTGAAGTGGCAGAGCAAGAAGACTTGATCGACAAAATGGAACGCAAATTCCGTAAGAAACACATCCTACGCCTAAACGAAGGCGCATGTTCCGCACAAGCGGGAATCGTCTTTGTTGACATCGTCAGCAACTTGGAGCGGATCGGCGACCACTCCGTCAATATCGCGGAAGCTATCCTCGGCAACCGCACATGATTCATACTCCCTTTCATCCTTTACATTTCTCGAAATGTAAGGCACGATGAAAGGGAGTTTTTATATCGTAAAAGGAGGGCTCGTGATGCTCGAAATAGTCGGCTGGGTTTTTGTCATTGTGTTTTTTGCCATCGGTTTTATCGGTCTTGTGTACCCGGTTATCCCGGCTTCGCTGTTCATTTTCGGCGGATTTATCATTTATGGCCTGTTTTTCAGTTTTGCTGATTTGCCGTGGTGGTTCTGGCTTATCGAAATCTTATTCGTCCTGCTGCTGTTCGGAGCAGATTTTTTGGCCAACGCGGTCGGCGTGAAAAAATTCGGCGGTTCAAAAGCAGGGTTGGTAGGCAGCACGATCGGATTGATTTTCGGCCCGTTCGTCATCCCGTTTGCCGGCATCCTCATTGGCCCGTTTCTCGGCGCCATTATTGCAGAAATGCTTGTCAATAAATCGTCGATCAAAAAATCGATTCGCTCCGGAGTCGGCTCTGTGGTCGGTTTTATCACTTCCGCTCTGACCAAAGGCGTTATCCAAGCTGTAATGGTCGGCTTGTTCTTCTGGGTGATTTGACTGCCGCCTCCGACTAAGGTCTGAAAAACATATGGCGATATGCTTTATATTTGTGTCGGTCTGAAAATTTTGATACGCTAGGAAAGTAGAACAATAGACTCAAGGAGGAATTTAATCATGGCATACGAACTACCGGAACTACCTTACGCGTACGATGCGCTAGAACCGCACATCGACAAAGAAACAATGAACATCCACCACACGAAACACCACAACACGTACGTAACAAACGTAAATGCGGCCTTGGAAGGTCATGACGATCTTTCTTCAAAATCAATCGAAGAATTGATTTCTGACTTGAACGCAGTGCCGGAAGATATCCGCACAGCTGTCCGCAACAACGGCGGCGGCCACGCGAACCACTCGCTATTCTGGCAGCTTCTTTCCCCGAACGGTGGAGGACAGCCGACTGGTGCAGTAGCTGACGCGATCAACAGCAAATTCGGAAGCTTTGACGAGTTCAAAGAAAAATTCGAAGCTGCAGGCAAAACACGCTTCGGTTCTGGCTGGGCTTGGCTAGTTGTCTCTAACGGCGAATTGGAAGTCACGTCAACGCCAAACCAGGATTCTCCACTATCTGAAGGCAAAACGCCAATTCTTGGAGTGGACGTTTGGGAACATGCATACTACTTGAAATACCAGAACCGCCGCCCGGACTACTTGGCAGCATTCTGGAACGTTGTTAACTGGGACGAAGTGTCCAAGCGCTACGAAGCTGCTAAATAATTGTTAAATATTGAAACCTGGACACACACTTTTTCGTCTGAAAAAGTGTGTGTTTTTTTATGTCCGTGCTATACTAGCAACTGGATATTTTTTTGAAAGGAGCTACGTGCTCATGAAAACCCCTCAAAAACGGCGTGTTTCGCTGGCGAAGTCTAAACTCCAGTCCAATACGACCTTCCGGATGAACATCCTCTTTTTTGCTATTTTTCTGCTGTTTTCCATGCTCATCCTGCGATTAGGGTATTTACAGATCGTCAAAGGGGAAGATTATGCCCGGGCTATTGCCCGCACCGAGGAAGTCGCGGTCAACACAAGCGTGCCGCGCGGCCGAATTTTCGACTCGGCTGGTCGCCTTCAAGTCGATAACGAACCTGTCAACAGCATCACGTACACGAAGATGCAGACGACGAAAAGCAGCGAAATGATGGAAGTGGCCAAAGAACTTGCCAAATTGATTGAAAAAGATACTGAAAAAGTCACTTTGCGTGATAAGCAAGACTTTTACATACAATTGAATACGGAAAGCGCAACTGAAAAAGTAACAGCAGAAGAACGTGCTGCGATTGAAGTGGAAGATGTGCCCCAAAAAGAAAAGCAACAGAAGCTCGATGCGTTAATCCGTGAGAAAATCACCGACGAAGAACTTGGCAGCCTGACAGAAGAACAATTGGAAGTTCTCGCGATCTACCGGGAAATGACTTCTGGTTATGCGTTGTCGCCACAGATCATCAAAGGCGAAGGCGTTACCGATGAAGAATTCGCTGTCGTGTCAGAGCGCTTGACCGATCCAAAACTAGAAGGCGTCAATACAGTCACTGATTGGAAACGTGTAAAAATGACCGATTTGACGATTCTCGGCAGCACCACAACGCCTGATCAAGGTATTCCGGCTAACCGCCTTGATTATTACTTAAGCCGTGATTATTCCCGCAATGACCGTGTCGGCACGAGCTTTTTGGAGCAGCAGTATGAAGATGTGCTGCAAGGCCAGAAGTCGAGCGTCAAAAACGTCACCGATGGCCGTGGCCGAGTTATCGAAACCGTGCCAGTCGATGAAGGAGAACCTGGTAAAGATTTGGTCATGACGATTGACAGTGAACTTCAATATGAACTGGAAAACATCGTGGAAGAGAAATTGCTCGCATTGAAAGCGGGCCCGAACTCACAGCTTGTCAAGGATGCGTATTTGGTCATGATGAACCCGAAAACCGGAGAAGTCTTGTCGATGGTCGGTAAACGCGTCGGCGAAGATGAAAACGGCAAACGCGTCGTCAATGATTATGCGTTTGGCACATTCACAGCCGCCCATGAAATGGGTTCGACCATCAAGGGGGCTACACTTTTGACGGGTTATGAACAAGATGCTGTTGAGATTGGAGAAGTACAGATCGATGAACCGTTGAAATTTGCGGGGACTACCCAGAAAAATTCGATTTTCAATACGACCCCGTTCAACCGCATCCCGATGAACGATTTGATGGCCATTGAACGATCATCTAACGTTTATATGTTCAAAATCGCTTTGGATATTGCTGGTAAGCAGTATCAATATAACAGAGGCTTGAGTGTCGCTCCGGAAAGTTTTGCTGTGATGCGCAATTCCTTTGCACAATATGGACTTGGTGTCGAGACCGGCATTGATTTACCGAATGAAGGGACCGGCTATCTTGGAGGCACATTCCCAGGTCCGAAATTATTAGACCTTGCCATCGGTCAATTTGATACCTACACAACAATGCAATTGGCGCAATATATTTCCACCATTGCCAATGACGGCTACCGGATGCAGCCGCATGTCGTCAAAGAAATCCGCAAAGCTTCTCCTGACGGCGAGACGCTCGGTCCGATCGAGACAATCATCGAACCGAAAATCATGAACCGCATCAATAATACGCAAGAAGAAATTGACCGTGTCAAAGAAGGCATGCGCAATGTGTATATCGGTAGCTCTGGGTCGGCACGCGCCCAGTTCAGTGACACCCCGTACACTGCTGCCGGCAAGACCGGAACTGCGGAAGCATACTTCTACGAGCGCGGCCATGAATTGCATGGGACGGTGAACGTCAACATTGCACATGTCGGCTTCGCTCCTTATGAAGATCCGGAAATCGCTTATGCTGTCGTCATTCCTTATGTGACGACCGACCCAACCAAAGTTCCAAAGACAAATAATGAAATCGCCCGTGCTGCGGCAGACAAGTATTTTGAATTGAAAGCTAAGCATTCCGAAGATGAACCTAATGAAATCAAGCCGCCATTTAGCGGCACACGTATTAAATAAATCAACTATCTATCCAATGAACCAAACCGCCCAACCAAAGTCCTGAAACGGATATTGGTTGAGCGGTTTTTGTTTTTTTCAATAAGGCTTTCGTCATTTACAATTTCTTAACAATGGCTTCATATGTCCTCAACAATAGAATCGTATAGTTGGTCTTGTAAACAACAAACCATATTAGGGGGAAACATTAAAATGAGAAACTGGAAGTTCGCTATGGCATCAACAATTCTTGGATCGGCACTAGTACTTGGGGCATGCGGCAGCACGGAAGAAACTGCAACAGGCAGCGAAACAGCTGATTCTGCTTCAGACGAAGCAGTAGTTGAAGGTTCGGTCACTGGTGATGGATCTTCCACAGTCGCTCCGATCCTTGAAGGCATTGTTGAAGAATACGCAGCAGTTCAGCCTGAAGTCCAAGTAACGGTCGGTGTTTCCGGTACAGGCGGCGGATTCGAAAAGTTCGTTCAAGGTGAAACAGCTTTCTCTAATGCTTCTAGACCAATCAAAGAAGAAGAAGTGGCTGCTCTTGAAGAAGCGGGCATCGAATACTCAGAATTCCTTCTTGCTTATGACGGGCTATCAGTAGTGGTCAACCAGGAAAACGACTGGGTGGAAGATTTAACAGTTGAAGACTTGAAAAAACTTTGGGTAGAAGATGGCAGCACCAAAATGTGGTCAGACATCAACCCGGAATGGCCGGATGAAGAAGTCGTCTTTTATGCACCAGGCACAGCTTCTGGAACATACGATTATTTCAATGAAGTCATTCTAGAAGAAGAAGATATTGTTGAATCAGCGACATTGTCTGAAGACGACAATACACTCGTACAAGGGATTCAAGGAGATCCAAATGCCATCGGATTCTTCGGATATGCATACTACATCGCGAACCAAGACACGTTAAAAGTCGTGACGATTGATGGCGTTGAGCCAACTCCTGAAACAATCGAATCCGGTGATTATTCACCACTGTCACGCCCGCTCTTCACATACGCCAATAACGCGAAAATTGCTGAAGATGAAGCGGCTTACGATTTCATGAAGTTCACGCTAGAAAATGCTGGCCAAATGGCTGAAGCTGTCGGATACGTTCCATTGGCAGTAGAAGATTACGAGCAGGGCTTGGCAGATCTAGAAGCGTTGAAATAAATCAAGTTGCACGTTCAGGCTTAGGGTGAGCAGCTGCTGCTCGCCTTTTGCGGTTGAAAGGGGATTCTATTATGCGGACATCGGTTCAAGAACTGATCGCAAAGTCGAAAGATAAGAAAAGCAAAAAAATCATTGAAAAACTCATTCCGATTTTGTTATTCCTCATTGCTTCTGTTTCGGTTTTAACAACTATCGGTATCGTTTTGACATTAATCATTGAAACTGTCACGTTTTTCACAAGAGTGCCTCTGTCTGATTTCATTCTTGGCACAACTTGGCTGCCATTCGCAAATAGTGGAGCCCAATTCGGCATTTGGCCGCTAATTGTCGGCACACTGAAAATTACCGGCATCGCGATTATCGTAGCTGTACCAATTGGCATTTCGGCTGCCATTTATTTGAGTGAGTATGCTTCTGACAATGTGCGGCGCATTGTTAAGCCAGTTCTCGAAGTGTTAGCAGGCGTTCCGACAATCGTCTACGGCTTTTTCGCCCTGACGTTTGTGACACCTGTATTGCAAAGCTTTTTCCCGGAAATCAAGATTTTCAACGCGATTTCACCAGGGATCGTCGTCGGCATCATGATCATCCCGATGATCGCTTCGCTATCGGAAGATGCCATGTCGTCTGTTCCGAAAAGCATTCGCGACGGAGCGCTTGCCATGGGTTCAACAAAATTTGAAGTTGCTTGGAAAATCACCGTTCCAGCAGCATTGTCCGGCATCATCGCTTCGGTTGTGCTCGGCTTGTCCCGCGCAATCGGTGAGACGATGATCGTTTCGCTTGCGGCAGGTTCCACGCCGAAATTCGATGGCGATTTCACAGGCTCCATCCAGACGATGACCGCCTATATCGTACAAGTATCAAAAGGCGATGCGGGTTATGGAACGACAATTTATTATTCCATTTATGCTGTCGGGTTCACATTATTCCTCTTCACGATGGCGATGAATATCCTGGCAGGCTATATGTCAAAACGTTTCCGGGAGGAATATTAAGATGAGATACATTGAACAGGAAAAAGTCGTCCGACGCATGAACGGCCGGATGGTCGTCAACCGGGTTTTCCAAGGACTCTTCATGTTTGCGACGGCGCTTGCGCTGCTTGCGTTGGTCATCTTGCTGTACCGGATCGTCAGTCAAGGCGCGGGGCATCTGTCGCTCGACTTCCTGACCAATTTCGCTTCACGGTTCCCGGACCAAGCGGGTATTAAAGCAGCACTTGTCGGCTCGATCTGGCTGATGGCAGTAGTCGCTCCGACATCCATTTTGCTGGGTGTGGGATCTGCGATTTATTTAGAAGAATACGCCAAAAAAGGGCGCATCACGACTTTTATCCAAATGAATATTTCCAATTTGGCGGGGGTTCCGTCAGTTGTCTTCGGACTTTTGGGATTGACGATTTTTGTCCGTGCATTGGCGCTCGGCAACAGCATCCTTGCAGCAGGCTTTACGATGAGCTTGCTCATCCTGCCGGTCATTATCGTGGCGGCACAGGAAGCGATCCGTTCGGTTCCAGGTGAATTGCGTGATGGATCGTACGGAATGGGTGCAACCAAATGGCAGACCATCGTGCGCATCATCTTGCCGGCAGCAATTCCCGGTATCCTGACAGGCAGCATCTTGGCCTTGTCGCGTGCCATCGGTGAAACCGCACCGCTGATCGTGGTCGGCATCCCGGTTATCATCCAATTTTTGCCGGAAGGCGTCATGGACACATTCACCGCCTTGCCGATGCAGATTTACGACTGGTCAAGCCGCCCGCAAGCTGAGTTCCAAACGGTTGCAGCTGCCGGGATCATTGTCTTGATGGTCGTGTTGTTATTCATGAATTCAATAGCAGTCTTCATTCGGAACAAATTCGATAAATCCTATTAAAGTGTCATGCGGAAGGGGAGTTCATTATGAACACAGCAACAATTAAAACAAAAATCAATACAGCCCAGCCTACTTCGGTAGAACAAGCTGAAAAGGAAAGTGTTTATAGCACGCGTCAATTGAATTTATGGTATGGCAATAACCATGCTTTAAAAAATATTGACTTGGAAATCGGGGAAAATGAAGTTACGGCGATTATCGGGCCATCAGGGTGCGGGAAATCGACTTATTTGAAAACCTTGAACCGCATGGTGGAACTCGTGCCTTCTGTGAAAACTTCAGGAGAAATCCAATACCGTGGCCGCAATATCTTCGAATCGAGCTACGGAGTTGAAGAATTGCGCACACGCGTCGGCATGGTGTTCCAAAAGCCGAACCCGTTCCCGAAATCGATTTACGACAATATCGCTTACGGCCCGCGCATCCACGGCATCAAAAACAAGAAAATCCTGGATGAAATCGTCGAAAAAAGCTTGCGCGGCGCAGCCATCTGGGACGAAGTGAAAGACCGCCTGAACGAAAATGCATACGGCATCTCGGGCGGCCAACAGCAGCGGATCTGCATCGCGCGGACATTGGCGATTGAACCGGATGTCATCTTGATGGATGAGCCGACATCAGCACTTGACCCGATTTCGACTTTGAAAATTGAAGAACTGGTTCAGGAATTGAAAGAGCAATACAGCATCATCATCGTGACGCATAATATGCAGCAAGCTGCGCGGATTTCCGATAAAACTGCCTTCTTCCTGAATGGGGAAGTCATCGAATATGACCGCACGGATGCAATTTTCTCAAACCCTGCCGATAAACGGACAGAGGATTATATTTCAGGTCGATTCGGCTGACCCGCAACTCTAATCAGCAGGAACGAGCTTCCTGCTGGCCGTTAGAAATGGATGAATGGGAGGAACTTTAAATGGCAGTACGCGAGAAGTTTGAATATGAACTGCACTCAGCACAGGAACAATTGATTACACTAAGCACAATGGCTATCGATGCACTCGACAAATCGATGAAGGCGCTGATCGCCCACGATATCGACAAAGCGCTTCAAGTAATCGACAATGACGCCAATATCAATCGTCTCGAAGAAGAACTGAATGATCAGGTGATTTTGTTGATTGCCAAGCAATCACCGGTTGCGACCGATCTTCGGCGCTTGATCGTCACAATCAAAGTGGCCTCGGACATGGAGCGTGTCGGGGATTACGCCGTCAATATCGCTAAAGAAACGATCCGCATCGGGCAGCAAGACCTGCTTGAGCCAATCAACAAAATCCAGCGCATGCACGAACTCGCAACTTCCATGCTGCGCCAGGGCATTGATGCCCTTATAGAAGAAGATGTGGAAAAAGCCAAGGAAATCGCCGACCTTGACGATGAAGTCGATGATTTGTACGGTGAAGCGATCCGGCTGTTGTTCCAGCACAGCGCAAAAGAGCCGGAACAGCTCAGCCAAGTGACGCAATTGGCATTTGTTTGCCGCTATATGGAGCGATCTGCGGATTATGCGACCAATATCGCGGAGCAATTATTCTACCTCGTCCGCGGCCGCCATTACGATCTGAACAAATGACAAAAAACCACAGCGCCGGCTGTGGTTTTTTATTTAGGGAAATGATGGGGAAGCATCATTTTTCAGTGGACAATCACTGAAGGTATGCTATAATAATTAAGTCGTATAGATCACGCTTATTAATGAAATGGATTTTTTGAAAGAATTGGGAGGGATATCGATGCGTGTAAACATTACACTAGCTTGCACAGACTGTGGCGAAAGAAACTACAGCACTGTTAAAAATAAGCGCAACAACCCTGAGCGTCTTGAATTGAAAAAATATTGCTCACGTGAAAAGAAAATGACAACACACCGTGAAACGAAGTAAGTAATTGACTGCCAAAACCTCTCGGGGTTTTGGCTTTTTCTTTTGTTATGCGCAGTTTACTATAGAAACTATACATAGAGACAATCTACAGTTCAGCAGAAGGGGCGTTTGCATAATGGAAAAAGCAGTGTTGAGGAAATCGGTCATCGGCCAAATGAGTGAACTTACAAAATCACAACATGCCCAAATGTCATCGGCCATTTTGGAGGAACTTCTGGTAGATCCCGATTTTCAAAAAGCTGAAACTATCGGGGTGACCATCTCGCGCTGGCCGGAAGTCGATACGATTCCGCTTATCGAAACGTGTTGGCGGCTGGGCAAAAGAGTCGCCGCCCCAAAATGTTTCGCAAAAGACCGGACGATGGATTTCCGGTTGTTCAACAGACTCGACCAATTGGAAGTGGTGTACATGGACCTCCAGGAACCGATCGAAGCCGAAACGGAAGCGGTCGGCCCCGAAAGCATCGATTTATTGATTGTGCCGGGTGTAGTCTTTACGCAAAGCGGCTATCGAATCGGCTTCGGTGGAGGCTATTATGACCGCTATTTAAGTGGCTTTAACGGCAATACGCGGTCGCTGGCATTCAACTTTCAGTTGGCTGGCGAATTGCCTATCGAAAGCCATGACATCCCAGTCGATGGCATCATCACGGAAAAACGAACAATTGATTCGAAGGCGGTGAGAGCATGAAAGACCTTTACGATGTAATGCAATTGCTGAAAAGGTACGGAACGATCGTCTATACGGCGGATTTTATTTCGGATCTCGATCTGATGGAATCCGATATCCGCGAGCTGTACGACCACGATTTCATCACGCCGCGTGAATACGCATCTGCCTTGATGATTTTGCGGCAGAAACGCACAGAATACGAGAAAAAAGGAAAATCATGAAACCGAAAGCGTTTTGGCGCGTCTATTAAGGGTAATTGCTTTCTCTCGAAGGTGATTTGTTCTATACTATAAGGTATTGAATTTCCGATTTACTTGAAACTGAAATTCGCGCGAACCGGACAAACGCTCCGGTAAGACGAGGAGGATGTGCGGCAATGAAAAACAAAGAATGGCCTAAGCATTCGGTCCTGGCCATCGCAGTCATCGCGACATGGCTGACGACATATGTCGTCTACAAAACGGCCTTTTCCATTACCATCGACAATGCATTGCAGGAATTCATCCTGTTCTTGAACCCATTAAGCTTACTATTATTCGCCTATGGAGGCGCGCTCTTCTTCAAGAGCAAGAAAGCACGAAACCGCTATATCGTCATAATAGCTGTCGTTACATCGATTATCTTGTACGGCAATGTGGCGTTTTACCGCTTCTTCACGGATTTCATCACACTGCCCGTATTGTTCCAGACGGATAATTTTGGTGACATCGGCAATAGTGCTGCCGCGAGCATCTTCTGGACCGATATTCTCTATTTCGCTGACATCATCATCATCCTGTTGGCGATGCGCTTCGTGAAGGAGAGGGAGACAGCAGTCAAATCGGCAGCGACACACCGCAAAGCATATTTTGTCTTGTCAGCAGCTGTGCTGTTCTTTAACCTCGGCCTTGCCGAAGCAGAACGCCCGCAATTATTGACGAGAAGCTTTGACCGCGAAATGCTCGTCAAGAACCTGGGGATGTACAATTACCATCTGTATGATGTCTATATTCAATCGAAATCACAAGCACAACGAGCGCTTGCGGACGGCTCGGAATTGACGGAAGTGACCAACCACGTCCGTTCGAACCAAGCGGAACCATCTGAAGAAATGTTCGGCGCTGCGGAAGGGCGTAATTTGATCGTTGTCACACTCGAGTCTTTACAGACCTTTGTTTTGAACAATGAAATGAACGGCGAGACCATCACGCCTTTCATGAACGAATTGACACAAGATGAAGATACGATTTACTTCCCGAACTTTTACCACCAGACCGGGCTCGGAAAAACTTCCGACTCCGAGTTCCTGCTTGAGACCGGTATGTATCCGTTGAGCGGAGGCGCCGTGTTCTTTACGCACAGCGGCAATACATTCAATTCCATGGCGGAAAAGATGGGCAACGAAGGTTATACGACCAATGTCCAACACGCCAATACGAAAAGTTTCTGGAACCGCGACATGATGTACGAATCGCTTAATATCGACAAGTTCTATGATATCCAGAGCTACACAGTAGGCGAAGGGCAAGCCGTCAACTGGGGCATGAAGGACATTCCGTTCTTCGAGCAATCAGTCGGCCATATGTCTGAAATGCAGCAGCCGTTCTACACGCGCCTGTTGTCGCTTACAAACCACCATCCGTTCACATTGGATGAAGAAGACAAACTGATCGACGAATTCGACTCCAATTCCGGCACGTTGAACCGTTATTTCCAAACGGTGCGTTATTTGGATGAAGCGGTCAAATCATTATTCGAAGATTTGAAGGAACAAGGATTGTATGAAAACTCCATCATCGTGATGTACGGCGACCATTACGGCATCTCCGACAACCACAACGAAGCGATGGCGCAGTATCTAGGCAAGGAAATTACGCCGTATGAATCGGCACAATTGCAAAAAGTGCCATTTTTCGTCCATATCCCAGGTTATGAAAAGGGCTATGTAGATGAGGAAATCGGCGGCCAAGTGGATATGCGTTCGACGATCCTTCATTTGATGGGCATGGAAACCGAAAAAGACATTCAATTCGGCGGAGATTTATTCTCTGAAGAACACGAGGAATTCGTCATTTTCCGTGACGGGCGCTTTGTTACCGATGAATATGTCTATGCGGCGAATGTCTGCTACGATATCGAAACAGGCGAACCGATGGAAGACCAAAGCGTGTGCGACCCATATGCTGAACGTGCCCTCGAGGAGCTCCAGTATTCCGAATCAATCATCAACGGCGACTTGCTGAGGTTCTACGAAGAGGAAAACGGCCAATTGAAAACATTGGATGAACAAGAACAACCGTAAGACAAAAAGGGCTGCCAAACCGGTATGGTTATGGCAGCCCTTTTCTTTATGGCCAATAAAAAAACCGGCGCAATGAATGCGCCGGTTTCTTTTTTCTTATTGAAGGCCAGGTGGGTAACCTTGTGTAATGAGAGTTGCAACGGTGAAACCGCCGAAAATAACAAAGGTCCCAAAATTAAATAAAAATCCTAAAACTTCTTTGTTTCTTAGGGTTTGAACTGTACCGATTGCAGCAAGAACTGCAGTGAGGCCGAAAATAACCATCAAAATCCAACTCATCTTATGACACTCCCTTCAACTTTAACAGCCAGTGCCGTCTTCTACTCTTTATATTGTAAAGAAATTCTGCAAGTTTGTCGAGGCGTAAAAATGTCATTCTATTGAACAAGCAAAAGAATGTGTTCATGATATACTGCTAATGAGGTGAAAGTCATGTTAAAAATCGATCGGCTGGAACTAGGCCCAGTGCAAACGAATTGCTACATCATATCAGGGGAAGGCAAGCAATGTGTCATTTTCGATCCCGGTGAGGAAGCTGGGAAAATCCAGGAAGTCTTAAAACGCAAGCAATTGACGCCGCTTGCGATTCTTCTGACACATGCCCATTTCGACCATATCGGGGCGGTCGATGAATTGAGGGAGATATATAAAATCCCTGTCTATCTTCATTACAAAGAACGCGATTTCCTTGGACGCCCGAATTTGAATGGCTCGGGTAAATATGCGGCATTGCCTGATTACCGTGTAGCGGATGCGGATGAATTGATCACCGATCAACAATCGCTTGAAATCGGCCCGTTCAAAATGGAGCTATTCCATACACCCGGGCATTCGCCAGGCAGCGTGAGCTTTTATTTTCCGGAAGACCGTTTCGCGATTGTCGGGGACACCTTGTTTTCCGGAAGCATTGGGCGCACCGATTTGGCGGAAGGCTCAGAACAGGTGCTGCTAAAATCAATCCGTGAATCGTTATTGACGTTGCCCGAAGAAACCTTCCTGTTCCCCGGGCACGGCCCGGAAACGACCCCAAAACAGGAACAACAGCATAATCCTTTCCTGCGTATGTAAAGGGCATAAAAAAAACGGCCGAGATGGCCGTTTTTTTGCGTTCACATTCAATTACTATTAATGACCTGCTCCTGGGACGTGGATGAACGTAGAGTAATAAGTAAAGCCAACGAAAAAGACTGTCAGATAGGCTCCAAAAATATACATGTACATGCGTTCAGAAATGTTTAAGTAACCAAGCAGTACGAACAATCCGGTATTGGCAACCATCAACAATGATACTTCTACCATATCGCCGACATAAAATAAAATTGCAAAGATTCCAGTCCACCATCCCATTAATTTAAACATATTATCCATGGGTAATCCCTCCTTTGCCACAATACAATAATCTCCTATTCATTATATAGGAAGACGAGTCTATGTGTAAACAAGGACTTCGGGGTAGTTTGTGACAAAGCGGTGTAGGCGTATCCATAAAGCGTTCTCTTGCTATGGATACATGCCCTGAAAACCTGGATTTCCGGCCGTAAAGGCGTTCAAATAATTATTTTGGTATTTTCGATATTCAAGGGCCATCCATGTGCTTATACTAATGGGGAGCGGAGAGGCAGCCTCCGCTCGGAGACCCGGACAGGAGGTGAATATGCAAGATATCATTGAACGGCGATGCTTCGACCTATTGCATTCTGCCGTAGAAGAAAAAACCACCGATATCCACATCAGGCCAGAACCCCACGATTACAGCATCACCTACCGGACGTATAACCAATTCAAGCCGGTGGCGAAAATCCCCTTCGATTTAGGCGATCGCATGATTGCTTACTTCAAATACCTCTCCCTTTTGGACATGAGCGAAAAACGAAAACCCCAAACCGGCTCATTTCATCTCCAGATGAATGGCCATACTCACCATTTCCGAATTTCAACATTGCCATCTGTGATGACGAAAGAAAGCATCGTCATCCGCGTCATTCCAGACAGCACCGCGTTATTTCTTGATGAATTGGCGGCATTCCGCGATTCAGCCAGGCTGCTCGAGAAGCTTGCGGGCGAAAGACAAGGGCTAATGCTTTTAACAGGACCGACTGGCTGCGGCAAATCCACCACGTTATATTCTCTTTTGCGTCATTGCTCCGAACGGCTCCACCGCAATGTCATCACCCTCGAAGATCCTGTGGAGCGGCAAAATCCTGCCTTTCTTCAAATCCAAGTAAACGAAAAGTCGGGAATGAATTATGCGACTGGCTTGAAAGCCATTTTACGTCATGATCCCGACATCATCATGATCGGCGAAATCCGTGATGCCGAAACCGCTGAAATAGCCGTCAGGGCCGCCTTGACAGGGCATTTAGTGTTTTCAACGATCCATGCTAGGCATTCGGTCGGCTGTCTTCATAGACTCCATGATTTAGGCATTCCATACGAAGACATGCTGCAGACACTCATCGGCATCGCAGCCCAGAAAATTGTGCCGATGTATGAGGATTTGGAGCAGCTCGAGACGAAGCATCGCGCGTTGTATGAAATTTTATGCGATGAAAGTTTAGCGGACGCCATCCGTTCCGCGAAACAGCAGCAGGATTATCAATTGCCGGAGCATTTATCGTTTGGCGGACAGATCCGGGAAGGAGTGAGAATCGGTGCGCTTCATTCCGGTTTCGAATTCTAGGCGCGTGCCGTTTCGTGAACGTGGCCAATTTCTAACAAGGCTTTCGGTGTTGATGTCAGAAGGTTATTTGTTTCCTGTTGCGATGACGCTCCTTTTGCCCATGCACACAGAACGATTAGATGAAGCGCTCGCGGGCATGGACCGCATATTAAAAGGCGGCGGCAACGCAGCAGAAGTGCTAAAGTTTCTCGGATTCCGCGAGCGTGTGTTGTTTCCGGTTGAGATTGCCGAGTTTCATGGCAAACTCAGTGAAGCGATGACCGGCATCGCTGCAGGGTTCAAGCGGACCGAAGAAGTGCAGAAGAAACTGCGCAATATCCTTGTCTATCCAGTCTCGCTGTTAATTCTTACCGCTGCGTTGTTCTTGTTTTTCAGAACCAATTATGTCCCCAATCTGACTGCGTTGATTTCTTCGCTGCAGCACAGTGAAGAAGGCGAGGGGGTTCCGGTTTATTTGCTGCGCATTCCGGATGTGGCGATCGCTGCTTTCACGGCTGTTGCGTTGATAATTCTTGGTTTTCGTGAATATATAAAGCGGCAGCCTGCAGAGCGTCAAATTTCACTATTGATCAAATTGCCAGTCATTGGCCCCGTAATGCGTCTTTATTGGTCGCAAATCGCTTCGCGGGAACTTGGTACGTTATTGCATAGCGGAATTTCCTTGCAGGAAGCGCTAAAATTATTGCGCATCCAGAGGCACCACGCTATTATCAGCCAAATTGCTGAATCGTTGCATGACGAAGTCAAGACCGGTATCGCCCTGTCAGTTGCTGTTGGGCGCCATGACTTTGCGGCAAACGACATGGCGGCATTCATCCGCCACGGTGAAGCAACCGGCATGCTCGGAAAAGAATTGATGCTCTATAGCGAAGTGTTGCTCGACCGAATTGAACTGCAAGCTCAGCGTTCATTGAAAATTATCCAACCCAGTTTCTTTGTGTTGATCGCTGTTTGTATCGTCGCCGCCTATTTGGCCATTCTCTTGCCGATGTACAATCTCGTCCATACGATTTAAGGAGGAATACGATGAAACAATTAAAAAACCAACGAGGCTTTACGCTTATTGAAATGTTGATTGTCATGTTGATCATCACAGTATTGATCGCAATCGCCATCCCAAATGTTTCGAAACAGACATCAGCGGTCGATGAAAAAGGCTGCAAAGCATTTGTCCAGATGGTTCAGGGCCAAGTAGAATCTTACCGAATGGATAAAAAAGCGATACCGGCGATGGCAGATTTGGTGTCTGAAGGCTATTTAAAAACAGGTGAGACGAGCTGCCCGAACGGGGAAGTGATCAATATTTCAGTTGATGGCGTGGTGAGCTCATCAAAAGGATCCTAAAAAGCAGTTCAGGCTTTACCTTGATTGAAATGCTTCTGGTGTTGATGGCGGTCGGAATCAGTGCCTCACTTGTTGTGGCTTCCGCT
Organism: uncultured Planococcus sp.; assembly: GCA_947493585.1. Classification (GTDB taxonomy): domain Bacteria; phylum Bacillota; class Bacilli; order Bacillales_A; family Planococcaceae; genus Planococcus. The sequence goes on along the minus strand of CANLRI010000001.1, from coordinate 1,851,269 downwards.
GCATCGCTTGAAAGAAAGCGGGAAGAAGACCGTTTTTTCGCATTGTTGGAGCAAGATATCCATTACGCCCAAAGCCAAAGCTATTCACTCGGCACATCGGTAGTCCTGGTTTTTCGAAATGGAAAGCCGGGGTATGAAGTGGTGTATGGTGTGACACGCCCTGGATATGCCAGGGTTATGCCGAAATCGATCCGCTTGACGGCTGCCAGCAATCTACGCGAAGTATACTTCACTCAAAGTGGGTCGATCCATCAGCCAGGCACGATGCACTTTTCAACCAGCATCGGGGAAAGGACGGTGACGGTGCATCTTGGCAAAGGGCGCGTGGTGGTTTCAAAATGACAGGGGCATCTCCATGGCGGAAACGATGCTCAGCCTGTTTATGGTCTTTCTTGTGTTCGGTTCACTGTTGCCGCTTGCCCATGAGATGCAGGTCAGGCTCGAACTAAAGAAAGAGCGTCTTGCGGCTTATGAGACTTTGCATGAAGCGGCAAAAACCATTGCTTCTACAGGCAGTAAGGAAGGCCAGCGCTCGGTGAACGGCATCTTGTATTCCTGGCAAGCTGAAGGCCATTGTGTTGACTACGTGGATTTTCAAGGAAAGCAGGTGCGTCTATGCATCGAGTGAACATCCGATCATCAAACGGATTTACGTTTCTTGACAGCCTATTGGAGTTGCTGGCATTATCCGTCATGCTGCCGCTTGTCGTACTGTTTTATTTATTCAGCTCGCATTTTATGTTGGACCTTGATTCCGGCGCTACGGAGTTCCGTCTGTTTACGCTGGAGCTGCAGCAGTATCTGGATGGCAGCGAACAAATTTATATCATGCGCGATGGAAAAGGCATGCGTATTGTCCAAGGTGCCATTGTTTACGATATCGAATTGTACGGCAGCGTCGTACGCAAGCGGAAAGACCAGCTGGGCCATGAAATCATGCTGACCGATGTGAAAAACAGCATGTTTCGATTAGAAGGCAAGCGTTTGACCATTCAGCTGGAATTCCAAAGCGGCGCAAAAGAGGAGGTCGATTATGCGCTTGCGCTTCCCGACTAGCCAATCCGGTGCAGTCTATCCATTGTCTCTCGTGTTCTTTATGTCCGCATTGACGCTAATATCCCATATGGTGCTGCTTTATGCGATTGAATATCAAACTTATGATAGTTTGGAAAATGTTCATAGAAATGCTACTATACAACTACTGATGGAAATTGGGCAAAATAAAATCCCTGAGTAGGGTAGTACGGGTGGGAACAATGAACAGAATATATTTAATCGGTTTTATGGGCTGCGGAAAAAGTGCGGTCGGCAGGAGGCTAAGTTTTTTATTGAAAATGCCCTATTATGACATGGACAAAGAAATTGTCCGTCAAATGGGCATGACGATACCGGAAATCTTCGAACGTTTCGGCGAAGAATATTTCAGGAATCTCGAAACGGAATTTTTGCAAAATTTGCAACAGGATCATTGCATCATCTCTACTGGCGGAGGCGTTACGATGCGCAAAGTGAACCAGCGTCTCATGCGCCAGACAGGGCTCGTGTTATTTTTGGATGCGCCTTTTAAGGAAATTTGGCGGCGTATTCACAAAGACCCGAACCGTCCGATCGTCAGGCGTTCGACACGCGAAGAGATCGAAGCGCTCCATAAATCGCGATACCGCGATTATAAACGGACAGCGCATATTACCATCCGCACCGAACACCGCACGCTGCGGCAGATTACCCAATATGCTGCATTTCAAGTTAAACGGCTGAAGACGAATGATCAGTGTATATAAATTATTATTATTCGTGTTTGAGCCTTTAAGGTAAAAAAGATTGCGCTTTCGTCGATTCAATGTTAGGATGTAGTCGAAGTTATACTATTCTGTATAGCGGGATGGACCAATTCAACATTGATTTGGGCGGATGATTGTACGGGGAGAGAACGCATTGGCGTCGCCGAAGGAGCAAATGAGTAACTCATGAATCTCTCAGGCAAAAAGACTCGTACAGGACGCATCTCTGGAGAATGCTGACGATGTGCAGCTACCGATGAGGAAAGCCGTTACGGTAAACTTTCAGGTGCCAGGACAGAGAATTCCCTTTCAAAGTAAAGGGGATTTTCTGTCCTTTTTGTGTGCCTTGAAAACAGGAGGGAAAAAGATTGGGACAATTGAAGCGAACACCTTTGTTTGAATCGTATGCCCGCTACGGCGGAAAGACGATCGATTTCGGCGGATGGGAATTGCCGGTGCAATTTTCTTCTATCAAGGACGAGCATGAAGCTGTCCGCACAAAAGCAGGATTGTTTGATGTCTCCCATATGGGCGAAATTTTCGTCTCGGGGCCCGACAGCCTGTCTTATTTGCAGAAATTGCTGACCAACGATGTATCGAAACTTGAGGACGGCCAAGCGCAATATACAGCCTTGTGCTACGAAGACGGCGGCATGATCGACGATTTGCTCGTCTATAAACTTGGGGATGAGCGTTATCTGCTGGTGGTCAATGCATCGAATATCGAGAAAGATTTCGAGTGGATGCAAAAGCATCGCGACGGCGAAGTTGAACTCGATAACGCATCGGAACGCTTTGGCTTGTTGGCGCTGCAAGGGCCGCTTGCTGAAAACGTACTCGCTGCGTTAACGGAAGAAGATTTGTCATCAATCCGCCCATTCCGCTTTAAAGACCAAGTAGCAGTCGCTGGACAGCAAGTATTGGTTTCTCGGACTGGCTACACGGGAGAAGATGGATTTGAAATCTATGGCAGTCCAGAAGCCGTTACGGCTCTATGGGACCGGATTCTTGAAGCAGGCGAATCACAAGGCATCGTACCGGCAGGACTCGGCGCACGTGATACGCTGCGTTTTGAGGCAGGCCTTGCACTCTACGGGCAAGAATTGTCCAAAGACATCACGCCGCTTGAAGCCGGCATCGGTTTTGCGGTCAAATTGAAAAAAGACTCCGACTTTATCGGCAAGCAGGCTTTAGTGGAACAAAAAGAAGCCGGGGTACCCCGCAAATCCGTCGGCATCGAAATGATCGACAAAGGCATCCCGCGCCATGGCTATGCCGTGTACAAGGGCGATGAGAAAATCGGTGAAGTCACAACCGGCACCCAGTCGCCAACATTGAAAAAGAATATTGGGCTGGCACTTCTCGATGCTAAGCATAATGAGCTGGGCACAGAAGTGGATGTTGAAATCCGTAACAAGCGCCTGAAAGCTAAAATTGTCGCAGCGCCATTTTATAAACGCTCCAAATAATCCGAATAAAGAAGGGGACTGCACACGATGAAACATCGCTATCTACCAATGACTTCCCAAGACGAAAAAGACATGCTCGAGACGATTGGCGTCCAGTCGATCGACGAATTGTTTTCAGACATTCCTGAAAAAGTGCGTTTCAAAGGCGAGTACAACATCAAACCTGCGAAATCCGAATCAGCCTTGACGAAAGAACTGGCACAGCTTGCCGGCAAGAATGCGGATTCGGTCCGTTACGCATCGTTCCTCGGCGCAGGTGTTTATGATCATTACAAACCGATCGTTGTCGATCACGTCATCTCCCGTTCTGAATTTTACACAGCCTATACGCCTTATCAGCCGGAAATCTCCCAAGGGGAATTGCAGGCGATTTTCGAGTTCCAGACCATGATCGCTGAACTGACCGGCATGGATATCGCCAACTCATCGATGTATGACGGTGGCACAGCACTTGCGGAAGCGGGAATGCTTGCAGCTGGACAGACGCGCCGCAAGAAAATTCTAGTTTCCGGTGCTGTCCATCCCGAATCAAGAGACGTCGTCCGCACTTATGCGCTCGGCCAATCGATTGAGGTCGTGGAGGTTCCGCTCAAAGACGGCCGCACAGATATCGATGCATTGAAAGAAATGGTCGATGAAAACACTGCGACTGTCATGGTCCAATATCCGAACTTTTTCGGTCAAGTGGAGAACTTGAAAGAACTCGAACCAATCGTTCACGGAGCAGGCGCTTTGTTTACGGTATCATCGAACCCGCTGGCACTTGGAGCGCTCACGCCTCCTGGCAAATTCGGCGCTGATATTACAGTCGGCGATGCGCAGCCATTCGGCATTCCAGAAGCATTTGGCGGGCCTCATTGCGGCTATTTCGCTGTCACGCAAAAATTGATGCGTAAAGTTCCGGGCCGTCTTGTCGGTGAAACGACGGACGATGAAGGCAGACGTGGATTCGTTTTGACTTTGCAAGCGCGCGAACAGCATATCCGCCGCGACAAAGCGACGTCGAATATTTGCTCGAACCAAGCCTTGAATGCATTGGCAGCTTCTGTTGCCATGACGGCGCTTGGCAAGGAAGGCGCGAAGGAAATCGCCGTGCAGAACATCACTAAGACTCATTACATGAAACAACAGTTGAAGAAGTCCGGTTTTGAGATTGCATTTGATGGCGCACATTTCAATGAAATTGCCGTCAAGATCGGTTCATCGGTCAAGGAGTTGAATGCCGCTTTGTTTGAGAAAGGCATGATCGGCGGCTACGATCTCGGTTTAAGCTATGACGAGTTGCAAGGGCATATGCTCATTGCGGTCACTGAACAGCGTTCCAAAGAAGAAATCGACGCGTTTGTACAAGAAATCGATGCATTCGTGCGAGAAACGGAGGCTTCCCATGCATAAAGACAATCAGCCACTCATTTTTGAAATGACCAAACAAGGCCGTGTCGGCTACAGCTTGCCGGAACTTGATGTGCCGGAAGTGGATTTGACTGAATTGCTCGGCCAAGATCTAGTACGCGAAGAGTTTGCCGAATTGCCGGAAGTCTCGGAACTCGACATCATGCGTCATTACACAGCGCTTTCAAAACGCAACCACGGTGTCGATTCCGGATTCTATCCGCTCGGCTCTTGCACAATGAAATACAATCCGAAAATCAACGAATCCGTTGCGCGTTATTCTGGGTTCGCGAACATCCACCCATTGCAGGAGGAATCGACTGTGCAGGGCGCGATGGAATTGATGTATGACCTTCAAGAACACCTGAAGGAAATTACCGGAATGGACGAAGTGACGCTTCAACCAGCTGCAGGCGCACATGGCGAATGGACAGGCCTGATGATGATCCGCGCTTTCCACGAAGCAAACGGTGATTTCAAGCGCACGAAAGTCATCGTGCCGGATTCCGCGCACGGAACAAACCCTGCCTCTGCAACAGTCGCTGGTTTTGAGACCGTGACGGTAAAATCGAACGAGCACGGCTTGGTCGACTTAGAAGACTTGAAGCGCGTAGTCGGCGACGATACAGCGGCACTCATGTTGACGAACCCGAACACGCTGGGCCTTTTCGAAGAAGATATTCTGGAAATGGCCTCGATCATCCATAAAGTCGGCGGCAAGCTATACTATGACGGGGCGAACTTGAACGCCGTCATGTCGAAAGCACGCCCTGGCGACATGGGCTTTGACGTCGTCCATTTAAACTTGCACAAGACCTTTACAGGCCCACACGGCGGCGGTGGCCCAGGATCTGGCCCAGTCGGCGTCCAAGCAGACTTGATCCCTTATTTGCCGAAGCCGATCCTCATCAAGACTGATGAAGGCTTCACATTCGATTACAACCGTCCTGAATCCATCGGGCGCGTCAAACCGTTTTACGGCAACTTCGGCATTAATGTCCGCGCCTATACGTATATCCGTACGATGGGGCCAGACGGCTTGAAGAAAGTAACTGAATATGCCGTCTTGAATGCCAACTACATGATGAGACGTCTCGCACCTCATTTCGATTTGCCTTATGACCGCCATTGTAAGCATGAGTTCGTATTGAGCGGCCGCCGTCAGAAGAAACTTGGCGTACGTACACTCGATATGGCTAAGCGCCTGCTCGACTTCGGTTACCATCCGCCGACAATTTACTTCCCGCTCAACGTGGAAGAAGGCATGATGATTGAACCGACCGAGACGGAATCGAAAGAAACGCTCGATGACTTTATCGATGCAATGATCCAGATTGCGCGTGAAGTGGAAGAAAACCCAGAGATCGTCCAGAATGCACCGCATACGACGGTCATCAACCGTCTGGATGAAACGAAAGCGGCCCGTAAGCCGGTACTTCGTTACCAGAAACCGACAGACAGCGAATGACATAAAGAAACCCCGGAAGCAATTGCTTCCGGGGTTTTTGATTATTTGGATTTGATTTTGCCTGTCCATTTTTTGAAGCCGCCTTGCAATTGGAACAATTGCTCATAGCCTTTTTTCTTCAGGAATAATGCGACGCGTCCGCTTCTTGCCCCGTTCTGGTCATATAGATAGACCGGTTTGTCGGCTCGGATTTCCTTGTAACGCTGGCGCAATTGCGATTGCGGGATGTTGCGCGCCCCGAGAATATGGCCGGCTGCAAAATCTTTTGGTTCCCGGACATCGATGAGCTGCGCTTTTCGATAGCCTTGGATAAATTCTTCCTGGTTCAGATCGGTGACCGCTTTGCGGATGCGCAGGAAGGAGATGACCGCAAAAATGAGGATGACAATGACGACACCCAATGTGATATACAATAATTCCACTGTTCTTGCCCCTTTCTATACTTACTCATTATAAGAGATAAGGTGACGGATATTCAATGGCTATGTTACAGTAATCTGGGCAAATCAGAGGCAATCCTGTGAAGCCAGAGGGCAGAAGGTGCGCTGTAACTGGACTTTCACTTGTCAAGTGCTTTCAACAGGAAATTAAATCGATTTTTGCGCTGAATTATGCGAACATACGTGTCTTTCGTCTCATTTTAACGAAAGCTAAAACGTAGAACCCTTGCCATTGCTCGATTACCGGGTTGCGTAATTTTTCCATCAGAAAAATATTATTGCGAGTTTGTTTCAATATATAGTATCATGGGAATTGTAATAATACTATATATAGTGTTAACCACATATAATATAAAGGAGGATTTGTCAAATGGTTTCCGCCACACAATCCGAATATACATTAAACGTCGAGTCCCTGAACAAAGACATTGAAGCATTCCCGCAAGTCCACGCGGTAACAAAGGACATGAAAAAAACCCATAAAGGCGTATCCCGCCTGGTTATGATCGATCGCTATTCCTTCAAAGACACAAGCAAAAGCACTTTGAAGCCTGGCGATTTTGTCGTGTTGACGGTCAAAGAAGACCCGAAATTCCCAGCACGCGGCCTCGGCTATATCGTCTCGATCGACCAAGAAGCGAACAAAGCGCGCGTCTGGATCGAAGAAGATTACCGCAGCGCGATCGACAATCCAGAAGAAGTTGAACAAGGCATCGTCAACCGACCGATCGATGTCATCGAAAAACCGCTCGAAGTATTTTACGAGCAAATCGCCAAACGCAATGCCACTGGGCTTTCTGCAGTCGAAAAAACTCCTGAAAAGCAAAGCGAATGGTTCACGAAATTCTACGACCAGCTCGTTAACTTGAATTTCGTTCCTGCCGGCCGCGTGCTTTATGGAGCAGGCGCTGACACCGATGTCACGTATTTCAACTGCTACGTCATGCCATTTGTCGCCGATTCGCGAGAAGGCATCTCAGACCACCGCAAGCAAGTGATGGAAATCATGAGCCGCGGAGGCGGCGTCGGGACGAACGGTTCGACACTTCGCCCGCGCAATACGCTCGCTCGAGGCGTCAACGGTAAATCATCCGGTTCTGTTTCATGGCTGGACGATATCGCAAAACTGACACACCTGGTTGAACAAGGCGGTTCACGCCGCGGCGCTCAGATGATCATGCTTGCTGACTGGCATCCGGATATCGCAGAATTCATTATTTCCAAAATGCAAAACCCGCGTATTTTGCGTTATTTGATCGAAAACACAGAAGACGAAACAATCAAACGCCTAGCGAATGACAAATTGAAATTCAAGCCTTTGACTGAGCAAGAAGAAGCAATGTATCAAGGCTTGCTCAACTACCGGACCATTCCAGGGATGGGCGGGTTCAATGAAAAAATCATGCGCGATGCGGAAACGAAATTGCGCGATGGCGGCACGTTCTCCGTCCATAACGAAGAATTCCTCACCGGCGCCAATATTTCCGTCACCTTGACAAAAGATTTCATGGAAGCCGTTGAAAAAGACGAAGACTTCGAATTGCGCTTCCCGGCAGTTGAAACGTATTCAAAAGAAGAGATGGCGGTTTACAACGAAGAATGGCATAAAATCGGCGATGTTCGCGACTGGGAAAAGATGGGCCATAAAGTCCGCACCTACCGCGTCATTAAAGCGCGCGAACTATGGAACTTGATCAATGTGTGCGCAACTTATTCCGCAGAACCCGGCATCTTCTTTATCGATAATGCCAATGAAAAAACAAATGCGACGGCATACGGCCAAAAAGTCGTGGCGACAAACCCATGTGGTGAACAGCCGCTTGCGCCTTATTCCGTATGCAACTTGGCAGCCGTCAACTTAGCACGCTTCGCAGATCCGAAAACGAAGCAAGTTGATTTTGAAGCACTGAAAGAAACGGTGCGCGTCGGTGTCCGCATGCAAGACAACGTCATCGATGCAACGCCTTACTTCCTTGAAGACAACCGCATCCAGGCACTTGGCGAACGCCGTGTAGGCCTTGGCGTCATGGGTCTTGCTGACTTGCTCATCTACTCAGACCGTGAATACGGTTCGCCGGAAGGCAACGAGCTAGTCGATGAAATTTTCAAAACGATTGCAGTTGCAGCGTACGAAGCATCGACAGAACTTGCTGAAGAACGCGGCAGTTTCCCATTCCTTGTCGGCGAAACAGATGCAGAAACGGAGAACTTGCGCCGCGCATTTACCGAAACCGGCTTTATGCAAGGCATGCCAGAAGAGATCCGCCAAGCGGTGCTTGATAAAGGGATCCGCAACTCCCATCTATTGACGGTTGCGCCGACAGGCTCGACGGGCACGATGGTTGGCGTCTCAACCGGACTCGAACCGTATTATTCATTTACGTACTACCGCAGTGGGCGCCTTGGAAAATTTATCGAAGTAAAAGCGGATATCGTCCGTGAGTACTTGAAAAATAACCCGGATGCAGACGAAGACAATTTGCCAAAAGCATTTGTCACATCGATGGACCTTGCGCCAGAAGCTCATGCGGACGTGCAGTGCATCATCCAGCGTTGGATCGATTCCTCGATCTCAAAAACGGTCAATGCGCCAAAAGGCTATACCGTTGAACAGGTTGAAGGCGTTTATGAGCGCCTCTACAAAGGCGGTGCCAAAGGCGGCACAGTCTACGTCGACGGCAGCCGCGATTCGCAAGTGCTGACATTAAAAGCGGAAGATAATACTTTCGAAGAGGATCATCAAGAAGAAGACACTGGCAAACGCCCGGTTGTCTTGATCGACACGATCCAGGACTTGCGCTCGACCAATGTCACGATCGGTTCAGAGGTGGGCAATACGTGCCCAGTCTGCCGCAAAGGGACAGTGGAAGAAATGGGTGGATGCAATACATGCACGAACTGCGCAGCCCAACTTAAATGCGGACTGTAACACAGAACTTCATATAGCCGGAGCGATATCTCTGGCGACAAAAAGCGGAAGCCTAGAAAGGCTTCCGCTTTTTAGTTTGTCGAAAAAATTAAGAAGATGTATTTCCAGAACTTTATCGCACGACTCCGTGGAAGGGAATGGAGCGAGCGCTTGTCCAAATACTGGGGTAGTTCTTTGATTTTTGATTGAGGAAAAGACTAGCCTCTTTCGATTGATAGCGGCACATGCAATTCTTGAACATTATTTTGTCTGCGCAAACCTGCCCGTCTTCTTGCTTGCTGGGAATTGCTCGTATGCTAAAATGGAAAAGGAAAGCCAAGAAAGGGGTGCAAGGGCATGAGAGTCCTGGTGTTGAACGGTCCCAATTTAAACCGTCTCGGCAAACGCGAAAAACAAGCGTACGGAAGCTTTACATTGCAGGAGCTGGAGCAGGAACTGGCGGATTTTGCTGACAGTGAAGGCTTTGAGTTGGTCTGCCGGCAGTCCAATCATGAAGGGGAACTGATCGACTGGATCCACGGTGCGGACGATGATGCCATTTCCGGCATCGTCTTGAACGCCGGTGCCTATACGCATACGAGCATCGCGATACGCGACGCCATCGCATCGGTCCAAGTGCCGGTCGTTGAAGTACATATTTCCAATATCCACGCACGTGAAGAGTTCCGCCACTATTCCCATATCGCGCCGGTAGCCATCGGGCAAATCGCCGGCTTCGGCAAGGACGTCTATCGGCTGGGGCTCCAGTCGCTCTTGCTTCGACAACAGAAAGGATGAAACTGATGAAATTGATGAAACTGCGCGAACAAATGCAAAAGCGGGAACTGGATTCCCTGCTGGTGACAAATCCGTATAATCTTCGTTTTATTACAGGCTTCACCGGAACGGCTGGGCTTGCGCTCATCACGCCGAATGATGCTTGGTTCATTACCGATTTCCGCTACACGGAACAAGCAGGAGAGCAAGTCAAAGAATTCAAAGTGGTCCAAGCGCAAAAAGGCTTGATTGACGAAGTGGCGCGAATCGCTAAGGAAGCGGCAGTCGAACGGTTGGCATTCGAACAGGATTATATGACCTTTGCCACATATTCGCAGTATCAGGAAAAATTATCTGCAACGCTCGAACCGGTTAGCGGTCTGATTGAAAAGTTGCGCATGGTGAAATCTCCTGAAGAACTAGAAGTGCTGAAAGCGGCAGCCAAGATTGCTGACGATGCGTTCGAACATATCTGCTCTTACATCAAGGCGGGAATGACAGAACTGGAAGTTTCGAATGAACTGGAATTCTTCATGCGTTCACAAGGCGCAACTTCTTCTTCGTTCGACATCATCGTCGCATCGGGCTTGCGCTCGGCATTGCCTCATGGCGTTGCATCCAATAAGAAAATCGAACAAGGCGACTTGATCACGCTCGATTTCGGCGCCTTGTACAATGGCTATGTATCGGACATCACGCGCACGGTGGCAGTCGGCGAACCGTCTGACAAGCTTAAGGAAATATATCAAGTGGTCTTGGATTCACAAGTGCTGGCGCTGGAGAAAATCAAGCCGGGCATGACGGGAATCGAAGCGGATGCCATCGCACGCGATTACATCAAGTCAAAAGGCTACGGGGAAGCGTTCGGGCATTCAACCGGCCACGGCATCGGTCTCGAGGTCCACGAAGGGCCGGGGCTGTCGTTCCGTTCGGAAACTGTCCTTGAACCCGGAATGGCTGTCACGGTCGAACCGGGCATCTATTTGCCGGGAATTGGCGGAGTGCGCATAGAAGATGATATACTGATTACCGAAACGGGGAATGAGCGCTTGACGCATTCTTCAAAAGAGCTTCGCATTTTATAACAAACGGAGGAACTATTATTATGATTTCAGTAAACGATTTTAAAACAGGATTGACCATCGAAGTGGATAACGATATTTGGCGCGTGATGGAATTCCAGCACGTCAAACCGGGCAAAGGTGCGGCATTCGTCCGTTCGAAGCTCCGTAACTTGCGCACTGGAGCGGTCAATGAAAAAACATTCCGCGCCGGTGAAAAAGTCGCGAAGGCGCAAATCGATAACCGTAAAATGCAGTATTTGTATTCGAATGGCGATATGCACGCATTCATGGATACAGAAACTTACGACCAGATCGAATTGCCGGAAAAGAGCATCGCCTATGAGTTGAAATTCCTGCAGGAAAACATGGATGTACAAGTTATCCAATACCACGGCGAAGTACTGGGCGTCGAATTGCCGAACACAGTTGTCTTGGAAGTGGCTGAAACAGACCCAGGCATCAAAGGAGACACAGCAAGCGGCGGATCGAAACCGGCGATTCTTACAACAGGGCTTTCTGTCCAGGTGCCATTCTTCATCAACCAAGGGGATAAACTAATCATCAATACGACCGATTCTTCATACGTCTCGCGTGCCCAATAAGTAGGAAAGGCCTCTTTTAAGGGGCCTTTTTTTAAAATGTCGGCCTTGCTATTTCAAAATGATTCAAAAAAGTCTAAAATGGTGGAGTAGCTAAAATTAAATACATAACAGGGGAGTAGGTATTATATGAAAATCCAAGAAATTCGCGAAATCATCAAATTGGTGGATCAGTCATCCATCGACGAGTTCAGCTATGAATTCGAAGGCGTCAAAGTGAAGATGAAGAAAAATTCATCCAACCCTTCACAATCAGCAGCCGTAAAGTCAAAAGCTGTTGAAGAGCCTGCACAGGCACCTGCACCAGCAACTCCAAAACAAGTTGAAGCAGCTGAAGCTGCACCGACAGAACAGCCGGTGCAAACGGAAGCGCCTGAAACTGGCAACGCGTCAAACGAAGATTTGCACAAAATCCTGTCTCCGATGGTCGGCACGTTCTACCAATCGCCATCACCGGAAGAAGATGCTTATGTAGCTGTCGGAACGAAAGTTTCTGCAGACAAAGTCGTTTGCATCGTTGAAGCGATGAAGCTTTTTAACGAAATCGAAGCAGAAGTGGATGGGGAAATCGCTGAGATCCTAGTCAAAGATGGCCAATTGGTCGAATACGGTCAGCCTTTGTTCCTCGTAAAAGCAAACTAAGGGGGGCTGACGATGATGAAAAAAGTATTGATTGCCAACCGCGGGGAAATTGCCGTTCGGATTATTCGCGCCTGCAAAGAGCTCGATATCCAAACCGTAGCGGTTTATTCAGAAGCGGATAAAGAAGCGCTCCACGTTGAACTGGCCGATGAAGCTTATTGCATCGGGCCGAAACTATCAAAAGACAGCTATTTGAACTTTTCCAATATTATTAGCGTCGCTAAACTGACGAATTGCGATGGCATCCACCCAGGATATGGTTTCCTCGCTGAAAACTCGAGCTTTGCCGAATTATGCGAAGCTTGCGACATCATGTTCATCGGCCCTACAGCAGCAGCGATTTCGAAAATGGGCACAAAAGATGTAGCCCGTGAAACGATGCGCGCAGCAAACGTACCTGTCGTTCCAGGCTCTACAGGAATTGTCGGAAGTGAAGAGGAAGGCTTGGAAATCGCAGAGAAGATCGGTTTCCCGGTCATCATCAAAGCGACGGCAGGCGGTGGCGGCAAAGGGATTCGCGTGGCGAGAACACGCGAAGATTTCGTCAAAGGCTTGAATATGACGCAAAAAGAAGCAGCGGCAGCATTCGGCAACCCAGGCGTCTACATCGAAAAATTCATTGAAGATTTCCGCCATATCGAAATCCAGGTGCTTGCTGATTCGCATGGCAATGCCATCCATCTAGGCGAACGTGATTGCTCAATCCAGCGCCGCATGCAAAAGCTTGTCGAAGAAGCGCCGTCTCCTGCTTTATCAGCCGAACTGAGAGCGGAAATGGGCGAAGCGGCTGTCAAAGCGGCGCAAGCGGTCAATTACCGTGGCGCTGGTACGGTCGAGTTCATCTTTGATGTAGAAAACCAGAAATTCTACTTTATGGAAATGAACACGCGCATCCAAGTGGAACATCCGGTCACTGAAATGATCACGGGCATCGATTTGATCCAGCAGCAGTTGAAAGTCGCTTCCGGCGAGACCCTCACCTACAAACAGGAAGACGTGACGTTCAAAGGTTGGTCCATCGAATGCCGCATCAACGCCGAAAATCCGCTGAAAAACTTCATGCCTTCTGCAGGGCGTGTGGATATGTACTTGCCGCCAGGCGGCATGGGCGTACGCGTCGATTCAGCGATGTATTCAGGTTATACGATCCCGCCTTATTATGATTCAATGGTGGCTAAGCTCATCACATTCGCCGATACACGCGAAGAGGCCGTGGCCAAGATGAAGCGCGCGCTGGATGAATTCGTGGTGGAAGGCGTCTTCACGACCATTCCATTCCATCTTCGCCTTATGGACCATGAGGTGTTCAAATCCGGGGACTTCAATACGAAATTCCTGGAAAAATACGATGTAATGGGCTCCTGAGGAGGAACATTCAAATGGCAGAAAAAGTAATCCCATATGTAAAAATGAAATCACCTGGTGCTCAGGATCTCGGGAATATCGAAGTTGCATCGGAAGTGCTGGAAATCATCGCCAGCATCGCTGCGACCGATATCGAAGGCGTTGCCAGCATGCGCGGCAATTTTGCTTCAGGCGTCGTTGAACGTTTGGGCAAAAAAGTCCATGGCAAAGGCATCAAAACCGAACTATCGGATGAAGGCCTGGCGATCGACGTATATTGCGTTATCGATTACGGCGTATCGATCCCGAATACGGCCAAAAAAATTCAGGAACAAGTCCGACAAACCCTGGAGACCATGACTTCTTTGCAGACGCAGGAAGTGAATGTACACATTACCGGAATACATTTCGACAATCCCCAAGTAGATTGATAAGCAGGCTGTCCGGACATGCGCGTGCATGTTTCGGCCAGCCTTCTTTTTTATGGATGCGCGAGGGTTGTGGTGATTTGTTGGAACATTTCAAACTTGGAAGTTCCACGGGATTACCTGTATAATGAGTGGATAATCAGCTTGAAAAAGGAGACCGGAGTTATGATGAAACGACACGAAGCACGTGAAAAAGCGCTTCAGACGCTATTCCAGCTCGATGGAACCGAATTGACAATCGAAGAAGCGATGGAACATGTCATGGACGGGGAAACCGACCAATTTTATAAACTATTAGTAGAGGGCGCCAACAGCAAGCAGCAGGAAATCGACGAAAAACTCAAAGGCCATTTGCAAAACTGGTCGCTTGAGCGCTTGCCAAAAGTCGAACGCACCATTTTGCGCATGGCTGTTTTTGAACTTGAATACATGGAGGACGCGCCAAGCCGCGTCGTCTTGAACGAAGCAATCGAATTGAGTAAAACCTTTGGGGACGACAAATCAAGCCGTTTCGTCAACGGTGTCCTGTCGAAATTCACTGACCAAACTGCGAACTAATCATTGGAGGAATCTACGTGACTGCTGAATTGATTGATGGAAAAGCCGTAAGCCTGAAAATTAAAGAGCGAGTGCAACAACGTGTAGAGAAACTGAAAACAAACGGAATCACCCCTGGCCTGTCGGTAGTTTTAGTGGGCGATGATTCCGCTTCGCAAACCTACGTCAAAAACAAGAAAAAAACATGCGAATCACTCGGCATGCGTTCGGATCTTCATTTATACCCTGCGTCACTGACCGAGCAAGAACTGCTTGAAAAAATCGATGAATTGAACAACGATCCGGACATTCACGGCATTTTGGTGCAATTGCCGCTTCCTGCCCAGATCGACGAATTCAAGATCATCACAGCAATTGCTCCCGAAAAAGACGTGGATGGATTTCACCCGATTTCAGTCGGCAATTTGATGATCGGCAAAGACACTTTCCTGCCGTGCACGCCGCACGGGGTAATGGTGCTTCTTGAGCATTACGGCATCGACCCTGCAGGCAAGCACGCTGTCGTCATCGGCCGCAGCAATATCGTCGGCAAACCGGTCGGCCAGCTGCTGTTGCAAAAAGATGCGACTGTTACCTATTGCCATTCCAAAACACCGGACTTAAAGGCGATGACCAAGCAAGCGGACATCGTCATTGCGGCAATCGGCCGCGCGAAGTTCATTGAGGCAGACCATATTAAAGAAGGTGCGGTCGTCATTGATGTCGGCATGAACCGTGACGAAAACGGCAAGCTGTGCGGCGACGTCGATTTTGAAGCCTTGCGTGAGCGGGCCAGCTTTATCACGCCGGTTCCTGGCGGCGTTGGCCCCATGACCATTGCGATGCTGATGGAAAATACATTGCTGTCGGCTGAAAAAGGATTATCGAAAGACAAAGCTGCCAAAAGCGTGTAAAATGAATAGCAAATAGAGCTGTTTTTCGAAAGAAAGACAGCTTTTTACTTTCTATAGACAGGGGTTGACATTTTGGCGACCGACCCGTACTTAAGTGTTGCAGCGTTAACGAAATACATAAAAAAGAAATTCGACGCCGACCCTCATTTGCGTGATGTTTACGTAAAAGGAGAGCTGTCGAACGTAAAAATCCATACGAGCGGGCATATTTATTTCACGTTAAAAGACCAGAAAGCGCGCATGCCGGCCGTCATGTTCTCTGCGAAGTCGAAATCGATGAAATTCCGTCCAGAAAGCGGCATGACCGTGTTGATCCGCGGGGATATCTCCGTTTACGAAGCATCAGGGCAATACCAACTGTATGCCCAATCAATGCAGCCCGATGGCATCGGCGATTATTATTTGGCGTTCGAGCAATTAAAAGAAAAGCTCGGAAAAGAGGGCTTGTTCAATGCTGCGCATAAACAGCCACTGCCCGAGTTTCCTGAAAAAGTCGCAGTGATCACGGCGCAGACCGGGGCAGCGGTACGCGACGTCATCACGACGCTCAGGCGGCGTTACCCGCTTGCGCGGATTGTGCTGTTTCCGACATTGGTGCAAGGTCAGGGAGCTGTCCAATCGATTGTCCACTCCATCCAACAAGCGAATCATACAGATAGTGATGTCTTAATTGTCGGGCGCGGTGGCGGGTCGATTGAAGACTTGTGGGCATTCAACGAGGAAGCAGTGGCACGTGCGATTTATGATTCGCGAATTCCAATCATTTCGGCGGTCGGCCATGAAACCGATACGACAATCGCCGATTTTGTCGCCGATTTGCGCGCAGCCACCCCGACCGCCGCTGCAGAGCTCGCGGTTCCGAGCCGCATCGAGTTGCTCGAGCGCGTCATGGGCCAGCGGCAAGTGATGTTTCGGCTCATGTCGAATGATTTGGAGCAGCGCCGCATTCGCCTGACGCAGCTGCAAAATTCCTATCCGATGGCCTACCCAGACCGGCTCTACCGCCCGTTCATCGAGCGCATCGAACGGGCGACGGATGCGCTGCAGCGCGAGACGGTGCTGACGACAAGGCGCTCAGGCGACCGTTTGGCGATGCTTTCGCGCCAATTGGAAATGCGCAAGCCGTCTGAACGGATTCGCCAGGCCGAACGTGAATTAGCCAGTCTTGGTGACCGGCTCGACCAGCGCATTACCCAAGTGTTCAGGCAGCGGGACCAGCAATTAAAATCCGCTATCCGTACCTTGGACGCACTCAGTCCCTTGAAAATCATGGACAGGGGCTATGCAATTCCGTTCAAACAAGGCGGCGTTGTAAAATCGGTCGATCAGCTCGAGCTTGGCGACAGGCTAAGCCTTTCATTGAAAGACGGGGAAGTCGAGACCGTCATCGAAGCGATCAACCCAAAAGATAAGGAGCGCGACTAAATGGCAGAAAATAAGATGATGTTCAACGATGCGATGGAACAGTTGGAGGAAATCGTGCGCTTGCTCGAACAAGGCGATGTGCCACTCGAAGAAGCGCTAACACTTTATCAAAAAGGCATGGAGCTGTCGAAGCTGTGCCACGATAAATTAAAAAATGCCGAAACCCAGCTGGTGACGATGATGAAAGATGGAAAAGAAGTGCCTGCTGAAATCGAAGGGGAAGGAAATGCGCAATGAACCTAAAACAATTCAGAACCCATTATGAACCAGTCATCCAGCAGGAGATGGCGGAATTGATCAGTGGATTGGCCATTCCGCAATCCTTGAAGGAGTCGATGCATTATTCGTTGCAGGCAGGAGGCAAGCGCATCCGCCCGATGCTCGTACTTGCTACGATGCACGAACAAGGCGCAGCCCATCCGGATGCGTTGAAAGTGGCCGCTGCGATCGAAATGATCCATACATATTCCTTAATTCACGACGATTTACCGAGCATGGACAATGACGATTTGCGCCGCGGCATGCCGACCAATCATAAAGTATTCGGTGAAGCAGTCGCCATTTTAGCAGGAGATGCTTTATTAACTTTGAGCTTTGGCATCTTGGCGCGTTTGGAAGATGTCTCTGCAGAAGACAAAGTGCGCCTCATCGACTTATTGTCGACAGCTGCCGGTGCAGAAGGCATGGTCGGCGGCCAGGTTCTCGATATTGAAGGGGAAGAAAAGCAGCTGGGCTTGGAGCAATTGGAGCAAGTGCATTTACTCAAGACCGGCGCGTTATTGACCTATAGCATCATCTCAGGAGCTATTCTTGCAGGAGCCAGTTCTGAGCAATTGGTGGCGCTTTCAACATTCGGCCGCCATCTCGGGCTGGCGTTCCAAATCCAAGATGACATCTTGGATGTGACTGGCACTTCAGAAGAGCTTGGGAAAACGGCCGGCAAAGACGAAACAAGCGACAAAAGCACCTATCCAGGCATTTTGACCTTGCCCAAAGCGAAAGAAAAACTGGATTATCACGCACAACAAGCACTTGATGCGCTTAATGGGCTTCCTGGCGAACAACAGCTATTGAAGGAATTGACCGAATTGATCGTCCAGCGTAAAAGCTGAGTTAGGGCTCTTGTTTGTACATTTGCCCAGTCTTGCTATAATATGGGGAGACAACAATACAGGAAAATATAGAAAAAAGGTGTGTGATGGCAAATGGATCTTCATTCGATAACTGGTCCATCTTTCCTAAAAGAGTTAAATCCAGAACAATTGGAGCTCTTAAGTGAAGATATCCGTCGATTTCTCATAGAAAATCTTTCGAAAACCGGTGGCCATATCGGCCCGAACCTCGGCGTAGTGGAATTGACGATTGCACTTCACCGTGTTTTCAATAGTCCCGACGACAAATTGATTTGGGATGTGGGGCATCAGTCTTATGTCCATAAAATTTTGACAGGGCGTGCAGATCAATTCGACACGCTGCGCCAGTTCAAAGGGCTGTGCGGCTTCCCGAAACGCAACGAAAGCGATCACGATGTCTGGGAAACCGGCCATAGCTCGACTTCCCTATCTGCGGCAATGGGCATGGCAGCAGCACGCGATATTAAAAAAGACAAAAATTATGTCATTCCGATCATCGGCGATGGCGCATTGACTGGTGGCATGGCGTTTGAGGCACTAAACCATATCGGGCATGCACAAACTGACATGACCGTCATCCTGAACGACAACGAAATGTCGATCGCACCGAATGTCGGGGCGTTACATAGCGTTCTTGGACGCATGCGGACAGCCGGCAAATACAATAAAGTCAAAGACGATCTGGAATACTTGTTGAAAAAAGTACCGGCAGTCGGTGGCAAGCTTGCTTCAACAGCAGAGCGCGTCAAAGACAGCTTGAAGTATCTGGTCGTTTCCGGCATGTTTTTCGAAGAGCTCGGATTCACATATCTCGGCCCTATCGATGGGCACGACCTTGAGGAGCTTGAAGACAACCTGGAGTATGCGAAGAAAACAAAAGGCCCTGTGTTGCTTCATGTCATTACGAAAAAAGGCAAAGGCTATTTGCCGGCCGAGCAGGATAAAATCGGCACATGGCATGGAATTGGGCCTTATAAAATGGAAACTGGCGATTTGGTGAAATCCTCCTCCACAGCGCCTTCGTGGAGCGGCTTGATCGCTGAAACGACACGTAAACTGGCACGCACCGATGAGCGCATCGTCGCCATTACGCCGGCAATGCCAGTGGGCTCGAAATTGGAAGGGTTCGCTTCTGAATTTCCTGAGCGCATGTTCGATGTTGGGATCGCTGAACAGCATGCGACCACGATGGCTGCGGGACTTGCGACCCAAGGGATGAAACCATTCCTGGCCATTTATTCGACATTCCTGCAACGCGCGTATGACCAAGTCGTCCACGATATTTGCCGCCAGAACTTGAATGTCTTTATCGGCATCGACCGCTCAGGCCTTGTCGGGGCAGATGGCGAAACGCATCAGGGCGTCTTTGATATCGCCTTCTTGCGCCATCTCCCGAATATGGTCTTGATGATGCCAAAAGATGAAAATGAAGGGCAGCATATGGTCAAAACGGCAATTGATTACAACGGCGGCCCAATCGCCTTGCGCTACCCGCGCGGCAATGGACTTGGCGTGCCAATGGATGATGAGCTTAAAGCGATTCCGATTGGCAGCTGGGAAGTGCTGACCGAAGGGGCGGATGCAGTCATTTTGGCATTCGGCACAACGATCCCGATGGCACTCCATGCTGCTGAACAATTGCGCGAAGAAGGCATTCAAGTGGAAGTAGTGAACTCGCGTTTCATCAAACCGTTGGATGAAGAAATGCTGGCGTCGATTTTCAAACGCAATGTGCCGGTATTGACAATTGAAGAAGCGGTATTGCAGGGTGGCTTCGGCAGTGCAGTGCTTGAATACGCGCATGATAACGGCCACCAGAATGCCGTTATTGACCGCATGGGTATTCCAGATCTCTTTGTTGAACATGGAGATGTCGCTGAATTGATGGATGAAATTCACCTCAATAGCGACGAAGTGGTCAAAAAAGTGAAACAGCGCGCAAATCAAAATTCGCAACAGCAGGAGCGGTCGAACGCTCTATGAATAAAGTGAAAAAAGAACGGGTGGATGTCCTGCTAGTAGAGCGGGGCATCTGCGAAACACGTGAAAAAGCCAAACGCGCCATCATGGCTGGTGTGATTTTCTCTGGCACTGAACGCCTTGAAAAACCCGGCGAAAAGATACCCGAGGATGC
The DNA here is from genome assembly GCA_947493585.1 of uncultured Planococcus sp. Lineage (GTDB taxonomy): Bacteria > Bacillota > Bacilli > Bacillales_A > Planococcaceae > Planococcus. The sequence continues at coordinate 1,830,814 of CANLRI010000001.1, read as the reverse complement.
GCCGCTTGAGAAAAAAGGCAATGACTTGCGTTATGTCAGCCGCGGGGGCTTGAAACTGGAAAAAGCGCTTGCTGAATTTGATGTGACTGTGGAAGGCAAAATGATGCTGGATATCGGTTCATCGACTGGCGGCTTCACCGATTGCGCATTGCAAAACGGTGCCCGGCACGGCTATGCGCTAGATGTCGGCTATAATCAGCTGGCCTGGAAAATCCGTCAAGACCCGCGCGTAACGGTCATGGAGCGCACGAACTTCCGCCACTCGAAACCTGAAGATTTTCAGGAAGGCTTGCCGGAAGTCGCAACCATTGACGTATCCTTCATTTCGCTGCGCATCATCTTGCCGGTGCTGAAAACCATATTGGTCCCAGGCGGCGATTGCATTGCGCTCGTCAAGCCCCAATTTGAAGCAGGCCGCGAGAAAGTCGGGAAAAAAGGCATCGTCCGCGATCCAAAAGTGCATCAGGAAGTGCTGCAAAAAGTAGCAGCTTATGCAGTCGACTGCGGTTTCGAAGTCAAGGCGATGACCTATTCGCCGATTACCGGCGGTGAAGGCAATATCGAGTTTTTATTTCATCTTGTGTCCAATGAACAGGCAGCTAAAAGTGATTTGCCGGATGCGCAGTCGATTGCGCAAACCGTCGAACATGCCCACTCTGCATTCAAGGACAAAAATACGTAATCGAATTAACAGGGCTAGGGAATTTATTCCCTGCCCTTTTTTTCTGGGTTGTTGCTGAAAATGAGTGAAGCTTGCTCGCAAGGGGTAATTAGTTCTAGAGGGGCAGGAAGTTTCCTTGTTTTCAAAGCCGATTAGATGTACGATATAAAGTATCTGGAATAATTATTCACTCAAGGGGGAGCACCATGAATAAAGGACAACGTCATATCAAAATCCGCGACTTGATCTCAAATCGCGAAATCGAAACGCAAGATGATTTGGTCGACTTATTGAAAGCTGCGGGCTATGAAGTGACACAAGCGACCGTTTCTCGCGATATCAAGGAACTGCATTTGGTGAAAGTCCCGTTGCAGGATGGGCGCTATAAATACAGTTTGCCGGCAGACCAGCGCTTCAACCCGATGCAGAAATTGCACCGTGCACTCACCGATGCGTTCGTCAGTATCGATGGAGCCAGCCATTTTCTGGTCATGAAGACCTTGCCGGGAAATGCCCACGCAATCGGTTCGCTGATCGACCATTTGGATTGGGAAGAAATTTTAGGGACCATCTGCGGAGATGATACATGTTTGATCATTTGCCGTGATGTGGAACACCGTGAAGTGCTGAAACAGCGTTTGATTGAAATGCTTTAATTAAAGAGGTGGATGTATATGCTGCGAGAATTGGATATCCGCAATTTTGCGATTATCGATACATTATCGGTCAGTTTTACAGAAGGCATGACAGTTCTGACAGGGGAAACCGGTGCAGGGAAATCGATCATCATCGATGCCGTGCATTTACTAGCCGGAGGGCGAGGAAGCCAAGAATTTATTCGCCACGGGGCCCAAAAAGCTGAGATTGAAGGCTTGTTTCATATTGAAAGCGAAAAGCATCCGGTCCATAAAAAACTAGAGGACTTCGGGATCCAAGCAAGCGATGGGGATGTCTTATTGCGCCGCGAGCTGAATGGCAAAGGCAAAAACGTCTGCCGCATCAACGGAAAACTGGTCACCATTTCCATTTTGCGTGAAGTCGGTGCCGCCTTGATCGACATCCACGGCCAGCACGAGACCCAGGAATTGATGGATGAAAAGCAGCATCTTCATCTATTGGATCAATTTGCCGGGAAACTGTTAACCAAAGCCAAAGAAGGCTATAGCCATACATTTGAAAAATACACGAAATTAAAGCGTGAATTTGCCAGCTATAATGAAAACGAGCAACAGATTGCACAGCGCATCGACTTGTTGACATTCCAATTGAATGAAATCGAAGAAGCCCAGCTCGTGCCGGGAGAAGAAGAGACTTTGCTGGAAGAACGCAAACGATTGCAGAATTTCACCAAAATCTTCGAATCGATTTCACAGGCCCATGAAGCGATTCAAGGGGAGTCGAAGGGGCTTGATTGGGTCGGCAATGCGATGAGCGAACTGGAACATGCTGCTGCAGTCGATGAGCAATTCAAAGAAGCGTCAGAATCGGTTACAGGGGCATTCTATCAGCTTCAGGACACGTCGACTGAAATCAAGCGCATCCTGGACCAGCTGGAGTTCGACCCGGAACGGCTCAATGAAATCGAACAGCGCTTGGCATTATTGCAATCCTTGAAGCGCAAATACGGCGCGTCGGTTGAGGACATGTTATTGTATCAGGAAGAACAGGCGGACGAACTCGATAAATTGCTTAACCGCGACCAACGCTTGCGCCTCGATCAGGAAAAACTGAAGGAATTGACCGAGGACTTGCGCATAGAAGCGGAAGAACTGACGATGCTGAGAAAACAAGCGGCAGCCAAATTATCAAAAGCCATTATGGAACAGCTAAAAGAGCTCCATATGGGAAAAGCGTCATTTTCAGTTCAATTCAACTTGCTGCCAAAAGGCAAGTTCGACCGTTTTGGCCAAGACAGCATCGCATTCCATATTTCGACGAATGTTGGCGAGCCGTTAAAGCCCTTGACGAAAGTAGCATCAGGCGGCGAATTATCGCGTATGATGCTTGCGTTGAAAACGATTTTTTCCAAGCACCAGGGCATTACATCGATCATTTTCGATGAAGTCGACACGGGAGTCAGCGGCCGTGTGGCACAAGCGATTGCTGAGAAAATCGCAGCCATTGCCCGCCATTCGCAAGTGCTGTGCATTTCCCATTTGCCGCAGGTCGCCGCCATGGCAGACCAGCATTTGTTTATCGAGAAAAAAGTATCGAAGGACCGCACGACCACATCGGTGAAAGAACTCGAAGGGCGCAAGCGCACCGAAGAAATGAGCCGCATGTTGTCAGGGGCAGAAATTACCGAATTGACCTTGCAGCATGCGGATGAATTGCTGACTTTGGCGAGGGACCGGAAGCTGTTGATGAAATAAGGGACCGGAGCCTGTATTTTAGGAGAGAAAAATATGGAGAAAATAAAAATCGCCATTGCCGATGACAACCGAGAGCTTGTCGAATTGATGACCGAATTTCTCGAATCGCAACCGAATATGGAAGTGGTGGGTGTTGCGTATGACGGCAGGGAATGCATCGGCATACTCGAACAGACCGAAGCGGATATTTTGCTGCTCGACATCATCATGCCGTATTTAGACGGCATTGCCGTTCTTGATGTCTTGCGGTCGGATGAGCGCATGAGCAAAATCCATGTCATCATGCTTTCGGCATTTGGCCAGGAATCAATCATGAGTCAGGCTGCAGACTACGGCGCTTCATATTTCATCATGAAACCGTTCGAAACCGAGCGTTTGGTCGTCCAAATCAACCACATCATGAAAAATGGCGATCAAGCAGCAAAGACCGGCATGGTGACAAAAGACGAGCTCATAACCTTGAGATTGAAAGATATTGGCGTGCCGCCTCATTTAAAAGGCTATATGTATTTGAAGGCAGCCGTGTCGATTGTCGTGGATGAACCTTCTGCACTTGGCAAAGTGACAAAAGAGCTTTATCCCAAAATCGCCTTGAAATTCGATACGACGGCAGCGCGGGTTGAGCGATCGATCCGCCATGCCATCGGGCAAGTGTGGGTGCGCAGCGGATCGGTCGCGCATATTGCTAACGTATTCGGCTATAGCGAATCACATCTTCAGTCGAAGCCGTCCAACTCGGAATTCATCGCCATGATCGTCGACAGTCTTGGCAATACCGAACAATAATATGCACACGCCAGCGCTTTAAGTGAGCGCTGGTTTTTTTGCGCGCCAGCGCGCTTGTAATAAATGTATTAAACTACATAAGGTTATATAAAAAATCAAAACCGCCTACAAGAAAGCTCAACACTTGCAGCCAGTCAGTGAGATGATAAAATAAATGATTAAAGCTAGGTCCTATCCAAAAGGGGAGGAAGCTATGTCTGAAATCGAAATTTACGCGCATCGCGGCGCCTCGGGGCATGCACTTGAAAACACGTGGCAGGCGTTTGAATTAGCGCATCAATTGCAAGTCGGCATCGAGCTGGATATTCAGATGACACGAGACGGCATTGCGATCATTTACCATGACGACCAATTAAAACGCTTGGCTGGGATGCAAGCGGATATTTATGAAATGCCATACGAATCGCTCAAGTCGCTATCGATCCGCAAACGATTCAAGCGTTTCGGGCGCCATTCGATTCCGCTGGCTTATGAAGTGATCGACTGGGCGAAAAAGAAACACATTCCTTTGAATATTGAATTGAAATCCTCCGTTGCCAGCCATCCGGAGGGCCCTGAAACTGTTTGTGCTTTGTTGGAAGGCATGGAACATATCCATCTCTCCTCTTTTGACGGAGAACTTCTTAGAGAGATGAAACGCTTGCTGCCGCATATGGAATTGGCATGGATCTTGAAGCGCGCTGCTCAGTGGAACGAACTGGAGAATTGGCAGTGGGTCGACTGCTTTCACTTTCATAAGAGATTCCATAAGGCGAAATGGCTTGAACCCATTGCCCAGCTGGGTAAGCCAGTAAGGCTTTATGGCATTTCAGGAAATGAACGGATGCTGAAAAATCTTCACCCTTCGGTGAAAGGCGTGATCACAGACTATCCGGCGCGCGTGAAAGCTCTGTGGTCAAAGAAAGTACATCCTTAATGAAAAAAGAACGCCAGGGAGCATAACTCTCCTGGCGTTCTTTCTTTATTTGTTCAATTGCCTTCAGTCAGTTAACGTTTTTGAAACCGTTCAGACACATTGCCCTTTTTACGATCGCGGTTCAACAAGAATCCAGCAAAGAAGCCGATGCCGATCACAGTAAAAAGCGTCCCAAGTGTAAATTGCATCCAAAGAGCCGGATACGGTTCAAGCAACTTATTGAAAAGGGTATCCCGCATTAATTTGATGCCGTAAGCGGCCATGACACCGGGTATGAGCAAAATGATAAATGCAATCAATCGTCCCATCTATTCCACATCCTTCATGTACCATTGTTTCCAATCCGCTTAAAGTTGTCAAGAATTGTCCCCTGCGGTAGTCTAGAAATATGTGTGCAGTCTATTGCACGAATCGGGACAGAAAGGTTTGAAGAGAATTGCAAAAAGTGATCATTATCGGCGGTGGCATCGGCGGTTCTGCAATTTTAAAACTGCTCGTTGAATCTGGCTGGTTTCATGTCGAAGGAGTTGCAGATATCCATGCCGACGCGCTAGCGTTAAAACAAGCTGAAAAATTTCGTATAGCCACTGGCGCAGATTACCGGGAATTGCCGAAAACGGTCGACATCGTCTTTAACGTAACAGGAGACGATGACTTGACTCAGCGGCTGCGCCGGTATTATCCCCCGCGCACTGTCATCATTCCCGGAAGCGTAGCCAATATTTTTGTCCGCTTGATGGATGAGAAAGAGCATTACATCAACCGACTGAGTAACGAGAGCCATAAAGGATCAATCATTTTTAATTCAATCGATGAAGGTATGGTCGGCATCGACCTCGACAACCATATTAACTTCATCAACCGCAGTGCCGCACGCATGCTTTCGGTTAAGCAGGACGAAGCGATCGGACGCCATATCCACGAGTTGATTTCGATGAGCGAATTGCCGAGGATCATCGAGACGGGCAGGACGGAATTGAACCGGGAGCTCGAACTGAAAGATGGATCGAAAATCGTCACGAGCCGTTTTCCGATGATTGATGAAACGGGCGAATTGATTGGTGCCTTTGCGGTGTTCAAGGACATCACGGAAGTGGTTTCGCTCGCAGAGGAAATTACCGACTTGAAAGAAATCCAGACGATGCTGCAAGCGATCATCCAATCGAGCGACGATGCGATTTCGGTGGTTGATGAAAAAGGCAATGGCTTGCTTGTCAATCCGGCCTATACACGAATTACAGGTCTTGAGATGGATCAAGTGATCGGCCGTCCGGCATCTGCCGATATCTCTGAAGGCGAAAGCATGCACTTCAAAGCCTTGCAAACCCGCCAACCGGTGCGCGGTGTTAATTTGAAAGTCGGGCCGGCCAGACGGGAAGTAATCGTTAATGTGGCACCCATCATTGTTAATAACCAACTGAAGGGAAGTGTCGGAGTCATCCATGACACGACGGAGATCCGCTCGCTTATGAAAGAGTTGGACCGGGCAAGGAGCATTATCCGGACGCTTGAGTCGAAATATACATTCGACGACATCATCGGCCTGTCCCCTGAAATGCAATTGTCGCTCCAGCAAGCGAAACTCGCTGCCCAAACGCTTGTCACTGTGTTGTTGCGCGGGGAGTCGGGAACGGGCAAGGAATTGTTCGCGCACGCCATCCACAGTGCCAGCGAGCGAAAGTTCAATAAATTCGTCCGTGTCAATTGCGCGGCCGTGTCAAGCGAACAGCTTGATGCTGAATTGTTCGGGTACGAGGAAGGTGCAACGCTTGAAAGTCGGACCGGGGCAAAACGCGGCTTGTTTGAGGAAGCAAATAACGGCAGTATTTTCCTCGATGAGATTGGCGAATTGTCGCCGCAAATTCAAAGTAAATTGCTGCGCGTGTTGCAAGAACACGAAACGATGCGGATCGGTGGGACCAAGCCGATCCCGGTCAATGTTCGAGTCATCGCGTCGACCAATGCCAATATGGAAAAAGCGCTGCTTGACGGAACGTTCCGAGAAGATTTGTATTACCGATTAAACCGCATGCCGATTTTGATTCCGCCGCTGCGCAGCAGGAAACAAGATATTCCGCGCATCATTGACCGCCTGTTATTAAAGCTCAATCAGGAATATGGGAGGAACGTGGAAAGTGTGTCGGAGAAAGCCGTACAGTTTTTGAAAATGTACGATTGGCCGGGCAATGTGCGGGAACTTGAAAACATTTTGAGCCGTTCAATGATTTTCATGCAGATGAACGACAAAACGATGACAGAAGAACATATTCCGTTGAATATGCTGAAAGCCAAAGAAGCGAAGAACGAAGTCGTTATTCCAGCATCGGCACCTTTGCAGGAGCAATTGGAAACGGTTGAACGCGGCATTCTTCATCGGGCACTCGAAGAAGCCAAAGGGAATAAGTCGAAAACCGCTAAACAGCTTCAGATTTCCTTGCGTACTTTATACTATAAATTGGAAAAATTCGGACTTCTATAGCGTTTTGCAACTCTTTGCAAGGTTTTGCAAGAATTTGCAAAGAGAACTGCCGTATTTTGCAAATAAAACGCTTACATCCCTTATATCTCAAGCTTTCTTCTGTTTTAATTAAAAGGAATGAGGTGATAGATATGACTACTTTGCAGAACATTGTTGATGAAATTGATTTGCAGGAAGAACACGCTGTCGCAGTGGCAGCAGCTGCTGACCATGCGGTAATGGAAGCCATTTCATTAGCGCTCGACCAAAATCTTGCAAGCTTTCATTTGTACGATGACGAAGCAACATTAAAGCAATTAATCGCTGAGGATTTCCCACATTTAAAAGGCCATCCGAAACTGATGATTCATCATGTCAAAGGGCCTCAACTAGCAGCCAAAGAAGCGGTGCGAGCAGTTTTCATGAATGACGCCAGCGTCTTGATGAAAGGGCATATCCCGACCGCAACCTTGATGAAAGCTGCACTCAACTCTGACTATGGCCTACGCACTGGGTCGATATTGTCCCATGTGGCGGCTTTTGAAGTCGCTGGCTATGACCGGCTCATCTTTGTCACCGATGCCGGCATGAACCTTGAGCCATCGCTTCAGGAAAAAGCCCAAATCATTCGCAATGCCGTCCAGGTAGCGCGAGCGACTGGCGTCGAGTTGCCGATCGTGGCAGCGCTAGCGGCGGTGGAAGTTGTTAACCCTGCCATGCAGGCAACATTGGATGCTGCAGCACTGACCGCCATGAACAAGCGCGGCCAAATCACGGATTGTATCGTTGACGGGCCACTTGCCTTGGACAATGCGATTTCGGTTGAAGCGGCAAAACATAAACGCATCGAAGGAAACACGGCGGGACACGCAGATATCCTCTTGGTGCCGAATATCGAAGCCGGCAACATCCTCTATAAATCGCTCGTCTATTTTTCCAAAGCCAAAGTCGGCGGCATCATCGCGGGTGCTAAAGCACCGATTGTGTTGACATCGCGCGCCGATAGTGCAGAAAGTAAATTATTTTCCCTCGCTCTAGCATTGCGCTCAGCGACTTTATAAAAAGCAGCGTCGAGTCAAGGGAAACCTTGCCGATTGATTGCTTCCAACCGGATCTATACAAAACTATACAGTTTACACTATTAGGAGGAATTTACGATGGAAATTTTCAAAAAAATGGAAGAACACGACTATGAGCAATTGGTATTTTGCCAAGATAAGAACTCTGGGCTAAAAGCAATCATCTGCATCCACGACACAACGCTTGGACCAGCACTTGGCGGCACGCGCATGTGGAACTATGAAAGTGAAGAAGAAGCGATTGAAGATGCAATCCGCCTTGGACGCGGCATGACGTACAAAAACGCAGCAGCCGGCCTTAACCTTGGCGGCGGGAAAACTGTCATCATCGGTGATCCATTGAAAGACAAAAACGAAGAAATGTTCCGCGCTTTCGGCCGTTTCATCCAAGGCTTGAACGGGCGATACATTACTGCAGAAGATGTTGGAACAACAGTCGCTGACATGGATATGATCCATGAAGAAACGGATTTCGTTACAGGCATCTCGCCAGCATTCGGCTCTTCAGGCAACCCATCTCCTGTTACGGCATACGGCGCATACATCGGCATGAAAGCTGCAGCTCTTGAAGCATATGGCGACGATTCACTTGAAGGCAAAACAGTAGCCGTACAAGGCGTCGGAAACGTCGCATACCCGCTATGCGAGTATTTGCATAAAGAAGGCGCGAAATTGATCGTTACGGACATCAACAAACAAGCAGTCCAGCGTGCTGTCGATGCATTCGGCGCAACAGCTGTCGAACCAAACGAAATTTACTCTCAAGAAGCGGATATTTTTGCACCGTGTGCAATGGGCGCCATCATCAACGATGACACGATTCCTCAATTGAAAGTAAAAGTAGTTGCAGGCTCTGCCAACAACCAATTAAAAGAACAACGCCACGGCGATGAGCTTGAAGCACGCGGCATCGTTTATGCACCGGATTTCGTTATCAACTCAGGTGGCGTCATCAACGTTGCGGATGAGCTTTACGGCTACAACAACGAACGTGCGATGAAACGCGTTGAAACCATTTACGACAGCATCACCCGCATTTTCGAAATCGCAAAACGCGACGGGATTCCAAGCTATATCGCAGCTGACCGCATGGCAGAAGAACGCATTGAACGTGTGCGCAAATCCAGAAGCCAATTCTTGCGCAATGGCCACAGCCACGACATTTTAAGCAGACGCTAAAGTTGAAAGAAGAAACGGAGGAAATCGATGTGCAAAAACAGCTGAATCGAATTCTGGTCATTAATCCCGGCTCAACTTCGACAAAGATCGGCGTTTTTGACAACGATGTACAGATCCTTGAAAAGACTATCCGCCACTCCACTGAAGAGTTGGCGGATTTCCCTGCCATTATTGATCAGTTTCAATTTCGTAAACAAACCATTTTAGAAGCCCTTGATGAAGAGGGCATGAATGTATCCAAACTTTCTGCGGTGTGCGGAAGAGGCGGATTGCTGCGCCCGATTGAAGGCGGTACCTATGCCGTCAACGCAGAAATGCTCAACGATTTGCGTGAAGGCTATTCTGGCCAGCATGCTTCCAACCTCGGCGGCATCATTGCCAATGAAATAGCTGAAGGGCTGAACATTCCCGCCTTTATCGTCGATCCGGTCGTTGTCGATGAACTTGCGCCGATAGCGCGGGTATCTGGATTTTCACTCATTGAACGCAAGTCGATTTTCCATGCGCTCAATCAAAAAGCAGTCGCGAGACGCTATGCGAAAGAAACAGGGCGCGCTTACAAGGACCTGCGACTCATTGTCACCCATATGGGCGGCGGTATTACGGTCGGTGTCCACGAAGGCGGGAAAGTCATCGATGTCAACAACGGATTGCACGGAGACGGGCCATTTAGCCCGGAACGTGCGGGCACAGTGCCTGCTGGCGATTTGGTCGAACTATGCTTTTCAGGACAATATTATCGACATGAGATTATGAAGAAATTGGTCGGACAAGGCGGGTTGGTCGGATATCTCGGAACCAACGATGCTGTGACGGTCGAAAAACGCATCCAAAAAGGCGATAAAGACGCAGAAATGATTTATGACGCGATGGCGTACCAAGTAGCAAAAGAAATCGGTTCTGCAAGCGCCGTCTTAAAAGGCCAAGTGGATGCCATCATTTTGACGGGCGGCTTGGCGTATGGCAAAGATTTTGTCAAAGCCATTTCCGACCGAATCTCCTGGATTGCCGATGTTGTCGTCCATCCTGGAGAAAATGAATTACAGGCACTCGCAGAAGGCGCAAGCCGTGTTTTGGACGGTGAAGAACAAGCGAGAATCTATCCGAACGGTTAATCAATTAATTTATATAGGAGGAATACCTTATGGCTCAGAATTATGATGTCGTCATTTTAGGCGGCGGTACGGGCGGTTATGTAGCAGCGATCCGTTCAGCACAACTTGGACTTAAAACAGCGATCGTCGAAAAAGGCAATCTGGGCGGCACATGCCTGCACCAAGGCTGCATCCCGAGTAAAGCATTATTGCGCAGTGCAGAAGTGTATGCGACAACCAAGCACCATGCAGCGGAATTCGGCGTCAACACGGGCGATGTATCGCTTGATTTCTCGCGCGTTCAACAGCGCAAGCAAGGAATCGTCGACCAGCTTCATGCAGGCGTCCAAGGCTTGATGAAAAAAGGCAAAATCGATGTCTACGAAGGCATCGGCCGCATTCTTGGGCCATCGATCTTCTCACCGAACCCAGGTACGATTTCTGTCGAGATGAACAACGGGGAAGAAAACGAAATGCTCATCCCGAATAACGTTATCATTGCGACAGGATCTCGCCCGCGGACATTGCCAGGCCTTGATATTGACGGCGACTTCGTCATGAGTTCAGATGAAGCGCTTGCAATGAGCGAATTGCCGAAATCGATCTTGATAGTCGGCGGAGGCGTTATCGGCATCGAGTGGGCTTCAATGCTCAACGATTTCGGCGTCGACGTGACAGTTCTCGAATATGCAGACCGCATTGTCCCGACTGAAGACAAAGACATTTCCAAAGAAATGCAGAAATTACTGAAGAAAAAAGGCGTCAAGTTCGCAACAAGCGCAAAAGTGTTGCCAGAAACTGTTGAAAAAGGCGATGGTCAAGTATCGATCCAAGCCGAAATCAATGGCAGCAACGAAACCTTCACCGCTGAAAAAATGCTGGTATCGGTCGGACGCCAAGCAAATGTGGAGAATATCGGGATTGAAAACACGGACATTCTTGTCGAAAAAGGTTTTATTCAAGTAAAGAACACGTTCCAGACGAAAGAATCCCATATTTATGCAATTGGTGACGTCATTGGCGGCATGCAGCTCGCGCACGTAGCATCTCACGAAGGCATTACCGCGGTCGAGCATATTAAAGGCAATGCACCACATGCCATCAACTACGATCTTGTGTCGCGTTGCATTTACTCAAATCCTGAAGCGGCAAGTGTCGGCATCACAGAAGACCAGGCAAAAGAACAAGGCTATGAGGTGAAAACCGGAAAATTCTCATTCAAGGCAATCGGCAAAGCGCTGGTTTACGGAGAGTCAGATGGTTTTGTGAAAATCATTGCTGATAAAGAAACAAATGATATCCTCGGTGTCCATATGATCGGGCCGCATGTAACGGACATGATCTCAGAAGCCGGGCTTGCCATGGTACTTGACGCAACGCCTTGGGAAATTGCAGATACAATCCACCCGCACCCGACGCTGTCAGAGGTCATGGGCGAAGCGGCCTTAGCCGTAGACGGCAAAGCGATCCATAGTTAAAGGAGGAAATTCAATGGCTACGAAACACGAAGAAGTAGGTTTGACAAACGAAGATGTCTTGAAAATATACGAAACAATGTTGACGGCACGCCGCGTCGATGAGCGCATGTGGCTTCTTAACCGTGCAGGGAAAATTCCTTTCGTCATTTCTTGTCAGGGGCAGGAAGCAGCACAGGTTGGAGCGGCTTATGCGCTCGATAATACGAAAGATTATGTCGCACCTTATTACCGCGACCTTGGTGTAGTGCTTCATTTCGGCATGACACCGAAAGATCTGATGCTGTCGGCATTTGCCAAAGCGGAAGATCCGAACTCAGGTGGGCGCCAAATGCCTGGGCATTTCGGGCAGAAGAAAAACCGCATCTTGACAGGATCTTCACCTGTAACAACTCAGCTTCCGCACGCTGTCGGTGTTGCGCTTGCTGGGAAAATGAAGAAAAAGGATTTCATTACATTCAACACGCTTGGTGAAGGCTCTTCCAACCAAGGCGATTTCCACGAAGGCTTGAACTTTGCCGGTGTACATAAATTGCCGGTCATCACGATGGTCGAAAACAACCGCTATGCGATTTCGGTACCGTTTGAGCGCCAAGTGGCGAGCAAAAACGTCTCGGATCGTGCGGCAAGTTACGGCATGCCGGGCGTAACCATCGATGGAAACGACCCGATCGAAGTCTACAAGCACGTAAAAGAAGCAGCGGATCGCGCACGCAATGGCGAAGGCCCGAGCTTGATCGAGACAGTTTCTGAACGCATGACGGCTCACTCATCTGATGATGATCACCGCCAATATCGTTCAGCGGACGAACTCGCTGCGCAAAAAGAAAAAGACCCGATTCTTTTGTTCGGTGCTTATTTGAAAGAAAATGGCATCATGGACGACGAACTTGAAAAAGAAATCAACGACCGCATTATGGTAATAGTGAACGAAGCGACAGATTATGCAGAAAATGCAGCATACGCACCAGCAGAAAGTGCAATGAAATATGTCTATGCTGAAGAAGGAGGAAACGAATAATGGCAGTTATGAGTTATATCGATGCCATCACGCTTGCCATGAAAGAAGAAATGGCACGTGACGAAAACGTTTTCGTACTCGGGGAAGATGTCGGGAAAAAAGGCGGCGTCTTCAAAGCGACACAAGGGCTTTACGATGAATTCGGCGAAGATCGCGTAGTTGACACGCCACTCGCTGAATCAGCTATCGCAGGCGTTGGAATCGGCGCGGCCATGTATGGCTTGCGTCCGATCGCTGAATTCCAGTTTGCGGATTTCATCATGCCGGCAGTCAACCAAATCATTTCGGAAGCTTCGCGCATCCGTTACCGTTCTAATAACGACTGGTCTTGCCCGATCGTTTTCCGTGCTCCATTCGGCGGCGGCGTCCACGGCGCACTTTACCATTCACAATCCGTCGAAGCGGTATTCGCCAACCAGCCTGGCTTGAAAATCGTTATCCCATCCACTCCATATGACGCGAAAGGCTTGTTGAAAGCCGCAATCCGCGATGAAGATCCGGTCATGTTCTTCGAGCATAAACGTGCGTACCGCCTGATCAAAGGTGAAGTGCCGGAAGACGATTATACCATCGAAATCGGCAAAGCTGACGTCAAACGCGAAGGCGAAGACATCACCGTCATCACCTACGGATTGGCTGTGCATTTCGCATTGCAAGCTGCAGAACGCCTAGCAGAAGATGGCTACTCCGTCCACATCCTGGATCTGCGCACCATCTATCCATTGGATAAAGAAGGCATCATCGAAGCAGCGAAAAAGACGGGCAAAGTCCTTTTGGTCACTGAAGACAATAAAGAAGGAAGCATCATCGGCGAAGTGGCAGCGATCATCGCTGAAAACTGCCTATTCGACCTCGATGCACCGATCAAGCGCCTGGCAGGACCGGACATCCCGGCAATGCCATACGCACCGACCATGGAGAAATTCTTCATGATCAACCCGGACAAAGTAGAAAAAGCCATGAGAGAACTAGCTGAATTTTAAGAAGAAAAGCGGAAACGGCCGTTAAGCTTCGACAGGCATAAAGCAGGCTGGCGAAGCGGCGCTTTTTGCCGCACAGTCAGAATGATTTATGACCCGAGAAGCTGGCCGTTGCAGCTAGACAGAAGAAAAGCGAAGTTGCCCATCTAGCCCCGACAAGCGCTGGAGGTAACGCCGGCACTGGCGCTCTTTGCCAGTGCCGGTGGGACCGAAGCGACCTCGAGGGGCTGGGCAACGGAGCTGGACAGAAGAAAAGCGGAAACGGCCGTTAAGCTTCGACAGGCATAAGACAAACCGGCTATTTTCGCATAACCCTTATAAATGAATATGCATCACAGATTGAAAAGGAGGAATCCCTTTGGCTATTGAAAAAATCACGATGCCTCAACTTGGCGAAAGTGTAACAGAAGGCACAATCGAAAAATGGCTCGTCCAGCCAGGCGACCACGTCAACAAGTATGATCCGCTGGCGGAAGTCAATACCGATAAAGTAACGGCAGAAGTTCCTTCATCTTTTACAGGAACGATCAAGGAATTGATCGCTGCTGAAGGCGATACATTGGAAGTCGGCGAAGTGGTCTGCACAATCGAAACTGAAGGTGGAGATTCTGCCCCAGTGGAAGAAGCAAAACCCGCTGAAGGTGAAAAAGCCAATGAAATGCCAGCTGCAGGAGCGGCACCGACGAAAAAACTCGAAGGCCAACAAGGCTCGTCAAAACCGGCTAAGCCACAAGGCGGCAAAGCACGTTACTCACCAGCTGTTCTGCGTCTCGCTCAAGATCACGACATTGACTTGAACCAAGTCGAAGGATCTGGAAACGAAGGCCGCATCACCCGCAAAGATTTAATGAAATTGATCGACAGCGGCAATATTCCACAAGCAGGCAGTGAGACGGCACAAGTGTCTCAAGCAACTGAGGCAGCAGAACCTGTTCAACAAGCTGAGCCGCAACAAGCTCCGAAAGCGCCAGCTGCGAAGCAAGAATCCATCGAATCGGCTCCGGGCGACATCGAAATCCCAGTCACCGGCGTGCGCAAAGCGATTGCAGCGAATATGCTCAAGAGCAAGCACGAAGCGCCGCATGCGTGGATGATGATCGAAGTTGACGTGACGGACCTTGCGCAATTCCGCGATTCCATCAAAGGCGACTTCAAGAAAAAAGAAGGATTCAACATCACGTATTTTGCGTTCTTCGTCAAAGCGATTTCACAAGCTTTGAAAGAATTCCCGATGATGAACTCGATGTGGGCTGGAGATAAGATCATCCAGAAGAAAGACATCAACATCTCGATTGCCGTGGCTTCTGACAATGCCTTGTTCGTCCCGGTCATCAAGAACGCTGACGAAAAATCCGTTAAAGGCATCGGCCGTGAAATCAACGAGTTGGCGCAAAAAGCGCGTACGGGCAAGTTGAAGTCAGCTGATATGCAAGGCGGTACGTTCACTGTCAATAACACCGGGTCGTTCGGTTCTGTCCAATCGATGGGCATCATCAACCACCCGCAAGCTGCCATCATCCAAGTCGAGTCGATCGTCAAGCGCCCAGTTATCATGCAGGGTGGAATGATCGCTGCACGTGACATGGTTAATTTGTGCCTATCACTTGACCACCGTGTACTAGACGGCCTCGTTTGTGGACAGTTCTTGGCACGCGTCAAAGAAATTCTTGAAAAAATGAACAAAGACAATACCTCAGTTTATTGATGAAAAGTTTGGAGTCTTCGGACTTCAAGCTTTTTTTTCTTTCAGTAACCTGCCGTGTCAGGTAAAATGGAATCAGAAAGCTTTGAGGAGGGAATAGTTTGACGATTGAATCGATGAAAAACATTCAGTTTCCTGAGCGTACATACGATGAATGGAAACAGGCAGCAGTCGCTGCATTGAAAGGAAAAGATTTTGAAAAGGTGATGAAAACCAACACCATTGAAGACATCACCCTCGAACCCCTCTATACAAAAGATATGCTGGAGCGATCCGTATCCGACGTGGAAGCGCAAGTAGCGGCTGTCCAGAGCGGCAAGTTCGGCCCCTCGTGGATTGTGGCGCAGGAAATTACAGCGCATGATGCCGAAGAATTTCTGGCCGTGACACAAGATGATTTGTCCCGCGGCAATGAAGCGGTCGTCTATTCCGGCGCGCAGCCATTCGACTGGACCGAAGCGCAGCTCGAACAGCTTGCGGAATTGATTGTCCGTTATCCAATTTATTTCAAATTGACGGAAGACCATGATCCGATTTTACGTGTATTCGAACGACTGTCAGCTGAACAGCGAGCAAACGTTCATGGCGTCATTTTCACAGAAGAGACCATCCAGGCACCGGAAAATGTCCGTACCGGCTTGATTGATACCTTGCCAACGCATAATGCCGGTGGAACGATCATCCATGAACTTGGGGTGGCGCTAAGCATGATGGCCGAAGCGCTGGACCAACAGGACTTCGAATCAGCAGCGAAGAGCTTCTGGGTGCGTTTTGCAGTCGATACTCATTTTTTCCAGGAAATCTCCAAGATTAGGGCGTTCCGTGTATTATGGCAGGCATTCTGTTCAGCATACGGAAAACAAGCGCCGCGCATCCCGATATTTACGGAAACCTCGGTACGTTCGTATTCCAAACTGGACCATTACGTCAATTTGCTGCGAGCAGGCAATGGCACTTTTTCTGCCGTGCTTGCGGGAACGGATGGCCATACCGTGCATCCGCATGATTTCCTGACAGTCCCATCTGGCTCAAGCCGGCGCATCGCACGCAATGTTCAATTGGTCATTAAAGAAGAATCGCATGTTGCGCATGACACCGATGTTGCAGCTGGATCGTATTACATCGAAAGTTTGACGCGTGAATACGTCGATGCCGCCTGGAGCTATTTCTTGGAAATCCAGGAAGCAGGAGGCTATTCGGCAGTAAAACGGACCGGCTGGCTGACAGACGATATTCAAGCTAAATGGCTTGATCGCGAACAGCAAGTAGCGAACCGAAAAGCTTCTTTGATCGGCACGAATATTTACGCCAATCCACAGGAGCCGGTAAAAGATGCAAAAATCGATACGGCGCATTTGGAGTATATGACAGCAAAACGCTTGGCAACGCCATTCGAAAAATTGCGTACGAAAAGCCGCGAAACGGGCGTCAAATCAGCGATTATCTTATTGGAGCCGTTAAAAGCCGTGAAACCGCAAGCAGATTTTGTGCAGGGCTTCTTATCCGTCGCAGGAATCGAACCTGAAATCAGCCCGTATCTTTCATCCGCTGACGAAGTGAACCGATATATCCGTTCTGAAGAACTAGATTACGCCGTTCTGTGTGGAAGCCGTGAAACACTTGAAAGAACAATTCCGCAACTCGATGCGAAAACGGCGATTGATGTTGCCGGGAAAATCGATAAGGAAACGTTAAAAAGTTGGGAAGTAAACGGCATCCGCGACTCTCTCTATGCAGGTAAACCGTTAATCGACAAATTGGAAGCTATTTTGTCGCTTGGAAAGGAGGCGCTGTAAATGACGACACCCGATTTCACAAAAATTGATGTTACAAAGCTTGATACCGCTAAATTAGGCGACCGTAATGAGAGCGCTTTTATGACCAATGAAGGCATTGCGGTGAAACCGTTTTATTCCTCGAAAGACTTAAATAAAGAACAAACGAGTTATCCCGGATTTGCACCGAACGTCCGCGGGCCATACCCAACGATGTATGTGTCACGGCCATGGACGGTGCGCCAGTATGCCGGTTTTTCGACAGCTGAAGAAAGCAACGCTTTTTACCGCCGCAATTTGGCAATGGGGCAAAAAGGCTTGTCAGTGGCATTTGACCTCGCGACGCACCGCGGCTACGATTCAGACCATCCGCGCGTTGTCGGTGATGTCGGTAAAGCGGGTGTGGCCATCGATAGCGTCGAAGACATGAAAATTTTGTTCGACGGCATCCCGCTTGACCAAATGTCGGTTTCGATGACGATGAACGGTGCTGTCGTGCCGATCATGGCATTTTTCATTGTCGCTGCAGAAGAGCAGGGCGTATCTCCCGAACAATTAGCGGGCACGATCCAAAACGATATTTTGAAAGAATACATGGTGCGCAATACGTATATCTACCCTCCAGCGATGTCGATGCAGATCATTGCGGATATCTTTAAATACACATCCGACCATATGCCGAAATTCAACTCAATTTCCATTTCGGGCTACCACATTCAAGAAGCGGGAGCAACGGCTGATATTGAGCTTGCCTATACACTCGCTGATGGTTTGGAGTACGTACGGACCGGTTTAGAGGCAGGAATTGGCATTGACCAGTTCGCACCGCGCTTGTCATTTTTCTGGGGCATCGGCATGAATTATTTCATGGAAGTCGCCAAAATGCGTGCTGGCCGAGAAATCTGGGCGAAGATGATGAAGAGCTTCGATCCTCAAAATGCTAAATCCTTGGCGCTCCGCACGCACTCCCAAACTTCGGGATGGAGCTTGACTGAGCAGGATCCTTTCAATAACGTGACGCGCACGCTGCTCGAAGCGAATGCGGCGGCAATGGGACATACGCAATCCTTACATACCAATGCACTTGATGAAGCGATTGCTTTGCCGACCGATTTCTCCGCACGCATTGCACGCAATACGCAATTATTCCTTCAGGAAGAGACTTTGATGAACAATACGATCGATCCATGGGGCGGATCGTATTACGTCGAAAAACTGACGGAAGAATTGATGGAAAAAGCCTGGACATTGATCGAGGAAGTCGAGGAACTCGGCGGCATGGCGAAAGCAATCGAAACGGGCCTCCCGAAAATGCGCATCGAGGAAGCGGCTGCGAAAAAGCAAGCGCAAATCGATTCCAATGAAGAGACGATTATCGGTGTCAACCGCTACCGCCTCGACGAGGAAGATCCGATCGACATTTTAAACATCGACAACACAATGGTGCGCAAAAAGCAGATCGAGCGACTCGACCGGATGCGCGATACGCGCGATCAGAAAAAAGTAGAAAAAGCGTTGCTCGAGCTAACAAAAGCAGCCGAAACCGGCGAAGACAATATTCTCGCCTGCGCGATTGAAGCAGCACGCCACCGGGCATCACTCGGCGAGATTTCGGATGCCATCGAAAAAGCTTCCGGCAGGCATAAGGCGGTGATCCGTTCCGTGAGCGGTGTATACAGTTCGAACTTCTCCAACCAGGAAGAAATGCAGATCGTCAAACAAATGACGGAAGAATTCATTGAAAATGAAGGCCGCCGCCCGCGTATCTTGATCGCCAAGATGGGCCAGGACGGACACGACCGCGGGGCGAAAGTCATTTCGACTGCGTTCGCCGATCTCGGCTTTGATGTCGACATCGGGCCATTGTTCCAAACGCCTGCAGAAACAGCCCAGCAGGCAGCAGAAAATGACGTCCATGTCATCGGTGTCAGTTCGCTCGCGGCTGGCCATATGACACTTGTTCCGGATCTCGCGGCAGAGTTGAAAAAAGTCGGACGCGAAGACATTTTGATCGTCGTCGGCGGCGTCATCCCGGCCCAGGATTACGAGTTCCTGCGCAATAACGGCGCCAGTGCCATCTTTGGTCCGGGGACGGTTATCCCGGTTGCTGCCCAAAAAGTTATCGAAGAAATCTATGCGCGTCTCGGTTACGAGGAAGAGGCAGACTGATGGATCGCGAGAAGCAGTCCAGACAGGTCATGTCGGGTGTTTCGGATAAGCATGATGGTATGAATGCATTGCCAAGGAAGAAATTCAAGAAGCCGAGTACGAGCAAGTTTGATTTGGGCGAACTCGCGCGCGGCGTCGAAAGCGGGTCGCGCTTGCATTTAGGAAAGGCGATCACCTTGCTTGAAAGCACCAATACTGAGCACAAAAAGCGCGGACAGGAATTATTGAATGAGCTGCTGCCGAAAACGGGCAATAGCATCCGCATCGGCATTACTGGAGTTCCGGGAGCGGGCAAAAGCACATTCATTGAAACTTTTGGTACCATGTTGACAGAGCTTGGGTACCGGGTGGCGGTGCTCGCGATCGACCCGAGTTCCTCGCGAACGGGTGGCAGCATACTCGGCGACAAAACGCGCATGGAAGAACTGGCGCGTAACCCTAAAGCGTTCATCCGGCCCTCACCAACTGCAGGAACACTCGGCGGCGTCCATAAAAAGACACGCGAGACGATGCTCTTGTGCGAAGCGGCAGGCTACGATGTGATCTTGGTCGAAACGGTCGGTGTCGGACAGAGCGAGACGCTCGTGCGCGGCATGGTCGATATGTTCCTGTTACTTGTGCTGACGGGTGCTGGTGATGAATTGCAAGGCATGAAAAAAGGTATCTTGGAGTTGGCGGATGCGATGATCGTCCATAAAGCGGACCGGGACAATTTGCCGCTCGCCAAGAAAACTGTGCGTGAATACAAGCAGATGTTGCATTTCCTGCAGCCGGCGACCGAAGGATGGACGACGCGCCCTTTGGCTGTTTCTTCCATCGAAGGAACCGGCATGCAGGAAATCTGGGATATGGTTAAGGAATTTGAGCAAGCGGTTAAAGAAAGCGGCTACTGGGGCACCAGGCGCCAGGAACAGACGCGCGATTGGTTTCATTCGATGATCACCGATGAATTGCTTGGCCGGTTCTACGGGGACCCTGAGCGCAAACAACAGGTGAAAGACATGGAACAGCGCATTCTCAACGACCGATTGACGGTCTCGCAGGCGGTCACGGAACTGTTCAAGTAAGCTTTTTTGCAACTGTGCCGCCGTCCTGATATGATAAGAACAGCAATAATGAAGGAGTGGTACAGATGAGCATGGATTTTAATTTCTTAATGAATGATATTGTTACACAAGCCCGCCAAGAACTAACAGACGGTGGCTATACACAGCTCGAAACGGCCGAAGATGTACAAGAGGCATTCGCAAAACCCGGCACGAGCCTTGTCATGATCAATTCAGTATGCGGATGCGCAGGCGGCATAGCACGCCCAGCTGCTCTTCATTCGGTCCATTACGATAAACGTCCGGATCACTTGTATACGGTATTTGCAGGACAAGATAAAGAAGCAACAGCGCAAGCGCGCGACTTGTTCGGCGACGACCATTTGCCATCATCACCATCTTTCGCTTTCCTGAAAGACGGCAAATTAGTGGATGAAATCGGCCGCCACGAAATCGAAGGGCACGATCCGATGTCGGTCATTACGCACATCCAGTCAATTTTCGAAGAGCATTGCGAAGAAATGTAAGAAAAAATGCCTCCGGCAGCGGGGGCATTTTTGTATTTTGAGGGGAGACGCCTATGAAACTGAAACCTTACCGCATCGGTTACCGGACCATGAAAACAGCGCTCGGGGCCGCCATCGCCATTTATCTGGCACAGTTGGTCGGACTCGATTACTACGTATCGGCCGGCATCTTGACGATCTTGTGCATCCAGCCCACGAAAAAGAAATCAGTTCGTGCGGCGTTCTCCCGCTTTGTGGCGAGCATGATCGCCATTGGGTTCGCCTTTGTCTTTTTTGAACTGGGCACCTATCATCCCATTGTGCTTGGCCTCATGATCTTGCTGTTCATCCCGGTGCTCGTCAGCCTCGGGTTTTCAGATGGATTCGTTTCCAGTGCGGTCATCTTGCTTCATCTATATGATGCCAAAAACTTGACCGGGGGATTATTCCTCAATGAAGTGATGCTGATGGTGATCGGTTTCGGGACGGCATTGATCGTCAATATGTATATGCCGAGTATCGAGAAGAAACTTGACCGCTACAGGGAAGAAGTTGAGCGGTTGTATTCGACGATTTTCCGGGAAACGACGATTTATTTGCGCCACGGTGAATCAGACTGGACCGGCAAGGAATTGATGGAATCGGAAAAGCTCATCGAAAAAGCCAAAGCGCTCGCCTATCAGGATGTTGAAAATCATTTGCTGCGCCATGAAAATAAGTATTACCATTATTTCGACATGCGTGAACAGCAGCTGGAAATCATCGAACGCATTTTGCCGAAAATCACGGCCTTGCCGGTGATTGTCGGACAGACCCAGCTTGTTGCCGACTTTCTTGAAGATTTATCGGAGCATGTGCATTCCGGGAACACGGCCGATCAGTACATTACCAAATTGGACCGGCTGAAAGCGAACTTCGCTGAGATGCCGCTGCCGGACTCGCACGAGAAATTCCTGGCAATGGCCGATTTGAATGCCATCATACAGGAAATGGAAACCTATCTGGAGATCAAGCAGAGCTATAAAGGCTTCCATAATAAAAAAGGGCTCAACCCAAGCCCTGTCTAACCAAAGCGGCCAGAGTCATGTCTCTGGCCGCTTTTTGAGCGCACAAAAAAAGGCCTCTACAGCGCGTGATTCACGCACGCAAAGAAGCCCTTTAGCCATATTCATATTAAATGACGAAGCTTAAGCCCATCATCAGGCTCGACAGCAGCATCAATCCGACCATTGCGTAGACAATGACTTTACGGAAAGCTTGGTTTCTCATGGATAGCATAGCTCCTTTATTCCTGTACTTTGAGAGAATCATACCACATTCGGAGAGGATTTTAAACTGCCAGCTTGGCCATTTTCTTAATATTCGATAACAACTAGAGTTTTTGCCTTTAAATGGGTACAATAAAGAGGAAGCCAAAAAAGGAAGTGAATAAGGATGAAGAAAGTCGATCATATCGGAATCGCTGTCAAAGATTTAGAGCAGGTCCTGCCTTATTACACAGAGACACTTGGGTGTCCATTGATGAAAATCGAGGAAGTGGAAGGGCAGAAAGTGAAAGTGGCGTTTATCGATGCGGGAAACATCAAGCTGGAACTACTCGAGCCGATGAGCGAAGAAAGCCCGATCCACAAATTCATCGAGAAGAAAGGCGAAGGCATCCATCATATCGCATTCGGAGTCGACGGCATCGAAGAACGCATGGCGGAACTTCGTGAAAACGGTGTCAATTTATTAAGTGATGAACCAAAACCGGGAGCGGGCGGCGCAATGGTCGCTTTTTTACACCCGAAATCGTCAAATGGCGTCTTGTACGAACTTTGTGAAAAGAAGTGACGGAGGAGTGGGGAAATGGACATTTATGAACGCATCAATGAGTTGTATGACAGAAAAAGAGAAATTGAATTAGGGGGCGGCGAAGCCCGCATTGATAAGCAACACGAAAAAGGGAAATTGACCGCTCGCGAGCGAATCGACTTGCTGCTCGATGAAGGCAGCTTTGTCGAGTTGAGTCCATTCGTCGAACACCGTACGACCGATTTCGGCATGGGCAAAGGCCCAGGGGAAGGCGTCGTTACGGGGTACGGTAAAGTGAACGGCCGCCCGATCTACTTGTTTTCTCAAGACTTCACCGTTTTTGGTGGTGCGTTGGGTGAAATGCATGCGAAAAAAATCGCTAACGTCATGGACATGGCGGCGAAAAACGGCGCTCCGTTTATTGGCTTGAACGACTCCGGCGGTGCCCGCATTCAGGAAGGCGTGTTATCGCTTGATGGCTACGGCCATATTTTCTACCGCAATTCAATTTATTCGGGAGTCATCCCGCAAATTTCTGTCATTATGGGGCCATCTGCAGGCGGAGCGGTCTATTCACCGGCCATTACCGATTTTGTCTTCATGGTCGACAAGACGAGCCAGATGTTTATCACCGGACCGAAAGTCATTGAAACGGTTACGGGAGAAAAAATCTCCTCTGAGGATCTCGGAGGATCACGCGTACATACAGCCATCAGCGGAAATGCCCATTTCCGTTCAGGTTCTGAGCAAGAAGTTCTCGAAATGGTGCGCCAATTGGTCAGCTATTTGCCGCAAAACAACCAGGAAATGCCGCCGCGTCTTGAAGTCGATAATGAAGACGATTACCGCCCGGATTTGGCGGATATTGTTCCATACGAAGCGATTCGCCCTTACGATGTTCGAAAAGTCGTCGAGCAAGTCGTTGACAAAGACAGCTTCATGGAAGTGCAGCCGGAATTCGCGCGCAATATTGTGATAGGCCTTGCCCGCATCAAAGGGGAAACGGTCGGTCTTGTGTGCAACCAGCCGAAAGTGATGGCAGGCGGACTAGACATCGATTCATCCGATAAAGCCGCCCGTTTCATCCGTTTCTGCGATAGCTTCAATATCCCGCTCATCACGTTTGAAGATGTTACGGGGTTCTTCCCAGGCATCAAGCAAGAACATGGCGGCATCATCCGCCACGGAGCGAAAATCCTTTATGCTTATTCGGAAGCGACCGTCCCGAAAATGACCGTCATTTTGCGCAAAGCATACGGCGGTGCTTACGTCGCGCTCAACTCGAAATCAATCGGCGCGGATCTGGTGTTCTCTTGGCCGAATGCTGAAATCGCGGTCATGGGACCGAATGGAGCAGCGAATATCATCTTCGCTCGTGAAATCGATGCGAGCGACGATCCGGAAGCGACACGTGCAGCGAAAATCGAAGAATACCGCGAGAAGTTCGCCAATCCATACGTTGCTGCGGCACGCGGCATGGTCGATGATGTCATTGACCCGCGCGAAACACGCATTAAACTCATCCAGGCACTTGAGATGATGCGCAACAAGAAAGACGAACGCCCGAAGAAAAAACATGGCAATATGCCACTATAAGCATTCGGGATCAATCTCTTCTCTCCATTGGGAAGAGATTGATGCGTTTTACATGAAGTGAACTGTTGCTAGGGCTATAATGGAAACTGGAATAAATGGAATAGAAGAGGAGTTTTTAAATGAAAACCGATCGCTTATTAGAAGAATTTTTAGAACTGGTACAAATCGACTCTGAAACTAAAGAGGAAGCAGCTATTGCGGAAATATTGACTAACAAATTGGAAGCTCTTGGCTTTAGCGTGATTGAAGACGATTCAAAACAACGCACGGGACACGGGGCTGGAAATCTAGTGGCGACACTTGACGGCACGAAAAAAGATGCGCCGCCGATTTACTTCACGGTACATATGGATACCGTCGTTCCTGGTAAAGGCATCAAGCCGGAAGTCCGCGACGGCTACGTGTATTCAGACGGTACGACCATCTTAGGCGCTGATGACAAAGCGGGCGTCGCAGCATTACTGGAGCTCGCACGCCATTTGTCAGAAGAAAGCGTTGAGCACGGGGATATCCAATTCCTGATTACAGCTGGCGAAGAAAGCGGATTGGTCGGGGCGAAAGAATTCGACGCATCCCTGTTGAGAGCGAAATTCGGTTATGCAGTCGATAGCGACGGCCAAGTCGGCGGCATCGTGACATCCGCGCCGAACCAAGCGAAATTGTGGACAACAATCTACGGCAAGACGGCGCATGCCGGCGTTGCGCCAGAAAAAGGCGTTTCTGCCATCACCATCGCGTCAAAAGCGATCGCGCGCATGAAACTCGGGCGTATCGATGAAGAGACGACCGCCAACATCGGCCGTTTCGAAGGCGGCAAGGCAACCAATATCGTCTGTGACGAAGTCCATATCCTATCTGAAGCCCGCTCGATCAGCGAAGACAAATTGGCTGACCAAACGGCTCATATGGAATCGGTGTTCGAAGAAGTTGCCAAGGAAATGGGCGGGCGTGCGGAAACAGACGTCCAGCTCATGTACCCAGGATTCCGTTTTGATGAAATGGACCCTGTCGTAGATATCGCGAAAGCTGCAGCTGAACGCATCGGCCGCCCGTCGCCTGTCCTTACAAGCGGAGGCGGAAGCGATGCCAATATCATCAACGGCCACGGTGTTCCAACGGTTAACCTATGTGTCGGCTATGAAGAAATCCACACAACGAACGAACGCATGCCGGTCCTAGAGCTTGAGAAACTGACCGAGCTCTTGGTCGAAATCGTCAAAGAAGCAGCCACACGTTAATCAAACCATAACAACTGCCCCGACAGGCCATTACACATGGCTTATCGGGGCAGTTGTTTGTGTATAGAAATGTTCTAGAGATTGCGCTGCAAGGGGACGCTTGGGGCTCGCAGGATGCGAGTCATGCAGCTGATGCGACAGGACGTCGCGTTTTCAGCTGCCCGGGGATGGGGCGGGTGTTGAGCCTCTTCCCTCACTAGTGCTCAATTCAGGGTTCCTAGTTACTCTGTAATCGGTCATCATATGAAAAGCATTGCTCCCGCATTTGCTTGCAGATGCGTCGCAAATGAATGGACTCGGCTTCCCCTCGCCATCCATTCACCCCTTTCCGCTTCATCTCTAGTTTTAGAAAGTAAATCAAATGCATCTGGCAATGGAATTAATTTGAATAGTTTTGTTCAGCTTTGTAAGTTCAAATTGAATAGCCGCGGCAACTTCATAACCATCAAGTCTAGCTAAGCGTCCTCACCAGCGGATGAAGTCAATCAATAGTGATACGTCTTCGCACGCAATATCCAATGAAATCTTAAAGCCGAACCGCGTACACGGGCGAGCCGACGCAATGAGACAAGCGTTCTTCTTGGCTCATTGCAAGAGGCCAGCCCAAAGCGGAAGGCGCCTGTTTAAAGATGAAACAAACAATGAATAGCACACCACGCTCGCAAGTCCAACTAAGCAATATCCACCAGTGGATGAATACAATCGAAAAAGACACATCATCACACATACCGTCCAAAGAACTCTAAAAGCCGAACCGCACATAAGGGCGAGTCGACGCCATAAGACAAGCGCTTTTCTTGGCTTATTGTCAAAGGCCAGCCCAAAGCGGGAGGCGGATACTTAATGGATGAAACAAACAAAAATCAGTACACCACGCACACAAGTCCAACTAAGCATTACAACTAGCGGACATACTTGATGTAACAGTGCTCCGTGCTCCAAATCAAAAGGTGAACAGGATGCCTGTTCGCCTATTTTTTGATACACTGAAAGAAAAAGGAAAGCGAAGCGATTGTTATGGCGGGGCGAGTTATTTTCCACATTGATATGAATAGCTTTTATGCATCCGTCGAGCAGGCGCATGATCCGTCGCTGAAGGGAAAAGCTCTGGCGATTGCGGGGAATCCGAAAGAGCGAAAAGGCATCATCGTCACTTGTTCTTACGAGGCGCGGGCGCATGGCATTTACACGACGATGCAAGTGCACGAGGCGAAGAAGAAATACCCGGGGCTCTTGCTGATGCCGCCGAACTTCGACCGCTACAGGGAAGCGTCGCGGCAAATGTTTGAAATCTTGCGCACTTATACCGATGCCGTGGAGCCAGTGTCGATCGATGAAGCCTATATCGACGTGACGGAACTATCGGCTGACCAGCATCCGGTGGACATTGCGGAACAGCTGCAGCAGCGCATCCTGAAAGAACTTGATTTGCCGTGTTCCATCGGGATCGCGCCGAATAAATTCCTGGCCAAAACAGCGTCCGATATGAAAAAGCCGCTGGGCATCACCATCTTGAGGAAGCGTGATATCCAGCGCATCCTATGGCCAAGAGAAGTCATCGAAATGCACGGCATCGGGGAAAGCACCGCGAAAAAGCTCAATAGCTTGAAGCTGTATACCATCGGCGATTTGGCGAATGCGCCGGATGGCTTGATTAAGGAGAAGATGGGGAAAAACGGCGTGCGGCTGCAGGCGCGTGCCAGAGGAGAAGACAGCCGCGAAGTAGATCCCGATTCGATTTATGACCGCAAAAGTGTCGGCACTTCGACGACTTTGCCGTTCGATGAGACCGATCTGGAAAGTTTGAAGAAAATATTCCGGACCCTGAGCACGAAAGTCGCAGGCCGCCTTCATGCGAAGAACTTGGCAGGCCCAACCGTCAGCATCCAAACGCGCAGTGCGGACTGGAAAAACCGTACCCGCAGCGTGACCTTGAACAATACCGTGTGGAAAGAACAAGACATCATGCTGCAGGCGTGGCAATTGTTCGAAACACATTGGAACGGTGAACCGTTAAGGCTTGTCGGCGTGACCGTCTCAAACGTCGTCGATAAAGGCGACATGACCGAGCAATTATCGCTGTTCAATTTCGAGGAACACGCGAAAGATGAGCCGATACTGGACTTAGTGTCCAAGCTCGAAAGCCGTTTCGGGAAAGGCTCCGTATCGAGAGGGATGCCGTATCATCAATCGAAGCACGACGCACAAACCAGCTTAAGCAAAGATTTTCTGAGTGACCATGAGAGGAAGAAACGCTAATGCAAGTATTATTTTTAGGAACAGGGGCGGGCATGCCGTCGAAGCAACGCAATACATCGGCGCTCGCATTGAAATTGCACGAAGAGCGCGGAGCAGTCTGGCTGTTTGACTGCGGGGAAGCGGTCCAGCACCAAATTCTCGAAACGACCCTCAAGCCGCGCAAAATCGAGAAGATTTTCATTACCCATATGCACGGCGACCATATTTTTGGCTTGCCGGGGCTATTGGGATCGCGTTCGTTCCAAGGGGGCGATGAGCCGCTTGATCTGTATGGGCCGAAAGAGCTTAAGGAATACGTGGAAATGACCTTACGCTTAAGCCGGACGCATTTGACTTACCCGATCCGTTTCCATGAAGTGAAAGAAGGTATTATCTTTGAAGATGACAAGATGACGGTCGAAGCGGGTCTCTTGGCGCACGTCATCCCGACTTACGGCTATCGCATCAAGCAAAAACAGTTGTTGCCAAAGCTCGATATGGACAAAGCGAAACAGCTTGGTGTTCCGAAAGGCCCGCTGCTTGCCAAGTTAAAGGCAGGAGAAACCATCGAGCTCGAAGATGGACGAAAAGTGGAATCCACAGAAGTGACCGACCCGGCTGAACCCGGCTTTACGGTCGCAATTCTCGGTGATACCCAGTACTGCTTGAAGTCGGAACAATTAGCGCAAGATGCCGACCTGGTCGTCCACGAAGCGACCTTCGACGGCGAAACGGAAAAACTCGCCAAGGAATACGGCCATTCGACGACATTGGATGCGGCCAATGTGGCAAGACGAGCCGGTGCCCAAAAGCTCATCGTCAACCACATGAGCGCACGGTTCATGACGGAACACGAAAAAGAGCTGTTGAAAAGCATGCGGAAGGTTCACGAGAATAGCGAAATCGCTCACGACTTTGACGAATTTGGGTGGAATAAAAAAGAACGCCGGATGGTGAAGATAATAGAGGATTGACGATCAGACGTTTTCCAGTTGTATCGATAACATCGAATATACAGCAAGGAAAACCTCCTTTATTAATGAGAGGGAGTGTAAAAGATGGATTTCCATACAGTCATGCAAGAACTCGAAGGCTTAGGAAAAGAACGGACGAAGAAAATGTATATGTCGAGCGGAGCCGAAGAGCCGGTGTTTGGGGTCGCTACGGGCGCGATGAAGCCAATCGCCAAGCAAATCAAAATCGACCAGCCTTTAGCAGAACAATTGTATGCGACGGGCAATTACGACGCCATGTATTTTGCGGGCATTATCGCCGATCCGAAAACGATGACTGAAGCTGATTTCGACCGCTGGATGGACGGAGCTTATTTCTATATGCTCTCTGATTATGTAGTCGCGGTTACCTTGTCGGAATCCGATATCGCGCAGCAAGTGGCCGATAAATGGATCGCGAGCGGTGATGAACTGCGCATGTCTGCCGGGTGGAGTTGTTATTGTTGGCTGCTCGGCAACCGCAAGGACAGTGAATTCTCGGAAGGCAAAATTTCCGCCATGCTCGATACCGTGAAAGAGACGATCCACCATTCCCCCGAACGGACGAAAGCCTCGATGAATAATTTCCTCTACACCGTTGGCATTTCCTATAAGCCGTTGAGCGACAAAGCGGCGGAAACCGCCAAAGCTATCGGCAAAGTCGAGCTCAAACGGGAAAACAAGAAACCGACGCAGCTCTATGCCTATGACAGCATCCAACAAGACTTGGAAAAGGGACGTCTTGGATTTAAGCGCAAGTTTGTTCGGTGTTGATTGCAGCGTTTAGGGGTGAATAAACAATAAAACTGCAAACTGTTTGTGGTACAATATGATTTAATTGGTAATTTAAAGGAGATTATAATCATGGCAAATGAGACCAAAACACTTGCAGGACTCAATCTGAATTTCTGGAAACAGGATGAACACACGATTCATATGTCTATTAAAAACCCACATGCCGGGAAAGATTCATGGTTGACGAGCATTGAGCACACCGATAAGCATGAAGGGACGCAAATGGCTCGCACACATAATAATTTGTTTAGAGACTTAAAATCAATTCTTGAAGAAAACGGCAAATGGTAAGAAAACCTTCGTGTTGAGAGAGTGGAAAAACCTGAATGGCCGGCATGATAAATGTCGGCCATTCAGGTTTTTTTCTTTGCTCTTAATTCTCTGCGTCGTTTGCTGGCCATAAGCGCTGTGGCACAATCTCTTTTTTTCTCCACTCGTTTTCCAGAATGTGTTATATGGTAAAATAAGTTGACAAAAAATTCTTACATACCAACAGACCATTCAGAAAGCAGGGAAATCGATGGAATTGCGCCCAAGGTTTTCATTACATGCACCAGAGAACCAAAAACATTCAGCGATGCGGGAATTTACCGACCGCGAGGAACCGACGAAAGCATTTATGGATGCAATGGATGAGAAAGCTCGAGAACGTTATAAAGTGCTGACTTATTACGGAGTCGGCGGCATCGGCAAGTCCAGGCTGCTTCGGGAATTGGACCGGAAACTCGAATTGCGTGATCCGCTTATTGTCAAAACCATCTTGGATTTTAAGGAAGAAAAGCACCGCACGCCAAGCGAAGCCATGATTTGGCTGCGCGAAGAGCTGAAAAAACAACATCACATCAAATTCACTAGTTTTGACCTTGCATACATCATCTACTGGAAAAAACTCAACCCGCAAGTCAGCATGAAGGCAAAAGACGAGGCGCTTCCATTCTTGGAAGAAGGCAGCTTTATCGGCGAAGTCATCCATCAATTGGAGAATGTCCCGGTCGCACAATGGTTCCCGAAAACCTTAAAGTTCATCAGCGGCATTGCAAAGTATAAAGAAATCCTGCAATGGTGGATGGGCAACGGAAAAGCAATTCTCGAACAGCTGCAGGATTTATTGCCGCATGAAATAGAAGAGCGGCTGCCGGCTTATTGGGCAGCAGATGTGAGGGCACATCTTGCAAGCAAGCAAGCGTGCGCGGTCATTTTTATTGATACATACGAAGCCTTGTGGGAGAAATCGAGGCAGCAAGGATCATTTTACGATAAAGACGCATGGGTGCAGGAATTGGTGCTGCAATTGCCTGAAGTGCTTTGGGTCATCTGCGGGCGCGAAAAGATACAATGGGCCAAAACAAATCCGGCATGGGACAATGAACAGTACTTGGAACAGCATTTGATCGGTGCCTTGTCGCAGGTGGATTCCGATAAGTTCCTGCAATCCTGCGGCATCCATTCCGAAGAAATCCGCAAAGTGATCATTGAAGCGAGCCACGGCCTTCCATATTACCTTGATCTCATGGTCGATACGTATAATATATTGGCAGAAACACATGAACCGCAACTGCATGAATTTTCGAGAACGCCACAGAAAATCTTGGACCGTTTTCTCGTTTATTTAGAGCTGCCTGAAAAAGAGACCTTGAAAGTGTTGTCGTTTACGAGGCACTGGACGATTGAGCTGTTCCGCCATTTGGTGACCGAATTCCATACCGGCTTCCCGCATACCGCGTACACCGAGTTGTTCCGCTTTTCCTTCATTACAAAAGAAAACGAACAGCAATGGCAGATGCACGTGATGATGCGCACCAGTCTGCAAGAAGAAGTTCAAGAGCAAGATGCCGATCTATGCCAACAAGTGCATGCCGTGCTCTTTGCCTATTATGACGAGAAACTAACTAAAACAAGCGGCCACTACAAACAACTGTATTTTGAAGAAGCGTTTTACCATGGCAAACTCGCACTCACAACAGATGAGTTTTTGTTCTGGTTCCTCGCAAAAGGGCAGGAATTGAAAAATAGCGGCCATTTCCAGTGGCTGTCTGCCCATTACGAAAAATTACAAACGGCTTTAACGACAGATGCGGATGAAAAATTACAGGGGGCCATACATCAGTTATTCGGTGAAACGTATTTGCTTCAAGGCAATTATGAGCAAGCAATCTTTGAATTTGAGGCCGCCATCGACAAATTTAAAAAGGCTGAATCGGACCCGGACACCGCCAAATCGCTCGCCCGGTGCTCTATCGACTTAGCTGAAATCAGCATACAGCTGAGCCATTACGATTCAGCTTATCGCCAGTTACACGAAGGGAAGAACTACATTGCGGATTTTCACGGCAATAAAGACGAAGCGTTTTTTACAGTTGTAATGATGCAATCGGTGCGGCTGGGGAAATTGAATATCCGTTTCGCCCGTTATGAAGAAGCAATGGAAAATTACCGGCACGCTATCCAAGCGGGCGAACAGGCAGCAGATCGCCTCGGTGCCATTTCCAGTATCGATGCATTGTCGGCGTTGGGGTACGAAAAACTAGGCGAGCTTGCTGAAATCGATGCCGAGAAAAATGCCGAAGGGTACTATACGAAAGCGATTGAATATTATGAGCGGGCGCTCCGGTCAGAAGACATTCAAGACAGCATCCGCATCACAGCTAATATGGGACTCGCCCATAAACGACTTGCAGAGCAGTATTCAGCAGTAGACCAGCCCTCTAAAAAAATCCAAAGCTTCGTACGTGCACTGTCCATTTATGACGGAGTGCTCGAACAATCACCTGATTTTGTCGATGTGTTGGAGAAAAAAGGCCATGCAGCAGTCGACTATATGAATCTTCAAATCGAATTGAACTTACACTCCGAAGCCCACGCATTATTCCATGAAGCCGTCGAAGCATTCGAAAAGGCCATCGAGTTGTCGCCTAAACAAGGCGGTTCGCGCAATCGGCTCGCTTCTGCCTATCGTGAAAGGGGCAAGCTGTATATGAAGCAAGGCCATGTGGAAGAAGCGATCGCAAGCCTCAGTGAATCGTTAACGCTAAGCGCTGAAGTGATGGAAAAAACACCTGACTATATCTATTCGCATAACAGCATCGGCAAGACCCACGAACAATTAGCGGAGGTCTATGCAGTTTCGGGCCAAGTGGATCTTGCAGAAGAGCATTACAACAAGGCGCTAGCCCATTACAAACAAATGCTTGAACGAGCACCTGGGTTAAAAGAGGCGGTTGAGCGAACGCAGAAGCTAGAGAAAAGTATTGAAATGAATAGAGACTGTAAAGGAGGCACGTTATGAACGCATTAGTGATCGGTGCAACAGGAGCGACAGGAAAAGACCTTGTAGAGCAATTGATGAAAGACGATTCATTTGAAAAAGTGGATGTATTCGTTCGACGTTCCTTGGATATTCAGCATGACAAGTTAACGGTCCATGTCATCGATTTTGACCAGCCGGATTCATGGCGCGACTTGGTCAAAGGGGATGTACTGTTTTCCTGTTTAGGCACAACGATCAAGGCCGCAGGAAGCAAAGCGGCACAAAGGAAAGTCGATTATGGCTATCAATACGAATTTGCGAAAGCCGCAAAAGAAAATGGAGTCGACCGGTATGTATTGGTATCAGCTGAGTTTGCTTCGCCAAAAGCCCGCAGCTTTTACTCAAAGATGAAGGGGCAGTTAGAGGAAGCGGTCAAAGAGCTAGGCTTTCCCAAGTTAACCATCATCAAGCCTCCGATCTTGATGCGGAAGGATAGCGACCGCACCTTCGAAGTGCTGGGATTGAAAGCTATTCAATTTATGAATAAAGCAGGATTGTTCCGCTCCCAACAGCCACTTCCCACTGAGATGTTGGCCAAGGCTATGATCATTTCGGCTAAACAAATAAAAGAGGATAGCGAACCATTAAAAGGGAATGCCATACGCGAACGCGCTTCTTCAAGTTCTTAATGAATAGAATATATTCAATTAATTTCTGGCATCAGGACTGTAGATAACGAATATTAATATTCATTATCTTGTTGAGTAAGGGAGGTGTGTTAGTGAAAAGAGATTTCGGCATCTTAGCTTCTCTTGTGCTCATTTTAGTTTTTGTTTATTTGGTTATTCAATACTATTCAAAAGAATCCGATGAAAATGAGAGAAATATTAGTATCCCAAGCAGCAGCACAAGCTATGATATTAACCTAAACATGGCAGAGTCAGGAGTTTTTCAGGTTTCTGCAGATATCCTAATTACAAATGACTCAGAGGAAACTTGGGCAGACATTGCCTTTTACTTTGTTCCCAATGCAATGAATCCAGAATTGACTGCTGGTTATTCAGATGAATCAGCCTATATAGAAATGAATTCAATCACTTCTGTTGAAGGTGAATTGTTTTATGAATTGGATGGCGGCGGTCTATTCATCGAGCTTGAATCGGATTTAACGCCAGGTGAGCAGCAGACTGTCACGATTGAATACACACTCGCTGTCCCTGAAGATGGCATGCGCTTGGCGCAAGTGGAAAACAATTTTTACTTGGCCCATTGGTATCCGATGCTTGCTGAATATAAAGACGGCTGGCAGGTCAATGACTATGATCCCAAAGGGGAATCTTATGAAACAGGGTATGGCGATTATACGTTCACTTATCAATTGCCAGACGATTACCTGATCGCCACTTCTGCACCAGATGGGACGGTGGAAGCCAGTTCATCTGGAACTTTAACAGGAGAGGCCATCAAGGATTTTTATGCGGCGTTTTTGGATCCAGCCGATTGGCAAGTCGCAGAACGCAAGTCTGGAAATACGGAGTTGCGTGTGTTTGTGCCGGCGGAATCGGAAATCCTGGAGGAGACGGCTGAATTGTCAGTCGAAGCATTTGCTTATTTCGAAGAAAACATTGGCGATTATCCGTTTGCTGAATTGGATTTGATCGCAAATGATGGCTATATGGAGTACCCGAACATTGTTGAAGTGCCGATGGATGAAGACTTGCTGGATTCGATCCTGGTGCACGAAATCGCCCATCAATGGTTTTACTATTTGGTCGGCAATGATCCATACGAAAACGCTTGGCTCGATGAGAGTTTGACCGAGTTCAGCACCGGTTTATTCCTTAGCGATTATTACGGTGATGAAGACAGCGGTTTTCAAAATGCAAAGGCCTATGAAGAATCTTACGAAACCGAAACCTATGCTGATTTGGCGCTTGATGAATTTGACACACCTGCCTATTATGCGACCGTGTACGGCAAAGTCCCTTTATTGCTGAAAGACTTTTTCGACGAACGGGCCGGAAATGAGGAAGCGCTGGAGTTTCTAGCGGATTATTACGAAGAGTTTCAATATCAGCGGGTGACGAAACAACAATTCAGGGATTTCTTTGAGGATTCTTTCGAAGGCGACCAGCAGGAGTTTTTGAATAGTTGGCTTCAATAAGACAATAAGCATTTTTAGGCGGGGAACTTAGCTGGAATTGAGCGGGTTCTCCGTCTTTTGTTTATGCCCCAGCCGTTTAATGAAGCAGGGGCTGAGGATTTGAGGGATACATGAAGCAATTGTCCATTATCCAAAAGCAAGACAATCAGTCGAAAGATGCCCTCGAAGGCGTCGAACGTTTGGAGCATTGAAGCTTTCAATAAATGAATGCAGCTGCTGCACATCCCGCTTTCAAACAGGAGAGCGGGATTTCTTTATGGTATGATGTATTGAGAATAATTATCATTTAGAAGAGGTGAGTGCTGTGCTGGGAAAATTACATACATTTCAAGTGCTGGCTGAATGCGGATCCTATACCGAGGCGGCGAAAAAACTATATTGCTCTCAACCTTCCGTCAGCCAGCAAATCCGTTATTTGGAAGAATACTACGGCGTGAAGCTCATCATCCGCAAAAAGCACCGCATCGAGCTGACAGAGCGCGGTGTTCTATTACAGAAACAGGCCAGACAGCTGCTCGATCTGTTTGAGCAGACCCAAGAACTCATGACCACTCCTGCGGCCCAAAAGCCAGTTGCCATCTATATGAGCAATCATATTGCCGAAAGTTATTATGAGGAGTTGTTCGATTCAAGTGCTCCTTGCTGCAGGGCTTGCCCATTTGAAATCAATGGCCGTTGCTATATGGAATTGCGCGAACAGTTACTGGCTAAAAAAGCCAAGTTCGCCGTAATGCCGATTTATGCCGAGGATAATGGACTTCACCAATCGTACAATATCCAAGGCTTGTTTGAAGAAGAATTCCAATTGGTCTTCTCCGCCAGCCACCCTTTGGCGACGCGAAAAGTGATCTATGCAAAAGATCTGCAGCATGCGGCCGTGTTGCAGACGCAAAGCAGACATATGCAAGCACTCATCCAGCAGGCACTCGAAGCGAAAGGTGTTGAGGCTTTTTATATGCAAATGACCGATTTCAAGATTATCAAAAAAGCACTGAGGCGAAGCGACTCTGTTTCCTTTCTGCCGCTAAAAGCGCTGGATTCAACTGATGCTTCCTTGGTTTACCGTTCTGTCAAAGGGCTGCGGATTGTCCGGCAAAACGGGCTGGTCATTGACCCGGAACAACAGTTAAACCAAGAAGAACAAGCCTATTGTGACCATATTTCGGAAAAGCTCTCTTCATTTTGATTAAGAGAGCTTTTCTATTATAAGAAATCCTTATATAGCCATCACGAAAAATAATGCAAGGGGCCGCACCGTATATCGGAAAAGAAAAAAATCGACAGTTGCAATGCAAACGCTAGTTGATAACCATTCTCAGTGGTGGTAGATTTAAGTGGCACAGCGAAGAGAAACCTCGGTTATTGCTAGCTTCTTAGACAAGCTTTCAGTTTCACTGAAGAAATGGGGCGAGCAGATGAAAAAAATCCTACTGTTTTTGGTTGTCGGCCTGTCGCTTTCCAGCCCAGCCTGTGCTGAATCGATTGATGATTTATGGAACGTAACGGGAAACGGTGAGACTTCATTAAACTACATGGAGGCGACGAAACGACTTGAGTGGATTTCTACTTCAAGTGGCTTGAAGTCTGCGAATGTCAAGCGAGAGGCGAACGTTCTCATCAAAGAAGAGATTGATGAACAAGCAGGTAAAGTAAATATGATAACTCTCGCCGTGATGGCAGCCGCTGCTGTATTTGTCTATTGGCTGAACAGAAAGAAAAAGCAGGAATTTGATTAAGCTACAATAAGAAATTCGGAAAAAATCTTATACACATACATCATTCATTGCAGGAGGTATTGGAAATGACAGCAATTCAAATCTACGATGAGCAGGAATTGGTCCATATTGCTTTTGAAGATATCCGTAAATACCACGGAACCAAAGAAATGGCGGCGGTTGGGGTCGCTTACCGCATGGCTGAAGCGGCATTCGAAGCGCTTTACGGTGTGGATGTGCCGGAGCGGCAGGAAATAGCCATCCAAGCAGGGCAGAACTGCGCAGGATTCCGTGATGCGTTCGAGTTCATCACGAGAGCCGAAACGCGCGGCAAATATCTCATAGACCCGAAGTACCCCGCCGCACAGTACGATCCTTATACGGAAAGTTCCTATGCGTTCATCTTTTCGCGGAGCTCCGGAGAAGAAGTGGAAGTCAGCTTGAAAAAAGATTTCCTGCCTGCTGTTTTTTATGACTTGGCGAAGAAAAACCGGGACTGTCTGTTGAAACAGGAGGAAGCACAAGCCTTCGAAACGCTCAAGAAAGACTTGTGCCTGCGCGCGTTGGAGCTGCCTTTAGACGAAGTCGTGGAAGTACGCTGAAGAATTGAGTTTGCCATAAAGTAGTACTTATAAAACGAGCATGGCAATTGAAAATCTCAATAAGCCCACACAAAAAAGAGGAAATGCTGATACATTCAGCGTTTCCTTTTTCTCCGTTCACACATATGCCTTTCATCCTGCCTGGAGCCGCTTTTAATGAATCCAATATTTTACTTTATGTAAAAGGATAGAGGCCCCCAAAAAAATGCTAGGTAGTATTTTTCAAATATACCAAATAGTCTGTAATCTTATTGCTTGTCCAAATTTACTTCGGTATACTAAATTTTATCAAAGTCGAGGAGGAAAAAATTTGAAGAAAAAATATATTGTACCTGTCATTTTATCATCTGCTCTCGTCGCAAGTTCGTTCACAGCCAGCACCACATTGGCAAATGGCCAACAGGGGAATGGAGCTTCAGATAAAACATGGAATGAAAATGCCAATGTCCCTGTATTCGTGAAGGAGAAAATCGCCGAGAAGCGGGCTTCAAGCAATGCGTCAAATGCGCTTGATTACCTAGCGGAAAACGAGAACAAGACCGGACTGAAAAATCCCAAGAAAAACTTAAAGCAAAAAGCGATTGAAAAGGATGCGCTCGGCATGACGCATGTCCGCTTTAACCAGGCAGTTAACGGCGTTCCGGTGGAAGGAGCGGAAGTAGTCGTCCATTACAATGAACAGGACGAATTGGTTTCCGTTAACGGCGGCCATTTCCCTGAAGCGTCCGCCAGCAGCGTTGACACAACGCCGACTGTGAGCGTCGTCAAAGCCGTTCAAACAGCGAAAGGCGCAGTTGATGCACCGGAAGAACTCGAGTATGCTCCAGAATCGGAAGTCGTCGTCTATCCGTTTGATGGTGAAAACCATCTAGCTTATAAGGTCAACGTCAACTTCCTTGGAGATAAGCCCGGCAACTGGTTTGTCTTTGTGGATGCGAAAAGCGGCGGAGTGATCGACCAGTATAATGCCATCATGCATGCTGAAGACATTCATCAATCTGTCGGAACCGGCGTACTCGGGGAGCAACGCAAAATCCACACGACGAAGAGTAAAGAAGCCAAAGGTGGCACAACATTCAGCTTGTCCGATGAGTCGCATGAAGGCTTGGAAGGCATTTATACTTTCGATGCCAACGACGGTGAAATTGTCACGAACCATAGTGCCTCATGGAAAGATGAATACTTGCGCCCAGCTGTAGACGCGCATTATAACTCGGAGCAAGTATATGAATATTTCCACGACGAACACGACCGCAACTCGCTTGACGACAATGGAATGGCGATCATTTCCTATGTCCATTACGGGGAAAACTATAACAACGCATTCTGGAATGGACGCCATATGACCTACGGCGACGGCGATGGCTCGTTCATGGTGCCGTTATCGGCAGGCTTGGACGTGGCGGCACACGAAATGACGCACGGCGTGATCTCCAATTCAGCGAATCTTCAGTACCGCTTTGAATCCGGTGCGTTGAATGAATCATTTGCGGATATTTTCGGCGCGTTGGTTGATGAAGACGATTGGGAAGTCGGGGAAGACATCATGGGCCCTGATGCCAAAGAAGATGGAAGAGTGTCGTTGCGCAGCTTGAGCGACCCAAGCAAATATCCAGTCAAAGCGGATTACGTTCCGTATGGCGACGGTGAAGGCAACTACCCTTCGCATATGGATGAATTCTATGACTTGCCAAGAAATTTGGATAACGGTGGCGTCCATATCAACTCATCCATCACCAACCATGCCGCTTACTTGATCGGCGAAGAAATCGGCAAGGAAAAACTTGGCCAGATTTTCTATCGCGCATTGACGGTCTACTTGACGCCAACTTCCAACTTCAGCGAAGCCCGCAAACTGATTGTCCAATCAGCGGCAGATATCTATGGAGAAGGCAGTGCGGAAGAGCAAGCCACGGCGAAAGGATTTGACGATGTAGGCATTTACGAATAAGGATTTTTAAACCCGTGAGTTGTTTGTCTTAATAGGCAGACGGCTCGCGGGTTTTGATTTTCAGAGAAATTAGTTGAGAGAGATGCTGGAGTGGTCGTTTATGCAAGAAATCGGGAACCAATTGGACTGAAGAAAAATAAATTTAAAATGAGAACTTTGAGCGGAACCAATCTTAAAAAATGAGCGTCTTCATATTGTCAGTCTACTACGTTTAGAAGGAGCAATTATGGAGATCATCGAAATACTGAAAGCATTGGTGCTCGGGATAGTGGAAGGCCTAACCGAATTTGCACCTATCTCATCAACAGGGCATATGATCATTTTTGATGATTTATGGCTCAATACCGAAGGGTTTTTAGGCGGTTCGTCAGCCAATACCTTCAAAATCGTCATTCAGCTCGGATCCATACTCGCGGTCGTCTTCGTCTTTTGGAAACGCATGCTGAGCCTGGTCGGTTTATACAAAATCGAGCAAGATACGCCCACAACATTCAATATCCTGCACGTCCTAATCGGCATTATTCCAGCTGGGGTTTTCGGCTTGATGTTTGAAGACTTCATCGATGAGCATTTATTCAGCATTGAAACGGTGTTGATCGGTTTGGTCATCGGAGCATTTTTCATGATCATCGCCGATAAATTCGGGCCCAAAAACCCGTCGATCAATTCACTGGATGAAATCAGTTACCTTAAAGCCTTAACCGTAGGCACCGTTCAATGCTTCTCCCTATGGCCAGGCTTCTCTCGCTCAGGCTCGACCATTTCAGGCGGCGTGCTGCTTGGGCTCGACCATAGAACCGCAGCTGATTTCACCTTCATCATGGCCGTCCCGATCATGCTCGGAGCATCAATCGTCTCGCTCGTGAAAAATTGGGAAGCCATTTCATTCGATCATCTCAGCTTCTATGCCGCAGGATTTGCCACTGCTTTTGTATTTGCATTGATTTCCATCAAGTTTTTCTTAAAATTAATCTCACGCATCAAGCTAGTGCCCTTCGCCATTTACCGTCTTGTGCTCGCCAGCGTTTTGGCGTTTATTGTATTTCTTTAACAAATCGATTGCTTTCGTTAAATAGAGGAAAAAAGCGTTGCGAATTCAATATTCGCAACGCTTTTTTTAATGGAGAACAAAATACTGGATCGGCAGGAGAACATCGCGCAAAGGCAAGCACCTTTATATAGTAGAAAGTTTGCTGCAAGTTATCCAAACACATGGATAAAACAAGCTTCTGAGAAAGTGAAAATTTCATTTGACAAAATAATTAAAATATTCTTTCAACATCTATTGATTTATTTTGAAAGCGCTTTTATAATGTTTTTAATAACATTTGTGCTTGTTCAGAACAAATGTAAAAGAGACTGGAGGGGATTTGTTTTGTGGGGATGGTTTATCGCATTGTTTGCAGGGATATGGATCCTTCAAATTTTGATGACAAAAGTCCAATTAAAAAATTACCAAGCTACATTAAAGAAAATGAGCAAACGGCCTTCGGGTTACCTAGGGGTAGGCATACAGAAACAGAAATTAGGAATCGGCGTCATTGCCATACTGGTGACAGATGAAGACGGTTTAGTAATTGAAAGCCAATTGATGAAAGGAGTAACGGTATTCAGCCGATTTGAGGCATTCCCAAAATACAATGGGCTGCACATCGAATCGCTCAAACAACAGCTGGACGATGAACCCGATGGCCAGGCCTTTAAAATGGCAATTGAAAAGATTGAAGCGCAAATGAGCAAAAAACCAAATCTAGCAGTATAAGGAGGAATAAGGATGGATTTTTTAGTTACGCTCGCTGAAGGCTTTATCGGCATGTTCCAAGCAGGGGCCGATACATTTACAGGGCTTGTCACAGGAATTATTCCCTTATTGATTGTATTGATCACTGCAATCAATGCGTTGATCCGGTTGATCGGTGAAGAGCGCATCAATCGTTTGGCTGCAAAGAGCACGAAGAACATTATTTTGCGCTATACGATTTTCCCAGTCTTGGCCGTCTTCTTCTTAACCAACCCAATGGCTTATACATTCGGTAAATTCTTGCCGGAAAAGCAAAAGCCGGCTTTCTATGATTCCGCTGTGTCATTCGTGCATCCCATTACCGGATTGTTTCCGCATGCCAATCCCGCTGAGCTGTTCGTCTATCTCGGAATTGCAGCAGGCATTACGGAATTGGGGCTGTCCTTAGGGCCTTTGGCAATCCGTTTCTTCTTAGTGGGTGTCATCGTCATCTTGCTCCGTGGAATCGTCACGGAATTCATCACGATCCGCATGATGAAGTCTAAAGGCATGGAAGTCTAATAGGTTCTAGAAGCGCTTATTTGAAAAGGGGGCAAGAAAAATGGCAGACAATCAATCACCATTAAACTATAAAGCGATTTCCGTGACAAAAGGCCGCGGAGGTTGGGGCGGGCCGCTGACCATCCGGCCTAATGAGACGCAGCAGTATATCGTATCGGTCACAGGCGGGGGGATTCATCCTGTAGCGGCAGAGATAGCGCGTTTGACGGGTGCTGAAGCGGTAGATGGATTTAAAAGTTCGTATCCAAAAGAAACAATGGCGTGCGTCGTCATTGACTGCGGCGGAACAGCTCGTTGTGGCGTCTACCCGAAGATGAATATTTTAACGATTAATGTAAACGCTACTTCACCTTCCGGGCCGTTAATGAAATTCATCAACGAAGAAAATTTTGTCTCGGGTGTCACGGTTTCGGATATTAGCTCTGAGGCTGCATTCTATGAAGACCAAAACGAAGTGAAAGATGCCGTAGACGAAACTGTCGCGCCAGCTGTGCGCAAAACGCCGCAGGAATTAAAAGAAGAAGCTAGAAGAAAAGTGGCAGCGAACAGCAGCGGTGAGCCGCCTAAAAAGATGAATATTGTCGAACGGGTCGGACGCGGGGCAGGAAAAGTCGTCGGGGTTCTTTACCAGGCAGGGCGCGAAACGATTGATCAGGTAATCAAAAATATTTTGCCTTTCATGGCATTTGTCAGTATGTTAATCGGAATCATCACATTTACCGGAATCGGTGATATCATCGCCAACTTCGTGACGCCGCTTGCCGGAAACTTTGTCGGCCTCCTTATTTTGTCAGTCATTTGTTCCTTGCCGATTCTATCGCCATTGCTTGGGCCAGGTGCAGTCATAGCGCAAGTCGTCGGTGTTTTGGTCGGTGTGGAAATCGGACGCGGCAACATTCCGCCTGAACTTGCGCTTCCGGCATTGTTCGCCATCAACCCTCAAGTCGGAGCAGATTTTGTGCCGGTCGGGTTGACGCTTGGAGA
This sequence comes from uncultured Planococcus sp., assembly GCA_947493585.1. Lineage (GTDB taxonomy): Bacteria > Bacillota > Bacilli > Bacillales_A > Planococcaceae > Planococcus. Next base: position 1,787,977 of record CANLRI010000001.1, on the reverse strand, counting down.
AGCAGAGCCGGAAACGATTGAAGTCGGTGTACCGGCTGTATTGATTTCACGGCTAATTACAGGGCCGCTTGCAGTGGTCATCGCGTATTTATTGAGCTTTGGCATGTATTAAAAAAGGAATTGGGTGGAAAAGCATATGATAAAAAAATACGAAGCGAAAATTACAGAAATCGGGGACGAAGTGGAATTGTTCGCCGAAGAAAATATGATGGTTATTTTCAATAACACCGTGCCAGAAGAACTTCGCTCATTCGCTGTCATCCATGAAAAAGCGGATTTGCTTGAAGGGGTCGAAGCGGGCGATTTTCTGGAAATTAACGGGGAACGATTCGAAATTCTTTTCGTTGGCAGTAAAGTGAATGAAACGCTGCGGGATATCGGCCATTGTACGATCGCCTTTACAGGAGATTGCAACGCCGATTTGCCTGGCACGATGTGTGTGGAAAAAACGCCTCTGCCGGAACTCGCGCTCGGAGCTGAAATTCGTATATTAAAAGTCTGATATAAAGGAGACTGGGCCATGCTTGGGATAAATAGAAAGCTAGAAGAGTTGGAGAGGCAAGGAACGATCATCAAAGTGGGGCTCATCGGGGCTGGCCAGATGGGAAGAGGGATGGTTTCCCAAATCGAAAATATGTCAGGCATGCGCGTTGTCATCACCGCAGACATCCAGCTGGAAAATGTCGTGAAGGCTTATTCAAAAGCCGGTGTCGCAGATGGCGATATCGTTGAAACGAATGAAGCGGAAACAGCATCTGAAGCGATTCGTGCGGGCAAAGTGGCAGCGACGACCGATGCCCAATTGGTTACTTCTTTGCCGGAAGTGGATGTCGTCGTCGATGCGACCGGGGTGCCGGACATCGGCGCGAAAATTGCCTGGGATGCCATTTTGAACAAAAAGCATATCGTCATGCTCAATGTGGAGGCCGACGTCACAATTGGCCCTTTGCTGATGAAGATGGCGGATGCAAGCGGAGTGGTTTATACCGGAACCGCAGGCGACGAACCGGGTGCTATCATGGAACTGTACGATTTTGCCGATGCCCTCGGCTTTGAAGTGGTGGCGCTTGGAAAAGGCAAAAACAATCCATTAAACTTGGCAGCGAACCCTGATACTGCAGCGGAAGAAGCGGAACGAAAAGGGGCCAGCGCAAAAATGCTCGCCTCCTTCCAGGACGGCACGAAGACGATGGTAGAAATGACGGCTGTTGCCAATGCCACAGGCTTCCTTCCCGATACGCCAGGCATGCATGGTTTTGTAAGCGACGTGAAAGGGCTCCCGGAAATCTTCAAGTTGAAAGAAGACGGCGGGCAAGTCAGCAATAAGAAAATAGTGGAATACATCAACGGGATAGCACCAGGCGTATTTGCGATCATTGCCTCAGAAAAAGAAGAAGTTAATCACGAAATGCAATACTTAAGCATGGGGCCAGGCCCAAATTACGTGCTATACCGTCCTTATCATTTGACCAGCCTAGAGACCCCGATCTCCATTGCCCGCGCGTATATTTACAATGAGGCGACTATTGCCCCTTGGAAAGGGCTTCAAGCGGAAACCGTGACGGTCGCGAAAATCGATCTCCAAGAAGGGCAGTTCCTCGATAGCATCGGCGGATTTACGGTCCATGGCAGCATCTTGTCAGCGGTTGAAGCAAAACAAAAAAACGCATTGCCGCTCGGCCTGGTAGATCGCCACGTCCAGTTGAAACGTTCTATCCAAAAAGGTGAAATTATTACGTATGACGATGTTGTGCAAACACAAGAATCGACCATTTGGAGATTGCGCCGCATTCAAGATGATACATTTGCAGCGAAATCTTAGGCAGCATTCAAGTCGTTTACTTTACTTACCTGCAATGGCTTCAACGATACTAGACAGGGGGCTCTCATCATTGTGGAGGCATGTTAACTACCCAAAGGAGAAGGTGTTCTAGTATGAAAATGAAAAAAATGGAAGCAGGCCTATACTGTATCCATTGCAAAGAAGACGTCAACCATGAAATTACGTACATCAACGATGATATTAAAAGCATTCGCTGTATGCAGTGCAACCGTACGATTAATATGAATATGGATCTCAAAAAAGAATTTTACAAAGAACTATACGAACGAATTTCCACTAAACCAACACGTGTAACGAAAGAATATAAGGAAGATCTCAGCCATTTGCTCTTATCGCTACCATATCGGGCCATCCGAAAACCGTATCGTGTGTTAAAAGATGTCCATTCTTCCCGCCGAGTGATCAACACATATAAACCAAAGAAAAAATAATGCGTCGTCAAAAAGGGCCAAACTTCTGGATCAAAAGAGGAGTCTGGTCCTTTTCTTCTTGACGAATAATCTGAAAAGACTTATAATTTTTACAAATGTTACGAGTATATACAAATGTAAAATAGGAGGGTTTTTCATGACACAACAGTTTACTTTGCCAGCGCACCTCAAGGAAACGGATTTAACAAAGTTATTAAAGCAAATGTGGCAGATTCGTTTTTTTGAAGAAAAAGTTGATGAATTTTTCGCCAAAGGCATGATCCATGGCACGACGCATTTAGCGGTTGGCCAAGAGGCGTCGGCGGTCGGTTCGATTGCGGTGTTAGAAGAACGGGATAAGATCACGAGTACGCACCGAGGGCATGGGCATTGCATTGCTAAAGGAGCGGAAGTCAATCGAATGATGGCTGAACTATTTGGCCGAACAACAGGCTATTGCAAAGGCAAGGGCGGCTCCATGCATATTGCGGATGTTGACAAAGGCAACCTGGGTGCCAATGGAATTGTAGGGGGAGGATTTGCGATTGCTGCTGGGGCGGCACTGACATCCCAAATGAAAAATGAAGGCTATGTCGTTTTATGCTTCTTTGGCGACGGGGCATCCAATGAAGGCAGCTTTCATGAAGCGTTGAACCTGGCGTCCATTTGGAAACTGCCGGTTGTCTTTATTTGTGAAAACAACCAGTACGGCATGTCGGGCCCAGCAAAAGAAATGATGAACATTGAAGATGTGGCGAAGCGAGCCGATGCGTACGGAATACCCGGAACAGTCGTTGACGGAAATGATGTGTTCGATGTCATGAATGGCGTTAGCGAAGCAGTGGACCGTGCACGAAATGGAGAAGGCCCATCGATTGTCGAAGCCAAAACCTATCGCTGGAAAGGCCACTCGAAAAGTGACGCCAAGAAATACCGGACACGCGAAGAGGAACAGGAATGGCGGGCAAAGGATCCAATCGCACGCCTCCGGGATGTATTGATTCAGGCAGGATTGCTGACAGAGGATGGCGCTGCTGAAATCAAAGCCGCAGCAAAAAAGGAAATCGAGGATTCCGTCGAGTTTTCAAAACAAAGCCCGATGCCGACTATCGATGATTTAATGGAAGACATTTATGCATAAAGAGCAGCAAAGGAGCGGAAGAGTATGAGGGAACTGACTTATTTGGAAGCGGTTAGAGAAGCGATGAGCCAGGAGATGCGGCAAAATGAAGATGTGTTTATCTTGGGTGAGGATATCGGCGTGTACGGCGGCGCATTTGGCGTAACACGGGGCATGATTGAAGAGTTCGGTCCGGAGCGGATTCGCAATACCCCGATCTCGGAAGCTGCAATTTCAGGCACAGCGGTGGGTGCAGCGTTGACGGGCATGCGCCCAATCCTGGAACTTCAGTTTTCTGATTTCATGACGATTGCCATGGACAATATGGTTAACCAAGCAGCCAAAATCCGTTATATGTACGGCGGAAAAGGAAAAGTTCCGATGGTGCTGCGCACTCCAGCAGGATCCGGTACCGGGGCAGCCGCCCAGCACTCCCAAAGCCTGGAAGCCTGGATGGCTCACGTACCTGGCTTGAAAGTCGTCCAGCCATCCACTGCTTACGACGCCAAAGGGCTCTTAAAAGCAGCAATCGATGAAGACAACCCGGTCATTTTCTATGAACATAAATTGTGCTATAAAACGAAGTCGGATGTACCTGAAGAATTGTATTCGATTCCTCTCGGCCAAGCAGATATTAAACGGCAAGGCAGCGATGTAACGATTGTCGCTACGGCGATCATGGTCCACAAATCACTGGAAGCCGCAACGGAGCTCGAGAAAGAAGGAATCAGCGTCGAAGTGATCGATCCCCGTACGCTTGTGCCATTGGATACTGAGACCATCATCAAGTCCGTCAAGAAGACGAGCCGCCTCGTCGTTGTGCACGAAGCGGTCAAACGCGGCGGTTTTGGCGGTGAGATTGCCAGTGTGATTGCCGAAAGCGAAGCATTCGATTATCTGGATGCCCCGATTAAGCGATTAGGCGGAAAAGCTGTCCCGATCCCATATAACCCGGAACTTGAAAAATCCGCCATTCCAGGAGTCGAAGATATCATCATGGCTGTAAAAGAGACATTAAATCGCCAGTAGAAAGGAGGGAACAGGCTGATGGCCAAAGAAATATTCATGCCGAAACTAAGCAGCACGATGCAGGTTGGGACGCTTTTGCAATGGTATAAAAACGAAGGCGACGCCGTGGATGTCGGAGAGCCGTTATTTGAAATCATGACGGACAAGATCAACATCGAAGTGGAATCCTATGAAGAAGGCATCTTGCTGAAAAAGTACTTTGAAGAAGACGATGAAGTGCCTATCAATCATGTGGTCGGCTATATTGGTGAAGCTGGCGAAAAAGTACCCGATCAACCACCCGGTGAATCGGGTGCTGCCAAAGAGCAAGAAGATGTGAGCGATTCGCGCCAAGCGCAAGTAGAGGATTTAACGGAGCAAGGCATCAGCGAAACGACTGCTGAACAAGTAAGCACTGACTCACATGTTGAAAACGCTTCTGCTGAAAAACCTCGCGCGACACCTGCAGCTAGAAGAGTGGCGAGAGAAGAAAACATCATGTTATCCGATGTGTCAGGTTCTGGACCGAATGGACGGATTCATCAAACCGACGTGATGGATTTTGTTTCATCAAAACCGTCCGTCAAGGCGACACCTCTTGCCCAAAAAGTAGCGTCTGCTGAAGGCGTCGACTTGCAGAAAATACAAGGCTCAGGCGCAAACGGAAAAATATACCGTGCTGATGTGGAAAGCGCCAAAAAACCGGCGTCTGTTCCTCCTGCTACTGAAGACAAACGAGTGAAAATGGACGGGATCCGGAAAGTCGTGGCGCAGCGCATGGCACAGAGTAAGTCAACCGCTCCTCACGTGACATTGACGACAGAAGTGGATATGTCTCACGCGATCAGCCTGCGAAAACAATTGCTTGGACCGATCGAACAGCTGACAGGGTTCCGCGTGTCTTATACGGAAATTATTTTAAAAGCCGTTGCCAGTTCCTTGAAACAACATCCGAATGTCAATGTGTCACTTGAAGGCAACGAAATCGTCTACAAAAAGGATATCAATCTCGGCCTTGCCGTCGCTGTTGATAATGGCCTCATGGTGCCGGTCATTAAACAGGCAGATCAAAAAGGGTTGTCTTCATTGACTGAAGAATCGAAGCGTCTGGGCACAGCGGCACGCGACAACAAGCTTGCGCCTGACCAAATGTCAGGCGGCACATTCACTGTCAGCAATTTGGGGATGTATGCCATCGACGCCTTTACGCCGGTCATTAACCAGCCGGAATCAGCTATTCTTGGCGTCGGACGCATTATTGAAAAACCGGTGGGGATTGAAGGGTCCATCGAACTGCGGCCGATGATGGTCTTGAGCTTGGCATTTGATCACCGGGTGATTGACGGAGCCCCAGCCGCAGCTTTTTTGACGGAGTTGAAGGAAACGCTTGAACAACCGTTCAAACTATTGGTGTAAGGAGTCGATGTGAGTGAATGATTACGAAGTGGTCGTGCTTGGCGGAGGGCCGGGAGGATATGTTGCGGCAATTCGGGCCGCGAAACTCGGAAAAAAAGTGGCATTGATTGAAGCGCGCGAACTCGGCGGTACGTGTTTAAACCGAGGCTGCATTCCATCCAAAACTTTGTTGAGGCATGCGGAAGTGATTGAAACGATTGAAAAGGCCAAACAATGGGGCATTGAAACGGGAGAGATGACTTTCTCCCTTTCCAAGATGCTGGACCGAAAAGATGCCGTTATCCAGCAATTAAGAAACGGCATTTCCTATCTATTAAAACAAGGGAAGATCGATGTTTATCAGGGCATTGGAAACCTTGAAGAAAACGGAAAGATCGCGGTACAGCTGGCTGAGAAAAAGGAAATCATCCGAGGAGAAAAAATCATCCTCGCGACCGGTTCACGTCCGCTCGTTCCGGCAATCGATGGCATCGAAGAAGCGGCTTATTTCACGAGTGACACCATTTTCGATATTGAAAAAATTCCGGAATCGATGGTCATTATCGGAGGCGGCATTATCGGTGTTGAACTTGCGTGCATCTTTGCCAGCTTGAATGTGCCGGTAAGCATTGTGGAAATGAGCGATCGAATCGTACCGAGTGAAGAACCGGAAGCCTCTAAAGCGCTTGCGAAAGCCTTGAAAAAGAAACAGATCACCATTCTGACAAGCACCAAAGTGGTGAGAGTCGAACAGCGTGATGGCAGTCAACTCATCCATGTCGAATCGGACAATGGCAAAGCCCAGATACTGGATACCGAGGCGATTTTGATGGCTGTTGGCAGGGCCCCTAACACTTCGTCTTTTGATGGCTTGAATCTGCAAATGGATGGCCCTTTTGTTAAAACAGATAGCGCCATGCAAACGAGCAACCCTTCCATTTATGCGGTCGGTGATGTGACAGGCGGCTGGCAGCTCGCCCATGTTGCGAGTGCAGAAGGCGTCGTCGCTGCCGCCAATGCAGCGGGCCAAACGGAGACGGTTGATTACCGGATGGTGCCGCGCTGCGTCTACACCAGCCCTGAGATTGCCAGTGTCGGATTGACAGAAGCCGATGCGAAACGGCAAGGCATCGACTACAAAGTCGTGAGAGTCGACCATGCAGGAAACGGCAGGGCGTTGGCGCAGGATGAGAAAGAAGGCTTTACGAAACTGATTGCTGGCACCAAATACGGAGAAATTTTAGGCGTGCTCATGGTCGGTCCGCATGTAACCGAAATGATCGCAGAGCCCTCCGCATTTATTCACTTGGAAGGCACGGTGGATGAACTCGCTTCGATGATTCACGCCCATCCGACCATCACGGAAAGCCTGTACGAAGCGGCGGCCTCTTGGATCGGAAAAGGCGTTCACCATTAAAGGCAATTTATGTAGTATAGTTGTTGATGAGCGTGTTAACTGGCAAATACAATCAATGGTAGCGGACAAATGAAAGCGGTTTACTGGCCGCCTTCAAGTTTATGTAAAAGAGAAGGTGCAATGACAATGAATTGGGACGAGCGCAGGCAAATCGTGAAAGTAGCGACATTGTATTATTTCGAAGGGCTCACACAGGCAGAAATCGCGAAAAAAGTGGGTGTGTCCCGTCCTTTGATCTCCAAGTTGCTAAATAAGGCACGGGAAAATGGAATCGTCGAAATTTACATCAGAGATGAAAATGCGCACACCGTAGAACTGGAAAATCGCCTAGAAAAAAAGTACGGCTTGAAAGAAGCCATCGTGGTCCCATCAGCTGGGCGAGATGCTGAAATGGTCAAGCAATCACTAGGAAAAGCCGCCTCTTTCTATGTTTCGAAGAATATGAAAGGCGTCAAAAGACTGGGAATCTCGTGGGGGCTTACCTTAGCGAAATTTGTGCAGGAATACCCTTACGAACAGCATCAGCAGCTGAAAATCATTCCCTTGGTCGGCGGTATGGGAACCAAACTTGTAGAGATCCATTCCAATCTGCTGGCGTATCAATTGGCCCAAAAGATGAATACGACCTGTTCATATTTATACGCCCCAGCAATGGTGGAAAACGCCGAATTAAAAAAGCGCTTGATCGAATCAGAAGATATTGCATCGGTGCTGGAAGAAGGACGCAATGTGGATATGGCAGTTGTCGGGATCGGCAATCCGTTCGAACAATCCACGATGACCACGATGGATTATTTAAAAGACGAGAGTTTAGTTTCTTTAAAGAAAGCTGGAGCGGTCGGAGATATCGGTTCTCGTTTTTACGACCAAGCCGGAAAACAAATCGACCACCCTTTAAACGATTTGGTAATCGGGCTTGATATCGATGAATACAAGCGCATTCCCGAAGTAATCTGCATTGTAGAAGGCGCCCATAAAGCGGAAAGCATTAAAGCCGCTTTAAAAGGCGGCTACTTTGATGTGTTGGTCATCGATGATACAACCGCTTCCTTAATCTTATAAGCGAAAAGCTGTCGAAACAGGAGAACGTGTGCTGTTTCGACAGCTTTTTTGTGTTTAGTTACCGGCCAGCGAAATAAATTGAAAAATTAGACCAATGAATGAATTTGAATTGAAAATTTTAGGATATACTAATTTTAACTAGATAATCGGAAGTAGGAAGGATGGAGAGTATGAACAAGTTTATTTGCAATACATGTGGCGTTCAAACCGAAAGTGTTGCGTCAGCGCCAGAGCATTGTTCAATCTGTAAAGAAGAACGGCAATACGTGAGCGTAAAAGGGCAAAGTTGGACGACTTTGGAAGAGATGGTTCAATCCACTGCTTATCAGAATGAGATTTCGTCGGAAGAACGAGGGCTCTCAAGTATCACGACGGTGCCAAGTTTTGCGATTGGTCAAACTTCGTACTTGGTGCAAGGAGAGAACTTCAATATTATGTGGGATTGCATAACATATCTCGACGCTCAAACTATTGAAACAATTAAGGCTCTGGGGGGAATCGATGCCATTGCCTTGTCCCATCCCCATTATTATTCGACTCAAGTGGAATGGGCTGAAGCTTTCGATGCGGCAATCTATATTCACGAAGACGATAAGCAATGGGTGACGAGACCCAGCGATCGCATCATCTTTTGGTCAGGCGAATCGCTCGAAGTTGCAGAAGGGTTTACGCTGCACCGGATCGGTGGCCATTTTAAAGGCGCAGCCATTCTGGAATGGAAAGATGGGAATGACGGCAAAGGCGTATTACTGACAGGCGATATCGTCCGCGTCGTTGCAGACCGCGAGTGGGTCAGTTTTATGTATAGCTATCCGAACTTCATTCCGTTGCCTGCGTCCACTATCGAAAGAATGGCAGCACAATTAAACGAAATACGCTTCGACCGGGTATATGATGCTTTTCACCGAATCTTGGCGAAGGATGCAATGGAAGCCGTGCAAAAATCAGCGAAACGATATGTGGATGCGTTAAATGGTGTGCTTTTTGAGACCTGATGAAGAGTTTAGTGATTTTTAATAATGTATTGAATTATATATGCCGATTAATCAATCATTAGAGGAGAAGAAGATGCATCAATCATTTTATTTAAAGAAGCCAAGTACTTTTACATTCGATAAGAGCTATAAAGTGTTTATTAAAGAAGGGAAGCTTTTCTTCTTTAAAATTGACTATAAATTCGATGAAGACAATGACGTTTGGTTTTCCTATTCGGGTTTGATTTACATGTTGGGTGATATGATTTACAAAAATTCAGCTGAGCGCAGCGAAAACAATATCAAAACGATCAACTAGAACTACTAAAGCATAAAAATAATTTTCAACTCAATATAGTTGATATCAAAAGCGTCGAAGTAAATGAAGAACCCACTTCTCATTCATTTTTTCAGGACAACGGGACATTGTTGTTTATTTTAGATGACAATAAGCGTTATCGGTTTATTATGCCTTCGAGTGTATCGAGAGAACTTATCATGAATTTACTGGAAGAGGCAGGGGTTTCACTCGAAATTCAACGTCTTAATAAGTATTAACATGAATTTTTAAGAGATATAGCTAAATTGCCATCACAGTAAAATTTCGCGATATCTGTACAGATTTGCTTAAAGGAGGAATTCTGTGCCAAGAACTAATATGGGCAAAATTTCTTTTGCAATGTTATTGATTCTCTTCATTCAAATTATCTCGATCGTAACCATGTTGTTTGTTAATGGGTTAGGAGCGCTAACGATTATTTTGTATGCAATTGTAACCGCACCTTTGGGGATACTATTTGGCATAGTTGGGATTACAAAAGAATCCGGCAGCAGCGTCATCGTACCTTGGATATCAACAATTATTAGCGTCACGTTACTTGTATTGTTTTTCATTACTCTTTTTGGTTTCTCATTCGGAGATTAGGTATTTGGGGTTTTTTGGTTTTCTATATTAAAAACCGTTCTAATAAGATGAGACCTCGGTAATCAGTTATCGATTACGTCCGTTAAGTAAGCTCCTTGTGGCTAGTATTGGCATATTTTCTAACTAATATTTACTTTCCAAATTCTAGTGGTAATCTAATGATAGATTGAATATTACAATTTTATTTGGACCATTTTTCAAAAACTGAAATAGTTAGCTTCAAACTCATTCCATTAGATTTCTATTACTGATGAAATGAGTTTTTAGTTTATTTGCCGGTCTTGATTTAAACAATTGAATGAATAGGGAACAGATAAACAGTTTACGGGAGGTAGGGAATGGAATTCTGGTTAAAGCAGGATGTCACTGAATCCAAAGAAACCGCGGAAATTACTCGAGACGAGTTAACGGCGATTGAGCAGGAGATAGGCAAAGTCATACCCGCTTCGTATAAAGAAGTACTTTTGCAACAAAATGGGGGACCCTTGCAATATCGTTGGGTTAGGGTAGCTGAACCAACCCCTGAAGTTGAGCTAATAGAAATTGATCACCTTCTCGGCCTTGAAACAGATGGCAACTTGAGCTCTGATTATTTAATAGAAGAATGGGGATTACGTGGCGATATCCTTGTGATAAGTGGAGACGGCAATGGCTTCTTTGTATTGGATTACGGCGAGGACACCCAAAATCCACCAGTCATTTATTTGGAGGTGGACTCCCAAGCGAAAATGCGGGTAGCCAATAACTTTGATGACTTTTTAAGCCAACTTATTGCTGAAGCACCAGCTACTAATTTAGATGATGAGAATTGGGAAGGCGTTAGCCAGGAAGAAGCGGAACGAGTTTTCTTTGGAACAGATGTAATGGCAATTGAAGAAATGCTATTGAATTTTATGTGGCCTGAAGACTATGGATGGTATTTCACTAATCTGTTAAAGCTGAGCAATCACGAAGATGTATTCGTCAGGCAAACCGTCACAAGTATCCTTGAGAATCATATCGGCCTTTATAAAGTCGAAGCTGCGGAGAAACGGCATCTGCTGCTGCGTCAAACAATCAATACTTTATTAAAAGATCCTGATCTGGATATTCGGGCAATCGCAAAAGACGTAGATAAGTTTTTCAGTGAAAGCGAAGATTGATTGATTAATAGGTGCTTCTTTGGAATCAAGTTTCCCAAAAGATTGACGACTTCATATATTAGGAGGCACTAAGTTGAAAAAAGCATTATCCCTACTAGCAAGTTCGATCCTATTAGCAGCGTGCAGTTCAACTCCTTCTACACTCAGTTTCAGTGAACTGGAAATGGCTTAGGAAGAATTGCAGAACGTAATTGATCCCACGGCCCAGCTCCAGCTTATTAACGAAGGAGATGATATTAGTTACGTTGTTTATCAGTTTGCAGAGCTTGTGGCTGCCGATATTGAAGAAGACGGGGAAACGATAAAGGTGAATTTGAATGTGGCCGGAGAGGCGGGTGACCTCTCTAAGCAGACGATCTATAAATTGACCCTCGATGAAGATCACGAAATTATTGAGATTTTCGTAAATGGCGAAGCTACGCCAATTGATGTGGTGTCAGGAATCTAACGGATTTTACGAGATCATGTATTCACATAAATCTATATTTAGGGAGGGTCAAAACGTAAATGACAAAACCATTAATGCCCATCCTATCGGCTTTGCTGATCTCTTTAGTATGCGGCGGCTGCTCTAGCACTGCTAATGGATTAGAGGAAGTAGAAGGAACTGGGCTGACCTATAGTGAAAACTTTAAATCTTATGACGGCTTGGATGAGAGAGAACATGTGGAGTTTTTTAAACCTTCAGGGACAGAAGGTTTGCCTCCGTCGATTTTAGGTGAACATCAACTGCCTGAAAAAGAGGTCGATCCTGATTTACTGCCTTTTGAAGTAGGTGAGGAACATGCATATGTGGTCACTTCCGAAGACCGAACCGGAAAAGTGATTCATCAAGTCCAGCTAAGCTACATCGGGAAATCGGAAGACGGCATTGAAGATGAGTTTTTCATCATCTCAGTAACTGAAGTGGAAGAAAATCCTGTTGAGAATTATGAAGTTGCAGAAGCAACCGATTCGATCGGAAATCGATTTGAAAAACAAGAGCTGAGCGGGAATGATTTCATTTTCCAGCAAGTGCTGACGACAAATAGTGCTTTATTGTACCGATATTATGAGTATGATGAAGCAGAAGAAAAGTTGAATGTGGTTGGCACCGCCGCTAATGAATTTTACTCCTACCATGATGGCTTCGTTTACCATATTGGTTATTTGATTGACCAACAAAGAAACACTGAGCAGGTTCAAGAGGATATGCTCAACTTGACGCGTAGTATTATTTTAGGAAAAAACGATACATCCAAAGGAAAATGATTATGACAAGAAGAGAGGATAAACCATGATTAAAAATAAAGCGGCATTCGTTGGTTCGTTCATTGTCTTCGCTATATGCATGTTCTTGTTTTTTCCGCTCCCCAACAATACGATGAAGGAAGCCAAGCTCATCTTTATGTCATTCCCTATTCAAGGTCGTGATGGATATAATTTCATGGGAATCATTGGTTCTCTGATGTTTATTGGCGCTATCATTTTGTTGTTCAATAGCCTGGAAAAGTATCGATTTCGGATGTTGTTTGCAGTAATACTTGTCTATATGTTTTTACCGAATCTATTAATCAACGTGTATCAGGAAACTTTAGCCACGGGCGTTGCAGCCATCTCGTGTGATGGAGACGGCCAGTGCAATTTTGTTACGATAGATAATAATATGGATGCCGAATGCAATCTGATATTACATAATCACAGCAATGAGGCTGTAACAGTTGAATTGGAATTTATCGATTCTTTTTTCAGCGAGGATGACATGCGGATGGAGTCGCTAATGAATTTGGCAGGTCCATACACGGTTACAATAGCGGCTAATAGTCAAAAGAATGTTCATCTAGAGGAGTTGCTCGACTTATCGAACGTTCCCAACCACATCGATTCAGGGATGTCATTCAGTATCCATATTAAACTGACAGGTGGTAATAAAACGCGGATTTTATAAAGCCTATATAAAGTTCTTGGTTGGGGGGGATCGAATTGAATGTTGAATTCATATTCGCTAGCCTAAGCTATATGCAAAATAAAGGAAGGATCGAATTATCTGTGGATAAATCAATCCTTCCTTTATTTTCTTGGGAAAAGAACCGAAAGATGTATTCAGCCAATGGAAAACAGTACGGTATAAAGGTGATTCTGATTCAGCTACCTGATTAAGAAATCACTAAATACAATAAGTTGGTTTACCTTAACAATAAGGTAATGAAGATCCCCATCGCCGTAATTAATCCTACAATCGGCCCGCCCTTTTCATGGGCTTCGGGCATCATCGTGGAGGCGACCATGGCTATGATTGCACCTGCGGCGAATGATGAAATGACGGCTTGTGCTGATTCGGATGCTTGATCCAGTACAGAAAAGCCCACAAGTGAACTAAGCGTAGAGGCGATGAGAACTGCGATCCACATGGATATCACTTTCTTTGTCGCATATCCCGATTTTTTCAAGCCGGTTGTACTCGATATGCCTTCAGGTAAATTGCTTAAAAAGATAGCCGTTATCAACGCGACGCCTAAAGTGCCGCCTTGTGCGATTCCAAGTCCGATCATGGCGGATTCAGGTATGGCATCCATGACGGTTCCGATAAAAATGGCAAGCCCTGTTCCTTCCTCGGAACTAGCAGGTTGCTCACTGCCATGGCCTGACCGCTTGCGGTGCCTGCCGCCTTTTCGGCTGACAATCGCATCAAACGCAGTAAAGATAGCGGCGCCTCCTAAAAACCCCAACGCTATTTCCTTAAGCCCGCCTAATTCCATCGCTTTTCCCAATAGTTCAAAACTGACCACGCCAATCAATGCACCAGTCCCAAGAGCCATCACGTAAGCGATGAATCGTTGCGAGAACGGGACAAATAAGACCAGTATCGCGCCAAGCAGGTTGGCTGCGCCAGCAACGGCACCCCAAAATATGGCTGATTCCATGACTTTCATCCTCCAGAGGCTCGTATTTTATTATCTGTACCCTTATATACTGAATCCTATTATAAGCTTTTTTAAAATTAATGTATGTGCAGTGCATCGAATTAACCGGCAAGCACTTACAGTCATCTGATTAATACATCACATATTTGTCTACAATCGCTTATCACCGATTAATAAGATGGTAAAATAAGGACTCATCTACACGAAAGGGGAGTTTATTATATATGCTCATCAGAAAAGCCGATTCTAATGACTTAAATATCCTTTTACCTTTATCGCCACAAGCTATTTATGATGGAACTTTAGGCGAAGTGATGCCTTCAAGTGAAAAAGTCGAAAGTTTAGTTCAGCCTCTATTAGATAAAGGCGGTTTTTATTTTATTGTAGAAGAGAAAGCTGAAATCATTGGTTGGGTTCTAGTAGGTACCACAAAAGACCAGTTTACTGAAAAGCCGATCGGGTTTATCTACGAATTGTATATCCGACAACAAGATCGTGGCAAAGGATATTCAAAACGTTTGATGAATACGGCCATTGAGCATTTTCAACAGGAAGGGCATGCAGAAGTCCGGTTAAGTGCGAAAGTGGAAAATCCAGCCGTGCGTATGTATGAGAACATGGGATTTGCAACAAGGACTGTCAGCATGAGCTTGAATCTTAAATAAAGCGAAGAGCACATTGTCTAGCCATTAAAGCTGAAAAGGAGGATTTCAATGTCATTTGATCCACCAATTATTTGGGTCGTGTTTTCGGTTATTTGGATTGTGTTGGTCTTATATGGAATAGACCGCATGCAGAAATCCAAGGGAAATCGCGAGTCTGAAATGGAAAAGAGAATTCAACAGTTAGAAGAGGAAAACAAGAGGCTGAAAGAAAATGAAAAGGATGAACTATAAAATCCATCTCAGGCGAAGTTAGTAAAGCTTATTAACATGTAAGGAGGTTCACCATGAAAATTGAAAACCACTTAAAAGACATACCATCATTTGAAACGGATCGTCTTTTATTAAGAAAAGTGACACGACAAGACCTCGATGATGTGCTCGAATTCTCATCCGATCCTGAAGTGGCGCACCGTATGACGTGGGAGAAGAACGATTCAAAAGAAGAAACTTGTCCAACTTCCTGCAGCCGACTTTGGACGGATATAAAGATGGCCAAAGCGGTGTATGGGCGATTGTCTATAAAGAAGGTGAGAAAGTCATCGGCACCTGTTCGCTGGTTGACTGGTCAAATGAACACCAAAAAGCAGAGATAGGCTATGTGTTAAACCGCAATTTTTGGGGAGCCGGGATCGCGACAGAAGCATTGCGGGAAGTTCTTGCATATGGTTTTGATGAGCTTCAGTTGAACCAGATCGAAGGCGGATGTGATGTAGACAATATCGGTTCTGAAAAAGTCATGTTGAAAGCTGGAATGAGCTTCGAAGGTGTTCTGAGAAAGAATGAACGCATCAAAGGAGAATTTCGGGACACCAAAATCTTTTCCATTTTAAAAAGTGAATTCGATTCTGCGACCGGAGGAGGTAAACAATAATGAACTCAGGAACAATATCAATCGGAGCGTTTTTGATTTCTTTGGCTGTTTATGCAGTTTGGTTCTTTAATAAAAATCTATTCTCTAATTCAGCTATGATTGTAGCTATGCTACTGCCGCTTATCGGAATCGTGGCTGCACTCTTTGCCAAGAACAGATCACTCAGAGTAATGGGCTTAGTTGGAAATTCTCTAGTTCTTCTTTTAGCCATCATTATTCCATTTATCTCTACATTATTTTGGAGTACACCTTAAACTAACAAGGTTTTAGTTCATAAGAAAAGACTGCTTTATTAGCAGTCTCTTTAGCAATTTTTACGAATGCTATATTCGGTATTCTTTCCACACTATAAACAAAACATGGAATCCAATTAACGCAGGGACTAGGCTCGTGTTCAATAATTCAATTAAGTTTAAAAGCATACTAGAAAATAAATAAATGAAGCGTAAACGAAGCAGATGTTGATAAGCTTCTTTTTTTTGCTCTATAAAGCAAATAGTAAGATGAGTAGTTTAATAATTGTGATTTTAGTAATGTATTTAAAAATATAAAATGGTAAAATAAGTATGTAAAAGAGTTCGGATCTTATGAACAAGATAATCGACAAATCTCAAAATTGATTACGGATAGGTATGTGTTCGTTCGGAACTAAGAACTAAAAAACATTATTTTTATGGCCTGAAGAGTTCGCTGGCAGCAAAAACTCCAAGAACATTACAAGTATCACAACCAAAATGAGCGGGGGGATTCAAAGATGAAAGCATAAGAAACGCTCTTTACAGAATATTTGTATAAAAATCCATTCCGAAATTTGAGGAAAGAGCAATGTAGGCTTCCAAACGGAATTATCATTGATAACTTTTACGTAAATGAGTATCCCGATTGGGTAAATGCCATAGTCCTTACAGAGAGAAAGCAACTCGTACTTGTAAAGCAATACAGGCATGGGAAAAGAGGTTTTTATTTAGAGATTCCTGCTGGAAAGCTAGAAGAAAACGAAACCAGTGAGGAAGGAATTATAAGGGAAATTCTTGAGGAGACGGGATTCACTTCAAGCGAAAAACCGATATTGCTAGGAGAATATATGGTGAATCCAGCCGTTCAAAACAATAAAATTTCTACATACCTAATCACCGATGCATTAAAAAGGAGCGATCAGCAATTAGATGATAGTGAAGAGATCGATGTTAAACTAATCGATTTCGAAGATTTTGACGATTTGATACTGAATCGGGCTATCGAAACACAGTTGTTTACAGCCAGCGCCTACTATATGGCAAAGTCATTTCTAAACAAATAAGGGTGCAAATGAAATTTGAAAGGGGACCGTTCCAATGAACAAGCAGAAAAAGAAGAGTACGAATAAGAGTGATTTTTTCGACGTAATCTTATTTTGGATCCCAGAATTGCTATTTCTTCCTTTTAGAATCCTGTTTATGGCGGTAAGGGGAATTGTTCGGTTAATTGGCGGCTTTTTTAATGCAGTCTAATTTGTCGACTTACATGGGTCTGATAAGCTCTCTACGTATTTAGCAAAGTGGGGAAGTGATGAGATGAATTGGTTATGGAAAATATTGCATAAGTGGGTTTTCGAAAAATACGACCAGTTCTCCAACGAATTAGGTTATGCAGACTGGAAGATTACTTTAGAGAACACCTTTGGCATTTTTCAAATGGAGCGTGATGCGTTTTATCATGCCACATAGCTGCCTAATAGCGAATGGGCAGTATGGATTGATAGTTGGGGAGACCCGCCATATGCCTTTCAAGTATTTTCGACATGGGTTGAAGCGATCCACCATCTCCGAACATTGTTTGAGGAAAGCCAATTGCCTGAAAGCCATTGGTGTCCTGAAGGATTTGATGTAAGAGAAGATATTTTTTCAAAAGTGCCAAACCGAGAAAAAATGCTGTGAAAGCATAAATAGAGAATAGGGAATATAATTTGATGTTGCTTGAAATAATTATTGTCTTACTCATTGTGAGTTGCTCTTTATTTATACATGAAATGGGACATGCAATTGCAACAGTCACAGCGAGCAAAAATTCCAAAGTTGAAATCTTTATGGGTTCATCCAGCAAAGCGAACAAGCTGAGGCTGTCTTTTGGAAGAATTACCTGTTATCTGACCGTCGCCATATCAGGCTTTTGCGAGTATAGCATTCCAAAAGAGTCACCGCCGTTTACATACAAACAAAAACTCTTCTTCTACCTCGGCGGGCCAATCGCGTCATTGCTCGGTTTTCTGACATTACTCACTGTTTCTTATTACGTATCAGGAGTAGCGGGAACTATTATCATAAATAGCGCCGGAGTACACTTTGTTCTTTTAATCACATCAATAATTCCGTGGACTTATCCTCGCTTTTTAGGTGGCCTTCCGAGTGATGGTTTACAGATTTTAAATTTAGTGAAAGCGAATTGAAAAGAGCGAGAGTTTAGCACTTAACAAATTAGACGCTCGTTAATTCTCAATTTAAATATTTTTAACCATCTAATAATTGGAAGGGAAGTATTCCCTAATTAGCTCTTTAAACGATACTTCTTTCAAAATTAACTTGAAATAGTTCGCAATAGTGGCTGCAAGTCGCCGAACGTTCGTAAAGTGTTTCTGCACATTTACGAACGTTATTTTTGTTCATTATTTGTTGTATTGATGTGTTCGCAAAGGTGTACTTTTACGAACGGATTTTAATAGCAAATTGCCCTAAGGTTTAATAAATATGTAATATTCAGCAAATACATTTTTATATCTTTGCCAAATACAAAAATACGAGCTTCCTTTGCCAAAGGAGCTCGTATTTTTTTATTTCGCCATCAAATCTGCAGCTGTCGGCAGCCGTCGTTAAGCAACTACCGGATAACCCAATTTCTCAATGACTGTTCTCAATTCTTCCGGCGCTACTTTGTCCGCGTCGTAGACAGCTTTCACTTTACTGGAGTTGAACAGCACTTTCACTTCCTCGACACCATCTATTTTCCCTACTTTTCCTTCAATTTTTTTGATGCAGGAAGGGCAAGTGAGCGGTTCCAATTGGAATTTTACTGTGGTCATGTCAATCTCTCCTTTGTTTTTTCTACCTTAAGTATAGGACGCCCATCCATCCAGTTCCTTGACGGCCATCAATTTTTTGAACGGAGTAAGCTTCGCGGTAGTTAAAGAAATGGAAGAAAGAAAACAAACAGAAAAAGAAAACGCAAAAAAGCTTCAGGGCTTGATGAAGGTCAAGTTATTCTGTCTCGAAACCACTTAAGATAAGGGTGTAAAGAAAATAACAGTCGAAAGAAAGAGGAGTGGAACAAAATGATTGGGTTCATTCATAAACACAAAAAAAGCATCACTTTTCTAGCCGGTTTCTTACTGGTCCTGGCGCTGGTCTTGAACTTCACGGGTCACCATGACCTGCGGCAGTTCACATTGATCACCGCGACGGTCATTGCCGGGATTCCGATCGCGGTCAAAGCGTTCCAGGCGTTAATGATGAAAGCGTTCAGTATTGAAATGCTGGTAACAATCGCCGTCATCGGTGCGCTTTTTATCGGGGAATACGTGGAATCAGCAGTCGTAACGTTCCTGTTCTTGTTCGGGGATTATCTGGAAGCCCGCACACTGGAAAAAACACGTTCTTCTCTAAAAAGCCTGGTGGATATGGCACCGCAGGAAGCGACCATCATCCGTGATGGCGTCAGTGTGACCGTGCCGGTGGAAGAAGTCGTCGAAGGGGATCGTGTCATCATCCGGACGGGCGGAAAAGTGCCGGTGGACGGCAAAATCGTCACGGGGCAAGCGTCGTTGAACGAAGCGGCCATCACAGGGGAATCGGTCCCGGCGTCCAAAAAATTGGGAGACAACGTGTTCAGCAGTACGGTCATGGACACGGGCTATATCGAAATCATCGCTGAAAAAGTCGGCGACGATACAACATTCGCGAAAATCATAGAGCTGGTGGAAGAAGCGCAGGAATCGAAATCGAAAACGGAAAAATTCCTGAACAAATTCGCCAATATCTATACCCCCGCAGTCGTCGTCCTGTCGGTTGTGGTTTATGCCCTTACAAGAGATCTTCATCTCGCCATTACGTTTCTCGTCATCGCGTGTCCAGGGGCGTTGATCATCGGTGCACCGGTATCGAGTGTAGCGGGCATCGGCAATGGTGCAAAAAATGGCGTGCTGGTCAAAGGCGGCGAAGTGATGGACCGCTTCGCGAAAGTCGACACACTGGTCTTTGACAAAACCGGTACATTGACAAAAGGGAGACCAGAAGTGACGGATATCAAGGTCTTTCATTCGCACGGGGAACAGGACTTGCTTCGATTGGTGGCACAGGCGGAAACGGTGTCTGAACACCACCTTGGCCAAACGATCGTCAAAGAAGCGAAGAGTCGTGACATGGCTCTTGATCAGGAACCGGAAGCCGTCGACGTGATCAAAGGCAACGGTTTAACGGCTACAGTGGAAGGACGGGTTTTGGCGATCGGGAACCGCAAGCTCATGAACACGCAAAACATCGTCATCCCGGCGGAAGTGGAAGCGTATGCGGTAAATCGCGAGAAAGCCGGAAACACAGCGATCTTCGCGGCGGTGGACGGGGAAGTCGCCGGCATCTTCTCGATTGCCGACCAGATTCGCGAAGACGCGGCTCCCGCACTCGCTCAAATGAGAAAAAATGGCGTCAAGAACATCGTCATGCTGACGGGCGACAACCAGCACACAGCGGAACTCGTCGCGACAAAATTAGGGCTGGACGAATTCCATGCCGAACTGTTGCCGGAAGACAAAGTGGCTTTCGTGAAACAATTGAAACAACAAGGCCATGTCGTGGCGATGGCAGGGGACGGTGTCAACGATGCGCCGGCGATTGCCACAGCCGATATCGGACTCGCGATGGGTGAAGGCGGCACGGACATTTCGATGGAAACGGCGGATGTCGTCCTGATGGCCGATAAGCTGATGCAATTCTCACACGCTTACTCCCTGTCCAAAGCGACCATCCGCAACATGAAACAAAATACATTCTTCGCTGTCGGCATCGTCGCTGTCCTGCTTGTCGGTGTGCTAATGGGTTCCGTTCATCTGGCGTCCGGCATGTTCATCCACGAAGCCAGCGTCCTGATCGTCATCCTGAACGCCATGAGACTGATGGGCTTCAACCGGAAACAGATGCAGCAGCGGGAAAAAGAATTGGAACCCGTTCAAGTGTAAAAAATATAGGTGAAAATGAAGAGAAGGGAGGAATCCGCTACTTTCTCCCTTTCCTTTCTACAGCTATTGCGTAAAATCCGGAGTTAAAACCAAAACATTTAGGAGGAATCTTATCATGACTGAACATACTAACCACGAACACCATCATGCAACTGCAGCTTTTATGGTCAATCATTTAATCGCCAATCAAAATGTCTTATTCGTGAAACTTCACCAATTCCATTGGTACTTGAAAGGACCAGAATTCTTTCCGCTGCATGAGAAATTCAATGAACTTTATGACGAAGCCAACGAATACTATGATGCTTTCGGAGAACGCTTGATTGCCATTGGCGAGAAACCGTATTCGACTCTCGGTGAATATCTGGAACATGCATTTATTAGTGAAACACCTTATATTGAGCCGCTTTCTTCCCAAGATATGCTTGGCATATTAGTGGATGATTACCGGGTCATTCGGGATGTAACAGTCAAAGCCATCCATCTTGCGGCGAAAGAGAAAGACGATGTAACGGTGGATATGCTGACCGGATACAAAGCCAGCCTCGATAAAAACATTTGGATGCTGCAGGCTTATCTGGGCAACGATGCTTTAGAAGGGGAAGATGAAGAGTAGGAGAAAATAAAACGCGTTGCAGAAATATAGTCTCTCTAAATCAGTAAACCATCATACGATAGAGACACATTCGTTTCTATTGTACGATGGTTTTTTTAATGTATTTATCTGAAGCTCTGAACAAGAGTCATCACCGTTTCACTCTGATCTCGACAGGGTAAGCAATGGTTGTGAATTTACTTCAAGAAAGGGTGGTTTTCATGGTGGAAAAAACAGCGGAAGAAAAACCGAAACGCAATTTAAGACCGGTCTATATTTTTTTGGCTTTTGCCATTTTAATTATCATTGTTTTATTGCCAACGCCGGGAGATTTATCAGTGGTGGGGCAAAGCACACTTGCCATTTTAGCATTTGCGGTCGTTTTATGGATGACAGAAGCGGTTCCGTATCCAGTCAGTGCCGCCATGATTATCGGGCTTATGGCTCTGTTGTTGGGTCTTTCCCCAAATCCCGAAAATCCAGGGGAGCTACTCGGTACGGGAGATGCACTCAGTCTGGCATTGGCGGGTTTCAGTAATTCGGCAGTGGCGCTTGTCGCTGCAGCCTTGTTCTTGGCAGCTGCCATGCAAGCGACGAATTTGCATAAGCGCTTGGCGTTGTGGATTTTATCGAAAGTCGGTACAAAAACGGGCGCTATCGTTTTTGGTGCCATCATTGTTTCAATTGTACTTGCATTCTTTGTGCCGAGTGCCACAGCCCGTGCCGGCGCAGTCGTACCGATTCTGCTTGGTATGGTCGCGGCATTCGGATTGCCTGTCAACAGCCGACTCGCAGCGCTATTGGTCATCACTGCGGTCCAATCGGTATCCATCTGGAATGTCGGCATCAAAACAGGTGCTGCACAGAACCTGGTAGCGCTTGGTTTCATGGAAAATGAGTTTGGAGAGACTGTGTCATGGAGCGCCTGGTTCCTTTATGCGGCGCCATGGTCCATCATCATGTCGGTTGTGCTGTATTTTGTCATGATTAAACTGATCAAGCCAGAGACGAAAGTAGTGGAAGGCGGCACCGAGTTGATTCAGAAAGACTTGAATGAATTGGGGCCTCTTAAGCCGGCTGAAATCCGGTTGATTGTCGTATCTTTGGCATTATTGCTTTTGTGGTCGACAGAAGAAATCTTGCATCCCTTTGATACAACAACGGTCACCATCGTAGCAATCGCTATTTTACTGGCTCCAAAAGTGGGTGTCTTTGACTGGAAGACGGTAGAAAAAATGATTCCATGGGGTACGATTATCGTTTTCGCTGTCGGAATTGCGCTCGGCTCCACTTTGTTGAGTACGGAAGCGGCCCAATGGTTGTCCGATAAAGTATTTGGGGCGATGGGATTGGAAAATATGCCGCTTCTTGCGACGATCGCCTTGCTTTCTTTATTTAATATTCTCATTCACCTTGGTTTTGCGAGTGCAACGAGCTTGTCATCTGCGTTGATCCCTATCTTTATCGCTTTGGCCACGACTCTGCAGCTCGATGGCAATGAAATCGGTTTTGTCTTAATCCAGCAATTCGTCATTTCGTTTGGATTCCTGCTTCCGGTCAGTGCGCCGCAAAACATGCTGGCCTACGGAACAGGGGCTTTCACAGTGAAGGACTTTTTGAAATCAGGTGTGCCGCTGACCATCATCGGTTACTTGCTGATATTGCTTTTCAGCGCGACCTACTGGAAATGGATCGGATTATTGTAAGAAAGAAAAAGAGGATGCCCCCAGTCTGCTGAAGAACTGACTTGGGAACATCCTCTTTTATCTATATCTGTAACTTTTCTACTGAGCTAAGGCATCAAGAACGGCGGTGATCCCGGATTATGGCCCGAAGCAAAGTCGATCAGCGGGATGATATAAGCAATGGCCACTGATACTGTCGCCAGTGCCATCCAAATCGACCAGCGGTCCATGAACAGCGGTGATGCATCTGAAGGGCTGTAATCTTCTCCGATCGGAAAGTCTGTCTTTCCTTTTGGCGCGAAAAAGGCGAGCTGTGCCCAGATATAAACCAGCAGAATGATGCCGACGACCAGGATCACTCCGCCCATCGCCATCAACATTTCGTACATCGCCCAGTCCGCAGCGGCGCTGTGGCCATTGTAGGACGTATTGGCCGTCCGGCGGGGGCTTCCGAGCAGCCCGTTAATGTGCATGGCACCCGACATGAGCAGCATGCCGCTCGCCCAAATGACCGTTTGGGCAACGGCCAGCCGGTTGATTGTCGGCGTCATTTTTCTGCCGGATAAATAAGGGATCAGCCAATAGGAAATCCCGAAAAACGTCAGGATGACCGTAGTGCCAACGGTTAAATGCAAATGGCCGGTGACCCAGATGGAATTATGGACTACCTGGTTGATTTGGTTGCTGGCGTTAATGATTCCGCCGAGCCCCGCTGGAATATAGGCAAACATGGCGACAATCAATGCGAAGAAACGGGCATCAGACCAAGGCAGCGTTTTCCACCAACCGAGTAAACTCGTAACGCCTTTTGCTCTTCCGGTCCGTTCCATGGTGGCGAGCATCGCAAAGGCGGTCATGAGGGAAGGGAAAATGATCATGAACGTTTGGATCACGTGCAGAAATTTCACATTGACAGACAAGCCTGGATCAAGGATCTGGTGGTGGAAGCCGCCGGGTACATTGGCCACCACAAGAATGACCACAGCGACACGCGCCAGTGAATCACTGAATACTTTTCCGCCGATGATTTTTGGCATTGCCACATACCAGGCTGAAATGGATGTCAGCATCCAAATATTCACGAGCGTATGGCCGAAAGCCCAAAATAAGGTGCGGCCCATCATCGGGTCAATGGTTGCAACCCATCCGAATGCCCACGGAATGACCATCGCTATGACAAAAACAGCGATGAACAGGGAAGCGAAAACCCAAAGGACGAAAACGGCATTTGCGAAAAAGGCGAAAAGCGGCGTCAGTTTTCCGGGATTTCGTTTGCGCCAGCTCTGGTAGGTGATGAACATGCCGATGCAATTTAACAGGATGCCGACGACAATAAGTGCAAGCCCGATATAAAACCAGGGATGTGCCTGCATCGGAGTGTAAAACGTATAAAGCACATTGGCGTTTCCGGTAACAATAAGAAACGCAGCGATCAGCGTGCCGGTTGTCATGAGAGCAAAGCCTGCCCATCCGAAAGCGATGGTTTTATTGGCCAGTCCGCCAAGCACCCGTGAAGTTCCGGCATACAGGTAGCCGATGCTGAAAAAAGAACTTAATACCAGGATGAACATGACGCCGTGGGCAGTCAGCAGTGCATAATAACTGATCCACGAAGGGAGTTCAAAAAAACCGCTGCGGACCAGG
Source organism: uncultured Planococcus sp. (assembly GCA_947493585.1). Classification (GTDB taxonomy): domain Bacteria; phylum Bacillota; class Bacilli; order Bacillales_A; family Planococcaceae; genus Planococcus. The sequence continues at coordinate 1,763,115 of CANLRI010000001.1, read as the reverse complement.
CCCTGCAATAGACCGGCAAATCCGCCGATTAATAATGCAATAAATGCGATGAATAAATTCGCGGCCGATAGTCGGATATCCCGTCCCGTAATGCCGGCAGCGGCATCGTCGTTAACGGCCGTCCCTTTATGCAGAATCGGTGTTTCATTGATGTGAGCCATTTCTTCCCCTTCTTTCTTCTTTATTTGACGGTGATGGTGTTCGCCATGAACTCGTGCCCGAGGCCGCAATATTCATTGCATAGGATCAGGTATTCCCCTGGCTCGTCGAATGTATGGCTGACTTTCGAAATATGGCCGGGAACGACCATGACATTGACGTTCGTGTCTGTAATTTTAAAGCCGTGGGTGACGTCAGGTGATGCCAAAGTGAAATGGACTGTCGCGCCTGCCGGAATTTCCAAATCACCCGGCTGGAACGCAAACATTTCCGCGATAATGGCAATTTCGTATTCGTTATCGCCGATTTCCTTCAGCTCAGTGTCCGCAAAAATCTCAGACTCGCGGACCGTTTGCGGATCGATCATTTCCGCATGGCTCGGCGGCCCCATTTCCAGGAAAAAAGTTTGAAATGCTAAAATCCCGAGGAAAACGGCTAAAATGAGTGAACCGATAATCAGCCAGAGTTTTTCATAACGATGGATATGCATACGTCGAATCTCCTCTCAAATTTCTATAATAGTTGCCCCGTTTCAGTTGCGCTCCAGGAATAAAAAGAAAACACTGAACCAGGACACAAGCATGAATACCGCGATGATCAGAACGGAAGTAAAAGTGCCTCGCAATGAAGTTTCCTGAGCGTCTTCGCGGTCTTTCTTTTTGGAAGCTTCCTTCATTTTGATTTCCTCCTTTCTTTTCCGGATGAAGCAGAGAGCAGCTTCAGTTCTATTCAAGTTGCTTCATTAAGGAATGAAACCAACTTAAATTTTTCGAGTAAAACTCAAAATTGGATAATGCCGCAAAATACCAATAGAATGGAATTGCAGGAATATTGAAAATAAATCTGTTAAGACAGTATACGCGAATAAAAAATTGGATTCCTTGATGCCTGTCAATGCAAAACCAATATGGAACATTTCTCATTCACTTTTACGAATAGATGATTTGGGTATGCTTGCATATCGTATAAGTTTTTAGTCTAATTAGACTATATCCTCTTTTGTATTATTCACTAAATTTTATTTTTTAATCCTTTTAAGGGTTAATTTCTTTAAACTACTATCATCCTTGACGGCCATCAAGGTTAAAGAAACAGGCACCCCTTATAATGAAGATGAATATAAGGAGGAGAGCAATATGAGAAAAGCGGTATTTCAAATGGAGCCATTCAGTTGTCCGTCCTGCATCAAAAAAATCGAGAATGCTTTGGGGAGACAGGCTGGTGTAAAGGATGGCAAAGTTCTGTTCCATTCCGGAAAAGTAAGAGTCGAGTTTGATGAAGCGCAAATTTCGGATCAGCAGATCGAAGAACTGATTGTGAAACTGGGTTATTCTGTGTATTCAAGGAAAGTTGCCTAACTAGGAGGGAAAGTATGAAGTATCAGGAAGCATGCCGGCATACAAAAGGAAACAAGGGAGCACATCAATTATGTGTTTCCATCGTTCCGATCTTTAATCATCTTCAAAACGAAGAAATGGAGGAAGTCGCCAAAACGACGCGTTCCATCTCCTTGAAGAAAGGGGAGCTGCTGCACAGTGCCGGCGATGCCTCGGATTCCCTGTATATCGTCCATCAAGGGAAAGTGAAAGTTTACCGTCTGTCGGAAAACGGCAAAGAGCAATTGATCCGGATTCTGCAGCCAGGCGATTTCACCGGTGAACTCGCCTTGTTTAAGGAATCGATTCATGATGATTATGCGGAAGCGATGGAAAAGACCGACATTTGCAGCATCCAGCGCGGCGATCTTCAGGAATTTCTGCAACGGTATCCAAATATTTCATTGAAAATCCTAAGTGAATTTTCCAACCGGCTTGGCCAGGCGGAAAGCCAGATGACCAGCTTTGCGACAGAAGACGTGGAAACACGGATTGGGCTTTATCTGGCTCAGCAGGTGGAAGAGAACAAATCAACGGAGTACCATTTGCCGATGTCCAGAAAAGATCTTGCTTCTTTTCTCGGAACGACTCCTGAAACCATCAGCCGGAAACTTGCCAAGTTCGAAGACGAGGGATGGATCGAGCAGGAAGACCAGCGCCGAATCCGTGTACTGGACCTGGATGCTTTGCTGCTCATCTAGTAATCGGTACGATATTTGACGGTAACTATGTGCAATGTGAAAAGATTTCAAAATTAAGTAAGACAATAAATCATTTTGGAGGAGATTCCTATGTTATTGGTTATGTCTCTTGTTCTTATCGTTACCGCGATTCTGACTCTCATTATATCTGTCGAAGTAAGTGGGACGGACGAAAATAACTGAAAATAGTTCATTAAAGATTAGACTGCCTGAAGTAATAGGCTAATATAAAAAACCTTCGAAAGGGTGCACTCGAAATAAGCACTGAAATCGGAGGTGGTTTTGCATGTGCAAAACATCTAGTCACACGTCTCAAGATAGGCTGTAGATAGTCTACATCAGCTGAGCATTAAAGTCATCATGATGACGGGCGACAACGAGCGGGCCGCGCAGGCGATCGGCAAAGAAGTCGGTGTCGATGCGGTGATTTCGGAAGTGCTACCGGAAGGCAAAGCGGATGAAGTGAAGAAACTGCAGCAGCAAGGCAAGAAAGTGGCGATGGTCGGTGACGGCATCAACGACGCACCGGCATTGGCCGTATCCGATATCGGCATGGCGATCGGCACGGGTACAGATGTGGCGATGGAAGCAGCGGATATTACACTGATCCGCGGCGACTTGAACAGCATTGCGGATGCAATCATCATGAGCCGCAAAACGATGCGCAACATCAAACAGAACCTGTTCTGGGCTTTCGCTTACAATACAGTGGGCATCCCGATTGCCGCCATCGGCCTGCTCGCGCCTTGGGTTGCCGGGGCCGCAATGGCCTTCAGTTCCGTGTCGGTCGTTTTGAACTCGCTTCGTCTGCAACGAGTGAAATTGGAAAAGTAAAGGTATATATAGAAGGAAATCATAAAAGGAAGGCCTAAAGCGAAGGTGCATTGCTTTTGGCCTTTTTCTTTCAAAGTAATGAAGACAAGGGGGAGACGGCTCAAGGAATGCGAAGAGAAACTAAAAGTTTAACGAAATTTCATGTTTGATATTCTAACTATCATTTTGCTCTTCATTATGTTTGAAGTCAGTATTGTCGTCTCCAGTTGGACCTTAAAACGTTCAAACAAAAAACGGGCAGAACGGCTATAATGGGGTCATTGAACAGACAGATTATTCTCGTCATTAATAACGGAAGTAAAGTATAAATGGCATAAGGAAGTAACTATTTTGAAGGAGGCGTACTTAATGACTAAAAATGAAAAAGACCAACACCATCATCACGATGAACAGGCAGATGACCATAAGATGGACCATTCTGAACATGTTGGGCATTCTTACCATGAAGATCAAGTGGAAGAAGGCATTCATAACGACAGCAATCCTTCCAAAATTCATGATGATCATGCCCATCACAATCATAGTAGCCATGATCACAGTGGACATGAACATCACCACCACGGAAACTTCAAAGAAATTTTTCTGAAGTCGCTGCCCTTGGGCATTGTCATTTTGTTATTATCGCCGATGATGGACGTTCGGCTTCCCTTTCAATTCACCTTCCCTTACTCGGACATTGTTGTCGCGGTGTTAGCGACTATATTGCTGATTTATGGCGGAAAACCCTTCTATCAAGGGGCAATCGCTGAATTTAAGGAAAAAGCGCCAGGCATGATGGCCCTTATTTCTTTGGGACTGTCCGTTTCTTACTTATATAGCATTTATGCAGTGCTGGCACGTTATGTGACAGGTGAGCACGTTATGGACTTTTTCTTTGAATTTGCTTCCTTGTTGCTGATCATGCTCCTTGGCCACTGGATTGAAATGAAAGCGGTGGGAGACGCAGGGGATGCGCAACAATCACTCGCTGAACTTATGCCGAAAGATGCACATGTAGTAGTGGAAGACGATGCCATTGAGACGCGTCCGGTAGCCGATTTAAAAGTCGGAGATCTTGTACGTGTTCAGGCTGGCGAAAACGTTCCGGCTGATGGCATCCTCAAACGAGGAGATTCCCGTATCAATGAAGCCTTATTAACAGGAGAATCTAAGCCTGTTGTAAAAGGAGTTGGAGACAAAGTAATTGGCGGTTCTACAAACGGAGAAGGGGTTTTGTACCTGGAAGTACAGGAAACAGGCGACCGGTCTTTCATTTCTCAAGTTCAAACCTTGATTAAACAGGCTCAAGATCAGCCTTCCAGAGCTGAAAATCTGGCTCAAAAAGTAGCTGGCTGGCTGTTTTATATCGCAATTGCAGCGGCCGTCATCGCTTTTGTCGTATGGCTATATATTTCAGACATTCAAACAGCCATTCTGTTTACGGTTACGACATTAGTCATCGCTTGTCCGCATGCCCTTGGTCTTGCCATTCCTTTAGTAATTGCACGAAGCACCAGTTTGGGAGCAAGACGCGGGCTGTTGGTCAAAGACCGGGAAGCGTTGGAACTGGCAAACAAGGCAGATGTAATGATACTGGATAAAACAGGCACATTAACTACAGGGGAATTTAAAGTATTGAGCATGGAAACACTGGATGGCCAGCATAACGAAGCTGAAATCGCGGCCCTTATGGCAGGGATTGAAGGCGGATCCAGCCACCCAATCGCCCAGTCGATCGTCCATCACGCTGGGAAACAAGGGATTCAGCCTGTCCGCTTTGATTCGATTGATGTCATGTCGGGTGCCGGCGTGGAAGGAAACGCCAATGGACGCAAATACGAATTGATCAGCCAAAAGGCATTTGGAAAAGATGTGGCGGTGGATATTCCAAAAGGGGCCACAGTAAGCATACTGATTGAAGACGGGAAACCCATCGGTACGGTCGCATTAGGCGATGAATTAAAAGAAACGAGTAAAACGCTGATACAAGCATTGAAACGTAACGGTATACAACCGATTATGGCGACGGGTGACAATGAAACGGCGGCACAAGGGGTGGCTGAAGAACTGGGTATTGAATACAGAGCCAATCAATCCCCACAAGATAAATATGAGTTAGTGGAATCATTAAAAAATAAAGAGCAAACTGTCATCATGGTCGGTGATGGTTTAAACGATGCACCTTCCCTTGCAATTGCAGATGTTGGCATAGCAGTCGGTGCCGGAACTCAAGTCGCCATCGATTCCGCTGATGTGATTTTGACTCAGTCGGATCCGGGAGATATAGAATCCTTTATCGAATTGGCTAATAAAACAACCAGTAAAATGAATCAAAACCTCGTATGGGGAGCCGGTTATAATTTTATTGCGATTCCTATAGCTGCAGGGGTTTTAGCCTTCATCGGGATTACCTTGGCTCCTGCAGCAGGAGCGGTTCTGATGTCCGTGTCCACTGTTATCGTGGCCGTCAATGCGATGACATTAAAACTAAAGAATTAAATCTGTTCAACATAGTGTTTAATAGTCGTACATGAAAAGTGTTGCCTCCCAAAAGTTGAATTTTCTTTTGCCTTGGGGGCTTCGTTTTGAATGAGCTAAAGTCAACAGAGGTTTGAAGACTTTGAATAATTAAGTATAGTTTTATAGTTTACATATCATCAATTTATCGGAAGTGAATTGATAGGCGCAAGCAGGCTGAGGCTAGATTTTGGTAAAAACGATAAAAAGACAAATGGATTTTTCTCTCCCATTTGTCCTTTTGTATTTAAGAGATGTTCGTCGAAGTAAAATCTCATTGAAGAGGTACTACCCTCAAGATACGGGATGAACCGGAAAGAGGATGAATCAATTCCATTCCTTTTCTCTAGTCCCTAGTATTGAGTAAAAGAATTAGTGTAAAGGGGCTTTAAAAACATAGCTCACTTTCTCATAATCCATTTTCTGCTCATAAAAGCGATGAGCATCAGTCCGTTGCAAGCCGGAAGACAAAGCGACGCTTTCATACTGGTTCTCCTTCGCCCATTGGTGTACATGGGCAAGCAATTTTTCACCGTATCCTTTTGAGCGTCGTGCCTGATCGGTGACTAAATCACAGACCCGAATAAATCTTCCATAATATAGAGTGATCATTGGCTTAAAGCCAATGACCGCGACAAGCTGTTCTTCCTCAAATATTGCGGCCATTCGGTAGCCATCCGTTTTTCGGGCGTCTCTTACTAGCTCCAGATAGAGATTTTCCGTCAGGTGCGTTCGCAGTTGGTTCATGACCGAAAAGGCTTTGCGCCAGTCGTCCTCCGTCATCAACTCTTTGATTGAAAGCGATAATGGGTTCATTTTTTTCCCTCCTTTAAATCCTATCTTATTAGCAAACTGGTATAATCAAAAGTATCAGATTACAGAAAAATAAAAGAACCAGAATATATTGGAGGCATATGCATGCTTGAAATTACCCTTGATTTCAAAAGTGAAAAAGAGAATCCTTTATACCTCCAATTAGCGTCTTTCTTAAAACAGGAGATGGGTGCAGGCAACATACCGGCTGGAGAAAAGCTGCCTTCTAAAAGAAACTTGGCGATTCATCTAGGAGTGAGTGTAAACACGATCCAAGCTGCCTTCAACCAATTAGTGGCAGAAGGCTATGTCCGAAGTGAACAGCGGAAAGGCTTTTACGTACAGGAGGTAGAAGAGCTGATTGGCGATTCTGTGCCTTCTTCTCAAACCCCTAAGAAAGAGAAGAACCTACAATACAAAATTGATTTCAATTCCGGCCACGTAGACTTGCAGCAGTTCCCTTATTCAGTCTGGCGAAAATTGTCGGTGAAGAGTCTTTATTTGGACGGAAGTGAACTTTTTTACAACGGAAATCCCCAAGGGGAGCCGTGTCTCCGGGAACAAATCGCCCAGTATCTGTTCCAATCAAGAGGGGTTCGGTGTTCTGCAGATCAAATTCTGCTCGGAGCCGGTACGCAAGTGCTGACTGGCTTGTTGTGTATGGTCATCGGAAGAGAGAAGACATATGCGCTGGAGTCTCCAGGGTTCCACCGGACTAGGGTCGCTTTACAAGATCAAGGCGTTGATGTCGAGTTGATTCCGGTTGAAGAAGAGGGCCTATCAGTGAAAGAGTTGGCGAGCAGTAAAGCCGAAGTAGTTTTTGTCACACCGTCCCATCAATTTCCTTATGGCATGGTTATGCCGATTTCTCGCCGGATGGAATTGTTGAACTGGGCTGGAGAACAACATAACTATATTGTCGAAGATGATTACGACAGTGAATATCGCTACAAAGGAAAACCGATTCCATCGCTGCACGGGCTTGATTCCAATGGCCGTGTCATTTACATGGGCACGTTCTCGAAATCGTTGATCCCCTCGATTCGAATCAGCTACCTTGTTTTGCCGTCAAGCTTACTTGAGAAATACCGCACGAATTTTTCCTTGTATAAGCAAACGGTATCCCGTCTTCATCAAGACACGCTGTTCCGCTTCATGAGCAACGGACATTGGGCCACACATTTGAATAAAATGCGGACCTTATACCGGAAAAAGCAGGCTCGGCTGCTGGCAGAAATACAGGAAGATTTGGGCGAATGCGTAACAATCATCGGCGAGAAGTCAGGATTGCATATCATCCTGAACGTCCAGAATGGCATGTCCGAAAACGAGTTGATCGCAAGCGCCAGCCGGAACGGGGTGAAAGTCTATCCGACTTCGGTGTATTACGGAGGCGAAAGGGAAAGAACGGAACCGGAAGTGCTGCTGGGTTTTGGCGGGTTATCCGAACTTGAAATCGAAGAGGGAATTCGGCTGCTAAAAGAAAGCTGGGGACTTTAATTTAAGTATTGATAACGTCAACACTTATCCAGTTTACATATGATGAATTTATCAGAAGTATAAAGAAGAGAAAATTAAATTCAGAAGGCCCTTCTCTTCATGTAGATCCAATATCTATGCAAAAGAGAAAAACCCCAGTGACGGATATTTAAACTCATCCGTCATTGGGGTTCAATTCATTGTGTGTACCGAATTTTGCAATAATAACTGAGTTGCCAAGAAGGCAGCTAACTTTGTTCAGCTAAACGATTTTTCTCTTTTCACTAGCTTTTCATTTTTTATCGTCTGTTTAAAGGATTGCTTAATGGAAGGGTTATCTAACATGAGTTGCATTAACCGAGCTGCAGAGCCGTTAGGGGAAGAGCGTCCAATCTCCCATGCCTCCACTGTACGTGTAGAAACACCGAGCACATCGCCAAAGTTTTTTTGCGTTGCGCCTAAATCTTTTCTCAATTCTTTAACTGAGGTGAGATCGATTTCGGGTAAATCACGTAATTTATAAGTAATAACCTCGACATGTTCTGAATTACCCTTGGCAAACTGATTCAACTGATTGACGCTCTCTTCAAGTAGGTTTTCAAAATCCAATTTGTTTGATTTCATCCTACCCACCACCTTCTTAATTATTTTTCTTCAATTCTTTTCCTCTATTCTTAATGAGGTTTTTTTCTTTGTCAGTAAGTGTTTCTTTATCTGATTTCTTATAAATTAGCAGCATAGCATAGACACGCCGACCATATTTGGAGTAAATAATTCGATACCCACCACTTTTTCCGACATTATCACTCGAGCTATCAAATCGAAGTTTTATAGCGCCTCCGGTATCTGCAATGATATCCCCCAGTACATTACTTGGACCGTGTTATTTTCTTCATATTCTCGGACTTGTTTTTCAAATCTCTTTTTATCTTTTCCGATAATCCATAGTGTACCCAGAGTTTATTGAAGACTTCCGTGTAAACAAACACTAATTCGACATTTTCATTGTACTTTTGTTTTCTCACTCGGCTCGCTCCAGTTGCATGACTTTTATATCTTCATTTTATACGATTATATCGTAGTATTCAAGTGGTAACTTTTGATAATGTGTTTATAAGAATACAGTGGAGAGGATGCATTTTAACGCTAAAAATATAGAAGAGAGAAGAAAGGAAGTAAAAAATCAAGTTTCTCCCAATAATTTAACTTCATAAGGAAGATATAAATTCGGAGAGAAAAGTAATGATTATTCAGTAAAGCGTTCGTAAAAGTGTACTTTTACGAACGCTTTATTTTTAATAAACGACTATTTTAAATCTAGTTTTAGTAACTTGAAATTTTATATATAGAAAGAAAGTATTGAAGTCTAGATGTTTGACCATGTACCTAAGTACATGGTTTATACTTTTTCTGAGGTGAAGAAAATTGAGCTATCGAATCAGTGAACTTGCAACCCTATGTGAAGTGAATAAGGAAACCATCCGATACTATGAACGAAAAGAGCTATTGCAAGAACCGGTCCGGAATAATTCGGGGTATCGGATTTATTCGAAGGAAACGGTCAAACGGGTAGGATTTATCCGGCGACTGCAGGAACTGGGATTTTCGTTGAATGAGATTTATAAATTGTTAGGGGTGGTCGACAAAGACGATGTGCGCTGTGAAGATATGTTCGATTTTGTGTCCAGAAAAGAAGTGGAAGTCCGAAAGCAGATTGAGGATCTAAAGCGTGCGGAACGGATGCTGAGCGAGTTGAAAGAGCGGTGTCCAAATGAAAAAGAGCTGCATGAATGCCCGATTATTGATGTTTTGATGGAGGAGGAGTAGACATGAAAAAATATCGAGTGGATGTCCAAGCGATGACCTGCACCGGATGCGAAGAACACGTGGTAGTCGCGCTTGAAGCGATTGGCGCAAAAGAAATCCAAGCTGATTTTCGAAAAGGTGAAGCTGTATTTGAACTGCCGGAAAACATGGAGGTTCAAAAGGCACAAAAAGCAATTGCTGATGCCAAGTATCAGCCGGGGGAAGCAGAAGAAGTCCGAGCCCAAGAAGCACTCCGCCCAGATGAAGAAGGCGAGTATGACTACATCATCATCGGTTCCGGGGGCGCTGCCTTTTCTTCCGCCATCGAAGCTGTGAAACATGGGGCGAAAGTGGCGATGATTGAACGGGGAACGGTAGGCGGTACCTGTGTGAACATTGGCTGTGTTCCTTCCAAAACCTTGTTACGGGCCGGAGAAATCAATCACTTGGCCAGGAATAATCCGTTTATCGGGCTGCACACCTCAGCGGGGGAAGTGGATTTGGCTCCGCTGGTCAAACAGAAAGAGGAATTGGTGACGGATCTCCGGAACAAGAAATATGTCGATTTGGTTGAAGACTACGGTTTTGAGTTGATCAAAGGGGAAGCCAGATTTATAGATGAACACACTATTGAAGTGGCCGGCATGAAGCTTTCTGCCAAACAGTTTCTGATTGCGACGGGGGCGGCTCCGGCTATGCCAGCCATTTCCGGACTGGAAGAAGTGGATTACTTGACCAGCACAACCTTATTGGAGCTAAAGAAAGTGCCGAAACGCCTGACGGTCATCGGTTCCGGCTATATTGGTGTGGAATTGGGTCAGTTATTTCACCACCTCGGATCCGAAGTCACACTGATGCAAAGAAGTTCGCGCCTGTTCCAGGAATACGATCCGGAAATCTCGGAAGCCCTCACGAAAGCTTTGACCGAGCAAGGCATTCGGTTAGTGACCGGTGCCACGTACGAGCGAATTAAACAGGACGGAGAGGTGAAAAAAGTATATGTCGAGGTGGACGGTCAGAAGCGAATCATTGAATCCGATCAACTGCTGATTGCAGCCGGCCGAACGCCCAATACGGAAAGCTTGAATTTGAACGCGGCGGGTGTTGAAACAGGGCGCCTCGGAGAAGTTCGGATTGATGATTATGCCAAGACCACCAATGAACGAATTTATGCAGCAGGCGACGTTACGCTCGGTCCTCAGTTTGTTTATGTCGCGGCTTATCAAGGGCGAGTGGCAGCAGGAAATGCGCTCGGTGGGCAGAAGGAAAAGTTGGATTTGGCCATTGTGCCGGGTGTTACGTTTACAGCGCCGGCGGTTGCCACCGTCGGCTTGACAGAGAAACAGGCAAAAGAAAACGGCTATGACGTTATCACTTCCGTCCTGCCGTTGGAGGCTGTTCCGCGAGCGCAAGTGAACCGGGAGACGACCGGCGTGTTCAAACTGGTGGCGGATGCGAAAACACGCCAGCTGCTGGGCGGGCATATCGTAGCGGAAAATGCAGGAGATGTCATTTATGCAGTGACACTTGCTGTGAAGTTCGGTTTGACCATCGAAAACATTAGCGACACCTTTGCGCCGTATTTAACCATGGCGGAAGGGGTGAAATTGGCTGCCCTCACGTTCGACAAGGATGTTTCCCAACTGTCTTGCTGTGCCGGTTAAAAGGGTTAAACAAGTAAATTCTAATGGAAAATAGGATTCCCTAGTTGCTATGGTCAGGGTTAAGTAGATCGAAATCAGAAAAGAAACTATTTGCCAATAGAACTCAAAGGTTGAAGGGAGCATTAAAGTTGATTTATACGATTTTCTTATTCGTCATCGCAGGAATAGCTGAAATTGGCGGAGGTTATTTGATTTGGTTATGGCTGCGAGAAGGTAAGCCGTTGTATTTAGGGATTTTTGGCGGTATCGCATTAGCTCTATACGGAGTGATTGCGACGTTCCAATCGTTCTCTTCATTCGGCCGGATTTATGCTGCCTACGGCGGAGTGTTCATCATCCTTTCCGTTTTATGGGGATGGGGAGTCGATAAAAAAACACCTGATTTCTATGACTGGATCGGGGCAGGTATTTGTTTAGTTGGTGTTTCCGTGATGTTGTGGGCTCCACGTGGATAATAAAATCTAATTGGTTTGCATATCATGAATTTATCGGAAGCTGCTGAATACAAAAGGAGAGAAGAGGTTGCTACAAGCACATCTTCTCTCCCTCTTAATTTGTTAAATGTATTTTTACGAACGCTTTTCTAATAACCTTTTTAAGTTGTGTCCCTGATGATTACAAAATGAATTTAATGAAAATAGATAGATAGAAAATGCATGTACGTAAGGTGAAAGAAAGTAGCTGAATATCAAGAATTTTATGGCTTAAAAGCTCTGTATGCCCGTAACGTGCCAATCGCGGTTGAAAATTGCCCCGTCTCTTCAATTGCAGCAAATCCTGTTTCTTTTAAGAGACTTGGAATAATGCCTTTGACATGAGGGGAAGTGGTCTCGAACCCGTCTAACAACTGGACGGGGAAGAATGCAGCACGCATCAAACCGTTTTGTGGCTTCTCAAAATCAATTATATGGAATTGGCCGCCCGGTTTAAGTGTCCGGCGAACTTCCTCAAAAGTTTCCTTTTTCTTCTCCAACGTCAAATGGTGAATAAATAAACTGGTAAAGACATGATGAAACAGATTATTAGAAAAGGGAAGCCGGTCAGAAAATCCTTCCTTGAAGCTAATGCCGTTAGTTTGATTTCTTTTAATTTTTTCTTTCGCAATTGCCACTATTTCCGGGTCTGCATCGACTCCAATCACTTGAACATGGGAGTGTGATCGCCGTATTAAGAGGGCCAAGGTTCCTGTGCCGCAAGCTAAATCCATTACCACTTCCCCAGGTTGAAGGACTGCTTGATTAACCAAATACATTTTAAGCTTTTTTTCCTGCATCCCCCATTGGATTAACGGATCATAGAACCGGGTCATCCAGCGGTATTTGAGTGCCGGTATATACGCTTTGTTTTTATCTGCCTTCATGAAGTTCGCATCCTTTCAATTAAGTAGATTTTTGTTCCGAATAAATCCAGTTTGAAAAAATAGGGAAATCGCCAACCTATATGATTTATCATCACTTCAGAAAGTCAGAGATACTCGAACAAAAACAATCCGGCCTGCGCTTATGAATGTGCAGGCCGGTTTCAAAGAGTGGATTGATTATGAGTTATTTTTTGCTCAGCATATGAATTGGGTGCCCCATGATTCCTTCCGCAGCTTCCATCAATGGCTCCGGCAGCGTAGGATGGGCGTGAATCGTCAGGCTGAGGTCTTCGGCTGTCGCCCCGGTTTCAATAGCAAAGACCGCCTCGGCAATAAGGGACGATACTTCCGGTCCAACCATCTGGACGCCCAACACTCTTTTGGTCTCTTTTTCAGCCACAATCTGTACAAAACCATCCGCATCGGAAATAGATAAAGCGCGGCCGTTCGCTTGGAATGGAAAACGACTGGAAACTGTCTCATAGCCCTGTTCTTTTGCCGCTTTTTCGGTCAACCCGGTATACGCAACTTCCGGATCGCTGAAGATAACAAACGGCATCGCTTGAAAATCAATCACGCTTTTTTGTCCGCTTGCCACCTCTGCCGCAATCTTACCTTCATAACTAGCTTTGTGAGCTAGAAGGTCACCGCCTGCACAATCGCCGATTGCGTACACATGATCAATCGTGGTTCGACATTGGTTATTTATCTTGATAAAACCGCGTTGATCAAGTTCCACGCCAATATTTTCTAAGCCGATTTTTCCTGTGTTTGGTTTTCTTCCAATAGAAACCAGGCAGTAATCGCCATTAATGACCTCATCTTTGCCATCCACCTGAACCCGGACATTGACTTCTTCACCTGTATTTTCACCGCCTTGGACCATAGCATTGGTGATGACCGTGATGCCCAAATCTTTTAAGTGACGTTTGACCACATTTGTCAGTGCAGAGTCCGTCCCTGGAAGAATGGTATCCGTTCCTTCAAGAATCGTCACTTTGGCCCCGAATTTGGCATACGCCGTCCCTAGTTCCAGCCCGATATAACCGCCGCCGACCACCACGAGATGCTTCGGCACTTCCTGGAGCGTCAAAGCTTCTGTTGACGAGAGGATCCGTTCTTGATCAAACGGCAGGCTTTTCAGTTCGGTCGGCAGGGAACCGATTGCCAGAATCAGATCTTTGTACGTATAGAGCAGTTCTCCGTCTGCGGTTTTGATTTTTACCTGATGGGATGCCGTCAGATAAGCTTCCCCGCTAATGACTTCCACGCCATTGCCTTTCAGCAAGGTCTGGACCCCGCTTGTAAGTTTGTTCACGATGCCGTCTTTCCATTTCACTACTTCGGGCATATCCACGACCACTTCACCCGAAACCCGGATGCCCATGGTCCCGGCGTGCTGGATGTGTTTCACCCGTTCCGAAGCACTGATCAGCGCTTTGGAAGGGATGCAGCCACGGTTCAGGCAAACGCCACCCAATTCGGCCTTATCCACCAACACCACTTTTTTCCCTAGCTGTGCAGCACGAATGGCCGCCACATAGCCGCCCGATCCGGCTCCGATCACCAATAAGTCCAGTTCCTTTTTCGCTTCGTTCGTCATGTTTGTTTCCTCCTTCGGCATTTGGTCATAAGAAAAATCGTAATTTCTGCTCATTTTTATTTCAAAAGAGGTAAACCGGCACTAACAAGGGGGTGCTTCGTGCCAGGAATGCCTCTTCTAAAATCCATACCCTTTATCTTGAGGAGTAATGAAAGAATGTTTCAGATTCGCCCTACTATGTAGTTCAGAAAAGAGCTTTCCATTTGGCTGGAAAGCTCTTTTCGTTACTCTTTTACGCGCATCAGCCGTAAGCTGTTTAGCGCGACCAGAAGGGTAGCGCCCATGTCTGACATAATAGCGATCCATAGCGTCAGCCAACCCGGGATGACCAACAGCAACGCGATCACTTTGATACCAATTGCAAATGCAATGTTCGCTTTGATGATGTTCAATGATTTCCGGCTCAACTTCACCGTGAACGGCAGTTTGCTCAAATCATCGCCCATCAAGACCACATCAGCGGTCTCCATAGCGGTATCGGTTCCGGCACCACCCATGGCAATTCCGACAGTAGAGGCAGCGAGTGCCGGGGCATCGTTCACGCCGTCTCCAATCATCGCGACGTTGCCGTATTCGGCTCTTAAGCGTTTGATGAAATTCAATTTATCCTCCGGCATCAGTTCGGCCTGGATTTCGGTGACGCCGATCTGCTGGCCAATGGCCTGACCGGTCCCTTTGTTGTCGCCCGTCAGCATGATTGTCTTCTTGATGCCCATTTGATGCAATTTCGCGATGACTTCCTTGCTGGATTCACGGACTTCATCCGCCACGGCAATGACCGCCAGGATATTTTGTTCCGTTCCGATGATCATTGCCGTCTTGCCTTGATTTTGAAGAGCTGTGACGTTTTGTTCCAAGTTCTTATCGGTACTTGCGGCGCCCAGCTCGTTGAAGAGAATCGGGCTGCCGATGTAGTATGTGATGCCTTCGACAGTCCCTTTAATCCCTTTGCCGGTAATGGAAGAGAAGTCCTCGACCAAGACCGAAGAATAAGAAATGTTTTCTGCGTCCGCTTTTTTCATGATGGCCGAAGCAAGAGGATGCTGTGAGCGATATTCCAGCGCTGTGACGATGGAAAGCAGTTCTTTTTCATTTGCCTGCTTGTTCAACACCTCAAAGTCCGTGACGACGGGAACCCCTTTGGTCAGGGTGCCGGTCTTGTCAAACGCAATCGCTTTGATGGCACCCATTTCTTCCAGGTACACGCCGCCTTTTACCAAAACGCCTTTTTTCGCTGCATTCCCGATAGCAGATACAATCGAAATCGGAGTCGAAATGACCAACGCACACGGACAACCTACGACTAGCACAGCCAGCCCTTGATAGACCCAGGTTTCCCAGCTGGCGTCAAACAAGAGGGGAGGGACAATGGCCACGAGTGCGGCAACAGCCATGATGATCGGTGTATAATATTTGGCGAATTTATCGACAAATGCCTGGGAAGGGGCCCGTTCGCCTTGTGCTTCTTCTACCAAATGGATGATTTTTGCAATGGTTGTGTCTTCGACCAGCTTGGTGACTTTGACTTCGAGCAAGCCTTCTTCATTCAGCGTGCCAGCGAAGACTTCATCATCCACCGTTTTGCCGACGGGCACGGATTCACCCGTAATCGCTGCCTGATTGACCGCCGAATAGCCGTTGACCACCATGCCGTCCATCGCAATCTTTTGTCCGGGTTTGACAATCATGGTATCCCCGACGGCAATGTCGTCCACCGAAATCAACTGTTCTTGTCCATTTCGTCGAACCAGTGCCTCTTTCGGGGCAATGTCCATCAACGACCGGATGGATTGTCGGGCCCGGTCCATGGAATAGCGTTCCAATGCTTCACTGATGGCGAAGAGAATCACCACGATGGAAGCTTCCGCCCATTCGCCGATGATGGCTGCCCCAATGACGGCAACCGTCATCAGGGTTTTCATGTCGAAATCCAGGCGTATCAAATTCTGGAAACCGACTTTAAAGAGCGAGTACCCGCCAATGACGATGGCAGCTACGAACAGGAGGGACGTCATCAGGTTTTCTTCCCCGTTTACGAATTGGGAAATGTACCCGAAGACGATCAACAGGGCGGAGTAGAGCAAGGTGCTGTGTTTTTGGTAGAACGGCACTTTGTCCTCTTTTTTGACGGTCGCTTTTTCGGCTTCCGTTTTCGAACCCGCTGGACGACCGGTAATTTCAGGCGCGACCTTCAGGTTTTCGAATGCACCGGCTTTTTCCAATTCTTCGACGGTGGCCGCCCCGTAAACGGAAATTTTTGAGGCTCCGAAATTCACTTTGGCATCTTGGACACTGGGAATCTTCTTGACGTTGTTCTCGAACTTTCCAGCACAGTTGGCACATGTAAAGCCTTCCACCCGGAAGACGTTTTTTTCCTCTTCTGTCTTTATTTTCTCAACCAATGCTGACACCCTCTTTCTGGTGAGTGAAGGCCACTTGCACGAGGTGTTTCACATGTGCGTCATCCAATGAATAATAGACCAATTTTCCTTCTTTGCTGTATTTCGCCAACCCCATATTTTTTAATAGGCGCAGGTGGTAGGAAGCCGTCGCTGTAGAAGAGCCGATGATATTGGCGACGTCACAAACACAGAGTTTGTCTTCCAGCGATAAGGCATAAGCAATTTTGATTCTCGTATCGTCGGATAATGCTTTGAAAATTTTTGCTACTTCCAATGGGTTTTGCTCTGAAAGCTGTTGCTGGACTCGCTCTACTTTTTCTTCGTCTACACACAAAATTTCGCACGTATCTCTGCTCATTTTATTTTCCCCTTTTCATCAATTAAATTTTTTACAGCAAGCTTTTCTTCTATAAGAATAGAACAAGCGAAAAATCACTTCAGCTCACCAGACTCCAAAGGAAACGGAATGTCCCGTTCTCCACCATGATCAAGATGCCCAATCCGATAAAGACAACTGGCACAATCCAGCGTTCCCATTTCTCGATGGTTTCAGAGACCGATTTAACGGATGCCAAACGGTAACTGAGGTAACACAAAACAGCTGTCATAATGGCAAAGACGACAAGCATCACAACGATCTCACTTGGATTCAAGGTTGAAAAGTAGGGTATGTAGACACCGATGTTATCCCCGCCGGCCGCAAGTGTAATGACCGTGATGGTTACAAACAAGCGATTGGACTTTCCGGAAGACAAGCGGGACAAGAGATCCTCTTCGTCGTTCTCTTCTTCCTCTCGCTTCCAAACCTTGATTCCCAAATAAATCGGAATGAGACCCAGCAGGCCGACCCAGTGAGTCGGTACGAGCGTCAGGCCATACGCAGCCAAAAGGCTGACGCCTACTAATATGGCTGTCCCCAGATATTGGCCGATAACAATGGATTTTAACTGACCTTTTTTCATCGTCTGCGAAAACAGGATTAACAAAATGATGACATAATCAATGCTGGTCGCAACGTAAGCTGCAACAGCGGAAAAAATCGTCGTAATCAGCCCCACCAACTCCTTTGTGGATACTAGAGCCAACTAGTATCCTTCTAATAGTTAAACATTCAAACGAACGTTTGATTAATGCAAGTGTACAATTATTTCGCTAGATTGTCAATTATACATTCAAATGATTGTTTTAATATTTGAATATGCTTGTTAGAATGAACAGGAAGTGACAAGCGGCAAGGCAAATCGAAAACTTGGTTTAGTTAATCCCGACTTGTCCTGTTAAGCATTCTATTTCTATGAATGTTAGAAAATGTATGTGAGAATGATGTCGAGTAATTGATCCATAAATCACTAGAGGAAAGAGGGTTACTATGAAGAACAACAAGAAGAAACAATCAGGAATGAAGTTCGCGGTGCTCCTGACGCTGTTGGCCGTTGGAATTTTAGCGGCAATCGTGGTATTGACGAACCAGCAAAGTGCCTCAACAGTGGAAACCGGGGAAGTTGATATAACAGGTCAGCCGACGCTTGGAGAAAGTGATGCACCGGTCACGGTCGTTGAATTTGGAGACTTCAAGTGCCCGTCCTGTAAAGCGTGGGGAGAAACGGTCTATCCGCAGTTAGTGGCGGACTATGTTGACAGGGGAGATGTGAAATTCTCCTATATCAATGTTCTCTTCCACGGCAATGAATCGGTAGTGGGTTCTCTGGCTGCCGAAGCCGTTTACGAACAAAGCCCGGAATCCTACTGGGACTTCCACAAAGCCTTATTTGCAGCACAACCGACTGAAAATCACGATGCCGCCTGGCTGACACTGGAGAAAGCCCTAGAAGTGGCCGCCGAATTTCCAGCCATCGACCAAGTCCAGATGAAAGCGGACATGGAAAAGCAAGAAACAATGGATAAAGTGGAGGCGGATAAGGCCTTGGTAGAAGAGCACAGTGTGGCTATGACACCGACGATAGTCGTCAATGGACAGACGTTGGAAGATCCGTTTGATTACGATGCCATCAAAGCACTGATCGATGAAGCATTAGCGGAGGAAAACTAATGGAAGAGACCCACAAACCATCCGATAAAAGCGGCTGCTTGCTGTATGGAGCATGGTTTGTCTCGTTAATCGCGACACTCGGCAGCCTGTATTTCAGTGAAATTAGAGGGTTTATCCCGTGTGACCTGTGCTGGTTCCAACGGATTTTCATGTACCCACTTGCCTTCATTTTAGGGATTGCCACGTTTCAGAACGACTGGAAGATCGCTCGTTATGTTCTTCCATTATCCATTATCGGCGGAAGCATCTCGGTCATGCATTACTTGGAACAGAAAGTTCCCGGGTTTGGAGGCATCCGGCCCTGTGTAAGCGGGGTTCCCTGCAGCGCAGAGTATATCAACTGGTGGGGATTCAAAAGCATCCCGTTCCTCGCCCTTGTAGCTTTCCTCTTAATTAGTGTTGCGATGTTAATTTTAGTAGTGAAGAAAAGAGCGAATTGACGCACCTCACTTAACGATCAATCACGGACCGCCTTTTTTTACAAAAGACGGCGATATGGCAATTAAGGGAGTATACACGTCAATCATTTAAAAGGAGATTGTTCTATGGCTGAAGTAAGTTTATTGCTGGCGTTTGGCGCTGGACTGTTATCATTCATTTCTCCCTGTGCCCTACCGTTATATCCGGCTTTTCTATCCTATATTACCGGAGTTTCGGTCAATGATTTAAAAGAAGGCAAGGGAATGATGAGAAGCACCGCTTTGATTCACACGATTTTATTTTTAATTGGATTTTCCATCATTTTTTTAGCGTTGGGCTTGTCAACTTCGCTTCTCGGAAACTTCTTCTTGGAATATCAAGTCCTTTTACGCCAACTGGGCGCCATTTTGATGGTGTTTTTCGGGTTGGTCTTAACCGGTGTTTTGAAATTTGATTTCCTGCTTTCGGATAAAAAAATCCAATTTCAGAAAAGACCTTCCGGATATGCCGGTTCTGTTCTGATCGGTATCGGTTTTGCGGCTGGATGGACGCCATGTACCGGTCCCATACTGGCGGGCGTGATTGCGCTCGGCGTAGCGGATCCGGACCGGGGACTCCTCTACATGCTGTTTTACGTCCTCGGGTTCTCCATTCCTTTTCTCTTGATGTCGCTATTTATAGAGAAAATGAGTTTCCTAAAGAAGAGAAGTGCGCTTTTCATGTCAATTGGCGGGGCACTGATGATTCTAATGGGGCTTTTACTTTACTTTGACATGATGACAGAAATTATCGCTTTTTTATCGCAATTTACGGGTGGATTCACCGGATTTTAATAGACGGGACGTTAAATGTTTAGAAAGGGCGTGACATTGCATGGCTACTAAAAAGAAGAACCGCTTGATAATAAGGACCGCCATTTTGCTTGTCATGGTAGGGGCTATTGCCTTTACCATTTATAACGGGGTAACGAAGGAAAAAAATGACTTGCTGCAGGTTGGAGATATGGCCCCCGATTTTGCGTTGACTGACTTGAACGGGGAACGGCATCAGCTGTCGGATTATAAAGGACAAGGGGTGTTCGTGAACTTTTGGGGGACCTGGTGCAAACCGTGCGAGAGAGAATTTCCGCTGATGGAAAAACAATATCAGGTGTATAAGGATCAAGGTGTACAGATACTGGCCGTCAACATTGCCCAGTCGGATTATGAAGTGAGACAATATGCCGAACAGCGGAATCTGACGTTCCCGATCGTCATCGACAAGAACAAAAGTGTGATGGAAGCCTATAATATTCGCCCGTTGCCGACCACTCTATTGGTTAATCCGGAGGGGAAAATAGAGAAGATCATTACAGGTGAAATGTCGGAGGAAGACATTCAAAGCTATATGGAGCAGATTAAACCAGTAGAATCTTAAACGAATAATATTGATGAAAACACTAAAATTTATAATTGGTCTAACATCATCCAGCGTCTATGAGAAGAACTCTCTAGACGCTTTATTTTGTTCAACCATATCTTTTATGGTATGGAGTAAAACCTCGAGAGCCTGTATTTAAAGTTAACATATGATACCTTATCGGAAGTCCATAATAGCGGAAAAGAGAAGGTACAGGTCCCGAGCATCTTCTCTTTTTCGTTTGTGTAAGTGTAATTTCACGAACACTTCTATGATTATCGACAAGAAAGATTTACTTCGTTAAATATTAAAAGTTATCAATGATTACTTAATCATGGTGCTTTAATTTTCTTGAAATATCTAGAAATAGGAAAATGTGATTAGGAAGAACTTTATTTGGGAAAACCCATTTATTTACTTTAATGTATACTATAATTAAATTGATAGAAGTATATTTAAACTAATTCCATTCGAAGGAGTAGCCTGTGAAAAAAATTAAAATTATATTTCTTAGTTTAACAATATTTGTTTTCTTTTCTTTCCTTCTAGTTTTAGGTGGGAGCTTTTTCTTTACAAAGTCATAGCAGAAGAACAACCAGATATAAACCTTACATACATCGAAGCAATGGCAGCGATAGTAACTCGAAGTCCTGAAGGAAAACTAAAAAACCAGATTAAAGATTCTTACTTACAAGAAGATTATAAACATGTTTCAATTTATCATGAAAAGGATTTCTCTGAACTTCTGCCAATAACAAAAGAAACGTTAGACTTAGCTTTCGTGAAAACCGAAGCATTGTTCGGCAATACATATCAAGAACCGATTGACTTTCTTGTATTCCAAGATAGCGAAGAGATGTCGAAGTTGTCGGGGGTAGAAGGTGGTGCTGGATTTTATTCAGCAGAGGATAAGCTGTTAGCCATACATTATCTTGATAAGGACCTTATATTAAAAAGAGAGAATTACCCTTTATACATGTTTCAGGGAGTCATTCTTCACGAATATACTCACTACGCTTTTGCTCAAAAAGCTAAAGATCTAAATATTTACCCGCTTTGGTTTCAAGAAGGTGTGGCTGAATATATTGAAGCCGAAGAACAAGGAGCACCTTTGCCTGAATCTGAAAGCATTCCTTTTGCTCAATTGACAACCTATGAGCAATGGGCAGAAGCGAGGTACATAGAGTCAACCAACAATTATGCACAGAGTTATTATGCAATTGAATTCCTAATAGAAGAATATGGGGAAGAGGTTATCAGCAAAATAATGAATTCGGCTAATACAACGAAAGACTTCGAGAAAAGTTTTAAAGAAATAACGGGGTTAACAATTAACGAATTAGATAAAGTGTACTTAAAGTTTTATAGAGAATGAAGTAAATTAAATATTTTAAGGAATTTCTAATCTGTTTGGTTAACATATTGCCGGATTGTCGGAAGCTCTATTAATAGAAAGGGGGAGTAGACGCGTTTTTGTTCGCATATAGTCTCCCTTTTGTTTGAAAAAATGTACTTTTACGAACGGTCAATTTAACAAAAAATACGATTTATGAATGCTTATGTAGAATTAAATATCCATAAGGAATTGAGACCTGATTGTGATATGGTATTTATATGGAAGTAAAATTACTGGGAATAGTAATAAAGAAAATTGATTTTAGGTGATGAGGTATTGAAATATAGATTATGGCGTTCCGTCAATTAGTTTTAGTGGTGTATCTTCAACTTTATTTAGCATTCAAGATAACATTCACTATACAAATATTCTGCTGATTTAGGGAGTGAGTAAAATTGAAAAAGAAAAACATTTTATTTCTTATAACTGTCGTACTATTCCTAGCTTTATTTATTGGTGTTAGCGGTTTTGCGTATCCTTTTTCACCCATCGGCTACACAAAATCCGTTACCGTTCAGCATGGTTTTACGGATAAATACGATAGCAAATTTGAAGAAATAGAAAGTATGCTCAATAATACAAATTCGAATGATATTTTTCTGGATCAAATAGCGGTTACTCTAGAGACAGTCGATTTAAACTGGCTACGGTCAAATGAAATGCAAAAAGTGAATCTAACTCAACTGCAAGAAATGGAATTGGAAGCTCATGATCAATACCAAGGACTTTTAGAATTATCGAGAGAGTATGAAAATATTGACGCGAACTCTTCGCAATCCTTAAATACATTAACAGATGGATTTAAGACAGCGGAGGATGAACTACAAAAAATTATATACCACGAATTAAGCTCACGATCCAATATCGAAGAGAAAATGTCTCATTTACCGTCAATCTATTACATTATCCTTGTTAACATTGAACGTTTAATTGAAGAATACGACCAAAATTAAATTTAAAGGCTTGTCATAGCAACAATAGAGCTGAACTCAAAATAGGTGAAACTTAAAAAGTGTTCCCATTTGGAACTAATCCAACAGTTAAAGAAAAAATAAGCCATGGGTTCGGTATTCGTCCGGACTCATGGTTTTTAATAATTCTCCACTAAATGTTGAGATGTTAGAACAGAATGAATGAAACTACATACAATGTCTGGTCTGCACAAGTCTAATTTTTCAAATGTCCAATAAACCGGTTAGTCTTGTCTTTCGAAAGCACAATGTATGATTAGTGAAAGGAGAGTGACTATTTAATTAGTATAAAAAACAAATCATATTAGTTACAAAAGTTGATATGCTTACGTGTCTAGAAAGAAAGTTAGGCAGCTTCTATCGATACAGTTGGATGGTTTCTTCTAAAAAAGTTAAATAATTTTCTATAAAACTACGTGGTTCCAAAATTTTCACCTTATTGCCAAAAACGGCTACAAATTGGTATGCAAAACGATTATCAGGTAGCTCAATCTTGATCAGGTGACTCTCCGCCGTTACTTCCGTTATCGCACTTCTTCCATATCTCTCGATAAATTGATCCCTAACGGCAATATCGACCAATAGCTGTACCGGAACTAGCTTGGGTTGTTCACTATGCTTGTCTTGTCTTTTAAAATCGTTATCGGATCTTGGAATGAAAGACCCTTCCTTATGGATACCAATTATTCTCGTCAATTTGAATGTCCGATAGTCTTTACGTTCGAGGCTATAGCCAAAGAGATACCAATGCATTTCAATCAAATGGAGTTTGTAAGGTTCTACGACCCGTTTAGTCTTTTTTCCAAGCTGATCAATGTATTCAAATTTTATTAACTAGTTTTTCTCGATTGCTTGGTCAATTAAAGCAACGTCTTCTTTGATCTCACTTCTTCCAGACCAATCATAAAATGTCAGATTAAGTTTTGTTGGCATGTTTAGGCTGGTCATCGATTTGATTTTTTGAATGGTCATTTGAATATCGGGGTTCGTTATCAGTTGATCGTAGCCACCTAGAGATATAAGGATGTTCTCCACGTCTTGGCTATTTATCAACCGTTTGTCGAGCTTGTACTCATTCATCAAGGCATATCCTCCATCCGCACCGTGTTCTGCATAAATGGGGATGTTGGCATAACCCAGGGCTTCCATATCCCGTTGGATGGTTCGCTTAGAGACATTGAAAAGATGGGCGAATTCAGTGGCCGAAACAATTTCCCTTTGCAGTAAAATCATAACGATTGAGATGAGCCGTTCAACTTTTTTCATAAAATCCTCCGATATACGACATACTGCTGTCACCTATGTCCTATTATACTTTGGATAAACAAAGGAGGAAATAATAAATGAAAACAGTAGCTTATCTACAGTTTGAAGGCAAAGCAGAAGAAGCAATATCGTTTTATGAAAAAGCATTGCAGGCAACTAGTGTGAAAAAAGTGAAGTACAACGCTTTGGGTCAGGATCCCAACTCCCCGTTCACTGGAGAAGAACAAAGCATGATCATGGAATCCCGTATTGAGTTTTCAGGGAATACCTTGATGCTCTCAGATGTTCCGCCGAGCATGCAAGCGGTAACAGGAGTGATTACGAAAGGGAACTCCCTTCTGATTAGTATCATTGACGCTGCACCAGAAGCGAACCATTCTATTTTCGAAGCACTTGCCGAAGGGGGTATAGTGATTATGCCATTATCCTCTACTCCGTGGTCTGCCAGTTTCGGCATGTTAATCGACCAGTATGGTGTCATGTGGAAATTCAATAGCGAAGCGAGTAAATTCCTAGATAGTTTTGTGAATTAATCATTAAGGAAAATGCGGTTCACTATGAAATGTAGTCATTAACTTCAGGTTTACGAATCAACCCACCATTGGCATATTTGAAAACGGACTGAATAAGACATGAGAGAAGGCGCTGAACGAGAGTATCTCCTCTCGTTTTGTGTCTGTAATGGAGACGAATTCGTTTTTCCATAGTTTAGTTGTTGAAAGGGATTTCACAGTTTCGAACGTATATCTGTCAATTCAAATCTTAAAGCAAACTCTCTAAAATAAATTTCTTATATTTTCCTTTTATCATGTAAAAAGTCAAATTATTTTCTATTACCCTAAAATTATGATAACGTTATTTACAAATGTGTTTCATATGTTTCATTATGATATAAAAGTCTTAACCATTTTAGATGTTAAATTTCGGGAAACCGAAATTTGATATATATTCAGTTGAATATTCTAGAAATGGGGAGGAAAAATTATGACAAAATTATCATGGTCAAGGTTAATGTCCCTTACAGTGTTAAGTTCTGTATTGGCTTTAGCAGCATGTGGCAACGATGACGCTTCAAACGAAGAGTCAACGAATGACTCGGATGCTGCAACAGAAGAAAGTGCCGATGAGGGCGCAACAACAGAAGAAGGTGCAGGCGAGGGCACAAATGAAAGTGCAGAAACTGAACCGAAAGTGACTGAGTTTGAACCAGCCTTTCCGGAACAAACTCGAGCACCTGCGGTAGAGACAGAAACAGAACTGAATGAGGAAGTTGTCGTTGAAGGTCTTGGCGTGTCATGGGGGATGGAGGAGTTCGAACCAAACCGCATTCTAGTGACGCAAAGAGATGAAGCAGAACTTCTTATTGTCAACCTTGAAGACGGATCTGTTTCAGATCCGATCGAAGGGACACCAGAAGTCAATAACTCAGGGCAAGGCGGGTTGCTTGATGTAGCCGTTGCACCGGATTTTGACGAATCTAGATTAGTATTCATGACGTTTTCACAAGACTTTGAAGACGGTACGGTCACTGCTGTCGGTAAAGGCGTTTTGTCAGAAGATGAAGCTTCACTAGAAGATTTTGAAGTCATCTTCCAAGCGACACCAGCTTATGACGGTGACTTGCACTATGGCGGCCGCATCATTTTTGATGAGGAAGGCAACCTATTCTTAACAACTGGTGAGCGTTCAGATGATCCAATTCGTGAGCGTGCGCAAGACTTGGATGCTTACTTAGGTAAAGTCATTCATATTACACAAGACGGGGAACCAGTAGATTCGAATCCATTTATTGAAGATGAAGACGCATTGGATGGGATTTACAGCTACGGTCACCGTAATATTCAAGGCATCGACTACAATCCTGAAACAGGAGACTTGTGGATTGTGGAATTCGGCCCGCAAGCTGGCGACGAACTGAATATTATTGAACCGGCAAATAACTATGGATGGCCAATTGTTTCTTATGGTATCGAGTACACAGGTGAATTGGTCAATGATGGAATTTCAGAGCACGAAGCGCAAGGTTTTGTTGAACCGAGATATTATTGGGATCCAACAAGTGCACCGAGTGGTATGTCCTTCTATGATAACGACGCAATTCCTGAATGGGAAAACAACTTGTTCATCGGTGGTTTAGCACCGAATTATATTGTGCGTGTCGTTATTGAAGATGACACCGTTGTTGGAGAAGAACGATTGTTAACTGATGAGGCGCAACGTTTCCGTGATATTCTTGTCACTGAAGATGGCGCGCTGATCGCCAGCACAGATGGCGGTCTGATTTACCGGATTACTGCAGCAGAATAATTTATTATTCTTAAAGAGCACCTAATCTTAGGTTAAACCTACGACGGTCAATAGTAGAGAAGCAGGCATTCATGGCAACCCATGAATGCCTGCTTTTTTGTGACTGAACAGCTTGAAAGTATAAGGGGGGATCGAAATAAAAAGAAAAGAATTGCTTCCACGAGCATATCCCATTTCACTTTATGGTATAATTACCCAAATTAATAAGCGTTTATCGATTGCTTAAATTAGCATACATCTCGTTAATAAAGTTATTTATGCTTCGTATTCAGTTTGATGAAGAGGGGGTTTCTTTATGAAATTAACCATCATATTTCTGCGTTTTGTGTACCTTCCTGTAGCTGGCCTTTTTTTACTTCCCGTATCCTATTGGTTCGCAGCTGGCTTCATCTCTGAATACGGACCGGAAGCACCTGAAATTATCTTTCCACTCTGGCTCATCCCCGCTGCAGTGTTCGTATTAGGTGTTCTCATACAATGTTGGAGAAAGTATTTTTGGTTAGGAATAGGGGTTACTGTGTTTGCGTTCGTCCTTTTCTTTACGGACCTAATTCCATATAGAGCAATCGATTTGTTTTGATTAGATATTGGGAAGCCGTTTCTAAATGAAGGATAAGAAGCTGTCGGATTTAGTTTTTCTAGCCTTATTCTTAAGTAGACCAGATTCATATTGAAAAGGCCACACATAAACTAGCTGTCTTCATGATTAGTTTTGAAGAGCAGCTTTTTGTTTGCTCAGCTATAAAATCAGACATATGGATGAAAGCCTTGCACCTAAGTTTGCCGTATTATTTTAAGTAAATTGGAAACTAACGTTATTGAAGAGTGTATGCAGCTTTATGGCCGCTGTTCCCAGGGACTTAGCGTTCCAATCACTTGATAGCTTTTGTTGTCTTGCACGGCATTTATGACACCTGTTGATATTTCCTCATCTGTCAACCAGCGCGACACGCCATTCTCGAATTTGAACCCAAGCTGTACTTGGTGATAGCTTATCTGATCGGGGAAGTCGACGTTTACTTGGAAGCGATATAACTTAGAACTGCTTCCAGTGACATGGACTAGCTTGCAAGGGACAGAAGCAGGGAGGATTTCGCTTAAGCAAGGGATCACATTACTCCCAGATGCATGGATCCAGGCAATGATCAACTGAATCGGGCCCTGTTGCTGAATCTTAATAAGTTCAGCAGCGAATGCTTTCGTATTTGAGTAGTCGACGAAGACAGGCATTAATTGATTGCGGTTTTGATCGGGCAGTTGCTGCATTTTCTGCTCGCTGCGTCCAATTACTGAAACGCGGTAGCCATTTCTCGATAACTCTAGCGTCGCTTGGGCGAGCATGCCGGTTCCGCCGATGACAAGTGCATGTTTCAACTGGATCACTCCTTATATGAATGGAATACTTGAAAAGATAGAAAGGGTGGAATGGATGGCCATCATTATGGAAGCTTCCAATTGTTTATTGTTATCAACTGATCAAAAAAGGTCGGAAAGCCTGTGGCGCGACGATCCGTGTTTTAAATTTATGTTCTCCTTGAAAGGATCGATGCATTACCAAAGCAACCGCCACGATCTAACCATATCGGACCAAGAATTTATCGTGTTCAATCCGCATGATGGGCACCGGCAACTTGCAGTAGACGACCATAAGTTTTTGGTCGAACTAGATGCCTCGTTTCTTAAGGAGGCAGCAAGGGCTGTTACCGGAAACGACAAGGAACTCTATTTTGCACAAACGCCTCAGAAGAATCCTCTCATCGAGCAATGGGTTCATTTTGTGCAGCAATACGTGATGATGGAAAGCGGAAATGATTCTTCTGAAATTTTCTTGGAGCATAGCTTTGCCCAATTGAGTTTATTGCTCGCAAAAACCGCGATTGGGACGCATACACCTGATATAACCACTGAACCTTTCCGCACGGTCCACCCTGCACTTTTTCAAGTGATGACAGCGTTAAAAAATGATTATCAGCATGCGTGGACATTGGATGAGATGGCGGCGATTTTGGATATCAGCAAGTTTCAATTGGCGCATCTATTCAAAGAGAAAATTGGCGTTTCCCCGTATTCCTGGCTGCAGCTTTATCGTCTCGTGAGAGCACAGGAGCTATTGATCCAAACCAACCGGACCATCACGGATATCGCCTATGCCTGTGGATTTTCTTCGATCGGCTCGTTTAATCAATTATTCAAGCGGCTCTACGGCTTTTCGCCGCGTATGTTCTGTCAGGACGCCTCGAACAAGATAAAATAAGGCGGCCATCACCATTAGGCTGCCACAGATGATAAATAGCTGCTGGATGCCTACGGTGTGAGCAAGTGCGCCGAAGACCGCGAGCGACAAGACGTTGGAGCCATAGAGTAGAACCGCATTAAAGCTGAAAGCCCGGCCCATCATGTTCGCGGGCACAAGAGTTTGGATTAAATTTACCCTGGCTAGGCTCGACAGTGGCAAACCGGCCGCTGCAATGAACACTCCGGCAAAGTAAAACGGCAGGTTACTCGCACATCCTAGCACCACAAGTCCGACTCCCCAAACAATCGAGCCTCCTAAATAAAGCGGCAAGGTCAAGGTTTTCCAAAAATAAGGGATGGCGATATTGGTCAAAATCACACCAACTCCGTACCAACCCAAGATCAGGCTGTAAAGTTGTTGGCCGCTCCCAGGGTAGCTATCAATGAGCAGCAACAGCAAGCCGACTTGCCAAACCCAGGTGTTGAAAAAGACCATCCAAAACGTTGCCACAAACAAATTCTTGATCGTCTCTTCACGTTTTGCCCACTGAACAAACACCCCAATCGAACGAAAGATTCCTTGTGTTTGCACCTTGTTTATATCTTTTTCACCTATCGGTTCCAGCCAATATATGTTCAAGATCAGCATTGCACTTGCAAGATAAGTCAGGGCATCGATTGTATAAAAGTGAATAATGTTCCCGCTACTCATTAAGCCGATAGCAAAAACCGGCGTCAAAACTTGAATCCCTCTTGTCACTGTATCCAAAAGGCTATTGACCGCTGTTTGTTGGTCAAGGGGTGTGATGAGCGGCAATAGGGCTCGGTAAGCGGGATTGTATAAGCAGCCCAGACTCTGGACGACAAAAGCTACCGTCAGCAAATGCCAAAACGCCAGCATGCCCACTTGATGAAATATAACCAACGAAAAGAAGAGCGGGATTCGCAGCAGGTCGATCCATACGAGCATCCTTTTTTTATGGCCCCGGTCGGCAACGGCCCCGCCAATCAAGCCAAATAGCAAGTAAGGCATTGCTTGTGATATGGCAATGATGGTTGTTAAAGCGGCGGACTCTGTCAGTTCATAGGAAATAAAAAGAAAGGCAAGCCCTGCCAACACATTGCCGAGTTGGGAGATGCCAGCTCCCGCTAAGTAACACATAATGTTTTTGTTTTTCAATACACGTCGGTACATAACAACCACCTCCCGTTCAGGTTACGCTGAATCTCAAGAAGGCTCTATACGAACCTTGCTGCTGTCTGCAGCAAGAAATCGATAGTTGAAAAAGAAAGAGCGCTGCAAGTTTGCAGCGCTCTTGTTTGTTGTTAGGCTATCTGATGCTACCATTCAAAGAAAATTTCAGTGTAATCGTAATTGCGGAATAAATGACAACGGAAATAAGAAAAGTCGGGAAATGCGTTTCTTTTTCGCTCGGCAATTCGTGCTTGAAGACCGTATAGATCATCGCACCGGAAACTAGGGAGAAGACGATCGATTTGAACAGCGGTGTCAGTTCTGTCGTCAAGGCGATAATCCACCCGCTGATAATACCGACAGCCAATATATAACGGCCGTATTTATTGTATTCCACTGGAAACTTTCGCCACATATCGTGGGCGACCGCCATGAAGTGCGGACCGATTGCGACGCAATAGAACAAGGCTTGAATGGCTGATACTTCGAACGACAAAACGGAGTACGAGACGAGTGCGTTATAGAAAGCATAGAACACGATGACGGACCAGAAGGTCGAAGTGTGGGAAATGTAGTTTTGCTGGATGACGATTTGAATGCCGACGAGGCCGACGAAATAGATTTCCGACTCCATCGTCAACTGCCGGTACGGTTCTTCGATGGCGGCTTGTTGCTTATGAAGAGTGGGGAGCAGGTAGATAAAAATATACGAAACAGCTAGCCCGCCCGAAAACGAAAACCATTTCACTTGCTTCAGTTTATCTCGAGGCACCAGGACACTGGCAAAAAATGGATCAAGATGAATACAATGCCGATCAAGAACGGTATCAACAGCATGACCCAAGCCTCCTGTCAGATGAAATGATCTGGTGAAATGGCTAAATTTTATTAAATTAAAAAGTAGTATAGATAACATGTGAGGAATTTCTATATGTACTGCTTCGACTTTAAATAATAAATAACCTTTTAATCTTTAGAAGTGTTGCGTAGTTGAAACTATATTCAATAAGACGATAGGGTTTTTTAGTGAAGAAAGAGAATCTAGTCGAATGACTAAAATTCCGGAGGCTGATGATGAAACACAATATGCACTATGAACTTACAAGCATGGCGGATACGCCTGAAACATTTTCTTACGCAGAAGACTATTCGTTTTGGATACCGATGATTGAGTATTTCTTTGCGTATGCAGATTCATTTGAAATTCATTGCTGGAAAGAAGAAAGCGCAAAATTCGAAGATATTATAAATGAGTTGCCGAATGTAGAACGTGATGACGATGGCCAGTTGCTTATTGCAAGTGGGCAATTAAATGAAAAAGCGAAAGAATTCATTCTTATGCGTTCGCTTGATACAAAAGGGAGGTTGAAGTGGTTCTCCTTATTTTTAGAAGGCAAGGCGAATCACTATTTTCTTCTGAACATTATGGAGTGGAACTAATTGGTTACGAATTAGGCGTAGAACAAATACCCTTTTTAGAAAAAGTTCTTCCTAAAGATGTTCGTATGTTTGAGTGGTGAAGGTGAAGAAACATGAACAAAAGCTTTCCGAAATATGATTTAGTTTCCTGAAGCAAAGCCCATTAGTTAATTATCGCCGATTTCTATAGTACAGAAATGTTGTGAAACTTTTCAGTTGCATTTTTCCTGCAACGGGTTTATATTGTGTGAGGCATCAATTAATGAGGGGTCAATTAATATCCCTCAAAACTATTAGGGTAGAAAAAGGAGCAATTAAGATGAACACACTGCAAAACAAAAAAACCAATGATTTCAATGAAATCGTCAATGGACGCCGTTCCATTAAACAATACGATCCGGATGTGAAAATCAGCCGCAAGGAAATGACCGAAATCCTGAAACAGGCTTCCACGGCGCCATCTTCCATCAATATGCAGCCTTGGCGTTTTGTTGTTATCGACAGCGCAGAAGGAAAAGAAAAGCTTGCGCCGCTGGCATCTTTCAACTTGGAAAAAGTGATGAGTGCATCAGCTGTAATCGCCGTGTTCGGCGACCTCAACAACATTGAGTACGCAGAAGAGATTTATGGAAAAGCTGTAGAACTCGGTTATATGCCGGAAGAAGTGAAAGAATTCCAAGTCGGCTACTTCAAACCTTTGTATGAAGGCATGTCCAAAGAGCAGATGAAAGACATCGTGCTATTGGACTCAGGGCTTGTATCTATGCAATTGATGCTCGTTGCCCGTGCATTCGGCTACGACACCAACCCGATCGGTGGCTACGACAAGGAAAAAATCGCTGAAACGTTCGGCCTGGACAAAGAGCGGTATGTGCCAGTCATGCTTCTCACGATCGGCAAAGCCGCCAACGAAGGCTTCCAGTCGTACCGCTTGCCGGTCGAGACGACCACGACCTGGAGCTAAGCCAGACGACCTTGAGTATTCGGGATTTATGTATTATATTTGACTGGTCAATGAATAGTGGGCACAGCTATCAATTGACTTCATCGATTATTTAGGAGGTCTTTTAATGCCGTGTTCATTTTCAAAGCAGGAACAAGTGCTGCACCAGTTTAAGGGCCTGACCAATCAAATCAGCCCGAAGTTCGAGCGTTGCACAGGCATCAGTGCGTCGCGTTATGAGTTGTTGTCCCAGCTTTATAAAGTAGACGAAATCAATCAGTCGACGCTGCAAAAATTGGTCAATATCGATAGCGCCGCGGTCACGCGCCACTTGAAACAACTAGAAACGAGTGGCATGGTCACAAAGCGCAGAAATCCAGAGGACAATCGCGTCATCTTTGTCAGCCTAACCGATGAAGGTCGCGAGCGCATCGTCGAATACCGCAAAGAAAATACGGGCTTCGTCAAGCAAATGCTCCATGATTTTACCGCTGAGGAAGTGGATGCGCTTAGCGATATGCTGCGTCGTATGCAAGACAATATCGTTGATTATTAAAAATACAAATTAAAGGATGGCGAAATCATATGATGATTATTCACGCACATTTGCAAGTTAAACCGGACCAAGAGCAAGCTTTTTTAAACGAAAGTAAAATCCTGATCGAAGCCTCGCGCCAAGAAACAGGCAATATCCAATACGATTTGATGAAATCGGTAGAGAAGGACGGCCATTTCACGATGGTTGAAGTATGGAAAGATGCGCAAGCGATCGAAGCCCATAATGCGAGCGAGCATTTCACGGCTTTCTCCAAAAAAGCGGCTGGGTTCATGAGCGCGCCAATCGAACTCAAAGTTTACAGCGGTGAAGCTGTCCCGATGTAAGGAACTCTAATTTGTTCAAGCGAGATGCCAGACCGTGCTTGAACATATCCGTCATCTGTGACAAGATAGACCTTGAAAGACAAATGCTAATTTCATAAAACACATGTGGGGGAATCGGTGTTGCCGATTGAGAGAATATCCGTGAGATATTGACCCTTGGAACCTGAACTGGCTAATACCAGCGGAGGGAACATATTCAAATCGGTCTATTCTGCGATGATATGCGCCCAAGGTTTCTATAACCTTGGGCGCTTTTTTGTATCCGCAATTGGATATGTCCCCTCATTCAGCTCCTGAAATCATCTTTTATGAGTTAATTCAGAGGGGGAAACAAGATGAAAAAATGGACGATTGCCATCGCGCCGGTATTGCTGATGGCGGCATGCACTGAAGAAGCAGAAAATCCGGGTAGCGATGTAGCGAATGAATCACAAGAGTTGAAAGAAGTGACGATGGTCTTGGATTGGACGCCGAATACCAATCACACCGGCTTGTATGTCGCGCAGCAAAAGGGCTATTTTGAAGAGCAGGGGCTGGATGTCGAGATCATCTTGCCAGGTGAAGCAGGCGCCAATCAATTGGTCGCTTCCAACCAGGCAGAGTTCGGCATTGGTGCTCAGGAAAGCTTGACGGAAGCGCGTGTCCAGGACATTCCGATCGTCTCGATTGCGGCGCTCATCCAGCACAACACATCCGGATTTGCATCACCTAAAGACAAAGCCATTGAGTCGCCAAGTGACTATGAAGGAAAAACTTACGGCGGCTGGGGAGCGCCGGTCGAAAAAGCGGTGCTTGGGTCCATTATGGAACAAGGCGGGGCCGATGTGGAAAACGTCGACATCGTCAATATTGGCAATAGCGATTTTTTCACGGCCGTCGAGCGCGACATCGATTTTGCGTGGATCTATTACGGCTGGACAGGCATTGAAGCCGAGCTGCGTGGCGACGAATTGAACATGCAGTATTTGACCGATCTCTCGGACAAACTGGATTATTACACGCCGGTCCTCATGACGAATGAAAACATGATCGCAGAGGATCCGGAAACGGTACGGGCATTCACGAAAGCAGTGTCGCAAGGCTATGAATTCGCCATTGATGAGCCGGAGCAAGCGGCTGAGGTCTTGATCGAGGCAGTGCCGGATTTGGATCCGGAACTGGTGAAAGCGAGCCAGGAGTGGCTATCGCCGAAATACCAGGATGATGCGCCGCAATTCGGCGAACAACAAGAGCAAGTTTGGGCGGATTATGCTGCCTGGATGTTCGACAATGGCTTACTGGATGAGGAATTGGACGTCGAACAGGCGTACACCAATGAATTTTTACCGGAGGAGGAAAACTGATGGCCAATGCACTTTTAAGTATTCAAATTATCCCGAAAACGAAGAATGGGGAAGACGTTATTCCGTATGTCGATAAAGCGATTGCCGTCATTGAAAAGTCAGGTGTCCCGTACCAAGTCAATCCATTGGAGACGACGATGGAAGGGGATCTGGCCCATTTATTTTCAATCGTTGAGGAAATGAATGAGGCGATGATCGAGGTCGGCAGTTCGAACGTCATCTCGCAAATCAAAGTGCTGTATCAGCCGAACGGCGCATCGATGGACAAATTGACGGAGAAATACCGGCCGTGATGATTGTGCGAAAAGGATGGAGACCGGTTGTGGTCCTCATCCTTTTATTGATCCTCTGGCAAGTGCTGGTGCCGCTGTTTGAAGTGCCGGACTGGCTGCTGCCGACTCCATATCAAATCGGGCTTGAAGCGATAAACAGTTGGCCGAATTACAGCGGTCATCTATTTGCGACAGTCCGTTTGTCGATCCTCGGCTTTTTCATCGGCTCGTTGATTGGGCTCGGTGTCGCGATGATCCTCCATCTCGTACCGAAACTGCGGGAGACCTTTTATCCTTTACTGATTTTATCGCAAAATATCCCGATTATCGTTTTGGCGCCGCTATTGGTCATTTGGTTCGGCTTCGGCTTGCTGCCGAAACTGATCATCATCATTCTCGTGTGCTTTTTCCCGATCACCATCGCGGCACTTGATGGGTTCAGGCAGACGAGCGGCGAATTGCTGCATTATATGAAAATGGCAGGGGCCAATAGACGCCAAGTTTTTTGGAAACTCGAATGGCCGCATGCCATGCCTTCGATTTTCTCGGGCATGAAAATCGCGGCGACTTATAGCGTCATGGGTGCCGTCATTTCCGAATGGCTCGGGGCGCAAGAAGGCATCGGCGTTTACATGACGCTCGCCTCATCGTCGTTCCGCACGACGCAAGTCTTTGTCGCGATCTTGTTGATTATGTGTTTGAGTATGCTGTTTTTTGCAGCAATCGTCTTACTCGAAAAGCGGGTCATCCGCTGGAAAACGAGCGGGGGAGGGAATCCGAATGGCTGAATTGATGATTGAACAATTGACGAAACGCTTTGACGGGACTGAAGTGCTGAAAGGGCTGTCGCTGGAAATCCAGGAAGACGAATTTGTCGCTGTGCTCGGCCCTTCAGGCAGCGGCAAAAGCACTTTGTTTCATTTGATCGGCGGGCTTTACGAACCGGATGCAGGAGCCATCCTATTGGGCGGCAAGAACATCAACGGCCAAAAAGGATCCGTCAGCTATATGCCGCAAAGCCCTTCACTGCTCCCTTGGCGCACTGTGCTGGACAATGTTTTGTTAGGGGCTGAGATCGCCGGGCGCAAAGATCAGCAAGCAGCGGTGCAAATGATGGAGAAAGCAGGCCTCGCAGGGTACGAACAATCGTATCCGCATCAATTGTCCGGCGGCATGAAGCAGCGCGCCGCTTTTATCCGCAGTCTGTTGAGTCCGCAACCGCTTATCTTGCTGGACGAACCGTTTTCCGCACTCGATGAATTCACCCGTTCGGAAATGCAGCAATGGCTGCTGGACATCTGGCAGCACAATAAACGCTCGATTCTCTTTGTCACACATAATATAGAAGAAGCTTTGTTTCTCGCAGACCGTATCCTGGTGTTATCGGAAAAACCTGCGAGTGTCGTTGCTGAGTTTAAAGTAGGTTTCGCGCGGCCGAGATCAGAGAATATCACCTTGACAGAAGAGTTTCTGCAATACAAGAAGGACATTTATAAAGTGTTGAAGAAAGGGACAGGGGAATAAGGTGTTAAGTGTGTATTAATTTGGTTTTCGAATTGGATACAGAGGAGGGACAGCGATGGACGAATGGTTTGGTGCAAGATCCGATTATCCGTTCGAGCTTTTTTCCATAAGCCATCTAGTGGTATTGGCAATCGCCTTGACAGGGTTCCTTAGCCTGATCTTCTTGAGAAACAATTTAGCCGCTAAAGATACCTTGTTCCAGCAAGTGCGTTGGCTACTGTTCCTTGTCCTGCTCATCTCTGAAGTGTCCTATCAATACTGGGCCATCAGCCACGAGTATTGGAGCTTCAACCGCTATATGCCACTCCACCTATGCGGTGTCGCTTCTATCACCGCCATGATCGGCTTAGTGACTTTGCATCCATTTTGGATCCGTGTGTCGTTTTTCATCGGTATTGTCCCGGCAGCGCTGGCACTGGTGACACCAGATATGCCTTATGATTACCAGCATTACCGGTTTTGGAAATTCTTTGTCCATCATACCGCTATCGCATGGGCATGTTTGTTTTTGGCTTTAGCTATGCCAAGCGTACTCACTTGGCGCTCGGTGTTTTCAGTTTATGGTATTTTGCTCGTCTACGCTGCGTTCATCGGCTTTTGGGTCAACCCTCAGACCGGCTCGAATTACCTCTACCTGTCACAAAGGCCGTCAACTGTGTCGCCACTGGACTTTTTCGGTGATGGTATATGGTATTACATTAATTTGTGTTTGGCGGCACTTGTCTTATTTGCCGGTCAATATGCGGTATTCCGAATGCTTTTCAAAAGCGCGGACAATGAAGAAAATTGAACCAGCTGCCGAGACGGTAAATTTTCCGTGCTCGGCTGATTTTTTTGTTCAATAGAGGACTATTTACATATTTAGCGAATAAAGGGGACATAGCGAAAGGGGTGGCGGGAATGGATTGGGTAGTCGCACTGAGCTGGACGTTAAACTCATTAATTTTATTGAATATTGTGCTTGCATTTGTGATCATCTTTAACGAACGAAGGGATGCCGGGACTACTTGGGCGTGGCTATTGATTTTGTTTTTTTTGCCGATTATCGGATTTATCGTCTACTTATTCTTTGGCAGGCATTTGACGAATAAAAACTTCTACAATTTAAGCGAGGAAGAACAATCCTATTATGCCCGGCAAGTCGACGCCCAAGTCCAACGAATTCAGGAAGGGGCAGAAGAGTATGAAGAAGAGCTGCTGAAAAAACATGGACAATTGCTCATCATGAATTTGCAATCCTCCAGATCACTCGTCAGTTTCTACAACGAAACCCGCATTTTTTCTGAAGGAAACCAAAAGTTTGACACCATGATCGAAGACATCGGCAATGCCCGAGAAGAAGTCAATGTTCAATACTACATCATTCAGCGGGATGCTCTTGGCCAACGTTTATTTGATGCGCTACTCGAACGAGCCAAAGCAGGGATCAAGGTACGTCTTCTTTATGATGCGGTGGGATCAAAAAGTTTGAAACAGTCAGATTTCAAGGAATTGATTGAACACGGAGGAGAAGTCGAAATTTTCTTTCCGTCCAAACTGGGCTTTATCAATTTACGCATCAATAATCGCAATCACCGGAAAGTGTGCATTATTGATGGGAAAATAGGATATATCGGCGGATTCAATGTCGGAACGGAATATTTAGGCGAAGTGAAGAAGTTCGGTTATTGGCGCGATGTCCATTTGCGGATTGAAGGAGACGTGGTCAATCACCTGCAGGACCGCTTTGTATTGGATTGGAACTACGCTAACCAATATAGAAATCGCGAGGACATTTTCTGTTTTCCTATTCATCACGTCAAGACTTTCGCTCCGATGCAGATTGTGACCAGCGGACCAAACTCCGACACTGAACATTTAAAGAACATGATGATTAAAATGATCTCATCAGCTAAACAGGAAATCTACATCCAAACCCCATATTTTATACCGGATAAGAGCTTCATGGACGCATGCAAGATGGCCTTGCTAAGTGGGGTGAAAATGAACATCATGATTCCCGGCAAGCCTGACCATCCTTTCGTCATGTGGGGATCCTGGTCGTTTCTCGGCGAACTGCTTGAATATGGGGCGGATGTCTATCTCTACGATCGCGGCTTTTTACATGCCAAAACAATGACGGTGGACGGCGAGATTTCAACTGTCGGAACCACCAACCTGGATGCCCGCAGCTTCCGCTTGAATTTTGAAATCAATACCTTGGTGTTCAACCGCCGGATTGCGCTGGAACTCGAGTCTTTGTTTGAATCGGATACCGCGGATTGCCGCAAATTGACAAAAGAGCTCTACGCACAACGCGACTGGACCATCAAGCTGCGTGAAGGTTTTGCCCGTCTGCTGAGCCCGATCTTGTAATTTATGATAGCTAAGTGTGGAATGTGGGTTGAAGAAGTCTATAAACTACTGTGAATCAAAGCAGAGTTCACTTTTTCACATTAAGAGCAGTGAACTATCTCAGTATTTGGAGAAGCGTTCGCTCGACTCCTGCGGGATAAGCGGGTTTGAGAGACCCCGCAGGAACGCAGTGACGAGGAGGCTCGATTCCCGCCCGCGGAAAGCGAGTGATAAGCTTCGGAAAATAAAACTTCTGAACATTCTCAACAAATTAAAAAAAGCTGGAACCTAAAATGGTTCCAGCTTCTTTATTTGCCCGAAGTTTTCAAGGCCTACAAGCGCTTCTGTGACATGGCTTCGCGCATATGGCGCAGCGCCGTCTTGCCTTCGTCTCCACGGGCGATCATGACGTTCGTATAGAGCGCATCGATTAAGCTGAGCTGCGCGATTCGCGAAGCGAGGGCTTCTGAGCGGAAATCTGTTTCTTCCGACAAAGTGTACAAGACAATATCCGCCTCTTTGGATAATGGCGATTTGGCGAAATTGGTCACGCAGACAATCGTTACTTCTTTTTCCTTCAGGACATGAAGAACTTCGAGAACATCGCGTGTACTGCCGGAGTGGGAGATAACAATGGCCACATCTCCTTTAGTGAGCTGGGATGCGGACATAAGTTGCAGATGAGCGTCTATATTCATCGCCACATGAAGGCCGAGGCGGACGAATTTATGATAGCCGTCCATGGCGATCATCGCAGATCCGCCGTTTCCGAAAAACTCGATCTTGCGGGCAGACAGCACTGCAGCGACTGTTTGTTTCAAGGCATCTTCGTCAATGATCTGCAAGGTGTCTTCGAGTGTCTTAATATTGGAGCGGAACACTTTTTCCGCCACCGTTTTGACTTCATCGCCTTCTTCAATCTGTTCATGGATGTCTTTTAATGGCGCAACGACTTCGGCAGCCAAGGCGATTTTGAACGCCTGGAAGCCTTTGAAACCGAGGCGCTGGCAGAAGCGGAAGACGGTCGATTCTGCCAGCCCGAGCTCATCGGCAATTTGGTTGATCGTCAAATGGATGATATTGCGGGGATCATTTAAGATGTAATCGGCGATTTTCTTTTCCTTTTCACTGAAATTGCGGTAACTGCCACGGATGGCTGCCAATGCGAATTGTTGTTGTTTCATTCTGCCACGCCTCTTTCTGTTGCTTGAAGTTTTTTTATATTTCTATCATAACACGCTTGTATATGGAAAAATATTTGATATACTAAGTTCACTAAAGAAAAATATTCTTTTATTTCACGGGAGGTTATATAATGGAAATCGGAATTATCGGCTTGGGCAAGATGGGCAAGAACTTGGCACTCAATTTAACAGACCATGGCCACACAGTGGTAGGGCATGATGCAAACGCATTGGAAGTAAGCGGTTTCAAAGTAGCGGGGTCTCTCGAGGAATTGGTGCAGAACCTTCAGGCGCCGCGTACAGTGTGGTTGATGGTACCAGCCGGAGAAATTACGGAATCGGTCATCAAACAATTGGTACCGCTTTTAGACAAAGGCGATGCCATTATTGACGGAGGCAACTCGAACTACAAAGAATCGGTACGACGAGCTGAGGAATTGCAAGCGAGCGGAATTTATTTCTTCGACTGCGGCACAAGCGGCGGAACAGAAGGCGCGCGTCACGGGATTTGCGCAATGATCGGCGGGGACGAAGAAAAGTTCAACGACATCGAACCGCTTTTCCGCGACATCTCAGTTGAGGGCGGGTATCTCTACGCAGGCAAATCAGGCAGCGGGCATTTCATGAAAATGATCCACAATGGCATCGAGTACGGCATGATGCAATCGATTGCTGAAGGATTTGATATCCTCCATAAGAGTGATTTCGACTACGACTACGAAAAAGTGGCCGGCGTCTGGAACAACGGCTCGATCATTAGCTCTTATTTGATGGGCTTGACGCAAAATGCCTTCTCGAAAGACGAAAAACTTGATGGCATCAAAGGGGTTATGAACTCATCAGGTGAAGGGAAATGGACAGTGGAAACGGCACTCGACTTGAATGTGCCGGCACCGGTCATCACGATGTCACTGATGATGCGCTACCGTTCGCTTGAAGATGATACGTTTACAGGAAAAGTGGTTGCGGCACTGCGCAACGAATTCGGCGGGCACGCAGTCGTCAAGAAATAAATTATTGTTTATCTGAAGAGGGGGAAATTACATGGATGGTTCAACATTAATTATCATCGCGGTCGCAAGCATTTTCGTTTTACTATTTTTGGTCATGCGTACGAAATTGCACGCATTCGTCGCGTTATTATTGGTAAGTTTACTGCTCGGCATCGCGGCAGGCATGCCGCTTGGGGATGTTATTCAATCGATTCAAAACGGCATGGGCGGGACACTCGGCTTTGTCGCAGTCGTCGTCGGCCTAGGTGCCATGTTTGGTAAGATGCTTGAAGTTTCCGGCGGCGCAGAACGATTAGCCGCTACACTGATTGCGAAATTCGGAGAAGATAAAGCACCGTGGGCTCTTGGCGTAACAGGTTTCATCGTTGCCATTCCAGTATTTTTCGATGTCGGTTTCATCATTTTAGTGCCGATCGTCTACAGCTTGGCGAAAAAGACCGGCAAATCTCTGTTGCATTACGGAATTCCGCTATTGGCGGGTCTTGCTGTTACACATAGCTTCATCCCACCAACTCCGGGGCCGATTGCGGTTGCGGAACTGGTCGGTGCGGAACTTGGCTGGGTCATCCTGTTCGGGGTGCTAGCAGGTATTCCTTCGATGATTCTTGCTGGACCTGTTTTCGGACGTTACATAGGGAAGCGTATTCATTTGACGATCCCGGATTACATGGACATCAAGGAACAGGAATATGA
The DNA here is from genome assembly GCA_947493585.1 of uncultured Planococcus sp. GTDB lineage: Bacteria > Bacillota > Bacilli > Bacillales_A > Planococcaceae > Planococcus. The sequence continues at coordinate 1,721,577 of CANLRI010000001.1, read as the reverse complement.
TAAAGAATTGCCAAGCTTTGGCATGATCATTTCCTTGATTTTGATTCCACTCGTATTGATCCTCTTTAACACCTTGTCAGCCGTCATTTTGGAAGAAGGGAACCAAATCCGCGAGATTTTGACTTTCCTTGGACATCCATTCGTCGCCTTGACGATCGCTACGATCCTGACGTTTTTCTTCCTCGGTACACGCCGCGGATATTCGCGCCAGGAAGTTCAAGACATTGCAACGAAAGCACTTGAACCTGCAGGGATCATCATCCTTGTTACAGGGGCTGGTGGCGTGTTCAAACAAGTGCTCATCGACTCAGGTGTCGGTGATGTGCTTGGCCAAATGATGGGCGATTCTGCGCTTCCGCCGATTGTCTTGGCATTCTTGATCGCTTCAGCGGTCCGCGTAGCTCAAGGCTCGGCTACCGTTTCCATGGTAACGGCTGCCGGCTTGATTGCACCGCTTCTGGAAATTACCGGAACAACTGGACCAGCACTCGGTTTGATCGTAATTTCCATCGCTGCAGGTGCTACAGTTTTGTCTCACGTAAACGATTCCGGCTTTTGGCTTGTTAACCGTTATTTCGGAATGAGCGTCAAAGACACATTGAAATCCTGGACTATGATGGAAACCATCATCGGCCTCACCGGATTCGTGGTAGTATTGATTTTGAGTTTCTTTATCACATGAGTACAGAAAAAGAAAAAGGGATTCTCCTTTTTCTTTTTCTGCTATAAGGAAGGAAGAAGAACATGCCTGAACAAGCCTATTATTTAGGGGTCGATATAGGGACCACTTCCACAAAAGCTGTCCTATTCAACAAAGCAGGGCAAATTAAAGACAGCCATACAGTTTTCTATCCCTTGCACACGCCGAACCAATTAACCGCCGAGCAGGACCCGGAAGAAATTTTTCGCGCCGTCCTGACAGCAGTCCGGGAAACCTTGAGAAAAAGCGAAATCAGCAAGGAGTCATTAAAGCTCTTGTCGTTCAGTTCAGCGATGCACAGCCTGATTGCCGTGGATGCTCAAGGAGAACTTTTGACCAACAGCATCACTTGGGCAGATACGAGAAGCTCAAAGCATGCGAAGCACATTAAAGAAAACTTGAACGGGCATGACATTTACTTGCGGACCGGCACGCCGATCCATGCGATGTCCCCGTTATCAAAACTTTTGTGGCTGCAGGATGATAAACCGGAAATCTGCCAAGCTACCGCAAAGTTCATTAGCATCAAGAGCTATATTTTCCATAAGTTCTTCGGAGAATACGTCGAAGATCATTCAATCGCCTCAGCTACTGGCTTGTTTAATTTGGAACAGCTCGACTGGGACCAAGGCGCATTGGATGTATCTTGTGTCACGACAGAAAAACTGCCGCGCCTCGTGCCGACGACCGAGCAGTTCACTGGAGTCGCACCGGAGTTCGCTGCATTCATGGGTGTCCGAGAAGACATTCCGTTTGTCATCGGGGCGAGCGACGGCGTGTTGGCCAATCTCGGCGTCGATGCCATCGATCCCGGCGTCATTGCCGTGACCATCGGGACGAGCGGTGCCATCCGCACGGTATCACCGGTGCCGAAAACCGACCCGAAAGAGCGGACTTTCTGTTATGTACTGACGGAAAATCATTGGGTCATCGGTGGCCCGGTCAATAACGGCGGCATCATCTTGCGCTGGCTGCGCGATGAATTCGCGTCTTCTGAAGTGGAAACGGCAAAACGCCTCGGGATTGATACGTACGACGTATTGACGAAGATCGCTGCCACCGTCAAACCAGGAGCTGACGGGCTATTATTCCACCCTTATTTGACAGGGGAACGGGCACCGCTCTGGGATGCCAATGCCAGAGGGTCGTTCTTTGGCCTCAGCATCCATCACCAGAAGCAGCATATGATCCGCGCTGTACTCGAAGGCATCGTATTCAACTTGTATACCGTGCTGCTGGCAGTTGAGGAATTGACAGGAGAGCCGGCACGCATACAAGCTTCCGGCGGTTTTGCCCGCTCTGAGTTGTGGCGCCAACTATTGGCAGACGTCTTCGACAAGCCGGTCATCATCCCGGAAAGCTTTGAAAGTTCTTGTCTCGGCGCAGTGGTCCTCGGCATGTACGCCACGGGCGAGATCGAGGATTTCAGCATCGTCTCTGAAATGATCGGCAGCACTCACACGCATCATCCGGAAACGGAAGCGAGCAATATTTACCGTGAACTGCTTCCGATCTATATCCGCTTATCGCGTTTGCTGAAAGAAGAATACGAGAGCATTTCCGATTTCCAGCGCAAGCATATGAACTAACGACAAAACCCGAAGCGAAGTGGCTTCGGGTTTTTCTAATGCATCGATTAATTGATTATATAGTCGATCGATCTTTTATGGAAAATTTCTGAAAACGAGACGAATCTAAAAGTGCTTTTGATATACTAATATTTACAAGTACAGGTGGTTGCTGGGAGGGTTTGATTACCGGCACCTACAATTGGAGGCGCTATGAAACTCGTATTATTATTCGGCCCGCAAGCTGTCGGTAAAATGGGTCAATAAATATTTAATGTTTTCATATAATTGCTATCCGTCCTGTTAGATATCTGGAAAAAAGAAGTTTAAATATTACTAAGAACTGAGGTGAGAGATCCATGTTGAATCAGGTGTTAAAGCAATTCAAGCTGCAAGTGATTTCCGTTGACGAAGTCGAAGATTCTTTCAGTTCAACGGTCTACAAATGCACCTTACAAAATGGAGAATCCGTCTTTGTGAAAATCCCATATACCCGCGTGAAATATGAACGCGAGCTGGCGGCATATGAAATCCTGGCCGGTCATGTCCCGATTCCCAAGCTGCTTGATTATTGGGCGGGTGACGATAACTGTCCAGGGGCTTTTCTGCTGTCTGAACTGAAAGGGAAGCCATTGTCCGTAACAGCTTCTCCAGAAATCGCGTATCAAATCGGCGCCTTGCAGGCGTCCATGCATCAAGTCAAACCTCCTAACAATACTGCAAGCGGCGCCATACAAAACGAATTTTTCCGTTGGCATGAATTTATTAAAAAGCAGTTTTATAGCTTCGCGGAAGATGCAAAAGAAGTATTGGATAAGGATCTATATGCGGCTAGCTTACACAAGTTTGAGGAGATGATAGGCGAGCTTCCAGAACCGGACGGGCCAAGCTTTGTCCATATGGATTTCCGGCCAGCCAATATCATTGTAGATGAAGAACAGGTTTCTGGAATGATCGATTTTGAAAGTGTCCGCTTCGGATCGACAGAAATCGATTTCACTAAAATTCACCGTGATTTTTTAAAGTCGGATCCTACCTTGCTTACCTCTTATGAGGAGGGCTATAACAGCATCCGGCCGATGATCGATTTGCGAGCCGTCTTGCCCTTTTATCGCTTCATTGATGCCTTTAACAGCATCGGCTGGAGCCAAAGGCGGGGCCTGGAGAAGAATTTCGCATTCTATGAAGCCAATCTGGGGATATTGAAAAAGATGCTTCAGGGAGAGCGGCACGAGAACAAAAGCTAAACTATTAAAAATCCGGAAAAACTGGAAAATGTCATATCTAGTCGTTTGGAGGATGAGAGATTCGTGAGAAATCAATCTTATGTCATGTGGGATGGCCAGACTGTGGGCCTGACCTGGCAGCCCTATAAACCACTCAAAGGAAGCGACATCGTGACCAGTGTTCATGGCTACTGCTTTCTAGATGGAAAACTGGTACTCGTTCAAGTGAAGGAGCGAGGATTTAATGTTCCCGGCGGCCACGTAGAAAATGGGGAAAGCCCTGAACAGGCATTGCGCCGTGAAATATATGAAGAGGCATACATAGATGGAGATTTTACTTATATCGGTGCAATCAAAGTAGACCATTCGGGAAACGAGAAATTTATGGGAAATTTTAAATATCCAAAAATTGGATATCAACTCTTCTACCGAGTGGACATTACAAAATGCTTTCCGTTTTTAGGTCAACACGAGACGACCGCACGTATATGGGTTGAGCCGGAACAGGTGCATCAGGTCATGGACGATCATGAAGTGGCGTTAATGGTATTAAAAGAGGCATTGGCGAACAAGGGGAAGGTGGGTACTGCTATTGAATAAAGAGCAGCATTAACATTTCAAAGCCCCTAATGAGCAATTGCACATCTAAAAAGACTTAAAAAAGATAAAAGCCATAAGAAAAATAAAGGAGAGAATTCAATGATTAAAGGCCTTTACGAAGCTCATTTACCGGTTCGGGATTTAAAACGTTCCATCGAATTTTATGCCAGTTTCGATCTGGAACTCGCTTACGAGACTCCAAAGCTGGCTTTCTTTTGGATAGTCAAAGGGCAAAGAAGGCCAGCGGTGGGTCTGGTATACGTTTCTGTTCGGCGCAGCTATCATTATTCACTACGTCATCGGCTATACAAGCTTTATCCATATCCTGCCGGCGTACGTGGCTTTATTGCTATTCGCAAGCGGATTGATAATGTCCAGGAAATTCTTTTTTTTCAGGCTGTCGAGAAAGTAAAGTAGGTGTATTTTCCGAAGCTTATCGCTCGCTTTCCGTGGGGCGGGAATCGAGCCTCCTCGTCACTTCGTTCCTGCGGGGTCTCTCAAACCCGCTAGTCCCACAGGAGTCGAGCAAACGCTTCTCCAAATACTCAGATAGAACATTGATTTTTGAATGTAGAAATAGTGATTTGCTTTTTCATTCATAGCAGATTATAGACTTCTTTAACACTCTGAAAAAAAGACAGCCAGTTGGCTGTCTTTTTAATATTCCTAAGAAATGAAGATGTCGGAGAGGTCGGTAGTCTTGCAGTCGAAGACCTGCATCGTTTCAATCGCCGTCTTCCCGCAACTCTTCACGTTCTTCTTGCGCCTTATCCCGCGTTTCTTCTCTATGTTCATTGCCGCCGCTGCGAAGTTCTTTGCGCAAATCAGTGGAAGTGCTTCTAGCAAATTGCCTCATATCGATCGCCGTTGCGCTGATTAGCTTGCGAACTGCCGCTCCGTCGATTTCAGCAGCTTTTTCTAATTCATAACTCAGTTCCTTGAATCGGGTTTCCTCATCATATGTCTCATTGATGAATTCGGTTTCCTGGTTGTACAGTTCGTTGATGCGCTCAGTTTCGGATTTGTACACTTTATTTAGGTTCTCGGATTCCCATTGGTACCATTCGTTAATGATTCTTGTCGTTTCCTTTTCAAAAAATGCTTTTAGCTCCTGTTCATTGCGAACGGTAGAATAAGTGCCGTCTCCAGCATCAGCTACATCTTTCAATTGTTTTTGACCATCATTTTCTACGTCAAAACCGATGATGTTGACAATTGCTTTTGCGCCGGACTGGTTCAGTTGTTCCGCCTGTTTTACAGGATTGCCATTGCACGTCTCCATGCCATCACTCACTACGTAGATCAAGTTTTCAGATTCGCCGCTTGCTTGATCATCAAAAAGATTCTGTGCGGATGCTAAGGCTGAGGCAAGCGGCGTCCAGCCGGCGGGCGAGAAGGATTCGAGCGCATCGGTGAACTGTTGTTCATAGAACTCGCCTAATTCGTATACTTCTTCAATCGCTTCACAAGACAGTTCTTTATCCGCGGCTTTGTCTGTCCCTTTATGGCCATATACGGTGAGAGAGACATTTGCTGACTCAGGCAGTCCACTAACGAAGGAGCTGACTGCTTCTTTGGCGGATTGAATTTTAGAGGTGCCGCCGATATCAGCAGCCATGCTCCCGCTGGAGTCGAAAAGAACAGCGATATTAACTTGTTGCGGGTCGGTAGATCCTTGTTCGTTCATTTCGCCAGGCTGTGCGCTAGCCGATTCAAAAGAAGTATCGACATTGGATATAAACTTGTCGAATTCCCGGTAGTCTTCACCAGCCAGTGCCAGCATTTCCAAGTAAATATCTTCTGCCGAATGGCTTTCATCCACGGCTGCCAATTTTTCCATCATGGCATCTTTCTCATACTGCTCCCCGCTATACGGAGCATTTGACAAATCCAGCTGTAAACGCTCTTCAACCGTTGAAAATTGAAGCGAAGCCGTGTCGACTGTGCGGTTTTCTGCGGCCGATTCTTCAGCAGCAGAAGGGGATTCAGTGGCCGTTTCATCTTTTTGCTGTGTGTTGTCATCTGCTGCAGAGCAGCCGGCCAAGCAGAGAAGCATTGCAGGAAGAATGAATAATTTGTTCGTCTTTTTAATCATGTGGTCTGAGGCACCTCCAGGTCAATGTGAGAAATTCATCCATGCCGTCAATAGAGTGGACGGCAAACATGTACAACGAAAATGGTAATATATTCATATTATCTTTTTATTAATATATATTGTCAAATCAAGTATTGATCGACACAACCCTGTTCAGCCCTGAAACATTACAAAACCCCCTTCCCGTAATCAAGACGGGAAGGGGGTGATCTGTTTGCAAAACAAGGCGATATGCGTATTAATACGTTTTGATTTGTTCTTTTCGGACGTTGGATTCAGGAGTATAGGCTTGATCCTGATTTTTCTGCTTATCCAAGTATTTCATCAAGCCGGCTGCATTATTACTATACTGGTTGACTTGAAAACGGTTGGCGGGGTCGTTCTCGACTTTTTTGGAAATGCCAGACGTGATGCTGCGGACCACCGAATTCATGTCGATGACTGAATTGATCGTTCCTTTTGCCCCGTCGACTAAGACAGCCACTTTCTCGGATTTTTGCTGGATGTCTTCTTTTAACTCATTTGTCGTGTGTTGCAAATGAGTCGTTTCTAGCATCAGCTTGTCCATGCGGCCTTTCAAGTTATCAGCTGAACCTTTCATTTCTTTCATCGGCTCCTTGATGCCGGATAACAGCATGACGACACCGACGACGGCGACGATTAGGCCCAGGACAATGATTCCAAGTGCTATGTAAAGCCAGATAATCGGATCCATGTAAACTTCCTCCTTTTATGTTTGTGTATTAAGCCATACCCGTTTTAGGAGGTCTTTAACACAAAACTTAGGAGAGCGGCCAATCCGAGCAGCCCCTTTTCCGAAGGGATTAAGACCCTCCACTAATTTTATTTGGCCAGATAGGAGAATTCGGGGCTGGTGCATTGACTGAATAAACGTATTCAGTGGCACTGCTTTATTTTATAGCCGAGGTTCGGCGGATAGGATGAACGCAATATATCCGACGTCTTGGCTGAAGTTCCAATCCATGAAAATTTCATCGATCTCCCTTTGCAAGGAATGATTCAACGGAGCGGATTTCAAAAGTTTTTGTTCCAATGGTCGTTTCGCCAATTTCAAGATTTCAATAAACCCGTCTTCAATCAATGCTTTTTCGATGCCCACCAAAACGCCGCTGCGCTTTAACAGCAAAGTCCGGTTGCTCATCCACATGGTTTCGATCTTATCAGGGATACGTGCAGCTTCTTCGTTTTCCCGCTCCACTTGTTTATGGAAAATGTCACGCTCTGTATCTTCCGGCCATTCTAGTGGATCTTTGATGCATTCTTCACTCATTACGCCAATGAACATGCCGCTTTTTAACGTCAGGTTCCAGTCAGCGTATAATTCGGTAAATTCCAATTGGGTAATGGTCAACAGCTCATTTAAAATTTCGGGTTTCAAGGCATTGAACATGACGTTGCGTGTTTCCAATACTCGTTTGCCTTCTTCTTGATCGAGCAGAATTTTTTCCATGGGGCTGACAAATCCACGAAAATGAATGGTAATATAAGGCCTTTTCAGTGTGACGTAAACAGAAGCCGGGCCTTTGCCAAAATGTTGGCGCAGCAGATTGGAAATGTATCCCGAAACTTCTGATTGAACAGGTCTTGCATCATGCATAATTTACAGGCTCCTTTCCGGCGTATAGATGCCGGCTAGTTCTTTATACTTTCTCTGTGCTTTTCTGGCCATTTTTAAAAGGGCATTGGCCGGCGCTTTTCGAATCCCTGAGAGCTGTCGACCTATAAGGGCAAGAGAGTTTAGGGGAGGGGCGTTGAATTGCATTTAAATGCCTATCCACTCATTGCTCACTGCTTATAGCATAAAAAAAGACGCCAAAAAGAATGATTCATTCTCTTTGGCGTTATTCCCAGCTCTATTGTCAGGTATATACTCTGCGCAATTCCAATATGGCAGCCTATGCTGCATTTTTTGATTTCCATTAACCTACCTAGCTGTCATGGAACCCGCAGAATGGCCGCGGGAGATGATTCAACTACTGTATAAAGAATTATAGCGAGAAAGGGAAAAAATTTCAAGATGCTATTCTGGAATGTGGGCATGCCTCACTTGCTCGATGATGAATGCAATATCAAGTGGAGGGGTTATCCGCCAGTTTACTCATAGATCCCTTGATAAGCCCTCATGAATTTCTTGTCGATCGATTGCTTGAGTTTCCATGGGAGTTTGCCGTGCATGCTCCATTGTCCGTAAGTTAATAAAGCTTCGCCGCCACCCGTGGAGAGGATGGCTACATAGCGTTTTTGCGGAATGAAAGCCGATAATGGATTTCCGTCGAGGAAATTCAGTAGATTCCCCCACAGCACATGGCCTTGGCGAACTGCATAGACGCCGTTTTTCGCAAGGTTTGGATAGCGGTTGATCGAGACGCAGTCACCTGCTCCGAAGACTTCTGGAAATCGTATCGATTGCAGCGTCTCTGTAACGGCGAGAAATCCAGCACGATCTACAGGCATCCCTGAGTGGGCGAATAGCTCTGAGCTTTTCGGTCCAGTCAGCCAGAGGATGTCTGATTGGGGATAGGAGTCGCCGGTGCTTGCGGTAACGGACGTTTCATCGATATCTTCTATTGTTACATCCGTATGAAAGAGCAGCGCTTTTTTACGGGCGATGGCCTCCACTTTCTCGGAAGCAGCCGCTCCTTGAGCTGACAGCAGCACACCTGAACTGAACAATAAAACATCAGAAAAATGCCGCCGCGTGCGCCAAGCGTGTGTAGAAAAGGCCAATTCGACGCCTGATGCGCCGCCTCCGACAATGACCGGCTTGGCGGATTCCCGAAACTTCAGCAATTGTTTCGGGAAATGGTAGTTGGGCTTGATCGGCGAGATGTATTTTTCCAGCGCTTCGGGGCTATCCATCTGTGATCCGATGTCAAAAGACACTGCATCATAAGGATAGATCTCGCCATGTTGGCCTGTCAGTATGCGGGATTTCGGGTCAATAGAACAAATGGTGTCTTGATAGAAAGCCGCACCGCTTTTTTTAGCGAGTTGACTCAAGTCGATGCGAATCTCATCTAAACCGTAAACCCCTTCAGTGAATCCTGAAAACATCCCAGAATAATATTGATAGGCCGCAGGCGAGATGAGCACCAATTGCACATCTTCCCGCGGCTTTTTTGCGAATTGGGCAAGGCAATGCAAATGGGCGTGGCCGCCGCCGACCAAGACAATAATTTTCATGTTCACACCCCTTATAACAAAATGCGCTTGGCTTCGGCCATGCGCTGAAAAATGGTGAAAATCTGAACGGCGATAAACAGTAGAGTGATCGCCGTTAAATAAGGCGTAAAGACAATCATCAAACTAAATAAGATAAACCCTTCTGTCCGTTCTGCAAGCCCAGCTTGATAATAGAACGATTTCATCCCTTGTTTTTCGGATAATGCACCGACAGTTAAGAAAACGGTCATGGCGACGATAATCGATGCGCTCAGTAAAAGCAAAGCCCACATAGAGTCCGGAAAACGGAAAGCGAGGCCTAAAATGACGCTGATTTCCACTAGCCGATCAAAACTGATGTCGAGCAGCGTGCCCCATGGAGACGGTTTTGTTTTTCTCGCCATCGTCCCGTCGACCACATCCAAAAATCCGGATAGCCAAAGCGCGATAAGCGCCAAGGCTGGCTGATTCAGGTAGATGAAGACGCCTGATGACATGCCGATGGCGAATGCCGTCTTGGTCACGCCGTCAGCCGTCCAGCCTTTTCTCAATAAATAGTCGGCAGTTTTATCGACTGCCGGTTGTACGTATTTTCTGGCGTATGTATCAAGCATATGATTCACCTTTTCATGTAAAAGATATTCTAAGTATAGAGCATATCATCGTTTAGACCACCGACGGAACTCTTTAAACTGAGAGGATTTTTTATAAGCAGACTATTCGAGGGTAAATAAGGGTAAGTGTATAGAAGTCTTTGTTAAGATATATTTAATTCACCACCAAGAAAGGATTTGGTATAAATGGCCAAAAAATATGATGTTGCAATTATCGGGGCAGGGGCAGCAGGTCTGACAGCCGCTTTTACAGCTGCTGGATTTTCAAAAAAGACCGTTCTCATCGACAAGAATTTGCCAGGCGGAGAATGTACATGGTCCGGCTGTATTCCAAGCAAATCACTCATCAATATCGCGAAAGAAGTCCATCACGCTAAAAAATATTCGCCAGAGCTAAAAATCGACACTTCGGAAGTATTGAAAGACATCCAAAAAGTCATTCAAAAAGTATACGCCGGTGAATCACCGGAAGTATTGAAAGAATCCGGCATCGACTTTCTCAATGCCTACGCCACATTCACGGGGCCAAATACATTGGAAGTGGAAGGGGAAACGATCGAAGCGAAAAAAATCATCCTTTCTACAGGCTCCACTCCTATGGTGCCACCGATCGATGGTTTGAACGAAGTGGAATACCTGACCAATGAAACGATCTTTAAATTGGAATCCTTCCCGGAAACGATGACGATACTTGGCGCTGGCCCAATTGGTGTCGAGATGAGCCAAGCGCTCAACCGCCTTGGCGTAAAAGTGACGCTGGTGGAAAAATCGGATCGCATCTTGTCCAACGACGACGAAGAACTCGCGCTGATGATCCAGCAGCGACTCATCGAAGAAGGGGTGACGATTCATGTGGGCGCAGAAGCGGTAAAAGTGGCACAAAAGGGCAGCCAAATTAATTTGACAGTCGAAAAAGACGGCAAGGAAACGCTTGTGTCGAATGAAGGGCTTCTCGTTGCGCTCGGCCGCCAAGCGAATGTCTCTGGCTATAACCTGGAAACTGCTGGGGTCGAGTACGATAAGAAACGTATCCATGTAGACGAGCATATGGAAACGACCGCCAAGGGCATCTACGCCATTGGAGATGTCGTCGGCCCTTACCAACTATCGCATATGGCGAACGCACAAGGCATTACGGCAACGCAAAATGCCATTCTGCCGATCAATCGCAAAATGAATTACGATCATGTGACCTGGTGTACATACACGGATCCGGAACTCGGTCATTCTGGCTTATCTGAATCACAGGCACGCGAACAATACGGTGATTCGATCCGTGTCTACGAACACGACTATGCGGACATCGATCGTGCCAATACGAAACAAGGGTCGATCGGCAAAGTGAAGATCGTACTCGATAAAAAAGGCCATATCCTCGGGGCTAGTATCCTAGGAGATCGCGCCGGCGAAATTATCAGCCAAATTCAGACACTCAAAACACTTGGCATCAATATGGGGAAACTATCCGGTGTGATTCATCCATATCCAACTTATAGTGAAGTATTGGTAAAAATCGGCAAGAAAGTCTATGTCGATAATTTACTGAATCAACCCGTCGTCAAAACCTTCAATAAAGCAAAAGACGGCGAGTTGCCAATCGGAAAAATCGGCTTGTATGGAGCGGCAGCAGCGGCTGGATTTGCCATTTCCAATATGGCCATCCAAAATAACACCAAGCCAAAACTCGGAGTGAAAAACGGGCGCTTAAAAGAAATGCCTTCGACGCCGAATGCCGTTTCCTCGCAGACGACTGACCGCGATAAATTCGTTCCAGCGTGGCCGTACAATGGCAGCAAAGAGCAGGCAAAAAAGAACTTGCTCGGCATGCTGAAGGGCTATGAGGGCGTTCGGATTGTGCAAGTGAATAATGATTATGTCTATTCAGTCGCGACGAGTAAACTGATGAAATACAAAGACGATATTGAGTTTTACTTTAACGATGCAGCACAGCAAATTGAGTTCCGCTCGGCTTCACGCGTCGGATACTCAGATGCCGGGGTTAACCGCAAACGTTATGACGAAATGAAAAAACGCTATTCAAGCATTTCGACACACACGCGTAATTCATGAATAAAAAGCGTGTCGTCAAATGGCTGCTTTTGGCTATTGCGATTGGCTTAGTCATTTGGCTCAGCCGCTCTGTCTTTGATGTGGAGGCGGAAGATATCCGAAGCTGGATTTTGTCATTCGGGCTGTGGGCGCCAGTCGTTTATATAATCGTCTACACCATCAGACCGCTCATATTCTTCCCAGCTTCGGTGTTATCAATTGCCGGAGGCTTAGCTTTTGGTGCTTGGATGGGTACGCTATACACCATCATTGGCGCAACTCTAGGGGCGATGTTGTCCTTTCTTGTTGCCAAGTCGGTAGGAAAAAGCATCACAACGAAAGATTGGACAGGAAATGCCGCGAAATTTCAGAAACAAATGGAACAGAACGGATTTTTATATGTCCTGCTGTTCCGTTTGATTCCGGTCATCAACTTCGACTTGATCAGCTATATGGCGGCGATCGCTAAAGTGCGGTTCACATCGTTCGCACTCGCGACATTGATCGGCATCATTCCAGGAACGTTCGCCTATAATTTTCTCGGCAGCAGTTTTGTCAGCGGCAACCCGAAAATCATTGCAGCAGCGGTTGTGGTATTCATCATTTTGACCGTCGTTCCGATTGTGATCCGCAACCGCTGGAATCGAAAAGAGACGGCAAAACGAATGGATCGGAATAAATGAGATTCTTTATTGATGCGTAAGTGATTATAGATACAGAGAAGCAGCATAAAAGGGATTAGGACGTGGGACCAATGAAAAGATATCCAATAACGGCATTTAGCATTGTGGCGCTAACCTTGTCGGCCTGTTCGTCTGAAGAGGCGAGCGAATCTTCAGATGCAGACAGCTTGCTGACAGATGACTGGAAAGTGATTCAAGAAGCGGCACAAGGCCAGGAAGTTAATATGTACATGTGGGGCGGGAACGATAACATCAACAATTATTTGGATGAATGGGTCGCCCCGCGCATGAAAGAACAGCACGGCATCGAATTGAACCGAGTGCCGATGAATGACGCGCAAGATATCATCAACCAATTGCTCGACGAAAAAACGGCCGGTAAAACCGATGGCAGCATGGACATCGTCTGGATCAACGGCGAAAACTTCAAAGCCGCAAAAGACAATGGCTTGCTATGGGGCGATTTCACCGGCCAATTGCCAAACTTCAACGACTATGTCGATGCGGCTGCACCGGAAGTTTCCGAGGATTTCGGGGAACCGGTGGAAGGCTTAGAAGCACCGTGGGGCAAGGCGCAATTCGTATTCGTGCATGATGAAGCCCAATACGAAACTCCGCCGAAATCGATGGATGAACTCGCCGACTGGGTAAAGGAACATCCAGGGCAATTCACATATCCCGCGCCACCTGATTTTACAGGCAGCGCTTTTGTCCGCCACGTGTTGTATGAAACAACCGGCGGCCACGAGCAGTATCAGCAGCCTGCTGCAGAGATAGAAGATTTGGAACAGCGCCTCGAGCCAATGTGGCAATACTTGAATAGCATCGAGCCGTATTTATGGCGGGAGGGCGAGACCTATCCTGAAAGCTTGGCGAAACAAGACCAATTGTTTGCGAGCGGTGAAATTGGGATGACCATGAGCTACGATCCGGCACTCGCTGCGAGTGAAGTGTTGAAAGGGCGTTTCCCGGAGTCGACCCGCACTTATCTATTGGACGGGGGGACGCTTGCAAATACGCATTTCCTGTCGATTCCCTTTAATGCATCGGATAAAGCGGGAGCCCTTGTTGCGATCAATGAACTGATGTCGCCAGCTGCGCAGACCGCGAAGTTATCGCCTGAGAACTGGGGTGATTTGACGGCGCTTGACTTGGAGAAATTATCGCCTGAAGAGCAACAAGCGATGAATGAAGTAGATCTTGGGGAAGCGACACTTTCAATAGAAGAATTGGAACAAAACCGCTTGCCTGAATTGTCTTCCGATTATATCGATATCATTGAAAAAGGGTGGACCGAACATGTGGCGAAAGAGTAAGCCTTATCTTTTGCTGCTGCCGGCTGCCGCTGCAATTATCCTCCTGTTTTTCGGGGGGATTTTTGATGGTTTACTGAAAAGCTTCGGTTATTTTCCTGCGATTGGACAGACAGAGCTAAACTTGGCGGCCTATGACAGGCTCTTAAGTTCCGACGCTTTTTGGAAATCACTGACGCTCACGCTGCGGATCGCGGCATTGTCTTCACTCCTGTCCGCTATCATCGGAGCGCTTGTTGCTATAGCATTGTTTTTCCTGAATGATGCCATGAAAACCACATCACCGAAGGTTTGGCATCGACTGTTCCAATTGCCCTTGACCATACCGCATCTGGTCACCGGTTATATCATCGTACTGCTGTTTATGCAAAGTGGTTTTGTGTCGAGAATTCTCGCAGCGATTGGCTGGATCGACGACATCGCGGATTTTCCGGTGCTCGTCAATGACACGTTCGGCTGGGGTATTATTTTTACTTACGCTTGGAAAGAAGCACCATTTGTGGCTCTTATGCTGTATCCAGTGCTGTCGCGCATCCATGGCTCCTGGCGAGAAGTATCTCGCGTTTTCGGTGCGGGAAACTGGCAATTCATCCGTGAAGTGGTGATGCCTGTCATGATGCCGGCATGGATGGTTGCGACATTCATCATCTTCGTGTTTACGTTTTCCGCTTTTGAAGTGCCGTATCTGCTCGGTGTCACTTATCCGAGTGTGCTGCCGGTTTATTCGTACCAGCTTTATACAAGCGGTACACTTGCGGACCGTCCCGAAGCACTGGCGGTCAATATGATCCTCGCAGCGATTACGATTTTGCTGGGCCTTGTAGCGTATTATTTCAGTAAGCGCTGGAATGTACTGAAGGGATGGGGATAATGAAAAAACATCCGAGGTTCCTGTCCTTGTTTTTATTCATTGGAGTATTCATTTTTGTCATCGTCCCATTTGTTCCCTTGATTTTAACGAGCTTGTCATTCGGCTGGCGCTGGCCGGATGTGGTTCCGCAAGCCTGGAGCCTTCGCGCATGGGAATATGTCGTCAATGACGGGCGTACATGGCAAGCGGTCGGCATCAGCTTATGGATTGCGCTGATCGTAACGGCTATAAATATCGTGCTGGCAGTACCGGCAGCCAACGCCTTGATGCGTTATCGGGTCCGGGGCAGGTGGTTGTTTGAGGCGATCATTTTTGCGCCGATCATCATTCCGCCTTTTATCTCGGTCATGGGAATCCACTTAACTTTTTTGCGGCTCGGCTTGACGGAAACCGTTTTGGGAGTTGTGTTGGCGCATATCGCACCGACTTTGCCATATATGTTCCGGGCGGTCATGATCAGCTATCAAACCTTGTCAACTGATTGGGAAGACCAAGCGCGCATGTTGGGAGCAGGCGCGATGCCGCGATTCTTTCATGTCGTGCTGCCTCATCTTTTGCCCGGCATCTTGGCTGGCGCAAGTTTAAGCGTTTTGATTTCCTTAAGCCAATACTTAATCACCTTCATTATCGGTGCCGGCCAAGTGGTCACTCTGCCCATCTTGTTGTTTCCGTTCATCAGTGGGGGAGATCCAGGCATAGCATCGGCTTATTCATTGCTTTATGCAGTGATCGCTATTTTGGCCTTGATCATCATGGATGCCGCTTTAAAACGCTATTATCAAATGAATAAAGCCTCACAGAATCAGTCGAAAGGAGTGAAACCGTGAACGATTTGCGTATCATAAATATGGAAAAGCGCTACAAATCCGCACAGCCAAGAGAAGAAAATTCGTTCATGCTTCGTCCGGTCCGGCTGGCCATTCGTGAAGGTGAGTTCTTTTCGCTTCTTGGCCCTTCTGGCTGTGGCAAGACGACTTTGCTGAAACTAGTCGCGGGCTTATTGGAAGCAGATGGCGGAGAGGTTTGGGTGGGGGATGAAAACCTGACGAATGTGCCACCTGAATCAAGAAGATTCGCCATGGTATTTCAACAATCGTTGCTGTTTCCGCATAAAACCATCGAAGACAATGTCGCGTTTGGCTTGAAAATGCAGAAAGTCGGTAAACCGCAACGCTTGAAAGCAGCGCGCGGCATGCTTGAACACGTGGGACTCAGCGGATTCGGAAGCCGCTTTCCCGACGAACTGAGCGGCGGACAGCAGCAGCGCGTAGCACTCGCCCGGGCGTTAGTGGCAAATCCCCGCGTCTTGTTGATGGACGAACCATTCAGCGCGCTCGATCCAGGATTGAGGGTAGAAATGCGCGAGCTGCTGAGCCGCATTCAAAAAGAATTCCGTGTCACCGTTTTGTTCGTGACGCATGACCGCGATGAGGCTTTCGCGTTATCTGACCGGATCGCGGTCATGGGCGACGGCAAATTGCAACAAGTTGGCAGTGCCCGGGAATTATACGAATGCCCTGAAACAACAACAGTCGCGTCGTTCCTCGGCCTGCGAAATATCTTGGGCGGCGTGATCGAAAACGGCCATTTCGCCTCCACTGATCAATTAATTGAAGCTGCTGTAAATCGGCCGCTGGCAAACGGTGATTATTTCATGATTATCCGCCCAGAAGCACTGAAAACAACGGAAAGTGATCAATCAGGCCATGTACGGATTCAAGGCATCGTTCAGGAAATGAAATACTCGCGAGGCATGTACAGCCTGAAAGTAAAAGCAGGACATCAATTTATGGAATGCGTGCTTACTATCTCGCAAGCTGAAAAAGTTGCAGTCGGAGAACCGATCGATTTGTTCGTGGATACGAAGGAAGTTTGGTTTATAAAGAAATAACACCATAAAAGCACAACCCCCTTGCCACGTCGAATGGCAAGGGGGTTGTGCTTTTATGAATTGAACAGGTGCATTCTGTTCGCAGCCCGATTATGTGAAAACATTGCGTGAAATTGGGTTATTTTTACTGATTATTTTTACAGTTATCAATAGAACAAGTGTTCTGTTTGTGGTAAAATAAAGATACAGCTGCATGAGGGCGGTTTGGCCATTCCCTATAGAAAGGGGGTGGTAGCATGACCATGGCAGAAGCATTTTCGCTTGTGTTCACAAGTGTCGGGTTGACGATCAGCGCATTGACGCTTGTCCTATCCTTGATTCTGGTCATTCCGAAAAAAAAATAACCGTCCCATTGGCGTGGGCTGACGGTTATTTCGTAAACCTATAGTGTCCAGCCGACCGCCCTCAAAAGGCGGCATGCAGCTGGCCGGATGCACACAGCATCCGGTTTTTTTCGTTACTTTCAGTATACTAAATTACAGCTATTTTGCAACTGTCTCATATCCACCCCCGCTCATAAGGCACAGGAGCTTCGATGTCGGCTCCGAGCGTCTGAGCGGCAGTGTAGGCCCAATACGGGTTGCGCAGCAATTCGCGTGCCAGGAAGATGAAATCGGCACGTCCGTTCTGGAGAATTTCTTCTGCATGGCGCGGCTCGGTGATCAAGCCGACAGCACCGGTTGCGATCGGTGTTTCTTTTTTGATCGTTTCCGCAAAATTCACTTGATAGCCAGGATAGACTGGGATCTGTGCCGGCACGACGGCTCCTGAACTGACATCGATCAAATCGACGTTCTGTTGTTTCATCCATTTGGTCATCTCGACATATTGTTCAGGCGTCATACCGCCGTCTGTGTAATCTTCTGCCGAAATGCGCACGAATAAAGGTCCGTCCCAAACGGCATTCACTGCATCCAATACGCGGCGCAGCAGTCGGTAGCGATTCTCGCTCGTGCCGCCATACTCATCAGTGCGGTGGTTAGTCAAAGGAGACAAGAACTGGTTGATCAAATAGCCGTGGGCTGCATGAATTTCAATGACGTCGAAGCCGGCTTTTTTAGCGCGTACAGCACCATCTTGGAACGCTTGGACGGTCTTGTCGATTTCATCTATCGTCATCGCTTTCGGAGTTTTGTATTTATCGTTGAAGGCAATCGCACTTGGGGCCTGGATGTCACCATCGACCGTCGCTTTTCTGCCGGCATGTGCCAATTGAATGCCGGTTTTTGCGCCATTCGCTTTCATCAAACGGACGATTTCCGCTTGTCCATCGATATGGGCATCGTCCCATATGCCGAGGTCACGGGATGAAATGCGCCCGATCGGCTGGACTGCAGTCGCTTCAGTGATGATCAATCCGACACCACCGACTGCGCGCGTCGGGTAATGGACACGATGCCAGTCGGTAACATGCCCGTCTTCTTTATCGCTTTGGTACATGCACATCGGGGCCATGACGATGCGGTTTTTAAAATGGACGCTCTTAAGCTCGAATTCTTCGAAAAGTTTTGCCACGTGTTATTCCTCCTTCAGTCTCTGTACAAGAGCTTATTATACCGGAAATTCAAGAAGGCTTCGATTCGGAAGGCTTCTCGTGTTTCTCTAGCGATGAAAACATTCGGATAAACAGAAGCCCCCGTGAAAGTCGTCGCTTTCACGGGGGGAAGGAGGTTCTTATTCGAATTCTTTGCCGAGCTCGCGGGAGCGATTGGCAGCCGAAGTGACGCAATCGCCAACGATGCGCTTGAAGTCGTTATCATAGAGGGCTTGAAGTCCGGCTGCGGTGGTGCCGTTCGGACTCGTCACGCGCTTGCGCAATTCACCGAAATCTTCTTGCTGGAGCATTTCTGCTGCACCGTCGAATGTTTGACGCACAAGTTTTTTGGCATCGGCAGAAGACAAGCCATTATCAATACCAGCTTGGACCATGGACTCCGCGAAATAATAAAGATACGCAGGACCGCTTCCGGCAATGCCAGTCACTGCGTGCAATTGGTCTTCCTCCACAACTGTCACGCCGCCGATTGACGACAATAGCTTTCTCAGCAAGTGCTGCTGTTCTTTGGTGACAAATTTGCTCCAGGCGACACCAGTAGCCGATTTGCCGATTTGCGCAGAGGTATTCGGCATTGCACGGGCAACGGCGAAATCACCGACATGCTTTTGGATGGTTTCAATTGAAACCCCAGCTGCAACAGAGACAATGACGGTATCGCCCGTCAATTTTTCGCGGATCCCTTTCAATGCCACTTCGACATCTTTCGGTTTCATCGCAAGGAGGATGAAATCAGCGTCTCTCAGTTCGGTCTTGTCGTCGCAGACGATGTTAACGCCGTATTCATCATGAAGAAATTCCAACCGGTCCTGATCTGAACGGTTCATGACGGAGATTTCTTCCGGTTTCATAATTCGCTTATTGATCCAGCCGTGGATCATGGACTCAGCCATCGATCCGGCCCCTACACATACAATTTTCATACGTTCCACTTCCTTTTCTCAAAATAAAAAGCGCAATCATCCCTGTTATTCCAAGGACGAAAACGCTTGTTTCCGCGGTACCACCTAAGTTTGCACATTTGCACAACTCGATGTCCTTATCGCGGACAGACGGCCGTGTTTGCACGGCAGCTCAGAAGCAGGTTCAGGAAGGGAGCGGGGGTGCGGCGTTTCAGCGTTGGCAGCACTCTCTTGTACCCATCACCATCCGTACTAATCTTCATCGACGCTTACATATGTTATTAAATTATAAGTAAACAAATTTTATTTGTCAAATTGGCTAGTCCGCGTGACGGGGCCTGCCATTCGAGGTATGATAAGTGAATAGACATTCATTTTAAGGGAGTGAGAATGATGGAACCGATCAAAATCACCATCCCGACGCCATTTGCGGTCGGAGATGTCAATTCTTATCTATTGAAAGGCGACGCGTTGACCTTGATCGATGCCGGACCCAAAACACCGGAAGCCTGGGAAGCGCTTAAAGCCGGATTGAAAGCGGCGAATGTCGCTCCTGAAGACATCGAGCAAGTGGTCTTGACCCACCACCATCCGGATCACGCCGGATGGGTTGATGGCTTTGATGCTGCCAAACTTTACGGCCACCCATATAACGACTTGTGGTTGCGCCGTGATGAGGCCTTTTTCGATTATCATGACGCGTTTTATCAAGAGCGCTTGAAAGAAGAGGGCGTGCCAGGTGATTTGATGTTTTGGATGAAAAAGATGAAGCGGCCGCTCAATTTAATGGGCAACCGCCCGCTCGATATGGCCATCAATGAAGGCGATACAATTCCAGGCCACGCCGATTGGCATGTGTTGGAGACTTTGGGACATGCCCAAAGCCACCTGTCATTTTGGAATCCGGAAGAACGAACGATGATCGGCGGCGACCACGTCATCGCAAAAGTGTCATCAAACCCGCTCATTGAACCGCCATATAATCCAGAAGAAGGGCGTCCAAAGTCTTTGCTGCAATACAACGCCTCACTTAGCCGACTATTGAAGATGCCGATCGACATCATCTACAGCGGCCACGGAGAAGACGTGCGAAATGTCCACGAACTCGTTTCCACACGCCTCGAAAAGCAACATTTGCGTGCGATGAAAGTGCTCGCCATGCTTGACCGCTCACACGAACAGTCAGTTTACGAATTGACACAGCAGCTGTTTCCGCACGCGTACGAAAAAGAACTCGGTTTAACACTGTCCGAGACGATCGGTCAGGTCGATTACTTGCTCGAAGACGGCTTGATCGAAGAACGGCTCAACGACCAAGGCATTTTCGTCTACCGTCAGGCTTAATGCACAGAGTTGCATGCGCAAGCTTCAGCAGGTAAACTGAAAATTAAGAGTTGCAACAAGAATCTAAGCGTAAAGGATTGGGATAAAGTGAAAAAAGCTAGTTTATTTCTTGCAGGATTCCTGCTATTGGCAGGTTGCTCCGATGATGCCGCACCAACAGAACCGGCCGAGCCGGCAGCAACTGAAGAAGAACCGGAAATTGCAGTTGAACAGGAAGGCCTGACAGAAGAAGGGTTCATCACACAGATTGGGGATGGACGCATCCTTATCAATAATATTTACTTCTCAATTGCGGACGATGTCGAAGTCCAGTTTGCAGAAGGCGGCGAAACGACAGAAGCCGTCATCAGCGATTTGAGAACGGGCATGAAAGTCACGACGGATTATACAGGCCCGCTCGAAGAATCATTCCCAATGCAGGGGGAAGCGGAAAAGATCACCATTTTGCAGGACGAAGAATCCAAGCGCCAGTCAGAGGCATTGCAGGCATTCATCAATGAAGAGCAATTGTCTAGATTGATTTTGATGGGACAGCCGATTGTTCGCGGTGATGAAATCGGGTTTTTATTTAATAATATGGAAACTGGTGATTTAACGGAAGTGCGCATCGATATGAATACATTGGAATATACGATGGGCAATGAAGAAGAGGAAGAACAAGCAGAAGATGCCGAGGAATAAGCTGAACAGCTAATCCCGGCAGCAGTAAACCCGGACGGCACCGAGCCTTCCGGGTTTTTGCATGCACAGAACTTGTTCTTTCTATAGAAGAAACTCGATTTTTGCATATTTCCTAAAAAACATGAAGATTTATGCGTGTCTTCCCTTGCGTTATCAAAAATGCCGTGTTATTATGTGTATATTCATCGCATATAACGCATAAAAATACAGGAGGTCATATTATATGAACAAAAAAATCGTACTCGCATACTCAGGTGGACTAGATACATCGGTGGCCATTCCATGGCTCAAATCACAAGGTTACGACGTCGTTGCTGTTTGCCTCGACATCGGAGAAGGAAAAGACTTGGACTTTATCAAACAAAAAGCATTGCAGGTCGGAGCGGTCGAAAGCTATATGATCGATGCCAGAGACGAATTTGCCGAAGACTATGCACTCATTTCGCTTCAAGCCCATACTTTATATGAAGGCAAATATCCACTCGTTTCTGCTTTGTCTCGTCCGCTGATTTCCAAAAAACTTGTTGAAATCGCAGTAGAAAGCGGCGCAACAGCTGTTGCCCATGGCTGCACAGGAAAAGGCAACGACCAAGTTCGTTTTGAAGTGTCCATCAAATCCTTGAACCCGGACCTTGAAGTCGTCGCACCTGTTCGCCAGTGGGGCTGGTCGCGTGACGAGGAAATCGCTTATGCCAAACAGCATGACGTTCCAGTACCGGTCAACTTGGATTCACCGTTCTCCATCGACATGAACCTTTGGGGCCGCGCAAACGAATGCGGCATCTTGGAAGATCCTTGGGCAACGCCGCCAGCAGATGCATATGATATCACGAATGCACTGGAAGATACGCCGGATACGCCGGATATCGTGGAAATCGAGTTCGTCAAAGGCGTTCCGACAAAATTGAACGGCGTTGAATACAAATTGACGGATTTGATCTTTGAATTGAACCATGTTGCAGGTAAACATGGCGTCGGCAGAATTGACCATGTGGAAAACAGACTGGTCGGCATCAAATCGCGTGAAATTTATGAAGCACCAGCGGCGATGACTTTGATCGCTGCGCATAAAGAACTTGAAGACATCACTTTGGTAAAAGAAATGGCTCATTTCAAGCCGGTCATCGAGAAGAAAATGACAGAATTGATCTATGAAGGGCTTTGGTTCTCTCCACTGCGTGTGGCACTTGAAGCATTCCTGAAAGAAACACAGGAATTCGTCAACGGCACCGTGCGTGTGAAATTGTTCAAAGGACACGCCATCACGGAAGGGCGTAAGTCACCGAACTCGCTGTACAGCGAGGAACTGGCGACGTATTCAACAGACGATACATTCAACCACGAGTCTGCAGTCGGATTCATCGAGCTATGGGGCTTGCCGACAGTCGTCAACTCTAAAATCAACAAAAAAGAAGTTGCGGTCACGGCACAAGTCAAAGAGGAGGTACAGCTATGACCAAACTGTGGGGCGGTCGTTTCCAAAAGACAGCTGAACAGTGGGTCGACGAGTTCGGGGCTTCCATTTCCTTTGACCAGAAATTAGTGCTCGAGGATCTTCAGGGCAGCATGGCGCATGTCACCATGCTGTCTTCCTGCAAGATTTTGCCGCAGCAAGACGCTGACTTAATCTTGTCAGGGCTTCAGACGCTGCAGCAAAAAGCGGAGAAGGGCGAACTCGAGTACAGCGTATCGAACGAAGACATCCACTTGAATTTAGAAAAACTTCTGATCGATGAAATCGGCCCTGTCGGCGGCAAACTCCATACCGGCAGAAGCCGCAACGACCAGGTCGCGACGGATATGCATCTGTATTTGAAAAACCGTGTGACGGAAATCATCGAGTTGATCGAAGGATTCCAGTCGGCGATCGTCGAGCAGGCTGAGACGCATGTCGAGACGGTCGTACCGGGGTATACGCATCTTCAGCGCGCGCAGCCAATTTCATTCGGCCATCAACTGATGACCTATTTCTGGATGCTTCAGCGCGACAAAGAACGTATGCAGGAATCCTTAAAGCGCATCGATGTGTCGCCACTAGGCGCAGGAGCGATGTCCGGGACGAGTTTCCCGATCGACCGCGAACTGTCCGCTGAACTGCTCGGCTTCTCAGGCGTCTACCAAAACAGCCTGGATGCCGTCAGCGATCGCGACTTTATCCTCGAGTTTCTCAGCAACTCATCGATGCTCATGATGCACTTGTCGCGTTTTGCAGAGGAGATCATCCTGTGGTCGAGCGAAGAGTTCCGTTTCATCGAACTCGATGACACATTCTCGACCGGCTCAAGCATTATGCCGCAAAAGAAAAACCCGGACATGGCGGAGCTCGTACGCGGCAAGACGGGGCGTGTCTACGGCAATCTATTTGGCTTGCTAACGACTTTGAAAGGCCTGCCGCTTGCCTACAATAAAGATATGCAGGAAGACAAAGAAGGGATGTTTGATACGGTCCATACCTTGATGGGGTCGTTGCCGATCTTTGAAGGGATGATCCGGACGATGAATGTCAACACCGCATCCATGGAAAAAGCGGTGAACTCCGACTTCTCGAATGCTACAGAGCTTGC
The DNA here is from genome assembly GCA_947493585.1 of uncultured Planococcus sp. Lineage (GTDB taxonomy): Bacteria > Bacillota > Bacilli > Bacillales_A > Planococcaceae > Planococcus. The sequence continues at coordinate 1,697,738 of CANLRI010000001.1, read as the reverse complement.
GGATTATTTAGCGGCAAAAGGCATGCCATTCCGCGAAGCGCACGATGTGACCGGCAAGCTGGTCTTTACATGCATCCAGCGCGGCTATTATTTGAAAGACCTGCCGCTTGAGGATCTCCAGGCAGCCAGCCCGCTCATTAAAGACGATATTTACGAAACCTTGCTTCCGCAGACGGCCGTCAAACGCCGCAACTCACTCGGCGGTACAGGATTTGATCAAGTACATCATCAATTGGGACTAGCCAAGAAACTCATCGGGTGATCATTAGTCCATTTATATGCGCGCTTGCTTTGTTCGGTACAACAGGCAGGCACTTGCGCCCGGCTCTCTTCCCCCTAAAGAGAGCCGGTTTTTTTGTGGGGTTTTGACACTTTGCGCGTATCCGCCATTATAGGGCGAAAGCGTGAAGATTATGGAAATGTCCATAAAGATTTCACAAGCAATTTGGCAGTTTTTGCGCACTATCTCTGATAAGATAGAGTTCGTGAGAGAGAGGAGCGTGTTCGAATGGCAACCGATATTAATTTACTTTTGGCTTTCGGTGCCGGATTCTTGAGTTTCATCTCGCCATGTACATTGCCTTTGTATCCTGCCTTTTTATCTTATATTACAGGCATGACCATGGATGAGATTAAAAATGACCGAAAAGTGATGCAGCGCCGTGGAATGTTCCATACTTTGTTTTTCCTATTGGGCTTTTCCACCATCTTCATCGCGTTGGGCTTCAGCACATCGTTTTTTTATGAATGGTTCGTGCGCTATGATGAATTGATTCGCCAAGTGGGCGCTTTGTTCATCATCATTTTCGGACTGATGATCGTTGGGGTCTTCACGCCGAAATTCTTGATGCAAGACCGTAAGTTCTCGTTCAAGAACCGGCCTTCCGGATTTTTGGGCACTTTCGTTATCGGCCTCGCGTTTGCGGCTGGCTGGACGCCATGCACTGGGCCAATCACAGCGGCAATTTATGCGCTTGCTGCGACCAACCCCGGATCAGGCATTTGGTATATGCTCGCCTACGTCCTCGGCTTTGCGATTCCATTCTTTGTTTTGTCGTTTTTCGTTACCCGCCTCGGCTGGCTGCGCAAGCATCACAGCACGATCATGAAAGTCGGCGGATTCATCATGATCGCGGTAGGGGTCTTGCTGTTCTTTGATGGCATGACATACATCATCCGCATTTTGAGCCCGATTTTCGGGGATTTCCAAGGATTCTAAAAAGTAGGTGACGAGATGGAAACCATTTCTTCAATGGATCAATTCCAACAGAAAATAGAAAGCCGCGAATCATTTCTGCTATTCGTCAAAACCGACCATTGTTCGGTATGCGAAGGGCTGAAACCGCAAGTCGAAGGATTGGAGCAGGATGCATCCATTCCGTTCTATTTGGTCAATGCAGCGCGCGTTCCGGAAATCGCCGGGCAGTTGATGCTGTTCACGGCGCCTGTGGTCATTCTTTTCAAGCAAGGGAAAGAACAGCTACGTTTCGCCCGTTTCGTGCGCATGGATGAACTGGAGAGCCGCCTCGGCGAATTGGAGGCAGAATTGGATGGATGAATTATTCAATAGCATCCCGCCAGCCGTTTTCTTGGCCGTGACGACCATCGGCGCGCTCATCATGGGTACGCTCGCAATTATCGTCCGCTCGAAATCGGCAAAAAAACCGGTCTCGGTCAAAAAGATCATTTTGCCGCCTTTGTTCATGTCGACCGGCGCCTTGATGTTCATTTTCCCGTTTTTCCGGGTGGCGCCGCTGCAAATCGCTGAAGCGCTGCTCGTCGGTGCTTTGTTTTCGATCATCCTGATCCGCACGTCGAAGTTCGAAGTGCGTAATGGGGAAATCTATTTAAAGCGCTCCAAAGCGTTCGTCTTCATCTTGCTCGGGTTATTGCTTGTGCGCCTGCTGGCGAAAGTCATCCTGAGCTCGTCGATTGATGTTGGGGAGCTTGGCGGCATGTTTTGGCTACTCGCTTTTGGCATGCTCGTGCCGTGGCGTCTTGCGATGCTGCGCAAATACCAATTGATCGCAGGACAAAAAAACGCTGTTCCCGAATAGGGAGCAGCGTTTTTTTAGTTTGTCGAGAAATGTAAGAACTCGTATTTTCCGAAGCTTATCGCTCGCTTTCCGTGGGCTCGCGCCCAAGCCTCCTCAGCCGCTTTACGTCTTGCGAGGTCTCGGTCGTCTCGCTAATCCACTGGAGTCGAGCGAACGCTTCTCCAAATACTTGGAGAGAACACTGAGCTTTAAATATAGAATAAGTGATCTCCTTTTTATTCACAGCAAATCACAGAATTCATAAATACTTTGAAAAAAACGCTGTTCCCGAATAGGGAGCAGCGTTTTTTTTATGGTTATTGTTCGAAATATTGCTCATATGGCGTGACATCGATTTCGAGTTCGGCCATTTTTTTGCGCAAAAATTTGTGGTCGCGTTTTGGCGTCGCTTGGATATAGCCACGGATAATGTGTTGCATTTCCATTTTCTTGGCTTTTTCCTCCAGCAGGATCTCGCCGATGCGCCCTGCGATTTTTTGTTTCGCTACCGGGCGGAACAGGTCCGGCACCGGCTGTACGAGTTCGTTCAATAGCTCTTTTTCTTCGGCTCCCCATAGGTGGATCGTCTTTTCTACGTAGTATTCTTCCCAGTTCAGATCCGATAAGCCGTCTTCTTTTGGCATCGATTTCAGGAATTTCCGGAACATAAAATAGCCGCCGATCGCGAACAGCCCGACCAGCACAACGACCCAGAACAATATGAACCATAAAAACCAGCCTTCTAATTCCACTTCGTCTCACCTCAATCATTCTCTCTACCATTATAGAAGCCCACGAAAAAAAATTCACCTGAAATGTATCCTTTTTTCGTGTTTATGTCTATATAGCGAATGAAAGGGGGTGAGCAATATGGCATTCAGCGATTTTAAGAACGCAAGCATGCGCTTGACGTTTGACAACGGGCTTGATGAGCAAGGGCGCTTGAAGCGCAAAGTGAAGGCGTACCAAAACGTGGCGGAAGCGGCTACTGCTGATGGGATTTTCCAGGCAGCGCAAGTGTTGGAAACATTCGGCACGAAACCGCTTATGGAATTGGAGAAAATCTCCGGTTCAAGCATCTACCAATAATGAGGAGGAGTGGGACACATGGCAAAAACATTGGAATTGATTTTTAAAACGGCCGCAAACAAAGCGGTCACCTTGACGGTCGATGAGCCGAGGGAAGACTTGACGGCGCAGGAAATCATCACCGGCATGCAGACGATCGTCGATCAAAATATCTTTGAAGTCGGCGGATCGCCGTTTGCGCTCGCTAAAGGCGCACGTGTCGTCGAACGCAACGTCGTCGAATACGAAGTTTAATGAACAGGGCCTTCCCGCAAATGCGGGAAGGCTTTTTTTAGAAAGAAAGGAGGCGCTTCGATGCAGGAGTGGATGCAATGGATACAGGAACTCGGATTTCCGATATTCGTTTCGTTTTACCTGATGCACCGTGTGGAAAGCAAACTTGTCGCGATACATGACGCGCTCATTACGATGAAGACGCCGTAATTCACAAAGTTGTGATTTCTGAAGTGGTAACCTGGATTGTTTTCAAGCCCTTGTTCGGCTATGATATAGGCAGTTACGAGAGTGGGGGCAATCATATGAAGTGGAAATGGGCGGTGCTTCTGTCAGCGCTGATGCTGTTTCTCGCAGCATGCGGCGCGGATGCGGTCGAAGATTTCAATTATACCGACCACCGCGGCGAACAAGTAAGCAAGCAGCAATTGGAAGGGACGCTTTGGCTGGCGACATTTGTCTTCACGAATTGTGAGACGGTGTGCCCGCCGATGACTTTCAATATGGCTGACTTGCAAAAGGAAATGGAAGCGAAAGGCTTAAGCGACTACAAAATTGTCGCATTTAGCGTAGACCCAAAAGAAGACACGCCGGAAAAAATGCAGGAATACTTGTCGCATTACCCGATTCCGGATGAAAGCAAATGGCATTTGCTGACGGGCTATTCGCAAGATGAGATCGCGGAGTTTGCGACGAAAAATTTTAAATCCTTGGTCAAGAACGACCCGAACAGCGACCAGGTCATCCACGGCACGTCTTTTTACCTGGTTGACCAAGAAGGGGTAGTCGTTGGCAATTACGACGGTTTTGAACAAGTTCCGACAGCGGAAATCATTGAAGACATGCAGAGACTCTCACAATGAAAAAAGAAAAAGCTGCCGATAGACTCGGCAGCTGAAGGGAAACCGGTCATTGGCCGGTTTTTTCTTTTGACAAAAGATCGCGAATTTCGATCAATAGCTCTTCTTTTTTATCGAGCACTTCCGGTTCTTCTTCCGCCGGCACATCTTTTTGGCGTTTCATACGTGTAAATAAACGAATCACCATGAATATAGAGAACGCAATGATGAAAAAGTCGATGACGGATTGCGTGAATGCGCCATAGCGGAGTTCGGCCCCATTAAAAGTATAAGTCCAATCCTCGACACTGAATCCGCCAAGCAGAATCCCCACGGCCGGCATGATGATGTCTTCGACAAGCGAAGTGACAATCTTCCCGAACGCCGCACCGATGACTACCGCAATCGCCAAGTCCAGCACATTGCCTTTCAAGGCGAATTTCTTGAAATCTTCCCACATAGGCTGTTCCTCCTTTCTGCAGTTGTTATTATATATATTCTCTTCAACTAAAATTTCTCCTGCACCGGCCTCTAAAAACTTTCAGCAAATGGGCAAGAACCTGCGGGCTATGGTAAACTGAGGCAAATGAAACTATAGGTGTGAACATATGAAACAGAAAAAACGAAAAAAACCTTCGCTTCTTTTGAGGTTCCTCTTTTTATTGATGCTATTTCCTGCGGCGATCGTAGCTTTCACGCTTGTCGCGGTGGTGGCGTATTCCTATTACGGCGATACAGTGAAGGAAACGGTGCAAAAAGGGCAGGACCGCGTATTTGAAGTGCCGTTTCCGGAAGATAATATTACGCTCTACCAGGAAGCGGCAGACCGTTACGGAATTCCTTGGACATTATTGGCCGCACACCACCGAATTGAAACGAAATTCTCGACGATGGATCCGTTGTTGTCGCCGGTCGGGGCAGAAGGGCATATGCAGTTCATGCCCTGCACGTTCGTGGGCTGGAGCCACCCGACCTGTTCTGGACAGGGGCAAGGCGAAATACCGGAAGCGGACAAGACCGACCCGGAAGTCATCGCGAAATACGGGGGATACGGGGTGGATGCCGACGGCGACGGCGTAGCCGACCCGTATGACCTGGAAGATGCCCTCCACAGCGCCGCCAATTATCTGGCGCAAAACGGTGCGGCAGAAGGGGATTTGGAGCGGGCGATTTACCGCTACAACCATAGCGATGAATACGTGGAAGACATCCTTCATTATTACGGGCGTTTTGAAGAACAATATAATAATTCATAAAAAAAAGAGCGGACCGGAGTCCACTCTTTTTTTTAAATTGTTGAAGAATTCTATGAAACGCTATAAATTAGAACGATGATTGCTTCTCTACATTTATAAATATTTGGAGAAGCGTTCGCTCGACTCCTGTGGGACTAGCGGGTTTGAGAGACCCCGCAGTGAGCGTAGCGAATGAGGAGGCTCGATTCCCGCCCCACGGAAAGCGAGCGATAAGCTTCGGAGGATTCGCCTTCTTAACTTTTTCGATAAAAAAAAGAGTGGACTTCGGTCCACTCTTTTTTTTTTATGCGCGTTTGCGTCCTTTGTTCATTGACCCAAGGATCAAGCTAAGAACGAAGACGAAGATCAATGCGCCGATCAATGCCGGGATGATTGCTACGTCCCAGATGACTGGCCCCATGTCTCCTAGGAGCAAGCCGCCTAGCCATGCACCGATGATACCTGCAATGATGTTACCGATGATGCCGCCAGGAATGTCTTTCCCGAGGATTAGGCCGGCTAGCCAACCGATGATACCGCCCATAATTAGATATAAAATAATTCCCATGATTTTTCCAGCTCCTTCAAAATGTTTTATTGTTATGAGTGCTACACTCTAGGTATAACCACATTCAGGACTTTTAAAACATGGAACAGTAAAAATTATCGTATTTGGGCGCCTAAAATAGTTTCAAAGTGCCGCATGGCATAGCGGTGGCCAGCATCATCGAAACTTGCGACGGCCTGTTCGTGGATGACAATTTGGAATCCTTCATTATAGGCATCAATCGCCGTATGCAATACGCAGATGTCTGTGCAGACACCGATGATATGCACTTCTTCGATACTGCGTTCCCGCAACATCAGTTCAAGGCGTGTCCCGGCGAACGCACTATAGCGGGTTTTATCCATCCAGACGATATTCTCGTGATGGCGGTCGTATACATCCTGGAGACGGCCGTATAACTTGCGGCCATCCGTCCCTTTGATGTTATGGGGCGGAAACAGCTTGGTTTCAGGATGATAGGGGTCATTTTCTTCGTGTAAGTCCACAGGCATGACCACAAAATCGCCGTTTTCAATGAACTGTTCCGTAATGAAGCACACCGCTTCCTCGATTTCCTGCCCCGGGGCACCGCATGTCAACGCGCCGTCTTCCGCGACAAAATCCACTGTATAATCCACTACCAGCAATGCTTTTTTCATTTCAATCGCCTCCTGTTTTTTCTAGTATACCTGTTTCCATACGCACTGTTAACGAATGTGAAAATGAGAGAGGATGTTGCGGTTAAATATCTTGCCAATATTCTGAAAACTAATTATAATAAACAAAATAGAAAAGGGGTGTGTTCCATGCAATATGAAAACTTGGAAAAACTCAACAAACAAGGGCTGTGGTTCACGGTCATCCACACACTCATCATTTTCAGCTTTGCGCTCGATTTTGGTTTTTTGGCCTAACAGGCGCATAAACAGAAAAGCAGCACACGAAAATTAAAACGAATCGATAAAAATCCACCCGTTCCAATAGGAGCGGGTGGATTTTTATGCGGGCGGATGGGCTTGGCGTTTCATGCGCACGAGTGAATCCTTCAACATGCGGGAAGCGGATTCGAGGGAGACGCCGAGGATTTCCTGGATCTCCTCCAGATTCTTGTGTTCGACCGCATACAGATGGTGGACGTAGGCAAAGCGGATGTCACCTGAACGCATCGGGGCGCCGACAAATTCGGCAAGTGCTTCCGTGTAGTCGGATAGCGAGCCCATCTGAAAATTGGTGAATTGGTCTTTTACTTTCGATGACAGCAGAAAGGAAGTGCCGCGCGTTTTCGCCCGTTCGATCCCTTGTTCCATCACTGCTTCTTCGTGTTCATCGAAATGCAGCGTGCAATGATAACCGTCTTTCTTTTCGACGTCCAGATGGAGGCCGTCTGCGTCATTTAGGAAATTATCGATGTCGATTGTCACCATATCGCGAAGGCGTAACCCTCTTAAATAGAAGACGTAGAGCAGTTTGGCATTGAGCGGCAGTTTTGCGGACTTCAACACGTCTGGTTTCTTATCCAAAAGATGGCCGTAGTCGACTTCGATGTCATGGGGCTTTAAATCAAGCTTATGGTTTAATTTGAATTTCGGCATGAAGTCATTCGGGATCTTGCCAATCTGCCACATATAATCGAACCAGCGGCGGATGTAGATCAATTTGCGGTTCAAGGTGCTGTCTTTGATGCCGGCTTCTTTTTGTTCCCATAGGAATTGCTGGATGTCGGAGGGGCGGATTTCATGAGGCTCCACCGATTTTTTATAGGTCTTTCGCAAAAAGGCAAAAAGCGCTCGGATCAATTGGACTTCATGGACAACCGTGTTGGGGCTGATGCCGTTATCCAATCTGTATTTTTCATAACCGTATGGCATGGACATTCACCTCTCTAACTAGGTTTTATTCATTGTAACAGTTTTTAGGCAGAATAGAACGCACTTTCCCTTGTGCCACAAGGAAATGACTGAAAAAATTCTTTATTCATTCATAAGTAACAAACTACTTAAGGGTATTGTAAAAAAATCAAAACCAGCCAACAAGAAGATCAAAATGGAGAGGAAAAAACGAATGATAATCGACAAAGAGGGTATAAAGAAAGATAATGGGAAATAGAAATGAGGTGCAGCAAGTGCGAAACGAAGAAAATGCAAGAATCCGCCATACGATTTTAAAGAAAGTAGAATCATTCGATGACCAGGCGCTGAATGAAAAACCGTCAGAGAACGAATGGTCTGCCATGCAGATTTTGGATCATCTACATAAGATGGAGGAGGCGATTACAGCGGGCGTTGCCAAAACAGCGGAGAAGAATCAACGAAAAAAAGCGATGAAGAAACCAATTCAAGTCTCAGTCAGCCGCAAATTGAAAGTCGATGCGCCCAATCATACGGTGCCGGAGGATAGGTTTTTCACGTTAGCAGAAATGAAAGAGAAGTTGAATGATTCGAGAAACCGCCTGTATGAAGTCTACACGCATGCAGATGAAGAGACGCTTGAGAACAATTCCATGCCGCACCCTGTTTTCGGCGATGTGCCGCTCGTCCAATGGTTCCCGTTTATCGGCTATCATGAGAAACGCCACTTGGCTCAACTGGAAGAGACCTTAAGTAAAATCGATGAGAAAAAGAAATAGTCATTAGAAAAACTTATTGAAATGTATAATTTTAATGTAATTTACTTATGCACATTGTTTCGGTATGATGGAAGAGGAGAAAAGACGCGGTAACACGCCTTTTCAGAAGATTTAAAGGAGGAACACGATTATGGCAAAGAGCAGTTTGCACAACAGCCGCACGTCGTTCGAGCTTAACGGCAAGACGTATAATTATTATCGTCTCGCAGCACTCGAAGAAGCGGGGATCGCGAAAGTATCTCGCCTTCCGTACTCTGTAAAAGTACTATTGGAATCCGTATTGCGTCAGCATGACGGATATGTCATCAAAGACGAACATGTAGAAGAACTAGCAAAATGGGGCAAAGACGCAAACAAAGAAGCAGAAGTTCCATTCAAACCTTCCCGTGTCATCCTTCAAGACTTCACTGGTGTACCGGTAGTCGTTGACTTGGCGGCGCTTCGTTCAGCAATGGCTGAAATGGGCGGCGACCCGGACAAGATCAACCCGGAAATTCCAGTTGATTTGGTCATTGACCACTCGGTTCAAGTTGACCGTTACGGCACTGAAGATGCACTGCGCGCGAACATGGAACTTGAATTTGAACGCAATGCAGAGCGTTACCAATTCCTCAACTGGGCTCAAAAAGCTTACGACAACTATCGTGCGGTTCCACCAGCAACAGGTATCGTCCACCAAGTAAACCTTGAGTACTTGGCGAATGTTGTCCATGCTATTCCAAATGAAGACGGCACATTCGAAGCCTTCCCAGATACGCTTGTCGGTACAGATTCCCACACGACAATGATCAACGGGATCGGCGTACTTGGCTGGGGCGTCGGCGGAATCGAAGCGGAAGCGGGCATGCTCGGACAGCCTTCATACTTCCCGATTCCTGAAGTTATCGGCGTGAAAATGACTGGCGAACTGCCAAACGGCGCCACTGCGACGGATTTGGCACTCAAAGTCACTGAAACTTTGCGTAAAAAAGGCGTAGTCGGCAAATTCGTCGAGTTCTTCGGACCTGGCGTTACGACATTGCCGCTTGCAGACCGTGCGACGATCGCCAACATGGCACCTGAATACGGCGCAACTTGCGGATTCTTCCCAGTGGACGAAGAAGCATTGACTTATATGCGTTTGACTGCCCGTACGGAAGAGCAAATCGCTGTCACTAAAGAATACTTGAAAGCGAACGATATGTTCTTCACAGTCGACAACGAAGATCCGATCTACACGGACCTCGTCGAAATCGACTTGACGACAATTGAACCGAACTTGTCCGGCCCAAAACGCCCACAAGATTTGATTCCATTGTCGCAAATGAAAAAAGAATTCAACACGGCAATTACCGCTCCAGAAGGCCCGCACGGCTTCGCGTTGGACCAAAACGAAATCAACAAAACAGCGACCGTTAAATTCAACGACGGCAAAACAGCTGAAATGAATACGGGCGCTTTGGCGATCGCTGCGATCACATCTTGCACAAACACGTCCAACCCGTACGTTATGCTCGGCGCTGGATTGGTTGCGAAAAAAGCAGTTGAAAAAGGCTTGACGCCGCCGCCATACGTGAAAACGTCATTGGCACCAGGTTCGAAAGTCGTTACAGGCTACTTGAGCGATTCTGGCCTTCTTGACTACATGAACCAAATCGGATTCAACTTGGTCGGTTACGGCTGTACAACATGTATCGGTAACTCCGGCCCGCTCCTTCCTGAAATCGAAGAAGCGATCGTTGAAAACGACTTGCTCGTTTCATCCGTATTGTCCGGTAACCGTAACTTTGAAGGACGCATCCACCCGCTTGTAAAAGCAAACTACTTGGCATCCCCAATGCTAGTTGTAGCTTATGCACTTGCCGGTACAGTGGATATCGACTTTGAAGTGGACCCAATCGGTCAAGACCAAGATGGCAACGATGTATTCTTCAAAGACATCTGGCCTTCAACTGAAGAAGTGAAAGACGTCGTGCACAACACGGTAACGCCTGAATTGTTCCGTAAAGAGTACGAGCATGTCTTCACTGAAAACGCAGAGTGGAATGCCATCGAAACAAACGACGATTCATTGTATGCATTCGATGACAACTCTACGTATATCCAAAACCCGCCGTTCTTCACAGGCATGTCGAAAGAACCGGCACCGATCCAGCCGCTATCCGGCCTTCGTGTCATGGCGAAATTCGCTGATTCGATCACGACGGACCACATTTCTCCTGCAGGCGCAATCGGCAAAGATACACCAGCTGGATTGTACTTGCGTGAAAACGGCGTTGAGCCGCGTAATTTCAACTCTTACGGCTCCCGTCGCGGTAACCACGAAGTCATGATGCGTGGTACGTTTGCGAACATCCGCATCCGTAACCAAGTCGCACCAGGCACTACTGGCGGCTTCACGACATTCTGGCCGACTGGCGAAGTTATGCCGATCTACGATGCATGCATGAAGTATCAACAGCAAGGCACTGGCCTTGTGGTTCTAGCCGGTAAAGATTACGGCATGGGCTCTTCCCGTGACTGGGCTGCTAAAGGAACATTCCTTCTAGGCGTCAAAACAGTCATCGCGGAAAGCTATGAGCGTATCCACCGTTCGAACCTTGTGATGATGGGCGTCTTGCCGCTTCAATTCGTCAACGGCGAAAGCGCTGATTCTCTTGGTCTGACAGGCCACGAAACAATCAGCGTCAACTTGTCCGACGATGTGAAACCGCGCGACGTACTGACGGTCACAGCTACTGCTGAAGATGGCAAAGTAACGGAATTCAAAGTCCTCGCACGCTTCGATTCTGAAGTGGAAGTCGACTACTTCCGTCACGGCGGCATCCTGCAAATGGTGCTCCGCAACAAATTGCTAGAAGCATAAAAAATAAAAAGGCTGCCTTCGGGCGGCCTTTTTATTTTGAGAAGAAATCCCCACAAAGGATCTCGCAAGCTGCGAGAAAAACAGCTTCAGGGCCTTGTGCTTTTTGATCGCAAGGCATGTCCTGTATACTAGAGGAGAGGTGAAGGAAAATGTACATAAGCGAAAAAGAAATTGAGATCCGCTACGCGGAAACTGACCAGATGGGTGTCGTCTATCACGCCAATTACTTGATCTGGCTCGAGCTCGGACGCACCCAATTGATCGAGGATCTCGGGTTTACGTATGCGGGCATGGAATCGCAAGGATTCTTGTCCCCGGTGACGGACATCTCCATCCAATACAAAGCAGCGCTGCGCTACGGGCAGAAAGCGCGCGTCAAGACCTGGGTGGAGTCTCACGGCCGCTTGCGGACGACATATGGCTACGAAGTGCTCCACGAGGATGGCACACTGGCTGCAAAAGCGACGTCAGAGCATGTCGTGGTGAAAAAAGACAGCTTCCGTCCTGTTCCGCTGGCGAAAGTGGCCCCTGAATGGGATGCCAAATACAAGGAAGTGGTGAGGGAGGCAGAAGATGGCATTCGGAATCCGACGACCTGAATTGGAGCGCTGGAAACAGGATGTGCAAGACGGCCAGATCTCTTTTCTTACCCATTACTGGGTAGACCACCGATTCCCCGGCTGCAGCACAGTCACGAAAGTGGGCTGCAGTGACATCGATAAACTTGCCGACTGGGGCAGCCGCTACGGCTTAAGGCGTGAATGGCTGGACTTGCGCAATGACTATCCGCATTTCGACTTATTCGGCGACCGGCAAGCGGAAATCCTGGAGGCGGAAGGCCGCTTGGGTCAATTGAATCGATTAATCAAAAACGAAAATGAATAGATTTGAATAAAAAAAGAAGCATGACGCAACTTTGCGTCATGCTTCTTTTTGTTCGTATGAATAACTTAATTCACCCAATTCGTCATCAACGGTGACGTGCAGGTCGTGTTCGTCGAAATACCAATGGTCGGCTTCTTCTATAAAGTACAGCACGTCTCCTTCTTCGAGGCGGACCACCGCTTCGTAAGGACTATCTTTCGTGACGCCTAGCGAAAAGCCCGGCTGCAAACCAGCGCCTCCGTAGCGGACGAAAAACCGCACCGCTTCACCGGCCTCGACTTCCATTTCGTTATGGAACCAATCTCGTGCATCTTTGCTCAAATGGATCTCCATGCAAACACGTCCTTTCGGGTTCTACCACTTGATCTTCGGTTCGGTGCCTGCGCGTATACGCGCAATGTTCGCGCGATGCCGGTAAATGATGAACGTGGCGAGTGTGAAAATGACAGCCATGAACAGGTAATCACCGGTATTGATCGTGTAGATGATCGTGTAGATAACCGAGACGACAGCCAAGATGATTGACGACAAGGATACCATCTTGGTGATCTTCAACGCAATCAACAAGACCGCGACGGCCAGTAAAAACAACGGCCATTGATACCCAAGCAAAATCCCGCCGGATGTGGCCACCGCTTTGCCGCCTTTAAAGCGCGCAAACAGCGGGAACATGTGGCCGATGACCGCGACGACGCCGAGAATCAGCGGGTGGACATCGGTCACCATGACGAGCGGCAGCAGCGTCGCGGCGGTGCCTTTTAAAATATCCAGGATGGTGACGACAAAACCCGCTTTCGGCCCGAGCACGCGGAAGGTGTTGGTCGCCCCTAAATTGCCGCTGCCCTTCGTCCGAATGTCCGTATTGTAAAAAAGTTTTCCGATCCATAGCGCTGAAGGGATGGATCCGAGTAAATAAGCGATAATTACCGGAAGCAAAATGTCCATGATTGACTCCTTTGACGTACACTGTTTTCTTTTCTACAGTTTACCATGACCGAAGACACAGAAACAATAGATGGCGGATTATTCAACAAACGGCCCACTTTCATGTATGATAGACTAAAAGGACAGGTGATTTTGTTGAAAAACCCAGACCGCACAGAAATCAAAGAAGTGCTCGACACGGCTAAAACCATTGCGGTGGTAGGCTTGAGCCCGAACCCGATGAGAACCTCGTATATGGTATCCAAAGCGATGCAAGACGCCGGCTACCGCATCATCCCGGTCAATCCGATGGCGGATGAAGTGCTGGGGGAGAAAAGCTACGCGGCGCTTACGGACATTCCGGAACCGGTCGACATCGTCAATGTATTCCGCCGCAGCGAATTTTTGCCGGCCATTGCCGAAGATTTTCTTAAGATCGAAGCCCCGGTGTTTTGGACGCAGCTGAACGTCGTTGATGAAGAGGTCTTCAACCGCCTCCACGCCGCCGGGCATACGGTCATCATGGACCGTTGCATCAAAGTCGAACATGCCATCCTGAAATAGCAGTTTTCACGAAGGGCGCCTAGCGCTCTTTTTCTATGAACATTGACAGGAATGCCTGGAATGGCATACGATTAAAAGAAGAGAGTATACGAACAAATGTTTGTTGGAGGGAAATAGATGGCTAAAACGAACAGCAATGCATACAACGAAGAAGCGATCCAAGTTCTAGAAGGGCTGGATGCTGTACGCAAACGCCCAGGGATGTACATCGGTTCGACCGATGCCCGCGGGCTTCACCACTTGGTCTACGAAATCGTCGACAATTCCGTCGATGAAGCGCTTGCCGGATTTGGCGACCGCATCACGGTGACCATTCACGAAGACAATAGCATCAGCGTGCGCGATTATGGCCGCGGCATGCCCACCGGAATGCACAGAAGCGGCAAACCGACACCGGAAGTCATTTTGACGGTGCTCCATGCCGGCGGGAAATTCGGCCAGGGCGGCTACAAGACGAGCGGCGGGCTTCACGGCGTCGGCGCATCTGTCGTCAATGCCTTGTCGAGTTTTTTGGAAGTGACGATCCACCGCGACGGGCGCAAATACCGCCAGCGTTTTGAAAACGGCGGCAAACCCGTCACGACTTTGGAAGAGATCGGCAAAACGAAAGAATCGGGCACCTTGATCCACTTTCTGCCGGACGAAAGCATCTTTAGCGTATCCAAATACAATTACGACACGCTGAGCGAACGCTTGCGTGAATCCGCGTTCCTCATGAAAGGCATGAACATCGAGTTGATCGATGAGCGCAGCCAAACCGGCGAGAGCTTCTTTTATGAAACCGGTATCAAAGCCTTCGTCGAATACTTGAACGAAGAAAAAGACGTGCTCCACAAAGTGGCGTATATGGAAGGGCAGAGCGACAGCCTCGAAGTCGAATTCGCGTTCCAGTTTAACGACGGCTATTCCGAAACGATCCTGTCGTTCGTCAACAACGTCCGCACACGCGACGGCGGGACGCACGAAACCGGCGCAAAAGCGGCAATGACCCGCGTATTCAACGATTACGCACGCAAAATCAATTTATTGAAAGATAAAGACAAGAACTTAGAGGGCTCCGACATCCGCGAAGGCTTAGCGGCCATCGTCTCGGTGCGCATCCCGGAAGCGTTGCTGCAATTTGAAGGCCAGACCAAGAGCAAACTCGGCACAAGCGAAGCCCGCGGTGCCGTTGATGCGGTGATCTCCCAGCAATTGATGTATTTCCTCGAGGAGAACGCCGAACACAGTGCATCACTCGTCCGCAAAGCAATACGGGCGTCTCAGGCGCGTCTCGCCGCACGAAAAGCGCGGGAAGATGCCCGAAATGGCAAAAAACGCAAGAAGTCCGATACTTTATTGTCCGGCAAATTGACGCCGGCGCAGTCGCGCAACGCCAAAAAGAACGAATTGTACCTAGTCGAGGGCGACTCGGCCGGCGGTTCGGCCAAGCAAGGCCGCGACCGGACATTCCAGGCGATCTTGCCGCTGCGCGGAAAAGTCGTCAATACCGAAAAAGCGAAACTGGAAGAAATCATGAAAAACGAAGAAATCGCCACCATCATCCACGCGATCGGCGGCGGCGTGTCTTCCGACTTCTCCGTAGACGACATCGCTTACAACAAAGTCATCATCATGACCGATGCCGATACCGACGGCGCGCATATCCAAGTGCTGCTGTTGACGTTCTTCTACCGCTACATGAAGCCGCTCATCGAAGCGGGTAAAGTATTTATCGCGCTGCCGCCGCTCTATAAAGTGTCCAAAGGCGTCGGCAAAAAAGAAGTCGTCGATTACGCCTGGACCGAAGCGGATCTTGACGAGTCGATCAAAAAAATCGGCAAAGGCTATATGCTCCAGCGCTATAAAGGTCTCGGGGAAATGAACGCCGACCAATTGTGGGAGACGACGATGAACCCGGAATCGCGCACCTTGATCCGTGTGACGATCGAAGACGGCGCGCGCGCCGAACGCCGCATCACGACTTTGATGGGCGATAAAGTCGAACCGCGCCGCAAATGGATCGAAAACAATGTCGACTTCGGTTTGGAAGACGACAGCAATATTCTAGAAAATGATTTGATTCACGCTGAGGAGGAACTCGTATGACACAAACCGAACGTTTCCAAGATCTGCCCTTAGAAGAAGTCATCGGCGATCGGTTTGGCCGCTATAGTAAATACATCATTCAGGACCGCGCGCTGCCGGATGCCCGCGACGGGCTCAAACCGGTACAGCGCCGCATCCTCTATGCCATGCACCACGAAGGTAATACCAACGACAAAGCGTTCCGGAAATCCGCCAAGACGGTCGGGAACGTCATCGGCAACTATCATCCGCACGGCGATAGCTCCGTTTACGAAGCGATGGTGCGGCTCAGCCAGGACTGGAAAATCCGCCACATGCTCGTGGAAATGCACGGCAACAACGGCTCGATGGACGGGGATTCCCCGGCCGCGATGCGTTACACGGAAGCCCGGCTTTCCGCGATTTCCGGCGAATTGTTAAGAGACATCGAAAAACGCACCGTCGAATTCATCCCGAACTTCGATGATGTGGACGTCGAACCGACCGTCCTCCCGGCGCGTTTCCCGAACTTGCTCGTCAACGGCTCGACTGGGATCTCTGCTGGGTATGCAACCGACATCCCGCCGCATGCGCTGCACGAAGCACTCGATGCTGTCCTCATGCGCATCGACAAGCCGGATGCGACAATCGATGAATTGATGACCGTCATCAAAGGCCCGGATTTCCCGACCGGCGGCATCATCCAAGGCGTCGAAGGCATCAAAAAAGCCTATGAAACGGGACGTGGCAAAATCGTCGTCCGTTCGAAAGCGGCCATTGAACCGCTCAAGGGCGGCAAAGAACAGATCGTCATTACGGAAATCCCGTTTGAAGTGAACAAAGCGAGCCTCATCAAGAAAATCGATGACCACCGCTTCGACCGCAAACTCGACGGCATTTCCGAAGTGCGCGATGAATCCGACCGCACGGGCCTTCGCATCGTCATCGAATTGAAAAAAGAAGTGCAGGCAGCCGGCATCTTGAACTATTTGTACAAAAACACCGACCTGCAGATCAGCTACAACTTCAATATGGTGGCAATCCATCACCGCCGCCCGACGATGATGACCTTGCCGACGATGCTCGATGCCTATATCGAACACCAAAAAGAAGTCGTGACGAAACGCTCGGAATTCGACTTGCAAAAAGCGAGCGACCGCATGCACATCGTTGAAGGCTTGATCAAAGCATTGTCGATCCTCGATAAAGTGATCAAAACGATTCGTGCCTCCAAAGACAAACGCGACGCGAAAAACAATTTGATCGCGAAATTCGAGTTTTCGGAAGCGCAGGCAGAAGCGATTGTCTCCTTGCAGCTTTACCGACTGACGAATACCGATATCACCGAGCTCGAAAAAGAAGAGGAAAGCTTGCGCAAATTAATTGCCGAGCTGACTGGCATCTTGACGAGTGCGACGAAATTGAAAAACGTCATCAAAAAGGAATTGCAGGCGATCCGCAAGAAATTCGCGGAACCGCGGCGCTCTGAAATCGAAGAAAAGATCGAAGAATTGACCATTACGCGTGAAATCATGATTCCAAGTGAAGAAGTGATTGTTACCGTGACGAAAGAAGGCTATGTCAAACGGACGAGCACCCGCTCCCATGCGGCTTCGAACGGCAAGGATTTTGCCATGAAAGACAGCGACCACCTGTTGTTCGAAGGCAATCTCAATACGCAGCATACCGTCTTGATCTTCACGACCGGCGGGAATTTCGTGTTCCAGCCCGTCAATGAACTGCCGGACATTAAATGGAAGGACCTCGGCCAGCATTTGTCGAGCATTGTCACGCTCGATTCCAACGAATCGGTGCTCGCGGTGTTCCCGTTCGAAGATTTTGAACAGGATGCGACCATTTTGACTGTCTCCAAATTCGGCCAAGTGAAGCGTTCGGCGCTAAAAGACTACCACGTGCAGCGCTATTCACGCGCCATCAAGACGATGAACCTGAAAAAAGGCGACGACATGATATTCGCAGGGCTCGCGACGAACGAAACCGAATTGTTCCTGGCGACGAAAATGGCGTACGGCGTCCGCTTCCCGCTTGAAGAAGTGCCTGTAACAGGGCTTCGGACTGCCGGCGTCAAAGGGCTCAACTTGAAAGAAGGCGACGAAGCGGTGTCTGCGGTCATGATCGACGCGGAACAGCAGCCAGATCTCGTGCTCGCGACGCAGCGCGGAGCCGCCAAAAAGATGAAACTTAGTGAATTTGAAAGCGGCAGCCGCGCCAAACGCGGCGTCATCATGCTGCGGGAATTGAAATCCAATCCTCACCGCGTGGTTGCAGTCATCGGCACGACCGGCAAAGAAGAGATTCTGCTCGAAACCGCCAAAGGCTTGCGCATCTCGATTGCGCCTGGCCGCCTGAAAGCGGTCGACCGCTATTCCAACGGGTCGTTTATCGTAGACGAAGCAACAGACGGCGCCGTCACGGCAGCTTACTTAGTGCCCGCTGCTGAATAATTTTGAAAGGCGTTGAATGAATAATTCATTCAACGCCTTTTTTGTTGTAGGTTTATCCATTCATTGAAAAATGCTGAAATAATTACTGAATAATGTATTGAATTCATTCTTTTTGACCGCACCAAAGCCCAGATGAATCACCAAAAAGGAGGCGTGTATATGACGATACTGGAAACCGAACGGCTGTGGTTGAAGCCTTATCAAGCGAATATGGCAGATAGCGTTTACGCCGTAATTAAAAAACGCGAAATTGCCGATACGATGCTGATGATCCCGCATCCGTATCCAAGAAAGCAGCTCGATGGCTGGCTCGACTATGTCCAAAAAAGCTTTGACATCGGCCAATCCTTTGAATACGCGGTCTTTACGAAAGACCAGCCCGCACGCTATATCGGCAATTGCGGATTGGTCGCCGTGTCAAAAGCCCATCACTCGGGCGAAATCGGTTATTTTATTGATTCCGCCGAGTGGGGACAGGGCTATGCGACAGAAGCATGCCGAAAAATGCTGGACCAGGCCTTCACCGAACACGGCCTGAACCGCGTATTCGGCCGCTGCCTCGTGCGCAACCCTGCCTCGAGGCGAGTGCTTGAGAAGGCGGGCATGGCCTTTGAGGGCCGTTTCAAACAGGAGTTTTTCATGAACGGTGCCTATGAAGACATCGATTATTTGGCGCTGCTGAAACAAGACTACGGTGCGCAGAAACAAGACATGCCATTTTGAATGCCGCCGCTCCTCTCGAATTGGTTAGTAGCTGATGGGAAATGGATTAGCTCGTCGTGAAAGAAATTGTGCTATAACACAAAATGTGTATTGTTTAATTTTTCCGCCAATTCCGAAACTTCCGTTGACAGCCCCTGTCCGGCTTTCTATACTTGATATATAACAGTTGGACACAAGAGACACGAGAGGGGTTTTCGAAATGATCGTACCATTGACACCGCTGGACTGGAAACGACGCGCGGTAAAGTATTACCCGGAGAAAGTAGCCGTGATCGACGGAGACAAGCGTTTCACGTACAAGGAGTTTGCCCGCCGCTCCGACCAGTTGGGGATTGCCCTACATAATGCAGGCATCAAGGAGAAAGACCATGTTGCCGTGATGCTGCCGAATACCCATTATATGCTCGAAGCGTTCTATGGCATCCCGCCGCTCGGAGCGGTCATCGTGCCGCTCAATTACCGTTTGTCTGCCAAAGACTTGGGCTATATCATCAAACACAGCGACGCGAAGATGCTGATCGTCGATGCGGAATACGCCAAGATCATTGAAGACATTCAAGGCGACTTGTCGATTGAGAAATACATTATCGTGCCGGCTGAAGGGCATGAGACAAGTCTTGCGGGCGTCGGCTACGAGGAATTTATCGGAGCGGTCACAGACGATGAACAATTGCCAATCGTCGAACTCGACGAGAACCAGATGCTGTCGCTCAATTACACGAGTGGCACGACCTCAAATCCAAAAGGCGTCATGCAGACGCACCGGACGAATTATTTGAACGGCGCGAACTTCCTGCATCATTTGGAGATCAAATTTGACGATGTTTATTTGCATACTTTGCCGATGTTCCACACGAACGGATGGGGCGGTGTCTGGGCGATCACAGCAGCAGGGGCCACGCATGTGTGCTTGCGCAAAGTCGATCCGCCGCTCATCCTCGATTTATTTGAAAGCCATGGCATCACCTCACTGTGCGGCGCGCCGACGGTCGTCAATATGCTGGTCAATGAACCGAAAGCGAAAGACATTGAATTGAAGACCAAAATCCGCATGGGGACAGCCGGTGCGCCGCCTGCTGCGGCACTCATCGCCAAGGCCCAACAAACGCTCGGCCTCAACATGATGCACGTTTACGGGCTGACCGAGACTTCGCCATTCATTTTGTATTGCGAATGGAAAAACGAGTTCGACACGCTGGATGCCGATCAACAAGCGAGCATCAAGGCGCGCCAAGGCATTGAACTGGCCTTTAACGGCGAAACGAAAGTCGTCAACCAGGAAGACGGCCGGGAAGTCGCCTGGAACGGCAAGGAGCTCGGGGAAATCATCACCCGCGGCAATGTCGTCATGGCAGGCTATTACAAAGATCCTGAAAAAACCGCGGAAGCGATCCGCGACGGCTGGTTCTATACCGGTGACCTCGCCGTGACGCATCCGGACGGGTTTATCGAAATCCAAGACCGCATCAAAGACATGATCATCTCCGGCGGTGAAAACATTTCGTCCACCGAAATCGAAGGCGTGCTCTATAAGCATCCGGCGATCGCAGAAGTGGCGGTCATTGCCGTACCGGACGAGAAATGGGGCGAAGTGCCAAAAGCGATCATCGTCTTGCACAAAGGCGCAGAAGTAACCGAGCAGGAAATCCTCGACTACACGCGGGAGCACATGTCGCGCTTCAAAGTACCGAAATCGGTCGACTTCGTGGAAGCCTTGCCGAAGACGGCAACCGGCAAGCTGCAGAAGTTCCAATTGCGTGAAATGTATTGGGGCGGCGGCAAGAAAGTCAATTAAGGCATCTAAAAAAGCGAGAACTCCTCAACCGGGAGCTCTCGCTTTTTTTAATGGGGCATATTCTTTTTCGGGCTGCGTTTACGGATCAACGCAATCAATAGCAAAATCACCAAGCAGAGGCCGAGTGTGCTATACAACAGGGAGCGCGGCAGCCACAATACCAGCCCGAACGCGACCGCAATTTCAATGGCCACTGCCGGCAATTTCCCGAGCGAACTCGCCGCGAAAAAAGCGTGCGCCGAAATCCGTGTCAAGGCAGCGCCTGCCGTGACGGCACCGGATGGGACAAATGGCAAGATGCGCAGCGCCAACACTGCCCACCAAATGCTTACAGGGGATTGATTGCGGAAAAACCGGAGCCAGGAACGCTGTTGCCACGCATCCGGGATATGTTTCGCCCCGTAGCGGTACAGCCAAAACCCGAACAGCGCGCCGATCATCTCCCCGCTGATGGACAATGCACTGCCGCCGATCAAACCGAAGCGGTCGAGGTTGATTGGGGTGATGAGAATGCTCGGGATGAACCCAAGCGTGCCGATGGCGATATTGGCGATTAACAATAAGACGAATTCCAAAAAGCGCAGCAGTCCTTCCATTAGCGCGTCACCTCATTATTTACGGACAAGAAAGAGGTGCTCATCGCTTGGCCTCGAGGTTTTTCCGCTGCTCGCGAAACCGTTTCGGCGTGCTGCCGCTATGGCGTGTAAAAGCAGCGTGAAACTGCATCGCGCTCTTATAGCCGCAGAGCCCGGCAATGTCCGAAACCGATTGCTCTGAAGCCAGGAGCAGCTGCCTGGCGCGCTCCATGCGGCAGCTGATGACAAATTGCAGCGGCGTCTGGCCGACCGACTCCTTGAAATGGCGGCTGAAATGGAATTTGCTGAGGCCGGAAGCGGCAGCGATGGATTCAAGTGAAAAGGGTAAGTGGCAAGTTTCTTCCATTTGGTGCAAAATGCGTGCCGTTTTGGAAGAAGCCGCCGTTTGAATCGGGGCGCTTGGTGGTTTGGCTGCAGCATACAACCAGTTCAGCAAAAGCTGCACTTGTCTTGACGAAGCAGGGCTCACTTGTTGCAATTCACGGTTCAGTTCGTCCATCACGGATGCGAGAAAAGCAGGATGCGCAGGATAAGTGAAACAGATCGTGTCATTTGCTGACTCAAGGGGATGCGTAACCAGCAGTCTTTGATAGCGCTGTTCACTGCTTGAAGCAAAAGACAGTGCGTGCCATTGGCCAGGAGGAATCAGCGCAAGTGCTCCTGTTTCAAGTGTCAAGCATTCAGCGTTTGCGGTGATTTCGAGTACACCTGACTCCACCCTCAGCCATTCTGCCAGTTGCTGGTGGCGGTGGAGCGGGATATGCACGGACTGTCCGGTCGCGACGGTCTTCGATTCAATAGCATGCAATTCAAAATCACGGGTCATGTTCAGCCAACTTTCAGGGAAAGAATATGTTTATTATAGCAAGAAACAAGAAAAAGAACGGAAAATTTTCGGGGGATATACCGAAATCCGCTCCATGAACCGCAAGAATTGATAATCCGGGCGAATTTCATTTAATAGACTGGCCCATTTTCTAAAAAAGCAAGTCATGTTGCGTCCCGTTTCGCTTCATGCCCATAAAAAAGAGGCTTCCGATGAACGGAAACCTATATAAAAAGCAAGTTGTAAATGTCTAGCACACCGAATCGTTGGATTTCGGGACGGACAGGCCGAACAAGGGCCGCAAGTACAAGGCGAAGAACGTACCGGCGAGTGCGAGAATGCCCCAGATATAGCCATGGAGGCTAAATGAAGCGATGCCGCCGAAGTATGCGCCGATGTTGCAGCCGAACGCAAGACGCGCCCCGTAGCCCATCAGCAAGCCGCCGACAACGGATGCCCAGAAATTCCCCATCGTGATTTTAGTGAACTTGAACAAGCCGCCAGCTGCTGAAGCGAGAAAGGCACCAAGGATGACCCCGAAGTTCAACACGGTCGTGGAGTCGGCAAAAATGGACGATTCGAGCATCGCTGCGTTCGCCCCTTGCCAGTAGCCCCAGCTTGCGACGTCCACACCGAAGAATTCAGCAATTTTCGAGCCCCATAACGCGAATGCGGACGTGATGCCCCAAGGTGTGCCACGCGTCATCAAGGTCAATGCGTTCAATACCGCAAGTGCGATCGCTGCGGCGAACAACGGCCAAGACCCGCGGAAAATGCGTTTCCATCCCGTAGTGGTCGGAAGCGGCGCCATTTTCGGTGCGCGTTTCTTTTTCTCGATGATCAAGGTAATCCAAGCGATGAGCCCGAACAAAGCGATCGAGACGAGCCATGCGCCGCCGTAACCAAGACCGGTCGAAGTGGCCAGTGACACCGGTTCAAAAGCCGGCAGATCTTCTGTCCAAAACGGCAAGTGATACGCGCCGATCGTCGTTCCGATAATAAAGAATAATAGCGTGATGAACATGACCGAACGCCCGCCGCCGATCGCATACAGCGTACCGGAAGCGCAGCCGCCGCCGAGTTGCATGCCGATGCCGAAAATGAACGACCCGACCACCAAGCTCACGCCGACCGGAGAGACGTAACCTGACACCCCGGTGCCGAAGAACGAATAGCCATACGCCAGAATCGGCGCGAACAAGGTCACGGCCACCGCCAGCATGAGCATATGCGAGCGCATCGCCTGGCCATTGCCGACCGACATGAAGCGGCGGAACGCAGAAGTAAAGCCGAACCGTGCATGGAATAAGGTATAGCCGAGCAACAGCCCGATGCCAAGCAGCACGGTTTGTGCAATATGCTGCGTGGCGAGTAAATACACCGTCAATAACGCCGCGACCGCAATACCTCCGGCAATCAAGGCTTTCTGCGGTGCGTTCAAGGCGGTCGTGTCGCGGTAAACGGGATCGTTTACTTCATTGACGGGTTGGACCCGTGTGCTAGTCGTCATATAAAACATCCTTTTCTGAGTGATATAGTAGGGAATAAAACATTATATTAAAGGAGCGTTTCGGGAAAGTCAACGGAGCGGCTCGCATCCAGCAGGTGGGCACGAGGTTTGCTCGATACGGGCCCGGGAATAGAAAGATAAGTCGAACTGCGGACCTAGACTGGTACTGGAGAAGAAATATGAACATACTTATTAGAAGTTGTTCGATGATCCCGTCAATTGTTGTTTTAGGAACGAAAGCGAGGTGAAGCACCATGGACAATCGGTTGTGGATCAATTTGCCGGTGAAGGATTTGCAGGCAGCCCAGGCCTTTTATGAGCAAGCCGGATTTTTGCTGCCCAAAGCGGATGCCAGCAATGCCCAGCAGGCGGCGTTTTATTTAGAGGGCCAGCAACTCTATGTAATGCTGTTTCCTGAAGAAAGCTTTGAAGCTTTTACGCAGCAAGCGATTGCCGATACATCGATCGGCTCAGAGGTGTTGTTTTCATTGTCGGCAAAAACCCACGAAGAAGTCGATAACTTCATGTTTCGCATCGAACAGGCAGGCGGCACCGTCTTTGCACCTCCGGGTGAACGAAACGGCATGTACGGAGCGGGGTTTTCAGATGTGGATGGGCATCGCTGGAACTTTCTGGTGATGGATGTTTAATTCGTACTCTTAATAATGATGTAAAACCGGAAGCGCCTCCTCGTGTGCGGTTCTGGTTTTTGCTGTGGGATGGAATTTAGCTGCAAATGAATAGAGGCAGATTTCAAAGAAAGGGAGGTAAATGAAGCGGAATTGCGGTACGATGGATGAATAGACCAAAAGTTTTGACTAATTCTGGATGAGTTTTATCATGCAGCTAGGAGCGGGTGTCCTGTGAACAATAAATTTCTTTTCGCGTTTCTCGTCATCATCACCACCAGTTTGATGGGATCTTCGTTTGCAGTCGGCAAAATCGGCCTCGAACACGTCTCGCCGCTGCTATTGGTCGGGATCCGTTTCACGATTGCAGGCATCTTGATGACCATATTCGTCAAACTGTTCAAGCGCAAGCATCCACGGCAGCGTTCCGAATGGCTGCATATCCTCATCATCGGCTTTTTCCAGACCGCTGGTGTCATGGGCTGCATTTTTCTGAGCCTTAGGACGATCACGGCCGGGGAATCCGCCATTTTGACATTCACCAATCCTTTATTGGTGGTGATTTTCGGCACTGTCGCACTCGGCATCCGCTACCGCATCATTCAATGGGGAGGGGTGCTGCTCGGGTTTTTCGGCGTCTTCATTACGATGGGCAGCCAAGTGAACTTGGAAGTCGGCACCTTGTTCGGCTTTGGCAGCGCTGTTTCCTGGTCGATCGGCACCTTATTGATCAAGCATTGGGGCATTCAGCTTGATACATGGGTGCTGACGGCGTATCAAATGCTGTTTGGCGGCTTGATTTTGCTGATGGCGAGCAGCTTATTGGAAACCCAGCGACTGGCCATCAATACTGAGTCGCTGTTCATCATTTTTTGGCTGGCGATTCCGGCATCGATCATCCAGTTTGCGATTTGGTTTTTCCTGCTGCAAAACGGCAATCCCGGGAAAGTGAGCGCCTTTTTATTTCTGGCGCCATTTTTCGGCGTCATCTCGGGATGGCTCGTTTTAGGGGAGCAAGTCGGGGTGTCGCTGATTATTGGGGGCGCGTTGATCTTTGCAGGCATATTCATGGTGAACTGGCCGGAAAAGCGGCCGGAAGCAGCAATTCCTGTAAAAGCCATATGAAGGAATATGATAGCGGATTTAAGTGAATAAAGAATGTTGTGGATTGATAACAGGCAGCAACCAAATCTAAACTACAGCTAGGAGCCAGCCGGAGCGGTTTACGGCAACTGAAAAACCGACGGAACCAAAAGACACTGAATGATCACGGAAATACAGCGATGCATAAATGAACCACGGATTCATCAGCAGGCTGACGACTTACGAGTCGAATTGATTTGCGAGAAGCTGACAATCAATTAAACCCAAATCGGAACGGCTGATCAACAGCTGAACCGGTTTGGGTTTTTTAAATTCGCATATTATTTTAATGAACGCAGCGTTCTTAGATAAAAACCGATAAAATCACTTAAACAAACGAATCGCGTAGCGAATGGAAAAACAGCCGGTTTCACTGAAAATCTCGGTTTCGTCTCACTGTCATGAGTATACTTATTAAATGAAACACAACTTCCTATAATTTATATTATGTAAACTAAATTTCAAAAAAGCCTGTTTTGGAACATTCAGCCGGTCCCCGTCACCCAAGCGCTGCCTTTCTGTAGACCGACTGGTGTTCATTTCAAATGGTCGTTTAAGATTCCTTCTTCCAGCACATCGAATTTATCACCGTGCACTTTCTCGATATGCATTTCACCCCACTGGCACAACGAATCCAAAATACCTTGCAAGCTCCAGCCGTATTCACTTAGTTCGTATTCGACTTTCGGCGGCACTTGGTTGTAGACGATTCGGTTAATGACGCCATCAGCTTCTAATTCACGCAATTGCTGTGTCATCATCTTTTGCGTGATGTTCGGCATCAGGCGCTTCAATTCACTCGTCCGTTTCGTGCCGTGCGTCAAATGACAGAGAATCACCGTTTTCCATTTGCCGCCGATTACTTCCAACGTGTTTGGAGGAGAAAAAATGTCTGCATCACAAAAAAGAAGTAATTTCGCTTTATTGGCATTGGCGCTTAGTGCCTTTGCCATCGGCACCACCGAATTCATCAGTGTCGGCTTGCTGCCATTGATCGCCGAAGATTTAGGGATTTCCGTCAGCACAGCGGGTTTGACTGTGTCATTATATGCACTCGGTGTCATGATTGGCGCCCCGGTACTGACCTCTGTCAGCGCAAATATGCCTCGGAAGTCTTTGCTGCTATGGATTATGGTCGTCTTCATTATCGGGAACTTGATTGCGGCAACAGCCTCGACTGTTGGCGTTCTACTCGCAGCACGAGTCGTTTCCGCATTAGCGCACGGCGTTTTTATGGCAATTGGCGCAACGATTGCGGCGGATCTGGTACCGGAAAACAAGCGAGCTAGCGCCATTGCAATGATGTTCACCGGGTTGACGGTAGCTACGGTGACCGGTGTCCCCTTCGGCACTTTCCTGGGCCAACAGTTCGGCTGGCGCTTTGCGTTCATGGCGATTGTCGCACTTGGTGTTGCCGCACTGATCGGAAACGCTTTACTCGTGCCGAGTGATTTGAAAAAAACGGCGCGCACCACGCTGCGTGACCAAATCAAGCTAGTCACGAATGGGCGCTTGCTGTTGGTCTTTGCCATTACGGCGCTTGGCTATGGCGGCACGTTTGTCGTCTTCACCTATCTGTCTCCCTTGCTTCAGCAAGTCACGGGGTTTGCAGCTGGAACCGTCACAATCATCCTCTTCGGATACGGCATCGCCATTGCGGCGGGCAATACAATCGGCGGCAAATTGGCCAATCGCAACCCGATCCGGGCATTGTTCTATATGTTCTTGATTCAAGCCGTCATCTTGCTCATTTTGTCGTTTACAGCCCCTTTCAAAATCGCCGGCTTGATCACCATTCTCTTGATGGGCCTGTTCGCATTTATGAACGTTCCAGGGCTTCAAGTTTATGTGGTCATGCTCGCGGAGCGTTACGTGCCGAGCGCTGTAGACACAGCTTCTGCCATCAATATCGCTGCCTTTAATGCAGGCATCGCCATTGGAGCGGTGCTTGGCGGTGCTGTGGCAGATTCGATTGGCCTGATCCATACGCCTTGGATCGGTGCAGTCATGGTCTTTGGCGCCGTGCTGCTGAGTGCCTGGAGCCGCAACTTGGAGCAAGGGTCTGCGCGAAAGGCTTCAGCTGTTGTCCGGAAATCCGCGGTGACGTAAAGGTGTTCATCCAATGCATAAAAAACCCCATCCCGGAATTGATTCCAGAATGGGGTTTTTCGCTATATTGTTATCATCTGACAAATACTATTCAAGCTATTTATACTGATTGCTGCGTTTCATGTCCCGAATTGCCTGAATCGACAATCTGACGAGCAAAATGACGCATAAGAACAGCCCTCCATATGCAGCTGTATTCAAATAAATCGCGTACACGGTATCGATGAATTGGGCGATGGCCAATAAGGCTGCCGATATGAACCCGAATGTGATCCCCGACATCAACAAGACAAACCTGGAGAATAATTGCATGACGAACCCTGAGTTGTGTTTATCGGAAAACACATCATGGTGCAAAATGATCTTGCCGCCCTCTACGCGCCGGATCAATTGGTCGATGCGTTTCGGTAGTTTGGCGACTTCCGGCAAGATGAGCACCAATTCCTCTTCGATGCGTTCTTTTGTCGCGAGCGGCTGTTTAAATGGTTTTTTCAACACCGATGTCTTGTATTCTTTCGCGAAGCTTTTCGCTTCCGTGAACATATCAAAATTCGGGTCGATGGTGTGCAAGGTGCTGTCGAGGCTAATCAACGACCTTAGCGCAATCCCGACGGACGGATAAAACGCCAAGCCGAATTCGCGAATGACATCGAATAAGGAATGGATCAATTCGGCGGTCGGTATGCGGTCGACATAGGAAATCTTCAGTAAAATCTCCCCGATAGCTTGTTCAAATTTTGCCCCATCAATCTTCTCACTGTTTTCCACCAGCTTTCTGACCGCATCATGGACGATGCTTGCATCGTTTTGCTGGATGCCGATGATGAAATGATTGAGCGCTTCTTGCTGAGGGGCTGTTAAGCGACCGACCGAGCCAAAATCAAGCAAAATCGGTTTGCCGTCCGTTTCGTCGATGAAAATATTCCCAGGATGCGGGTCTGCATGGAAAATACCCGAAAACAGCATTTGTTCCAGAAATGAAAACAGCACCGTGCGGCCGAATTGTTTCGGTTCGACATTGAAATGGCGAAACACCGCATCGCCTTTTGAAATGCTCTTGCCCTGGAAATACTGCATGACAATAATCGTCGAATTGCTGTATTCCCGGTAGACTTTCGGAATTTTGACGTGATTTTTGCTGTCTTCCAGGGCATTGCTCACTTGGATCATATTGCGCATTTCGATTTCAAAGTCGATTTCCTCACGCAAGCCATTGGCGAATCCGACCGCCAGTTCACGGAAACCGATATTCTGTGCCCAAGTGGATTTACTGGACACCCATTCGGCAAATTCCAGGAGAATGTCCAAATCATCCCGCATGATGGCACTCACTTCCGGCCGCTGCATTTTGATGATGACTTCTTCATTGGTCTTGCGCAGCACACCGCGGTGGATTTGGCCGATCGATGCCGATGCGAGCGGTTCTTTTTCGAGCTTCGAAAACACTTCCTCAATGGGCTGTGTCATGGACTTTCGCAGGATTTCCGTTACTTGTTCTTTGGGCAAGGCTTTGACGTTTTGCTGCAACTGGCTCAGTTCCTCGATAAATACCGGTGCGAACAAATCCGTTCGCGTTGACAATACTTGCCCGAATTTGACGAACACACCTCCAGCTTCTTCAAGCGTCCTGCGGAAAGCGACCGCCAGCTCATAGTTGTTTTCACGATGACGCGCATATTTCAAGGTGCTGGAAATGCCGTTCTTGACCGCAATTTCGAGCACTTTGCTTAAGCGTTTCTGACGTCTCCAGCGGCTGCGCAGCCGTTTCCAGATGAATTTGCGGTTGGTGATACGTTCGCCGCGGTCTCCCAGTTCAATCGGATCGAATAATTCGAGGATCAAGTAAAACAGCATCGAAATCATCAGCATGCTGCCAATCCAAATGACCGTGCTGGTGTCTGTCAACATCGTCGCGAAAGCATCATCCATGAATTCGGTATAGCGTAAATAGGAATACCAATATACAAATGTTGTCAGCACAATCCCAAGCACAACAGACAAAATTCGTTTCGTGAAGTTCACTTTTGACCCCATCAATCGGCCGCTGACAAAATAAATAAAAATGGCGATGACCAGCATTTCAGCAATCATCCGTACATATATGACCATTCGCGGACTCCTTTCCGTGATACCCAGTAACGATGATGCCCTATCGGTTCGTCTTTACCTCGAATAAACATTTAGCTTTTCTATATATGTAATTTCTAGGTATCGTCAATCGCTTCCTTCTTTTTGTTTGCTGGGAATGAATTTTGGTTGTTTGCGGGTTTTTCTTTTTTATTATATACCTTATGTAGTTTATTACATTTATTTAACCGTTTAGACGATCCTATCTAACCTATTATTGCTAATTTTGAGATTCCGCTTGCTCCTTGACCCTGTTCATGAAATTCAACACAGTGGTTCGAGCGGCCTTTTTACTGCCTGCCAAAAGCATCATCTTCCCTGTGACGCTAATCCCCTTGTTTTGTCCTTCATACACAAAACGCGTGCTATGATCCGACTGTTTTTCCAAACTGAAAGCATAGCGCACTTTGAACATCTGCCCCATCTCAAAGGTCGTCTCGCGGTATTTTCTATCCGGTTCATCTACATATGATAGGGTTTCAACGATATAGCGCTGCTGCTGTTTGCCTTCGGTGTATACTTGGGCGTGTTTGGCACCTGTTGCATTATGCTGCCCTTCAAGCAGCTCATGCGATTCCACTTTCGGCATAATGCGCTGGATCTGCTCATCTTGGAACAACTGCCACACCTGTTCGATGGGTGCATCGATGACCATTTGTTCTTTCCATTTGACCATTTTCCTCATCCTTTCATGAACTCTTTTCTACAATTACCATAAAGGCTTACCGCTACCCGCCAATTCCGTTACAATGGATAGAGCAAAACGATTATGGAGTGATTTGATGAGAACCTCAACGATTTTATTCATTTTTTTACTGGCGATGCATTTATTAACCGTCCTCAATACCTTATTGTTTGGCGGCAATTTAAATGATCTCGTGTTCTGGTTCAATTCTGCCTTGTTTATGGCGGCGCTGGCTGTATTTGTTTACCGGCGCGGCATATTCGATGCCAAGGAAGCACCTACGGCTGATACTGCCAAAAAACGCAAATGATTTGATGCCATCAGCAATGCCTCAATACCCTTTAAAACACCACCTGAAATAGGCGGTGTTTTTTCATTCAATTTATTTCATATGATTGAAGAATTGACTCACATTTATCGGTCATCATATTAGACCCAATGAACGCTTGCAGCAGGCCTTTGACAGTCAAGTCCGTAAATTTGGGGACTAAGTTCGCTGACTGCTGCTTAAAAGCTTTCATATCGCCTTCGTAGTCGCGAATCAATTGCGTGAATTCCTGGAGTTCAGCTTTTGACAAATCATGCACCACAATTGCTTCATGGATCGACGGGTCATGCATGTCCTCTTCCAACAACTGCCCAAGCAGCGTCAGCAGCGTCCGGTTGTGAAATTTTAGTTTTTCAATTTCTTCGCGCAAGCTTTTCAGTTCACCTTGCTCCATACGTCTAGCTCCTTTGGCTTTTGCACTTATTTGGTTGTCGTATCCAACAATTCAAGATGGTCGATGGAATTATAATGTTGGATCTCCCAGCGCTCGCTGGCATACGCCAAGTGGTTCATGCCGCCATTTTGTAAACGGACTTCTCCGTCGTACTCACCATGCGCCAATTGTTCAAGAATAGCGTTGATGACGCCACCATGCGCTACGACGAGCACACGCTGGTTCCCGAAGCGCTCATTGAGTTGTGAGAGCCCATTTGATAGCCTGCCATGGAACTCTTGTGGCTGTTCCTGACCCGGATAATTTTTGTCGGGATACAAGCCGTAACGCTCCTCTGCCGTCATACCTTCCGCTTTGCCGAAATGCTTTTCCTGAAACTCTTTCATTTCGACCATCGGCAACCGCATCGTTTCATTGATAATCGCAGCGGTCTCTTTGGCGCGCTTTAGTGGACTTGTCACGATGACGTCCCACGCTTCATTCATTAAATGAGATCCACATGCTTGTGCTTGCAATTTTCCCTTTTCGTTCAGCGGCACATCCGTTGTCCCTTGGATGCGGCCAATCTTATTCCATTCTGTCTCGCCATGCCGAATCAGGCAGATTGTCGTCATTGTCCTCTACTTCCCTTCTGCTGTTATATGATTACTTACTGCTTGCCCTCAATCGTTTCGTTGTGTTGTCTTGCGTTGTTTGCTCCAGCGCCAGAACATGATCGCTTCCCCTATTACCACACCGATCGCTCCTGCAGCGACCAAAGTGGATGTGTCGGGGTCATTGTTGATCAACCAGGCAATAATGACACCCACAATAAGCCCGCTCAGTAAAACGGCATATCCATTTTTGCGTGATTTCAGATAATCCACTGTCTTGCACCCTTTCTTATTGCTTATTATTCCATCTTGCCGAAGTTTTCATGAGAACGCAAGAATTGTCAGCATCCTTCTGCCTGTCTGTCTGTTTTGTCTTGAGTGCATGTTTTTTTTATTTAATGACCTTATGTAGTTTAATACATGTTAATTAAATAAATATCAAAACAAAAAATAGAGCCTGTCTCGGCTCTATTTCGTTTCCACTACGAACGATGTCATTTTCGTTATTTGAAGTTCTCCCTCACCTTGCCACTCATAGAAATCACAATAACAATATTTTCGTTCCCGATCGTTCCCGCCTGTTGAAGTCATGACACCTTTTACTGCTCCTTTTTGCCCTTCCGCAATAATCGTGTCGATTTCGAAAGCCATTTGTGTGTAATCCTGCATCCCGAAAGCCGCATCTACTAGCGCCTGCCTTCCCTTTAAGGGCAGTGCTCCGACCATAATCCATACCACATCATCGGAAACATGCTGCTCAATGAATTCCTTCTTTCCTTTAAAAAATGCGTCGTTGAAGTCCCTTAAAAAGTCGGCCATGCTGCTGGTCTTCATTGTTTCCCCTCCCTCATG
Organism: uncultured Planococcus sp.; assembly: GCA_947493585.1. Classification (GTDB taxonomy): domain Bacteria; phylum Bacillota; class Bacilli; order Bacillales_A; family Planococcaceae; genus Planococcus. Next base: position 1,665,114 of record CANLRI010000001.1, on the reverse strand, counting down.
CTGTCCTTTCGGTCATCGCTTAATTTGAAACTCTTTTTTTATCTGAATATTCAACTTATTTACAGTTTACTCTCTTTCTGGCTCCCTGCCTAGTCTGTTGTTCCATTTTCAATTAGTTTTTGCCGCTTCGATCCATCATTTCGAACTTGCACTTAACAACTACAACCGAAACACCTTATAATGGAGAAATGCACATCTGCATAAGGAGGAGAAAACCATAAATGGTTACTAAACAATTTTTCATTTCCGCGGAAGAAGGCTTACATGCACGGCCCGCTGCGGCACTTGTCAGTGAGGCAAATCGTTTTCACTGTGAATTATCACTGGAATTTAAAAATCGGACCGTCAACTTGAAATCCATACTCGGCGTTATGGGACTTGGGATCCCAACCCGCTCGACCATTACCATCCATGCGGACGGACAAGACGCCCATGAGGCCATTGCCGGCACATCCGCCCTATTGTTAGAAAAAGGGATGATTGATGCCGATTCATGAACGAGTTTGGTTTGGCAGCGTTAAATCCCTTGCCATTCCCAAACCATAAAAAACGCCATCCGGCTTTCACCGGATGGCGTTTTTTCATTTTTTATGCAGCTGTCGTGATGTTTTTCTTCAGCAAGCCGACAAGGATGGCTGTCACAAATGAGCCAGCGAGTATAGCGATCAAATACATCAAGATACTCGCCATTCCTCCATCCACTAAGCCGATCACAAAGACGCCGCCGTGTGGTGCACGAAGTCCGATATCAAACAACATAACCAACGCTCCAGTCGTTGCCGCTCCAACGACAGCTGACGGGATGACACGCACCGGATCGGCTGCAGCAAACGGGATAACGCCTTCAGTGATGAAGCTGGCACCGAGAACATACGCCGTTTTGCCGGCTTCACGTTCCGGTTTGGTGAATTTCTTCTTGAACATCGTTGTTGCAATGGCAAGGCCCAGCGGCGGAACCATGCCCGCTGCCATGACGGTCGCCATAAAGTTGAAGTTCTGTGCATCGAGCATGGCGATGCCGAATGTGTAAGCGGCTTTATTGACCGGACCACCCATATCGACTGCCATCATGCCGCCAAGGAGAAGGCCGACAAGAACCAAGTTCGTACCGCCGAGGCTTTCAAGGAATGCAGAAATCCCTGTATACACTTGCGTCAGTGGCGGGTTGATGAGCATCATGATGACCCCTGTGATCAGAATGCTGAATACCGGGTAGAACAGTACCGGTTTCAATCCTTCCAGGCTTTGCGGAATACCCGAGAACACTTTCTTCACGAGAAGCGTCACGTAACCGGCAAGGAAGCCGGCGATCAAACCGCCGAGGAAACCGGAACCGCCGCTCGCTTCTTCAACGCCTGTAACCGTAATTGCAAGCAAGCCCCCGATCATCCCTGGAGCAAACCCGGGACGGTCGGCGATGCTCATTGCGATAAATCCGGCAAGGACAGGAACCATCAGGAAGAACGCCGTACCGCCGCCGATCGTTGACAGCATCGCAGCAAATTCATTGTATTCCGGGCTATTCGGGTCTGCCGCGTTGATGCCGAAGAAGAACGATAAGGCGATTAAGATTCCGCCGCCGACCACAAATGGCAGCATGTTCGATACGCCGTTCATCAAATGCTTATAGAAGCCTGATTTCGTTTCAGTACCGGTATCTGCATCTTTGGTGCGGTCATGCTTATAGACAGGTGCATCTTGTGCCAGTGCGCGGTCGAGTAATTGATCCGCTTCGTAGATTGCTTTACCGACTTGTGTCTGGATAACGTGTTTGCCGTCGAATCTTGCCATTTCGACTTTCGTGTCGGCTGCGACGATGATGGCATCCGCTTCCGCGATTTCTGCATCGGTCAAGCGGTTTTTCACGCCACTCGAGCCGTTCGTTTCCACTTTCAAGTTGATGCCGCGCTCTTTCGCACGCCCGTTAAGCTTCTCTGCTGCCATATACGTGTGCGCGATGCCTGTTGGGCAAGCCGTGACCGCGAGGATCTTGCCGCCTGCAGCTGATGCACCGGCAGCTGGCGTCGCCTCAGTTTGTTCCGGTCCTTCAACTTCCGCTTCTTTCGCAGAGACGATATCGAGCACTTGCTGCTTCGACTCGGCTTCTAGGATATTGACGCGGAATTTCTCATCCATCAAGAAAGTGGCAAGACGCGATAAAGCTTCCAAATGGTCATCATTCGCACCGGCTGTTGCCGCAATCATGAAAAACAATTGCGCAGGCTGACCGTCCAGGGATTCGAAATCAATCCCTTCAAACGAACGGCCGAATGCGATGGCTGGCGTTTTGACCGCTTCGGATTTGGCGTGAGGTATGGCGATCGTATCGCCGATGCCCGTTGTGCTTTGCTCTTCACGCGCCAGGATATCTTTTGTGAATTGCTGCTTGTCGTTCAATTTCCCTGCCTGGTCCAATTGCTCAGCCAGTTCGTCCAATACTTCCCGTTTGGAGCGGGATTTTAAATCCAGGATAATGGTGTTTTCCGTCAATAATTGTGTAATTCTCATTTTGTCACATCCTTTTCTTCGAATGGGGTTACGGTCACTTCAGGAAGCAATCGTTCGACATCTGGCTGTTCGCATAGATCACTGCGAAAAGCAGTAGCGCTTCCGCTGGCAACGCCGTATTGGAATGCTTGTAAGGGGTCTTTATGCTGAATATATGACGCGATAAATCCTGATACTAATGAATCTCCTGAGCCAACGGTATTGACGACTTTGCCTTTTGGCACATTCGCTGTATAGCGAATACCACGGGAAGCATAAATGGCTCCCGCCCCGCCCATGGAAACGACTACATGCTCAACCCCTCTGTTCACCAGCAGGTTGGCATAATGGAACGCTTGGGCCTGGGTGTTAATGTCCACACCGAAAATCTCTCCGAGTTCATGCTCATTCGGTTTAATGAGAAAAGGCTTTGAATCCAGTAATTCCTCTAATGCAGGGCCGGACGTATCGAGTACGAAATGAATGCCCCGCTCCTCGCAACCTTGTGCCAGGTCCTTGAAAAACTGTGTAGGCACCGATGACGGCAAGCTGCCTGCAAGGATGAACCAATCACCTGCTTGCATAACGGCAATTTTTTCTTTCAATTGTTTCAGCTGTGCTTCATCTAGCACCGGGCCGGGCCCGTTCAATTCGGTTTCCTGGTCGGTCTTGATTTTGACATTGATCCGCGTAATGGCACCGGTGTCGATAAAGTCGGTTTCGATGCCTTCTGCGTCTAAAAACTCTTCGATAAAACGCCCTGTAAAACCGCCGGCGAATCCGAGCGCGCGGCTTGTAAGGCCCAAGCGGCTGAGTACACGCGAGACATTGATGCCTTTGCCGCCGGGATAATAATACACTTCGTCTGAACGGTTCAAAGCGCCGCTTTCAAAATGCGTTAAATACGCTGTGTAATCAATGGATGGAGCAAATGTGCATGTGTAGATCATTGTGTCACCACCTTAATAGTTGTTTGTCGTTCAATTTCTTCTAGTGCATCCTCCGGCAATCCGTCGATGATGAGCGCGGACCGGTTCAAGTCAAAGATGTGCGCGAAACTGACTTTACCGAATTTGGAATGATCCGCCAGTACGTAACAACTTCTAGATAATTCCCCGGCCCTTCGCTTAACGGCCGCTTCTTCGGGGTCCGGTGTGGTGAACCCGTGTACAGGATGGATTCCGTTAACACCGAGAAAGCTTTTATCAAATCGGTAATTCTCCAGCGACTGTGTCGCCTGCGGACCGACCAAAGCGCCAGTGCGTGATTTGATGAACCCACCCGTCAAATACGACGTAATGCCGTGTTCGTTCAACGCTTCAAGATGACTTAGGCCATTGGTGACAACGGTTACATCTTTAGCTGTTAGAAAAGGAATCATTTGCGCCGTCGTCGTGCCTGCATCCAAGAACAGCGAGTCACCTGTTTTAACAAGGGATGCCGCATAGCGCGCGACCAGTTGTTTTTCTTTTAAGTTCTTTGCCGCCTTATCCGACAGGCTCGGTTCCGGCATATTTGGGGCGATCCGGCTGGCTCCGCCAAATACGCGTTCTAGCTTCTGCAACTCCTCCAGTTCTGTCAAATCCCGTCGGATGGTGGATTCGGAAGCCGCAGTCAATTCGACCAACTCCTGGATTTTGATGCTTTGCTTTTCTTTTAAAAGGTTCAAAATCAGTTGATGCCGCTCCGTCGTCAGCATTCCGTCACCTTCTTTTCTTTTCTGATTAAATAGATAATACTTGAAATCGTTTTCAAAATCAATCATAATCTTTCATAAGCAGTCAAATTCATTCAAAATAAGAATGAATACCGCTCAAATACGTTCATATTATAGGAGGAACTCATCATGGTAGAAAAACAATATACGATTACAGACGAAGCGGGCATCCACGCTCGCCCGGCATCAGCACTCGTCGGCTCCATCTCGAAATTCGAGTCGGACATCACGCTTGGATTTAACGGCAAGCAAGTCAATTTGAAATCGATACTCGGCGTCATGTCGCTTGGCATTGCTTCAGGTTCGACTGTGACGATTGCTGCGAACGGAACGGACGAAGAACAAGCGATGGCCAAAATTGACGAAGTACTGAAAGCAGAAGGAATTTCCAACCAATGACAAGCACGCTCTCCGGTATCGCAGCTTCCACCGGCATCGCCATCGCCAAAGCTTTTCGTTTGGAAAATCCTGAATTGACCGTCAAGCAGCAACAAGTGAACAATCCTTCAGATGAAATTGTTCGTTTCGATGCGGCCGTTGCACAAGCGGCTGCTGAACTTGAGGTTATCAAGGAAAAGACCGCACATCAGATCAGCGACAAGGAAGCCGAGATTTTCGGTGCCCACCTGCTCGTCTTGAGCGACCCTGAACTCATCGGGCCGATCAAAGAGCGCATCACATCCGATAGCATCAATGCGGAGTTTGCACTGCAAGAAACAAGCGATATGTTCATCACGATGTTTGAAGCGATGGACAATGAGTATATGAAAGAACGTGCAGCGGACATTAAAGACGTCCGCAAACGGCTGTTGTCCCATTTGCTTGGCGTCAAAATCCAAGACCCAAGCAAGATCGATGAAGAAGTCATTGTCATCGCTGAAGATTTGACGCCGTCCGATACCGTCCAATTGAATGCCCAGTTCGTCAAAGGCTTCATTACCGATATCGGCGGGCGTACCTCACATTCAGCCATCCTTGCGCGTACTTTGGAAATTCCAGCGGTGGTCGGTGCACAAAACGCCATGGCTACGATCCGCAATGGCCAAACGGTAATCATCGACGGCTTACAAGGCACAATCATCGTCGACCCGGACGAAGCGACCATCAGTGAGTTCGAGCAACAAAAGATAGCGTATGATTCACAAAAAGCCGAATGGGCCAAGCTCAAAGATGAGCCGACGCTAAGTGCCGACGGGCAGCATGTGGAACTTGCCGCCAATATCGGCACGCCGAAAGACTTGGCTGGCGTTCTCGAACATGGAGCAGAAGGCATCGGCCTTTACCGCACCGAGTTTCTCTATATGGGAAGAGATGCCTTTCCGACAGAAGACGAGCAGTTTGATGCTTATTCAAAAGTATTAAAAGGTATGCAAGGCAAGCCAACCGTTGTCCGGACGCTGGACATTGGCGGCGATAAGGAACTTACATATTTGGACTTGCCGAAAGAACTGAACCCTTTCCTCGGCCTGCGCGCGATCCGCTTATGCTTGGAAATGCCGGACTTGTTCAGAACACAGCTGCGTGCTTTGTTGCGCGCAAGCGTCTATGGCAATTTGAAGATCATGTTCCCGATGATTGCAACGGTAGAAGAATTCCGCCAAGGAAAGGTTATGCTTGAAGAAGAAAAGGCCAAATTACTGGATGTCGGCATTCCAGTCAGCGACTCGATTGAAGTCGGCATCATGGTGGAAATCCCTTCCACCGCTGTTATGGCGGATGTCTTTGCCAAAGAAGTGGATTTCTTTTCCATCGGCACGAACGACTTGATCCAGTACACGATGGCGGCAGACCGCATGAACGAACGCGTGTCGTATCTATACCAGCCATTTAACCCCGCAATTTTGCGCTTGGTGAAGATGGTCATCGACGCTGCGCACAAAGAAGGCAAATGGGCTGGCATGTGCGGTGAGATGGCCGGCGATGAAATTGCCATACCAATTCTACTCGGGCTCGGCTTGGATGAATTCTCCATGAGCGCTTCTTCTGTCTTGAAAGCCCGGGCTCAAATCAGCCGTTTATCGAAACAAGAAATGGCTTCCCATACCGACCAAATCCTTGCGCTTTCAACGTCTCAAGAAGTCGAATCATACGTGAAAGAAATCAGCTAAAAAAAACCCCTGAACGCCGCAACGGCATTCAGGGGTTTTTCGTGTGTTTAAAAGGGGTTGGTCGCCCATTGTTTCGATAAAGGAATGAAAATGCGCGGATTCAGTTTCAATTGTGAAACGATGTATTCCGCGATGTCTTCCGGCTGCATGAACTTCTCTTTTTCCTGTTGCGTCTCATTGCCGGAATCAGTCATGCCCGTTACGACGCGGCTCGGTGCCAACGCGAATACACGGATATTGTCGGGACGCACTTCTTGCATCAACGACTCACTCATGCCGAGCACCGCAAATTTCGAGGCACTATACGCGCTGGAGCCTTGTGTGCCTTTGAGTCCGGATGATGAGGAAATATTGACTATGTCGCCGCCCTGTTTTTTTACCATTTGCGGAAGCACCGCTTTTGTCATGTGGACCATGCCCATCAAATTGATATTGAGCATATTTTGCCAATCCTCGGTTTCGAGTTCCATGAACTTGCCGTATTTGCCGATTCCTGCATTATTGATGAGGATATCGATCGTGCCGAGTTCATCGGTCAATTTCTGGACAGCCGCTTCAACTTGCTTGGGATCTGACACATCTGCAACGGCAAATGCTGCCCGTCCCCGCAATGAACGGATTTCCTTCGCCAATTGTTCGATTTCTTTTTTGGTTCTGGCGATCAGCCCAACGGCCACGCCTTCATTGGCCAAAGCCAAGGCGGTTGCCCGGCCGATGCCGCGCCCTGCTCCTGTAATGATTGCTGTCTTTTCCGTTAACACTTGTGCCACTTTATTTTCCGCCCTTCAGGTAAATGAATTTTCTCTGCCCTAGTCTTTGCCCCTAAACGTGGAGCGGTAAACCGGCCGTTTGCCTGAAGGGGAAAATTTTTTAGGCTAGCTGCCTGAGCCTCGTTTATCATAATAATCCAGCAAGCCCTGTGCGCTGACCTGTAAATCCATTTCGATATAAGGCATCACACGGTGCGGCTGTTTGGCACCTTTTTCTGCCAATTGCGCCAACACCGGGACCAACAGCCGTTTCGCTAATTGATCCGCCGACTCATCATTGTCATAAGCGGCCTGTCCTTCTTTCACAAACACGTCCAACCATGTCAGTACCTGCTCTAATGCTGCCTGAGGATTGCGCGCTGCGCCAAAATGCCCGAAATAAAGCCAATCAAATCGCTGGTCTTTCATCCGTTCAATGGCTGCCCTCATCGCATCGGGGTCGAATTGATTCGGCGAGGTGGACGGCAAATAAAATTCGATTCCGTCTTCTAGCAATTGGGCATATCGGATGCCGGCAGTGTCCCCTGCAAAAAAACCATTTGATACAGGATCTAAAATGCCGAAATGATGCTTGGCATGGCCCGGCGTATCCCAAAACTCAAGCGTACAGTCCGGGCCGATCTGCAGCCGGTCGCCTTCTGATTTGATTTCAATGCGCTGTTCAGGCACCGGGACGATCGGATTGAACAAATCATTGAATTTGTCTCCGTACACCGCCCTTGCCCCGGCGATGAGACGGCTCGGGTCTGCCAGATGCCTCGCGCCTTTCGGATGGACGATAAGTGTTGCGTTCGGGCAGTCCTGCAATAACAAGCCCGCTCCCCCGGCATGGTCGAGGTGGATGTGCGTCACAATGATGTAGCGGACTTCATCGAGTGAGATGCCGAGTTCTTTCAATCCTTGTTTGACATAATCCACCGACGGGCTCGGTCCCGTTTCAATAATGGTCAACTGCTGTTCCATGATGACGTAGCTGCCTGTACGCTGCTCGAGGCCCAGGTCAAAGCCGTCGATCAACTGGAGGCGGTCGTTCAATTTGCTAATTGCCATAAGACACCCCTTTCTATTTGCCTTCAGTCTACCAAAGCCTGAGCTTCGCCGACAACTTGCCAGTTAAAAACGCCGCCAGAATTTGGCGGCGTTTTACATCAATTGCTGGACGGGCTATACGATGTTAGCGGAATATCTTCATAATCTTCCGGGTCCAATGAATAGACGCTGTCATCGGCAACGCCTTCAACAATGGCCGTCAAGCCGCGTTCCACCGATTTAACCAACTGCCCTTTTTCTTTCTGGCCAAGCGATTGGGTTTGGCCGCGCACTTCGAACAACACGGTGCCGCTGCCATTTAGTGCGTAGCTGCCAAGCGCAGTGCCCGGCAAATCGAGCCCTTGTGAATACAATGAGATATTAGTGAATTTCGAATTGCCGTAGGACTGTAGTTCCTCATACGCTGCTACATTCAACTGGCGGGAAAAATCGTAATCGTAGCGGTCTTCATATTCGCTGTATTTTGCCCCTTCAGCAGTGGATGGGTCTGGAACGAATTGGGCGGACAGCGATAACGTGACCGGATCCGAAGTGCCATCGACATAATACATCCCTTGGTGATGAAGGTCGATAAAGACGTCGACTGTTCCGTATTCAGCTTGCAACGATTGATAGACATCGCGTGATACTTGGGCTTCTTTTGTGATAAACCAGCCCGGTTCATTGGATGCGCCAGGGAAATCTTCTGCTTGTGGGACGTAGTCTAAGTCCGGGTTAAAGTCGCGGTTGACGTCAAAGCCTGGGTTGGCGCCGTAATCATAACTTTGGCTGATGCCGCGGTCTAAATAATTCCATGACGGCGTTGCGGCGGCAAGTTCCGGATAATCCGCAACGACATCATTCCATGTCATGCTATTGCGGCGCTTATCGCCTTCTGATGCATCCGGATTCATCATCGGCATAAAGACGACTGTCACTTCATCGCGCAAAGCTTTCGCCGCTTTCGAATTGCCGGATAGTGTTTTCAACATATTCAAAATGGCCACGGTGCCTGTCTTTTCATTGCCATGGATTTCGCTTTGAATCAACAGCACTTTATCGCCTGTCCCGACTGTCGCAGTATAAATATCGCGGCCTTCAAACGATTGACCGGCAACATCCACTGCAACCGATCCTTTGCTATTCGCTTCGATCCGTTGCAGTTCTTTTTGCAGCTCACCATAATTGATAAAGCCAGAAATTGCGTTGTCGTGATGGTGTTCAGTCGGTTGCGCCGGTTCTGCCGCTTGCACAGGCACCGCAAGCATCGCGCAAAGCCCCGCCATTGTCATGGTCTTGAATATGTGTTTTTTCAACTATCCCCACTCCTTTTGATTGAATAGGCTGAGTATAGCAAAGCTTGTTAAGTTTGCCTATAGTTGTCAGAAATTTCAGTTCTTTGGATATATAATCCACCCCCTCTACCGCCTTTCACCCGTTACCATTGCCGGAGCGCAGATTTTCACCTAAGAATTTTTCATTGTTTCGTGGGACGAAATACCTGCCGGCTGAATCACTCGTCTAAGCAAAATCCGATAAGCTCATTTGTTTGCCACGTGCAGACATTTAGGTTTGCCTGTGGGATGGAATCGGCTACAGTTAGTATATTCAAAAAGAACAGGAGGTTTTCATATGATCGATTCACAAAAACCGCAAGACAGCAGCCTTTGGTCTCAGGAAATGGTGCGCCGCACGTTGCCAAAACGCGCACAAGACAGCCATAAAGGCGTGTTTGGCACTGCGTTATTAGTGGCTGGCGGCCCGGACATGCCTGGGGCTGCGTTGATATCCGCTCTCGGGGCGCTGACAAGCGGCATCGGAAAATTGGAAATCGGCACGTACCGTGAAACCATCCGCGCAATCGCACACGCAGCGGCCGAAGCGACGTATGTACCAGATGCGCTGGTCCATATCGCCAATGGCAGCCATTCACTCACGTCTTATAAAGCCATCGCTTGCGGGCCGGGCATGATACCGGACGCATTGACCGAAGCGGCGATTGACCGTTTACTCGAGGCAGCCGCCCCACTCATACTCGATGCGGGCGCACTGAGCGAGCGCAGCTATCCAAAAAGAAGCACGCCACTCATCTTGACGCCACACGTTGGTGAATTCAGCCGGATCTCCGGGTATTCAAAAGAGCAAATTGCCGAGTCTCCCGGCTCATGTGCAGCGGCATTTGCTGCGGAACATCATTTGACGGTCGTCTTAAAAGGCGCGCGAACTGTCATCGCCTTCCCAGACGGTGAACAATTCCACAATCTGACAGGTAATTCCGCGCTTGCCAAAGGCGGCACTGGCGATATGCTGACCGGCATGATGCTCGGCATGCTGTGCTGCCACGAAAATTGGCGCCATGCCGTGTTGAACGCCGTTTACTTGCACGGCGCCTGTGCAGACGAATTCATTAAAACCCGCTCCCCCCACACGATGCTTGCACACAATATTGCGGGGCTGCTCCCGGAAGTATGGAAACAATACGAGTGAGCGAGAGTTCGAAATTTCGTCACACGCATACATGCCGGACTGTGAACTTAATCGCAGCCTGGCTTTTGTCTGAAAACTCGATACAAATGGCTGATTGTTTTCACCAATTCAAAAGATGAAAAGATGGCGCTTTCCGTTATAATGGAAAGCGACAGGCACAAGATTTTTCATACAGATGGAGGTATCTTTATAATGAATAGACACCGGACGGGACATAGTCAGTGAGCTACGTCCCGATACTTCACTTGACGGTGCCCGCGATATGGGTTTCTGTACTATTGGCAGCCGCATTAGCCAATTTGCTGATACGCGCTGCGGTCGGGGACAAATTCGGTGAATGGTACTGGAATGCGTTAGCGCTCTATATTTTGACGTGGAAGCTCAGCTACATCGTTTTCAATTTACAGCATTTTCTTGATATGCCTTTATCTCTTCTTTATTTCAACGGTGGCTTATACGGGCACTTGCTCGCCACGGCATTGCTCATTGCTTATTTAGCCCGCGTGCATAAAAAACATGCCGCATTGCCCGGACAGGCCGCAACTGCCTGGCTGTTATTTTTTCTATCGTATCAGGCCATCTTGCAAACGTTTGAAAGCAATTGGTTTCAAGCTGCGCTCCAAGCGTCTCTTCTGGCAGCGGCAATTGTGGCCATCCGCTTGCTTGCAAAACGGCCAGACGTCCCGAATGGTTTATTGCTTGCCGCATTTTTCACAATAGAGTTGCTCATCTTAAGTGCATTTGGTCCATTATTGGCTTGGCAAAATGCAACGCTCGTCGTGATCGCTGTATTTACGATCGCCATGTACATACGTTTTGAACAGAAAGGACCGAGCACATGATAAAAAAAGCCATTATCGGCATCTTGCTGGTTGCAGCGATCGCCATTATCGCCATCAATTTTTTTGAACAAGAAACACAGCCTGTTGACACTAGCGAATCTTCCGCTAACGCTCAAGGCGAGCCACTTGCCGAAGGCCTCTCACAAGGGCAGACGGCACCCGATTTCACATTGACTGACCAAAACGGCGACACAGTCAAACTCTCCGATTACCGAGGCAAAAAAGTCATCTTGAACTTCTGGGCCACCTGGTGTCCCCCATGCCGCGCCGAAATGCCGCATATGCAGGAATTCCACGAAAACAATACAGACGGCGACGTGGTGATCCTGGCTGTCAATTTGACCGCACAAGATAACGGAGAGGAAGCGATTCGCTCGTTTATCGATGAATTCGGATTAACTTTCTCGATTCCGATGGATGAAACGGGCAGCGCTGCGCAAGCCTATCAAGTGCGCACCGTACCGACCACTTACATCCTCAATACAAAAGGCGAAATCGCCCAAAAAATCGTCGGCCCGATGGATGAACAAATCATGAAAGACCAGACAGATAGCATCGACTAAATATCGCTGCAAGGATTCCGTATAACTTAAGGGTTTAAAGAAAAGCCATTTGCGGAATACTAGAAACAGTACTTGCAATGAAATGGAGGATTTTTCATGGAACTGGATTTAGCAAAAGAACAATTGCCATCAACACAATCTAAAGTGAGCGATTACACACCTGATTACATCAATCAGCAAATCGAACGGGAAACCGAAGCCTCGGTCAATTACTACAAGCGCCAAGGCAAAAATGAAATTCAGATGCGTATCAATGAGTTGGACCACGAATGGGACACAGAACGCCTAATGAAAGTAAATATGGCGTCCATTGCAGCCATTTCCGCTCTTTTGGCAGTTCGAGCCAATCGAAAATGGGCGCTGCTAGCAGGCGTTTCAAGTGCAGCCATCATTCAGCATGCACTGCAAGGATGGACACCGCCGATCGCCATTTTCCGCAAAATGGGCGTCCGCACCGTCGACGAAATCAGCCGCGAAAAAAAGGCCTTGCAAAACTTATTGAATAAGCCTGAATAACAAAAACCCCCTAAGCTAAGGCTTAAGGGGTTTTTTTAAGTATTTTTCGTCGCAGCATCTGTACCATCTCGCGCCACAACAGGTGCCTTGTTTTGCTGCAGCCAGCCTTTAAAGATTCGGTGAAGCGGCAATTCGAGCTTGAAATGCGCCAAAACCCCAAAGAACATCATCAAAATGACAAGTATGAGGCTCATGCCAATATCGCCAACTACTTCATGCAATCCTGCTTGGTCCATCAATTCAGCAAACAAGTCGAGTACCACATTGTGAACCAGATAAATTGCAAAAGCAGCATTGCCGAGCTGGTGTAGTGCGTTCGGAATATGGATATCCTTTTTTAAATCGATTGCGCCAAGACCGATCAATAACAGCATGATAGAGACGCTGGCACTTGTTTCGAAGCTTATTTCCATAAAAGGATTTAACGCATTCATCCAAGTTATAGGGAAGCCAAGCAATCCAAGCACCATAAATAAGTATCCTGCGCTGAGCGGAATTTTCACATTAAGGATGAGCCATGCACAAACCACACCCGCTATGAACATAAAATTATAGGAAACAAACAGGAAATCGAAGAGAAAATGATCGATATAGACAATACCTGTGGCGCCAAAAAACGAAAAAACGCCCCAGCCAACAAATAACGCCTTCCCGATAAATCGCGGATTGATAAAAAGCAGTGAGAACATCAGATAAAAATAAATAGTGTATTCCAATGACCAAGCAACTATCAAGAACGGGTCTTGCCACTCAGGATTCGGAACTAAAAAAATTGAGGTTAAAATAACAGCGGGATCCCGCTCCGCGCCGGTTGCAAACCATGGGAACAGAAACGCCAAGATTAAAAATGCGATGGTCACCACCCAGTACAAGGGGTAAATCCGTATAAAACGATTCACAAGAAAGTCTTTCAACTGCCCTTTCTTGCCAAATTTCTTCCGATAAATATAATAAGCCATAAATCCCGACAAGGAAAAGAAATAGTAGACGCCGCCCGTCAGCGGCAAATAAGCCAAGTTCCATATATTGAATCCGTAGTAATCCATCATGGTCGTCGATAAATGGTGAAGCATGACCAATAATGGCACCAATGCCCTCGATAATTGAATCAGCACTAGCTTTCTTCTCACACGCCCCACCCCTCTACCGTGAATTAGACGATCGACCAAAGTCCTATAACGAACCATAGGTATCATTTATTTCGAAAATTTATAGACATAATATACCACGTTCTTTAAAAACCGCAAGTATTTTCTCCCATCCACTCATAGAGCTTCGCGCGCAGTTTTATTTTTCGCATCAAAAAACCCGGAAGCCATAGATGGCCCGGGTTTAGTGAATTATCGACGCTCATTGGCGGCTGGTATGCCAGTAGTTTGTAAAGTTTCCAATAATAGTTGGTGCATAATCACATAGCCTTCTTCGTTTGGGTGTATCGAATCCAGCCAGATGGACGGCACTTTCCCCATTTTCCACGTGTTCGAAACGATGACGCCTTTCGCACCGATCGCTGAATTCCACATGCGAAACAGCAGATTGGTGAAACCGAAATACTGCACTTCTTTTTTCATCGAATTGTATAAACTGTTTTGGACAATGAGCACTTGCTCATTGCCTTTTTGAATAGTTCCGTAAATCTCCAATAAATTTCGGCGGTATTTCTTTTTCAATGCAGCAAACTGGCGGATCAACTCGCCTGCACCTCCGCCCTGGTATTGGCGCAGTAAATCGTTGCCTCCGATATTCAGCAGCACCAGATCGGCATGAGCCAATTCTGCCTGCCAGTGATTGGCTCGGAGCCGTTCGACAAGGCCATCGCTCGTCAATCCGTTGATGCCGAAATTCAGCACTTCGCTATCTGGAAAACTGTCTTCCAAATGCCTTGCAATCCCGCCTTTTGTCCCGTAGCCATATGCCACCGAATCACCGAGAATAATGATCTTATCTATTTGTCGCGGCTTTGCCGCATTGCGTTGTTTACGTCTGAGTGCCTTTTGATAAAGGGCACCTGACCGGAAGTTCTTGCCCAATCTTCTGCACGCCCTCTCGCTTTTGTATCTCTTCATTTTAACATAGGGGCTTGCTGGTTATCCCTTTTCACGCTTATGTGCATATTGTGCTGGGCTGGTTGGGTATGGACAAATAGCAAGCTTAAAGGAGGAATGTAGATGGATCAGCTTTATCTAGCTATCGGCATCAGCATCGTCGTCCTCACGCTAATCGATTTCATCTGGACGACTTTATGGGTCGATGGCGGCGCCGGCCCCTTGACCAACAAGCTCACTTCCGCTTATCGGACACTGCATAAGCAAGTGAGTCGAAACAACTCAAAATTTCTGAGCCTCGCCGGACCCATTATATTGGTCTCCACTTTGGCAACATGGATTTTCCTGTTATGGGCGGGCTGGACTTTCATTTTTGCCAGTTCGGATATGATTGTCGATACTAAAGACGGCGGCCCATTGTCTTGGATTGAATATGCCTATTATGCAGGCTATTTGATTTTCACACTTGGCAACGGCGAATTCGCTCCGGATGACGGCATCTGGCAGATCGTGGCGATCTTTGCGACCGGCACCGGCATGTTATTCATTACATTCGGGGTGACTTATTTGCTGCAAGTGTTGAGCGCCGTGTCGGAAAAACGTTCACTTGACGCGAGTATCAGCGGCATTGCGAAAGATCCCGCTTCCTTTGTCAACAATTCGTGGAATGGAAAAAATTTCGATAATCTTAATCTATTGCTCGATACCTTTGCCAATGAATTAAGCAATGCCGTATCGAAGTACAACGCCTATCCTGTACTCCATTATTACCGCAGCTCAACACACGACCGTTCGCTGCCAGTCAATATTGTCGTACTCGATGAATCATTGACTTTCTTAACATACGGCATACCAAGAGATATTCAGCCCGATGCTTTATTGATGCAGGAACTCTCAAGCAGCATCACCAGTTATTTGGATACCTTGCACAGTTCATCTATCGATGCATCCTCGGTGGTTCCGCCGCACCAAGTGCTGGCATCTCTCGACCGGTCGATCCCGACAGTAGATGCAGGCTCCTATGAAGAAACGATGCAATCGCTTGAACGACGCAGAAGAAAACTTCTCGGGCTAGTGGAAATGACGGGCGAGGAATGGCCAGGTACCGCAAACGATCTTGAATGAATAAGCGAATCATCTCCTCTGGAAACTCCCGGAAATTGATCATGAAAAAGCGCTGTTTTGCAGCGTTTTTTTCATTACTCTCTTATCGACGTTATTTCCGACAAGTTTATAAAGGGTGTTTCAATCAAAACCATTCAGGGAACAAATAGAAGGATGAGATTTTGAAATTGGAGGCTAAGTAATGCAAACCACTATCCCTGCTTTATTGACAAAAGAAGACTTCACAAACCGCAACGACTTGCCTGACTGGTTGCTGCGCGAATACAAAACTTTCCATGAGACGGTAACGGACAAGACGTTCCCGTGCTATTTCGGCAGAAGCGGCGAATTGAAAAGCGAGCTGCGCTATGCCTATATAAGCCAAAACGATTGGTCCAACTTGCCTGGAGCTGTTGCGGAATTTCTGACTTTATTCGAAGACCCAAAGCATAAGCGTCATGGCCTGTTCGTGTTTGTGGAACCATTTGAATCTGAAGGGCCTCTGAATGCTTACCGCAAGCAGTTCTGGGAGATTCTTCAGTATCTTCATGACATGGATGACACCGAATGGCCGGAACAAGCGCCGCGCGATCCTGACCATTATTTATGGGATTTCAATTTCAAAGGAGAGCCCATTTTCATCTTCGGCAACGCGCCGGCCTATAAACAGCGCCGCACCCGCCACCTTGGAAATTCGATGGTGCTCGGATTCCAGCCGAGAAGGATTTTCGAAGGACTGACAGGGACCGAAAAAGGCGGCATCATGTCGCGCGAGAAAGTGCGTGAACGAGTTGAGAAATGGGATGAATTGCCGACCCACCCAGACATAAGCCATTTTGGCGATCCTGAACACAATGAATGGAAGCAGTTTTTTATTGGCGATGATATTGAGCCGGTCAAGGGAAAATGCCCGTTTTCACACAAAGAGCTTTAATGAAAAAAAGCGTCCGTACAGTTTCCTGTACGAACGCTTTTTATGGTTACGCTTTGCTTTTTTGCCGCTCTTTATACTTCTTCACGGTTACGCCTTTATTGAGTTGTAATTCGTCCTCGGCATATGGCAACTCAGTTTCTTTTCCATCAATTTGCTGGAGCAGGCGCTCAACCACTTGCTGGGCGAACGGCTGTGCAGCAGCTGACGGCTTGACTGCCGTCAATTCAACGTCACCTTCCTCATCAGGCTCCCCTACAACCACGATGCTGATATCTTTAGGCACCTTGAATCCGGCACTTTTCAAGGAATTGAATAATTTCAGTCCGTCTTCGTAACTCGCGGCAACAAATGCACTGGTCGGTTTTTTGAACGTACGCAATTCCGCGGCAATGGCATCAAAATCCGCTGGGTTTTGCGTAGAATGGATGCGTTTTTTGCGCAGCTTTAATTGATGTTGTGCCAAAGCTTCATAATATCCTTGCAGCCTTTCGCCGCTATCTGGCAAGTCTCTTCCTACCCAAGCGATCTGCTGGTGATCTTTTTCAGCAAGATGGCTAGTGGCAAGAAATGCCGCTTTGCGCCCGTCAAATGGTTTCATCTCGTTTGATGTTACTTCTGCTTGCAAAAATGAACTTGTTTCATTGATGTATTCCTTCAGTTCAATGGGCAAATTTCCGATGCCGATGACGCCAGCGACGCCATTCACTAAAGATTTGCCGGCTTCTGCTGATTCGCTGCCAGTCAATGCATGGCCTGTTAACTGGTAGCCATATGCCTGCGCTGATTCTGCAAACTCGCGTAAATGGGCGAATTCATCGGCAGCACAATCTTTCGAAAACAGCACAGCTATTTGTTTTGGCCTTTCGACAGGCTGTGCATTTGCGATGCTTGAATTACCATAATCCAATTCAGCTAAGGCTTGCATCACTTTGTCATAAGTTTCTTTTTTCACTTGCTCAGGCCGATTCAATACCCGGGAAACGGTCGTTTGAGAGACTCCTGCATGTTTTGCAACTTCTGTGGTCGACACCATTTCTGTCACCCTTCCATTCATTCATTTGTTGAATACACTATACCACATCTAACCAAAATATTCAGTGTGACATTGAAATATATTCCGCCACCCCCGAACAACTCGGGTATAGGGATATGGCAGAAACAATGATTTCAGTAAAATAAAAACAGTGTTGAATAGATGAATAAATTCACATTTCTGGCGCACCTCTTTTTATTCATTAATATTCACGAGTGATTATTTGCTTTCAATCCTTACGTCCAGCTAAATATCCACCCAAACTCGTACAGCCTCAAGAAGAGGTATGCATGCATAGTTTAATGAATATTTTTTGAATAGAAAAAAGCGCAGCAATTGCTGCGCTTCATAAGTGTTATTCAGTATCGAAAAAGTTATTTCTATGCCATCTGAAAAAAGCTATATTGGAATCCTTTGCTGCGATGCGCATATTTTTCTTCAAGCCATACTGGTTCGCTTGCGGCTCAAGCGCTGTTGACATCCTGAGCGTGCCGAAACCCGTAAAGGAAATTTGGCCACTTTCATATAGCGCTGCGTGATTGGCACATAATAGCACACCATTTGCAGGATTGGTCCGTTCTGCATCACTGCTGTCTTTCCAGGGTTTGCTATAGGCCGCCCTAAGCAGCGCAGGGTTGTCAAGACCGCAGATGGCACATTGATTTCCCCAACGCTCCATTTGCGTCGCCTTAAATTGACTCTTCAAGTCCCTGAACTTTCGCCGGATCAAGTATTCGGAATCCATCATCCATGCCGTCAGGGAATTGTATTTTTCCTCACGCACGGCATCGTAAACAAATTCCAATTGCTCAATATTGCGCCATTTCGATGACGACAATAATTCCAAAAACACCAATGCCAACGATTCATTGCACGGAAACACATAGCCTGAGTTTCCATTTCCATCTGGCTGGAAAGCAGAATATTTAATTGGCAAATGTTCCGCCACTATTTTGATACATGACGCGATTTCCAACGGGCTATCCAGCTCCAAGTATTCACAAGGCGCTATCCATTCAGCTTCTGCCATACCTGCTGACTGCTCGTGTGCATCTTCTTGGATCGTGCCGACTGCAACGAGTGCTCCTTTGGCATAATGGAAGGTCCGATCCCCTTTTTGTAATAATTTGACGCGTTCCCACGAATGCGGAGTGGCGCCGGATTTGTCTTTCGTAGGCGCCCGGAGAATCCCGAGGCGCTTTTCTTCTCTATAGGTTTCCCCCTGCATGACGATGTAGCTATTCATTACGTGCCTCCTGACAATTGCTTTCTTCTAGTCTACCATCATTTCTCCGTTTCCGCCCGCACGTGCGATAAACAAAACAAATAGCGGCCAAGAAAAAACCATCTCCTAAAAGGAAATGGTTTTCAAACTGCGCGTGTGATTCGACCAGGTGCAGTCGCTTTGTACCAGCTATAGCAAAACAGGATGATAAGTGCCAGATCGATAACGTCGCCCCCATAATACATGATCAATGCCCCCATCTCCCCGTCACTCGTCGTGACTCCAGCGGGGGGCATGGCGTAGAGCAATTTGGCCAACACTTTATGGCTTGCAAGCGCAACAATCAAGACCGCTGCGCGCATACGGAATGAATGGCGATGAATAGTCAAATCTCCGTACAGGATTGACCAGGTGAATAAATAACCTGCGAACACAACATGAATATGAACCAATGCATAAATCCAAGTTGATTGATGCATCCATATGAACAGGTCCGTTCGATAAAGCATAAACAGTCCGCCAAAATTCAACAGAGCAGTGCTCACGGGATGGCTGGCAAATGAAATGAATCGACTATTTAGTAGGCGAATCAAACGGCGCGCGGCATTGGTCGGCAACGCCCTCATCACCAAGGCCAGTGGTTTACCGTGGAGTAATAATAGCGGTGCCAGCATGCCGAGCAATAAATGACCGGTCATATGGGCGGAAAAGCTGGTGTGCGCTGCGTTCGCTAGAGGGCCGACTAATGAAGCACCCGCGACAATGACGCCGGCAAACCAATAGACGTAGCGGTGCATGGGCCATTTTTTGTAGCGTTCATTGGTCCAGATTGATAGCATCGGGTAAAACATCATTGCCCAGGCGAGCAGTAATGCTGATACTAGCTGAAACCAAGGTTCTACCGGACCAAGGTAATGATGAATCATCGCTCTATACAGACCGCCTTTCTTTGGCGGATTTCACAAGACTGATACCGGCGATAAGCAAGGCTGCGCCAAATAAATTCCAACTTACGTCATAAGGCCACAACTCGACCTGATAACGGATTTGATGGGTCCTGAACACTTTATGGTCAATGATACCGTCAAACAATTGGAATGCACCCGCCCCAATGAGGATAGATGCAATGCAATACCGCATATTGGCCGCTTGTCGCCTTCTCAAGTCTGTGAACAGGAATAGCCCTCCGATCGCGGCAAACCACGCAAAAGAATTTAACAAGCCATCTGCAAAAATGCCGACTTGTGGTGTCGCCAAATCATAGAAATGATGCCATTGGAGCAATTGGTGGAAGATGACTTCATCGACGAACGCCATCGAGCCGATCCCGAACAATACGCCGGACCAGAAATTCCTCTTTTTTAACTTATGGGCATCTTCGCTTCTTTTTGCCTGTTCCTTGCCTGCCATGGATGTCCTCCTTTATTTGATCGTTTCAGTTCAATGAAAAAAGAGCCTCTGACCAGGCTCTTTACTCGATTTCAATGCGTTTGCCATTGCCGGAGTCTTTTTCTTCCGGCTTCGGCACAGTCAATTGCAAAACACCGTCTTTAAAGTTTCCTTTAATGGCTTGTTCATCGACCTCTCCGACATAAAAACTGCGCTTGAACGAACCAAAAGAACGTTCTTTCCGGATATAATGCCCCTCGTCTTCTGAAGTTTCTGAGCTTTCTTCTTTCTTGCCGCTGATCGACAGGTAGCCGTCTTTAAAATCGACCTGGATATCCTCTTTTGAAAAACCCGGCACGTCGACCACCACTTCATATTGTCCGTTTGCTTCTTTGACATCGACTTGCGGGTAATTGCTTTCCTTGAAGAATCGGTCAAAGAAATCCGAATCCAAATCGCTTTGGAACAGTTTCGGGAAGAAATCCTCCCGTTTTCTGGGCATGAACTTCATCAGTCTTCCTCCTTACTTACTGATTAGTGACAATAAGGCCAGAGACTCTTTCCTATAAATGGTGCTGTTACTGTGAATTATAGGCGGTTTCCTGCAAAAGTCAACCAGTTTTTTACCAATTCCCAATTGTTTGAAGAGTTTTCCTTTTGCTTCTTTACATAAAATCAGCATCCTTCTCTCCATGCATACGACTGATCGCAATAAGCTCTTTTCAGATTTTATTAAATAAACTACAACTTCAAACTTCTTATGGCTTTTACTTCAAATGGGGGTTTAAAATCAATCGTTTACAGGAATACTACAGAAAGCATATGTGTACTACTCATAATGATTTCCCTGTTATAATGGAAAATATTAATGAAGGAGATGATAGCGATGGAAATGGGTAAAATTAAAGGTTCGAGCATGATGGTGAAAGTAGTGCGTTCCCTTATGGAAGAAGGCTGGTCTTTTACACCGAACGAATTGGACATCATCGTCCGCGCTGAGCATCCTGAAACCGGCGAATCCATCTCCTTCCCATCATTCGGAAGCCTGAAAATGTGGCTTTATGAAAAAGGGCTTAGCTATTAATTGAAAAAGCTGTCCTGCTGCCTAATGGCAGCAGGACAGCTTTTTTTGTTGGTCATTTCAAGTTCATTAACGGCAATTCGAGAGCTGCTAGCGGATTAGACAGATGGTTCAAGAGTTGCCGGCTTTTTGCATAGTGAAGCGTTTATACCTTGTTTGCGCAGTTCGGAAACAATGGCGCCATTGGTTTTTCTGCACGCCTCATACGATTCATCGAACATTCTTTTTAACTGCTTCATTTGATTGGATTGACGGTTCATTCGACACACCCTCCACTCGGATGACTTCCTAAATTAGTATACAGGGCAAGTATGAACAAACTATTAACAAACGGAAAAAACTTTCGAAAACTTCGAGTTCCCCCACCCGCATCATACATCCGTTTGTTCTTAAACTAATCCAACTTAAAGAAAATACGCCTTCAAGAGGAGGATTTTCTAGTTTACATACGCAGGCTGATCCCTGGACCGATCGGCAGCCCAGTCAATGCAAAGATGATCATCATGACAAGCCATACGCCAAAGAATATGAGGCTATACGGCAGCATCAAAGAAATCAAGGTGCCGAGGCCCGCTTTTTTGTCGTATTCGCGCATGAAGGCGAGCACGATCAAAATATACGGATTGAGCGGCGTGATGATGTTCGTCGATGAATCCGCGATGCGGAATGCCAATTGGACAAATGCCGGATGATAATCCAGCAGCATGAACATCGGGATGAAGATTGGCGCCATCAATGCCCATTGTGCGGACCCGCTGAAAATCAGCAGATTCAGAAGGGCTGCGAGGATACTGAAGCCGACCATGACCGGCAAGCCCGTCATATTGATGCTCGTCAAGAATTCAGCGCTGTTGACGGCGAGCCAGATGCCCAGGTTGCTCCAGTTAAAGTAATTAATGAACTGGGCTGCGGCGAAGATCAAGACGATATAGCCGGACATGTCCTTGATGGCATCTCCCATATAAACAGGAATATCTTTGGATTCAGTGATTTTCTTGACAGTGATGCCGTATGCGACAGCCACTGTAATGAAGAAGAACAGGATGATCGGCACGATGCCAGATAGGAATGGCGACGGGATGATACCGCCGTCTTCGTTACGGACAGGCGATCCTGGGAAGAACAGCAGCAAAGCGATCAAGCCGATGTATACGGCACCTGCAATCACGGCATTCAATAAGCCTTTGTTTTCCTGTTTTGTCACCGGTTCAAATGAGTTATCGGTTCTGCCCGTGTACTTGCCAAGGCGCGGCTCGACCAATTTCTCGGTAATGATCGCACCGACGATCGCCATGACGACGACCGATGCACTCATGAAATACCAGTTATCGACCGGAGTGACGACCATTGTATCATCAATGGTTCTGGCAGCTTCTGTGGAAATCCCGGATAGCAGTGCGTCTGTACCGGTAATCAGGATGTTCGCGGTGAATCCTGCGCCGGTTCCGGCAAATCCTGCCGCAAGTCCTGCGAGTGGATGCCTCCCGACAGAAGCGAAGACCATTGCCGCAAGCGGCGGCACTAGGATAAAGGCGGCGTCTGACGCCAAGTTCCCCATGATCCCAGTGAAAATGACTGCATAAGTGATCAGCGATTTCGGTGCATTTAGGATGGATTTTTTGATGGCGGTCTCCATCAGCCCGACACGCTCGGCCAAGCCGATACCGAGCATCATGACGAGCACAAGGCCGAGCGGTGCAAACCCGGTGAAGTTATTGATGGTCTCTGCCAGGATATAGCGAATGCCTTCCCCTGAAACGAGGCTTTGAATCGCCAGTTCCTCCCCAGTGCCTGGATGGACAACGGTAGTCCCAAGTGAACTGACCAGCCATGATAGCAAAACGACAAAAACAGCTAAGTATACAAAAATGAAGAATGGATCGGGCAAACGGTTGCCCCACTTTTCAATGAAATTCAAAAATCCTTTTTTGTCTGGTTGTTCTGTCGGTGTTGCCATTCCCATTCCTCCCTTTTCGTTTTATGCACCGAATAACAAACGGTACAATTTCCGCGGCCGGCCGCGACGCCCTGCTTCTTCTCCTGTCACTTCCGCGAGGCCGATGTTCTCGAGTTCTGTTAAGATCCTGCGCGCATTGCGTTCTGTGCTGTTCATCCATTGCGATAATTCCAAAGCGGTGAGTTCATCTTTCGCATAATGATGGGACAATGAT
The DNA here is from genome assembly GCA_947493585.1 of uncultured Planococcus sp. Taxonomy (GTDB): domain Bacteria; phylum Bacillota; class Bacilli; order Bacillales_A; family Planococcaceae; genus Planococcus. The sequence continues at coordinate 1,641,613 of CANLRI010000001.1, read as the reverse complement.
TCAATGCGGGCGATGACGGTCTGGCTGATTGCCGCTCCTTTCAGCGCTTCCTGCCATTTCGACTCGGAACTGCGGCGGCTGTAGCGTAGACGGTCGCCTGATGAGTTGATTTCCGTTACTTTCCCGCCTTCATCGATATTAATGACCACGCCGTTCTCTTTTTCTCGGGCATAGTCCAGCGCCAGTCGGACGTTCTGTTCAGACTCCGTGACGGTCCGGCCATAACCGATGCCGATGCGGACTTGGAATTTGCTGTTGGCAAAAATCTCTTCTTTCAGCTCTTGTGGATGATGTGATTTGCTGTAAAGTTCCAATTCCCCACGAGTCGTATAAATGAAGTAAATGCCATTGCCCATACCGACTTTCGAGCCTTTGACTTCCTCAGCAAAATCGATGAGCACCCGGTTCACCGCCAGTTCCTGCCGTTCAATTTTAAACGGCGTTTTGCGCTGCTGCGCTTGGCTTGGGTAGATGATTTCGATGCCTATCATCGCCAATTGCTTCATACGGTATAAATCCGACAAGCTTCGTTCCTTGATAACGGAAATCGCACGGTGCGCAGCAAGTTCCGATACGCTGATCCGGTAGACAGGCACTCCGCGTTCCTTCAAGCCATTGTAAGCAGCGTGGACGCAAGTGAGCGCTGCTTGAATCTGCCCAGAGCGGTAAAGTTTTTCGTGATAGTCGATCAGCTCTTCTGCCGAAATATAGCCGAGCTCCGGCGCGGTATGGATCTCCAATTTTTCCAGATCAAAATCTTTGAGCATTTTCAGCACTTCTCGGCGCGGAACCGAATCGACACTGATGCTCGATAACACTGCCCCTTCTTGCATAAAGGCATCGAGCATCGTGCCAAGCAAACTCGAACCATGCAGCAAGATATAATCCGCGTGATCTGCATCGATTAATTTTTCTTTCAACGCAAAATGATAAGGCGCGGGGCCCGAAAAAAGCCAATGGCCAATGCGCGCTGAATGTTGGTTGATGATGTTTTTGGTTTCTTCCGTGTGCTGGTAAATAAACGGGATAAGCTCGATGCCTTCGATGCTGCTCGCTGCTTTCATCGTTTCATTGACCGAATCGTTTGGCCCAATCAGCCCAACTTTAACGTTTTCCGTCATGTCCAGCAGCCTCCATCAAAAAGCGGGATAATAACTCGACGCCCATCTTCAAATCTTCCGCGCTGGCAAATTTGTCGGGGTGGTGGCTCAAGCCATCTTTGCAAGGAATGAACAACAACCCGCTTGGCCAGGTTTGTGCCATATTCATAACGTCATGCCCTGCGCCGCTATCCATCCGATGCGCTAAATAAGCTTCGTGGTCGCCCACATTTATCAATTGCTGGGCGATATCGTCATCGAGCAAGACGGACGGGTTATCAACTAACACTTCGATCTCGATCTTCACGCCAGTCATTTCTTCAATGCGTTGTACTTCGTTTTGTATGGCATCTGTCATCTTTTGTTTCAATTGATCGTCCACACTGCGGATATCAACTCCTGCTGTGACCGTTTGCGGGATAACGTTCATTGAATTCGGCGAAGCCGTCAATGTCGACACGGTCGCGACCAGCGATTTTCCATAGGCATCATTCATTTGAAGCGCCGTCTCCTGGACGAATGAAATAAACGGCGCGGCGGCAGCCAGCGCATCTTGCCTTTTATCCATCGGTGTCGTTCCCGTATGGCCTGCTTTTCCATTGAATGTGACCGCTAATCGAACGGGACAAGCGACGCCTTTCACGACGCCATAGTCTTTTTCATGGTTGACGATGTGCATCCCTTGTTCGATATGCAACTCAACAAAGCATGCCAACTCATGTTTCGCGCGCTTTGCATCGACCAGGTCCTGCCAGGAAAACCCTTGGCTTTCGACCGCTTGCGCAAGTGTCACGCCGTGCTGGTCTTCGAGTGAGCCGATGGATGGATCCAATATTCCGCTCATCGCTTTACTGCCGATTGTCGAAACACCGAAACGCGAAGATTCTTCCGAGCGAAAGCAAATGATTTCGATCGGGCGCTTGGGTTGAAAATCAGCTTCCTTCAACATCTTAATGGCACCAAGTCCACAGACGACGCCTGCTCCGCCGTCAAATGCGCCGCCGTTTGGGACCGTGTCGAGGTGGGACCCCGTCGCTACTGCTGAGAGCCCGCTTGCAACATCCCAGCGCGCGATGGCATTTCCGGCGGCATCTTCTGAAACGTCGAGTCCGAGTTCTAATGCGATCGCCTTAAAGACTTCGATCGCCTCTGTTTCTTCTGCTGTATAGCCTTCTCGTGTAAACCCTTGAGGTTGGACCAATACATCACTTAAATTCATCCGTTGCAATTGTTCCACCAGCCAGTTATGCACGGCCCTCGTCCTCCTTCAGCAATTGATCGGTCGTGCGGATCAATGTTTCCAATCCTGCCGTCAATGCCTGTTCCTCGTAATCAAAACGCGGGTGGTGATGGCCAGCCGGCAACGGGCTGGCAAAAATCATGAATGTTGCTTTGCCGCCGCGCTCGCGGACACGCTCGATCATATAAGTGACATCTTCTGATGCGCCGATCGGCAAATGCGGCACAATGTTCAAGTGATTAGATTCAGCACAGGCACGTTCCACGACGTCAGCGAACTCGAGATCTGCGTCAGCCGAAATTGCTTTTCCCATATGTTCGATGTCCAGTTCGACATCAAACATCGCTGCACTCGCTTTTAAGATCCGCATTGCTTGATCCTGCATATATTCGTCCAATTGATTGGTCTCGCCGCGCGTCTCGATTTCCATCAGCGCTCGATCAGCGATGATGTTGCGGCCAGACCCGGCATGCAAAGTGCCGACATTGACGCGCGTCGCTCCGTCTTTATGGCGAGAGATGCCGTGCAAATGCATGGTGGCGGATGCTGCTGCAAGCAGAGCATTGCGCCCTTCGTTCGGTTCTAACCCAGAATGGGCCGATTTGCCGATGAACTTCGCATTGATTTTGGAACTTGCCAAAAACTTGGATGTAGCCGCTGCAACGGTTCCTGATGGCAGATTGTGTATGCCCACATGGCCGCTCAGGAAATAATCGGCATCATCGAGCCAGCCTTTATCGACAACGGCTTTCGCTCCGCGCCCGCCTTCTTCAGCAGGCTGGAAGATAATCGTATATTTGCCGCGAAGATGGTCTTTTTCTTTTGCTAAGTACTCAGCAAGCCCGAGGCCGATTGCGGCATGGCCATCGTGGCCGCAGGCATGCATCATGCCGGAAATTTCCGAGCGGAATGTTTTCATGGCTGGCACATGGCTTGCGGTATCATCTTCTTCAATCGGCAAAGCATCGATATCAAAACGATACGCAAAATTCGGCCCTTTTTTGCCGGTATCGAGCACAGCAGCGAATCCGGTATGGCCGCCTTTCATCTGCTCTAGAAAGTCACGAGGAACGCCATACTCGAGCGCCCGTTGTTCTTGTTGTTTCAGAAACCCTTCGCTAGGTACGCCCATACGTTCGTCGCTCGTTAAAAAATCGGTGCCAAAAAAGAGTTCAAAGCCTCTACCGGCTAGCTGTTCACTTAATTCGTAAGTCGTCACATATTCTGCAAAGCCAATTTCAGGGTATTTATGCCGTTTTCGCCTTTGCTCGATGAGATGCGGTTCGACTTCTTCCATAAACCGCTCAATAGCATCTGCCATGTCCATTCCTCCTATTTATTCAATTCCGCAAGCACATCAAGCGTTGCCTGCGCCATCAATCCTGTACCTATCGGCAATGCCTGTTCGTCGATCATAAAGCCCGGGTCATGGAGCGGTTTTTGGTTCTCCCCAACCGATGTGCCGAGCCAGTAGTAAACACCTTCGTACTTTTTCAAGAAGCGCCCGAAATCTTCACCGGCCATGCTGCCGATCACTTCCGGAGCAGATTCCGTGCCTAATTGCCTTTTTGCAGAGTCACGGACCACTTCTGCCCAGCGTTTCGTATTGACCGTTGCAGGATATCCGTCCGAATAATCAATTTCACACGAGCCGCCCATCATTTCCGCTGTGCCTTGGACGACTTCATGGAAGCGTTTTTTCAACAATTTCTTCGTGTCGTCTGATAAAGAACGGATTGTGCCTTCTAGCACGACGCTATCTGCCACGACATTGTAGCGGTAGCCGCCCGAGATTTTTCCGATTGTGATGACACCTGAGTCCATCGGGTTGGCGTTTCGGCTAATGATGGTTTGGATCGCAGACATCACTTGGTTGGCGATAACAATCGCATCAATTGTCTGATGCGGCATCGAGGCATGGCCGCCCGCTCCGTGGATCGTCACGTGAAAGCGGTCAGAATTCCCCATGATCGCCCCGTCAATGACGCCGACTTGACCGGCCGGAAGTCCTGGCCATACGTGCTGTGCCAATAAAACATCCGGCTGGTATCGATCGAACACGCCATCTGCCATCATTTGCTCCGCACCGCCAGTCGGCGCATTTTCTTCGGCCGGCTGGAAGATGAGCAATACCGTTCCCGCGATTTCGTCTTTTTGTTGCTGAAGCAATTTTCCAACTCCCAATAGCATTGCTGTATGGGCGTCGTGTCCGCATGCGTGCATTTTCCCGTCAATTTTGGATTTGAACGGCACTTTCGCTTTTTCCAAAATCGGCAGCGCATCAATATCGGCACGCAAGCCGACAATCTTCCCTGGCTTCCCGCCTTCAATGACGCCGAGTACACCTGTTTTCGCAAATCCAGTGTGGTATTGTATCCCGTATTCCTCAAGCTTTGCTTGTATTTTTTTTGAAGTCTCCATTTCTTCTCCGCTCAGTTCGGGATGTTCGTGGAGGTCCCGACGGAACGCACATAGTTCTTCAAACAATTCTTGCGCTCGTTGTTTCATTGCAATCACCTGCTTTTTATATTTAAGGAAATAAACCTTAATCATTCCGTTAATAGAAAGTGTACCGTACTTCCATTAAGAAATGCTACCCCCATTTTGATTTTTCTGAATATCCTTTCAATAAAAAAAGAAGCCTTCGCTGCTGCAAAGGCTTCTTTAAGTAGTTAAGCTGGTTTGATTCATAAAACAGATTTAGTGCTCAAGGCGAACAATCAGCTGTATAATGCAGCGAATTGATCCTTGCGTTGCCCGATGAGGTTGAAAATGGCATAATCGTGCACTTCATTGTATTTGACGCCGAGCGTTTCCAGATAGTCAGCCAACTCATTGAAAAGGTTCTCAAAGATTTCCATAAATGCTGGATCGGTGAGTTCACTGATTGTTGCCATGAAGTCATCCGCTTGTTCAGATTCGTCGGCTTGCCTCATGACGTACAACTCACTTAAGCTATGTATCAAATGGCGGAATGTGCCTGTAAAGTACGGCGCCGAAAAACTTTCTTCTTTTTTCGCCAAGACAAACGGCAAGCTTCTCAAAAACAAATCTGCTGCCCCTTCCAGTTCGTACCGGATCGCTGAACTATGGGCCTGACAGAAATATGTTTGCCAGCAATGGTAACTTTCACTTTTCTCTAGGTCTTGCCATTCGGCATGCCGCCGTATGTCCATATTTTGCTTAAAATGCTCAATTGCTTCGCCAATGACGAAGGCAATCAAGGGAATGGTGTCATCTCCCGAGATTTCGATGCCGATGATGCTTTTAACGCCAAACGGGTGGTGAACCGCCTTCTTGCCATCAAATTCATCATCGATGATGCCGTATTCCGTAAAAATTGCATGGCTGAAATCTTTTCGTTCATTGTAAAAAAAGAGCAGTTCAATTTTATCTTTGAAATTGAACGGTTTATACGCCGTTTTCGCTTTTTTCACCATAGCCGGGATATCCACGCCTGGCTCTCCATCCATCAATTCAATATAGCGGATCCCTTGTTCCGTAGTTTTCAATGGTTTAACTCCTTCTCTGTATGTCCATCTTTCGCCAATTTTCAAGTCATTTCCATTCTCATATTGATAATCTTATTATAAGAAAAGCTTCTAAAAAAACACAAGCAAGAACATTTTCCCTTTTTCCGCATGGCATAAACATTTCCATAAGCTGACTATGCAATGGCGTTTACCCGCTGCATAATTGCACCACCCAATAAGGGTGAATTGATTTTTCAGTTTTTCAAGCTGCAAATTAACTGCCTTAACCTTCTTTTCCGTGTTTCAGCTGCACAACCCCTGTCGTTTGATTGCGTACTGTAAAATTACGTAATAATCAGTTAAATCCGGTCTTAATCGCACAGGGTTTATTTTTTTGAATCTTGATGAAAGCGCTTTAAAATTTTACCGCTTATCGTCCTTGACCGGCAATCATAACGATCAAAAAGGAGAGATTTTTTATGACATCAACAACTAAAGGTTTAGAAGGTGTAGTCGCAACACAATCGGCGATCAGTTCAATCATCGATGATACCCTTACATACGTCGGCTACAATATCGACGATCTGGCGGACAACGCCAGCTTCGAAGAAGTGATCTACCTCTTGTGGCACCAGCGTTTGCCAAAAGCAGACGAACTGGCAGAGCTGAAACAACAGCTTGCCGACAACATGGCCGTACCGCAAGCGGTACTTGACCATTTCAAGACATACGACATCAAGCATGTCCACCCAATGGCGGCACTGCGTACAGCAGTCTCCATGCTCGGCCTCTTCGACGAAGAAGCAGAAGTGATGGAAGATGCAGCCAACTACCGCAAAGCCATCAAAATCCAGGCGAGGATCTCGACGCTCGTGACGGCATTCGGCCGCATCCGCGCCGGCAAAGAACCGATCCAGCCGAAAACGGATTACAGCTTCGCAGCGAACTTCCTGTATATGCTGTCTGGCGAAGAGCCAAAAGACATCGAAGTCGAAGCGTTCAACAAAGCGCTTGTGCTTCATGCTGACCACGAATTGAACGCATCGACGTTCACAGCACGTGTTGCGGTCGCGACCTTGTCGGACGTCTATTCCGGCGTGACGGCAGCGATTGGCGCGTTGAAAGGCCCGCTACACGGCGGCGCCAACGAGCAAGTCATGAAGATGCTGACAGAAATCGGGTCGGTTGAGAATGTCGAGCCGGTCATCAAGGAAAAACTCGCGAACAAAGAGAAAATCATGGGCTTCGGCCACCGTGTCTACCGCCAAGGCGACCCGCGTGCGAAGCATTTGCGCGAAATGTCGAAAAAGCTCACCGAGCTTCGCGGCGAATCGAAATGGTATGACATGTCCGTGAAAATCGAAGAATTGGTGACGAGCGAAAAACCGCTTCCGCCAAACGTCGATTTCTACTCGGCTTCGGTTTACCACTCCTTGAACATCGAGCATGACTTGTTCACGCCGATCTTTGCGGTCTCCCGTGCGTCGGGCTGGCTCGCGCACATCCTGGAGCAATACTCGAACAACCGCTTGATCCGCCCGCGTGCGGAATACATCGGGCCTGGCATGCAGACTTACGTGCCGGTTGAAGAACGTTAAATCGATTAACACAAGCTTGAGCCTCCCCTTCGACTGGGTGTATGGCTCAAGCTTTTCTAATGGCAAGAGCTAGCCCCCTTTGGTTGTTTCATGGATTTCATTGCGGCTATAATAACAGGAAAGACATACCAAATATCGATGATAGGAGGCGTACGCATGAATCATACAGAAAGTGGCTGGAAACTGCGCAATAGCTATGCAGGCCTGCCCAAAACCTTATATGCCCCAATGGAAGCCAATCTGGTTCCATCACCTGAACTCGTTATCGCAAACCAGGCATTGGCAAAATCACTTGGCCTGGACCCGGAACAACTAGACAGCCCTGAATTCCTGCAAATATTTGCAGGCAATCACTTTCCTGAAGGCAGCTTCCCGCTCGCCCAAGCCTATGCTGGCCATCAGTTCGGCCAATTTACGATGCTCGGCGACGGCCGCGCCATCCTGATCGGTGAACAGCAAACACCGGATGGCCGGATTTTCGATATCCAATTAAAAGGTGCCGGCATCACGCCTTTTTCCAGAAGTGGAGACGGCCGTGCGGCACTCGGCCCCATGCTGCGGGAATACATTATCAGCGAAAGCATGCACGCGATCGGAATTCCAACGAGCAGAAGCCTTGCAGTTGTGTTGACAGGAGAAAAGATTCAGCGCTACTCTGCAGAGCCTGGGGCGATCTTAACACGTGTGGCTTCGAGCCATATCCGCGTCGGTTCTTTCCAATTCGCCGCAAAATACCGGTCGACTGAAGATTTGAAAGCTTTGGCGGATTACACGATCGAACGTCATTTCCCCGAAATTTCTGGCCCGGACCGCTATATCGACTTATTTCGACAGACAGCTCAGCGGCAAGCTTCACTTATTGCGAAATGGCAGCTCGCCGGTTTTGTACATGGCGTCATGAACACGGATAATATGGCAATCAGTGGTGAAACGATCGATTACGGCCCTTGCGCTTTTCTCGACCGTTACGATGAATCGGCGGTTTTCAGCTCGATCGATGCCGGCGGCCGTTATGCTTATCGTAACCAGCCGCTCGTTGGCGGATGGAACTTAGCACGTTTTGCTGAGTCTTTATTCCCGCTCTTGGACGACCGTCCTGAAGAACAAGCACTGTCTTCTCTACAGGCCGCGCTTGAGGAATACGTCAGTTTACAAAAACAATTGTTCTTGGCGGGAATGCGCGAGAAACTTGGCTTGTTTACCGAAATGCCAGAAGATGAACAATTAATCGATGCCTTGCTGGAATTGATGCAGGAAAAACAAATGGATTATACCAATACCTTCCGTTCTTTGACCTTTGACATAGTTGAAGAACATCCACTGGCAGAAGACACGGCTTTTAAAACTTGGTACAGCCGCTATAAAACCCGTCAACAACTAGAAAACCGCTCAGCACAAGACGTGATGGAATTAATGAAAAGCCGAAATCCGGCTGTCATCCCACGAAACCACCGCGTGGAAGCGGCATTAGAAGCGGCAGCGCAAGGCGACTATCAGGTAATGGAAAACCTATTGGCGATCCTCAGAAACCCATTTGCCCATTCCGAAGCACAGCAGCCTTACACGGCCCCGCCACCGCCTTCAACGCCTCCATACCAAACGTATTGCGGAACTTGAATTAAAAAATCCCTTGCCACTGTTTGGCAAGGGATTTTTTAATTGTGCTTGATGGTTCATTCACTGTCCGTCTGTGACTTCAGTGACACTGACCATTTTGACTTCATTCATTTTAAATTGATAATACGTATGGTTGTCGCCGATAAATTCACGGAAATCATCCGCATCCAAACCGCTGACCGCTTGTTTCGGGGTATCGGCTTCCACAGTGCTGACCGCTTCGACGCCTGCGCCAAAATGATAAACGACGCGGAATTTTTTTGTTGATGCCATAATAATTGGATTCCTCCTCAAATGCTTGTCTGCTTTAGGTTTACCCGATTTTTTAGGGAGTATTCACCTCAGCCATCATTTTCTCATTCTCGATGAAAATAGTAGAATCCCTTTACTTGGGAAAGTATTTGACTTACACTTTAGCCATCGGGAAAACCCGACACTTAAAACCGCATACCGTTTTTCTGCACTGGGGGTGCATATTTTGCTGAGATGAGAGCTTTCGCTCCGATCCCTTATGACTCGATCAGGTTAGGACCTGCGTGAGGAAGTGCGGTGACTTTCCGACATGACTACGAAATATGGAATAGTGGCTGCATCTTCACGGATGCGGCTTTTTTGTGCATATTTTTAGGAGGGATTCCATATGGAACCATATTCATGCGGTACCAGCCCGATCGTCGGATTTCGCTTTTCCTTGCATCCGATGAGTGGCAATTTCATCAACATCATCAAAAGCGCATTAAAGGACATCGACACGTCCAATGTCTGGATGCAGACCGATGATGTCTCCACCGTCATCCGGGGCAAACAACAGCATGTCTTCAATGTCGCGAAGGCGCTCACTCTTCATGCGTCGAAGACGAAGGAACATATCGCCCTGTCTGGCACCTTTTCAGCTGGATGTCCAGGAGATACCGCGGGTGATGCGTATTTGGGCGCCCCGGATGAACCGGCAAACGAAGACGGCAGCAAGCAATACGTTTCATCCCAATTCGCACTTTACCCGATGAACAATCCCGATTATATGAAAGTTATCTACCGCGAAGTGGAACGTGCAAAAGAGTTCGGGGTATGGAACGATTCCATGCATTATGCTAGCGGCATCCACGGGGATATCCATGAGGTCTTTTCTTTTTACGAAACGAGCTTTTCCAGCGCACGCTCTGGCCAGTACCCCCACCTCGTGATGACCGTATCCATGAGCATCAACAGTCCTTCACACAAAACAGGCGGTGAAGATCATGCTTAAGGAATGGAAACTGAAAGAAATTGTCCTTATGTCATTATTTGGCGTCGTGTTCGGCATTGTCTATTTGCTATTTTTACATATCGGCAACTTATGGGCAGGCGTCATCGGGCCGCTTGCCTATGAATGGATGTTCGGCATCTGGTTTATTGTGTCCATCATTTCGATGTACATCATCAGAAAGCCCGGGGCCGCTTTTTTGCCAGAAACCTTGGCCGCTGCTATCGAAGTGATGCTTGGCAACGCGATCGGCCCGAGGCTTATCCTGTCAGGCATCATTCAAGGGCTTGGGGCAGAAGCGGCATTCGCACTTACACGTTATCGGCATTTCCATGTCGGTATTTTGATGCTTGCTGGTGCAAGCGCAGGAGTTTTCAGTTTTGTTTACGGCTATTTCCTATCAGGCTATGCTGCCTTGGATCCTTCTTTCGTTGCTTTGATGTTCACGCTGCGCGTCGCGAGCGGGGCGATTATTGCCGGCATTGGCGGCAAGTACATCGCTGACGCGCTGCTTGCGACCGGATCACTCCGGGGTTATGCCATCGCGAAAGCGGAAAAAGGCGATGCCCGTGCTTAAGCCGATTTTTCAATTGGACGACTTCAGCTTTCGCTTCCCCGAGTCGGCACAGCCAACTTTGCATACTATTACGCTGGCGATCTATCCACAGGAGCGCTTAGTTATTACAGGGCCAAGCGGATGCGGGAAGTCCACGCTTCTCTATGTGCTGAACCGGTTGTATCCACATAATTGTGATGGAGAAGTTTCTGGCAATGTCCGAATCTTCGGCCGTATATCACAAGAATATGAACCTGGTGAAGCTAACCGACATGTCGCAACGGTTTTTCAAGATCCCGACAGCCAATTTTGCATGCCGACGGTCGAAGAAGAACTGGCGTTCACTTTGGAGAACCTTCAAGTGCCCCGGGAAGAGATGCCAAAACGAATCGACCGGATTTTACGCATGACGGGCTTGGACGATATTCGCCATGGTGTCATTCAAAATTTCTCAGGCGGGATGAAACAACGCATCGCCACGGCTTGCGCCTTGATTATGGAGCCTGACTGTTTGTTGCTCGATGAACCTCTCGCCCATCTCGACCCGTTGACGGCGAAAGAGTTTGTCGCTTGGTTGGGTCAATTGCAACAGCAAAGCGGTCTTGCGATCGTCGCCGTGGAGCATAAACTGGAGCTATGGGGTGAATTTTTCGACAGGGAGGTCAGCCTTTCGGAAAACGGCGCCATCCAGAAAGACCAAGCCTACACCAGAAGGAATGCTCCTTTCCTGCCGAAGCGTGAGACGGCCAAACAGCCAAAAGTCTTGTTTGAGGCAAGGGATGTATCCATTACACGTGCTTCAAAAGCTTTACTGCGCGGAGCCAGCCTGCAGCTTTATGAGGGTGAAGTGATGGTCATTGCTGGACCGAACGGAAGCGGAAAATCGACTTTGCTGAAAGCCTTATGCGGTATCATGAAACGCGATAGCGGCATGATTTCGGGAGAGTTTGCAGGATTTGTCCCACAATCGCCCGAGCAGCTGTTTCTGTCGAAGACTGTAGAAGAGGAATTGTCGTATTCCGGAAATTCCTCTCCTCATGATGTGAAAGATCTGCTCGAGGCACTTGCCTTGAATCCTATTGCTCAAGACCATCCTTTTTCCGTGAGCCATGGTCAAAAGCGCCGTGTGGCCATCGGCGCGATGCTAGCAGACCGTCGCCAAGTCCTGTTGCTAGATGAACCGACGGCAGGGCAAGACCTCAAGGCATTGATGGAGCTCCATCACCAAATCACTAGCCGAGCGCAAGACGGCTGCGCGTTGATTGTGGTGACGCACGATATGAATTTTGCCTTGAGCATTGCGGATACGATTTGCCTGATGAAAGACGGCAGATTATCCGCTCCCCTTGAACCACAAGAGCTTTTTTCAAGCCCTGCCCTGCTGGCAGAGCACCGGTTATATTGGCCGGAAAAGGAGGAATCCTATGCGACGTCTTTTACATGAAATGAACCCCAGCTTAAAATTTCTTGCTGTCACTGCATGTATGCTGGCGCTCGCGTTTTTTTTCAACCCTTGGACGCCACTGATGTTTTTCCTAGGCATCGTACTGGTGCAATTGCTGTTTAGCCAAACCAATTGGAAACTTTGGTCACTCGTTATGCTGCCTTTTGTGTTCGGCGCATTCGGTTATTTCTGGACGACCTTGGTGTTCGGCGAATCTGGTGATGGGCCTGTATTATGGACAATAGGCATGATCGAAATAACCGCTCAAAAATGGGAGCATGCGTGGTCATTGTCATTACGCGTCCTGGCGTTTTCAAGCATTTCGTTATTATTTGCCTTCACGACCGATCCGGTCCGTTTTATCCAAAGCTTGATGCAGCAAGGAAAACTGTCTCCGAAATTGGCTTTCAGTGTGCTGATCAGCTATCAATTCCTTCCTGTTCTAAAAACAGAATTCGAGCAGTTGCAGCAAGCTCACCGGCTCAGGGGTCCGGGTGCGAAACCAACGCCATTCAAACGAATCACAGCCTTGCGCCGCCTGCTCATTCCCCTGCTTGCCGGTGCTGTCAGAAAAGCCGAGCGCGCCGCATTCGCGATGGAAGCGCGGGCGTTTACCGGCGCAGCAAGATCTCACTACCGGGAAATCAAGCTTGGGCACAAAGATTATGCATTGCTTGGCATGTTTTCATTGGTGCTCGCCTTAAGTTGCAGTGCAGTTTTTTGGACATAATAAAATGACACCTCCGCAGTTGGATCGTTCACTGCGGAGGTGTCATTTTGGTTAACATAATAAGATTATCATCAAAATATCTTCAGCTATCGATTTTGCCGTAAGTGATTTCGTCCTCGTCCTGAATATCGACCCCATTTTTTACGTGGACAATGGTCCGCAAAATCAACTTGGCATTGACATTCTCCAGTACCCATCGCTCATCTGGGACTATTTCAAATTGCTGCATGACGGTGTTCTTCGATTTAACCGATCCCGCAAATTCCAAGCTTTGCTTGGCAACTGGCGTTTCATAAAAATCGAAATCGCTGTCTTCCCGGTAATCTTCCACTAATCGAATCACTTGAAGTTCGATATAATCGATTTCCTGGTCGCCGCTTCCTCCGTCCAAGTAAACCGTGCCGTTCAAGGTCTCGCCTTCTTCAAGATGCGGCCTCTCCACTACTGTGTCCACTTTGATCGACCCGATGCCGATCGAAGATAAAAAGTCTTTGAATTTCATAAAAATCTATACCCCCAAAATTTGATAATTCTCCATACCACTTTCCAGCTCCCTCTAAACAAGGCGCTTAAAGCTCAGTGTAGTCGTATTGATTATCCAAGTTTGTTTCGTAACGGTTATAACGCCGCTTGAACAGCTTGTACAAATGGCTGACGATGACTCGCAACAAGGCATACATCGGAATCCCTAAAATGACCCCGACGACGCCGAATAAAGAACCGGCCGTCAACAAGACAAAAATAATCGTCACAGGGTGGATATACATCGTCTTGCCCATTACTTGCGGAGAAATCAAATTGCCTTCCACTAGCTGCACGACCGTCCACACAATCGCGAGCTTCACGAGCATGAACGGCGAGGTAACGAGTGCAATGATGGCAGCGGGCGTAATTGCGATTGCAGGCCCGATATAAGGAACGATACTGGTCACCATCGCCAGTGCGCCGAGCAGCAGTGCATAATCCATGCCGATGATCAAGAACCCGATATAGACCATGACGCCAATACAGAAGGCGACAATGAGCTGACCTTGAATATAAGCCCCCAATTGCTTGTCAGCGTCCTGTAACACTTCCCTTGTATCGTCACGAAATCTTGGCGGCAGCAGTTTCAGGAAATAGCCTGGAAGCTTATCGCCGTCTTTCAATAGATAAAACAAGATGAACGGTACGATGACAATCGACAGGATGACGCCCGTGATGGTCGAAATCCAGCTGGTGACGCGTGTGATGATGCCCGTCACAGTTTCTTGAAGCGTATCTGCAATGTTCGTCGGCAGAGTGGCGATTAACGATTCGATATTAAAGTCGGATTCGCTGTAATAATCCCCGACCCATGAAGTACGCAGAAATTGGTCGGTATTGTTCAATAGACGCATGAAATAGTCGGGGAATTCTTCGATTAAGTTTTGGAACTGTTCCCTCACATATGGAAACACCAACACGCTCAGCAACGTCAACAATCCGATGCCGCCGAGAAAGATGATCAAGATGCCCCAGATTCTCGGGACTTTAAAACGTTCCAATAGACGCAATACCGGACGCAGCAAATAATAGAGTATGAGCGCCAACACAACCGGCAAGACGACCGTTTTCATGAATACATTGAGCGGATTGAAGATAAACGATACTTCCCTGAAGATGAACACGACAAGCCCGATCAAGATTAAAATCAATAAGGTAAAAAATGTATTCCTTCCACCGAGAAATCGGATATAGTTGGTAGCGAAAAACTGCGGTCTATTGTCATCTGGCGGCATGGCGATCCCCTTCTTTATATAAGCTTCTACCTGTAGTTTACCATATTATCTGAAAAATTAGTTGAGTGGCTGGGACAAAAATTCTTCCAGCGCACGGCGGTTTTGCTCGATATCGATTTCAAGGACCGAGCCGGCTTGCGGGTAATTTGCATAGCTGTATCCGCCTTCTACCGGAATCGTCAAGCGTTCGATTTCGCTGCTGCCGCCGGTTCCAAGTTGAGTCGCTAACTTGAGTTGGTCAACTAACGGCATATCGGTCTGCACATAGCCTTGTGCCGCTCCTGCAAGCTTCGGCAGTTTCGGGATTGACGACACGCTGATCAACTCATCCTTTAAGGCAGCGATCACTTGCTGCTGACGGCGCACGCGGCCGAAGTCGCCTTCATTATCCGAACGGAAACGCGCGTACCCCAGCAACTCCTGGCCATTTAAGTTCTGGACGCCTGGTGACAAGGTCACGCCGATTTTCTCCGACATCTCTTTTTCAACATCGATTTCAACTCCGCCCGGCGCTGCGATATCAACGAGCGTTTCAAAACTCTGGAAATCGACAAGTGCGTAATTGTGGATTTCAACGCCGAACATTTCACGCAAGGTCGACGCCAGTAAATCGACGCCCCCCAAATAATAAGCTGTGTTTAATTTATAGGATTGGTAGCCTGGGATATCCGCATAAATATCACGCATGAACGAAGTGATTTTCACTTCATTGTTTTCACGGTCATGCGTCACCATCATCATCGTATCCGTACGGGATTGTTCTTCTCCGCGCGAGTCTACCCCGAGGACGAGAATGTTCTGGTATCCGCTATTGTCTTCATCCCCAGCAAACGGTTCCGGTTCAATTTCGGTCTCGCCGGCTATATTTTGCCCTTGTTGATATTGAATGAAAAAGTAGATTCCGGCACCGAGCAATAAAATGATCAATAATAAGAAAAGTTTGCCTCTCGGGCGGAATCGTCTGCGCTTTCTAGTTTGACGCGTTTCGTATTGTTCTTCCATGATGATTACATTCCTTTCTGAGCTGTACATCTTGTTTAGACGCATATGATGAGATAGAGGTTTCCCCCACCCAACACGTTTTTATTGTCTGCGCTTTAATGGAGTGGTAAAATTCTTCTTATTCTCAGGCGCTGCGCTCCGTTTCCAAGAATAAGTCGAGCTAAAGCTGCAGACATCTATTCAAGGAAGTGAGGGCGGCTGCCTATATAATAGAAGGAGGCAATCCAATGTTAGCAAAAGCGACATTTGCCGGCGGCTGTTTTTGGTGCATGGTCAAGCCATTCGATCAATTCGACGGCATTGAGTCTGTGATTTCCGGTTATACTGGCGGCCATATAGCGAACCCGTCCTATGAACAAGTAAAAAGCGGCCATTCCGGACATCTGGAAGCTGTTGAAATTTCGTTTGATCCGGCTGTATTCCCATATTACCAATTACTGGATATTTTTTGGCAGCAAATCGACCCTACCGATAATGAAGGCCAATTCCAGGATCGCGGAGCTTCTTACCGCCCCGCCATCTTTGTTCACAATGAAGAACAGCGGAAATTGGCACTTGCTTCCAGGAAACAACTCGATGAAAGCGGCCGCTTCCACAAACCCGTTGTCACCGAGATCCAGGATGCTGAGGCTTTCTATCCGGCCGAAGACTATCATCAGGACTTCTATTTGAAAAATCCAGACCATTACGCACAAGACCGCGCCGAATCCGGACGCGATGAGTTTTTGGATGCTGCGTGGAAGAAAGCCGACGCTTAATGCGCCGGCTTTTTCTATTGGTGAAAATTTACGGAAAGAGCACTTCCGGTAGCTTGTCATTCACTGGGAGAGATTTTTACAAGATTATTTCCATTGACAGATTATTCACTTAGTTTAAAATCAGAATACGCGGGTTTTCCCGCAAAACTGCGCGAAACAGGAGGCATTATCATGCAATGGCTCAGTACATTAGATATCTTTTTTGTTCAATTGATCCTTTTTCCGCCGTTCGTCATTTTTATTGGCGTCCTAGCGGCGATCCTGGCTAGCCGAATTTTTATCGGCCCTCTTATCACGCTTATATCATCACTCGAGCTAAATTATTGGTATTTTTCAACGATCCTTCCAGAAGCGGAGATTCCCTCTATGATGATTGTTTCATGGGCCATCCTGTTTCCGCTGCTATCACTTTATCTTTCGTGGATCGCCGTTGCTCATCCTTTAAACAAGACGATCAAGGCTTTCGATTGAGCAAATACGCAAAAACAATCATCAACAAGACGAATGCCAAAAACATCCATAAGGTAATATCGTGATTGCCGGTCTGGTCATATACCACTCCGATGATAAACGGCATGAATGCCGAAATCAAATAGCCGCCCGATTGTGTCATCGCAGCCCAGCTATTTGCTTCATCAGCGGAATCTGTTGCATCGAGTGGCAACAGTAAAGCAATCGGAAACAAACCGCCTAGTGCCACACCGATCAATGCAGCAGCTGGCCATACCGCCCATGTGCCAGCAAACATTAACAAGAAGATTCCGGCGGTGCCGAATGCAAGAACAACCAACACCCATAAAAATCGGTTCGGATAACGGCTGAATAGCAGCGGAATGGAGATATTGCAGACAATCTGCACTGCCGTCATGACAGTGACGACTGCACCAGCCGATAACACGCTCAGACCTTTGTCAATCGCGATAGGTGCGAGCCATGTCAACATCGAGAAAAAGAACGCCGATTGGAAGCCGAAGAACAAAAGCATATACCACGCCTTCAAATTTTTCCACGGGCTCTCACTAATCGGCAGCGGCTCATCCGGCAATGCTTGTGATTTTGCCTTCGCTTCAGGCATTCTCAGCCATACGATCAGGGCAACAAGCGCCAAGCCCGACCAAACCGCAAGCCCCGCCGGCCATCCCGAAGCTGCATAGACAACACTTGTCAAACCTGCGGCAAGTGTCGCACCGAGCCCCATACCGAACGAATAAACCCCGATTAAAGAAGCTGTGCGGGTTGGAAAATCCCGTTTGATCATCGCCGACAGCATCGGCCCAATGATGGCGATTGCAATGCCGATGAAAAATGAACTAAGCAATAAATTGAAATAGCTCGGCCAAAAGCCGCGCCCTAACGTGAACAAGCCAATGACGGCCAGTAACACACCGATGGAACGCTTCAAGCCGAAACGGCGGTTAAAGAAAATCGCAAACGGCGCGAACAATCCCATGCATAGGACAGGTACAGCGGTTAATAAACTGACTTGCCCGTTCGTCAGCTCAAGATCCGACCGAATCGGTTCAAGCATCGGGCCGATCGATGAAATCGCCGGCCGCAGATTGAGCGCCACTAACAAAATGGCAAAAATAACAGCAGTCAATGTTGATTTTGTTCCATTTCCACTCATGTTTCTCTCTCCCTCTCCCTTAGCACCAAACTTGTGTTCCTACCGCTGCTTCCCTTAAAATAAGATTGGAAAGGCGGGTTGCTGGATGAAGCTCATTAATTGGAGCTACGCAAAACGA
Organism: uncultured Planococcus sp.; assembly: GCA_947493585.1. Lineage (GTDB taxonomy): Bacteria > Bacillota > Bacilli > Bacillales_A > Planococcaceae > Planococcus. Next base: position 1,623,347 of record CANLRI010000001.1, on the reverse strand, counting down.
TACAATATTAAAGCCACGTTTGATGAATTTCCGCACGTCGTTGTGCTGTTTCGCCAAATCGGCGGCTATTACTTTATTTACTCGATGAAAGGCCTGACGCCGGAACATGTTCCGGGCAGGCGTGAATATGTTCAGATGGAGTATCTCCTAAATAAAGAACTCGGCCAATTGGATGCTTACCTCCGCAGAAAAAGCCGCTAAATCTGATCCTTTATTAGTTTAGCCGACACGGGCTTTGAACGCTACCGGTTTCGAGCGGATTCGTGTTATACTATTCATATTGTGAATTTTAGGAGGACGAATAATAATGATAGCAGTAAATGATGTATCTTTGCGTTTTGGCGACCGCAAGTTATTTGAAGATGTCAACATCCAGTTTAACCCAGGTAATTGCTACGGCTTGATTGGGGCGAACGGCGCCGGTAAATCGACATTCATCAAAATCCTTTCCGGCGAACTTGAAGCACAGTCCGGCAATGTCTATATGGGCTCTGGCGAACGCCTCGCTGTACTCAAGCAAAACCACTTTGAATACGAAGAGTATGCAGTTCTTGAGACGGTCATTATGGGCCATAAAAAACTTTACGAAGTCATGTCTGAGAAAAACGCTATTTATATGAAAGAAGACTTCTCTGACGAAGACGGCATGCGCGCTGCTGAACTTGAAGGCGAGTTCGCGGAACTAAACGGTTGGGAAGCTGAATCCGAAGCAGCTATCCTGTTGCAGGGCCTTGGCATTTCCGAGAATCTCCACGATAAGAAAATGGCGGAACTCTCCGGATCCGATAAAGTGAAAGTACTTTTGGCACAAGCCCTATTCGGTAAACCGGATGTTCTTCTTCTGGATGAGCCGACCAACCACTTGGACTTGAAAGCCATCCAGTGGCTTGAAGAATTCCTGATCAACTTTGACAACACCGTCATCGTCGTATCGCATGACCGCCACTTCCTCAATAAAGTATGTACAAATATCGCCGATCTCGATTTCGGCAAAATCCAGCTCTATGTCGGCAACTACGATTTCTGGTATGAATCCAGCCAATTGGCAACGCGCCTAGCATCTGACCAGAACGCGAAAAAAGAAGAAAAGATTAAAGAGCTTCAGGCCTTTATCGCCCGTTTCTCTGCCAACGCCTCGAAATCCAAACAGGCGACTTCACGGAAGAAAATGCTCGATAAAATCGAGTTGGACGACATCCGCCCATCTTCCCGCAAATACCCGTTCGTCAACTTCACGATCGGTCGCGAAATCGGCAACGATGTGTTGACGGTTAAAGACTTGAGCCAAACAGTCGACGGCAATCAATTATTGAATAATATCAGCTTCAATATGAACAAAGATGATAAAATCGTTTTGATCGGCGATCCATTGGCGAAATCGGCCCTTCTGCGCATCCTGGCAGAAGAAGACGAGCCGGCAACAGGCTCAGCCCGCTGGGGCGTTACGACTTCACGCGCGTATTTGCCGATCGACAACACCGAATACTTCGAAGGCAGCGAAACTTCCTTAGTGGATTGGCTCCGCCAGTACTCACCGGAAGATGAAAGCGAAACCTTCCTTCGCGGCTTCCTCGGCAGAATGCTGTTCTCTGGCGAAGAAGTGAAAAAGAAACCTTCTGTATTGTCCGGTGGCGAAAAAGTCCGCTGCATGCTATCAAAAATGATGCTATCGCATGCTAACGTGCTGCTATTGGATGAACCGACCAACCACTTGGACCTTGAATCGATTCAAGCTTTGAACAACGGCATGATCGCATTTAAAGGCGCAATGGTCTTCACTTCCCATGACCATCAGTTTATCCAGACAGTTGCCAACCGCGTCATCGAAATCCAGGAAGATGGTTCGATTCTCGACAAGCAATTGACTTATGATGAATTCTTGGAATGGAAAGAATCTCAAGGCATCGCTAAATAAGTCCACGATACGAAAAAACCCCTCAGAAACGCGTTTCTGAGGGGTTTTTGTGTGTTTTGAATTTATTTCAAGAAGCGTTTTACGGCTTTACCGGCCGGCAATTTCGCTGCCCATCGGTCGCCGGAATTCGCTAGTTTGCTGAGCACTTTCAAGAGATCTTCGTCTCCTGCCCAATGTTCTGTCACGACTTCTTTCGGGAATCGGTTCAAGACCGTATTGATGACGTACACCGCGACAATGACATCGTCCATGAATCCGCCTGGCCCGACGAGAATCTCCGGGAGAATGTCGATCGGTGCCATGAAATACAGCACCCCAGCCCCAACATAAGCTTTGCTTTTCTTATCGATGCGGCTGTCCAGCAATAGGCGTGTCAATAAGTGGAAAAGGTCTGGTGCAAATAACACGAACTGGCCAGCGGAATCCAATTTTGATGATTTGCTCTCCAGCCAATTGTGTACCCTGACACGAAGCTTTTGATAGAAATCCAGTTGTTTTTCTTCACTTGGCAATGGCTTGCTCAAATATTCGTTAACCATATATGTTCCCCTTTCATCCGGCAATTAGAAGACTAATGTAACGTTTGTCGCTATGCGTTCCTTATCGGAAGCCCCGTCGTAAATCGTGAATTCGACGTGCTGATTTGGCATAAAACGGCGGAAGCCCTCTTCATTGATGTTGATCGTTTCGAAATAGAAAACCTCGCCCGTATCGCCTTCGATATAGCCGAATCCTTTGTCGTCATTAAATTCTCTCACTTTTCCCTGCATGGATAAATCCCCCTTCACTATTCTTAGCAATCTATTTAAGATATACCCGAAAGAGCCGGAATATTAAACAATGGAAACCTGCAGGAAAAAAATCCATTAAAAAAGAACTGCCGTAATGGCAGTTCTTGAATGGGAGAATTAAAGTTTAGTTACGTTAGTAGCTTGAGGTCCGCGGTTGCCTTCCTCTACTTCAAATTCTACGCGCTGTCCTTCGTCAAGCGTTTTAAAGCCTTCGCCTTGAATCGCTGAGAAGTGTACGAATACGTCGTCGCCGCCTTCAACTTCGATGAAGCCAAAACCTTTTTCTGAGTTAAACCATTTTACTGTACCTTCTTGCATGTTAAATTACCTCCTGTGGTAAACAAAATTTTTCAATATGCGAACCTTCATAAAAAAATTCACATATTCCCAAAAGTACCGACACTTGCTGATCACTTTTGGGAATATGTGAATAGCTGTTGCGGAAGTTCGTATGTTGAATTACCTTAATTATATCAAATTGACTATAAAAGTCAAACAAATCTAAAAACTTTCTGAATCTTTTCCAAACTATTTTTTCAGGCTTCCTGAAAATCCTTAACTGCATTATGCCAAATTAATGGGAATTTGTAAAGCCTTATTGTGGCACCAACTAAACGGTCCGGAAGTTTGTATTGACTCTCCCGTTCACGTAAAATAAGGGGTAGAGAAGCGCGCAATGAAACTTTTTCCCGCGCCGCACGTATAGTTTAGTAGCCGTTAAGGAGGTTAAAGCATGAAACCCATTAAGCCGATCGAAAACTTCATCAAAAGACAATCGGTCAGCCTCCCTCTTATGTCCGCCATGTTCCCGATTCTCTATTTAGGAGCGGAGATCGGGCTGCTTGCTTCCGGTGCTGTTGCAGCCGGCACTTATCTTGCCAGCAATACATCGATGAAGCAATACCAGCTGTCGAGCGACTCCAAGCAGCTCGGCATGACTAGAAGCGAATACCGGAATATCCGCGTGCAGATCAAGGAAGGCAAAGAAAAAATCAAAACCTTGCAAAGCCAATACTATAAAGTACGTTCCATTTCCTCTTTCAAGCAATTGATGGATATGGTGAAAATCGCGAATAGAATTTTAATGATCGTCCAGCAAAATCCTCGTAAATTTTACTTGGCAGAGCCGTTCTTCTATTCGCATCTGGATTCTGCCATCGAGTTGACCGGCAAATATAGCTTATTGGTCGGGCAGCCAGTTAAAGACATGGAGATGCGCATTGCACTCCAAGAAACACGGGAAATGCTTCGGTCATTGCAGCATGTGATGGAAGCTGACTTAAAACGCGTGTTGTCTACGGATGTGGAGCAATTGCGTATGGAGCTTGATTATGCGCGGCTCGCTGTCGACCAGCACAATACACGAACAATCGATCAGCAACAGCAAATCGAACATAAAGGAGACATGGAAAATGACCAACAATCAGACGAGAAATGAGCTGGATGAGCTTCTTGGGACCCCTTTCGGCATGGAGCAAACATCTCAGCAGACGCAGTTGGCGCAGACGGACGGACAGCCTGTCGCACTGCTTGACCGCTTGAGTGCCGAGGAGCAGGAAAAAGCCCGTGAATTGGCTAAACAAATTCCGACGGGCAACCGTGAAGCCATCCTCACTTACGGCGCCAATGCCCAAAACCAGTTGAGCCAGTTTTCGCATAAAATGCTCGATCACGTCCAGCGAAAAGATATCGGCCCTGTCGGTGATGTGCTCCATGACCTGATGAAAAAGCTTGAACAGCTGAATCCGGAAGAACTGACGCAGAAAAAGCAAAAAGGCCTGCGCAAAGTGTTCAATCGCGCAAAGTATTCGGTCCAGGAAATGATGAGCAAATACCAAAAGTTAAGCACACAAGTTGACCGCATCAGCGTCCAGCTTGACCATTCAAAACGCGGCTTGTTGGAAGATGTCCAGATGCTGGAGCAATTATATGACCAGAACAAGACGTATTTCCAGGCCTTGAACGTCTATATCGCAGCTGCGGAAATCAAACGGGACGAAATCATGAACGAAACGATTCCCGCACTGCGCAAAAAAGCCGAAGCTTCCAATGACCAGATGGCTTATCAGGAAGTGAACGATATGGTTCAGTATGTGGACCGCTTGGAAAAACGTTTGTATGACTTGCAATTGTCGCGCCAGATCACCATCCAGAGTGCGCCGCAAATCCGAATGATCCAACAGACCAACCAAACCTTGGCAGAAAAAATCCAATCGTCGATCATGACATCCATTCCTTTATGGAAAAACCAGATCGCTATCGCTTTGACCTTGAACAAGCAGATGAAAGCTGTCGAAGCACAAAAACAAGTAACCGCCACCACAAATGAGCTGTTATTGAAAAACTCGGAAATGCTTAAGATGAATTCGATCGAAACGGCACGCGAGAACGAGCGCGGCATCGTCGAAATCGAGACTTTGAAGCAGACGCAAGAGAATTTGCTTGAGACGATTGAAGAAACCTTGAAAATCCAGGCAGAAGGCCGCCGCAACCGCAAAGCGGCAGAGCTTGAAATCGGCCGCATGGAAGAAGACTTGAAGCAACGCCTGCTCGCCATCCACGATGGCCAGGAAAAGAATTGATAGAAAACCCCTTCGCATTTTTTGCGAAGGGGTTTTTACAGAGTGTTGAAGAAGTCTATAAATCCATTGCGAAATAGAATGGAGTCGTTTTTTCTACATTCAATAATCAATGATCTTTCTAAGTATTTGGAGAAGCGTTTGCTCGACTCCAGTAGATCAGCGAGTCGACCGAGACCCCGCAAGGAATGAATGAGCGAAGTTTAGCTGAGCGCATTCATTTGCGACGCATCTGCCATGCAGATGTGGGAGCAAGCGGGTTTTCTGCGATGCTCGACCACTGGGAGAGTTGAGCACAAGATTTTCAGAACGACTGAGGAGGCTTGGGCGCGAGCCCACGGAAAGCGAGCGATAAGCTTCGGAGAATACGACTTCTTAACTTTCTCGGTAAGCTGAAAAAAACCCTTCGCATTTTTTGCGAAGGGTTGTTGCGTTCTTCATCATAATGACTGTACAACCAAATGCAAGGTGCGTTTCAATAAGCGCAGCGTCTGCTCGACAAATTGCTCCAGTGAATCAGCGCTGACCGATTTATTGCCGTAGAGCATCCTGTAGAATGCGGCTTGTTCTTCGCTTGTCGATTCACCACTCAAAAACAGATGCATCACTTCAATGCCCATCTTTTCGGTTTCCGACACGGCTTGAGCCGTGTCGATGATGCCATTGTCGGCGTAATTGTAAGCAGACGGCTCGCCATCCGAAAAGACCAGCATGAAGCGATGCTTTTCCGGACGTTGTTTCAGACGCTCGGCCATCCAGCGAATCGCAAAGCCGTCACGATTGTCTTCATGGGCATCGAGCGAGAGAATCTCAGCCGAGTGGTCGGCCATGCCGTCGGTGAATTTATGCAGCCATTCAAAATAATTAGGCTGCATGTCATCTCCGGCTTCGTAGGCATCTTCGTAAAATACCGCGATTTCATGCGGAATATTGAGCGACCTGAGCACATCGTGGAATAATAGCACCGCCTGCTTTGTCTCGTCGAGCTTGTCGACCATCGAAGCGGAACCGTCGATCATCAAGCTGAAAACCGCATCCAATTGCTTTGAAGGGGCGGTTTTCCGGTAAAATGGCTTTGGCCGTTCGTCAGTGACGAGCGGCAATAGGTTTTTTGACAGGCGTCCGGCATGCAAATTCGTCCGTTCGCTTTCAATTCGCTGCTGCATGCGCTTTTGCATTTCCTTCAGCAACGCGCGCACATATGGGGCTTGTTCGCTGCGCCATTGCTGCAGCTGCTGGCGGTCGAAAGGCAAAGCTTTGATGCGCGATTCGTAGTAAACGACGCCATCATTTGCTGAGCCAAAACGGCCATTTGCTTTTTTGGGTTTTTTCTCGTCTTTCCTTTGTTCATCAGCGAGATTGTCTTCGCGATGTTCGCCTTGCGACTCCCCTGTTCCGGTTTGCTCGACTTCCCCTGCGCCGTCTTCTTCCCTGCCTCCATCAGCAAGCTTTGAGTCGCCTCGCTCGAGTTCGTACTCAAGGGCAGCGGCATCATTCAACTCGGTTTCACGGTGCCACGACTGGAACCATTCTTCGATCGTGTCGATCTCTTCTTGTTCCTCGGACTGCTCCGCCTCAATACCTTCATGATACCTTGGCGGCGGCATTTTTTCAGCCGGTTCACCAAAAGTATAGTAGGTATGAAGCGCATCGGAACCTAGCAAATATTCCAGCTGCGGCAAAATCTTCTGGACGGTTCTAGTACAATCTTCAGTAGAAGCCGCGCTGAATAATTCCGTCCACGACAAAAACAATGGATCCAGTTCACTGCTTAGCGACACGTCTTTGCCGCGCAGCTTCAAATAAGCGGCATTTAGGAACGCGTCGGCCCAAAATCCTTTTTTGCGATTCTGTTCCAGCTGATCGGAATGAAAACCAGAGACGATCTTCTCCCTTACTTCAAACGCATGCTTGGTCCCCGGACGCTCCGCAGTGATGCGGTCACTTAAACGAAGTTCTTCTGCCATCAATAGCAATTGAGTGGCAAGTTCCGGCAAGCGAGTGTCTATTTGTTCAAAACTGCGCCAAGAACGCAAGCTGAAATGGCGCCAAAATCCAGCGCTTACTAGATAAATATCCGAGAGATAACCAGCTTGCTCGATTTCCTTTGGCCGGTGGCGCCAAAATACACTCATCGAAACTGCGCCTTCAGATGGCCGGAATTCCCATAATTTCCTTGTCGTCAACCGCAAGTAAGGAGCGGATGACAATGCTCTCGCAAGTTGTTCCATCCGGTTGAGGAGCCTCGTATCAACCGTTTCGTTATTGAATTGGATAAAGCGATTGATTGAAGTCATCCTGCATCCCTACTTTCGCCAAGTATTCGCCAAATCCATCAATAAATTCCGTTCACTTTCATCGTCCAGTTTTTCAGCGATGGCGTAGCGGACAGCGCGCAGTGCATCGATGTGCATTGCGAGTGCGGTGGCATCCAATAAGCTGCGGATCGATGCGGCTTCTTCTGACATTAAGCCGCTCTCCACTTGCTTCATCAAATCACCCGCCAAGTTTAGCATGAAAGTTTTCAGTTTCGGGTCGGCATCCGGAAATTCCCTGTCCCATAGGTTCCGGAGCTGTTCGCCAGATAGATAAGGAATCGGATAGGAAATGAAACGGTTTTTTAGCGCTTCATTCATTGGCGATGTCCCGATGTACCCTTCATTGATGGCTGCCATTACCGAGAAGTCAGGATGCGCTTGGATCACTTCACCGGTGAATGGATTGGTTAACATCCGGCGATAGTCGAGCGCACTGTGAAGGATCGGCAAGGTTTCGGCTTTTGCCATGTTGATTTCATCGATATAAAGAATATGGCCGTGTTTCATAGCAGTTACGACAGGGCCTTCTACAAATTCAATGGCGCTTTGTCCATCGCGCTGCACCAATGTCTTAAAGCCGAGCAATGCTTCCGCGTCCAAGTCTACAGAACAGTTAATGCTTTGAATGGGCTGCTGGAACAAATCAGATATGCTTTCGGCAAGCTTGGTTTTCCCTGCTCCCGTCGGCCCTTTCAGTAGCACTGGTTTTTTCAGCACGACGGCTGTTAGGATATCGTTCCATAAATTTTCATCAGGTGAGATATAGCCGCCTTCCCCGACCAGGTTCGAATCTTCTGCGTGGTCCCGCTGCGTCCGTTTTTTAATCTCTTCTTCGATAATCGTCATTTGCTCCACTCCTGTCTCCATAGAAAAAACCGATGGCTTCATCGGTTTTTGTTCATCATTCGAAATAAGTTTTGTAATAGCCGCCGACTTTACCTGTGTTGTCGACGACAAACAAAAATTCATCCGTTTCGTTTTTCACGTCATATTGTTGCCCCGCTGTCAGGACATTCGACACTAAAAATTTGTCGGCATCGGTGTGTTTGCACGTAACGGTGCGGACGGTTTCTTTTTCTAGCCAATTGGTATGTATCATCGGAATCATCCTTTTCTGTCAATGTGAGTGTAGTGTACTGCTGCTTTATTCAGTATAAGGAAAACTGCTCGGAAATTCAAACTTGCCCTCCCTTGCCGCCTTTTCGAACGATGGTAAGATACCCCACCAAGCCAATGACCGCGATAGTCGATAATGCGATCAAAAACCATTGCAAATGTCCGAGGATCGCTTCATAGGCATAAGGGAAACTGCGGCCCAATGTAAAATAAGCGAAAGTCCAGACAAATCCGGCAGGCATAGCGAACAACAAATAGCGCCCAAGCGGAAAGCGGTCAGCCCCTACGACATAAGGCATTGCCCAGCGCACGCCAGGAAGGAAAAAACTGAAAGCGATCGCCCAATTGCCTTTGCGGGTCAAAAATTGCTGAAACCGTTCGATGCCGCTTTGCAGAAATGTTGTCTTTAACCAAGCGATCAAGCGATGTCCAAACAGCCAGCCGAGCCCATAGGCAAATAAATTGCTCGTAATCAGCCCGCTATACGCTGATAAAAAAGCAGGAAGTGGCTTGAAATCACTTGTTTCCGTCACAACGCCTGAAAATGCGGCAGCGAATTCATTGGGAATCGGCAGTCCAAACAGCAATAGCCAATTTACCAAGAACATGCTTAAATACCCGTATTCCATCGCCATTTCCCATAAAAAATCCAGTTCCATCCAAATCCCCCGTCTCTATGCCACATTATCCCATAACAAAAGGCAGCCCCGCAATGGAGCTGCCTTTTGGTGTGGTCTTAAGATTCAAGCAATAGGTCTTCTGGGTTCTCGATCAATTCTTTCACTGTTTTCAAGAATCCAACAGAATCGCTGCCATCGATGACGCGGTGGTCATACGATAGCGCTACGTACATCATTGGACGGATTTCAACATTGTCGCCAACTGCGATCGGGCGCTTCTGGATGGTGTGCATGCCGAGGATCCCGACTTGCGTACCGTTCAAGATCGGTGTAGACAAGAGTGAACCGAAGACACCGCCGTTTGTGATCGTGAACGATCCGCCGGTCATATCGCCGATCGACAATTTCTTGTCGCGTGCTTTTGTTGCCAATTCGCCGATAGACGCTTCGATTTCTGCAAAGTTCTTTTTATCCGTATCGCGGACGATCGGCACTACAAGGCCTTCTTCAGTCGATACAGCGATCCCTACATCATAAAATTGCTTCAAGAGCACATCCGTGCCATCGATTTCAGCATTGACGTATGGGTATTTTTTCAATGCAGCAGTTACTGCTTTTGTGAAGAATGACATGAATCCAAGCTTAACGTCATGGTCTTGCTGGAATTTGTCTTTCTTGCGCTTGCGCAGTTCCATTACATTGGTCATATCGATTTCGTTGAACGTCGTCAGCATGGCAGTCGATTGCTTCACTTCAAGCAAACGCTTAGCAATGGTCTGGCGGCGTCTTGTCATTTTTTGACGGACCACGCGGCCGCTTTCTTCATCAGAAGAAGGCGCTGCAGGTGCAGAAGCTTTTGGTGCTTCCTGTTTAGCTGGAGCCGCTGCCGGTTTCGAACCGTGTGCTTCAACGTCTTGGACGCGTACGCGGCCCATTGGGTCTACTGGGGTGATAGAAGCCAGGTCGATGCCTTTTTCACGAGCCAATTTGCGGGCTGCTGGGCTTGCGATTGTGCGGTCAGAAGAAGTGCTTTCTTCTTCTGTAGGCGCAGCTTCCTGGTCTGCAGGAGCTTCTTGCTTCGCTTCTTCTTTAGCAAGATCTTCTTTTGGTGCTTCTTCTTTTTTCGCTTCTTCTTTCGGTGCTGAAGCTGCCGCTTCGCCAGACCCTTCTCCGACTGTTGCGATTACTTGGCCGACTTCAACTGTATCGCCTTCTTCAGCGAGCAATTCCTGAACGACGCCCGCTTCTTCAGAGATGACTTCAACATTGACTTTGTCTGTCTCAAGTTCAACGATGAATTCCCCTTTTTCTACTGTATCGCCTGGCTGTTTCAGCCACTGGGCGATTGTTCCTTCTGTAATCGATTCTGCTAATTCCGGTACTTTGATCTCTGCCACAATTAATTCCTCCTTAAAAGTTCATCATTTCGATTTAGCTAGAGCTTCATCGATGATGCGTGCCTGTTCGACTTTATGTGACTCGCCGTCGCCTTCTGCAGGGCTTTGGCGCTTCATGCGTCCGTAGTATTTCACTTCTTTGCCATCTGCGAGTTCGCGCAAGTAAGGGTCGGCAAATGACCAAGACCCCATATTTTGCGGCTCTTCCTGGACCCAAGCCAATTCCTTGGCATTCGGGTAGCGGTCGACAATCGCTTTGATTTTTTCAGCCGGGAACGGATACAACTGCTCGACGCGGACGATATGCGCCCACTCGTAGCCTTTTCCGTCTTTGACGCGTTCCGCCAAATCGATGGCCATCTTACCGCTAGCGAATAGCAGGCGTTTCACTTTCTTCGCATCCTGCCCCATGCCCGGCTGTTCGATCACTGTCTCGAACTTGCCTTCTGCCAATTGATCGACTTCAGCCCCGACGAGCGGGTGTCTCAGAAGTGACTTCGGCGACACGATGATCAATGGGCGGATCGCTTCTTCCCCAAGCATTTTCGCCTGGCGGCGGAGAATGTGGAAATAGTTTGCTGCGCTGGATAGGTTAGCGACTGTCCAGTTATTTTCTCCAGCCATCTGCAAATAACGCTCAAGACGTGCACTGGAGTGTTCCGGGCCTTGCCCTTCATAGCCGTGCGGAAGCAGCATAACCAGACCGGATTTTTGGCCCCATTTTGCGCGGCCGGACGAAATGAATTGGTCGAACATGACTTGTGCCATATTGGCGAAATCTCCATATTGAGCTTCCCAAATGACTAAAGCTTTGTCGTTCTCTACGTTATAGCCGTATTCGAAGCCAAGAATAGAAGCTTCACTTAACGGGCTGTTGTAGACGACGAATGATGCTTTCGAGTCGGAAATGTGGTGAAGCGGAACAAGTTCGTTGCCGTTCTTCTCATCATGCAGCACAAGATGGCGGTGTGCAAAGGTTCCGCGCTGTGCATCTTGCCCTGTGAGGCGGATCGGGTTGCCTTCTTGCAAAATGGCACCGAAAGCCAAAGTTTCTGCATGGGCCCAATCGATTTTGCCTTTTCCTTTGAATGGCTCTTCGCGGCGTTTCAGGATGCGCGCCAATTTGCCGAATGCGGAAAAGTCTTGTGGCCATGACAATAGTTCATTGTTCATCTTTTCAAGGACGTCTTTGCCGACGCCCGTTTCGATTTCCGGGAAACCATTCAAGACAGCTTCCGGCATCTCTAATTTCGGATGATCGTCGGATTTGTTTTCTTTTACTTTGTCATACGCTTCCTGCATCACTTTTTGGATGTCTGCATCAAGCTCTTTGACTTCATCTTCTGAAAGCACGCTTTCGGAAGCTAATTGTTTTCCGTACAATTCACGGACCGTATCGTGCTGATGAACGCCGTGATACATCATCGGGTTCGTCACTAACGGCTCGTCCATTTCATTATGGCCATAGCGGCGATAGCCGATCAAGTCGATCAGGATGTCCTTGCCGAATTTCTCGCGGTATTCAAACGCGAAGCGGGCAACAGCTACAACAGCTTCCGGATCGTCTGCATTGACATGAAGTACCGGAACTTCAAAGCCTTTTGCAGGGTCTGATGAATAATGCGTCGAACGGGAATCGTGCTGTTCCGTTGTGAAACCGATCAGGTTATTGGCGATGATGTGGATCGATCCGCCCGTCTGGTAACCTTTGATGCGGCTGAAGTTCAAGGTTTCCGTCACGATGCCTTGCCCTGGGAACGCGGCGTCGCCGTGTACGAGGATTGAATAGGCTTTTTTCGGATCGTGTGATGCCAAGCCGCTCTTGGAAGTTATTTCCTGTGCAGCACGTGTTTGCCCTGTAACGATCGGGCTTACGACTTCTAGGTGGGACGGGTTATAGGCAAGCTTGATCTTCGTTCCTGCTTTGGAACTGTGTGCAGCACCCATATGGTACTTCACATCGCCGAACCAGCCTTTGGTGATTTCAAGCGATCCGTCTTCCGGAAGGAACGCTTCATCGCCGACATGCGCGAATCCAGCGAACATCATTTCATACGGTTTATTGAGGATGTGCGTCAATACATTCAAACGCCCACGGTGGGCCATGCCGATCATGATGTTTTCAGTGCCTGCAGATTCAGACATGCGGACAAGTTCATCCATCAAGACGACAAGCGAATCGACGCCTTCGATAGAAAAGCGCTTTTGCCCGACAAATGTGCGGTGGACGAACTTCTCAAATCCTTCAACGCGCGTCAAAAGATCCAATACCTGCTTTTTCTTGTCGGCATCGAGTTTCGGCTTCATATCGCCCGCTTCGATTTTCGACTGAATCCAGCTGCGTTCCTGCGGTTGGATAACATGAGCGAATTCGTAAGCGATTTTGTCCGTGTAAAGCGATTTCAGGTAATTGATTGCATCAAGGCCGTTTTTCACTTCGGCTGGAGCGTTTTCCAGGATCAAGGATACTGGAACATCCTTCAAATCGGCTTCAGTCAAGCCGTATTTTGAAATTTCCAGTCTTTCCGTATCCCGCGGCTGGTCTTTCAATGGATAGATATCCGAAGCCAAATGGCCGTGTGCACGGATAGCTTCCGCCAAATTAACCGCTGCGAGCACTTTTTCAAAACGGTTCGGTTCGACCGCCACACCGGATGCAGCGCCAGTAGCATCGCCTGTCTGTACGGCAGGCTCTGCAGGCGGGCCGTATTGTTTGAATAGCTCTGCAAACTCAGGGTCGATCAATTCAGGGGATTCCTGGTAAAGGTCGTACATCTCCATCACGTACCCTAAGTTCGGGCCGGTTATGGAATTCCATGGGGATTTTGTGTCCGGTTGATTGGTAGACATTGAATAACCTCCAACTATTTGCCTTATGGCATTCACTTTTATTTATAGGTCTTTCCTATTTTAGCACGCCCCTCGCCCGACTTAAAGCGGCAGGGCTGTAGCGGTACTGAACGAATTTCCATATCAATCTTACTACTTCCACTGAAAAAAACAATGCTTTTGATTGAAAAGATTCAGCTAAAGCGGATTGAAGCGCTTACATACATGCAAGGGGGCAGAATTTCCGCATTTTAATGGAAGAAACTTATGCCTCACCGTGAAAACAGACAATTCCCCCGCCTTTTTTCTTTGCCTCATACAGCGCATGATCGGCTTTTTGGATCAGCTCTTCAAACTCGCTGCCGTCTTCGGGATACAAAGCGCTGCCAATTGAGCAAGTCGGGGAGAATTGCCGGCCGTTGATGGCCCATCCATCTTTCAAGGTTTGCTGGATGCGAGAAATGATGTTCTCGATCTGTTTGCGGCTGTTGACAGCAGATATGCCCGGCAGCAGGATGAGGAATTCGTCGCCGCCGATGCGCGCCGCCACATCGTACTTTCGGATGCTGCGCTCAAGTGCGCGGGCGAATTGGTGGATGAATTCGTCGCCTATTTCGTGACCGTGCAGATCGTTGATTTCCTTGAAGTTATCGCCATCTATGTACAAAACAGCGACTTGGTCTCCCGTCCTGTTGCTTTTTGCTTCCATTTCACGGAAATGCTTGACCATCATCCGGCGGTTCGGCAAATTCGTCAACGGGTCGTGATACGCCATATGATGCAATTGCTCTTCCATTTCTTTGCGGTCGGTGATATCGAATAAGATGGAGAGCATTTGATAGATGCGCCCTTCGACATCAAACAGCGGAATAATCGTGGCATCCACCCAGAACGGCTGGCCATTCTTCTTCAAGCTGCGCACTTGCCCACGCCAGATCTCGCCTTTTTTCAGGACCGACTGGAGATGGGCGAGCTGCTGGCCGGACATAATGGCTTGGCCGATCGACTGGATATTCATCCCAGTCAATTCACTGCTTTCAAAGCCCGTCAACTTCTTGAAATTTTCATTGGCAAATTCAATCATACCGGAGATATCCCAAATGAGTACGAGTGCTGCGTAATTCAGTGCATCTTTGTAGCTTTCCAGAATATTCTCCGTCCGTTTCAGTTCATGCTTTAATAATAATTCGTTCGTTAGCTCACGGAACACGACATGAAAAGCGCGGATAATCCCGTTTTCCTTGATCAATGAATAACTGGCCGAAAACTTCGCCTCGCGCCCATCGCTTTTGATGCGGCTCAGGAAAATCGAACTTGCTTTATGTGTGCTTGTGCTGTTTTCAAGGAGAAGCTTGCCCATTTCGAAGAATTTCTGCTTGTCTTGCGGAATGTCATCGTAATTGCGGCCGAGCCATTCCTTACGGTGCACGCCAAAGGTTTTTTCGTAAGCTGGGTTCATATCGAGGATCGTAAAATCGGCTGAGATCATCAACATCGGGTCGACTGAATTCTGGACAAGCGATTGATAGAACAGATAATCCTCTTCGATTTTCTTTTGTTCAGTCACATCTCTCGTGATGGCCAGCACGTATTGCACGCCTTCATGCTTAAATGGGGTCAGCTCGGTTTCCATCGCGGTTCCGCGGTCAGAGAACAAGCTATAGTCCCTGTACAGATGGCGTTCATTGCGCTTGATCGCAATCCGGTATTGCTTGTGGATTTCCAGCGCCAATTCCCTGGGCATACACTCTTCTACAGTACGGCCTGTCAAATCGACCCCGAAAATCTCCTGGCAGACCGGATTGACCCAAGCATAAATAAAGCCGTTGCCCTGTTGTTGCATGAAATAGACCGGGTCGGCCGCTTTTTCGTACAGCATATCCATTTGCTCTTTCGTAAAAGGTCCCGACATCGAATCCACCGCTTTCTGTTATCTCAGCTCTGCTGTCGCGCCGCTGATTTTCTCAATGAATTTTTCATAAGCCGACTGCTCATCCGACTGTTTCATCAGTTCCAGCTCGCCGTCTGCTAGCTCAGCGCCGGCATGGAAGCGATAAACACCCAAATACGTCGCATTGCCGCTCAACTTCAATTGATAATGGCCGTCGGCGGATTTTACCGAACAGTTAACCATACCACCTGGGTTAAAGACGGAAACGTCACCGAACGGCACCAGCCCTGCAAGACAGCTGACCAAAGCGGATGCCGTCATGGCCGTACCGCAAGCGTCCGTAAAGCCGACGCCTCTTTCATAGGTGCGGACAAAAATCCCGTCTTTTAATGGCGTCACATAGCTTAAATTGACCCCGTCCGAGAAATAGGGGTTATCGCCGTTAAAATAAGCGGCCCATTTCTCTTGATGGGATGGGTCTTTCTGCAATTCCTTGCCGACGATCCCGATCAAATGAGGATTCGGCACGGCAACCGCCGTAAATGGAATGTCAGCATCGATGAACGGCAGCGCTTGCTGGCGCCATTCCGTATGAGCTTCGAATGACATCGGCAAATCGGCAAGTTGGAAAGATACCGGCGAAATTTCCACGCCGTACATGTTCACACCAGCGTCGATCTCCTGTTCTTTCTGCACAGCCAAATCCGCTTTCATTGTTTCGATCACTGCCTGCTCGATGCCTTCCCGCTCGCAAACAAAGCGCGCCACACAGCGCAAGCCGTTGCCGCACATGGAAGCTTCAGAGCCGTCCGTATTGAAAACACGCATTTTCGCATCAGCGTGTGTGGATGGGGAGACGGTCAAGAGGCCGTCTATTTCCGGATCAAGTGCCGCCAGCCGCTTCGTTAATTGCGGAAAATCCTCGCGGTCGCTTCCTTCATAGAGGAAAAATGTATTCATTGAACCGTGTACTTTCAGTAATTCCATAACGACACCTCTTCAGCTCGAGTTTATTTTGCGTGGGCAGCCACCAATTTCGCCATTTCATAGGCGGTTTTCGGCGGTTCTGCTTCAGTCATTGCGTGGATCAATTGCTCTTCTTCAGCTACCAGGCGCTCAATCGCTGCCATGAAGCTTTGTGCATTCACTTGTTCTTCCTCAAGCACATGGGCAAAGCCTTGCGCTTCGAATAAATTGGCATTTAAGATCTGGTCCCCGCGGCTTTTTTGTTTCGATAAAGGAATGAGCAGCATCGGCTTTTTCAACGCCAAAAATTCAAAGATCGAATTCGATCCTGCCCGGGAAACGACAAGGTCCGTCAAATGCAAAAGATGCGACAATTCATGCGTCACATATTCAAACTGGCAATACTGTGCGTGGCCTTCAAGGCGATCATCGATATTGCCTTTTCCACATAAATGAATGATATTGAATTGCTTCGTCAACGTATCCAGGTTTTCGCGCACCGCATCATTGATGAGCGAAGACCCTTGGCTTCCGCCCATGATCATCAATACTTTATGGGTATTGTCGAAATGGCATAATTCCCTGCCGTTCGCGGCTGAGCCGTCGAGCAATTCGCTGCGGATGACCGAGCCCGTGCAAGTCGATTTCTCTTTCGGCACATGGCTCATCGTTTCCTTGAAGACCGTAAAGATATGGTCCGCAAAGGGAATTGCCAATTTATTCGCAAGGCCGGGCGTGACATCGGATTCGTGAATGATGACAGGAACGCCTGCCAAACGGCCCGCCATCGCGACCGGTACCGAGACGAAACCGCCTTTTGAAAAGATTGCGACCGGCTTCACTTTGCGGATAATGTTTAAGGCTTGCGTCAATCCTGCCCCGACACGGAACGGATCCGTGAAGTTCTTCATGGAGAAATAACGGCGCAGTTTGCCGCTTGAAATGGCGTGATACGTGATCTCCGGATACGAATCGCGGATCAATTCGTTTTCAATCCCCTCTTTGGAGCCAATATATTCAACGCGGAACCCGAGTTTTTCCAGTTCCGGAATGATTGCCTGATTTAATGAAACATGGCCAGCTGTCCCGCCGCCCGTTAAAATGATTGTCTTGTTTTCCATCTGTTGTCCGACTCTCCTACTATGCGCATATGTGTCTTCATCACTTTGCACGGTTTGTGTGATATACTCGTTTTATTTGGTATTGCAAGTGTATTGGGAGGCTATGTATATGTACGAAACAGAAACGACTCAAGAAAAACTCAAATTGTTAATGAAAATCGTCCTGCCGATTCTCATCACCCAAGTCGCTATGTATATGGTGACTTTTTTCGATATTTACATGACCGCCCGCTACGGGACCGAGGATCTTGCCGGCGTGTCGATTGGATCCTCTTTTTGGGTTCCGGTGTATATCGGACTTGCCGGCATCCTCATGTCCATTACTCCAATTGTAGCACAATTGATGGGGGCCAAGAAAAAAGATGGCGTGAAAGACGCCGTACAGCAAGGTATTTACTTGGCGGCCATCCTGGCGGCGATCGTCTTCGCTTTTTTCTTCTTCGGTATCGACTGGCTGCTCGGCTTCATGGATCTCGAGCCGGCTGTCAACGATGTGGCCAGCCGCTATATTTTTGCGATGAGCTTGGGGCTAGTGCCGCTGTTTGTGTATAATGCGTTGCGCTCGTATATCGATGCGCTCGGCGCCACGCGCGTGACAATGTTCATTACTTTGATGTCGGCGCCGATCAATGTGTTCTTCAATTATTTGCTGATTTTCGGCAATTTCGGCTTTCCTGAACTTGGCGGTCCGGGTGCCGGGATGGCATCGGCGATTACCTATTGGCTCGTCCTGGCGATTGCCGCGTTTATCATCCATATGAATGAACCGTTCAAGTCATTCGGGATTTTTCGCAAATGGGCCCGTCCTTCCTTAACCAGATGGAAAGAAATTACGGGCATCGGCGTACCGATCGGCATTTCGATCTTTGCCGAAACCAGTATCTTTTCAGCGGTGACATTCATGATGTCTGTGTATGGGACGATCACCATCGCTGCCCACCAGATCGCCTTAAACTTTGCCTCGCTCCTCTATATGCTGCCGCTCAGCATCTCGATGGGCGCGACAATATTGGTCGGGTTTGAAGTCGGGGCGAAACGCGCGTCACACGCCAAGCAATACAGCTGGCTTGGTGTCGGGGCAGCCGTGACGCTCAGTATCATCTCATCGGGCATCCTGTATTTCCTGCGGGAACCGATCGCCGCGTTGTACTCATCCGACCCTGCTGTCATCGGGCTCGCGGTCCAGTTCCTGATCTTCGCTGCTCTGTTCCAAGTATCGGACGCCGTACAAGCTCCGGTGCAAGGGGCGCTCCGGGGCTATAAGGACGTCAACATTACGTTCATTATGGCGCTCATTTCCTATTGGGTGATTGGACTGCCTTCTGGTTACCTGTTCGCTACGTTCACTGACCTCGGCGCATTCGGCTATTGGGTCGGACTGATCGTTGGACTCACAGCAGGCGCCATCACTTTATCGATCCGCTTATTGATCATCCAGAAAAAACTGGCTGACCACTGATAAATCGCAGTGGCAAAAGGTTAGAAGCATCAAGGTCAGATCAAAGCCATCGAATCGCTCTGTCACTGCCTATATCTATAAGATAAAAAAACACCTTTCACTGAAAATCGGGTATGAAAATACCAGCCACTCAGTGCAAAGGTGTTTTTTATTGGACGGGCCAGTTATTTGATAGAATTTGAGATAAATACAACTGAGCGGATTTCTTAAGGTTAAAACAGATAGCTGTGTTTTAAAAGCGCTGGATCGGAGAATTAATAAAGTAAACTACCTTTAGCGGTTGAATGCAGTCGACATCAAACGACGGGAGGCTCAACTAATGAAACATGTTTTATTCATCCATAGTGCCGGCCCACAAGGAGAGCAAGAAGGCAGTTCGGGGCTGTTGCAATATTTGAAGCAACAATTAGACGCCGAATTCCAGGTAATTGCACCAAAAATGCCTCATCCTGAAGACCCGCATTACTTGCCTTGGAAACACGTATTAAAAAAAGAAATCGAATCATTGAACGATGGCGCAATTGTGGTAACCCACTCACTCGGAGGTTCGGTTTTGTTTAAATTTTTATCAGAACAAGCTCCTCGAAAGTCATTTGCTAAAATCATCGCTGTCGCAGCACCGTATTGGGAAATCAATTCGCAATGGGCAGTCGAAGAGTTTTTACTGGAAAAGGATTTTGGTTCTCATATTGAGCCCTTACCGGAAGTCGTTCTTTTCCATAGCGCTGGCGATCCCATTGTCCCTTTCAGCCATTCACAAAAATACTCAGAGAAACTGTCGAATGCGACATTGAGAAAACTTCCCGGAAATGATCACCTGTTCCCAAATGGGATAAGCGGGCTTGTCTCGGAAATCAGAAAAACAGAGAGTGGAAACTGATAATTTATAAAAAAAAAAGCTACCGGAGCATTCCCGGTAGCCTGAACAGCTTGCCGCTCAATGAGCGGCAAGTTTTTTATATAGCTGGATTAATTTTGTTTTTTCATCTTCCGTAAGCGCCGACTCCCCAATCCGTTCGACCGCCAACTCCAGCTTTTCTTCCACTGATTTACGGACGCGTGGATGGGTCAATTCGTCGTTCAGTTCTACGCGTATGCTTGTCTCCAACTCGTCTTGCGTCGTGATGCGCTGGACGCCTTGCCGGTCTGGCCATAGCCGTTTATACGCCTCGATCATGGCATTGCCAGCTCCTCAAGGTTTTCACCGATCAGCACAATCTGGTTGCGCAGCTTCATGTATTCTGGCAGCCATTGCACCATGCCGTAAGCGTACTGGAAAGAATGCGGATAGCTATGGCCTGAGAGCGTAAGATAGCCTTTGATGCGGTAGACCGTATCCGGCAAATTGCGCAGCCATTCCTCAAACGCTTCCCGTTCGATTGGCTCATCAAATGACACGATCTTCGTCTGCAAATTCAATTTTGACACCGGTGCCTGTTCGACAGGCCCACGCTCTGCGGGGCTGATGGATTCAAGCAATTTTAGCGGCACTTTGGCATGGACCGTCTGGACGATACGCGCCGTCGGATTGATTTGCTGGATCTCAAAAATCGCCTGGCTTTGTTCCGATTCGCTCAGCAAATCGGTTTTGTTGGCCAATAGTAAATCAGCATGGCGAATCTGTTCGATGAACAGCGAGCGAATTTGCGGAGACAATTGCTGGCGCTCTAAAAAGCGTTTGCTGTCCGCCACTGTGACAATGCCGCGGAAGTTCAAGCGCTCCGCGAACAGCGGCGAAAATATCGCGTCGAGCGCTTCGACAGGATGTGCCGCTCCTGTCGTTTCAATCAGCAACACATCAAATTCCGACTCCGCGAGCAAAGTCTGGATCTGCGCTTCCGATTTTTCCGAGCCGCTGCAGCAAATGCAGCCATCCAGGATTTCCTTAAGCGGCACCCCGTCCCCGACTTCTTCGGAATCGAAATTCATCGATCCGAGTTCATTCATGAACACTGCCGGCTTCAAGCCTTTTTCTTTAAATTCCATAATCATCTTCTTCAGCAAGGTCGTTTTCCCGCTGCCGAGAAATCCGCTGAACAAATACACATCAACCATCAACTCACCCTTTCTCTCCTTATGCAAGAAAAGGCCCGCCGGAAGCGGGCCTTTTCAACAAACTTATTCTTCTGTATCGGCTTCTTCTTCAGCCGGTTCTTCCGTTGCTAAGCCAGCCTGCTCCATCAGGATATCTGTTGCTTCCTGGAGCTGAGGATCTTCCGTATTGATCTTTTCGCGCAATTGGTCCATGACCGCATACGTCGTGTCTTCGGTCAATACACCGTCCGTTTCCAGATCGTTCGCTTCCTGGAATTCAGTTACGGCCTGCTCCATCTCTTCTTCGAACACGCCGTCGATTTCGCCGACTTCATAACCGAGTGCATCCAACATTTTCTCTGCAGTTTGCACTTGTTCGGATATGCTGCCATCTTTCAATTCGACTGACGGATCAAGGAACGGCAGGGATGCATATTCTGGATATGGAACCACTTCATCCGGCTCGATGCCTTCTTCGTGGATCCAATTGCCATCCGGCGTTAACCATTTAGCGGTCGTGAACTTCAAGTTCGAGCCATCCGAAAGGTCATTCGCTGTTTGGACGGTCCCTTTCCCGAAGGTTTTCTCTCCGACTAAGGTAACATCCGCGGATTCGCTCATCGCTCCTGCCAAAATCTCAGAAGCCGATGCACTGCCTCCATCGATCAGCAAGGTCACCGGAATATCCAGTTTATCGCCGCCTGTAGCGAGATACACTTCCGGCTCTTCACCTTTTGCTTGCACTTCGAACATTTCCTTGCCCTCTTCAATAAAGAGGTTGGAAATATCAAGCGCCGTATTCAATAAGCCGCCTGGATTCTGGCGCACATCGAGGACTGCTGCTTCCATGCCTTGTTCTTCCATGTCAGCGATGGCTTCCTGCAGTTCATCATAAGTGTCCTCAGAGAAACTTGTAATATTGATGTGGGCGACTTGGTCATTGACCATTTCCGCATACACCGTTTCAATCGGGATCTCGTCACGGACGATCGTGATCTCGATCGGGTCAGCATTTTCGCCGCGCTGGATCGTCAAAGTCACTTCGGTTCCTTTTTCCCCACGGATCAACATGACCGCTTCGGTTGTAGAAAATCCTTGTATGCTTTCGCCGTCAACTTCCAATATCTGGTCGTTCGGCAAGACACCTGCTTTTTCAGCCGGAGAGTTCTTGATCGGTGAAACAACCGTTACATAGCCATTGCGCTCTTGGACTTCTGCGCCGATTCCTTCAAAGCTGGATGAAATGCCTTCCATGAACTGGGCAGCCTCGTTTTCATCCATATAGTCGGAATACGGGTCGCCAAGCGCATCCACCATGCCGTTGATGGCACCGTTGATCAAGTCTTCTTCCTCTACTTCCTCAAAATACTGTGCTTCTATTTGATCGTAAGCAGAGTATAATTTCTGGAATTCCTGGCGCTCAGGACTGTTCACTTCCACTGCTTTATCTTCTCCGAAAGTTAAAGCGAAAACGGTGATGCCCGCTGTCGCGATAATCAAGAAAAAGACGAGCATGATGAAATAGAAGGTCTTCATTCGAATAAAATGCGACTTTGGTTCCTCTGCCGCCTGCGCTTCGGGTTGCTGTTCTTCGCCCGGTCGCTTTTCGTCCATATGTTTCACCACTTTCTTCATTCACCTGACAACAAGTTTCAAAGATTCTCCGGAAACTTGGCGGGGTTAAAAGAAAAAGACTGCCTCGACAGTCTTTTTTCCTGTTAGTCTTGGATCGCTGCGTCCAATGCCACAACAATCATATCGTTGAAAGTTGTTTGGCGTTCTTCTGCAGAAGTCACTTCACCCGTCAACAGATGGTCGCTGACTGTCAAGATCGATAGTGCTTTGCGGCCAAATTTCGCTGCCAGTGTGTACAATGCGGAAGATTCCATCTCAAGTCCAAGAATCCCGTACTGAGCCCATTTTTCGTGTTCTGCGTGCTCGTTGTAGAAAACGTCTTCTGTGAATACGTTCCCAACTCGCAAGTTCAAGCCTTTTTCCTGGCCGGCTGCATAAGCCTTTTGCAGCAAGTCGAAGTTTGCGATTGGCGCATACGTGATGCCGTTGAAAATGATGTCGTTCATTTTCGAATCCGTTGAAGCTGCCTGTGCAAGAATAACATCGCGCACTTTGACGTCTTTATGGATCGAGCCGCATGTGCCGACGCGGATCAATTTCTGCACGTTGTATTCCTGCATTAATTCCGTTACATAGATCGAGATCGACGGGACACCCATGCCCGTTCCTTGAACGGAAATGCGTTTGCCTTTGTATGTACCCGTGTAGCCGAACATATTGCGGACTTCGTTATACAATGTTACGTCTTCTAGGAATGTTTCCGCGATGTATTTCGCGCGAAGCGGGTCTCCAGGAAGCAGAATAGTATCGGCGATATCGCCTTTTTTAGCATTAATGTGGACACTCATCATAAAACCTCACTTTATTTTAGTCGATTTAATCATACTGTTTTTTTTCGCCAAGTGCAATGAAGAGCCTCAACCTGTCTCGTATTCTTCCCACATCCGGTCGAATGTGGAAGCTTGGAGAACGGGATGCGCTTTTTCTTCGACATATTGTGAAATTTCCTGAAAATCCTTGCTCGTTTTTGGAAAGCTGTGATCCAAAAACATCGCCTCGGCAAATAGGGAATAGTCATCCTGTACCAGCTTGCCTCGGTATTTCAATGCAAATTGATAAAATGAGCGCTCTATAGCTGGCCCCTCCTTTCAGCAAAAAGCCCGGACCGAAGTCCAGGCTGCCCTATTATTCAAATAATTGCACGTACTCGCTATAACCTTGCTGTTCCAATTGGTCTTTCGGAACAAAACGCAATGCTGCGGAGTTGATGCAATAGCGCAAGCCGCCAAGTTCAGATGGCCCGTCCGGGAACAAATGCCCGAGATGCGAATCGGCAGAAGCAGAGCGCACTTCGGTCCGTCTCATGCCATGGCTCGTATCAAAGCTTTCTTTGACTTCTTCGCTTTCAATCGGTTTGGCAAAACTTGGCCATCCGCAATGAGCGTCAAATTTGTCTTTCGAGCTGAACAAAGGTTTGCCGGAAACGATATCAACATAGATGCCTTCTTCGAAATGCTGGTCGAATTCGCCTTGAAACGGCGGCTCCGTGCCGTTTTCCTGCGTGACGTGGTATTGCATCGGCGTCAATTTCGCTTTCAAATCGTCTTTCATTTCGATTCCCCCCAATGATTTTGGATAAATGCTTTGCGACCGGATCCAGTCGCATAACGGTTATAATGTGTTGGGTTTTTCTGGTAATAATCTTGATGATAGGTTTCAGCCGGATAAAATTCTTTTGCTGGCAAAATATCCGTGGCTATCGGTTTCGTGAACTTGCCCGATTGCTCCAATTGCTGTTTAGATTGCTCCGCAGCAATCCGCTGTTCTTCCGTATGGTAATAAATGGCGGTTTTGTAGGAGTCGCCGCGGTCAAAAAACTGGCCGCCAGCATCAGTCGGGTCAATCTGGGACCAATACACTTCAAGCAGACGTTCGTAAGGATAAAGTTCTGGCTGGAAAGTGATTTCAACCGCTTCCCGGTGGCCGGTCACGTTTGTACAGACTTGCTCATACGTCGGATTCGGCAAATCGCCGCCTGTATATCCACTGACGACCGCTTCGATGCCTTCGAGTGAATCAAAAGGCTGCACCATGCACCAAAAACAGCCGCCGGCAAATGTCGCTTTTTCTGTCTTCATTTTACTCCTCCTCACATTATGGCTGAATCGTTACTAAAAGACGGATATCGTCTTCTTCAAGGTCAAACGATGTTGCGCGCACTGAAACGCCGCCATTGATGGGGATTTCGGTGAGATTCAGCAAGACTTCTTCTTCTTTCGGCATGACTTCCATAAATTCTGGAAGGTTTACAGAGTCTCGAAGCAATTTTAACGCTGATTCAGGTGGGATGTCGAGCCGGCCGACTTCGACCGAACGCTGTTCCAACAGCAGATTGCCATCAGGCAGCACGACCGGGTCGAATGTTAGAAGGATCGGCAAAGTTACGCCAAATACTGTCAATTCGGTAGACAAGCTAACATTGTCGGTAACGGATAAGCGCAAAGGCATCGGCTGCCCTTCCATCGCATCAGCGATATAGGTATTCGCAATCCCTTCAAAGTCGGCTTTGGTCGTATTAACGACGACTGTATTGCCTTCAGGCGGCGGGCTGCTTTCCGCTTGATAAGTTTTAAAATTATCGGACGGTGTCGTAATGAACAGGAAAAATCCAATGACGGCAATAAGGTTCAACACCAGTAGCACGAAGAATGCAAAACGCCATTTTTTCATCTTTCCACCTCCTATCCTTGGAAGCTGATGCCGCATTGTTCCATTGTTTCCGATACCCGCTCAGCCATTAGGTCATAGCCTTTACTGTTCGGGTGAAAAAAATCGGTGTGGTATACCAAATTTTCATTGCCGACAAACAGGTCGCTGACGGGCACGAAACAAGCACGCGGATCATTTTCCACAGTTTCTTGCATAACTCCGTTATAGGAGGCAATAATTTCATCAAATTCCTCCACTTCATCCGTCACCAATGAAAATGGGTTGTACAGGCCGACAACAATAAGTGGCGCGGACGGATTCAACGAGCGGATGGAAGTGTAGATGGTTTCGAAGCGGTTTTGGTAAAGAATCAATTCTTCGGTAAATGCTTCGACATTCAATGAAAACAAATCCCGTTTGACAATGCGCATGACGTCGTTGCCGCCAATGGTCATGAAAATATAATCGGAAGCGAGCAACGGGCCGGACAGCTTGCCTTGCTGGAACAACGCCAATAATTGATCGCTTCTCCTGCCGCGTTTTGCTGTATTTTCCAGCGCTATGCCTTCCACCCCTGGCCATTCCGCCATCTCGAGCGCCATGCGGCCGGCATATCCTCCTCGGTTTTCCGTATCGCCCACGCCTTGCGACAAAGAATCGCCCAGTGCCGTGATAATGACGGTTTGCGGAATGAAGTTGGGCGGGATCGTATAGGGTGTGATCTCTACCGGCAAACGCGGCGCCGCTTCTTCTTTACCGAAATTGAACGTTGAAGCACATCCCGCAAGCACAATCGATAAAGCGATAACAATATACAGGATGCGTTTCACGTCCGTCTCTCCTTCATGTTTCTTTTAGTTTACTCCGTATAATACATAAAACCGATGGCGCCAATTCCGGTATGCGTGGAAATGACCGGTGTCGTGAAATCATAACGGACCCCGGCAAACCCCGTTTCCTTGATTTTTTCGCGCAGCGGATCGGCCATCGACTGGCCATTCGCCTGTGCGATGCCGACGCCTTTCACCACTTTGCCTTTTGTGCGTTCGGCAAAATCCTTAACCAAATACTCAACCACTTGCTTATGGCTGCGCATTTTAGAGACAGGTGTATATTCACCGTCATCAAGCGAGGCAATCGGCTTGATCTTCAGGAACGATCCGATCATCGCACGGCCTTTGCCGATGCGTCCGCCTTTGACTAAATTATCGAGCGTATCGACAACTACGTACAATTTCGTATTGCGCCGCACCTGCTCCACACGGTCGACAATTTCCTGCACCGTTTTTCCTTGTTTCGCCATGTCGGCAGCCTCGAATACCTGGAAGCTCAAAGCATGGGAAATATAGCGGGAATCGATGACCGTAACATCTGAATCCGTCAATTCGGCAGCGGTACGCGCGGACTCAACGGTGCCGCTCATGCCGCCAGTCATATGGATGGAAATAATTTGGTCCCCGTCCTTGCCGATTTCGTCATAGAGCTTTTTAAAGACGCCTGGCGCTGGTTGTGAACTCTTCGGAAATTCTTCTGAGCTTTTCATCAGTTCCAGAAAAGCTTCTGGTTCCAAATCGACGCGATCGAGATAGGTCTTGCCCCCGATTTGGATTGACAACGGTACAACGTGAAGCCCGTATGCTTCTATTTCTTCTGCTTTCAAATCAGCAGTCGAATCCGTTACAATGTGAATTTTCGACATTCGATCACTTCCATTTCATCTGCATATAGGGTGTTTCTCTTCTTGCAAAAAGTTACTGAAGCTTAGCCAGCGCTTGTTCAATGCGGCTTTTGACCACTTGCGCCGCTTTCACGCCTGCAGCGTCCAACTCTTCCGGTGAAAACGGTTCGAGCACTTGAACCCTTACATGGGCCGGGCGGATTTGATTGTTGTTGTTTTCCATAATGCGCGACGTGCCTTCGATGGCGATCGGTACGACCGGCACGCCAGCTTCTTTGGCAATGCGCATGAATCCGGCTTTAAATTCCTTTAGCCCTTGTCCCTTACTTCTCGTGCCCTCCGGGAAGATCAAAATGGAATGGCCTTCCCGAAGCTTTTCAATCGTATCGGTAATGGACTTGAAGGCGCTTCGGCGATCGGTGCGGTCGAGGAAGACGCAATTCATTTCTTCCATATAAGTCGGAATGATCGGCAATTTTTTCACTTCTTCTTTGGAAATAAAGCCGAACGGTTTCGAAATTGACGACAACAAAACCGGGATGTCAAAATTGCCTTCGTGGTTGCTGACGAACAGCACAGGTCCTTCCGGTAAATAATCGAGCCCGCTCACTTCGACCTCGCTGCCCGTCCGCTTCATAATGCCCGACGCCCATTTTTGGGGTTCGCTATGGATCAGCTTGCTGTATTCCTCTTGGCTCATGCCCGCTTCGCGCTTTTTAAAATTTGCCAGATTTTTAGCGGCAATCGGCAAATAGCCGAATAGATAAGAAAATGTTCGGGCGGACTTAATCACCTGACTCTCCCCCTGCGTTTCGTTCGTATACCAAATATGAATACGGGATGCCGCCTGAGTGATGGCGTTCAGACTCCGACACTAAAGTCCATTCCCTTCCGTATTCAGGGAAAAACGTATCTCCCTCGAACGGCTGGTGGACCAGTGTGATATACAGCCTGTCGGCAATCGGCAAGGCTTTGCGGAAAATCTGCTCGCCGCCGATGACCATGACTTCCTCGTGCTGCTCTCTGGCCAATTCAATCGCATCCTCTAGATTATGAGTGATGTCTGCGCCTTGTGCCGTGTACTCCGTATTGCGTGTCACGACAATATTGCGCCGCTTCGGCAAGGGGCGCCCAATTGACTCGAAGGTATTGCGCCCCATCACCATTCCTTTTCCAAGGGTATGTTTTTTAAAATAGGCCAAATCTTCCGGAATATGCCACGGCAATTGATTGTCCTTGCCAATTACATGATCCGGGTCATGCGCCACCATTAATGAAATCATAAGTTCTCCTCCTTGGCCGTTATACTGCAACAGGCGCTTTGATTCGCGGATGCGGATCATAGCCCTCAATTTGAATGTCTTCCATTTCCATGTCGAACATCGATTTGCCCTCTGTTAATTTCAACGTCGGCAAAGCTTTTGGTTCTCTGCCCAATTGCTCCTGCACTTGCTCCAAATGGTTCACATAAAGATGCGTATCACCGGTCGTGTGAATGAATTCACCAGGCTCAAGCCCGCATTCCTGTGCGACGAGATGCGTCAGTAACGCGTAAGACGCGATATTGAACGGCACGCCGAGAAAGACATCCGCGCTTCTTTGGTACAGCTGGCACGACAATTTACCGTCCGCTACGTAGAACTGGAACATGATGTGGCAAGGCGGAAGCGCCATATCATCGATAAATTCCGGATTCCAAGCCGTTACCAAGTGGCGGCGCGAGTCTGGATTGTGCTTAATCGATTCGACGACATTTTTCAACTGGTCAATTTGGCTGCCGTCTGTCGCTGCCCACGACCGCCATTGCTTGCCATAAACCGGCCCCAAATCACCGTATTTTTTGGCAAACTCATCATCCGCCAGCACTTTTTCCTGGAACCGCGCCATTTGCTGTTTGTATAGTTCCGCAAATTCCGGATCGCGCTGTGCCCGCCGGCCGAAATCACTCATGTCGGGCCCGGCATAATCATCGCTCTCGACCCACTGGGCAAATGCCCACTCGTCCCATATATGGTTATTATCCTTCAATAAGGTCTGGACGTTCGTATCGCCTTTAATGAACCAGAGAAGTTCAGAGACGATCAGCCGAAACGCCGTTTTCTTGGTGGTCATGAGCGGAAAGCCCTCCGCCAAGTCAAAACGCATTTGGTGGCCGAATACGCTGAGCGTTCCGGTTCCCGTACGGTCTTCTTTCTTGGCTCCTTGATCCAAAATATGTTCACACAACGCTAAATATTGTTTCATGCAATTCCCTCCATTATTAGTATCATCATAACAAAAACAACTCGAATAAGAAAAACTTTAAGAATACCACGTTTTGAGAAAAAATAAGGGCATTAAAAAAAACCGTTAACGTGATAACGGTTTCAGGAAAGCCATTTAGGTGGTGTGTTTTTGGACCAGTAGATGTCCCCGATGCTAATATGGCGCTGGTACTCGTCGCTTGCCAAATGGTAATGGAAATTGAACGAATAGCCTTCAAGCGGTTTTTTCTCAGTTCGGACATGGAAGCGAATTTCATCCTGCCCGCTGTCTTTGTCGTAAACGTGGAAAATTTTCTCGGCGTGATCGCCGGACGGTTTTTCGGATATCGCCAAATTACGCAATCTGTCTTTGTCGTATGCAGCCAGTTCCGTGTCGATGACATCCTGGATTGTCGGCAAAATATGCGTACGGAATTCCGAGTCGATCACCGGGCCGATGCGCGAACCGAATTTCATATAGGACTGTTCTTCAGCGGCTTGGCGGAAATCGGCAAGAATTGTGTCTGCCGTGACATAATATTCTGCAGGATCGATCCATTCAAGTGTATATTCTTTTGTTTGCCCTTGGCTTGCATGTGTTTTTGGGCCATCCTCTTCATCGAGCAGGGACTCCCAAATCATATGGTTTGGCGTAATGGCACC
Organism: uncultured Planococcus sp.; assembly: GCA_947493585.1. GTDB lineage: Bacteria > Bacillota > Bacilli > Bacillales_A > Planococcaceae > Planococcus. The sequence continues at coordinate 1,593,443 of CANLRI010000001.1, read as the reverse complement.
TAGCGTCAGAACCGTTACAGCAACCATCAAGGACTTCTGCCACCAACTCTTCACTAAACATCACCCTCAATTTTGAACATTTTGTCAAGATAGTTATAGTAATAAACGATTTGTATGTGGAAAGGTTTCATCTTGTTCCATTTCATTGTACAATAAAGCAAGTAAGTATGCCTTGTTTTTTTAAAAAAGGAGGAATTTTCATGGACGCTTCATTATTGATCGGATTGGGTCTATTGTTTATGCTTGTGTATTTGACTTCTCTATCCATCACAGACTAAAAAAATCTCCCGCTTTGGGAGATTTTTTATTTGCCGGTATTCGGATGGATGACGCCGAAATGGAATTTCGTATTCGGGCGCACGCGCCGCTTGAAGCCGAACGCCTCAAAATCAGTCGAGCGGAAATGCGCTTTCAAGACAACGCTTTTCTTTGCGACACGTTTCGCTTCCCCTACCCACTCTTCCGTCAGCTGACCATGGTCGGCGTTGTTCCGGAGCGGCGCGAAGTTCGACGCTTCCGTAATCTGTTCGGTGAACATCGGATCCATATAAACGACATCGAAGGAATCATCAGCAAGCGTCTTTAAATAATCGACCGCATTTTGAGAGGCGACTTGGATACGCCTCATCGATTCGTGAAGCTTCGGCATGTCCTGATAATTTTTCAAGCCTTCACGGATGACATGGGCAATGACCGGGTCGCTTTCACAACCAACCACACTTCCTGTGTCCCCAACAACAAGCGAAGCGATGAGCGCATCACTCGCCATGCCGAGCGTACAATCGAGATAAGTATCGCCTAGCTTAAGTCCTGAGACTTCAATGAGCGGATCGTTTCCGAGCGGGCGCTTTGAACGGAATGCTGCTGAATTGGGATGAAAAAAGAACGGCTCGCTTTGTCCGACTGGATAAAGCTCGAGCCGTTCTTTTTTGCAGACGAGAATATCCGCAGCTAGTTCTTCGTGCAGTTTGTAGATCGGCCGCTTATTGCGATCGACTGCTTGCAGGCCAAGGAGTTGTGCGGTCTCTTGCACGCGGCGCTTGGTTGCATGCGTCGGCCGGTAAGCGGTCGTGACGATCGTCTTCACTGCGCTGCTTCCTCGATCGCTTGTTTTACAGCATCACGCACTTGCTCCATTTCAAAGCCTTCAATTTCTTCGCGCGGGATGAAATGCGCAAGCTGTCCATCTTTTACAACTGCGATCGAAGGAGAAGATGGCGGTACTTCCTCGAAATACTGGCGCATCTGTGCTGTCGCTTCCTTGTCTTGTCCAGCAAATACCGTCACCAAATGATCAGGCTTGTGCTCAGCAAGCTCCACTGCTTCGCGTACGGCTGGGCGAGCAAGCCCTGCGGCGCATCCGCAGATCGAGTTGATGATCACGAGGCTTACGCCTTGTGCCGTGCTCATATGTTCGTTGACGTCCTCTGCCGTCGTCAGCTCCGTGAATCCGGATTCTGTCAGTTCTTTGCGCATTGGGACGACAATGCCTTTCATGTACTCATCGTATGCGTTCATATATCTCCCTGCTTTCTTTAATGGATTGTTGGTGGCTTGACTTTGCATCTACACTTAGTATTCTAACTTAGTTTCTCTTTAATTTCATTGATTCGGACGCAGTTTATTCCCGCTGTTTCTCTGCAGTACTTATGTCTAAAAATGCAATCACCTACATCCGGGCTCTTTAATTGAGACTATTGGTGATCACCATTGTCTATATCCCGCATAAAATCCTCGAAATCTCATAATCACATCCAAAGCTTCTGGTAAACTGAAGCTAAAAAGGAAGTGAACTTTATGAAACCAAGAATCTCTGTCATTACCATCGGTGTGGACGATCTCGCGCGATCGCTGGAATTTTACCGGAATGGCCTGGGCTTACCGACAGAAGGAATTGTTGGGGAAGAGTTCGATAACGGGGCCGTCGCCTTTTTCGACCTTCAGCAAGGGCTGAAACTCGCCATTTGGAAACGCCAAGACATCGCCCATGAAACGAAAGTATCGATGGGCCCGCCAAGCGCTACAGAATTTACGCTCGGCCACAACGTTAACAGCAAAGCGGAAGTCGATGCGGTGATGGCAAAGGCTGAACAAGCTGGAGCCCTTATAACCGATCCGGCACATGATACGTTTTGGGGCGGCTATTCCGGCCATTTCCAGGACCCAGACGGTCATTTATGGGAAGTAGTCTGGAATCCTGCATGGAAAGAAGTAGATTAATTCCTGTTTTCAAATTAAAGGGGGATTAACATGAAATTACGCCATTTACTTTATGAGTCTTTCCTGTTCTTGCTGGTAATCATATCTGTCGTCATTTCACTTGTTTCCAATGAACGTTTCACTTTGGTTCACTGGGTCATTTGGGGAATTTTCTTCGTTGACTATTTCATCCGCTTTTTTGCCGCTGAACGCAAATGGCCATTTGTTAAATCCCATCCGCTCGAATTGATCGCCATCATTCCACTGGATGCGATCTATCAGGTAGCGCGCTTTTTCATGTTTTTCCGGATGTTGAAATTATGGGGTATCCTCCCTCGCTTTTTGAAACCTGTGTATGCCGTTTTAAAAACAAATGGTTTGGAAAAATTGTTGATTTTCGCGCTTGTTTTGATTTTTCTCGTGCCGATCCCGATGATCCTAATCGAACCACAAATCATCAATTACACAGATGCTATCTGGTGGGCGATTGTGACGATTACGACTGTCGGGTATGGCGATATCACCCCTGAGACCGGCATCGGCCGTTTGTTGGCGGCCATTTTGATGTTTGTCGGAATCGGCATCATCGGAACGTTCACCAGTGCCATTTCCACTTATTTCGCCTCCCGCAGGCGCGCAGTTGAAGAAGACCACGTGCTCAATGCGGTCAATTCGATCAAGAAAATCCACAAACTGACCGAAGAAGACCACCAGCTCATTCAGCGTTATTTAAAGAAGAAAATGGAATGATATGCCTCTAGAACCTTATACCAGCATGCAAAAAGAGTCGTCCGCTTGTGAAACTCACAAGTGGACGACTCTTTTTTCGCATTAACTTCTTATTTGTTCTTGTATTGCCCGTTAATATACGACAGCATATCCCCGAAGCTATCGTAATGGAACCAGTCATAGCGCATTTTCTGGTCCACTTCGCCTTCATCGTCGATAAGCATGGAATTGGCACTCAGCTGCAGGATGTCCGTATCTTCCACATCTGTTGGCTCTTCTTGGAACGCATGATCAGTGAACTTTTTCTTCACTGACTCGTAAAACCTGTCGCGCTCCTCTTCTTCTTCAAATTCCCACGATTCGTACTTGCCGCGGCAAAGAACTTCTATTGAATATACTTGTTTATTATTCACCATTTTCTCTCCTCCAAGTAAAGCGTCGTATTGCTCTTTACCTCAAGGAAGCAGGCGGGAAACATTTCTTTCATGCTTAGCATATTGATACAACGCTGGCACATTCAAGAATATATAAAAAAGCACGATATCTTAACGAAAGCAATCAATGAAATATTTTAGTGTTTGTAGAAGCGTCTGCTCGTAACCCCTTCTGCTCAATAATGCTCCGCATTACTTTCGCAAAGATAATGTCTCCCGCAGGTCGACCTTATCTTTCCTGTGGATCAGCGAGACGACCGAGACCCCGCAAGGCGCAAAGCGACTGAGGAGGCTTGGGTGCGAGCCCACGGAAAGCGAGCGGTAAGCTTCGGAAAACACACTTATAAATTTCTTGAGAGTCTATATCACTTATTGTCTTTGATCGTCTGGCGAGCTTCGGTCATTTGTTTCCAAACCGAGCCGCGCGCTTCTTCGCCTTGTTCGATGCGGGCGATCGCCATCTTGATTTGGAGCTTCACTTCGAACTCAGGGTCATTTTCCGCTTCCTTCAGTGCCGGAAGGGCTTGTTCCGTTCCCGTTTCATACAAGAACATTGCGGCACGCCAGCGCACGAGCTTGTTTTTATCTTGCAAGGTCTCGATCATGATCGGCTCGAATGCTTCGAAGCCAAGATCGCTGATAGTGTCGCCTGCTGTACGGCGGACCGCCCACGACTTGTCTCGCATCGCCTGTTCTGCGTACGGCACGACCGCTTCGTTATCGATGTCGCCAAGATAAATCGCTGCTTGGCGGCGAATCGACATCTTGTCGTCTTCCAACGCTTTGCCCAATAGCGGCAAATCCTCTAGATCCGCTTCAACGAGTTGTCCAAGCAATTGGAAGCGTGTCTCCCAATCCGGTGCGTCGAATTCTTCCAATGACACTCTGCGTTTATTGATTTTGCCAGCCGATTCATTCGATTCGGTTTTGCTGGTCAAAGAATCCAGGCGTTCGTCCGGATACGCCGCTTCGATTTCTTCGACGATGCTTTTGCCAATTTCCGCTTTTTCGCCGTAGCGGACACCGTAATCCGCCCATTTACGCTGGAAGATGAAGTTTTCATCGGTGGGGTCCATGACTTTGTTCATCGCCTGCACAAACCGTTCCGGCATCGCGAATCGCTCTTCCGATTGCGAATCGAATACTTTCACTTGCAACGGAATGCCTTTGAATTCCTGGACATGGACATACACTTCCCCGAAATGCTCATCGACCTCAAGTTCTTCTTCGGAGCCATTGCCTTCGCCGAAGACTTTGCGCACGTCCGCAAGAATGCCTTCCCAGTCGGATTTCGCATTACGTTCGACTGCGAGGAAATCCGCCACATGGTAGACGCCTTTGACGCCATCGATATCTAAGATTTCCTGTACTTCTTTCGGCGCGCCTTCAAGTTGGTCTTTCTTGTAATTATGGCTTTTACCGAACGGCAATTCCTGGTCGATGATCACTTTCATCGTATTCGGGCTTGGTGTCGGTTCAATCGCTAGTATTTTCAAGATAATCCCTCCTGTGTATATTACGCTTCCGCCAGTTCCTGCAAATAGCTCCACCGCTCAATCAATTCATCGTACTCCGCGGTGTAGGCATCGATCTGGCCGGTCAACTCCTGCAATTTATCAAAATCAGAGCCAGCTTTAGCCATTTCTGCTTCGGTCTGTTCGATTTTCTCTTCCACTTCCGCGATTTTATCGAGTATGCCGTCATACTCCTTTTTCTCGAGGAAACTCATCTTTTTCTTTTTTTCTGGTGCCTGCGGTGCAGCACTTGAAACCGGTATATCATTTGCCACAGTTACAGCTTGCGGCTCAACTACCGGCTTCTTTTCTTTCAGCCAGTCGGTATAAAGGCCTTGATACTCATCGACCATGCCGCTGCCGAGCGTCCATAGCTTTTTCGCGATCCGGTCAAGGAAAAAGCGGTCATGGGAAATGGTCAAGACGACGCCTGGGAAGTTTTCCAAAAAGTCTTCCAGGACGGACAAGGTTTGGATGTCCAAATCATTCGTCGGCTCATCGAGCAATAGGATATTCGGTTTTTCCATCAATAATTTCAGCAAGTACAAGCGCTTGCGCTCGCCTCCTGACAATTTGCCGATCAAGGTACCGTGTGCATTCGACGGGAACAGGAATCGTTCGAGCATTTGCGTCGCGGACAGGCGGACGCCTTTTTCCGCTTCGAAATCGCTCGATACTTCCTGAATGTATTCGATCATCCGCTGGGATTCGTCCATTTCCGGCAGACGCTGAGTGAAATGGGCAATCTTGACGGTGCTGCCGTAGTCCAACGTGCCGCTCGTCGCTTCTAAGTCGCCGGCAATCAATTTCATGAGCGTTGATTTCCCTGCACCGTTCGGGCCTACAATGCCGATGCGGTCGCCGCCTTGCAAGAGAAAGTCGAAGGAATGGAAAATCTCACGGTCGCCGTAAGAAACGGCCAAGTTTTCCCCTTCGATGATTTTCTTGCCGAGTCGCTGGCTTTGCATGGAAAGTTCCAAGCTCGTGTTGTCCGACGTTGATTGCAGGTCTTCCGATAATTGATCAAAACGCTGGATGCGCGCTTTTTGTTTCGTGCTGCGGGCTTTCGCGCCGCGGCGGATCCATTTCAGCTCTGAGCGGAAACGGTTGTGCATCTTCTGTTTCGTTGCTTCAGCCATTTCTTCGCGAACGGCTCTCGCTTCCAAATAATCGCCGTAGTTTCCTTTATGTGTGTACATTGTCTGGTCTGCCAATTCAAAAATATGCGTCGAAACGGCATCAAGGAAGTAACGGTCATGTGTTACGAACAGCATCGCGCTGTTCATTCTTAAAAGCGTTTCCTGCAGCCATTCTGTAGAGCCTGCGTCCAAATGGTTGGTTGGCTCATCCAACAGGATCAAATCAGCTGGTTCGATCAAGGCTTTCGCGAGCGCTACGCGTTTGCGCTGGCCGCCAGACAGTTCGCTGATCTGCTGGTCGTACATATCGATTCCGAGCTTGGTCAAAGCGGTCTTCGCCAAAGCATTGATGTCCCAGGCGTTTTCACGTTCCATGCCTTCTTGGATTTTCATCAATTCTTCCTGCAATTGTTCAGATCCGGAGTCGGCGATCATGTTTTGCAGCGCTTTTTCATATGAACGGTTGAGTGCGAGCAGCGGAGAGTCCCCGGAGAAGACCGTCTCAAGGACAGTTAACGACTCGTCGAATTCAGGCTCCTGCATCAAATAAGTAATCCGGTATTTTTTCGGATGGTCCATTTCCATCGTGTCGGATTCAAGATCTCCTGCCAGGATCGACAATAGTGTCGACTTGCCCGTTCCGTTGACACCGATCAAGCCGGCGCGTTCTCCCGGATACAATGAAAACTCGACATTGGTGAAGAGGGTTTTGACCCCCACTGATTTGCTTAAATTTGTTACGTGTAAGTGGCTCATTTTTTCCCATCCGTTTCGTTTTGTAGTTGCTCTAGAAAGGATAGCATATATCGGTGGCGTTCTTCAGCCATTTGCTTTCCACTATCGGTCACCATGAGCTCTTTTAACAGCAAAAGCTTTTCGTAAAAATGCGTTACGGTGCTCGTATCGCCGTTCCGGTATTCGCTTTCGGTCATCGCTGTGCGTGCTTGTTCATCCCAGTCATATAGTTTACGGCCTTTTGCGCCGCCATACGCAAAGGCACGCGCAATTCCGATGGCGCCGATGGCATCGAGCCGGTCGGCGTCCCGGACGATTCTGCCTTCGATCGATTCCGGTTCCCCGTTCGTGCCGCCTTTAAAAGACACAGTCCGGATGATCGAGCGAATGTCACTGCGCTCGTTATCCGACAGCACGAGCTCTCGGAGGATTTCTTGTTCCGGGTCTTCCCCTGCTTTTTTGTATTTCGGATCCGAGACGTCATGCAATAATACGGCAAGCTCGATCATTGCCCAATCGCCGCCTTCTGCCTGTGCGATATGGCGTGCATTTTCCAATACCCGCTCGATGTGCTGCCAGTCGTGGCTCGCGTCAAACTGTTCATAGATGCTTTTTACTTTCAAGCGGCAGTCCGCTATTGTTTCGGAATTCATGAATTCTCTCCTTTAAGGTGTTGTGTTTTCATTATACCGTGAAAAGGCCTGGAACGGCGGTCCATCGCCGTATTGACCTTATATGCACCATCATGTATAGTTAAGCCATCCATTGGCTCTAAGGCTAAAGGTTTGACAATCTGAATATTAGGGGGAAGGTCCATGCACCACGGAATTGTGAAATGGTTCAATTCAGAAAAAGGCTATGGCTTTATTGAATGTGACAACGGTGATGATGTTTTCGTCCATTTTACCGGCATCCAAGGTGATGGTTTCCGATCGCTGCAAGAAGGCGCAGCCGTCTCGTTCGATATTATCGACGGCAACCGCGGGCCACAAGCAGCGAACGTTGTGCAGGACCAACAATAAAAAGTGAAACGTCAAAAGGCCCAGGGAAAATTCCTGGACCTTTTTTTATTCGGTCGAGTCAGTGCATACTCGATTTTCATGCGCTTGAAAACGACTTTTAGCGGCTTAAGGTTTTACTTGCCGCTCGTTCCGATTTTATTCAATTCCTGCCCCAAAAACTGCAATTGGGTGCCGACTGTACATTCGCTGATGCAGAAGCGGTGCGCCGCTGTTTTTCCTTCGTCCTTGCGGAGTTGGGCTTTGACAAAGCAGCCTTCACAATACGTATTGAGCATTTCATCGATTTCGTTAATGATGGATACTTTTTTCATTCAGGTACCTCCGCAAAATGTCATTCTATTATTCTACTATGAATTTGTTTTTTTCTGCAACAATCGGTATACTGGCTTGGGACATTTTCGTCCTCCAGCGGTTCGAAACTTCCCGCTCTACCAAAACTAAGGAGGAAGCAGTTTGTTTAATGAATTTTTAGGGCTCGGTTTCGCCCTGTTCAATTTTGTATTATTGCTTATCATGTATAAAGTGTTCGGCAAGACCGGATTGTTCGCCTGGGTCGCGTTTGCCACCATCCTGGCGAATATCCAAGTGACAAAAACGATTGAGGTCATCGGCTTGACCGCAACGCTCGGCAATAGCTTATACGCCTCAACTTTTCTTGCAACCGACATCCTCAATGAAAAATACGGCAAAAAAGAAGCGAAAAAAGCGGTATGGCTTGGCTTTTCCTCACTTCTGATCATGGTTGTAACAATGCAGTTCGGCCTTCAATTCATCCCGGCGGAAAGTGATTTTGCGCATGAAGCACTCGAGACGGTCTTCGGGTTGGTGCCGCAAATCGCCATCGCCAGCATGATCGCTTATTTACTCGCACAGCATATCGACGTCATCGTCTTTTCGGCTTTGCGGAAAGTCTTCCCGAAAGACAGCCAGTTCTGGATTCGCAATAACGGCTCGACCTTGCTTAGCCAATTGATCGATACCTTGATCTTCACTTCGATCGCGTTTTTCGGCGTCTTTCCGTTCGATGTCTGGATCCAGATTTTCATCTCGACTTACGTTCTGAAATTCATCGTGTCGGTAATGGCCACACCGTTCGGTTATATCGCGAAAAAAACCCAACCCCTCGATGAACAGGAGGCTGTGCGATGATTGAATTGTTCGTAGACGCATCAACGGCTGGCGGTGTCAACGTCAGTGCGGTCGGCGTGTTTTTGAGAGGCGAAGGGCATTCCATCAAATGGAGTGAATACGTCGGTGAAATGGACAATCATCAAGCTGAATTCACGGCGCTGTTAAAAGGACTTGAGCTCGCTCGCCCGCTCGCAACCGGCATGGTGTCCATCAAATCAGACTCAAAAGTCGTTGTCGATGCCTTCGAAAAACGCTTCGTGAAAAATCCAGTCTACAAAAAGCTGCTTGATGACTCCCTGTCGATTGCGGATGGATTCGACTATTGCTTTATCAAATGGATTCCAGATTCCCAGAACAAAGCGGCCCACACCCTTGCCAACAACAAACTGAAAGAACATAAATAAGGAAAGCAGCCGTTCAACTTTGAGCGGCTGCTTTCTACTTTCGGCATGCCAGGCACAGGCGATTCTGATATGATGGTGTCATACTGATTTACTGGAGGCTATTTATGAGATCGAAATTAGGAACCGCACTCGATATTTTCATCATCCTGATCGGCCCATTTATCATCTATGCGCGTATCGTGGACATCATGCAAAACGGCGTATCGCTTTATCCGTTGCTGTCGGTGATCATTGTCGGGCTCGCACTCGCTTTCGCCGTCTACAATTTGGTCCAGCTATTGAAAGAAAGGCAGAATGGCACGCCGCGCAAAAAATAGCAGAAATGAGGATCTCCTTTGAAAACGCTCTTATTGTATCTCGTTCCATTAATCGTTTACGCATTGATGAATAATCTGGTCAATGACAGCTTCACCTGGCCGCAATACTTGCTTCTGCTGTTCGCTTTTTTGGCGTTCCAGCTGGGCAGGCTGCGCTATCCGAAAAACGAAGTACCGCCGGCTGCTAAAGTGACACAGGCCGTCTTTTACGTATTGACGGTCGCCATCATTTTCCGAGATAAGTATCTCGACGCCGGGCTGGTCAATTTGATGATCATCTTGGTGGCAGTATTTGCCACCGTCGAATGGATTATTGCTAAACCTCAACAAAATAAGAATGCATAACTGTAAAAAACGCGAAGCCTCGAATACGGGCTTCGCGTTTTTTATGCATTCCCTTTAAATGACGTACCATAAGATGAACAGCACAACCGCGATGCTGATCCACGTGATGACACGGACCAAATTGCGTTTTTTGCGCAGCTCTTGTTGCTCTTTGACGTCTTTTAGCAGCGGCATTTTTCACCCTCCTTGCTGTTTTTCATTTCCCATCACTTCCTGCTTCGATTATGATGAATAAAAAGGAGGTTTTCAAGTTGAAAAAATGGCTTTTCCCCGGGGTTCTGGCAATAGCTCTTGCCGGATGCAGCAACGCGCCAGCGAATCCCGATGAAGCGACCGCACCTGCAGATGTGATCGCGACGGAGCTTGAAGCCCCTTGGTCAATCAACAAGCAAGGCGACGCTTTCTATATCTCGGAACGCCCAGGCACGGTCGCTTATATCGATGCCGAAGGAAAGTTGGAACGCCAGGATGTTAACTTCTCCTCCCCTTTGTCTTCGGCTTCTGAAGCAGGATTTCTCGGATTCGTATTAAAACCGGACTTCGATGACTCACAGGAAGCTTACGGCTATTATGTCTACGAAGACAACGGCAACTCCTATAATAAAATTGCGGAATTTCGCTTGGATGGCGGTAGCTGGTCGGAAACGGCCGTGCTCTTATCAGGCATTCCAACAGGCAACGTCCATCACGGCGGCCGCTTGGAATTCAGTGAAGACGGTACGCTCTATGCGACGATCGGAGATGCCTCCGAACCTGAGCTTGCGCAGGACCCGGCTTCCGTCAATGGCAAGATTCTGCGCCTTAACGAATTCAACGAATTTGAAATTTACTCACTCGGCCACCGTAACCCTCAAGGCTTGGCGTGGAATGCAGAGACGATGTATGCCGCAGAACATGGCCAATCCGCGAACGACGAAATCAATATCATTGAACAAGATGCCAATTATGGATGGCCCGATATCGAAGGGGAAGAAACAGCAGACGGATTAGAGACGCCGCTTATCACGAGCGGTGCCGATGATACGTGGGCACCGAGCGGGATCGATTTTCACGACGGTTCGCTGTATATTGCAGCACTTCGCGGGACAGCGATCAAAGTGCTGGATCCGGAGACGGCAGAAATCACCGATTCCATTGAAGGATACGGGCGTATCCGCGATGTTCATTCGGACGGCGACAATTTGTACTTCATCACGAATAATACCGATGGCCGCGGCACCCCGACAGAAGGCGACGACAAACTGTATATTTTAAACGATAAATAAAAAGCGGAGACCGGGGTCTCCACTTTTAAATTTCATTTTTATAGCTTCAGCACCATCAACAACTCGTCGATATAACGGCTGCCCGCCTTCTGGGCATTCGGTGTGATGCCGATGCGCTGAAAGCCGACTCGTTCATAAAAACGGATGGCGCGGGGATTTGCGGAATTGACAGCCAGTTCAAGCTGCTCGATCCCATCCCATTTTCTCGCATGTACTAATAACTGATCAAAAAGCGCAGACGCAAGCCCTGTTCCTCTTGTTTCTTCTGCTGCATAGACAGCCACCACTTCAGCCCGGTGGCTGGTTTTCTTTCCTGACAACCTGAGCAATGTCATCATAGCTAGCAAACGCCCTGCATCGTAAGCCCCGAATGTCACCGCAGAAGGATTGGCGAGATTGGTGGCGGTCGCACTGACCGGCCTTTCGCTTGCTTCATTGAAATCAGTCGAAAACGCATCGGCATCTGTTTGCAATGCGATCAAGCGGAGTTTTCGGTACTGCTCAGCATCTTCTGATGTTAACCGGCGATATTCCATGACATTCACCCTTTCTTTAACGGAACTGCTGGACAACACGCCCTTTTCCATCCTCAACACGGATGACCGCATGTGCCCCGTTAACCAATGTCACTTGCGGTGGCTGATGGCCAATATCCGCATCGTAGACGACGGGAATTTTTAATTGCTCCGCCAGTTCCTGATACACCATCTCTGCGGTATAGCCTTGCACAGCATCGTTCGCTTCGCTTCTGCCGAAAACGATTCCGGAACAATTATTGAACCAGCCTGCATATTTCATCTGCAATAAACTGCGCTTTAAGTCCGGTGTATTCATCTCACAGTTTTCTAAAAACCAGACAATCGGCTCATCCGGAATGAATTTTTTCCGGAAGGTTTCGACATCGCCATATGGTGTGCCGATAAGGTGCCGAATCACGTCAATGCATCCACCGAGTAGACGCCCATCCACTTGTTCTGCGTGCCCCGATGCCGTTTTCCAAACTGTCGGATCGGTTAAATTGAAGACCCCAGCGGACGCCTTGTCATGGCTCCAGTGTTTTTGGTAATAGTCCGACGATACTTGTTTAATAGCTGCGCCTTTCGTTGAAGACAACACATTGACCCAGCGTGCTGTGGTCGGATCGGTTTCACTGCCGCGCAAATCGACCATATTGGTGCCGTGGGCCGTCGCAATCCCCGTATTTAATGTAATTGCCAATGACAGCAAGCTGACGTCCGAATACCCAAGAAGCCATTTCGGCGTAAATTTCTGAAAATCCAGATGCTCCAACACTTCAAATAACAGCTCACCACCCCACGGCGGGATGATGGCATCGACTGTGGAATCACGCCAAATGCTGATGAGTTCTTTAGCGCGCACAGCGGCAGGCGATGATTTGCCTTCCTTTTGGCTCCAGGCGTTCGGTGTGGTCTTAACTATAAAGCCTTGCTGCTGCATCTGGGTAATCGCCCCTTCAAGCAAATGATGCAGTTCTTCAGACACCCCTGAAGATGGTGCTGTGACGCCAATGGTTTTTAACGCTCGATCAGGATAGCGAATCATCGTCTCTCCTCCTTACCAATTGATATAATTGAACAATACATAAACAATCCCAAGCAGTAAAGCAGCTCCAAGCCCCGTTAAGACCACATGGACCAATCCGTCCACCAAAAGATTCGGCCGCTTATCGAGACGCTTTCCCTTAAATTGTGAAAAATCCGGTGGCGTTTCTTTCAAATTGCGTTGCTGAACAGACAGATCATTTTCCTCAAATTGCTTGCCCATATATAAACACTCCTATAATTTAACATTTTTAAATTATTTAACTTTTTACAATTATACTAAAAACTGTGCCAATAAAACATGCTAGTTTTTTGCATCATATCCTATATTTTGGCTATAGCCCGTTTTTTCGGGTATAGAGTCTAGGTAGCCAAATTTGAAGGAGGAATTAATATGAAAACACTCGTCATCGGAGCGAATGGCAAGATCGGGCAGCACTTGGTGCGTTTGCTTGCGAAACAGCCGAAACATACAGTGAAAGCGATGATCCGCAAACCCGAGCAACGGCCGTTTTTTGAAGATTTAGAAGCGGAAACTGTCGTAGCTAGCCTCGAAGGAAGCGTGGGAGAACTGCAAAAAGCGATGGCTGACTGCGATGCAGTGGTCTTCACTGCTGGCAGCGGCGCTTCAACCGGTGCAGACAAAACAATAGCAGTCGACTTAGATGGCGCGGCAAAAGCAGTAGAGGCCGCAGAACTGGCTGGCATCGACCGCTTCATCATGGTCAGCGCCATCCACGCCGATGACCGTTCGCAGTGGACCAAGGAAATGACGCCTTACTATATCGCTAAACACCATGCTGATCGCATCTTGCAATCGAGCAGCTTGGCGTATACAATCGTCCGGCCTGGTTTATTGACAGACGATCCTGGAACAGGAAAAATTGCGGCAGCCGGGAAACTCGATAGCGGCAGCATCCCGAGAGAAGATGTCGCAGCCGTCATCGTTGCGTGTCTCGAATCCACAGATCTCACAGACAAAGTATTCCAGCTGACCTCAGGCGACAGCCAAATCGAAGACGCCTTGAAAAATATTTAATGAAATAGAAAAAGCAGATGAAGAATTTCTCTTCACCTGCTTTTTTTCATGCTTTTGTATAGTCCTGGCCTTTCCAATTGCGGTAGCCGAGCACCGCTTGGAAAACGAATGCAATCGAACAAACCACAATCGCGATATAGCCGAGCACCGTAATTGGCTGCATGAGGATAGATTGTACGACAAGCAACAGCATCAATGCGGCAATGCCAAAATTGACGATATACGGCTTATCGTAAAATTTTTTCGATGCGATTCCAACAAAAACCGCCACTCCGATGATTGCGATAAATAATAACGTATCCATTGACTTCCATCCTTTTTTTGAAAGATTAACTCATTTTCACTTCAACTAATGCTACTATAGCATAATTTCAATCCAGAAAACGGCTCGCTTTCAGCTGAATCGACAGATAAAAACCCCCAATCCACAAATTTTGGATTGGGGGTTTGGCTCATTCCGCTTTTAATTCCGCGACAAGCTTACGGTACGCATCAAAATCGAATTCGACACTTCCTTTTTTATAAAACCATAGCACGGCATCTTTATCGCCGCGTGCTAGTATATGAGTGATGAAAGCTTTTGGGCTCGACATATCGATACCCGCCCGTCGCGCTTCACGCAATTTCTCTAACCTTTCCTGCTTTGTGGCCAATTGGGCTCCCCCCTTTTATTTCGGCAATTCCCTCAAATCGAGCAACACCGGCAGTTCTTGAAAATCCGTGCGTTGCATCAACTGAATCAAGCCGGCAGCCGTGTCTTCTGGGCTGCTGAGTTTGCCGCTGCGCTTGTAGTCGCGGAAATGCTCGATTTGCGGAAAGTCCTCTTCCCCGCTTTCCCGGATTTTCTCTTGCATGCCGGTATCGATGATGCCCGGCGCGACCGAAACCGCTTTAAGGTTTTCGTATTCGGCATCTAGGCAAGTCGTGTAATGATCAAGCCCTGCTTTGCCGGCGCAATAGGCGCTCCAACCTTTGACTTGTTTTCTGCCCGCACCTGATGAAATATTAACAATGCGGCGTGTCTTTAACGACTCTGTCTCGCGCAGGAAAGCGGAAGACAAACTCATCGGTGCGGTTAAGTTCAAGGTGATGCTCTTCGCGATATCTTCTCCATCATTCGCCGCGGCAAAGCCGATCGGTTCGACCGTCCCGGCATTATTGACCAAAGTAACCGCTTCGGCTTCAGCTGAAATTTCTGTTGCCGCTCGTGACATGACTTTGGAAATCCCAGCGATATCGGTCAAATCATGGCTGATGAACAATGCACCTGTCCAGTCTTCAGGCTGCGTGCGGGCAATGCCGATTACTTGATGGCCGGACTCTGCCAATTGCTTGCTGAGTGCAAGGCCGATGCCTTTTGAAGCACCGGTGATGATAAACGTTTCCATCTTCACACCTCCACGCCATTTTTCTCGTACATGACTTCGCCTGCGACGACTGTCATTTCCACTTCAGCGTCTAGCAATTGCTCCTCAGGCCCTTCGAACAAATCACGGTCAAACACGGTGAAATCCGCATCGAAGCCTTCTTTGATCAAGCCGCGGCGATGCTCCATAGAAATCGCTTGTGCACTGCCGTACGTATACAAGCGGATCGCTTCGAAGCGGCTGAGTTTTTGTTCCGGCAAATATCCTTCATGCGTCTCTTCAGGCTTTCTGCGTGTAACAGCCGCAAATAAACCTTGGCGCGGGTCGACTTCTTCAATCGGCGCATCGGATCCGCCTGCACAGATGATGCCCTCATCCAATAGCGTCTTCCAAGCATACGATAACGCGAGGCGGTCTTCGCCGAGACGCTCCACTACCCACGGAAAATCTGAAGGCACAAAACTTGGCTGTAGATCAAGCGCCACATCAAGGCGCTTCAAGCGTTCAAGCAAGTCTTCTCTCAGCACCATCGCGTGGATGAGGCGGTCCCTCTTGCCTTCAGGCGTTGGGTGGGCTTCGATCGCATCGAGCGCTTTTTCCATCGCGAAATCCCCGATGACGTGGATAGCGACCGCTTCCCCGTGTTTTCTCGCGACCGACACGAGGCGCTTCAATTCTTCATCGGAATGAATCGCCACGCCGCTAGTCGACGGGTCGTCTGTATAAGGGCGGCTAAGCAGTGCCGTTCTGCCTCCGATCGAACCGTCAGCGAATAATTTCATCGGGCCTGGATCGATAAACGGTTCTAAGTAGTCGGCGTTCTCCATCATCTCCTCAAAAGCGATATGGGCGCGCAGCAAATGGGCACGGAATTTCGTTTCCTGGCCGATTACGTTTCGGAAAGCTTGCAGCGGGCGTGAGTAATGGCCGTAATACCCCATATCTTCTGTGTGGCCGCCCGTCAAACCGAGCTTGAGCAAATCATCGACTGAAGTTTTCAGCGCTTTCGTTAAATAGTCGACGCTCACTTCCGGCACGACATTCGCAACAAGATCCTGAGCGGCATCGAGTAAATACCCTGTCGGTTCGCCATTCGTGTCGCGCACGATGACGCCGCCTTCTGGATCTTCGGTTTCTTTTGTGATGCCAGCCAGTTCAAGCGCGCGAGAATTGGCAAGCACCGCGTGTCGGCATACGCGTTTTAGCATCATCGGCGACTCGCAGATAGCATCGAGTTCGCTGCGGTGGAAAATTTTCCGGTCAGGGAAATTATTTTCATTCCATCCTTCACCGATAAACCATTCATCGCCCGTATGACCTCCAGTTGAGTCAATCAATTGCTGTTTCATATCGTCTGAACTATCGATTTTTGATAAATCGACGCGCATCAGCTTTTCTCCGTGCTGGATCAGATGCAGGTGGCTATCGACCAGGCCCGGGTACATCGTACGGCCGGCTAAATCGATTTCCTTATCGGCTAGTTGACGCAATTCTTCGTAAGACCCTGTTTTTTCTATGTGGTCGTCAGAGACCAGCACCGCTTCTACGGTCTCGCCTTCTGTTGCCATTGTATAAATCTGTCCCCCGTAAATAAGCACCTTCATCTAAAACCACTCCTTTTCTCTTTGTTCATCATAAATATATTTTTCAGTGCATTCAATAAGTTTGGCTGGAAACGGCTAAATTTTTCTGCGCCCGCCCGCAGATACAAGCTTCCCCATTTATGATATACTATGCACAACTTTAGAAAGCTGAGGTGAGCTCCCGAACATGGGGGACGAATTGGACAGTATATTTTATCTTTATATCGCAACCGCAAGTATTCTTTTATTTTTTACCGCTTTTTTTGTTGGAGCGGAATTCTCCATCATCCGGGTGCGCTTATCGCGCATCGAACAAGCCTTATCGGAAGGGCGTAAAAATGCCAATTGGCTGGAAAAAATCAGCAATAATTTGGATTATTATCTATCCGTTTCGCGCTTTGGCATCGCAGTGACGGCAATTGGTCTTGGCTGGTTGTCAAAAAACATTGCCGAATTGCCTTCTGTACAGGCAGTGGCAGACAACGCCGGACCGAATGCGGCAGGACCAATCGCTTATATCACTGTGTTCGTCCTGGTCTTTTTCATTCGGGCGATCATTGGGGAACTGGCGCCGAAAGCATTGGCGGCCCAGTACGCAGAACGCGCAGCCTTTCGCCTCGCCCCTGCACTGAGTCTTGCCGGCAGTCTATTCGCACCCGTCTTATGGCTGCTCAACGCTTCGGCACGACTGTTGTTGCGCCCGCTCGGCATCCGGACCTTGCAGCCGGAATACGGCCATTCCGAGGAAGACTTGAAGCATTTGATGCACGAAAGTTACCAGAGCGGCGAGATCAACCAAAATGAATTGGCATATATGCAAAATATCTTTTCATTTGATGAACGGCTGGCAAAAGACATCATGCTGCCGAGGACGCAAATGATTACCATTTCACTGGAAATGGATCACGATGAATTAATGGAAATTATTGAAGAACATCAATATACACGCTACCCCGTTACCGAAGACGGCGATAAAGACGCCATTATCGGTTTCGTCAATATTAAGGAATTGTTGACGAGCTATACGACGGCGGGGGATCTTTCGAAAAGCTTGACGATCCATGACCTGCCTTTCGTCCACGACCAGGCGCCGATCCAGGATGTGCTCTTGCGCATGCAAAGCCAGCACGTCCATATGGCGATCGTTGTTGATGAATACGGCGGTACGGCAGGCGTTATTACAATGGAAGATATCCTTGAAGAAATTGTCGGCGAAATCCGCGACGAGTTCGACCATGATGAAACCGATGATATCAAACGGATAGACCACCATAATTTCCTCGTCAACGGCCGCGTGCTGTTGTCGGAACTCGAAGCCCGCTTCCCGATCGAATTCGAAGAAAGCGAAGACATCGATACTATTGGTGGCTGGGTTCAAATGATGGACACCGACATCGCAGAAGGCGGCGTCATCGATTTGACCAACTTCCGCTTTATCGTGCGTGAGATGGAAAACCACCAAATCATCACTGTTCAATTGAACAAGAAAAATAATTCATAAAAAATGGCATTGCTTAAATAGCAATGCCGTTTTTTTATTTACTTTTTATCTTCTAAAAGTGATTTCTCGTATTCGAATTTCTTCATCAGCATCTCGCCGGTGTAACCTTCTTCGATCAACTTCGCCAGTACCGCTTTCGTCTGGTCATCAGCCGCTTCCGGGTGCTCATCGCGGTCGATTTCGACAACACTATCCTCATCGGAGATCCAGTCAGAATAGCTGCCCACATAAAGCTTCAAGCCTTCATGCTGCTTTTCGGCAAGCATGGCATACAGCGCAGCCGCCGTTACGCCGCTTCCGCAGTAAACGACTGCTGGTTCTTTCGGTTGCAGCAAGCCCGCGAACTCTTCATCGGTCCGGAATGCACCATTCGATACAAGCTGTGACCAATCGTAATTGCGTGCGCCTGGGATCCGCCCAGCAACTGCATCAATCGGTTCGTTAAGGCCGGCATAGCGCTCAGCTGAACGGGCATCGATCAAGACGCCCAATTCTTTGCCATCGACGATTTGTTGGACGTCACTGCGCGTTGCAAGCAAATCATCGTGAAATTCCGGTAATACCGTTGAAGCAGGATAGGAAGTGGATTCACTTGAAGTGGCAATTCCTTGCTGCTTCAGCTTGTCAAAACCGACGCGGCTGATATACGCATGTTCAAATCCCGCATAAGTGAGCAGCCACCATGCCCGTGCGGCATAAGGAGCACCACCTTGGTCATAGACAACAATCGAATCCGTTAATTCCAGGCCTGCTGCTTGGAACAATTGAGTCACCTGCTCTTTAGTTGGCATCGGGTGGCGGCCGTTTGAAGACGCCATATCGGATAAATCGTTCTCCAAATCCCAGTGGATCGCCCCTTTAACATGTTCCGCCGCAAAGCTTTCGCTTCCCCATGCGGAATCCTTCAAGTCAAAACGCGCATCGATCCAACGGTACTTCTCTGTATCGATCGTTTCAATAAAAACAGTCATATTATCCCCTACCTTCCATCAATTTTTCATGTAATTGCTTCCATTGCGCCAAAATTTCACTTTGTTGCAGCAAGCTGCGCTCAGATTCGATCTGCTCGATCGCCTGGCGCAACAGATGCTGACGAAGCCCTTCCGCTTCCTGTTCAATCCAGAACTCTGCCCATTCGGTCAATGCAGCTTTTTCCTGCTCCAAATAACGGCCGGCATCCGGTTCCATCATTCCCTGCAGGGCATCGCGCATCGCTTCTTTTTCATTTTTCTCGAAAAAGCTCTTGTTGTTTTTGTAATACGATTTCACTGTGGAATAATCAGCATCGCCAAACGGCTGTCCTGCTTCGAGAAGCTGTGCTTCTTTCACTTCATAAGGTAGAAACGAAAACTCCGAATTCCAATCCTTCAATTTGGCAGCATCGTCTTTGAATCGTTCCGTCAATTTTTTCTCAACAAAACGCGCAAGGCGCAAATTGGTTACTCTCATTTCCTGTTGGAAATCGAAAGCCGTCATGTCGCGTAAATCGCGCAATGCCGTATCCAGCGCTTGCTTCGAGGATTCCCTTGAGAACAAAGAAGGATTAAACGCTTCCTTAAAGAAATCGTTGAAGCGGTAGAACACGCGCTGCTTCACATAATACAATAGTTCGCCGAGTTCTTGATTCGCTTCTTGCTCCAATACCGGCGCCATCGTTTCACTATAGCGTTTGCGTACTTTTTGTTCCAATTGCTTCAATTCTTCCAAACGCTCGTCTTTGCGTTCCAGGTTCTTTTCAGTCGACTGAATCAAATTGCGGAAACGGTCGACGGTCTTTTGTTCCTCTTCTGACAACGACTGGACGGCCATCCCTTTCAGCTCTTCTTTCAGGAAATGCTGGAAGTTCTCTTCAAATTCCGGCATGCCGGAAATGTCGCGATCTTTCAATGCTTGCAGGCTGGAAACGCCAAACAGGCGCGGGAAGCGGATGCCGAAGCGCTGCAACTCATTTCCGACATAATCGATGACTGCCTGCTTTTCCTCTTCATTATTCGCTAAATCGATCGCATTGACGACAAAGAACATCTTGTCCATTTCAAAAGCGTCTTTTACGCGTCCGAGCTGGATCAAAAATTCGCGGTCCGCGCGGGCAAATGCGTGGTTGTAATACGTGATGAACAACACGGCGTCCGCGTTGCGGATGTATTCGAACGCAACATTCGTATGACGCGCGTTAATCGAATCCGCTCCTGGCGTGTCCACCAAAGTAACGCCGTTTCTAGTCAACTCGCAATCAAAATAAAAATCGATTTCCTCGACAAAACAACTGCGTTCTTCTTTGGCGACATACAAGCCAAACTCTTCACGATTGACGCGCAAAGTTTCCCCGAGATGTCCGCTAAAGGATTTGTACCCGCTCTTGAATGCCAGCAAGAACGATTTATGGATTTGCTGTTCGGTCGTTGCATCATCCGGCAGCGTATCCGTTTTCGCATACCCTTGTTCCAGCGTCTCCACTTTCATGCCGAACACGGCAAAAGAATTTTTGACGTCTTCGGTCATCGCCGAGACGGTTTTCAATCGCACATCTGCAGTCTCGTGCGGATGGGCATCGGTCACTGGGCGGATGCGGTTGATGGTCGCGGTCGTCGGGTTCGGTGAGACCGGCAGCACAGTCTCGCCCATTAATGCATTCGAGAACGAAGATTTTCCGGCACTGAACGCGCCAAACAAGGCGATGGTGAATTCCTGGCCTTCCAAACGCTTCGCTTTGCGTTTCAAATACTCGACCGTTTCCGAAAATCCGCGCACGGGCTCTAAAATATCGGCGGTTTTTTTCACGCGTGTCAGCACTTGCTGTTCATCAAACGATGCCAGCTCATGTGCTGGAGCTTTTTCGCCATCATCCCATTGCTGTTGTTCAGCCTCTTCGAGCATCGATGGGGTAAATTCCACCATGTCTTCAGCCGATAAATGAAACGCATCGTACCAAGCGGCCACTTGTTTTTCTGCCGCGTCCATCTGCTTCGGCAAAATAGCGGTGAAGGATTTTTTCACTTTATCGATCGCTGCGTCCATTTCCTCGAGCGTGCGTATAGCCAGCACCTTTTGTTCAAGCGACTCGGATTTCATGTCGATTTCAACGCTAGCATCGTCTGGAAGCCCTTCAAAGCCTTCCTGTTGGCGGGCTTTCCATGGATCGGTTTCCTGTATCAGCCAGCGCTGCACCTGAGCGGTCAGGCTTTTGCTGACGTTGAGGACGGTATCCGCAGTCATTGTAGTGGTCTCAGGAACATTCTCCTCTACGATGGAAAACGGCAAATCGAATTTCATTTTGTCGATTGCAAGCGATTCGGTATCTGTTAAGAGACCCGCTTCACGCAAGGATGTTTTCATCAGCTTTTTCAAATGGCCCGACATTTGCGAGTCGATCGTTTTTGACAGCTTGTCTTGAAGATCTATTTTGCGGTTTTCCCGTTCTTCTTCGGTTTTCTTGCCGCTGAACAATAAGCCTACTTTGAATCCGGGTTGGCGCGCCTCTATATAAGCACTTAGCGCGTCCCTCACTTCATAAGACATGATGTTCGCGTTTTCGAGCAACTCTTTGCGCTTTTTCTCGAAATTCAATCGCCAATTGTCATAATCCTGGACAGAACTGCGTCGCTTGATCAGTTCGTGTTCTTTTTTCAAGTCTTCGCGAGCAGCCCATTCTTCCTCCGACAACACGTTCGCGAACGCTTCAAGCCGCTCCGCTTTTTCATCTTCCAAAAATCCTATGTGTTCATCTTTTAACTGACGCAGTGCTGAAGCTGAAGCTTCGCCGAGATGCCCTTGCCAATTGTCCATGACCGAGGAGACGAGCTGTTTCACATCGGAAAATTCATTGCCCAGGAAGTCGTGGACTTTTAATGAAGTAAAAAAGATGCCTTTCGGTTCGACGCCCCAAGCGGCAAAACTATCTGCGACCGATTGCTGAAATTCCGCAAACGACATCTCGCTCTCTTGATGCTTATCGATCTGGTTGACAATCAAATATAAATCCGTGTATTTCTGCAATTCCCGCGTGAAATTGAAATTGAGCTCGGATTGCACATGGTTGTAATCCATGACGTAAAATACCATGTCGGCCACATGCAATGCCGATTCTGTCGACATTCTATGGGCGTCGTCCGTTGAATCGACGCCTGGCGTATCCATGACAGTGATGCCTTCTGGCAATACAGAAGTCGAGTGCCCAATGTCGATTTGTGTGACATCGCCGCTCTTGCAAAAATCCTTGACTGCCTGGAAATCATAATTTTCAGGGAAATGCACAGGACGGTCTCCCCTGCGGTTAACGATGGCATAGTCTGTTTCGGCCTTGTGGACATTGACGATGTTCGCGCTTGTCGGGATCGGGCTCGATGGCAAAAGCGTCTCGCCCGTCAACGCGTTGATCATCGACGATTTTCCGGAGGAGAAATGGCCGGCAAAGCCGATGATGAATTGGTCTTTCAAGATTTTGCGCGCGAATAATTCCGCTTTTTCTTCACGTTCCGTGTCATCGTTATCCTTGAAAATCCGGTAAAGATGCGCTGTTTCAATTAATTCTTGTTTGTGATCTGTCGCTGTCATATGTATATCTCCTTCACCGTTACTTCTATTCATCATATCATTTTTTTCAGCGGAACGAAAAACATCCTTCCATCTCTGGAAGGATGTTTCTTCAGGAAAACCCGTGGATCGACATGCCGCCGTCGATGAACAAGGTTTGTCCCGTGATATAGCCCGCTGCGTCCGATGCGAGGAACACGACAGGAGAAGCCACTTCCGGCAGCTCGCCGACGCGTTTGAGCGGTGTCACTGCAAGGATCGAATCCAAGTAGTCCTGATCTGAAAGCACGTTTTCCGTAAGTGGCGTTCGGAAATACCACGGGCCGATTGCATTGACACGGATGCCCCGCTCGCCCCACTCCATCGCCATCACTTTAGTCATTTGAATAATCGCCGCTTTAGAAGCTGCATAGATGACACCGGTTTTCAGCGCCCTGTCGCCGCCAACAGAACTGATGTTGATGATCGAAGCCCCTTTATTCATATGTTTGGCTGCTTCCTGGGAAAACATGAATACACTCTGTGCATTGGTATCCATGATTTTATGCCATTCGCTGTCAGTCGCATCATCCAGTTTAGAACGGATATTCATCCCTGCATTATTAACCAGGATATCGACGCCCCCGAACCGCTCAACCGCCTTTTCGACTGCCAATTGAATAGCGTTTCGGTCGGTCACATCTGCAACTGCATAGGATGTGCGATCGCCAGCCATTTCTTGCATCACTTGCTCGAGGTCGCTTTCGGTCCTTGCGACCAGCAGGACATTCGCTCCTGCTTCACCGAGTGCTAACGCAATCGCACGCCCAATGCCTTTTCCAGCTCCGGTCACGATTGCGGTCTTGCCTTCCAAACGAAAAGATGCCAACACAGGTAAATCCCCCTTCAGTCATTTTCAACTACTCTTTTTAATCCAATTGATAGATCTTGGTGTATTTTGCTTCCAAGTATTCAGCCAAATGATTTCCATTCAAGCCTTCACCCGTCGCATCTTGCAAAAGCTCAAGCGGCTTTTTGACCGCTCCGTGGCGATGGACTTTCTCCGTCAGCCATTCGGTGACTGGGCCGACTTCTCCAGTTGCCAACAATTCATCGAAATTCGGAATGTCTTTTTGCATGGCCTTCTTAAATTGCGCTGCATACAACAATCCTAATGCATAAGAAGGGAAATAGCCAAAGCTGCCGCCTGCCCAGTGGACATCTTGAAGCACGCCTTCTCCGTCATGCTGTGGACGAATTCCTAAATATTCTTCGTATTTGTCGTTCCACAAAACGGGGAGGTCCTTTACTTCGTAGTCTCCGTCGAACAAACCTTTCTCCAACTCATAACGAATCATGATATGGAGTGCATAGGTTAACTCATCGGCTTCGATGCGGATCAAGGAAGGTTTTGATTCATTGATGGCTGCGAGGAATTCATCCATTGTCACTTGCTGGAACGACTCCGGTGCATAAGATAGGAACTTCTCGTAATTATGACGCCAGAATGCCTCGTTGCGCCCGACAAAATTTTCGAAGAACAAAGACTGCGATTCATGAATGCCCATCGATGAGCCGCCGTCAACCGGCAAGCCGCTTAACTCATTGCTGATGTTTTGTTCATACAAAGCATGGCCCGCCTCGTGGATCGTGCCGAAGACAGCCGTCCGAAAATCCTGTTCGTCGTATTTCGTCGTTACCCGGACATCGCCTCGGTTCACTGCAATCATGAACGGATGGACTGTTTCGTCCAGTCGCCCTGCTTCGAAATCATAGCCCAACTGGCTCAACACATCCAAGCTGAAATCTTGCTGGGCTTGTTTCGGGAAATGCCCATACAAAAATTCGGTTTTCGGTTGATTTCCAGACTCCTGGATTTTTTTGACGAGCGGAACGATGCGGTCTCTCAATTGCCCGAATACCCGATCCAACTGTTCGGTTGTGACGCCTGGTTCATACTGATCGAGTAAGGTATTGTAGACGCTGCCATTTTTCACGCCCCAGTAGCTGACAAAACGGCGCGTCGTTTCCACCAGTTGTTCAAGGTATGGTTGAAACATGGCGAAATCTGACTGTTCTTTCGCCTCTTCCCATACGGATTCCGCCTTGCTCGTCAAGACGACGAACTCGCGATATTCTTTCGGCGGGATTTTGGCATTCAATTGATATTCACGGTCTGCTTCTTCCACTGAGCGCTGCATCGCGTTCGACAAGCCATCTTGCTTTTTCAGTTCTGTGAGCAGCTTGCCATACTCATCGGAAGTCGACATCGCAAACAGTTCTGAAGACAAAGTCCCAATCGTCTCTGAACGCAAGTCCTGGCCCTTTTTCGGCGCGCCTGTCCGCATATCCCAGTACAGCAAGGAGATGGCTTCGTTATAGCTTGTCATTTTCTGGTGTAGTTCCCTGAATTGTTGTTCCATTGACACAATATTCCTCCTTCTTTTCCGGTCTATTGTATCATAAGGAGCCTTTTTCCTGCCGCATCAGCTTTCGGGAAATTCATTTCTAAGGGCAGTATACGCGGAAAACAAAAAAATCAGCGGGGAGTTTTCCCCGCTGATTTATCACTTCTAATCTATATTCAGCGATTTTTCGCCGGCACTGGCAAAACAGTCTGCCAGAGATGTTCAATGCGCAACTCCTCTTCGGTCAACAGCAAGTGGATTTCGCCATGATCGGAAGAAGAACGGATGAGGCGCCCGACGCCTTGCTGAAGGCGCAGCTGCATAAACGGCAAATCAATCTCTTCTAGGGGATGTTCACTGAATTTGCGCTTGGCGTCAAATACCGGGTCACTCGGCGGCATCGGCAAGTCGACGATGATGACTTTGGTCAAGGCATCTCCCGGCAAATCCATTCCTTCCCATAGATGGTGTGAACACAACACCTGGAATTTGCCTTCCTGGAAATCACGCACGACGGAAGATAACTCGCGGTCGCCTTCGAACTCAATGGCAAGCGGAGAGTCTTTCGGCACTGCACGTTTGAAGGATTGCATGGCGGCATTTGATTTGAATAATACCAATGTCTGGCCGCCTTCCGCTGCCAGTTCCAGTACTTTTGTTGCTTTTGCTTCCTGTGCGACGGGATGCTTGAAGATTTCCATCACTTCTTCGTATTCAAACGGAGACGGCACCGAGAACGATTCGAAATTGTCGATACCCAAAGTATCCGCTAAATAGGTGAAATCTTTTGCAACGGACAATGTAGCGGATGAAAAGACAATCGGCAGTTTGCCGTCGAATAGTTTCTCCTCGAGAATATCTGTCACGAGGCGTGGCATGATGACCAAGGTTTCGATTTCGTCTTTTTCTTCCAGCCAGCTGATCGCGTCGCCATTTTCGACAAACAAGCCCATCGAGAAGTTATACTGCTCGAAATATTCCTCTGCCAAGTTGAGCTCATATTCAGGAATGCTGAACAATTCCCCTTCGAAGACGAACTCTTCCAACAGACTATCGACGGTGCGGATCAATTCCGTCCCGATGCGTTTCAATAGCGGGTCTTCCTGGATCGCTTTGCGGTCTTCTTCGCTTGGAATCAAATTGCTGCGCAGCACACGGAAAAATTCCGTATGCAAATCGATGGTCCGTTCAATAAGGCCAAGTGTCTTTTCACGGACGCCGTCGACCATAACTTTTTCCGTCACATCGTAAAGCGAACTTTCCTGCACCTCGTATGTGAGCGCTCGCTGTGCCGCGAACTCGAGTAAATGGCCCTCATCAAGCACGATTTGTGAAACTTCCGGAAGCAACGGCGCCTGGCCTTCGTGTTTGCGGTTTTCTTTCGTCCAAATATGCTCCATCAAGAAATCATGCGAGCAAATGACAAGGTCCGTCGCTTCCCGGTAATGATTACGGTGAAGCGTCTGCCCGCATTTATTGCGCATATCACAGGCATTGCAGTTTTGAATCGGATGGTAATTGACTTGCTGCCACTGGTCATCCGTGAGTTCCGGATAACTTGAGCGTTCGCCATACGGGTACATTTGCTGCATCGAATAGGTTTTGTTGACGAACTCGGGAAGCGTGTCTTCGATATGGTCGAGAAAATCCGCTTCGCTGCGCTTTTTCGCTCCTTCGAAACGTTGCAGGCATAAATACTGGTCGCGCGATTTTGCAAGGCGCACATCCAGGTTCAAATTGAACAACTCATCCAAGCGGTCGATGTCCCCGCCTTTTTTCACCAATTGCTCGATCAACGCTTCATCTGCACAAGAAATGAGTGCGGGCTTTCCTGTGTAGCGGGCATACGCAATCGCTGGCAATAGATACGCCATCGTCTTGCCTGTCCCAACGCCAGCTTCTGCAAAAAGCACTTGTCGTTCTTTCAGCGCTTTTTCCAATTGAAACGACATGAAAATTTGTTCGTCGCGAAGTTCATACCCTTTTTCAGGCAAAATATCGTAGAAGATATCCCCGATCCAGTCGTTCAATGAGTCAAAGAAGGTTTTGTCTTTGGATAATGGAAATGGCAATGCTTGTCTCATATAAAACCCCTCACAGAGAAACGGAAGGGCGGATTGCCCTTCCGTTTTCCTCATTTATTTTTTGGACGTTCTCCCCAGAATTGGAACAGGTCCGTACGGATAAAACCATTGTATAGTTTGCGTTTTTTTGTCGCTTTTTGGCCGTATAGTTTTTCAAAGCCTTCCATTGAAGAAAGCATATACACAGACCATGTCGGGTATTTTGAGAACATTTGCCCCATATCCCCGATCATTTCTTCAATCACTTCCACTTCACCGATCCGCTCGCCGTATGGCGGGTTTCCGATGACGACACCGTTCTCTTCAGTTGTCGTGAAATCAGTCACTTGACGCTGCTGCAAACGGACGATTCCTGCAAATCCAGCTTCAATGACGTTTTCTTCGGCAATTTGAATCATCCGATGATCAATGTCGGTGCCGAGAATATTGAGCGGCTGATCGTAATTCGCTTGTTCTTCCGCTTCAGCGCGCACTTCGTCCCAAATCTTAGAGCCGATCCATGGCCATTGTTCGCTGTCAAATTCACGGTTATAACCCGGTGCGATATTTTGCCCGATCATTGCCGCTTCAATAACAATTGTCCCTGAACCGCAGAACGGATCAACAAATGGACGGTCTGGCGTCCAGCGAGACAATTTGATGAGCGCAGCTGCCAATGTTTCCTTCAGCGGTGCTTCGCCTTGCCCTACGCGATAGCCGCGTTTATGGAGTCCCGCTCCACTCGTGTCGATCGATAATTGAACTTTATCTTTCAAGATCGACACTTCGATCTTGAAGCGCGGTCCGGATTCATCCAAAAAGGCATTGCGGTGATACGCTTTTTTCATGCGTTCGACAATGGCTTTTTTAACGATCGACTGGCAAGTCGGCACACTATGGAGTTTCGATTTGACCGATTTCCCTTGTACTGGGAATTCAGCGTCGACCGGTAAGTATTTTTCCCATTCGATCGCTTTTGTCTGTTCGAACAAGTCATCGAAAGTGGTCGCTTCGAATTCGCCGGCAATCAATTTCACGCGGTCGGCGGTGCGCAGCCAAAGATTCGTTTTCGCGATATCCCGTGCAGTGCCTTCAAAAAACACTTTTCCATTGTCTGTCGTCGTTTCGTATCCAAGTTCTTTTACTTCGTTCGCCACGATGGATTCCAGCCCCATTGCCGCAGTGGCCAGTAATTTATAGCTAGTCATAACAACTTCCTTTCCGTCTTCCTTATATCTGTTTTAGTCATATAGCAGGCACTGCTTACAATACCGATTGTCGATAAGCGGCAGCTCGAACCATATATAATTTTTCACTTCAAGTTTTTCTTCATTCATATGAAGA
The DNA here is from genome assembly GCA_947493585.1 of uncultured Planococcus sp. GTDB lineage: Bacteria > Bacillota > Bacilli > Bacillales_A > Planococcaceae > Planococcus. Next base: position 1,564,830 of record CANLRI010000001.1, on the reverse strand, counting down.
AAGGCTCCCCAGCAGGAGAGCCTTTCAAAGATAATAAGTTAAGACCATTCAAAATTCTATAAGCCATGTTTTGTCTCCACGTACTCAAACAGCCGAAGCCTCGTACTAGCGGATGGCAATCATCTATCTGCGGATTCACTCCGCCTCTTCCGTCGGTTCATTTCCCTTGGAAAAGTGCCCCTACCATAATTTGGGTTTCTCACTCGCGGGGTTTACCTCGTTCCACCTGCATAGTTTCCTATACAGCTCCGTCACTGTGGCACCTTCAGGGTATTTCGGCCATATCCAAAGACTTAGGCGTTCTACCCGCCGTCAGCATCACTGCTGCCCCAGCTTATTGTTTCGCTGAGCGCGATCACTACGGTCATCGCAGATCCGTGTGAGCATGGACTTTCCTCTCCCGCATCAAGTGCGGGAGCGATTGCCAGAATTTCAAATGGCTAACTAAGTATACGCTATTCAGCCGATGTTGACAAGCTTGTTATCTGTTATCCAGCTTGTTGCCGAATACGTGATTTTCCAAATGGGACAATCTGCGCAAAATATCAAAATTGGTCGTTCCAGGCGCGGGAGTTGCTTGCTTTTTTGGCGATTCCTCCAGCTCGGTGCGCAATCGACGGTTTTCATTTTGCAGTTGTTCAATTTTTTTGTTGTACAATTCATAGTCTTGAATGACTTCATCCAAGAAATGATCAACTTCGTCCTGGTTGTAGCCGCGCATGGCTGTTTTAAAGTCTTTTTCTAAAATGTCTTTTGCTCCATATTTAATATCCATTCGAATCGTCCTTCCATTAAAAGAAACTTCGTGAAATATGTCTATTCCTTACGGCTAGTATAGCATAAGCGATATTTATCGTGTTCTGTGAACCGCAGATTCCGCGGCTTTTTTTCGTTTTTTCTCCTCGAGCCGCAGTTCACGCTTCGCCAAGTCATCCAATATTGACTGTCTGACTTTGGTCTGGCTCGCTGCTTCTTTCGCGAAGCCGGTCATGATTAGTGCTTGCAATGGGTCTTTGAATTGGTGTTCATGGAGTTTCGCTAAATGCACCCATGCCTCCACTTCCACCGAGCCGCGTAGATGAGGCGCTGCTTCTTTGAACAATTGAAGCGCTTCCGCAAATTCACCTTTGCGTTTTTTCTGAACTGCCAGTAAAAAGCGAGCAAGCGCCCCGGCGTCTCCGCGCTCAAGCGTGACATGCTCAAGATAAGCGGCGCTTTGGTCGAATTGCTTCAAGTCCGCGTACCATTTACCAATATTCGTATAGGCGCCGCTCGATTCGCTTGAAAGGTCCTCCATCAGCAAATCGGATGACCGGATATAAAGCGATACGAGCGAGAGAATGTCCAGTTCATTATGGTATAACACTTTCGCCAAGCCTTCCGGAAATCCACTTTTGACGGCGTCGAGATAAATCGCCGGAATCAAATACCCCGGCACGTCCCCGCTGCGGGCAAAGCCAAGCTTTTCTTCTTCGATGACGCTGAGCTTGAGCCGTTGCAATTCATTTTTCCAGATCCGTTTCGTCCCGTGGAATAAATCGATCTGCTTCGGATCGGGCAGTTTCGGCAGGATCCCACGGTGCATCGTCCAGCGCGAATGAAGCTGCGGCCAGTCAAAGCTTTTGCCGTTATAAGAGAAAATGACCGAATCCTGTGCTTGCCATAAATTCGACTCGTAAAGAAAAGCGGCTTCTTGAGAAGGGTCCGGCATAATCCATTGGGTCATTTCAAAGCCGCCTTGCTTTCTTTCCAATACGCCGAGCAGAAAAATATACGCTCCCGTCCCGCCGAGCCCTGTCGTTTCCGTGTCGAAAAACACTAAAGGGGCCTCTTCGGCCAGTTTGAACGGATGGTCATAATCCGTCTGTTGCCATGCTTTAAGCACACGATCGAGTTCACCTAGCACGACATTGCCGTGAAGGTAATCGAGCGGATATTCGATTTTCTTCTCGAAGACAAAACCGAGTTTATTTTCTTTTAAGCTCAAACCGATATCTTTCCATTGCGTTTCGTGAGGCGGCCGTACAGGGGCGGTTTGCTTCTTGGGGGCTGCTGGTTTTTTGTTCAGCAAACCTTTCATCTGCATCAGCTTGTTTTCAAAAGACATACGCTCACCCCTCTTTCTCCAGTTCCACGAGCAATTCAATGACGCGCCCTTTCATATCCATCGCCGCATCCTGTGCCCCGATGCACGATGGGCACCCGTCGAAGCATGGGCATTCCGTGACGTGCTGACGCGCTTTCTCAAGCAGCGGCTGCCAAAGCTCATAGATGCGCTCGCTGATGCCGATTCCGCCTGGATAGGAATCATGGATGAAAAATGACGGCTGGTCATTATGCGGCGACTTCACTTGCGGTACGACATGAACATCCCGACGGTCGCATTGCACGAATATCGGAATAAAGCTTTCGATTGCATAAGCTGCACCAGTCATCATATCCGACAGATCTGAATCGCTAAAATCAGCCGGCTTGTCAAAGCTGAGCCAAGTCGATGAGGTATGCAGTTCTTCGGCTGGCAATGAAATAGGCCCTGAACCGATATTGTCATGTGTGTCAAAACGAATTTTCTTGAAGATCGTCGGCATGGCAAGCACTGCGACATCGCCGTAAAACACATTGGACTGATGGAGCTTGCGGTGCTTGTCTTCGCTGATTACTTTCAATTCGATCGCGAGATTCGCATCGGTGAAATAATCGACGTCCACTTCCCGCACATACGCTTTTTTCTCTTCCCAATCCAAGATCTCCACTTGGAACTGGGTCCCTTGATGAAGGTAAATCGCTTCTTCATGCAGCAGCGTCATGGCGCTAAAACGGTCCATCTCTCCGATGACTTTCGTGTCCGCCGGAACCGATTGGTCGACGATGACGACATTTTCCTGGGTCGCTGAACGCAAGGAAATATCATGTGCCGGAAAGCGGTCGCTCATCCAGTGCCAACGGTCGGATGTCCGGACGAGCACACCTTCTTCCTGAAGATATTCAAGCAACGACTGGATGTCGAATTCCCCATACATATCGTCTGTCGAAAACGGCAATTCGAACGAAGCGCATTTCAAGTGATCCATGAGGATGATGATGTTTTCCGGATGGATGCGCGCTTCTTCAGGTGATTGGTCAAGAAGATATTCCGGATGGTTGATGATGTATTGATCAAGAGCTGTCGACTGGGCGACATAGACGACGAGAGATTCGTCCTGGCGTCTACCCGCACGGCCTGCCTGCTGCCAAGCGCTCGCGATATTGCCTGGATAGCCAGTCATGATGCACGCCTGCAACTGGCCAATGTCGACGCCGAGTTCGAGTGCGTTGGTCGAGACAACACATTGGATCGAGCCGTCGCGCAAGCCTTTTTCGATGGCGCGCCGCTCCGAAGGCAAATAACCGCCGCGGTAGCCTTTAATCGATTCGTCCTGCAACTTATATTTCGTAATTTCGTTTAAATAAGTTACCAGCATTTCCACGCGCACACGTGATTTGGCAAATACGATCGTCTGGACGCCTTGTTTGACGAGATATGTCGCCAGATCACGCACCTCGAGCACTGCACTGCGCCGGACACCGAATGTCGGGTGGACGATTGGCGGATTATAGAACAGGATATGCTTTTTGCCCGCCGGCGCGCCGTTCTGGTCGATCAACTCGTGATCGCTATTGGTCAAACTCTCAGCTAGCTGCTTCGGATTAGCGATGGTCGCCGACGTACAGATAAAGACCGGATCGCTGCCATAAAAGTTGCAGATCCGTTTCAAGCGGCGTATGACATGCGCCACATGGGTGCCGAATACCCCTTTATAGGTGTGCAGTTCATCGATCACTATATAATGAAGGTTTTCAAAAAGAGACACCCATTTTGTGTGATGGGGCAAGATCCCAGAATGAAGCATATCGGGATTGGTCATGACGATCTGTCCTGCTTTCCGTACTTTCGTCCGGATCGACGGGGACGTGTCGCCGTCATAGGTATAAGACAGGATCGACTGCTCGGTCTTTTCGATTAAATCGTGCAAATCGCTTTTTTGGTCCTGCGCCAAAGCTTTTGTCGGAAACAAGTACAAGGCGCGTGCATTCGGGTCATTCAATATTTTGTGCAGCACCGGCAAATGATAGCAATACGATTTGCCGGATGCGGTCGGCGTAACGGCCGTGAACGAATTACCGGCTTGCGCCAAGTCGAACGCCTGCCGTTGATGGGTATACAATTGTTCGATGCCTTTTTTGCGCAATGCCTGTTTCAGGCTATCGTGCATCGCTTCCGGAAAATCGGCATAGCTTGCCGGTTTTTCAGGCTTCGTATGCCAATGGTAAATACGCTCCATCATCTCCGGCTCCACTTTCCATTCTGCGAGGATTTCCGGTATCGTTTTTTTGATTCTCATTGTTTCTCATCGCCCTTTTCATCTATCGCTGTAAGCAAGGTCTGTATCGTGTACTGAGCCGCTTGTATCGTCTGGACAAAACGTTTTTTGCTCGTGTCTTTATAAAAACTTTGGACGAATACTTGCCCCATGCCTTCTGCCGCATTGTCGATTTGCAGCTTGTGGACGTATTTCGGCCGTTCGTTCCGGATAAACATAAGTGAAGCATCTTTCCATTCATCTATGGCAGCATGCCATTCGTCGGCATACGGTTTTACATCTTGGAAAAAATCAGGATCTGCATCCAGTTCACGCATTTTCTTAAAGCGCGCAAGACACATATCGCATTCTTGGTAAAGATTGGTTGATAATTGCTTGAGGTCCATTTTCTTCCCCTCCATAGCCATTAGTTTATCACAATCCGGCAAGCCATATACAGTTTGCCGAACAGGCATTCTTTTCAGTTGGAGATGGCTCCAAAATCCGCTATTATTAGGAATAAAGTTCGGAAACCTTTCATCATATTTGTCGTCTATGTGCGTGTGATATGATAAAGTAAGCGAGGTGTATCACAAATGGCGATCAATTACCCAAACGGAAAGAAATTTTCTCCACCCAAGGATCAGCCGGTGCAGAAAAAGAAAAAAGATGTTTCATTCAGCAATCGCGGGAAAACCCTGGAAGATGAACTGAACGAAACGAATAGTTTTTATTTGCAGCGCGGGCTCGCCGTCATCCATAAAAAGCCCGTGCCGGTGCAAATCGTGCGTGTCGAATACCCGTCACGAAGCGCTGCGGTCATCCGGGAAGCTTATTTCCAAGCCCCGTCGACGACCGATTACAACGGCATCTGGCAAGGCCGCTACATCGATTTCGAAGCGAAAGAAACCGAAATCCGGACCTCTTTTCCGCTGAAAAACATCCATGAGCACCAAGTGCACCATATGGCAGACATCATCCGCCACGGGGGTCTGGCCTTTTTGATCATCCGATTCTCTTCCCTCGACCGCTATTTCGTCTTGCCATTCGAAATACTGGAAACTTATTGGAAGCGAATGGCCGCCGGCGGCAGAAAATCGATGACTTTAGCGGAAGTGGAAGAAGCTTCGGTTGAAGTAAAGCCAGGCGCTTTCCCGAGAATCGATTATTTATCCGTGCTCCATCAGCTAATGAATTAGCATATACATGAAAGTGAGGAAGCGCTAGTGAGTGATAAGAAAATATCGCGTGAAGAACGCAGAAAATCAATTGAACGGCAACGGAAAAACTCGAATAAACAAAAAAAATCCGGTGCAAAGACGTGGATCAAAAGAGGATTCTTGGCCATTGCCGCATTGGCGGTCGCCGGCTTTTTATTCGGGGTCGTCCTGTTCGCTGTTTATGCGTCCAGTGCGCCTGAACTCGACGAAGAATTGTTGAGAGATCCGATCAGCCCGGTATTCCTGGCAAATGACGGCGAGACCGAAATTCCGTATTTCACCGCCCAAAACCGTGAATACGTGGAATATGACGATATTCCGAAAGTGATGGAAGACGCGATTCTCGCAACTGAAGACAACCGCTTCTATGACCACTCCGGAATCGATTTGATCCGCCTCGGCGGTGCGGTCATCGCCAACATCACAGGCGGCTTCGGTTCTCAAGGAGCCAGTACCATCACCCAGCAGGTCATCAAGAACTCTTTCCTGTCCAATGAAAAAACATTGAAGCGTAAAGCACAGGAAGCTTACTTGGCGTTCAAGCTCGAACAGGAATACTCCAAAGAAGAAATTTTTGAGATGTATTTCAACAAGATCCTAATGTCAGGCAATACGTACGGCTTCGGTACGGCTGCAGAGCAATTCTTCGGAAAACCAGCGGCTGAACTGGAACTTCACGAAGCTGCCCTTCTTGCCGGCATGCCGCAAAGCCCGAACCGCTACAACCCGTTCAAGAACCCGCAAGCCGCTGAAGAGCGCCGCGATGTCGTCTTGAATTTGATGGAACAGCACGGGAAAATCGATGCAGCACAAAAAGAAGAAGCATGGAACACGCCAGTCGAATCAACCCTTGTTCCTGAAGATGAACGTTCCACTAATGAAGAAAGCACCGAATACACGGCATTCATGGAAATGGTTGTCGATGAGCTTGAAGCTCTCGAAGGCGATTATTCGCTAGATGAAGGCTTGACGATTTACACGACGCTTGAACCGTATGTGCAAGAACGCGTTAATGAGACGATGGAATCGGATCTCTTCTTCGATGACGAAGTCGAATCCGCCATGACGGTCGTCGATACAAAAACCGGCGGCATCAGCGCAGTCGGTGCAGCGCGTGAATACGAAGGGGATGTGCGCAGAAACTTTGCCACATCCAGAGACCGCGTCATCGGCTCAACGATCAAACCGCTTGTCAGCTATGGTCCTGCCATCGAGTATTTGGATTGGTCAACTGGCCAAACATTGGTCGATGAAGAATATTCCTATAGCAGCGGACAGGAAATCCGCAACGTCGATGGCCAGTTCCTTGGGCCAATGACAGCGCGCGAAGCCTTGTATCGCTCACGTAATATCCCGGCGGTTAAAGCGTTGGCTGAAGTTGGATCTGACAACGCCAGCGAGTTCACTCAAAAACTCGGTTTGGATTTTGGCGGAATTTATGAGTCAGCCGCACTTGGTACTCCGGAAAATAATATTTCCACTGTAGAACTGGCCGGTGCATTTGCCGCCTTCGGTAATAACGGAGTTTTCACCGAACCACACACGATCAAGAAAATCGTCTTCCGCGACGGTTCAACTGAAGAAATTGTTGCCCCTGAACCGGTGACAGCGATGAAAGACAGCACCGCTTATATGGTGACAGACATGCTTCGCGATGTCGTCGACACAAGCATTGCCGGCGCAACCGGCAAAGAAGCTGCCATCAGCGGATTGGACATGGCTGGCAAGACCGGTACTTCTAACTATAGAGAAGAAGACTTGACCAAATACAATTTGGATGCAAGTTCCGCGCCGGATGTCTGGTTTGCAGGCTATACGACTGATTATTCCATTTCAGTTTGGAGCGGCTACCCATCTATAGCAACACCAATCGACACCGCTTCGAACGAGCGCCTGCTTGCACAACGTTTGTACAAGCAAGTGATGAGCCAGATCTCTTCACCGGAAACGGCAAGCTTCCAACAGCCGGATTCGGTGTCACAGGAAGTCATCGAAGTCGGCACTGATCCGCTTCGCCTGGCGAGCCCGTTCACCCCATGGAGCATGCGCAGTGAAGAATTGTTTGCAAGGGGGACGGAGCCCAGTACAGTATCAGAGCGATTTGTGGCAGACCCTGACCGACCTTCTGGACTAAGAGCAGACGTCAGTGGCAACACAGCCAACTTGAGCTGGAGCCATGGTTCGGATGATGTATCATTCGAAGTTTCCGTCAACGGCGAAGTGCTGACGACGACAGACAGCACCAGCTATTCCTATGATGGTCTTGAAGAAGGCGTCACATATACATTCCGCGTCGTCGCCACTCAAAATGGCAGACGCAGTGACCCTGCTTCCACGACCATCGAGATCACGCCTCCTCCTGAAGAGGAGCCTGAGGAAGAGCCTGAAGAAGAACCAGCTGAAGAAGAGCCTGTTGAAGAAGAACCGGCTGAGGAACAACCAGCCGAAGAAGAACCGGCTGAAGAAGAGCCTGCCGAAGAACAGCCTGCTGAAGAAGAACCGGCTGAAGAGGAACCGGCTGAGGAAGAAGCAGTCGAAACTCCAGATGAACCCGTAGACACTCCTGAACAGCCGGAAGAACCGGAAGAAGGAGACAAAGAAGAAGGATCAGGCAGCAATGCCTCGTCCAATGAAAATGGGAACGGAAACGGTAATGGTAGTGGCAATGGCAACGATACTGGCGAAAATAACGGAAATAACTCAAACAGCGAGGATGATGAAGACGCGTCTTGATCTTCCATCCCAATTTTAAAAGGCCTGCCCTAGACTTTAGGGCAGGCCTTTTTGCGCAAAAAACCCGAGGCAGAAGAATCTTCTGCCTCGGGTTCTATTATTCACTCAGCTGGGTAGCCAATCTTTATGCGTGCGATTTTCTTCTTGAGCTCCCCAAATAATTGCTCCAGCTGTCGAGAAGCTGCGTGTGCGCTTTTGGAGTTTCGCACAAACTCAAGCCGCTCGCTTTCATTCAATGGAGACGGTGCAGAGCTTCCGAACAAGCCATTCAGCGTTTTTCGCAATGCTTCGTAAACCTCATAACCTTCTGCAATGAGCTGGTGGCAGTCACCCGCCTGCTGCTGAAAACAGGATTGAATATCCTGTGTCAGCTTAGCCCAGTCATCGTAAAACGGCGAGACGGACTGATCAATTGATTTCCGTGACAGCATCATGTTTCACTAGCCCTTTTTTATCGCGTTTTTTTCCTTCTCTGCAACGGTCAAATAACGGGCATACGTGACAGCCGGGATTTTGCGCTTTGCAATGATAGCGGCCGAAAAAAATGATCTGGTGATGCGTTTTCGACCAATCCTCTGCAGGAGTTTTTTTCATGATGGCCTCTTCCACTTGCAAGGGAGAGTCTTTCCAACGGCATAAGCCGAGCCGTTTAGAGACACGTTCGACATGGGTATCGACGGCTAGCGCCGGCTTATTGAATGCAACCGAAACAACCACATTGGCGGTCTTTCTGCCGACGCCCGGCAAAGTCATCAACACATCGCGGTCTTCCGGGACACGCCCGCCGTGCTGCTCGATCAGCATTCGGCTAAGTGCCTGGATGTTCTTCGCTTTATTGCGGAACAAGCCGATCGAACGGATATCCAGTTGCAATTCTTCCAAAGGAACTGAAAGATAATCTTCCGGTGTATGGTACTTCTCAAAAAGATTCGCCGTCACTTTATTGACGAGCTTGTCGGTGCATTGTGCAGACAATAGTACCGCAATGACCAAATCGAACGGGTTGCGGTGGATCAATTCACAATGGGCATCAGGAAACATATGGTCCATTTCCTCCAGGCAAGCTAGCCATTCCTTTTTCGTCATCATCCTATCACCTGCTAATTCCGTTCTTCCAGCCAATTATAGAATTGCACTTTTTTCGCGGTGCTTTCCTGCGGCTGGATGCGGATGTTTTTTTCCCGGAACGAATTCGCATGCCGTGACACTTGGCTCGACGTCCGGATATTCTTTTTCTTCCATTCGAACAAGATGCGATCGACATAGCGCAAACTAATCTTCTGCGCAATGACGGCTTCCTTCAACGCCATGCGAATGACTTCCGGCGTATGGCCATCCTGGTCCATCCACATGGAAATTGTTTCGATCTCCATTGGCGATAGAAACCGGCCAAACTCTTGCTCAAACAGCTGGAAGATCTCGCCCTCCTGTTCTTTTTGTGTATGCTCTTTTTCGGTTTGTGCTTGAACTTCTAGGCAATCTACGAGCTTATCCCATAAAGGCTGGAGCGAAATCGTCTCCGTTAGCATGCCGTCAGCCGTTTCCTGGCGTATCGATAAATAGCCTTGCTGCATCAATTTCTGCAACATCGTCGTTACGCCGTTTTGGCTGGCAGACATCCTTGAGGCAATTTCATCCGGTGTCGGAAACACGTTTCCTGCTTGTTGAAAAGAGTGGATTTGCAATAGCATGATCGCTTCTTCATCACTGATTTTCAAGCGACGGTAAAACTGAAAAAAAAGCTGGGAAATGGTCACATTTCCCTGCTCAATCCACTGCTGCAATCGGTCAGACTGTCTCATATCCCAACCACCTTTCTGTATGCAAATTTCTAGCTGTCTAAATCTATTAGGATATTTCTTGTACTGCTTCCTGAAATCTCATTTGAAAGGATTTCTGGAGCAGTTGTTTTAACTTTTAAGGGTATAGACGGTTCAACAAACGTGGGAATGGAATCGATTCGCGGACATGTTCTGCCCCACTGATCCAGGCGACTGTACGCTCAAGACCCAAACCGAATCCTGAATGCGGCACCGCTCCATATTTGCTGAGATCTAAATACCACTCATAAGCGGCTTCATCCAAATTATGCTCTTGGATGCGCTGCTTCATCAAATCGTAATCATGGATCCGTTCAGATCCGCCGATGATCTCACCGTAGCCTTCAGGCGCAATCATGTCAGCGCATAGCACGACGTCATCACGGTCCGGATGCGGCTGCATATAGAACGGTTTGATGCCGATCGGATAATGTGTGATGAAAATCGGCATATCGTAACTTTCGGCCAAAGCGGTCTCGTGAGGTGCACCAAAATCTTCGCCCCATTTGATATCGTCGAAGCCGTTGTCGTTCAGCCATTTGATTGCTTCGTCGTATGTGACACGCGGGAACGGTGCTTGGATTTTTTCCAACTTCGTCGTATCACGGCCAAGGCGCTCGAGTTCCAGCTGGCAATTTTTCAAGACGGACTGCACGATATGCGCTACATACTGCTCTTGGACTTCCAAGCTCTCTGCATGCTCCACAAAAGCCATTTCCGGTTCAATCATCCAGAATTCGATCAAGTGGCGGCGTGTTTTCGATTTTTCGGCGCGGAAAGTTGGGCCGAATGAGAATACTTTCCCAAGTGCCATCGCAGCCGCTTCCATGTAAAGCTGGCCGGATTGTGACAAGTACGCATCTTCATCGAAGTACTTCGTCGCAAACAGTTCCGATGTGCCTTCCGGCGAAGATCCCGTCAAAATCGGCGGGTCCACTTTGACAAATCCATTCTCATTAAAGAATTCATAAGTAGCACGGATGATTTCGTTGCGAATTTTCATGATAGCATGCTGTTTTCTCGAACGCAGCCACAAGTGGCGATTGTCCATCAAGAACTCAGTGCCGTGTTCTTTCGGCGTGATCGGGAAATCTTTCGCTTCTTGGATCACTTCAATATCCGAAATTGATAGCTCGTAGCCAAAGGCAGAGCGCTCATCTTCTTTCACTTCACCAGTGACATACAATGAAGTTTCTTGTGTTAATGCTTTTGCTTTGGCAAAGATTTCTTCGCCCGCTTCTGCTTTTACAACGACGCCTTGTACGAATCCTGAACCGTCGCGCAATTGAAGAAAGGCGATTTTGCCGCTTGAGCGTTTGTTGGCGACCCATGCGCCAAGTTTGATGGTTTGTCCGTTATATTTTGCCATTTCGGCGATAGTGATTTTTTTCATCTATTAAATAGCCTCCAAATGTATAATGCTTATTCTTGCCAATGCTTATGAACAAATTGGCTGATGCGTTCAACTGCCTGTTCCAATAGCTCGAGTGATGTCGCATAAGACAACCGAATTGTTGAATGCGCACCAAATCCAGATCCTGGAACTACTGCTACATTCGCTTCTTCGAGCAACGCTTTCGCAAAATCATCCACCGAAGAAAAGCCGGTTTTCGCTGCAGCTTCTGATACATCCGGCAGCAAATAAAATGCTCCTTGCGGACGTAAAACGGTGAACCCCGGAATAGCTTCCAGTTTAGGGAAAATAGCTTCCAAACGGCTTTCAAATGCCTGGCGCATTTCTTCCACTGCATCTTGAGGTCCATTGTACGCTTCGATTGCCGCGTATTGGGATGTCGTCGTCGGGTTCGAAGTTGAATGGCTCGCAAGATCAGTCATTGCTTTGATCAATTCTTTATTGCCGGCTGCATAGCCGATGCGCCATCCGGTCATCGAATGCGATTTTGACACGCCATTGATGATGACCGTCCGGTTTTTCGCATCTTCTGACAATTCTGCTACGGAAACATGAACGGCATCACCGTAGACCAATTTTTCGTAGATTTCATCGGAAACGATAAGGATATCTGCTTCTCGGCATACTTCTGCCAATTCTTTAAGTTCTTCTCTCGTATAAAGCATACCTGTTGGATTGCTTGGCGAGTTGATGATGACGGCCTTCGTGCGGTCTGTAATTGCTTCGCGCAGCTGTTGCGGTGTGATTTTATACGATTGCCCGGCTGTCGCTTCTATGTAAACCGGCACGCCTCCAGCCAGTTTCACTTGTTCTGGATAACTGACCCAATAAGGAATCGGGATGATAACTTCATCGCCTTCGTTCAACAATACTTGGAACAGCGTATAAAGGACGTGTTTCGCCCCGACACCCACTAGGATTTCATTCTTCTCGTAGCTCAGCCCCTGGTCGCGCTGCAATTTATCCTGAATCGCTTGCTTTAACGCAGGTAAACCACCTGCAGGCGTATATTTGGTCTTGCCTTCTTCCATGGAGCGCTTAGCAGCGTCAAGAATGTTTTGAGGCGTATTGTAATCAGGCTCTCCTGCCCCGAGCCCGATAACGTCAACACCTTGTGCTTTCAGTTCATTTGCTTTTGCCGTAATCGCCAGTGTTGTCGATGGCGTTAAGGTTTGTACGCGGTTTGCTAATTTCAACAAATTGATCAACCCTTTCACAAATTCAATATGCGCTTCCACCAAGTACCGTCTTCTGCCAAGAGGTAGACGTAGTTCAAGCGCCCAGCTTCGTTCAAAAAGGCGATTTCCCATACAGCACCAGCCTCTTCCAGGCCAAGCTTCGTATGGAGAATTTCCTCGACTTCCATATCCTCCTGAACAATTTCGCGCGCTTGCTGGGCGGTCACTTGATCTTCCAGCATCAATGCTTCAATGTCTCCCTCTTCAGGAACGAAGGCTGCTTTTATCCGTCCTTCCCCGTCTGTTCCAAGAACCGTCACGGATTGGGTCGAGCTGGAATAAACGTATGCCCGCTCCACTTCATCGAGCAGCCCTTCCGCTTCCACTTTTTCAACAGCCGCTTGTTCCGCTTCCGAAAACGGTTTATTGCCGAGGAATAAAATGACCAGCACAATCGCTACAGCCAGAAAAGACAGAAAAACGATGATGAATTTTGTCCATTCTTTCATATGATCACCTAGGTTTTATAAATTGTGAAAACCGCTTTTGTCTGGTCGTCTTTATCGAGCGCCAGGCCAAACATCAAATCGCGGTCTTTCAATGTCCGGTTCAATGCATCGACCACTTTGTACAGGTCGGATTGATAGTCGACTTGCACAGTATTTAATACTTCGATTTTGGATTCCATTGTTCGGCACTTCCTTTCGATTGAGGGAACCGTTCTTTCCTCTTTATCCTTGCTTATTATACCAATGTTCAATATCGGTTACCATCTTTTCCAAAGACACTTTGGCGACTGGCACGTCAGGCAAGGCATGAAGAAATTCTTCGCCGTATGATTTGGTTTCAATGCGGCGGTCCAGCACGATAAACAAACCCTTGTCCTTTTTCGAACGGATCAGCCGCCCAAATCCTTGACGCAATCGCAGCACTGCTTCAGGCAAGGCATAATGCATGAAGGGATTAATGCCTTCTTTTGAGATAATCCGGGATTTCGCTTTAAATACAGGCTCTTCAGGTGATGTAAAAGGCAGCCTTACGACAACGACAGCGCGCAGCGCATCCCCAGGCACATCAACCCCTTCCCAGAAACTATTGGTCCCGAACAATACCGATTTTTGGAAGCGCTGGAACGACTTCAATAATTTCATGCGGCTGCCTGAAGACATGCCTTGCGCAAAAAGCATGTAATCATCGAGCAGTTGGGAGTCCTGGATCAAATCGACCGTTTTTCTCAGCATGTCCTGTGAAGTGAACAAGACAAAGCAGCGCCCTTCAGTGACGAGCACCGTCTGCGTGACCGCGTCCGCCACGGATTCGATGTATTCCTGCTGGGACACTTGCTGGATATCCGGCATATCCTCAACAATATAAACTTTGGCGCCGCTGTAGAACTGATCAGCAGGCTCAAATTTGTCGATCGGTACATGACTCGGTATACCGAGCTGATTGACGATAAAGCGTTCGTTCGACGGGACACTCATCGTGCCTGACAACCAAATGACCGCTTTTTCGCCTCTCGCCTGGCCGATGACTTTGTCGACAAGCGACGCGACTTCATAGGGCCGTTTGTATAACGATAGGCTCGTCGGCATGCTGCGCAAGTCGCCTTCGATCCAGGAAACTTCATCTTCTTTCGGAAACAGGAAAATTTCACTGAACTCCACTGATTTCAACATCAATTCTTCTGTCCAATAACGAAAGTCTGCGAACACAAGCCGTTCGGTCATCGTTAGTTCTGTGAAGCGTTCGGCTTTTTGCAGAATCGTCTGGGCGATATCGATCCAACTGTTCAGAAATCGCAGGAAATCCATAAATCTATCCCGGTCAAAATCCAATTCATCCAATAAAGATGCACATTTCCGCGTGCGGCTGTTCTGGAATTTATTTTGGAAAACTTGCGCTAGATAAAGGGTCACTTCATCAAATAAACTGGTGTACTTCAAATACAGTGATTCCATTTGCAGAAGCTCAGGCACTCTCGCGAAGCCATGGGATTCAGCGACCCGGTAGAATTTCGAAAACAGCTGGTTTTCATCAAAACTCCCCAATTGGCCGAACACATAGCGCCATTGCGTGTAGACGAAGGTTTTCTCTTTGTGGGCTATTGCCGCCTGTGCAACTTGATGTGCTTCATCCCATATATATGCCTCGACATTTTTCAGTATAGCCCGCTTTTGATTATGCGGATTCAATAGGAATGCATGGTTGGTCACAATGATATGGGCATGTTCGGCTTCAACCAACGCATGTTCATAAAAATCGACGTTTTTTTCGAGCTTTGTCAATTTCCTTAAATGCGATCGCCTCACTTTGTCGACCAGCAGCTGGCCGCCGCTTGACACGTTCAACTCATTCAAATCGCCAGTCCGTGTTGAAGTCAGCCAGACCATGATCTGCATGATTGTGAAGGTTTCGTCATATGACTCATCTTCTCCGTGGAGCAGTTCGAAAAAGCGTCCCAAATCGATATAATGCGACAGCCCTTTGATGAGCGCCACGTGAATCTTTGCGCCAAGAAACTCTTCCGCCAGCTTGACTTCTTTGGAGACGAGCTGATCCTGCAGATGAGTCGTATACGTACTGATGACCACTTGTTTGCCGGAATCTCTTGCATAAGCCGCTGCTGGCAACAAATAGCCAAGTGTCTTGCCCATGCCAGTCGACGCTTCAATCACCAGCTCACTGCGTTCGTGGATCGCCTGCTCGACCGCCTGCATCATCGCGACTTGGCTTGGCCGCTGTTCGTATTCCGGCTTGACCGTTTCCAGCCCTTTTCGCCAAGTGGACTGCTGCTGTGAATCAGTCCAGGTTTGCGAACGCTCCGACTTAGGAACGATCGGAATACCCCGGAATCGGCCATATCGATCAGCTTGGCCATTGCGGTTTTGCTGCGTAATTTCAAACAGCAAGCGCGACAAGTCTGATTTTAATTGGAAAGACCGTTTATGCAACAGGACAAGTGTATCGTACGGAAGTTCAGACAGCTCCTGTTTTGCACGTAAAAACAATTCGGCCGTCGCCAAGGCATCGTCGTCGGCGCGGTGCGCATTGGTCAAGCTGATGCCTTGTTCTGCCGCAATGTCCTGCAATTTATAACTGAAGGCCGTCGGATAGACGAGACGTGAAAGCTCCACTGTATCCATGGCCAGCCCTTGCCATTTCGGCATCCCGGCACGACTCAGTTCTGCTTGCAAAAACGGCAAATCAAAATGGATATTATGGGCAATGAAAATAGCGCCTTCCAATTGCCTGTAGATTTCCTCAGCATACGCTTCAAAAGGCTCTGCACCTTCCACGTCACGCTCTGTAATATTGGTCAAATCCTGTATGAACGCCGGAATCTTCCGCTGCGGATTGATGAATTTCGTATATGTACTAACAATTTCACCTTGCTCGATCGCCACCATCGCCAGTTGGATGATCCGGTCACCTTTTGCAGGGGAATGGCCCGTTGTTTCGATATCGACAACGATATATTTTTGGGAATTCATGATAACCCCTCTTTCTCAGGTGATTCTCTCAGGAAAAATTGTAACATATTCGCCCGCTATTCGCCGGTGGGAGAACGGCAAAAAAAGAAACACTCCAAAAGGAGGGCTTTTCCCTTTTGAAGTGTTTTAAGATCGCACCTTTACATGACCGTCGCTTCCGGTTCGTAATGGATGATTTCTTTGATGGAGTTGTCCGCGTCCATGATCGCCACAGTCGGCTTATGGCTGCGCGCATCTTTGTCCATAACGTAGCCGTAAGACAAGATGATGACGATGTCTCCGCGTTGCACGAGGCGCGCTGCTGCGCCGTTGACACAAATAACGCCGCTGCCGCGTTCGCCGGCGATGATATAAGTTTCGAAACGAGCGCCGTTATTATTATTAACGATATGGACTTTCTCATTCGGCAGCATGCCGACTGCATCCAATAAATCCTGGTCGATTGTAATGCTGCCGACATAATTCAAATCAGCTTCAGTTACCGTCGCACGGTGAATTTTGGAATTGAGCATCATTCTAAGCATAGGTCAGTTCTCCTTTAAATTGAAAATGATATTGTCGATGAGCCGCGCTTTTTGGAATTGGACTGCGAGCGCAAGTATTGCCTGTCCGTTCGGTGAATCGGTTAAGTCTGGATAAGACAGCAGTTCGATGTAATCGATTCTGCCGGATGTTTCCGACTGGATAAACCGGGTCATTTCCGGAATCGGGTCTTTGCCGTTGCGAGCGGCGATTACTCCTTGCTGCAAGGCTTGATAAAGTTTTGGCGCTTCTCCGCGTTCCGTTTCACTCAAATAGACATTGCGCGAGCTTTTGGCGAGCCCGTCCTGTTCTCGGACTGTTGTGATGCGGCGAATTTCCAGCGGAAAATCGAAATCCCGCACAAGTGACTCAATGATCGCCAATTGCTGCGCATCTTTCTGGCCGAAATAGGCTATATCAGGTTGGACAAGATGAAATAATTTCGTCACCACTTTCAGCACGCCATCAAAATGCCCAGGCCGGCTTTTTCCGCACAAGACATCTGCAAGCGTTCCTGCTCCCATCGTGATTTGCGATTCGCGCGGGTACATCTCTTCTACAGGCGGGGCGAATATCACGTCGACGCCTGCTTTTTCAGCGAGCAGGCTGTCCCGTTCAAAATCGCGTGGATAGCGGTCAAAATCCTCATTTGGGCCGAATTGCGCCGGGTTCACGAAAATGCTCATGACCACTAGGTCGCTCTCCGCTTTTGCGGATTCAACAAGCGCTAGATGCCCTTCGTGTAAAAAGCCCATCGTCGGCACCAATCCAATCGACTGCCCGCTTTCTTTTGTGCCCAGGACCCAGTTTTTCAAGTCCTTCACCGTGTTTACGACTTGCATGTTTTCCTCTCCTTTTTAGGAGAAAACCATATAAAAATCCTTCTGTCAGAAGACAGAAGGACAGAAAATTCCAATTCGGTTTCCTCCGTCCCTGTCACGTAATGATCAAGGCAGAATCATATTCATTTATTGCTTGCTGTTACGTGCCACGGTGCAGTTCACATCGGATACTGCCCGTATTTTCACTATAGCAGAATTTCTAGAAAATGCCTATATCCTTTACTTCAGCTCAATATCTGCTGAATAAATGCCGTGAAGCTTGCCGTCTGCTGTACGCAGCTGCAAAACACCGTCTTCTGTGATGCCTTCTGCGACACCTTCTAAAGTTTCACGCGACATGCGTGCGCGGACAGCTTTGCCGATTGTCGCAGAATGACCTTCCCATAATAATTTTAACGGAGCAAACCCTTTTTCAATATATAGCTCTGCATAGATCTCAAGACAGCGCAGGATTTCCTGCACCAACTCCCTACGGTTGACCAGCTCGCCGGACTCAAGGCGCAAGGAAGTGGCGATGTCCTGGACGGCAGCATCGAAATCTTCCCGCTCTTGATTAACGTTGACGCCGATGCCGATGATCAAAGCTTGGATGCCATCAGCGTCCGATTGCAGCTCTGTCAGGATGCCTGTCGCTTTTTTCGTGCCGAACAGGATATCGTTCGGCCATTTGATCGATGCTTCTAAACCCGTCACCGATTGAATCGCCCGGACGATCGCCACCGCAGCGACCAATGTGAACTGGGGGGCTTTATGGGGCGGGACGTCCGGACGCAAAATGATGCTCATCCAGATTCCTTGCCCCTTCGCCGAATCCCATTTTCTCATCAAGCGGCCTCTGCCTTCTGTCTGAAGCTCCGCAATGACCACCGTTCCATCCGGCGCGCCTTCCTGTGCCAGTTGGTGCGCAACGATTTGAGTCGATGCACATTGTTCCATATACTCGATGCGCTTGCCGATTTTTTTCGTCTTGAGATCGGCCTGGACAAGAAAAGCTTCCAGGCTGTCTGGGCTTTTTTGGATGCGGTAGCCTTTTTTGCGCACCGATTCGATTTCATAGCCCATTTCCTCAAGTTCTTTCATATGTTTCCAAATCGCCGTTCTCGAAACCCCGAACTCGTCTGCCAACTGCTGGCCTGACACCGGTTCCGCGCCTGCTTCCAATAGCCGTGTCGCCAATTTATGTGTGACGGTGATATTCATCTATGAACCAGTCCTTTATCCGTTCTTTATCATTGGCCAAGCGGCGTTCGACCACTGCTTTTTCAATATGCAAGGTCCACTCTTTCAGCCATGGCCCCGCCTTTTTTCCAGTCCATTCCATCAAATCACGCCCATTGGCCGCAAGTTCTGATTTCGATTGGATTGGCAACGCCTGTCGCCGCTCGTTCACCATTGCCGTTTTATGCGCCGCCGCTTGCGCAATCGTCAATTGGCGTTCCGTGAAGCTATAATAAACCCAGTCGTCCCAAAGCGCCAGGCGGCTCGCTTCAAGTGCCCGTTGAAGGTCTTTTTTGTCCTGGTTGGAGAAACGGTATTCGCGTATCGCACCGAAAGCCTCGCCATTTTGATGCAAAAGGTAAAACCAGCCCGACAATGGATCTTTGCTGGCTGTATATTCAGACCAATCCAGCTCGAATAATCCGCCTGAGGGCAAAAAACGGTTCAGCTGTGTTTCGATCAAATACCCCATGCTGATGCGCGGAGCTGGAGAAACCATGACTTTGTCCAATTCCGCCTTGATGCGCTCCATCGCGACAGACTGTATCCTCTGCGCATGTTCGATGATGGCGTGTTTAGTCGCCTCATCGATTTGGAAATTCAACTGGCCCGAAAATCGGATCGCCCGCAGCATGCGCAGGGCATCTTCTGTGAAACGCTCTTGCGGAACTCCGACTGCACGGATGATGCCTGCACTTAAATCATCCCTGCCGCCGAAAGGATCGATAATCTCCATTTGTTCAGACATCGCCATCGCATTGATGGTGAAATCACGGCGTTTTAAATCTTCGTGCAATGAATTGACGAATTCCACTTTATCTGGCCTTCGATTATCCGAATAGCCACTTTCTGTGCGGAATGTGGTGACTTCGGTTCCTTGCCCTTCGATAAGGATCGTGACGGTTCCATGTTCGATCCCTGTGTCGATCGTCCGTTCGAATAGGGCTTTCACTTGCTCAGGGGAGGCGGACGTCGCTACATCGATATCATGCGGCACGGCTCCGCGCAAATAATCCCGCACAGCGCCTCCAACCATATAGGCTTCAAACCCCGCTTCTTTTAAGCGCGCGATGATATGTTTGGCCCGTTTCATTGCTTATCGGCCTTTTTCAGCAAGCGCGCATACAGCGTTTCGTATTCGGCAAGGATCTTCTCTGAACTGAAGCGTTTGGTCGCGGTTTCCAAGGCCGTGGCCGACAATTTTTCATGGAGCCTATCATCGGTCAATATGCGAATGGCTGCATCTGCCGCAGCGTCGATATCGCCGAGTTCCACGAGAAAGCCGTTTTCATTCGGGTCGATGATTTCGGGGATGCCGCCGATTTGCGTACCGATTGCCGGCACGCCGCATGCCATCGCCTCAAGCAAGACGAGGCCAAACGCCTCTTTTTCCGACATCAACAATTTCACATCGCTCATGCTGTAAAGTTCCGATAGATTGTCGCGCTTGCCAAGAAACAAGACCTCCTGTTCAATATGGAGGTCTTTCACTTGCTGGTGGATGCGGCTCATTTCAGGGCCATCGCCGACCAGCAATAATTTAGCTCCGACACTGTTTTGCACTTTGGCAAAAGTAGAGACGACGTCTTCCACGCGTTTCACTTTGCGGAAATTTGACACATGGATCAATACTTTTTCGTGCGCTTCGATGCCCAGCTCTTCTTTCAATTTGGCTGAATCATGCTGATAATATTCTCGTTCGTCAACAAAGTTATGGACAGTTTCGATATGCTTGTCCGGCGCAATCATGCCATAGGTCTGTTGTTTCAATGAATCCGACACCGCCGTTACGATATCGGATTTCTCGATTCCGTAACGAATGGCGTCTTTTAATGAGCTATCCGTACCAAGAACAGTAATATCGGTTCCGTGCAAAGTCGTAACGATTCCAATATCGGACCCTGCCATATCGCGTCCTAATATCGCGCAAACGGCATGCGGAATGGCGTAATGCACATGCAGAAGGTCAAGTTCTTCGTTTTTGATGACTTCGGCAATCTTGGTTGCCAGCGCGATGTCATACGGGGCGTATTGAAACACGGAATAGCTATTGACATCGACTTGGTGGCTAAATATATTCGCATATAGGCGGTTTAGCCGAAACGGCGTACTTGAAGTGATGAAATGGATTTCATGGCCTTTTTCAGCCAGCATTTTCCCAAGTTCTGTCGCCACTACGCCAGATCCGCCGACTGTCGGGTAACATGTAATTCCGATCTTCATTTTTCTCAAAATCTCTCCTCCTATTTCCGGCGGTCGCTTAGGAGCCGCCAATCGACCAATCCATTTTCCAAGCCTTTCAGGAGGACTTCGGCTGTTCCCATATTGGTCGCAAGCGGTATTTGATAAACATCACAGAGGCGGATCAAAGCCGTGACATCCGGCTCATGAGGCTGCGCCGTCAGCGGGTCGCGGAAAAAAATGATCATATCCATTTCGTTCTGGGCAATCATCGCGCCGATCTGCTGGTCGCCGCCAAGCGGCCCAGATTGGAAACGGTGGACAGGCAAGCCTGTCCCTTCGACCAACCGTGAGCCGGTCGTTCCTGTTGCATATAATTGATGCTTCGCCAAAATAGGTTTGTACGCTAGTGCAAATTGTATCAAGTCGTCTTTTTTCCGGTCATGTGCAACCAATGCGATATTCATCCAATCGCCTCCTCTAGCCGATGATATGTTCCAGGCCATAAATTAATTCCTTGCGTTCTACTACTTCGCGAATCGACAAACTGACGCCTGACATGAATGAACCGCGGTTGAACGAATCGTGGCGCAATGTCAAAAGCTGGCCTTCGCCGCCCAGCAGCACTTGCTGATGCGCCACTAAGCCCGGCAGACGGACGCTGTGGATGCGCATGCCTTCGTAGTCTGCTCCGCGAGCGCCTGGCAAAGTTTCCTTTTCATCCACATGCCCTTGCCGATGTACCGGCCGCGTTTCACTCATCATATGCGCTGTTTTCATTGCGGTACCTGACGGCGCATCAAGTTTTTGGTCATGATGCATTTCGATGATTTCAACGTCCGGCAAATATTTCGCCGCCTGTTCTGCAAATTTCATCATCAGGACCGCCCCCACCGCAAAGTTCGGCGCGATGATGCAGCCAAGTCCAGAGCTTTTTGCAAGCTCTGTCAATTCTTTCAATTCCTCTGTAGAAAATCCGGTCGTTCCGACAACTGGGCGAATGCCAAGTTGCAGCGCTTGTTTCGTATGGGCATAGACATGCTCGGGCGTCGTCAAGTCGACGAGGACATCCGGTGCATGCTGTTCGTGAAGCGCTTCAAGATCGGTAAAAACCGGCACTTGAAAACTTTCAGGAAACAAGCCTGTCTCCGCTAAGGTCGCGCCGATGTCTTTATAATCCAGTGCTGCCACCAGTTCCATATCGGCGTTTTCCATTACAGTATGTACAGCTTCTTTGCCCATTTTCCCGCGGGCTCCAGCAATCGCTACTTTTATCGTCATTAATATTCTTCCTTTCTTGTCCAGCGGTCTTTATCACGGGTCTGGAATTTTTCCATGACTCCATCATGGGCTTTTTGCAAATCAATGTCCATGGAGTTGGCCATGCAAATTAAGACGAATAGCACATCACCCATTTCCTCTTCGATCAATTTTTCGGCTTCCGACTCTTTTTTCTTTTTAGGCCCATACACATGATTGACTTCACGCGCCAATTCACCGAGTTCTTCGGTCATCCGCGCAAGCATCTCCATCGGTGCAAAATACCCTTCCTTGAATTGCCCGATGTGGCGGTCTACTTCTTGCTGCAATTGCTTCATGGTTTTATCTGCGTTCACTGTCATCACACTCCCATTCAATCGTAAAGAAAACGGGGGGTGTTGTCAAAAACGGCATCATGGCAGATAATACAGAAGTTAATGACAAAAAAGGGAGGCTGCTTTTTTTATGAAAGATCTTCAGTTGAAAAATATCTTTTTCATCCTTCTCGGCTCAGCTATCTATAGTTTCGGCTTTGTTCATTTTAATATCCAAAATGAGCTCGGTGAAGGCGGCTTCGCAGGGATCACGCTGATCCTGTATTTCCTTTGGAACTGGGATCCGGCACTGATGAACCTGTTGTTGAACATTCCCTTATTCTTTATCGGCTGGAAACTGCTCGGGCGCAAGGTGTTTCTTTATACGATCATCGGCACGGTCGCTGTCTCCGCCTTCTTGAAAATCTTCCTTATCTACGAAGTCCAAATCCCCTTGCGTGATGACTTATTTCTCGCTGCTTTGTTTGCCGGCGTCTTTGTCGGAATGGGGCTAGGCATCATCTTCCGCTATGGAGGGACGACCGGCGGGGTGGATATCATCGCCAGGCTCGTTCAGAAATACCTTGGCTGGAGCATGGGCAAGACGATGTTCCTGTTCGATGCCATGGTCATCATGCTGTCATGGCTGACGTTCCTCGACTATCGCTCCATGATGTATACGCTCGTCGCAGTCTTCGTCGGCGCCCGTGTCATCGACTTTGTCCAGGAAGGGGCATACTCCGGACGCGGCGCGTTGATCATCTCAAATTCACAAGAAGAGATTGCCAGCCGCATTGCCATCGAAATGGATCGCGGCATCACCATTCTCCGTGGCTACGGCCATTTCACGAAAGAAGAGCGCGAAGTCTTGTACTGCGTCGTTGCCCGCAATGAGCTTGTGCGGCTGAAAAACATCGTCAATTCCGTCGATCCCCACGCATTCGTCTCATTGATTGAAGTGCATGACGTCATGGGTGAAGGGTTTACGCTCGATGAACAAAAACAGCCTCTTTAATGCAATTATGCCAAATAAAAAACGGGCGGGAAAAGCAAATGCTTTTCCCGCCCGTTTCGTTTTATTATGAACGGTCCATGCTTGTGTAGATCAAGATCAGACGAGCAAGTTCGATCACTGCAACTGCAGTAGCTGCTACATAAGTCATCGCTGCTGCGTTCAATACTTTTTTCGCATGTCTCTCTTCATCGTTGCGGATGATGTTATGCGACAACAGCTGGTCCATCGCGCGGTTTGAAGCGTTAAACTCAACCGGCAAAGTGACCAATTGGAACAACACACCAACTGCAAGAAGCGCGATACCGATCAACAAGGCGCCGCTCATCTGTGCGAACAAGCCGATCATGATGAACACCCAAGACATATTCGATGAAATATTGACCATCGGCACAAGGCGGTGGCGGAAACGCAGGAACGAATAATCCGTCGCATCCTGGATTGCGTGCCCTACTTCGTGCGCTGCGACAGCAGTACCGGCTACCGATGGCTCATGGTAGTTATGGCTGCTGAGCGCAACCGTTTTGGTCATTGGGTTGTAATGGTCGCTAAGCATACCGCGGCTTTCGACGACTTTGACATTGTTCAAGCCATTTTGGTCGAGAATAATGCGAGCCACTTCGGCCCCTGTATGCCCGGAAGTCGACCGGACTTTGGAATATTTCTTATACGTACTTTTCAATTTCATTTGAGCCCAAATCGGCACAATCAACAAGACGATAAAATAAATCAAATAGCCGCCCAATCCCATTTTATTGATCAACCTCTCTTTTTGTTTCTATACGTCTATTTTACTTGTTTTTCTGACTTTCGGTCAACTAATACGCCGCGGTTCTAGATGGCGGTTCTGTGACGCCGTGAACCATGCAAACGCGATGCAGGCAATCGACAGCCAGAAGGTAAAATAGCCGATTTCTGCGCTGAATTCGCTTAAGCTCGAATAGATCGGCATCTGCCCGAACACATAATCGATGACATCGTTATGTAAAGTCCAAATAGCGGTGAGTGCAACAGCAATGTAGCCGAAGCGGTAATGCTCGAAGTAGAGCACAGCTTGCAGCGCCATGGCGAAATGGGAAGCGACGAGCATCCAGCCAAGCCAACCGATCGATCCGGTTTGCAGGAGCGTCAAAAGATTCATGACGACTGCCCATAATCCGTATTTGATCAAGGTGACAAAAGCGAGCGCTTCAATCAGCGGGCTATGCTTGCCGATAATCCACAAGCCGAGCACTATCGTGAAAAACAGGCTGGCCGTTGGGCTATCTGGCACGAATATGAGAAATATCGGTTCGGTGATGCGCAATTGCCAGCCATACCAAATGTATCCGTAAATCGTGCCTCCTAAATTGACGAAGAACAGCAATATCAAAAACGGACGGAACATCAGCCAAGCAGAAATTTTTGCTGTGAATTCCACCATCCAATCTTCCTTTCCTGTGCAGAAAAAAAGAGCCGGTTTCCCGGCTCTTTTTCTGTAAGTTTATTCAGCTTCAAGCCCGGAGATAAACTCTGTCATGACTTGAAGATCTTCATCAGTTCCATCCCATGATGGCGGCATCAATTGAGTGCCTCCATCTTCGATACCATTTACAGCGATTTCAGCGATTTCTTCAGGTGACAAGCCAGTTCCGATCAAGCTCGGCCCGACTGCCCCTTCTAAGTTGTCGCCGTGGCAGCTGATACATGCAGAAGCAGAATAGATTTCATATCCAGGGTCCGCTGTATCGATTTCAACTTCTTCCGTGATTTCCCCTTGGCGAGCCGCTGCTTCCCAGTCATGGTTGGCTACGGATTCCCAAGTCAAGAAGACGATGGACGCGATCGCCAAAAGCATAAAGCCTGTCGGCAATGGGCGTTTTGACGGGCGGCGTTCCGGTCCACGGTCAAGGAACGGTGCAAGCATCAAGGCACCGAACGCAAGGCCCGGGATGATGATTGCGCCGACCACGTTGAACGGTCCAGAAGCAAATTCATATTTCAATAATTGGTATAAGAACAAGAAATACCAGTCTGGCAATGGAATATATGCCGTGTCTGTCGGATCAGCCTGGCCTTCAAGAGGCGAAGGATGGGCGACAGTTAAAAGCAAATACCCAATTAGGAAGACAGAACCGATCATCCATTCTTTTAGAAGGAAGTTCGGCCAGAAGGCTTCTGTTTTGCCAGGATATTCGGAGTAATCTTTCGGGATATTCGGTTTCCGAAACTCCATGCTCGGAACACGTGAATCCCCTACAAATTTCATCCCTTTTCCGCGGTGCATAGTGTCCCCTCCTTAAAATCCTTGGTCAAGGATGAATTACAATGGTCCTGAAATACCTTGTCTTCTGATCATGATAAAGTGTGCTGCGAGCAACCCAAGCAAAGCAGCAGGCAAGAAGAAGACGTGGATCGCGAAGAAGCGTGTCAAAGTTTGTGCCCCGAGAATCGTTGAATCCCCTGCAAGCAAAATTTTGATCGTTTCGCCGATCACCGGTACAGAAGCTGCAATTTCAATCCCAACTTTTGTTGCGAACAATGCTTTCATATCCCATGGAAGCAAATAACCTGTGAAAGATAGGCCGAGGATTACGCCAAATAGCATAACGCCGACTACCCAGTTGAGCTCACGAGGTTTCTTATAAGATCCTGTGAAGAATACGCGTAGCGTATGAAGGAAAATCATAACTACTACTAAAGAAGCTCCCCAGTGGTGCATCCCACGCACGATTTCCCCAAAAGCGACTTCATTCTGGAGATAATAAACCGACTGCCAAGCATTTTCAATATCCGGCACGTAATACATCGTAAGGAACATACCAGATAAAATTTGGATGACTGTAATAAAGAACGTCAGTCCTCCGAAACAATAGACAAATGCTGAAAAGTGGTGTGCGGGGTTAACGTGTTCCGGTACTTCATGGTCTGCAATATCGCGCCAGATCGGCGTGATGTCCAATCGCTCATCTACCCAATCATATAACTTGTTTAGCACTGGTGTCGTACCCCCTAACTATTAAACTAAAGTATTTGGTTTTACTTGTCCGATGGCTACAAAACCATCCTGCTCTTGAACGTCGTACTCATCAAGAGGTCCGAGCGGCGGCGTGCCTGGAATGTTCTGGCCGTTTTTCTCATAGCGTCCAGCGTGGCACGGGCAGAAGAACTGTGTTGGCTGTTCTGGGTCCCCGCCCCAGTTGACTGTGCATCCCAAGTGTTTGCAGACAGGTGAAAGTGCGATTAGTTTATCGCCTTCTTTGTAAACCCATGCAGAATTCGTGACTTCAGATGTATACCATGCGTCTACTTGTTCAAATGTAAAGTCGACACGTACAGGCTCTTCTGTGATATCGGCAGCAGCTTGGTCAGTCAAAACATAATCTCCGGCGTCGTGTTGCTGCAGAATTGGATCGACTGCAAAACGCACCATCGGCATTAACATTCCCGCTGCCATGAAACCACCTACACCAGTCAGTGTGTAGCCTAAAAATTGGCGTCGTGATACACGATTATTACTCATTCTTTTCCCCCCTCTAACATTCAAGGTCAGTCCAAATGGACATACTCATTCAAATATAATTACTAGGACAACCTAATGATATATCAATCAAAACTTAAGGTCAATATCGCATTCAGTGTAATGGAACAGTTTGTGAACATTTCATGAATGATGTGTCCATTCTTTGGTAAACAGCGGCAGCACTTGACGCAGCTGGTCTTCCATGACCGATTTCTTGAAAGATTGGTCCATGTCGCCAGTCGGAATGGCGGGCAGCCATAGAACATTGTCAAGATCTTCGACAGAACGCCATTTGGCATCAGTAGTCAAGTAGAAAATGTGCTTGAAACCTGTTTCCGACAGCTCTTTTTTCAATTGATCGCCGAGCTCTGTTCGGTCTGTTGCCCGAACATAAGAAATAGGCGGAAGCAAAAGAATCCGCCCTTTGAATTGCTTTTCCAATATAACAGTTAAGGATTGCAGATATTCAGATGCACCTGCGCTCGCTTTCATGCCAGAAGCAGTTAAGTCCAATTCGATCAGCGGGACGACCGCAGTATCGACGTAATCTTTTTGGCTTGCATATAGATCGATGTCTTTGCTATTGAAATGCATGTATTCAGTCACTCTCCAATTTTTTGGCCGATTTCACTACAGACAGCAAGGCAGATAATTCAAAGAATCGTTCTTTATCTCCTGCGTCCAGTGCTTCGTCGATTTTTTTAAGGATCGTTTCTTCTTGATAAGACGACAAACTTTCATTTAATACCTTCTCTGCTATCAGACGATCCTGTTCGCTGACTGCCGCCCCTTTTGGCATATAGGGATTTTCTTCCAACACCGCGAGATAAAGCGGTGTTGGCGGAATGCTTGGGAAATTCAATTGTACGAATAACGGTTCATCTGGATGGAGCCTGAGGTCATGGAAAGACTTTTCAGCATCGGCAGTCATCAGCTTGCCTTTATAAAACTGGAATGGAATTTCCTTTGATTCAGTGGTCGACATGACCATGGCACGGGGACAATAATGCGCTTCTTCGACAAAATGTGTTTTCTCCAGCAATTCATCGTTGCTCAACAGATAATTGAGGATCCAAATGCATTCACGTCTTTTCATTTTATAAGATCCGAGGAACCAGCGGACAAATTGTTTTTTCTCGCCTACAGAAACGGATGCAGTCATATCGTCTCCCCCTTTCATTCAAACGATTGCAGCCAATCGAACCATTGCGGGTTTTCCGGCTCCAGCGCTTGAAGCTGTTTAATTATTTCGAGAGCGCGGTCGCGATTCCCTTCCTCTACTAAAAATAACGCATAGGATTCAAGGAATTCTGGGTCATCGGAAAATGCCGGATAGGCTTTTTCATAATACTCCAGAGCTTTGCTGAATTGTTCTGTGCGGTCGTACGCTTTCGCGATCATCGGATAAAGTGCATGCCAGTCGTTGCCGCTTTCGACGGCCATCGAGGCAAGCTCAAGCAGTTCTTCGTCCCGCTCTTCTGTATGGAAATAAGAGATTAATGCATAAAGAGCCTCCATATATTCGGGATCGAGTGCAATCGCCTGACGGAGCATTTCGACGCCCTCTTCGCCTTTACCCAGCTTCAATGCAAGTTTGCCAGCAAATAAATACAATTCCTTGTCGAACTCATCACGTGCGAGCCCTTGTTTGATGGCGTCGTAAGCACGTTTATAGTCTTCCATCATATTGAAGCATTGCGCTTTCAATAAATAAGCAGAGAAGTAATCGGGGTCTGCATCCAAAAGTTCATCGAGCCGTTTCACCGACAATTCGTATTGTTTCGCCTGGAAAGCAGCAAATGCAGCGCCGAATAATACATCGGGCTGAGCTTCGTCTTCCAAAGCACGTTCATAACATGGCAAAGCTTCCTCGTAAGCTGCGCCGGCGCTATAGACTTCAGCCAAGCGTTCGCTCAAGTTCACGCCCTCGATTTTGACATTGCGGCTTTCCAATTCTTGATAAATCCGCGCTGACTCCAAGTAGCGTCCGGAGTCGAGCAAAAGTTCGGCTTTTGCCTGCTGCAAGAGCGGTTCGTCCGGCATCAGGCCGATCGCTTCATCCAGACGCAATTCCGCTGCCTCGAGAAGCCCCTGCAGCTGAAACAGATCCGCTAATGTAACAAGTGCTTGAGGGTATAGTTCATCGTCTTTTGGAATCGCCATCAACTCGTTCAGTGCCTCATCTTCGCGGTCAGCATCGATCAACAGCTTTGAACGGTCGACGCGCAATTGCGCCTCTTCTGGAAACATATACTGAAGATGCTCCACCACACGAAGCGCTTCTTCGATAAAGCCGATTTCCTGCAGCCATTCCATGACCGCATATTGTTCATCGGGATCGCCTTTCAATAAATACTGTTCGAGCAATGTGTCAAGTGCAGCCGTGTCTCCGGCCTGCACCGCTTCTTGGATATTTTGTAAAGTTGCCATTTGCATCACCTATTCCTTGCCGTTATATAGTTATCGTACACGAAACCATCATGCTAGCATAATAAAAACTCCCCCGAAGGAGAGTTATTGTGTCAGCTTATCCAGATGTTCAAAAAAGTTTGGGTAAGAGATCGATATGCAGCCCGGGTCGTCAATCGTCACAGGGCCGTCTGCGATCAATGCAGCAACTGCGGCCATCATGCCGAGGCGGTGATCCCCGTAGCTATTCATCGCTGCGCCAGTCAACGGTGTAGGACCTTGTATGACCATTCCGTCTTCTGTCGCTTCGATATCAGCGCCGAGTTTTTTGAGCTCGGTGACGACTGCTTGAATGCGGTCGGTTTCTTTGACGCGCAATTCTTCTGCATCGCGGATGACGGTCTGCCCTTGCGCTTGTGTTGCCACAAGCGCAATCAATGGAATTTCGTCGATCAACCTAGGAATGACATCGCCCCCGATGTCCGTGCCTGTTAAAGAAGTGCTGCGGACCGTCAAATCCGCGGCTTCTTCCCCTTCAGATGTATGCCCACTTGCTTGAATG
Organism: uncultured Planococcus sp.; assembly: GCA_947493585.1. Taxonomy (GTDB): domain Bacteria; phylum Bacillota; class Bacilli; order Bacillales_A; family Planococcaceae; genus Planococcus. Next base: position 1,534,809 of record CANLRI010000001.1, on the reverse strand, counting down.
TCCGCACCCATGGCTTCGAACACATCCAGCAAGCCAGTGCGCGTCGGGTTAATGCCGACGTTTTTCAATTCGATTTCACTGCCCTCAGCAATGAGCGCTGCGCCGATCATAAAAGCAGCGGATGAAATATCCCCAGGCACCTGAACATGCGCAGCATGCAGTTCCTGTCCTCCGGTCAATGAAATAACATCGCCAGTGCGCGAGATATCTGCACCAAAATGCTTCAGCATGATTTCTGTATGGTTGCGAGACGGTACCGGTTCGCGGACAGTCGTGGTTCCTTGTGCCGATAAGCCTGCGAGTAGCACCGCGGACTTCACCTGTGCGCTTGCGACAGGCATCGTGTAGTCGATTGCCTGAAGCGCTGTTCCTTGGACGGCAAGCGGCGTAAAATGCCCATTGTCACGCCCGCGGATATCCGCCCCCATCAAGCGCAAAGGTTCAACAATGCGCTTCATTGGGCGGCGTGCGATGGATTTGTCCCCTGCCATGACCGAATGGAAATCAGTGCCCGCTAGCAAACCGAGCATCAAGCGCGTCGTCGTGCCTGAATTTCCGGTATCCAATACGACATCCGGCTCTTTCCAGGCTTTCCGCCCGCCGCTTTTCACTGTCACATGCTCGCCATCTATTTGGATATCGATTCCGAGTGAACGAAAACAGCTGATCGTGCTCAGACAGTCATCTCCCATCAGGAAGCCTTCGACGGTCGTCGTTCCCTGTGCCAGTGCACCGAACATGATGGCTCGGTGTGAGATGGACTTGTCCCCGGGTACTTGAACGCTGCCCGTTAACGCTGGTTTTGCGTAGCTGATTGTTTTGGACATGAATTTCATTCCTTTCAGGAGATATACGTGTCATAAGCGGTCTGTTTTGAAAAGACGCGTTGCGCTTTTTCGCGGTCTTCCGCTGTCTGGAAACTAAGGACGAGAATCCCGAAGACATCTTCACGTGTCTCCAAAATCCTCAAATTGACGATGCTGATGCCAGCTTCCGCTAGATAACCTGTCATTTCCGAGATGATTCCCGGTAGATCGGGGATATCGATGTATAAATCAAACACAGAATACATGGCACCGTGCCCAGCAACCGGCAGTTCATCGCGCGTTTCCTTCGCTTTCGCGAAAAAGCGGTGAATCGGCTCGGGTTCATTGTTTTGCAAGATCTCCCGCAAATGCGTCATCTGGTCCATCCAGTGGTCCAGCTGCTCGACAATCATTTCATTGTTTTGCGTCGTGATGTCACGCCACATATCTGGATTTGCAGAAGCGATGCGCGTCGTGTCGCGAAAACCGCCTGCTGCGAGCTGACGCGCAAACGGAAACTGCTCTTCACGGTCTAGCTGATGGACCAAAGCAGCGGCGATCAAATGAGGGAAATGGCTGACGATCGCCGTCATATGATCGTGCTCTTTCGCTTCTAACACTTTAATCTTGGCTTTGGTGACTGATAAAAGCCCGATCAATTTCTCAAGGTCTTCCTGAGCCGTCTCTTTGCCGGGCGTCAAAATATAGAAGGCATTTTCAAAAAGCACTTCTTTGGCGGCTTCAACACCGCTTTTGTGGGACCCAGCCATTGGGTGACCGCCGATAAAGGTATGTGTCAACTTCGCTGCAGCTTCCATAATTTGAACTTTGGTGCTGCCTGTATCTGTCAGAATGACATGTTCTTTCAAATCCCAGTATTTACTTTGTTCCATTAATTTCACAGTAGCCCCGACCGGCGTGGCAAATACAATGACATCAGCCGCAGCGGCTGCCTGCTCGAGAGAAGGCGGCGAGCTTTGGATGATGCCCATTTTAAACGCTTTTCTAGCAGTCAATGCGTCCGCATCGTAGCCCGAGACATGAACATCTTCATTGCGCTGCAAGGCTTTTGCTAAAGATCCGCCGATCAATCCGAGGCCGATAATGAGGACTTCTGTTTTCACGCTTGGCTCACCTGGCTTTTCTTTGATAAATCGGGACGCAGTTTGACAGCATCATTCATATAGATATGCTGGATTTTATCTTGTGCAAGCTTCGTATTTACGTGCATCATGACACGAATGCATAGCGGCATGCTGCCGGGTACATCCATTTCATGTGTGCACATGACCGGCACATACGTCCAGCCCTCGATAGTACGCACGGCTTTTGCAGGAAAAGCTGCAGAGATATCCGTCGTTGTCGATACGATGACCGAAGCTACTTCGTCCGGTTCAATGCCGTTTTCTTTGGCCATTTCCAAGACCAAGCGGCGCGTTTGCTCCAAAATTTGGGACGCTTCATCTTTCGTGATGGTGATGGCGCCTCTGACCCCTCGAATCATCAAATCATCTCCTTGATCATTTTTCTTAGCTTATCGTAAGCCGCTTGTGCTCGCTGTTCTGGAATTGTTTCTATATACGGCTGTCCAACTTCTCCAAGCAAAACGAAGTTCAGTGCAGCAGCCGTTGATTTTTTGTCTTTTTTCATATAAGGCAATAGTTCAGCGAATGGCATTTCAATTAATAGCGCAAGCGGATAATGATTCGCTGATGCCCACTCCAGGAATCGTGGAAGCTCGTGACTTTCAGACAATTCGAGTGCATAGGCCATGCCAAGCACGACAGCTTCCCCGTGTGTCAATTTGCCGTAGCCCAAATGCGCTTCGATGGCGTGCGCCAATGTATGACCGAAATTGAGGAATTTGCGGACACCGCCCTCGAACTCATCTTCTTCGACAATCGCCGATTTGACGGCGATTCCTTTTTCAAGATGGCCTTCAAGTTGCTGTCCGGGTATCCCGCTGAAATCCTGATACGCCATTAGTTCATCAAGCCAGCCTTTATTCGAAATGAACGCATGCTTGATCACTTCAGCCATCCCAGAGCGGATTTCGTTTTCAGGCAGTGTCTGGAGAAAGTCGGCGTCGTAAACGACCGCCCGTGGCTGATAAAAGGTCCCGATCATGTTTTTACCTAGTGGATGGTTGATGGCGGTTTTGCCCCCCACAGCACTGTCATGTGCCAAGATCGTTGTCGGCACTTGGATAAAAGGCACTCCGCGCATGAAAGTCGATGCGACAAAGCCAGCCAGATCCCCGACTGCGCCTCCCCCAAATGCGAGAATGATCGTGTTGCGTGAGCAATTCTCCGAAAGCAAAAAGCTATGGCAATCCATAAAGCTTTCAGCGGATTTCGCTCCTTCACCTGCCGGCACACAGAAAACTTTCGGCTGAAAATCCGCCAGCGCTTCGAGCAGCTGAGGCAAGTGCAATTCAGCCACCCGGATGTCAGCGATTACGACCACTTGATCGGCTGCAGCGAGCAAATCACGATAGTGCTGCCCCAGCAGCTCAATCGCCCCTTGCCCGATATGCACCGTATATGGATGTTCAGTCTCGACGCGCAACTCCCTCATGAATTAAAACTCCTTTGTATAGGCTTTGTAGCTTTCAATGTTCTCTTTCAGGCGCGGCAATTGATCCGCGTCGAATTGCTCAAGCAATGCATTCGCCGCTTCAAAGGCGACAACGTGTTCCGCTACGATCGAAGCTGCCGGGACTGCACAGCTATCTGAACGTTCGATGCTTGCCTGAAACGGCTCTTTTGTTTCGATGTCGACGCTCTTCAAAGGCTTGTAGAGCGTTGGGATTGGCTTCATTACGCCGCGTACGATAATCGGCATGCCCGTAGTCATTCCGCCCTCAAAGCCGCCGAGGTTGTTCGTGCTGCGGGTATATCCCTGTTGCTCATCCCAAACGATTTCATCATGGACTTCACTGCCTGGGCGGCGTGCCATTTCAAATCCGAGGCCGAACTCCACACCCTTAAATGCATTGATACTCATCACAGAAGCTGCGATTTTCGCATCCAGTTTGCGATCATAATGTACATAGCTGCCGATTCCGGCTGGCATGCCTTCCACGATGACTTCTACCGTACCGCCGATCGAGTCGCCATTTTTCTTCGTGGCGTCGATCAAATCGGTCATTTCTTTTGTTTTAGATGAATCTGCACAATAAACAGCATCCTGTTCAACAATGTCACGGATTTCATCTGCAGATTTCCCGATATAGCTTGCAGGGTCGACTTTAATGCCGCCAATTTCTGTGACGTGCGACACGATCTTAACGCCTAGTTCAGAAAGCAGCTGCTTAGCCACTGCGCCGACCGCTACGCGCACAGTCGTTTCACGTGCAGAAGAACGTTCCAATACGTTCCGCAGGTCACGATGGCCATACTTCATGCCACCGTTCAAATCAGCATGACCCGGGCGTGGGCGCGTCAACTGGCGTTTCACTTCATCGGTTCCTTCAATCGGCTCAATACCCATGACATTCGTCCAATGCTTCCAGTCATCATTTTTGACGACCAATGCGACAGGAGAGCCTAATGTCTTCCCGTGGCGAACTCCTGAAACAATTTCCACTGTATCTGTCTCAATTTGCATGCGGCGGCCGCGGCCATGGCCTCCCTGGCGACGTTTTAACTCTTTATTGATCATTTCCGCCGTCAAAGGCAATTGCGCTGGCAACCCTTCAATAATGGCGGTCAATTGTGGACCGTGAGATTCTCCTGCTGTTAAGTAACGCATGTACGCTTTCTCCCTTCAACGTGCTAAAGTATTTAATTATCACTATACCATATGGCATTTGTTCAATTCTATCCTAAATATGAAGAAAACTAAACATTCGAATAGCAATAAACCGCGTCAACAAAAGAAACCGCTTACATCAAACCATTGTTTCGCGCGCTGCTCGATTCTTCCGATCACTCTTGAAAATAAAAAAATGCGGCCGATTGCGCGGCCGCATTTCAATACTTGGATTAGTTAACCCAGTTGTTCATTGTTTTTTCGTAAGATACCAATTCTTCTTCTTTGAAGAACAAGCCGATTTCGCGCTCAGCGCTTTCAGCTGAATCAGAACCGTGGATCATGTTTTTGCCGACAGTGACTGCGAAGTCGCCGCGGATTGTTCCTGGAGCTGCATCTTTCGGGTTTGTAGCTCCCATCATTTGACGCGCAGTCAAGATGACGTTTTCGCCTTCCCAAACCATTGCGAAAACTGGTCCAGAAGTGATGAAGTCTACTAGTTCGCCGAAGAATGGGCGCTCTTTGTGCTCGCCGTAATGCTGTTCAGCAAGCTCAGTCGGGATTTGCATCAATTTAGCGCCTGCCAAATGATAGCCTTTTTTCTCGAAACGGGAAACGATTTCACCGATGACATTGCGTTGGACACCATCAGGTTTTACCATCAAAAATGTTTTTTCCATTATAGAACACTCCTCTGTTAAAAAGCTCGGGCACTTTGCCCACCTTAAAAAATACTATCATTGTCCGAACATTTGTCAACTGGAAACTAAAACTTTCGCTTACCGATGAAAAAGGCAATTTTGCGCATCGTTTTCATTGCGGAGCCTTTTGGCAAATAGTCCAGTTCCTTCAGCGCCTTTTCCAAATAACGTTCACTCACCCGCTTAGCCTCATCGACCGCGCTGCTCGTACGAATCGTGCGGACAATTTCCAGGCGTTTTTCATCGGAAATGTCTTGGTTCAAATTGTCACGGAGCATCTGATAGATCTCTGGATTCCGGCGCGCGTACAAAATCGGCAAGGTAATATTACCTTGGATGAAATCACTGCCGGCCGGTTTGCCCAACTCCTGGTCGCTTGCTGTAAAATCGAGGATATCGTCGATGATCTGGAACGACATGCCGATGAAATAACCGAAACGGCGCAAATGCGCTGCAGTTTTCTCATCGGTTCCAGCCACCAAAGCTCCTAATTCACAGCTCGACGAAATCAATAACGCGGTTTTGCGTTTGATGCGCCGCAAATAATCCCGCAAGCTTTGATCGAGCCTGTACTTGTCTTCGATTTGAATAATTTCGCCGCGGCACACTTCGATCAATGTCTTCGACAAGATATCGTGGATTCTTGGCGATTCGATTTCCGTAATCCGCTCCAACGCCCTGGCCAAAATGAAATCGCCGGTATACATCGCTACACTATTATTCCATTCCGACTTAACGGTTGGCCGACCCCGGCGAATCTCCGAATCATCTATGACATCATCGTGGACCAAAGACGCCATATGTATAAGTTCCAAAGGGACCGCGACACGTTTCAGCAATTCAATATCATAATCCCCGAATTTTCCGGCGAGCAAAACAAAAACAGGGCGGATCCGTTTCCCTCCGGCCTGCAATAAATGAAGAGAAGCATCATTTAATAGAAGGGATTCGGAATCCACTGCCTGTTCCAATTCTTTTTCGATTAGTTCCAGCTCCGGTTTCAGGTCGGAATAGAGCAATTTTAACTTCATCTTTTCCACTTAATAACCTTCTCCCGCTTGTTTACTTTTTCAATCCCATATGAAGGGCAGCAGCCCCTCCTGAGTAAGGTTTGTATTTCACTTTGTCGAACCCGACTTTGCTGAACAGTTTGGCGAGCTCTTTCATGCCAGGGAATGTTTTAGCCGATTCCTGAAGCCATGAATATTCTTTGTAGCTTTTCGCAAAGAGCTTACCGAATACGGGCATGATGAAACGGAAATACATCCGGAAAAACGGCTTGAATACAATGCTTTCAGGCTGAGATGTTTCCAAGCAGGCAATCATGCCACCGGGTTTTAACACACGATGCATTTCTGATAAAACCTGTTCATAATCCGGCACATTGCGCAATCCAAAGCCGATTGTTGCGAAATCAAATGAATTGTCCGGGTAAGGCAAAGACATTGCATTTCCTTGCACCAATTCGACTTGTGGCATATCGGCCGTTTTTTGATGTCCGACATTCAGCATGTTTTGGCTGAAGTCCAATCCGACTACACGACCGGTAGGCCCTGCGGCTTCACCGAGTGCAATCGTCCAGTCCGCGGTGCCGCAGCAGACATCAATGCAGGACGCGCCTTTTGCTACTTGCATTTTATGCATCGTATCGTTGCGCCATTTATTGTGTTGCTGAAAGCTGATGACCGAATTCATTTGGTCGTAGTTTTCGGAAATTTTTTCAAACACTTCGTGAACTCGTTGTTCTTTCGTTTTCTGCATCATCGTCATCCTTCTCGCGTCAGCGGTTCAGCGCTATGCCGATGCGGAATAATTTGGTGGAGCAATATATTCTTGAGTTCAAAATCCAGTTCGCAATCATTGATGGATTCCAATATCTCATTACCTAAAACTTCCAGACGGCTAGTGAGCCAACGCTCGATGAATGTCGAATGGATCAAGGTTTCGCTGAGCAATCTGAGGAGATAACTGAACTCGCCCTTCTTCAGCGCTTCCAGCTCTTCCGCAAAGCGGATATACAGCAAGGATTGTTCCATCAGCTGCTTATAATGGCCAAAGCCATTCTCTTTATAGAAAGCATTCAATAAAGCCGTTTCGATTACGATTGCCGTTTCTTCCACTTGCTCCGGCTGCTGTAATGCCAGCTCGTGGAAAGAGGCTTTCTTTTCGCTTACCTGGATGATTGCTGTCGCAAGCTTTTGAACCATTTCAATATTTTTCCCTTCAGCCAGCAATTGATAATAAATGCCGCTGTAAAAATCTCCAGCGAGCACTGTCAGCTGCTGTTCTTTGCTGATGGGCATTTCTTCTTTTACCCGGTCGTGTGCGTGCAACGCAGCGTAGACGATCGCCACCGTCCGGGCGCTTGTCTCCATTTTATCCGACCATTGCTCTCCGTTAAAAAACGGCAGCAGCAAGAAAAACAGGCGCGTCTCTTTAACAAAAGGCCCTTCCGTCAACTGGTCTAACGTTCGTTGGCGAACTGCTTTTAATACGTCGATTTCCATGGAGATGATTTTGGATTGTATTTGTTGTCCGTTCATACTGCCTGCTCCATTCATAGGTTAGCCATAGCTCATATTATAGCATAATGCCCGTACGGCCTTCACCATTAACGCTTATTTTTTCGCGTCGCTTTCAATGATGCCGTGCGCGGAATGGATTTCCGCTTTGCCGCGAATTTTCATCGCCGATGTATGCTCGGTAAATTGTGCGATCATCACTTCGCCGCGATCAAGTTTTTCCGTATGATGGAATTTTGTATCATTGCCGCGCGTCAACCCAATAACGTTGACCCCGTCTTCTTGAGCACGAATTACCACATATTCAGTTTGTGCCATTGTTTACACCTGCTTTTCCGTAGTTTTAGTTCATATTGATGTAAGTAATAACTTCCGACCGTTTGATGTCATCTGTCTCTAATATTCCGCGTGACACGGCCGTGACAGTCTTGGAGCCTGGCTTCTTGATGCCGCGCATTGTCATGCACATATGCTCAGCTTCGACCATGACGTACACACCGTGCGGATTCAGCGTCTCCATCATCGAGTCAGCAATGGTGGAAGTGATCCGTTCCTGCAATTGAGGGCGTTTTGCAACGGTTTCGACCGCCCTTGCCAATTTACTGAGCCCTGTGACCACTCCGTCGCGTGGGATATAGGCAATATGTGCTTTTCCAAAGAATGGCACTAGGTGATGTTCACACATCGAATAAAACGGAATGTCCTTAACCAATACAAGTTCCTCGTGATTTTCATGAAACACTGTGCGGAAATATTCTTTCGGGTCTTCTTTCAATCCCGCAAAAACTTCCGCATACATTTTCGCGACGCGTTTTGGGGTATCCTGCAGCCCTTCACGGCCTACATCTTCACCGACTGCCTCCAAAATCATTCCGACAGCTTGCTCTATTTTGTTCAAATCTACGTTATGGCTTTTCATATCTATCACGTTGTTTCCTCCTGTAGAAAAAATCACTCTATTTGGGGCAGCGGTTGAAAACAGCCATTGTTCATTGCAGTTTCACGCGCCTATTTCTGCTGAGCCGAGAGACAACTCCGCTTTTCTCACCTGAATTGTAGCATTTACGGGGGGTATTGGCAAAAACGGGGCCGAAAAAAAGAATGGCTTTTGCAAGATTAGATCTCGCAAAAGCCATTCTATGTACAGTAGCCGAAGCTTATTTCACTGCGTCTTTAAGTGCTTTACCTGGCTTAAAGGCAGGAACCTTGCTTGCGGCGATCTCGATTTCAGCACCTGTTTGTGGGTTGCGTCCTTTACGGGCCGCGCGCTCACGAACTTCAAAGTTACCGAATCCGATCAACTGTACTTTGTCACCTTTAGTTAGAGCATCTTGAATCGCTTCAAATGCAGCGTCAACTGCTTTCGCAGCATCTTTACGAGAAAGTTCAGCCGCTTCTGCAACAGAGTTCACTAATTCTGTTTTGTTCATGCTATTCACCTCCTCTCAAAGGGGATGCTTGCCATCAATCCTGTAAAAAGAGTATCACAACGAAAATCGCATAGCAACAACAAATAGGCCGCATTTCAAAGAAAACCACCAAATACTCCCAATATTTTCAAAAACATGTGGATTTCGGCCAAATACGTGCTATATCAGGCTTTTTCATCCGTCAGGAAAATAGGCTCGCCATTTTCATCGATAGTGTACGGAAGTGAATATGCAGGCACGACGGGGCTGTTTTCATAAAGGATAAAACGGATATCCTGCCCTTGTTCAAGTTCGCCTTCATAGTTTTGGATCGCTTCATACAAATCAATGGAGTAATCAATATAGACGTCGCCTTGTCCCGTAATGACCATTGGCAGCATCTTGCCGCTGTATGGGCTTTCAACCATCGGCTCCTCACTGAAGCCCATTGCTTCGTGATTGAACTTATAGACATTATCGGCGATGATTTCAGAGATTGGTGCCCTTCCGCCATTCGCGCTTTTTCTGACATTCACAGAACGAATGCCTTCGGCTACCCGAAGGTCGACGAGCTTGACGGTCGGATTTTCCTCGACATCCATCAAGACATACTGGTAAATCCCGCCGACTTCAAACGCATTGCTTGGAATTTCAGCAGTGAAATCCGGCACGATTTTCGCGAAATCGACGGGATATTTGATGAATTGATCGACGTCCATATCGCGTGTTTTAATTGGCAATAAGCCGCTATTGGCTTCCTGATAGCGTTCAACCGCCTGTTGTGCAGTAGCCAGTTGATCTTCGTAGGGAATCTGATTTTCCGCCCGCTCGCTGCTGGGATACGCACAAGCCGTAAGAAGGCTTGCTGTCAGCAGGACAAGCAGCAACGCTGTTGTTTTTTTCATTATGTCCATCCCCTCAGGCGCCACCGGTCGGTCCGCTGAATACAGTGAAAACCATAATAAAGAAGCCCAGGATCAGCAGAACGTACGCGATCAGCGCAAATAGAAATTTCAGGATGCCGTTTTGCAATTTGTATCGGCTCAAATAAATCATCCCCATGGAAATGATCAAGAAAGCGATGCCTGCAAACGATACCCACATTTTATCCAAAGAACTCATGAATAAGCCGCCTTTCGTGGAGTTTCAGTCCATAGTATAGCATAAAAAAAGAAGGGGCAGCAGCAAGCAGCCCCTCCGTTTGTGACAATTACAGCAAGTCGATTAAATCTTCCATTTCATTTTTCTTCATGCGGCCCATCAGCTCTTCCACGGCATTCTCCGGCTTGACGCCTTCAAACAACACCGCATACAATGCTTCGGTTATCGGCATAGGCACTTTGTATTCAGCAGCCAATTGGTGGGCAGCTTTTGTGGTCCGAATCCCTTCGACGACCATGCCCATCTCATCTAACACTTCTTCGACATTTTTGCCTTTGCCAAGCATATTGCCTGCCCGCCAGTTGCGTGAATGGACGCTTGTGCATGTAACGATCAAGTCACCAACACCCGATAAACCGGAGAAGGTCAGCGGCGTCGCACCCATCTTGACGCCGAGGCGTGCAATTTCAGCAAGGCCGCGCGTCATGATCGCAGCTTTCGCATTATCGCCATAGCCGAGGCCATCTGTGATGCCAACCGCTAAAGCGATAATATTCTTCAAAGCCCCGCCAATTTCCACTCCAATGACGTCCGTATTTGTGTAGACACGGAAGTAAGAGTTCATGAACAAATCCTGGACACGGTTCGCAGCTTGCGTATTTTCGCAAGCTGCCGTCACGGTTGTCGGATGTTCTTGCACCACTTCTTCCGCATGGCTTGGCCCGGACAAAATGACGACTTCCTCGATCAGGTCAGCAGAAATTTCTTCACGGATCATCTCGCTGATCCGCTTGAGCGAATCTGGTTCGATGCCTTTTGACACATGGACAAATAAGCCTTTTCTCGTCATCCGTTCACGAATATCTTTTGAAACTTCGCGAATGGCTTTTGTCGGAACGGCCAATACAAAAATATCGGCATGTGCCACCGCTTCGTCAAGATTTGCTGTCGCTTTTAAAGACTTCGGTAAAATGGTCTCTTTTAAATAGCGCTTATTCGTATGTTGATTGATCTCATCCGCTTGGTCTTGGCGATGGGTCCATAATAGAAGATCATGGCCATTTTGCGCCAGTACATAACTGAGCGCCGTTCCCCAACTCCCTGCACCAAATACAGTGACTTTTTCCATCTTTATCTCTCCTTTATCCTGCTTTAAGAAAACCAAACTCCCACCTCTTCAAGTGGGAGCCATGTTGTTCCTTAAAGTCCGATTGGATCAATTAATATCAGCAAGAAAGTGAAAACACCCGCTGATTAAATTTAAGTACGTGCCCGTGTAATCAAGCGCAATGGCGTGCCTTCGAAATCAAAGCTCTCCCGGATGCGATTTTGCAAGAAGCGCTCATAGCTGAAATGCATCATTTCCGGTTCGTTGACGAACACCACGAAAGTCGGCGGCTTGACTGCCACTTGCGTCACATAATAAAGACGCAGACGGCGCCCTTTATCCGACGGTGCTGGGTTCATCGCTACGGCATCTTCGATTACTTCATTGAGAATGCTTGACTGGATGCGGCGTGAATGGTTGTCATTGACGCGGTTGATGATATCAAGGATGTTGTGTACACGCTGCCCGCTGAGTGCGGAAACGAAAATGATCGGGGCATAATCCAAGAACAGGAAATGTTCGCGGATTTGCTGAGTGAATTTATTTAAAGTCTTGTCATCTTTTTTCAGGGCATCCCATTTATTGACGACGATGACGATTGCTTTCCCTGCCTCGTGAGCATATCCTGCAATCTTCTTATCTTGTTCTTGAATGCCTTCTTCTGCATTCAAGACAACCAACACAACGTCGGAGCGTTCAATCGCTCGCAAAGCACGAAGCACGCTGTATTTTTCGGTGCTTTCGTACACTTTCCCTTTTTTGCGCATGCCTGCTGTATCAATGATGACATAAGGCTGCTCGTCGTATTCATACTGTGTATCGACGGCGTCGCGGGTTGTTCCAGCCACTTCACTGACGATGACACGGTCTTCACCCAGGAAGGCGTTGACCAACGAGGATTTCCCAACGTTCGGGCGTCCGATCAACGAAAACTTAATGACGTTGTCCGGATATTCTTCCTCGTCTTCTTTAGGGAAGTGATTCGCCACTTCATCCAATAGATCGCCAAGGCCAAGCCCGTGCGATCCGGAAACCGGATAAGGTTCGCCGATTCCAAGAGAATAGAAATCGTAAATCATGTGGCGCATATCGGGATTGTCAATTTTATTGACAGCCAGCACCACTGGTTTTTTCGTACGGTACAGAATTCTCGCGACTTGCTCGTCCTGTTCTGTCACGCCGTCCCGCCCGTTGACGAGAAAGATGATGACATCCGCTTCATCCATAGCCACTTCTGCCTGGCTGCGGATCTGTTCGAGGAATGGCTCGTCGCTAAGGTCGATGCCTCCTGTATCGATGATGTTGAATTCGTGCGTCAGCCAATCTGCCGAACTGTAGATGCGGTCACGTGTAACCCCTGGAATATCTTCCACGATGGAGACACGTTCTCCGACCACGCGATTAAAAATCGTGGATTTCCCTACATTCGGCCGGCCAACAATTGCTACTACCGGTTTTGACATAATTAATTCATCCTTCCACTTCTGATAAGCCTATTATACATGAAAAAGAGGATGGCATCTGAATAATGTCCATCCCCTTAAATTGTCCAATATTCAGTTTTTCAAAGGAACTGCAAAATGTTGCGTCTCAAAGCCTCTTTGCTGCAAATGGGACAGCAATTCCCCATTGATGACTGCAGGGGCGGAGCGGATATCTTCAATTGTACATGCCCCGAGTGCAGTCATCAACATGCGCACATCTTCGTGCAACCCATTGATTTCTTCGATCAAGCCAACTTCCCCAAGACTAACTGCATGCTTCAGGAAACTGCCAGCAATGCCTGCAGCGTCTGCGCCGAGACGAAATGCACGGACTATGTCTCCGGCGTCTTGAAGACCACCTGAAGCCAATACGCTGCGGCTGAAGCCTTGCCGGCATTCGACGATTGCAGCAGCCGTTGGGATGCCCCAGTCTTCGAAATAAGCTAATTTGCGTTGCCTGCGTTCGTTTTCGATGCTGGCAAAATTGGTGCCGCCAAAGCCGCTTGCATCGATTGCCGCTACTTGAGTCTTCTCGAGCGCCATCGCCGTTTCCAGTGATATCCCGAAGCCTGTTTCTTTGACAATAACCGGCACGTCGAGTGCTTCAGCGATCATGCCAATGCGATCAAGCGCCCCGCGGAACTGCCGGTCGCCTTCTGGCATCGTCAATTCCTGGACGACGTTTAAATGAACCTGCAGCGCATCTGCTTCAATCATCTCGACTGCTTCAAGCGCTTGTTCGACTGTCGCTTCGCTGCCAAGATTCCCGAAGATCGTTCCGTCCGGATTTTCTTTCCGGACGATACGATAGCTTTCACGCTCCTGCCTGTCTTTTAGCGCGGCCATTTGTGAACCGACCGCCATGGCAATTCCTGTTTCTTTTGCAGCCCGTGCAAGCATGGCATTCAGCTGCAAAGTCTCAGAACCGCCGCCTCCGGTCATGGCATTAATAAAAACAGGTGATTTTAGGTTCAAATCACCTGTTTTGGGTTCCAACGATACATCAGCAACGCCAATTCCCGGCAGTGCCTGATGGACAAAACGGACGCAATCGAGCCAAGTAGCCCGGCATTGCCCGGTGGACAATGCATAATTGATATGATCCATCTTTCTTTTTGCCCGTGACATTTATTCGGATTTGAACCCTTTTAATTTATCACCAATGACATCACTAATCGAGAATCCGGATGCTTCTTCCGGCATATCGTATTGTGAGAAGTCCTGTTCCGCTTCTTTTTCCTGAAGCTCTTTGATGCTGAGTGACAAACGCTTGTCTTCTTTGTTGACTTCGAGCACTTTCACTTCAACTTCCTGGCCTTCCTGAAGGACTTCGTGAGGCGTAGCGATGTGCTTATGCGCGATTTGCGAAATATGCACAAGGCCTTCTACTCCCGGGAGCACTTCAACAAACGCGCCGTAGCTGACAAGACGTTTCACTGTCCCTTTATGGACAGAGCCTTTTGGCGCCTTTTCATCAATGGCATCCCATGGCCCAGGCAATGTATCTTTAATCGACAGTGAAATGCGTTCAGAGTCACGGTCAACAGAAAGCACTTTAACTTTTACTTCCTGGCCTTCCGTTACAACATCCGACACTTTGTCGACATGTTCATGCGACAATTGGGAAATATGGACAAGCCCGTCCACTCCGCCGATATCGACGAATGCGCCAAATGACGCGATGCGCTGCACTTTGCCGTCAAGCACGTCACCTGCATTGATGGAATCCATCACTTGTTCTTTCTTGGATTCTTTTTCACCTTCCACGACAGCACGGTGGGAAAGGATCAAGCGGTTGTTCTCTTTTTCCATTTCAACAATCTTAAAGGTCATGACACGGCCTTTATAATCCTCAAAAGATTCGACGAAATAATCTTCCACGAGTGAAGCCGGCACAAAACCACGCACGCCGAGGTCAATGACCAAGCCGCCTTTGACGACATCCTTCACTTCCGCTTCGATGATTTCACCGGATTCGAATTTCTTCTCGAGATCGTCCCAAGCGGATGCAGCATCGACTTTGCGTTTCGACAACACAAAGTTCTCGTCTTCCACTTTCGTGATGATCAATTCAAGCTCGTCTCCTTCTTGGACCGAGTCTGAAGCTTTTTCGATGTGGAGGCTCGATAACTCGCTGATCGGGATGATCCCGTCGAACGGCGCTCCATCAATTGTCACCGTTACCGCTTTTTCCTCGATTTTGGCGACTATTCCTTTTACGCGATCCCCTGTTTGGAAGTCACGGTTTTCCATCAAATTCATATCCTCTGACATAAGTAGCCCTCCTTCACAAACTATCCATCTTCTATTTTATTCGAATTCTCTAATAAAAACAAAAATAATCACTTATTTTCAGCGTTTTCATCCAGAATTTTTTGAATACTAGCCATGATGGCTTCCGTCACTTCTTCTGCGGAAGCTTTTCGCTCACGATAAGGGTCCATCAAAATTGGCTCGCCGTAGACCACTTTTACTTTTCCAAACGGTTTATACGGTCCGATGATGGCGCACGGCATAACATCTGCGTTGCCGCGAAGGGCAAAAAAACCAGCACCGCTCAAGCCTTTTTTCAATATGCCGTCAGTCGAACGTGTGCCTTCCGGGAACAGCCCGACAACTTCGCCGCCTTTTAGCAGCTTCAATGCCGTCCTTAGCGCTTCTCTGTCGCTCATGCCTCGTTTTACCGGAAAAGCATTAACTTTCGGCAGGATCGAACCGAGTACCGGGGCTTTGAACAATTCCTCTTTTGCCATGAAATGTACAGTTCTTGGCGCCGTCATGCCGACCACTGGCGGATCGAGTGCGTGAATGTGGTTGCTGCAAAGAAGCACTCCGCCCGTTTTCGGGAATTTCTCTGTGCCGCTGACTTGGAAGCGGTATAGCGGGCTCAGCGCAGTCTTCACGAGCGTTTTTCCTACTGCATATAAATTCATGACGCCATCAGCCTCTCTTCCGCTAGTTTTAAGATGGCATCCGCCGCTTGTGCAATCGTCAAAGGTGTCGTATCTAGAAACACTGCATCTTCTGCTTGCTTCAAAGGCGCCACTTCACGTTCTGAATCCATCTTGTCGCGCATGGCAATTTCCTCCTGAAGTTCGATAAGCGGCGTCATGATATCGCGCTTTTTATTTTCCTCAAAACGGCGTCTAGCGCGTTCTTCGACTGTAGCAGACATAAATACTTTGAGCGCGGCGTCCGGCAAAACATGCGTGCCGATGTCGCGGCCATCCATGACAACGCCGCGGTCTTCCGCAAGCTTTTGCTGAAGCTCAACCATGCGCTTTCTGACCAATTCATGGGCAGACATTTCCGACACAGCCTTCGTCACGTATTGGGAGCGGATCGCTTCCGACACGTCTTCACCGTCGAGCAGCACGTTCTGCCCGCCTTCTACCGGGATCAAGTCGATTTCGGTCTCCGCGAGTAAAGCCCCGGCTTCTTCATTGCTCGCCAGATTAATGCCTGCGTTCAACGCCTTCAATGTGATGGCACGATACATCGCGCCAGTGTCGATATAAATATAGCCTAATTTTTCTGCTACTATTTTAGCGATCGTACTCTTGCCCGCAGCAGCCGGCCCGTCGATTGCGATTTGTATAACTTTCGTCAAAACTGTCACCCCATCTTATGTAATGATTTTATTTTATCACAATATGCTAAAGGTTTTGGGCAAAATGGAAGCGTGTACTGAATAGTTCAGCACCCGAAGCTGCGCAAAAAGAAAAAGCCCTTCTGCGAAAGGCTTTTGAACTAATCAATGGGCGTGTGTTTGTGGTAATGGCTGACCGATAATTGGTGGGCCTGGCGAACTTTTTGCAAACCGAACCACCATAAAAACAGCATGAACGGGACAGCGCCGTACAATAGATTATCGTAGGCATAAAGAGACGCATTGTAGGCGATGTGTAAGATAGACGCCGCAACTAAAGCTGCCAAAAGCCACCACTTGCTTTCCCGTTTTTTGCTGAATTTCGCTTTCCCAAAGTAAAAACCCATAACCACACCGAATAAAGCATGGCTTGAAACCGGAAGAAAAGCCCGCACGAAAGCTGCGCCAAGCCCGAATTCGAGAAGATACAGAATATTTTCGACCGTGGCGAACCCGAGCGACAAACTCGCGCCATATAAAATCCCATCATACGGGTCTTCGAAATCGATATGGCGGAACACTGCAGCCAACAGAACAATCCACTTGAAGAACTCTTCCAATAAACTTGAGAACAAAACAGATTTCACAAAGGGGTTTTGGAATACACTCTCAGCTTCAAACACATATTGGATAAAGAGAATCGGGAATGTCAGAAGAGCGCCGTATAAAAAGCAGTGAAAGATCAATTTCGACGGTTCTCCTGCAAATTGATCACGCAAATAAAAATAACTGAACAATGCGAGCCCAGGCGCAATCGCTACCGTCAACAGCTCTAACATAGACGCCCTCCTCCATTCCATTCATCCGGTGCTGTTAAATCTCGAACGCTTCCTTATCGATCGCTTCATTGCCCGACAGCAAGATCGCCAACTTGATGCGCGCTTTCTTGCTGTCGTAATCACTTCCTAAAATAACGCCGCGCATCAGCAAATCGTGCGCGCTTCCTGGATAGCTGTAAGCCGGATATGCGTTGCCTTCTTCGGCGCTTGTCGTCAATACGACCGGAATGCCGGATGCCACGGCTCGTTCGACCGCTTCAACCATATGAGGCGAAATTTGGCCGCGTCCAGCCGCTTCCAAGACGATGCCTTTCGATCCGTTTTCAGCCAGCATATCAACAATCGAACCTTCTTGGCCTGAATAGCATTTGACGATATCGACGCGCGGCATGCCGCCTGGCACACGGTGCACTTCACGATGTACCGGCTTTTGGTAAATGCGGACTTTATCATTATCGATAATGCCTAAATAGCCGTGGCCGAATGAATCAAAGCCCTGCAAGTTGCTGGCATGCACTTTTTTGACATATTTCGCGCTGTAAATCCGCTCATTGAAAACAACGACTGTTCCAACATCTTTGATCACTGGGTCGACAGCAACGTAAATCGAGTTGCGCAAATTAGAGTAGACATCTGTCCCAACTGCCTCGGGCGCTCGCTGGCTGCCAGTCACCACGACCGTCCGTTCATCGCCCACAGTCAAATCCAGGAAATAAGCTGTTTCCTCCAATGTGTCGGTGCCGTGGGTGACCACGACGCCTTCCACTTCTGGGTCTTGTAATTCTTTCAAAATCGCTTCCTTGACGATGTTCATTTCATCGAAACCAATATGCATGCTTGGCAATTGGTAAACATCGATCACTTTTACTTCAATCTCAGATGGCAATTGGCAAAGTTCTGCCAGGTCTTTCCCTGAAATGGCACCGGATTTCAACAAGCCATCATCTGAGATAGCTTTGCTGGCAATGGTGCCGCCTGTTGTGATTAACGATACTTTCTTTTTCATAATGCACCTCTTTTGGATAATCTAGTCTGTTGAATTTCTCAGTGCTTGTTTTTTTGCTATCGCCGCCGCGATCTGCTGGCCGTGGAAACGGCCATTCTCAATAAAGATTTCATTGGCATTGTTCCCGGCCGCGATGACGCCAGCGATAAACAAATCCTCGACATTGGTCTCCATCGTTTCTTCATCAAAAGACGGCCTGCCGCTTGCTGCATCGATGTCGATTCCCATTTGCCGGAGAAATTTATGGTCCGGATGATAGCCGATCATGGCAAAGACAAAATCATTCGCAAAGGTTTCTTTTGTATCGTTTACAGTCAGTTCCACTTCATCTTCGCGAATCTCGTCGATGATGGAATCGAATAGCATAGTAATTTCGCCTTGTCTCACGAGCCCGTCAAATTCCGGCAAAATCCACGGCTTGACACTTTTCGAATAGCTCGTGCCGTGATAGGACACCGTTACCCGACTGCCGGCTTTGTGCAATTCCAGCGCTGCATCCACTGCCGAATTTTTGCCGCCAATCACTAACACGTCTCGATCGAAATAAGGATGCCCTTCCTTGAAATAATGCATCACTTTGGGCAAATCAGCACCTGGCACTGCAAGTTTGTTCGGATGGTCATAATAGCCTGTCGCTACTACTACATACCTTGCGTGATAATCATTTTTGGTCGTTTTAACGTAAAAACCGTCCGATTGTTCAATCGATAAAGCCGTCTCGAATGCCCGCACATCTAATGCGTGCCGCTTAACCACTTCACGGTAATAGACAAGCGCTTGATTACGCTTTGGCTTGCGGTCTTCCGTAATGAAAGGCACATCCCCGATGGATAATTTTTCGCTGCTGCTGAAAAACGTCTGGTGCGTCGGGTAATGATAGATAGCATTGACGATATTGCCTTTTTCGAGAATGATGGGATGTAGTCCCATTTTCTGTAATTCTATGGCAGCCGATAAACCGCACGGGCCGCCTCCTACAATGATGACATCTGCATGTTCCATATCAACCACTCCTGTAATAATGTCCATATTCATCTTAGCCGATTGAAGTGCTTTGTGCCAAATGCTTCCTGGCTGATGCGGGCTGAATTTCAAGTACGTGGTATTGCGCTTTTGCGCCAAGCCGGAGCGGCAAAGTCGTTGTGCCGAAGCCATTGCTGATAAGTTCTGTAATGCCATCTGAAACTGTCAAAGAGCCACGGTCGAATATTCCATACGGGCCAAACCTGATCTGGCCTCCGTGGGTATGGCCTGCGATCATCAGACTGACAGGATAATGTTGTTTTACATGCTTAAAGACAAATGGCGTATGGGAGATGAAAATGACGGAATCGCCTTTTTCCACAGTACGGAAAGCATCTTCCACACTATGATCCCGAAAAGCGAAATAATCGATTCCTGTTAATTTAAGTCGAGCATTGCCGAACAATTCAACCGCTTCATCGTCCAGGATTGTGGCACTTTGTTCTCCGAGCAATGCCCTTAATCGCTCTTCGCCAATTTCCCTGTCGTTGTTTCCGAATACATAATATACCGGGGCAAGTTCACTTAAAATCCGCAAGTTTTCACGGATGCGTTGTTCCGGCACCCCCCGTTCGACAAAATCCCCACCGATGACGACGAGATCGACTGTATCGTTGAACATATCGCGCCGAAGCTTGCGCCGGTGAACATCGGAGATAAACAGCAATTTAAAAGGAGCAAACTGTGCCTCTCCCGACAAGCGGATGGCGGCTGTCTCCTTGTTTTCGCTATGAGCCGCACGGAACATCCATGCCAGTAATGCCAAGCTTGCTAATCCAATCCGTAACATCCATTTCATCATGTACATCCTTTCCGAAGCAACAAAAAAACATAAGCTGCGCTTATGTTTTCTTGTTCAAGCCGCTATTCAATCTTCAGTGATATCTAGAATACGGAAACCGGATTTTTCCAGTTCCTTTGTGAATTTTTCAATATTGTTCTTTTTCATGACCTTCAGGACGATACGGCGCACCATTTTATCGGTTTCATCAAAAGTAACGAGTGAAATGACGGATTCTTTATGTCTTTCAATGATTTCACCAAGCCGCCCAATGCGGCCTTCTGATTCGACTGAAGTAACGGTTATGCGAACCCCTGATTTCTTCATGCCGAATGCACTCTGCAATTGGTTGACGACATCAAATCGAGTGACAATTCCAAGAAATTTTCCTTCATCGACAACAGCGATGATTGGGAAATCACGCAGTTCCACTAAAGCTCTCTCATACACGTCATCGATATTCAAGTAAACATCTTGGTTGACCATGATATCTTTCACTTTTGTCGAACGCACAAACTCATCTTTTTGGGCGTTCGAATAGAAAAAGGCGCGATAAGCATGGTACCACGTAAAGATTCCTTTGAACTGGTCGCCATCGACGACAGGCAATGCATCAATGGAATGCTGTTCCAATAGCTCGAGCCCTTTTTCCATCGTATCTTCTGGTGTTACTGTGTAGCATCTTTCTTTTTTCACTAATGCACTTTTGACAAACATTTGCTCACCTCTTTTTAGATTCTATCTATCTTTTCCCTTACAGGAGGTATTTAATCTCGCTTTAGGGCAAAATCAATGTTTGTCCAGGGCTGATATCGTTAGATGCCAATCCATTGGCCTGTTTGATCTTCTCCACAGCGGCGGCTGCACCGCTTGCTCCGTAATTATTGACGGCAATGCGGTAAAGCGTTTCACTCGATTGGACGGTTACTGTCTTGCCGCCTGCAGTCGGCGTTTCCTGTTGCTCTTCTTTTTCTTTTTCTTCAGCTTGCGCACGTTGTTCAGCTTCAGCTTTTGCTTCGGCTTCAGCTTTTGCTTCGGCTTCAGCTTTTGCTTCGGCTTCAGCTTTTGCTTCGGCTTCTTCACGCGCTTTTTGTTCTGCCAATGCTATTTCCTGGGCTTTTTTCTCTGCTTGCTGTTCTGCAGCTGCCTTTTCTTTCTCTTTCGCAGCTGCCTTTTCCTCACGTTCGCGCGCTTTTTCTTTCAATTCTTTTTGTTCTTGTGCTTCTTTCGCTTTGGCACTTTTCTTTTCTTCTTCGTCTTTCTCCTGGTCGTCTGCAGCCGCGAGCACTGTGCTATCAGAAGGCGGCTGGGAGTTTAGTTCGAAGCTGACTTCATTTTCGTTTGTTTTGGCAGTTAGCGTGTCATCCGGTTCATAGTAAAACGCAACATAGATCAACAAAGTGACCGGAATCAAGATAAAGATGAAAAACAAGGAAGGCAATAACAAGCCCCTGCTTTTCGGCTTGGGCATTTGGCGTGCGCGCCTCGTCAATTCTGCCATGCGTTCCTGTGACAATTCCTGGCGATTCTTTTCCATTGATTCATGATAATTATCGTTTCCCATTTCACGACTACCCCTATCTGTACTAATATATCTATTATGACGAAAAAAGACTTATTTGTAAATAATAGAAATAGAGATTTTCATATAGGGAGAAGGACCTTCAAACGCTCTTTCCAGGAGCCGTGCTGCGACGCTTTCAGCTCCCTTCGGTTGCCTTTGAACAAGCTATGGTCAATACCGTGAAAACTGCAGCAATTAGGCGGTATGCTGGGGTTTTTTTGATCAAAACTCATGCTGATGTATTGGCGGATGCAGCCGCTTGAATGTACCAGCCCACGCACAGATGCCGCTTGTCGTTGTTTTTCTATTTTCAATCGTTCGATCTGGTTCAATGTGCCTTGAAGGGGCAGGCGCTCGCGCCAGTAAGAAATGATGCGATATGCCGTTTCTCTCATCATTCCTTGCTCAATCAAATGCTTCGCTTCTTCGCCCCGCTCATAGATTAGCTCGATTTCATGGCGTTCGGGCAAATCGTCCATGATCAAACTTTCTACGAGCCGCTCGTCGCCTGCTGCGTATAACAAAGTCGCAAGTGAAGGCAAAGAGTCCCGGCCAGCACGCCCGACTTCCTGAACATATCCTTCTATTGAAGAAGGCAATTGGAAATGGATCACGTGGCGGATATCGGGAATATGGACCCCCATGCCAAACGCATTGGTCGCACATACCCATTCCAGTTCTTTATTGGCAAATTGCTGTTGGACGAAAATGCGGTCCTGTTGCTCCATCCCGCCATGATAGAATGCCGCACGGATGCCAAGCGTGAGGAGTCGCTCTGCCAATTCCTGCGATTTCCGGCGCGTCCCGGCATAAATAATTCCCGGCCCGCCATATTCTGCGACCAAGTTCATCAATGCTTCTAGCTTCTCATGATCATTCTCGAATTTTCGAATGTCATAACTGATATTTTCCCGATCCATCGGATGTGAGTAGATGAATGGATCGCTCAATTTTAAATAATGCTTGATTTCATCTGTTACTTTATCGGTCGCCGTCGCGGTCAGTGCCAAAGTTTGCGGATTGCCAAGCTTGGGCAAAACCTCTGCAATGCGCAAATAATCAGGGCGGAAATCGAAGCCCCACTGAGAAATGCAATGTGCTTCATCAGCGACTAGCAACGAGATGCCAAGTGCATTCAACTTGCCAAGTACATATGGCTGGACAAGCATTTCGGGGGCCACAAAGATAAATTTATAAGTGCCAAGCGTATTCCATGCCTTTTCACGATCTTCCGGTTTCATAAATGAATTGATGGCAATGACCGATTTTTCGCCCATTTTTTTTAATTGGGCAACTTGGTCTTGCATCAATGATAAAAGCGGCGAAACGATGACAATAGCGCCTGGCAATACCTTCCCAGGAAGCTGATAACACAATGATTTCCCCATTCCTGTCGGCAGCAGCGCCAAAACATCGCGTCCCGCCAGCACTTGCTCGATCACTTGTTTTTGGCCGGGGCGAAATTCCGTGTAGCCGTAAGCGTCATATAACAGTTTTTCAAGATTCATGTGACGCCTCCTCTCATCGCCAGCGCCAGCCGAATCTGAAAGTAACTGGCTTCTGGCAAACGTTCTTTAATATCCCGCAGACGCATCGACTTCAGCTCTTTACTGATGTGTTTAATTGATTCGAACAAATGCTCGTCCATAAATGGCGCAAAACTGAACGCGGGATCGTTCATGGCCATCTCCACAAAATGATCTTCAATGGTACTCGTTTTCAACTGCCGGAGTTCCGCAATCTGTTTCAGTGAAAATCCGCGTTCGGCCAGATTTTGTGTTCGCTTCGCCGATTCCGTCAAGGCGGATGTCTGGACGATCCCTTCAAGCAGACCCGCAAGCATTGGATGTTTCATCTCTTCAAGTACATCGAGCCAAGCATGCACTGCTTCAACCACTGCAATTTTTACATCAATTGGCAAGAGCTTATGCTCCATGGCCAATTGATCCCATGTGAGCCCGCCGACTCCATAGCCCGACAAACGCTCCATCAGGATATCCTTATGCGCTTCGGTTGTTTTTGCTAAAGCCAAGCTGGATTCAAGTTGGTTTTTGAAAGCTTCTTGAACAGCAGGTGAGCGGAAATCGATGCGGTTCAAATAAGCCTTTGCCCACATCTGCACCGTTTCATCGGTGACGACTGGATCAAATCGCTTTTGGCCTTGCATAAAATTGGACATCGTCTGGACCACTAGCGATAGGCGCGCAAAAAAGCGATTTTCATTGCTTCTGTATTTCCAGCCGTTCAAAGGCGTAGACGGAATTTCCAGGTCGAATGCGGAGCGATGGAGCTTGACGCTGTTGTCATCCGGAATCAAATAGCCTTGCGTTTGCAGTCTGTCAATGGATGCCAGGTATTCTTGCTTGTCCAGTTTCGGAAGCACAGCAAAATAAGGATGCAAACCGAAATAGCCAATGTCCTGAATCGTTTGCCCTGATTTCTTTCCTTTAATTAAATGATAAGGGGAAGAAACGGTCCGTTGACCGTCTACCGCTCTCATGATTGCTAAAACGACTTCATCGAATCGCACTGAATTGCCCTCCTGGCGGTTTTGGGTTGAAAAACTCATGAAATATCTATAGAATAAACACGATAGTACAACTGAACTTGTTCGGAGATAAAGGAGAGGAACTGGAATGGCTAAATATACCATTGTTGATAAAGATACGTGTATCGCATGCGGGGCTTGTGGAGCAGCAGCACCGGACATTTACGATTATGATGATGAGGGCATCGCCTTCGTTATTCTTGATGATAACACGGGGACTGAACAAGTGCCAGATGAGCTGATGGAGGATATGGAAGACGCATTCGAAGGATGCCCGACCGATTCCATCAAAGTGGCAGACGAGCCATTTGAAGGGGACCCACTTAAATACGAAGACTGACCAAATCTTGGTCAATAGAAAAAGCGGCCGGAAGAATCATCTTCCAGCCGCTTCTTTTTATGATAAATAATAGGAACGTTGTTTTTCAATCCAGGTATGCATGCTGCCAAAGATCAATAAGACGACGGTTGTAAGCGCCAAGCCTTTGATCAAGTTGAAAGGCAGAATCCCGAGAACAATGGTTGTGTACAATGCGTTCCCAGTCTGTTCAGGCATGTTTAGGAAATACGTATACATCGGTAGAAAGACGAAATAATTTAGCAAGCTCATGCCAATCGCCATCGAGAATGTCCCAATGACTAAACCGAATGCAATTCCCTTTTTTGTGGAGACTTTACGGTAAATGGCGTAGACCGGCAAAATGAACAATAGGCTCGTCGCGAAATTCGCCATATGCCCTACAGGCACGCCAGTCGGGCTTCCTGAAAAAATCCAGTCCAATACGTTTTTAAAGAATGCTACCAAGACCCCAGCTACAGGCCCCATGGTAATGGCCGCAATTAATGCCGGCACATCGCTGAAATCCACTTTCAAAAATGCTGGCAATGCCGGCAGCGGAAAATTGAATAGCATCAACACAAATGAAATGCTGCTCAGCATACCGATGACGATCATCGATTGCAATTTTTTGTTCTTCATGTTCCTCTCTCCTTGTCGTGATTCACCAGAAGAAAGGTTCGGAGCGCATTGCCATAAAAAATCCCTTAAGCAAAGTTCACTTAAGGGAGAGTCAGGCACACTGAAATAAACGGTCCGCCATTAAAACGGCATGCGTCCGTACCTTCACCTTCTCCCATCCAGACTATACTGTCGGCTTTGGAATTTCACCAAATCCTGCCTTTTACGGCTCGCGGGCTGATGGACTATTACGCCCAATTACCGCCGGTAGGGAATTGCACCCTGCCCCGAAGATGAATCGATATTTTTTTATACAACCTAATCTTATAAAAAAATGACAGCAATGTAAACCATACTGCTTACATCGCTGCCTTTTTTTTATTTCACTGGCCAATCGATGCGGTTGGGTGAAACCGGCAATTCCAAGTTTCCAGAGAAATCGAAGCCTGCCCATTCCGCTTGTGTCGTGTTGGATAGCGTCAGCGATGAACCGTAGGATTGCGCCGTGAGCGCCATACTTTCGATCATTTGCATCGCTTCAACTTCATCGAGTGCGTTCAGATCCAACTGCTCTTCGAAAATCACATCGGCAGTTGTCCCGTTCAATTCAACGCGGTAACGGATCTCTTTCGGAATCGGCGATTGGTAATCGTCATTCGGCGTTTGCTGAAGTGCCATCAGCGCAGCTTCTACAGTGTCCGGCGACATGCCATACGCGGGAGCCAAATGCCAGTCACCTGTTGACGAAGCTAGCAAGTAAAAACTCTGGCCCTGCTCGCCGGGAACGAGCGGTTCCACTGTCCCTACATGAGATAATTGCGCAGCCTCTCCTTCTTCGTCCAATACACGGATTTCCTGCTGATCCATAAATGTTTCTTCCAAGCTGGATAAATACAGCAAGGTGGAAGCTGAACCTTGATCATAGGAATGCCCGTCCGGCAGGAAGTGGCTGATGGTCGAAGCGTTTTGCTCGAGCTTGCCTTCATAAGGATGATACTCATCAAACCCCAATGCGGATTCATCGATTTGACTGGCGAATGTTTCATATAATTCGATCGCATCCGGTTCTGCCATATCGGTCAGTTGCACTGGAATGACAAAACTTACCGGCACCACATAACCATTGTACGCTAGCCCCATTCGCAAAACGCGCTCATCTCCTAGCTCACTGTCATAAACTGCGCTTCGCTGGGCTTCCGGGTCTTGTGTGGCTAGACTTGCAGCACCTTCAGATTCACTGCTGGGCCCTTGGGCTTGTTCAGTTTGATCCGTTTGTGCCTCGTCCGTCGCCATCGTAGACTCTGCATCGCTGTTGTCATTTTCGCTGCTGCTAGAATCAGTTCCATTTTGCTGCGGCAATGAAACCACAAGCACCGAAATGCTCAAAAATGCGACGATTGCGACCAGCAGCGGCAGCCAGCGTTTCGGCTGTCTCGGTGTTTGCTCTTGATGGGAAAGCTTTTTATACACTTCGGCTTTGGGCCGATTGTCTTGTATTTTGGGGAAATCCCGCAACAAATTTTCGATTTTTTCATCGTTCCATTTGTCATTCGGCATATTCTCCTCCCCCTTCTGCTTCTAGTAATTTCTGGCGGAGGGACCGGATTGCCCGGTGTTGTGTCGTTTTGACTTTGCCTTCCGACCACTCCAGGACTTCAGCCGTTTCCGCAATGGAGAGATCTTGGAAATAACGCATGATGATGACGAGCTTCTGGTCGCCTGTACACAAATCAAGCATTTGATACAAGCGGACCTTGTCTTCATTAAGCAATGAAACTTCTTCCGGTATTCGTTCAGCTGACACCAATTGCTGGGTTTCCCAGTCAAAGAAATCCATCGTATGCTTTTTCCTTACTGCGGTTTTACGGAAATGATCAATGGCGACATTTTTAGCGATTGAAAAAAGCCACGTCTTTTCGGAACTCTTCCCTTGAAACCGGTCATAAGCACGCAACACCCTTACATAAACTTCATGCATTAAATCTTCTGCCACGTGGCGATCCTTCACTAAATACACCAAAAACTGAAAGACATCCTGATGGTATTGATCGTACAGCCGATGAAACACGGAGTCATTCACGCAACTCCCCCCGTTCCTTGGATTAGTCGTCAAGACAACAACAAAAGTTACATTTTCTTCAACGGCAATGTGAAGATGAATGAAGTACCTTCGCCGAATTTGCTTTCGGCGTAGATTTCACCCGAATGCGCTTTGATAATATTGCTGGCAATCGCGAGGCCGAGCCCTGTGCCGCCTTTGCCGAGCGTTCTTGCTTTATCGGCTTTATAAAAGCGTTCAAAGACGAACTCCAGGTCTTTCTCTGTAATTCCTGCCCCGGTATCGTTGATCGAAACTTTTGCGTAGTCTCCTATGTTTTCGACGTGCACGTGTACTTGCCCTCCCTGCGGCGTATGGCGAAGTGCATTATCAATCAAATTCGTCATGACCTGTTCGATGCGGTCTTCATCGAGTTCCGCTGCCGCCCAGTCATCGAGTTGTGACGTAAAGCTCAGTTCGATGCCTTTCTCTTTCGCGGCTTGGCTGAATTTCAAGCTCATTCGCTCAATAGCATTATTGAATTGCACCAATTCTTTGTAGAGTCGCATATGTCCTGATTCCAGACGAGCCAAGTTCAATAGGTCCGTGACCAGTCGACCCATGCGCTGAGACTCCTCATAGATGATCTTGGTCATTTCGTTGCGCTCTTCTTCGCTTGCGCCGACATCATCCAGCAAAGCCTCGCTATAGCCTTGAAGCATGGCGATCGGCGTCCGCAATTCGTGGGATACATTGGCGATAAAATCTTCGCGCAGCTTTTCAAGGCGGTGCTGCTCTGTCATATTGTGGAGCACCGCTACCGCTCCGCGTACGCTTTCGCCGCTGTAAAGAGGGCTGAAATTGACTGCATAATAAGCGCCTTCAATTTCCAATTCTTCTTCGATCTCCTCTTGGAACGTCAATACATGATCGAGCATATGAAGCATTTCTGATGGCAACGCATTGGCATCGGTCGTGCCGTCTTTAAAGAGCCATTGCTGGAGCAGCTTCTCTGCTGGCGGATTGCTCAACAGAATGGTCTTGTCCTGGTTGAACGTGATGACTACATCTGCCATCGAAGTCAAAATACTCGATAATTGCTCTTTTTCCTGGTTGATCACTTCAAGATGATGCTTTAACTGGCGTCCCATCTGGTTGAAGGCAATCGCAAGCTGGCCGATTTCGTCTCCAGAAGAAACTTTCACTTTCGTATCAAAATTTCCTTTCGCCAGTTCAAATGCCCCTTCGCGCATATTGCGCAGCGGGGAAGTAATGCGAGTGGACAAGAAAAATGCAAAAAATGTCGTTAATAACAATGCGATAAACGCAGACAAAAACACAATGTTTGTCGTTCTTTCAGCCGTGCGGTCCATTACCTCCAACGATTGGTAAATGAAAACCGTTCCGTGAAGCTCATCACTTGTTTGAAGAGGCGACGCCATGACAATATACGATTCCATCCGGTCTGCTTCCGATAAGGAGGGCAGCAGCATTTCTTTTGTTACGGTTTCATCGCTTTCGAATACTTTTTGAAATTCGTTTTCACTGACAATCTTTTCCCTGATTTCCTCGCCGTTCAAGCCATCATGCAGATAATAGGAAATTTCCCCAGGTTCTTCCGCGATGACTGCATTGGTTTCGGGTCCTAATACTTCATCAACGATTGATAAATTGCCTTCCCCAGAATGGTCATTGAAGATCCGGGCTATCATATTCGCCTCGTTGTGAAGCGCTTCTTCCACCGTCTCGCTATGAAAATTCCCGAGAAACTCCAATAGCAGCACCGTCACAATAAACAAGACAAAGGAAACGAGAAGCAAAATGGTTACCCACAGCTTCCCGACGATGCTATTCCATATTCTATTCATTGCCGACCTCGAATTTGTATCCGACACCCCAAACGGTGACGATCATCTTAGCGGCGGATTCAGAGACGCGGTTCAATTTCTCCCGCAAGCGTTTGACGTGGGTATCCACGGTACGCAAATCACCGAAAAAGTCATAATGCCATACTTCTTTGAGCAAATGTTCCCGATCAAATACTTTATCCGGTGATTTTGCCAGGAAATATAAAAGCTCATATTCTTTCGGCGTCAAATTCACTTCGACACCATCTGCTGTCACGCGATGGGCGTCGTGGTCGATCGTCAAATGTGGAAAGACGACCAAATCTTTTGAGACGGTCGAACTCGTAGAAGGCGAATACGCAGACGAGCGGCGCAAAATCGCTTTCACGCGCAGCACAACTTCACGCGGGCTAAACGGCTTAACGATATAGTCATCCGCTCCAGATTCAAATCCTTCCACCCGATTTGCCTCTTCGCCTTTGGCTGTCAGCATGATGATCGGCGTCATTTTCGTCTCACGAAGCTCAGTTGCCACTTCGATGCCATCTTTTTCAGGCATCATCAAATCAAGCAGGATGCAATGGTAATCTTTTTCCATCGCTTTTTCCAATGCTTCCACGCCATTTTCTGCTTCTTCCACCATATATCCTTCACGCTCGAGATACATCTTCAACAGACGGCGGATCCTCTCTTCATCATCCACTACAAGAATTGTAATTTCTTCGGACATCCTAATCCCTCCAACTTTTATCTCTATAGTTTACATTGTACCGATAAGGGTTCCAAAAATAAACGAAAAGCCTTTTCCTGTAGAAGGAAAAGGCTTTTGTCGTCAAGCGTATGAATGCAGTCCAGCAATAATCAAGTTGACTGCCACCAAGTTGAACATGATGATGACAAAACCAATTACAGCGAGCCAAGCAGACTTTTCGCCTGCCCAGCCTCTGCCAAGCCGCAAGTGCAAATACGCTGCGTAGAACAAGAATGTAACGAGTGCCCACACTTCTTTCGGGTCCCAGCCCCAGAAGCGCGACCAGGCGATTTGCGCCCAGATCATGGCAAAGATCAATGCACCGAGTGAGAAGATCGGGAATCCGATGATGATCGAACGGTAATTGATTTCATCCATCAGCTGCAAGTTGACGTTTTTCGTAAATGGCTGCAGCATGGCGGAAATGCGTTTGCGGAAGATCAGGCGAATCAATGCGTACAGTACTGTCCCCACCATGACTGACCAAAACACGGTCGTCAGTTTTCCGGCATGGACGATCGGCGGCATTTCCACTAGCGGTGTAAATGCACCGTCTGTCATTGACTCAAATTCGTTCATTCCGAAAATCGCTGGCATATTGTAAGTAATTTCCGATGGTTGTTCGTCTTTATTGACATAAGTGAAATCCGCTTCGTAATTCGTCAAGGTAAAGAATGTGCTCGTTACGACAAAGCCCAGGACCAATACGAGCGAATACATGATGGCTTCAAGCCAAAAGCGCTGCTTCGACTTTTTCTTTTGGTCGACGACTTTGAGCAAATAAATCAAGCCGGCTGCTGCACTGATCGCAAGAATCCCTTCTGCAATGACAACCGTGATAACGTGGATTGCCAGCCAATTCGTCTGAAGGGCCGGAATCAATGGGCTTACTTCGCTCGGGAACATGCTTGCGTAAGCGATGATCAATAGCGCAATCGGCAACACGATCATTCCGAGCACAGCGGTTTTGTACAATGCATAAAGAATAATAAATCCGCCAACAAGCGTCATTCCAAATGCGGTCGTGAATTCGAACATATTACTGATCGGTGCGTGTCCAGTAACCATCCACCGTGTAATAAAATACCCTAATTGCGCAAGGAAGCCGATGACCGTAATGGTGATCGCGACTTTTCCCCAGCGCTGTTCGGATCTGTAGGTACCTTCTTTATTGCCTTTTACAGCGCCCCCGAATACGAATGTTGCAATCAGATAGGCGATAAAGGCTACGTATAATAGATTAGAACTGATGTCGGCTAATGTCATGTCAATTGTTCACCTTCCCTTTTCTCCTGTGCTTCCATGTCTTCCTGTTGGTCGCGGTATGCCGGAAGAGAAGCGTGATCAGTCACCTGGTCCAAATCTTTCTTCAGCCCAAACCAGTTTTTGTTCGTGTGGCCCGCAAGCAAAATGCTGCCATCCTCTTGTTGCTGAATCCAGAAACGGCGGTGGTTGAAATACATTCCTTGCGCCACGCCGATCATGAAGATCAAACCGCCGAGTCCCAGGATCGGCAAGGTGCGGTCTTTGCGCACTGTCAAACCGGATGCATCCCGCGTCTCGACACCCTGGAAGGCAAGTTTGTAATCGTTGTCGCCCAGCGGTTCAACAGTATTCTGAATGGTGATGAAACTCGTCTCACCGTCCGGTGTATCGGGAGTTGTCATTTTCACAAGGAATCCCGGATTTTTCGGCAGCGGTGTCGCTGTTTGCGGTTCGCCGTTTTCAAAACCGGAGAAGTCCGGATAATAGCCAAGCAGCTCGACAACAGAACCGTCTTCAAGCTCGTAATTGGTTTCCGGATTCACTAAATCGATGGTCAAATCTCCGCGGCTTTCACCGGTTTCCTTGTTCTGCAGCGCGAAGCTCATCGTTTTTAGCTCATCTTGTTGGAAATCCATCTGATACAAGGCGTAGCCATCAAATTTGAATGGCTGGTTAACGCGGATGGCGTGTTCTTCCACCATTTCCATATCCGCTGTATCACCCGGCAATGCACCTTCTGGAATTTTGTAAAGAACGACATCCGTTTGGTAATTTTTCGCTACCGTTCCGACACGGTCGATCGCTTCACCAAATTTCTCTTCTTCACCTTCGCCTGTATAAGTTTCCAAAGTAAATCCTTTGCTTTCCAACACATATCCCGGCGCATCCGGTATTGCACGTGTTTCGCCTTCACGGATCCATAATGTTTCGTCTACATAGAAACCTGGCATCATGCGCAGCATAACGCCGAACAAGAAGATGATAAGTCCGATATGGTTGACATAAGGGCCCCACCGCGAAAAACGGCCTTTTTCAGCAAGCAAGCCATTTTTATCGGTCGACACCTTATATTTCAAATCGGTGAGTTTTTCTTCAGCTTTTTTCAGCGTATCCGCATCTCCCGGCCCTTCTGCCAAAATGCGCTGCTTGCGCATAAAGCTGGAATGGCGCAACACACGCTGGTTTTTCAATGATTTATAAAGCGGCACAAAACGGTCGAGGCTCGCAATAATCAACGAGATTGCAAGCATCCCGACCAGTCCGATAAACCAGAAGGAATTGTATAGATCATGAAAGCCAAGTGCATGGTAAACGGTTCCGACACTTCCATAGATATCGGTGTAATACGCTTCGATAGCTGCATCTGTTGTAGCCGGCACGTATTGTTTTTGCGGCAGAATCGTGCCGAGGGCAGCTGCGATTAGTAAAACGATGATAATCCCAACGCCAACTTTAACGCTGGAAAAGAAATTCCAAATTTTGTCGATGATCGACTTGTTATACGTCTGGGAACGTCTAGCTGTTCCTTCATAGCGCATATCCGCTAATTTCATGTTTTGTTCCTGTTCGTTGAGCGGCCGGCCACACGATTCACAAAGAACCGTACCTGGCGGATTTTCATGGCCGCATTTGCAAATCAATTTGTCCATCCCAAAAATCTCCTTATTCAGGTTTGATTTCTTCCATAAAACCTGCGATGTCCTGCTCTGTCATTTCACCGGTCACGATGCGCTGGATTTCACCTTGCGGATTCACCAGCATGGTCGTTGGAAGCGGGCGGATATTATATGCAGTCATGACGCTTTTGTCGCGGTCGATGACAATCGGGAAATCGAGGCCGTATTGACGGGCGAATGTCTCTACTTCAAAATTCGATTGCGCAATATTTACCGCAAGGATCTGGACGCCTTGATCTTCATATACATCGTACTGGCTAGCCATCGCGGGCATTTCCTTGATGCACGGTTCACACCATGTGCCCCAGAAATTCAGGAACACGCCTTGCCCTTTATAATCGGACAGCTTATGGGTTTCACCGTCGAGATCCGTCAGCGTAAAATCCGGTGCTGCATCTCCCACTCTCAGTACTTCCACTTCATCGGCCGTCACACTATTGTAGATGGTATAACCTATGGCCGCGACCAATAGCAGCAAAATAACAGACCGCATGATCGTCCGGTTTTTCTTTTTGTTTCTTTTTTTCTCCGTACTCATAAAGATCCTCCTTCGAAGGATTGGATGCAAATCAATTATAGCAAAGATTTATAAGGCGCCTGCCTGCAGTTTTGAAGGGTTTGTGAACGTTAGCGGCGTTTGCCGGTATCCGCAAGCACTCGCAGCTGTTTCACTTCGTGAGGGCTAAGCTCTCTCGATTCCCCAGCATTCAAACTATGCAAGGTCAAAAAGGCGAATTGTTCACGGCTCAGTTTTTGCACAGGGAAGCCAATCGCTTCGAACATGCGGCGGACTTGACGGTTGCGTCCTTCGTGGATAGTGATCTGGACAATCGCTTTTGCCATTTTCGTATCGGCTGACAATAATTTCACTTTTGCCGGTGCTGTCATGCCGTCTTCCAATTTGATGCCGCGTTCGAGTTTCTGGAGATCTTCTCTAGTTGGGATTCCTTTTAAACGCGCGACATAGGTCTTGTCGATCTCGAATTTCGGATGTGTCAAACTATTGGCGAATTCACCGTCGTTCGTCAACAGCAGCAATCCTGAAGTATCGTAATCAAGTCGACCGACAGGATAGATGCGCTCTTCGATGTTCGGGAAGAAATCCGTCACAACTTTACGGTTTTTGTCATCGGACACTGCCGAAATAACGCCGCGCGGCTTGTATAGCAAAAAGTAAACTTTGCGTTCTTTTTCCATTTGGACGCCTTCCACTTCAATCTTATCGGACGGTGTCACTTTGACTCCCAACTCTTTGACGGTTTTCCCGTTCACTTTCACTTTCCCATCTAAAATCATTTGTTCTGCTTTGCGCCTAGATGCAATTCCTGCATGCGCCATTACTTTCTGTAATCTTTCCATTTCCTGTTCACCCCATCTAATTAAATACCGGCTGCATAGGCAGCCGATTCACGTTCTTCGCGGTCTTTCTAACCGGAATTATGGCATAATTCCGGCCAAAGAGAAAGCGCATCGCTCAAAAGAAAAGAAGACTGTTAATGCGTCCCAGTCTTCCCAGTAAGCTCCTATGCATTTACTTCTTCTTTGAATGCTTCTTGAAATTTCGTCATGAAAAGATCGCTGTCTTCTTCCGGCTCTTGTGCCATTTCTTCAGGAAGCGGAGGCAATTCCTCCAAGTTCTTCAACCCAAAATAATTAAGGAATTCATCAGTCGTGCCGTACAATATAGCACGCCCTGTCCCTTCCGCACGCCCGCATTCCTGTATCAAGCCCTTGGCAGCGAGAGTCGCCAGCGCTTTTTCGCTTTTCACGCCGCGCAAATCCTCTAGTTCGACTCGTGTGATTGGCTGCTTGTATGCCACGATAGCCAGCACTTCAAGCGAAGCCTGTGACAACGATTGAGGGGTCGGGTTTTCCACCAGTTTTTGGATGGTTTCCGCCATTTCCGGCTTGGTCACCAATTGATAAACGCCTGCCAGCTCTTTCAGCGTCACGCCAAAAGTTTCCCCGTTGTAGCGAATTTTCAGCTCAGAGAGTGCTTGCTCCACTTGTTCAGCATCAGCTTCTGTCAAAAATTGCAATTGGCTAAAACTTAAGCCATCGTCTCCTGTGACAAACAGCAATGCTTCAATTTGGCCCAAAAGGTTCTTCTTCATCTTGCCACGTTTCCTTTCTCAGTTCCACCGACAATTCGGTGAAGTTCTTTTGCTGTTCGACTGCAATCACTTGCCGCTTCATCAATTCCAGCAAGGACAAAAATGAAACAACAAGCACCGTTTGGTCATCAGATGGGAAAAGTTCGAAAAAATTAGCACGCCCTTTAAATGACTTTAACCGCTCGACCATCGAGCCCATCTGTTCTTTGATGGATACTTCCTGGCGCGCTACACGCGTCGAAAGCGGCGCTCTCAATTGCTTTCGGCGCAGCATCTTCTGGAATGCCCCGAGCATGTCGTAGGCATTGGCATCATACTCCATGGCATCGGGCTGCTGCTGAAGTTCCGATAAGTCAGCAGGCGCTTTCGAATAAAGCACTGCCCGTTCATTCTCGAGCTTCTTCAGTTCGCTGGCTGCTTCTTTGTATTTCTTGTACTCGATCAGCCGCGACACCAGTTCGTCTCGGGGGTCTTCCTCATCAAATTCGTAATCGAGTTCATCGATTTCCCCTTCGTGCACCGGCAGCAGCGTCTTGCTCTTGATCGCCAGCAAAGTCGCCGCCATCACTAAGTACTCGCTTGCTTCGTTGAGTTCGAGCACTTGCATTGCCCGGATATGCTCCATATACTGTGTAGTGATTTGGGAAACGGGTATATCGTAAATATCGATTTCCAAACGATGAATTAAATGCAATAATAAATCAAGCGGGCCTTCAAAGGCGTCCACTTTTACTTCATAAGACATGTGTCTACCACCTGACTGTTCATATTCCTACTATACTTCATTATAAAAGAAAGGAGATTGAAATGCATCCGCTTAACCATCCCTTATTCCTTCAGTATATTATCCACTTCAATGATGAAAAAGATTATTTCGAATGCCATGAGGTCGGCGAAGAGTACTGGAAGCTCATCGCGCCAAAAGACAAGACGCATCCGCTGACCGGATGGATTCAGCTAGCGGTCGGCATGTACCATTGGCGCCGCAGCAATTATCCCGGCGCGCTCCGTTCGCTCATACGAGCCAAGCCGAAACTTGCTGAAGCGGGTATTTGGACTGAAGGCTTTGACCAGCAGCAATTAAACCGGCTTCTTGTTGAATCGATACAAGGAGTCACTGACCGTGAGCCGTTCGAGCATCGAGACCTGCCGCTTGTGCCAGGCGAACTCGTTCAAGCGATCGAAAAACAAAAGCAGCAATACTTGGCTCCTGCACATGATGAGTATTACTTGATGCACAAACACCGGCTACGCGACCGTACGGAAATCATTGCGCTCCGGCAACAGAAAAAAAGGCGGAACCTTTAAGAATTAAAGGCCGCCTTTTTTTACTGGGCATTTATTCAGGAAAGCTTCTGTTTCATCTGTAGCGCGCATTTCCCGGTGCTGCATCATGTCTTGAATCTTATCGATCATCTGATGGCCAATCCCGTCGCCCCGATGGGATGGATTCACCGATACATGATGGATGGTGTAATGATCATCTGCGACTTCCACACCTAACAGCCCGACAAAATCGTCCTCTTTTTTCCATAGGAACAATTGCCATTCCGGGTTTTCTTCGTAGATGTGCATGGTCTGCTGCAGCTTTTTCAGTTCGCGTTCTTTGGGCATGAAAGACAATAAGCCCATGGCGATCTTTTCAAATGATTTTTTGTATCTGTATAACATAATTGATCCCTCATTTTCATCTTAAAAGCAGCTTTACCCATACTACTATAAACTCCTCAATAACTCAAGTTTACACAGGGTCAGCCGCCAGTGACGTTGTCTGCAAAGAACAGCCAGTAGGCAATGCCCCAGGCGAACGCCATCAACAGGACGAACAGGAACAGCATGATGTTCTGCTTTCTCAACGTTTAGCCTCCTCTTGCAGATAGCCCACTTCATTTTTAACCAAATCTTCAAAGCTCTCACGCCGGATAACGAGCTGGTGTTTGCCGCCTTCTGCAAAGACGACTGCGGGGCGGGTGATGCGGTTGTAATTGCTCGCCATGGAATAGCCGTATGCACCGGTGCAAAAAACGGCCAGGATATCCCCGGCGGAAACTTCCGGCAATTGGGCTTCTTCGATGAGCTTATCACCGGATTCACAGCATTTCCCTGCGATCGTATACACTTGTCCCGCCTGATCTTGCGCACGGTTGGCCAGCAAGGAACTGTATTTCGCTCCGTAAAGTGCCGGGCGGATATTGTCGGACATGCCCCCGTCGACCGCTGCATAACGGCGAGTGTCAGGCACATCTTTTGTCGACCCGATCGTATAGAGTGTCGTGCCAGCGTCGCCGATCAATGAACGACCCGGCTCGATCCAAATTTCCGGCACTGGGAAACCTGCTTCTTCAGATGCGATTTTGACTGTGCGGATCATGTCTTTTACATACACGGCCGGCTCAAGCGGTGCATCTTCTTCCGTATAGCGAATGCCGAAGCCGCCGCCTAGATTCAACACGCTGCATGTATAGGAATGGGCTTGTTTCCACCCCGCCATTTTCAACAGCAATTTTTCAGAAGCCATCTGGAATGCCGCGGTTTCGAAAATCTGAGACCCGATATGGCAGTGAAGGCCGATCAATTCGAGCTGTTCGTGTGCGTAAGTTTCTTTGAAAGCACGGTCTGCCTGGCCATTGTTCAAATCAAATCCGAATTTCGAGTCTTCCTGCCCTGTCGTGATGTAATCATGGGTATGGGCTTCAATTCCTGGCGTGACACGCAGCAAGATGTTCATCTTCTGCTGGCGCCGTTCCGCTGTTTTTTTCAGCAGCTCGATCTCATGAAAATTATCGACAACGATGCAGCCGATTTGCTCATCAAAAGCCATATCGATTTCCGCTTGGCTTTTGTTATTGCCATGGAAGTGGATCTTGTCTTTCGGGAATCCGCTTTGTATAGCGGTGTAAAGTTCGCCGCCGGATACAACATCAAGCGATAGCCCTTCTTGTGCTGCAACTTGGTAGATGGCGATGCCGGAGAAAGCTTTACTGGCATACGCGACTTGATAGCCTACCTGTTCAGTTTCGAATGTTTTTTGAAATGCTTGAGCGCGTTCGCGAAAAAGTGCAATGTCATAGACGAAAAGCGGTGTGCCGTATTGCGCTGCAAGATCTACCGTGTCTACTCCCCCAATCGTCAAATGGCCTTTTTCGTTAATTGATTGTGTGCCGTATAGATGCATGTCGACTCCTCCTGAATGGCTATGTATAGTAAAAATCTTGCTGAGCCTAGACCCAGCAAGATTCGTTTAATCGGTGATCAATGCCGAAACAAGTTGAATCGCTTCAACTGGCTCGTTTGAATACTCGATACTATTGTATAACATTTCCTGGCATTCCGCGAGGTCTTGTGTGTTGGAATAAATGGTTGCGAGCGACTCGCCTTGTTTGACGAAATCGCCGACTTTCTTGTGCAGCACCAAACCGACCGATAGATCAATGACCGAATCCTTTGTCGCACGGCCGGCGCCGAGCACCATGGCCGCTGTTCCGATTTCATCCGCTTCCATATAGGAAATATAGCCGTCTTGCTTGGCTGGCAGCTCGGTGACGAACTTCGCTTGCGGCAATAGGCTGAGATCGTCCACTACAGCCGGGTTGCCGCCTTGGTCTTCGATCAACTGACGGAATGCTTGCAGTGCTGAGCCGTCTTTGATGACGCCTTCTAGCATAGTCCGCGCCTCTTCCAAAGTGTCCGCCTTGCCGCCGACCACGACCATTTGGCTGCCGAGCACGAGGCACAGTTCAGTCAGGTCTTCTGGGCCTTTGCCTTGCAGCGTTTCGATGGCCTCTTTTACTTCCAGCGCGTTACCGATCGCATATCCTAAAGGCTGGCTCATGTCGGAAATGATGGCCATCGTTTTGCGCCCTGTCGCATTACCGATGCCGACCATCGCGTGCGCCAGTTTTTTAGCGTCTTCTTGGGTTTTCATGAATGCGCCTTCGCCAGTTTTTACGTCAAGGACGATGGCATCGGCGCCGGCAGCGATTTTTTTGCTCATGATCGAACTTGCGATCAATGGGATACTGTTGACAGTTGCCGTCACATCTCGCAAGGAATACATTTTCTTATCGGCTGGCGTCAAATTGCCGCTCTGGCCGATGACCGCCAATTTGTGTCCGTTCACTTGGCTGATGAAATCTTCCGTCGACAATTCCACATGGAAACCATCGATCGCTTCGAGTTTATCAATTGTCCCACCTGTGTGGCCAAGTCCGCGTCCGCTCATTTTCGCAACCGGTACTCCGCAGGCAGCGACGAGTGGGCCCAATACTAGCGTCGTCGTGTCGCCAACCCCACCAGTTGAATGTTTGTCCACTTTGATGCCTTCGATAGCCGATAAGTCGATCTGATCGCCCGACTCCGCCATCGCCATCGTTAAATCTGCACGCTCGCGCTCACTCATATCCTGGAAAAACACCGCCATCAAAAAGGAACTCAT
This sequence comes from uncultured Planococcus sp., assembly GCA_947493585.1. Classification (GTDB taxonomy): domain Bacteria; phylum Bacillota; class Bacilli; order Bacillales_A; family Planococcaceae; genus Planococcus. The sequence continues at coordinate 1,495,490 of CANLRI010000001.1, read as the reverse complement.
TTGATAATCGGCGATTTCTCCATTTGTGTAGCCAGAGACGATAAAACGGATTTCTTCTGTAGACAGCTCGTGGCCGTCGCGTTTCTTTTCAATCAAGTCCACCATTCTCATTGATCATTACCGCCTTTTTTAGTTTAGTTTCGATAGAAAGCTTGTGCCGAATTTCGGCAGTTCACAAGCGAAATTCTCGGCAATGGTCGCACCGATATCCGCAAATGTCGATCCAGTCCCAAGATCAGATCCGCCGTTGAAACGGGGAGAATATGCGAGAAGAGGAACATATTCGCGTGTATGGTCAGTTCCTGGGAAAGTCGGGTCGTTTCCATGGTCTGCTGTAATTAGCAGAAGATCGTTTTCTTTCAAGCCGTCCAGCACTTCCGGCAAGCGTATATCAAATGCCTCAAGCGCTTTCGCATAGCCTTCTGGGTCTCTGCGATGCCCAAAGAGCGCATCAAAATCAACAAGGTTCAAAAAGCTCAAGCCATTGAAATCCTTTCCGACCACTTGCACGAGCTTATCCATGCCGTCCGCGTTATCTGTCGTTCTCACAGATTCGGTTACGCCTGCGCCGTTATAGATATCGTTGATCTTGCCAATTGCGATAACGTCTTTTCCGGCATCCTGAAGTTCATTCATGACAGTGCGGTCAAAAGGCGTTAAGGCATAATCGTGGCGGTTAGATGTGCGTTTAAATGCGCCTGGTTCACCAAGGAACGGACGCGCGATGACGCGCCCGACCAAAAATTCTGGGTCCAAGGTCAATTCACGGGCTGTCTCACAAATCCGGTACAACTCATCGAGCGGAATGACTTCTTCGTGTGCGGCAATTTGCAGAACGGGATCCGCAGACGTATAAACGATCAATGCCCCTGTCTCCATATGTTGTTGCCCGAGTTCATCCAGGATTTCCGTTCCGCTAGCCGGTTTATTGCCGATGACTTTTCGGCCTGTTGCTTGTTCAAGCTTGTCGATCAATTCCGGCGGAAATCCGTCCGGATAAACTTTAAACGGTGTATCGATGTTGAGTCCCATGATCTCCCAATGGCCTGTCATGGTATCTTTTCCGACAGAAGCCTCCTCGAGACGCCCGAAATGGGCAGCTGGTGTTTGTTGTGCTTCGAGTCCTTTGACAGGCACGATGTTGGCTAGGCCCAGCTTCTCCATATTCGGCATCGAGAGCCCGCCCACGGATTGCGCGATGTGGCCGAGCGTATCCGCCCCTTTGTCCCCAAAAGCTTCAGCATCCGGCGCTTCGCCAATGCCAACAGAATCCAAAACGATTAAATGTATGCGAGTAAACGGTTTCATTGTCATGTAAGTTCCTCCTTATTTGCCCTTTTATTCTATCATATAATGAGTCCTTGTCGGAAGTCAGACCTCTGTTAAGCACGAGGATGAAATTGCGAGTAGACATCTTTCAAACGCGTCTTGCTGACATGGGTATAGATTTGGGTCGTTGAAATATCGGCATGTCCAAGCATTTCCTGAACGGCGCGCAAATCCGCGCCATTTTCAATCAAATGGGTAGCAAAAGAATGACGCAATGTATGCGGCGTTAATTCTTTTTGAATGCCTGCTTTTTGGGCATGCTGTTTCAGCAACTTCCAAAATCCTTGTCTCGTTAAGCGTTTCCCTCTTTGGTTGATGAACAACGCATCGGTTTTCTCGGACGGATTTCTTAGCGCAAGACGCCCCGATTCGATGTATTGGCGGTTTGCTTCAAGCGCAGCCCTGCCAAGCGGAATGATTCGCTCTTTACCGCCTTTTCCTGTGCAACGCACGAATCCCATCGTTAAATGGACGTCTTCCATATCCAAGTTGATGCATTCACTGACACGCATGCCGCTTGCATAGAGCAATTCGAGCATCGCCCGGTCGCGCAGCCCGCTGGCTTTTGACGTATCCGGTGAATTCAATAAGGCATCGATTTCTTCTATGGATAGAACATTTGGCAGCTTTTTATCCATTTGGGGCATTTCCAAATGAACGGTAGGGTCCGAGTCGCTGCGTTTTTCCCTTATCAAGAACTGGTGAAAACTACGGATGGAGGAAATATGCCTTGCCACTGTGCGCGAAGTTTTCGCCATTTCTTGCAGATAGCGCAAGTGATTCAAAATATGGACCCGTTCAATGTTCCCGAGCCGATCCAATTGTTCGACTTCACTCATATATTGTATGTAGCTTTTCAAATCTCGTTCATACGAAGTCAGCGTATTATCAGCCAGCTGCCTTTCCACTCGGAGAAAATGCAAATAATCATCCAATGCATCTTTCGCGTCGTTCATCGGGATTCCTCCTTTTGCGCTGTATTAATTGAAGATGAAAAAAGACGGCCTTCGACAGGCCGTCTTTTATGCGTCTTTTTCCGGCTTATCAGCACCTGAATCATGGCAGCGCCAGCAAATGCCATGAAAAGTCAGACGGTGGTCTTTGATCTGGAAGTTCCAGCGCTTTTCCACGACTGCTTCGACATCTTCGAGCAAATCTTCCTGTATTTCATCCACTGCTCCGCACTCTAGACAGACCAGGTGATGATGAAAGTGTGCTGCGCCTTCTTGACGTAAATCATAACGGGAAACGCCATCCCCAAAATTTATTTTATCGACAATTTTCAATTCGGTCAGAAGTTCCAATGTACGGTATACCGTAGCCAAGCCGATTTCCGGTGCGATGTCCTTGACCAAAAGATAGACATCCTCAGCGCTTAGATGGTCTTCTTCATGATCCAATAAAATTCGTACCGTTGCTTCACGCTGTGGCGTCAGCTTATAACTCGCAGCGTGTAATTGCTTTTTTATACGATCTATCCTTGTTTCCATGCGACGCCCTCCCTCAAACTGTATTCATTATATCAAAAGGGCGTTCTCGATTACAACAATCGATGCCGTTTATTATTTAGAATCATTCTTAACTAGTAATTGGATTAATTCTTATCTGATAAGTAGTTTTTAACCCATTGCACTGCATAAGCGGTTTTGGCGTCAAAAATCTGTTCGTTATCGACCAATTCTTGCGCTTCCTCCACCGTCACTTCAAGCAATTCCACGAATTCATCATCATCCGTCACTGCGCCGTTTACCGCTCGGTGCAAGCCAGTCGCAAAGAAAACATGCACCACTTCATCGGCAAATCCGGGAGACGTCGAGAAGCTGATGACTTTTTCAAGCTTGTCCGCTGAATAGCCTGTCTCTTCTTCCAGTTCACGCATGGCTGTGTACTCCGGAGCTTCCCCAGGTTCCAATTTTCCGGCTGGAATTTCGACGAGCGAGCGTTCAAGTGCTTTGCGGTATTGTTCGACCATGATGATTTTTTTGTCGCTTGTCAATGCGATGACCGCCACTGCGCCAGGGTGCTCGATCAATTCGCGCTTGGACTGTTTGCCATTCGGCAACGTCACATCGTCAACTTTCAAATTAATGACCTTGCCTTCGTATAAACGTTCACTATGAATTGTTTTTTCTTCAAATTTCTTCATGCTGGCCCTCATTTCATTTGTAGTTTCAATACCGCAAAGTATACCATAGAGGAAATAAATTTTTACAATGAGGTGAAATGATGAAATACAACACACTGGGAACTAGCCGATTTGAGGTCAGTGAAATCGCCCTCGGCTGCATGTCGCTGCCGGAAGACCCAAAACAGGCAAGAGCCATTATCGACGAAGCGATGGACAATGGCGTCACTTATTTTGACACAGCCGATTTCTACGGCAAAGGAAAAAATGAGGAAATCGTTGGCGGCGCTCTAAGCAATCGGCGCAAAGACATTATCCTTGCCAGCAAAGTGGGCAATGAATGGTCAGAAGAATCGGACGAGGTAAAATGGAATCCGACGAAAGCTTATATTAAAGAACAAATCCATAACTCGCTGCGGCGTCTCAAAACCGATTATTTGGATTTGTATCAGCTCCACGGAGGAATGATTTCCGATGACTCGGAAGAAACGATCGAAGCGTTCGAAGAATTGAAAAAAGAAGGCTTGATCCGCGCGTATGGAATCTCTTCCATCCGCCCCAATGTCATTCACCGTTTTTTGACTGATAGTGAGATGGCTTCCATCATGATGCAATACAGCCTCCTTGACCGGCGTCCAGAAGAATTCCTGCCGGAAATCGGTCAATCCGGCCGCTCTGTCGTGGCACGCGGAAGTCTGGCAAAAGGCTTGCTGACGGCTGAAGGGTTCACACGTGCAGAAAAGATGGGCGATTACTTGCAATACAACTCGAACCAGCTGACGGATACACTGAAGAAGCTTTCCGCCATCCATGATAATATCCATGCGCTCGCTCTGCATACGGTGCTATCAGACAGCACCGTCGCCGCGGCAGTGACCGGCGCAAGCAGCCCTGAGCAATTGCGCGAAACGCTGCAGGCTTATCAACAGCCCGTCAGCACCCAGCAGATCGAAGAAGCTAAAAAGGCAACACGGTTCGACCGCTATGAACAACATCGCGATTAACTCGTCAATCGCTCTACAGATGGTGCCCTGCTTGATACGGGGCACCTTTTTTAGCCTTTTGACGCATTTTTTCTGAACTTGAAATTCCGTTGAGGACCTTTGTACCTTTTTTCACCGGCAAACTTTATACAGTGAATTTGGCTGTCCGTTTCATCACCTAGCAACTCCTTATATCATGCGGTTCTTCTCTATTTCTCCTTCTTTTTCTAAAGAAATTCCCATGGTTTTTACCGGAATATTTAATTTATCGAAAAGGACTTTTGCAGGTTTGAAAGAATACTTAGAAGTGAATATACTGATTACGACTGAAATTTTCAATCCTACTTATCAAGAAATCGGGGGCGTGCAAAATGATGAATTTTTATTTGACCCAATCCAAAAAATCTTATCAGTCAGCAGACGGAGATGCCATTTCCATGCATTCCTACCTCGTTGTTGAATCTGTGACAAGATCCCTTGGACAGGAGTTTAAAAATCATAAGCTGGCTTGGGAAGCGGAAGACCGCTGGCTGCTTGCAGACGCCCCGGAGAAGATCATCCATATGCCAAATGGCTATCAACGTTTTGAACTCTCGGAGCCGGTGTTTGCTTCTTTGCGCTTACTAGCTGAAACCCAGCCAAAAGAACTTCATACCTTGACGCCTTTTTCCAGAAAACGCACGTCCGAAACATTCATCGAACAACAGCAAGCTGAGGCGCGGAGGGAGTTTCACCTCAACGACGTGGCCAAGAGCTTAAAGCAGATGTTCAAGGACATCATGACGGTCTAGAAGCTCTGCATATAAAAAAAGCCGGAGAACAGTTTATGTTCTCCGGCTTTTTGTGTTTCATTCGTTTTAAATTTGTTCCGGGTCTTCTTTTGCCGCTTCATCTACAGGCTGGTCACTCACTGCTTGAGTGGCTGGTTGTATAGCCGGTTGTGTGGCTTGTGTGTTTCTTGAGGTATAGGTCTTCAGCATGTCAGCAATATCAATGCCCGTCATTTCTTTCAATGGTTCTTGCATATCGACCATCGTGCGTGTAACACTTCGGCCGAATGACGGAACGCCTTGGCCGTTTCCAGAATCGATGATTTTCACGGAATCGATATTGTTAAGCGGTTGTGCAACTTTTTCGGCGAAGACTGGCAGCATGTCGATCAGTTTCTCCGCAATGATGACATCGCCATGTTCTTCCATCGCTTCCGCGAGCAATTTACGGGATTCGGCTTCTGCTTTACCGCGTTCACGAATGACTTCGGCTTCTGCAGCACCTTCATCGCGTTTGATCTTCGCTTTGGCTTCCCCGTCGATGACAGCACGTCTCGCTTCGGCCTCTGCGGTACGTGTCGTTTCGTAATAGCTGGCATCCGCTTTGGTTTTGCGGACCTTGCTTTCTTCTTCTTCAAGGCGGACCGCACGTTCGCGCTCCATGAACTGCATGTTCAATTCTTCTTCCTGAATTTCCATTGCTAGCTTCGCTTTTTCGAGTTCGTACGATTGCTCGGACTTGGCGCGTGCCCGTTCAGTTTCTTCCATGAACGCCGCATCTTTCAAGTCTTTCTGTTTGCGCGATTCGGCAATGGCGATTTGACGCATATATTCTTCTTCTTTCGCTTCCTGATCGGTTTGTGCACGGTGAATACGCGTTTCCCGTTCCGTGTTCGCTTCCGCGATTTCCGCTTGTTTGCGGACTTCAGCAATGCGTGGCCGCCCGAGGTTCTCGAGATAGCCATTATCTTCATCAGCGTCGCGAAGATCGGTCAAACCGAGTGAGGTGATTTTAAAGCCCATTAAATCGAGTTGCTTTTGCGCGATTTCTTGGACATCCGTATTGAATTTCTCTCGGTCGCTATTGATGTCCTCAACGGTCATCTTCGATAAAATGGCACGTAAATTACTGCCGAGTACTTCGATGATTTCAATTTCAATTTCTTCTTGCTTTTTGCCGAGGAATTGCTCGGCGTAATTGGCGATGCCATTTAAGGTATCTGCGACTTTTACCATCGCCACAGCATCTGCTACGATCGGTACACCAGCATTTGTGTAGACACGAGGTGTTGACAGCTTCAACTGGAACGAAGTTAAATTGACTGGTGTCGAAGTCTGGAAACGGCGCAGCAAATACCCGCCGCCGCGGATAATCTTCATGGAACGCCCTTCGTCATCCGTAAAGATGTTCGTATCTTTTTTCGGATCTCCTAGTTTCGGACCCGTAATTATTAATGCTTCATTCGATTTGGCTGTGCGGTAACGGATCTTCATCCAAAAGAAATAGCCGACGCCCGCAATTGCCGCCAAAATGAGAATGACAATTAAAATTGAAATAATTCCGATTGACTCCATCTGATCCCATCCTTTTCAATAAGCTGATTTTTTCCTACATTATTTTATACGATTGAATCAGTAAGATGTTTCAAAAAAAGGCAAAGAATACCCAATCTTTTCTCAAACTAATCCGCCATCACTTTAATTAATGAAAACATAATGGATAATACCATCAACACAAAGACAAAATACCCAAAATGAATCCAAGGTTTCCTATGTGTCTGTATCTGCCTTGCCTCCTTTTGTTCATAATCTTTTTCCAGCGCCGTGTTTGGCATGGTCTTTTCGTCCCTCATTTTCTGATCCCCCTATGATTAAGTCTTCCCCTATTCAAGCTACAAAGCTTCGTTGATTGATCTTGATAGTCAAATACACTCTATTTATTATATCAATTGACGGTAAATGGAATATAAAAATATTTTGGAAATTATTAACTAATTTTAAATTATTGAGACTATAGCTTGATGATTTGATAAGATAGAAAAAATGCCGCATGGCAAAAGATGGTTATTCCCTTAGAATTGGAGGACATGCTATGAAACTCATCGACGATCTGGCTGGCGCGATTTACGATGTCTTGCATTGGATTTTATGGGGTTTTTCTTATTTTGTTGCTGGAGTGGTCATTATAGGCACTCCCTTATACTTACTTACTTTTCTGTTGGAATGGCTGCTCTGAACGAAGAACCCCCCTGTCACAAATGTGACAGGGGGGTTCCTGTTAATATTTCGTTCCTGAATCTCCATGCCGTTCGAGCAATTCAGCAAACGACAAGTTCTTCTCGCGCTCTTTGCGTTCAAACTGACGCTGCGCTTCTTGTTCTTCTTCAAGCTTTTGCTGATCTTTTACCAATTCTTTTTTCGTGGCTTTCAGCTTCGATAACTGCTCTTCCGAAAAAAGGCCATTATCGTTAAATTTATCTTTCGCCATCCTATTCTCTCCTTATGGGCGTTTTACGATCGTCGCCACGCCTTGCCCGCCGCCGATGCAAAGCGTCGCAAGACCTGTCTTGGCATCACGCTTTATCATTTCATGGAGAAGCGTCACGAAAATCCGCGTACCGCTCGCGCCGATCGGGTGCCCGATTGCTATTGCTCCGCCGTTGACATTCAATTTTTCATGATCAAACTGCAATTCACGGTCAACCGCGATCGATTGTGCCGCAAACGCTTCGTTCGCTTCGATCAAATCAATGTCGCCAAGCGCCATTCCCGCTTTTTTCAGAGCATTTTTCACAGCTTGTACAGGGCCGATGCCCATCACTGCCGGGTCAACGCCTGCGTTGCCGTTGGCAGAAATAACCGCAAGTGGCGTGATGCCAAGCTCATCGGCTTTTTCTTTCGTCATAACAATCACTGCTGCCGCGCCATCATTGATGCCTGATGCGTTGCCGGCTGTGACCGAGCCTTCTTTTTTGAATGCTGGGCGCAATTTCGCCAGTTTTTCTTCTGTTGATGAAGCTTTTACGTATTCATCCGTTTTGAAGACGATAGGATCTCCTTTACGCTGCGGAATCTCTACTGCTACGATTTCTTCTTCAAAACGTCCCCCTTCGATGGCTGCTGAAGCCCGGGCTTGTGAACGGGCCGCAAAACGATCCTGCTCTTCGCGTGAAATTTCATAGCGGTCGCACAGGTTTTCGGCTGTTACGCCCATATGGTAATCATTAAATGCGCATGTCAAGCCGTCATGGACCATGCTGTCGACCACTTTCTGATCTCCCATTCGGTAGCCGTCTCTTGCGCCTTCTAAAAGATACGGAGCGCGGCTCATATTTTCCATGCCGCCTGCGACAACGATATCGGCATCGCCTGCGAAAATCGCCTGGTACGCCAAGTGGATCGATTTCAAACCGGAACCACATACTTTATTGATAGTCATCGCCGGAACCGTCTCCGGTAGACCTGCTTTAATGGAAGCTTGGCGCGCCGGATTTTGCCCGAGCCCTGCTTGTAGGACATTGCCCATGATAACTTCTGATACTTGGTCGCCCGCTACCCCTGCGCGCGATAAAGCCTCTTTAATGACGATAGCGCCGAGATCGGTCGCCGGCACATCTTTCAGCGCTCCCTGGAACGAACCGACCGCCGTTCTGACAGCGCTTGCAATTACGATTTCTTGTGACATTTCTTTTTTTCCCCCTTGTCTGCTTCTTGCTCTTTTATCCCCCCTATCGCTACAATAAAGCTAAGGGGGGATAGTATGTTTAGTTTACCAAAAACCGCTACGATTATCGAGGTTGGCCCGCGTGATGGCTTGCAAAATGAATCCAGGACTGTCAACACAGAAGACAAATTGGATTTTATCAAAGCTTTGCAAGAGGCTGGGTTACGGGAGATGGAGCTGACTTCGTTTGTGTCGCCGAAATGGGTGCCGCAAATGGCCGATGCTCGGGACATCGTTGCCGGTGCCAAAAAAACCGGCCGCCAACTGGTGCTGACGCCGAATGAACGCGGTATCACATCCGCCTTGGAAGCAGGTGTCGATTCGATCGCTGTCTTTGTAGGAGTTTCAAATTCATTCAATGAAAAAAACATCAACAAGACAACAGCTCAGTCGATGGAAACGCTAAAGCCATTGATCGAGAAAGTAAAGCAAGACGGCATCTTTGTCCGCGCCTGCATTTCAACAGCGTTCTACTGCCCGTTTGAAGGAAAGATTGATCCGCAGCGAACGATCGATTTATGCCGCCAATTCGTCGATTGGGGAGTCGATGAATTGAGCGTTGCCGATACGATTGGCCTGGCGAATCCGCAAGAAAGCCATGAGCTGTTCAGCCGATTGAAAGAGCAATTTCCGGATGTGCTGATTGCGGCGCATTTCCACGACACAAGACGCATGGCGCTCGCTAATGCCTATGCAGCACTTGTAGCCGGAATCGACCGGTTCGACGCTTCCGCTGGCGGCTTAGGCGGTTGCCCTTTTGCACCGGGTGCAACAGGAAACGTCGCGACAGAAGATCTTATCCATATGTTTCACCGCATGGGCGTTGATACCGGAGTCGATTTAGAGAAGCTTTACGAAGCAATCTCGCTCATTGAACCCCATGTATCTAATCCGCTGGAAACAGGCATGTATACATTATACAAAAACAGAAAATGAGGTGTGTGCGCCGTGAAAAAGCGACTATTGTTGACTTCAGCCATCGTCTCGAGCACATTAACTGCTTCTTTTGCCGCATTGGGTTTTGCCGCAAGCAACCGTCTTATGTATGTAAAGAATAAAGACGCTTCCTTGATTTTGGAAAGGGAAACGACTGCCAAACGCTACGATGAAGCTTGGTATAACAACGCTAAGAAAAGCGAACAATGGATCGAATCCGCTAACGGCTATCCGATCAAAGCGATTTTCCTGGAGCCGCACACCACAAACCGGTACGTCATCATTTGCCATGGCGTCACCGAAAGCAAAGTGAACTCATTTAAATATGCGCGTATGTTCGAACGCCTCGGCTTCAACTCTGTCGTCTATGACCACCGCCGGCACGGCGAGTCAGGAGGCAAGACGACGAGCTTCGGGCATTATGAGAAGCTGGATCTGCAAGCAGTTGTGAAGGCCTTAAAACTCCATGTCGGACCATCTTTGTTCTTCGGCATTCACGGGGAATCGATGGGCGCCGCGACGACGCTATTATATGCCGGAATGGAGGACTCGGCGGATTTTTACATCTCTGACTGTGCCTATTCCGATATCAGCGAGCAGATCTTGCACGTCATGCGAACGACGACGCCGATGCGCACTTCTTTGGCACTTCGCCTCGCCAATGTATTCTTGAAACTGCGCGACGGCTACTCGATTACTACCGTATCACCCCGGGAAGTCGTGAAAAAGATTGCAAAGCCTGTGCTGTTCATCCACAGCTTACCGGATGAGTTTGTCTTGCCAAAAATGACAAGGGAATTATTCGAATTGAAACAAGGCGCAAAACAGCTAAAATTGTTTGATGAAGGCGAACATGCCCAATCATTCAATAAAAATCCGGACGAATACGAAGGAACAGTTGCAGAATTCCTCATGACACATGATTTATTAACGCCTAAAGCAGCTGATGGTGTCACACAAATTTCCAGTTAATCCGAAAAAATCCACAAAAAAGAACCACCGTTCAGAAGCGAACGGTGGTTCTTCTTGTATTCATCACCTATGGGCGAATAATTGCATAAGCGTTTATTTTTTGCCCGGTTTTGTCGAGGCTTTGTTCATTTGAGCCATCATTTGGTTGATTTTCTTTTGAGATGGTTTTTGTCCCATTTGCATCATCATAATCCGCAGCATCTCTTCGTTGATCGGTGGGTTGTCCTGCAAATATTTCATCATGTATCGACGAGCGATAAAGAATCCAAGTGCAACACCTGCGAGTAAAGCCACAATAACGATAACAATCCAGATCCATGTATCCATACAAATTACCTCCTTCGTGTTGCCAATTAAATCATGCACCAAAAAGGATTATACTATAAATTTCAGGACGTGACTATATGAACGGCATTAAAATTGCGCAGAAACAAAGACTGCTACCTATTACATCCCGAGTAGCGGCAGCCCATTTACTCGCCGGACGAATCCAAAGGGACATATCCCGCTTTTTCAACCAAGCGCTGCCCTTGTGCGGAAGTAAACCATGCTGCCAGTACCAGGGCTTCCGGACTGCTATATTGAGTCGTGACGATATAGAACTCCGAAGTTAACGGATATTCATCTTTTTGAATGGCGTCGACTGACGGTACAATGCCATCGATAGCCAAGTATTGGATCAATTCATTAGCGGCCATTTCCTCCCCGTAGAAACGGAATGTATAGCCAATCGCATTTTTGTGGTTTTTATATTCTGCCACTTGATCGATGATGCCGCCCATGCCTTCTTCTATGTTTTCACGCGGAGCCTCCACCACGGGCACTTCGCCCATGAATCGAAGTAACGCGGTTTGACTGCCGCTGTCTTCCGGCCGTTGAAAAGCCCTGATCTCTTTAGCATCTCCACCAACTGAAGACCAATCGGTGATTTCGCCGCTATAAATCATGCGAAGATCTTCAGAACTCAACGACTCAACCGGATTGTCAGCATGGACGAAAAAGACGAACGCCTCTTTCCCGATGGGTGTCAGCGTCAGCTCGAGACCTTTAGCATCCGCTGTCTTTAACTGCCCCTGCGAAGGCGCAGCGGCAAAAACTGCGTCCACTTTCCCTTCAAACAAATTGGAATAAGCAACAGGCGTCGTATTGACCATCACTTCGCTGTCGGTCGGTTCATACCAATCTTCCGGATAAAGCATTTCTGCAGCAGCTGCATATACCGGGTAAAGTGCCGTCGCACCGTCAAGCCTTGGGAAATCCCTTTCAAACTGGATTTCGGGTTCCTCATCCAGGACATTCAGTTTGGAGTCCTCTTGAAATGGCATATACGAATAGATGTCCACTTCAGCCGAAACGCCCGGAATGGAATTCAAATATGCTTGATAGAGAGGCCAAACGGCTAGAATGACTGCAAGAACAACGAACACTACTGCTGTCTGTTTCCATCTCTTTGCGTTCCCAATTTGCTTGGATAGTATAAACAAGAAAAACAAAAACAGCAAGACGAAGAAAAACAACGGCAGCCACGCCCGACCTCCAGATAGCAATAATATAATGCCTCCGTAAAAAGCGACAATACTTAATGCAATAAAAACAGCAAATGCTGGAATGAACCCCCATAACTTCTTCATAATCCCACCTCTTGAATCGATTATAACCGGATAGCAGCGTAAAAAATCGAAATAACAAAATTTTTCACAAGAAAAGCCGCCAGAAAATCACTCTGGCGGCTTTCATTATTTTAAGACTAAGATTTTGCTGTTTCGAGCCAATAACTGAATCAACATTTACTCGTTGATCAATTGCTTCACTTTGGAGGCAACATTTTCAGGCGTGAAACCGAATTCTTCCATGATTTTCTCACCAGGGGCACTTGCACCGAAGTGATCAATCGCGAGGATATCGCCTTCAAATCCAGTGTAGCGATCCCAACCGAATGATGAGCCCATTTCGATGGCGAGGCGTTTTGTGATGTTTTTCGGCAAGACGGATTCTTTGTACTCTTTATCCTGCTGTTCGAAACGATCCCATGATGGCATCGACACAACAGACACCGAGATGCCTTGTTCTTTCAATTGCTTCTGCGCATCGATTGCTAGGCTGACTTCAGATCCAGTCGCAAGCAGCAAAGCTTGTGCGCCTTCAGCTGGAGACACGACGTAAGCGCCTTTTTCGACGCCTTCTTCTGCTTTTTCACCAGTTGTTTCGAGAACCGGCAAGTTTTGGCGGGACAATACGAGCAAGGTCGGCTTGTCTTTAGACGTGAGTGCCAAGCGCCATGCTGCTTTTGTTTCGTTCGCATCAGCTGGGCGGATGATGCCCAAGTTTGGCATTGCACGCAGTGAGGCTAGCTGTTCGATCGGTTCATGTGTCGGACCGTCTTCTCCGACCGCTACGCTATCATGAGTGAACACGTAGGTAACTGGAAGCCCCATCAATGCGCCTAGGCGGATCGCTGGGCGGACGTAATCACTGAATACGAAGAACGTACCACCGAAGACATGTAAGCCACCGTGAAGCGCCATACCGTTAAGCGCAGCGCCCATCGCGAATTCACGAACGCCGAACCAGATATTGCGGGCTTCTGGATGCTCAGCATCGAAGTCGCCGCCGTCTTTGATATTGGTTTTGTTTGAACCGGCAAGGTCAGCACTGCCGCCGAAGAACGAAGGAACCGTCTTCGCAATAGCATTGACCATGTCACCAGATGATGCGCGCGTTGCTTGTTTTTTGCCGACTTCATATTGTGGGAATTGTGAGTCGAAATCAGCCGGCACGTCACCACGGATTGCTGCTTGCAGCTGAGAAGCAAGTTCAGGATGCTGTGCTTCATACTGTTTGTACAATTCATTCCAAGCCGATTCCGCTTTGGCGCCAAGTGAATTTGTCGCTTCTTTGAAGGTTTCGTATACTTCTTCCGGCACATGGAAATCTTGATCGAATGTCCATTTATAATATTCTTTAGTTAATTTCATTTCATCTTCGCCTAGTGGTGCACCGTGCGAATCCGCTTTTCCGGATTTGTTCGGCGAACCGTAGCCGATGACTGTCTTGACTTCCACCAGTGTCGGTTTGTCAGTAGATTTTTTCGCTTCAGCGATTTTTGCAGACAAATCGTCCATATCGTTGCCGTCATCCACACGAAGATAGTTCCAACCGTAAGACTCGAAACGCTTTTGGATGTTCTCTGAGAAACTCATCGACAAATCGCCGTCGAGTGAAATATCGTTGCTGTCATACAAAACAACCAATTTATCCAATTTCAAGTGCCCTGCAAGCGAAATCGCTTCTCCGGCTACCCCTTCCATTAAATCACCGTCTCCGCAAAGAGCGAATGTGTGGTGGTCGATAATGTCGAGGCCTTCTTTATTGTATGTAGCTGCTAAATGGCGTTCTGCCATTGCCATGCCGACTGCCATACCGATCCCTTGGCCAAGCGGTCCAGTTGTGGCTTCGACACCAACTGTGTGCTTGTATTCTGGGTGTCCCGGCGTCTTCGAATCCCATTGGCGGAAGTTTTTGATTTCCTCCATCGGCAATCCGTATCCGCTTAAATGAAGCAAGCTGTATAGAAGCATCGAACCATGTCCCGCTGACAGGACGAAACGGTCGCGGTTGAACCAGTTTGGGTTGTTCGGGTTATGGTTCATATGTTTTGTCCAGAGTGTATACGCCATCGGAGCGGCGCCCATTGGAAGTCCCGGGTGTCCGGAATTGGCTTTTTCAATAGCATCGATAGAAAGTGTTCGAATGGTATTTACTGCAAGTTGATCTGCATGGTTTGACATAGTGACATCCTCTCTGAAACTAAATTTAATCCTATTCTAGTTTAGTCAACTCTAGGGAAGAATACAACGAAAAAGAGAATAAGTATTAATTCAAATACTTATTCTCCCGTTTATTTTTAATTTTGTCTGGTGTTACGTCTTTTCCTTCCGGATCGATGACGGTGACATTTTCAATCGTTCCACGCATCGACTTGCGGAAACTTTGTAAGTATTCCTGGCGCAGTGCGGATTGTTCTTTTGATTCTTCTTGCGTCAGCCCGTCACGCTTGGACTTTTTGGACAATTCGTTGATCCGTCCGATCTTATCTGGAGATAGCATATAAAGTCCCCCTTTCCACTGCTCCATGGTACAAAAAAAGGCGGGACAGTGCAAGGTTTCAGCTTTCTTTCATTTGTTGGTACTCTCGGAAGCGTCGGTGAACCGTCGCTTTACTTGCCTGATAGCCAAAGCCTTGTAACGTGACTGCTATTTCATGGAAGGTTAAGCCGCTCGCTTTCAAACTGACAATTTGATCCACTGGAAGGTCCAGCCGTTCGCGGCCGTCCGGATTGCCTTTTCCTTTTAAATTGCGTTCTGGCTTGTAGCCATTCTCCACTGCGCGCTTCATGCCCCGTTTGATCTTGGCGTTGTGGATCTTGCGCTGGTATTCTTCCACAATGGCCAAAATCTCCAGAACCATGTCATCCATATCGTTTAAAGCGATCGGGCCATGGTCGGACAGCGTATACACATCGACTTCATGTTTTTTCATGACATGCAACAACGCGATGCGTGCATGCCCCCTGCCGAGACGCGTCTCATCCTGGATGAAAACAGCATCGACTTTTTCGCTTTTGACTTGATTGAGCATTTCGAGAAGCCCTTCCCGGTCCATTTCATAGCCGCTGTGCTGGTCAGAGTAAACATCTTCAACCAGATAACCTTGCTCGAAGGCAAACGCCAGCAGTTCTTCTTCTTGTCGTTCGAGTGAAGTTTCCTGCTCGTCTTTAGTGGTACTGACACGGCAGTAAACTAAAGCTTTTTTCTTCATTCTGCATCACCTGCATAGTATTTAGTTTCATCCGGCGAAAAGTTCAGCTGTTCTGCCGGGATCTTCAATGATTGCCCTGCCACGATTTTCGTTGTCTTCAAATTATTCACTTCCATGATCTCTTCTATCCATTCATGATGGGGAGTTTCGCCGCTGAACGATTCAGCCAGCTCCCATAGCGTATCACCTTTTTCAATTTGCAGCTCGCCCAACTGCTGCTTTTCGGCATTATGGCTGATCACCGCGTAAAATGTAAACACCACTATGAGTGAGAAAAAGAAAACCAAATATGAGTTCTGTCGAAAGAATGTCATTCAAGCCGCCTCCTTTAGAATATTTGTTCGGAATGTATGTTCTCATATTAAAGCGAACAGACGTTTCTTGTCAAGATTAAATTCGAACCTATGTTTGCATTTCAATGCCCGAGTTGCTATACTATAGATAGTTAATCTTGAATAAATCCTATAAAGAGGTGAAACTGGTGAAAAAAGTATCTAAGCGTCAGGAAGACATCCTGAATTTCATAAAAGATGAAGTCCGTGCAAAAGGCTATCCCCCCTCCGTCCGGGAGATCGGCGAAG
The DNA here is from genome assembly GCA_947493585.1 of uncultured Planococcus sp. Lineage (GTDB taxonomy): Bacteria > Bacillota > Bacilli > Bacillales_A > Planococcaceae > Planococcus. The sequence continues at coordinate 1,479,251 of CANLRI010000001.1, read as the reverse complement.
CGGTCGGCCTTGCATCCAGTTCGACTGTCCACGGCCATCTAGCGAGACTCGAAAGCAAAGGGCTGATCCGCCGCGACCCAACGAAACCAAGAGCCATCGAAATCATCGGTTCGGAAGAAGCACTCATCGATAAGAGTCCTGTCCTCCACGTTCCTTTGATTGGGAAAGTTACAGCAGGCATGCCGATCACTGCGATTGAAAACGTCGAAGAATACTTCCCGTTGCCGCAAACATATGGCACGGAAGAAGACCATATCTTCATGTTGGAGATTATGGGTGAAAGTATGATCGAAGCCGGCATCCTAAATGGCGATTATGTTGTCGTCAAGCAACAGCAAACTGCCAATAACGGAGACATCGTCGTTGCGATGACCGAAGAAAATGAAGCCACCGTCAAACGCTTTTTCCGTGAGGACAATTACTTCCGCCTGCAGCCTGAAAATTCATCGATGGATCCGATTATCGTTGACCAGGTGAGCATTCTCGGAAAAGTCGTCGGCGTCTACCGCCAAATCCATTAAGTATCTTGCTCCAGTTCAAGGAGCCATAGAAAAAAGGAGGAAAGCATGACTTCCTCCTTTTTTCTATGGCTTCAAGCTCTCTATAATTATCTTATGTAACCTTAAAGACATAAAAGCAGCCGAAGATGTTTATCCCCGGCTGCTTTTATGTCTTTTTAATTTGTTTGCATTTCTGTCACGACGATGTATTTGACTAGATTGATTGTAATGCGGTAAATCTTGCCATTTGCTTCGTCCGTCAATTCATAAGTACCATTTGACGGCACTTGGCTTATAGCCGACTCTTTGTCGATCGCTTTTACTGTATGCACAATGGTATTTCCTTGATCAAAGAAGAATTCTACTTGAAACGTTTTCATCGAAATTCCTCCCTTCAAAATGAATGGAAATGCATGTATAAGTGTAGCATAAACCATCGTTTAGTTACGGCTTTGCCATTCCTTAAAGATCATTACTTTCAAGGCGAGCATTTCTTCCTCATTCAAATCATCGTCGAGTTCATCCATCACTTGTTCAGCCGTCATCGTATCATTTTCGACGGCATTTTTCATTTTCAATAAGTTACGGAAGCCGACTTTTTCCATCATGACGCTGGCAGCATCTTCTTTGGTCTCAAACGCCAATTCCTGTTCTTCTGGCACTTGTGGCGGGTCGATTTCAATGGAATCTCCCTCATTGATAGATCCTTCTTCAAACTGTTCATTTGTCCCGCTGTCTGGCGCTTGTTCTGGAATCGCTTGCTGGGATTGCCACTCTTCCATATAGCGACTAACTTCGGGATCTGCTTCGATTTGTTGGACCATTTCCTCCATTTTACCGCTTTGCTCGAGTTCTTCAAATGCTTTTTGCGCTACTGCCTCAGTCGATAGATTCGGCCCCACTGCATATAAGGCAATTCCCCCGAATGAAAAGGCAATGAGAAATACAATGATGACATTCATAAAACGCATTTTATCCCTCCAGATATTAGAAGTTCTTTCATATAAGTAAAATCTTACCACGTTTCCATCGCATAGCGTATGTGTGAAAGGGCACAATCTTTAGACAGTTTTCCTTCAATTGGCCAATCGCCTTTTACCGTATGACCTAAATCCTTGTAAATCAAAAAAAGCCGGAGCACTCGGCTCCGGCTTTTTGCTATTAATACATTTTCAAGTATTGCTCGCGCTCCCACGGGTGGACGCTTGTTCTGAACATATCCCATTCGATTTCCTTCGCTTCCACGAAGTTATTCAAAATGTGTGAACCGAGCGCTTTTGTCATGACTTCATCGTTTTGCAGCTCATCAAGTGCAGCATACAATGTGCCTGGCAGATCTTCAATGCCGACTTCTTTGCGTTCTTTGCGGTTCATTGCATAGATATTGCGGTCTACAGCTTTTGGCGGAGTCAAGTCACGCTTGATGCCGTCAAGTCCAGCGCCAAGCAATACAGCCATTGCCAAGTAAGGGTTCGCAGCAGGGTCAACTGAACGCACTTCTACGCGCGTTGACAAGCCGCGTGAAGCCGGGATACGTATTAATGGGCTACGGTTTTTACCTGACCAAGCGATGTAGCAAGGTGCTTCATAACCTGGTACAAGGCGCTTATATGAGTTGACTGTCGGGTTCGTGACAGCCGTGAACGCTTTCGCATGCTCAATGATGCCTGCCATGAACTGGTAAGCTGTTTTGCTCAACTTCAAGTCGCCATCTTCATCAAGGAAAGCATTTTCGTTGCCTTTGAACAAGGAAACGTTCATGTGCATGCCTGATCCGTTGACGCCGAACAATGGTTTCGGCATGAATGTTGCGTGAAGTCCGTGTTTACGGGCAATCGTTTTAACAACCAGTTTAAAGGTTTGGATATCATCGCAAGCTTTGATGGCATCAGCATATTTAAAGTCAATTTCATGCTGTCCTGGCGCTACTTCGTGGTGAGATGCTTCGATTTCAAAGCCCATTTCCTCCAGCTCAAGTACGATGTCGCGTCGGCAGTTTTCGCCAAGGTCCATCGGTGCCAAGTCAAAATAACCGCCATGGTCATTCAGTTCAAGAGACGGTTCGCCTCTTTCATCAAGTTTGAACAGGAAGAATTCCGGCTCTGGCCCTAGGTTGAAATGAGTGAATCCAAGTTCTTCCATCTCTTTCAAGACACGCTTCAAGTTTGTACGTGGATCTCCAGCAAATGGCGTTCCGTCTGCATTGTAAATATCGCAGATCAAACGCGCAACTTTACCTTTTCCTGTAATCCATGGGAAGACAACCCATGTATCAAGGTCTGGGAACAAATACATATCGGATTCTTCGATACGGACAAAGCCGTCGATTGAAGATCCATCAAACATCATTTTGTTGTCGAGTGCTTTTTCAAGCTGGGATGTTGGGATTTCTACGTTTTTGATAACGCCGAGAATGTCGGTGAATTGCAGGCGGATAAAATTGACGTCTTCTTCTTTTACCAAACGAATAATGTCTTCTTTTGAATACTTGCTCATGTACTGTTCACTCTCCTAGGTTATATTATGTAGCCCGCTTATTTAAAGAAACGGGATAAATCACCGTGTCGTTGGGATGCTTGGCTAAACGGCCGCGCCTGATGCTTCATCTCCTCGCGCAGCAAGCTGCGGAGTTCTGCATCGCTCAATGTCTTCGGCTCGGCTTGATCGTTTTGCGGCATCTCTTTTGTTTCGTACAGTTTTCTGATGCCCGCGACATTGAGTCCCTGCTCCAGATAATCCTTGATCTCGAGCAGTGCGTCGACATCATTCAATGAAAACATGCGCTTATTGCCTTCTGTCCTGGCCGGACTGATCAGCTTTTGCTCTTCGTAATAGCGTATTTGCCGTGCTGTCAAATCCGTCAGTTGCATTACGATGCTGATCGGGAGAATGGGCATGGTGCGGCGAACCCGATTTGTCATAAGTTTCACCCATTTCACTAATTACTACATTTTCAGTTTATTACATGTCATGTTATTTGTCAAACAGATGTTAGATTTTCTGACACGATTTTTTATAGACTGTTTTCTAAAGCAATTACAGCAATTGTTCCTTTTCCAAAGCTCGCAATGCCTTGACGACCGCCAGCTTCACATGCTCGTAAGTCAATCCCCCTTGTACAAATGCGGTAAATGGCGCCCGTATTGGCCCATCAGCCGTCAATTCGATGCTCGCGCCTTGGACAAAAGTGCCGGCTGCCATGATGACATCATCTTCATAGCCCGGCATATAAGCCGGCTCGGGCAGAAATTGTGCATTGACCGGGGAATTCGCTTGGATCGCACGGCAGAACGCCACCATCTGATCGGCCGTCTGGAATGATACCGATTGAATCAAGTCTGTCCGTGCCGCACTATAATGAGGGCTGGTTTTCATGCCGGCCGTCTCCAGTAAAGCTGCGGTGAAAACCGCTCCTTTTAATGCTTGTGACACGATATGCGGGGCCATGAAGAATCCTTGATACATATCAGCAAGCGCATTAAGGGAAGCTCCAGCCTCCCCTCCTATACCCGGCGAGGTCATCCGATAAGCGCATTTTTCAACAAATATGCGTTTGCCAGCGATATATCCGCCGATTTTGGCAAGTCCGCCTCCCGGATTCTTGATTAACGAGCCGGCTATAAGATCAGCACCTGCTTCAATCGGTTCTGCAGTTTCTACGAATTCACCGTAGCAATTATCGACAAATACGACAGCATCGGGTTTGATTTCACGGATTTTTTCAATCATGCCCTTGATTTCTTGGATGGTAAAAGAAGGCCGGTTATCATACCCTCTTGAACGCTGAATGGCGATCATTTTGGTATTGTTCGCGATCGCTTGCTCAACTGACGGCCAGTCTACTTGATGCTGTTCATTCAGATCTACGTGCCGGTAGGAGATACCGAAGTCTTTAAGGGAACCTGTATCCTCCTCGCCACCCGAGACGATGGAAGCGAGCGTATCATATGGCTGACCTGTGATATACAATAGTTCATCCCCTGGTCGCAAGATGCCAAACAACGCAATGGTAATGGCGTGTGTGCCCGAAATGATTTGCGGGCGGACAAGCGCCGCCTCTGCTTTAAATACATCTGCATAGACCCGTTCCAATGTATCCCTGCCTTCGTCATCATAACCGTAGCCTGTAGATGGGTGGAAGTGATGGTCGCTCACTTTCTGGCGGTGAAAGGCTTCAAGCACTTTCTGCTGATTTTGTAACGAGATGTAATCTGCCGCCTCTAATTGCGGTCGAATCATATCTTCTGTGTTTTTGATAATGTTATACATAGGAATCTCCATTTCTCTTCGGTGGTTGATTGCTTATTAAGCTATTTGAAAATGACTCCAATTCTGCTACAATTCATAGAGTTGTTTAAGTTAAGGAGGGCGTCGAATAATGGCTTGGGAAGTACTAAGCGCCATCGGGACCATTGCTTTTGCGGTATCCGGGGCGATCATCGCCATGGAAGAGGAATACGATATTTTCGGCGTCTACCTGCTTGGCGTTGTTACCGCATTCGGCGGCGGGGCCATACGCAACCTATTGATTGGGGTGCCCGTCTCTGCTTTATGGGAACAGGAATTCATGTTCCAATTGGCGCTCATCTCCATCACCATCGTGTTCTTATTCCCGCATAAGACACTGGGCCATTGGAATCGCTGGGGTCATTTCTTCGATGCCATCGGCTTGTCTGCATTTGCGGTTCAAGGTGCTTTATTTGCAGTTGAATTGGGTCTGCCGGTTTATGCAGCGGTCGTGGCTGCAGTGCTGACAGGGTCAGGCGGCGGAATGGTGCGCGATCTTCTCGCTGGAAGAAAGCCTTTGGTGTTGAAGGCGGAAATATACGCCGTCTGGGCGGCGATTGCAGGATTATTAATCAGCATTGATGTAATCCGGACCGATTTCATGCTTTATTCCTTGTTTTTGGTTATTACATTGCTGAGGATCTTATCCTATACGTATAAGTGGAAATTGCCGACACGAAAAATTCTCACCACATCATAAAAGCCGATCGGCAATTGCCGATCGGCTTTTTCTCATCCGTAAACTGTGACGCCGCGCCATGAAGACATACCGCCATCGACATTGACAGAATGGAATCCATTCGACTCCAAGTATTCTACCGCTTTTGCGCTGCGGCCGCCTGCCTGGCATACCACATAATATTGTTTTGAAGAATCCAGTTCCCCGGTGCGCTCCGGCAATTCACCTAGCGGAATATGCCGTCCTCCTGGGATCATCCCAGTTGCCACTTCGTCTTTTTCGCGAACGTCGATGATGTGGAGTTCGTCTCCAGCGTCCGATTTCTGGTTCAGCTCATCTGTGTTGATTGATTTCATCCGCTATTCCTCCCCTTGCATATTTGCGCCATTGCGCTATTTATTCCTGGTGCTCGATTGACACCGGTTTTGAAGGTGAAAAAGTCGAGATAGCGTGTTTGTAGATTAATTGCTGCTTGCCTTCCGTTTCCACCAGTACCGTGAAATTATCGTAGGATTTAATGGTGCCTTTCAACTGGAAGCCGTTTAGCAAAAATACCGTGACGAAAATATTGTTTTTGCGCAGCTGGTTTAAATAAACATCTTGGATATTAACCGGTTTCATGGAACTCCCCCTGTTTCTCTAGCGTATAGTTTTGGCCATTTGTTCAATTCGACGATTCCGGTCGTTTTCCTGCCAGAAGCGCGTAATTTCTTCCAAATTGTTTTCGGAATCTGCTGTTGCATCCAGCCAAAGAATCGGCATTTTATTGCGGAAATAAGTGAATTGACGCTTGGCGTATTTTCTTGAATTGTGCTTCAGTTTAAAAACTGCCTCTTCCAATGAATACAGGCCGTCGAAATAGCCATACAATTCTTTATAGCCGATTGCTTTGATGGACTGCACGTCACGCAGTCCGCTATCGTACAACCGCCGGACCTCATCCAACAAGCCATCTGCCATCATTCCATCGACCCGGCTGTCGATCCGCTCATACAATTTTGCCCTCGGTACATCGAGGCCGATGATCAACTCATCGTACATCGGTGCCTGCGCCAGGCTGCCGTCCTCTTTTTTCTCACCGCTCAACAAAATCTCCAGCGCACGCAGGACGCGCCGCGTATTGTTCGGGTGGATATCGATTTCTGGATCCAATGCCATTAATTTGCTGTGCATCGCTTCAGGTCCCAGACGTTCGAGTTCAGTATGCAGCGTATGCCTGAGTTCCTCATCTACTTGCTGCGTGGAAAATCGGTAATCGAACAGCACCGACTGGACATATAACCCCGTTCCGCCAACGATGATCGGCAGCCTGCCGCGCTGCTGGATTTCTTTGATCGTTTCACGGACCAGCGATTGGTATTCAGCCACTGAAAATGACTCGTCCGGGTTGCGGATGTCGAGCAAGTGATGCGGAATGCCGTTCATCTCCTCCGGCCGGATTTTGGCCGTACCGATATCCATTCCCCGATAGACCTGCATCGAATCCCCATTGATGATTTCTCCATTAAATCGTTTTGCAAGTTCAATGCTAAGCGCGGTCTTGCCAGAAGCTGTTGGCCCGACAATGGCAATCACTTCAACCATAATCTTTGATCCAATCGATAATGACTTGCTGATAAGTTTCGGCGTTCAATTCATGCAGCACTTCGTGGCGCGCCTCTTCTGCCATATAGACTTTGACGTTTTCGATACCCACTTTATCGAATTGGGCAGCCACTTCGAATACGCCTCGCCCTTTCGAACCAACCGGATCCATCGAGCCGCTGATGAACAACACGGGGAGCTTTTTGGGAATCCGGCTGACTTCATCCATCCGGTGAATGATTTCCAGTCCTTCGAACAAGTCGACATAAAATTGATTGGCCATTTCAAAACCGCACCATGGATCCGCTTCGTATTGTGTGACCGTTTCTGTTTTCCGGCTCAACCAAGAATATTTAGATGTTTCATTCAAAAAATCTTTATTGTAACTGCCGAAGATCAACTTCCCAAGAATTGGGTTGATTGTCATCTTCCCACCGAACCTGCTATAGCTCTTCGCGACCGCGAGACCCATAGACAAGGAAATTCCTGGATGCCCACCGGTGCCCGATATGACTGCACAGTCCACTCCCTTGCCGTATAGCTGTAAATAACGCCTTGCGACAAACGATCCCATCGAATGGCCAATCAGCGTAAACGGCAACTCGTCAATTTCTTGTTGTGCATGAATAATGGCTTCACGGGCGTCTTCAACGACGCGCAAAAAGCCCTCGTTGTCCGCAAAATACCCGGCTGAACCATTGCGTTCCGCTGTTTTGCCATGACCTCTTTGGTCATGTGCTGATACTGTATATCCTTGTTGATTCAATAAATGGATAAAATCTTGATAGCGGCCGCTATGTTCCGCCATTCCATGGATAATATGCACATGGCCTTTCGGATGTTCCACCCTATGCAAAGTGCAGTAGAGTTCGTGGCCATCCGACATTCGAACGAACGAACTTGTCACGCTCATCGGTCCACACCCTTTCTATAATCTTCTACTGAAGCAGCTTCTGCCCCCCGATTTAAGTACACGCAGAGTGCTGGCACTCAATTCATGACGCGCTTGAACATTTTTTCGATGTCATAAGTTTTGAAATGAATGATGACCGGTCGCCCGTGGGGGCAAGTGAATGGCTGTTCGGCATCCTTCAAATCAGCCAATAAACGTTCCATGTCATGCTTTTGCAAAAAGTGATTCGCTTTTATCGAACGTTTACAGCTCATCATGATCGCCGCATCTTCACGCAGTTTCTTGATATCAACCCTGCGCTCGGCCAACACTTGCTCAATCAAATCCTCGATGACTTCCTGTTCAAAGCCTTTCGGGAACCAAGTCGGGTATTCCCGTACAATGAAAGTCGTATCGCCAAATTCCTCAAGGAACACGCCGCTTTCTTCCAAAGCATTCAATTGTTCTTTTAAATGCAGCGCCTCGTTACGGCTGTAATGAAAGGTTAATGGCAAAAGCAGCGACTGGCGCTCATTCGAATCGATGTCGCCGACTTTTTCGCGGAAAAATTCATACTTGATGCGCTCCTGTGCAGCATGCTGGTCAATTAAATAAAAGCCATCGGAGCTTTGCGCCACGATATAAGTGCCATGGATCTGGCCGACCACTTCAAGTTCCGGAAACTGCGGGCTATCGTCAATCTCTTGACGGCCTTCGGGCTCATTAAAAGGCCCCTGCACGTCTTCAACCGGTTCATGAGCCGGTTCACTGACGGCTTCTAACCTTGGCTCCAGATGAAAATCCTCGACACGTTCTTGCAGCTTGTCCTGTTTCCAATCGATTGACGGCCGAATCTCCGGCTCTCGGCGCATCGTCTCTTCGACAGGCCGCTTCCATAAATCCAATTGGCGGCTCGGCGCTTGCTTGAGCGGTTTCGGTTTTTCGATGACCGGTGCACGAACAGCGGTCTGGATGGCTTTACGAATCGTATCATGGACCAGCTCAAGCAACTCCTTTTCTTTGCTGAGACGGATTTGCTGTTTCGAAGGGTGTACGTTGACATCGGTTAAATACGGATCGCCTTTGATATTCAAAACCACAATCGGCTGGCGCTCAAGCGGCAAAAACGTATGATATGCCTTATGCACCGTATTGGCGATGGCATAATGCTTAACCCAGCGTCCGTTGACGAATAGCGAGATATAATTTTTATTGGCTCGCGTAATTTCAGGCAATGAAGCAAAGCCTTCAATTTGATAATCAGGCGATTCGCCTTCAAAAGGGACCATTTTCTTGGCGATTGCGACACCATAAATATCAGCCAGCACACGGCGGATCTCGCCGCTTCCTGCAGTCTGGAGGAGTTGCTTGCCATCATGGACCAGGCGGAATGAAACCCCTGGATAACTGAGCGCGAAGCGATTCATTAAATCGATTGTGTGCCCGAGTTCTGTCTGTAAGGTTTTCATATACTTCAATCTTGCCGGTGTATTGAAAAATAATTGGCCAATTCGGATATCCGTCCCTTGGCGCAATGCCCCAGCGCGCTGGACAGTAAGGCGGCCGCCTTCGATTTCCAAGTGAGTCCCTGCCGCTCCATCGGATGTGTGCAATACTACTTTCGAGACGGAAGCAATACTGGCCAGCGCCTCCCCGCGGAAGCCGAGCGTACGGATGCGGAACAAATCGTGTTCGTTCTCGATTTTACTCGTGGCATGCCTGGAAAAAGACAAAAGAGCGTCTTCATCGTCCATGCCCGCCCCGTTATCGATAATTTGTATCGATGTCAGCCCTGCTTCTTCGAGGAGCACTTCAATAGCCGTGCTGCCGGCATCGATCGCATTTTCCACCAATTCCTTGACGACGGAAGTCGGCCGTTCGACAACTTCTCCTGCCGCGATTTTATTGGACAGCGGTTCGTCCATCAACCGGATTTTACCCATGGAATCAGCCCCTTCCGCTTATTTTCTCCTGTAAGTCGTTGATCAGCTGCAATGCTTCAAGCGGCGTCATACGTGAAACCGACGCATCTTTGATCGTTTGCAGCACTTCTTCGTTCGCCGTGTCGCGTTCATCAAAAAACGATAATTGTTCTGCCTGTTGCTGCGTTTTATGGTTATCCGCCTCGAAACTTATCAATAATTCACGCGCGCGGCGCAAAATCGCTTCCGGCAAATTGGCTAGTTCTGCTACATGGACCCCGTAGCTTTTATCAGCCGGCCCTCGTTTTACTTTATGCAGAAACACGACTTTTCCGGATTGCTCCATTGCCGAGACATGGACATTGCTCAGCTTAGGAAGTGTCTCTTCCAAAGCCGTCAGTTCATGGTAATGCGTCGAGAACAAGGTGTTGGCGCCGATTTGTTCATGGATGTATTCAATCATCGACTGCGCCAAAGCCATGCCATCATAAGTGGATGTGCCGCGTCCAATTTCATCGAACAGCAATAAACTGCGTTCTGTCGCATGGGTGATGGCGTATTGCGACTCCATCATTTCGACCATGAACGTACTTTGTCCGGAGACGAGATCATCCGCTGCGCCGATGCGCGTAAAGATTTGATCGACAATCGGCAACTCCGCAGAAGCCGCGGGGACGTAGCTGCCAATTTGCGCAAGGACGATCGTCAATGCCACTTGCCGCATATAAGTACTTTTACCGGACATGTTTGGCCCTGTAATCAATAGCATATTGCCATCGTCACTGAGTTCGCAGTCATTTGGAACATAGTGCTGCTTGTTGAGCATTTTCTCGACAACCGGATGGCGGCCTTCGCGGATCGAAATTTTCCGCCCGTTGTTAAAGGCCGGTTTCGTGAAGCGGTATTTTTCCGCAACTTCCGAAAAGCTGATATACACGTCGAGTGCGCTGATTCTTGAAGCCAGTTGCTGAATGCGTGAAATGTACTCTTTCACTTGCTCGCGCACGCTGACGAATAATTCATATTCCAATGTCAGGCTTTTTTCTTCAGCCGTCAAAATCAAGGTTTCTTTTTCTTTCAACTCCGGCGTAATATAGCGCTCAGCGTTTGCCAATGTTTGCTTTCTTTCATATCGTTCAAGGTCCGCCAAATGCATATTGGCTTTTGAAACTTCGATGTAATAGCCAAAAATGCGGTTATAGCCGATTTTCAAAGTGCGGATTCCCGTTTTTGCCCGTTCTTTTTGCTCGAGTTCCGCAATCCAGTCCTTGCCATTTCGTGAAGCGTCCCGGTATTCATCCAATTGTGCGTTGAAGCCGTCTCGGATAATCCCCCCTTCTTTGGCCGATAACGGCGGATTATCGCTGATTGCTGACAGCAACTCACACACTTCCAGGCACGGGTCCAGACCGGCGCTGAATTGCTCAAGCGAGGCATGGCCTGAATCTGCAAGCTCACGTATGAGTTCCGGAATCTTTTCCAAAGAATTGCGCAGCTGCGCCAAATCACGACCACTCGCGCTGCCAAATGCCACACGACCCGACAAACGCTCGAGATCATATACTTGTTTCAATAATTGCTGCAATTCCACACGTACAAAATAACGGTCCATTAAAGCTTCGACCATTTGCTGCCGGGATTCAATTGCAAAGCGGTCTGCAAGCGGCTGATGCAGCCATTGTTTTAATTTGCGGCTGCCCATGGCGGTGACTGTTTCGTCCAAGAGCCATAAAAGCGTACCTTTATTATCTCCTCCGCGAATGGATTCAATCAATTCCAGATTGCGTTTTGAGTAATAATCGATGCCCAGGATGCGGGCATTTTCACGGAATGTGAACGGCTGGATATGGCCAAGTGATTGTTTTTGAGTGGCAGCGATATAGGCAAGCAGTCGCTTGCCACACATTTCCAGCTCGCTTGGGCAGTCGGCGAATAAGGCCGGTTCCGCGGTAAACGGTGCTTCCATATGCTCGACTGATAAAATGAGCTGCTGGTCTTCTTCTGCGAGCAATAAGCGCAATTGCTCAGAGACGACCAGTTCGCGGATATGCAGCGCTTGGAGTTCGTTAAGCAATGCCTTCTCGTTGCCTGCTATGTAAGTGGCGGTCGATTCGCCCGTTGAGATGTCCAAGTACGCAAGGCCAAAACCGCCTGCCACTTCATCGGCCGCTGCAATGAAATTATTTGCCTTGGCATCGACACTTTTGCCTTCGGTATGCGTGCCAGGCGTGATGAGCCGGACCACTTCGCGCTTCACCACGCCTTTCGTCGTTTTCGGGTCTTCCACTTGTTCGCATACCGCGACTTTATGGCCTTTTTGGATCAGCTGGTCAATATAATTTTTCGCGGAATGGTGTGGAACCCCGCACATCGGAATGCGGTCTTCCCCGCTGCCCCCACGGCTCGTCAAGGTGATTTCCAGTAGTTGAGATGCTTTGATGGCGTCGTCGTAGAACATTTCATAAAAATCGCCCAAACGGAAAAACAGGAACGCATCCTGATATTCAGATTTCACTTGCAAATATTGTTGGATCATTGGTGTCGGTGCCATTGTTTACCCTCTCTCATTCAATCAATTGTTCGTTTCCCCATTATAACAAACTCAAAGGCAGAAACGAAAAAACTGAAAGAGCTGGGCTCTTTCAGTTTTTATAAAATCACAGCGCAATTTGGTTTGCACTGTCGATTATGAACAGCTTCCGCCGCTATCGTTTCTCACTTTGGATCCTGTTTCGCCGCGCAGCAAGTCGCCGCCGGTATCGGTGATGATGTTGTTCGTCACTTGGTTGGCGATCGCCGTAGAAACCATTTGCAATAGCGAATTGACATCGCTTTGTGATTGCTTGAATTCCTGCACAATCGGCACAGCATCGATTTCATCTTCGATTTTCTGGATTTTTTTCTCAATCAACTCAAGCGCGCGCTCTTTTCCGTAATGCTGGAAGTTGACCGCTTGTTTTTGAAGGCTTTTCAAGCTCGCAATTTTTTCGCGGATCTGCTGGTTTTCATTGATTTGCGCTTCCGCACGTTTAAAGAAATCAACTTCTTCTGTTTCAGCGATCATGTCCGCTACTTCACGTGCTTTATCGACGATTTGTTGTTTCGTATAAGTCATTTTCGTAGACACCCATTTCCTGGTCCGGTGCCAAAACCGGCATCAGACGCTATATTTTGATTTTCTTTATCTGTCAGAACACTTTCGCTTACGATTGTACAGTGAATCCGCTAAGCCCGACAAGAATTTCGTCTCAAGCCAGCCATTCGTCCATCTCTAACCATTATACTGAACGAATGGGACTTGATACAAGTTGTCCGGTTAATTGTCGTTAATTCGACACGGGAATCACGCCTGGAACGGATAATCTTCGTTGATGTAGATTCTCTCACACCCCAAAGCTTTGCCTGTATTGTCATCAATCTCTGTGAAAAAGCCGCTGACGACCGAACGGCCTGTTTTCGGCACTTCAAAACGTGTCGGCATGTTGGTCTTGAAACGGTATAAAACCGAATCCTTTTTCATGCCAAGGATTTCGTCGTACGGGCCGGTCATGCCGACATCCGAAATATACGCCGTTCCGCCAGGAAGGACACGCGCATCCGCGGTCTGTACATGTGTGTGTGTACCGACAACGACAGAAGCGCGGCCATCCAAATGCCAGCCCATCGCAATCTTTTCACTTGTCGCTTCCGCATGGAAGTCGACGAAGACGAGCGGCGATACTTGCTTCGCTTCTTCGATCAAGTCATCCGCCATCTTGAACGGATCGTCATGGGCGGGAAGAAACACGCGGCCGTGCAAATTGATGACCGACAAGGTCTTGCCATTTTTCGTGACGGTTGCCATGCCGCGGCCAGGTGCTTCTTCTGAAAAATTCGCCGGTCGGATTAAGTAATCCACGTCGTCGATAAAATCGAAAATTTCTTTTTGGTCCCACGTATGGTTGCCCATCGTCACCATATCGACCCCCATAAATAATAGATCTTGGTAGATCGACTTCGTGATGCCACGTCCAGCTGCAGCGTTTTCGCCGTTGGCGATGACGACATCCGGTGCATACTTGCGTTTCAGCCGCGGCAAATAACTTTCGAGCGCTTCTCTCCCGATTGACCCTACAATATCCCCGATAAATAAAACTTTCATGTAATCACCTTTCTCCATAAGAAAAAGGCTTCTTTGAATGGATATTCAACGAAGCCTTTTTCGTTTTTATTTTGCGTATTCAACGGCGCGCGTTTCGCGGATGACCGTCACTTTGATATGTCCTGGATAATCCAACTCTTCCTCAATACGCTTGCGGATATCGCGTGCAAGGCGGTGAGCTGTCATATCGTCGATCTGCTCTGGGCGAACCATGATCCGGATCTCGCGGCCTGCTTGGATGGCGAACGATTTCTCGACACCTTCGTAAGACTCTGAAATCTCTTCCAGCTTCTCAAGCCGGCGGATATAGTTCTCAAGCGTTTCGCTTCTGGCACCTGGACGAGCAGCGGATAGTGCATCCGCTGCTGCGACGATGACCGAAATGACCGAAGTCGCTTCTGTGTCGCCGTGATGGGAAGCGATGCTGTTAATGACGACTGGATGTTCCTTGTATTTCGTCCCAAGCTCCACACCGATTTCAACATGGCTGCCTTCGACTTCATGGTCTATGGCTTTACCGATATCGTGCAAGAGACCCGCACGTCGTGCAAGTGTCACATCTTCTCCAAGCTCTGCTGCCATGAGACCAGACAAGAACGCTACTTCAACCGAGTGTTTCAGTACGTTCTGGCCATAGCTTGTGCGGTAGCGGAGTCGACCGAGTATTTTGATCAAGTCCGGATGCAAGTTATGTACACCTACGTCAAATGTGGTTTGTTCACCAATTTCACGAATTTGTTCATCGACTTCACGTCTCGACTTCTCAACCATTTCCTCGATTCTCGCTGGATGGATGCGTCCGTCCGACACCAACTTCTCAAGTGCCAAACGTGCTGTTTCGCGACGAATCGGGTCAAATCCGGAAAGAATGACCGCTTCCGGCGTGTCATCAATAATCAAATCGATGCCGGTTAAGGTTTCAAGCGTTCGGATATTGCGTCCTTCACGCCCAATGATGCGGCCTTTCATCTCGTCGTTCGGCAAGTTGACCACAGAAACGGTCGTTTCCGCTACATGGTCTGCGGCAAAGCGCTGCATTGCCAGCGACAAGATGTTCTTCGCTTTTTTGTCCGATTCTTCTTTGGCACGGGCTTCTGATTCCTTGACCATGACGGCGATATCTGTAGACAACTCATTTTCCACTTGCTCGAGAATGATGCTTTTCGCCTCTTCACGTGTCAACGATGAAATCCGTTCCATTTCGGTTTGTTGCTGCTGAACCAAATTCTCAGCTTTGCTCTCCATCTGTTCAATATGCTGTTGTTTTTCGGCAAGAGCCTGATCCTTGCGTTCAAGGCCGGCCTCGCGTTTGTTTAATGCATCATCCTTGCGATCCAAATTTTCTTCTCTCTGCAACAACCGATTTTCATGTTTCTGCATTTCCGATCGGCGTTCGCGAATTTCAGATTCAGCTTCAGTACGCAATTTATGATTTTCGTCTTTCGCTTCCAGCAAGGCTTCTTTCTTCAGCGCCTCTGCTTCCCGTTTTGCATCTTCGACGACTTGCTCTGCGGAATGTTTGGCGCCAGCCATTTTGGAATCGTTTGCCTTTTTCAATGCAAAATACCCAACAACTACACCGACGATGATACCAAGCAAAGCGAAGATGAACTCAGTAATACCCATTCGGACACCTCCTCTTGCTATTGATTTTTTACATTTTCAAAGGATGAATCAATACCTCGTTGTCTTTCATCAATCGTTTAAAAATTAGTAAATAATACAATTTTAATTGTATAGATGGACCTATGCCCTGTCAACCCTGCCAAGCCGGCGCCCTTTGCTCGTAAAAAGACTGCGAAGCATTCGCTTCGCAGTCTTTTTGGAAAGTCTTTATGAAGGTCCGGCTAAAACTGATTACTCTTCGTCGACAAGCAAGTTAAAGTCTTCTGCTTCTTTCTTGTCTTCTTTTGGAACAGCGACTGAATAAGAAGCCGCAGTCATGCCGTAATGTTCACGGACTTTTCCTGCAATTTCGTTGCGGATGTCTTCATGCTCACGCATGAATTGCTTGGCGTTTTCACGGCCTTGCCCGACACGCTCGTTATTGTAGGAGTACCATGAGCCACTTTTCTGGACAATATCCAAATCTGCTGCAAGGTCAACAATCTCACCTTCACGCGAGATCCCTTGCCCGTACATGATGTCTACTTCCGCTGTGCGGAACGGCGGAGCTACTTTGTTCTTGACGACTTTAATCTTCGTCCGGTTACCGATGATGTCGTTTCCGGATTTCAGAGCTTCTGCACGGCGCACTTCCAGGCGTACAGACGAATAGAATTTCAATGCGCGCCCACCCGGCGTGACTTCAGGATTCCCGAACATAACGCCGACTTTTTCTCGGATTTGGTTGATAAATACAGCGATGGTGTTCGATTTGTTGATGGCACCTGATAATTTACGGAGAGCCTGCGACATGAGACGGGCTTGTAGGCCGACGTGGGAGTCGCCCATTTCGCCTTCGATTTCTGCTTTTGGCACAAGTGCCGCTACGGAGTCAATGACGACAATATCTACCGCACCACTGCGCACGAGCGCTTCTGCGATTTCAAGTGCTTGCTCGCCTGTATCCGGCTGGGACAACAATAGCTCATCCAAGTTAACGCCAAGCGCTTTTGCATAAACTGGGTCTAATGCATGCTCCGCGTCGATAAATGCGGCCGTTCCGCCTGAAGCCTGAACTTCTGCAATGGCGTG
Source organism: uncultured Planococcus sp. (assembly GCA_947493585.1). Taxonomy (GTDB): domain Bacteria; phylum Bacillota; class Bacilli; order Bacillales_A; family Planococcaceae; genus Planococcus. The sequence goes on along the minus strand of CANLRI010000001.1, from coordinate 1,462,549 downwards.
AAGCGAGACCGTCGTTTTACCCGAACTTTCTGGCCCGTAAATCTCAATGACTCGCCCACGTGGGTATCCGCCTATGCCAAGTGCGATGTCAAGGGACAACGAACCACTCGAAACTGTTGAGACATTATGGCCTGTGCTTTCACCCAATTTCATGACAGACCCTTTACCGAATTGCTTTTCTATTTGTTTTAGCGCCATATCCAGCGCTGCTTTACGATCGCTCAAAAGAAATCCTCCTCTTATGTGAAAACCAATTTTCTAACTGATTTCAGTATACTAGTTTATTGAGAAATTTACAAGAAAAAAGCGAACGTTTATTCGTGTTCGTATAAATGTTTACCGAATTTGATCGCCGCTATCATATCATTCCCCCAAAATGGGCATGAAAAAACACGCAAAATTAAATTTTGCGTGCGTCTTCATGTGCCAGTGTTCGTATCAAGTAATATAAAGCCAGTTTTACAGCGCGGATGCGGTTTGTATTTCTCATGCCTGACAGCTGAAGGCGATAGGCTTTTGTTCCTTCATCGCTCGCGATGCCGATCCATACCGTGCCCGCTGGTTCTTCTCCGTGCGCATCCGGCCCAGCTGCTCCAGTTAAACTGACGCTCACATCGGTACTGAATTTCTCCCGGACAGCCATAGCCATCGCTGAAGCCGTTTCTTCGCTGACAACGGAATGCTCCTTGAAAAATTCCTCCGTCATGCCAAGCTGCTGGATTTTCATTTGTTCGTTATAAGTCACGACACCGCCATTCAAGACCGCGCTCGCCCCAGCAACCGAAGCGAGCTCGGACTGGAACAGGCCGGCCGTCAAGCTTTCTGCCGCCGAAACCGTTTTACCTTGCTGTTTCAACAAATCGATAGCTTTCGAAGCAAGAGAATCATCATCATAGCCATAGAGATAGTCGCCGACGCGCTCCAGGATTTCTTCTTTCGCGCCGTCGATCAATTTCCATGCCTCATCCGTCGTGTCAGTCTTCGCCGTGATGCGCAGTGTGACTTCACCGGCGGATGCCAGCGGGGCAATCGTTGGATTGGTCTGCTTGTCCAAAATATCCTGCAGGCGGTCTTCTAGTTCCGCTTCCCCGATACCGTAGAAACGCAGCACATGCGACAAGATGATGTTTTCCTCATTGAGCATGTGCACCAATTTGGGTTTCGCCTCGAATTGGAACATAGGCTCCAGTTCATGAGGCGGTCCAGGAAGCAGCATATACATATGGTCGCCATTTTGATACATCATTCCTGGCGCCATGCCATTTTCATTGAACAGCACTTCACTGCCCGCAAGCACGAGCGCCTGTTTTTTGTTGTTGTCAGTCATCGGACGGCCGGCGCGTTCGAAAAACGCAGCAATCGATTCCATTGCTGAGTCGTCCATCGCAAGCGTTGTGCCCAAATGGTGGGCAATGGTCTGTTTGGTCAAATCGTCCTTCGTCGGCCCGAGCCCTCCGGAGAAGATGATCAAGTCTGCACGCGATTCCGCGACAGCAATCGTTTCTTTCAAACGCTCTGGGTTGTCGCCGACTACCGTATGGTAATAGACATTGATCCCGATTTCAGCGAGATGCCCAGAAATAAAGCGCGCATTTGTATTGGTGATCTGGCCGAGCAAGAGCTCTGAGCCAACTGCGATAATTTCAGCGTTCATAGCGGTCTTCCTTTCATGTGGCGCTTATTTGGATGTCATAAGCCCTTTGCGGTTGGCATAGAAATAATCCCATCCGGACCATACCGTAAACAGCAACGCGATATAAAGCATAATCTCGCCGAACGGGATGCCGACTAAGGCGAAAAGCATATTGTATAGCAACAGTGAAATGATGGCGAACAATTGCGTGACGGTCTTGATTTTGCCTAAATTCCCGGCTGCCACGACTTCTCCTTCGCCGGCCAGCACAAGGCGCAATCCTGTTACGGCAAATTCACGGCTGATGATGACGATCACGACCCACGCCGGCGCGAAGCCTAGCTCGACCAAAATGATCAATGCCGCAGAGACGAGGAGTTTATCGGCCAGCGGATCCAAAAATTTGCCGAAAGTCGTGACTAAATTGTATTTACGTGCGTAGTAGCCATCGACCCAGTCAGTAGCAGACGCGAAGATGAAGATCAATGCGCCGATAAAATGAGCGACCGGCAGCGTTGCCCCGAGTAAAGTCATCTCTCCCCAGCCGAAATCAATAAGCATGAACGCCATGAAAATCGGGATAAGCAAGATTCGTGAAATGGTAATTTGATTTGGAATATTCATTTGTTTTTCTCCTTTCAATCCTTGCAGAAAAATAGCCATCAGGTGATGGCTATTCAGCATCATCAAAGCGGATGACGATATTTTGCGGTTTTCGTTGTTGTTCATACGGTACTGTTTCGCCGTTCAGTTCAATCGAAAGCATCGTGTAATCTCCGACGCGCATAAACACGCTCGTCTCATCAGATATATCCACAGCTTCTGTTTCACTGGCTCCAAACACGCGAGCAAGGCTTAATAGTTCTACACCCTCATCATTCAAAACGCTTAGCCAAGATTCACCGCTTGCAGTAAATTCGAGTTGCTTCTCAGCCGGGCCGGTAAAGGTATAAGTCGTTGTCTCACCCGATACGCTTTCAAGTTCCAATTGCGCTTGCGGCTCTTCGGGTTCCGGTTGTTCTTCCGGTTCATCAGCAGGAGCTTGTTCTTGTTCCTCGGCCGCTTCTGGCTGTTCTTCCGGTTGTTCAACGGGAGCCTCGTATTCCACATCGCCGCCTTCTTCTTCCTGTTGGACATCGTTCCCCGACGTGCTGAGCAGATAAAAATACCAAATGACCAATAGTATGAAAACGATAAATAATGCCACCAACACTTTCGGCATGGATTCTGCAACGGGGCCAGAGCTGCGTTTTTTCCTCTCGGGCCTGCGCGTCAAATGCTCAGCAGGGGCGGCTTCCGGTTCATCTTCCGGTAATTCGCTTCGATGTTCCTGTAACAAGGCATCGCCGTCTATACCGACCGCCTGTGCATAACGCTTGATAAATGCACGTACATAAAAGCCGCGAGGGATGGCCGAATAATCCCCTGTTTCGATGGCTTCTAAATGATGCTTTTGGATTTTCGTCCGTTCATTGAGCTGTTCTAGGCTCAAGCCATGCTCGAGCCTTGCCTGTTTCAGCTTCTTGCCCAACTGTCCCATCGTCATCACCTGCCTGGTTAAAAATTGAAACCGTCGCCGAACATATCCATCTGGTCTTTATTGTCCATAAACGTGTTTTTTTCCAATACTTCATATGTGATTTTTTCTTCCGGATGATGGCGCAATTCGATAATATAATCAAAATCGTCGATGCTGTACTCGGAATGCTCGACAAATTTATCGGGATGTTCAACCACTTTGATGGTCGGCATGCGCATCATCTCCCTGACGAGCTGAAGATGGCGCTCATCGGGCGAACGTCTTGTGACGATGCCGTCCAGGATAAAAATATTATTGTCGTTGTGTTCATCCCCCATCAATTGGTTGCGCACAGTCTGCTTGATCATCGTCGACGACAGGAAAATCCATTTCTTGTTGGCACTGACGCTTGCCGCGACAATTGACTCGGTCTTGCCGACACGCGGCATGCCCCGGAGCCCGACCAATTTATGGCCTTCCTGCTTGAAGATTTCCGCCATGAAATCAACAAGCAGGCCGAGTTCGTCTCGCACGAAACGGAAAGTTTTGCGGTCGTCTGCGTCGCGCTGGATATAACGGCCATGCCGCACCGCAAGAATATCGCGCAATTTCGGTTCGCGGAATTTTGTCACCGCAATGGTTTCGATCGTCGACAAGATTTGTTCAAAGCGTTCGATCTGCACGTCATGCTCTGCACGCAGCAGCATCCCGCGACGCCCTTGGTCTACGCCGTTGATGGTAACGATATTGACACGAAGCATGCCGAGAAGCGATGCGATGTCCCCGAGCAAACCAGGGCGGTTGACTTGGATTTCGTACTCAAAATACCATTCTTTCATGCTTCACTCTCCCTCCCATATATGTGTCAACCTATGGTCCATTGCCTTTATGATAGCCTACATCCACAATGATGAAAAGCTTGCGTCCGCTAAATCAGCCAACCGCCATTGACCCGGATCGTCTGCCCCGTAATATAATCTGCCTTGCCGCTGGCTAAAAATACCACAGCATGGGCGATATCTTCCGGAGAACCTGCCCCAAGCGGAATCTCATCTTCGAGCTCTGACCATTCATCGTCCGTCAATCCCGCATTCATTTTTGTGCGGATCAAACCGGGCGAAACAGCATTGACGCGTGTGCCGGACGGCGCCATCTCTTTAGCGTAGGCTTTTGCAAATGCGAGTTGTGCGCCTTTTACGGCTGAGTAAGCCGTTTCCATCGAAGCGCCCGTTTCCCCCCAGATCGATGCAATGAAAATAACATAAGACTTCTCATGTCTCCTGAAATAGGGCGATAATAGCCGGACGGTCTCAATAGGATTTTTTACATGGACGCGCCACAGCGCCTCTTGATCGGCACTGCTGGTATCTTGCAATAGGCCTGACAGCGCATGGCCGCTTGCACAGATGACGCATGAGCAGTCGAAAACTTGGCTTGCAACTTGCTCAGCGCCGCGGTCTTGAGTGAAATCGCCCTGCACCGGAATGAACTCTTGCTGTGGATAGCGCAAGCTGAGTTCCTGTGCAACCGCCGCTAAGGGATTTGAATGGTAATGAAGATATAGCGACCAGCCCTCATCCGCCATCTGTTTGGCAATCGCGCCGCCGATGTCTCCCGACGCCCCAAGAATCAGAGCAAATCGCTTCACTCTGTATCCTTCTCCGGTGATTTGATCGTAAAGACGGATTGCTGGCTTTCGGCGCTGACTGCAGCAAAGGCTTCTTGCAAGTCAGCCACTTCGATTTGTTCTAGTGTCGGTACGACATCAAAAAGGTTCATGCCGTTGAACGCATATTGCGTGAATTGGTTCGCGATGTACTCCGGTGAATTCAACGCACGCATGAAAAAGCCGATTTTCTTACGGCGCACGCGGTCCAAGTCTTCTTGGCCAAATGGCCATTTTTCCACTGCTTGGTGGATTGTCTTTTTGACCTCTTGCGCAAACTTTTCAGGATGGTTCGTATCTGTCCCAATCAGTGCATAGCCGAATCCACTTTCCAACGAATAGTCGAATGAATACGATTCATCGATCCAGCCGCTCTCGTAAGCTTCATGATAGAAATTCGAAGTTCTGCCAAATAACAATTCGTACGCGAGCTGCGCGGACAATTCGTGCTTGAGCATTTCCGACCCGTGCAAATCTAGCCGTTCGGGTTTGATGCCGACAAAGACTTTCGGTTTTTGGACCGCCATTTCCAATGTCCGCTCTTTGACTGCCGCTTCTTTTGGCTCGTCGGGGAAAATGCGCTCAATCGGTGCAGGTGGATCGAATGTTTTTGCTGCCTGGTTGTCTTTGACGAACTGCATCATGCTGTCAGGTTCCACGTTTCCGACGATGAACAACGCCATGTTCGACGGGTGGTAGAATGTGTGATAGCACGTATAGAGATGCTCTGCTGTGATGTCCTGAATCGACTCGACTGTCCCTGCGATATCGATTTTGACAGGATGGTTCTTATAAAGGTTTTCTATCATGCCAAAATACAGGCGCCAATCCGGCTGGTCGTCGTACATGGTGATTTCCTGCGCGATGATGCCTTTTTCTTTTTCTACCGTCTGTTCGGTGAAGTAAGGGCTCTGGACAAAATCCAGCAAGGTCGTGACGTTTTCCTGGATACGCCCTGTCGCGGAAAATAGATACGCTGTCCGCGTGAACGAAGTGAAAGCATTGGCAGAAGCGCCGTTTTTGCTGAATTCCTGAAAAATATCGCCTTCTTCTTTCTCGAACATTTTATGCTCAAGGAAGTGTGCAATGCCATCTGGCACTTGAATCGCTTGTTTTTCACCGAGTGGTACAAAATGGTTATCGATCGAGCCGTACTTGGTCGTGAATGTCGCGTAGGTTTTCGAGAATCCACGTTTTGGCAGAATGTAAACCGTCAAGCCATTTGGCAATTGTTCGTGATAGAGTGTTTCTTCAAGTTGATTGAATTCCATTTTATTCATCTTTTGCTTCCTCCTTGCCAGACAAGAAATACGTCATTTGCAAACTGATATTGTTCGCTGCCTGCGCAATCTGCTCTTTTGTCACTTTTTCCCATCTACTGATCAAGTATGCAGGATCAAAGTCTTCCGAAAGCTCCATGTATTGATCGTAAATATCAATTTGGCCTCTTGCCGAATCAAGTGCTTCTTTTAACTGGTTGGTGAGCAATGCTTTCGTCTGCTCCAACTCGGTATCGGTAATGTGCCCTTGCTTGATTTCATCCAATTGGCCGAGGATCAGCGAAACCGCTTTTTCTTCCAGTTTGCGGTCGATTCCGGCAAGGACGAACATCAAGCCGAACTGCGAAGCATAAGAACTCGAGACGTAATACGCCATGCTTTCCTTCTCGCGGATATTAGCGAACAATTTTGAATGCGCGTATCCGCCGAAAATGCCGTTCATCAATTGCATGACTGGGAAATCCTCATCGCGGAACGTGACCGGCGTGAAGAACATCATATGCAATTTCCCTTGTTTCATGTCCTCGTATTCCAGCACGCGAGACTGCTCAGGCGGCTGCAATTGGCTTTCCGTTTTTTCAGGAAGTTCCTTGCGGTCGGCAAAATGGAAATAATCACGGATATGGGAGGAGATCAGTTCCGGTGAAACGTCTCCCACCACGTAAATCTCCACTTCATTATTTTCCAGCATATGATGGTAGGCAGCGACAAGCGACTCATTGGTCACTTGCTTGACTTGCTCGATCGAACCGTTCGAAGTGATCGAAGCAGGATGTCCCGGAAGCCCGAGTTCCATCATGCGCTGCTGTGCGTAGCGGGTTTTGTCGTCAAAAACCGATTCGATGCGCTGGACGATGGATTCCTGTTCCCGTTTGAAAATGCTCTCTTTGAACTGGCCATTCTCAAAATTCGGCTTGAATAGGACGATATACATCAAATTCATCACTTTCTCAAGAACGCCTTCATCCGATAGGTATTGGTCATTGACGGTTTCGACGTTCAAATTGACGATATGGTCGTCTCCGCGTTTGGTGGAATCTATGTATAATGAGGTTCCGTATAAATCATCAAGCACCATCCGCAGTGCCGTATGGGATGGGTACATTTCATTGCTGTGCTGCAAAACATTCGCCAGGATCGCGCGCTCGGAAGCGTTTTTCACGGTGAGCCGGTCCTTGAAGCGGATTGAGAAATTAATGGTCTTGAATTGAGTCGTTTCATGTACGTGGACATGGACGCCTTGTGCTATCTTCTTTGTTTCAAACATGTTGGATCCCCTCTCGTGATTCTTACACTAACTATACCGGACTTTTTCCTTTAAATGCAATGAAACCGGAGGAAACAGCTGGAAAAAAGCAGGCGAATTTCAAGCGGCTGCCCGTTTATACGGCTTCCTTGCAAAATCTTAGCCACCTGCTCTCTATTTAATGAAGGATTTTTCCAAATCCCCCGTCACCGCTACTTGATTTTTTCCACAAAAAAACAGGCGGGGAGCTCCCCACCTGTTTCTTTTGCCCGCTGATATGCGGCATCTGTTTAACGCTGTCCTTTGATATATGGTTTCCCGTTCGCTTTCGGAGCATTGGCGCGGCCGATAAACCCAGCCAACGCGAAGATCGTCAAGACATACGGCAAAATCAACAAGAAGACGTTTGGAATTTCTTGGATATATGGAATCGAAGAACCGACGATGCTCAAGGATTGTGCGAAGCCAAAGAACAAAGCAGCGCCCATCGCACCGAGCGGATGCCATTTCCCGAAAATCATTGCAGCAAGTGCCATGAATCCTTGGCCGTTGATCGTCGCATGACCGAAGTCGCCAGTAATCGTCTGTGCGTAGATTGCACCGCCGATTCCCGCAAGAGCCCCAGAAATCATGACTGCAACATAGCGCATTCTCGCGACGTTGATTCCCATTGTATCAGCTGCCATCGGATGCTCGCCGACCGCGCGCAAACGCAAGCCGAATGGCGTTTTATAGATGACGAACCACGCCAGGATCGCCACACCGATCGCAAAGAATGATGTATTGTAGACCGATGTGAAGAATAATGGTCCGATGACAGGAATCTCAGATAACACCGGCACGTTATAGCGCGCAAAGCGTTCGCTGATGAAATCCGTCTGTCCTTTGTCGAAAATGCTCTTCACCAAGTAAAGTGCCAGTGCAATCGCCAATAAGTTGATGGCGACACCTGAAACGACTTGATCGGCACGGAATGAGATCGATGCGACGGCGTGTAGCAGCGACAATAGCAGCGCTGCGACCATAGCGGCAACCAATGCCAGCCATGGCGTCAATCCTCCGAATGTATCCGCGAACAGCAAGTTGAACAAAATTCCGACAAACGCACCGATGACCATCAAGCCCTCAAGTCCGATGTTCACGACGCCCGAGCGTTCAGAGAACACACCGCCGATTGCAACCAGAATAAGCGGTGCTGCGTAGAAAATTGCCGAAGGGACGATGAAATATAGGATTTCTAAAAAGCTCATATCACTTCGCCTCCTTCTTTTTGCCGGCCGCTCGGAGCAGCAGCAAACGAATAATATAGCCGGATGCTACGAAGAAGATGATCACGGCGATAACAATTTCAACGATTTCAATCGGAATGCCCGCAGCATTCGGCATATTGAGTGCGCCATATTTTAAGGAACCGAATAACGTAGCCCCGAAAATGACACCAAGCGGCGTATTCATTCCAAGAAGCGCAACAGCGATTCCGTCAAAGCCGATTCCTGTGAATCCACCTTTGGACGAAACATACTCAAACGTCCCAAGCGCTTCCATCGCGCCTGCCAGGCCGGCAAATGCGCCTGAAATGACCATTGCCATGATGATGTTTTTATTGACATTCATCCCAGCATATTCAGAAGCGTGTTGGTTAAAGCCGACCGCTTTAAGCTCGAAGCCAAGCGTCGTCTTCTCAAGAATAAACCACATGACGCCGACCATGATGAGCGCCAGCAATAAGCCCATGTGCAAACGGGAAAATTCCGTCAAGTTCTCCAAGAATTCGGAACGCAGCGAAGCACTGGTGAAAATCCGTTCTGTACGGTCTCCACCTTCGGATACCGTTCGGATCAATGCGTTCGTAACGTGAAGTGCAATATAGTTCATCATGATGGTGACAATTACTTCGTGCACGCGGAACTTGGCCTTTAATAGCCCTGGAACAAAGCCCCATAATGCCCCGGCTACAGCCGCTGCCAAAATCGCCAGCGGCAAATGGATAATTTTTGGCAGTTCAACGGCAACCCCCACATAAGCCGCAGCGAACCAGCCGACGATCAATTGCCCTTCAACCCCGATATTGAATAAACCGGAGCGGAATGCGAATGCTACAGCTAAACCAGCCAATAGATAAGGTGTAATTTGGCGAAGTGTTTCTCCGACCGTATAAAGGTCTCCGAAAATACCATTCCACAATGCAGCGTAGCCTTCGATTGGGCTATAGCCGCTGACGAGCATGATGATCGCCCCAACGATCAGGCCAAGCACGACGGAAACGATCGGGACCAACAAGTTTGTCACTCTATTCGACACTGTGTTTCCCGCCTTTCTTGTCTTTGTCCGCATGTCCTGCCATGAGAAGACCCAGTTGTTGTTCAGTCGTTTCTTCAGGAATGACCACATCTACGATTTCACCGTCATGGATAACGGCGATGCGGTCGGAGACATTCATGACTTCATCCAGCTCGAAAGAAATCAATAGCACTGCTTTTCCGTTATCGCGCTGTTCGATCAAGCGGCTATGGATAAATTCGATAGCCCCGACGTCCAAACCGCGCGTCGGAAGTGCCGCAATGAGCAGATCCGGATTGCGGTCGACTTCACGGCCAATAATCGCTTTTTGCTGGTTGCCCCCGGACAACGCCCGCGCCGGTTCGTGCGGCCCTTGCGTCCGGACATCGAAATCTTTGATGATTTGCTGGGCTTTTTCCGTAATCTTGTTGTAGTCCATGATTCCCGACTTCGAGATCGGTGCCATATAATAAGTTTGCAATGCAATATTGTGGCCGATCGGGAAATCGAGCACCAAACCGTGCTTATGGCGGTCTTGTGGAATATGGCCGACGCCGGACTCTGTCACTTTTCTTGGCTTCATGCCGGTGACGTCCTTGCCGTGGATCAGCACTTTGCCGCTTTTGACTTTGCGCAGCCCGGTGATCGCTTCGATCAATTCCGATTGGCCGTTGCCATCGATTCCCGCAATTCCGACAATTTCGCCTTTGCGGACGTTGAGATTCAAGTTCTTGACTTTGGCGATGCCGCGGTAATCTTCGACGACAAGGTCTTGGACGGTCAGGGTTTCTTCTGTCGGGTGTGCCGGCCCTTTTTCGGTTTTGAATGTCACTTGACGGCCGACCATCAAAGCAGCCAATTCGTTCGGGTTCGTTTCCGCTGTTGTGACGGTGCCGATCCCCTGGCCTTTGCGAATGACGGTTACGCGGTCAGACACGTCCATGATCTCTTTCAATTTATGGGTGATGAGGATGATCGATTTGCCTTCAGCGATCAACCGCTTCATGATCTGGATCAATTCCGTGATTTCCTGCGGAGTAAGCGAAGCTGTTGGCTCATCGAATATGAGGATTTCCGCTCCGCGATAAAGAGTTTTCAAAATTTCTACGCGCTGCTGCATGCCGACTGAGATGTCTTCGATGATGGCATATGGATCGACATTCAAGCCATATTGCTCCGATAATTTCGCCACTTTTTGTGCGGCATCTTTTTTATTCGTCACGCCCATCTTTGTCGGCTCGCTGCCGAGAATGATGTTTTCGGTGACACTGAAGTTCTCGACTAGCATAAAGTGTTGATGCACCATGCCGATTCCGAGATCGTTCGCTACGTTCGGGTTGGAAATGTCCACTTTCTTCCCTCTGACGCGGATTTCGCCGCCTTCCGGTTGATACAATCCAAACAAGACGTTCATCAAGGTGGATTTCCCTGCCCCGTTCTCACCGAGCAGTGCATGAATTTCCCCTTTTTCAAGCTGCAGGGTGATATTGTCGTTGGCGACAAAGTTCCCGAACTCTTTGCGGATATTCAGCATTTCAATAACATATTCCACGGTTCTCACTCCCTCGGAGACTGGTTATTTCTTTTTAAAATGAATTAATACATGAAAGGCTTCTTTTGTCAGAAACCTTTCATCTATTAATCTTTCGAAAAATAGACGAAAAAAAATCATAAAGACCGGATACCCGGTCTTTATGATGACCGTATTTGACTACAGCTTATTCAGAGACTGTTTCAGGAACTTCGATTTCTCCTGAAATCACTTTCTCTTTGTATTCTTCAATCTGGCTCATGACGTCTTCTGGAATCGCGCCGCGTGAATCCGCAAGGGCTACCCCTTCATCAGACAATCCGTAAGTGATAGTTTCCCCGCCTGGGAATTCACCGTTCATGGCTTGCTCTGAGATGTCGATGACTGCATTGTCAACGCGTTTCAATACAGAAGTCAAAGTAACGTTCGCATCGCCAGTCTGGCCCTCTTCGTATTGGTCAGCATCAACGCCGATAACCCATACGTTTTCGTCAGGATTGGCTTCTTTGCGTTCTTTGGCTTCAGTGAATACGCCGTTACCAGTTCCACCTGCTGCGTGGAAAATAATATCAGATCCAGCGCTGTACATGCGGTTTGCTGTCGTTTTACCCAATTCCGCTTTATCAAAAGCACCTGTGTATTGAACATCGACTTCGATTGAATCATCAACAGCTTTTACGCCTTCCAGGAATCCAGCTTCAAAGCGCTCGATAACCGGGATTTCCATACCGCCGACAAAACCGATTTTATCGGTTTCAGTCATCAACGCTGCAGCAACACCTGCAAGGAATGCGCCTTCTTGCTCTTTAAACATAACGCTTGCCACGTTTGGAGCATCCACTACTGCATCGATGATAGCGATTTGTGCATCTGGTTGCTGCTCAGCGATTTCCTTAACAGCACCTTCCATAAGGAAGCCGATACCGAAGACGACGTCAAAATCACGGCGGATCAAGTTGTTCAAGTTGGTATTGTAATCAGCGTCGGAAGCGGACTGGAGGTAATCAAACCCGCCATCGCCTTTTTCAAGGCCATTGTCTTCACCGAATTTTTGGATACCTTCCCAAGCTGATTGGTTGAAGGATTTATCGTCCACACCGCCGACATCTGTAACCATTGCTACAGAGAAATCACTTGCTTCTTCAGTGCCTTCTCCGCCTTCAGCAGAGTCGCCGCCGTTTGAAGTGTCTTCTTCGCTTCCGCATGCTGCAAGAACTCCAGCCGCCAGCATTAATGATAAACCTACGCCAAATTTACGTTTAATCAATGTGATAACCCCCAAGGTTTTTTTGATAATAGCAGGAATCAGATGTTTACAGCCGTTTGCGAACTACGTGGAAACTGAATTTATCAGCCCGGAAATAGTTCTTTGAATACAGCACCAAGCGATCGTTTTCATCATAATGATGCTGTTTTAATACGAGTAATGCAGTTTCTGGATCGCATTCAAGAATCGGCGATGCTTCTTCATGATACCCTGTTGGGTCGATGAAGGTGACCGCATACGAGATGCGGATATCCCCGGATTCTTCAAGCGCCGAGAAAATGGAGCTTTCTTTGCGTCCGAGAAAACCTTCGGGCATATAGACGGAAGGCACTTTGTCGATACAATAAACGACGGGCTCCCCGTTTGCCGTTCGGACGCGTTCAATGGAAATGACAGTATCATCCGGATTGCAATGAAAGCGGTTAACATCTTCCTCAGAACAAATGGACTCCGAAGTGCTCAAGTAGACCACTCCGGGTTCCATTCCCGCCTGACGGATCATATCAGAGACGCTTGTCAATTCCTCGATGCCCGATGAAAAGACCGGTTTCGAATTGACAAACGTTCCGACACCGTGGCGCCTGACGATGACATTATCTTCTTCCAGAAGCCGCAGCGCCTCACGAAGAGTCGCACGGCTCACTCCAAGTGATTTCGATAATTCGAACTCGGATGGCAATTTCTCTTTTTCTTTATAGACACCCGAAGCAATATCCTGCTTCATTCGATCGATCACTTGGAGATACAATGCACGGTGATCCGATTTGATTGTCATACGATTCACCACCCATGACAGAGATCAGACATCTGATGTAAAACATTCCTACTAATCAGAATTACTATACCATTTAATAGAAGTGAAATAAATAGCAATTTGTCGAATTCTGCGAATTTTCCTGTACAAGCTTTCTCAAATACTAAACATTTTGTCACAAATCAGTCACTGGCTGGTCAGTATTCTTCCTGCTTAGGAACCAGGACATGCCGTGGCTTACTACCTTCATAAGGTCCGACGACCCCGCGCTGCTCCATTTGGTCTATAATTCTGGCGGCGCGAGAATAGCCGACACGGAACCTGCGCTGCAGCATGGAGACGGATGCTGTTTGCATTTCCGTTACCAATTGCACCGCTTCGTCGTATAATTCATCGGTCTCCTGGTCGATGCTCACTTCTTCGACATCCGACGGAATCATGTCTTCTTGGTATTGCGCTTTTTGCTGTTCGATGGAAAAGTCGACGATTTTCTCCACTTCGGTATCCGATAGAAACGCTCCTTGCACGCGCACCGGTTTGGATTGTCCGGCACCGAGAAACAGCATATCGCCGCGGCCGAGTAATTTCTCTGCCCCGCCCATATCAAGTATGGTGCGCGAATCGATTGCGGAGGATACCGCAAAGGCGATGCGCGACGGGATGTTCGCTTTGATGACGCCAGTGATGACGTTGACACTTGGTCGCTGCGTAGCGATGATCAAATGAATGCCTGCTGCACGCGCCATTTGCGCTAAGCGGGTAATGGCGTCTTCCACCTCGTTCGACGCGACCATCATCAAATCGGCCAGCTCATCGACGATGACGACGATAAACGGCAGCTTCGGATGCTTTTCATCGTTTTCTGCGTTGAATGTGTCGACATAATCGTTATAGCCTTCGATATTGCGTGTGCCGGTATGGGAAAACAGCTCATAGCGACGCTCCATTTCCGAAACGATTTTCTTTAAGGCTTGTGCCGCTTTGCGTGGATCGGTCACAACCGGTGCGAGCAAATGAGGAATGCCGTTATAGACATTCAGTTCGACCATTTTCGGGTCGATCATCATCATTTTCACTTCATGCGGCTTGGCGCGCATGATGATGCTCGTGATGATGCCGTTGATGCATACCGATTTCCCGCTGCCGGTAGAACCTGCAACGAGTAGATGCGGCATTTTATTGAGTTCGGTCATAACGGCTTGGCCTGTCACGTCCCGGCCGAGCCCGAACAATAATTTCGAGTCGGGACGGTTGTTTTCTTCCGACTCCAATACTTCCCGAAGGCTGACAACTGCGACTTCGGTATTCGGCACTTCAATGCCAATCGCCGATTTCCCCGGAATCGGGGCTTCAATGCGGATATCACGTGCCGCGAGTGCCAAAGCCAAATCGTCGTGAAGGCTGACGATTTTGCTGACTTTTACGCCGACATCCGGCAGCACTTCATATTTTGTAACGGCAGGGCCTAAATGGACTTGCGTCACTTTTGCACGCACCCCGAAGCTTTGGAACGTTTTCTCAAGTTTCTTTGCGTTTTTCTGGATGCCCGAATACTCGCCGCTTTGGTCGCTATGGGGCGGCATGGTCAATAGATCGATTGGCGGTAAAGCGTAGTCTTCGTTTTCCGCTTCTTCTTTCATCGACATGACCGGTTCTTTTAAAATCTCCCCGGTTTCCGGGTCGACACGCCTGATCTCTTCTGAAGACTCGGTTTTCGGTTTTTCCTCTTCCGTATTCTGGCGCTTCGGCTTGACCTTTTCCGTGAAAGCCGAAATGATCGGTTCTTTTTCGTCTTCCGGCTCACGTTCGGTCTCTTGATCAAAGACCAGCGTTGTTTCTGTTTGCGTTTCTTCCAGCGCATCGTCATAAGCTAATTGTTCGTTCATTTCCAATACCTTTTCAGGCGCATTTTTTCGGCGCGGCTGTTGTTTCTTCGCCGGTTTGCGTTCCGGCTTGAAACGTCCTGCGAGTGACCGCATCGCTTCACCGGCGACCGGCAAGCGCTCTGCAATAAACGGTGCGGCTGTTTTGCCTGTCAAGATGATGGCGCCAATCGACAATAGGATGATGGCGATGACCCATGTGCCGGCTGTCGCAAACAGCACGTGAAGCAGCGCATATAGCACAGCTCCAAAAAAGCCGCCGCCCGTCGCTTCATAATTGCCCCAGATTGTACCGGTCATTTGTGTCATTTTCGATGTTTCCGATAAGACATTCGCAGAAGTGATCGGCAAGATCGAGCTGGCTGACCAGATCAAATGGCTGATCAATAAAGCACCAGCCAGCAGAAACAGCGAGCCTGCTGCAATTTTCGGACGGACTTTTGGGATACCGCGCTTGACCATGATGTGAAGTGCAGCTGCAATCAATGCCAGGGGTGCGAGAAAGGCCAAATAGCCGAGTAGATACTCAGCCATATTATTGAACATCCGGCCGATCAAGCCGAGCCTGAAGACCATCAAAATCGCGATGCCGATCATGATGAGGCCCGTCACTTCGTAGGCAATCATCGGCACCGGCTGACGCTTCTTCTTCGCTTTCGGTTTCGGTCTGGGTTTCGTGCGCGGCTTGGTACGCGGCTTTGTGGTAGTGGTTTTTTTATTCGTACGGCTTGGCGCCATGGGATTCCCTCTTTTCTTACGTAATGAAAAAGGATTCCTGCCGATAAAATCGGTATGGAATCCTTTTACTTGTATTCTTAGTATTCCATGATGATCGGAATGATCATCGGACGCCGCTTCGTCTGCTGGTACAGATACGAATTGAGCGTGTCGCGGATTTCCTGTTTGATGTTGTTCCATTCGAACGCATCGCGCGTCACATATTTATCGACGACTTTGCGCACTAATTGGCTTGATTCATCAAGCAATTGCTCCGATTCGCGGACATAGACAAAGCCTCTGGAAATAATTTCAGGACCTGAAGCGATACGCTTTTCCTTGCGGTTTAATGTGACAACGATAATAAAGATGCCATCCTGTGACAAAAGCTTACGGTCGCGCAAGACGATGTTCCCAACGTCCCCGATGCCGATGCCGTCAATCAAGACATTGCCTGTCGTGACACGGCCGCTCATGCGGACTTTTTCTTTTCTGTATTCGACGATATCGCCTTTATCGGCGATGAAGATATCCGATTTCGCAATGCCGACTTGCTGCGCCAATTTCGAGTGGGCGATGAGCATTTTGTATTCCCCTTGAATCGGCACAAAATACTTCGGCTTCATCAAGTTCAGCATCATTTTCAAGTCTTCCTGGCTGCCATGTCCGGAAACGTGTACTTTCTTATTGGATGTCAGCACCTTCGCGCCGGCTTTCGCCAATTTGTTCATTGTCTGGAACATCGGCACTTCCATGCCTGGCGACGGTGTGAAAGTGATCAATACCGTATCTGTTTCGTTGATGCGCACGTCTTTATGCTGGCGTCTGACCATCTTATCGAGCGCTTCGAGCGGCTCGCCCTGGTTGCCGGTCACGATGATGACAACTTCATCATCATTGTACTTTTCCAAGTCTTTCAAGGAAATGACTGTATCTTCGTCGACTTCTAGATAGCCAAGGCGCAAGCCGACTTCATAGCTTTTCTCTAAGCTTTTGCCGATTACGGCGACTTTTTTGCCGGTTTGGTGCGCGATGTCGAACACTTGCTGGATACGGATGAAGTTGGATGAATAAAGTGATACGAGAATGCGCCCCGGCGCCTGGTGGAATGCCGTCAAAATATGATCGGCAACGACCGTCTCAGACGTTGTGTAGCCTGGGCGTTCAGCTTCTGTGGAATCCGACAGCAGCATCAAGACGCCATCTTCACCAAGCTTCGCCATTTTGGCGTAATCCGGGCGGTAGCTGCCTTGCATTGACTGGTCGAATTTAAATTCACCGGTATGGACGATGGCGCCTTCCGATGTGTGGAAGACGATGCCGAGTGCATCCGGAATACTATGTGTCGTATGGAAAAAGGTGACGTGTGTCTTATCGAAATTCATGCGGCTCTTATTGGTCACTTCAAAGAATTTATGATGCTTGAGCGAACCGAGCTCTTTTACATGTTCTTTGGCCAGCGCGATGGTCAGCTTCGAGCCGTACACCGGCGCTTGGACTTTCTTCAATAGGTAGGCAATCGACCCGATTGCATCTTCATGGCCGTGCGTCAAGAAGATCCCTTTGACACGGTCTTTGTTTTCTTCAAGATACGTAACATCCGGAATAACGATATCGACGCCGAGCATCTCATCTTCCGGGAACATCAAACCGCTGTCGACGACGAACAGGTCATCGTCGATATCGATGACGTACATCGCTTTCCCGATCTCTCCTACTCCGCCAAGCGGAATAACTCTTATAACTTCGTTTTTAATTTTACTCAATTGATTTCCTCCTAAAAATATTTCACCCGTACAGATCCATAGATTTCATTATACGGTAATCACCGGTAACAGTCCAAAGAAAAAATATCCATAGCCATCTGCACCGAACACCAGGCGAAAAAAATCTGTTTTATGTAACAAGAAAAGCCATCCTCATACACTAGGAAGTAACAGCTTCCAAGCGCATGGGATGGCTATAAGTTTGATAAGCATCCGCTGCTTACCCGCAGCGGGATGAGTAGCTAAAAGCTTACAGCAGTTGTTCTTCGATGAGTGCCTCGGCAATTTGAACTGAATTTAATGCCGCGCCTTTGATCAAATTATCGGAGACAATCCACAAATGATAGCCGTTCGGGTTGTCTAGGTCTTTGCGGATTCGCCCGACGAACACTTCATCTTTCCCAGCTGCCATCAATGGCATCGGGTATTCCTGATTGGCGGGATTGTCTTGCAGGACTACGCCTGGCGCACCTCTCAGTGAATCTCTTACTTGCTCGACGGTCGGGGTGTCATCCAGTTCTACATAGACGGATTCGGAATGGCCCGTCACGACCGGCAAGCGCACACAAGTCGCGGCGACCGACAAGCCTTGGTCGCTCATGATTTTCTTTGTTTCGTTGATCATTTTCATTTCCTCTAGCGTATAGCCATTGTCTGCGAATTGATCGATTTGCGGCACCGCGTTGAAAGCGATAGGATAATGGCGATCGGCTGACTTCACAGGCAAGACTTTCGCCTCGGCAGTTGCGGCGTTATCGAAATCAGCAGACTGCTCTTTCAACTCATTGATCGCATCGATGCCAGCGCCAGAAACCGCCTGGTACGTAGAAACGATGATTTTCTGCAAGCCGAATTGCGCTTTTAACGGCTGCAATGCGCACACCATTTGGATGGTCGAGCAATTGGGATTGGCGATCACGCCGGAATGGCCTTTTAATGCCGATTTGTTCACTTCCGGGACGACAAGCGGCACGTCTTCGTTCATACGGAATGCGCTCGTATTGTCGACCACTACCGCGCCGCGTTTCACGGCTTCAGGGGCAAACTTTTCCGAGATGCTGCCGCCAGCGCTGAATAAGGCGATGTCTACTCCCTCGAAAGATTCAGGCACTGCTTCTTCCACCGTATAGGATTGTCCATTGAATTCGATTTGCTTGCCGGCAGAGCGCGCAGAAGATAGGAATTTGATGCTTCCTACGGGGAAATTGCGCTTCTCTAACTGGTCTTTCATTTGCTGACCGACGGCACCGGTTGCGCCCATGATCGCTACGTTATAGGTTTTCACTCGACTCTCTCCTTCTTGGCTAATTTGCGCTATTGTAACATAATTTAGCGCATCAGCGCGACAAATTGTCGCAATTCATTTTTCATTGTGAACGGATAATGGAGATAGCCGGTGCAGTGGCCGTCAGTTGCATCAAATCAAGCACGTGTTCACGCTCCACTGCATCGATCAAGCGGATGATGTCATCAGAGGACTGGTGTTTGCCGTGAAGCAATTCATATTTTCCGTTGCGGCTCATTCTGGATCCTGTGCTTTCTAGCCCAAGCAGCAAATTGCCTTTTAATTGCTCACGGGAATCTGAAATTTCCACGTCACTGATATCGCCTTGTTGCATGCGCTGCAGCGATGTGCGGATCAATTCTTCTACTTCACCGACTTGATGATCGGCCGTGCCGCCGTAAATTGCTAGCGTACCGTGGTCAGAGTATGCCGAGTGATAGGAATAAACCGAATAAGCCAGCCCCCGGTCTTCACGGATTTCCTGGAACAACCGCGACGACATCGAGCCGCCGATGATATTGTTCAATACCGCCAGCGCAAACAATCGATCGTCCTGAAGCGATAGCCCTGGATAACCGAGGCAAATGTGGGCTTGTTCGGTTTCCTTATGCTTAATTGACTGTCCCGGTACAAAATTTGGCAAAACGTGTGCATTTTCAGGACTCTTTCGTTCAAATGAGCCGAATAAATTCTCAATTTGGCTGAGCAATTTGCTATCGATTTGGCCTGCCACGGAAATGACCGTATTCGACGGTGTGTAATGGCGCTCCATATAATCCAAAATCCGTTGTCGCGAAAAACGGTCCAGTGTTTCGGCAGTCCCTAAAATCGGGGCGCCGATTGCGTTATCGGGATACATGACCCGCCATAATTGCTCGTGGACATCGTCATCTGCCATATCTTCTGTCATGCTGATTTCCTCTTTGACGACAAGCCGCTCTTTATCGATTTCTACTGGGTCCATCACTGAATTGAAAAACATGTCCGCCAACACGTCCACCGCAAGCGGCGCATGATGGTCTAGCACTTTGGCGTAATAACAAGTATATTCTTTGGATGTATAAGCATTCAAATCGCCGCCAATGCGGTCGAATTCCCGTGCAATGTCTTTGGCACTGCGTATTTTGGTGCCTTTGAACAAGAGATGTTCAATGAAATGAGTGATGCCGTTTTCATCCGGCCGCTCATCCCTCGACCCCGTATTGACAAATACGCCGACCGACACGGAACGAAAATGTGGAATATGTTCCGAGACGATGCGCAAGCCATTTTGGCAAGTATAAGTAGTAACCATGGAAAGCCCTCCTGTATATGAAAAAAATTGCCGGCGAATGCCACCGGCAATTTTTCCACTTTGTTTATCTAGCGTCTTAAGCCTTTTCAGCTGCTTCTTTTTCTTCTTTCAAAACTGTTTTGCGGGACAAATTGACGCGTCCTTGACGGTCGATTTCGATGACTTTGACTTTGATGACATCGCCCATCTTCAAGACATCTTCCACTTCTTTCGTCCGCTCTTCCTGGATTTCAGAAATGTGGAGAAGGCCGTCTTTGCCAGGGAACAACTCGACGAATGCGCCAAATTTTTCGATACGCTTGACTGCGCCTTCGTAATATTCGCCGACTTTCGCTTCGCGTACGATATTTTCGATCATCGCTTTCGCTTTGGCGTTCATTTCTTCATCAACGGAAGAAATGAAAATCGTGCCATCTTGTTCAGTGTCGATTTTAACACCCGTTTCATCGATGATTTTATTGATGACTTTTCCGCCTGGCCCGATAACGTCGCGGATTTTGTCCGGATTGATCTTCACCATGATGATCTTCGGCGCAAACTTCGACAAGGTCGTGCGCGGTGTATTAATCGTGGCAATCATCGATTCTAAAATGTGCAGACGCCCGATTTTCGCTTGCGTCAATGCTTCTTCTAAAATCTCGCGGGACAAGCCATCGATTTTGATATCCATTTGCAAAGCTGTAACGCCTTCTGCGGTTCCAGCAACTTTAAAGTCCATATCGCCGAGATGGTCTTCCATCCCTTGAATATCGGAAAGAACTGTGTAGTTCTCGCCTTTTTTCACAAGTCCCATTGCAATTCCGGCTACCGGTGCTTTAATTGGCACACCCGCATCCATCATCGCCAAAGTAGACGCACAAATGCTTGCCTGTGATGTGGAACCGTTTGATTCCAATACTTCAGAAACGAGGCGGATCGTGTATGGGAAATCTTTTTCGTTTGGAATGACTGCTTCAAGAGCACGTTCGCCTAGAGCGCCGTGTCCGATTTCGCGGCGGCCAGGGCCACGCAGGAATCCAGTTTCCCCGACTGAGAACAACGGGAAATTATAATGGTGCATAAAACGCTTCGTTTCTTCCAATCCGAGGCCATCGATGATTTGTACATCGCCAAGAGCGCCGAGCGTACAAATGCTCATCGCTTGCGTTTGGCCGCGCGTAAAGAGGCCCGAGCCGTGAGTGCGCGCAAGGACGCCGACTTCAGAAGAAAGCGCGCGGATTTCAGATGGGCCGCGGCCGTCTGGGCGGATTTTTTCATCCGTGATCAAGCGGCGAACTTCATCTTTGACCATTTTATCGAGCACTTGGCCCGCTTGCTTTTTGATATCGTCTTCTGAATCTGCATATGCTTCAAGCGCACGTTCGCGGACAGCCGCAATCGCTTCATTGCGTGCCTGCTTTTCATTCACTTGAACTGCAGCGTTCATGTCTTGTTCCACGGCTGTTTTCAAGTCAGCCGTCAAGTCAGCATCCAATTCGTATAATTGAACAGCCGATTTTTCTTTCGCCACTTCCGCAGCAATTTCTTCCTGGAAAGCGATCAATTTCTTGATTTCTTCGTGCCCGAACATGATTGCTTCAAGAATCACTTCTTCAGACACTTCTTTCGCGCCGGCTTCTACCATATTAATGGCGTCTTTCGTGCCGGCAACCGTCAAGTTGATCGAACTTTTCTCCATTTGCTCGCCTGTCGGGTTGATGATGTACTCGCCATCCACCATTCCGACGATAACGCCAGCAATCGGCCCATCAAACGGAATGTCTGAAATCATTAATGCCAAGGAAGACCCGAACATCGCTGCCATTTCAGATGGGCAATCCTGATCGACTGACATAACCATTGAAATGACTTGCACTTCATTGCGGAAACCGTCTGGGAATAACGGGCGCAACGGACGGTCGATCAAGCGGCTGATCAAAGTAGCTTTTTCAGATGGGCGTCCTTCGCGTTTAATGAATCCACCCGGGATTTTCCCGACAGCGTATTGGCGCTCTTCGTAGTTCACTGTTAGTGGGAAGAAATCCAAAGGCTTCGGTGATTTTGATGCGGTTGCAGTGGATAATACTGCTGTATCGCCATAACGGATCAATGCTGCTCCGTTTGCTTGTTTTGCCAGTTGACCGACTTCGACCTTCAGTTCACGGCCAGCCCAGTCAAATGTGTAAACCTTTTTTGTTTGCTCCATAGTCGAGCTCCTCTCTTACTGTGTTTCGTGTAGTATGTATCTTTAAATAGTGTATCAAAAAAGCACATCAAGTGCGATTCAATGATAAGTTTTAAGCATAAAGAAAAAGCGGGACGAATCCCGCTTTCTCTGCTTGCTATTATCGGCGTAGGCCAAGTCTTGCGATTAACTCACGGTAGCGTTGTACATCGTTCTCGCGTAGGTATTTAAGCAAGTTACGACGGCGTCCAACCATTTTGAATAGACCACGACGTGAATGGTGATCTTTCTTGTGGGTACGCAAGTGCTCGTTCAAGTTGTTGATGTCTTCTGTAAGAATGGCGATCTGAATTTCTGGAGAACCAGTATCAGTGTCATGCACTTTGTATTCATTGATCAATTCATTTTTACGTTCTTGAGTGATTGCCATGCTGTTCCACCTCCTAATCTCTGATAGCCCCTATTACCTAGCAAACGTTGGTGATTCGATTTGCCAAGCAACGGTTAGTACGTTCAGTACTTTGATATCATAGCACAGTGATTTCCTGAAATCAACTGTCCAAGCTACACTTCGAAATATTGCTTTGCGGTATCTTTGTCCCGGCCTATTTGGGTTTTCAGTTCATCGATGCCGGAAAATTTCTGTTCATCACGGATGCGCTTATGCCATTCAACAACGACTTTTTCCCCGTAAATCGATTTATCATAATCCAAAATATGGACTTCTATGACCAGGTTTTTGACATCGGGATTATTGAACGTCGGCTTGTACCCGACATTGCAGACACCGTCGAAATAAGCGCCTTGAACTTCGATCCGGACCGCATAGACGCCGCGCTTCGGAACGAATGTGCCGAGTTCCGGTTCAACGTTTGCTGTCGGAAAGCCGATCGTCCGCCCGCGTTTATCGCCGTTGACGACCGTTCCGGAAATTCGGTAGGGCCTGCCAAGAAGGTGATGGACGGGTTCGACCAGACCGTCTTTCAATAAGTGACGGATGCGCGTCGAACTGACCTTTTCATTGTCCGCTTCAATTTTGCCGACAGTCGTGACGCGATACCGGTCATTCCCGTATGATTCCATCAATGCCATATCCCCGCCGCCCTTATAGCCGAATGAGAAATCAAATCCGGCAACGACTTCTTTCACGCCAAGGCCGTCGATAAAATGCTCGATGAATTGTTCAGGAGAAAGTTTTGCAAATTCTGATGTAAAACGGACGATATAACAAATGTCGACGCCCATCTCCTTTAATATCTCCATTTTCTGCCCGAGCGGCGTGATATAGAAAACTTCTTCTTTCCGGCCGCCAAGCACGAGCGATGGATGCGGATCGAAAGTCATGACAGCCGATTTCATCCCGCTTGCTTGCGCCTTGCTGATTGCCGTTCCGATCACTTTTTGGTGCCCACGGTGCACGCCGTCAAAAAAACCGATCGCCATTGACAGCGGGCCGTGTTCTTGTGCTTTCATCTCGTGCGGATAACTCAAGTGAATGATTTTCATATTACACCTCGTCCGTTGGAGGAAATCCAAACATTTTTTCGGGTTTCATTTTGCCCGGCTTATCCGGATGCCGTTTATACAACGCTGCCGGCACGCCTTGATAGGTGAAAACGACAAATGGTTCCGTCTTCAAGACCGAATGCTCTTCAAGCACTTGGCCATTTTTGATGCCGAACAGCAAATCCGGCGTAATTTCTGCAAACGGAAACGCACTTAAGCCATAGGCAAGAGGCTGCAAAATAGAACCGATATCCCCATTTTGCGCAATTTCCTCTACTTCGGCAAGCGTCACACACTGTTGTTTTGTAAAACTCCCCGATTGCGTGCGCGTCAGCTGTGACATATGAGCCGGATAGCCAAGCGCTTCGCCGATCTGTACAGCAAGCGTTCGGATATAAGTTCCTTTGCCGCAGCGGATACGGATGCGGAAACGGATATTCTGTCCTTGCCACGTGTCCGCATCGTCCAATAATTCAATCGAGTCAATATGCACGGTCCGCACCGGACGCTCCACCGTTTCTCCTTTGCGGGCATATTCGTATAATTTCCGGCCGTTCACTTTGACGGCCGAATACATCGGCGGGATTTGTTCAATGTCACCAGTCAGGCTTAGCAATACGTTTTCCAATTGCTCGCGTGTAATTATTTTGTCGCTCGCGTCTTGTTCCACTACCAGGCCTTCCGCATCTTCTGTTTCCGTTGAAGATCCGATCGACACTTCTGCTTCGTATGTTTTTCCTTGATCTGTAATATATTCTGCCACTTTGGTCGATCGCCCGAGGCAAATCGGCAGCACGCCGTCGACTTGTGGATCAAGTGTCCCGGTATGCCCGACTTTTTTTGTTTTCAAGATTTTCCGCAAGCGGAAAACGCAATCATGCGATGTCATGCCCGGCTCTTTCCATAATGGAAGAATCCCATTCGGTTCCATATCAACAGCTCCTCTCTTCATCGGTGCTAGGCCCCTAGGCCCGAACTAAATAGTATGTAGAAAAAAGCCTGCTGTCTAAAATAGACGGGCAGGCTTTCGGTTTATTCCTCTGTTGGATCTTTGATATCCCGCAGCAATGATTCAATCCGATTGCCGTATGCGACAGACGAATCGATTTCAAACGCCAATTCAGGAGTCTTGCGCAAACGGATTCGCTGCCCGATTTCTGAGCGGATGAACCCTTTGGACTTGGCAAGGCCGAGCAAAGTTTGCTCTTTTTCCTTATCATCGCCCAACACGCTAATATAGACGGTTGCCTGCTGAAGGTCTCCCGTTACTTCGACATCTGTCACTGTGACAAAACCGATGCGCGGATCTTTCAGTTTTCTGCCGATAATCTCGCCAAGCTCTTTTTTCATTTGCTCAGCTACACGATTCGAGCGCATTGATGACATTTCGAATCCACTCCGTTCTTACAAATATTCTTTCTCTATTTCCATGCATTCCCACGACGGGTTGCTTTCCAGGTAGCGCAGCACATGCTCCATTTCCCGCTCTGCTGCTTCTTTCGAAGAAGAAACGGTGACAAACGCGAGGCGCGTGCGCTGCCAAACTTCCTGGTGGTCAACTTCCGCCGCCGATACATTAAATTTCTGTTTTGTGCGCGTCAGCATGCTTTTGACGACTGCACGTTTGTCTTTCAATGAATGCGCAGTAGGGATGAAAAATTCGCATTCCATTGAAAGGATCATTTTCGTTCGATTTCTTCCATGATGAACGCTTCAATGATGTCGCCTTCTTTGACATCATTGAAGTTTTTGATCGTCACACCACATTCGTAGCCTTTTGCAACTTCTTTTGCGTCATCTTTAAAGCGTTTCAAGGTATCGATCTCGCCTTCGAACACAACGATGCCATCGCGGATGACACGCACGCCGCTATCGCGGGTGATCTTGCCTTCCGTTACATAGCTTCCGGCAATTGTCCCGACTTTAGACACTTTGAACGTGCTGCGGATTTCCGCTTGGCCGATGATTTTCTCTTCGAACTCTGGGTCCAAGAGGCCTTTCATCGCCGCTTCGATTTCTTCAATCACTTTATAGATGATGCGGTGCAAGCGGATATCGACGCCTTCTGCATCTGCTGCGCGCTTAGCATTAACATCCGGGCGGACGTTGAAGCCGATGATGATAGCATTTGATGCTGCAGCTAGTGAAACATCGGATTCCGTAATGGCGCCGGCACCTGTATGGATGACTTTGACGTTGACGCCTTCCACATCGATTTTCAAGAGTGAAGCAGCCATGGCTTCCACTGTGCCTTGAACATCAGCTTTGACGATCAAGTTCAACTCTTTCATTTCGCCTTGCTTCAATTGATCAAACAAGTTATCCAATGTAACGCGGTTCTTCTCAGAACGCATCTCCTGCAAGGCCGTAGCCGAACGCGCCTCACCGATTTGACGGGCCGTTTTCTCGTCTTCAAAGACAACGAAACGGTCGCCTGCTTGCGGTACATCGCTGAGTCCTGTAATTTCGACCGGAGTAGATGGGCCAGCTGTTTTCACGCGGCGGCCAAGATCGTTGACCATTGCACGCACGCGTCCGAATGTATTGCCGACAACGATTGGGTCGCCGACATGCAAAGTGCCATCCTGTACGAGCAAAGTCGCGACAGATCCGCGCCCTTTATCAAGCTCTGCTTCAATGACCGTACCGATTGCACGGCGGCCAGGATTTGCTTTCAATTCCCCAACTTCAGAAACCAGAAGAATCATTTCAAGAAGTGTATCAATGCCATCTCCAGTCAATGCGGAAAGCGGAACGAAAATCGTATCGCCGCCCCATGCTTCAGGTACAAGACCGTGCTCGGTCAATTCCTGCATGACACGGTCCGGGTTAGCGGACGGTTTATCCATTTTATTGACTGCGATGATGATCGGAACTTCTGCAGCTTTTGCATGGTTGATCGCTTCCACTGTCTGCGGCATAACGCCGTCATCAGCAGCTACAACGATGATGGCTATATCCGTTACTTTCGCACCGCGCGCACGCATCGTCGTGAACGCTGCGTGGCCTGGCGTATCTAGGAACGTGATTTTCTTGCCGTCTTCTTCAACTTGGTAAGCACCAATATGCTGTGTAATCCCGCCTGCTTCTCCAGCAGTCACTTTCGTATGGCGGATTGAATCCAGCAATGTCGTTTTCCCGTGGTCGACGTGGCCCATGATCGTAACAACAGATGGACGTTCTTCTTTTTTAGCTTCTTCTTCAGGTTCGAAGTAGACTTCCAAATCGGTTTTGTCGACCAAGATTTCTTCTTCTACTTCCACATCGTATTCTGCACAGACAAGTTCAATGGCATCTTTATCCAATTCTTGGTTGATAGTTGCCATAACACCTAGCATGAACAATTTTTTGATGATTTCTGAAGGCTCGCGGCCGAGTTTTTTTGCCAAATCGCCAACAGTCAAAGATTCACTAAATGTGATTTTTGACGGCAATTCTTTTTCTCGCTTCGGCATTGGCGGCATCGGGTTCACCGGACGCTGCTGTTTGCCTTTACGGTTGCGGTTTTGTCCGCCACGCCCGGGTCCGTTTGAACGGCCGCGTTGGCCTGGTCCTGGAGCCGGTTTTGCAGCTTTTGGCGTAAAGTTGGAACCGCGCCCTGCTTGGCTTGTTCCTTGCTGCGTGGATTGCGTACGGTTCTGGCTGCCCTGGCTGCCCTGTCCGCCTTGTGTACGGTTTTGACCGCCTTGTCCGCCTGTACGGCTTTGGCCCTGTCCGCTTTGAGGACGGGATTGCCCGCCTTGTGAGCGGTTTTGTCCGCCTTGGCTTGCTTGTCCACTTTGCCCGCGGCGCTGGTTTTGGCCTTGTGGGCGTGATTGTGAACTTTGAGCACGGTTTCCTTGTGCAGGTTTTTTATAAATGCCGTCCAATTTCGTTACAGCAGTATCTTCTAGTGTAGCCATATGGTTATTAACTTTAATATTCATTTTTGATAATTCGTCGATGATGTCTTTGCTCGGTTTATTTACTTTTTTAGCGTATTCATGTACTCGAATTTTGGTCATCTGCTCACCCCCGGTTAGTTTTCGTCAAACATGCTCGTCATTTTCTTGGCAAAACCGTTATCGGTAATCGCCAGAACGACACGTGCTTCTTTTCCTATTGCATGGCCAATCTCATAGCGGCTGGCACCTATGCGCATTGGGACATTATAGGAATTGCATTTATCGTGCAGTTTTTTTCTCGTGTTTTCAGACGCATCTTCAGCCACAATGACTAATTTTGCATTGCCGCGGCGCACTTCGCTAATGACCAGTTCTTCACCGGTCACCAGCTTGCGCGCACGCGTGGCAAGCCCTAAAAACTGCAAGATTTTTTCTTTACTCATGATTTCAGCTGCTCTCTGCGTACGGCATGGACGAGCTCTTCGTAAATTTCGCCTGGAACTTTCACTTCAAGCTGCTTATCCAAAACCTTCTTTTTGCGTGCCAATTCAATGGCATCTTCCGATTTGGAAACATAAGCGCCTCTACCTGACTTTTTGCCGGTAAGGTCGACGAATACTTCTCCTTCTTTGGAACGCACAACGCGGATCATTTCCTTTTTTGGATGCATTTCACCGGTCGCAACGCATTTTCTCAGCGGAATTTTCTTTTGCATAGCCAACGGATATCACCTTCTCAGCTTATTCTTCTTCGTCGTAAAAATCAAAGTCATCTGTATCATTTTCAGCATCCGACTTCACGATTACTGTGCCCTCAGGCGGATAAATCCCTAGTTCACGGGCATCCGTTTCACTCTTGATATCAATTTTCCACCCTGTCAATTTCGCCGCCAACCGCGCATTTTGCCCGCGTTTGCCGATCGCAAGAGACAATTGGTAATCAGGTACGACAACTGTCGTCGATTTATCGTCTTCACTCACTTGTACATCCAACACTTTGGATGGGCTGAGCGCATTCGCTACAAAGACGACCGGATCTTCCGACCATTCCACGATGTCGATTTTCTCGCCGCCTAGTTCGTTGACGATGGTTTGCACTCGGCCGCCTCGTGATCCGACACATGAACCGACTGGATCCACTTCCTCGTCGTTTGCATGGACAGAAATCTTCGAACGGTCTCCCGCTTCACGTGCAATCGATTTGATTTCGACAATGCCGTCATAGATTTCCGGCACTTCGTTCTCGAACAAACGGCGCAAAAGCCCTGGATGAGTCCGTGATACGAACACTTGCGGGCCACGAGTCGTCCGTTCGACTTTCGTGATATAGACTTTGATGCGGTCATGCGGCTGGTAGCTTTCATTCGGCATTTGTTCCGTCTGCGGCAAGACCGCTTCAACTTTGCCTAAGCCGACATAGAGGTTACGGGCATCCATGCGTTCGACGATTCCGTTGACGATATCGTCTGCACGGTCCACGTACTCTTCAAAGATCAAGCCGCGCTCTGCTTCACGCACACGCTGTGTGACGACTTGTTTCGCCGTTTGGGCAGCGATACGGCCGAAATTACGCGGAGTCACTTCTTCTTCCACGATATCCCCGATTTCATAAACCGGGTTGAGTGCATGCGCATCTTCCAACGAGATTTGCAGGCGGTCATCTTCGACTTCCTCGACAACATCTTTGCGGGAATAGACTAGCATCGTTCCGGTATCGAGGTTTAAATCAACACGGACGTTCTGCGCTTGGTTGAAATTGCGCTTATAAGCGGTGACAAGCGCTGCTTCGATCGCTTCGATCAGCACATCACGTGATATTCCTTTTTGTTTCTCCAACACTTCTAAAGCATCCAATAGCTCACTGCTCATAGTTATTCACTCCTAAATTCTTCTATTCAGCTTGCAGAAAAATCGATCGCCAGACGGATCATGGCAATTTTATTTCTCGGGATGCTGATGGTTTTTCTGCGGGTCTTGATCTTGACCTCGATTTCCACTTGTTCTTCATCATACGACTTCAAGTAACCTTCGAATTCTTTAGCGTCTTCCACCGGCTCATAGGTTTTGATATAGATGAAATTCTCCAAAGCTTTTTCGAAATCCTTTTCTTTCTTCAATGGACGCTCTGCACCCGGTGAAGATACTTCGAGGAAATAGTTCTGCTCGATCGGGTCGGTTGCATCGAGTTCTTCGCTCAAGCGTTCGCTGACGATTGCGCATTGATCGATATCGATCGGCTCCTGTGGATTGTCCACATAAACGCGCAAGAACCAGTTCTTTCCTTCTTTCACAAACTCGACATCGACCAGTTCAAGTTCCAGCTCATCGATGATTGGTTGTGCCATTGCTTCGATTTGTTCAGTAATTTTGCTCATAAAATGCCTCCTGCCAATAATATGCCATAACAAACAGAAAAGAGCGGGAGAACCCACTCTTCTGCGACAGAGCTATCAGTAAATGTTATTACAATAATACCATGCTTCACGCCTCTCTGCAACTGACTAGAACAAGGACAGCTGATTGGCATCAGGCATTCCTTCTAGGCAGCCATGGTCATCCATGTACTCGATGATCGTTTTTGAAACGCGGCCGCGCTGCTGCAAATCTTCCTTCGACAGGAATTCGCCTTCCGCTCTTGCGGCAACGATCGATTTTGCAGCATTCGTGCCAAGACCAGGGATGGCGTTGAATGGCGGAATCAAGGTATTGCCTTCAATCAGGAATTGATCTGCGGACGATTTATACAAATCGACCTTTTGGAATGAATAGCCGCGTTCGACCATTTCAAGCGCCAGTTCCATGACCGTCAGCAAGTTTTTCTCTTTTGTTGAAGCTTCCAGCCCCCGTGAATTGATTTCGTCCACTTTGGCACGGATTGATTGGGATCCTTTTGCCATGGCGTTGACATCAAAATCTTCCGCCCGAACTGTAAAGTACGCAGCGTAGTAAAGAACCGGGAAATGGACTTTGAAATAAGCGATGCGGACGGCCATCAAGACGTAAGCGGCAGCGTGCGCTTTCGGGAACATGTACTTGATTTTCTTACATGATTCGATATACCAGTTCGGGACGGCTTTCTCTTTCATCGCCGCTTCCATCTCTGGGGTCAAGCCTTTCCCTTTCCGCACGGATTCCATGATTTTGAACGCTAGTGATGACTCGAGCCCTTGATAGATCAAGTAGACCATAATGTCATCCCGGCAGCCGATTACATCGGACAACTGGCATGTTCCGTTATGGATCAATTCCTGGGCGTTGCCGAGCCAAACATCCGTACCGTGCGACAATCCGGAAATCTGTACGAGTTCCGAAAATGTCGTCGGTTTCGTATCTTCGAGCATTTGGCGGACAAAGCGCGTTCCAAACTCGGGGATGCCAAGTGTTCCGGTTTTGCAGCCGATCTGCTCTTTTGTGACGCCGAGCGATTCAGGGCCTGCGAAAATTTTCATCACTTCCGGGTCATCTGTCGGGATCGTTTTCGGGTCAATGCCGGACAGATCCTGGAGCATGCGGATGACGGTCGGGTCATCGTGCCCGAGAATATCGAGCTTCAATAAATTATCGTGGATCGAGTGAAAGTCGAAATGGGTCGTCTTCCATTCAGAATCCTGTGCATCTGCCGGAAACTGGATCGGTGAGAAATCGTAGATGTCCATGTAATCTGGCACAACGATGATGCCACCCGGGTGCTGGCCTGTACTGCGCTTGACGCCAGAACAGCCCTGTACTAAACGGTCAATTTCCGCACCGCGCATCGTCATATCGCGGTCATTGGCATATCCGCGCACGTAACCATAGGCTGTTTTTTCTGCCACGGTGCCGATTGTTCCCGCCCGGAAGACATTGTCTTCGCCAAACAGCACTTTCGTGTAATTATGTGCTTGTGGCTGATATTCGCCACTGAAGTTTAAATCGATATCGGGAACTTTATCGCCTTTAAACCCAAGGAAGGTTTCAAACGGGATGTCTTGCCCGTCTTTTTTATACGGAATTCCGCAATCCGGGCAATCCTTATCTTTCAAGTCAAAGCCTGAACCGACAGAGCCGTCATCGAAGAACTCAGATTTCTTGCATTTCCGGCACACATAATGAGGCGGCAAGGGGTTAACTTCCGTAATCTCCGTCAGCGTCGCGACAAGAGACGATCCGACAGACCCCCGGGAACCAACGAGATAGCCATCATCAAGCGATTTTTTCACCAGTTTGTGCGAAATCAGATAAATAACTGCGAAACCATGGCCGATGATCGACTTCAATTCTTTCTCAATGCGCGCTTCAACGATTTCCGGCAAGTCGTCTCCATAAATCGAACGCGCCATCGTATAGCTGAGTTCACGGACTTCTTCATCCGCACCTTCAATTTTTGGTGTATATAATTCGTCTTTAATCGGTTTGACGACATCAATCATATCGGCGATTTTCAAGGAATTGTCGACCACAATTTCACGTGCCGTCTCTTCCCCAAGAAAATCGAAAGCATCGAGCATTTCATTGGTCGTCCGGAAATGCACTTTTGGCAAGGTTGAACGGTTCAGCGGATTTGCTCCGCCTTGCGATCCGATCAGCACTTGGCGGAAGATGGCATCCGTTTCATCGAGATAATGGACATTCCCTGTCGCGACCAATGGCTTATCAAGCTTGCGGCTCACTTTGGCCAATTTGCGGATGATGTCCTCTAGATTCCATTCGTCTCGTATTAATTCACGGTCGATGAGTGGCTGGTAGACTTCTTTCGGATGTACTTCCAAATAATCATAGAACTGCGCCGTGCGCTCCACTTCTTCCATCGATTTCTGCATGACCGCTTCGAACACTTCGCCCTTGTCGCAGCCCGAGCCGACGAGCAGGCCTTTGCGGTGGCGCTGGAGCAGCGAACGCGGGATGCGCGGGACGCGATAGAAATAATTGATGTGTGATGCCGACACGAGCTTGAACAAGTTTTTCAAGCCTTCTTGGTCTTTTGCCAACAGCGTGCAATGGGTCGGCCGTGAGCGTTTATAGGAATCCCCTGTCCCAACATAATCATTTAATTGGTCGTGGTAAAGGATGCCTTTATCGTCCGCTTCTTTTAATAGATGCGTCAATAGGTACGCTGTCGCTTCCGTATCGTAAATAGCGCGGTGATGCTGCGTCAGTTCAATATTGAATTTTTTCGCCAGCGTGTTCAAGCGGTGGTTTTTCATTTCCGGGTGAAGCATGCGGGCAAGTTCTAGCGTATCGATCGTGGCATGCGTTTTATCGATGCCGTATTTCTTATAGGCAACATACAAGAAGCCCATATCAAATGATGCGTTATGGGCGACCATAATATGATCGCCTGCCCATTCGTGGTATTCGCGGATAACTTCTTCGACTTCGGGTGCGTTCCGGACCATATCATCTGTGATGCCCGTTAAGTCAATCGTCGTAGCGGACAATGGATGGTGCGGATTGGCGAAACGCTCGAACTTTTCGATGATATTTCCACCCTTGATTTTGACCGCTGCCAGCTCAATAATCGTGTCATAGACGGCGGATAATCCGGTCGTCTCCAAGTCAAAGACGACGAAAGTTTCTTCATCGAGCAAGGCATGGCGTTCTTCGTAGGCAATCGGGACGCCGTCGTCGACCAAATTCGCTTCTAATCCGAATATCGCTTTAATGCCGTGCTTTTGGCTCGCGGCATATGCATCAGGAAAAGCTTGTACGCCGGCATGGTCCGTGACTGCAATCGCTGGATGGCCCCATTTCGCCGCTTGGGCGACCATGGACTCAATGGATGACACAGCATCCATCTGGCTCATCGGAGAGTGCAGGTGCAATTCTGCCCGTTTCACTTCGGCAGTGTCTTTTCGGACGGACGGGTTGATCTCGACCATATCATTGGACATCATGACCAAATCCCTGACGAATGTATCGGTTTGGATCGAGCCTCTTGCTCTTAGCCACATGCCTTTTTTCGCTTGGGCCATGAGCTCCGCATCTTCTTTATCGCGGGAGAACATTTTGACGAGTATCGAATCCGTGTAATCGGTCATCTTAACAGTCAATAGCGAGCGGCCGCTGCGCAGCTCGCGAACTTCGACATCAAAAACGAAGCCTTCGATAGTCACTCGGCGTTCTTCATCGACAATCGAACGGATTTCGACAATCGGCTCATCCGGTTTGATGGCAGAACCCATCTGGAAAGGACCGGATGGCGCGCCATTTTCTTTGCGTTCGGTCTCGCGTTTCTTCATATCCGCGACAGCACGCTTCGCCATCGCTTCTTCTTCGGCTTTGCGCTCTTCCATAAAGGCAGCACGTGCTTCTTGCTGGTCTTCTGCTGATAGCTGGAAGTCGATAGAAAACGCCGGAAACCCGAATTGCTGGAATACCTGGCTCAGTTTTTCGGTATATTTTGATTTCAAAGCCATCATTTCATGTTCGTGACAGCAGTCGACAATCAATTTATTGCCGTTCCATACAGGCGCTTGTGACAATAGACGCTCTCTAAGAGGCGGTGCCATATCCGCCAATTCGTCGACGACATGCCGCCAGTATGCGGAGACTTCTTCGCCTTGCGCTTGCTGTGTAGATGTTTCTATATGCAATTGAACGCTTGCAATCGATGAAAACTTGGCTTGCAGCCGCTCGCGGAAAATAACGAATAACTCAAGCGGCAGCACTTGCTTAAGTTTGACAATAAAGCGCCATGCCCGGTCTTTTTTATGGACCGTCATGCGTGTCAATTCTGCCCCTTCAAAATATGGCATGTGGACATCGTCGGTTAACTCCAAATGCTGTAGCAGCAATTTAAATCTCATTTTGGCGTCTTGCTCATTTATCATGATTATCCCCTTCGCCATTTATTTCAGAAAAAGAAAGGAAAGTACGTTTGTACTTTCCTTCCATCATATCAGATTATTATTCATTTCTTAAAGAATTCGCGTACCTTGTCTTGCACTTCATCTTTATGCCATTCAACTGTTTCATTGGTTTCACGGATCTTCACTTCCAGGATTCCTTCAGCAGCACGTTTGCCAATAGTGATGCGGATCGGCAAGCCAATCAAATCTGCATCGGCAAATTTGACGCCGGCGCGCTCTTTGCGGTCATCGAGCAACACTTCAAACCCTTGGGCTTTCAATTGTTCGTAAATTTCTTCACCGGTTTCGCGTTGCACATCATCTTTAACGTTGACCGGTACGACATGAATTTCATAAGGCGCAACTGCAGTCGGCCAAGTAAAGCCGGAATCATCTTGGAATTGTTCAGCGACAGCTGCGACAATGCGTGAAACCCCGATTCCATAGCAGCCCATGATGTAAGGCATCGCCTTGCCTTGGTCGTTAAGGAATGTTGCTTTCATCGGTTCACTATAAGTAGTGCCGAGCTTGAAGATATGGCCGACTTCGATGCCTTTGGCGAATTGGATTGTGCCCTTGCCATCTGGGGATGCATCGCCTTCTTTTACAAAGCGCAAATCGCCATATGCTTCTACCGTGAAATCTTCATCAGGCGTAACATTTTTCAAATGGACACCGTCTTCATTGGCGCCAGTGACGCCGTTGACGATCGATTTGACAGCGTTGTCCGCAAATACACGAGTGCCTTCAGGCAAGCCAACCGGACCGATCGATCCAATATCGCAAGACAATAATTCACGCACGTCTTCTGGAGTCGCCATATCGACTAGTTTCGCACCTGAAATATGCTTAACTTTCACGTCATTTACTTCATGGTCGCCGCGCGACAATACAACGATGAGTTCGTCGTCAGCTCTGAACACAAGTGTCTTGATGCAGTTTTCCGGTGTTGTCTCAAGGAAATCTGCCACTTGGGCAATGGTCTTCTGATCCGGCGTTGAGACCTTTTCAACTGGGCGCGCTTGCTCATCGGATTTTGGATACTCCATATTCACCGCTGCCATTTCGATATTCGCGGCATAAGAAGAATTATCGGAATACGCGATCGTATCTTCTCCGATTTCTGACAGCACCATGAATTCATGGTTGTCCTTGCCGCCGATTGCGCCCGAGTCCGCGATGACAGCACGGAAATTCAAGCCGAGGCGGCTGAAAATATTGCTGTAGGCTTGCATCATGTCATCGTATGTTTTGTCGAGGCTCTCTGGCGTCGCGTGGAAGGAATAAGCATCCTTCATAAGGAATTCGCGTCCGCGCAGCAAACCGAAGCGCGGGCGTTTTTCATCGCGGAACTTTGATTGAATCTGATACAAAGTCAGCGGCAATTTTTTATAGGACTTGATTTCGTCGCGCAACAGGCTCGTGATGATTTCTTCATGTGTTGCGCCTAGCGCAAACTCACGGTCGTTACGGTCTTTTAACCGCATCAATTCATCGCCGTAAGAATACCAGCGTCCTGTTTCTTGCCAAAGTTCAGCTTGCTGAAGGGCAGGCATGAACACTTCGACGCTATTGATCGCTTCCATTTCCTCGCGGATGATTTTCTCGACTTTGTGCAATACGCGTTTTCCAAGCGGCAGGAATGAGTAGATCCCGCTTGTATTTTGGCGGATGAATCCTGCCCGCAGCAATAATTGATGCGATTTAACTTCCGCGTCAGCTGGAGTTTCCCGCAAAGTCGGGATAAAGCTTAATGTTTGTCTCATATCCGAATACACCTCGACTGATTATTGTATTTTTAAATCTCTATGTAGCAGAGAAAGGAAAGCGATAGACGCTTCCCTTTCATTCATTAAAAGAAAAATCGCTGAATGTCATTCCATGTGACGACAATCATCAAGAGCATCAACAGCATGATCCCAACAAAATGGACCATTCCCTCTTTTTGCTTATCGACCGGCTTGCCTCTTAACGCTTCAAGGAAGAAGAACATGAGTCGCCCGCCGTCAAGCGCTGGCAGCGGCAACAAGTTCATGATCCCTAAGTTGATGCTGAGCATGCCCGCCCAGCTCATGAGCGTAAAGATTCCGTACTGCGCAACTTCTTCAGTCGTCTTGTAAATGCCGACAGGTCCGGACAGGGCATCGATTGTAAATTGGCCTGTCACGAGCATGCCAAGCAAGCGGAATATTTCTTTGAACCAAAAGACTGTCTGTTCAGCACCATAAGCGAATGAGCCGAAAAAGTCTTTTTCCACAGGGCTTTGGTATAAAACCCCGATGACACCGACTTGCTCTGCCGATTGCTCAGACAGTTCGGGCGTAATCGTGAAATCAAGAGGCTCGCCATCACGCTCCACTTGGAAATCGAGCGCTGTTCCTGCACTGTCTTGAACAGATTCTACCAACTCATCCCATGTGCTAATCGATTGGCCTTCGATTTGCGTCACCAAATCACCGTCTTGCATGCCTGCCTGTTCAGCAGGGCTGTCTTCAGTCACTTCAGAAATGACCGGTTCAAAAGTTGGAACTCCCTGCATCATGCCGATTGCCGTAAAGATGAAAAAGGCCAGAATAAAGTTAAAGAACGGCCCGGCAAAAATCGTCATGAAGCGGTTCGGCAAATTTTTAGCATCGAATGTGCGGTCATAAGGCGCCAAAATCGTTTCACGGCCGTTTTCTTCCACAACCGCATCGCGGGCAACTTTGATATTTACCAATTGCTCGTCTTCATCATAGCCTTTTATGAAAAGCTCTTTTTCGAGGTCTGCTTGTTCGACTTCCAGGAAGAGGATATCGGGATACACATGTTTTTGGTTAAGGATGACTTTCTTAGCTTGCCCCTCCTCATCCAATAACAATCCAATGCGATGGCCTGCCTGCAGATGGATGGCATCCATTTCTTCTCCCGCCATGCGGACATAACCGCCAATTGGAAGTAATCTAATCGTATACAGCGTTTCGCCTCGTGTAATGCCTAAAATTTTAGGGCCCATTCCGATAGCGAATTCACGAACAAGAATCCCAGCCCGCTTAGCGAACAGGAAATGGCCCAGCTCGTGGAAAAACACTAATGCGCCGAAAATGATGATGAACGCTAATACTGTCTCCATTTTGAACCCATCCTTCATAAACCTTATTCGGTTTTAATCTGTCGCTATTTTAGCATGTTTTCTACAGTTTTTCTCGTTTCAGAATCTGCCGCGAGAATCGTTTCGAGATCCGGCGAAGCAATCGTCTGATGGGCAAGCATTGCCCGTTCGATAAATTCCTCAATTTGCAAAAAGCCGATTTGGCGGTTTAAGAACATCGCGACCGCCTGCTCATTGGCAGCATTCAAGACAGTCGTCATCGTGCCGCCTTCCCGTCCGGCGTCGAATGCGAGCTGCAATGCGCGAAACCTCTCGTAATCCATCGCACGAAAATTCAGTTGGGCGATTTCTGCCAAGTCTAGCCGTTTGGCAGTTGGGCGTGGCAGGCGATCTGGATAAGACAGTGCATATTGGATCGGCACTCTCATATCCGGTGTTCCGAGCTGCGCCATGACGCTCGTATCCTGGAATTCAACTAGGGAATGGATAATACTCTCCCGGTGCAATAACACATCGATATCGTCATAGGCAAAATCGAACAAGACATGCGCTTCGATGACTTCCAACCCTTTGTTCAACATCGTCGCGGAATCAATTGTGATCTTGGATCCCATCGACCAGTTGGGGTGATTGAGTGCATCTTCCACTGTGACGTCTGCGAGTTCATCACGCGTTTTATCACGAAAACTGCCGCCTGAAGCGGTCAAGATCAAACGGCTTGCCTGCTCAAGCTTCTCGCCGTTAAGCGACTGGAACAAAGCTGAATGTTCACTGTCTACCGGTAAGATATCAGCGCCGTACTTTTTGGCACTTTGCATGACCAAATGACCTGCTGTTACTAGCGTTTCTTTATTGGCGATGGCAATCGTACGGCCGAGCTTGATTGCTTCTAAAGTCGGCTCGAGCCCAACGCTGCCGATTACTGCATTGACCAATATATCCGCTTCATAAGTCGCAGCATCAATGAGGCCTTTATTGCCGTGAACGAATAGAATGCCTTTGAATTCCTGCTGCAGCTGTCGCGCATCTTCAGCAAGCTGGACACAAACGATTTCTGGTCGGAACTCTTGAATCAACTCGCGTGTTTTCTCCATGTTTTTACCAGCAGCCAATCCGACCAGTGAAAATTCTTCGGGATGCTCCCGGATAATATCCGCTGTCTGGATGCCGATGGAGCCCGTCGCGCCGAGCAAAATGATTTTTTTCATCTATGAAACAATCCCCTCTTAAATAAAATGCAAGAAGTGCAATAACGGCATAACAAAAAGAATACTGTCAAAACGGTCCAAAATGCCGCCATGCCCAGGCAGCATTTTTCCGGAATCTTTGACGTTAAAATGGCGTTTCAAAGCCGATTCCACCAAATCGCCCAATTGTCCGAAAATCGAAGCGACAATTGCAACGATGATGACCAATAGCAAAGGCTGTTCCATACCTGCAAAATAGGCAAAAATAAGTGCGATGCCAAGCGCCCAGATGATGCCGCCGACAAAACCTTCTATGGTCTTATTTGGCGATATTTCCGGCCATAATTTGCGCTTCCCAATTTTGCGTCCTGTAAAATAAGCGCCAGAATCGGTAAACCAGACGACAAGCAAAGCAAAAATCAATACCGCAAGCCCTGATTCCCGTGTTTCGATTAAGTAATAGAACCCGAGGCCCACATAAAGCGTGCCGAGGATTGCAAACGCGGCATCGTCAAAGGTAAAGCTATTTTTGACGACCACCGTATGTATCAAGAGCAAGATAACCGCCATGAAGACAAATTCCACTTTCAAATAGCCGGTCCATTCATATACTTGCTGAGACCACTCGCCTGGCAGCATGAAAGCATACAAGGCCACAAGAGAAATAAGACCGGGCACGCTCATGAGGCTCCGGCCTTTCATTTTAAGCAATTCCTGAAAACCAATTGTTGCAAGAACGTATACCAAAAGAATAAACGGAATTCCGCCGATAATGACAAATGGAATAAATAGAGCAGCTGCTATCGCTCCTGTAATAATGCGTTGCTTCAATTTGCTTCTTCCCCCTTCAAGCCACCATAACGCCGATTTCGTTTCTGATAAATCTCAAATGCCTCTAACAAGCAGTCTTCACCGAAGTCTGGCCATAAAGTGTCGGTAAACCAAAACTCGGTATAAGCCAATTGCCATAGCATAAAGTTGCTCAAACGAACCTCCCCGCTCGTTCGAATCAATAAATCGGGCTCTGGCAAACCGCTCGTCATGAGGCGGCTTGTAATCATTTCTTCTGAAATTTCGGATGGATCCAGTTCCCCAGCCTGCACCAAAGCAGCTAAGTTCTTCACAGCGTCGACAATTTCCGCACGGCTGCCGTAATTCAATGCAAAGTTCAGCACCAGTCCATCGTTGTGCTTGGTCGCCTCTTTCGCTTTTTGAATCGCTTGGATTGTGTGGGCAGGCAAATCGTTTACATAGCCCATCATTTCCACGCGAACGTTTTCTTCGATCAGTTCCGGCAAAAAACTCGATAAAAACTCTTCCGGCAATCGCATCAGAAAATCAACTTCCATTTTCGGACGTTTCCAGTTTTCCGTCGAAAACGCATATAAAGTCAACACATCGACGCCTAGATGGCTCGCGAGTTTCGTTATTTTGCGAACAGTCTTCATTCCTTCGTGATGGCCGGCAACTCGAGGCATGGAACGCTTTTTCGCCCATCGACCGTTGCCGTCCATAATAATTGCCACATGAGATGGCACGCCCGCACCGGCTACAGCCATGGCACGCTCTCCGTATTCCACCACTACCGGCTCTATATTTCTCTTTAATAGTTTATTAAACATAATTAATCCTCCACTTGTAACCAATCGGAATGTCTATTGCTTATCATATCAAAAAAATGCGCGTTGTGCGTGAACTTTCAAGGTACTTCCGAAATTTTGGCATGAAAAAAGCGTCCTGTTATACAGGACGCTCGTGAACAGATGAAGTTCGCTTAAACTGCCATGATCTCAGTTTCTTTGTCTTTGACCATGTCATCAATTTTTGTGATATGCGTGTTTGTCATATCTTGTACATCATCTGAGTAGCCGCGCAAATCATCAGCCGTGATTTCGCTCTTTTTCTCAAGTTTTTTCAAATCGTCGTTGGCATCGCGGCGAATATTGCGAATAACGACTTTTGCATCTTCGCCTTCTTTTTTCACTTGCTTGACTAAATCTTTGCGGCGCTCTTCTGTAAGAGCTGGTACTGCAAGACGGATAACGTTGCCGTCGTTTGAAGGGCTGAGTCCAAGATCCGATTTCAAGATCGCTTTTTCGATTTCAGGCAATACGGTTTTATCGTAAGGCTGGATCATGATCAAACGCGCTTCCGGAACCGAAATACCTGCTACTTGGTTGACAGGTGTTGGGGCACCGTAGTACTCGACCGTAATTTTGTCGAGCAAAGATGGAGTCGCACGCCCCGCACGAATAGAAGCCAAATCACGCGAAAAAGCTTGAATGGCATTGCTCATTTTTGTTTTCGTATCGTTCATGATTGTTTTCGGCATTATAATGATCTCCTCACTACTGTCCCGATCTTTTCACCCAGAACAGCTCGTTTTATGTTACCTTTTTCCATTATAGAGAATACTACGAGTGGAATATCATTGTCCATACATAATGTGGAAGCTGTCGAATCCATCACTTGAAGTCCTTGCTGAATGACGTCGAAGTACGATAGTTCATCGTATTTGACGGCTTCAACATCGGTTTTTGGATCAGCGGAGTAAACGCCGTCGACATTGT
This sequence comes from uncultured Planococcus sp., assembly GCA_947493585.1. Lineage (GTDB taxonomy): Bacteria > Bacillota > Bacilli > Bacillales_A > Planococcaceae > Planococcus. The sequence goes on along the minus strand of CANLRI010000001.1, from coordinate 1,421,200 downwards.
TTTTTGCCATCAAGATAACATCGGCTTCAATTTCTGCCGCCCGCAAGGCAGCTGTCGTATCTGTCGAGAAGTAAGGGTTTCCTGTGCCGGCCGAGAAAATGACGACTCGTTTTTTCTCAAGATGGCGGATGGCTCTTCTACGGATATACGGTTCTGCGACTTGGCGCATCTCAATCGAAGACAAAACACGCGTTTCCACGTCTTGCTTCTCAAGCGAATCTTGCAAGGCCAATGAATTCATGACAGTTGCAAGCATTCCCATATAGTCAGCAGTTGCACGATCCATGCCCATTTCCGAACCGACTTTGCCGCGCCAGATATTTCCTCCGCCGACCACTACCGCTACTTCTACGCCCAGGTCTACGATTTCTTTCACTTGTGCTGCGACAGATTTGATGATTTCAGGAGAAAGACCGAAACCTTGTCCGCCTGCCATCGCTTCTCCACTTAATTTCAGTACAATGCGTTTGTATTTTGGAACACTCATCGGTACCCTCCGTTACACGTTTATTGAAAAACAGGGAACACAACATTGTGCTCCCCGGATAACTCTTATGAAAATTAGATTATTTTTTGTTGACTTGGCTCATAACTTCGTCAGCGAAGTTGTCTTCGCGTTTTTCGATGCCTTCGCCAACTTCGTAACGGATGAACTCTGCTACAGTACCGCCAACAGATGCTGCGAATTCGCGGACTTTCTGATCAGAGTTTTTGACGAATGCTTGGTCAAGCAAGCAGATGTCTTCGAAGTATTTACCAAGACGGCCTTCAACCATTTTTTCAACGATTTTTTCTGGCTTGCCTTCGTTCAACGCTTGCTCAGTCAATACTTTGCGCTCGCGTTCTACTTCGTCAGCAGACACTTCGTCACGTGAAATGTATTTCGGGTTAAGTGCAGCGATGTGCATTGCGATATCGCGTGCAGCTTGTGAATCAGAAGAACCTTCCAATACAACTAGAACGCCGATGCGGCCGCCCATGTGCAAGTAAGGGCCAAAAGAGTCGTTGTCTGATTTCGTGCGGATCTCAAAGCGGCGCAAAGTAATTTTCTCACCGATTTTAGCGATTGCGTTTGAGATGTGGTCCGCTACTGACAAACCGTTTGACATAGTAGAAGCATTTGCTTCATCGATTGTCGCTGGTTTAGTTGCAAGCAAGTGCTCGCCGATTTCTTTGACCAAAGTTTGGAAGCCTTCGTTTTTCGCTACGAAATCCGTTTCAGCGTTAACTTCGTAGATAACTGCTTCGTTGCCTTCTTCAAGAATCGAAGTGATCCCTTCAGCTGCGATGCGGTCTGCTTTTTTAGAAGCGCTGGACAATCCTTTTTCGCGAAGGAAATCAAGAGCCGCGTCGATGTCACCATCTGTTTGTACTAAAGCTTTTTTGCAATCCATCATACCTGCGCCTGTTTTTTCGCGCAATTCTTTAACCATTTGAGCTGTAACTGCCATGATTAAATTCCTCCTTCATCTTGTCTGTGTTTTCTCAAAAAAAGGTGATAAGTGGGGTTGGCCGCTTATCACCTGTAAACATTGCGAATTACTCAGCAGTTTCCGCTGATACTTCTTCGTCTTCTTCAGGCTTAGACTCAAGAAGAGCGTCAGCCATTTTGCCAGTCAATAGTTTGACTGCACGGATAGCATCATCGTTTGCAGGGATTACGTAATCGATTTCGTCCGGGTCGCAGTTAGTATCAACGATACCTACGATTGGAATGTTCAATTTCATAGCTTCTGCTACTGCGATGCGTTCTTTACGAGGGTCTACAACGAACATTACGTCTGGAAGACCGTTCATGTCACGGATACCGCCTAGGAATTTCTCCAAGCGTTCGTGTTGTTTTTTCAATTGAACTACTTCTTTTTTCGGAAGGACATCAAAAGTGCCGTCTTCTTCCATGCGCTCGATCTGTTTCATGCGGTTAACACGTTTTTGGATCGTGCCGAAGTTAGTCAAAGTACCACCCAACCAGCGTTGGTTGATGTAGTAGTTGCCAGAACGTTCTGCTTCTTCTTTGATCGCGTCCTGAGCTTGTTTTTTAGTTCCTACGAACAAGACTTTACCGCCTTCTTCGCCCACTTGCTTCATGAAGTTATAAGCTTCCTCAAGTTTGCGGACCGTCTTTTGAAGGTCGATGATGTAGATGCCGTTACGTTCCACGAAGATGTATTTTTTCATTTTCGGGTTCCAACGGCGAGTTTGGTGGCCAAAGTGAACACCAGCTTCGAGCAATTGTTTCATTGAAATTACTGCCATGATGTGTTTCCTCCTAATAGGTTTTTATTTGCCTCCGCATTCTTCGCTTCTGAACCGTTACCCATACAGGCACCTGCGGAACAGATCGGAATGCGTGTGTATTTAACACCATTTGAAATTATACCACGCAGTTGCTGGTGCCTGCAACTGATATTTACAAATTCCCTGAATTACGGCCTTAACCTAAGCCGCAGCAGTCAGACAACGCAAAAACCGCCCCGGAACTATTGGATAGTCCGGGGCGGCGATGAAATTAATTCATTTTCAATTGTTCAAGCTCTGCAAGGAATTTCGTATTCAATACTTTGATGTACGTCCCTTTCATACCGAGTGAACGGGATTCGATAACGCCGGCACTTTCAAGTTTGCGAAGTGCGTTAACGATGACCGAACGCGTGATGCCGACACGGTCAGCAATTTTAGATGCAACAAGCAAACCTTCATTGCCGTCTAGTTCTTCAAAGATATGCTCAATCGCTTCAAGTTCGCTGTATGAAAGCGAGCTGATCGCCATTTGGACAACAGCTTTGCTGCGGGCTTCTTCTTCGATGCGGTCGCCTTTTTCACGGAGGATCTCCATGCCGACGACTGTCGCGCCGTATTCACCAAGGATCAAGTCGTCGTCTCCGAACTGGTCATTGACACGGCCCAATAGCAATGTGCCAAGGCGTTCGCCGCCACCGATGATCGGAACGATCGTCGTCAAGCCATTTTTGAATAGTTCGCGCTCTTCCACAGGGAAGATTGTGTGCTCGCTGCTAACATCCATGTTAGCGGATGTTTCTGTAACATTCGAAAGGTTTTGTGTGTACTCGATCGGAAATTGGCGTTCTTCCAACATGTTCTTCATGCGGTCGTTTTCAATCTGCTGGTTGACAGCATAGCCAAGAACCTTCCCTTTGCGGCTGACGACGAAGACATTTGCTTCGATGACTTCGCTCAATGTTTCAGCCATGTCTTTAAAGTTTACCGGCTTGCCGGCTGCTGCTTGCAGCATAGAGTTAATGCGTCTTGTTTTTCCCAATAAATTCATAATTATGAACCTCCTACATGATTCGTACGTATTTCGCACCGTTTATTCAATATTCTAAAGGTTTTTACACTTTAATGAAACCAATACGCCTCGCTCTACAAGATAAATTGTGACAAATCTTTGTTTTTTGCCACATTTTCAAGTTTTTCGTTAACGTATTGAGGAGTGATATCGATTTGGGCAGGTGAAATCTCAGATGCCTCAAATGACAGATCTTCCAATAAGCGTTCCAATATTGTATGAAGTCGGCGAGCGCCGATATTATCCGTCTGTTGATTTACTTCATAAGCAATTTCCGCAAGTCTGACGATTGACGCATCAGTAAAGTGTACCATAACTCCCTCTGTTTCGAGAAGGGCTTTATACTGATTGAGCAAGGAATGTTTCGGTTCCGTCAAAATTTTCACGAAATCATCGACTTCCAGCTTGGTCAATTCGACGCGGATCGGGAACCGGCCCTGCAATTCCGGGATCAGGTCTGAAGGCTTCGACATATGGAATGCCCCGGCTGCGACAAACAGCATATAATCCGTTTTCACTGCGCCGTATTTCGTCGATACCGTCGAGCCTTCGACGATTGGGAGGATATCCCGCTGGACACCTTCCCTCGATACATCCGCAGAAGAAGTCGAACTTTTGCTGGCGATTTTGTCCATTTCGTCGATGAAAATGATGCCTTGCTGTTCAGCGCGGCGGATCGCCTCGGCCGAAATTTCCTCGCTGTCGACCAGTTTTTCCGATTCTTCAGCTGTCAGTACGCGGCGGGCATCTTTCACTTGCATGCGGCGCTTTTTCTTTTTCTTCGGCATCAATGAAGATAAGGCGTCTTGCATGTTCTCTCCCATCTGCTCCATTCCCGAGCCTTGGAAAGCGTCAAACATGGAAGCCGTATTTTCCGTCACTTCGGCTGTTACCCATTCCTCTTCCAGCTTTCCGGCTTTCAAGTCAGCAGCAATCTCACGTCGTTTGACGCGCACTTCCACTTCAGCTTCCGGGTCTTCCTCTTCCGGCTCCTGTTTTTGGCCGAAGAACATTTCAAGCGGATTTTGCGCAGTCTGCTTTTTCTTCATCGACGGCGCCAGCAATTTCACCAGGCGGTCGTTAGCGGAGGCTTCTGCGCGATCTTTTACGGCTTCGTATTTTTCTTCTTTAACGATGCGCACGGACGCTTCCACCAAATCGCGCACCATCGACTCTACGTCGCGGCCGACATATCCAACTTCCGTGAATTTCGTAGCTTCGACTTTGATGAACGGCGCACCAGTCAGTTTTGCAATGCGGCGCGCGATTTCCGTTTTTCCGACGCCGGTCGGGCCGATCATCAAAATATTCTTCGGGATAACTTCATCCTGCATTTCCTCATCGAGGCGGCTGCGGCGGTAGCGGTTGCGGAGCGCAATCGCAATGGAGCGCTTGGCATCTTTTTGCCCGACGATGAAACGATCTAGATGATCAGTGATTTGCCGTGGAGTTAAATCGGTTTGTGTTTTCATTCTGACAACTCCTCCATGATGATTTGATGATTGGTGTAAACGCAAATGTCTGCAGCTGTTTCCAATGCGGATTGGGCGATTTCCCCTGCCGTCATGTGGTCGCCAGCATATTTTTTCAACGCACGGCCGGCCGCGAGTGCATAATTGCCGCCTGAGCCGATTGCCAGGATCCCGTCATCAGGCTCAATGACTTCCCCGGTGCCTGATACGAGCAACAACTCGTCTTTGTTCATGACGATGAGCATCGCTTCGAGCTGCCGCAGCATTTTATCGCCGCGCCATTGCTTCGCGAGTTCAACCGCAGCGCGCTGAAGATTGCCATTGAATTCGGTGAGCTTGCCTTCAAACATTTCAAACAGCGTGAAAGCATCCGCAACGGACCCCGCAAATCCCGTCAGCACTTCGTTGTTATAGAGCCGGCGGACTTTTTTCGCGGTGTGTTTCATGACGACGGCATTGCCGAATGTCACTTGCCCATCACCAGCCATCGCTGACTTGCCTTTATGTTTTACTGCAAAGATCGTGGTTGCATGAAATTCCTGCATTGTAAGGTTCTCCTCCTCATGCCCTTGGGTGGGCTTTTAAATACGTATTGCGCAAATGATCTTTCGTCACATGCGTATAAACTTGCGTGGAACTGAGATGCGCGTGACCCAACAGTTCTTGAACGGTGCGCATATCCGCCCCGTTGTTCAACAAATGGGTCGCGAATGTATGGCGGATCATATGGGGATAGATGGATGAATTAAGCGATGCCTTTTTCATGCATTCGTTTAAGATATGGCGGATGCCACGGTCCGTCACCCCGTCCCCCCGGCTATTGACGAATAACATGTCATGTTCTTTTGACTTCATCAACTTGGGACGCGATTGATCAATATAAAGTTCCAGCGCGTCGTGTGCAAACTGGCCGTATGGGATGTACCGTTCTTTCCGGCCTTTGCCGAGCACTTTGACAATGTGCATGTGGCGGTCTAAATCTTTCATTTTGATCGACACGCATTCACTGACGCGCATGCCGGTCGCATAAAGCAACTCCAACAGAGCGCGGTTCCGAAGCGACAGTGCATCTTCACCGGTGAGTGAGGCGAATAGCTGCTCCAGTTCTGCCTCGTAGAAAAACTGCGGCAGCCGCTCTTCTTTTTTCGGGTGGAACAGCGATCGGAATGCTGCTTCACTAAGCCCGAATTCACGGTTGCCGTAACGGAAAAACGATCGGATGGCGGAGATTTTCCGCGAGATTGATGTTCGGGATAATTCGGCTTCATATAATTTCGTTACATAGTTTCTGGCATGAAGGTATTCGACTTCGTGCAGATCGTTCACGCTTTCTTGTTCCAGGAACAGAAAAAAACCCTCCAGATCCTGTAGGTACTGGTGGACAGTGTGGGCGGAATAGTTCTTTTCCAATTGGATATAGCTCATAAACGATTCGAGCATCTGTTCTTTCGTCATCTGGCACGCCGCCTTTCAGGCAATTAAAAAAGCCTCTAAAGTATACCAATACTTAGAGGCTTTTTTCAATTAAACCGTCACTGAATTCATATAATTTTGAATTGATTCCAACGCACGGTTGGCGTGGCGTTCAGCGCGCTCCTGCTTGGATCTGATGCGTTCACCGAGATCCGGGAATAGGCCGAAATTGATGTTCATCGGCTGGAAGTTCTTCGAATCCGCTTCGGTAATATAACGCGCCATGCTGCCCAGTGCCGTTTCTGCTGGCAATACCAGCGGCTCCTCGCCAAGTGCCAGCTTCGCAGCATTGATGCCTGCAAGCAAACCGCTTCCCGCCGATTCCACATAGCCTTCGACGCCCGTCATTTGGCCGGCGAAGAAGATGTTCGGGTCGGCTTTCAATTGATAGGTCGGCTTCAACACATTCGGCGAGTTGATGAATGTATTGCGGTGCATAACGCCGTAGCGGACGATCTCGACATTCTCGAGCCCCGGGATCATGCGCAGGATTTCTTTTTGCGCTCCCCATTTCAAATGAGTCTGAAACCCGACGATATTGTACAACGTACCCGCTGCATCGTCTTGGCGTAATTGCACGACCGCATAAGGACGCTTGCCGGTTTTCGGGTCTTCAAGCCCGACAGGTTTCATCGGGCCGAACGTCAAGGTCTTATCGCCTCTGGCAGCCATTACTTCAACCGGCATGCAGCCTTCAAAATAGATTTCTTTTTCGAATTCTTTGAGCGGCACAACTTCCGCTTCGACCAAAGCCGTATGGAAGCGGCGGAACTCTTCTTCCGTCATCGGGCAGTTTAGATAAGCTGCTTCGCCTTTATCGTAGCGTGATTTCAAATAGACTTTGTCCATGTCGATGCTGTCTTTTTCGACGATTGGCGCCGCAGCGTCGTAGAAGTAGAGGTATTCTTCCCCGGTCAACTTGCGGACTTTCTCGGCAAGTGCCGGTGAAGTCAATGGGCCGGTTGCGATGATGGTGATGCCTTCCGGGATCTCTGTCACTTCTTCATTGATCACTTCGACGAGCGGGTGGTTGCGGACATTCTCCGTAACGGTCCCTGCAAATTCATGGCGGTCAACCGCAAGCGCTCCGCCAGCCGGCACCGACGCTTTATCGGCTGCATCGATGATGACCGAATCCAGTTTGCGCATTTCCTCTTTAATAACGCCCACTGCATTGGTTAGTGAATTGGCGCGCAGCGAGTTGCTGCAGACCAATTCCGCAAACTTATCCGTATGGTGTGCCGGGGTTTGTTTGACCGGACGCATTTCGTAGAGCCTGACATTGACGCCGCGTTTGGCGATTTGCCATGCCGCTTCGCTTCCTGCAAGTCCGGCACCGATTACATTTACAATTTTCGTCATGATAAAACACCTCTATATAATTATTGAACTTCTTCTTTGTAGTCGCAAGCTGTGCAATTGATCTGCACGCCTTTTTTCACTTTCTTTTCGACCATCAAGCTGCTGCATTTCGGGCATGGGCGCTCGATCGGCTTGTCCCAAGAGACGAATTCACATTCCGGATAGCGTTCGCAGCCATAGAACACGCGGCGCTTCTTGCTTTTCCGCTCGACGATCTCGCCTTCTTTACAAGTCGGGCATTTAACGCCGATATGCTTGACGATCGCTTTCGTGTTGCGGCATTCCGGGAAATTGCTGCAAGCCATGAACTTGCCGTAGCGCCCCAACTTGAATACCATCGGTGAACCGCATTCTTCGCAATCTTCTCCTGCCGGCTCGTCTTTGATTTGGACTTTTTCCATTTCATTCTCTGCCACTTCGAGATCTTTGGCAAACTCTTTATAGAAAACATCGATGATTGCGCGCCAGTCGACTTCACTTTCTTCGATGCTGTCTAGGTCGTTTTCCATTTTCGCGGTAAACTCGATGTTCAGAATATCCGGGAAGAAATCACGTACCAATTGGTGGACGATTTCCCCTAGCTCTGTCGGGATGAAACGCTTAGCGTCCAATGCCACATAGCCGCGTTTTTGGATCGTATCCAAAGTCGGCGCATAAGTCGACGGGCGCCCTATGCCGAGTTCTTCCAACGTGCGCACCAGACGCGCTTCCGTATAACGCGGAGGCGGCTGAGTGAAATGCTGGTTTGGCGTGATTTCAGTCGCTTTAACTTTATCGCCTTCCTTCATTTCCGGAAGAATATTGTCTTTTTCTTCTTTCTTGTCGTCGGTCCCCTCAATATAAAGCTTCATGAAACCAGGAAACTTCACTTGAGAACCGTTGGCACGGAAAATCGCTTCGCCGTTTTGCAGCTCGGCCATCACCGTATCCAGAACAGCGGGTGACATCTGGCTCGCTACAAAACGGTCCCAGATCAATTTGTACAAGCGGTAAAGATCGCGGGACAAAATGCTCTTCAGTGACTCGGGCGTGCGATGTACGCTAGTCGGACGGACAGCTTCGTGGGCATCCTGTGATTTTTGGGATTGTTTAGCTGCAGGCTTCTGCGTTACATATTCTTCGCCGTATTTATCGAGGATAAAACCGATCGTATCTTGCTTAGCCGACTCGGAGATCCGCGTGGAATCCGTACGCATATACGTAATCAAGCCAGTTACGCCTTCTTTCCCGACCGAGATCCCTTCATAGAGCTGCTGGGCGAGCATCATCGTTTTCTTGGCACGGAAATTCAGCTTGCGCGCTGCTTCCTGCTGGAGAGAGGATGTGGTGAAAGATGGGGAAGGGTTGCGTTTGCGTTCTTTTTTGACAACGCTTTTCACAAGGAAATCCTTGCCTTTCATCGTAGCCAGGACAGCTTTGACATCTTCTTCATTAGAGAGCTTCAGTTTGTTTTCGGGAGTTCCATAAAACTGTGCTTCAAATATTTTTTTCGCCTTTTCGAACTCGCCTGTAATCGACCAGTACTCTTCCGGCTCGAAATTTTTGATCTCGTTCTCGCGGTCGATGATGAGGCCCAACGCAACCGATTGAACACGGCCGGCTGACAAACCTTTTTTCACTTTTTTCCATAGGATTGGGCTGATGCTATAACCGACAAGACGGTCTAGGATGCGCCGAGCTTGCTGGGCATCCACCAAATCCATATCCAATTTGCGTGGTTGTTTAAATGCGCCTTTTACTGCGTCTTTGGTAATTTCATTGAACACGACGCGGCAATCCGATTCGACATCGACTCCAAGCGCGTTCGCTAAATGCCAGGCGATCGCTTCGCCTTCTCTGTCGGGGTCAGCCGCGAGAAAGACTTTTTTCGCTTTTTTCGCTTCTTTTTTCAGGTCTTGCAAAATCGGGCCTTTTCCGCGGATCGTGATGTAGCGGGGCTCGTAATTGTTTTCGACATCTACCCCCATTTGGCTGCGCGGTAAATCACGCAAATGGCCAAGAGAGGCTTTCACTTTATACTTTTTTCCCAAATACCTTTCAATTGTCTTCGCCTTTGCGGGCGATTCGACAATCACCAAATAATCTGCCATTCATACTCCTCCTCAGAGAGGTCTCTTCAAATTGTGTAAAGAATCACCTGATGCAAAATGTATAACAGTTTTTGGCTGATTGCAAGGCTTTTCGTCGAACCGGCCATTTTCAGCTTCTTAATTGGCGGTATTCTTCCAGCACTTGAGCGCCATTCCAGACGGGTTTTGCGCCTTCTGCAATTAATTTATGCGGGCCGCCGGAAAGCGGCGAAAAGACATCTCCAGGAACGGCAAAAATATCTTTCCCATGGTCCAGTGCGTGCTCAACAGTACTCCAAGTCCCGCTTTTCACTTCTGCCTGTGTGACAATGACCCCTTTCGACAACCCGCTGATGATGCGGTTACGCATTGGGAAATTCCATTTCCTCGGGGGCATATACGGTGGATATTCGCTTACCAACAATTGAGTTTCTTCTATTATAAAAGACAGTTCATTATTGATTTTTGGATAGCGATGCATAAAGCCGCTCCCTACGACGGCGATGGTTTTGCCGCCGCCATCGATGGCGCATTTATGGGCCATTGCGTCAGCACCTTTTGCCAATCCACTAACGATGACGAAGCTTTCTGCTATCAAAGGTGGAAGCAATTGCTGAATAACCGCTTGTGAATAATTTTCAGCTTTTCTAGAACCGATGACCGCTATTTTTTCAGGTGCATCCAGCAAAGCGGAATCTCCCTTCAAGTATAATACGGCCGGTGGGTCAATCAAATCGTGCAAAGAGGATGGATACAGAGGATCGCGGTAAACTAGGGGACGGATTCGCTGTTGGCTGTAGATTTTCAAAAAAGGAGTGTTTACGTAGTTGAGGTATGAACGCTTCATGGCATTAGCTTTTTCCAGTGGGATTTGCAAAGTTTCTGCAAGGTCGACGGGGCTTCGAAAGCGCAGGTATTCCAGGTCCGGGTCATCTTTCATTAAGAGCAATAAGCGGTTTAGAGGCTTCGGGTATACATAATGCAGGGCAAGCAGGCGTTGAATAAATTCATCATTCATGACAGTCCTCCTTCGTTAAATGCCAGCGCAAAAAATTTTGCGCTTACATCCATCATAGTGCTTCAAGCTCAATCCGTAAATATGCTAAAACCGAATTTGACCTTTATTGCGATGAGTATACCGCTTATTATAATGTTCTTGGAATTGCTCGACTGCTTTTAACTCCACTTCCCCTTGCGCTTGTTTTTCAAATGCCTGGAAAATGATGCGCGCGAAATTCCCACGGCGCTCGTTGCGCAGTTCATCATCTGCCATTAGTTCGCGGAACACACCCACTTCCATTTCTTTTAACGCGTCAATAAAATATGAACTGTGATGGATCAATTCAGAAACGCTAGCTAGTGCATCTTCCTGTAATTCTTCATGACAAATACACCACACCGCCAATTGTTTCTCTAGCAGCCTGGTTTCCCGCAGCAATGGGTGCGATTGTGCCAGCACATCCTTTAATATGGTGTTGGAAAAATCGAGGTACCAAAACAAAAACTTGAGCAGATCCCGTTGGTTATTTTTCGCAGCTTGTGCCACTTCCTGCAGCTGGCCCAGTGCTTCATGGCGGTCAAAACGGTGATATTCCTCTGCGAGGCTTTGTTGAAAAATCCCGTCTACCAGCTTTTCACAGTCTATCGCTGAAAGCGGATCTTTACCCAACGCTTCTAAATGATAAAACCCCATCACACCAGGCAGAAAAGGTGCGACGAATTCGTTCATGATTGTCTGTTCCTTGAGTTCCTGTTCCTTATTTTTCGCTCTGCTGTTCGCCATTTTCATTCCAGAAGCTGCAGCGATTGCCCCTGCCGCTATCCCCAAAACCCATTCTGTTTCCATCCTGTGCCCTCCCACTTGCGCATGATGCTATTCATTCCATTATAGAGGATGATCGGTAAAAACCACTGTAAATTCGCTCGAATTCTAATTTGACAATCGTCAAGAAAAACAAAAAATCCCCGAAGCATCTAAAAAGATGCTTCGGGGATTTCGTATATTAATGTGTTTTACAAGCGTCGTAAAGGCCTTTTTCCTTGATCACTTTGATCAAAGTTTCGCCAATAACGGAAGGTGTGTCTGCAACTTCGATTCCAGCAGCATTCATTGCTTTAATCTTGTCTGCAGCTGTTCCTTTGCCCCCAGAAATGATCGCACCGGCGTGGCCCATGCGTTTTCCTTCTGGTGCTGTTTGACCGCCGATAAAGCCGACAACAGGTTTCGTCATGTTCGCCTTAACCCATTCTGCCGCTTCTTCTTCAGCTGTACCGCCGATTTCACCAATCATAACAACCGCATACGTATCTTCATCTTCGTTGAATTCTTTCAATACGTCGATGAAGTTCGTGCCGTTGACCGGGTCTCCGCCGATACCGACAGCAGTTGACTGGCCGATTCCTTCTTCAGACAATTGGTGAGTCGCTTCGTACGTCAAAGTACCAGAGCGCGATACAACACCGACATGTCCTTTTTTGTGAATGTAGCCAGGCATGATGCCGATTTTACATTCGTCCGGAGTAATGACACCCGGGCAGTTCGGTCCGACAAGACGTGTTTTCTTGCCTTCCATATAACGCTTCACTTTGACCATGTCCAATACTGGAATATGCTCAGTGATGCAGATTGCCATATCCAACTCAGCTTCTGTTGCTTCAAGAATTGCGTCAGCAGCAAAAGGAGCCGGTACATAAATTACAGATACATTGGCACCTGTAGCTTTTACGGCATCTTGAACTGTATTGAATACAGGTACGCCTTCAACTTCAGTTCCGCCTTTGCCTGGTGTTACACCCGCAACGATTTTCGTTCCGTATTCAAGCATTTGCTTTGTATGGAAAAGGGCAGTTGACCCTGTAATTCCCTGTACAAGCACTTTAGTGTCTTTATTAATGTATACGCTCATTATTGTCCCTGCCCTTCTTTAGCCTACAAGTTCTACGATCTGTTTCGCGCCATCTGCCATAGTGCCAGCAGCTACGATGTTCAGACCTGATTCGTTCAGCAGTTTTTTACCGATTTCTACGTTTGTTCCTTCAAGACGGACGACCAATGGCACTTCCAGGCTAACTTCTTTCGCTGCTTGGATAACGCCTTCCGCAATGATGTCACACTTCATGATTCCGCCGAAAATGTTAACGAAGATTCCTTTGACATTCTTATCAGAAAGAATGATTTTGAATGCTTCCGTTACTTTCTCAGCGGTGGCACCGCCCCCAACGTCAAGGAAGTTAGCGGGTGAGCCGCCGTAATAGTTAATCGTATCCATTGTTGCCATAGCAAGGCCGGCACCGTTAACCATACAGCCGATATTTCCGTCTAAAGAGATGTAGCTCAAGTCATACTTGGAAGCTTCGATTTCTTTTGCATCTTCTTCATCGTAATCGCGCATTTCCATGATGTCCTGATGACGGTATAGTGCGTTGGCATCGAAGTTGAACTTCGCGTCCAAAGCCACTACTTGTCCGTCGCCTGTAACGACCAATGGGTTGATTTCAACGATTGCTGCGTCTTTTTCCACATAAGCCTGGTAAAGGCCTAGCATCAATTTCGCTGCTTTGTTGACAAGTTTAGCTGGAATGTTCATGTTGAACGCCATGCGACGAGCTTGGAAGCCAGTCAAACCGACAACAGGATCGATTGCTTCGTAGAAGATACGCTCCGGTGTGTTTGCTGCTACTTCTTCGATGTCCATGCCGCCTTCTTCAGATCCCATCAAGTTGACTAGGGAAGTTTCACGGTCAAGAACTAATCCAAGATAGTATTCCTTCTCGATGTTGCTGCCCGCTTCGATGTAAAGGCGTTTAACTTCTTTGCCTTCTGGGCCTGTCTGATGCGTTACGAGGACCTTGCCAAGCAATTCCTTCGCATATTCACGCACTTCGTCCAAGTTTTTCGCCAGCTTGACGCCGCCTGCCTTGCCTCGTCCACCTGCGTGGATTTGAGCTTTAACAACGACAACATCCGAACCAAGTTCTTTCGCCGCTTTGACTGCTTCTTCAGGTGAAAAAGCAACATGGCCTTCTGGTACTGATACGCCATATTGTTTCAGGACCTGTTTTCCCTGATATTCATGGATATTCATCTGTCATCCTCCAATCAAACATCTGTCTCTTAATTTTATTGCCTCTACCATTGTATTAAAGTTGCCACAGAATGTCCACAGCTGACAGCCACTCTGCATAAAACTTCGAATTTTCTATCTCTTATCGTCTTTCAGCCATCGATTTTACGGGTTCGAAGGTCTTGCGATGGATGGGGCAAGGGCCATGCGCTTCTAGAACCGAGAGATGGTCTTTCGTGCCGTATCCCGCATGCTTCGAAAAGCCATACTGTGGATACATCTCGTCGTATTCATCCATTAAATCATCCCTGCCGGTCTTCGCTAGGATCGATGCGGCGGCGATGCATAAACTTTTTGCATCGCCTTTGATGATCGATTCAGAAGGCATTGGGAGTGAAAGTTTCATAGCATCCGCCAACACGATATCCGGTGCTGTGCCCAAACCATTTGCTGCCGCCTCCATCGATTGTCTGGTCGCCTGGTAAATATTCAACCGGTCGATGGCTTCAGGCGGCTGGATATGGACTGACCAACTAACTGCCTGCTGCTTAATGAGCAAGGCTAATTCGTTGCGCTTCGCTTTCGCTATTATTTTCGAATCGTCCAATCCGATGAATGCGCTGCAATCTTCCGGCAAGATGACAGCCGCCGTCACGACCGGCCCGGCAAGCGGCCCTCGCCCTGCCTCATCAATACCAGCAACGAGCGAACCCGGATGTTTTTTGAACTGTCGATCAAAGCTTTGCTTGTCTTCCAAGTGCTGCAGCAAGGAAATCTTCTTGTCGAACCGGCGCTGCCAAGAGGCGAGCAATTGCTGGACACTTTTGCGCGTATCGTTTTTCAATTCTTCCATCCACGGCTCGAAGGTTTCTGCTTGCCGTAGTTTTTCCTTAATTGATGCTGTCGTCTCCATTATTGCCACTTCCTTTTCACAAAGAAATAGCGGGTCCTGTTTTAGGACCCGCTGTGTTATGCCAATTCGTCTTGTTCTGCAATCATTTCATCCCGGTAATCGAATGTAATGCGCCCGAGATGCTGGTTGCGAATATCGCGGATGATGATTTCGGCCGTCATTTCATAATCGACTTCGTTGTCTGGGCCAATCATATAGCGCTTTTTGCCGATATGGTCGAAGGTCTTCACTAGATCTTCATCGATATGGTCAATACCGTAGCGGTCCATCAAACGGTCCGGATAGCGCTTTTCCAAAAACTTCAGCGCATAGATCGCCAATTCCTGCATTTGGATGACCGAATCTTTAATCGCCCCAGTCACCGCAAGCTTTTGGCCGGTCTCTTGGTCTTCAAATTTCGGCCAGAGAATCCCAGGGGTATCGAGCAATTCGATTTCCTTGCCGACTTTGATCCATTGCTGCGCTTTCGTGACACCCGGCATATTACCCGTTTTCGCCAGGCTTTTTTTAGCGAGCCGGTTGATCAATGTCGATTTCCCGACGTTCGGGATGCCGACGATCATAGCACGAATGGCGCGCGGCTTAATGCCTTTCGCTTCCATACGGTCCCATTTTTCTTTCAAAATCTCCTTCGAAGCTTTGGTGACTGCCTGAAGCCCTTTTCCTTCCAAGGAATTGATTGCTACAGCGCGCGTTCCTTCACTTTCAAAATGCTCGATCCATTTTTTGGTTTCCCGCTCGTCTGCCATATCCATTTTATTGAGAATGATCAGGCGGGGCTTTTGCTGGATCACTTGATCGATCATTGGATTGCGTGATGACAACGGCAAGCGTGCATCCACCAATTCAAAGATGATATCCACCAATTTCAGTTTTTCTGTTACTTCCCGGCGCGCTTTCGCCATATGTCCGGGAAACCATTGAATCGTCATGCTACCACTCCTTAATTTACGATGCCGGCTTCATCCACCGGCCAAAAAACAAAATTCGTATTGCCGATTACTTCTTCGATCGGCACCAGCCCTATGTGCCGGCTGTCTTTGCTCGCTCTACGATTATCCCCCATGACGAATACATAGCCATCCGGAATGGTGGAATAATTGGTGATATCCTCTAGCACAAAATCTTCTGTCAAAGTACCGGTAATGCCTGTCTTATACTGGTCGAGATAAGGTTCTTCCACTGCTTCCCCATTTATAAAGAGCTGGTCTTCCTCATAGGCAACATGATCGCCAGGCAGTCCGATGACCCGCTTGATATAGTCTTTTTGTTCCGGTGCATGAAAAACAATAATGTCGAATCGATCCGGTTCGCCAATGTTATAGCCAATTTTGTTAACGATCATACGATCGCCGTGTTCAAGAGTCGGCATCATTGATTCCCCGTCCACCACAATCGGTGTGAATAGGAAAAACCGGATAATTGCCGCAAGGCCGAACGCAATCAATAGAGCTTTGGACCATTCCCATACTTCATTTTTCTTTTTCCCTTCAGCTTCCATGCGTGTTCCTCCCCGCGCTTAATGCTTTAATTGTACAGCGAAACAAGGTGTTTAGCAAAGAAAAGAAAAGCCATCTCCTTGCATGCGCTGTGCTCTTAGCGCCTTGAAAACCGTACAATAAAAGGCCCTGGCGAGAAGCCTGGGCCTTTTAAATGCAAAAGAAGAAGGCGTTAAGCCTTCTCCCTTGTTTGCGATATTAACGGATTTCTTTGATACGAGCTGCTTTACCGCGTAGGTTGCGCAAGTAGTACAATTTAGCACGACGTACTTTACCACGGCGAGTAACTTCAAGCTGAGCAATTTTCGGTGTGTGTACAGGGAATGTACGTTCAACACCTACACCGTACGAGATTTTACGGACAGTGAATGATTCACTGATTCCGCCTCCGCGACGGCTGATAACGACTCCTTCGTATACCTGGATACGTTCGCGAGTTCCCTCGACAACTTTCACGTGGACGCGAACAGTATCTCCTGGACGGAAATCTGGAAGATCCGCACGAAGTTGTTCTTTAGTGATTTCAGCAATGATGTTTTGCATGTTTTTTCTCTCCTTCTACAGATGCTCTTACAATCCATAATCTTTGCAGCGGAACACCGTGATTCGTGTACTTTACATAAAAGTACATTCTCCATACTATCACTTCACGCGTCTGGCTGCAAGAGCTATCCTGATTTATTTTTCGGCTTGCAATCGAGCCAATATGGTTTTCTGCTTGTCGCTAAGTTCGACATGGTCGAGCAGGTCCGGACGGCGTTCGAGCGTGCGCTTCAAACCTTGTTCTTCCCGCCAGTCTTCAATCTTGGCGTGGTTCCCCGACGTCAAAACACTTGGGACAACCATCCCTCTGAAGTCAGCCGGACGCGTGTAATGCGGGTGCTCCAAAAGGCCGGTCGAAAACGAATCGCGGATCGAAGAATCGCTATTGCCAAGCACACCTGGGAGCAGCCTTACGATGCTGTCGATCACGGTCATGGCCGCCAGCTCCCCGCCAGTCAACACAAAATCGCCGATGGAAATCTCGTCAGTGACCAAATGTTCTCGGATGCGTTCATCGTAGCCTTCGTAATGGCCGCAAATGAACACCAGTTCCTCTTCTAGGGCAAGTTCTTCCGCTTTCTTTTGTGTGAAGCGCTCGCCTTGCGGGCACATCAAAATGACGCGCGGCTTCTTTCCGGCATTTGTGATGCTCTCGACCGCATTGAACACCGGTTCGGGTTTTAGCACCATACCAGCGCCGCCGCCGAAAGGGTAATCATCCACTTGTCGCTTTTTGTCGGCAAATCCGCGGATGTCAACGACACCTAGTGTGACCGCTCCTTTGTCCTGGGCTTTTTTCATGATCGAATGCTGGAATACACCTTCGAACATGGGCGGAAAAAGAGACAACACTTGGATGTTCATCATGATAACAAGCCGTCCAACACATCGATGATGATTTTCTTTTCATCGATATCGATTTCTTTGACGACGTCTTCAATATAAGGGATGTAATGCTTTTTTCCCTTTGGTGGTGTTACTTCCCACACATCATTTGCGCCTGTTTCCAAAATTTCCGTTACTTCACCGATTTCTTCGCCTTCCACAGAAAACACATGGCAGCCGAGGATTTCATGATGATAAAAAGCGCCTTCCTCCAGGTCACCGAGCTCATGTTCAGCGATTTTCAAGTAGCTTTCTTTAAACGGTTCGACATCATTGATGTTCGGATAGCCTTCGAAAGACAATAGATTGAAGTTTTTATGTGTACGATGGCTTGCTATTTTCACCATGATCGGTTTTTTTGCGCCTGGCGTAAAAAGGCCGAGCTTGTTGCCGACTGCAAAACGTTCTTCCGGGAAATCGGTACGGGACATGACGCGCACTTCACCGCGGATCCCATGGGTATTAACTATTTTTCCTACGTTAAACCATTCCACGCATAAACACCCTTCCTGTATTTTTTCCTGAAAAAAAAGGAAGGAACCGGGGCTCCTTCCTTTCAATCCACAATATCAAGGTACGTTTTCTTCTTATGATAATTCCCTGCTGCTGAATAGACGACAGAGCGCACAGCTTTCGCCACACGTCCTTGCTTGCCGATGACTTTCCCTGTATCGCTTTGATGCACGGAAAGCTTGTAGACGACTCGGTTAGTGTTTTCGTCTTTTTCAACACGAACTTCTTCCGGATAATCAACTAGCGGCTTGACGATCGTTTCAATCAGCTGCTCCATAAGAACGCTCCCTTACTTGTTTAGTTTTTCGTTATGGAATTTCTCCATAATACCGTTCTGAGAGAACAAGTTGCGTACTGTGTCAGATGGTTTAGCGCCATCATGAAGCCATTTCAACGCCAATTCTTCGTCGATTTTAACTTCAGCTGGAACTGTCAGCGGGTTGTAAGTACCTACTGTTTTGATTTGACGGCCGTCACGTGGAGCACGTGAGTCAGCAACTACGATACGGTAGAAAGGAGATTTTTTAGCTCCCATACGTTTTAAGCGAATTTTTACTGCCATTTTATAAAGCACCTCCGAATAGTTTCACACAAGATATTATATTAGCAAGCTTTAAAAGGTTTGTAAAGTATTTTTTCTTAACACTACTAAATTTACTTGAAAAGCGAGTCCAGGCCTGGCATCGACATCTTTTTCTTGCCCTTTTTGCCGGCCATTCCGGACATTTGTTTCATCATTTTCTTCATGTCTTCAAACTGCTTGAGCAGCCTGTTGACGTCTTGGATGGACGTTCCTGAACCGCGCGCAATCCGTTTTTTGCGGTTGGCGTTGATGATTTCAGGAGTCGTTTTTTCCTGGATCGTCATCGAGCGGATGATCGCTTCGACACGCCCCATTTGGCTCTCGTCCACTTTGGCGTTTTCAAGGCCTTTGATTTTATTGGCGCCTGGGAGCATCTTCAAGATTTCATCGAGCGGCCCCATTTGCTTCACTTGATCCAATTGCTCAAGGAAATCATCAAACGTGAACGAAGACGTGCGGAATTTCTCTTCCAATTCCTTCGCCTTGGCCTCGTCGACGTTCGTTTGCGCTTTTTCGATCAAGGACAGCATATCGCCCATGCCGAGTATGCGGGAAGCCATACGCTCTGGGTGGAATGGTTCAAGCGCGTCCATTTTTTCGCCTGTTCCGATATACTTGATCGGCTTTTCAGTGACCGTACGGATCGACAGTGCAGCACCGCCGCGCGTATCGCCGTCAAGTTTCGTTAAAACGACACCTGTGATGCCGATTGCGTCATCGAAGCTCTGAGCTACGTTGACAGCATCCTGCCCGGTCATGGCATCGACGACAAGGAAAATTTCATCCGGCTCTTTGATTGATCGGATGTCTTTCAATTCCTGCATCAATTGCTCATCGACATGCAGGCGGCCTGCCGTATCGATAATAACCGTGTCGAGATGTTCCGCTTTGGCGTGTTCGATCGCTTCACGTGCAATATCGACAGGATTTGCTTCCGTGCCTTTGGAGAACACAGGCAGCGATAGTTGCTTGCCGATCGTCTCGAGCTGGTTGATTGCAGCCGGGCGGTAAACGTCCGCTGCGACGAGCAATGGCTTGCGGTTATTCTTTTTGCGAAGCACGCCTGCGAGTTTCCCAGTCGTCGTCGTCTTACCTGCCCCTTGCAGGCCGACCATCATGATAACGGTCGGCTGGCGTGTCGCAAATTCAATTTTGCTTTGTTCGCCGCCCATCAATTCCGTTAGTTCATCTTTAACGATTTTTACGACTTGCTGGCCTGGCGTCAAACTCTCCATCACTTCAAGGCCGACAGCACGTTCGCTGACTTTCTTGATGAACGATTTGACGACTTTTAAGTTGACATCCGCTTCGATCAAGGCAAAGCGGACTTCGCGCATCATCTCTTTTACGTCTGCTTCGGACAATTTCCCTTTGCCTTTGATTTTGGTCATCGTTCCTTGCAGGCGTTCAGATAATCCTTCAAATGCCACTATATACCGCCTCCTAGTCCCATTCCTTCAGTTCGTCCAAAAATTTCTGGACATTATCATCCGTAAATGGCTGTTTTTCAAAAGTCGAGACGAGTTGCTTACGCCGTTGGAATTTCTCGAACAGCTGCAACTTCTCCTCGTATTCTTCAAGCATCGCTTCGGTCCGGCGGATATTGTCATACACCGCTTGTCGGGTGATTTCATATTCTTCGGCAATTTCGCCGAGCGAATGGTCGTCTAGATAATACAAGCTCATATAGCTGCGCTGTTTGGGCGTCAGCAGCTCCTGATAGAAATCAAAAAGATAATTCATTCTTGTCGTTTTTTCCAGTCCCATCAATGACGCTCACCCCATTCATACTCCTGTATACCATACTGAATACCGAAGCCTCCGTCAAGTAATTTTACTTGTCTGAGCTTATTTCTTGTTGCTCTTCACGGTCCAAGCCTTCGGCAAATAAACCATAGACGTATTTTTGCGGGTCGAACGGTTGAAGATCATCGAGTTTTTCACCGAGCCCGACAAATTTCACGGGGATATTGAGTTTATTGCGGATAGCCAGGACGATGCCCCCTTTTGCGGTTCCATCGAGTTTCGTCAAGACGATTCCTGTCACTTCCGTCACTTCTTTAAAGGTTTGGGCTTGAATCATGGCATTTTGACCGGTCGTCGCATCAAGTGCCAGCAGCACTTCATGAGGCGCTCCCGGAATTTCACGGGCAATGACGCGATGGACTTTCTGCAATTCATTCATCAAATTGACTTTGTTCTGCAAGCGGCCTGCTGTGTCGCAGATCAAGACATCGATATTGCGCGATTTTGCCGCGCGCACGGCGTCGTACATGACCGCTGCCGGGTCGGAGCCTTCGCTTTGCTTGATGGTTTCAACGCCGACGCGCTGCCCCCATACGTCGAGTTGGTCGATCGCTCCGGCGCGGAACGTGTCACCCGCCGCGAGCATGACGGTCTTGCCTTCGTTTTTCAGGCGCTGTGCCAATTTCCCGATAGTTGTCGTTTTTCCGACGCCGTTGACGCCGACCATCAAAATGACGGTCGGGCCAGATTCAGCAAAAGTCAATTCGCTCAATTCCTGATCGCCTGCTTCGTAAATTTCGACAAGTTTTTCAGAAATGACCGACTGCACATTGGAAGTGTCTTTGACATTCTGGCGCTGTACTTCATAGCGCAGTTCTTCCATCAGTTCGATGACCGTCTCAAAGCCGACGTCTGCTTGTAGCAGCACTTCTTCCAACTCCTCGAAAAAGTCTTCGTCAACTTTGCGGTAACGGGCGACCAGGTCATTGATCTTCGATGTAAAGCCGGTCCGTGTTTTGCTTAAGCCTTCGCGGTATTTCTCAGTTGATTGTTCTTCTTCAACATTATTGCTGAATTTATCTTTTAATTTCTTAAAGAAACTCATCGAATCACTCCTTATTTGATGTCTTCCTGCAATTTCACCGAAACTAGTTTGGAGATGCCGGATTCCTGCATTGTGATGCCATAGAGTACATCAGCGCCTTCCATCGTGCCTTTACGGTGGGTGATGACGATGAACTGTGTGTCTTCACTGTATTTTTTCAAGTACTGACTGTAACGCACGACATTCGATTCATCAAGCGCTGCCTCTACTTCGTCAAGAACACAGAATGGCACAGGGCGCACTTTCAAAATGGCGAACAGCAAGGCAATCGCCGTGAGTGCCCGTTCCCCGCCAGACAATAAGCTCAAATTCTGCAGTTTCTTGCCAGGCGGCTGTGCAATGATGTCGACGCCCGTCATCAGCAAATCTGATGGTTGGGTCAATACCAGATCGGCAGAACCCCCGCCGAACAATTCGCGGAATACATGGCGGAAGTGGCTTCGGATCGCGTGGAATGTTTCGTCGAAACGCAGCGTCATTTCTTCGTCCATTTCTTCAATTAACGTGCGAAGCGTATCTTTCGCTTCGTTTAAGTCATCCCGCTGCTCGCTCAAGAAGCGGTGGCGTTCTGCGACATGTTCATATTCCTCGATGGCGCCGATATTGACGCTGCCAAGTTCTTCAATTGATTGTTTAAGAAGCTTCACTTGCTTTCTAACTGTGGCTTCCTCGCCTTCTAGCGTGTAGCTGCTTGCCGCTTCAAGGTTCATTTCGTAATGATCTTCGAGCTGAGCGAGAAACCCTTGCAATTGCACTTCCAGGCGTGTCGTCTTCACTTCACAAATGCGCACGGCTTCTGTAAAACCTTTATGGATGCGGCTTTGTTCACGCAGCTGCTGTTCTTCTTCGTCAAGTGCGTGCTGCAGTTTTTGGCGTTCTTTGCGTGATGCATCGACCGTTGCGTTCGCCGATTTTCGCGCATTGGACCATTTCTGAATTTCCGCCTCGATTTCTTCATCCGAAAAGCTTTTTGAAGCTTCTTCCGATTGAATCCATTCCAGCTCGCGTTCCAGCTCGCTGAGCCTGTTGCGGCTGGCCGTGCGGCGTTCCATTAATTCATCCACCTGGACCGTGAGCTGACCGATGCGTTCTTTGCGGACCGCCATATCTGACTTGAATTCCGAGAGTTTCGCCAGCAATTCGCCTCTAGCCGTTTCTTTTTGCTGCTTAAATCCGGTCAATTCCTCGATCTCGGCATTCAAATCTTCCAGTTCGCTTGCAATTGCGTCCATGCGACTAGCTGCTGCTTCTTTGCGCGAAGCAAGCCCCGAAAGGTCCTGCTTGGTTTGCTGTTCTGCACGGAATAGCGTAAAGCGGCTGTCGGTCGTTTTCCATACCGCTTCGATTTCCCGCAGGTGAATCGCGCTTTCTGCTTCAAGTTCCCGGTAGCGCTCCCCTTCTGCACGAAGCTGTTCTAATTGATCTTTGGCAATTTCTGCACGTGATTGCAATTCGCGGACTTTCTGTTCGGCTTGTGTAATAGTGCCTTGAAGTTCAGCGGCTTGCTGTTGCAATTGTTCGAGTTCTGCCTTTCGTGTAAAGAACGAAGCCTGATTTTTCGTTGCACCGCCTGTCATGGAACCACCGGCATTAATGACATCGCCATCCAATGTCACGACACGGTACCTATGACCGATTGCTTTGGCTATCGATGTAGCGCCTTCAAGATCTTTGGCTACCACAACATTGCCAAGCAGGTTTTGGAAAATCATCGCATATTTTTCGTCATAGCTGACAAGCTGTGCGGCGATATCCACGAATGCCGGATGTGCCGAAACCGATTGCACCACTTGTTGGGAAATCTGCCTCGGTTTCATGACCGTCATCGGCAGAAATGTGGAACGTCCTGCGCGTTTTGTTCTTAAAAAGCGGATCGCTTCGCTGGCACTTTTTTCATCACTCGTAACGATATGCTGGCTGGCTGCGCCAAATGCCGTTTCGATTGCTTTAGCATAAGGCTTCTGGACATCGGCCAGTTCAGCCACAGCCCCAATAATGCCCTTGAGTTCATTGCGCTCTCTTGCCTGCAGCACTTCACGCACCCCGTGGAAGAATCCGGAGTAATCCGCTTCTAAATCCTGCAAGGTCTCGATGCGGGCGGATAGCTGTTTATGGGATTGGTATGCTTGGAACAATAGAGATTTTTTGTGGTCGTAATCCGCCGCTAATTGCTTAGCACCAGCTTCCTGTTCTTTGAAATGCTGGCGTTTGAGGTCAAGATCCCCATGGATTTCTTCATACGCTTTTTCCGCTTGCTGTTTTTCTTTCAAGAGCCGCGCAAGTTCGTTTTCAAACGATTGTTGTTGCGCTGCAATGCGGCCGCTCGATTCCGTCATTTGCTGTTGTTGGAAATCGATATTTTTCAACTCATTTTTCAAGCCTGCCTGCTCGTTCATCAATTCAATATAGAAGGATTTCTTCGCTTCAATTTCATTGTCGATGTCGGCAGGCGTCAAGTTCAATTGCGCTTCTAGCTGCTGAATCGACTTGCGTGTCTTTTGCTGATCCATTTTCTGCTGCTCAAGAGAAGCGACTTGTTCCGAATGCCGTTGTTCGAGCTTAGCGATTTCTTCACGTTCAATCTTAATTGATTCTTCCAACGCCTGGCGCTGCCGATCTGCATTATGTTTTTTCTCAGACATCAGCAACTTGCGGCCTTCCCATTTTTCGGACTCCGAACTCGCTTCAACTAGCCCAGCTTGTGCCGCATCGATTTTTTGATCCAATACATGTACTGATCGCTTCGAAGCCGCAATCAATTGTTCTATTTTTGAGATATCTCCCGCTAGCCGTTGTTCTTCCGCTGTGTGTTGCAACGCTTCTTGCGACAACTCCAAAAGTTGTGCTTTCAATTCATTCGCATCGTGTGCCAATAATGCAATATCTGCATCTTTCAATTGTGCACTCATGTCGAGATAATCGCGCGCTGCGGATGCTTGCATCTGCAAGGGTTCCATGCGCCCGTCAAGTTCATGAAGAATATCCAGCACACGGTTTAAATTTTCGTCTGTTTCATTCAGCTTAAACTCGGCTTTTCGTTTGCGCTGTTTATATTTCAATACCCCAGCGGCTTCTTCGAAAATCGAACGCCGCTCATCCGCTTTGCTATTGAGGATTTCATCTACTCTTCCTTGAGAAATAATGGAGAATGCTTCCTTGCCTAACCCCGAATCCATAAATAAATCGGTGATGTCTTTCAGACGGCATGCCTGCTTGTTCAACAGATAGGCACTTTCCCCACTGCGAAAAACCCTTCTCGTTACGCTGATTTCGCTGTAATCGAGAGGGGCCTTGCCGTCTGTATTATCCAAGATTAAGGTGACTTCCGCGAAATTAAGCGCTTTCCTCGAATCACTTCCGGCAAATATCACGTCTTCCATTTTTGCACCGCGCAACGATTTTGCGGATTGCTCACCGAGCACCCAGCGGATCGCATCGGTTACATTGCTTTTGCCGCTGCCATTCGGTCCGACTACGGCGGTGACGCCAGGGACAAAATCGATGCCGACGCGGTCAGCAAACGACTTAAACCCAATTACTTCCAATCTTTTCAAAAACATGTTCAATCCTCCGCTGTTTCCTGCAATTTACGGATGGCAAGCTGTGCTGCCTTTTGCTCCGCTTCTTTTTTGGAGCGTCCGTCGCCAAGACCGAGTTCCTGGTCGCCCAAGGAAACACGCGTCACAAATATCCGGCTATGTGCAGGACCCTTTTCTTCGATGATTTCATAACTCAAGATGCCGGTATTTTTTTGCTGCACCAGCTCCTGCAATTGGCTTTTATAATCCATCGCATGAGAAAAAGCACCGACTTCCACTTTCGGGAATAGCACTACCTCTAAAAAGGCCACGACCTTTTCCAAGCCCTGATCCAAGTAAAGGGCACCGACAAATGACTCAAAGACGTCCGCAAGAAGTGCCGGGCGCGTTCTGCCCCCTGTCAATTCCTCACCTTTTCCGAGCAGAATGTATTTGCCGAAATCCAGTTCGTTGGCGAACAGGACGAGAGACGGCTCACAGACAATCGAGGCGCGCAATTTGGTCAATTCGCCTTCAGCCATTTCAGGGTATTTCATATAGAGGAAATGCGATACCGACAATTCCAACACGGCGTCACCTAAAAATTCCAGGCGCTCATTGTCCGTGAATTGTCTTCTTCGATGCTCATTCACATAAGATGAATGGGTAAATGCCTGCTGCAGAAGGGCAGGTTGTTCAAATTGGATGTCTAGCTCTTTTTGCAATTGCTCAAATGCCTGTTTCGCGCTTTCTTTAAGCGCCATTTGTTTGATCTGTTTCGGTTTTCGTTTCATCGCCATTTTTATCTGCCTTCCTCTATTGTTCTCTTGTTGATTTTACCTGTTTTTCAGACATTGTGCAAAAAGAGAATTGACGCACAGCTAGGCTGTGCGTCAATCTTTTGTGCTATCAAGCTGGGACGGATCCCGTTTATTCAACTTAAGCTTGTTTTTTTTCGATGTAAGTTACTGCGTCGCCTACTGTTGCCATACCTTCTGCATCTTCATCAGAAATTTCCATATCGAATTCGTCTTCTAGCTCCATGACCAATTCAACTACATCCAATGAGTCCGCTCCAAGGTCGTTTGTGAAAGATGCCTCAGGTTTCACTTCGCTCTCTTCCACACCAAGACGATCTACGATTACTTTTGTTACACGTTCCAATACTGTTGACAATGTCGTCACCTCCCCTCAAATCAGTATACATAATTGTGAACTACATGACCATGCCGCCGTCCAAATGCAAAGTCTGTCCGGTTACATAACTTGCTTCGTCCGACGCCAGGAATAATGCCGCATTCGCCACATCTTCCGGTGCGCCAAAGCGGGCAAGCGGGATTTGCGCAATCATGCTCGATTGCACATCGTCACTGAGCTTTTCTGTCATGTCGGTCGTGATGAATCCAGGAGCTACAGCATTTGCGGTAATGCCACGGCTCGCAAGTTCCCTGGCCGTCGTCTTCGTCAAACCGATAACGCCTGCTTTTGCTGCTACGTAATTGGCTTGTCCTGCATTCCCCATAACGCCTACGATCGAGGCGATATTGACGATGCGCCCGGCACGCTGTTTCATCATTTGGCGCGTCACTGCTTTCGTGCATAGGAAAACGCCTTTTAAATTGGTGTTGATCACGTCATCCCATTCGTCTTCTTTCATGCGCATCATCAAATTATCGCGTGTGATGCCGGCATTATTGACGAGAATATCGATCGAGCCGAATTCCTTCATCGCTGCATCTGCCAGTAATTTCACGGCATCCGCATCGGCTACATTGGCTTTTACAGCGATGGCTTTTCCGCCTGCTTGCTCGATTTCAGCTACGACTGCTTCCGCCTTTTCTTGGCTGCCGCTATAATTGACGACGATATTCGCGCCTTCCTCAGCAAAACGGCGGGCGATGGCTGCCCCAATCCCTCGTGATGCTCCTGTTACGATAGCTGTTTTTCCAGTTAATTTGCTCATGTTGTCAACTCCTCTACCGCTTTTTTGAACGACTCCAAATCATGGACCGGAATGACGGTGACTGATCGGTCGATTTTTTTAACCAAGCCGCTCAGTACTTTGCCAGGACCCACTTCGACGAAAGTAGTGACGCCAAGTTCGATCATCTTGCGCACCGATTGCTCCCACAAAACAGGCGAGTACAATTGGTGAATCAACATGTCCTGCAATTGTGTCGCGTTTGTTTCCGGTTCGGCTCTAAAATTCGTCACAACTGGAATTTTCGCATTAAGCAGGAATGAATCACTCAGTACTTTTGCCAAGTCATGGGACGCGGAGCGCATCAATTCCGAATGGAACGGCCCGCTGACGTCAAGCGGGATGGCACGTTTTGCGCCACGTTCTTTCGCCAGTTCACATGCCTTTTCAACACCTGCTTTTGTTCCGGAAATCACGATCTGGCCCGGGCAGTTCAAATTGGCCAACTGCACCACACCAGCACTATTCGTTGCGTCGTCCGTCACTTCTTCCAGCTTGTCTGCATCCATTCCAAGAATGGCGGCCATCGCGCCTTCGCCTGCTGGCACTGCTTCGTTCATAAACAATCCGCGCTTGTGGACTACATCCACCGCTTTCGGAAATTCCAGGACATTCGAAGCGACAAGCGCGCTGTATTCACCAAGGCTATGCCCAGCTGTATAATCCGGGCGGATGCCTGCACGGATCAATCGTTCCGTAATCATCGAGCTGACAGTCAAAAGCGCTGGCTGCGCATGATAAGTTAAGGTCAGTTCTTCTTGAGGGCCTTCGAGCATCAATTTCGACAAACCCATACCTAGCACTTGGTCGGCGCTTTCGTAAAATTGACGGCTCTTGTCATCTTCCAGAAAGCTTTCGCCCATGCCCACTGTTTGCGAGCCCTGCCCAGGATAAATAAATGCGATTTGCTTTCTCATGACGATTGTTCCTCCTTCAATGTGCTGTAAATCTTGCCGGCCACATCATGCTCGACCATCGTCCGCGCCTGGCGGATGGCGTTATAAAACGCGGTGCCGTTGGATGAACCATGCGCTTTAATGACTGGCGCCTTTAGCCCGAATAATCCTGCACCGCCGTATTCGCTGTAATCCAGCATGCCTTTTAACGCACTCAGGTCATTTTTCACGAGCATTGCCGCAATTTTGGTTTTGGTTGAAGCCATAAAGACATCTTTAATCATCGCGAAGACGTTCATTGCAGTTCCTTCAATCGTCTTCAAGACCATATTGCCGGTAAAGCCGTCGGTAACGACGACGTCAGCGGCGCCGTTCAGCAAGTCACGCGACTCCACGTTTCCAATGAAGTTGACAGGCGCTTCTTTCAGCAGCGGAAATGCCGCTTTGGTCAGTTCATTGCCTTTTTTCTCTTCTGTCCCGATATTCAGCAATCCGACTGTCGGATTTTGGATGCCGCGTACTTTTTCGGCATAGATGCTGCCCATGATGGCGTATTGCACAAGATGCTCAGGCTTAGCATCGGCATTGGCACCGAGGTCCAGCATCAAAAAGCCTTTCCCATCCATTGTCGGCAATGTCGGTGCGAGCGCCGGGCGGTCAACGCCGTCGATTCGGCCGACGATGAATAAACCTGCTGACATCAGGGCCCCTGTATTGCCTGCGGATACTGCCGCATCCGCGCTTCCTTCTTTGACCGCTTCAGCCATGCGGACCATGGAGGCGTCTTTTTTGCGGCGTACCGAACGGACCGGATCGTCTTCCGATTCGATCACTTCAGCGCAATGGATAATGGTCAAACGGTCTTGCGGTTTTATGTACTCATCGATTTTATCCTGTTGCCCGTAAAGCAAAATCTCCACGTCGCTGAAAGATTCGAGCGCTTGTTTGACACCATCGATAATTTCTTTCGGGGCGTTATCCCCGCCCATTGCATCAATCGCTATTTTCACGAATTGTCACCTTCACTTTGTTCAGTCATGCGGTACATTTCAAATGTCCCGATAAAAACTACTGCCTGGTCGACCGTCGACACCACTTTCACGAACGCGCGGTGCTTTTGTGGCTGCCTGTCGGTCACTTGCGCTTTCGCGACGACCCGTTGCCCAGCTTTAACCGGCTTTAAAAATTGCAATTCCGATTTCACTGTCAAGGCCAATTCTTCGTTCATCACCGCCACCGCCAAGGAATTCGCCTGCGCGAATAGATGATGCCCCCTGGCAATCCGGTTGCGCTGGAAAACGTGTTCCGGTTTGACATCGAAAATCGAAATGGCTTTATTGTCCAGTTCTATATCGATAATCTCGCCAATCACTTCGTCAATCGGCAAAGATTTCACTTCATCATCAAAGGTCTTCTCGGCAACGTGTTTAATGCGTTCCCGTAGTTCAGGAATCGAAAGCTCCATCCTGTCGAGGCGGATGGTCTGGACACTGACGCCAAACTCCGCTGACAATTCTTCATCGGTCACGAAGGGATTTTCTTTGATAGAAGCTATCAACGCTGCTTGCCGCTCTTTTTTAGGTTTTCTCACTATGTCACCGCCCGCTATTAGCACTTGGTACTAATATGAGTATATAAACAACAAAAAAAGAATGCAAGGAAAATCGGTCTCCCTGCATCCTAATCAAGCCTTCCGCCTTCGAGAATGCCAGAGTCTTCAAGCATCGACCGCAAGCATTTCGTTTCATCCGAGACCCAAAAAGATTCGCTTGCGATCAATGCTTCCGCATCTTTCCTCGCCGCTTCAAGTGCACGGTAATCATGCACCAAATCCGCCATGCGGAATTCCGGAATGCCGCTTTGTTTGCGTCCGAAGAAATCGCCCGGCCCGCGCAATTCCAAATCCTTTTCAGCAAGGATAAAACCATCGTTCGTTTCCGTCATCGAATTCATGCGCTCTTTTCCGATCTCTGTTTTCGGGTCCGCCAGCAAAACGCAATAGGACTGCTCACTGCCGCGCCCAACGCGCCCGCGCAATTGGTGAAGCTGCGACAAACCAAAGCGTTCGGCATCATAAATGAGCATAAATGACGCGTTTGGGACGTTGACGCCGACTTCGACGACAGTCGTCGACACTAGCACCGCGATCTTGCCTTCCGCAAATTCGCGCATCGTCTGTTCTTTTTCGTCCGGATGCAGACGGCCGTGCATCAACCCCACGGTATGGCGACCTTCGAAATAGACAGTCAATTGCTGGTACAGTTCGACCGCATTTTGGTATTCCAAGGTTTCGGATTCTTCGATCAGTGGAGCGATAACGTACGCCTGGCGCCCCGCAACAAGTTCTTTTTCCATACGGCCGACAATTTTGCCGAACATTTCTTTTTTCATCCAATAGGTTTCGATCTCTTTTCGCCCAGCTGGCATTTCATCGATGATCGAAACGTCCATTTCACCGAAAGCCGAAATCGCGAGCGTCCGTGGTATGGGCGTCGCGGTCATGAACAAAACATCCGGGTTTAAAGCTTTATCTTTCAACACGCGCCGTTGGTCCACCCCGAAACGGTGCTGTTCATCAGTAATGACCAAACCTAAGCTCTTGAACAATACTTCTGGCTGGATCAACGCATGGGTGCCAATCAGAATGTCAATTTCGCCGTCTACTAGACGCTTTAATACTTCTTTGCGTCTTTTGCCTTTGACGGATCCAGTCAATAAGGCGACACTGACGCCGAACGGCCGGAACCATTCCTCGAGTGTATTAGCGTGCTGTTCAGCGAGAATTTCCGTCGGCGCCATGAGCGCCCCTTGTTTGCCTGCTGTCACGGCGGCATATAAAGCGATCGCCGCAACAACGGTCTTGCCCGATCCGACATCGCCCTGCAATAGGCGGTTCATCCGGAATGGTTCTTTCATGTCGCGGCAGATTTCATTGACGACGCGCTTCTGGGCACTGGTCAAATCGAACGGCAAGGCATCGATAAACGCCTTTAAGCGATTCAGGTCATAATCGATGAACGAACCGCCCTCCGCTTCGCGATTTTTCTTACGCAGCGCCTGCATCTTCAATTGAAACAGCAATAGCTCCTCGTACACAAAGCGCCGGCGCGCCTGCTTGAGCGATGCGGCATCTTCCGGAAAGTGAACCGTCTCAAGAGCTTGTTCAAACGGCAGCAATTGATACTCAGTGCGTAAGGAAGCCGGCAAACAATCCTGCAAACCGCCTTTAGTCGCATCCAGTGCCTGGCGCATCAGTTTTCGGAAAGTTTTCTGGTGCATCGATCCTTTCAGGCTATAAACCGGCTCAAAATCCGCACCACCTGTCCGCGGGCCGATGGTCATGCTTGAGACGGTAATCAATTGGCGGCCGCGGTCCCATTTGCCCGTCAAGGTGACAACTGCACCAATTTGCAATTTGGCTTTCACGTAATGCTGGTTAAAGAAAACGGCTTTGACGAGATGGCGGCCAACTAGCACCGTCACGGTCGTCCGCGATTTATTTTTCCCTAAAAAAAGGACGGAAGGCTCGTTTTCGACCCTTCCCTCCACCGTTACCCGTTCATTATGGGGCGTTTCAGCCAGATCTTTGAGCTGAAAATCTTCGTGGCGATACGGGAAAGTCATGATCAAGTCTTCAAGACTTTCGATTTTCATGTCCCGCAGAGTTTCAGCCGCTTGCTTCCCGACCCCCTTCAATGAAGAGACGGGTGCTTTATTGTCCACTGCCGACTACCGATCCGCCGAAGATTTTCGATTCCAGCCATTTGCCGGTCGGTGTCGCGGCCAAGCCGCCTTTTGCCGTTTCACGGAACGCGCTAGGCATCGCTTGCCCGATTTCGAACATCGCGCTGATCACTTCGTCGCACGGGATGCGGCTAGTTACACCAGCGAGCGCCATGTCGGCAGCGACAACGGCATTCGATGCACCCATCGCATTGCGTTTCACGCATGGCACTTCCACGAGTCCCGCCACAGGGTCGCAGACTAGACCGAGCATATTCTTCAAGGTAATGGCAAAAGCTTCAGAACTTTGCTGAGGCGTGCCGCCTGCCATTTCGATGATGGCAGCAGAAGCCATTGCCGCTGCAGAGCCGACTTCCGCTTGGCATCCACCAGCCGCTCCGGAAATTGAAGCGTTATTGGCCACGACAAAGCCAAAAGCACCGGATGTGAATAGATAACGGATCATTTGTTCACGCGTCGGGTTTAATTTATTCTTCACGGCAAACAAAGTTCCTGGTACAACTCCTGCAGATCCTGCAGTCGGCGTCGCACAGATCGTGCCCATCGCCGCATTCACTTCATTGGTCGCAACGGCTTTGCTGACAGCATCGAGCAGCAGATCGCCGGATAGGCTATTGCCTTGCTGCATATATTTTTGGAGAAGCACTGCGTCGCCGCCCGTTAAGCCGGAAACAGAATGAACGCCTTGCAACCCTTTTTCGACCGCTTCTTCCATGACCGTCAAATTGCGCTCCATTTGCTGCATGATATCTTCGCGAGAACGGTCTGTGATGAGCATTTCCTGTTCGATCATGATCTCGGAAATAAGCTTGCCTTCTTTTTCTGCCCGTTCGACGAGCTCCCTTACATTACGGAATAAAACATCCATTTCTCTTACCTCCAGTTTAGTCGGCGATGCGTGTAACTTGCGTAATATTCGGCAACTCACGCAATTCGCCCATCACTTCTACATCTACTGTCTGATCGACTTCGATGACCATCAACGCCATGTCCCCGCGCTCTTTGCGGGATACTTCCATATGGCCGATGTTGATGTCGTATTTATATAAACAATTCGCTACATTTGCGATACAGCCCGAGCGGTCGTCATGGACGACGAGGATCGCCGGGTGGTTGCCGGATAACCTGAGCGGGAAACCGTTCAGTTCCGTAATTTCGATTTTGCCTCCGCCGATGGAAATTCCCATCATCGACATTTCGGATTTTTCATCTCCGATGACGATGCGTGCCGTGTTCGGATGATCGACATTGCCCGTTTCCGGGATGAACTCATAGCTCATGCCGAGCTTTTCAGCTTCTTCAAAAGCGGTTTTAATGCGCTCATCGAAGGTATCGTAATCCAGCAAGCCGCCGATAATCGCTACGTCGGTCGAATGTCCTTTATAGGTCTCAGCGAAAGAACCATATAAATGGATTTTCGCCCACTTCGGCTGCCTGCCAAACAAATCCCGCGCTACCCTGCCGATGCGTGCAGCACCCGCGGTATGCGAAGATGATGGCCCGATCATTACCGGGCCGATTATATCAAAAACAGATTTGAACTTCATGCTCAAACCCCTCACTTTCCGTCTCGTATAATTTCATTTTACATGAAAAGCGCCGAGGAAACAAAAATAATAAAGCGCATACATCGTCTTAACCGTGGGCTTTCCCTGCCACTTGTAAAGGCTTTTGCTGTTTTGCGCAATTCCGCACTCTGCATGACGCTTTTCTATTGTGGAAAAATAAAAAAGCGGAAGTCCGGTGTCTTGTTCCCGGACCTCCGCCTAACATTATTCAACTGCGAGAATGTATGGATAAAGCGGCTGCTTGCCGTTGTGGATTTCCACTTCGACGTCGCCATTCAATGATTCGATGAACGCGCCAAGCTTTTCGGCATCCGCTTCACTGACATCTTCGCCGAAGAGGATCGTAACGATCTCTGCATCCGCATCGACCAGCTTTTTGCATAGTTCTTCTGTCACTTTTTCCAGGCTTTCATCTGATACGACGATTTTGCCTTCTGAAATTCCCATGAAATCGTCTTTCTTGATGGAGACGCCGTCGATCGATGTATCGCGCACCGCGAAAGTGACTGATCCCGACTTGACGTGCTTGATCGCATCCCCCATTGCTTGTTGGTTGTCTGCGACAGCCACTTCTGGATTGAATGCGAGGAGCGCCGACATGCCTTGCGGGACATCTTTTGTCAGTACGACAGCCGCTTCGATATCAAGCAGTTCTGCCGCTTGTTCTGCCGCCATGATGATGTTTTTATTGTTCGGCAAAATCAACACGCGCTCTGCACCGATTGAACGGACCGCATTGACGATATCTTCCGTTGATGGATTCATCGTCTGGCCGCCTTCAATGACGTATGAAGCGCCGATCGAACGAAGCAATTCCGCTACGCCTTCTCCCATCGCGACCGTGACGATCGCATAGGGATGCTTCGCTTCTTCAACTGCTCCAGCCTTTTTATGGCCTTCTCCGACAATGTCGGTATGCTGTTGGCGCATATTTTCGATCTTCATGCTGATTAGGCTTCCGTATTCCTGGCCGTATGTAAGTACTTTCCCAGGCTCCTCGGAGTGGATATGGATTTTTGCGATCTCGTCATCTGAAATGACCAAGAGCGAATCGCCGTAAGCGCTCAAATCTGTCCGGAACGCCGCTTCGTTGAACGAGCGTTTGCCTTCTTCGAATTTGACCATGAACTCCGTACAATAGCCGAATTCGATATCTTCTGTGTTCATGAAGCCTGCGATATTCTTATGGTGCTCAGCGCTGACCAAATCATCCATCGAATTATCGACATGTTTCTCAGGCAATGCCTCGCCTTTCAAAGAAGCAAGGAATCCTTCATAGACATAGACCAACCCTTGACCGCCGCTATCGACAACTCCTACTTCTTTCAGCACTGGTAATAGATCAGGCGTTCTCTCAAGCGATGCTTTCGCTTCAGTGACGATTGCTTCAAAAAGCACGATGATATCTTCTTCATTGTCTGCTAGGCTCATGCCTTTTGCCGCCGCATCTTTCGCGACCGTCAAGATGGTGCCTTCAACCGGTTTCATGACAGCTTTATAAGCGGTCTCGACACCGTGCTGCAAAGCATGCGCCAACTTTTTCGCAGAAAGTTCCTGCTCATCAGCAATGAATTTGCCGAACCCGCGGAACAATTGGGACAAAATGACGCCCGAGTTGCCGCGTGCACCCATCAAGAGACCTTTCGACAACGCGCCTGCTGTTTTCCCGATATGCTCTTGTGCATGGGCTTCTGTTTCTTTCGCACCGGATGTCATCGATAAATTCATGTTCGTCCCAGTATCGCCGTCCGGCACCGGGAAGACGTTCAATGCATCTACATAATCCGCATTTTGGTAAAGGTGATGCGAACCCATCTGCACCATTTCAGCGAATTTCACTCCGTTTAATGACTTCATAACCGACTTTTCCTCCTCTTACGGGTTCGTCACACGAACGCCCTGGACATAAATGTTTACCGCACTAACCGGCATGCCCAATGTTTTTGTAATTGTATATTTCACTTTGGATTGGACTTGATACGCCACTTCCGAAATTTTCGTTCCGTAGCTGATGATTACATACATATCAATAATTAAATCGCCATCCTGCTGGCGCACAAGGACTCCTTTGGCAAAGTTCTCTTTGCGGAGAATGTCCGTGAGGCCGTCGCGGATCTGGTGTTTGGTCGCCATGCCTACGATGCCGTAGCATTCGATCGCAGCGCCGCCGGCTATTTGGGCTATCACATCATTGGAAATATCGATTTGACCATATTCATTGTTCAACTCAATCGACATTAAAATTCCTCCTCGAGTCCTATTTCACTCTTTTCATTCTACATGAAAGCCCTTTATAAGAAAAGCCAACGTTTTAGCCTGTAAAGGTTTTTTTCTTGAAAGGCTGTGAATTTCACTTGCGCCTGTCTTTTTTCTATGGTAAATTATTAAAGTATGTGAAACGAAAAACGAACTGAAATTCTATTATAATTTTCAGCTTCACTTGTGAGGAGGGACTTACATGCCAAAAGTATGTGCAGTATCTGGACGTAAAGCTCGTGCAGGAAACAGCCGTTCACACGCGTTGAACTCGACAAAACGTACATGGGGAGCAAACCTTCAAAAAGTTCGCATCCTTGTAGACGGCAAGCCGAAACGTGTATGGGTTTCCGCGAGAGCATTGAAATCAGGAAAAGTTGAGCGCGTCTAAACCGCTCATGAATAATGCCAGGTCTGACAATTGTCAGCCTGGCATTTTTTCGTGCGTTCAATCGGAACTTTCGATGACGATCAAATGGCCACCCGTGAATTCAAGCTTTGCCTCCTCCAGCAATTCGTTGCTGATAAAACGCGTCGAGCCGAACGGAATCCGCTCCTCTTTCACTGGATATTTAACTCCTTCTATCGTAAAGCCGCTCACTTCTTGTGCGAATGGATAAAAGGAGATGTACTTAAAAGCCTGATCCGCTTTCAAATGAAATGTTCCGGGTTCCATGAAACGGATGCGATTCTGCTTATTCACAATCATGAAATCAATGTTGGGATAGCTTCTTTGGTAGTCAAAGACGATGTGCAAGGCAGCCATGTAATGGTCGAGCCTGCCACCAGTAACACCGGTGACAATGACGGTATCTGGATTGTACTGCATCGCTTTATTCAAGGCTAGTTCTGTATCCGATTCATCTTTTTCCGCCGGCGACCGTTCGAGTGACGGAAATGCCGAGCGGATTTTTTCGTACTCGCTGTCTGTTACCGAATCAAAATCCCCAACGGCCTCAACCGGTTCAATGCCCATCCCGAGAAGCGTCATCACCCCGGCATCCACCCCGATATAAGAGGCCCCTTCATATGAAGAAAGGTCCGGCAGTTCGTCTGCCGGACCTCCTGCTGTGATTACGATAATCACTTGATAACTCCTTGCCCCGCTTTTTTGATCGCCTGAAGAGCTTGCGTGCGGTCTTGTTTGCCGAAAATGGCAGAACCAGCCACAAAAACGTTCGCCCCTGCTTGTGCACACGGAACAATTGTTTCTTCATTGATGCCGCCATCGATTTGAATATCGACAGACAAGCCTTTGTCTTTAATTAGTTGCGACAATGCCGCAACTTTCGGGACGACTGAATGGATAAATTTCTGTCCGCCAAATCCAGGGTTTACGGTCATGAACAGCACCAAATCGATATCTTCTAGAACATGCTGAATCGTTTCGATTGGCGTGTGCGGGTTCAAGACAACCCCCGGTTTGACACCGAACGCACGGATCAATTGGATGGTGCGGTGAAGATGCGGGCACGCTTCAACATGGACGGTAATATAATCCGCACCAGCTTTGGCGAAATCCTCGATATAACGGTCCGGGTTCTCGATCATTAAATGAACATCGAGAGGAAGCTCTGTCAACGGGCGCAGAGCGTCGACCACAATCGGCCCCATCGTGATATTCGGGACGAAATGGCCGTCCATGACATCGATATGGATCCAATCGGCTCCGGCTTTTTCGACTTCCTGTACTTCTTGTCCAAGTTTTGCAAAATCTGCTGCTAGAATAGACGGCGCAATTTTAATCATGTGAATACCTCGGCTTTCGATTCATTATTTCTTCCAAAAATTTCAAGTAATGCTTATAGCGATATTCCGGAATGTCCCCTGTCTCCACCGCTTTTTTGATGGCACATTTCGGTTCATTTAAATGCAGACATTCGCGGAATTTACAGCCGCCTGCACGCTCTTCCAGTTCCGGGAAGCATGCCGACAATTGTTCTTTTTCCAATTGTTCGAAATCGAATGAGCTGAATCCTGGCGTATCTGCCAGCAAACCGCCGTTCACTTCGATCAATTCTACATGGCGCGTTGTATGCTTGCCTCGGTTTAGGGCTTGCGAGATGTCATCGGTCTTCAGCTTCAACGATGGCAAAATCGTATTCAGCAAAGTCGATTTCCCGACGCCTGACTGGCCGGCAAGAACGCTTGTCTTGCCTTCAAGCACCGGCATCAGCCGTTCTTGCAATGTTGGATCGTCTATGAATGATTCAATCACATCATAACCGATCGTCCGGTAATCATCTGCATAGCGGTCCAGTTGCTCGCGTTCTGCATCCGACAATAGATCGGTTTTCGTCAAGCAAATGACTGGCTGAATATCGAACGATTCAACCGCTACCAGGAAACGGTCCAATAACAGCGGATGAAAATCGGGCTGCTTGGCTGAAAACACGAGAATTGCTTGATCGATGTTGGCGATCGGTGGACGCACTAATTCATTTTTCCGTTCGTCGATATCGAGTATCGTCCCTTCGCGATCGTTGTCTGCTTTGTACTCGACAAAATCCCCGACCAGCGGTGTGATTTGGCGATTGCGGAAAACCCCGCGGCCGCGGCATTGCGTATAACGCTCCCCATCTTCATCAAGTACATAATAGAAACCGCTTAATGCTTTTCTGATCTGACCTTTCGGCATAGCACCACCCCTTATCCTATCTTGTAAGTTCCTTAATCTGCGTTCTCATAATCCACTGTCTCTTCCAGAATGATCGTGGCATCTCTGACGATTCGGTAAGAAGCACTGCCGTCTTCGACAATTTGCATTTCGATCTGGTGTTCAGTCGTCTCCGTAATGGTAAATTCCTCTACAGGTTCGACCATGGTTTGGTTCTGATCTTGAATATAGATACGAATTGTCTGTTCGACCGGGTCTTCGCCTTCTTCTGATGGCTCTGCCGGCTCATAAGGAATTTCCACAGTTTCGACATAGGTCTTCACCGGAAGTTCCGCACTGCCGGAAGACAAGACGACTTCAATCGTACTTCCTACTTCTAGCATCTCTCCGCCCGCTACGTTTTGCGACAACACCAACCCCGCTTCTACGGAATCGGATTCTTGCTCACGGACGATGCGAATATTGAATCCCGATGAACGGGCGTACTCGTTCAATTCCATTTCGCCATATCCACTCAAATCTTCCACTTCGCGCATGTCCGGCCCTTTACTGACCACAAATTCGATTTCCGTTTCACTGATGACGACTTCGCTTCCCGCTTCAGGGCTTTGGCTCAAAATCGTTCCCGGCGCTTCATCGGAAAATTCCTCGCGCACGTCCGGCGAAGCAAAACTTGTGTCCTCGAGCATACGCTGTGCTTGTTCCAGGGAATCGCCCACAAAATCGCCAAACTCGGCTGTTTCTTTGCCCATGCTGATAAATAAGCTGATGCTCGACTCCGGATCGCGCATCTTCCCTGCTTCTGGAATGGTGCGGATTATATGGTTCTCATCGACTTCTTCAGAAAATTGCTCGGATTCTTCTGCAACGACAAAGCCTGCAGCGGTAAGCTCTTCATGTGCCGCTTCCCGTTCCATGCCGGCAACATCCGGCACAGCTACTTGCCGAGGTTGGAACAACTCAGGGAAGGCGAATGCAAGGATCAAGCCAATCAATACCACAGCAGCAATAATCGCCAGAACGATCGGTGTTTTTTTGCGCTTTTTCTTGTTAGCTGGTTTTTTCACCGTTTTTTTATCTTCTTTAATCGGCAGCGCCATCGTTTTGGTCGCATCGGCCTGTTCGTACGTTCCCGAATCTTTGATCGCTGGCATGGCGCGGGTTTCCCCTTCGTCTACCGGCACTGCAAATTTTGGTTCGTTGATCCGCTCAGAAGTGAGCGCGGTCGACAGATCTTCCGCCATTTCATCCGCTGAGGCATAGCGGTATTGCGGATTTTTGGTGGTCGCTTTCAAGACGATATTTTCCAGGCTTTGCGGTAAATCCGGTACGCTTTCCTTCAATGAAGGCGTCTCCGTCTGCAGATGCTTCAAGGCAATGGCTACAGCCGATTCACCTGAAAATGGCAGCTTCCCGGTCAATAGCTCATACATCACGATACCTAGGGAATAAATATCGGATTTTTTATTCGCCATGCCGCCTCTTGCTTGTTCAGGCGATAAATAATGCACGGTCCCGAGCACAGAGTTGGTCTGTGTGTGGGAAGTAGCACTCAATGCCATGGCAATGCCAAAATCCGAAATTTTGACATTGCCATCTTCGTCCACCAGCACGTTCTGCGGCTTGATATCCCGGTGGACGATATGATTGTGGTGGGCATGGGCGAGT
Organism: uncultured Planococcus sp.; assembly: GCA_947493585.1. Lineage (GTDB taxonomy): Bacteria > Bacillota > Bacilli > Bacillales_A > Planococcaceae > Planococcus. Next base: position 1,381,415 of record CANLRI010000001.1, on the reverse strand, counting down.
GCTGAAGTCAATTGTGTCATTATTTCCACTGCGCGTTCTGGTTCGACCGGGGAATGCTTGATGATATATTCTTTCAATGTATCTCCAGGCACATATTCCATGACAAGATATGGCAAGTCGTTGTCTTCACCTACATCGAAAATGCTGACGATGTTCGGATGACCAAGACTTGTCGAAGATAGCGCTTCCCGCTTGAAGCGGCGGCGCAATTCCTCTTCGTTGCTAAAATCATAGCGCAGCACTTTGATGGCGACGTCGCGGTCTAGAATCATGTCATGTGCCAAATAGACGTTGGACATGCCCCCGCTGCCGATCGCTTCAAGAACCTTATAACGGCCATTAATTCGTTTTCCGATTAACATCGCTATACCTCCTCACCAAGCGCCGTCAACAATACGAATGAAATATTGTCTTCTCCGCCGAGGTCATTGGCAAGCGCGATCAAAGCTTTGCCTTTTTGCGACAATGAAGCTTTTGAGCGGACAATCGACGAAATGTCCCGTTCGCTTAATTTGTTGCTCAAGCCGTCTGTGCATATAAGGAAATAGGAAGTGCCAGCGAGAGAAAAGTGATGCATTTCCCGCTCGATGTCCGGCTCTGTGCCGAGTGAGCGCAGAATCCAATTTTTCTTCGGATGGTCTTCTGCCTGTTGTTGAGTAATTTCCCCGTTATCGACGAGTACGTTGACATAAGAATGATCTCGTGTTATTTGCGCCATCGACGCGCCGATGAGATACGCACGGCTGTCGCCGATATGGCATAGCACGCAATCTTCCTCTTCAATCAATGCAGCGATCAAAGTCGTACCCATCCCTTTGCATTCGCTGTGGGTGATGGAATGTTCGTAAACTAGACGGTTGACTTGCAGCACTTGGCCAGATAGCCATGCGGTCTTTTCTTCCGCAGTCCCAAACGTTTTTTCGTCTGCTTCCATGAATCTTCTGCCAAGCTCATCAACTGTCAGCCGGCTTGCGACATCTCCTGCGTTATGGCCGCCCATGCCGTCTGCAACAAGTGCGAGCAATAATCCGTCGGGGCGTTTAAGCACAGCGACGCGGTCTTCGTTGACTTCTCTTTTTCTACCGGTATCGCTTTCAATTACATACTGAAACAATAGTGGACACCCCGCTTTTTAGCTTTCGGCAAAATTGCCGTCGGTTTTTCTGAAGCTTGCGATAAAAAATCCGTCACTCCCGAAATCCTGCGGGAATACTTGGACAAACCCCTTGCCTTTGCTTTTGAAAGCAGCAGGCAATTCAGCAGGAATCTGTTCCATTTGCGGATGTGTTTTCATGAATTTTTCGGCAGTTCCGCGGTTCTCTTCGGTATCGACCGTGCACGTGCTGTAGACGAGAATGCCACCCGGTTTCAAGAGCTTCACCGCTTCATCAAGAAGTGCAAGCTGAATTGTCTGCAAGCGCCCAAAATCATCCGGCGTTTTTGTGTATTTGATATCCGGCTTGCGCTTGATGACGCCAAGCCCGCTGCACGGTGCGTCCACCAGGATACGGTCGAAGGTTTCTTCACCGAAACGTTCGCTGCTCTCCCGGCCGTCTCCGACTGTGGTTTCGATTGTTTGGTGCCCTAAGCGCTTTGCGGTTTGTTCAATCAATTTGACTTTATGGGCGTGCAGATCCATTGCCAGCACATTCCCTTGCCCTTCAAGCTTTTCGGCGATATGTGTCGTCTTTCCGCCAGGCGCCGCGCACATGTCCAGCACGTTCATGCCGGGTTCGACTTGCAATGCATAAGCTGGCAACATCGAACTTTCGTCTTGTATCGTGATAAAGCCTTTTTCAAACGTTTGCGTGCGCACCGGCTGCCCGCCCGTGACGACAAGGCATTCCGGGATGATCTTGCTCGGTTCGGCAGTCAACCCTTCCGATTCGAGCATTTCAATCACTTCACTAGGAGTCGCCTGGACGGTATTGACGCGCACCGTCTGAAGTGGCGCTTTGTTATTCTCGAGTGCCATTTCGCGGGCTTTTTGCATGCCGAATTGTTCCGACCAGCGCTTGATCATCCATGCCGGGTGGCTTGTTTCGATGGAAATCTTTTCGATCGGATCGGCGATTTCGTTGAATGAACGCACTCCAGACCGTTGGACGGAGCGCAAAATGCCGTTGACGACAGACGCGATGCCGCCGTGCCCGCGCCGTTTGGCGATTTCCACCGCTTCGTTGATGACCGCATGGAACGGAATGCGGTCCAAGTAAACGATCTGATAGAGCGATAAGCGCAAGAGCGTCCGCACCCATGGATCGAGCTTGCCTTTGATATACGGTTCTAAATAGTAATCCAAGGTCATTTGATGCTGCAGTGTACCGTAAGTGATTTCCGTCAACAAGCCTTTATTTTTGGCAGAAATGCCGTAGCTGTCCATTGTCGAATTCAATAAGAGGTTGCTATATGCCTGTTTGTTTTCCACAGCATAGAGAATCGACAACGCAGCATCTCTTACATTGCCGTGAATTTTTTTGTTTTTCATTCGAATCGATCCCCTGCCTGTAATTTCGGCCCACGCAAATAATCTTCAGCTGTCATGCGTTTTTTCCCGGCCGGCTGCAATTCTTTGATGGCAAGTGTGCCTTCGCCGGTTTGGACGACGATGGCATCTTTTGTCAATTCGACGATTTCTCCCGGCGCACCGGTTTTTCTGCTGTCGGCGAGTTCCGCCCACCACAATTTGACATTGGCGCCGCCAAACGTAGTGAACGCGACCGGCCACGGATGCAACCCGCGCACTTGGTTATAGATGTCACGTGCGGATTGCATCCAGTCGATGCGTTCCTGCTCCCGTGAAATATTGCGCGCAAACGTGACAAGTTCCTCGTCTTGAGGTATCCGCGGATTGGTTCCGTCAATGATTGACGGCAAAGTTTCTTTCAATAAGTCCATTCCGGCCGCACTCAATTTCTCGAACATGCTGCCGGTATGGTCCGTCTCTTCGATTGTCACCGCTTTTTGCGAAATGATGTCCCCCGCATCCAAACGATCAACCATATACATGATCGTTACGCCGGTTTCTGTTTTGCCGTCAATGATGGCTTGATGGATCGGCGCACCGCCACGGTATTCCGGAAGCAGCGAGGCATGGACGTTGATGGCACCCAATTTCGGTGCTTCCAGTACGGATGTCGGGAGAATTTGCCCGAATGCTGCCGTGACGATCAAATCAGGCTTCAGGTCGAGAATTTTTTGTGCCTGTTCAGGATCTTTCAATTTTTCCGGTTGGTATACCGGCAAGCCAAGTTCTAGTGCTTGTTCTTTCACCGGCGTCGGCGTCAGGATTTTCTTTCTGCCGACAGGGCGGTCGGGCTGTGTAACGACCGACACGATGTCATACCCTTCTTCAGCAAGCATCTTCAAAATCGGCGCCGAAAATGCGGGCGTTCCCATGAACACAATTTTGGTCAAAGCGAATCCTCCTCTTCCTGCTGGCGGATCAGTTCATCCAATTCTTCCTGGGTGACGTATTTCTCGATTTTGCTCGTGAACAGCACCCCGTCCAAATGGTCCATTTCGTGAAGGATGGCGCGCGCTTCGTAGCCTTCCGCTTCCAGTTCATACCAGGAGCCGTCGCGTTCCTGGGCTTTGATTTTGATGCGGCCGTGGCGCTCGACTTCGCCGAAAATGCCGGGAAAGCTTAAGCAGCCTTCGATATCCGTCTCGTTGCCTTCGAATAGCGCGAGTTCCGGGTTGATCATTTCAATCGGTTCTTGCCCTTCTTGAAAATCAACGATTGCAACGCGCTGCGAAACGCCTACTTGCGGCGCGGCAATGCCGACGCCGTCTGCTTCGATCATCGTCTCGTGCATGTCGTCCAATAGGACTGCGAGCTCACGGTCGAATTCAGTAACCGTCTTGCACGGGGTTTCTAATACCTTGTTTGGGTGTTTCACAATTTCACGGATTGCCATTTCAATTCCTCATTTCTCTTACATGACTGTTGTCGGATTCATGTCGATGGACAAGGTCGCACCTGTTTTGATCCAGTCGCTGCGGTAGATTTTAATCAATTGCTGCAGCACTTCAGCCAGCTTCGGTTCATTTTTGTATTTTATCAAACATTGGTAGCGATATCTATTGTTCACACGGGCAATGAGCGATGCTGAAGGCCCGATAATAATGGTTTTGGGCGACAACCGGCGGCGCAGATATTCGGTCATCTGCTGAGCATACCCCGATACCGTCATCAGATCCTCGTGCGTGAATTGGATATTGACGACATAATAATACGGAGGGTATCCGCTCACTCGCCGCATCGCCATTTCCTGTTCGTAAAATGGTTCATATAATTGGTCTTTGGCAAGCGTGATCGCATAATGCTCCGGTGTATAGGTTTGCACATACACTTCTCCTGGCAGTACATCTCGTCCGGCGCGCCCACTCACTTGCGTCAATAATTGATAGGTTTTCTCGGCTGCACGGAAATCCGGCAAATGCAAAGTCGTATCCGCCGACAAAACACCGACCAAGGTGATATTCGGGAAATCCAGGCCTTTGGCAATCATTTGCGTGCCAAGGAGAATATCGGCTTTACCTTCACCGAACGCTGACAAGATCTTTTCATGTGCGCCTTTATTGCGGGTCGTATCGACATCCATCCGCAAAACGCGAGCGTCCGGAACGAGTTTCGCCAATTCCTCTTCGACTTTTTGGGTCCCTGTGCCGAAAAAGCGGATATGATCGCTCTCGCATTCCGGGCAGGTCGTCGGCACGGGTTCATCGTAGCCGCAATAATGGCATTTCATGCGTTCGCTCGCCCGGTGATAGGTCAGCGAAATATCGCAGTTCGGGCATTGCAGCACCGTCCCGCAATCGCGGCATAAGACGAATGACGAGTAGCCACGTTTATTTAAAAACAGCACAACTTGCTCTTTGCGCGCAAGGCGCTCGCGCATCGCTTCTGCCAATTCCACGGAAAACATCGACCGGTTTCCCGTTCGCAGCTCTTCGCGCATATCGACAATATGGACTTCAGGCAAGGGCTGGTTTTTCGCGCGGTTTTTCAGCGCTAGTAATTCGTAGACGCCTTTTTGGGCGCGAGCATATGATTCAAGTGATGGCGTAGCGCTCCCCAAAATGACGGGGCATTGATGCTGCTGGCTGCGCCAAATCGCCACATCGCGTGCATGGTAGCGAGGCGAATCATCTTGTTTATAGCTCGATTCATGCTCTTCGTCGAGAATGATCAAGCCGAGATTTTCAAATGGCGCAAAAATCGCTGAACGGGCACCCACTACGACTTTCACTTCCGCACGCTGGATTTTCCGCCATTCATCGTATTTTTCCCCTGCGGATAACCCACTGTGGAGAACGGCAACCAAATCGCCGAAACGTTCCTTGAAGCGGATCGTCATCTGGGGCGTCAAGGAGATTTCCGGAACGAGCATGATCGCTTCCTTGCCGTCTTCAAGCACTTGGGCGATCGTCTGCAAATAGATCTCCGTTTTTCCGCTGCCGGTGATGCCATGAAGCAGAAAGGTTTTTTCGGTATTGAGCGAGGATTGAATGGCATCGAAAGCCGTTTGCTGTTCATCTGTCAAATCCAAGGCGAGTTTGTGTTCAATAGCTGTCAAGAGCGATGGATCCCGGTACGATTCCATCGACGAAAAAGTGGCTAAACCTTTTTCAGCCAGCGCATTAACGGTTGGAAGCGATACACCTGACAGTTTTTGCAGTTGCGACGATTCAAAGCTTTGTCCAGCATGCTTCAGGAAAAACTCCTGCAGCTTTAATTGCTGTTTGGCATTCGCTCTTATGGAAATATTTTCAATGCCCTCTAGAGAGTCTAAAATATGGACCATGCGCACTTTTTTTACGCCGGTTTTCTGCTGAATATTCGTATCCGCCAACACGGTGCCCTTGTCCATTTCTTTTTTCATGAGCCCGTATACAGCTTCCGCTTCCTGAGCGCGGACAAAGTCACGTGTGCCAAAATATGGATGCAGCTCTTTTGGCAGCTCTTCAATGGGCGCTTTCAACACAAAGCGCTTTTCGTATTTGGCGCGAAGTGCTGCTGGCACCATGACTTGCAGCGCGTCAATTTCAAAACACACCGTCTGGCGTTTCATCCACTGTGCAAGCTCGAGCATTTCTCCGTTCAAAACGGGCACGACATCCATCAATTCGTGGATCGGCTTCAGCCGTTTCGGGTCAAATTCAGATGTTTCTTTGATAGTTGTAATAAAGCCGAGCACTTTGCGGTTGCCAAAAGGCACTTTGACGCGCATGCCCGGCTCGGTGAGCGCCTGGAATTTTTCCGGCACTGCATAATCGAACGGCCGGTCAATCGGATGTGCGGCAACATCGACGATGACTTCGGCAATCATTTTGCAAATTCCTTTTCAGTGATGAGCGATAGCAAATCGAGCGCAAGCGCTTTTTTCGGCATGACCGGGAAGGTCTTCTCGAATTCCCCGCGCCCGTATACCGTCACTGCATTCGTATCATGATCAAAGCCCGCTTGGTCTGCACTGACGTCGTTGGCGATGATATAATCAGCATTTTTCCGCTCGAGTTTATCTTTGGCATATTGCGCCACATGATCGGTCTCTGCCGCGAAGCCGACCAGGATTTGATGGCTCTTCATTTGGCCGAGCTGCTGCAGGATATCTACCGTGCGCTCCAGCTCAAGAACCGAATTGCCTTCTTTTTTCTTAAGCTTCTGCCCCGCGATAGCCGCCGGGCGGTAATCTGCGACAGCTGCTGTCTTGACAACCAAGTCTGCACTATCGTATTCACCAAGCACCGCTTCAAGCATCTGCTTTGCGCTTTCGACTTGAACTCGCTTGACACCACTTGGCACCGGCAATGACACTGGGCCGCTAATCAATACCGTGTCAGCACCGAGTTCCGCTGCCGCTTCTGCCATGGCATAGCCCATCTTGCCGCTTGAAAAATTCGTCAAAAAACGCACCGGGTCGATTCGTTCCCGAGTCGGCCCAGCCGTCACGACCACTTTCTTGCCTTTTAACGGCTTGTTTTTTGTAAAATGGCCGGCCACCAGTTCAGTGATTTTCTCCGGTTCCTCCAAACGCCCTTTGCCGACATAACCACAGGCCAAAAAGCCTTCAGACGGCTCGATGAAACGGATACCATCATGATGCAAACGGTCGATATTCCGTTTGACTGCCGGATGGTCGTACATATGGACGTTCATCGCAGGAGCAACCCAAATCGGCGCAGTCGTCGCAAGTAGCACCGTCGATACCATATCATCGCCTAAACCATTCGCCATTTTAGCGATCATATTGGCGGTCGCAGGCGCGACGATCACGAGGTCTGCCCAATCCGCCAAATCGATATGGGCAATGACTGAAGAATCTTTTTCATCGAATGTATCAAAATAGACATCGTTTCTGGACATGACTTGGAATGATAACGGTTGAACGAATTGCTTCGCTGATTCTGTCATGATGACTTTCACTTCCGCCCCTGCCTGGGACAATTTGCTGACGAGGGCGACCGCTTTATAGACGGCGATGCCGCCGCTTACACATAATAGGATTTTTCGATTTGCCAACACCGCTAAACACCCTTTCTAAACAACAAACTCCCAAAGAACAGTTTCGCTCTGGGAGTCGTCAATTGAGATCATAAGTTAAATTTCGTCTTCGTAAATCGCGGATGCATCTTGCTGAACCGGCGTCAATGCGCCAGCTGCAATCTCTTCAAGCGCTTTTCCAACCGCTTTATGGGATACGTAGGAATCCAGTTTTTCATCGCCATGTTCGTGCAATTGGCGGGCTCTCTTGGACGCCAAAGCGACCAGTGAGTATTTCGAATCGATGCGGCTTTTTAGTTTATCAACGGATGGGTATAACATCAGGCATTCTCCTTTAGCATATCTAAGTATCTTTTTTCGACGCGTTCCCGCTTGCAATGTTCTGCGATGATGATGGCATTGATGCGATCGCATGCGTGTTCGACTTCATCGTTTTCGACGACGTAATCATACAGGTTCATCATCTCGAGTTCTTTCCTGGCGGCATGGATGCGTGATGCGATCACTTCATCCGACTCCGTGCCGCGGCCGACCAAGCGCTCTTCGAGTTCTGAGAGGCTAGGCGGCGCAAGGAAGATGAACAAGCCATCCGGCACTTTATCGCGCACTTGCGCTGCCCCTTGCACTTCGATTTCCAGGAACACATCACGCCCGGCATCGCGCATTTTATTGACGTACTCGAGCGGCGTGCCGTAATAATTGCCGACGTACTCGGCGTATTCAAGCAATTGTCCCTGGTCGATCAGTTCTTCAAACTCATGACGGGTCTTGAAGAAATAATCGACTTCGTCCACTTCCCCTTCACGCGGTGAGCGCGTCGTCATGGAAATGGAATATTCATAATTTGTATCCGGCTGTTGGAACAGCTCTTTTCGCACCGTGCCTTTGCCGACGCCCGAAGGCCCGGACAGCACGATGAGCAGTCCACGATGTTTTCTCATTTTATCCCTCGCTTGCCTCATCATCATTTTCTTCAATCCGCGCAAGTGCCGTCTCGATCGACAAAGCGGAAATGACCACATGATCGCTATCCATGATAAAGATCGACTTGGTCTTCTTGCCGCCTGTCGCATCGACGAGCAAGCCTTTGCTGCGAGCTTCCTGCATCAAGCGCTTGGAAGGCGCCGAATCCGGCTGGATCATCGAAACGATGCGGTTCACTGACACCGCATTTCCCGCCCCGATGGATATGAACTTCGGCTTTCTCTTCATCTTCCTCACCGCCATCGATGCTCAAGTAATATATTCACGCTTAAAACTAACTGTCTTATTATATCATATTCTTCCGTGAAAATGATAAGATGGAACAAAACGATTTGAAAGAGGGATTTTTCATGGCATTTGATGGATTATTTACGAAAGCGATGACGAGCGAATTGCAACAGCTCATCACCGGAAGGATTTCAAAAGTTCATCAGCCTAATCAGCTCGAACTGCTCCTGCATATACGCGCACAAGGAAAAAACCATAAATTGCTCATCTCGATCCACCCGTCCTATTCGCGGATTCATTTGACCAACACGGCAAACGTCAATCCATCGGAACCGCCGATGTTCTGCATGCTGCTCCGCAAGCATATTGAAGGCGGCGTCATCACAGGCGTCGAGCAGCACGGTTCTGACCGTTTGATCATCTTGCGCATACGCGCACGCAATGAAATCGGCGACGAGATCGAACGCGAGCTTCATGTCGAAATGATGGGCCGCCATTCAAATATCATTTTAGTCGATGCCGAGCGCGACATGATTCTCGACAGCCTGAAACATTTGCCGCCGAGTGTTAACTCCTACCGGACGATTTTACCAGGACAGGATTATATTTTCCCGCCGTCCCAAGAAAAACAAGATCCATTTGCGGCGGATGCAGACTTTAGCGGGCTTACCGACAAGGAAATCGTCTCCCAGTTTGCCGGCTTTTCCCCACTGACGGCGAAAGAGCTGAACTACCGGCTCGAACAGGACCCGGAAAGTGCAGCTGCCTTTTTGCAGGATTTTAATGCTCCGGGACCGGCCGGCTATTACGTCGAACAGCAAGGAAAAAGCTATTTTTCCGCAACAGAATTGACGCATCTCGAACAGGACAATATGCGTTTCGACAATTTGTCCGAACTGCTCGACCGCATTTATTATGCCAAAGCCGAACGCGACCGCGTCAAGCAGCAAGCAGGCGATCTGGAGCGCTGGCTGCAGAACGAAATTTCTAAATTGAAATTAAAGCTCAAAAAGCTGCAGAAAGAACAGGACCAAGCACAAAAACGCGATCAATTGCAATTGAACGGTGAATTGATTATGGCCAATCTGCACACTATTAAAAAGGGAATGAAACAAGCAGAAGTCGTCAATTATTATAATGAAGAAACTGTGACGATCACGCTCGATCCGCGCAAAACACCAATCGAGAATTCACAGAAATACTACTCGCGCTATCAAAAAGCCAAAACAGCGGTCGTTAAAACGCATGAGCAAATTGAAAAGACCGAAGAAGACATCCGCTATTTCGAACTGCTTATGCAACAAGTGCAGCAAGCTGGGCTTTCTGATATCGAAGAGATCCGCGAAGAGTTGGCCGAACAAGGTTATATGAAAGCACAGAAATCGAAGAAAAAGAAAAAGCCGCAAAAACCGAATGTCGAGCATTATGTTTCTAGCACCGGCATCCCGATTTCTGTCGGCAAAAACAACAAGCAAAACGATTACGTGACATTTAAAGTCGCCTCGAAATCCGATACATGGCTGCACACAAAAGACATTCCAGGGTCCCATGTCATCATCCACTCGCAAGACCCGGATGAAGACACAATTCTAGAAGCTGCCAGCATCGCCGCTTATTTCAGCAAAGCGCGCGAATCCGCTTCTGTGCCGGTCGATTACACAGACGTCCGCCAAGTGAAAAAACCGAGCGGCGCCAAGCCCGGTTTCGTGATTTATTTCGAGCAGAAAACTGTTTACGTAACACCTGATGAAGACCTGGTGTTGAAATTAAAAAAATGACTTAAAACTCGCCCGTATCGGTATTAAGCCAGTACGGGTTTTTTACTGCATTGTTTAAGTTTACATAATAATATTACATGTAAATAAAATAGACAAGGCATTGCCCCAAGCTATAGTTAATGCTATCTTTTTATAGGACATCATATAAGGAGGCCTATCATTGACTAATTTAACGAAACGAACATACATAACTGCCGCCCTGTTCGGAACGGCAGCGATAGCACTATCAGCTTGCGGAGATGAAGCGGCTGAAACAGAACAGCCGTCGGAATGGGACCGCATCCAAGAAGAAGGCGTCTTGACAGTCGGCACATCCGGCACGCTTTTGGCCACTTCGTTCCGCGATGAAGAAAGCGGCGAATTGACGGGCTTTGAAGTAGAAGTCGTGCGCGAACTCGGTGAACGCCTCGATTTGGAAATCGAATTCCGCGAACTCGGATTCGATGAAATGCTGACAAGCGTCAGCACGGGACAACTTGACATGGCAGCGAACGATATAGAAGTAACCGAAGAAATGACCGATCAGTTCCTATTTTCTACGCCGATCAAATATTCTTACGGCACGGCTGTCGTCCGAAAAGATGACTTATCCGGAATCGAATCACTCGAAGACTTGGAAGGCAAAAAAGCTGCCGGCGTCTCGACTTCTGTTTATATGCAAATTGCACGCGACTACGGAGCGGAAGAAGTAACCTATGACAATGCGACGAATGAAATCTATTTGCGCGACGTGTCAATCGGACGGACGGATGTCATATTGAACGATTATTATTTGTCGAAATTCGGCGTGGCCGCTTTCCCGGAACTCAACATCACCATCCATCCGGATATCAAATACTTACCGTCTGAAGTCGGTTTGGTCGTCAATGAAGGCAACGAAGAACTTCTCGAACAGGTTAATGCTACACTTGAGGAAATGCTTTCCGACGGCACCATCACTGATATCTCAGCTGAATTCTTCGACGGGGCGGACGTTTCCGTCGAACCGGATGTCGAAGAGTCAAATTAAAGGAGGCTCAACTGTATGAGCGATATCGAATGGGGGCTGTTGTTCGATCCCGAACTTGCCATCAACTCCTTGCCTTATGTGCTTGAAGGCATTTGGCTGACGCTGTTGATTTCAATGGGCAGCATGGCGGGCGGACTGGTCATCGGCTTTTTCCTGGCGCTCGCCAGGACATCAAAACAGCCGCTGCTCCATCTGCCGGCGCGCCTTTATATTTCATTTATGCGCGGTGTGCCGATTCTCGTCATCTTGTTTTTGCTGTATTTCGCACTGCCAGTCATCGGCCTTGAATTCACGGCCTTGCAAGCAGCGCTCATTGGCTTCACGATCAATAGCGCAGCCTATATCGCGGAAGTGTTCCGGTCGGCTCTTGCCTCTGTCGACAAAGGCCAATGGGAATCGTCCACTGCACTGGGCCTCAGCTATTGGCAGACCATGCGCCGGATCATCCTGCCGCAATCGGTGCGCATTGCGGTGCCACCTTTATCGAATGTCTATTTGGACTTGATCAAAGCATCATCACTCGCAGCCATGATCACCGTTCCAGAGATTTTCCAAAAAGCGCGGATTGTCGGCGCACGTGAATACGACCTGTTGACATTGCTCATCCTGGTCGCACTCATCTACTGGGCCATCTGCACCGTTATGACCGTGCTGCAGAACTACCTGGAAAAACGCTACGCCGAATACCTATAAAACTAAAACCGCACCGGAACTTTATCCGGTGCGGTTTTTTTATTCGAATGCCTCGTCTTCCATATACATGACTTCCCATAAATGGCCGTCCGGGTCGTGAAAACTCCAGGAATACATGAATTTATTGTCCATCGGCTCGTTCGCGGAACTGCCGCCAGCTGCCATCGCTTTTTCCACCCATTCATCAACGGCCTCCCGGCTAGACGCCGATAAGGCAATGATCGCCTCTGCGCTATTGGATGTGTCAGCAATATCTTTATGGGTGAAGCTTTTGAAGAAGTCCTCCACCAGCAGCATCGCGTACATATTGTGGCCGATGATCATGCAGGTGGCGTTATTATCCGTCATCCGTTCATCGAAATCAAAGCCCATTTCGCCAAAAAACTTCATCGATCGCTCCAAATCCTTAACCGGCAAATTAACGAAAATCTGGTTCGCTTGAATGGCCATGTCTCCGCTTCCCTTCTTTTTCGTTTATCGTTCACTCTTCTATTCGCGGAATGAACTGAAAATCCTGCCTAAGGTTTCAGTTTCTTCAATCCTTTTGCATAAAATCCGGCCATCTCTCTTTCGGGCACGAGCGCCCCTCCTGTCAGCCAGACGATATGTGTCGCTTTTTCCGGATCGATGCCATGTTCTTCAGTATAGTTTGTCGCTGCCAACATGAACGGCCCGGCAAACCCGGCTGCTGCGGAAGGTTCGATTTTGATTTCTTCGCTATCCTTCAGCATGGCGAGCAGCGGAAATAATTGTTCATCTTCAATCGTCGCAATGCCTGAAATCAATTGCTCAGAACTTGTCGACGCGAAGCTCGATGCCCTGCCGACTGCGAGCCCGTCCGCTTCCGTCCTGTTGTCGATACCGATGTCCTGAACGCAGATGCCGCTCTTCAAGCCCGTCATGAGACCAAGCAAGACAGCCGGCGAATGCGTCGGTTCGATGAACACCGGGTGGACGTGATCGCCGAACATGTGGCGCAGCCCGAATGCGATCCCTCCCGGCGCACCGCCGACACCACATGGCAAGTAGACGAATAGCGGATGCTCTTTGTCTACCGGAATATCCCTTTGTTCCAGTTGATGTTTCAAACGAAGTGCCGCTACGCTATAGCCGAGAAACAATTCGCGTGATTTCTCGTCATCGACAAAATAGCCCTTCGGCAGAAGGAGCGTCTCTTCGCGACCTGCCTTGACTGCTTCACTGAAGTCTCCGCTAAATTCGACGACGCGGACGCCTTTTTTCCGAAGCAGCTCCTTTTTCCACGCCTTGGCATCTGCTGACATATAGACGGATACCTTAAAGCCAAGTTCAGCACTGATGATTCCGATGCTCAAGCCTAAATTCCCGGTCGAGCCTACACCGATGGAATAGCTTCCAAAGAATTTTTTGGCTTGTTCCGTAGCAAACCATTCATAAGAATCCTCAAGCGTGACAAGCCCTTCTTTCAATGCCAGTGTTTCTGCATAACGCAGCACTTCAAAAAATCCGCCACGCGCCTTGACCGATCCCGCCACGGGCAGTTCGTTGTCGCATTTGACGTATAATTTCCCCGGCAGCTGCTCACCATAATACGCTTCCAATTGAGTTTGCATGTGCTCAGCTTCACGCAATTGCGATTCAATGATACCGCCCTTTTCAATCGTTTCAGGAAACACTTTCATTAAATATGGGGCAAAGCGCCGCCATAATTGCTCGGCCTCTTCCAAGTCTTGAAAACTTACCGGCAAGCCTTGAACTTCATCCATCTCTCTGCGTTTAGGATTCAGCCAGACGAGTGGCTTCAAGTCCAGCAAATCCGCCATCAGCGGGTACTCATCCGTCCATCTATCGATCTCTTGTTTCGTAAATCCCACGTCTACCGCCTCCTTGTCGTTAGTTGTATCGTATCTCTCACTTTCTATATTTCCCTGATCGGCAGAAAAAAACCTTCGCACATCCTGTCGATGTACGAAGGTTTTGTTATGAGGTCAGTGCGCCAGCTTTTAGTTTTTCGTGCCATTCGCTGAGCATCGGCAAATCCTCTGCCGCGATCGCTCCGTTTTCTTTTGCTTGTTCCACTAAAGCTGGAAAATCCGTCAAGGTGTGAAAAGTGAATCCGGCGTCTTGTATCGCTTGTTCTGCTTGAGGCAGTCCATAAGTGAAAATCGCGGCAATTCCCTCCACTTCAAAGCCCGCATCTTGTAACGCTTGTGCCGCCTGCAGCACCGAGCCGCCTTTGGAGATCAAGTCTTCGATGACGACCGCTTTTTGGCCTGGCTCGATTTTGCCTTCAATCAAATTCGATTGCCCGTGGCCTTTCGGTTTCGAACGCACATAAACCATCGGCAAATCGAGGCGTTCAGCAACCCATGCCGCATGCGGAATTCCTGCTGTTGCAGTGCCTGCAATCACTTGCGCATCCGGATACTCGCGTCGTATCGTTTCCGCAAGTCCATCCGCGATCGCTTTGCGGACTGCTGGATATGACATCGTCAGTCGATTGTCGCAGTAAATCGGCGATTTAACGCCTGATGCCCAAGTAAAAGGATCGTTCGGGCGCAGCTCCACTGCGCCGATCGATAATAGCTGTTGTGCAATTTGTTTTTTCATGAACGACCGCTCCATTCTCCGTTGATATAATCATAGCTTTTTTGCGGGTTTTCCGAGCGGGTAATGGCCCTCCCGACGACGATATGGGTGGAGCCTTGCGTTTTTGCATCCCCAGGCGTTGCAATGCGCTTCTGGTCATGGCTTTCCGATGCAGCTGGACGGATGCCCGGTGTGACGCGCAGAAACTCTTCGCCGCATGCCTCGCCAATCGCTTTCGCTTCATGGACGGAACAGACAACGCCATCGAGCCCTGCCTGTTTAGCGAGTTTCGCGTAATGCAAGACTGACTCTTCCAAGCTCACCGTAATCAATTGCTCTTGTTGCATCTGCTGTTCACTTGTCGAAGTCAGCTGCGTTACTGCGATCAACTTCGTTCCGCTGCCAGATAGTCCCCGTTTTGCAGCTTCCATCATGGCAAAGCCGCCTGCTGCGTGGACATTGACCATATCAACACCGAGTTCTGCGATGCGGCGCATGGCCGCTTCAACGGTATTCGGAATATCGTGTAATTTCAAATCCAGGAAAATGTCATGGCCATAGCGATTCAATGTCTCAATAAGTTCAGGCCCTTCCTGATAGAACAACTCCATTCCGACTTTCAGGAATAAGGGTTCCGTGAACTCCGACAAAAATTCTTCCACGTCGAGCTTGGACGGGAAGTCGAGCGCAATGATTGGTTTGGTTGTCATAAACGATGGCTCCTTCCGGTGAGTTCTTGTACGGATTCATAGCCCAGTTCATGCAAGCGTTCCGGAAGCTTGTCGATTAGTTCTGGACAGACGAACGGGTTGACGAAGTTCGCCGTGCCGACCGCAACAGCATTCGCTCCCGCTGATAAAAAGTCGATGACATCGTCCACTTCCGCAACGCCGCCCATGCCGATGATCGGCAACTTTGTATGGCGCCGCACTTCGTAGACCATGCGAAGTGCGATCGGTTTGATTGCTGGGCCTGACAAGCCCCCTGTGATATTGGCGATGACCGGGCGTCCCGTTTTCGGGTCAAGCCGCATGCCGAGCAGCGTATTGATCATTGTGATGCCATCCGCCCCGCCATCTTCGACCGCTTTGGCGAGCTGGACGACATCGGTAACGTTTGGCGATAATTTCACATAAACCGGCACATCCGATACGTCTTTTACCATGCGCGTTAATTCTTTCGCGACGTTCGGGTCCGTTCCGAATGTGATGCCGCCTTGCTTGACGTTCGGACAGGAAATATTCAATTCCAGTGCATGGACATTAGGCGCTTTGGAAATCGTTCTTGCCACTTCGACATAATCCTCTGCGAGCGACCCCGCCACATTGGCGATAATCGGCACGTCGAATTGATCAAGCCACGGCAGTTCTTCGCCGAACACTTTTTCAAGCCCTGGGTTTTGCAGCCCGATGGCATTAAGCATACCGGATGAAGTTTCCGCAACACGCGGTGTCGGGTTGCCAAGACGCATCTCGGCAGTCGTCGCTTTGATCATGATCGACCCAAGTTTCGACAAATCATATAGCTGGGCGTATTCTTTCCCAAATCCGAAGCAGCCGGATGCCGGCATAATCGGGTTTTTCAAGTCGAGTCCAGGCAATTTCACGCTTAAATCCGTCATGAAATCACCACCCCTGCTGGAAATACGGGGCCATCTGAACACACTTTGATGTAATCCGTTTCGCTTCTGGTCGTCCGGCAGACGCACGCAAAGCATGCCCCGATGCCGCAGCCCATGCGTTGTTCATAGGACAAAAACCCTTTTTTCTCTGGGTATGCCCATTGCACCGCTTCAAGCATCGGCGTCGGCCCGCAAGAATAATACGTATCAAAATCATTCGGCAAGCCATTCAAGATATGGGTCACAAAGCCTTCCGTCCCGTGCGAACCGTCGACCGTCGCAATATGCGTATCGCCGAGAGCGCGGAATTTATCTTCATAAAACACCGCTTCACTGCTTTCAAACCCAAGAATGTGGACAGTTTCCACACCTCTCGCATTCAGTTGCAATGCCAGTTCGTATAGCGGCGGCACGCCAATCCCCCCGCCGATCAAATAGGCTTTCTTTCCAGCTTCATCAACCGGGAAACCGTGGCCCAGAGGACCCAGTACATCCAATGTGTCGCGTTCTGTCTTTTGGGACAATAAGCTCGTTCCGCGCCCTTCCGACCGATAAATCATCGTGAAGCTCGAAGCTTCCTTATCGATTTTTGCCACGGAGATCGGCCGGCGCAGGAGCGGTTCAAAACTATCCGCCACTCGCACATGGACAAATTGTCCCGGCTCATTCATTTCCTGTACTAAAGAACCTGATACAGTCAGTTCGAAAATGTTCTTTGCGATTTCAATTTGGGAGACGATCGCCATTTTCTCCTGTTTGATCATACACCTGCCCCCATTTCCTCTGCTTGGAATGTCATTGATTCGATGACTCTGAGCATCGCTTCTGCCGTGTCGAGTGAAGTCAAACATGGTACGCCGTTTTCAACCGATTCCCGGCGGATGCGGAACCCGTCGCGCTCTGGCTGCTTGCCTTTGGTCAAGGTGTTGATGACAATCTGTGCGTCGCCGTTTTGGATGACATCCAGCAAAGTACGTCCTTCCGCACCGATTTTCCCGACTTCGGCAACGGCAATGCCTGCAGCTTCAAAAGCTTGAGCCGTCCCGCCAGTTGCCATGATTTGGTATCCAATATCCCGGAAGCGCTTCGCGAGCCCAACCGCTTCTTCTTTGTCTTTATCGGAAACGGTCAGAAGCACAGTACCATGGTCTTTCACTTCCATACCAGCTGCAGCTAATCCTTTATAGAGCGCTTTTTCAAGCGTCACGTCTTTGCCCATCACTTCCCCGGTCGATTTCATCTCCGGCCCAAGCGTGATGTCGACGCGGCGCAGTTTCGCGAACGAGAACACCGGCACTTTGACGTAGACGCCTTTTTTCAACGGCGCTAGCCCTATACCGTAGCCTTGGTCAACGATGCTTTGCCCGAGGATGGCTTTCGTTGCGATGTTCGCCATCGGAATTCCTGTGATTTTGCTAAGGAACGGCACCGTGCGGCTTGAGCGTGGATTGACTTCGATAACAAACACTTCGCCTTTTGAAATGACGTACTGGATATTCAGCAGGCCGACGATCTTCAAGCCTTTGGCAAGACGTGTTGTGTAATCGGTCAAAGTCTCGATTTGCTGCTGCGAAATATTTTGCGGCGGATAGACGGCAATCGAATCTCCTGAGTGCACCCCTGCCCGTTCGATATGTTCCATGATGCCCGGAATCAAGACATTTTCCCCGTCGCAGATGGCATCGACTTCGATTTCCTCGCCTGTCAAATAACGGTCGACCAATACCGGATGTTCTGGGCTTGCTTCGACGGCGTGTTCCATATAATGGATCAAGTCGCTTTCGTTATAGACGATTTCCATCGCACGGCCCCCGAGTACATAAGACGGGCGGACCAGTACCGGATAGCCGATGTCAGAAGCGATGACAACTGCTTCTTCTGTCGACACCGCGGTTTTTCCTAGCGGCTGCGGAATGCCGATTTCATGAAGCGCCGCTTCGAATTTATTGCGGTTTTCGGCTCTGTCGATATCTTCAAGCGTCGTACCGAGAATTTTCACGCCGTTTTTCTCGAGCTTGTCGGCCAAGTTGATTGCCGTCTGCCCACCGAACTGGACGACTACGCCTTTTGGCTGTTCGAGGTCAATGATGTGCATGACGTCTTCAATGGTCAAAGGCTCAAAATAGAGCTTGTCAGAAATGGAGAAATCAGTCGAGACCGTCTCTGGGTTGTTGTTGATGATGATTGCCTCGTAGCCGGCTTCTTTGATCGCCCAGACGGAATGGACCGTTGCGTAATCAAATTCAACGCCCTGTCCGATGCGGATCGGGCCAGACCCGAGCACGATGACGCTTTCTTTATCTGTGCGGATCGATTCGTTTTCATCTTCGTAGCTAGCATAGAAATAAGGCGTTTCCGATTCGAATTCCGCAGCGCATGTGTCGACCATTTTATAGACCGGCATCAAGCCTTGCTCTTTGCGCCATTCATAGACTTTTGCTTCTTCCGATGACCATAGTTTGGCGATTGTTCTATCGGCAAAGCCCATGCGTTTGGCTTTTCTCGTTGTTTCATAATCAAAGGGGTGTTGCTGCAGAACTTCTTCAAAGCGGACAATTTTATCGAACTTCTCCAGGAAGAACAAATCGATTTGGCTCCAGTCGTGGATCGTTTCGATCGTTACGCCGCGGCGAAGCGCTTCCCCGATAAAGAATAGCCGCTCGTCGCCTGCTTTCCGGATGCGTTTTTCGATCCATTCATCGCTCATATCCGTGCCGTTTTTCAGATCCAAATGGAATTGGCCGGTTTCCAGAGAACGGACTGCTTTCAGCATTGATTCTTCGAAGGTCCGACCCATTGCCATGACTTCGCCGGTTGCTTTCATTTGCGTGCCGAGGTTGCGCTTTGCCGATTCGAATTTGTCGAACGGCCAGCGTGGAATTTTTGATACCACATAGTCAAGTGCCGGTTCGAAAGCGGCATAAGTACGCCCTGTTACCGGGTTCATCATTTCGCCAAGCGTCAAGCCGACTGCGATTTTCGCCGCCAGTTTCGCGATCGGGTAGCCAGTCGCTTTTGATGCCAGCGCCGACGAACGGCTGACGCGCGGGTTTACTTCGATGATGTAATAATCGAAGCTGTTCGGGTCGAGCGCGAGCTGCACGTTGCAGCCACCTTCGATTTTCAAGGCACGGATGATTTTCAGCGAAACATTGCGCAGCATCTGGTATTCACGGTCGGATAAGGTCTGGCTCGGCGCGACGACGATCGAGTCGCCGGTATGGATGCCGACCGGATCGATGTTTTCCATATTGCACACGACGATGGCGGTATCTTCCGCATCGCGCATCACTTCGTATTCGATTTCTTTGAAACCGGCAATCGATTTTTCCAGCAAGCATTGTGTCACTGGGCTGTACTTCAAGCCTGATGCGACGATTTCATGCAATTGTTCGTCATTATGGCAGATGCCGCCGCCTGTTCCGCCAAGTGTAAATGCTGGTCGGACGATGACCGGATAGCCGATTCTCTCCACAAAACGCTTCGCTTCTTCCATATTGTGGATGATATCAGAATCCGGTACCGGTTCGCCGAGTTCGTTCATCAGTGTGCGGAACAAATCCCGGTCTTCCGCTTTATGGATCGCTTCCAGCTTGGTTCCTAAGATTTCAATATCCAGTTCATCCAAAATTCCGGATTCGTCCAATTCGATGGCCATGTTGAGTCCTGTCTGCCCGCCGAGGGTCGCAAGCAGTGCATCCGGACGCTCTTTTCTAAGGATGCGGCTGACGAATTCCAAAGTGATCGGCTCGATATATACTTTATCGGCGATTTCGGTATCGGTCATGATTGTCGCCGGGTTGGAGTTGATCAAAATGACACGGTAGCCTTCTTCTTTCAAGGCGAGGCAGGCTTGTGTGCCCGCATAGTCGAATTCTGCAGCTTGGCCGATGACGATCGGGCCTGAACCAATTACGAGGATGCTTTTGATATCTTGTCTTTTAGGCATGTTGTTGCTCCTTCCGCTGTGCGTTCATCATTTCCAAAAATCGGTCGAATAGATAGTTTGAGTCTTCCGGTCCCGGTGAGGATTCCGGATGGTATTGGACGGTGAAGGCTGGGTAATCAAGGTGCGCGAGTCCTTCGTTCGTTCCGTCATTGAGTGCACTATGTGTCACTTTCAGGCGTGTGCCTTGCAAGGTTTCTTCATCGACTGCGTAACCGTGGTTTTGTGAGGTGATTTCGATTTTGCCGGTGACCAGATCGCGCACTGGGTGGTTTCCGCCGCGGTGGCCGAACTTCAGCTTGAACGTCTCGGCACCGCACGCTCTTGCGAACAATTGATGGCCGAGGCAAATTCCGAAAATCGGCACTTCGCCGATCAATTCGCCGACGACTTCCACACATTCAGGAACGTTTTTCGGGTCTCCCGGGCCATTTGACAGCATGACGCCGTCCGGACCCCAGGCGAGAATTTCCTGCGCGCTCGTATTATGCGGCACGACGATGACGTCACATTTGCGTTTGTTCAATTCACGCAAAATCCCGTGCTTCATGCCGTAATCGATCAATACGACGCGCTTGCCGCGTCCCGGGCTTGGATAAGGGCGCGAAATCGACACTTGCGCCACTTGGTCGGTCGGTAAATGGGTTTCTTTCAGCTTCGCGATTACTTGTGCAAAATCCGGTTCTTCCCCAGCAGCCGTCAAAATCCCTTTGATCGATCCATTGACGCGGATCAGCCGAGTCAACTTTCGCGTATCGATTCCCGCGATACCCGGGATGCCCTTTTTCTCGAGCAATTCGCTTAAGCTCATCGTGCTTCTGAAATTCGACGGGAAATCTGCTGCTTCCCGGACGACCATGCCTTTGACAGCTGGGTCGATCGATTCGAAGTCATCACTGTTGATGCCGTAATTGCCTTGCAGCGGGTAAGTCATGGTGACGATCTGCCCACAATAGGATGGGTCGGAGAGGATTTCCTGATAGCCGGTCATGCTCGTGTTGAACACCACTTCCCCGAATGATGCCGTTTGTGCGCCGAATGCTTCCCCCGCGAATACTGTGCCGTCTTCTAAGATCAAATAACGTTTCATCAGTTTTCCTCCTGCCATACGATGTCACCGCC
Organism: uncultured Planococcus sp.; assembly: GCA_947493585.1. GTDB lineage: Bacteria > Bacillota > Bacilli > Bacillales_A > Planococcaceae > Planococcus. Next base: position 1,359,956 of record CANLRI010000001.1, on the reverse strand, counting down.
GAAAATGGTCATTACTGGCCAGCCGGTGCAAGTTTGTCCGCCAAATGGCGTATTCGTTCCTTTGGAAAGGAAATCTTCTGTGCGGATTTCCTGCTGTTTGTCCAAGTCGAGCAGCACCAGGTCGGCTGCTTGCCCTCCCTCAATCGTCCCGTATGGAAGGCCGAACACATCTGCCGGCTTTTTCGTCAACCAGCCGATCAATTGCTGGAGTGTCCATTTGCCGCTTTGGACGAATTCCGTGTAAAGAAGCGGGAACGCTGTTTCGAATCCGACGATGCCAAACGGAGCTTTTTCCATGCCGTTCGCTTTTTCTTCTGCAGCATGTGGGGCGTGGTCAGTTGCGATGAAATCGAGCGTGCCGTCGAGCAGCCCTTCGTGAAGCGCTTCGTAATCTTCTTTCGCGCGAAGCGGCGGGTTCATTTTATAGTTCGCATCGTCGCCTGGGATGTCCTCTTCTGTCAGCAATAAGTGATGAGGCGTTACTTCAGCTGTTACGCGGACACCTGCTTTTTTCGCATCACGGATGACGCGCACCGACTCTTTCGTGCTGACGTGGCAAACATGGTAATGAGCGCCTGCTGCTTCAGCGAGCAGAATGTCGCGTGCGATATGGACCGATTCCGCTACAGACGGGATTCCGGGAAGCCCAAGTTCTCGGCTTCGTTTGCCGTCATGCATGACCCCGCCGTAAATCAAGCTATTGTCCTCGCAATGCGCGACGACAGCCATATTGAGGTCTGCCGCTTCTTTCATCGTCTCGAGCATCATTCCTGCTTCCTGGATGCCAACGCCATCGTCTGTAAACGCGAAGGCTCCGTGTTCTTTCAGTTCTTTCAAATTGGTCCGTTCTTTGCCCGCTTCGCGGATCGTGATGGAGGCGTACGGCAAAACTCGAATGAGCGCATTTTTTTCGATCAAGCCGTTGACGTGATCGAGATTTTCTTTCGTGTCCGGTACCGGCCGTGTATTCGGCATGGCGCAGATGGTCGTATAGCCGCCGCGCGCCGCTGATTTCGTGCCGCTTTCAATGGTTTCCTTTTTCTCTCCCCCCGGTTCACGCAGATGGACATGGACGTCCACAAATCCTGGTGCGATCATTCGGCCTTTGCCGTCGATTTCCGTTTCTCCCTGCCCGTTCAAGTGTGCGCCGATCTCTTCGATGCGGCCATTTTTGACGCGGATGTTCGTCTCCTCCAATTGTTCACCGTTCAACATCTTTACGTTCTTAATAAATAATCCCATTTTATTCTCTCCCTTTCATTGCATATTCAAGTACAGCCATTCGGACAAAGACGCCGTTTTCCATTTGTTTGAAAATCCTCGAACGCTTGCATTCGACAAGCGAATCGGCGATTTCCACTCCGCGGTTGATCGGCGCCGGATGCATGATGATGGCGCCTTTTTTCATTTTGCGCTCACGTGCTTCTGTCAGCCCGAATTCGATATGGTAGCGTTCTTTGGAAAATAACGCGGATACGGCATGACGTTCATGCTGCACGCGGAGCATCATGACCACATCCGTTTCGCCAATCAAGGCATCCAGATCATCGGTCGTGTCGTACTCGCCGCTCCATTCTTCCGGACAGACGAAGCTGACTTTCGCGCCGAGCTGTTTCAGAGCAGCTGCATTCGATTTGGCGACCCGGCTATGGGCGATGTCGCCGACGATTGTTACATGGATGCCGTCGATACACCCGAATTCCTGGTGGATCGTGTACAAATCGAGCAATGATTGCGTCGGGTGCTGGCCCGAACCGTCGCCCCCATTAATGACCGCTACCTTGCAGCCTGCTAACTGCTCGTAATATTCTTCTTCTTCGTGGCGGATAATCACTGCCTTGACGCCAATCGCTTCCATCGTTTTCACCGTGTCATAAAGCGTTTCGCCTTTCAAAATGCTCGAGAATGCCGTTTCAAACGGGAGCACTGACAGTCCAAGGCGGTGTTCAGCCATCTCGAAACTCATTTTGGTCCGTGTGCTCGGTTCGAAGAATAAATTGACGACCGCCCCATCGAGTGACGCCTTTTCGCCTTTCTCAAACTGTTCAGCACGCTTCAGCAAGTTCATGATTTTGTCGTTTTCAAGATTGTTCATCGTTAACAGATTCGGCAATTTGCTCACGCCCTTTCGTTGACTGTACAAAAAAACACCTTCCCAGGGGCAGGAAGGTGTAAGGAAATAAGGGTAAACTGCACCCCTATCCATAACCCTTTCCATGCCTCTCTGGACATTCCTTAAAAGGTAAGTTTATTCAGTTCCATCATCCAATTCCTGTTTATCAAGCCCAGGCAGGATCAAGTTCAAGATCACGCCGACGATGGCAGCTAGCGCCATGCCTTCGATCGCGAATGATTCGCTGAACTCAAGTTTTGCGCCGCCAATCCCGATGACCAGGATGACCGACGAGATGACCAAGTTGCGATTGTTGCCGAAGTCGATACCGTTATCGACAAGCATCCGCAGGCCTGATGAGGCGATGATGCCGAACAAAAGGATCGAGATGCCTCCGAGCACCGCTGTCGGAATCGTGTCGATGACTGCCATCAATTTTCCGAAGAAAGAGAACAGGATGGCGAATACCGCCGCGCCGATGATGACGTACACGCTGAACACTTTCGTGATGGCCAGTACGCCGATGTTCTCGCCGTAAGTTGTTTTCGGCGGGCCGCCGACAAGCGAGGAGATGAACGTTCCGATGCCGTCGCCTAAAATCGAGCGGTGAAGGCCTGGATCTTTTATGTAATTGCGCTCGACGATCTTCCCCAGTACCAACTGATGCCCGATATGCTCAGAGATCGTGACGATCGCGATGGGCACCATGACAAACAGCAAGGTCGGCGTCACTTGGAAAGAATAATCGACGCCCGGCAAGAGAAATTCCGGTACTTGGAACCAGTTAGCTGCTGCTACTGGGCTGAAGTCGATGATTCCGATTATTGCTGAGTATGCGTAACCCGCGATGATGCCGATTAAAATCGGCATGAGTGAGATGATGTTCTTGAAGTAAATATTGCAGATGATCGCAGTAGCGAGCGTTACGAGTGCTGCTGAGAAATGCAGCAGGCTGTATTCAGAGCCGCCGTCTGCGGTTGGGATGTTCATCGCCATGTCGACCGCTGTGCCGGACAGTGCCAGCCCGATGACGATGATGACCGGGCCGACGACGATCGGCGGCAGCAATTTCATTAGCCATTTATAGCCGGTCTTCCAGATGATCAGTGAGACGATCGCATAGACGAGCGAGACGAACATCGCTCCGATCATCGCTGACCCGATGCCGCCTGTTTCCGTCGCGATCTGTATCGGAACAATAAAGGCGAATGAAGACCCGAGGTAAGCCGGCACTTTGAATTGTGTGATGAGGACGAAGATGATCGTGGCGATGCCGCTCGTCAATAGCGCGATCGCGGGGCTCAAGCCAACTAGCTGCGGCACCAGGATCGTTGCGCCGAACATGGCGAACATGTGCTGCAAGCTAAGGGAAATCCATTGCCCCGTTTTTGGTTTATCGTGTATATCTAGAATGGCATTGCTCAAGTTGTTTCTCCCCTGTCTGTGTAAAGAATCTTAATCGTTGATGGTAACGCGGTCCGTGTTGTCGCTTTCTGTCATTTCGACCACAATCCGTTCTTCGCTCGATGTCGGGATGTTTTTCCCGACGTAATCGGAGCGGATCGGCAATTCACGATGGCCCCGGTCGATCAGGACGGCGAGTTGGATCTGCGCCGGGCGCCCAAGGTCCATAACCGCATCCATTGCTGCACGCACTGTGCGTCCCGTATACAGCACATCATCCACCAAGATGACTTTTCTGTCTTTGATGCTGTGCTTGATATCGACTTGCTGGACGAGCGGCTCTTGTCCTGGATTTTTTTGGCTTAAATCGTCCCGGTAAAGCGTGATGTCCAGTTCTCCTGTCAAGATGGGCTTGCCTTCGATTTGTTCGATTTTCTCCGCCAGGCGCTTAGCGATGAATGCGCCCCTCGTCTTGATGCCGACTAAAATGCATTCGTCGATTCCTTTATTGCGCTCAATGATTTCGTGGGCAATCCGTGTAATCGCTCGTCCGATTGCCTTGTCATCGAGAATGACCGCTTTTTCTGCCATGTGTTCCACTCCTTTATGATTGCATTGAAATTTCTGCATGAAAAAACCCTCCGCCGAAGAGGCGAAGGGTGCATAAGCGCAGAAAAAAACCTTCCGGAAGACACACTTCCGGCTTTGCGAATATCCCTTTTCAGCCTCTCTGGACTGTTCTTAAAGGTGATGCGTATTCAGTTGACTGGTTCTTAGTATAAAGAACAGCCATTTCATTTGTCAACCCCCTCAGCGGAGAGTTTCGAGAAGTTCTTCGAATTCAGCTGGCAAAGCCGACGAGAATTCCAAGTATTCCTTCGTCCGTGGGTGGATAAAGCCGATGACGGCTGCATGCAAAGCCTGGCCCCCGATATCCATCGTTTTTCTCGGTCCGTATTTCGGGTCCCCAACAAGCGGGAAGCCGATATAGCGCATATGGACACGGATTTGGTGCGTGCGCCCAGTTTCAAGTCGGCATTCCACCAAGGTGAAATCACCGAAACGCTCAAGTACAGTGAAATGCGTCACCGCATGCTTGCCTTTATCGACAACAGCCATCTTTTGGCGCTCTTTCGGATCTCTGGCAATCGGCGCGTCGATGGTTCCTTTATCATGAGCGATATGTCCATGGACAAGCGCGATGTATTTACGTGTCACGGATTTTTCGACCAATTGGTCCACCAAGGATGCGTGGGCCAAATCGTTTTTCGCGACCATCAGCAAGCCGGACGTATCTTTATCGATACGGTGGACGATTCCCGGGCGTACGATGCCATTGATACCCGACAAGTCAGTGCAATGGTACATCAGGCCGTTGACAAGTGTTCCGCTCGCGTGTCCAGGAGCTGGATGGACGACCATGCCTTTCGGCTTGTTGACGACGAGCACGTCTTCATCTTCGTAGACGACATCGAGGTTCAGGTTTTCCGGTTCTGCATCCAATTCTTCCAATAGCGGCGGCGCGATGATGATTTCATCTTCTAAGCGCACTTTATAATTGGGCTTCACCGTTTCGCCATTCACTTTGATATGGCCGTCTTTGACCCAATTGCTGATCTGTGAGCGCGACCATTCCTCATCGATTGCAGAAATCACTTTATCGATGCGCTCGCCTTTTTGTTCTTCTGTAATGTTTATCGTCAGTTCTTCCATTAAGACACCTTTTTCTTTTGTTGTTTTTCATCCATGATCACATAAATGACCATTAAGACGACACCAATGGTCAATGCAGCATCCGCTACATTGAAGATCGGAAAATCATAATTGATTACTGGAATCAGCACATCGACAAAATCGACCACTTCACCGCGGTACATCCGGTCGATGAAATTACCGATCGCGCCTCCCAATAGCACCATCAGCGCCAATTGAAACAGCGGCTGTCCGCCGGCATGCTTATGGAAATAATAAAGAATCGCCACAATCACCACGACAGTGATAACGGCAAACAGCCACATTTGCCCTTCTAGCATCCCCCACGCCGCGCCACGGTTACGGTGGGAAAGCCATCCGAGATACGGTTCGAGCACAGGAATCCGCTCCCCGAGCTCCATATTTTTGACGACCAGCCATTTGGTCCATTGATCCAATGCAATAATTAGTAGAGCAATCCCATAATAAATCACTTGTATTTCCTCCGTCATTCATCAGTCTATTCATTTTAACACAGAGCGGGCGAAAAAAGAAAAAAGTCCGAAAACCGGATAACCGGCTTTCGGACCGTTCAAACTTAAGCGTATTCGATTTCTACGACTTCCGCACAGCGCGGGCAAAGCTCAGGATGTGCTTGTGATTCGCCGACATGCTTGGAGATCGTCCAGCAGCGTCCGCATTTCTCGCCTTGTGCTTTTTCAACGACGACTGATACTTCATCGAGTGACAGCGCATTGTCCGGTGCTTGCTCTCTCGCTCCACCAAATTCATAGTCAGAGACGATGAACAATTGTGCCAGATTCGAATCGATCGCTGGCAGCAAGTTCGCCAACTCATCATTTGCGTAAACCGTTACTTTCGCTTCAAGCGATTTCCCGATTGTTTTCGCAGCACGGGCTTCTTCCAAAGCTTTCAAGACATCGTCACGGACGTCCATGAAACGGCTCCATTTCGCTTCCAGATCCTTGAATTCAGGACGTACCTCAGCTTCTGGGAAGTCCGTCAACTGGACGCTTTCTTCAGAAACGGATTCCAGGTACGACCACATCTCATCCGCTGTGTGCGGCAAGATCGGTGACGCTAGCTTAACTAGTGCCATCAAACTGTCGTGCATCACGGTCTGCATTGCACGGCGGTGCGGATGATCGGCACGTTCGATGTAGACCACATCTTTTGCGACATCTAGATAGAACGAGCTCAGATCATTTGCGCAATAGCCATTCAAGGCGTGATAGACAGAAGAGAATTCATATTTCTCGTATCCTTTTGTAGCGGTATCGATCAATTTGTTCAATTTCATGACCATGTACTGATCCATCTCGCGCATTTCTTCAAACGGCACACGGTCTTTTGTTTCATCAAAATCAGCTAAGTTTCCGTGAAGGAATTTCAGCGTGTTGCGGATCTTGCGGTACACTTCAGATACTTGCTTGAAGTTATCATCCGATACGCGTACGTCCGCTGTGTAATCAACAGAAGAAACCCATAGGCGAAGGATGTCCGCTCCCATTTGGTTCATCACTTTCGCCGGCACGATTGTATTGCCGAGCGATTTACTCATCTTGCGGCCATTGCCGTCCAATGTAAAGCCGTGGCTCAAGACGCCTTTGTACGGGGCGATGCCGTTGATGGCGACGCTTGTCGTAAGCGACGAGTTGAACCATCCGCGGTATTGGTCAGAACCTTCGAGGTAAAGGTCTGCAGGGTATTGCAGGTCTTCACGCTCATCGAGCACTGCCTGATGGGAAGATCCAGAATCGAACCAGACGTCCATGATGTCCATCTCTTTCGTGAAGATGCCGTTCGGGCTGCTCGGATGCGTAAAGCCTTCAGGCAACAATTCCGCTGTTGTGCGCTCGAACCAGATATTCGATCCATGTGCACGGAACAAGTCAGCGATATGCGCAATCGTTTCTTCGGTGATGACTGGATCGCCATTTTCCGCATAAAATACCGGAATCGGTACGCCCCACACGCGCTGGCGGGAAATGTTCCAGTCTCCACGGTCACGCAGCATATTGTACAGGCGGGTTTCGCCCCAAGCCGGCGTAAATTCCGTTTCGTCGATTGCCTTCAAGATCTGTTCACGGAACGCATCGATCGAGACGAACCACTGCGCCGTCGCACGGTAGATGACCGGTTTCTTCGTGCGCCAGTCATGCGGGTATGAGTGGGTGATGAACGTCAGGGCTTCCAATGCGCCAGCTTCATCGAGTGCTTCAGTGATCGATTTATTCGCTTTGTCGTAGAACTCACCAGCAAACCCTGGCGCTTCTTCTGTCATGACGCCGCGTTCATCGACTGGACATAATACGTCCAAGCCGTATTTTTTGCCGATCAGGAAGTCATCTTCCCCGTGTCCAGGTGCAGTGTGAACGCAACCTGTACCGGAATCAGTCGTGACATGGTCACCGAGCATAACGAGTGAGGTGCGGTCATACAATGGATGTTTCGCTTGGATATGTTCGAGTTCTTGCCCTTTCACTGTACGGACGACTTCATAATCCGTCCAGGCCAGCTCTTTCGCGACATCTTCAAGCAACTCTTTTGCAACGACGAATGTCGAACCGCCGTGAGCAACTTCCACGTAATCCAAATCTGCATGTACGGAAATCCCGAGGTTGGCAGGGATCGTCCAAGGCGTCGTCGTCCAGATGACTAGCTTCGTGCCTTCATCCAATACGCCTTTACCGTCTGTTACCGGGAAGGACACGTAGATCGATGGTGATTTTTTATCGTGATATTCGATTTCCGCTTCAGCAAGTGAAGATTCACTAGACGGGGACCAATAAACTGGCTTCAAGCCTTTATAGATATAGCCCTTATTCGCCATTTTGCCGAATACTTCGATCTGGCGCGCTTCGTAAGAAGGTTTCAATGTCACATATGGGTTTTCCCAGTCGCCGCGCACGCCGATCCGTTTGAATTGTGAGCGCTGGCTGTCGATTTGTTCGTAAGCATATTCTTCGCAAAGCTTGCGGAATTCCGCGAGTGACAATTCTTTTCGGTTGACGCCTTTATTCGTCAGCGCCTGCTCAATCGGCAAGCCGTGTGTATCCCAGCCTGGCACATACGGGGCATGAAAGCCCATCATGCTGCGCGAACGGACGATCATATCCTTCAAGACTTTGTTCAAGGCATGTCCCATGTGAAGGTCGCCGTTTGCATATGGCGGCCCGTCATGAAGAACGAAGAACGGACGGCCTTTCGTGCGGTCCTGCACTTTTTTGTAGATGTTCATTTCTTCCCATTTCTTTTGCATTTCAGGTTCCCGGTTTGGCAAATTGCCGCGCATCGGAAACTCGGTTTTCGGCATCAATAATGTATCTTTATAATCCATTTTCCATTCCTCCTGTAAGCATAATAAAAAGCCCCCATCCCTGGAAAGGGACGAGAAGCTCGCGGTACCACCCTTGTTGCAGCTAACTGCTGCCAACTCTACACCGTAACGTGGCGGAAACGGGCCCGGTTACTTGCGTTCACCGGTCCAGCTCAGGAGTGATTTTCCAAGACGGCTCCGCGCCAGGCTTCCACCGCCCCCGGCTCGCTCGATCGGATTTCCGTTTTGTACTGTCTCCATCAATGCGTTTATAAGTATGTCGTAATTATAGAAGCAGAATTACACTCAGTCAAGAGCGGGCTTATTCCTTCGCCGCGTTTCCTGCTTCTTTCTTTTCGATCTGGTCGATGTTTTCCGTATCCAAATCGTATTCAAGCAATGTGTTCCAGTCTTCCGTTTCGATCAAATCAAGCTGCGCTTCCACCAACATTTTGAAGCGGTTGCGGAAAATCTTCGACTGCTTTTTCAACTCTTCGATTTCGGTCGCGATGCGGCGTGCTTTCGCAAGCGATTCATTAACGATGCGGTCTGCATTCTTTTCCGCTTCCTGGACGATTAAATCCGCTTCTTTCTGTGCGTTGCGGCGGACTTCTTCTGACGCTTCTTGAGCGACGAAGATCGATTTCTGCAAAGTCGTTTCCAGGTTCGTGAAATGGCCCATGCGCTCATCCGTGGATTTCATGCGCTCTTCCATTTCAGTGCGTTCCTTGATGACTTTTTCATAATCTTTCATGATCTGTTCGAGGAATTCGTTGACCTCGTCTTCTTGATAACCGCGGAATGCACGGCTGAATTCTTTATTATGTATATCTAATGGTGATAAAGGCATCGTATCTCTCCTTACTCTCTACATGGTTACACTCATTATACCGCTCATGGCGAGAAATTTCAGTAATATTCACCACATTCGGCCGTGTTTTATTTTTTCAATTCCAATTTCCCGACCTGAAGGCGGATCTTGTCCTTTTTCGTCCGTCCTTCAATCGCGATGATTTGCACGCGGCCAAGCCCTCTCGCCGAAATCAAATCGGATTCGTGCAATTCAAACGACACACTTTCTTGTGCTGTCCAATTGACTTTCACTTTGCCGCCGTTAATCAATGCGGCGGCTTTTTGTCGGGAAACTTTATAGACCGAGCTCATAACCGTATCGAGCCGCAGCGAACTAACGGTATGCGCTTCTTCCGTCCACTCCTCGATGACCGGAAGATAATCGGCAGGATCGGTCACTTCTTCAAGCTGAACCTTCACTTTTCCAGCACTGATGAAATTGGCGCGCAAATACGGTGCAACTTCAGCCATCACTGCGAGCTGCACTGTGCCGTCGCCGATACGGATGTCCCCGAATTTCCCGCGTTCCAGGCCGAGCGACATGAGGGCACCGAGAATATCCGGATGCTTTAATGTAACGAATTTCACAGGATAGCGCAGCTCGAACATGGTGACTTGGAAATCACTTTCCTCCGGGACATAATAAGATGGGTGCAACAAAACGCGCTGCCGTTCTGCTTGGCCGAACAAGCCTGAAGCGGCCATTTGCACATCCCGCCCGCCAATGAGCGAGTTGACAATAAAGCGCTGTCGCGGATCCAAAAAATCCGTGAGTTTCGGTGCATACATATCTTCTACGTCTCGCAGCCAATCCGATGCCTGCTCGATAAATTGCTGTTCATCTTTGCGGAAATGCTGGAATATCTCTTCCATGGGCCGTTCCCTCCGGTTTCTTGGATTCGTTCGTTGTTTAACAAGCATTCTACAAACAGCAGGAAAACCCTTTCTCTAATTGCCGCATATAAAAAAGACAGAGAAATGGATTCTCCGTCTTTCTATATCAGCTGCCATATATTCAGCTTCTTATCAGAGAAGGTACTCAGCCAATGTAATAATCCCTTGGCTTGCGAGGCTCAGTGTGAAAATGGCCACAATCGGCGAGATATCAATCATGCCGATCGGCGGGATGAAGCGGCGGAAAATATCCAAATAAGGATCGGTAATCCGGGAGATCATCTGGCCGAATGCAGATTCTTTGATACTCGGCACCCAGCTCATGAAGACGCTGATAATCAGGATGTAAAAGTAGATGTTTATAGCGCTCAATAATAAATTTACAAGAAGATACATTCGATTTTTAGCACCTTTCTATTGTTGATCGTCGTGATAATAGTCGGAAATGGCACCATCCACTTCGACCGTGTCCGGCACGCATAGGAAGATATCAGTACCGATGCGCTGGATGTCTCCACCTAGTGCATAAACAGTGCCGCTCAGGAAATCGATGATTCGAAGGCCTTGGTCTCGTTCAATGCGCTGCAAATTGACCACAACGGCCTGTTTGGTTTTCAAGCTTTCCGCAATATCCTGCGCTTCCGCATAGACACGCGGTTCCGCCAAGCTGACTTTTGATGAAGAAGCAGATGAATTCTGCAAATTGACTAAATTCTGCACGGTAGGTTCCTCCAAATTCTCACGGCGTTCTTTCACTGGCTTTGGTGCTTTTGGCGCTTTCTTCTGTGGCTGTTCAGCTGCTGCCGGGGCAGGTTTTTCATAACGCTGCACGGGCCGCTGCTTGCGTTCTTCCTGGACGGTCTCTTCTTCGTACTCGTCCAGATAAAAGAAATTCTTGAATTTATCTTTCATGCTCATCTTTCCGCCTCACTTTCCGACCCTACCAATGCGGTGCCGACGCGGACGAATGTCGCGCCTTCTTCAGCCGCAATCAGGTAATCATTGGACATGCCCATCGACAATTCTGTGCAAGGGGCGTGCTCCCAGTTATTCGCTGCGATTTGCAGTTGCAAGTCTTTCAATCCTTTGAATGTTGCTCTCAATAAATTTTCATCTTCTGTGTTCGGCGCCATGGTCATCAAGCCCACCACACGCACCTTATCGAATGCTTTCAAGGATTCGATAAAAGCAGGAACTTCTTCAGGAGAAAAGCCGCTTTTGGAATCCTCACCAGAAACATTGACTTGGATAAAGCAATTAACGGGCTTGTCGGCGCGTTTTTGGATTTCTTTTGCCAGACTCAGGCGGTCGAGTGAATGAAGATAATCGATGAGGCCGATCACTTCTTTGACTTTCCGGGACTGAAGCGTGCCGATATAATGCCAAACCACATCGCCTTTGATTTCCCCATGTTTGAGCTTGAGGCCTTCCGGACGGTTTTCGCCAAGATGGCGAATTCCTGCATCAACGGCTTCCTGGGTTCTGTCGATTCCGACTTGTTTGGTGACTGCGACGATTTCAATGCCGCTATGGATTTGATTTAATGTATGGGTCATTTCTTCAAATTTCGGTTTAATCGCTTTCATCTGCTCACAACTTTTCTATAGACGTTCACTTTATTGTACCAAGCCGAAGCTGATTTATCAATTCAGCCTGACATTAAAACAATAAAGCCGCCCACTTTTCAACAAAATTATGAAGGAACCGTGGCAACCACCCTTAAAAGTAATTAGCTGGCCATCTGAAAATAAAAAAACAGCTGCCGATATGGCAGCTGTTTTGATATTAACGGCGTTTTTGTCTGTTGCGCAAGAATGTCGGAATATCAAGCGCGTCTTCGCTCTGCTTATCCTGGCGCTGAGGCTCCTGGTTGTAGTAAGGAGTTTGCTCTTCACGGCGCTGAGATTGTTCCTCGCGGCGTGCTTCACGGATTGAAGGAGCCGGGTTTTGCTGTTGGATCGATTGGATGCGGTTTGCGTTCAATCCAGATCCACGTGGAGCACGTCCAGCAGGGTTCAATTGCTCTTCGTTGAATCCAGTTGCAATAACCGTTACGACGATTTCGTCTTTCAAGTTATCGTTGATAACAGAACCGAAGATCATGTTCACTTCTTCATCAGAAGCGGATGCAACGATATCGGCTGCTTCCTGTACTTCATACAAGCTCAAGTTCGAACCGCCTGTAATGTTCATCAAGACGCCTTTTGCCCCATCGACAGATACTTCAAGCAACGGGCTCGAAACGGCTTTTTTCGCCGCTTCGGCAGCGCGGTTTTCTCCAGAAGAGACACCGATTCCCATAAGTGCTGAACCTTTGTTCGACATGATTGTTTTCACATCGGCAAAGTCAAGGTTGATAAGTCCAGGAACTGCGATCAAGTCAGAGATGCCTTGTACACCTTGGCGAAGGACATTATCCGCTTCACGGAATGCTTCAAGCATCGGCGTGTTTTTGTCAACGATTTCAAGAAGACGGTCGTTAGGGATGACGATCAACGTATCGACTGATTCTTTCATCGTCGCGATTCCGCCGATGGCTTGAGTCGAACGCTTGCGTCCTTCAAATGTGAACGGGCGAGTGACGACACCCACTGTCAATGCGCCAAGCTCTTTTGCGATCCCGGCGATAACAGGCGCTGCGCCTGTACCGGTACCTCCGCCCATACCGGCAGTTACGAAGACCATATCGGCTCCGCGCAAAGCTTCTTCGATTTGTTCTTTGCTTTCTTCTGCTGCTTTTTTCCCGACATCCGGGTTAGCGCCAGCGCCAAGGCCGCGCGTCAATTTTCCGCCGATTTGCAAGCGTGTTTCCGCTTTCGAAAGGTTCAAGGCTTGCGCATCTGTGTTGACAGCGATGAATTCCACTCCTTGAACTCCATGTTCGATCATCCGGTTGACTGCGTTGTTTCCGCCGCCACCGACACCAATGACTTTAATTACGGCTAATGCATCGATATTTGTATCAAATTCCAACATTCTTTTTTCCTCCTAAGATTGCTCAGCTTTTGAACATAAGCCGGACACAATGATGATTTTATTCAAAAAAACGATCAAACATTTTTTTGGCTTTGCTTACGACGCCTTCGTTATCCTGTTTCGGTTGTTTCGGCTGTTTTTGTTTTTTTGGCTGCTGCTCCACATACTCAGGTTTCTGCGAATGTGCAGCTGCTGAACTATGGCCGACGTTTCCGTAGAACAAATCTTCTGCGTAGGCGTATTGGATCAATCCAACTGCTGTTGTGTACTGCGGCTCGCGAACTCCGATGAATTCAGGCGTGAACAAGCGCACCCGCGTTTGGAGAATGCTTCTTGCCAGTTCAGGAAGGCCATCCATTTTGGCCATTCCGCCTGTCAATACGACGCCGCCAGGCAACTCATCGACGCCGAGACGGTACAACTCATCTAAAATCAATTCGAAAAGTTCTTCCATGCGAACTCCGATTATTTCAGATATGTATTTTTGGCTGTATTGTTCTCTAGAATCCGAACCGATCACCGGCACTTCGAATACTTCTTCTTCAGAAGCATCGTCGAAGAATGCGTGGCCATGTTCGAGCTTGATTTTCTCAGCCTGCTCTGTCGGGGTTTTCAAGACGATCGATAAATCTTTCGTTACATGGTCTCCTCCAACTGGAATGACGGATGCTGCACGCAAATGGCCGTCGCGGAAAACTGCGATTGAAGTTGATCCACCGCCGATATCGATACAAGCCGTTCCGTGGTTTTTTTCGTCTTCTGTCAATGCATAACTTCCAGCTACAAGCGGTTGGACATAAATCTCGCGGATTTCAAGGCCTGCACGTTCCACGCAGCGAAGCACATTATGCAAGACAGTTTTCGAAGTCGTCACCATTGTACCATCCATTTCAAGACGGATGCCGATCATGCCTCTAGGATCTTTGATTTCGCCAAGGTGATCGACGACATATTCTTCGGGAATGATGTTGACCAGCTCACGTTCTGGCGGGATCGACATCACTTGTGCCGCTTCCAAAACGCGTTCCAAATCCTCATCCGTAATTTCACGGTTCTCGCTGTTTACTGCAACGATTCCTTTAACTGGCTGCAATGCCACTTGGTTGGCTGGGATGCCCAGCACGACTTCGTGGATTTCTTTACCGATCATGCGCTCTGCCTGATCAACGGCTTTTTTAATGGACTGGACAGTTGCATCTATATCAACAATCGCACCTTTTTTAATTCCATTAGATTTGACGTTGCCAACGCCGATGACGTGCAACGATTTATTGGTCATTTCCCCGATCAATACTTTGACGGAGGAAGACCCGATATCCAAACTTACGTATAATTCTGATTGACTCAACTCGTGGCACCTCCTTATAAAACTTCTCTACATTACATTCTATTGTAAAATACACACCTTGTCTAAGTAAAATAGCGAAACTTAGAAAATTTTCCTGCAATTCGTCAATTTGCCTCACCAAGCTTCTTTTTTTCTGCCCATTTCGAAAGCAGAATGCGGCGGATGACCGCAATATTCTGGAATAACCGGACACCGAACGCGAAAATGGCGGCCAAATACAAATCTACACCTAAATGAACTCCAAGAAAAGCCAGGCCTGCTGCAAGCACAATGTTAAAGAAAAAACCCGAAACGAAAACTTTGTCATCGTATACTTGCTGCAAGTGCGCCCGTATGCCCCCGAACAGTGTATCCAGTGAAGCCAGCACAGCTATCGATAAATAACTGGCGTATTCAGGCGGTATTTGGATATCTGCCAACAAGCCGAGCGAAATGCCCAGCAGCAATCCTAAAATCGACATCCACATCTCTATTCCCCCTCCCCAGCTTCAAGATGCTCCATATTGATTTCTTCGTCAAAAGCGGGCAGCATCAATTCTTCCTGAGGCTCCGAAATAGTGATCGTCAAATCGTCTATGTAAAAATCATCGTGAATTGCCGAAGCCGTCAAATAACTAGAAAGCTTGCGCGCTTCCTCCATGCTCACAGCCGTAATGGCAATCGTAAACGGCGGCGTCAAGATGGGCTCAGTGTTCACTGTAGTATAGCCATTGATATCGCGAATGGCGGTCGTGTTGATGACACGCTCACCCGCTATCGCTAGTTCAATGCCGTTAAAGCGGTTGATTTCATTTACCAATCGGATCAATAAATCCGGCGGAATCTCCGTTATTTCGGTTCCAAGCGCAATCGCTTCGAGCGACGGGCTAATTTCGAGTTCAATTCCAGGGCCGACCACTTGCGAAAGGCCGGCAGAAACCTGCAAATCTGCAACGGTTTCTTTCAAAACCGCTTTTGGATCCTGAGTCGCTTCATCGCCATATTTGCCGATCGTTTCATCCAGCAGGCTGATTTCCGACAGCAATTCCGAATGGAGTTGTTTTTCCCGCGATAATTGCTGGCGAATTTCCCATGTATCCCGGGAATCCCGAGTGTCATTAGTGTTTACCGTATTGTATTGTGTCGCAGTCATAAACCCGATGACAAAAAGAATGACCGTAAAACGGCCGGTAATGCGTTTTTTCATCGTCATCCTCCTGTATCCAACTCCGACAAAAGAGCCGGCATGTCGATGGCTTGCCCAGAATCGAGCGTTACAATGATGTTATCGTTAACGAGCTGGTCCTGGACGCCTCCCGACAGCTGCATGGAGGCAGTCAAAACTTCAGGGCTGCCAATCGCTTCGATGGTAAAAGGCGCAGGATGCTGGATGCCGTCGACTGTGATGACAGGACCTGTGCAGACGATATGGGAATTGCCGTGAATTCGTTGCCCATTAACGGCAATCGCCTCGGCTCCGGAAATATAAAGTTCGTTGATGACTTGGAACACATGGCTTTCGTGAACCATGTAATCATTCGGATTGACATGGTCAGCTGTGTAATCGCCGTCTTCTAGAGTTACTTTCAAGCCTTGCCCTTTAACCGGAACAAGCCCGAGGAAGCGTCTCAATTCTTCTGCCTCCCGGGCGTATGCCGTATAATTTTCTTCGCCCTCTACCACAGACCGTTCGAATTCCTGAACGGCTTTTTGCTTATCATCCAGCTCTGCACGCAGTTCTTTATTGCGCTCTTGCTGTTCGATCAATTCTTTCCGGTATTGTTCTTTTTGCTCGAAAAAACTGGCTCCCGTAAAATCATTTTCCGCTTCCCGCTGATTCGACAAACTATAGGAATAAGCCATGATGAATCCAAGAACCAAAAAAACGAGCGAGAAGACGATCGATTTACTGATGCTTTTACGATCACTGTTCCTCGACATTTTCAAGTTCCTCACCCGCTTCCGCCAATCCGAACACATCGTTATAAGAACGGAAATAGATGCCGACTTCCATATCAATTATGCCTTTGCGGTCTTCTAATTGAGCGGTGACAGATGGATAATAGTTTATCTTCTCTGCCAAAGTCGATAAAATCGCCTTGATTTCGTTTCCGTCATTCATATAGATCGTGATGTAATCTGCACGGTCCTGTTCCGTATCCAAAATCACCTGAGAGATGAGATTCTGCACTTCCGGGTCGGTTTTGACCAATTGCTCAATCAACGCTTCCCGTTTGGCTTCATCTTCAAAATTCGAAAAAATCGGTCCTTCAACGACGCTGATCGGCTGGTTGAGCACGACGCCATTCGATAACACCACCTGATAGCTATTGCCTTGATCCAAATAGCCCATCTCGACAAATTCCTCGATATCAATTTCGACAGAAGTCAACCAATTCTTTTGGACTGTTGCTGATTCGACCCATTCGAGCGATTCGATTTCTTGCTCAATCTCATCGCTGTCAAATGACCACATCGAATCCCCAACCGCCAACGTACTGGCCTGCTTATAGCTCTCACCATCGAATAACTCAGCACCTGTGACTTTGATATCACGGATTTCGCTATACGTGGATTGGCTGTATAAAAGAATGAACAACAACGAAACGAAAACGGTCAATAAAGCCGCAAACTTGCGGTTCGACCTTTTCCTGCGCCGCTCCCGGAGCGTTGGTATGCGTTCTTCGATGTCTATAACTTTGTCCATATCCGCCGCTCCTTCGCCTTATTCGTTCGCTTCTGTATATTTTCGTGATGCTTCGATAAATGCATCGCCGCGGACTTCAAAACTTTCGTATTGATCCCAGCTCGCACAAGCAGGCGACAACAAGATCGTATCCTCCGGTGCCGAATTGCTGACCGCTTTTTCGACAGCATCATCCATCAAGCCTGCTTTGATGATAGTCGGTACATGACAGCTTTCTGCAAATTCAGCAAACCGATCCGCCGTCTCGCCAAAAGTGACAAGCACTTTCACACGGTCCATATAAGGACGCAACTCTTCCAAGGAATGTTGGCGCTCCAATCCGCCGGCAAGCAAAATGATGTTGTCGCTAAAAGCTTCCAGCGCGCTTTTTGTGGCAAGTTCATTTGTCGCTTTCGAATCGTTATAGAAGCGTCTGCCTTGCCATTCGCCAACAAATTGGGAACGATGCTTAACCCCAGTGAAAGAAGTCAATACGCGGATGATGGTTTCTTTCGTTCCTCCAGATAAGAGCATGGCGGCAGTGGCGGACAAAATGTTCTCAAGGTTATGCTCACCAGCCAACATGATTCGTTTACGTTCGATCAACGGCTCGCCTTGCCAATAAATATAGTCACTGTCAGCACTGATGCTTTTTTCTGTGCGTCCTTTCAAGGTGAAAGGAATGCCTTGTGCTTTAACTGTTTTCGCATGGTCCACGAGCACCTGCTGGTCAGCATTGTAGATAAAGTAATCTTCAACTGTCTGGTTTTCCGTGATTTTCTTTTTCGATCCGATATAATCTTCAAGCGACCCATGATAATCAAGATGCGCTTCATATAGATTGGTAATGATCGAGATATGCGGGCGGAAAGATTCCGTCCCTTTTAATTGGAACGAAGAAAGCTCTGTGACAATGACGTCTTCAGCTGTCGCATTTTCTGCCACTCCGCTTGCTACTGTACCGATATTGCCCGCAATAAGCGGTGACTTGCCGTCCTGATTGAGCATATGGAACAACAAAGTCGTCGTCGTGGTTTTTCCGTTTGATCCTGTGATGCCGATAAACGGAGCTTCGCTGATGCGATAAGCCAGCTCAATTTCCGTCCACACCGGAATGTCTTTTTCCAAAGCTTTCTGAATCAGGTGGTTGCGGTAAGGAATCCCCGGATTCTTGATGACCAATTCAAAGCCTTCGTCCAATAGATCTTCCGGGTGACGCCCACAAATAACCGTGACGCCCAAATTCAATAGTTCCTGGGCTTCAGGGTTTTCTTCGAAGGGCTTGGAATCATTCACTGTCACGAATGCGCCGAGTTTATGTAAAAGGCGTGCAGCCGTAAAGCCGCTTTTCGCCAATCCAAGCACAAGTACTTTCTTTTGATGCAATTGCGGCAAATCTCTCATTTTACATGACCTCCAATAAAACGGCAATCGCAGCGCTGATGAAACCGACACCCCAAAAGACGGTGACAACTTTCCATTCAGACCAGCCGCTCAATTCAAAATGATGGTGGATCGGGCTCATTTTGAATATGCGTTTTTTTCGTAGTTTAAAACTGCCGACCTGCAAAATGACCGATGCGGTTTCAATGACAAACACCAAACCGATCAACAGCAGGAGCAATTCCTGTTTCAATAGAATCGATACCATAGCCAGCGCACCGCCTAGAGCTAAAGAGCCTGTGTCGCCCATGAATACTTTTGCCGGATATTTGTTGAAAACGAGGAATCCGATCAGCCCGCCTGCTACAGCAAACGTGAACAAGGCGATTCCGGTTTCCTGTTGGACGATCGCCAATATGCCGAATGCAGCAAAAGCGATGGATGCCGTCCCAGCGACCAGCCCATCAAGCCCGTCTGTCAAATTAACAGCATTGGAGAAGCCGACCAACCAGAACACGATGAACATGACATATACCCACCCGAGTTCGATGGATGCATCTGTAAATGGAATGCCGAGCGCCGTGTCAAATCCATTTGCGCGCAGCAAAAAGAATGACAAAACAGCGATGACGATTTGTGCCAGCAACTTTTGAAGCGATGTCAGCCCCAGATTGCGCTTGAGCACCACTTTGATGAAATCATCCAAAAAGCCGATCAATCCGTAACCAAATAGGACGATCAATAAAATAACCACTTGCGTCGTCAATTCACCATTAAAAGCGGCTACCAATAGGACCGTCACGATAATAGAGATAAGGAATACCAGCCCGCCCATTGTCGGCGTCCCTGTTTTTTTCAAATGCGATTCCGGGCCTTCTTCACGAATGCTTTGCCCGAATTTCATGCGTTTTAATAGCGGGATGAATACTGGCATCAATGCGACGGTCATGATCAATGCAATCCCAAATCCTAATATATTTATAACTTCCATTAATAGAGCTCCTTTGAAGACGAGTACACTCGTTCATTTATTCATTTTCGTTGTTTACGGATTGTTCCGTTTGTTGTTCTGTTGATTCTGCAGGTTGTTCTGTTGATTCTGCAGGCTGTTCTGTTGATTCTGCAGGCTGTTCTGTAATTGGTTCAGTGGCTTCTGGGTTCTCCGTAGCAGTTGATTGTGCATCCGGTGACTGCGTTTCTTCGTCATTATGTGATTGCTGCGGATAAAATACTTCCGGTGGCTGCAATTCGATGATAACAGATTCGCCTTTTTCTGGCACTGCACCTTCTGCTACGCTTTGTGTCATCGCGAATCCTTGGCCTGCGATTTCCAGCGGCAATCCGCTGAGTGCTTGGAACGCCAGAAGCTCACGTTTCGACCAGCCCGTGAAATCCGGGATAGCGGTAGTGCCACCGGTTCTCAAAATGATATTTTCACCGGCTACCAATTTCTCGCCGGCTGCTGGGTATTGATCACTTATTTGAGAATTATCACCAGCGATAACCGGGTTCAACCCCTTGGCTTTCAACTGAGACACAGCCTCTTCCATCGCCATCCCTTTATAATCTTCGATTTCTACAGTCTTTGCCTCGACCGAGTTCTCAGGCGCAATGTTTAAATACTTCAATCCGTTTTCCATGACAGATGTAAAGATTTTGGACACGGGGACAGAACCGTATTCATCCGCAGGCAATTGAGGCTGCTGAACGCCGATGTATATCAATAATTCCGGGTCATCAGCCGGGGCCATTCCAAGGAATGAGAACAAATAATTATTGGTACCCGTCATATACCGGCCATCTTCTCCTGGAACTTGTGCGGTACCGGTTTTCCCGGCAACAGTATAATCCTGTAATGCGAAGCCTTGCGCCGATCCAACTTCAGATGTCACTGTAGACGCCATGATTTCACGCACTTTTTTCGCTGTTTCTGCTGAAATTGGCGTGCCGGCTTCTTGAGGTTCAGATTTCACAGTTACATCGCCTGTATCAGGATTCTTGATTTGGTCGATGATATACGGTTTCATCATCGTGCCATCTCCAGCGAGCGCTGTCGCTGCTTGAATCATCTGAATCGGCGTAACGGTCGATCCTTGACCATAGGAAGTGGTCAACTTATTGATCGGATATTGATCCAGGATTTTTCCTGCCGCTTCATTCGGCAAATCGATGCCGGTTTTTTCGCCGAAACCGAATGCATCGATATAATTCATGAAATTATCCGCACCAAGGCGTTCAAGCAAATAACCCATCGATACGTTGGAAGAACGCTGGAAGCCCTCAAGGAATGTGATGCTTCCCCAGCCGCGCCCACTGTTATGGTCGCCGATCGTGCGGTCCAGCAATGTGTAGGTTCCGGAATCATAATAAGCATTCGGATCCCATTTGCCCTCTTCAACCGCTGCGGCCAATGTAAATACTTTCATCGGCGAGCCAGGCTCTATCGTCAGCTCAATGCTTTCATTCAACCAATTATCCGATAAGCCTTCACGCGTATTCGGGTTGAACGTCGGGCGTTGGGACATGCCCAAGATCTCGCCGGTATCTGGATCTGCAATCACGGCAATCATGCGTGCCGGGTTGTATTCTTCCTGGACGCTCGACATGGCATCTTCCAAAAAGTTCTGAAGCGTGCGGTCCAGCGTCAATTGGAGATTGGATCCATCGATAGCGGGGGTGACAGCTTCTTGGCTATTCGGCAATAGATATCCCCATTTATCGGTATCGAACTCCATTTTTCCGTTTTTTCCTGTCAAGACTTCGTCATGGATAGATTCCAAGCCCATCTTACCCGTGGTCTTCACTTGCCCATCCTCGAACTCCTCTTTCATAGCGAACCCGATCAAATGGGACGCAAACACACCGTTCGGGTAAAGACGTTTTAGGTCTTTAACGAACAATAAGCCAGGCAGCTCTTTTTCTTTCATTTCAAGCATCTGGGTATGGCTGATTTCCCGTCCGGCTGCGCCGAACTCCACTTGATAACGGTCTTTTTCCATGCCATTTTCCAAAATACTTACCAGTTCTTCTTTCGGC
Organism: uncultured Planococcus sp.; assembly: GCA_947493585.1. GTDB lineage: Bacteria > Bacillota > Bacilli > Bacillales_A > Planococcaceae > Planococcus. The sequence goes on along the minus strand of CANLRI010000001.1, from coordinate 1,338,253 downwards.
GTCCCCAATTGCTCAGACAAATACGCCGCTGTTTCTTCTGCATCGATCACGTGGTTTGGCTTTTCCGGATTCGTCGTCACCGATTCATCCAGTACCGCCACTAATTTATACGTCAATGTATCTTCAGCAATGACTTCCCCGTTGCGATCCAAAATCTTCCCGCGTTCTGCGGTCAATACTTCTTCCTGGCTGTATTTGGCAGCAGCTCTGGCTGCCAATTCCTGCCCTTCTACTTTGCCCGTTGCTTGAATTGTGATTATTCTGGCCATTAAAAGGAAAAAGAGCCCTGCAAATAGTAAAAATAGCAGAAAGGCTCCTCCTTGAAAACGAAATTTTTTCTTCATTGTCCCGGCACTACCTTTACATTTCGCTCATTTAATTTTAAGCCGTAATCCTTTGCTTTCGACCAAATGCGCTCATATGAAGACAGTTCACTTACTTGCACGGACAAATCGGTATTTTGTTTCGTCGTTTCACTGATTGAATTTTCAATTGTCTGGATTTCCTGCGTAGAAGCTTGGATTGTCGACTGATTTTGCAAGACGAGCAATGCGCACATGATGCAGACAGCCAGGAAAGCTGTATAAAGGATTTTCTCGCCTTTGGTGATGAGTTTTTTCTTTTTAGCCGGCTGTCTATTCGGACTTTGCGGAACGGCCGGCTGTTGGATGTAGGTTTGGGTTCTCGCATTCAACGCCATTTAAACACGTCCTTAGAGTTTGATTTTCTCCGCAATCCGCAACTTGGCGGAACGCGACCGATTATTATGCGCCAATTCGTCTTCAGATGGCAATATAGGTTTTCGAGTGATTAATTTTAATTTCGGTTCAAGACCATCCGGGATGACCGGCAAGTTCGGCGGCAGTTCCGGAAGTGATGAAGCTTCCTTGAATAAAGCCTTCGTCAAGCGGTCTTCGAGCGAATGGAACGTGATGACGCTGATTCTTCCGCCGACTGCGAGCATGTCGATCGCATCCTGCAAAGAAGTTTCAGCAGCCCCAAGCTCATCGTTTACCGCAATGCGGATCGCTTGGAAAACGCGTTTTGCCGGATGGCCGCCTTTACGCCTCGCTGGCGCTGGAATGCCGTCTTTGATGCATTCAACCAGTTGAGCTGTCGTTTCGATTGGCTGTTTTTCTCTTGCAGCTTCGATTTTACGTGCAATCTGCTTGGAGAATTTCTCTTCTCCGTAACGGTAGAAAATGCGTACCAAATCTTCGAAGCGCCATTCGTTCACGACATGGTAAGCGCTCAGTTCCGCGCTTTGGTCCATGCGCATATCGAGTGGGGCATCGTGATGATAGCTGAACCCGCGTTCTGGCGTATCGAGCTGGGGCGAGGAAACGCCCAAGTCGTACAAGATGCCGTCAACTTTCTCGATTCCGTGCTTTTCCAATTCTTCTTTTAAATACTTAAAGTTTGCATGGATGAAAGTAATCTTATGTAAATGGTCTTTCAGTTTTTCTTTTGCATGTTCGATTGCTGTTACATCTTGATCAAAGCAGTACAGATGTCCTTCATCGGATAGCTGCTGAACCAAATATTCGCTATGGCCCGCGCCGCCGAGTGTACAATCTACATATATGCCATCTGGACGAATGTTCAGCCCATCGACAGTTTCATGCAGCAAAACTGTAGTGTGATTGAACAACCCAGTCCCCCCGTTCGGTAAATTAAAAATCAAAGTCAGTTAAGTTTTCGGCAATTTCATTAAAGGATTCTTCGGATTCTTCAAAATACGCTTCCCATGCATCTTTCGCCCATATTTCAAAACGATTGGAGACACCGAGTATGATGCATTCTTTTTCGATTTTGGCGTAAGACAAAAGGTTGGCAGGTATATTGACGCGCCCTTGCTTATCAAGTTCCACTTCCTGAGCCCCTGAGAAGAAAAAACGTGTAAATGCTCGTGCATCTTTTTTCGTAACTGGCATTTCTTTTAATTTTTCTTCAATTTTATTCCATTCATTCATCGGATAACCAAATAAGCATTGATCCAGGCCCCGGGTGATCACAAAATTCTCACCAAGCAATTCACGGTATTTTGCAGGAACGATTAATCTGCCCTTAGCATCAACATTGTGTTGAAATTCGCCCATGAACATGCCTTTCACCCCACTTATTATAATTAATGTACCACATTCCCCCACATGCCACCACTTGTTTTTGAAATATTTCACTATTGTTACAGCATTTCATCTCAAAGAGTTTACTTGACATAAAAAAAGCCTGCATATGCAGGCTTTTCCAAGTTAAAGAATGACAATTTTGTGGGTGTTATTATATTTCATCGGCAACGCCAATAGGTCTTCCACGAGATCTTTGCCATACTGATTCAAATATGGCACCGGGTTGTAAATTCGCTCCTGCAACCCTGATTCAGGCAGCAGGGCATTTTCGATCGCTGCCAGTTGGTTAAACTGGGTGCTGTTTTGGATCGCCACTTCGTCTTGCAGCTTGTGTTTCAGGAAATCCAGCTGCGCTAAGTGGATACGCAAATTTTTCTCAGCCAAAGGCGTAAGCCCGGCGCTAACCGCCGTAAAGCGGCTGATCAGTTCTTCGTACTCTTCAGTCAAGCCTTGTTTGACTTCGTCGATTTTCGCTTCCGTCTCGCCATCTCTGATGTGATCGAACAGTTCAGTGCGCAGCTGGGGAATTTTCCGCTCGACAACGACTTCTTCAAAACTCAAGTCACGTTTCTCCAATAGTCCCGCAGTCCGACGGTCGATTAAGCTGACGCTGAGCCTTGGCATGACGATCGGCATCTCCATTCCCATCAGTTCGAACGCGCCTTTTAAAGCCGCCCAATACGCGATTTCCCCTGGCCCACCGACAAAAGCCAGCACCGGAAAGACAAAATCTTGCATTAATGGCCGTGTCACGACATTATTGCTTAGACGTTCCGGCTCATGCTTGGCAATATCCAACAGTTCTTGTTCCGTATAGCTTAGCGCTGTATTCTTGACAGCAAAACGGTTTCCGTCCCGCTCGAGCAACAAGCGTTCGCCTTCGATGGTGATAAACAAATGCGCCGCTTCTTCTTTAGCATCAATTCCTGCAGTATAGCCGTCTTGTTGAAGGGCAGTTTCAGCTTTCACGACTGTTTTCGCAATTGACTCGCTGTTTGTGATGATCTTCGAGAAAAAGCTTGATTCATAAGCGCGCAATTGCTCATTCGCGGCATCAATATAAAGCAAACCTTCTTTATGGAAGAAATGATTAAGCAAGCTCGCGAAAAATACGGTAAATGTATCAGCTTTTTCAAGATGCTCAAAAACCAAGGAATGAATTTCTTTTGTATGCGCGGTCTCGGGCAAACTGCGGAAATACTCTTCCAAAAATGCTTCGATTTCATCCGCTTTGAGCGCTGCGTGCGAAGCAGCACATTTCCCGAGTTTGGCATGCGGATAATTCAGCTTTTCAACACGGCCGTTTGTTTCACGATAAATATGGCAGATTTCTGCTAAGTCATGGTCTTCGCCGGCAATCCAAAACACCGGCACGACTAATGTGTCCAACATTTCGGATGCTTCTTTTGCCAATAAAACAGCAGAAATCGCTTTATGGATTGTGTACAATGGGCCAGTCAGCAATCCTGCCTGCTGGCCAGTCACAACGACCGATGCGCCTTCTTTAAAATGGGCAAGGTTTTGCCTAGACGCTTCAGATATTCCGAAAGGTTCCATGTAGTCTGCGATGATGGACGCTAGTTTTTCCCGGTCGACCGGATGGTTTTCAAGAGTTTCAAGCCTGTTTCGGGCTTGATCCAAAGAAGGCTTATAGGAAAAGTATTGCAAAATCGTTTGTTCTTTGTTCGTATAATCAGCCATCAATTTGGAGGATGGCGGTATGTATTTCTCCTCTAATTTCATGAAGTTGAATCCCCTTTTCGCTTTACATTCAAAGACTACTATAACAAAAGGAGGATTGCTTGAGAAAAAATCCGCCTAGCGGAATGATTGGATCGCTAAAAAGATAAGTCCGGCAAGCCAAGTAGCGGCATAAACGGCGGCCAAAGCCAAAAAACATATGCGCCACACTTTGCGCAGAAACTTGATTACTTCCAATTCTTTTTGAGTTTTCCACTCCCGGATCAGCAGAAAAATCGCAAACAACAATGCCGCCATCAAGATGAATGGCTGAACTTTCGCGCCAAACAGCAATTCAATCGACGCTGGCACTGAAAAGAACAACAGAAAAGCCGTAACATCAGCAGCGATGCCGAGCGCCTTGCGTTTTTGGGACTTATAGATCAATGCATAGACAAACAAAAATAAGATAAACGGTACGTAAAGCAACACGTTCCCGGCAGTAGATATCCATTCCATTAGTTTTCCTCAACAGTCTTCAATAAATGATAGAACGCTTTGAACAACGGCAGATCCAACTTCGAAATTTGCAGCATATACAGCATCAGCCCATCAACATCCATCGGGTCATTGGCCAGGCGGTCTGCAAGCATGGAAGATATTTCTTCCGGCCGTGACGCGCAATAGGCAGCGACTCGCTCGATCGGCTGCAAGCTTTCGATTTCCGGAAACGCCAAATATAGCTCGTTGTAAAGGTTGCGGAACAATTCGTAGGCATTCGGGTCGGTGATCAAACGCCCCTTTTCGATTTTCATCAATGCCGTCAACGGATTAATGAGGCTGTCTCTCAACAGCTGTTCATACAATCGCTTCTCAATGTCCTCTGTCCACTCAACGGTTACGTGCCCCATATGGGTGAGCGCTTCGAATTGCACAGGTTCACCTTTCAATACACCAAGGCTCAACTGAGGCGTTTTAGCGTACTTAATTTCATGTCCATTGACTTTGACTGCGTCGCAATCCAATGTGGCTGCCGCAATTTGTCGATGTGCCAATAGACGGGCTTTTTCGATATATAGCATCCCTTGTTGGACAAACACGAGTGGATTGCTCGGCCGGCGGATTTTCAACAGTTTTAAAATGGGTGGCAGTTCTTCTGAATGAACCGCAATAAATATATAAGCATCCGGGTCCACCTGTTCAAAATCGGTATAGACGGAAATCGGCTGTTTTGTCGCTCCACATATAAGGCCGTGCGCGTTGAGTTCAGCGGCTTGTTGTTCGTTCGTGATGATCAGCTGCACATCGCCTTCTTTTTTCAATAGATGTGCGAGCAGCAACGCCTGGGCGTTTCCGCCGATGATTGCGAATTTCATGGAAACCCCTCCTTTTTCAGAGCAATCGTAGTTAAGAGACATCCATTTGCTTGGGTGTCTGCTAAAAAAGAAGCCTGCCTTGTTAGGCAGACTCCACGTCTATTACTCATTATACAGGAATGATCGGATGTTTTCGATACGGCAATGGCAAATCTTTCGTGGCATAGATCGTTAAGCGTTTGGACAATTCATCACGAAGCGCATATGGCGCGACGATTTCATCGACGATAAGCTCTGATGCCAAACGATAAATATTGATTTCTTCTTTATATTCCTGGTGTTTTTGCTGGACATAGGCCAGGCGCTCTTTCGGGTCTTCGATCGCTTCGATCTTATTGGAATAAACCGCATTGACTGCCGCTTCAGGTCCCATGACGGCAATTTGCGCTGTCGGAAGCGCAATGCACACATCCGGTTCAAAAGCAGGTCCTGCCATCGCATAAAGCCCGGCGCCGTATGCTTTACGTACGACGACCGAAATCTTCGGCACAGTCGCCGCACTCATCGCAGAGATGAACTTAGCGCCGTGGCGAATGATGCCTGCGCGTTCCACTTTCGTGCCGATCATGAAGCCAGGCACATCGGCGAGGAACAATAGCGGAATCGAGAAGGCATCGCATAGGTTGATGAACTTGGCGCCTTTATCAGCAGAATCCCCGAACAATACGCCGCCTTTTACTTTCGGTTGGTTGGCAATGATGCCGACCGCTTGCCCGTCGATTCGAGCGAGGCCAGTGATCAATTCCGGCGCAAACAACTTCTTGATATCGAAAAAGCTATCTTCATCGATCAACTGGTCGATCAGTTCATACATATCAAATGGCGCGTTTTGGTTTTCTGGAATGATTTCTTCGAGGCTGCGTCCCGCTTTCTTTGCTTTTGCTTCGAGCACTTCGGGCTTGCCGGCAAAATTTGCCGGGAAGAATGCCATATAGCGGCGCGCTTCCGAAATCGCTTCTTCTTCGGTGGACACCAATACATCGCCAACGCCACTGACAGTACAGTGCATGCGGGCGCCGCCCATTTCCTCGAGCGATACTTTCTCGCCGATGACTTTTTCTGCCATGCGCGGCGACCCTAAATACATTGAGGCATTTCCTTCAACCATGATGACGATATCACAAAACGCCGGGATGTATGCCCCGCCTGCCGCAGATGGACCGAACAATAAGCATACTTGCGGGACCATTCCGGACATGCGCACTTGGTTGTGGAAAATGCGGCCTGCGCCGCGGCGATTCGGGAACATCTCCAATTGGTCGGTGATGCGCGCTCCTGCCGAGTCCACCAAATAAAGCATCGGCACTTGCATCTTTTCAGCCGTTTCTTGGATACGAATGATTTTCTCCACTGTCCGTGAGCCCCATGACCCTGCTTTAACGGTGGAGTCGTTTGCCATGACGCAAACGGTTTCGCCGTTCACTTTGCCGATCGCCGTGACGACGCCATCTGCCGGAAGATCGCCCGCTTCCACATTCGCGAAACGGCCATCTTCAATATAATCACCGTCATCAAACAACAAATTCAAGCGGTCTCTGACAAATAGTTTATTACTTTCTTTCAACTTCTCATGGTATTTTTCTTGCCCGCCTGCGAAAATCTTCGAAAGCTTTTCTTCAAGCCTTGTATTATATCCCGTTGTTTCAGTCGTTTTCGTCATTTCTTCCACCCCTTTGGATTCAAATGCCTTATTCGCCGAGCGTCACCAATGTGTCCCCTTCGTTGACGAAGCTGCCAACTTCCACATCGACTTTTTCGACTTTTCCGCTGAATTCCGCTTCTACCGGAATTTCCATTTTCATCGATTCAAGAGTAAGAACGGTTTGCCCCGCCGATACAGAATCCCCTTCGTTGACTGCAATGTTCAAGACCGTTCCGGCCATAGATGCTGTTAGTTGTTTCATACTGTTTTTTCCTCCTTTTGTTGTGTAAGCCACTGAGCCAATACGGCCGTCGCGTAATTTCCTTCTATAAATTGTTTGGATTCGATAAATTGATCAAATAACGGCAGATTGGTTTTTACCCCTTCAATCACCGTTTCGTCAAAGAATTTTCTGGATTTATTTAAGACCTCTTCCCGCGACACCCCTGTCAATACCACCTTGGCAATCATTGGATCGTAGAATGGCGTAACTTTATTGCCTTCTTCGTATCCCGTTTCAATACGGGCACCAGCACCCCATTTCAAGACGGACAATGTCCCAGGAGACGGGAAAAATGTTTTCGGGTCTTCCGCATAAATACGGTATTCGATTGAATGTCCAGTCGTCTGGATTGTGTCTTGTGCAGGCAATGCTTCGCCCCTTGCCACATTCACTTGCCATTCAACCAAATCGATTCCCGTCACTTCTTCGGTAATTGGATGTTCCACTTGCAGACGGGTGTTCATTTCCAGGAAGTAAAAATCGTTGTTTTCATCAACGATAAACTCCACCGTTCCTGCATTTGTGTAGCCGACCGCGCGAGCAGCTTGGACGGCTGCTTCACACAGCTTGGTTCTGGCGGCTTCCGGCAAGTCCGGAGACGGCGATTCTTCGATGACTTTTTGATTGCGTCGCTGTACAGAGCAGTTGCGCTCATACAAATGGACAATATTGCCTGACTCGTCGCCAAAAATCTGCACTTCTATGTGGCGTGCATTGGCAATGAATTTCTCCAGATAGACAATGTCGTTTCCGAAGTAGGCTTTGGCACGGTTTTTGACCGATTCAAACTGCTGAGTGAGCGCTTGCTCATTTTCACACAACACCATGCCAATGCCGCCGCCTCCCGCACTCGCCTTCAACATCAACGGATAGCCGATCGCCTTCGCTTCCAAAACAGCTGCTTCAATGTCCGATACCCCTTCAGCTGTCCCTGGAACGACAGGCACACCAGCTTGTTTCATCGTGCGCCTGGAGCCGAGCTTATCGCCCATCGTTTCGATGACTTCAGGTTTCGGGCCGATAAAGATTAGTCCCGCTTCTGTAACTTTACGTGCGAAATCCGCGTTTTCCGATAACAGGCCATAACCTGGATGGATCGCTTCAGCATTGCGCTTTACAGCTTCTTCGATAATTTTATCTGCTTGTAAATAAGATTGCGCGACCGGGTTCTGGCCGATCGCTGCCGCTTCTGTCGCTTCACTCACATAAGGCAGTTCCCCATCCGCCTCAGAGTGGATTGCGATGGTTTCGATGCCGAGGCGGTCGCATGTGCGGATAATGCGCCGTGCAATTTCGCCCCGGTTGGCAATCAGGATTTTTTTCATGTATGAAATACCCCCTAAGTTTTCTCCCTTCTCTAGCATATACGAATTTTGTAAGCGATTTCAACTATTGAAAAAAATATTTTCCATAATGTTCCGTCTGTTCGGTTCTATCAGATGACGGAGCTACCATTAATCCATAAAAAAAAGCCCCCTCAGGCGCCTTATTTTTTGCTTTTGTTCAAAAATCCATCCACGGCCTGATGATGCGCTTCCTCTGCCCACAATCTGGCGCATTCGCGGATTTCCTGATCGACACGCAGTTTCAAATTCGTTTCCTGCCACTTGCGGAGCGCCATGGCTTTATACGCACGGTGGATGGATGGCAATACACGATCCATCGACGCCAAGAACCGGTCAATATCCCCGTCTTCTTCGATGATGGCGCTGGCCCATCCGTTCTCATGCAATTCAGCCGCTGTGTAGGCGCGTGCATCACTGAGCATCTTGAGTGCTGCGTCATGCTTTAAAGATTCAAAAAGATAGGTGCCGCCTCCCCACCCGCTCGTGATCGCTAGCGTCCCTTGAATAAAGCCGCATTTGGCGTGGCTCTTCACCAGCCGGTAGTCACACGCCGTCGCAATCTCACAGCCCCCGCCGACTGCCGTGCCGTTGATAAGCGCAATAACCGGGACAGGAATTGTCTTGATGCGGTATAAGGCGTCGCCCATGCGGCTGAGCATCGGCCAAGCTTGCTGTTCTGTTTTCAGTTCATGGAAAACCGACAAGTCGCCGCCTGAACAAAATGCCTGCTCGCCTGTCGCCGTGATGATGACATAGCGGATGTCTTCTGTTCTTGCGCGTGTTGCGAGTTCTTCAAACCCTTCCATCACGTCATTATTGATAGCATTGCGAATATGGGGCCGGTCAATCGTAAATGTCATTACCTGATTTTTCGTTTCGATTATGTATGCCATGTTTTGTTTCACCTCTGGCTCTAGTTTACCTGTTTTTCGGCAAATGAAAAAGGTTATCCGGAGCCATGGCCTCCAGATAACCTTTTTCTAAGCAAATACTGTTTTATTTGCTAGCTACTACTTCTTTGCCTTTGTATGATCCACATGCTTTGCAGACATGGTGAGCCAATTTACTTTCGCCACAGCTTGGGCACGCTACCATACCAGGTACGGATAGCTTGAAATGCGTACGGCGTTTTCTTTTAGCGGTTTTGGATGTTCTTCTGAACGGTACAGCCATTGGTGACACCTCCTTACAATGATTCTATTCATCTGTCTGATCGAAATACTTGGCTAAATCAGCCAGTCTTGGATCCGGTTTTGATTGTGCTTCTTCCTTCTTGGCCAGAACTTCTTCATCTGACAAATAAGACCAGTCGTTGCCGCCTTTGATGACGGTTTGTTCTGAGTCTTCCTTAAAGACCTGTATTGGGACTTCAAGGGCGATCAGCTCTTCTAAAATCGGCTGAAGATCAATGACTTCAGTCGTTACCGCGTGGACATATTCGTCCTCGCCTTCTTCACGGCCTTTTTCAGACCAATCGAAGATTTCCACGGTATCGATGCTGACCGGATATTCGACATCTTCCCAAGTTCGTGCACAGGGCAGCGTGAGCGTCCCTTCAAGATGAAGCATGCACGTCATTTGTTGCGAACCAATCGTACAGTGTCCTGTGACGTGTATAGGAGATACGGCGCGAATATCGCTATTGCGCTTTTTCACCTCATCCAATTGAACATACTGGTCAATTGGCATCCCGTCGTTACGATACTTTTGTAGCTGTTGAATCGCTATTTTCATAAGTAATCACCTCAAGACAACAAAGTTGATTATATAATGTAGAACAAACGATGTCAAGAAAAAATCTTGTCACCATAATTCGCTCATCGTTATACTAGAACTAATCATACCAAAAGAAGGTGCTGTAATGAAAGCGACAGGAATCGTTGTTGAATATAACCCTTTTCATAATGGCCATTTGCATCACGCAGCGAAGGCAAAGCAGCTGTCAGGGGCGGACGTAGTCGTCGCCGTTATGAGCGGCCAGTTCCTTCAGCGCGGCGAGCCGGCATTTGCCGATAAATGGACGCGCACGGAAATGGCGCTCTCGGCTGGCGTCGATGTGGTCATCGAATTGCCTTACGCTTTTGCGACTGCGCAGGCTTCTGAATTCGCGCGAGGCGCCATCGAATTGCTTGAAGCAGCAGGATGCGCTTCTTTTTGCTTCGGTAGCGAACAAGGCAACATCGAACCGTTCCTTGGCAGCCTGGAATTATTGACCGCAGAAAGAGAGCAATACGAAAAAGTCATCCATGATAGGGTTCAGACTGGCATCAGCTATCCGAAGGCGTTGAACGACGCCTACTTGAGCTTAACAAACGGCAGTGCTCGTTATGCCGACTTGACCAAGCCGAATAATATTTTGGGCTTTCATTATATTGAAGCGGCGCGCACGCTTAACAGTAATATGGCACCGCTGACGATCCAGCGCATCGGTGCAGGCTACCACGACCCGCTAGAGCCTGGTGTCGCGATTGCCAGTGCGACGGGCATCCGCAATGCCTTTTTCGAAGGCGAAGAGCTCAGGGAATTAACGTCATATTTACCGTCAAGCAGTATCCGCTTGCTTGAACGCGTCCATGCTGAGCAGCAAGGGTTTGTCGATTGGCAACGATTCTATCCCATGCTGCGCTTCACGATTTTGCGCGAAGGGCCAAAAGCACTTGCACGGTTTGCTGAAGTAACGGAAGGCATCGAAAACTTGATCCATGAATCGGCGAAGAGTTCGGAGACTTTCGATGTATTTATCAACCGAGTGAAAAGCAAGCGCTTTACTCGTACGCGCATACAGCGCATGTTGACCCACATCTTCACCGGCTACACGCAGCAGGAAGCACAAGCTGTAAAACATCCTGAATACATTCGCTTGCTCGGCATGACACATAACGGCAGGCGTTATCTGAACGAACGAAAAAAAGCCATCCCGCTCCCTGTCATCAGCCGCGCCGCGGATTTGACAGGAAATATGGGACAGCTCGATATCCGCGCATCAGCACTTTACCTTCAAGCGGTCGGCGCAGATTCTTTAAAAAAAGAATACACGACGCCGCCTATTTACCTCGGTGGCAGTTCCGTCAAATAATCAAGTGCCGCATCAATGTCGGTGACCGGGACGATATCCATCTCGGTGCCGATTTCTTCTGCGGTTTCAACGGCGACATCAAAATTGCTCGGTGTATCGGAATCGCCCTCATCATCCGGCGCGAAGAAAACGTCAATGCCGGCACGGTCTGCTGCCATGACTTTTTGATCGATCCCACCGATTGGCCCGACCGTTCCGTCGCTTTCCATCGTGCCGGTTCCCGCGATATCATACCCGTGGGTAATGTCTTCATCCAGCAATTGATTCAAGATTTCCAAAGTAAACATCAACCCGGCGGACGGCCCGCCAATGGTGTCGGAATCAATCGAAACATCCGGAGTCGTTTCGATTTCCTTGTCTTCCACAAACGAAATGCCGATGCCTGCGCGCTCAGGCTCTGTCGGCAACGGGGCGAGTGTGACCGTCTGGTTGATCGTGCGTTCATCACGCTCAATCACCAGCTCCACTTCATCCCCCACTTTTTTAGTGCCCAAATATTCAAGAAAATCTTCCATTGAATCATAAACTTGTCCATCAATTTCCAACAAACGGTCGCCCGGCGACAATAAACCAGCTGCTGCCCCATCTTCCAGCACATTCAAGATAAAAACGCCGTTGCTCGATACTTCATACGGCTTGCCGGCTTCTTCAAAGGCCACTTGCAGCGCATTGACCTGGGAGTCAGACATCAGCTTCAGCTGCCTGACGTTGTACTCTTCGTCGCTTTCGTGGGGGCTTCTCACTTGTTCCGGGTCGAGCACTTTATAGCCTTCTTGGAATTGCGCCATGATGTATAAAGCGGGAGTCGCATTGAACATCGTTACGGTCATCAAGCTGAGTGTGCCTGCGTCACCTTCATCCCGCCCCTCCACTTCCACCAGCGGCGATAACTCATATGCATCGCCCGGGCGTGAAATATAAGCATCCAGCCGGTAGGAGCTGATAAACACGACGAGCGCCATCACCAGCACAAAAAACCACAGTTTTTTATTTTTCATCGCATATCCTCTCCTTTTCGTTCGAACCACAACAAAAAGCCACGTGTCACGTGACTTATTTGAACTTTTCTATTAATGCTTTTTCCACCGCATCCGGCACCAAGCCGGAAATATTGCCTTGATATTTCGCCACTTCTTTGACAATGCTCGAACTGAGGAAAGAATATTGGTTATTTGACACCATGAACAAAGTTTCAATGTTTTCATTCAAAAAACGGTTCATGGACGTGATCTGCATCTCGTATTCAAAATCCGAGACGGCTCTTAAGCCCCGGATGATTGCATTTGCTTCTGCTTCTACTGCATAGTCAATCAGTAAGCCGGCAAATGAATCGACGGTCACATTCGGAATCGTCTTAGTCACTTCCGCAATCAATGCCATCCGTTCATCCACATCGAATAATGGATTTTTCGATGAATTGTTCATGACTACGACTTTCACTTCATCAAAAATCGATGATGCCCGTTTGACGATATCCAAATGGCCCATCGTAATCGGGTCGAAACTCCCCGGTACTACTGCAATTTTAGTCAATGCTTTCTCCCTCTTCCCCCTGGTAGCGGTAAATTGAAATGATCGTGTTTCCATATAATTCCTTTTTGAACCGGACACACCCAGCTGTTTCGTCCGGCAATTCGATATCCCGCTCATGTTCGCACACGATGATCGCCTCATCTTCAAGCAGACCAAATTCAGCCGCTTTGGCCATCAGCCCATATGCTTTTTCCATATGGTAAGGCGGATCGAGAAACAGCAAGCGCGCCTTAACGCCATTTTTCTTCATGGCTTTTAATCCGCGTTCAGCATCGGCACGGTACACTTCCGCCGATTCTATCAACTTGGTTTTTTCCAAATTTGCCTGGATGGTCTCCACGGCTTTTTTGTCTTTATCGGTGAAAATCACATGGTCGATACCACGGCTTAAGGCTTCAATACCGAGCCCGCCGCTTCCGGCAAACAAGTCCACTGCGGTTCCGCCATCAAAAAATGGGCCAATCATATTGAAGATGGATTCTTTTACTTTATCAGTCGTCGGCCTCGTCGAATTCCCGGGAACCGCTTTCAAAGGCAGGCCTTTCGCCTGTCCTGCTACTACACGCATACTATCGCCTCTTACTTTATCATTTTAGTACTGCAAATACCGCCCATAATGGTAGAATGGATTCTGGAAAGGACGTGTTTTAGATGATACAACGTTTTATCGAACTTGGAGAAGGGTACGGCGATATATATGAACTTCGCCAATTGATGGAGAGCAATCAAGAACGGTTTATGCACGGATTCGTTTTCGTTTCAAAAACGAAAGACGGTCATCCTGTCGTTTCCGTCGCCGCTGCATTCCAGCCAGCCCAAGAAGGCAATTTCATGCCGATCTATCTCTGCCGTGAAGGCGTGCCAGACGGCTCAAAACGATTGGCTGTGTTCGAAGACGCCGTAAAACAGTTAGGCCATGAGCCGATTCGCATGGACGTCAAACATTCTTCACAATACGCAGACACCAAACTTTATTTCGGCCATCTCATTGCCATTCTCAGGCTCAACCATTATATTCCGCCGATGCAATGATCACAAGCCGATTTTATAATCGTATTCCTTCGCTTTATCGGGCTTGGCGTTTTCATATTCCGTCTTAAGGAAAGGCCGCTGGGACTCCAGCACTTTCTTGACATACGGCAACTTGGATAGTTTTTCTTTCGTGGCTTCGATTTTGTCTTGGTCCATATAGACGACAACATATTTCAATTTGCGGGAAATAAAATGGACATGTCCATACTTCCGCAGCGATTTTGCTTGTTTCAGCTGATGCACATAGACAATCAGACCTTGGCGATCATGCATATCTATCCCTCTTTTCTAAACTCTAGAATACCATAGGTCTAAAAAAAGCCGCAACCGAATAAACTGACAGCAAGTGAAGCGTTCCGCTATAATGTGGATACTACCAAAACAGGGGGTTATACATATATGGGTAAGAAAACGAAAATCGGCCTGGCCGCAGCCGCTGTTGGCGCAGCCGCATGGGCCGGCTCTAAAGCATTTACGGAACCACAGAAACGGCCGCAAAAAGCCGTTCTCGATTATCAGCACCCGATCGTCCTGGCTCATCGCGGCGGCAGCTCGCTCGCACCGGAGCATACGATGGCAGCCTTTGACCGCGCCGCAGAACTCGGCGTCCACGGGTTTGAAATCGATATTCGCATGACCAACGACGAGGAGATCCTGGTTTTCCACGATGAGTTTGTTGACCGCACGTCTGGTTCAGCCGGTCGCGTAGCCGAAATGACACTCGAAGAATTGCGTGCGCTCGATCTCGGATATCACTTCGTTGACGATAAAGGTGAAAATTCCTACCGCGGCAAAGGCGAGAAAGCCGTCCTGCTCCGTGAACTGCTGGAGAAATTCCCACAGATGTATATCAATATCGACATCAAAGACGCACCTGATACGTATGAAGGCAGTTTGGTGCCTTCAAAACTGTGGCGCTTGATCGAATCACTCGGTGCAGAAGACCGTGTCGTCGTCACCAGCTTTTACGACGAACAAATCGACCGCTTCAATTTATATGCCCAAAACCGCGTCGCTCTCGGCGCTGGCGAAAATGAAGTGCGTAAAGCGTTCACTTCTTTCAATAGCCAGTTTGGCCATCTATATGCACCGCGTGCGGATGTTATGCAGATTCCAGTGAAGCATTCCGTGTTCCGCCTCGACTCTGCACGATTCATCGCCTTCCTGGACCGTTTGAATGTCCCGGTTCATTACTGGGTAATCGACGATAAGGAAGCCATGGAGAAATTGATCAACGCCGGAGCTAAAGGCATCATCACTGACCGGCCTGATATCGCCATCAAATTGATTTCGGCTCTAGAAGAAAAACGCCAATAAAAAAAGTGCAACCCATTGAGGTTGCACTTTTTTTATTATGCAGAACAAGAACAGCCGCCGCCTGTGCCGCAGCCGCTTCCGCATGAGGAATCCGATGAAAAGAACGGATTGCTCGAAGGGATCTTGACCGCTTCGGACACCGACCGTCCAAGGATGAAGCTGACTTGGTCCATCAAGTCCTGCAGCTCATTTTCTGCGAGCCGCAGCTCCGCCACCTTTTCGTTGAGGTCCAGCCGGCGTTTGTCCACGCGGATTTGCTTCATCACCCGTTTGTAATCGGGGTGGTATTTGCCGAAGCGCTGCACTTCTTCGTACAGCTCCTTCAGCCTGGCGAAATCGTGTATCTCCCTCGCCAATAGTTTATCGCTATAGACAGAGTCATAGGCATCGCGATATTTCGCAGCCTGCTCTGATTGCAGTATCATTTCACTCAGCTCATCCGCAGAGTCAGTTATACCGACCCATTCATAGGTCATGATCACTTTGCATTCCTCCTCTACGCTTTCATCATAGCAGATTGTTTTCCAGATTCATACACCGATTACTTCTGAAAACAGCCAAAAACAAGGCTTGCCCAGTTGCCGGCTATTGGACTACTGGCTTTCATAGGCGCCCGGATCCTGCTTCAACAAGATCTGGCTGTAATACTTGCCGAACACGCCGACGCCGACTTGGTTGTATTGTGTACTCAATAAGGTTCCTCTATGGCTCAGGGAATTGAACCAGCCATGCAAAGTTTCCGGTGCATCGTAGTAGCGCGAAGCCGTATTGATGGCCGCCAAATCGAATGGAATGTCCGCACCTTGCAGGCGGGCTTCCAAATCGGACACTTCCATTTCTGCAGAAGTGAACTCCGTGCGCGCCATTTCCTCGCTCGTCTGCTTGGCTAATAAACTGATGCCGACATTTTCTTTTACTAAGGAGCGCTGGTGGCGAAGCCGATAGACATTGGTCAAATCGACCAATTGCTTAGCGTTCGCATCATCAATAGAACGCTGCAAAGTAGATGATGGCCTTGGTGTCACCAATAAATCTCCCGAATACATCATATCGTAAGGCTGATGGCGGATCAGCGTTTCTGCATCCATGAACCTGACCGCTTCTAATTGCTGGTCTTCAGCGTCGAGATACAATTGTGCATAAAGGTCTTCAAAACTGACCAAGATCCGCTTATCCATATCCTGCTCGCTTAAATTGAAAGTATAGGTATTGGTACCGTACTTGACGGTCACTTCGTTCTGGACGATCGTAAACCTGTAGAGCTCTTCTATTGTCTGGCCGATTTCATAAGGTTCGATATCCGTTGACTCGCCAGCCGCATATACTTGGACAACCTCCCCTTCTTTTACTCCGACCATAACAAAATTCGAATATGCGGCATCGTATACCCACCATTCATAGCCAAAAGCGGATGGCTCGATGCGGTCGGGCTTGCCATGCTCTGCCAGCCACTCTTCCGCCGGCTTCCCAATATGGACGGAAAGCCCGCTCGTCGGCCGTTCAACATCGAGCGCCGATTCCGTCAAATTATCGGCAGGCAAAGGATCCGCCGGCCGCGGTGCTTCAAGCAATTCGTTTTCACTGATTGACGGGTCCAAGTAAAACAGTCCAATCAGGACAATTGCCAAGAAAATCATGATGCGTAACAAGTCCTTCACTGAATCAGCTCCTGACACCCATTTTCCCCATTATAACAGCCGCCTGCATTCTGACACAATCTAGCCATTGCATGTACCCAAAATATGATCTATTATTAAAGGAGCATTCAGTCTTTTTTTGTTATAGAGGAGGAGATCCCATGTATTTTGAAAATACAGGACTAGAGAACATCGAAGTGGATATTACATTGCTTGAAGACATCATGAACAAGCATGGTTTGACGAAAGAAGGCCAATGGGATTATGAGCGCGTCACATACGACCGCAAATTCATCGTCCGCGAAGGCACTTATTACTTGCGCGTGTTCGCTTATGCGATCGACGGAGATGTTGATGCTAACGATGCGACTATGCGTGTCTTGAAGCCGGTCATCGGCAAGCATTATTACCCGCACGGCATTGAATATGGTGAAGACGAGCATTTCCCGGATCACCTATTGAAAACTGGCGCTGAAATTTTGGCTTCCATCAAAAAAGAAATTTCCGAGTTCGAAATCAAAGCGTAAAATTTCCGCAGTTCAATACGAACTGCGGTTTTTTTAAACAAATGCTTTGCCGTGAAGTTTCATGCAGTCAATTGAAGGAGGTTTATTGTGGGCAAGTGGTTTAATAAAAAACTGGCGACCCTATTATTGGTCATCGCTATTATTGCGTTAATCTCTATATACATATTGCCGATTGCCGTTCCATTGATCATCGCATTGCTCACCGCTATCTTCTTGGAGCCGTTTGTGAAATTCGTGCAGAAACGGTTCAAATGGGAGCGCAAAGGCGCAGTCATCACGGTATTTATTCTTTTCCTAGTCATCGCTTCTGGCTTGGTTTACTGGATCATCACGCAGTTGGTTGGCCAAATTATCCAATTCTCAAAAATGGTTCCAGAGTATACAAATTCCCTCTCGCATATGTGGGGCGAAGTAGAAGCCTTTTTCCTGCGTTCCACTGCTGAAATGCCAGTCGAAGTCGTCAATTCATTCGAAACGGAATTGATTGCGTTTGCGGAAGGTATTCGCGACTGGATCTTGACATTCGTCAATTACGATACAGTCACCAATTTATTGACGGGCATCCCTTCTTTTTTGGTCAGCTTTATCGTCTTCCTCATCGCGCTGTTCTTATTCATGCTCGATTTGATGGATTTAAAAGGCATGCTGTTTAACCGCATGAAGGAATCGACTGCTGAAAAAGTACGCTTTATGAGCGCCCGGCTGAACAATGTTGTCTTTGGCTTCCTGAAAGCCCAATTCCTTGTCAGCTTGATCATTTTCGCTGTGTCATTGATCGCCTTATTGTTTATTGCCCCTGAATATGCCTTGGTCATGTCGCTTGTTATCTGGGTCATCGACTTTATCCCGATTCTCGGTTCGATTATCGTATTGACCCCCTGGTTCATTTACATGTTCATCGTCGGGGACATCGTTCAAGGCACGCAGCTGGCTATTTTGGCATTGGTGTTACTGGTCATCCGAAGAACCGTGGAACCGAAAGTGATGGGCACCCAAATCGGGCTATCTCCGCTTGCCACATTGATCGCCATGTTTATCGGCCTTCAACTGATCGGCTTTCTCGGATTCTTTATTGGGCCGTTATTGGTTATCCTCTTCACATCAGCACGGGAAGCCGGCATTATCAAAATGGAATTCAAAGTTTAAAATACACAAAAAAGCACTGAGCATAAGTTGCTCAGTGCTTTTTTTATCCACCCAGAATCGCTTTGAAAACGGAAGTCGTGTGTCCGCCTTCATAAAATACATAAAGCAATAAATAAACGGTCACTCCTGTAATTGCGGTGAAGAACCAGACGACGCTTGTAAATGGGCCAATTTTGCGGTGTTTGTCGAGGCGGTTTTTCAAGCCCCAATAAATGGTCACCAGCCCCATCACTGCCCCGATTGTTGCAAGCGTGATATGGAAAATCAAAAAGACCGTATAGTAGATTTTCAACTCATCCGGTCCCCCGAATGCCGTGTTTCCTACAAACAGTGTACGCGAGACATAGATGATGAAAAACGTCAGCGCGGCAGCCCCGGCACCCAGCATTACTTTTTTATGCGCTTCAATGCGGCGTTTGAGGATTAAGTTCCATCCGATCGCCACCAATACGGCGCTCAAGACGATAAAGAATGTACTGATGGTTGGCAATAGCGGCAAATTCATTTAATTAAACTCCTTTTGGGTCATTGCCCATTATGTCTGTAATACGCCATATCTTTGCGGTCCTGCAAAACCTTGGCGGTGATTTCATCAGCATTAGCTGTTTCGTTTTTAAGCCATTCATGGAAGACCAGCCAAATGAATACGGTAAACACCAGTTCTTGGATAATTTTCATCGTGATGCCGCCCGTGCGTTGGTCTTCGATCAGCGACATGTTTGTAAAGAGTTCGGGACCGGACAAATTAAGTTGAGCCAATGTTCCTGCAGGCACGCATAACGCCATCGCCTGCATCCAGGCTTCCCCGTCTGAATAGGTGGCATAAAATGGTGTCGTGCTAAAAATGATCAAGGCACAAGCTGGGGTCATCAAGACGCTTAGACCGAATAGATAACCCAATTTTTTAAGGCCATGGAATTTGTGCATGCCTTCCAGGTTGTTGACCACTGGCCACCAGTAAATTAAAGCTGAGACGAATAATAGAGTGCTGACAATGCTGTGGATGAGCACATCTTGTTTGACGAAATCAAAAACAAGCGGCAAATGGTAGACCGAGAAAAACAAACTGAATAGCAGCAAGGCAATCAATGGTTTAGTGAAGAACATAAACAGAGGATTGATGATTGGCAAGCCAATGAATGCCCGCCAAATATAAGAAGGGATCCCCATGATGATCAATGGGGCAGCCAATAGCAGAAGCAAGCCCATCTGAACCATATGCATTGTCAAGGTGATGTGGCCAAGCAAATCGACCGGCGAGCCTTTCAAAACGTAGATCAAGGCCATCCCAGAGACAAAGAGCAAGGCCTGCTTGGTTTGAAGCGGTTCGCTATCAGTGAATTTATATCTCCACTTAGTGGTGACTAGAAAATATAAAAGCGTAATCAGTACGAGAAATGCAAAATACCAGGGGCTCCATAACGCCTCGAAGCCAAAAATGCTGATTGGCATTAGACCGTACCTCCTTTTTTCCTTAAGTACCCTAATTATATAGGGGATGGCTTGCCATATCAATGAACGAATCATGACATTTGGCTGTCCCCATAGCCGATCAACAGAAAAAAACTCCGGACTTTTGAAAGTCCGGAGTTTTTCAGTTTACCACCATACAATGGTTACCATCGTAAGAACGATGGTGAATGCGACAAAAATGCCGCTGAACATGAAGAATGCCATCATGCCGTGGCCTTTATTGCTCATGTGCATGAAGTTATAAAGCTGAAGCACGACTTGAATTGCAGCCAATAACAAGATAATCGGCACGATCAAGTAATTCGAAAAATCAGCTGCCACTAAAGTGAACGCGATCAATGTCAAGAAAATCATCATAGCGAATGATGTCAACTGGCCGCGCATCTCGGTAGCACGTTTTTTCTTGATAAATTCAAATTCCGTTCTGGATCTGTGAATATCGTGAGTATCGTGTGCCATATTAACCGATCACTCCCATCAAGTAGACTACAGTGAAGATGAACACCCATACTACGTCAATGAAATGCCAGTAAAGAGCGGCAAGATAGAACTTCGGTGCATTGTACATGTTCAAGCCGCGTTTAGCGTTACGGAGCATTAACGCGATGAACCAGCTAAGCCCGAAGACTACGTGAGCTCCGTGAGTTCCGACTAATACATAGAATGCGGAACTAAAGGCACTATTGGTAAAACCAAAACCGAGATGTACATAGTGATTAAACTCATAAATCTCCAGACCTAGGAACGCAAGCCCCAATAGCACGGTAATTCCGAGCCATGCCTGCATGGCCTTGAAATTATGATTCTTCATATGATACATCGCGTAAACACTTGTCAACGAAGATGTCAAAAGAATCATTGTCATGGCAAACACAAGCGGCAGTTCGAACAAGCCAGAAGCGGAAAATTCCATTCCGCTTGGGCCTTTATCTTTCAACGCAAGATAAGTTGCGAAGAGAGAGGCGAAGGTGACGGTCTCAGCTGCCAGCAGCAACCAGAAACCAACGAACTTGTTCTTCCCTTCGAGCGTCGCCGTTTCAGGATGATCGGGCCAAGTTTGTGGGGTATATCGTTTATTTAAGTCCACCTTTTTTGCCTCCTTCCAGCGCTCTTGCTTCTCTTTGAATGCGTTCGTTATCCGCAATCAATTCTTCTTTTGTTACATGGAATCCAAGGTCATCTTTCAATGAACGCACAAGCATCGAACCGAATGTGATCGCAAGACCACCGATCAATACAGGAAGCGCCCACGCATGTCCGTCCGTATGGTACATAGCACCAAACGCTGCGATGAACATGCCAAGTGAGATAACGAAAGGAATGAATGATCCATTCGGCATGTGGATATCGCCAAGCGGCTCAGCATACACCATGCCTTCTTTGTTGCCTTCCATTTTCTCGATCCAATACGGGTCAAGTCCACGGACAAGCGGTGTTTGTGCAAAGTTGTAGAATGGCGGTGGTGACGGGATTGCCCATTCAAGCGTACGTCCGTCGCCCCATGGGTCGTTGCCGACACGTTCGCCTTTCATTACTGTCATAACAACGTTGACGAGGAGGATAAGAATTCCGATCGCCATGAGCAAGGCACCAGCCGAGCTGATTGCGTTAAAGAGATCCCAGCCTTGATCTGCTCCGAACGTGTAGACACGGCGAGGCATACCCATAAGACCGAGGAAATGCTGGATAAAGAATGTCAAATGGAATCCGATAAAGAAGAACCAGAATGTCCATTTTCCAAGTTTTTCGCTCAACATTGTACCGAACATTTTCGGCCAGTACAAATGCGTACCTGCCAAAATAGCGAGCACAACGCCACCAACGATTACGTAGTGGAAGTGGGCAACGATAAAGTAAGAATCGTGCAGCTGGTAATCAAGCGGTGCAATTGCCTGCATAACGCCTGTTACTCCACCTGCTACGAATGATGGGATAAACGCAACTGCGTAAATCATTGGCACTGTGAAGGAAATGTTTCCTCCCCAGATCGTCAACAGCCAGTTAAAGATTTTGATCCCTGTCGGAACTGCGATAATCATTGTTGCAAGGGCGAAAACCGCGTTAGCTGTCGGTCCAAGACCAACTGTAAACATGTGGTGAGCCCAAACCATGAATCCGTAGAAACCGATGAGGATTGTCGCAAAGACCAATGCCGTGTAACCGAATAGGCGTTTGCGGGAGAAAATTGCAAAGATTTCAGAGAAAATACCAAATGCTGGCAAAATCAAGATATAAACTTCCGGGTGACCGAAGATCCAGAAGAAATGCTCCCAGATGATGGTATTACCGCCCATTGTTACATCGAAGAAATTAGCTCCGAACAAACGGTCAAATACCATGAAGAAGATACCGACAGTCAGTGGAGGGAATGCCAAGAGAATCAACGCAGACGCTACGAAAGTCGTCCAAGTGAAAAGCGGCATTCTCATATAGGTCATACCCGGTGCACGCATATTGATGATCGTAACAAGGAAGTTAATCCCCGCAATCAATGTACCGAAACCGGATATCGTCAACCCTAGCGAGTAGAAATCGATTCCGTGGCCTTCAGAGGCAAGTGCCAAAGAAGCGTAGTTTGTCCATCCTGCATCCGGTGCTCCGCCTAAGAACCATGAAAGGTTCAAGAAGATACCACCGAAGAAGAACAGCCAGAACCCAAGTGAGTTCAGGAAAGGAAACGCCACATCACGCGCACCGATTTGCAAAGGTGAGACGGCGTTCATGAATGCCAAAAGAATTGGCATCGCCGCAAGGAAGATCATGGTCGTTCCGTGCATCGTTAAAACTTCGTTATATGTTCCGGCGCTGAGGAAATCGTTTCCGGCTTTCATCAGCTGAATCCGGATCATCATCGCTTCTACGCCGCCGACTAGGAAGAAGAATCCGCCGGAGATCAAGTAGAGGATCGCGATTTTCTTATGGTCTACTGTTGTTAAGTAGTCCCATATTGTAGCGCCGAAACCCTTTTTCTGAGAGTTAGAACTCACAATAGTTTACCTCCTTTTTTAACTTTTACTCTTCAACTTTCAAGCTCATCAAGTATGCAGCAAGTGCATCCAGTTCTTGATCGGAGAATGCTTCTCCGTTGTTGATCTCTTCTGGATTTGGCATCAAGTTGCCTGGCTTGTATTGCTGTGGATCAGCAATCCAGTTTTTCAATGTTTCTTCATCATGTTCCATGAAGCCGGCGATTGTTGTACGGTCGCCGAATGTTGCCAGGTTCGGGCCTACTCCAGTAGCCGCTCCTGCTGCATTAGTTGCATGGCAAGCGATACAGCTTTGCTCGAATATTTCTTGGCCATCTTGAGCAAGTGTTTCTGTAGGTGCTGCTTGTTCTTCCTGCATTGCAGCTACCCATGCATCAAAGTCTTCGCGGTTAAGCGTTTTGACTTTGAAATCCATCAACGCGTGGGAAGGTCCGCAAAGCTCAGCACATTTACCGAAGTAAACGCCTTCTTCAAGTTCTGAAGATTCTTTATCGAATTCCAAATAGAACGTGTTGACGTTTTCAGGGTTGACGTCGAGTTTACCGCCAACAGAAGGAATCCAAAACGAGTGTTTAACGTCTGCAGCAATCAGATTGAAGTAGACGCGTTCGCCAGTCGGGACGACCAGTTCCTGTGCAGTACGAATCTCCTGTTCAGGATACTCGAATTCCCACCAGTAAAGTTTACCGGTTACATTAACCGTCAAGTTTTCAGCCACGCCGTCTTCATTCTGTGCATCCATCGCCGTGACATCAGCCAGGTCGAAAGTTGAATAGACCGTCGGAACAGCGAGGATCAAAAGCAAAACGATTGGAATTGCTGTCCAGATAAACTCAAGACGCGCGCTTCCTTCGACTTGTTCAGGGATCATGTCCTCCCCTACTTTTGAACGGCGGAATTTCACAATTGCCAATACATAGATGATGGTAACGACGACGATAACGAACAACATGACAATGGATGACAAAATCAGCAAGTTGAACTGATCTTGCGCAACCTTACCAGCCGGTATCAGCGTCGAGATCTCTTCGCGTCCGCAGCCTGAAAGAAAAACAAGCAATGCGGTCATCAAGGCGAAAAGGCGCCATTTCTTAGGTCCTTTCATCATAGCTTTTCATACCCCTCTCTGAATAAAGTGTTTTACAGTTAAGTAAAAGAGAAATTTAGACGAATACTGCGAAAATGATCATCGAAACAAATAGAATCGTCATATAGTTCAACGAATAGATGAACATTTTCTTCGCCCATTTCAAATCATCAGCTGCTTTGAAACCTCGGATCGCAAGAACTAGCCATCCGATATTCAACGCTGTCGCTAAGATGATGAAGCCTATCCCAAGTTCCATAAGCAGGAACGGCAATGGGAAAAGCAGTAAAACCCATGCTAGCATCGATTTTTTTGTCCGGTGGAATCCTTTGACCACCGGAAG
Organism: uncultured Planococcus sp.; assembly: GCA_947493585.1. Classification (GTDB taxonomy): domain Bacteria; phylum Bacillota; class Bacilli; order Bacillales_A; family Planococcaceae; genus Planococcus. The sequence continues at coordinate 1,313,639 of CANLRI010000001.1, read as the reverse complement.
CATCGGAATATTTGCAGCCCGATACTCTTCCGTCCGTTTCATGGCAAGCGCATAAAAATGCGGCGGCTGCCAGATGAACATAATCAGAAACAACGCCCACGCGCCCGTACCGAGCGTCGGCTCCACCGCAGCCCAACCGATTAGCGGCGGGATTGCGCCGGAAATGCTACCGACGATTGTGTTGCCGACATGCCGTCTCTTCGACCACATCGAATAGAGAACAACATAAGCTAAAATGCCGGCGATTCCAAACAGACCTGCTGAAACAGAAGCGGAAAACAAAAAGAGTTCGCCTATAACGATGAAAGAAATGGCGAGTGCCAAGACAGCGGATGGCTTGAACCTGCCCGTAACTGTCGGGCGGGCTCTCTTGCTAGCCATCAATGGGTCAATATCTGTGTCGATATAATTATTCATCGCCGCAGACCCCGCAATGATCAATGCCGAACCGACGATCGTGTAGACGAGAATGTCCATGTGATCAAGGAAATTCTTATCCGAAAACTGAAAAGCGAGCCACAGTCCCGTAAAGACGGTAATTAAATTGGAATTGACAATCCCAATCTTAATAAGTGCCAGAAAATCTTTAGTGAACGTGCTCGATTCTACAGCATCGGTCGGTTCTGCAGACAAAGACCGGCCGTTTGACATATAACTCCCTCCTTTCAAAGTTGTAAGCATATTCCGCTAACCATAACTATATCTAAATTCCAGCTTCTTTTCTACATATTACTGAAATTTCCTGATATAAAGTGATGATTTCACGCAATTGGTCTTACAAATATTCATCTCTAATCATACAGTAGCCCTCTCGTTATTTTAAGATAGAAAAAACGCTGTTTTTGAACAGTTTGTGAAGGTCGCTATTATTATGTCCAATTCTTGAAAGTTTGGAGGAACGCCCATTTCTCGTTGTATTTTAAACGCAGTTTCGCTATCATCGAGTATGCAGGTTATCGTTAACGCTAAAAGTTTTTCTAAAAAAAGTAGGTGGCAATTTGAAAAGCAACATTTATATAAAAATATTCGGGGTTCTTGCCTCTGTCGGCATGCTGCTCATCCTTCTCGGCGGGGCTTTGGTGACCAAGACCGATAGCGGCATGGGCTGTGGCCGCAACTGGCCAGATTGCAACGGCAATTTGATCCCGCGCGAAATTACCCCTGAAGTGCTGATCGAGTTCTCCCACCGTTTAGTAACGGGTGTTGTCGGAATCTTGATCGTAGTGTTGGCTGTTTGGGCTTGGCGCAAGTTCGGCCATGTAAGGGAAACGAAATTCCTCGCCTTTATGGCTGTCTTCTTCCTTGTGCTTCAAGCATTGATCGGGGCTGCACAAGTTCTATGGGGTCAAGGCGATTTCATTCTCGCACTTCACTTCGGGATTTCCCTCTTGTCGTTTGCTGCGGTTTTACTATTGACCTTGCTTATTTTTGAGGTGGATCGCAAGTTCGATGCCGACCGCGTGCAAATCGGGCGCACATTGAAGTTCCATACGCTCGGCGTCGCATTGTATTCTTATGTCGTTGTTTACACCGGCGCTCTTGTCCGCCACACGGAATCAAGCCTGATCTGCTCCGATTGGCCTTTGTGCCGCAATGACCAGTTTGCACTGCCAAGCAATATGTATGAATGGGTCCAAATGGGCCATCGCTTCGCAGCTGCGCTCATCGTCATTTGGATCGGTGTCATTGCGCTCCATGCGTATCGCCATTACCGCGACCAGCGCGTCATCTATTGGGGCTGGCTTATCGCTTTCACCATCGTGCTTCTGCAAGCCACGAGCGGTATGCTCGTCGTTTTGACGAAGTTGAATCTCGCTGTCGCTTTGCTTCACTCCTTGCTCATCTCAATGCTTTTCGGATTGTTATGTTATATGGTCCTGCTTGTGTCCAGAAGCAAGTTCATCAAAACCAAATAAAAAAATCCGGTGCGAATTCGCACCGGATTTTTTTATTTTGATTCCATTTCAATAAGCAGATCGCCTGTCGAAATACCGTCGCCGGCTGTTACATAGATTTCCTGGATCGTGCCATCAAATGGCGCTTGGACAGTTGTCTCCATCTTCATCGCTTCTGTGACAAGCAAATGATCGCCGCGCTTCACTTTCAGCCCTTTTTCCCCTACTACTTTCAGGACAGTGCCAGGCATTGTCGCTGCAATATGATTTTCTTTTGTCGGGTCGGCTTTCGGTTTAGCTGCTGAATCGGTTTCAACCGTCACATCCTGAATGCTGATTTCACGCGGTTGGCCGTTCAATTCAAAATAAATGATGCGTGTTCCATCTTTTTGAGGTTCACCGATAGACACGAGCTTGATCATCAAGGTCTTGCCTTTTTCAATCTCGACTTCGATTTCTTCGCTCAATCGCATACCGTAAAGGAAAGTCAGCGTATCAAGAACCGATACATCCCCAAAGGTCTGATTGGTTACGCTATATTCTTCGAACACTTTCGGATATAGCGCGTAGGCCAGCACTTCATGGCTTGTGACCGGCCGCTCCAGCCGCTTGAACAAGGTCTCGCGGATTGCGTCAAAATCAGCAGGTTCGAGCAGTTCGCCCGGGCGCACTGTGATCGGCTCGCGTTCTTTCAAAATCACTTTCTGCAATTCTTTCGGGAAGCCGCCGTGTGGTTGGCCAATATAGCCCTCAAAGAACTCGATGACCGATTCTGGGAAATCGATATTCTCACCACGTGTCAGCACTGTTTTTTCATCCAGTTCGTTCTGGACCATGAACAAAGCCATGTCTCCTACCACTTTCGATGATGGCGTAACTTTCACGACATCGCCGAACAACATATTAACGCGGGAATACATTTCTTTCACTTCTTCCCAGCGCATGCCGAGACCGACTGCTTTTGCTTGCTGCTGCAAGTTGCTGTACTGGCCACCTGGCATTTCGTGAACATAAATTTCGGAATGCGGACTGTTCATGCCGCTTTCAAAATCGCTGTAATACTTGCGGACATCTTCCCAGTAATGGGACATAGTCTCAAGAGACTCGATATCTGCCTTGATTTTCCGTTTGTTGCCGCTCATCGCATAATACAGCGAGTTGGCGCTTGGCTGTGACGTGAGCCCCGCCATGGTACCAAGGGCCGTATCCACGATGTCGACGCCTGCTTCAATCGCTTTGGAATAAAGATAGATGCCGTTTCCGCTTGTATCGTGCGTATGCAAATGGATTGGCAAGGATACCGTATCTTTCAGCTCCGAAACGAGCCGGTATGCAGCTTCCGGCTTTAATAGGCCAGCCATGTCTTTGATGGCCAGGATATGGGCGCCTGCTGCTTCCAGCTCTTTCGCCATATCTTTATAGTATTGAACCGTGTATTTATCGCGGCTCGGGTCTAGAATGTCTCCTGTATAGCAAATCGCTGCTTCTGCGACTTTGCCCGAGTTACGCACTTCATCGATGGCAACTTCCATGCCTTTGATCCAGTTGAGACTATCGAAAATGCGGAATACATCGATTCCAGCTTCAGCTGAAGTCTTGGCAAACTCGCGGATGACGTTATCCGGATAGTTTTTATAGCCGACAGCATTCGCTCCGCGGAACAACATCTGGAACAACACATTCGGAATGTCTTCACGCAATTTGATAAGGCGCTGCCACGGATCTTCCTTCAAGAAGCGGTAAGACACATCGAATGTCGCGCCTCCCCACATCTCCATCGAGAACAAATCGCTTTGGAGGCGGGCCGTTTCTTTTGCGACCGCAAACATATCGTGTGAACGCATGCGCGTTGCCAGCAGTGATTGATGGGCATCGCGCAAAGTGGTATCTGTCAATAGCACATCGTCTTGTTCGAGTATCCATTTCGTCAATCCTTCTGGGCCACGCTCATCGAGGATCTGTTTTGTGCCTTGTGGAACTTCGGTGATAATATCGATTTCCGGTTTGCGGGGTGCGGCATGAATCGGCTTCTTTTTCTTCTCGATACCCGGGAAGCCATTGACCGTCACATTGCCGATATAGCTAAGCAGTTTCGTTCCACGGTCTTGACGCACTGGGAACTTAAACAATTCAGGTGTGCTGTCGATAAAGCTCGTGTCGAAATCACCGTTAATGAAGTTTTGATGCTTTACCACATTTTCCAGGAACGGGATATTCGTTTTGATGCCGCGGATACGGAATTCCTGCAAGTTGCGGTCCATTTTCGCTGCCGCTTCTTTGAACGTCGTTGCCCAAGTCGACACTTTAACGAGCAATGAATCGTAATACGGGGAAATGACCGCTCCCTGAAAACCGTTTCCGGCATCCAGACGTACGCCAAATCCGCCTCCTGAACGGTAAACCATCAATTTTCCGGCATCCGGCATGAAATCATTCAATGGATCTTCAGTTGTTACACGCGATTGGATAGCGAATCCGAACAAAGGAATATCCTCTTGTTGCGGGATGGCGATCGTTTCGCTATGCAGCATGTGACCGCGGGCGATATGGATCTGTGCATGAACGATATCGATGCCTGTGACCATTTCAGTGATTGTGTGTTCAACTTGGATGCGGGGGTTTACTTCGATAAAGTAAAATTCATCTCCCGCCACCAGGAATTCTACTGTCCCGGCATTTATGTAATCAATGTTTTTCATTAATTTAACGGCAGCGTCGCAAATTTCGTTGCGTAATTCGTTGCTGATTGAGTTGGAAGGGGCGATTTCCACGACTTTCTGGTGGCGCCGTTGAATAGAGCAGTCACGTTCATACAGGTGGACAACATTGCCTTCTGCATCACCGAGGATCTGCACTTCAATGTGTTTTGGTTTGTCTACGAATTTTTCCACATACATTTCGTCGGAACCGAACGCAGCTTTTGCTTCGGATTTTGCACGCTCGTAAGATGATGCCAGCTCACTTTCGTCTTTGACGATACGCATGCCGCGTCCGCCTCCGCCTAGTGATGCTTTGATCATCAACGGGAATCCGGCTTGTTCAGCAAATGCTTCGACTTCAGCCAATGATTCGACAGGCCCGTCCGTTCCTGGAATGACAGGAATGCCTGCAGCAATTGCCTGGTCACGGGCTTTGACTTTATCGCCGAACATATCCAAGTGGCGTGATGTCGGCCCGATAAATACGATGCCTTCTTCTTCACAGCGCCGTGCAAAATGCACGTTTTCGGATAAAAATCCATACCCTGGGTGAATGGCATCCACTCCGGAGTCCTTGGCGATGCGAATGATGTCTTCAATGTCCAAATAAGCATCGATTGGCTTTTTGCCTTTGCCGACTAAATACGACTCGTCAGCTTTGTAACGATGAAACGAACCGCTGTCTTCCTGCGAATAAATCGCAACTGTCCGAAGATTCAGTTCTGTACAGGCGCGGAAGATCCGAATTGCAATTTCTCCGCGGTTGGCTACTAAGATCTTGTTAATCTCTTTCACTCCGACGCACACCCTTTACTTTTTCGTTTTTTCGTATTTATTGAACATGGAAACATTCATTAATACTCCCATAGCTAACGATAACAAAATTACCGAAGTTCCGCCATAGCTTATAAATGGAAGTGTAACGCCAGTTAGCGGGATGATGCCCGACAAGCCGCCCAGATTGACGAACGATTGGATGCCGATCATGCTTGCAACGCCCGCTGCAAGCATGCGCGCAAGCGGGTCGCTAGTTGTCATGGCAATCCATAATCCACGAAGGACAACGAAGCCCAAACCGCCGATCACGACGAAGACGCCGAGAACGCCGAGTTCTTCCGCAATGACCGACATGATGAAATCGGTATGGGGCTCTGGCAAATAGCCCAGCTTTTGAATGGACTGGCCGAGACCAAGGCCGCTAAGCCCTCCTGATCCGATTGCCAAATAGCCGTTCACGATTTGGAAGCCGAATCCGAGCTCATCGGAAAATGGGTTGAAGAAAGCATCGATGCGCCCTACCCGCTTTTCTGTGAAAATCAGGTCTTTCGCAAAAATCATCGCCGGGATGATGAATACCGCAGCGGCAGCAATGACAATACCTGCCAATTTCACGAACGGCTTCAGGCGGACGCCTGAAGCGGCCATTACTGACAGGCCAACAGCGCCGATGATAACCATCGAACCAAGGTCAGGCTCGAGAAAGACGAGCAGCAACACAGCTGTCAAAATGATAACCGGTGGGATGATCGATTCGTTCAATTTATTGATGGAGCCGTTGCGGTATTTGTTGGAAAATACACCAGCCAAATAAAAAATCAAGCCGACCTTGGCGACTTCTGACGGTTGGATATTGGCAAAGCCGAGGCTGATCCAACTTTTTGCCCCCCCTGCCGCAAATCCAATAAAATGGACAAGGATGAGCCCGGCAAAAATGACCGCGAGTACGGTCGCCATCATCCATTTTTTCTTGAAATGCTTATACGGGAAAATGGCAGCGAGCAAAAATACAGGATAGGCGATCGCCAAGTTGATCAATTGCTGTATGTAGAAGCGGTCGGGGGAATCATTATAATAGTTCACGGACCAGGCCATGCTGGAAGAGTAAATCATGATTAGGCCAAAAATCGTCAATGTCAAATATGCAAAGAGAAGCGGGTAGTCTATGTACTTGCCGTATTTCTTGATGTAGGATTTCATTGTTTTTATACCTCATTCAATTGGATTCATTAGTAAAAAAACTCAAACTGGAATCGTTTGAGTTTTGGGTCATTTATTTGTATACGCATCGTGGAGGATGGACAGTTTCTTCTCCAGCGTATCCATTAAATTTTTACCGGTCTCACGTTCGATCAAGCCGAGTTTGACGGCAAAATCGATTTCCCGCGATAAACCAAACATCTGCGTATCAAGAACTTCTTCATATAAAGGGCAGGAAGGCAATGTAAGATGATCCATCTGCACCTTGATCAATTGCTCTATTTTCTCTGCATCAGCTTTAAGGAGTTCCAGCGCTTTTTCCTGATAAGTCTGTTCTTCTGTATGTTCCATGAGGACTCCCCCATCACTTGTATTTCTGCTCCATTAGCCTGTTTAAAGTGTATCTTTTACAGTGCCAAATTGCAAGTCTCTCATGAAAGGGATTAAACCCTTTGGGAATTGTGGGCGAACAGTTATACTGAAGAGGAGAGATACTATAATGGAGGGTTTTATTTATGGAATTCATCATACCGTTTAAAGGACAAGTCACATACAAACTGACCTTGGATCCAACCGTGTGGATTTTCGATGATCGCAAACTGGACCTGAAAACCTTTTTCACAGAAGAACATGTCGATAAGGACGATTTGGAAGAATATAAGCGCGGCATGGGTGAACATTGGTCGCGTGAAATCATGGAAGGCGCCACCGTGCCGCCAACACTAAATTCTGAAAAGAAATACAAGCGGCAGGAAAAACAGGATATGCTTACAGGTACATTTGGCATGCGCTTCCAGCCATTCCTCGAGAATGCAGAGCCAATTAACGGCGCATCGAAAGTCGTGTTCGAAACTGCATCAGGTGACCATGACTTTTCGATTGAAAATGCCAAGCAATTGATCTTTAAATTCAGCCAGGACGGAAAGCCTCTTCGCGAAGACGGTCCAGTCCACATTCTGTTGCCAGACGGCTCGAATATTGATCAGCCGATTACCCACGTCTCTGCCATCCGGGTCGAATAGGAGGAATGATTATGCGTGTTCAATGCGTCATCTGCGATAAGATCGAAGAATTGGAAGACGATACATTGCAAGCCAAGCGCTTGCGCAACCGTCCAATTCACACCCATATGTGCGAAGAATGCCACGACCGCATCACCAAACGGACCGAAGAGCGGCTAGCTACGGGCCATTTTCATTTCTTCCGCAGTTCCCGCAGCATTGAGGATGATTTCTAATGAAACTATTAAAAGGTTTATGGATTGGTTTCTGGAGCGGCCTCATTCTTGGATTGTTATTGAAATGGATGCAGGCAGTGACCGGCGTCCGGAATTATGAATTGCTATTGAATGTCGACTTTATTCCTTTGGTCAATCAAGTGAACTGGTCCGAGCTGACCGAGTTCGTTTTCCATTTGATCATCTCGCTGGTAATCGGCATTGTCTATGTGTATATCGCCAAACGCCGCAACTATACTTTCGGCCAGTTGACGATCATCAGCTTGGTGCTCACTTTGCCGACCTATATCCTATTTTTCCCGCTTTCCATTCTTGCGGTAGAAGCAGATGTCCCGGAACCGACCGACATGGGGGCGTTCCTTTATTGGATATTAGCCCATCTGACATATGCACTGCTATTGCCGATCCTTTATAAAACATTTGAACGCAAAAACGCTGCTTCTCATTGAGAAGCAGCGTTTTCGCGTTTTTCGCGCCATAGGCGGATTTTATAAAGGATGAGAATCAATGCGGCAATGACCAAGCCCTCGACCACAGGTAGGAAAAAGGCCAAGAATGTCAGCCCTAATCCGCCCGCAGCCAAGAACAAGATGATGACTGCATTTTTTCCGATCGATAATTTTTTGGCAAAGCCCAGTTTGTAAACAAGTGCCGATAATAGGAAGATGACGGCAAACAGTGCATATCCCGCCACATCAAAGTTCGGCAAATTTTGGTAGAGAATACGGGCTACCGGATACATATTTTCATAGACAAAAGCTTGCTCGTCCACTGATTATACATCCTTCCAGTTGTTTATTCTTCGATGGCCACTTTCTTTTTCTTCGCCATGCGCTCGCGCTCATTCTTATCAAGAATTTTCTTGCGCAAACGGATCGATTGAGGAGTGATTTCACAGTACTCATCATCGTTCAAGTATTCTAGAGCTTCTTCTAGGCTCATCAAACGCGCTTTCTTCATAGTAGTCGTCTGGTCTTTGTTGGCAGAACGGATGTTAGTCGCCGCTTTGATCTTAACGATATTGACCGTCAAGTCGTTGTCGCGGTTATGTTCACCGACGATCATGCCTTCGTAGATTTCAGTGCCGACTTCAACAAATGAAGTTCCGCGGTCTTCGATGCCCATCAAGCCGTATGTTGATGATTTGCCGCGTTCCATGGAAACGAGAACGCCTTGGCGACGTCCGCCTACGCGTCCTGATGCAACTGGCTGATAGCTGTCGAATGTGTGGTTGATGATTCCGTATCCACGTGTTTGCGTCAGGAATTCAGTTGTGTAACCAATTAAGCCACGTGCAGGAACGTTAAAGACAAGACGGACTTGCCCACTGCCGTTATTGACCATATCCAACATTTCACCTTTGCGTTCACCGAGTGATTCGATGATTGCGCCAGTATATTCTTCTGGAACGTCAACTTGAACGCGCTCGACAGGTTCGCAACGAACTCCGTCTACCATACGGACGATTACTTCAGGTTTTGAAACCTGCAGCTCGAATCCTTCGCGGCGCATGTTTTCGATCAGAATCGACAAGTGCAACTCGCCGCGCCCTGAAACGACCCATGCGTCAGGAGAATCAGTAGGGTCTACACGTAAAGAGACATCAGTTTGCAACTGTGCATCCAAACGTTCTTGGATTTTACGCGATGTAATCCATTTTCCTTCTTTACCAGCGAACGGGCTGTTGTTGACAAGGAATGTCATTTGCAACGTCGGTTCGTCGATGCGAAGGACAGGCAGTGCTTCCTGGTGATCCTGTGGTGTCACAGTTTCCCCAACGTTGATATCTTCCATGCCTGAAATGGCAATTAGATCGCCAGCTTCAGCTTTTTGGATCTCAACGCGTTTCAGTCCCATAAATCCGTGGATTTTAGTGACACGGAAGTTTTTGACTGAGCCATCCAATTTCATTAATGAAACGGATTGCCCGACTTCAATCGTCCCGCGGAATACGCGGCCGATTCCGATACGTCCAACGTAATCGCTGTAGTCAAGAAGCGCTACTTGGAATTGCAGCGGCTCTTCACGGTTGTCGATCGGTGCTGGTACGTGGTCCATAATTGCATCGTAAATAACCTGCATCGTTTCTTCCTGATCAGCTGGATCAGACGAAAGGCTGGCAGTTCCGTTCATGCCTGATGCGAAAATGACCGGGAATTCCAATTGGTCGTCGTTTGCTTCAAGTTCGATGAACAATTCGATGACTTCATCGACAACTTCATCAGGACGCGCGAAATCGCGGTCAATTTTGTTAACGACAACAATCGGCTTCAAGTTTTGCTCTAGCGCTTTTTTAAGCACAAAGCGTGTCTGTGGCATACAGCCTTCATATGCATCGACAACAAGCAAGACGCCATCAACCATTTTCATGATACGTTCTACTTCACCGCCGAAATCGGCGTGACCAGGAGTATCCAAAATGTTGATTTTAGCGTCTTTATATTGAATCGCGGTATTTTTCGCTAGGATTGTGATTCCGCGTTCTCTTTCAATGTCGTTTGAGTCCATCGCCCGCTCATCAACATGTTCGTTTGATCGGAAGATCCCTGATTGCTGAAGCAACTGATCCACCAATGTCGTTTTGCCGTGGTCAACGTGTGCGATAATTGCAATGTTTCGTAAATCGTTTCTAAGGTTAGTCATACTTTCACTCCAATATTCTTTTTTCGAGCCTATAACTGTGCTAGTATAGCACATATAGGGGAAAAACCCTACGATTTTATTTTCTCGCATGCAGGAGGTTAGATGATATGAAAGAAGCGATCATAGAATCATGGCATAATATAAAATGGATTTTTGTAGTCTTTTCTTTGGCAGCAATCGGAGCAATGGTGCTTATTGGCGTCGCAGTGGCACTTCGCAGCGTCATCGGTATTTTTCTCTCCATCCTATTGTTGTTGGTCATTATGGGCTTTGGGTTCAAACGCAAAAAAGAAATGCGCGAAGCTGGCGCATTATAAGCACTTAAAAAGAGGCCGGGATTTCCCGGCCTCTTTTTTTGTGGATTATGTGTGTTTCGGCTTAATATAATCTTGCAGCAACTTCCCGTGAATGGACGGGTTAGCAGCTACAAAGGTGTCGGATTTTAACAAGTTTGCCGACTGCCCTGAAAAATTACTCGCGACGGCGCCTACTTCGTTTGCCATGACCAAACCTCCGGCAATATCCCATGGCGATAGCCGCATGGAAATATAGGCGTCGATGCGCCCGCTCGCCAAATACGCCAGTTCAAGCGCCGCCGAGCCATATGAACGCATGCCTCGCGCCTCATGGACGAGGCGTATCGTCGCTTCATGCTCCACGTGCCGGTTCGGGGTGGCCCACATCGCATTCATGCCGATGATCGATTCGCTGATGTCGGTCTCAATGAGCGGCTGCAGCCGTTCGTCGTTATAATATGCGCCGCCGCCTGCTATTGCGTGATAAAGATCATCATTGACGACATCATAGATATACCCCATCTTGCCGACGCCATCTTCATAAATGCCGAGCGAAATGGCAAAATTGCGTCGTTGGTGCACAAAATTCATCGTGCCATCAATCGGGTCGAGCATCCATACCGTGCCGCTCAATTCTTCAATTGTGTCTCCAAAGCCTTCTTCGCCGAAAACGCGGTGGCCTGGAAAATCTTCACGGATATGGCGGATGAAGAACTGCTCGACTTCCTTGTCCACGTTTGTCACCAAATCATTCGCGTGGGCTTTCGTATCCACCGAGATGTCGCTAAGAAATGAATTGCGGATTCGGTGCCCTGCTTCTTTAATCATCGATTTTATGTAACGGTCCATTGCATGCTGATCCATAGATGAGCTCCCCCTTATTTCTTTACAGTATAACGAAAAAAGCATCCACTGTCTTTAGCCAGCAGATGCTTCTACGGTATGGTCGTTTGTTTACAATGCATGAAGAGCCTCCAGTTCTACTTGTATTTCTGCCAGCCGTTTCTTGCTCTTATCCTTTTGGCTGCTGTCATTTTGTTGCATTGCATCATACAAGGTGGCCAATTCGTAATCAAGCTCCAGCTTCAACGTGTTGATGTATTCTTTTTCTACATCCGCTTTTCGGATAATCTGTATCATCTGCTTCATAAGTGAGCGCCCCCCTTCCCTCATAATCGGAATATTCCGATTGCGATGTTTGTTACACATCTTTACCCCGTTTTTTCTTTCCGAAAACGTATTTATATTCATTCTTCGCAAACTTCGTTAAAATAAAACTTGTTGATTATTTAAGGAGGCGATGTCCGTGAATCCATACTGGACAGAACAGGATTTTGAAGTATTTGAAACGCCAGGCCTCGAAGCGCGCATGGAAGCATTATCGACGCATGTGCGGCCAAAATTCGAAGCATTGGGCCAAGACTTTTCCGCTTATTTCTCTGGGGAAACCGGGGATGAATTTTTCCCGCATGTCGCGAAACATATGCGCCGGACTGTCAATCCACCAAATGACAGCTGGGTGGCATTTGCACCTTATAAACGCGGCTATAAAGCCGTCCCCCATTTCCAGGTCGGGCTATGGGAAAGCCACGTTTTTGTCATTCTAGCTGTCATTTATGAAGCGCCCGGCAAACCGCAAATGGCGAATCAACTAATTTCCACTGGGGCTTTAGCCGAACTGCCAGCCGAATTTGTCGTTTCGGGCGATCATATGAAGCCTGAAGCCGAAACCATCGCATCGCTCGGCGAAGAGGGCATCGAAAAGCTGCTCACGCGCCTGCGTGATGTCAAAAAAGGGGAACTCGTCATCGGCAGGCATTTGACACGTGCTGATGCTGCTGCGCTCGATAAAGACGGATTCTATGCTTTTGCAGAAGAAACATTCCGCGAGCTGCTTCCGGTTTACCGGAATTTGCTTCAAGCAAACGAAAAAACCGCCGTTCATCGCTGAACGGCGGTTTTTTCTATCTTTTGATACGGATCAATTCATCGTCCGAAGCTTCTTTCATCTTCTTAACGACCGTAAAACTGACATAGCCGCTTTCTTCTTCGAACTCACGGAAGTATGTTTTTTCTTCCGCCATCGATGGCACCACTTTTTTAAACTTACGGTATTTGTCCATCAGTTCCTGACGTTTGACCCCTTTTTCATAAGCTTTTTCTATCGCTTCGAAAAATTCCACGACATCGACGATCTCATCGGTTGTCCAATCGATAGAAAATGGATATGAATATTCCATGGCCTTCACCTACTCTCTTTCAATAATCCCCCAGCGTTTGCGGATTTCTTCAGTTTGCTGGATCATTCGGTCGAACAATTCCTGGACAGTCGGCACATCCCGGATCAAGCCCGTCACTTGCCCTGCCCAGCCGAACCCTTTTTCTTGTTCTCCATCATAGATATAACGTTTATTGGCGGTTCCGCTAATATAATCTTTCAGCGCTTCATAGTTCGGCGTCTCTTTTTCGATCTCCAAGATCCGATCCGTCCATGCATTGGACAATGTACGGGCTGGTGCCCCAATGCTGCGCTTGATAATTACTGTATCGTTTTCCGTGCTGTCAATCAACTGCTGCTTGTATAGCTGTGACGCATGGATGCATTCTTTCGTTGCAATGAAGCGCGTTCCCATTTCAATTCCTTCTGCTCCAAGCGCATGCGCCGCCATCCATCCGCGGCCGTCGCCAATGCCGCCAGAGGCGATCACCGGAATCGATACAGCATCGACCACTTGTGGAATCAGGACCATTGTTCCGATATCATCACGGCCAAGATGCCCCCCGCCTTCGTGACCGACCACCATGACGGCATCCGCTCCAAGTGCCTCCGCCTTTTCAGCTTGGCGCCTTGCCGCCACCAATACTAGCTTCTTGATATCAGTGCCTTGCAATTGCTCAAATATCGGCGTCGGATTGCCGCCAGTCATTGATACCACAGGCACCCGCTCTTCAATTGCGACAGCGAGCATATGTGAAAATGCCCGTCCATGCTCACCGATCGCAAAGTTTACACCGAACGGTTTGTCTGTCAATTCGCGGACTTTGCGGATTTCCTCGCGCAATTCATCAGGCCCCGGAAGGCTCATCGCCGTAATCTGTCCAAGCCCTCCTGCATTCGAGACTGCTGCCGCCAGATCCGCGTAAGCTAAATATGCCAGGCCACCTTGGATGATCGGATAGTCGATTCCAAGCAGCTCCGTGATTCTTGTCTTAAATGTCATGATCCCACTCCTTTTTTGTTGTCTCTTTGTCTATTCGCTTCAATTCCACAATTCCCTTTTCAATGCCTGCAGCTTGTCCCGCACGAATGAAAATAAGTCAATCATCCATGCTATAAGTATAGTAACGAAGCGTCTTGCGTGCTATAATTTCTCTTGTTTTCATTTTGATAAAGTGAGGTGCACGTCCCATTGTCACAACTCGAAACTCCGCTCTTTGATGCTTTATTGAAGCATCGGAACCGGCATCCTATACAATTTCACATTCCCGGCCATAAAAAAGGCCAAGGGGTTGACCCTGCTTTCCGGGAATTTGTCGGCGATAATATCCTATCGATCGACTTGATCAATATAGCCCCACTAGATGACCTGCATTCCCCAAAAGGCGCTATCAAACAAGCGCAGGAATTGGCAGCTCAAGCTTTTGGCGCAGACCATACCTTCTTCTCGGTGCAAGGCACGAGCGGTGCCATCATGACGATGATTTTGAGTGTTGTCGGGCCGAATGATAAAATCCTTGTCCCGCGCAACGTCCATAAATCCATCATGTCGGCTATCGTTTTTGCGGGCGCGATTCCTGTCTTTATCCATCCGGAAGTCGATCCGGAACTTGGCATCTCCCACGGCATCTCGCCTGAATCGGTCGAAAAAGCTTTGATTGAATACCCTGACGCCAAAGCCGTGCTAGTTATCAACCCAACTTATTTTGGCGTAGCCGCTGATCTGAAGCGCATCGTCGATATCGCCCACGATAAGTCCATTCCCGTGCTTGTTGACGAAGCACATGGCGTCCATATCCACTTCCATAAATCCTTGCCGATTTCTGCGATGGCGGCAGGAGCGGACATGGCAGCCACATCCGTCCATAAACTGGGCGGCTCTATGACCCAAAGTTCGGTGCTGAATGTACGCGAAGGCTTAGTGTCGCCTAAGCGCGTCCAGTCGACTTTATCGATGCTTACGACGACTTCCACTTCCTATCCGATATTGGCTTCACTTGATACTGCTCGGCGCCAGCTCGCGATCCACGGATTTGACTTGATCGACCAGACAATCCGTCTAGCGCAGGATGCGCGTAAGCGGATCAATAAGATTCCACATCTATTATGCGTCGGAAAAGAGCTTCTCAACTCTTCTGCGACTTACGATATGGATCCGACCAAATTATTGATCAGCGTCAAAAATCTCGGCATCACCGGCCACCAGGCAGAAGAATGGCTGCGCGAGAACGCTAATATCGAAATCGAACTATCCGATTTGTATAACATCCTCTGCCTCGTCACGCTCGGTGACAGCCGAAAAGAAATCAACTTGCTCGTCAACGCCTTGCAGCGCATGAGTGAAGCTTTGGAAACCGAGCATGCGGTTTCAGAACCGATTGTTTTATTGCCGGAAATTCCACGTCTTGCGATGACCCCACGCGATGCATTTTATGCGGAGACCGAAATCATTCCAATCGACGAAGCGGTTGGCCGCATCTCGGCCGAGTTCATCATGGTTTATCCACCGGGCATTCCGATTTTTATCCCGGGCGAAATCATTACTGAGGAAAATATTTCCTACATCCATACAAACGTCAAAGCAGGGCTTCCGGTACAGGGGCCTGAAGATGATTCACTCCAAACGCTTCATGTCATTAAGGAGCATCATGCATTCCGTTAATTATATAAAGCAAAAAGGATCCAGCGCCATGAGCGCCGGATCCTTTTTTATGATCAGATTCCTTCTATTTCATCCGGATCTACAAACTCATAGCCTTTGTCACGCAGCCCTTCGATAATTTGCGGCAACGCTTCTTTCGTCCATTCCCTGTCATGCATGAGCAGATTTCCGCCGTTATTGAGTTCAGGGGCATTGACCATGATTTCTGTCAAAGCTTCCGGTTCCATATAGCCTTGCATGAAATCGTAGCCATAGGTCCAGTTCATGCGCACCATGCCCTGTTCCTCAGCAAGAGCTTTACTAAAATCGGTGTTTACACCAAACGGAGCACGGAAAAATTTCGGTACTTCCCCGGTGATCGCTTCCACGCGTTCATTGAGCGACACGATTTCATCTTGCTGGACGCTTTCTGTGGACTGTTTTAAATTCACATGGGTGTTTGTGTGGTTGCCAATCGCAAAGCCCATGTCATGAATTTCAGACAGGGTCTGCTGCTCTTCATCTGTATCGAGAAAATGCCCATTGACGAAAAAGATCGCTGGTACGTCAAGTTCTTTTAAGGTTTTAGCCATTTCAAGCGAATATGTATCCGGTGCATCGTCAATAGTGATTAAGACCGCTTGTTCATTCGCATCCCCAATCGGTTCAACTTGAGAGTTTTGCGGATTGATGCGATAGCGGGGCTCTGCAGCCTGTTCGGCATCTTGTTCTTCCAACTCTTGCTCTTCAGCGTTTTTCTGCTCTTCTATATCTGATTGCTCACTTGCGGATTGCTCTGATGCCACATCATCCTCGACATCTGTTTGCGCTGATTGTTGCTGTGCTGTACCTTCCGGCTCCTGTGCAGTCTCATCAGAACAAGCCCCGAGCAGAAATGCTGCACATACAGGCAGCAGCCAATTTCGTTTTTTCATAATCAACCTCCTTGTGTAAAATTTTAACATACGCAGGCTGTACAAAGCATAGAAAAAAGGACCGCATTTTGCGGTCCTTCAAAAACTATTTATTTGATGATGTGAATCGGCGTGCCTAGAGCCACTTCCGCCGCTTCCATTGTAATCTCAGCCAAAGTTGGGTGAGCATGGATCGTCATTGCGATGTCTTCCACAGTCATGCCAGCTTCGATAGCCAAGCCAATTTCAGCAATCATGTCAGAAGCCCCTGCTCCGACGATTTGTCCGCCTAGCAACAAGCCATCTTCTTTACGCGATACCAATTTGACAAAGCCTTCAGAAGAGTTCAATGCCAAAGCACGGCCGTTTGCGCCGAACGGGAATTTCGCCGCTGTCACTTCAAAGCCCTCTTCTTTTGCTTGTTCTTCCGTCAAACCAACACTTGCAAGTTCAGGGTCTGTGAAGCAAACCGCTGGAATTGCCATGTAGTCGACTTCTGATTTTTCGCCAGCAATCGCTTCAGCAGCGACTTTACCTTCGTATGATGCTTTATGCGCCAATTGAAGTCCCGCTACGATATCACCGATTGCATAAATGTTCGGGATGCTTGTGCGGCATTGTTTGTCGACTTCGATAAGCCCGCGTTCGCCCATTTTGATGTTGAGCTCTTCAAGGCCCATTTCATCCGTGTTTGGACGGCGGCCGACAGTTACCAATACGTAGTCTGCGTCAACTGTTTTCTCTTCGCCGCCAGCTTCGTATGAAACCGATACGCCTGAATCTGTTTCTTCCACACCTTTAGCAGATGCTTTTGTGATGACTTCAACGCCTTTTTTCTTCAAGCCTTTTTTGACGATTGACGTCATTTGCTTTTCGAATCCAGCAAGAATGTCCGGTGCGCCTTCAAGGATTGTCACTTCAGAACCCATATTTGCATATGCAGTTCCGAGCTCAGTCCCGATATAACCGCCGCCGATGACGATCAGTTTTTTCGGTACTTCTTTCAAAGCCAAAGCGCCAGATGAATCGATAACGCGCTCTGAATATTTGAATGTCGGGATTTCGACTGGGCGTGAACCCGTAGCGATAATCGCGTTTTTGAACTTATACGTTTGGGCAGAATCCGCGTCCATGATGCGGACAGTATTTTCGTCTACAAAATATGCTTCGCCGCGGACGATTTCCACTTTATTGCCTTTTAGCAAAGATTCAACGCCGCCCGTCAATTTCTTGACGACACTGTCTTTGAACGCTTGCGCTTTTTCAAAGTTCAAGGAAACTTCTTTTGCCACGATGCCCATGTCATCAGAATGTTGGGCTTCTTCAAAACGGTGGCCCACAGAAATCATCGCTTTTGAAGGGATACAGCCGACGTTTAAACAAACGCCGCCGATGTATTCTTTCTCAACGATAGTCACTTTTTGGCCAGTCTGTGCTGCACGGATAGCTGCGACATAGCCGCCAGGGCCTGAGCCGATGACGAGCGTGTCTGTTTCGATTGGGAAATCTCCTACTACCATAAGTTTTACGCCTCCATTAATAGTAATTCTGGTTCACTTAACAAACGCTTGATGTGATTTAATGCGTGTTGTGCGGTTGCTCCGTCGATCATGCGGTGATCGAAGCTCAATGATAATGCTAACACAGGAGCTGCTACAATTTCACCATTTTTCACTACTGGTTTTTCAGCAATGCGTCCGATGCCCAAAATCGCGACTTCCGGATGGTTGATGACCGGCGTGAACCATTGGCCGCCAGCAGAGCCGATATTTGTGATCGAGCATGAAGCGCCTTTCATTTCAGCAGCTGACAATTTCCCGTCGCGCGCTTTAGTCGCGAGTTGGTTGATCTCGTCTGAAATGGCGAAGACCGATTTGCGGTCAGCATTTTTAATGACTGGAACCATCAAACCTTTTTCTGTATCTGCAGCGATGCCGATATTGTAATAATGCTTCTGGATCACTTCACTTGTTTCATCGTCGAAAGATGTATTGAGTGCTGGGAATTCACGCAATGTGCTGACCAACGCTTTGACCACATATGGCAAATACGTCAACTTGATTTCTTTTTCCGCTGCAATGTCTTTGAACTTTTTGCGGTGTGCAACAAGTTCCGTCACATCGACTTCGTCCATTAACGCAACGTGAGGAGCTGTATGCTTCGAATGGACCATCGCTTTAGCGATCGCTTTGCGGATAGGTGACATTTTTTCGCGTGTTTCCGGGAATTCTCCTTCTAGAGACGGTTTCGCCGGCGCTTGTTTTGTTTCTTCTTGCGCTGCTTCGTCTGTCGCAGCCGATTCTTGAGTTGCTGCAGGCGCTTCTTGCCCCTGCCCGCCGTCCAAGAACGCTTCGATATCTTGTTTCATGATGCGCCCGTTGTCACCAGACCCTTTGACTTTCTTAATATCAACGTCTTTTTCACGTGCAAATTTACGCACAGATGGCATTGCAATAACGCGTTTGTTCGGGTCGCTGTCTGCTTCGTCTGCTTGCGGCTGGTCGCCTGCGCCGGTTTCGCCTTGCGGCTTGCTTTCCGGTGCCGGCTCTTTGTCGACGTTTTTGCCGGATTCAGCTGTTCCTGATTGTACTTGCTCTTCTGTTTCTTCCTGCTTATCTTCTTGCTTCGCTTCAGGTGCAGGTTTTTCCTCGTCGTCTTTTCCGCCCTTGAAGTGGACATCATCCGCATCCGGGGAATCGATTTTTACGAGTACGTCTCCGACGACTGCGACTGTTCCTTCTTCAACGAGCACTTCCTCGATAGTTCCTGAAACTGGAGACGGGATTTCTACGACTGCTTTGTCATTCTGTACTTCGCACAGAATGTCGTCTTCTTCGATCGTGTCTCCGGCCTTGATAAACCATTTTACTATTTCACCTTCGTGGATACCTTCACCGATATCCGGCAATCGAAATTCAAAAGCCATTCTAGTCACCCTTTCTATTGTACATTCCATGCGGCGCGCCATACGGAATGCTGCTGTTTAGCAATGATTCAGCACCGGCTTTCATTAGGCGAAAGCCAGCTAAACTGAACTCAAGCTGTTTTTCTAACTTTGCGCTAGAAAAAGCGGCGTTTAGCGCCGCTCTCTGGCAATTAGAAATTCAGAACTTTTTTAGCTGTTTCTACTATATCCTTTGCATTCGGCAGCCAAACTTGCTCAGCTTGCGAGAATGGGAAGACAGAGTCCGGCGCTGTAACGCGTAGTACTGGAGCTTCAAGGCTCAAAATTGCGCGGTCGTTAATTTCAGCTACGACATTCGCTGCAATTCCGGCTTGTTTTTGTGCTTCCTGTACGACAATCGCACGGTTTGTCTTTTCAACAGATGCGATAATTGCTTCGATATCAAGCGGCTGAACAGTGCGCAAATCGACGACTTCTACTGAATGTCCATCTTTTTCCAACTCTTCAGCTGCTTTCATGCTTTCTTGTACCATCGCACCGTAAGTAATGATGGAAAGATCCGTTCCTTCGCGCTTCACATCGGCTTTGCCAAGTGGAATCGTATATTCTTCTTCCGGCACTTCTTGGCGGAACGAACGATACAATTTCATATGTTCAAGGAAAATAACCGGATCGTTGTCACGGATGGCCGAGATCAACAATCCTTTTGCATCGTAAGGTGTCGCCGGGATAACTACTTTCAAACCAGGTTGTGAAGTCATAAGCCCTTCAAGTGAATCGGCGTGCATTTCCGGCGTGTGTACGCCGCCGCCGAATGGTGAACGGATCGTTACCGGCGATGTCAATGTCCCGCCGCTGCGGTAGCGCATGCGCGCCATTTGTCCGCTGATAGAGTCCATAACTTCGAAAACGAAGCCGAAGAATTGGATTTCTGGTACCGGGCGATAGCCTTGGAGTCCAAGGCCGATTGCCAAGCCGCCGATTCCTGATTCAGCAAGCGGCGTATCGAATACACGGTCTTCGCCGAATTCTTTTTGCAAACCTTCAGTTGCGCGGAATACTCCGCCGTTATTACCTACGTCTTCACCGAAAACAAGAACATTTTCATCGTTTTTCATTTCTGTTTTCAGAGCGTCCGTAATCGCTTGGATCATCGTCATTTGTGCCATGGCTTACTTCGACTCCTTTGCTTTATAAATATCGAGCTGTTCCTGTACATTGAATGGAACTTCCTCGTACATGATTCCGAGAAGGTCAGAAACTTTTTGTTTCGGCGTGCCATCTGCTTCTTTGATCGCCGCTTTAATTTCTTCTTTTGCTTTCTCGATTACTTCGTTTTCTTTTTCTTCATTCCACAGTTTTTTTGCTTCCAAGTATTTACGGAAGCGTACGAGCGGATCTTTCTTCTCCCACTCGCTGTCGATGTCTGAAGTACGGTAGCGTGTCGGGTCATCCCCAGCCATCGTATGCGGCCCGTAGCGGTAGCACATTGTTTCGATCAATGTCGGCCCTTCGCCTTTCACAGCGCGTTCACGTGCATCACGCGTCACAGCGTATACTGCAAGCGGGTCCATGCCATCAACAAGCACTCCTGGAATCCCTGCTGATACTGCTTTTTGTGCAATCGTTTTTGCTGATGTCTGCAATTCACGCGGTGTCGAAATCGCGAATTGGTTGTTTTGTACGATAAAAATCGCAGGTGCGCGGAATGCTCCGGCAAAGTTGATGCCTTCGTAGAAATCGCCCTGTGATGATCCGCCATCGCCTGTATAGGTGACAGCGACCGCTTCTTTTTTACGCTTTTGCATACCGAGTGCAACACCTGCTGCCTGGATGAATTGGGCACCAATGATGATTTGCGGAGGCAAGATGTTCAAGCCTTCAGCCATCTGGTTTCCTTTAAAATGTCCACGCGAGAACAAGAACGCTTGGTGCAACGGCCAGCCGTGCCAGATCAATTGCGGTACGTCACGGTAGCCCGGCAAGATGAAATCATCTTTCTCCAACGCGAAATGAGAAGCCAATTGAGACGCTTCCTGCCCTGCAGTCGGTGCGTAGAATCCTAGACGCCCTTGGCGGTTCAATGAAATCGAACGCTGGTCCAAAATACGCGTATAAACCATACGTCTCATCAATTCTTCCAATTGCTCATCGGACAAATTCGGATCGTAATCCTTATTAACAATTTCGCCTTCTTCGTTCAACACTTGAACCATTTCGAACTTTTCTTCGATCGCATTGAGTGTTTCCACCGGATCGAATTGCTGATTCTTTTTCGCAGCCATAAAAGCAACTCTCCTTTATCTGTATTAAAATTTTAACACTAGCTTAGTGATACAATCGCCACATTCTTTTTCAGTATACGCCACCACAATATTACGGTCAATCATAGAAGAACAATACATTATACGTGTATACCCGTTTTGGCAGATCTTAAAAATAACTGTAACTGTACTACAAAGAAAACACCATCTGTATTATAATACACCATCATTCCGCCGGACTTTTATAGCACAGAAAAAAGCAGCCACAGCGGCTGCTCAGTCGTTTTCTGCATTCATTTTTTCAATGGTTTCGTTTTTCAGCTCATTGAACTGTTCCGTTTGTTCGTTGAAGGCTGTTACGGCTTCTTGGACCAACTCATTCTGCTCATTCACTTCATTGGTCTTGTCTTGAAGAGTGGCAAGATCCATATCTTCTTCCGCCACCATCGCATATAATTCTTTCTGGTGTTCGATCAGTGTCTGGTAGGCATCCATAAATTCACCATGTTTCGCGAAGCGCTCATCCATTCGCTCTTTCAGCGCTTGGAGATCCGATTTGACGGCTTCCTCTTCCGTTTCTTCAATCAATTCGTCAATTCCAGTGAATTCTTCAGCAGCGCTTTGCATCGATTCGCGTTCCGTCTCCAGTAAGTCAAGCCGCTCATCGGCAGAAGCAATCGCTTCCTGAGACTTCTCTTCCACTTCAGCCTGCTGTTCTTTCGTCAAGGCCATAATCGATTCGAAGATTTCTTGCTCGTTTTGTTCACGGCTTTGCAATTCGCTCTGCACATCACGGTACTCAGCTTCCTGCTCGAAAGTGGTCTCCAAAATTTCATTCAGCTGCTCCTCTGTCGACGTCCCTGAACATGCCGAAAGAAAGAAAGTTCCGGCCAAAACCGCACCGATGGCTATTTTCTTCACAATAAAGTCCCCCTTGATTTCCATGAATTAACTATAGAATGAATATCGGCAAAATACAATAACGGCAAGAGCTTTTTCTTTTTTCAAAAAGGCGATCATACGCTACAATAAGAATACTAGCGAGCACCATGAAAGGATGAACATACGTGATTTTGATGAATGATATTATCCGCGAGGGACACCCCACTCTTCGCCAGAAAGCCGAAGAGGTCAATCTTCCGCTTTCCGCAGAAGACCAAAAGCTTGGCGAAGAGCTATTGGAATATGTAAAGAACAGCCAAGACGACGAGCTGGCGGAGAAATACGATTTGCGCCCGGGCGTCGGCATCGCCGCTCCCCAGGTCAATGTCTCCAAACGAATCTTCGCTTTGCATTTTGACGAACATTCCGGCGAGAACTTGAGCCTGGTGGCGGTGAACCCAAAAATCGTCAGCCATTCTGTCGAGAAAGCCTATTTATCGGGCGGCGAAGGCTGCCTGTCCGTCGACCGTTCGGTTCCGGGATATGTCCCGCGCTATGCCCGCATCACCGTCAAAGGCTATACGCTGTCCGGTGAAGAATTCAAGATGCGCTTGAAAGGCCTTCCTGCGATTGCCTTCCAGCACGAACTCGATCATTTAAACGGCGTTATGTTCTACGACCATATCAATCCAAATGACCCGTTCCAGGAAGTCGAAAATGGCTCGGCCATTGACCTTCAAGCTGAAACCATAGAATGACAAAACCCCGCCCTCCATTTTATTGGAGAGCGGGGTTTTTATGTGGAATTTGGCAATTCCTGGACTAGGCAATTAAATTAACGGCTCAGTCCGAGAAACTCGAATGCACTGGCGAGCCCGCCTTCGTCTACGTGGCCTGTAATGTGGTTGGCGCGTTTTTTCGTTTCTTCGTGGCCGTTTGCCATGGCAACGCTAAAGCCGGCGATTTCCATCATTTGCAGGTCGTTCAAGCCGTCGCCGAATGCGATCGTATCTTCAATGCGATGGCCTGTAGCGCGGATCAATTGCTTAATGCCTTCTGCTTTGCTGCCGCCTTTTGGAAGTATGTCACAAGACACCCGGTGCCAGCGGACAAAATCTACGTTCTGGAATTCTTCATGGTATTGGCTTTCTTCGTGCTCTTCACAAAATACCAGCGCCTGGTAAACGTCATTCGTCCGGTAAAAGTGTTTGTCCTTTTCTGGATGCGGGAATTTCAAGCTCTTGATGCTTTCGTCAATGTCTGGATGAAAATCGATGGAAGAGACCATCTTATGTTCGTTCAAGAACACCAATGGATGGTCGCGCTGCTCGGCAAATGCCAGCACTTTATCCAAAGTCTCGGAATCAATGGACTGTTTATGCACCGCTTCGTTTTCGTATGCGATGTACTGGCCGTTGAAAGTAATATACGTATCGATCGATAATTCCTCAAGCAATGAGCCGATCATAAACGGTGCACGGCCCGTAGCAATGGCGAGCTCATGCCCGTTCGCGCGAGCTGCGATCAGCGCTTGTTTAGTAGCTTCCGGCAATTGTTTGTTCGTATCGAGCAAAGTGCCATCGATATCCAATAATAATAATTTTGACATATTCCTATCTCCAATCTTTTGGGGCTTTTCATGATACGCCCTCTTTGCTTTTGTCAGAAAAAACAGTATACTATACATAAGGAGTGGTGGGCCATGCTGAAACGGTTGAAACGCAGACTACTCAGACAGCTCAACGGTATTATGAACAAAAAGAAGATAGCATAAGGTTTGTTTCGGCCCTTCTTAATAAATAGGAGGGCTATTCTTTATTTTAAAACAATGACATGATAATATAAAGAAAGTGCATTTATATTGAACGTGGAAAAAGGAGAGCAAAATATGATTTTTAAAGTATATTACCAAGAAAACCGTTTTGAAGTACCAGTTCGTGAAAACACAAAAAGTTTGTATGTAGAAGCTTCCACCGAGCGGGAAGTCCGTTACCACTTGAAGGACCGCAACTTCAACATTGAGCTCGTACAGCTTTTGGAAGGCCAGCATCTCGAATATGAACAAGCCTCCCAAGACTATCACGTGGAGTCTATCGACGCATAATGAAATTCGTGAAAAATGATCAAACAGCTGTTTTCGCGCTCGGCGGACTGGGCGAAATCGGCAAAAACACTTACGGCGTTCAATTCCAGGATGAAATCATCCTCATTGATGCCGGCATTAAATTCCCGGAAGACGATTTGCTCGGAATCGATTACGTTATCCCGGATTACACTTATTTAGTTAAAAACGCCGACAAGATCAAAGGCCTGTTCGTAACACACGGCCACGAAGACCATATCGGCGGCATCCCTTACCTGCTCAAGCAAGTGAATATGCCAGTTTATGGCGGTAAGCTAGCACTTGGCTTATTGCGCAAAAAACTGGAAGAACATGGCTTGTTGCGCCAAACGAAAATGATCGAAATCGAAGAGGAAGATGTCATTAAATTCCGCAAAACTTCAGTCAGTTTCTTCCGGACGACACATAGTATTCCTGATTCATTCGGCGTAGTTGTGAAAACACCGCCCGGCAGCATCGTCCACACAGGCGACTTTAAATTCGACTTCACTCCAGTTGGCGAACCGGCCAATCTGTTGAAGATGGCTCAAATCGGCAGTGAAGGGGTATTATGCCTCTTGTCCGACTCAACCAATGCTGAAATTCCGAATTTCACCATGTCTGAACGCAAAGTCGGCGAAACCATCAAAGACATCATGCGGAAAGTGGAAGGGCGTTTAATTTTCGCTACGTTCGCTTCCAATATTTACCGCTTGCAACAAGTGACCGATGAAGCTGTGCGCCAAGGACGTAAAATTGCCGTATTCGGCCGCAGCATGGATAATGCCATGACAATCGGCCGCGAACTCGGCTATATCACGGCTCCAGAAGATGCGTTTATCGATACGCAAACCTTGAACCGGATGCCTGCCGATAAAGTCGTCATTCTTTGCACGGGTTCACAAGGCGAACCGATGGCTGCACTGTCGCGGATCGCTAACGGTACACATCGTCAAATTCAGATCCAACCAAACGATACAGTTGTCTTCTCGTCTTCCCCGATTCCGGGCAATACGAGTAGCGTCAACCGCACAATCAACTTATTGTTCCGTGCAGGAGCTGACGTCATCCATGGCTCATTGAATGATATTCACACATCCGGACATGGCTCACAAGAAGAAAATAAATTGATGCTGCGTTTGATCAAGCCGAAATACTTCATGCCAATTCACGGTGAATACCGGATGCAGGCTCAACACGCAGAACTAGCAGTCGACTGCGACGTTCCGCGCGAAAATACCTTCATTATGGAAAACGGCGATGTGTTGGCTCTTGGCCAAGACGAAGCTTCGGTTGCAGGCCGCATCCCTTCCGGTGATGTATACATCGACGGCAGCGGAATCGGCGACATCGGCAATATCGTCCTTCGCGACCGCCGCGTGCTGTCTGAAGAAGGCCTGGTCATCGTTGTTGTCAGCGTTGACAAGAAGAAAAGCCGAATGGTATCAGGACCTGACCTCATTTCACGCGGATTTGTCTATATGCGCGAATCCGGCACGATGATTTATGAGGCACAGCAGATGCTGAACCGCCATTTGAACAAAAAAATCCACAGCAAAAATACTGACTGGGCTGAACTGAAGACCGAAATTTCAGATGTCCTCGGGCCGTATCTTTACGAAAAAACAAAACGCCGCCCGATGATCCTCCCAGTAATTATGGAAGTATAAAAAAGAAGCCCTCAGCGGCTTCTTTTTTTTTGCCTTATTTAGTTCATGACTTTCTTTTCAAAACGGTTGATGTCGGCATCGGATCCGATGATGATCAGAATATCATCCCGTTCGATCTCCATATCGGCTTGCGGGGATACAATGATTTCGTCCCCTCTTTTGATCGCAACGATGTTGATGCCGTATTTAGCGCGGATATCCAATTCAATCAAGGTATAACCAGCCAGTTTATCGTTCGCTTTGATCTCCATGATCGAATGCTCATCGGACAATTCCAGATAGTCGAGCACATTATTCGATAGGATGTTATGGGCGATCCGGATGCCCATATCGCGCTCCGGATGTACGACTTTGTCCGCCCCGATTTTATGCAGCACTTTGGCATGGTAATCGTTTTGGGCTTTGACGGTAATTTTCTTGACGCCAATTTCCTTCAGCATGAGTGTTGTCAGGATGCTCGCTTGGATATTTTCCCCAATTGCAACAATGACCTGTTCAAAATTGCGAACCCCGAGGGATTTTAATACCGATTCGTCTGTCGTGTCGGCAACTACAGCTTGCGTCGCGATCGAAGCGAATTCATCCACCCGCTCATGGTCTTTATCGATCGCCATAACATCAGCGCCTTGTTCGATCAATTCTCGGACGATGCTTCCGCCGAAACGCCCTAAGCCTATTACAACGAATTCCTTTTTCATGTCCATCCCCCATCTTCTCGTTTGCTCTTCTTAATCATATCCTTCTTTCACCCATAAAAAAACCCCCGCTTATTTGCGGGGATCTAATGGCCGTTCAGGTCGATTCTCGCAGTATTCACAGCTGATGTCGCTGCAGCGCTCTTCACGCCACTCGTTGCAGCTTGCGCAATAGCTTGCGTCGAATTCATTATCGAAAGTTAAAGGATCCATGCACGTATGGCAAAACGTGTGGACGTCCATCCAATTGATGAATTTTTTGTCGGCTAGTAAGTATAGCCCTTTTTCGTCTTGTTTATAGTTCATGATGGATGGTTTTTGCGCTACCCGATTTTTCGGGTCGAGGAAAAAATTCATCTTTCCGTTCAAGTTGATCACTCCCGTAGTTGGTTGGGCTTTTATATCCCTGTCATCTGTCAATTTTGCACAACCGAAAACTTCTATATCAGTCTTTGTGGACTTTTTGGCTTTTGCACTTTCTCTATAATAGTAATTGCTTTAGCTGATTGCAATAGATTAGGATTCATTTTTCAAAGTTTTTTCCCCTTGAATTTCAACTCAGGTTTTGTATAATGAATAAATACTTTAACTAAACTTTAAGTGTATTTTAACTAAACTATTGTTTCGTTATTCATCGATTCGAGTAATTTGTATTTATTCTATCTAAATGACGGGAGGCGACCCGCTATCGCCATTTTTTACCATTTACTGAAGAATCGAGGAGACTGTATGCAAATCGGCAAAAAAATTAAGAATCTGCGGCTGAAAAACGGCTTGACTCAAGAAGAGCTGGGCTCGAGGACGGATTTGAGCAAAGGGTTTATTTCACAGCTTGAACGCGATATGAACTCCCCTTCCATCGAAACGCTTTTTTCGCTTCTTGAAGTTCTCGGCACGACTCCAAAAGAATTTTTCACAGATGCTGAAGAAGTCAAGCTCGTGTTTAAAGAAGAAGATCATACGGTCCATATCGACCGTGAAGCCGGTTATGAGATCGACTGGCTCGTCCCCACATCAAATAAAAAGCAAATGGAACCGGTTTACCTGACTTTGGAATCCTCCGGAAACTTTAAAACTTTCGAACCCTCGGCATCCGAAACCTTTGTCTATGTCTTACAAGGCGAAGTCAGATTGAATATCGGCAGCCGTTCCTATACCGCAAAAGCCGGCGATTCCATATATTATAGTGCGGACCACGAACACCAATTATCGAACCATTCCACAGGCCGTGCAGAAATGATCATCGTCGCGACCAAATCTTATTTATAATCCAGGAGGTATATTATGACAGACCAAGCGATCATCCGCTTTGATAATGTTGTCCAGACTTTTGAAGGTGCGGGCAATGTATTGAACAACATCAGTTTTGAAATGGAAAAAGGGAAATTCTACACTTTGCTTGGCCCTTCCGGCTGCGGCAAGACAACGATCCTGCGTTTAATTGCCGGATTTAACCAGCCGACTAGCGGCGACATTTACATCAAAGGCAAAAAGGTTAACAAGATCCCGGCAAACGAGCGGCAAGTGAATACGGTGTTCCAAGATTATGCGCTATTCCCTCATTTAAATGTCTTTGAAAATGTGGCATTTGGCTTGCGCATCAAAAAAATCAAAAAGGCGGAAGTCGAGCGTCGTGTCAAAGAAGCCTTGGCATTCGTCAATTTAAGCGGTTACGAAAACCGCGAAATCCACGAAATGTCGGGCGGCCAGCGCCAGCGCGTTGCCATCGCACGGGCCATCATCAATGATCCGGAAGTTATTCTGCTTGATGAACCGCTGTCCGCACTCGACTTGAAGCTGCGCACCGAAATGCAATATGAGCTGCGCGAACTGCAGCAACGACTCGGTAAAACCTTCGTCTTCGTCACGCATGACCAGGAAGAAGCACTCGCGATGTCCGATGAAATCTTCGTCATGAATGCCGGAGAAATTCAGCAGAGCGGCACGCCAATGGATATTTACGATGAGCCAATCAACCGCTTTGTCGCGGATTTTATCGGAGAGTCGAATATTGCCGAGGGCGTCATGGTCGCTGATTACCGCGTACGCTTCGCCAATAAGGAATTCGAATGCGTTGATAGAGGCTTGAGCCCTAATGAACAAGTAGAAATCGTTATCCGACCGGAAGATTTGGAAATCACCAAGCCGGAAACCGGAAAAATGGCAGTACATGTTGACAGCCAATTGTTCCGTGGTGTCCATTATGAAATTTCCACTTACGATGAAACGGGCAACGAATGGCTGGTGCATTCGACAAAACGCGTGGAAGTCGGCGCACAGATCGGCCTCGATTTCGACCCGGAAGCGATTCATGTCATGCGTATGAACGAATCTGAAGAAGCATTCGATGCCCGCCTCGAGTCCTACGGAGCCGTTTCCAATGACTAATCGTTCATCTCGCCCATGGTATCTGGCACCCTATTATATATGGATATTATTATTTGTCATTGCTCCGATTGCTCTTGTCGTTTATTTTTCATTTCTCGATCTGGCCGGCGACTTCACGCTGGAAAACTATGCGAATTTCTTTTCATCGACGTATTTCCGCATGACGCTCAGTTCGTTCTGGTATGCCTTCCTCATCACCTTCATTTCGGTGCTGATTGCCTACCCGACCGCTTACTGGCTGACGAAAACAAAGCATAAGCAATTATGGCTGTTATTGATCATCATCCCTTCGTGGATCAACCTATTGCTGAAAGCCTATGCATTTATCGGCATATTCGGGCTATACGGGCCCGCCAACCAATTGATCCAGTTTTTCGGTGCAGGGCCGCTCCAGATCCTGTTTACCGATTTCAGTTTTGTTTTTGTCGCCGTGTACATTTTCATCCCGTTCATGGTACTGCCGATCTTCAATTCGCTTGATAAAATCAATCCAGCTTTAATTGATGCTTCGCGCGACCTCGGTGCATCCCAATGGACGACATTCCGCCGGGTCATCTTTCCGCTTGCGATCAACGGCGTCAAGTCTGGCGTACAGGCTGTCTTCATCCCGGCTTTGTCCTTGTTCGTCATCACACGCCTGATTGCCGGCAATAAAGTGATCACGCTCGGCACGGCCATCGAACAGCAATTCCTGGTCACGCAAAACTGGGGCATGGGTTCAACAATCGCCGTGTTCTTGATCTTGTTCATGATCATCATCATGCTGCTCACAGGCCCGAAAGAGAAAGGAGGGGCATTGAATGGCAAAGCTAAGTAAACCTGCCAAAATCTATTTGGCGATCGTCTTTTTTATTCTCTATGCCCCGATCTTCTATTTGATTTTTTATTCCTTCAATAGCGGAGGCACCATGTCGGGCTTTGAAAATTTCACTTTAGAGCATTACGCGGCTGTATTCAATGACACGCGCCTGCTCATCATTGTCTTGAACACGGTCATCGTCGCGTTGTTGTCTGCACTGATTTCGACAGCAATCGGCGTACTTGGCGCGATCGGCATCATTTTCCTGCGCAACCGGAAAATGCGCAATGCAGTCTTGTCCTTGAACACTGTCTTGATTGTCAGTCCGGATGTCATCATCGGGGCATCGTTCCTGATCCTCTTCACAATGGTCGGCGTCAAGCTCGGCTTTGCTTCCGTCCTGGTATCGCATATCGCCTTCAGCATCCCGATTGTCGTTATCATGGTGTTGCCGAAGCTGCAGGAAATGAGTTCAAGCTTAATCGATGCGGCGACAGACCTCGGAGCGTCGCAGCGGGATATTTTGACGCGCGTCATCATCCCTTATATCAAACCTGGGATATTCGCCGGCTTTTTCCTCGCACTGACGTATTCGCTTGATGATTTTGCCGTTACGTTCTTTGTCACCGGCAATGGCTTTGCGACATTATCCGTCGAGATCTATTCGATGGCAAGAGCAGGCATCACGCTGACCATCAATGCCTTGTCCGCTTTGATTTTCGTTGTGACGCTCGGCCTTGTCCTCGGCTATTATTTCTTTAATCAGCGCTCCGCAGCGAACGCTGGAACAGGGGGGCCGCGTCCATGAAAGGCATCATAAGAGCAAGTACAGCTATCGTCATCATTTCCGCCATCCTCTTCTACGCTGTCCATCTCTTGGAGAGCAGTTCTGCCACTAGCGGCAGCGGATCGATTTCGGTCTATAACTGGGGCGAATACATTGATCCCGAACTGATCAGCCAATTCGAAGAAGAAACGGGCATACAAGTCATTTATGAGACCTTTGATTCGAATGAATCGATGATGACAAAAATCGAACAAGGCGGAACGTCTTATGACGTCGCGATGCCTTCCGAATACGCCATCGAAAAAATGAAGGAAAATGATTTGCTGTTGCCAATCGATCAAAGCAAGATCCCAAATCTCGAAAACATCGATCCGTACTTTTTGGATTTGCCATTCGACCCGGGCAATGAATATTCGATTCCCTATTTCTGGGGCACCGTTGGCATTGCCTATAACCCGACGCTTCTTGAAGGCCAGACTTTTGAAAGTTGGGATGATCTGTGGAACCCGACGCTCGAACAAGAAGTGATCTTAGTCGACAGCGCACGCGAAGTCATCGGCATGGGCTTGAACAGCCTCGGCTATTCGTTGAACTCCACTGATCTCGGTGAGTTGCGCGAAGCGACCGATAAACTAAAAACACTAGGGCCTAACGTCAAAGCAATCATCGGTGATGAAATCGTCGAAATGATGCGCCGCGAAGAAGCGGCAGTTGCGGTCACGTGGTCCGGGCAAGCTGCAGATATGATGTGGATTAATGAAGACATCGATTATGCAGTACCTGAAGAAGGCTCCAATCTTTGGTTTGATAATATGATCATCCCGTCAACAGCCGGCAATGTGGACGGCGCCCACCAGTTTATCAACTTCATGCTTGACGCAGAAGTGGCGGCGCAAAATGCCGATTACGTCGGCTACTCTTCCCCAAATGCTGCGGCGCTCGAGCTGATGGATCCTGAAGTGACTGGAGATGAGCGTTTCTATCCGACTGAAGAAATGCGCGACCGCCTCGAAGTCTATGAAAACCTCGGGCTCGAAATGCTTGGCGTCTACAACGAATTGTTTTTGGAATTCAAGATGGATATGGAAAAATGACAGGCAGAACTTCTGCCTGTTTTTTTCTGTTTAAATAAGGTATAGTAAATAAGTTCATAACACCAAAATTTAGCCACACGAAATAAAAACGAGGGAAGGTTAGGCTCATGGCCGTCAAATCAACAAAATTCGCCTTATATATTCTCATGTTCAATATGTTTATTGCCATGAGCGGAATTGGCCTTATTATCCCAATCATGCCTGCTTATCTGGAAACATTCGGTGTTGCAGGACAGGCACTCGGAACCTTGATTGCCACTTTCGCTTTTGCGCAATTTCTATTTTCGCCTATTTCCGGGGAACTCTCCGATAAATACGGGCGCAAGAATTTAATCATTTTCGGACTGGTCGTATTCGGCTTGTCTCAACTGCTCTTCGGTATGGCAACGGAATTATGGGTCCTCTATCTCGCCCGCTTCTTCAGCGGCGTGGGCGGCGCATTCCTGATCCCGCCGATGATGGCGTTTGTCGCCGATATCACCACCTACGAAGAGCGGGGCAAAGGAATGGGCTTGCTCGGCGCTTCGATGTCTCTCGGTTTCATGATCGGGCCGGGCATTGGCGGCTTCCTCTCTGAAGTCAGCCTGCAATTCCCGTTCTATGTCGCGACTTCAGTCGCTTTGCTGTCCGCTTTGCTTTCTTTCTTTGCTTTGCCGAATGTTAAACCAGCGGTGCAGGCTGTCGACTATAAACGAGAGAATCTATACCAGCAGATGAAACGCTCTGTCTACACACCTTATTTTGTCATGCTGCTCGTCATGTTCATCTTTGCATTCGGGCTGTCGAATTTCCAATCGACGATTGCTTTGTATGTCGATAAACAATTTCAGTTCACACCGAAAGAAATTTCGGTCGTCATCACGGTCGGCGGCTTTGTCGGCGTCATTGTGCAAACTTTTGTCATCGACAGCTTATTCAAGCGTTTCGGTGAGATGCGTGTCATCCTCGTCAATCTGCTTATTTCAGCCGCTGCAATGATCGGTATTCTCTTCGTCAATACCTTCTGGACGATTTTACTCGTGGCAGCCATCTTCTTCACGGCAGCCTCCCTCCTGCGCCCGGCGATCAATACGCTCATCTCGAAACTCGCTGGCGACTCACAAGGATATGCGGCTGGGATGAACAATGCCTATATGAGCCTCGGCAATATGATCGGCCCTGCGCTTGCAGGGATCCTGTTCGACATCGACATGAGCTTCCCGTATATTACCGGAACTTTCATCTTGCTCATCTGCTTCTTCATCGCCTTTAACTGGTCGACGCGAAAAAAAGAGCTGCTGCAGGAAAGCCGCAGCAGCTGAATTACCATTTAACCAATATAAAAAAGCGAGACGCCGCTATGGCGCCTCGCTTTTTTAACGTTGTTTGAAATAATCATAAAGAAATTGTGGCATAAACGAGAGAATTTTTTCATCGGGTGTAAGCTTAGCATGGTGCAGGCCGTATTCCGACCCGGCCCCTGCCCAAAACATCAAAGACGGCAGCCGTTCGGTGAAATATCCGAAATCTTCTCCAGTCATCGCGGCTTTACTGCGAACAGCTTGTATGTCCGGTGCGTCTTGTGCATAACGCAAAAACGACTCAGCCAGCTGTTCGTCATTATCCACTTGGCGATAGTTTGCCCCGTAATCGATCGACACTTGGCATTCATAGCCTTCTTCGATCGAACGACACAACGATTCAACGCGCTTTTTCACACTTGCCATCGATTCAGGCGTCAAGGTCCGAATTGTCCCTTCCAGGCGTGCCCGTTCAGCGATGATGTTTTGTACAGTCCCGGCAGACATCTTCCCGACCGTCAACACGGCTGAATCCATCGGGTCAACATTGCGGCTGACGACCGTCTGCAATTGCATCAATAAAGCCGCTGCGGCTACTGCCATATCACGTGTCTGATGCGGAAAAGCAGCATGGCCGCCTTTGCCATGCAGATCGATGAACAATTCAGATGTATTGGCAAAGAGAAGTCCAGGCTTCGTCGCGACAGTACCGACTGGAAGTTCAGGGGCAATGTGAAGAGCAAACAGCTCATCCGGCAAGAGATCCGAACGCTCTTTTTCAAGCCACGCCAAAAGCGGCTGTGCACCGCCCGGCCCCTCTTCTGCGGGTTGGAACAAGATCACGACATCGTTATCAAGCGGGTGTTCAACTAACTGTTCCAGCAAGCCAAGCGCCACTGCCATGTGGATATCATGTCCGCATGCATGCATGAACCCTTCTTGGCGAGAAGAAAACGGCAATGCTGTCTCCTCACGAATTGGCAACCCATCGATATCCGTGCGCCAACCGATTGTTTTTACTGGCGAACGGCCCTTTACTTTGACGACGAGACCTGTACGCCACTCCACAAGTTCGATGCGATCTGCAGCCATTTTAGAAATAACCGCTTTTAAATAGCTTTGGGTTTTAAATTCTTGAAACCCGATTTCCGGGATTTGGTGCAGCTCTCTCCTGATTTGAATAAGATCCATAATTGGCCTCTTACAGCTGGCGGAGTTCTTGTTTGATTTCTGTTTTCGAACGGGTCTTTTCATCCATCAGCTTCAACACGCGTGCTGGCGTACCGCCGACCACTGCGTTTTCCGGAACATCTTCGATTACGACTGCTCCTGCAGCAACGACGGAACCTTTGCCGATGCGGACGCCTTCCAATACGACTGCGTTCGCGCCGATCATCACGTCATCCTCAACGATTACCGGTGTAGCAGAGGCAGGCTCGATTACGCCAGCAAGTACAGCTCCTGCACCGATGTGGCAATTCTTGCCGACTGTCGCGCGGCCGCCCATGATGACGCCCATGTCGATCATCGTGCCATCGCCGATGACTGAACCGATATTGATGACAGCGCCCATCATGATGATGCAATTGCTGCCGATTTCCACGTTTTCACGTATAAACGCACCGGGTTCAATACGGGAATTGATGTTTTTCAAGTCAAGCATCGGAATGGCTGAGTTTCTGCGATCATTTTCTACTACAGAATCTTCGATGACTGAAGCATGCTGCTCAAGTGCTTTTTCCACTTCAGCCCATTCGCCGAATACTGTTGCATGATTGCCTTCTCCGAATACTTTCGAACCTTCGCCGAAATGAAGCGCAGCTACGCCTTCACCTTTGACATATACTTTTACAGGCGTTGATTTCTTCGCATTCTGTATGTACGAAATAATTTGATTTGCATCCATTTGTTCCATTGATTAAAACCTCTTTCTCTCGTGTAATGGTGTTATTATATCTGATTCAGTATAATAATACATCCTTTAGCTTAACAGAGTGGCATGTTTTTTGACAATATCGACAAATGCCTCAACTTGCCGAAGCTGGAATGAAGATTCATAGCCGATCAGCCACGTATCCCGAGTCAACTCCAGTTCCTGTTCGCTATTCGTCAGCGGCACCATATGGACATCTTCTGAGCCTGTCAGAGTAATGGATGGCAATATTGCATAGCCGATGCCATTGACGGCCATCTGCTTGCACGTCTCAATCTGGTCAACCGTGATTTGGCGCTTCGGGTTGGAAGCGAAATGTTTTTGCCACCATTGCTGAATTTCTTCATAATAGGTCGAATCGCTTTTGAATTGGATAAATGGCCGTTCGGTTTTCATCACTTCTTCCAGTGAACTGATTTCCTTATCGACCAAGTATAAAGTGTCTTTGAATAAATGGATTTTTGGGCCTTTCCAGTCGGTCTGTCCCCGTACGATGCCGATATGGGCTTCGCCGTCATACAAAGCGCGGACAATTTCGGAGCTCCACCCGGTGATCAATTGCACTTTCGCTTCGGGATACAGCGTGATGAAATCTTTCAAAACTTTCGGTAGCCAATTCTGTCCTATAATCGATGCGCAGGCGATTTTCAAGGTGCCGTGCACTTTTTCGCTTAAAGTGTGCAGCTGTTCAAAAATTTCTTCCCTGCGCACCACCGCTTCCTTCGCATATTGAATGACCAATTCTCCGGCTGGCGTCGGCGTCAGCCCTTTTTGCGAACGCACAAACAATTGCTGGCCCCACTCTTTTTCTATGGATTGCAATCGTTGTGACAAAGCAGGTTGCGATAGAAAAAGGCGTTCCGCCGCTTTTCGCATATTGGCTTCTTCAGCAAGTACTTTAATGATCAGTTCTTCATTTGACATCCCGTTTCACTCCTTTCAACCCGCGCAATCCGAAAATCAGCAGAAAACTGATCAAAGCACAAAGCAAGGCGATGCTGTAAACATTGCGCAGCCCGAAAGCCAAGGCTTCCTGCAGCACCAGCTTATCTGCTTCCGGCAGTTGTGCGCGGCTATCGATGCTTAAAATCATGTTGACGGATTCCAATGTGAAGCTATTGCCCGAATCGTCCAGCCGGTTCAATAGCGAACTGTTCAATATGCTGCCAAGAAGCGCCACGCCGATCGTGCTGCCAAGATTGCGCATAAACATATTCGAAGCGGTTGCCGCTCCCCTCTTGTCGTATGACACGGCGGATTGGATCGAGACAATAAAGGCAGTACTGGTCAATCCCATTCCGACACCCACGAAGAAACTCGACATCCCTGCCCACAGTGGACCGAACCCGGGCTGCATCATGACAAACAACGCCGTTCCGAGCAGCAAAAACGTTCCCCCAAGAAGCGAAGTGCGGAAATAGCCGATGCTGATCAAGAGCCGTCCAGACAAGACAGAAGCGATCGGCCAGCCGATCGACATCGTCGTCAACGTAAATCCGGCGATGGCCGCGGGCTGTTCCATGACGCCAGTCACATAAGCCGGCAAATAGCTGGAAATGCCGATCAATATAATCCCTGTCGCAAGCGACACCAAATTTGCGTAGAGAATCGCCCGGTTTCGCCAAATTTCAAACGGCATCATCGGATCGCTCGATGCACGCTCGGCTTTGACGAACCAGAACATAAACAAGGCGCCGATCGCTGCAAGTAAATAAGCTGGAGCCGAAAGCCAGTCAAATGATACGCCTCCTTCGATCAGCAAGTACAATACGCTACTGAGTGCAATCGTCAAAAACAAGGCGCCCCGGTAATCGACTTTCGCCCGCTCATTGCGCACCGGTTCTTTTAAATAAATCAAGATACCAAGCAGCGACAAGACACCAAGTGGCAAGTTGACCCAGAAAACGTATTGCCAGCCGATTGTCGCGACTAAAACACCGCCGATGGCAGGGCCAGCGATGGCTGAAATCCCCCATACGCTGGACAAATACCCCTGGATCTTCGCCCGTTCTTCAGGGGAATAAATATCCCCCACAATGGTTGAAGCAATCGGCATGATAGCTCCAGCGCCCGCACCTTGGATAAAACGAAAAGCAATTAACTGCTCCATCGAATCTGCCAACCCACATAGCCAGGAGCCAATTAAAAATAATAACATGCCAAAAGCAAAAATCGCTTTCCTGCCGACAATATCCGCTAGTTTTCCGTACAACAGCACCGTCACTGTGCTCATGAGCAAATAAGCGGAAAACACCCAACTGTATTTCGAAAACCCGCCGAGGTCTGCGGCAATGCTCGGCATTGCTGTCGAGACAATGGTCGCTTCGACCGCGGCAACGAACATCGCCAACATAACCGCAATCAAGATGAACGGGCGCTTTGTTTGTTCCATATCGATCCCTTCTTTCAACCAGCAGAAAAAAAGGCCTCAATGGCTGAGACCTTTTTCAGGGTAATTATCGTTTGAACTGGTAAAGTTGTTTTTTCAATTGCTTCAAGACAATGCGTCTTGTCAAAATTCCCATGAACATTCCATCGTCATCCACTACACAAAGGAAATTCTGGTCGATCACCAAATCCAAGGCTCTCTGGAATCGGTCATTCAAATGAATCAGCGGCAGGTCTGTCTGCATAATTTCCTCGACACGGATATCGCCAAGTTTCTCATACTCTATGTGGTCCATTCCAAGAATGGCGTCTGTGATGCGCTGGGCATTAATTAAGCCGTGAAACCGGTACTTTGCATCCAAAACCGGGATGGCTGAATAGCCAGTCTTCGTCAAAACCAATAAAGCATGCTCGGCACTATTGCCGATTTGAACATGTGCTACTTTTTCGGACGAGATGACAAATTCTTCGATCGGGGTTTCAAGAAAATCTTTACTCGGTAATGAAATCATGTGCTCTACTCCTTTTGCATCGCATGGTCTGATGCCAAAACACTTCGATTACATCATAACATAACACGTTTCCCGAAACTATTTAATTGGGGATTTTGGCTTAAAAAGGGAATTTATTCAACCACTGTCCACCGTCTAAGGTCACGATTTCCCCGTTCATATAAGCTGCTTTCTCTGACATGATAAATGCTGCCAGGTCTGCCACTTCTTCCGGTTTTCCAAGCCGTCCTAAAGGGACAGATTTCAATGTCCGCTGCATCGCTTCTTGAGATTCGAAAAGTTTGTCTGCGCCCCCAGTGCGTTCGATCGGGCCAGGAGCAATCCCGTTGACACGAATGCCGTACTGCGTGCCCCATTCAACTGCCAGGGTCCGGGTCAGCGACATCACGCCCGCTTTAGCGGCGGCGGAATGAGCGACCCCTGCCCCGGCATTCCAGGCATACGTTGCCAGCATATTAAGTATATTCCCCTTTGTGCCATTTTCAATCCAATAATTGCCGACCGCGTGAGAACAGAAAAATGTTCCATTCAAGACAATATCAATAACAGAGCGCCAACCGTTCGGTGATAATTTTTCGGCATGGACAATGAAGTTTCCAGCCGCATTATTAACAAGACCATCAATCCGGCCGAATTTCTCATGCGCAAAATTGACCATCGCCTTGGCATGTTCAGGTTCACGCACGTCCATCTGGAACGCTTCCGCCTGACCCCGCAGCCCAGATAATTTTGTTAATGATTCATTCAATTTCTCCATATCCCGCCCGGTAATGATGACGTTTGCCCCTTCAGCGGCAAATTTTTCTGCCATATGAAAGCCCATCCCACTGGAGCCTCCGGTCACGATAATTGTTTGTCCACTCAACATCTCAACATCCCCTTTTTAAAAAAATCGTTTCCTGCAGTTTCACATTATCCGGTTTATGTACAGTGACTGAAAATTTTGATATGATGGTCAAAGACTGACCAACCCATTACTGCGAAAGGAATGAGACCATGTCCTTGACGACGAAAGACTCGGAAATCGCACAAGCCATTTTCACTGTCAACCGCCACGCTAAGACTGCACCTGACAATCAATTTCTGTATGCATTAAAAAAGCAAGCACTGAATCTGATGATCCAACAAAAACGGGCGCAAAAACTTGGCCTGCACTTCAGTAAAAATCCCCGAAAAAGCCAACAACAATCATCTGTCCTCGTGAAATGCGGCAATTATTATTTCCATATGCTCCCCAAAAAGGAAGATTTCCATTCACTTGAGCATTTTGGAGACTTGGATGAATCCTATCGCAATCCGCCGAGCCGTATGAATCTAAAGCATGCAAAGGAATTGCTCCAAAATTTCACTGGGCTTGAGGCGCAGGATAAAAAACCTGCCATCTCGGCTTTTTCCAAACGCTACGAACCGAAAGAAACGAACCGTTTCTATTCACCGAAGAAATCCTATTTTGATTGAACCAGCCGGCAGTCCTGCACTGCCGGTTTTTTTCTGCTTATTTTTCCGCAAAGTCGAAATGGCGGATCAATGCTTGAGTGCCAAGGTCGCCATCTCCTGCGCGTTCCAATTCTTCATAAATCCCAAGTGATAATTTCAACCCTGGAAGATCTAAGCCCCAGCGTTCAGATTCTTCCACTGCTATTTTCATATCCTTGATGAAATGCTTGATGTAAAATCCCGGGCGAAAATCGCCTTCGATCATTTTCGGAGCTAAATTCGATAATGACCAAGACCCAGCTGCGCCAGCAGAGATGGAGCGCAAAACGTTCTCAGGATCCAGACCAGCTTTTTTGGCGTATATAAGGGATTCGCAGACGCCCAGCATATTATTCGCGATATTGATCTGGTTGCACATTTTTGTGTGTTGTCCAGAACCAGCCGGCCCCTGCAATATAATATTGCCCGCAAACAAACGAAACAGTGGAAGCAGTCGCGTGAAAATCTCTTCTTCGCCGCCGACCATCACAGACAGCACTGCATTTTTGGCGCCGATATCCCCGCCAGAGACCGGTGCATCCAAAGCATGCAAGCCCTTTGTACGGGCAGCATCTGCAATTTCCTGTGCCAACTTTGGCTGCGAAGTGGTTAAATCGATAAGCACCGTTCCTTCGGCGGCATTTGCCAATAGGCCGTTTTCCCCGAAATAAATTTCCTGCACATCTGATGGATAGCCAACCATTGTAAAAATTACTTCCGCAGACTGTGCCAGTTCTTTCGGATTGTCTTTCCACGTTGCTCCTTGCCCGAGTAAATCCTCCGCTTTTTTTGCCGTTCTCGTATAAACGGAAAGCTCGTGTCCTCCTTCGAGCAAATGGCGCCCAATGCTATTGCCCATGACCCCGGTACCGATAAATCCAATTTTCATTTTATTGCCTCCTTTATATTTCCATAATAGCAAAAATCATCAGTCTATTCACTCTTCTTTTTCAGCATAAAAAAAAAGGCCGGTCCATATAGGGCCGACCACAAAAGGGGGAAATGAGAATGTTGCTGTGTTCAAGTATACTATGCCCCCTGAAAACATAGCTTAAACCTTTTTTGCAAAAAAATTTTCACTGCATGATTTTCTTAGTCGCCACGGCACTAACTTATTTAGACGGTTCTACCGTATATTCGTATTGCGTCTTGCCATGATGGAAAGCCGTTCCCCTAAAATGTTTGAAGTCTTCCCGTTCAGTCAATATTTTCCGGAACTCAAGAAATTCTTCTTTTGGAATGTCCAGTGTATCGATCTCGCCATTTTTCAGTCGCTCCAGTTCGTTCGCATAATCAGTCATGAAATGTTCTCCTTTCCTTTCGTGTTGTTAAAATCCTTCTGTTATAATACTATACGGACGAAACCATACCCGTCCAGCCACATTGTGCTTTGCACCTAACATGGGCAGCCTTTGTTGATTTTAGGAGGACTTTTTCTATGCTTACTCTATTAAAGCGCCATACGCTCATCTGGCTGTTGCCGCTTTCGCTTTATTTATATCATTTAGCTTTCGAAAATACAGCCATCTTTTGGTATATGTACACATTCGCCACTTTAGTACTGATGTCAATTGCGATCATGAATTATTCTGTATTCGACGAGTTGAAAACTTGGAAATCATTAGCATACGGCATTTTGTTCGGGAGCCTCATCTATGCCGTCCTGGCACTCGGCTACTTAATCTTTGATATGCTTCCGCTTAACGTGGAAGGGCCTGTCTCAGCCATTCAAACTTTATTTGCCCCCACCAGCATCTGGCATTACCTGTTGTTGATGTTTGTTATCGTTCCGGGCGAAGAGCTCTTCTGGCGCGGCTATATCCAGCAGCAATTAAAAAAATACATGAAGCTGCCGTTCGCAATTCTCGGCGCCTCACTCTTATTCGGCATCGCATTGTCCTTCAGCGGCTTTTGGCCCGCCATAGTGGCAGGCATCACAGCAGGAGCATTGCTCGGCATTCTTTATGAATGGAAGCGCAGCATGCCGTTGTTGATCATCACTCATTTGGTTGTGCTGGTGCTCTTGTTCATCGTCATGCCGTTGCCAATATAGGCTAACTAGCTGTTTTGCGCAAATGACCTTAGCGAACAGTTTGAAACATTCCTTCCTTTTGCTCGTCTAATGGGAAAATTGGAAGGAGGAATTCAAGCTATGAAAAAGAATGACTTATTCATTCCAGCTATCCTCACCGCCGGAATCCTGCTTGCAAGCTGCGGAACAGCAGACCTTGCTGAAGAAGAGCCTGAAGTAGCAGAACCGGCTGAAACGAACGAAAAAGAAAACAGCGACATGACACAAGAAACGGAAACGCCTGAAGAGGATACGGACGAGACCGAAGAAAATACTGGTGGCGATCATAGCGAAACTCCTGATAGCGAGCTGACCTTGAGCGATAACCAGTCTTATCAACTCTATGTGTTGGATGGTTATGAGTTCACTGCGGAAGAACCGAACCGCGACCTCGTCTTTTTGCAGGA
Source organism: uncultured Planococcus sp. (assembly GCA_947493585.1). Classification (GTDB taxonomy): domain Bacteria; phylum Bacillota; class Bacilli; order Bacillales_A; family Planococcaceae; genus Planococcus. The sequence continues at coordinate 1,271,467 of CANLRI010000001.1, read as the reverse complement.
AAACGATGCCGTCTTCATGCGTATTGAAACGTATTATCCAAGTGATATCGATTTCGATGAGCTACTCGCCACGACACAACAAACCTTACAGGCATCCAATCCCGAAGGCGAACTGGCAGAGTTTATGGACTACGACAGCTCTGTCTTTAGCAACTCGGCCGCTTATGAAGTGGAGACACCTGAGGGCCACGTGACCGGCATTGCGTTTGAATCCGATTATATCGTCGCTCGAGTGACAATCTTTGACCAAAGCACAGCCGAAACAAGAAGTGACTTTATCCAAATGGCCCAAACCATCGAACGCGTGCAAAAATAACAAAAAGATCCTCCTTTTGGGAGGATCTTTTTTTAATAGGACAAATCTTTGATCGACAAGCCAATTTTCTTCATCAATTCGATAGCCTGCTCTTTTTCATCAGGAGATAAAACAGAAGTCAGTTCATGAATTTTTTGCTCGTGCGCCGGGAAGATGTCCGCCATAAATGCTTCCCCTTCTTCCGTAATTTCCGCGTAAGTGATGCGGCGGTCAGTCGGGCAATTGACGCGCGTGATAAAGCCGCGTTTTTCCAGCTTGTCGATGACATAAGTGATCGATCCACTAGCCAGCAGGATTTTCCCGCCAATTTTCTGCAGCGGTTGGCGCCCTTTGTGATAAAGCAGCTCCAGCACAGCAAACTCTGTTGGGTTGACTCCATTTTCTTGGAAAAATTGATTGGTTTGTTCCGAAATCGCTTTATGCGCACGGGACAAAACAATAAACAGCTTTAACGACTGTTTGATGTCTTCATTCATTATCGTTCACTCATTTCCGCTATGATTACTCGATTACTTCAATTATATCCCTTTAGTGGATGAATAGCACGTGCCTTTGACTTATCCGATGATGACTCGTTCTTTTGGATAGTGGAATTTTGTCGGATCTGTCTTGCCGCCGATCGTAAATAGGAAGGAAATCAAACCGACCCGGCCGACAAACATCAGGACCATAATAATCACTTTGCCGATGGAGGATAATTCACTTGTCAGCCCGAGCGACATTCCACATGTTCCAAACGCTGAAGTGATCTCAAAGAGAATTTCCACAATCGATGCATTCGGTTCTGTAATAATCAACAGCATCGTCGCGACGATGACCATAGTGCCGGCAAGGAACAAGACCGCAAAGGATCGGAATACATCAATCAATTCGATTTCACGGTTGAAAATCTGGATCGTGTTCTTGCCTCTTGCAAAATTAATCAAAAACAAGATGGCGATAGCAAAAGTGGTGGTCCGGATTCCGCCGCCTGCCGAGCTTGGCGAGGCACCGATAAACATGAGCGCGCTCATGAATACATTGGTCGCGTCGCTGAACTGAGTGATATCGATGGTAACTAAGCCGCCAGACCGTGATGACACGGAATGGAACAAGGCCCCAAACAAGGTCTGATGCCATGACATTCCCTTGAATGCATTGACCGACTCCAAAACCAAGATGCCGATTGTGCCGACAACTAAGAGCATGCCAAAGATGCTCGTCGTGATTTTGGTGAACAGCGAGAACCGGAAATTTTTTGTCTCATTCGACAAGAATTCCTTCAATTCAATCAATACGGGAAAACCGATCGCTCCTAGGATAATCAGCAGCATATTGACGATCTGGATAAAATAGTCATCGACATATGGCTGCAGGGACGCGCCGGTGATATCGAAACCGCCGTTGGTCGTGGCCGTGACCGACCCAAACACGCCATGTAACAAAGCTTCGCTGAAACTATAGAAATACTGAGTGAAATAGACGGTCAATATAAGCGCACCGATCGCCTCGATCAATAACAGGATCTTGACAATTTCAGTAATCAATTTCACGACACCGGACATTCTCGATTGGTTATGATCGACCATGATCAATTGGCGCTCACGAAGCCCGATCCGTTTGCCAAGTAGAATCCATAAAAATGTCCCAATCGACATGATGCCGATGCCTCCGAATTGCAGGATGACCATCAACACGATGATGCCGAACACCGACAAGGTCTGCGACACATCTATGACGGTCAGGCCAGTGACGCTGACTGCGCTGACTGCGGTAAATAAAGTGTCAATATAGGTCATACTTACTCCAGGCTGTAGGACCCCCGGAAGCCGCAGGAGCAAAAAGGAAAAAGCAATCGCTACGAAATAATACGCCACGATTGCCTGTGCAGGTGTAAGATTTCGGACACGTTGAAATGATTTGTTCATAGGCGTAAAATTCCCTTCCGCAACTGACTCTCTTCCCATTCTATGTAAAGTACAGAGAAAAGAAAAGGGCTTTTTTGTAAAGCACACTCTACGATAGCTATTCCGATTGATAAGCACTGCTTTTCCTGTCTGATTTTTTGGTGTCATAGAAAAAGCGCTTATCCTTTAGTCTGCTTCGTTGAATGCAGATTCAAAAGAATAAGCGATATTCAGGGAAAAAACATTATTGATTCTTCTTGTCTAACTTATCAGCTTTCGGGTTTTTCTTTTCTTCAACTTTAGATTCTGGCGCATTGTCATTCTTCACGGCAGGCTTGGTTTGTTTTTGTTTCAAATCCTTCGGTTCTGCTGCTTTTATGCCATTCGCCTTCGATGAATTGCCGCCATTGTTGCTGTTGCTGTTGCTGTTGCTGTTGCTGTTGCTGTTGCTGTTGCTGTTGGAATTTTCGTTTTTACTGTTCTTTTCTTTTGGATTGCCCTTGCCCGGATTGTCTTTAGGCGGCTGTTTGTCCTTGTTTTTTTCAGAAGGAGGAGTTGCTTTTTTTGGTTTTGCTTCAGCTTTTGAATTACCGGAATTATTTCCTTCTCCAGCATTCGGATTTTTCGGTTTTGCAGGTGTGGGCTTTTCTGGTTTTTTTGGTTGGGCAGGCTCCGTCTTTTCAGTCTTTTTCGGTTGTTTTTGTGCTGCTGGAGCGGTTGGGGCAGGTTCTTTTGGTTTGCTGTCAGGTTTCTTTTTCGTGACAGGTTTTTCCTGCGGCTTTGGCTTCTGTGATTTTTCCGCTTTGTGATTTCCCGAAGTTGAAGGCTCGTTTTTCGTATCGGCCTTTGGAACAACAGGATCTTCCGCTTTGGAAGGAGTGTCCTGGCTTTTTGGTGCTTGTGTTTCTTCTGTATCTTCATTTTGTGCGGGCTGCACATCGTTCTCTTGTTTATACGGAGAAGTGAAGGTTCTGTCTTTTTCGATCAGCTTAGCGACTGGCACTTGCTGTTCTTTCGCTTCGCGCCACTGCTTTTTAGTTGCTTCTTTCAGATGGACGCGCAAGTTTTTATTGCTGCCGGCAAACAAGGCTGCCAAAGCAATCTGTTCAACATTGACCGAACCACTCGTTTCCCCGTCTCCTTGCACTGTGGTAATCGTCACATGCTCGGTGTCTTCATTTACGGACAAGGCAAGCACGTTTTCCAACACCACCTCGAGTTCCCGATTTTCCCAGTCGGATAATTCAGCAATTAATTTCTTGCCGTCCTCATTTAATTCTCGCAGCGAAATCACGTGCCAGGCATCATTTACGCCGAGCTCAATTCCTGGATTCGATTCGACTTGCACATACCCATACGCTTCTTCGGCGGGAAGCAGCCAGGTGGAAATCAGCAAAACTAGCGCTGCGACCGACGCAATGAGCGGCATGGTAAAAGGCTTGAATCTGCGGTTCGAAGCTTTTACAGATTCGAAATATGCCTCTTCGCCTACTCTAGTTCCTTCTGTCGGCTTGCCGGTTACAAAGTTGCCATCTGCAAGCATGTAGACTGAACGGTCTCCGTCAAGTTCCATACATATGCCTTTTTGCACTCGCATCAGTTCAACCGCTCCTTTAAATAATCTTTTAAATAATACAACTCGCTCATGATTAATAGCGACATGGCAATTATGTATTTCCGGTTTCTCTCAATGGTTTTTCTCGAGACCTGGACATGTTCCTCGATGTGTTTGACCGGAAGTTTTTTCTTATCGAGCAGGAAATCTTTGTATTCATCCGTTTCCGCCACCAACTGAGCGATTTGAATTGCATTTCTCCTGGCATCCTCATGTGCAGGAGAAACTTTGGCAATCATTTGGAAAGATAAGCCGAACTCTGAGAGCATTTCCTCGAATTGAGCAATCTCTTCACGGCGCTTGTCAACCTGTTGCTGTTCGGAATGAAAGGCTGATGAGGCCCGATCGCCAATATGGTTATGATGGTCTTCATTTGGTGAAGCGCTGAAATCATGGCTGAATTCCATCCGTTTACTTTCTTTCCGGATATGGTCGATTACTCTCCGCCTGATGACCATATGCGCGAAAGTCAAAAACGAAGCGTCATGTCCCGGACGGTATTGGCGTATTGCTTCATGAAATGCCAAGAGTGCAATGCTAAATTCATCTTGATTATCATCGATGAATCGTTTGCATACTTGTGCGGCGGTTTTTTTCACAAATAGGATATGCGAAGAAATCAATTGCTCTTCGGCTTCTTTATCGCCTTGTTGTGCGAGCTTCACCAATGTTTCAGCGGGCATTTCTGCTCCATATCCAAACAAACCGCCCAAAGCAGTCAATAGCATGCGACTCACCTCATTTCAATTCCTTTTTCTCTATTGTAGCTTTCAGTCCAGGAATTTGGAAGATTGAGGGGGCCTGCTACGTATTACATTCGTGTTACAGCGAGTGTTTGTGTCCGTTATTTAAGGATTGTATAAAAATAGCCTTGCGGAGAAAGTGCTCCACAAGGCTATTCAAGAATTCTTTATACGATTAAGCGTTTTGATGCTTATTCTTTTTAATTCCCGTAAATACTCCTGTCAGGACAATGCCTAACAACACAAGCCAGAAAGTGATTGTCCATGGCGTCGAATGCGGGAAATCATGCGGCAGTACGCCCAGTTTCTCGTGGGATAAAGTCAAAACGACCAATTTGACCCCTACCCAACCGACCACGACAAATGCCGCTGTTTCAAGCTGCGGATATTTTTCCAGCAGCCGCACGAATTTATGCGCAGCGAAACGCATGATGATTACGCCGATCAACCCGCCAGCCAGCATGACACCAAATTGGCCGCCATTGATGCCGCCGATGTCGAAATCTCCAAGATGCGGCAATGTCACTGCGAGCGCAACGGCCGCGAGCATCGAGTCGATGGCAAAGGCGATATCCGCCAGTTCCACTTTCAGGACAGTCATCCAAAAACCCGATCCTTTTGTTGTTTCCGGTTCGATTGTATGTTCTTTGCCTTTGCGCTGGTCATAGATGTGCTTGACCGCGATAAACAACAGGTAGGCTGCTCCAAGTGCTTGAATCTGCCAAATGTTCACCAGGAACGTAATCATGAACAAAGCGGCAAAGCGGAAGATAAACGCACCCGCCAAACCGTAGAACAAAGCCTTTTTTTGCTGGGGCTTCGGCAAATGCTTGACCATCACAGCCATGACCACCGCATTATCTGCCGCGAGCAAACCTTCCAGTCCGATAAGCACAAGCAGCACCCAAGCATATTCCAATAAGATGGTATCCATAATTTCCCTCCTGATTTTACCCGACAAAAAAGACCCATGCCTAATAGAAGGCAAAGGTCTTGCTAAGCGTCGTAATATGGCGCTATCACAACCGATGGCCAGAAGCCACGTCTTGACGACTGTGAAATAGGTTTCCCTATAGCTACTCCCCTTTGTCGAGAGTTTGTATTATTGGTCTGTAGATGTATTATAGCACTTGTGTTCGAAGTGTAAACATTTAGGTAATCGTTACGTGGTAATTTGGGTCTCTCTTATGTTCATTGTAAAACGCTACCATTGACGGAATTGTTTCCAGAAAGTCAGCTGGGTGGATGCCGCTACCTGTCAATAAGGACTGGGCATTTTGCGTATCGAATTGGGCTTGCCAGTCCATATAATCCAAAGTCTCGGCTTCGACGCCAAGGTATTTGCGGAGTGCCGGCATCGACATCGATAAAGCGGCGAGCTTTTTGGGAATCCGGCCTTTTGGATAACGCCCTGTCATTGCATGAACCATTGCTCTGTATACTTCCTCTACAGGATGAGGATTAGGGTCGGTCAAATGAATTGTCGCTGACTCAGCTTTTTTAAGCTCACTCAAATATACCGTAGCATCCAAGATGTAATCGACCGGCACTACGTTAATGACTGTATTCGAGTGTCCAATGTATGGAATTGCAGGCAAATGCTTCATCCGGTCAATCATATTCAAAAAGAAATAGGGACCATCGAATTTAGATGTTTCACCGCTTTCTGAATGACCCCTGACAATTCCTGGTCGGATGATGGTCGTCGGCACTTCCTTTTTCAATTGTTCAACGAGAAGTTCCGCTTCAAATTTGGTTTCTTCGTAATGGTTTTTAAATGATTCCGGACGGATGAGTTCACTTTCGAGCAACAGTCCCTCACGTGTTCCAGCGACATATGCCGTGCTGAAATACATATAACGCTCCAGTTTGTCGAGTGTTTTCACTAAATCATTCACATTTTGAGTCCCTAGGATATTGACTTTTTCCGCAATATCTCTAAGGACTGCCAAATCGTAAATTGCTGCCAAATGCCAAAAGATCAGTTGCTGGTTTTTTAGCCAGGACCGGTCTTCACTTGAAAGATTCAATCCCTCTACAGTAATATCTCCCGGCAATAGACGGATCGGCCCACAGCCTATCTGTTCCTCGATACGGATTGCCTGCTTTTGCGCTTTTTCCATTTCACTGGGCAGAACAATTGCCGCCAGTCCCCAACCTTTTTTGGCACACGTTTCCATCAATCGTGTTGCAATAAATCCGGGAAACCCGGTAAACACCATCCTCTTCATCCACTCACTCCCCCTTTTCTGTATTTTACTAAATAATGGATAGCCTCGCCCATAGAATTATGTAAAAAAATCCTGTGCAGAATGATCTGCACAGGATTGGTTATTCCTCGATTTTTGCTTGTTTTCTCTTCTTGCTGTTCATGAACCGTGTTTCCCGGTCAAATAAACTGTAGACGACTGGCACGACATATAGTGACAAGAAAGTTGAACTGATTAGACCACCGATAACGGCAATTCCCATCGGCTGGTTGATTTCTGTGCCTTCTCCGATGCCAATGGCTAATGGCAAGAGGCCAAGAATCGTCGTCAAAGCCGTCATGAGGATTGGTCTTCTTCGGTCATGTACTGCCGTTACGATCGCATCAAACGAGCCCATTCCGTCCTCTTTGCGCTGATTGATGTAATCGACGAGCACAATCCCGTTATTGACGACAATCCCGACGAGCACCAGCACGCCGATGACAGCGGTAATACTGATCGGTGTTTGTGTTACAAATAAAGCGATTGAGACCCCGATGACCATCAATGGCACTGTGAACATGATGACAAGCGGGTATTTGAATGATTCAAACTGTGCAGCCATGACGATGTAGACGAGAACAATCGCCAAGACGACCGCTAGTAACATATCGTCGATTGCATCTTCAAATAGCTCTCGATCTCCTCCGAACGAAATTGCTGTCTGTTCTGACAGATCAAGATCCGCTATGGCCGTGTCGACGGATGTCGACATATCGCCTAGAGTTTGGTCAGATGGGTATTGCAGCGTAAAGGATACACTTTCCGCCTGGTCTACGCGGCTAATTGAAACTGGCCCTTGTGCGACTTCGATGTCTGCCAGTTCCTGCAGCTCGACAAATGCACCGGACGGCGTACGTAGCGTCAATTCGCGCAAGCTTTCAACACTATTGCGCTGTTCCTCGTCGAAGGAGACGAATACGCTGAGCACTTCATCTTGTTCATCGATGACTTGCGTGGCGAGTACACCGCGCGTAATATTATTGACCGTTTGGGCGATTTGTGCCGGCGCTAGATTATTTTCAGTCGCCGCTTCCCGGTCGATCGTCATCTGAATTTCATCGATTGTCTCCTGGCGGTCGTTTGTCAATTCAATTACATTCGACAGATTCGACAATTCTTCATCGATTGCTGCTACCGCTTCATCGAGACGTTGTTTATCAGTGTCCGTTACGGTAAAGCTTAATGTATTCGGTGTAGAACCAGCAGCCGTCTGAAGGTTAAAGCTGACGAGTGCATCGTCGCCGATTTTCTCCAGTACTTGCGGCTGTACGTCATCCACGAATTCGAAAACCGATCGATCGCGTTCATCCAGCGGCAATAATTTCACGTAAATTTCTGCCGTATTGGATTCTGCGTTGCCTTGTGCCTGTCCTTGTTGAGTCGTACCGATCAAGCTAACATACACATCAACGTCTTCTTCAGCCTTGAGCTCTTCTTCGATGCTTCGGACCACTTCATTGGTCGCAGACGTCGAAGAACCGTTTTCGAGTTCGACAGTCACGCTGACAAAGCCTTCATCCGTCGCCGGCAAGAACTCGGTGCCTACTTGGGAAACACCAAACGCGCCGATTCCGAGAAATACAAGTGCTGTCACAAGCACTAAAATGCGATGGCGCAGCGCCCATAACACACTCTTTTCAAACCGCTGAACACCTTTAGAATCCGGCTTCACTGGTTTTGGAACACCGTCTTTTTGGCCGAGCATCCTTGAAGCCATCATCGGGATGACAGTCAAGGCGACGGCAAGCGAGGCGATCAAGCTGAACGAAATCGTCAACGCAAATTCAAAGAAAATTTCCCCGATCAAGCCCGAGATGAAAATGACCGGCACGAATACGGCAATGGTCGTTAATGTCGAAGCGGTGATCGCACCAGCCACTTCACGTGAACCGTCGGATGCTGCCTGTTTCGGTTTTTTGCCCATCGCCAAATGCCGTTCGATGTTTTCGATGACGACAATGGCATTATCGACAAGCATCCCTATACCAAGCGCCAAGGCACCGAGCGTTAAGATATTCAAAGCGAAATCGGCAAAGAACATCAATACGAAGGTTACGATGACCGAATAAGGAATCGCAACACCGATGATGATCGGACTCTTGATCCCGCGAAGGAAGAAGAACAACACGAGCATTGCAAAAATACCACCAAGAATTAACGTCTGCCCAATATTATTGATGGCGAGTTTCACGTAATCCCCTTGGTCGAATAGAATATCCGCCTCTACCGACGAAAAGCGTTCTTCGGCAAGCAATTCATCGAGGCGCTCCTGGAAGGCAGTTGAGACGTCTGCTGTATTGCCTCCAGACTCCTGAAGCACCGACAGCAAAACGGCAGGTTCTTCATTGGCACGGGTTTCGCTATTGGTCTCACGTTCTGTCACCGCCACTTCAGCGACGTCTGACACAGTGACATTGTCTCCGGACATCGGGTCGACTGTCACGATGAGATCTTCAATATCTTCCACACTTTCCAAAGTGCTGACGATGCGCGTCGTTAAATTGCGGCCGTCTTCTGTTTCAATCGGGTCGCCTGGCAAGGAAATATTGTTCGCTTGAATCAGCTGGACAATATCCGCCTGCTGCAAGCCGCGTTCTTCCAATTCTGACGGATCCAGCTTGATCGAAATGTCTTCAATCAACGAGCCAGAAACATTTACGCTTGCCACGCCATCCGTCTGTCGCAGCTGTGTTTCCAATTCTTCTGCGACGACCCGCACATCCTGCTGTGCATCAGTCGCTCGCAAGGACAATTGAATGATCGGAAATTGGGAAGGGTCGAACTTCAAAAAACGAGGATCGTTCGAGTCGTCAGGAATCGGCGTCTGGTCGATTCGCTGCGTAACTTCCGCCTGGACATCATCGATATCCGTGTCCCATCCGAATTCCAGTAAGATGAAATTGGATCCTTCCTGGCTATTCGACTGGATTGATTCGATTCCAGGCAATGTCGCCAAGCTCTCTTCTAACGGTTTTGTCACTTTTTCGTTCACTTCTGTAGGACTAGCCCCTGGGTAGTTCGTGACTACAACGCCAATTGGCGGATTCAATTCTGGTATCAAAGTGACAGGAATGCGGAGAAATGACACTGCCCCTAAAATGATGACCAACAGCATCGTGACGATGGTCAGTACTGGTCGTTTGATAGAAAAATCGCTTAATTTCATCAGTTCAATCCCTCTCTATGCCTGGTCCCTTTATCATAAGAAAAAATACCTTATACCGCAAACTTGAGGCCGTGTGTTCACAAGAACGCCATGTTTTTCCTGTTCCATGGAAAGCATGAGAATCTCGGCAAGTTATTCGTTAAACGAAAAAACAGCCTGCCGTAAAAGGCAAGCTGTTGAAGATTCCGCTTATTAAAGCAAGCTGTACAGGCGTATTTCAGGGTTCTTATCCTGGAACCAACGCGTTGCAAAATCATTTTCGAACAAGAATACCAAATTGTCGTAACGGTCTTTGACCAGCATCGAGCGGCCGCTTGACATCGACTCTTTCACGTCTTCTTCGTTTTCGATCCAGCGCGCAATCTTAGTACCGACTGGCTCCATTCTTACATCAACATTGTATTCGTTTTTCATGCGATGCTCGAACACTTCAAACTGAAGTTGTCCGACTGCACCGAGAATGACTTCTTCGAGGTGCAGTGTTTTGTAATACTGGATCGCGCCTTCTTGTACGAGCTGCAGAATTCCTTTATGGAAATGCTTTTGCTTCATGACGTTTTTCGCCGTCACTTTCATGAACAACTCCGGGGTGAATTGAGGCAAGGCTTCGAATTCGAACTTCTTACCACTTGTGATGGTATCGCCAATCTGGTAATTCCCGACATCGTGCAGGCCGATAATATCGCCGGCGACAGCTTCTGAGACCATTTCCCGGTCATCCGCCAAAAATTGCGTTGTTTGGGACAGCTTGAACGATTTACCGGTTCTAGACAAGGTGACGTTCATGCCCCGGTCGAATTTACCTGAGACAATCCGGACGAAAGCGATGCGGTCGCGGTGCGCCGGGTTCATATTGGCTTGGATCTTGAAGACAAATCCGGAAAACGGCGTTTCTACCGGGTCCACGATATCTTCTTCTGTCGTCAAGCGAGGCTGCGGCTGCGGCGCAAATTGCAGGTAAGTCTCCAGGAAAGTTTCCACTCCGAAATTGGCCAGTGCGGATCCGAAGAAGACCGGCGTCAATTCCCCTTTTTTCACACGGTCAATGGAAAAGTCGTTTCCTGCTTCTTCCAATAACTCGATATCTTCAAGTGCTTGTGTATAATAAGAAGTTTTTGTCATTTCATGTTCACCGGCAAGGTGCCCGTTTTCATCAAGTTCCATGAAACGTCCGCCTTCAGAGCGGAATGGTTCGATACGCTTATTGTAGCGATCGTAAATTCCCATGAATTCTTTCCCCATGCCGATTGGCCAGTTCATTGCGTAGGACTGGATGCCGAGCACTTCTTCCAACTCTTCCATCAACTCAAGCGGCTCTTTTCCTTGACGGTCCATTTTGTTGATGAACGTAAAGATAGGAATGCCGCGCATTTTACAGACTTTGAATAATTTCACGGTCTGTGCTTCGATCCCTTTGGCGACATCGATGATCATGACGGCACTGTCGACCGCCATCAGCGTGCGGTACGTGTCTTCACTGAAATCTTGGTGCCCAGGGGTATCGAGGATATTGACGCGGTGCCCAGAATAATCGAATTGCATAACGGACGATGTGACGGAAATGCCGCGCTGCTTTTCGATCTCCATCCAGTCGGAAGTGGCGAACTTACCGGTCTTTTTCCCTTTTACTGTCCCGGCATCGCGGATTGCGCCGCCGAACAGCAAGAGTTTCTCGGTTAAGGTCGTTTTCCCGGCATCCGGGTGAGAGATAATTGCGAAGGTTCTTCTACTTTCAATTGCTTGTTGTAATTGGTCTGACATTGTATACGCTCCTTTAATTTCCTCTCTCTATCTTAGAGAAGGGACGTGCAAAAAACAAGAACTATCGCCTGAAGCCGCGGAAAGCGGCGCCATCAAAAACGCAAAAATGAACGGAGAAAAATACTTCGATTTTTCTCCGTTCCATTTATGATCCGAATTTAAGCTGGGCTTCGTTTTCTGCAATTTCCTTGTCGCTATGTGGATATTTCGTATTTTCGATAATTTGGTAATCTTCATGCCCTTTACCGGCCAGAATGATGATATCGCCCGCTTCTGCTTGCTGCACTGCGTGGCGCACCGCTTGTTCACGGTCGCCGATGCACGCATATTGGTCATGCTGCATGCCCGCTGCCAAGTCATTTAAAATGCTGTCATAAGGTTCATAGCGCGGATCGTCTGTCGTCAACACGACGTAATCTGCGACCGATGCTTTTTCTGCCATGATCGGCCGCTTCGTCTTGTCGCGGTTGCCACCTGTGCCGACTAAGAAGATAAGGCGGCCGGTCTTGAAATCCTCAACAGCGGCAATGGCTTTCTCAATCGCATCCGGTGTATGGGCATAATCGATGAAGACAGATACCGGGGCATCGATTTCCGCTTTTTGCATGCGGCCTTCGACAGGCGAAATGGCTTCGAGTGCGGCGATGACCTGCTCAATCGGATAGCCTTCTGCAGACAATGCAGCAATAGCCGCCAGTGCGTTATAGACATTGAAATGGCCAAGTAATTTCATCTCAACCGGAAATTCACCCTCGGGGCACAGTAATGTAAAGGACGTCCCTTTTGCTTCCAGCCGGATATCGGCAGCACGGAACATCGCTTCATTTTCCAAGCCGTAAGTATAGACGGGAAAAGGCGTCATGGCCGCAAATTTCTTGGACCACTCATCATCGGCATTCAGCACCGCCCGTTTGTTCTGCGTCAAATCTTGGCCAAGCTGGGAGAACAGCAGCCCTTTGGCGTGGCCGTATTCTTCCATCGTCCCGTGGAAATCCAGATGGTCATGCGTCAAGTTCGTGAAAATTGCCGTATCGAATTCAACACCAGCCAAGCGGCCCAATACAAGCCCATGGGACGAAACTTCCATCGTCATATGGGAACTATTCGCCTCTAACGCACGGCTGATCATTTGCTGGGTTGTCAGTGCATCGCTCGTCGTATTTGCCGATGGATGCAATTCCCCATTTAAATTAAACCCGATTGTTCCGGTTAAAGCCGATGTTTTCCCGAGCTCCATAAGCATCGCGTGCAGCATGCCCGCAACGCTTGTCTTGCCATTTGTCCCCGTCACGCCGATCATATTCAGCTTTTTGGAAGGGTGCCCATAAAAACGCGCCGCCAATAAGCCGAGCACACGGCTTGTATCGGCTACCGTAACGACAGCGGCCCCTTCTATAGCCAGCGGTTTTTCCGCCAAAATAACCGCGGCGCCTTGCTTCACGGCTTGTTCGGCGAAATCATGTCCGTCGACAGTGTAACCTTTGATGCAAACAAAAAGAGAGCCTTCGATAATTTCCCGGGAATCCATAGTTATATGGGAAACGGATTGCGGTAATTCTCCTTTTATAGATGAAATTGGAATATTTAAAAATAGTTGCTTGCTGTCCATCTAAAATCCTCCTAGTATTATGACCCGAGCGGTGAATTGATATATGCATGAAGAAGCGCTGCCGTCGCTTTTAGTGAGTCGGTATGCGTTCGCTCATACGCATGTGACGCTTCGATTCCAGGACCGAACAAGGCGTGTTTCACATCTGCGCCCGCTCCGATTGCTGCAGAAGCATCGGATCCATAATACGGATAAATATCCACTTTGTAATCGATGTCCTGTTCTTTCGCCAATGCGATCAAGTGGCGGGTCAACCCGTAATGATATGGTCCACTTGAATCTTTTGCACAAATCGAGACCGTGAATTCATCTGAAGCCTGTCCGTCTCCGATTGCTCCCATATCGACAGCAATGTATTCTTCTGTCTCAACCGGAATATTGGAATTGCCGCCATAGCCGATTTCTTCGTTATTGGAGATGTAGAAATGGGTCGTCTGAGGCAAGGGTTCACCGCTTGCTGCTTGCTTTGCCAGTTCGAGCAATAATGCTGTGCTCGCTTTGTCATCCAAGTGGCGCGATTTGATAAATCCGCTTTCCGTTTTCGTGAAGCGCGGGTCGAATGAAACAAAATCGCCCACTTCGATCCCCTGCTTACGGACCTCATCTGCAGAATTGCATTTGATGTCCAAGCGCACTTCCATATTGTCAGCTGAACGCTCCGCTGTTCCAGAATCGCGGTATACATGGACTGTCGTCTGATGAAGCAGGATCGTGCCGGTGATGGTTTCACCACTGGCTGTGTGGATCAGGCAATTCTCGCCTTCGATGGCATTGAATTTAAATCCACCAACAAGGGATAGCTTCAAGCGCCCAGATGGTTTGATTTCCTTCACCATTGCGCCGAGCGTATCGACATGTGCCGTAAGCAAGCGGTGGCGCTTGTCGTCTTGCCCTTTGATCGTGGCGATGACGCCGCCTTTATTGCTGATTATGTATGGAATGGTTTCCTGATCAAAAAATTTCGTGACAAAGTCCATTACTTGCATCGTGTAGCCGGAAGGACTCGGAATGTTCACCAGTTTCTCCAGCGTGCTGATCGTTTCTTGTTCTTTCCAGTTAAAAGCCAATCTAATCACTCCCTGATTTTTTAATCATATCAAAAACTGCCATTTTCGCACAGTCCCGACTATAGTAAGATGAATAAGACTCTTAGCATGATGAGGTGCAATTATGGAACGCTCACTGACAACCCTTAAGCGCAATCAATTATTTATCCATCTGTTCGGCTTTGGCAGCCTCGCCCATTTGGTGCTGAATTTTTTTGTCGACTTCAACGCTTCCATCATAGCGCCAATCTTCGGCATGCTTGCCTACTCAGTGCTATTCACTCTACTATATACGAAATTGCCCCCTTCACGGTTGCGTTTTGCCATATTGTTTGCGTTAAATGTCTATATTGTTATTCTGCAATTCGAATCGCTGTCGTTTGTCACGGTCATTTACTTCATCATCCCGATTGTTGCGGCTTCTCTTTATAACGATACCCGGTCCATTATTGCGTTGTCGCTCTTGACCATTATCGAAGTGGCGCTTTTGACATTTGTCTTCGGGCGCTTTCAAACAAGTGGTTCATTGGAGTATATTCATGTATCGATGGTGATGTTTTTCAGCCTGGTAATGTTATTGACAATTTTACATAGCTTTTATTTCAGCAATTATTGGCGGCAACTGGAATTGCGCAATGCATCAATGGAAAAAGCGCTCACTTCAAAAGAAGGCTATCTCGATTTGTTTTTCCAAGCAGCCAAAGATGCGATCGCTGTATTTGATTTCGAAGGGCGCATTATTGCGATCAATCCCGCTTTTGTGAAGTTATACGGCTGGACGGCAGAAGAATGCCTTGGGAAAGTGCTTGCGCTGTATCCACCGGAACATGCAAAAGCCGCGGAATTGCGTGCCCAACAAGTCCGGCAAGGCGAAAGTTTCACACTCGAAACGGAAGACATCAAAAATGACGGCACACGTTTTCCGGCGCAAATTACGCTGTCACCGATTTTCGATTCACAAGGGCAGGTCATCGCGACATCGGTCATTTCCCGTGATATCAGCTACCGCAAAGAAACCGAGCGGATGCTTTTGCAAACGGAAAAACTGAAAATGGCGGGTGAAATTGCCGCTGGTGTGGCACATGAAATCCGCAATCCGATGACGGTCATTTCCGGCTTCGTCCAAATGATGCATAATGACCCGAACCACCGTTACCCGAGCTATACGTCTTTGATGCAATCAGAACTCGACCGCATCAATTTGATCATCAGCGAATTTTTAATCCTTGCAAAACCGCAAGCGCCTCAAAAAAAACGACTCGATATCGGGAAGATTCTCGACGAATGCATTTTCCTGTTCGGCCCGGAATTCGTGCTCCATGATATTTCGGCTAAAGCAGACGTGTCTGGCCCATTTTTGGCGGAAGGTGAAGAGCATCACTTAAAGCAAGTGTTCATTAACCTATTGAAGAACGCAATTGAAGCGATGGAAGACGGCGGCACTTTGAAAATAACCGCTGTTCGCGACGCGGACAAGCTAAAGATCCATTTTAAAGACGATGGCCCCGGCATTCCGCCTCAACTGGCGGAACGAGTATTCGAACCGTTCTACACGACAAAAGCAACGGGTACTGGCCTCGGCTTATTGATTTCCCAGAAAATCACTCAAGAACATGGAGGCAGCTTGACGATCGACAGCACGGAAGAAAAAGGTGCTTGTGTCATCGTTACTTTGCCGCTATTGACGGAACAATGAAACAAAAAAAACCTCCCGCCCTTAAAATCAGGCGGGAGGTTTTTGCGCTTCACATCAATCATCATCATCGTCATCGTCGTCTTTATCGTCGTCATAGTAGTCATCATCATCATCAGACTCTACTGACACCACGGTCCCATTCGCTGCATCCACAATGACATCGTAATCGGTTTTTCCATCTTCAAGCTCAACTTCGTAATACACCCAGCCGTCTTCACTTTCGCGTTCGATGTCCTCTACTTTTCCTGGAGCTGCATTTTGCGCTGCTTCGATCGCTTGCTGCTTACCGATAAACTGCTGGCTATTGCCCTCAGCTTTCTCAGGAGTGTTTGATTCTGCCATCACAGAACCCGCTGCCGATTGCCCGTTCGTGTTGCCCGCTCCATCATCTTCAAATGGCTGTCCACTTTGGACATTTTGCATCTCTATTTTCTTCCCTGCGTCATTTGAATCTGCCAGAACAATTCCACCGAATGCTAAAATGCCTGCCGCTGCTGAAATATAGATTAGTTTTTTCACCTTAATCTCCTCCTGTCTTGTGGTTACTATGAATATAACCACCGAAGCTTAAGCTGCGCTTAAACGAAGATGAGAAATTCATGAGAACGGAAAACTTTAGCAAGGTCGATAAAAAACCGTTTTCATGGAATCGGGCTGATGGCAAATCAGCTATGACTCCATGAAAACGGTATTCACTCATTCATTCTTCTCAATCATCCCACTCGACCGTCATCGTCTCTCCACGAATGGCGTGAATCTGAATGGTCGCTTCCCGATCGGATGCATTATCATCCATTTCAACCAAATAATACCCGCCGTCTGTTGTCTGGACAAATTCGACTTCATCGACTGTTCCATCCAAAGTCTCCTTGGCGATAGCGATTGCTGCATTTTGGCTGATGATGCGTTCTGGTTCTGGTTGCGCTGTATCCGGTTCAGGTTCAGCCGGGGGTTCAAGAGCTTCTGTTTGGACATCCATTACTTCCCCGGTCTCTGCGGAAATGAACAATATTTTCCGTTCCGTATCACTGTGGATTTCCACTTCGTAACGATTATCCGATTCTATATATTGGATTTCTTTCGTTTCCCCTGGCTCCTCTGCTGTGGCTGCTTCGATTGCTTGTTCTTCAGTGAGTGCTTTTGCAGAACCCGTTTTTTCCAGCAGCTCAAGCGACTCGACCTGTCCATCAGCACGGTTGATGGCCGCTAAATAGGTTCCATCATCTCTTTTGAATTCGATCTGGTAAAACCCTTCTGTTTCAGTTGCATTTTCAATCGCACCGCCGTATAGCTGTTCAATCGTTTGAGCCGCTTCATCCATTGTCACAGAGTCAGCCGCTGTTCTTGGAAACAGGAAAAAAGCCAGTGCAGCGATAGAAAATACTATGATGACTATTCCAATAGCCCACCATTTTCGCATGATCATCCCTCCTGTCCTGATTGTAACTCCACAACATTAAAATCTCCTGAGAAAACGATGGTTACCGTCGTGCCCAATTGTTCAATGCTGTCGATTTCGAGTCGCAGATGAAGTGAATCAGCTAATTCCTTGGCGAGCGAAAGGCCAAGCCCAAATCCGCCGGTCTCACGGCTTCTTGCTTTGTCGACGCGGTAAAACCGTTCGAATACATGCGGCAGTGAATCTTTCGGAATACCGACGCCGTAATCACGGATTTTGATATACACTGAACCGTCCTTCCCGGCTTCCATATCAATGCTGTCTTCGCTATACTTGCGGGCATTGTCCAGGAGAATATAAAGCAATTGCTTGAGTTGCTGGACGTCGGTTTCGACAATCAGCGACTGCTGCGACTGCAATCGAAATTCTCTGTCATAGGAAGCGTTCATTGCCGTCATGACTTGGCGGAGAACTGGTTGTAAATCAGTTTTTTGCCAATCCATTTGGGCTTGGCTGCGCCGTGCGATATGCAATAATTGTTCAATCAGCTGGCGCATTCGTTCCGTTTCGTTGCGTATGGCCGTCAAGGCTTCTTCCTGCAGCGCTGGGTCTTGCGAACCCCTGCGCTGCAATAAATCAGCATAGCTTGAAATGACCGTCAGCGGCGTTTTCAGTTCATGGGAGGCATTGGAAACGAATTCTTCCTGTTTGCGGTAGTTTTCTTCCAATAAACCGATCATTTCGTTAAAAGTGACGCCCATTTGGCTCAATTCATCCCGTGACTCTCCCGCTACGGGCAGCTTCTCAAAAGATCCGTCGCGCTGGATGCGGCGCATCGTCCCAGTAAGTCCCTCGATTGGGCGGGTCAACACGCCCCCAAGCAATGCACTCGATAGGAAAATCGGGATCATCGAGAGCAGCGTGACGGAGATGAGCACGAGCCGCAACGTCGCGAGGTTTGCCGTCACTTCCCTGAGCGACTGGGCAACGATCAATTCCACTACTTCACCGCCTGGCCAGATGACCGGTGCCGTTACGTATGCAAATTGCTCGCCTTCAACGGCCATTCTTCCCGAAGTGTCTTTTACATCATTTGGAAACTCTACATTGACGGATGGATCCTGGATAATTGTATTCAGCAAGCCGCTGCTTCGGTTTTTCTCTTTAATCAAGCCGTCGACCGGCACGTAAGCGCGCAAAATATTATCCGGCAATTCTTCATTATTATTGGCATTGAACTTCGCGACCATCACTTCCACTTCAGCTTCTAGCCGTTCGACTTCCGTTTCGTATGCCAGGCTGCTGAAGGAGTAGTAAATGACGACTGCTAAAATCAGCAGCACGAAGAACATCAACAAAGTCGAGGACAAATGAATTTTATGCTTGAGCTTCATACGGCTGCTCCTTTAAGACATACCCGACGCCACGCACGGTCTGCAGGTAAGTGGCATCTTCGCCGAAATCGATCTTTTTGCGCAAATAGCGGATATAGACGTCGATAACATTTGTGTCGCCGTAATAATCATAGCCCCATACCGCATTCAATAATTGTTCACGGCCCAGCACTTGCTTCGGATGACGCATCAAATATAGGAGCAGATCGAATTCACGAGGCGTCAATTCGATTTGCCGTCCCGCTCTTTCGACTTCTCTCGTGCTTTCATTAAGTGTCAGGTCTTCAAAACGATGCAAATTATCATCAGCTGGATTTTTCACCCTTAAGTTAGCACGGATTCTGGCCAGCAGTTCCTCGATTTCAAACGGTTTTGTGACATAGTCATTGGCTCCAAGATCAAGCCCCGCCACTTTGTCTTTGACATCGTTTTTAGCGGTCAACAAAATGACCGGCAATATGGCATCAGATGATCGAATCCGTTTCAAGACATCGAGACCATGGATCTCCGGCAGCATTAAATCAAGCAGCACCAGATCCCATTCCTGTTCCCTGAATTGGATGAGGGCTTCCGAACCCGTCCAGGCAACTCCGGTCTCATAGCCTTCGAATTTCAGTTCCAGTTCCAAAACGCGGGCGATGCTTTTTTCATCTTCCACAATCAATATGCGCTGTGTCATCTGCGCACCCCCTTTTTCTTAATCATAGCAGGTTCAAAAAGAAAAAAGCGACCCAAAGGCCGCTTTCTACTTCAATACTGTCCGGATCCATTTCGCCCGGTTTTTATAAGGGGGATACGTCAGATTGGTCGACAATTTCGTTGACTTCTTGACGATCGATTTGGCATGTGTAAAAGTTTCAAAGCTTGCTTTGCCATGATAGGAATTCATTCCGGACGGGCCCACTCCACCGAATGGCAAGTAATGACTACCGACATGCGAGACGGTATCGTTGATGCAGCCGCCGCCGAATGGCAATTGGTCCAGGAAGAATCGGACAGCCCGGTCGTTCTCTGAGAACAAATAGGCAGCAAGCGGCTTCGGCAAGCGCCGGATGTCCCGCAGCAATTGCGGCAAATCGTTGTAAGTGATGATCGGCAAGACCGGCCCGAACAATTCATCTTCCATCGATGGGCTGTCCCATTGTATGCCATCTAGCAAGGTTGGCTCGATGTAACGGTCGGCGCGGTCATAGTCGCCGCCATAAACAATGTGGCTCTGTTCCTTTTTAAGAATTTCCGTTAGCCGGTCGTGATGTTTTTCATTGACGATGCGGCCATAATCGGGACTGTCTTGTGCATTGTCGCCGTAAAATTTGCGGATTGTCTGGATAAAGATTTTCATGAAATCTTCCTTCACGGACTCATGGATACAAAGATAATCCGGCGCTACGCAGGTTTGTCCAGTATTCATGAATTTCCCCCAGGCAATACGTTTTGCCGCAAGCTCCAGGTTAGCGGTCTGGTCGACGATTGCCGGGCTTTTGCCGCCGAGCTCCAAGGTAATCGGGGTAAGCCGCTCGGATGCGGCTTTCATGACCACTTTCCCGACCGGCACGCTGCCGGTGAAAAAAATATAATCAAACGATGCATGGATCAATGCGGTTACTTCCTCGCGCTCCCCTTCGACCACTTTCACGTAATGGGGTTGAAAGCTATCCTCTAAGACCTTTCGGATCATACGTGCCACGTTCGGCGTTGCCTCAGAAGGCTTGACAACGGCACAATTGCCTGATGCCAACGCACCGATAAGCGGTTCCATCGCTAACTGGAACGGATAATTAAATGGGCCGATGACTAGTACCGATCCATAGGGTTCACGGATGATGAAGCTTTTTGCTGGCTGCAAGTGGATCGGCGTTTTAACTTGTTCAGGCTTCATCCAATCTTCAAGATGCTTCGTCATATGACCGATGCTATCAAGCACGAAGCCCACTTCCGTGGCATATCCTTCAAACTCGCTTTTTCCAAGGTCCAATTGCAAAGCTTCGATAATATCGTCTTCATGCGCTTGGATTGCTGCCTTTAGACGTTGCAACTGCGCAATGCGGAAATCCGCCGATTTGGTCACGCCTGTAAAATAATAGCCACGCTGGTCGGCTATCATATCTTCTACCTCATTGGCTGTAAAATTCACTGTTAAAAACCTCCTGTGGGTCATTGCAATAATTGGTCGATATAACGTTGTACGATTAAGCCTTCGTCAAAGCCGACGAGGAAAGTCGATTGTTCTTTCATTTCATCAAAGAGTGAAGGCACAGTATTTTCGGTTTGTACCTCTACACGTGTTTCCCCTCGTTCTTCCCGGTACAAACGCGACCAGTTTTCAAGTGTCAACACCCCTTCATCGCCATACACTTTAAATTGCAGCAACTCGTTCTGCCCTGCGCCACTCATGCCAGACAGTAAAAACGGTGAACCTTGCTGTGTCTTGCCGTGGGCGATGATTCCGGTTTCGCATTTTTCAACGTCTTCCGGAAAATCAACTTGATGCGCTGAAATCTCCAATGCCCCGAACAAGCGGTGCATTAACTGCAAATAATGCGGAAAAACTTCCCGCACAAATCCTCCCTGGTCCCTCGTGGCAATCCATGGATTTTGCTGCCACGCTCGCGGCCATTCAGGAAATACCGTATGCAATTCGATGCGGCGGACTTTTCCGATATCCCCGCTTTTGATGCGTATGGCCATATCGCGGACGATCGGCGAATACATCAACGGGAAATGCATAGCGGTGTGGATCCGATTGTTCGTCGCAGACTCCGCCATCGCTTGTGCGGCCTTTGCATCGTGGGCAAGCGGCTTTTCACATAACACATGCAAGCCCCTTCTCGCCGCCGTTTCTGCAAGCTCCGCATGGCTGTTTGGCGGTGTACCGATGTAGACCCAATCAATGTTAGTTTGAAACAAATCATCTAAGGAATTGGTGACGGCTATGCCGTATTGCTCTTCGATATAGTTCAGCCGATCCGTGTCCGTGTCATAAACCGCCTTGATTTGTGCGGCATCGTCTTGCTGAATTTGCTTAATGATGCGCTCCCCGACAATGCCAGCACCAATAATTCCAATCGCTATCAAACCCATCGCCCCTTTTTTTCGTTTCCTTGTTTATAAGTGTAACCTTGCGGGGTATAGAATAGTCAAACAATTACATTCGGAAGAATAGGAGGAAACATCATGAACGAGCAGAAAAACTGGTGGGAGCCGATTTTTACAGGCACATTGGAAATGGGCGTTGACAAAGAAAAGCTGGAAACAATCAACGAAGACAGCTTATTGTATTTCGGTGAAACCACGACCACATTAGAGCAATGAAGATGTTCGGCCAATTTGCAATTACATAGCAGCGCTTGATCCGGAGAGATGCGGAACAAGTGCTTTTTTTTATGCAATCCGTTCCACTCGTTGTCGCCTGCACTTGTTTTCGCTATAATTCGAGATAGAAAGCAGGGATTGCCATGAAACCATTCATCCTATTATTGATCAGCCTGCTGTTGTTATCGGGGTGTACTTGGCCTGACACGACGGATACGGGCAGTACTACTGGCAGGACGGCTGTTGAAGTCACTGAGGTCATCGACGGAGACACAGTGAAAATCATTTATGACGGTAAAGAAACCACAGTCCGTTATTTATTGGTCGATACGCCGGAAACGAATCACCCGAGGTTTGGCGAGCAACCACTTGGCTCGGAAGCGACGGAGCGTAACCGGGAACTGATCGAACAAGCACAGCAAGTCGAAATTGAATTCGATGTCGGCGACCGTTTCGACGACTACGACCGGCTGCTCGCGTATTTCTATGCTGATGGGGAGAGCATACAGGAACAATTGCTTGAAGAGGGCTTCGCACGGGTTGCCTATATCTTCCCGCCGAATACCCGTTATGTCGATGAATTTCGCGATGCCGAATCTGACGCAAAAAATGCCGAAATCGGTATATGGGAATATGAAAATTATTCGACAGACCGCGGATTCAATGCTGAGGCTTACGGTCAAACTGAAACAGAAAGTACCGGTACTGCTGATGATTGCCGCATTAAAGGCAATATCAACCGGAGCGGCAATAAAATTTATCATTTACCCGGCTCTGCTTCCTATGACGAGACCAATCCTGAGCAATGGTTCTGCACGGAACAGCAAGCCAGAAACGCCGGTTTCCGCAGTTCTGGCCAGTAAAACAGAGGAGGAATACGATGCAATTGCTTGTCTTGCGCCTTGATTACCGCAGCTCCACTATGATCGAAAACCTTCAAAGACAGCTTCGCCAGCCGAATTCTAAACTGGCCTTGCAATTGCCACATATCCCTTTGCTGGCATATGAAAATACGGCCCCGCTTCAATTGAAGGCAGCGTCAGAACCGATTGTGCAAAAAACCGCAGCTCTTTCTTTACAGTCAAGCGATATCGGATTTTCCAAAGACGGCGAACGATTTTATCTGCAAGTTCATCCGACTGAAGCACTCACTGAATTCTACAACTCACTGAAAATAGCGGGACAGGGATTTTCCACGGGTGCCGATATGCAGTGGCAGCCTCAAATTCCACTCATCGGCAATGTCCCTGCTCCATTTTGGGGCCCTTTGTTTTCAAGACTAGCGCTGGAGTTCAATCCGCTCTGCGGAACGGGCGCTGCGTTGGAATGCTGGTCTGTGATCAGCAACCGCACCACAATTGAATGGAGTTTATTCTTAGAAAGCTGAGAAATAATGCCGGTTTAAAAAAGCTGAAAGTTTTTTCACAAAAGCTATTGTCTTTTTTCAAACTGGCATATATAATAATAAATGTCCTTGAGATTGCGATTCCTTAGCTCAGCTGGGAGAGCGCTACCTTGACAGGGTAGAGGTCGCTGGTTCGAGCCCAGTAGGAATCATACAACTGTGAATACATAAACCCTTTAGTAGCAAGGCTTTCACAGGAAAGAACATCTCATATGAGGTGTTCTTTTTTTTGGTTTTATCAGCGTGGCATCCGTTTGGCATCATTTAACCAAATAAAGTTCGATCGAGCCTATCAGAAGCATCTCTTTGCATGTTTGGTAATAGATGACCATAGGTATCCATAGTAGTGGAAATCTTACTATGCCCCAATCGATCAGCAATTAATTTCATAGGTTCGTTCTGCGAGATCATTAGAGTTGCATGGGTGTGTCTCAAATCGTGAAAACGAATTCTTGGCAAGTCTGCTATTTCACTTAGTTGCTTGAATGCTCTTATTAAGTTCCGAGGATTAATAGGTGTCCCCTTCTCCGTACACATGACCAAGTTTAAATTGGTATAGTCTTTTCCTAAATAATCTCTTTCACTATCCAGCCGGTCTTTATGTTGTAACAACAAGCTCTTAACGCTTGATGAAATCGCTATAGACCTTACACTACTTTTGGTCTTGGCACCTTCCTTAAAGGACTTACCGTCATGTTCTAAAATCTGCCTGACATGTAATACCCGCTGTTTAAGATCCACATCTTCCCAACGCAAGCCTAATAGTTCTCCTTGCCTTAATCCTGTCATGATTGCTATATAAAAAACACTATAGTATCTATGTCCTTCTGCAACCTTTAGAAATTTATTAATTTGTTCAATATCCCAAATTCCCATCTTTTTGTAGTTCACTTTTAGACTCTCAATCTTTGATGCTTCATTGACAGATAGAATACCCACTTTAACAGCATAGTTCAAACAAGTATTCACAATACTATAAACTCGTTTAATAGTAGAATCTGCTAATCCCTTATCCCTTAAATCTGCCACAAAACGTTGTATGTGCAATGATTTCACTTGATCTAATTGTAAGTTACCAAGGATAGGTATCACATGTGTTTTGATATTTATCTCATACAATAGAATAGTTTGGTTACCTAAAGACATACTTTTAATCTTTAGCCATTCGTATATAAATTCACCAAACTTTATTTTTGCAGGAGCTATATAACTCCCTCTACTCATATCCACTTCTACTTCTTTAAGTGCTTCTGATGCTGCCTTCTTGGTTTTAAATCCTCTTTTTCGCTTTTGCTTTCTTTCACCCATTTCATTGTGAAAATTTAATACATAAAACCATGTTCCTCTATTATCGTCTTTATATACCGGCACTTTACTTCCTCCTTAGAATGGTCACCTCATCTCAAATTTAGTCACTGACAGTGTTGTATTAATAATACAACTTAAGTTAAAAAAATTAAATGAAATGTCTTTTTTGTAATTGCTCGTAGTCTGTAATGATTTCTTCTTATTTCTAGTCTTATTATATATTTGCACGCATAGTAATTACTATTTCCATCGACAGCCTTCATATCGCGTTAATGTTCATATAAATATGAAAAGATAAGGTATTTTGCACTCAAAGGACTGATACTCCTAAATACTACGAAATACTCGAGATCCCTCGAAAATCACCCTTGAGATTGAAAAAATATAAAAAAATTTCAGGGAGTAGCTGGTAAGTAATATGTTGCATCTATTGAAGTTCGGTGCCCCCCCTGCTAAATTTGTTGCAATTCTAAGTTTGGTAGACAGGAATAAATATAGAGCTTAGAATAACCATAATATGACTGGTAATTCTTACATGCTTATATAGAGCCTGATTTAATCTAAGATAAAGACAACTGTTATAGATCAGCTGCACAAAAGGTCGACTAGATATTCTTTTGTTCGAATGCCTTACTTTGCTAAAAATTAAACAATGCCTGGTTCAAAATATAAATGAGAGAGGTGACTAGTTTGAAGGAAGAAATCAACTTGTACTTAGATGATTTGAGAGATTGTCCAGAAGGGTTTGTATTGGCTAGGAATATCGAGGAAGCAATATATTATTTAGAAAACTACACAGTAAGAATCATGACTTTAGACCATGATTTAGGAGAGGACGATGCAGGAAATCTTTTACCGACTGGCTATGATCTAGTGAAGCTATTCTGTGAAAGAGGATATTACGCTAGCAAAATCTACTTGCACACAGATAATGGTGTAGGACGTGAAAATATGTACCATACATTAAAAGGTGCACAAAGAAGAGGATTTATTAGTGAAGATATTGAGGTTTACCACTACCCTATTACCAAGAATAAGTATTCAGGAGAGTAAATACTATTCAGGCTAGAAATAGATACACTACGGGCTTGATCGTAATATCAAGAGTTTTATGATTTGGACTGTGATATCAAAATTACGAGGAGAATACTTAATATTAAAGTATAAAATCTACCCTAATAATAATCTATTTACTTCCCTTTCTATGCATAATGATTAGTGGTTAGACATTAAAATCACTCAGATTATTTAAAAAGAGCCTTCGGCTACCAGGGAGTATAAAACCTATCATATTGTGAAGATTAACTATTATAAAATCCACAAAAAAAAGCTCTATATAAGAGCTTTTCTTTCGGAACCTTAGGTAATTCCGCAACGTTACCTGTAGCTATCAAACTCCTCCTCACTATCAAGGTAGGTGGTATGTTCATGGAAGTATCCATATTGAGAGTATTCATATAGTGTGTGGTATCCTGCTTTGTTTGAAAAAAACTCTTCACTTCTGAAATATGGATAATTGAGTACTTTTTCTTTTTTCAAGTATTCACTTGCCTCTCCATCATAAAGAACTTCCGGAGACTTTAAATTTTTTCTAAATTTGATAGGCATCTCTTCAAAGACGCTTGATTTTAAGCCTTCCTCATAAGCAGTAGTGAAAGTTTCTAATAACTGCTTTCCTGTATAAACATCTATAGTAAGCTCGTTCTTCCATAGGTTTTCAAAGTATGCCTCTTCCAGATCCTCTAGAACCTCATTGTTCACCGAAGCTGTTAATACAGCTACTTCTATATTTGTTACTAGGTATATCATTGCATAGTCACTTTCCTTAGATTGGGAAGGGTGCGCTACAGCCATGTAACTAATGTCTTTTAAGCCACTTGAACTTTTAAGTTCATTAAGAAATTGCTCTAGTTTTTCTTTAACTCCTCCATACTCGCTTAATGATATCTTTAAGTGAAATACTGCTAAAAATTGATCAGTTACAAAGTTTGTTATTAAAGAAACTCTGAGATTCTCAATTTTATTATCACTAACACCTGTACTTTTATTTTTTGATTCATATAAAAGTACGGTCCCGCCACAATCAATTAGTTTATTTACTGAGTGCATAATTATTTCCTCCTTCAATCCAGTTAATTAGAATATTTTTGGATACTTTAATCCTTTTCCCCACTTTAATAACATGGAATTGTTCAGAGTGAACCAATTCATATGCTTGTTTTCTTCCTATTCCAAGAAGCTCCTGGATATCTGAAACATTTAATACATCTGGGTATTCGTTATAAGTTTTGCACATAATTTATAAGCTCCTTTGGATTTTTAATATAGTAGTTTTCATATCTAGTTTCACCACTGAAAGGACTCATATAAGCTCCACCAGTAATAAAAGTCGATTGACAATTGTTAAGTGTTTCGTAAAATCTCTCTACATCCTCTATATCTAAGATGAGAGGCTTTTTTAGATTCCTTGAATGGTAGTATTTTTTCTTACCTGTAAGTCTTTCATCAGTGATTCCTTTGCTCAGATAAAAGGCTATTTTTTTGTTTTCGGTTATATCTGAATTTACGACAGCTCTGTGTAAATAACCATTTTGCCAAAGCTCTTTTAAAACCGTATTTGAAACCTCAGTCAGGTTACATATCACATGAAAGTGAATAGCTCCTTGTCGATTTTGATCCTGGAATTCCATAACAGCGATATATTGAAAGTCAGGTAAATGGTTTTTCTCTGTATAGTAAGCGAGCCTTTTTTTAAAGTCGTTAAACTTTTTCAGGCATGTACTGATGTCTGTTATATCAGTTGCTGTAGAATCATCAAAAGTTAATGTTATGAACGCATAAGTATCTGTAAAGTTACATTCAATCAACCTTTTAAGATTTCTCCGAGCTCTTTTAATACTAGTTTTCTTATTAACTTCTAAACTGTCTGGGTCTGTACTAGCTGCTGATGTACGTCCTCCAGAAGATGATGTCTTGCCTATATTTGATCGATGCCGCTGATGTGTTATCTCAATGTTCCTGTGACTGATTACTGCTTTTGTATATGAATGCTCCATGGTTTCTCCTTTAGAAATAGTAATTACTTTCGTCAAATTAATCACTATTTATCAAGTTAATTACTAAGTACTGCACTTATATGAACTTTACTGCCCGGGTGTGATTCTTACTGCTTGTTCATATGCTAATTATATTTTAGAAGCACCTCTTCGGTCGAATAGCGCATATGCCTATACAACCCCATAAAAACTTCATATTGGTCATCTTTGCAGCAAATATTAGGCATCTTATAGAGATGCTACTGAATACTCCCAAATGCGCCCCTTTCCGGACATATTGCTGGTATGAGGTGCATTACATCGCTATTATCTAAATAAAAGGAGTTGTTATTATGCCTACTAACAATGGTCAATATGATTATCAGTTGGTTTTCCCTCCTCTATTTCCTGATACCTTGCCAACCCCGTCTCCACATAGTTGTCTTTTACCAAGTTTTTCAGGTTTGCCTATGTATGCACCGGTATTAAAGCTTACTGCTGAAGAAATTGCAAAGTCCGTTTCTGGCATTTCCAATGGTGTATACATTGTTTTATTATGGATTTCATCTCGCAATTTATTAGTACCGGTCTACATTGGAAGCGGAGATGTAAGAAAACGTCTATTATCTCATCTTAAAGCAACTAAAAATGCCAATTTAAATACTGATTCTCACTATAGTAGTAAGGAATATAATATTAATCCTAAGTGGTTTTATGAGCTTCTTACAGTTACAGAAGCACAATACTTTATGTTTACTTGGTTCGAATGCCCAGAACATAGGAGTTATGAAAACGAAACATATCATGTCTTAGTGGAAACACCATACCTTTTAAATGCTAGAGCAGTTATACGAGACGAAAGATCTAAACTGAAATATCGAAATAAAAAGGCTCAGGAAAACTTTTATTTTGTAAGAGAGCTATTAAGATAAATGACTGTAATAATTAACTCAAAATTTAATTCCGACTTTGAATATTAATAATTTAACTGAAACATCATTGCAAAAAAAGAGCAGGCGCTAGTTTCTTAGCACCTGCTCTTAAAATATATGATTGATAAGTTATGATACCCCTAATGCTTTATAAACTGCATCAACTGGATCTGAGTAAAACACTGGTTGCACTTTCACTAGTAAATCCGGTGGCACTGTTTGTAAATCCATAACAGCCGATGCCGGAATTAACACTTTCTTTGCACCAGCATCAACGCAGACTTGCAAAACGTTTGCAAACTCTTCTATTTTTGCTATTGTGCCGCCAACTGTCATGTTGCCAATAATAACTGTGCTCTCTTGTACAGGCTTGTCTAATGCCCCTGAACACAGCCCAATCAATTCAGCGATGGCAAGTTCTTCTGTTAGCCCAATGCCTTGCAGATCACTGATGTGCATCAGATAATCTTTCGTTTTGATAGCGATTGTATTGCTAATGCGTTTACTATTAGCTGTGAAGTAACGGAAAGCCGTATCTAAGCTTTCTCGAGTCTCTCTTGATGAACTGACACCTGACTTGTCGAACTTTCCAGTCCCACTTACGACCTGATTTTCGAGCTTATAGACACCAATCATCCCTGAATACCCGTGTCCGACTACATAAACATGCCCTGGTTTACCCATTCCCTCTGGAATCAGTTTGCCTCCGCCTTGTTCTGGGACAGAGATGTGCTCTTCTTCCATAGATTCTTTATCTAAATAAGAGAACATTACATCGTAAAATTCCATGCCACCGATTTTTTTAAGCTGTTCTTTGACACGGCGCCGGCCTTCTAATGCATATCGAAGAATTTCTTCAATATCTGCCTTAGTGTATTCTCCATTTGGGTAAATTAGTTTTACCATACCTGATACCGTCTTCCGTACTGCGATGGTATCACGCTGGTTCAAATTGTTGCCTAGCTTGAAATACCTATCAATCGAATCAGCAAACGACCGCTTCCGCATTTCCCGGAAAAACTCCGCAATGTAATCAACGATAAATCCATATTTATCAGTAAAGAAATCCGGTCGCATTTTCGGGATTTCCCACCCTGGCATATAATAATGCATCCGGTCAAAGAAAGCCGTATCATTGGCCATCTCAGGTGGGAAAGGTGCAAATAAATGCGAGGTTTTCAACAAGACATCCACGCTTTGATTGATATTCCCTACAAAAACCATAGAAGCACTAGCATTCTTCTCTTCTTTTCCACGAGCAAAAGATCCTGATGCCATATAGTCTTTCATAATCTGGATGCCATCATTGTCTTTAAAACGAATCCCTGCCACTTCATCAAATGCTACACAGTCCCACATACCGACAAGACCAATTTTACGTGTCGTCATATTATAAAAAAGGTTAGCGACAGTTGATTGGCCACCCGATACGAGGATGGAGTTTGGAGAGATTTCTTTATATACATGTGATTTCCCTGTTCCACGTGGACCCAACTCGCACATATTGTAGTTGTTCTCAACTAAAGGTACTAGACGCAACAATAGATGCCACTTAACTCGATCCTCCAACTGCGTTGGTTCCATACCCGTAGAACGGATCAATACATCAATCCACTCGTCTTTCGTAAATTGCTTTCGTCCTTCAAATACTTCAGTGATGTCCATATTCGGCATCTGGATTGGCTGCAAGCTGCTAACACTAAAAGGATTATTACTTCTGGCTTCTTCATCGTAATAGTAATCTATCTTCACCATGCACCAGATTCCGCCGACTAATAGCTTATCGAATTCTTTTACAAAGTTCGAACCGACTGGCACTCCTTTTAATCCTAAATTGGAGAATTCAGCTTCATATATATCCAATTTAGGATTCAGTGTGACAGACACTTTATCAATAATCGAATATTGGCCAAGCTCCCGAATGCGAGACTTGATCTTTTCCGCTTCATCTGGCCTTACAAAGTTGTCTGAGAGAATCTTCTTTACCCGATCTACCCCTTCGCGGATGCTTTCTTCATCATCCGTGGCCGCATACATCCCTAGTAGATATTCTAGGACATAGACCGGTACGTTCGCACCTTCTTTAATGAGCTTCGTTAAATCTTTACGGACGACACGGCCAGCAAAAGTGTCATTCAGCTTTTTATCGAGGTCTAAAGTCTTCACTTGATCTATACGCTCGCTCATCCACAACGCTCCTCACTCAAAAATCAAAATCACTGGCGATGCCTAAGTTGATTGAAAATGGTACCCGTTCCGTCATGATGCCAGTTTCTGCATCTTTTATCATTAAATAATAAGTTTTGCTTCTATCATAGATTATACTCTTCAGTACAAAACGCAATTTGAAGGTGCGATCTGACGGATTGTCGAATGAGCGGTCTCCAATAATTGTTTCTTCATTGGACAGCACTTCTCCATCATCGCCTGCCATATAAATGACAACTTTCCTTGGCACCCTTTTATCTTCCACTTTCTCAGTTTGGAAGAACTCCAGATTAAAAATGCTATTCGTGATTTTCCGGGTAGTCGTCGTTAATTTCACGTCCACTTTTTGAAGGGCTTGCGATCCTTTTTGTCCCGTCCGCTTGTTTTTAAATGACAGCAGCGGAACGATCACTTCCTGGAGACTTGCACCACCGTGGACAAAGTTAGCTCCTGCCCCCTGCATTCGATAGCGAATCGTAGCGTTTGGTACATAGGCGGTCAATTGTTGCTCATTTTTCATGACCGATGATAAGTCGATTGCCAATTGTCCAGAGACCTCCCGCTGTTCTTTCGAAAGTATATAGCGGCGTTTCACTTCGATGGCTTCCAACTGCTCTTTCTCCAGCTTATCTGTTTCTTCCAGGGCATCCCGCTGATAAAGGAAACCGTGGTCTGCCGTGATGTAAATATTAGCACCACTTAGCTCATCGCGGATGATTCTCACTAAATCGCTGAGTTGCTTTAACGCAGTTTCTACTGCATCAAACGTATAAATTTCAGTTGCTGCCTTATCTCCCATCGCATCAATCGTATCGTGATAAAAATAGATCAGCTTTTTGCCTTTGAAAGTTTCGCGTCGCCCCGCCTTGTTCATATTCAAAATATCTTGGTAATGAACTGCAATGCTATCCGCTACTTCCGATTCAATAATCTTTTTACGGTTTTCAATTCCACCTGAATCTCTTCCGTTAACCAACACTCGTCCGGTCTCATCAAAATCAATCTCTCGGTGTGGCAAAAGTGAAGCCATTCCTAATTTCGTAACGGATGGCACAACACTCAGCATAGTTTGTACTTCACAGCTTCCGATTGTTTCAGAGTTCAACCGTTCGGCCAATTCAACGCCCACTTCATACCGCATAGCATCCGACACGATGACAAATGCTCGTTCTCCTTTGCTGATGTGGGAAGAGATTACAGAAGAATAAAAGCTTTGT
The DNA here is from genome assembly GCA_947493585.1 of uncultured Planococcus sp. Lineage (GTDB taxonomy): Bacteria > Bacillota > Bacilli > Bacillales_A > Planococcaceae > Planococcus. The sequence continues at coordinate 1,239,167 of CANLRI010000001.1, read as the reverse complement.
TGCTTCGTAACACCAGGAAGTGACCAGTCCTTTGTCATTTCAGAAGATATGGACTGGGACCAATGCGAGCTTATTTCTGCCATAAACCAGTTTGTATACAAATCTTCAACGAGGACTTTTAATTTCTTCAACAATTCATGATTGCCTTCCATATCATATGCCACATAAAATTTTCTGTAATATGTGTCCATTAAGTAATACTCGTTTACATAAGACTCATACAGATCAATAGGCCGTCCTTGCGGAATACCCTGTTGATGCACTTTATGGAACTCATGCATTTTCACCGCATAGTAAAGAGCTTCATAAACAGCAGCATACTTCTCATAATAATGTTTTACTCTTCTAAGGTTGATCAATTTTGTATATTCCTCAAAGTCTTCTAACTTCTCAACCAAGCCATTGGCTATGTAAACAATAATGGCCCGATCAACATACGGGAAAACGTCGGCCTGCTTAAATTCTTTCACTGGAAGAGGCTGCAGGATATGAGATAGTTGAATTTCTTGTTCAATCATTTCCGCATATTCATCAAAAACTTTGTAATCTGCTTTATGATGGGTCCAGTGATCAATAAAGACTAAAGAATTTGTTTTATTTCTTTCCGCGATATAACCATTTAAATTCGTCAAATAGTTTTCATGTACCGAATGGCTGAATGCTGTAACAGTCAAATGAATCATTAAATTTTTCAATGTTTTTTCATCTTGTTTGTAACCATACTGGATGTCTACGTTTTTCCAAAACACATTTAGGTCAAAGAAGCGTTCAAAAAGAGACATGTATTTGTTTTCAGCATCCTCTAACCCCTCGATCAATACAGCTTTTAGCACTGCTTCAAAATCAGGCGTCTTCATATTACAGAGGACACTCATGATAGCAAGCTCAATCGTTTCTTCGGAATAGCTTTCAATCCCAAAAGTCTTGAACTTTTTCAGCCGGTCCTTATTATTGAAGAAACGTTCGTATTTCTTAACAGTCGCCCTCAATGACGCATCAATTTGGAGGTCATTCATTAGAAGCGATACACGCTCAGCATAGAACGTTTTGGAGTACAGCACTGTATCTGCTAACCAGTTATTCTCTACTCCCAATTCGATGTTCGTGTATATCAAATAGGAAGAAGTCGGGTCGTCCTCTTCCAATAGGTGCTTCGTGAAAAATTGGTTGCGATCGTTCAACGTATGAATCTTTACATCACCAATCACCAATTCTTTCACTTCTTCTGTAAATTCATTGTCTTTATCTACCCAGAATACGATCTTCCGCTGTTCACCGTCTCTCAATGGAGCACCAAAGATCTCAGTTAAAGCCATTTCAATTTGACTCATGTCCATTCCTTGCACCAACTTTCAAAACTCTGTTGCAAAATGATATCGCACCGGCTGCTGCCGATGCAATACGCCATTAGCTATTGTCCTCTTTATGTCCGCATTTTGTCTGTATTTGTCAGCATTTTCGACCGTTTCCGAGCTAAAACAGGCTTCTTTTCTCTAATCAATTCCTCATTGTCAAACGGCCATTCAAGACTTGTCGAGAAATACCTGTCGATTACTCATTCAAATTTTTGCTACAAGACCTTCAAACTTCGCATAGTTCACTGCTACGCCATCGTCCAAATCAATTTCAATCTGCATATCAGCCATATGGTGCAACTTCTCGTCATAAGCTTTCAACTCATCAATTTTCTTGTCGAGAGACTTCAATTCTTTCTTGGCATTGCTGATCTCTTTACTCGAAGGATCTCCTTCAATGATATTGAGCAGATTTTGCTTCTCCGCGTCCATGCGAGTTTGGACTTCATGCAAATAATCGGTACGAATACGGGAAAGAGTTGTTTTGTCATAGCGGTGCATGTAGATGAGACAGTTAAAAGCCTTTTCTTTACCGGAAGTAAATAACCAGTATATTGGACGCTTTCTATATACTTGAATATGATAGTTATAAAAATCGTTCAAAAAATAACGTCGTAATGTTTCTCTCGCAATTTCGTTCTTCTTCATGCCAATTGCTTCTGAAATAAAATTAAGATTTTCTTCAAGACTATTATCACCATAGGTTACCCGGACAAACTCTACAAACTTAGTTACAATATCATCTTCGAAATATGAACCATATAGTACTGGCAGAATATTATCTTCGTCTACAAGGAATTTATTGTAGCGTGAGAAATCAAATTTGCCTCCTGCATATATCAGTCCTTCTTCATCAAGTGAATAACGACCAAGCGAACAACCTATAGCATAAGAAATAAAGCTTTTTATATCCCCTACTAAATCAACCTTACTAATTGTGATATCTTTTTCAGCTACTTCACCACTGAGTTCATCGTGCAAGTTATAGATCTCAATAAAAATATTGTTTAATTCTTCTTCATTCGATTTTAATTTTGTGAAATTATTTTCAGTAAGTATTTTTCTTGATTCAAATGCATCTTGAATTTTTGTTCTATGGTTACACGATGGCAATAATGGATTTGATACAAAATCCCAACTCACTTCTGAACTATCCCAATCTTTTTTTGATATATTTATGTTTTCTTGTACAAGATTATCTACAATAGCAAGTCGGCTTTCATCTATTATGATTGGTAATTTATTCATGTTCCCTGCTGTCAAATTTAAGGTAGGAGCAATGAACTCAAACGATTTTAAAGCCACTTTAGTATTAACGTATCCTAATATATATTTTAAATATTTATCGTCATTTAGAAACATCGAATCTCCAGATTGATCGAAGATAAATCCAGGTGGTAAGTATCGCAGGAAAAATTCTGAACTCCCTATCCTTTTCCAAGAAATCCCTTGCCTCATGAAGAAAGATTCATTTCTTATTACCGATCCCTTTTCAGCTTTAACTTTCTCTCCGTTATTTTCCCATAGGACAACGTTGTTATGATTTCCATACCACTTTTTACTCTCTCCACCACAGTTATATTTCATCCACTTTCCATCTTCTCCAAGAATATTGGTCTGTGTATATGAGACTTCAAACCAATTTCTCATATAAAGATTATTGTTACCTGTTTGCATTCCAGTACGACAATCCGCTATTTGATCGAGAGTTTTTCCTTTTTCAAAAGCTTTAATAAAGTTTTCACTTACCCAATACGCAATCGGACTTCCAGGAATTTTATTAAAAGATTCTTGAGTAAACGAATAACGACATGAAACCAATGGATTTTGAATAGAGTTTATTGCTTTTTCTTTTTTTTCTTCTGCTGTTCTTTCATTGTTTAAACGCAAATATATTCCCGCTATATTTTGCCCAGTGCTATTTCTTAAAACGAATGTTGTGGATTGAACAACTTCTCCACCAATTTCTTCAAATGCTCGAGGTCCCAAGTGGAGCATACTATCAATAAGTTTATTTTCAATAATTTGTTTTCTTAATTTTTCATAGCTAGATAAAAACATCCAAGAATGCTGGTTTATACTGGCATATAATCCATTTGGTTTTAAATAATGATCTACATCCATAAAAGCAGCAAACAAATCAGCTTTAGAGTCCGGATAATTCTTCTTCAGATAATCACCGAGTTCTTTGTTCATGCTTCCAGAACCCATATACGGAGGATTTGTTACCAAAATATCAAACTCTGATGACATTATCCGTGCTTGTTTAATTAACCGCGGTAATAAGGATAAAGCTTTCTCACGTTTCTCTATTTCAAAAAGGTCTGAAACAGGAGTTTTTTGTATAGATTCTAATCGTTCCTGTAAATGCTTTGTATCGCCTTTAATTTTTTTTATAAGAGAACCTATTGTTTTCGCATCTTGGAATTGTTCGATAAACATTCGAGTATCTTCAAAAATCTCATTACTGCCATTTGCAAGATACTGGACATCTTCTTCTGTTAAAGTATTCGTTTCCTGGATCGAAGCTAAGTTGAGAATCAATCCTTCCCTTTCAATGCTTCTTAGGAACCGCTTATTATATTCCATCGCTTTCATGACTATCGAAAAACTAGCGAGTTGATATGCTCTGTCGTCGATATCCAGTCCGAATAAGTTGTTCTCAATAATAAGACGGGGAATTTCTCTTTCCATGTAGCCGATCTTACTATATATTTCGTAAAGCACGTCGAACATATAGACGAGGATATGGCCACTTCCCATAGCAGGATCGAAGCACTTGATCTCTTCTATTTTCAGCTCTTTATTAATATAAGGAGCTATTTTCTCTTCAAATCCTTCTTCGGTGTTTTGCAAGTAAAATTCCCAGTTAGCGATTAAATCCTGATGTTTTGGATGGGCTTCCACCCAATAACGACCCAATGAGTTTTGGACCATATAGCGGACAATCCATTCCGGTGTAAACAATTGTGTCGCAAAGGGTATTTCTTCGGCCTTATACTTTTTCTTTGCTTTAAACACCCGATCTTTTTCTTCAGCAATATAGTATTGATAAAGCCAGCCGATCACCTCAATTTTTCTCCAATTATCTTCTGGAATCGCTTCAATATTCGTCATCTTTCTGAGACATGAATCTGCACTTAACAAACCTTCCGGAAACAAGATTTCCGTATAATCACCAATCGTCTCAAACATGAATGGCATATAACGATTTAGGTCATTACAATGTTTGATAACCAGATACTTAAACAGACCTTCATCCTCGTTATTCAATTTCAGGTTATAAACGTGATCTTTGTCCAGGTCTAAATCGAGAGACGAAGTTTCTTTCATTATATCCGGTACTACACTTTCCGGATTGATTGAAGACAACACCCGAACTTTGGTTGGCAGGTAATCATTCACTTCCATAAAACGAAGTGCCGTAAAACGGTTAAACCATGTGTATGCGACTTCTTCCATCACCCGATTGAAGCCAATTTCTTGGATACGGGAAATCAACTTATTACGTTGGATTCTCTCTTTATCCGAAAGCCTTTTGCCATCTATGAAGATGGCATCCGAGCTTTCGACTTGGGCTTTCTGAATCGTTTCTGATGTGATACCGATTTTTCTTGCTTGCAGTTCGACCCGTTCAAGCAATTCTCTTCTCGCACTTGTGGCGAAGTTTTTCAATGCTGATTTGTTCAAATCAATTCCCCCACTTAATCAATGAATTCTATCTGTCTGTTCGATTTAATAATCTCTTTCAACTTCCGGTCTAAATCCTTCGTATACTGCTCAACGTCCTCTTCCGTCGACAGCGTGGTACTAAACACGAGATCTTTTACTCTCACTCTCGCTGTTTTGACAACAGCCTCAGCTCCGGTTGGTGGATCTGTGACGGTGACCGTCGGTTTGCTGGCAGCCAGTTCTCGGCGAATTTGCTGTTCTGTCTTTTCTTTAAATGAGGAGCTCTGTGAAATAGTCGCATCGACTTTGTAGATATCTGCGAATGTTTCCAAGTTGGCATTCAATTGACTATATTGTTTTTCTATTCGCTGCTTTGTTTCTGTCGAAACGCCATACTGACTTGCCTGAGAAGATAAATCTTCAAAGTCTGCATTCAGCTTTTCTTTTGCACTAGCTCTTTTATCTTCCAGAACCAGCTGATATTTCTGTTCTAAAGTATGGATTAGCTCTGGAATGTCTTTAATCTTCCGGTAAGGAACCGGGTCTAAAACAATTACCCGAAGCTTTTCAACGATTTCATCTACTCCTTCGCCCGCTAGGTAGGTCTTGTTCTCCTCGTGCTTTTCCAACCCTTTCAACCCGCTATCGAAGATTTCCTTTTGTTGTGTAGCAAAAAAGCTTTTCACGTAAGCGACGTCTTCTTCCCAGTCTGCAAGATTGTCTTCCATCTCTTTCAACTTCGTGAAGAAAGAGGCGTTGTCCAAACGGTTATCGAACTGATGGAAGAATTCCAATCCTTTATCGAGCAAGCTCATGCCCGGATATTTGCCGCCTTTGTAATGATTCTTCAATCCATCAATTTCAATGATTTGTTTATCGATAAGCGTACGAATGTCTTTCACTAAGCCGTCTTCATCATCAGGCAGGTCCGTTTTGTTGAATACGTCTCTGCACACTCTTTTGGCAGTTTGAATAAGGGCTGGATCAACGATGCTGCGTTTCAAGACAATCGCTATATCGGCATTGGCTGTCTTAGTGAAAATTGATAAGAGGGCATTCGTATTCTCTCTCGGGTCCATGTATTCGCCATTGAAGCGGATGCGAATCGCTTGGTCTTTCAGTAATTGGGCGACTAAGGCGGCGATATCAAGGGTTTTCCATCCATACGGCTGATCTTGGAAGCGATCATATAAAAGCTTTACCCTGATTTGTTTGTTGCTATCAGCTTGCATATTGATGAAATCCATCAGTTCTTTCTGTGCCAATTCATTTGGATTGGTTTTCAGCGCATCATCCAGCGAGAGTTGGTCATCGCCGGAAGCCAAAATACCAATCAACCCTCGCTCGTTCTCCATATGCTCTTTTACATAGGCGAGCTTTGTGTAAACATTCTCAACCACTAAATGAAAAGCTGCATTAATCTTCTCTTTAACTGTCGAGCCTTTGATCTCCGCCTTTTCCCCGTTTACGAAGAATGAGGCATCCTTTATCGCGTATTCTAATAGTTCCCGTCCCCTGCGTCTGCGTTCACGCACCTCCGCTTGTTTGTTGTTAAGGATATTTTGAATGTTCTCAGGCAGCTGGGTAATATTCTTTTTCTTTCGGTACTCCTCAATCCGTAATGCTTCTTCAATTTCCTCAATATAGGTTTCGTTTCCGCCAAGTTTAACGATCATTTCTCCACTGCCACTCGTTTTCATCATGAGCACTTGATCAGGGTTTTCATACTGGTCGGAAAGGGGCGATAGAATTTCCAAGCCAATACTTGATACTTGATTGCCGTAATTTTTCTCATCCATTTTCTGATTAAAAGGGAATAAGTATTGAGACGAATAACGGAACCGCTTTTCCTCGTAAAGATCCTGGAAGATGTAGGTTGCCAATTCCCGCTTCACTAAGTCCTCATCAATCATCAAATTCTTAATTTCCCGGTTGATGTCCTGTTCATCATCCGTCAGAAACAGATAATATTCCCCGTTCTTTTGAATCAACGTTTCCTGAATCAACTTGCGTAACGAAGCATTGATTTTCTCTTTAAGCTGCAGCTTGTCTTCATCGATATGAGTTACCATAAGTGTTGCAATATTTTCGACGCTTGCCGGCAGTTCTTTCACATATTTGATCATGAAGAGAACTTTCAGCAAGTCAATATTGAATGAATCACCTTTAAGTGCACTATTTTCACCCGCCCCGTCAATCACTCTAGAGATAGACGGATTGAGGAATTCTTTGATCGTATCGTAAAAAGCATGAAAAGGGATTAGCGTGCCTTCTTCGGCATCTTTATAACGCAGTCCTGCTTCTTTGAAGGCCGATAGCATGGAACGCTCTCCTTCAGATAAATGCTTGCCTGATGAACCGTGTTTCCGAACTTGTTCAAAGACATTTTGAAGGAGTTTGAATTGGTACGGCACGAAAGGATAAACATCTGCAAACTCCTGCTCATTATCAAACCCTCGAAGATCCGCTGTACTTTCCCGAAAACTGATTAAGTTCCGTAAAATTGCACTTTTCTCCGGGTACAACAATTTCAATTTATCGTTCGCAAAATCTTGCTTCGCCAGAATCCGTTTTTTGATGACTTCGTCTACGGAAATTGAAGACAAGGATAGTCTTGTATCGAATCGTCCTTGAATACGGGAGAAGTCATCCCCTTTCACTTTGACGATGGAATCAATGCTTTCCTGAGACGTTACCATGATCCATACTTTGCCGATTGCGTGTGTTCCTAAGTCTTCCGCAAGCGTCTGCAAATTGAGCATAAGGCTTCTGCTGTCCCCGATGTACTGGCCAATTTCATCAACGAGGAACACCAAATGGAAGTTTGGACCTTTCTCGTCAACATACTCTTTAACGTCCTTGGCAAATTTTTCGATACTAATTTCGAAGTTATTGACTCCTTGCTCAAACCAATTACGTGCCGACTCTTCGGACATCTCTGTCACTTTCGTTAGTGCACCGATTACAAAATCCGCATCAAAATAGAAGGTATGCCGACGCTCATTCCATGGTTCACCCGCAAGATTCTGGAACTCGGATTTGAATGCTTCATAGACGCCTTGCTTATCCAAATACTTCTCCATTTCCGCTACGCCTGGAATGTCGCCGTAATAACCGCGGTGTTCATAAAAGACTTTCATGAAGACACGGAGGATTGCGTCTTCTTTTGACTTGTTATCAAGCCCGCCCTTTGAATCAATATTGAACAGAATGGTTTCTGTTTCAACGTCCGCTGTCCGTTTCATGTTGGCAAATACCAGCGGATCCTGTACTTTTTCTTTAAAGAACTCGATAGGTTCCTTGCCTTTTACTCTATGATTCTCCAGCAAGTAAGCCAATATCTTCAGAAAGTGTGATTTACCGGATCCAAAGAAGCCCGAAATCCACACTCCCATTTTGTCGGTCTTGCCATCGATGCCTCGCTGGTAATTCTCGTAGAACTTGGAGAAGTGGCGATGCAGCTCCTGTGTCACCACGTATTCGTCAAGCTCTTGATAAATATCGTCTTCATTTGTCTGGGCTACTTTGATGACACCACGAATATCACGTTCGATGTCTTTCAGGAATATGTCTTTAATTAACATTATCTGTCCCCTTTTCTTTTAATCGACTAAGCGGAATGCTCGGTAGTAGTTATCATCTTTGAACTTATTGAACAGTTCCAATGACTGTCCCGTGTATTGACCCGGATAAAACATGATAACCGGTGTCTTGTCCAGGACCTCCTGCAGATTGTTCAATATGGTGTGGGAGCGAACAAAAGGAAAGACTTTCCCGACTCCGGTTAGGAAAACAACGTTATGGTCGTCCATCTGTTCTTGTATTTTTGCTAGAAAGATTTCCGGCTTTGCAAAAGTAGCGAGTGCTTTGAATAACGCGTCTTTCCCTTGCCGCTCTTCCATCTCTGAGATGCGGTCAAAAATTCTTTTCTCCTTTGTAATTTCTATCAACATCTTGTAGAGATCGAATTCAATAATTTTTCTCCCGGATTCCCCGTAACCGAATTCTTTTTTGATGTGTTTGATGTAATCGCGGACAACAAGTTCATGCTCAGGCTCGTAGTCGAAAACGTAGAAGCTGATTTCGTTTCCAAGGCCCCTGCCTTTTATGAATTTATCTTCTTTTATTTTTGGAATTATGTCATCCAATCTCTTATTTAAATTCGCCATCGTTATTTAATACTCTCCCATCACTCGGACATACTGAACTTCACCAATCTGCACCAGGTGACTCTTCACTTGTTCATCCATCACCAGCCGGTTTAGCTCTCCAGATTTCTTATCTGCCAGTATGCCGGCATCAAGCAGAATCTTCATATAGACTTGCTTCAACTTTTGTACAGTCGCTTCTGTCCAGTTTGCGATATTGTTGTTCTGTTCTGCTTTCACTGCAAAATATGTATTGAGATCTTTTTTTTCTAATATGAAACTGTTAAAAGCAAATTTCTCTTGAACGACTTCTTCCAGAAACTCGAAGAAAAGGCGATCCGTCTTCAGGATTGTGTATAAGTTAATGGCCTTACCCGCTTCAATGGAGTCTTCGATAACTATCTTCCGCAATGTATCGTCCAAAACGTTGACTCTTCTTAAGATAGAGGGAAAGCCTCTTTTTAGACTGGATAGTTTTGTGTGCTGAAATAAGTTCTCGTCAACGACCTTCTTGCGTATCTCCTGATCGGACAGTCCTTGCTCTTTCAGCATCACCACCTGCTTAAATTCAAAAAACATAAATGCCGCCCCCGTTAACACGGAAGAGTACTCCAATTCTGATGTCATCCTCTTAAACCTCCAATGTTACAAACTGCTATTTCATTTCAATTATTTTTTCTACAACGTTCAGCCTTCGTTTCCCACAATGTTGTTGAACCACTTTTGTAAAGTCACCGTTTTTCATTAGCTTTTCTTGATTAGTACGGTGTATTTCCTTCACGTTTTCAATCAGCTCTTTCTCAAGTATTTCTTCCTTCCAGTAAGCATCAATGAGTATGTTCAGTGCCACAGCAAGATCTCGCTGGGTGCGGTAAAACATTTTGATTTCCATTCTGTCACCTCGTCAAATATCCTATCTGTTTCTTATTTTATTCTTACTTAGCTTTCAATACAATGCTATTCAAGAATATGTATATACTTCTTTGTAACAACCTAAAAAATTGAGAAAATAAACAATAAAAAACAGTCTAAATAGACTGTTTTACTTTTTTATTTAATTTAAACAATATTATTTATTTTCAACTTTCACAGATACAGTGACCACATGAATTACATTTTAAATGTTTTTGACATACATCACACACAGTTGCATTAATACCTACCTCAAGATAACGAACAGTACAATGTTTACAACCAAATATAGATTTTACACGTGCAAATTTTACCTTTGGTTTAGTCAAAATATTTGTTTCTGTCTGTATTGGAATAACAAAAGGTTTATGTTTAGCTATCTCCGGAAAAAAATCTACCATTTGAAGCCTTAATCCTAACTCTACAATAAATGTGGTATAACCTTGTATAGCGAACAGCTTGGCTTCTTCCTCCGAATAAGAGTGTGCAAAAAATAAATGGTTAACAATTTCTCCATCATTCTGTGGTGGATCCTCTGTGCTCCCTAGAAGTTGATTAGGAGATAAGCCAACTAGAAATGAACCTCTTTTGGGGAAATCTCTTGTCATTAGAAAAAAACTCCATTCTTGGTTTAAGTTGATGATATGCCTTAATAGATATATTCTATAATTACAAAATTTTTCCTGCATTAAATATTTTAGTTTTAAAAGTGCCCAGATTGTGAACCTGATTCAAATAGTAAAACTCATTATCAAATGTTGCTTTTTTGAAGAATGACTAACGTATACTGACACCTATGGCATTCTTGTGGCAACAAATTATAGATAATCATAGAATACTAATTGAATATAATTAAACAAAAAATCTGCAAGACCCTGTTATATCCGGGACTTGCAGACACTGTCAGTAACATGAGGTGCCTGTAGATAATTGAGTTCGCTACCTTGACAGGGTAGAGGTCGCTGGTTCGAGCCCAGTAGGAATCATCATATGCATGCAACACGCTGCACAAAACACCAGCCGGTTTTCCGGTTGGTGTTTTGTGTTATTACTGATGCAATAAAAAAAGATGGAAACCCATGGGTTTCCATCTTTTTTATTATGCAGTTTGAGGCTTGGTGTTTTCTTTGTCTCTAGACATCCATTGCAATGCAAGTAGCACGATAAATACCGCTGCACCAATCAAATCACTAAAGCCTTCCGGATAAATCAGTGCAAGCCCTGTAGCTACAGCAACGATTCTTTCCCACCATCTGAGCTTTCGGTACCAATATCCTATTGCACCTGCACCGATGGCAATCATGCCTGTAATAGCGGTGATCAGCACCCAAATGACTTGTGTCCACGTGGTATCAATCATTAATAATTCCGGTGACAGAACAAACATATACGGGATGATAAATGCTGCAATTGCAAGTTTGGCAGCATTAATACCTGTCCGTATCGGTTCACCGCCAGAGATACCAGATGCAGCAAATGCAGCCAGCGCCACTGGAGGCGTGATATCTGCGATAATTCCGAAATAGAAGACGAATAGATGGGCAGATAATGCCACAACTACCGGTACAGCCGCTCCAGCAGGTTCATCAATCATCAATAAGGTAATGATTGCAGGGGCAGCAATTGTAGAGGTAATTACATAGTTGGCGGTAGTTGGTGATCCCATCCCCAATACGATAGCTGCCAGCATCGTAAAGAATAGCGTCAATAGGACGTTACCGCCTGAAGCAGAAACCAAGCCGTTCGCCAAGGAAAGGCCCAATCCCGTTTTGACAACCACTCCGACAATGATCCCTGCCGCGGCTGTAGCTGCTGCGACCGCTAGAGCCGTTCGAGCTCCGTCCACCAGTGCATGAATAATGTCCTTAAAGCCAAGTCTTGTTTCTTTATTAAATGCACTAACGAAAATGGTCAGCAAAATGCCGTATAGCGCCGCCTGCATTGTCGGAATTCCTGATAATAAGAATAAGATGATCGCAATGATCGGAGTCAGTAAATAAATCTTTTTCAATACTTCTTTCCGATCCGGCAACTCATTTTTAGGCAAACCTTTTAACCCAATCCGTTTTGCTTCAAAGTGAGTCATGATCCAAATCCCTGTAAAGTACAGCAAAGCTGGAATTGCTGCAGCTTTGGCAATTTCCCAGTAGGTGATACCCCCGATAAACTCTACCATCAAGAATGCCGCAGCACCCATGATCGGAGGCATGAGTTGCCCGCCTGTAGAAGCAGCCGCTTCTACACCGCCCGCAAACTCTTTCTTGTATCCGAGTTTTTTCATCATCGGGATTGTGTAAGACCCGGATGTCACTACGTTCGCGACCGAGCTCCCGGAAATGGTTCCTTGCAGGGCACTGGAGAAAATTGCTACTTTTGCAGGCCCCCCTGTCAATCCACCTGCTAACGAAACCGCTAAATCATTAAAGTACTGGCCAACTCCGGTTTTCACCAAAAATGCACCGAAGAGCAAGAATGTAAAGATGAATGTAGCTGATACACTTAACGGTGTTCCTAAAATGCCATCGGTTGTAAAGAACATCAACTGAATTAATGAATCTAAATCTTGACCGCGATGGCGCAAGAATCCTGGAAAGTATGGACCGAAAAATCCATAGGCCAAGAATAGGCCGGCAATTACGGTAATTGGCATCCCTACTGCTCGGCGCGTTGCTTCCAAGGTGAGCAGTACTGCCAATATCCCTACGATCAAATCAAGCTCTGTTACGCGGCCAATACGAAAGACCAAATCTTCGTACATGATTGGCCAATAGGCACCTACTCCCACTGCTAAAAGCGCTAAAATATAGTCGTACCAGGCTACCTTGTGGCGTGCTCCTTTACGACGGCGCAAAGGGAATAATAGAAAAATAAGTGACAGCGCGAACCCTAAGTGGACAGAACGCTGGATGTACGCTGTGTATTGGCCAAAAATGGCTGTATACAATTGAAACAATGAAAAAGCCAAAAGCCCGAAAAACACGACATGCTTGATCATGCCCGACAAATCACGGGTGTTCGACTCCGGATCGTACTTCTGGAGAATCTCTTTTTGCTTCTCCTCTGAGATATGGCTTTCGTCTTCCGGCGGAAGTTTTTTCTCTTCTCTCTCTTCTGGCGATAGTTTATCACTCATAGATGTTCACTCCTTCTAATTGCTGATAAATGGATAGGCGCTGGGCACGGAATGTGTAGATCTTGCCTCTTTCCAAACTCTTCTTTAAATCGAGTTCTTTTCCTGCGAATAGGAAAGCGAGTTCCGCGTCCACGTCCCCGACTAGCAATCGGAATTCGGGCAGCTTCCGCTTCATATCCTCAATAAAGTATTTCCCGTCTTTTTCGACAAAGCGCTCCCCTTCTCCTGCATTCGACGGCATGCCGATATTGAAATCTTCGTACTCAAGTTCCGTCATCACCAATTGCCCTTCGTCATCAAGGCGGTAACTTTCAATCACATCCGATAGATGGATCGAATGCGTATAGCGGATCTTGAAGCGGTCTTCTATAACTGGAACGCGCGCAGCAATCTCGTTTGTTTCCGAATCGATGAAGACGAAGTTTTTCTGATATGGGATGAAGAACAGTGCGGAGCAGATGAGGATGAGGAGGATTAATAAAAGAAGGACTTTGAGAATTCTGTTATTCTGCAAGATGATCCCCCTAGCCACAAAAAATAAATAACGACGATAAAGCTTGCGCTTTATCGCCTGTTATTCTGATCAATTCTTATTGATTTACTTCGTCGAAGTAACGCTGAGCGCCAGGATGGATATCGATCCCGATGCCGTCAAGAGCTGTTTCTGCTTTGATGAATTCAGCTTTAGCGTGTTGGATTTGATCGGTGTTTTCATAAATTGCTTTTGTGATGTCATAGACCGTGTCTTCAGAAATATCATTTTGTACAACAAGCATGGCTAGAACAGAAACTGTCGGGACTTCCTCAGTCAATCCGTATGTGCCAGATGGAACTACATCTTCTGCATAATACGGGTATTTTTCGATCAGTTCAGCTGCTTTATCTGCTGCTACAGGGACAATATTGACATCAGAAGTTGCACTCAAGCTTTCAACTGCGCCAGTTGGCGTTCCAGCTGTGATGAATGCTGCATCGATTTGTCCAGATTGCAAGCTTTCCTGAGACTCGCCGAAATCCAAGTTCTGTGCATCGATATCATCCATTGTCATGCCATGGATTTCAAGCAATTGCTCAGCATTGATATACGTACCTGAACCAGGCGCGCCGACTGATACCGATTTGCCAGCCAAGTCTTCAAATGCTGCGATTCCAGATCCTTCAGTCGTTACGATCTGGATTGTTTCTGGGTAAAGTGCACCAATAGCAGAGACACTGTCGATGACTTCGCCTTCGAACATATTCGTTCCTTCAGATGCGTAGAAAGCCGTGTCTGTCTGCACAAAAGCGATTTCGCCTGTGCCATCAGCAAGTGAAGTCATATTGGCCGCAGATGCCTGGGACACTTCGGCAGTCGTATCGATGCCTGTCTCATTTTCAATGATCGTCGCCATCGCTCCGCCCAGCGGATAGTAAGTTCCTGTTGTTCCACCAGTCAATACACTGAGGAATTCAGGCTCAGCTGCTCCGCCGCCTTCTCCTTCATTTGCTGCATCGTCTCCACAGCCTGCTAGGAATACGGATCCGGCCAAAGCGACAGTCGCGTAGAATCCAAACTTTTTGTTTAACATAAATCGGCCTCCCTTTATCTATAGTTTCTTTCAACCTTCATAATACCATGACTTTCTGTCCATCTGTCAATTTAATTTTTTACAATGGAATCGGTTTCAAACCAAATTTATGGCAATAAAACCCTTTTTTTATATTTCTGCCCCAGGTACATGAGTTTCCGGTGTCGTCTCTTCAGGAGTGAGGTCTTCGAAGCTTCTGCCTTCCTCCTCCAAATCGCGCGTGCGATGTGCAATGCGGGCCGAGGCACACGCAGCGATGCTCGAAACCAAATCATCGAGGAAGGTATGGACGTGCTCTCCGTATTTCGTATCGAGCTTATGGATGATGCCGGTTTTGTTTTTATCCAAATGGCCAAATGTCGTCACGGCGATGCTGCCATAAGTGAGCACTGCGCCAAGGCCAATCATTTCATCGACCCCGAACAAGCCTTCATCCGAACCGACGATTTGCTGAAGCGGCTGGGACAACTTCCCTTGTTCAGCCAGTTCATCAAGTTCAATGCCAACCAACAGGGCATGCTGCATTTCCCGTTTGCGCAAGACGCTTTCGACCGACTCGACGCAATGCGCCAATGTCAATCCTTCATTAAAAGGCAACTGCATTTCCAATACAATTTCTGCGATATCTTCTTTCGTGACGCCTCTTCTTTCCAAAGCTTCATGCGTCGCTTTGTTCACTTCTTCTGAATGCACACGGAAATGTCCTCCATCCATGATGCCATCCCCTCTCTCTATTTGGATTTGTCTTCTTGTCCATTATACCTTGCACAGGGGAATATGTTACAATTTTTGTACAATAGAATTAGAAGGAGGCAACATCATGAATAAAGGAAGCGTAGAAGATTTCACGCTTTACAGCGATGCCTTGGGAGAGGATATGCAGGTGCTCGTCCACCTGCCCGCAAATTATTCTCCCCTCTATAAATACAGCCTAGTCATCGCATCGGATGGCAAAGATTATTTCCAGCTCGGCCGTGTGCCACGGGTCGTCAATGAATTGCTGGAAAACCAGGAGATCGAAAACATCATCTTCGTCGGGATTCCCTATAAAAGTGTAGAAGACCGCAACCGCAAATACGAGCCTGCTGGCGAACAGCATGGCGCATATTTGCGTTTCTTAGCCCATGAGCTGACACCTTATCTTGATGAGAAATACCCTACTTACCAAGTTGGCATGGGCCGGACATTGATTGGCGATTCGCTCGCAGCCACCGTATCCTTGATGGCTGCGCTTAAATACCCAAATATTTTTGGGCGCGTCATTCTACAATCGCCTAAAGTTGGCCCGAAAATGATGGAAGCTGTCGAGAAGTTTTCAATGAACAATTCGTTCACGGTCTATCATGTTATCGGGTCCGAGGAAACGGAAGTCAAGTTGACCAACGGGGAAACTGCAGACTTTCTCACGCCGAACCGCGAATTGAATGAGTTGATGAAAAATAAAGGGTTTTCGCTCTTTTACGAAGAATTCAAAGGAGACCATACATGGAAATACTGGCAGCCAGATTTGAAAAGGGCGCTGTTAATGAATTTCGGTATGTAGGCCTTAAGGAAACAAAACGAACAATTTGATACAATTGAACAGAAAGCATTTATTAGATGAGGAGGTCTATTGATTATGAAATATGGCATTGCAGCATTTCCATCCAAAAAACTACAAGACCTGGCGAATTCCTACCGGAAACGCTATGACCCGCATTACGAATTGATCACGCCCCATATTACATTGAAAGGGCCTTTCGAAGCGGATGACTCAGAAGTGAAAGCGATGGCAGAAGAGCTCGGCAATATCGCTAAGCGCCAAAAGCCTTTCCGCATCCACGCAACGCGTGTCAGCACGTTCACTCCGGTGACGAACGCTTTATACTTCAAGATCGAGCCTTCAAAAGAGCTGATGGATCTTCACGAAGACCTCCACTCCGATTTTCTTGGCGGCATGCCGGACCATCCTTTCGTGCCCCATATTACCATCGCGCAAAAACTATCTGATTCGGAGCACGCCGATGTTTATGGCCAATTGAAGATGGCTGGGATCGACCATGAAGAGACGATTGACCGCGTACACTTGCTGTATCAATTGGAAGATGGTTCGTGGACTGTATACGATACATTCCGGTTGTCAGGAGATGAAGCTTAATTGCAAAAAGTAAAAATCGTTGAAACTGAACTTGAAAAAGAACAAGCTTTTGAAATCCGCCGAAAAGTGTTCGTCGATGAGCAAGGCGTTGCTCTTCATGTGGAAATGGATGAACATGACGACAGCGCTACTCATTTTATCGGTTATGAACTCGAGCAGCCGATTGCCGCTGCACGCATCCGCGAATACGAACAAGGCGTCGGCAAAGTCGAGCGCGTTTGCGTATTGCCTGAATACCGCGGACACCATTTTGGCGCGGAGATGATGGAACAGCTGGAAGAATACGCCCGCTCAATCGGCTATTTCCGACTGCAGCTCAACTCCCAAAGCCACGCCATCCCGTTTTACGAACGGCTTGGCTATGATGTGGTCTCTCCAGAGTTCATGGATGCCGGCATCCCGCATCGCCAAATGGAAAAAACGCTATAATAAAAACCCTTCCGGATTTTCCGGAAGGGTTTTTTCATAGATATTATAATACGTGATAGCCGCTGTCGACGTGCAGGACTTCGCCGGTGATGCCGCGAGACATATTGCTGAACAGGAAGACAGCCGTATCGCCGACTTCTTCCGGTGTGGTGTTGCGGCGAAGCGGTGCTTTCTCTTCGATTTCACGTAAAATCGTGTTGAAATCGCTGACGCCTTTGGAAGAAAGTGTACGAATTGGGCCAGAAGAAATGGCGTTGACGCGGATGTCGTGTTTGCCAAGATCCGCAGCCAAATATCGAACAGACATCTCGAGCGATGCTTTGGCAACGCCCATGACGTTATAGTTTGGCATGACGCGCTCTCCGCCGATGTAAGTTAAGGCCACGATGCTGCCGCCTTCTGTCATCAACGGTTTTGCGTATTTCGAAACGATTGTCAATGAGTACGAGCTGATGTTATGCGCGAGCAAAAAGCCGTCGCGGGATGTATCGGAAAAGTCGCCTGATAATTCTTCGGTTTTTGCGAATGCGATGCAATGCGCAAGCCCGTCAATTTTCCCAGCGCTTTCTTTGATTGTGTTGAAGCATTTCTCCACATCTTCATCACTTGTGACATCACATGGCAAAATCTGCTCATGGTTGCCATCGAGTGTCGCGACCAAATCACGCACTGACTTTTCAAAGCGCTCCCCTGCATATGTAAAGATCAAGTTTGCTCCAGCTGCGTCCAACGAACGCGCAATTCCCCATGCAATGCTGCGCTTATTGGCAACACCCATGATGACGTATGTTTTATCTTTTAATGAAATCGACATATATATACCCCCTAATATTATTACCTGGTACTAATATTACCCCATAAAAAAAGAAAGTGCAATTGCACTTTCTGGGATCTTTCTCGATTTATCTAGTTGCCCGCTTATAAATTCGTCAGGAATGTTGTCGCCAAGCCCAAATAAATAAGAATGGAAATGATATCATTCAAGGTTGTGATGAACGGTCCAGACGCAACAGCAGGGTCAATTTTCATTCGGTGGATCAATAGCGGGATAAACGAGCCGGCCAAGGTTGCGACAAAAATCGAACTGGCTACCGCTGTGCCGACCAGCATTCCGATCAACAGCTCAGACTTCCAAAAGTATACAAGCCCTACGACCACGATGCCGCAGATGACGCCTGTAATCAAGCCTGTGCCTGCTTCTCGGAACAACAGCTTGAGTTTGCTTTCTTCTTCGATGTCGCCTGTGGCGATACCGCGTACAGCAACAGCAAGCGCTTGCGTACCGCTATTCCCAGCCATTCCGGCAATCAACGGGATAAATACAGCAAGCAGCGCGACTTGGTCGAGCGTTGCTTCGAACATGCCCATCAAGTTTGCTGTCAGCATGCCGAGGAAGGTCAGCAAGATAAGCCACGGCAAACGTTTTTTCGCTGCCGTCAACGGACCGCGGTCAAATGTGTCCATGTCGGATACAGCGGCCAATTTGGAGTAGTCATCTGACGCTTCTTCATCCAACACGTCGATAATATCATCAACGGTAATGATGCCAAGTAAATGGTCCTGGAAATCCACGACCGGAAGTGCAAGAAAGTCATAGTCTTTGATCATCCGCGCGACTTCTTCTTGATCTTCACTTACCTGGACACTGACAACGCGATCATTCATGATTGATTCGATCAAAGTGTCTTCATCTGCAATGATCAAATCCCGCAAAGTCACAATCCCCGATAATTTACGGTCTTCATCAATAACGAAAACGTAATAGATCGTTTCGGCATTCGGTGCGGCATTGCGCAGGATGTTCATCGCCGAACGCACTGTCGAATTTTTCGGGATTGCCACAAATTCTGTCGTCATGATGGATCCTGCCGTGTATTCTTCGTAATGAAGCAAGTCCTTGATCTGCTGAGCGGATTCTTTATCCATAATCGTCAAATAGCTGGCGACTTGGTCTTTGTTCAGTTCGTTGAGCACATCGACTGCATCATCAGTATACATATAGGACAGGATATCGGAGGCATAGCGCGTATCCATTTCCTTGAACAGGTCTTCGTATTCGTCATCGTCCACTTCAATGGCTTCGAAAATATCCGCCATTTCTTTCGGAGAGAGATACTGATAGAGCAATTGCCTTGTTTCCCCCTCCGCTTTCTCGTAAAAGCTTGCTTGGTCGTATGGATGGTGGGACAAAAATTCTTCTCGGAATGCTTCGACATCCCCTTTATTTAGCAATTCGTGCAATAATTCTTCGTTCAGTTCCTCGTCACGGATCTTCGTTTCGTCCATCATGTATACTCCCTCCTTTCAATCGTTTCAGCTTTTTTCCCGATATGCGTTACACTGAAATCAGCATATAGCTATAGGAGCTGAAGAATATGAATTACGATGTCATTGGCGATATCCATGGCTGTTTTGATGAGCTGCTTGATTTGATTGAACAGCTTGGATACCAATTTGAAAATGGCCTTCCTGTACATCCCGAAGGCCGCCATCTTGCATTTGTCGGAGATGCCATGGACCGTGGCCCGAAATCACTTGATGTACTGCAGCTATTATTTACTATGCAGGACGCGGGCATCCTCTATTATTCCCCTGGCAATCATTGCAATAAACTCTATCGTTTTTTCAAAGGCAATCCAGTCGAGCTATTGCACGGGCTGGAAATGACCGTTGCGGAATGGCGAAAGCTTGAACAAGACGCACAGAAACGGTTCAAAAACCGCTTTATCCGTTTTTATGAAGAGCTCCCGCTTTATCACCGGTTACACAATGATTTGATTGTCGTCCACGCCGGGCTGCGCCAGGACATGATCGGGCTGCCACTAAGCCGCCGCATCATCACATTTGCATTATACGGCGAAATCACCGGCAAGTACCATTCCGATGGACGGCCTGTTCGCGGCAATTGGGCGAAAAACTATCAAGGCAAACCATGGATCGTTTACGGCCACACGCCGGTTGCCACCCCTTACTTTAAAAACAATACCGTCAATATCGACACCGGCTGTGTATTCGGAGGTCCTTTGACAGCATTGCGTTTTCCTGAAATGGAGATTTTACAGGTTCCGTCAAAACAAGTCTTTCAGCCAGACCGCTTTCATCATTATGATTAAATCAATTCATGCATATCAGCGGCAAGCGCTGATGTAAATGCCAGCCGCTCTCCAGAGACAGGATGATCGAGCTGCAATTCCGTACAATGCAGCGCCTGCCTTTTGATCAACTCGCGTCGACCGCCGTATAAATCATCCCCAAGAAGCGGATGCCCGATGTAGGCTAGATGTACGCGAATCTGGTGAGTCCTGCCAGTATTCAATTTCAGCCGCACATGGCTGATGCTTAGGCCTGACTGGATTACTTCCAATTCGGTCTCAGCAAACTTGCCGCCTTCTCTCACTTCACGTTCGATAATGCTGGTGCCTTTTCGGGCGATTGGGGCAGTGATTACAATATGTCCATCTGCCACTTCGCCGTGCACAAACGCCTCATAGCGCCGGTTCATCCGCTTTTCCTGTTGCTGTACAGACAGCAAATGATGGATATGGCGGTTTTTCGCGATGCATACCAGCCCGGAAGTGTCTTTATCGAGGCGCGTTGCGATATGCAATGTGGACGGAATGGCATGACGTTCGAAATGCCCTGCGACAATATTTGCCAAACTGCCAAACGGCTGTTCACGCGACGGGATCGTATTCTGCCCTGGCGGCTTTTCAACTATCAACAGCGCGTCATCTTCGTAGACGATGGCAAGCGGGCCTGTTTCTGCCGTCAAGCCCTTGCCTTGTGTTTCTTTCGGAAAAATAACGGTCACGGCATCCCCAACTTCGAGCGGATGCCTGACCGTCACTTCCGAACCGTTGACCAGCAAATGGCCCCCGCTATATTTCACAGAAGCCAATGTCCTTTTGGAAATGCCATAATTTTGCAGCGCTTCCCGCAATAGGCCGCGCTCTTTTACAGTGAATTCAACTTGGAATGCTTTCATGTCATCAATCCTCCGACAAATCGCTGTCGATGAATGAGTCATGCACGCGGCGCCAGAACGGGAATGCACGAAAACGGGCGAAGCGCACTTTTTCTTTCGCCACACGGTACTCGATTGATTCGACGTCTTTATGCAATAATTGCAGGTGGTCGATCGTCACCATGAAATCGGGCGCCTTGACCGGCAATAAAGTACACCGGTGATGGGACGGCAATACAAGCGGCGAGCCGACAGTACGGAACACCCGGTTGTTGATGGAAGCCATTTCGGTCAATTGCATCGCCGGCAAAGACGGGTGGATAATCGCTCCACCGAGCGCTTTATTATACGCCGTGCTTCCGGAAGGCGTTGACATGCACAAGCCGTCCCCGCGGAACCGTTCAAAATGGCTGTCGTTCAAAAAGACATCCATCACGAGCGTAACATCCGGGGATTTTACGGTCGATTCGTTTAACGCCAAATAGGTGGACGATTCCTGGTCGCTCCGGTAATGCACCGTCACTTCCAGCAACGGATATTCAATGACTTCGAATTCCTTTTTCGCAATCGCCAAAACGAGCTTTTCGATCTCGATCGGCTTCCAATCCGCATAGAAACCTAAGTGGCCTGTATGGATTCCGACAAATGCGACAGCATCCAAACGGTCGCTGTATTTATGAAATGCATGAAGCAAAGTGCCGTCCCCGCCAATCGATAAGACGATTTGCGGGGATTCCTCGTTCCATTCCATGCCGAAATCTTCTAGGTATTCACGAGCCTCTTCCATCAATCGATTGGATAGATCATCACTTCTCGATATGATATAAAATTTCATGTATCCTTTCGACCTCCTTCCGCATCTGCAGGAAACCGTGTTCCTGGAGATTCTTTGTATTCGCTGAAATACGCTTGCGCTTCTTGGATTTCATCCCTAATTTGCGTCATTTCCTCATCAAGCTGGAATGCTGCTTCTGCCGCACGCTGCAGCCGGAGCTTAATCTCTTCAGGGAAGACGCCTTTGTATTTATAGTTCAAAGAATGCTCGATCGACGCCCAAAAATTCATTGCCAATGTGCGGATTTGAATTTCCGCGAGGATCAGCTGCTCTCCGTCAATGGTTTGCACCGGATACTCGACGATGACATGATACGAACGATAACCGCTTTGTTTTTCATGCGAAATATAATCTTTTTCTTCAACGATGCGCAAATCATTGCGCTGACGCAAAAGCTCTACGACGGTTTCGATATCTCCAACAAATTGGCACATCATCCGCAGGCCGGCGATATCTTGTAGATTGCGGGCCAATTCTTCCGACGGTTCAAACAATAACCCTTTTTCCAAAGTCTTATCATAAATGCTCGCCAGCGGCTTTACACGCCCGGTAACGAACTCAATTGGTGAATTCGTGTTATTTGTTTCAAATTGCTTGCGCATCCCTTTAAATTTCACTTTCATCTCGTCGACCGCCTGTTTATACGGCGCCAAAAAACGATTCCATTGCCCCATGTCTGGCCCTCCTCACTGCTTTGCCCATTTTACTATCTATTAAGCCCAGCACAGGGCTGTATCTTCATACCGTTATTTTACCACAGCAATGCTCTGCGTTGCAGATTGCACCTAACTATCCGATAATGAACTTAACGGTTAAACCAATAGCAATCGACGGAAGCAGAGAATTCCGCTTACCGCCGATTGATCCACCCCGCTTTAGCAATGCTGCTATTTTGTAGAAAAGAATGCTGTATCGCAAATGCGGGAGTAATGAGGTGAACAAATGACAAAAGAACTCGAAATTGAATTCAAAAACATGCTGACAAAAGAAGAGTATAGGAAATTATTAGCAGAGCAAAACAGCTCCCCAATCAGCCAAACCAACCATTACTTCGACACAGCCGATTTCCAGCTGCGCGACCAAAAAGCGGCCCTTCGCCTGCGAAGCATCGGCAGTCGCTTTGAATGCACACTAAAAACACCGGCTGCTTCTGGAAATTACGAAACGACCGACGCCTTGAACGCACAACAAGCAGCCGCCATCTTGGATTTCGGACGGTTTGATGCGCCGGAAGTTTCAGCGGAACTTGAACGGCTTGGTGTTTCGCCATCCGACTTGTTACCCATCGGTTCCTTGACGACACATCGAGTAGAAGCCGCTTATGAAGGCGGGCTACTTGTGCTGGATCATTCGGAATACTTGGGGAAAGAAGATTACGAGCTGGAATATGAGGTTACAGATGAAGCTGCCGGCAAGCGGAGTTTCCTCTCTTTGCTTGAAGAAAAGCATATCCCTGTGCGCCCCGCAGATAAGAAAATTGCGCGCTTTATGAAGGCCGCTTCTAAGCGCTAAATGATGGACAGCCTTTTTTTGGCATGCGATTTGTTTGAGATATTTACCAGGCGTTGATAGAATGGATTTACAGCAAACACAAAGGGGACAAGACTGATGACTGGAAAACCGCTTATTCCGTACGATGAAATAGGTGCGGAAACTTTATCAAACCTGGTGGACGCCTTTTATTCACGCGTCTCAGCACATCCGCAACTTGCACCCATTTTCCCTGACGATTTGACCGAAACAGCAAGAAAACAAAAACAGTTCTTAACACAATACTTAGGCGGCCCGAATATTTATTCAGCGGAACACGGGCACCCGCGCCTAAAAGCACGCCATCATCCATTTCCGATCACACCTGACCGTGCACAAGCCTGGCTGGAGTGTATGAGTGAAGCAATGGATGAAGTGGGACTCAGCGGAAAATTCCGCGAGACGTTTTTCAACCGTCTTGTATTGACCGCCCACCATATGGTAAACGATTACGATAGTGAGGAGGAGTTGGAGTGAGCAACCTGGATCTGGCAGAGGATATCCGCGAACACCAAGTTTCCTGCAAACCAATGGAATTGTACGTGTTCATGGATCCGATGAATCCCGCATGCTGGGAACTTCAATCCATCATCCGCAAAATGCAAATTGAGTACGGCCACTATTTTTCAATGCGGATGATCTTGAGTACACAATTATCCGCCCTGAACATGAGCATAAAAAATGCTGATATGACCGGTGATGAACTCGAGCATCCCGCACTTCCCTCAGTCGCCATTAAAGCGGCAGAGCTTCAGGGCAAACGGGCAGGCAATCGATTCCTGTACAAACTGCAAGAACAGCTCTTTTTGCAATCAAGAAATGTTACATCCTACGATGTGCTGCTTGAAATTGCCGAAGAAGCTGAGTTGGATCAAGATGAATTCAAAGATGATTTCCATTCAGTCCACAGCGCAAAAGCTTTTCAATGCGATCTCCGCATCACACGGGAAATGGAAATTTCCGAAGTGCCAAGCATCGTCTTTTTCAACGAATGCATCGAAGACGAAGGCGTCAAAGTTTCAGGCCTTTATTCATACGACGTCTATTTGACCATCCTACAGGAAATGCTGGGAAAAGACCGGCTCAACCGGCAATCCCCGCCTTCTCTCGATGACCTATTTATCAAATATCCAACAATGGCTACCCATGAAGTGGCGAGCATCTATAATATTAGTGAACAAACCGCAGAACGTGAACTGAAAAAGCAAGTCCTGCAACAAAAACTAGAACGTATTCCAATGCAAGACGAGACCTTGTGGAAAGTAAAATAAGCTAAGCCCCCAATAGGAGCTTAGCTTATTTTTTCTTCTACTATAAATAGCGAAAGGCGCCTTCCACGTCCGGAAGGCGCCTTTCATATCTTACACAAAGGGGATGGGAGAAATGTTCACGCTCAAACAAAGGGGTGTATGTTTGTATGTGATTAATTTCACAACCTAATAATATCACGCCATAATAGTTAATGCAATAAATCACAAACCTTTTCACAAATCTGTCATAATATCAAGCGCTTTCATGAGATTAAGCTCTAAATAAATTATTATAGAATAGCTTAATTCTACTTTTTACCTGATATTCTTCGAGATATACGCCTTAATTTTTCATTGTGAAATAATGATGGGCACCCGCTTAGTTTTTTTGCGCCGGTTTCAGTCCATTGCACATCACCGGCAGCTAACAAAAAACCTTTGCAGCTTAATTGCTGCAAAGGTTTTTCTGGTTGGGCCCTTATTTCTTCAACAGCAAGGCTTCAAGTTCTTCAAGCTTTTGCGCAAAGACTTTGCACGCCTCTTCGACCGGCTCGGAAGAAGTCATATCGACACCGGCTTTTTTCAATACTTCAATCGGATAGTCGGAGCTGCCGGCTTTCAGGAATTCTTTGATATAACGTTCCACGGCTGGTTCTCCTTCTTCCAGTATCTTTTTACTCAATGCTGTAGCGGCGCTGAAGCCTGTCGCATACTGAAAGACATAATAATTATAGTAGAAATGCGGAATGCGTGCCCATTCGAGGCCGATTTCTTCATCTACCGCCATGTCCTCACCAAAGTACTTCTTGTTCAATTCGTAATACACTTCCGTCAAGCGGTCAGCCGTCAAAGCTTCACCGTTCTGGTCCATCTGGTGGATTGTGTGCTCGAATTCAGCAAACATCGTCTGGCGGAAAACCGTTCCGCGGAACCCATCCAACCAATGGTTAAGTAAATAAATACGTTCCTGTTCATCTTCTGTCGTATTGACCAGGTGCTCGTTCAACAACGCTTCATTCGTTGTCGATGCGACTTCTGCCACGAAGATCGAATAATCGCCGTAGATGAATGGCTGGCTCTCTCTTGTGTAGTGGCTGTGAACGCTATGGCCGAATTCATGCGCCAACGTGAACAGGTTGTCTACATTATCCTGCCAGTTCATTAGGATGTAAGGGTTTGTGCCGTATGCGCCGGAAGAATAAGCTCCGCTACGTTTGCCTTTGTTTTCTTTTACGTCAACCCAGCGGTTGTCGATGCCGGATTTGACGATGCCCACGTATTCTTCGCCGAGTGCATGCAAGCCTTCAAGCATCATGCCTGTTGCCTTGTCATAAGGAATCTCCATTTTGACTTCCTTGACTAGCGGGGTATACATATCGTACATATGGACTTGGTCGACTCCTAATACTTCTTTTCGCAGCGCGACATAGCGCTGCAATAGATGCAGATTATTGTTGACAGTTTCAACCAGTTGATCGTATACAGCTTCCGGAATATGATCATCCGATAGTGCCGCTTCGCGGGCCGACGAGTAGTTACGGATTCTCGCATGAACGTTATCCCGTTTTACATTTCCCGATAATGTAGAAGCAAAGGTATTGCGGAATTTTCCATATGTTGCATAAACAGCTTTAAATGCATCTTCACGAACGCGACGGTCTTTACTTTCCATGAAACGGATGTAATTGCCATGAGTGATTTGCACTTTTTCGCCATCTTCATTTTCGATTTCCGGGAATTCCAAATCGGCATTGTTAAGCATGCCGAAGGTTTCGGAAGATGCTCCGACCACTTCCGATAATTGTGCAAGCAGCGCTTCTTGCTCTGCTTTCAGTACGTGAGGGCGCATTGTGTTAAGTTCTTCAAGCGCATGCCTGTATAACTTCAATCCCTCATGTTGGTCTACATAGCGGTTCAGTTCTGTTTCGTCCAAAGACAGGATTTCAGGCGTCATGAATGATAAGCCTGCGGCCGTTTTGGCAAAAAGCGATTTGATGCGGCTGTCCATCGCCTGGTACGTTGAATTTGTCGTATCTTGGTCGTAGCGCATATGAGCATATGCATAGAGTTTGCGCAAACGCTCCGATAACTCATCCTTATAAGTCAAAGCCTCGTACAAAGCATCCGCTCCGCCCGACAAGGTACCTTCGTATTGTCCAGCTTTCTCAGACAGTGCCGAGACGGCTTTGAACTCTTGTTCCCATTGTGAATCTGTCGCAAAAATATCCTCCAAGCGCCATGTCAGTTCTGCAGGCACTTGATCTCTAGTCATTAATTTTTCCGTCATTTGGCTGCCTCCTCTTTCCCTTGTTTCGGGAAACGAATTACACCTTATTTTCTCAATTTTCCCACGCTTTTGCAAGCAGATGATAGGAAATATCCATTACTTCTGAAAAACACGCGGAATGGCCATTTCTATAAAGATTTTCATACGCCAAAAGCACCCGCAAAGGCATATCCATCTCTATGACAGAAGGCGCAAGTTTGACCAAGCCATCAGCTAATAATGCTTCGACTGGTTTTCCTGACTCGATCATCAGTGCCGCTTTCATTTGCCAAATAACAGGATGTTCATGAAACAAGTGCCCACCTGCAAGCGGCAGACCAAAAATCGTTGGAACGGCTTCCTTATCTAGCTGGAGTTCGTAGCTCAATCGCCAAAACGGATTTCTCATCCGGTTTTTCGCGAATAATTGGGACCGGATGTATTTATTCTTTTCGATTTTCATGAGGGACATTACCTGGAGATATTCTTCTTTTATTATTTTTTTCGGCACGGCAAAAGGAAAAACTTGCTCTTTGGCCGGCAATAGCGATACCTTTCCGATCCAACGGTTTCCTTGTACATAAAAAAGATTGGAGCAGTAGACGAAGAGGGAATGATTGGGGTTGAATTGCAGGAGATGAGGTTGTAGACGATTGCCGCGGAACATTGCCCTTTCGAACGGGCGGATTTGAATAATGCCCATCCCTGTAACCGGCACGTCTTCTATGCCACGAATCCATATGGTGTGAAGGCCTATTTCAGCGTAGCCTTGGCTGCGAGTTACTACTTGTTCTGCAGACAATGTGCTGCATTGGAACTCAATAGCCGATTTACCGGCAAATAAATCAGGGCGCTGTTTGATTTGGGGCAAATAATGTTCGATTTGGACAGCGAGGTTTTTATCGTGAAAAAAAGAGGCTAAGCGGGATTTCCCAAGCAAGTGAAGCAGCGTTTCGGGTTCACTGCCTGGCGTACAGGAGAATTGATGGAGATGGGCAAAGTGCGGAATTTTCGTCGTACCGACTTTCAAGATAACTGGGGCTTCGCAGGCGGGACACAGAAAGCTTCGCTCCTTTCGCAGCTGAATGAGCTGTTTCCTTGTGTGGTGGGCTTGCAACGTAAATAAACGGCCTTTATCGAGCGCTGTCAGTATATAAATCACTCTCCTTTTTTTCAGTTTACGCAAAAGGTCCTTTGCACGCAATACAGAAAAATACTGTTAGCCGCTAAAAGTTATTTGAGCGTCTACTACATTAAATGTCAAAAAAAAAAAAACCTCCTAAGAGGAGGTTTTTTATCCGAAATAATGCAATACATTCGGTAGCGCATCTTCTTTAAAGATCGGCTTGCCGTACTCTTCAAGACGATGAATCGTCATTGGAGTTTGTTGCAAGTATTCGGTGATGACGCTCAATTGATCTTTAATGTCTTTTTCGGAATGCAAGATTTCATCGAACTTCACGTGCATATAATACTTTCCGTCAAAGTGATACAATGCCGTGTCGACCGGCATATACATGAGACGCTTAGCAATCGGGAGCAATTCTTCCACTTCAGAAAGAACAAACGAGAATTCAAGTTTCTTCGTATCTCCTTCGTCATAAACCGGCTCGAATTCGTCAAATTCCTGTGAGCCAGCTTCTTCTCCTGAAAACATCTTGCGGCGTTCTTCTATATCATCCGGCAAATCAAGTTTTTGCCCGTCTTTCGTCAATTGCGCACGAGTGACAGTGACTTCAAGTCCTTTATCCATGGCTTGCACTTGGATCCAAAGCGGCCCTTCCATAACGAAATCGGCTTCTTCATTGACTTCATCCATCATTTCCCAGAAAAGCTCTTCGCTTTTGTCTCTGTTAAACCAAATTTCGTCACGGCTGAACCCTCGCTCTTCAACATCAAGATAGGAAATGTAAAATTTCACTGTGTTGTCGTTAATGCGTTCTATTTCCATTTTACACCTCTCCTTTTCGGATCGGATTAAGAGGAAGTTCCTCAAAAGCCGTGATTTATTACTACCTTCATTATACCTTTCCTGAAGGCTTAAAAACATTTTTCTGCCTATAGGCGGCACGAGAAGATAATTATCTTAGAGTCTAATCGAATCGACAGACTTTTGCAACTAATCAAGATGGCCACTATCGCCCGAACTAAAAATTTGCCCGTGGGAACTGTTAAAAGGATAAAGAAAAGCCGTCCATGATTCCTTATGAAATGCCATAAAGACCGGACAGCTTATTTTCATTATTCTCAGTTGACCATGCGCTGAGCTTCTAGCAATTGATATGCGCGCACTTTGCGTGGCAAGAATCGACGGATTTCATCTTCGTTGTAACCAACTTGCAGGCGTTTTTCGTCCATGATGATCGGACGTCTCAATAAGCCCGGATGTTCCTGGATCAATTCATAGAGGCGCTGCAATGGCAAGCTCTCTACGTCTACATTCAGTTTTTGGAAGATCTTCGAACGAGTCGAAATGATTTCATCCGTTCCGTCCTCTGTCATACGTAATATTTCTTTAATTTCACTTATAGTCAAAGGTTCAGAGAAGATATTGCGTTCTGTATATGGAATATCATGTTCTTCCAACCACGCTTTCGCCTTACGGCAAGACGTACAGCTTGGAGAAGTGAATAATGTAACCATCATAATGGAGCACTTCCTTTCGGATTCATAGATGTTGAAGGAATTCATTCTTAAATTAGAATCACTATCGTTTAGAAGCTCTACAATCATTATACAACATTAGGCTTCAGTAATATATAGCTGACAGCAAGAATTTTAAAAAAACATTGATTCTGTCACAGTCTCGCTACATTTTCTGAGAGTTTGTAAAACTTATACATTAGAAATTTACCCGCTTCTATTATCAATTAAACTTTAATAAGAAAAATTTATTCTCATTTACAAAATTCTTTTGAAAATAATTCTTCTATTATATAGTACGTCTTACTGTTAAAAAGGTTTCATTTACTTCGCCAAACTTGTTATTTTGCACGAGCTAAAAAAAGCCCCTGCCAGTCATTGTTGCGACAGCAAGGGCATTTTGTTTATTCTGGCGTGTAGTCAACGCCAGGTGAATAACTGTTTCCTGCATTCCAAAGAAGAAATTCATCAATCCCTTGATCTTGCAATGCGCGAATCTGGTCTTCTACTTCCACCTTGCCGTAGCGTTTGTAATTACCGTCACCTAAGTAGCTGGCAGTGAAATCCTGCAGCCAGGGCCGTGAGACAGGCGCTTCATCCAGCTTGGAAAGCACTTCGTTTTCCACTTTTGCATATTCGGCTACCAGCTTATACGGTTCCAAATCTGGCTTGGCAATTCCGAAATACGATGTCCAGTGGCTAGGATAGATCATCGAGGAGATGACGTCAACGTTCTCTGAGATTTTCGAGAAGTTCTGGCCAATGCCAGGAGCTTCCGGCAAAGTTGCTGCATAACCAAATATATCAACTGATACATCTACGCCATACGGCTCGAGTTTTTCTTTCGCGTAGGCAACAAAATCTGTCACAGCTTCCACACGGCGCTGTACAGGATCTAAACTGGATTCTGTGTAATCGCCCATCGAGTAGTCCAACTGCTCTCCTAAACGCTCAAATCCTTCCGGAAAACGCACATAATCAAATTGGATTTCCTTAAACCCTAATTTCGCCGCTTCAATTGCTACTTCTACATTATAATCCCAAACTTCTTTCATAAAGGGGTTAACAAATGCTTCCCCCCTGTTATTCGCCCAAACTTTCCCATCTACTGTAAAGGAAAGTTCCGGATGTTGTTCTGCAAGTACGCTATCTTTGAAGACGACCACGCGCGCGATGGGATAAATCTGATCCTGTTCCATTTGCTCAAGCATTGCTCGTGGGTTCTTTATCAATGAAGTCCCAATGCCTTTATCAGCCAACGGGGAATCTGCTTCAGGCGTATACGTTAAATGACCCATGTCTTCCTTGACGTCAATAACCATTGCATTTAAATCAGTATTCTCGACGAGCTCAACCAAAGAAGAAAAACGTGCTCCCCCAGCAGAGTTGCCTGTGACAAATATTCCCCGGACCGCGTCAGGGTATTCGAAATTCAATCCTGAATCAAAGCCAAAACGTTCTGATGTCCCAAGCAGCCCAGAGTCGATGTTGACTATTTCATATGTACGGGTCGAAAAATCTTCAGTTGCAGTTTCAGCCGCTTGCGCAGTGCTGGCGCTTCCTATTAGAACCAAAGACACTGCCAGCCATTTCAAGGATTTCACACAGATTCACACACCTTTTTTGCTTTTCTTCAGTCTACCATTTTGTGACACTTTAAGCAGGATAATTTAGTAAATTTAGAGAAACTCAGACATTTGTTTGTTATAAGAAGATATTTCCAGGACTTTTAAAAATAAAAAAGCACGCACCTTTTGAACAGGTACGCGCTTTACAAGTTTTATTTTTTGGCTGCTAGATGCTCTTGAATCTCAGCAAATTCTTTCTCTGAACAGTCTACAAAATGGTTTGGCGAAACTTCGCGCATTTTCACATCTTCCCCATCCGCATAATTGTGGACTGCTGGGTCGTAAGCTTTCCGCGTACGATTGCGTTCATAGTTCGGGTCCGGAAGCGGAATCGCCGAGAGCAATGATTGCGTGTACGGATGCATCGGGTTTTCGTATAGTTCATCCGCTGGCGCCAATTCCACCAACTTGCCGAAGTACATTACGCCAATGCGGTCTGAAATGTATTTAACCATCGACAAATCGTGGGCGATGAACAAATACGTCAAGCCTTTTTCTTCCTGAAGCTCTTTCAGCAAGTTGACAACCTGCGCTTGGATGGAAACATCAAGCGCAGAGATCGGCTCATCCGCAATGATAAAGTCTGGGTCTACTGCCAAAGCGCGCGCAATGCCTAGACGCTGACGCTGCCCACCTGAGAATTCATGTGGATAGCGGTTAGCGTGCTCTTTGTTTAAGCCAACCGTTTCCAGTAAGTCATAGACCATTCTCTTGCGGTCACTTGCGTCTTTTGCCAAGCCGTGGATATCAATGCCTTCTGCGATGATATCCATAACTTTCATCCGTTGATTCAACGAAGCGTAAGGATCCTGGAAAATCATCTGCATTTTACGGTTGAATTTCTTCAGGTCTTTCTTATTCTTCTTGCCGTGTACACTTTCTCCCTCATAAAGTACTTCGCCATCGGTCGCGTCGTACAAGCGGATGATCGAGCGGCCGGTCGTGGATTTCCCACAACCTGACTCGCCTACAAGGCCAAGCGTTTCTCCTTTATAGATATCAAAAGAAATGCCATCGACTGCTTTTACTTCGTTTGCTTTGCCGACATTGAAATGCTGTTTGAGGTTCTTGATTTCAAGCAATTTTTCAGCCATTAGTTCGCGCTCCCTTCATAATAACGGCTACCAGGGAACTTTTTCATCCGTTCGATGACCATTTCAGGCGGTTCAACTGCTGGCGCTTCAGGATGTAGAAGCCATGTAGCTGCCATATGCGTATCGCTGACTTTAAAGAACGGAGGCGGCTGTTCCATATCGATTTTCATGGCGTATTCGCTACGCAGAGCGAATGCATCGCCTTTAGGCGGATTGAGAAGATCCGGCGGCGTGCCAGGAATCGCATACAGTTTTGCATCTTCTGCATCCATTGAAGGCATCGAACTGAGAAGTCCCCATGTATATGGATGCTGTGGGTTATAGAAAATTTCATCGACTGTGCCGATTTCTACAATTTTCCCGCCGTACATAACAGCTACGCGGTCAGCAACGTTTGCCACTACACCGAGGTCGTGGGTGATGAAAATAATCGACGTGTCAATTTTCTTTTGCAAGTCTTTCATCAATTCAAGAATTTGTGCTTGAATAGTTACGTCAAGAGCAGTTGTCGGTTCATCGGCGATCAGGATCTGCGGGTTGCATGCTAGTGCAATAGCAATAACGATTCGCTGACGCTGTCCACCTGAGAATTGGTGAGGGTATTGTTTCATGCGAAGCTCAGGTTTTGGCATGCCGACCAAACGCAGCAAGTCGATCGCCAATTTTTTCGCTTCATCTTTATTGATGTTTTGGTGCTTCAAGATCGGCTCTGTAATCTGTCGGCCTACCGGCATCGTTGGGTTGAGTGACGTCATTGGATCCTGGAAAATCATCGAGATATCTTTACCGCGGATCTTCTGCATTTCTTTATCGCTCAATTTCGTCAAGTCACGCCCGCCGAACAGGATTTCCCCATTTTTGAATTCGGCACTCTCTTCAGGCAATAAACGCATGATCGATTTCGTTGTAACAGATTTACCGGAACCGGATTCTCCTACGATTGCCAATGTTTCACCTTTATATAGATCAAAGTTAACGCCTCGGATTGCCTTCACTTCGCCACCATATGTGTGGAAGGAAAGTTCGAGGTCTTTTACTTGAAGTATTTTTTCCATCTAAGGCTTTCCTCCTTAATCTTTCATCTTCGGATCAAGCGCATCACGCAAGCCGTCACCAATTAAGTTAAATGCGATCATGATCAAACTCAATACTACAGCCGGGAATAATAGAATATGCGGCTGATACTGAATCAGTTTATACCCATCATTGATCAATGTCCCAAGAGACGCATCCGGAGCCTGTAGCCCAAGTCCAATAAAGCTCAAGAAGGCTTCAAAGAAGATAGCGCCAGGGATCGTGAACATCGTGTTGATAATAATAACGCCGAGAACGTTTGGCATCAAATGCTTCCAGATGATGCGGCTGTCGCTCGCGCCAAGCGTACGGGCTGCAAGGACGAATTCCTGGCTCTTGTATTTAAGAACCTGTCCACGCACTACCCGCGACATGCCGGTCCAACCGGTTATCGTCAGGGCGATGATGATCGCGAGTATCCCCGGGTCCATGATGAGGATAAAGAGGATAACGACGACTAGGTTTGGAATACCTGTCAAAATCTCAACGATACGCTGCATGACATCATCTATACGGCCTCCGAAATAGCCGGAAATCCCGCCGTAGATGACGCCGATCAACATATCAATTGCTGCTGCCACAAATGCGATGAACAAAGAAACTTGCGTCCCTTTCCATACACGGGAGAACATGTCACGGCCAAGGCCGTCTGTACCGAACCAGTAATTCTGTTCGACATTTTTCATTTCGTATAAGTCAACTTCACGTCCGCCAAGTGTACCTACCCCGTCCATGATGCCCAGGTTTTCGATAATAGGCATTTTTGGAGGCAAGTTGGCGTGCGTGATAGTTTGGTCATTTGGTTCGTACGGGCTGATCATCGGCCCGACGAATGACATGATAAGGATCAAGCCAAATAGGATCAAACTGATGATCGCACCTTTGTTTTTCTTCAGGCTGCGCCAAGCATCCTGCCAAAAACTGACACTTGGTTTAGAGATTTTCTCTGCCTCTTGTGTATCTCTAGGAATGCGTGTAAACGCATCTTGAGGTAGTTTTTCATAATTCTGTGTCATTAATTCTTACCTCCTGAAAGACGAATACGAGGATCGATGACGCCATACAAAATATCGACGATCAAAATGACGACGATCAAGAATACAGAGAAGAAAATTGTCGTACCCATGATAATAGAGAAGTCATTGACCATAATTGATTTTACGAATTGCTCACCGATTCCAGGAATCGCGAAAATCTGCTCGACTACAAGTGAACCTGTTAAAATGCTGACTGCCATTGGCCCAAGAACTGTAATCAATGGAATCAAAGCATTTCGGAATGCATGTTTGAAAGCGATTTCAGACCCGCTGGCCCCTTTAGCTTTTGCCAAAGTGATATAGTCAGATCCAAGAACTTCGATCATTTCTGTACGGATAAACCGTGCAGCCGTTGCCAGTGGGAACATCGCCAATGCGATTGACGGCAGTACGCTGGACATAAAGCCATCTTTCCATAGCGCCACTGGGAACAGGTCCCATTTTAAACCGAACCAGTATTGAAGCATGGATGCAAACACAAATGATGGAATGGATATACCGATGATCGCAACGATTGTACTTCCGTAATCCACCCATGTATTTTGCCTGAGCGCCGCGACCATCCCGAAGAGGATTCCGAGTACAGTCCCAAGTAGCATTCCTTGGAATCCGATCTGGGCTGACGGCCCCATGCGGCTTAAAATAACATCCGTTACGTTTGCGCCTTTGAATTGGTTAATCGAAATACCCAAATCACCTTTAAGCAAACCAAACATATAATCGAAATATTGAACAGGAAGGGGTTGGTCCAGTCCGTACCGTGCCTCTACGACTGCCCGTTGTTCAGGAGATAGCTTATCTGCGGAAGCAATTGGGGAACCTGGTAATATTTTCATCAAGAAAAATGTAAACGTGGCAATAAGCGCTAAGGTGATGAACATATAAATTAATCTTTTTCCAATATAGCGTGCCATGGTGCACCTCCAAAATAAAATCGCTCTATTATATCAAGTATCAATAGACACTTGTATTTTTCTGATTAAGCAGAATACCGTTAATTTTCGGTTAATTCATACACAGTAGAAAAGAGAGTATATCAATCCCTTGATATACTCTCTTTCTATTATGTTTTCCTAAAGTACATTCAGTTGGGAATTTTTATTCCTTACCAGAAATATAAGCCCATTTGTAGCTGTAATCTCCACCGAATGGGTGGCTGATAATGTTGTTAACATATGGCTTTTGAAGGGACATGAGACCGCGCTGATAGATCGGTGCGATAGCAGCGTCTTCTTCAATCAAGATTTTTTCAGCTTGAGCCATTGCTTCCCAGCGTCCTTCAGCATCCTGTGCCAATTCGCCTTTAGCTTGCTCTACCAAGTTATCGAACTCTTCGTTAGAGTAAGACATCAAGTTGTGAGAAGCGCCAGTTACGAATAGGTCGATGAATGTCATCGGATCCTGGAAGTCAGGGCCCCATCCAGAGTTTTGCATATCGTAGTCTTGTGCTTCATCAAGCTCAAGGCGTACGCCGAATGGTACAGCTTTCAAGTTCACTGTCAAACCTTCAAGATTTGTTTCAAGTTGCTCTTTCAAATAAGCATCCATTTTACCAGCAAGCTCAGAGTCGCCGCCAAGAAGTTCAAGAGTAACTTCTGTTTCGCCGATTTCCTCTAGGCCTTTCTCCCAGTAGGTTTTCGCTTCTTCAGCGTTGAATGGAAGCATGTCTCCGTTGATATCACGGAAGTCTTCGCCAGCTTCGTTGAAAGTGAATTCAGTTGGTACTAGGTAGTTAGCCGGGAGAGATCCGTTAGCTAGAACGACATCTACAAGGTCTTGCTTGTTGAAGCCAGTAGCAATCGCTTTACGGATGTTTTCGTTAGCAAGTGGAGTTTCTTCTCCGTTGCGTTCTTGGTTAAATTTCAAGTAGAACAAAGTTGGTTCAAGTTCTTTTACAACTTCTGGGTCTTCAGCGTATTGCATTGCGAACTCACCAGAAAGTCCTACACGGTCTTTTTCACCAGATTGGTAAAGGTTAACTGCAGTTGAAGTTTCTTTTACTACGTCAACATTGATTTTTTCAAGTTGAACAGTTTCAGCATCCCAGTACTCAGGGTTTTTCTCCATTGTCCAAGTCAGGCCAGTGCCATCCCAGTTCGTAAGAGTGAAAGGTCCGTTGTAAAGGATTGTTTCAGAGTTTGAAGCGTACTTGTCGCCTTGCTCAGTTACAAACTCTTCGTTGAGTGGATAGAATGTACCGAAAGCCATCAATGACATGAAGTAAGGAGTCGGGCGCTCAAGTTCTACGACAAGAGTTTTGTCGTCTTCAGCTTTGATTCCTAGTTCTGAAACTTCCATGTCTCCTTCAGAAACTTCTTTAGCGTTTTTGACTGTTCCAGCCATCATGTATGGTCCATAAGGTGAACCAGTGTCTGGGTCAATCGCGCGCTGCCAAGCAAATACGAAATCGTTAGCTGTGACCGGTGTACCGTCCGACCAGTTAGCATCACGTAGTTTGAAAGTATACGTCAAGCCGTCTTCACTGATTTCAGGCTCGCCATCAGCAAGAGCAGGTTCAGCAATGTTTTCTTCGTTCAAACGGAACAAGCCTTCGTTTACGTTGTTAAGGATGTTGAATGCAACTGCATCCTCAGCAATCGAAGAATCCATTGATGGGATTTCTGCTCCTTCGATCAAGTTTAGTTCTTGTACGGAGTCAGGTTCGCCGCCGTTGCCTTCTGCGCCTTCTGCCCCTTCTGTCTCTTCTGTTTCTGTGTTTTCTGTCCCGGTATCAGTGTCGTCTCCGCCGCCGCAAGCAGCTAGGAAAGCACTAAGTACCAAAACCAGGCCAAGTAGCCATAAAATCTTGCTGTTTTTCACTGATTTTGCCCCCTTAAATTTTCTGAAAACTTGGTACATGATTAATTATACATAAATATTTTTTCTTGTACAGCGTTTTTTTTGGAATATTTTACACTTACACCATTAATCGAGCTGTTCAAAATATCACTAATAGGCTGAAAAGCGCGTCATGTAAGCGTTTTCTTCTCAATTGGATTCTGAACATTTTTTTGATTTTTTTTGTTATTTCTTCTACAATAAGAACGAATAGGGGTGCCATAATGAAAAGAATAATTATCGGAATTGTCGCTGTGCAACTGATTATTGTGCTAACGATGATCGTTCGAAGTGAACCGTTTTCACTGCTGTCATATATTAATAATTCCTTTATCTACGGGGGTATTCTAGTGTTCTTCGGGGCTTGGGTGTTCGTCGTCCGTACTGGTGTTTTCGACGTATTTACCATGAGCATGCGCAAGGTGTTTAAAAGCAAATCCACCCTGGAAGACGATGAGATGCGGCTCCCATCAGAAGTACTGGCATTCTCAAGTTCCCCCCTTTTGATCATCGGGGCGGCAACTTTAATCGCCATGGCAGTTTCCTTGGCGATTTATCAATCATAGAATTGCATATTGCGGCACCAATCTCTTTTGTATTATAATAAATTCAATACAAAATGAGCGTTGACAAAGAGTAGTAAATGCAGTTTCTTCTATATAAGAGAGCTTGTGGCTGGTGCGAACAAGCAGAAGATTGCATTGAATGGACTTTCGAGCTAAAGCGGCGAAACAAGTAGCCGCTTTCGTGATCTCCGCGTTATGGAGACAAGAGGCCGCATTGCGGCAACCAGGGTGGTACCGCGGAACCGCACATCATTCGTCCCTTTAGTTCCAGGGACGGAGATGTGTTTTTTTATATCCATTTTCAGGACCATCTACTTAGAGGAGGAATTATAGTGAAGAAAATCTTTTCAGGCGTACAGCCAACCGGTACAGTCACACTCGGCAATTACATCGGTGCGTTCAAGCAGTTTACTGAACTGCAGGAACAATACGATTGCATTTTCTGCATCGTCGATCAACACGCTATTACAATGCCACAAGATCGGCTCGAACTCAGAAAGAACATTAAATCGCTTGCCGCACTTTATCTTGCTGTCGGCATCGATCCCGATAAAGTCACGTTGTTTATTCAATCTGAAGTCCCAGCCCACGCACAGGCCGGCTGGATGCTGCAATGCGTCTCGACTATTGGAGAACTCGAACGCATGACGCAGTTTAAAGATAAATCATCCAAAGCCGCTTCCATCTCTGCCGGCCTCCTGACTTACCCGCCTTTAATGGCTGCGGACATTCTTTTATACCAAACGGATATCGTCCCTGTCGGCGATGACCAGAAGCAACATATCGAATTGACACGCGACTTGGCGGAGCGTTTCAATAGAAAATACAATGACATCTTCACCATCCCGGACATCCGGGTCCCGAAACACGGTGCGCGCGTCATGTCCTTGCAGGATCCAGCGAAAAAGATGAGCAAGTCCGATACAAACAAAAAATCGATCATCACGTTGCTTGATGACCTGAAGACGATCGAAAAGAAAGTGAAAAGTGCCGTTACCGACTCAGAAGGAATCGTCAGATACGACCCTGAGAACAAGCCTGGCGTATCCAACTTATTATCCATTGAAGCTGCCTTGACCGGTGCCTCCATCGATGAACTCGTCTCTAAATACGAAGGCGGCGGTTATGGTGATTTTAAAGCGGGTGTTGCCAAAGCGATCACGGACCACTTGGCCCCTATCCAAGAGCGCTATTATAAACTGCTCGATTCCGAGGAGCTTGACACAATTCTCGATGAAGGCGCAGAAAAAGCCAATTTCATTGCCAATAAAACATTGAAAAAAATGGAGAACGCAATGGGTCTTGGCCGGAAGCGCAAACGTTAAAAGATGAATATAAAAAGGATGGACGCGCGGCATGCCACGCGTCCATCCTTTTTTTCTGTTTTAATTAGCGCAATGATTTTGGGTTTAACGCATCCTTCAATCCTTCTCCGATAAAATTAATCGATAAAATCGTTAAAGTGATGATGATGGCTGGAGGCATCCAGATCCATGGCTTGCCTTGCAAGACGTCAGGTTCGTTGGCAGATGACAGCATATTGCCCCAGCTAGGTGTCGCTTGCGGCACGCCAAAGCCTAAATAGCTAAGTGCTGATTCGATAACGATCATCGTCGCAAAAATTAAGGTCCCTTGCACGATGATGGTCGAGATGACATTCGGCAATAGGTGTTTTGTAATGACCTTGAACGGAGAACAGCCGATTGACAAAGCAGCCAGGATATACTCATTCTCTTTCTCCGCCAACACTTTGCTGCGCACTAAGCGGGCCACGCCGCCCCAGCTGAGCGCGCCGATAACCATGATTAAAACCCATAATCCATCCACGATGCCGTAAAGGATTGTGTTCAAAACGATGACAAATACAAGGAACGGAAAATTCAACACGAAATCCGTGAAGCGCATTAAGATGCTATCGATAAAGCCGCCGAAAAATCCGGCAAGCGCCCCGACCACTGTTCCTAAAGTAATGACGATAAGTGTTGCGCTAAAGCCGACCAATAGCGAAATTCGGCCTCCATAGAACAAGCGCGTCAAGACATCGCGTCCGCTTTTATCCGTACCGAGAAGATGCTCGCCGTTCGGCTCGATATTCATTGCGCTGATATTGACTTTTGAAATATCCGGCAACGGCGACAATACCGGTGCGATAAATGGAGCTGATACCGACATTAACGTGACCA
Organism: uncultured Planococcus sp.; assembly: GCA_947493585.1. GTDB lineage: Bacteria > Bacillota > Bacilli > Bacillales_A > Planococcaceae > Planococcus. Next base: position 1,198,905 of record CANLRI010000001.1, on the reverse strand, counting down.
ACACAATAAAGCATGAACTGATCATTGCCAATTTGTTGCGCACAAACTTCCTTCTGGCAATCTGCCAAGGAGACAAGCTTCTTTCCGGCTTCTTTTGTTGGGTAATGGTAGTTGATGATGCCATTTTACTGCTTCCTCCTCAATCCAGGCGAATTCGTGGGTCCACGACGCCGTATAGAATATCTGCCAATAAATTACCAAATAATGTAAGGAACGACAAAAGCATTGTCAAGGCCATCAAGGTCGGGTAATCACGGCTCGTCACAGATTCCAAAAACAGCTGGCCGATGCCCGGATATGTAAAAATCGTTTCTGTAATGATGGCTCCGCCAATCAATGCGGCAAAATCGAATCCTAGGAATGTGACTAACGGAATGATTGAATTGCGGAGAATATGGACATTATAGATTTTTTTCATCGGTGTACCTTTTGCACGCGCTGTCCGGACAAAATCCTTGCGGGAGTTCTCGATGATGTCGTTACGCAAAAACTGCGTATAACTCGCTGTGCTCATTGCCCCAAGGACAATCGCCGGCAGCAATACATGGTGCATGCGGCTCATATAATACTCAAAGCTGCCTTCTTCCACCAAAATATCCACCGACCCTGCAAACGGGAACCAGTTCAACTGGAAAGCAAAAATATAAATTGCAAATACGGCAGCAACAAAAGATGGAATCGCCAGCATGACATAGTTAAATCCTGCAATGGCATTATCGCCTAAAGTATAAGGGCGCCTGCCTGAATACATCCCCATAATAAAAGCCATGATGTAAGTTATGACGAGAGCTGTCACACCTAATAATAAAGTATTTGGCACTTTTTCCATGATCAAATCGAATACCGGAATTTGAAAACGTGTAGATTTGCCGAAATCCCCTTGGACAAATCCAGTGATCCAATTAAAATACTGGACCGGCAAAGGGTCATTATAGCCGAGCTTTTCACGCATTTCCGCTATGTATTCCGGACTGGTGTTAAGCGGGTCGATTTCCCCGCTGAGTGAATCGCCCGGCATCAGTTTGGCGAGGCTGAAGACCACGATGGATATCAAAATCAGCATCGGAATCATTCCAAGCAATCGTCTAATCGAATATTTAAGCATAGGTACTCTCCTTGTCTGATAGGTTCTCGGCTGTGCTCTCGTGCACGGTAAGGATTATTTTTTAAAAACAGCCCTTACCGTGCATAAGAGCTTCATATAAAGATACAACGATGGGCGGACCGCCCATCGTTGAAGGTTAGTTGCTGATTTTATTCTGTTACGAACCATTCAGCAGGGCTGTTTTGACCGGAAACGTCATATTCAACTCCACCGACACGTGTGTTCAATGCCTTAATTTCTTCTAGTTCCGCGATGTAAAGCATCGGAAGATCTTCGTTGACGATCTTCTGCCATTCTACATACAATTCTTTGCGTTTTTCTTGATCAGTGCCGACGATTTCAATATCAAGCGCGTCGTCTAGCAATTGATCCGCTTCTGGATTGTTGTAGCGCGGGTAGTTCCAGAGCTGGTCTGCTTTCCATAGTCCAGATGGATCCGGGTCAGTACCTGTACCCCAGCCGCCGAAGAATGTTTCAATGGAAGCATCATCTTTTTCGACCATATCGTAGTAAAGGTTAACTTCAACCATTTCCACTTCAGAACGCAGTCCGACTGCTTCGAAATACTGGGCAATTGCTTGTGCACGGGATTCGAAAGTCGGGTTGCCTGTTGCATAATGCGAGAATTTCACGACGAACTCGTCGCCATTCGGATCTTCACGGAATCCGTCATCGTTCGTATCAACGTATCCTGCCTCATCCAACATTTGCTTCGATTTTTCAGGATCGTATTCATATTGAATCAATTCGCTGTCATCTGCTGAGTTCCAGTGAGAAGACGGAACTGGCTTGTTGACAACATCCGCATAGCCGAAGAAGAATGCATCTACCCACTCTTGGCGGTTTAGTGCATACATCATTGCCTGGCGAAGCTCTTTGCTTTGGTATTTTGGTAGTTCTTCTGTAATTGTTTGGGATTCGTTATCGAATTTACCGAGTTTGAAGCCTACATAGTAATAAGTCAATCCAGGGTAAGTAACGATTTCTACATTTTCAAGAGGTTCTACTTCAGGACCGGATACCGGCTGAAGGGAGATCATATCGATGTCATTGTTCTGCAATGCTCCGACAACAGAAGAGTTATCGATAACGCGCAGGACGATTTTATCCAAGTTGACATCGCCGTTCCAGTACTCATCGAATTTCGAGAATTCAACTGACTCGCCAGGAACGATTTTGTCGACTTTGAATGGACCAATTCCGATTGGAGTTGAACGAACCCATTCCGATGCTGACATTTCAGCAACCGGTACGTCGCCGAGAACAGACTCAGGAAGCGGGTATGCCCATAGGTTAGTTAGGTTGTTGACGCGGGCTTCGTCGAAAGTGATATTGATTTCATAATCGCTGACCACTTCGATGCCTGAAATGGAATCGGCGTCGCCGCTGCGGTATGCTTCAGCGCCTTCGATTGTTTGCACATTTGCGTAACGGGGGCCGTCATAATCTGGATCTGCAATCGTTTCAAGGGCAAATACCCAGTCGTTGACAGTCAACTCTTCGCCGTTATGCCATTTCACGCCTTCTTCGAATTTAAAGTTGAAAACTTTACTGTCTTCAGTTTCCCATGAAGCGACGTTCGGTTCCGGCTCCAGGTTTTCGTTATAGCTGATCAATGCTTCATCAAATAGGTCGATGACTTCTGCATCAGTTGCGATACCGTAAAATGCGGAAGAGAACAAGCCTTCCGGTGGAGCGTCAAGGCCGTATACAAGCGTTCCGCCTTTTTGCGGTTCGCCTTCTGCTGTTCCTTCAGAAGAACCTTCGCCTTCTGAGCCTGACTCATTGGATGCATCATCGCTGCCGCCGCCGCATGCTGCGAGAAATGCGGACAGGATCAACACAAGTGCGAAGAGCCAGAGCAAGGATTTTTTCTTCATCTTTTTTCCCCCTAAAAAGTTTTTTTGATCAATACAAATGGCACGCAACTTGATGGCCAGGCTTCACTTCTGCCAACGCTGGTTTCTCTTGTGAGCAGATTTCCATCGCCACCGGGCAGCGCGTATGGAACGGGCAGCCGGTAGGCGGGTTTTGTGGGCTTGGCACATCTCCTCTTAAGACAATTCGCTCTTTCCGCTTTGCCGGATTTGGTTCTGGAATCGCGGAAATGAGCGCCTGCGTATAAGGATGCAGCGGTTCTTTGTACAAATCTTTATTTGAAGCAAGCTCTACGAGGTTGCCCAAATACATCACTCCGATTCGATCACTCATATGCTTTACGACACTCAAGTCGTGTGCAATGAAGAGATAAGTGAGATCGAATTCGATTTGCAGTTCTTTCAACAAGTTCAACACTTGCGATTGCACGGACACATCGAGTGCGGATACCGGTTCATCCGCGACAATCAGCTTAGGGTGCAATGCTAGCGCCCGGGCAATTCCGATGCGCTGTCTTTGGCCACCGGAAAATTCATGGGCGTATTTATAATAAGCCTCTTCAGGCAAACCAACTCGTTTCAGGAGTGTTTTAATTTCCTGTTCTAACTCTTTTTTATTGCGCTTTTCATAATTCAGGATCGGTTCGGCAATAATGTCGCCGACCATCTGCGTCGGATTCAGCGATGCATAGGGATCTTGAAACACCATTTGAAAATCCCGCCGCGCTTTTTGCAATTTGGATCCCGCTAATCGAGTGATGTCTTTCCCTTCAAAAAAGATTTCGCCTCCCGTTGGTTTCATCAGCCTCAAAATAGTCCGTCCTGCGGTTGATTTGCCGCAGCCCGATTCGCCGACCAGCCCTAGCGTTTCACCCTTTCTAATGACGAACGACACATCGTCCACTGCTTTAACATTGCCGATGGTCCGCTTGAAAAATCCGCCTGTTACCGGATAGTATTTTTTTAGGTTGCGAATTTCGAGGAGATTTTCACGCTTATCTAAATAATCGATGCGGTCCTGGATGAAATCTCTAGTAGTCATAATGCGGCGACTCCTTCTCGTTCTCTTTTTCCGTCCGTTGGCCAACTTTCTTCATATAATAAACAGGCAGCTTCATGCCGATCGGCCACTTCCGCAAGCTGCGGTGTTACGGTTAGGCATTCCGCCATTGCTTTCGGGCAGCGGTTTGCAAAACGGCAGCCCACTTGCGGCATATTGATGACGGACGGCACGAGCCCTTCAATCGTCGCGAGCTCTTCGACATCTTCATCCATTTTCGGAATTGCTTTCATTAATAATTCGGTATACGGGTGCTTTGGATCGCGGAACAAGTCATCGACATATGCGCGTTCTACGATTTTGCCCGCATACATGACCAGTACTTCGTCGCAAATTTCAGCGACTACGCCTAAATCATGTGTAATGAGAATGATCGACATATCATTTGCTTCCTGTATGCCTTTCAACAATTCCAGAATTTGCGCTTGAACTGTGACATCAAGTGCAGTTGTTGGTTCATCAGCGATCAATAGTTTCGGTTGACAAGCAATGGCCATGGCAATCATGACCCGCTGGCGCATCCCCCCGGATAATTGGTGTGGGTACTCCGTGACGATTTGTTCGGCGCGCGGAATTCCCACTTGTTTCAATAAAGCGACCGACCGCAGCCGCGCTTCTTTTTTTGTCAGCTTCTCATGGTTTAAGATTACTTCTTCTATTTGATAGCCGATGGTAAAGACCGGATTGAGAGAAGTCATCGGCTCCTGGAAAATCATTGAGATATCTTTTCCACGGATGCAGTTCATCTGTTTATCTGAATATGTAGAAATGTCCTGGCCTTCGAATTCGATTCCGCCGCCCCGTATCTTTCCTATTCCATTTGGCAGCAGCTGCATAATGGACAATGACATAACACTTTTACCGCAGCCTGATTCTCCTACCACGCCGACAATTTGCTTCGGAAGGACATCAAAACTGACGCCTTCAACTGCGTTGTAATAATCCCCGTCTATTTTGAAACCTGTTTGGAGATTTTTGACCCGCAAGAGCGGTGTATTCTCTTTAGATCCGTACATAGCCGTCATGAAAACACCTCAAAATTCTATTTTTTCTGTCAATTCTAACTAGTTTTAAGCATATTACAAAAGTATTACATGCGCAATATAATTTTTGTATTTTAAGCAAAGATTACCAAAATAGATAATCATTTCTCTATCCAAACCATTGCTATCACAGCATTTCAGCTCTTATTCATTAACTGCATATTTTTTATCATTATAAGAAATGGATAATAAAAAAGCTCCCGGCATCGGGAGCTTTTCAATCAGGTTTACACTTTTTTCAATACGAGCGAAGCATTATGTCCGCCAAAACCAAGCGAATTACTCATCGCATACGAGAATTCGGCAGTTCTTGCTTCATTTGCTACATAATCTAAATCCAATTCTTCATCCGGCGTTTCATAGTTGATCGTCGGGGGCATGATGCCTTCTTTCAAAGCCAAGGCTGTAAAGATTGCTTCAATTCCGCCAGCTGCGCCAAGCAAATGGCCTGTCATTGACTTCGTCGAGCTTACACCCATTTTGTAGGCATGGTCTCCAAAGACGGTTTTGACTGCCATTGTTTCGAACAAATCGTTGTACGGAGTACTCGTTCCATGCGCATTGATATAACCGACATCCGTTTTTTCAATGCCTGCATCTTCGATGGCTTGCTGCATCGCACGTGCCGCCCCTTCGCCTCCTGGGGCTGGAGCTGTAATATGGTGGGCATCGCCCGTCGAACCGTAGCCGACGAGTTCCGCATAAATTTTTGCGCCGCGTGCTTTTGCGTGTTCGTATTCTTCTAGAATGACGATCCCAGCGCCTTCACCGATGACAAAGCCATCACGGTTTTTATCAAACGGGCGTGACGCAGTCGTTGCATCATTATTGGTCGTCAATGCAGTGTTTGCTGTAAATCCAGCAACAGACAAACGCGTGATTGGTGCTTCTGCGCCGCCAGAAATCATGACATCGGCATCGCCGCGCTGGATAACTTTAAAGGCATCGCCGATCGAGTTCGTTCCAGATGCACAAGCTGTTACCGAGCAGGAGTTGATCGCTTTTGCGCCAAAATGGATCGACACCTGGCCAGATGCCATGTCCGGAATGATCATAGGCACAAAGAATGGGCTAATGCGGCGAACGCCGCGGGAGTTCAATACGTCCATCTGGTTTTCAATCGTTTCCATTCCGCCGATTCCTGATCCGATCCATACACCTGTACGAAGAGCTGTCTTTTCATCCAGCTCAAGCGCTGCATCTTTCATTGCCATAATGGAAGATGCGAGTGCGTAATGAGTGAAGCGGTCCATCTTGCGCGCTTCTTTACGCTCGATATACTCTTCAATCGAAAATTCCTTCAATTCAGCGGCAACTTTCGCGGGATACTGATCCGCATCGATGCGCGTTAACGGGCCGACGCCTGAGCGTCCTGCCTTCACCGCTTCCCACGTAGATTCTGCGCTGTTTCCAAGCGGTGTTACGGCACCGATACCTGTAATGACTACACGACGATTATCCATTTCTTTTACTTCCTTTCGCATATCCGATTATTTCCCCCACTTCATAGCAATTGCGCCCCAAGTCAATCCGCCGCCAAAGCCAACCATGACGACGACATCATCGTCTTTTATGCGACCTTCCTCTAAATCTTCCACAAGGGAAATCGGAATCGACGCTGCTGAAGTGTTTCCGTATTTTTGTATGGTCTTCGACATTTTCTCTACCGGCAAGTCAAGACGAGCCCTGGACGATTCCATAATGCGGATATTCGCCTGATGCGGTATAAGAAAGTCGACATCTTCTTTATCCAATCCTGCTTTTTCGATGACGTTGATGGCGGATTCGCCCATTTGTCGCACCGCAAATTTGAATACTTCACGGCCATTCATCACCAAATGCTTGTCTTGATACAAGTGCTCCCCGCCAGAGCCATCCGCTCCGAGTTCAAACGATAAAATTCCGCGGCCTTCCGATACTTTGCCGATCACGGCCGCGCCGGCTCCGTCGCCGAATAAGACAGCTGTATTGCGGTCTTCCCAGTTGGTGATTTTCGATAGTTTCTCAACACCAACTACTAGGACGTAACGATACGTATCCGATTCAATAAATTGTTTTGCTGTAATTACACCGTACATGAATCCCGCGCATGCTGCAGAAATATCCATGGCTGCTGCATTTACGGCACCAATTTGCTGCTGAATATCACACGCGACTGATGGAAATGGGCGATCGGGCGTAACTGTAGCCACCAGGATCAATCCGATGTCTGCTGGATCGATGCCAGCATCCGCAATTGCTTTCTGTGCCGCAACCCGTGCCATATCCGACGTATCTTGTTCATCGTTTGCAATCCGGCGTTCTTCAATCCCGGTCATGGTACGGATCCATTCATCCGAGGTGTCCATGCGCTGCTCTAAATCAAAGTTGGTCAATTTATCTTCCGGCAGGCATCTGCCGGTACCGATGATTCCAGCATTCATATCTATGTCCCTCTTTTCGATTAACATCAATTATTAGTACCTGGTGTTAATGATACGCCCTTTTCCTGTTGATTTCAAGTTGCCGACATATTTCTGACAAAAACTTTCGAAAGGCACGAAACTTTCTTTCTGAAAAGGCTTCCTTATGCTATGATTAAGCTAGTTATTCTATGTATAGAGGTGAAAACAGATGCAATATATCGGAACACTTTTCTGGTCTGTCCTTATTATTTCAATGTTGAACTACGTAGTAAGTGCCGTGCAAAACGTGCCATTCGACTTCCCGATTGGTATCTTTATGGCAGTGGCAGTTACTGTATTGGTCATCGTGATGGATGCCATCATTCCTAAAGAAGCAGCGAAAGAATATTAATAACGATAAAAAAACGGAAGCCCCTAGTGGCTTCCGTTTTTTTTATTTAGCTGGATGTGACGGTTTAGAATAGTAAAAAGCCGCATTTCATTGAAATGCGGCTTTCCTTATACAGTGATAAGCAATTGTTTGTTGGCGTCCATCGAAACTTTCAAAGTGGCCCCCGGAGTGACATCTCCTTTGATCAATTCCTTGGCGATGCGCGTTTCGATTTCACGCTGGATAAAGCGTTTCAGCGGGCGCGCCCCAAATACCGGATCGGTTCCTGCTTCAATGATATAGTCGATGACAGAATCTTCAACTACCAAAGAAATTTGCTGTTGTTTCATGCGCAAGGCCAATTCGCCGATCATTTTCTTGGCGATGCCATAGAAATGTTCATTGGCCAGGGCGTGGAAAATGACGATATCGTCGATGCGGTTCAATAGCTCCGGACGGAAGTGCTTGCGCAGTTCCATCATGACAATATCCTCTGTGTCGTGTTCGCCGCTAGTTGCGCTAATATGCTGGGAACCAATATTCGACGTCATGATGACGACGGTATTTGAGAAGTTCACGAGACGTCCTTGGCTGTCCGTGATGCGCCCATCATCCAGGATCTGCAAAAGAATATTTGCGACATCCGGATGGGCTTTCTCGATTTCATCCAGCAGCACGACGGAATACGGATTGCGGCGGACCGCTTCAGTCAATTGGCCGCCTTCCTCGTAGCCGATATATCCCGGAGGTGCGCCGACCAGACGCGATACGCTATGCTTTTCCATATACTCAGACATGTCGATGCGGATGAAATGGTCTTCCGAATCGAATAAGTTGGCTGCCAGGGATTTGGCAAGCTCCGTCTTCCCGACACCGGTAGGCCCAAGGAAAATGAACGAGCCGATCGGTTTTTGTTCATCCTTAATGCCGGCACGTGCACGCCATACCGCTTCTGTTACGAGCTCAACAGCTCTGTCCTGCCCAATAACGCGCTCTTTCAGCGTATCACCGAGGCGCAATAGTTTTTCACGCTCTCCTTCGACCAGTTTCGTTACCGGAATGCCTGTCCAGCGGGCAACAATGCCAGCAATTTCTTCTTCGGTCACTTCTTCTCGAAGCAAACGCTCCCCACCGTCCCCGGCAAGTTCGACCTCCATAGCGCTCAGCTCTTTTTCGAGTTCTGGAATTTTCCCGTGGCGCAGCATCGCGGCGGTATTCAAATCGTATTTATTTTCCGCATCTTCCAGCTGGCGACGGTATTGATCCAATTGTTCGCGCTTGGCCTGGATTTTCTGGAGCGACTGCTTTTCTTCGTTCCATTGCTGCTGCATGCCTTCAGAAGAAGACTTTAGCTCATCAATTTCTTCGCGCAGCGCAGCGAGGCGTGTTTTGCTCGCTTCGTCTTTCTCTTTTCGAAGCGCTTGCTCTTCAATTTCAAGTTGCATGAGGCGCCGGGTCACTTCATCGAGCTCTTGCGGCATGGAATCGATTTCCGTGCGGATCATCGCACACGCTTCATCGATCAAATCGATTGCTTTGTCCGGCAGAAAGCGCTCCGTGATGTACCGGTCCGACATCGTAGCGGCTGCAACAATCGCACGGTCATGGATGCGGACCCCGTGGTGGAGTTCAAAACGCTCTTTCAATCCGCGGAGAATCGATACTGCATCTTCGACAGAAGGCTCACGCACCAGCACTTGCTGGAAGCGTCGCTCAAGAGCTGCATCTTTTTCGATGTGCATGCGGTATTCATCGAGTGTAGTGGCTCCGATGCAATACAGCTCACCGCGCGCAAGCATCGGTTTGAGCATATTTCCGGCATCCATCGCGCCTTCGGATTTACCGGCACCGACAATCGTATGGATCTCGTCGATAAACAGGATGATCTGCCCTTCGCTGTCTTTCACTTGCTTCAATACGCTTTTCAGCCGTTCCTCAAATTCCCCCCGATATTTTGCACCTGCAATCAATGCACTCATATCGAGTTCGTAAATGACACGATCCTTCAATCCTTCCGGTACATCGTTGCGGACGATGCGCTGTGCCAATCCTTCGACGATCGCGGTCTTCCCGACCCCGGGTTCACCGATCAGTACCGGATTATTCTTTGTTTTTCTGGAAAGGATCCGGATAACATTGCGGATTTCCTGATCGCGCCCAATGACGGGATCCATCTTTCCGGACTGTGCTTGTTCAACCAAATTGCGGCCGAATTGCTCCAATGGCGATTTTTGCTCTTCGTTTGGGTTTTGTAATTGAACCAATCAAATCACGCTCCCTCAATTAATTTGACTATCTTTGACTAATTAAATTATATGATTGCCAGCCCTGTTTTGCAACGGAAATGCTCATCAAAAAAGCCCCAGGAAATGAATAAGCGAAGCATGTTGCTTCGCTTATTCATTTGCGACACATCTACCTTGCTGTTGTGGGAGCATCGGGCTTCTTGCGACGCATCTGCCGTGCAGATGTGGAGCAGTGGGGTTCTTGCGACGCTCGATCGCAATGAGAGTCGGACTTGAGGGTTTTCGTAGTGGGCGAGAATTCCGATCCCCCTTCCCACTGATTCGTGCGATAAGCTTTTGAAATACGTTTTTCTGATTTTCTAGACAAGCTAAAAAGCCGCAGGGAGTCTTCTCTGCGGCTTTCCATTATTTCTTTTATCGAACGCCGAGCGCCATTTTAGCGTAGCGCGACATATGGTCTTTGCTCCAGACAGGCTGCCAGACGATTTTTACATCGACTTCTTCAACTTCCGGCAACTCATACAAAGATGTTTTCACCATCTGAACGATTTGCGGCCCCATTGGGCATCCCATTGAAGTGAGTGTCATAGTGACCACGCAGAAACCATCTTCGGATAATTCTACATCATATACAAGGCCCAAATTGACGATATCAACACCTAGTTCTGGGTCGATGACATTTTCAAGTGCACCTAATAGATAATCTTTTGTTTCTTGATCCATTCGGAATCCCTCCTTTTACTGTTACTGCTTATCTTACCAAACATCCCAGCGAAATGAAATCGACTTGCTTATTCGCTTAAACGGTCTGCGATCCAAGCAGTCGCAGAAAGCATCCCTTTGCGGCTGACCGCGTGCGCCGCTTCTGTTTCTTTCATGAATGCCAAACGTTCGGGATAAGCGGCATAATCCTGCTGCAGTGCATGGAAAAGCCGGTTGGTCGGTTCAAAAGGAACGGTCGGGTCTTTGACGCCGTGCCAGAAAAAGACCGGTCGCCCGCCAAAGGATTGGCGGTTTAAACTGATATCAAAACGCGACAGGGCCTGAAGCATCCCTTCACGCTCCTTATCGGTAAGCGGCAAATCAAAACCACGCGACTCGTATTGTCGCATTTGCGCTTTCGCGAGCTCCACATAATTTCCAGAACCCATCATGACGGCTGCTGCCTTAATCCACGGATGAGCGGTCAATGCACCGAGCGTCGTGATACCGCCCATCGATGTGCCACCGACAGCCGGTTCCCCGCTCGTCAATTGGCGCTTGTTCAATTCCTCGCGTAAAAACCCGACTTCCTCAATGGACGTCAAAACGATTTCCCAGAAGCGCAGGCTGATCTGGACATCATCAAGCGACTGGTCCCGCTCTCCGTGAAGCAAAGCATCCGGCAAGATGACACGGACGCCTTTTTGCGCCCATTGCCATGCATAATGCAAATTATGCTCTTTGGCACTCGTATGACCATGAAGAAAAATAACGGTCGGCAGCGGGCCGCCCGCGTGGCCTTCAGGTGTTATATGTAAGATCGGGATATTTCCCCATAATTCGTTTGCTACTTTCATGCACTTCACTCCTCACCCTAAATCCTACCAATTTTTTTCTGATCCCGCAAATTCCGGCATTGTCGTCAGGTTTTTTTGACGGATAGCCTCTATTATCGCTAAACTGAAGATAGATAGAAGGGAGCCGGATTTTTATATGAAACAACATTTAATTGTACTCGACTTGGACGGTACACTATTGACCGACCAAAAAGTCATTTCACCTAAAACCAAGACCATTTTGAACCAAGCACGACAAGCAGGCCACCAGGTCATGATCGCGACTGGACGGCCGTACCGTGCAAGTGAAATCTATTACCGTGAACTCGGCCTCAACACGCCGATCGTCAATTTCAACGGAGCTTTTGTCCATCACCCGAACGATGAACAATGGGAACTGCACCATTCGCCGATTGGCTTGGATGTCGTACACGAAGTTGTTGAATCCATGCATAATTTCGACTTCCACAATATTGTCGCTGAAGTGTTGGATGATGTCTATGTCCACCATCACGATGAGAAACTGATGGATATTTTCAGTTTTGGTGACCCAAGCATCACGACAGGTGATTTGCGCAACTATTTAAAGGCAGATCCGACGTCTATGCTCATCCATGCACCATACGAAAAAGTCCATGCCATACACGACCACTTATCGGAAGTGCATGCGGAAGTCATCGACCATCGCCGCTGGGGCGCACCTTGGCACGTCATTGAAATTGTCCGCTCGGGAATGAACAAAGCTGTCGGCATCGACCGCGTTTCAAAATCATTGGGCATTGCAAAAGAACATATCATCGCATTTGGCGATGAAGACAACGATTTGGAAATGCTGGACTATGCAGGAGTCGGTGTTGCCATGGGCAATGCCATCGATCCTTTGAAAAATATCGCCAACGAAATCACTTTGACAAACAATGAAGACGGCATCGCTGAATTGCTGATGGACCGATTGAAACTGAAACTCTAAAGGAGGAAGATCCATGAGATTATTTGCAGATAGCGCATCTGATTTACCAAAAGCTTTTTTTGAAGATGAACAAGTTGTCCTATTTCCTTTGCGTGTTCATATCGGAGATGCTGAGTACGAAGACATCCGGACCATCGATTCCATGAAAGTCTATGATGCCATCCGCTCTGGCGTCCATCCGAAAACGTCTCAAGCCTCCCCTGAAGAAATGCTCAAGGCATTCGAACAATTGGCAAAAGACAAAGAAGCAGGATTCTACATCGCCTTTTCCTCGGAATTGTCCGGTACCTATGCGACAGCCGTTATGGTGGCAGACCAAGTACGTGAAGAACATCCGGATTTGAACTTGACGATTGTCGATTCCAAAGCGGCTTCGCTTGGCTACGGACTGCTCGTCAAAGAAGCCGTGAAATTGCGCAATGCCGGGGAAAGCCAAGATGCCATCATTCAAAACGTGCGTTTTATGGCCGACCATCTCGAAAGCCTGTTTACGGTTGAAGACTTGGATTATATGGCCAAAGGAGGCCGTATTTCTAAAGGCAGCGCATTTGTTGGCGGTTTATTGAATATCAAGCCTTTGCTTCATGTCGAAGACGGCAAGCTCGTGCCGATTGAAAAATTACGCGGGCGTAAAAAAGTCATCAAGCGGATGATCGAACTGATGAAAGAGCGAGGCAGCAATTTGGACCAGCAAGTGATCGCCATCAGCCATGCCGATGACCTGGAGTTTGCCAACGCTTTGAAAGGCGAAATCGAAGCTGCCTACAATCCAAAAAAAATCGAAATCCACATGGTCGGTTCCGTAATCGGCGCCCATACAGGACCTGGCACGCTCGCCTTGTTCTTCTTTAATAAAACCGATTGAAGGGTGGACTGATGATGAAAAAAGTGATTATAGTCGGCGCGGTAGCCGGCGGTGCAACTGCAGCAGGCCAACTCCGTTTCTATGATAAGGAAATGAACATTACGGTATACGACCGGGATTCGACCATGTCCTATGCGGCATGCGGTACACCCTATGTAATTGGTGAAGTCATTGAAGATGAAACTTCAATTCTGATGGCAGACCCAGAACAGTTCCAGCAAAAACGCAATATCGATGTCAGGCTCGAACACGAAGTCATGGAAATTCTTCGGGCTGAGAAAAAAATTCGCGTCCGCAACTTGAAGACCGGCGGCGAGTTCCACGATTCTTATGATGCGTTGATTTTGTCTCCTGGCGGCAGTGCCATCATGCCGGATATTGAAGGTTCAGAGGAGAGCCACGTATTTACGCTGCGCAGCTATGGCGATATGCAAACCATCCACGCCTACATTCAAAGCGAAAAGCCTTCCCATTGCGTCGTGTCAGGTGCCGGGTTCATCGGGCTTGAAATGGCTGAAAACCTCAAACATCTCGGCCTGGAAGTTGATATTGTCCATAAGTCAAACTCCATCCTATCGATTCTGGATGAGGATCTTTCACGGCTTCTCCATGTCGAACTCGAGAAAAATGGCGTTCAAGCGCACACCAACACCTTTATCGAAAATATCGATAACAGAAGCGTCCGCTTGTCTAATGGAGAAAGTCTAGAAACTGATTTTGTCATCATGTGCATTGGCTTAAAACCGAATACCGCACTTGCTGAAATGGCTGGCCTCAGCATCGGTGAAACTGAGGGCATCCGGACCAATGAGTTCATGCAGACCGACGATGAATCGATTTATGCCATCGGGGATGCCTCGGAGAATTTCGACTTTATCACCGGAGACCCGAAACGTGTCCCGCTCGCTGTGCCCGCCCACCGGCAGGCTTTTCTTGTCGCACAACACATCACAGGAAATCCAATTCCGAAAAAAGGCCTGCTCGGCACGTCCGCTTTGAAAGTTTTCGGTTTAGATGCAGCGATGACTGGGCTGACCGAAACGGCGATCAAAGACAAAGGCCTGACCGCCAAAACCGTCAGCCATACTGGAAACTCGAACGCAGGTTATTACCCAGACCACGAAAAATTGACTTTGAAAGTCCATTACAACCCCAACACCAGACAGATTTTGGGTGCGCAATGCGTTGGAGGCAAAGGAGTCGACAAACGCATTGATGTAATAGCGACTGCGATTTATGGAGGATTGACCGTCGATGATTTGCAGGCGCTCGAACTATGCTACGCTCCCCCATTCTCATCGCCGAAAGATCCCGTCAACATGATCGGTTATAAAGCTTTCGACTAGGTTATACCGAAATTCTTCTCACATGAAAAAAGCTGTGGACAGGTTACGACCTGTTCACAGCCTTTTGATTATTTATTTTGTTTTGCTGCTTCATCTGCTTTCCGCTGTTTGCCCTTTTTCCAGACAATCCATAAAAAGCCCATGAAAATTAAGTACATTAAACCAAGCGTAACGATATACGCAGTATTCAGCCCACGTTTTTCCGTAATGTGGTAGGTTTCCACCAATTCACGGTCCAAGGTGAGGCGATACTGGCCGTCTTCATCCGGACGGACGATATCACTTTCGAACAACCCTCGCATTTCCATTCCTTCACCGACGACATCCGGTGCCAAACTCAAACTTTTCGTTTCGGATGAGTTATTGATGGCGATGATCCACGACTCTTCTTCATTCGAACGCTTATAGACCATCCAGCCCGCTTCTTCATGAAGCAGCTCCAAGTCACCCGTGCGCAATGCTTCAGATGAGTTGCGCAATGAGTTTAAATTGGTGATGTAGTCGATCAATTCCTTTTCAACTGCCATATCCAATATTTGATGCGATTCCGGCAAGGCTTCACCGTTCATCGCTGTTTCGGAACCATATTGGACGACCGGAACGCCCGGCATCGTCAATAATTGCGCGAATAGCATGCGCCAGCGGGTCGGTGGATAGCCCCTCGATTCGACGATGTCCGATGTAAAGCGTGAACCGTCGAGTGAATCGACACGGATTAATTTGCCTTCTGCTTGCTGCATCAATTCAGGGATATCAGCCAAAGACTGGTCGAAATTACGGTAGCTGTCGCGGAGCGTTTGTTCTACCCCTTGTTGCACGACCGCATCAAATCCAGGCTGGTTCTCCATCTCCGCATCTGCAAGCACGTAAAACTGTTGCTGCCCTTTCATAGCAGCAGAGAAGCTTTCGACAAATGCCGAATCCAGTTCTTCTGAATCCTGCAGGCGGACTCCGTCAATGCCATATGTATCGCGGAAATCGCTGAACATTTCGGTTAAGGCTTGTTGGACTTCTTCATTGCTTGTATCAAGCGAAAGCGTCTGGTCTCCGTTATCAGTAAACCAATCCGGATTTTCTTGTGCCCATACATGGTCTGCACTCACTTCTTGGGTCGGCAAATCGACAATGATTTTCATCTCGCCTTCATGCACTTCATCAATAAGCGATTGGAATTCTTCCGCCGTTCCGAAATGACGTTCCAATTGACTATAATCCAGCACTTGCTGCCCGTCATAGCTTGTTGTCTGGAAGACAGGCCCGACCGATAACATCGTAAAGCCCATATCCCGGACGTGTGCTAGTTCGCTTTCCATCCCTGAGAAATCACCGCCGCTGAATGATGCCGGATCGGTGGAGTCCACTTCATAATCATTTTGGATCTGTTTATTGAAATAGCGGTCTACGAGAACGTCGTAGATGCTTTCGTCTTCGATTGTGCGCGTCTCTTCAGCTGCTGCACTAGTTGTTGACGGCAATAACAATGCTGCTGCCAACGCCCAAATCATCGTTTTTCTTTTCAAGTCCGTACTCCTCCTTCAATGAGGCCAAGATCATGCTCACCCGGTCTATTTTATCAAACTCGCTTGTTTGCCGCTATGTCATATTCGTGAAAGCGCAGCTGTTTATGCCTAGTTTCGTCCAAACTGTGAAATCCCCTAGACGAAGGGCCTGATTTTTATGTGTTAGTGATAATCAAAAAGCTGCACGTTCCTTGTTAGTAAAAACCAACAAGGAACGTGCAGCTTTTAATTGGATGCAATGTTTTTTATGCCAAGAAGTTAAAGCCGACCGGCAATTTAAAGCCGAGGAATAAAGTCACTAGCAAGAATACTGCAAACAAGGCCCAAAATAAAGTGACCGGTTTTTGTTTTTTGCCACGTACGAGCACCATCTCCATCATGCCGATAGTCAATAGCCCGAAGAGGAATTTCAAGCCGTAAAGCATCGCATCATATGATGAATGCGCGATGAACAATGTCAACCCGGTAATGATGATTAAAACGTAGATCAGTCTAGTGATCATATGGACAATTTTGCGCCCCTTGCTATCGCGGTGCATAAATGCAGCCACAAGGAAAAGCACGATGCCCACGACCCACATGGTAATGTGTAAATGTGTTGTATCAGTTAAAAATCCCAAAAGCTCACCTCATTTAATATAGTCCCCTCAAGTTTACCACAAGCAGGACAATTGGAAGTGATTGTTCCTTATGACAAATGTGTGACGAGTGTACCGATTGACTGGATGGATACTTTAATCGTATCGCCAGCTTTCAAAAACTTCGGTGGATTGAATCCTTTGCCAACACCTGCCGGAGTGCCGGTCAGGATGACATCACCCGGTTCGAGTGCCACCGATTTGGAGATTTCTGCGATCAGTTCATCCACACGGCGGATCATATTGCCCGTATTGCCATTTTGTCGGACTTCGTCGTTCACTTTTGTCACAAGGGACAAATTCTGTGATTGTGGAATTTCGTCCTTAGTCACCAAATATGGACCCATCGGGCAAGAGCCTGGCAAGCTTTTCCCGAGGAAATATTGCTGGTGTTTTTCCTGAAGGTCACGGGCGGTCAAGTCGAGCGCGATAGTATAGCCAAATACATGATCGTAGGCCAGCTGTTTGGGGATCTTATGCCCAGCTTTGCCGATCACGACAGCAAGTTCGCCTTCATAGTCATAGGAGTCTGTGACATCTGCATGCACAGAGACCGTTTCTTCATCAGCAGCGACGGTATTCGGCGCTTTTGTGAAAACGACCATATCTGTCGGAGCCTGCCCTCCCATTTCTTCTGCATGGTCAGCATAATTCTTGCCGATGCAGATAAAGTTTTTCGGAGGTCTCGGGACAGGTGCCTGCCATTCGATTTCCGAAAAAGAGTGTTTGAATTGCTCAGGGGTTTCCGATTGGACAGCCGCCTCCGTTAATTTGCGGATCTGTTCCACAAACTCCATTCCTTGCGACACTCCATCAATCAGCTTCTCCGGAAATTCCGGCAATACTTCCAGCTGCTCTTGGATGGCGAGGACATCCCATACGGCTTCTTCTTTTTTTACTTTTGGTCCAAAACGTTCTTCTCCTTGAAAGCGAAACGATAGAAGTTTCATTCGTCAAACACTCCTTTTCTGTGATTGCATTCATTATACACATTCAGCGTTTTGAATTGTTGCTTTTTTCAAAATTATTTCCGTACGTCCAGCGGCGCCAGATCATTTCAACCGGCCCCCGTTTAAATTTACTGAACCATAGTTCTGCAAAAATCAATTGAAAAATGAATATACCGACAGCAATCAAGGTCCCAGTCAACAAGTCTACTTGGCCATATAAGCCTAAACCGAATGAATAGAAAATGCTCGTTGCGATGATCGATTGCGTGAGATAGACGGTCATTGACATCCTGCCTGCTTTTACTAAGGGCGATAGGGCTTTCATGAATGGCATATTCAGCGATAATAGGGCAATGATGGCTGCATATCCAATTGAAACAAGCGGCCCCCCAAATATCTCCTGGACATATTGATAGGCATAATTCTTATCGAAGATGTACGGAGTCGATTTCAATAACAGCCCGACTGTAAGCGAACCGGCGGCAAGCACGATCCATGTCTTTTTCTTGATAGCAACTTGTTCGATCATCCGCCATTTGGCTGCGGCGGCTCCAACCATCATGAGCGGCAAGATGGTGACGACATAAATGATGAAGCCGAATGGATTATTGCCGTAATACCAATCCGTCAGCCGCCTGCTGAAAATTTCAGCAAAGCTGCCAGAACCATAGGCCGCGATGGACTGCTCGGCTTCCTGATAGCCGATATAAATATTCGGATCTGCCATGACCGAAATAAACATAATAGCGGTGAACATTAGATGTGGCAAAGTGTAAATCAAGACACCAAGCCCAAGAAGCCAGTTAGCTGGCAAACTGAGCATGCCGATCAACAACAAGCCCATCAGTGCATAGGTGATCAAGATATCTCCATACCAGATGAAAAATGCATGAATAATCCCAAATCCCAATAATATCAGCAGTCGCTTGACAGCTACTGGAATAAATGGCTGGCTTTGGCTTTGCGCCCGCAAAAACTGCATCATCAAGCCGTACCCAAACAACATTGCAAATAATGGATAAAAACTTGCCTGGACAAAAATATCCAAGCCAGTAAAAATGGTTTGATCCATATTTCCGCTGAACCATTTATACGGATCGATGTAGCTTAAAGGCGTGTGGAAGGCCAGCATATTGATGAGCAGGATCCCGAATAATGAAAATCCCCTCATCAAATCGATGGCGTCCACCCGTTCGTGTAAAGAAATCGGTTGTAATTTCAAAATAATCCTCCTAGACTTCCACTTCTTCATTCGTAGCGAACAAATACAAGACACGTTGTTTGATCGGGATGCGCAAAATTGCTTCAACCGCTTCTTGGTAAACCGATAATTGGATCGAGTAGCGCTCTTTCATGGCCGATTGGACATTGCCCATGCCGCGCGTTTGATCCGTTTTGTAATCAAGCAGGACCCATTCCCCGTCTTCCTTGAACAGGCAATCGACAATCCCTTGGACGATCTGATAGTCGCCGTCTGCATCAGGACGTGCATAAGTGAAAGGAACTTCCCGCCTGATATCTTCAGCGTTCATCATGCGCTGTGCAATCGTACTGTGGAAAAAGGCTTCGAGTTGTTCAGCTTTGACAGCTTGCGCTTCTTCCTTAGTTAAAATCTCGCGGCCCGTTAACTCCTCAAGAAATTGCCCGATTTCACCGACATCCATTTTGCGCTCAAGCGGCAAATGCTGCATGACGGTATGGACTGCTGTACCAATATCTGCCGCTGACAGTTTGCGATCCATCAGGAAATCCGGACGATGAGGCGCTTTCTTTTGCGCTTTCGGCTGATAATCTTGGATAAACGATTCCGGCTCATCCGAACGTTGCAATAGCTGCAGCCTTTTCATTTCCGTCACCGATTGCTTGGAACGTTTTTCGACAGCTGCTCGATGGGGATAAGTAAAATCAAATCGGCTGTGGATCAACGCTGCATCGGCTTCTGCTTCTGGCCGGTCGTGTTGTGCTTCTAGCAAGAGCTGAGGCTCTTCTAAGGAGACCGTCTCAACAATATCGATTTGAAAGCGCGAGTGATGCTCGAGCACTTCGCCGCCTGCATGCAGCTCTTCGGCGTCGGGATGTCTGGAAACGGCAGGGCCGATCCAATCCAAATAGGACTTCGCACGCGACCGTTTAAAATCAGGCAATAGCAAATCGCCTGATGCGGTCTTCCATTTCTCCAACAAGCGATCGAGATCTTTTATAGATGCAGTTAAGTAGAGTTTTTCTTTTGCACGTGTCATCGCTACATACAAAACCCGCATTTCTTCTGCCTTCATCTGTAATTGCTTCATCTCTTTAACGGCGAGATAAGGCAGTGATGTGTATTCGATCCGCGTTTCGGGATTGACGGCCTTGACCGCTAGCCCATATTGCTGGTCGAATAAATACGGTTTGTGGAAATCCATTTCATTGAACGGCCTTCCAGTCCCCGCAAAAAAGACGACTGGAAACTCCAGGCCTTTCGATTTATGGACAGTCATGAGACGGACAACATTTTCCTTTTCACTCAATGATTTCGCAGTCCCAAGATCATCGCCACGCTCCCGCATGCGGTCAATAAACCGCAAGAACCGGAACAATCCGCGAAAAGCGGTTTTTTCATATTCGAGCGCTCGGTCATGAAGGGCACGCAAATTCGCTTGGCGCTGCTTGCCGTTTGACATGGCACCCGCCATTTCGTAGTAATTCGTATCCAAGTACACTTTCCAAATCAACTCGGATAAGGAGCCTCTGCGCGCCAAATTCCGCCAAGCATGAAGACTGCTCGTAAAGCGGGACAGCTTGAGACGCGTTTCTTCTGCCATCGTACCAATGCGGATAAACGCTTTTAACGCATCGTAAAACGTTCCTTTTGAATCAGCAAGACGAATCGCTGCCAACTCATTTTCCTGCAGGCCGAAAAAAGGCGCGCGTAATACGGCAGCAAGAGGAATATCTTGATATGGGTTATCGATGACGCGCAACGTATTGAGCATAATCATCACTTCAAGAGCATCGAAATACCCGCCGCTTAATTCTGCGTACAGAGGAACACCAGCCATTTTGAATTCATCAGAAAAATCACCCGACCAAGTCATTGAACGCATCAACACAACAATGTCACGGTATTCAAGAGGGCGCTCTTTCCCGCTCCACGGATCATGCACGAGCGTTCCCGCATCGATCATCAAGCGGATTTTTTTTGCAATCCAACGAGCTTCCCATTGTGACTTGTCCATATCAACTGGCATTTCTTCGGTTTCTTCCGTTTCCGGTTCATGAATGAGCGTTAAGTGGATTGGCACATCTTCATCGGGATAGGGAGCTTTTGGCTTCAGTGCCGCATCTTCATCATAGCTGATTTCACCGACGCGCTCGCCCATGATCTGCGAAAAGATGTAATTGGTGCCATCAAGCACTTCCTTGCGGCTCCTGAAATTGGCATTTAAATCGATTCGCAGGCCCGTCTCGTGAGCTTCCCGGTTAAAACGGGAATACTTGCCAAGGAATAGCATCGGCTCTGCCAGGCGGAAGCGGTAGATGGACTGTTTAACATCCCCCACCATGAATAAATTACCGTCTTGTTCAGATCCCGATTTCACAAGGCCGAGTATCGTTTCTTGCAGCATATTCGTATCCTGGTATTCGTCGACTAACACTTCCTTGAACCGTGCACGGTAATCCTGTGCAATGGCAGAAGGATCCCCGCCATCGCTCAAAATTTTCAAAGCGTAATGTTCCAAATCCGAGAAATCCACTAAACCCCGGTCAATTTTAAGGGCTTTGTAATCTTCTGCAAAGCGCTTCGTCAAATCGACCAATGTTGTCATGAGCGGCGCCATTTCACGCATCTCCTCAAGCAGCCGCTCAGGCGCCCGGGTGAAATAGCCGTCTTTCACGTCATTAAAGAGCTTTTTCGCTTCGTTTCTCCGCGCTTTCGCTTCTTCCGCCAACTGCGGATCGCAAGAATCCTTTTTCACGGATGCCAGCCGCTCCCATTTAATGTTTCGCGCATATGCATGAAGCGATGCCCAGGACTCATCCAGTGCATCGATTGCGGCGCGGATCAATGTAGCATCCATCCGAAAATTCTCTTCTAAAATGGCCGGCCCATCCGGACGGGTAGAAAGCTCCCATCCTTCATCCAGCAAATCAAGCGCCGCTTCAAAACTATGACGTATCGTCATTTTCAACTCTTCCATAAACGGCAATTCGTCAATTGTTGCATGTTCCGGTACATCGTATAGCTTTGGCAATTGTTCAAGCCACATTTCCGGTTCCGGGTGCACACGTGAATAATCATATAATTTGCCCAGCAAGATCTCCATGGCTTGGTCGCTGCGATCGGAAGTGAAGCTATCTGCGAGCCTGTAAACCTTCTCGCGCACTTCGCCTTCATAAGCTGACTCGAGCACTGCTTCCATTACATCATCACGCAGTAATGCCGCCTCCGTATCTCCCGCGATGCGGAAGCCGGGATCAATTTCCAATAAGTAGGCGTATTGCTTCACGACTTGAAGGCAGAATGAATGCAAAGTCGAAATTTGTGCTTTATTGATCAGCCGCAGCTGTTTTTTTAAATGAACGGATTCTGGTTGCGCTGCGACTGCCTGCTCCAATGCAGCCGACATGCGGTGGCGCATTTCCGCTGCAGAGGCGTTCGTAAAGGTCACGACCAATAATTCGTCGACGGATATCGGATCTTGTTCATCAAGCACTTTTTCGATCATCCGCTTGATCAAGACAGCCGTTTTTCCGGATCCTGCCGCAGCCGACACGAGCATATCCTGCCCCTTGGCCCAGATCGCCTGCCATTGTTCGTCGGTCCATGTGGCATCATTCGGTTTTTCCGGTATCATCAGCGCTCAACTCCTTGCGTATTTTCTCCACTGCCTGGTCGGGGCTCAACACCGGCAATTTGCGGTAGCTCTGGTCTGGATCACTCGGGTCAAATTGGCACACCGACCGGAAATTACAGAATTGGCAAGGGGTACTATCTTTCAAGCGGTACGGAGATACGGCTGTATTGCCGTCAAGAATGCCATTCCCTGCCCCTTGGTGTTTTTTCCGGACAAACTTACGGATCGTTTCCATATCATCTTTTTCGACTGTTTTCGATGAGCCTTTCGAGACCGAGCCGTTTTTATTGAGACGCACTGGAATGACATTCGAATATCCGTCGATCTGATCGTCCATCGCCTGTATGACTTCCGGATCTTCCACAACCAAACCGTTCATTTTGAATGACTTCGCCAGTTCTTCTTCCAGCTCTTCTGCGGTCAATAATTTCGTCATTTTCAGCATCGGGTTATGCATATGGAAATACAGCACCCCTGCCGGTTCCGCCTGCTCTCCTAGCCAGCGCTTTGAATGAGTCAATGCCACATCCAAATAAGTAAAGGTTTGCAGGGCCAACCCGTGATAAACTTCGCCAAGATCTAGACCCTGCTTGGATGATTTATAATCGACGACCCGCAAATATGGCTTGCCGCCGATATCGGTCGAATCGATGCGGTCGATGCGGCCTCTGACATTCATCTTGCGCCCGCGTTCGAGCGGAATGTCGAGCGGTGGAATCGCCTCTTTCGTGCCGAAGCCTACTTCGAGCGCGACCGGCACGAAGCCGGATACTTGTGCATGCTTGCTCAGCATGAAAGCCGTTTGGCGGATGATGCCCTCAAGTTTGTACTGGATATAGCGGTAGCGATGTGAACTCAACAGGATCTGATTGACAAAATAAGGCGATAATTGTTCAATTGCCCGCTTAGCAAGATCCGCGCATTGTTCCTTGCTTAATGACGACCAGGACACGCCGAGTCGCATCACTTCATCGGAAATCCATTTGATTGCCGCATGGAATAAATCTCCCATCGCTGGCGCAGCCAACCGGTATTGGCTGCGTTCTTCAAGTTTCAAGCCATAAGCTGCGTAATGCGCGAATTGGCAGCTATGGTATGTCTCGATGCGGGATACGCTCGAAGCGATCGGGGCACCGTAAAGCGATTCAGCGATCTCTTCTGATAGCTTTTCCGCTTGCGCATGGCTCAAAGGCTTGAACACTTGATGGATGATCGATGACCACAACGGGTCTTCACGGTAATAATCGAGAACGGCCTGCCATTGTCCGGTAAGCTCTCCGCCCCTGATTTGGGCAGCCAGGTGCGAAAGCGTTGCGCGTGGATGGCTAATGTATTCCAAAGCATCCGGCTCATGCAGTTCTTCCGGGCCGATTGCTGCCAATTTCGGTTCAATTTGAAGCAGGTCGGTAATTTTTCTGATGTATAAAGAAGGTAATAATGCCTTTCCTTCCTCGTCTGCAATCGGGTAAGAGACGCTCAGCCGGTCAGAGGCAGAAGAGAACGAACGATATGCCATATACGTTTCATCCATCAACCGCATGCGTGAGCTTGGGGCGAGTTCGATGCCGATTTTTTGGAACCACTCGCGCTCCGCATCGGTCAACAGCCCTTCATGTTCAATGCGCTGCGGCAAGATGCCATCATTTGCGCCGATGATGAAAACTGACCGGATGTCCATCAAGCGCGCCAGGTCCATTTTGGCGATGGTCACTTGATCGAGCGACGGCGGAATGCGTGAAAACTCCAATGTTTCAAAACCTTCATCAAGAATCCGTGCGGCACTTTGGAGCTCAAGTTCTTTATCTCCGAACATCAGGACGAATTGATCCAATACGCCGACCCATTGATTCCATGCTTGCTCATGCTCAGTTGCAGCAAGCAAGTGATGATCCGCTTCTTCACGGTCTTTCAGCAGCTGAATTTTCGCATACACATCAAGCTCTTCGACAAACTGAAACAGTGCTGTGGCAAAGTCCCGGCCGGTCACGCAGTCTCCTAGGCGGGTTTTCAAACGCTCAAGCGGGTCGCGCACCACATCCCGGACAGTCTGCAATTCCATTTGGAGAGCCAGTTCCTCATCTGTCTGGATTCCTGAATGAAATTCAAGGCCGCGATATTTTTTATAAATCCAGCGTTTATCGTCAAACCAGCGGTCACCGTAGATGCCATTGGCCAAGACGAAATTTTCAAGCTGGTCTCCTCGCTCCCGCCA
This sequence comes from uncultured Planococcus sp., assembly GCA_947493585.1. Lineage (GTDB taxonomy): Bacteria > Bacillota > Bacilli > Bacillales_A > Planococcaceae > Planococcus. Next base: position 1,173,922 of record CANLRI010000001.1, on the reverse strand, counting down.
TTTGCTGACATTGCCTTCTGGGAAGAACAAATCCGTCTTCAATGCCCGAAAAACCGGTTCATATGCATAATTGCCGATGACCGCTTCGAGTGCAGAACGGCTGAATTCGATCAAAGGGTGATGAAGCATTGATTTTTTTTGACTGATGAAATAAGGGATGTCGTATTGCGGAAAGATGGTGTTGATCAGTTCGTCGTACACTTCGGGCTGGCGATACAGCACCGCAACGTCGTTATAGCGGCAGCCATCCATCACCTGCTGTCGGATCGAGCGGGCAAGCTCATGGATTTCAGCGCGCCTATTGGACGCTTCCACTACTTCAACTGCCCCTTGTCCTTGGATGGATGGCGCAGGAAAGGTTTCAATAAATCGTTCGAGATGCAAAAGTTCCTCGTTCATGAAACGTTTTGGCTGTTGCAGGTATATGTCGGGTTCCAGCCCGATTCCTTCCAATGCGGCGAAATCCGTTAGACGGCTTGCCGTGATGGCGGATTGATAGAATAGCGACTGCTCATCTTCTGTGTTACTCGTGTCATCCATCGGTAAGACGATCGTCACCGATTTTGCATGCTTCAGCAACTCTTCGATGATTTGAAACTCGCGCGCAGTAAAACTGACGAACCCGTCGATATAAATAGCCGAATGCTTCATTGTTTCCGAGTGGCGGATTTTCTCGCTCAATAAGCCAAGATGTCCCTCGGAATCCACGAACACTTTGCCCAGCCTGCGATCGATTTCCAATAGGATGAGCTCTAGATCCGCTGCTTTGTCCTGCAGCGTCCTCGGAGCCCCTGCTGACTCGAGAGACGAGCGAATGGTGCCGAGTTCGGCGCAATCGATGCAATAACGCGAGAACTCTTTGATCAATTGCTCAATTTGGTCAGTAAACCCCCGTTTGCCAGCGGCTCTTCTAAATAAGTTAAACTCATCCTTATGTTCTTCAAGCAGGCTGCGGATCAACATGCGATAGCCAAATGTATCAATTTCTTTGCGGCTGATCCCGCCGACTTCCTGCAACACACGCCAGGCAAGACGTTTAAAAGTGACGGCCTGGGCACGGATCATGCCGTTCATGCCGTATGCAGCAGACAACCGATACTCTGTAGAAAAAGACATCTGATCCGGGACGATAAGAAATATCGGATCTCCATCCGCCTGGTCTTTTAAACTATCCGCGATTTCTTCTTGGACAAAACGGGTTTTTCCAGTTCCGGCGCGCCCGTAGACAATTCGTAAAGACATGTAATGCACCCCTTCTCAAAAAGAACATTTGTTCTTATTATACAATAAACAATCGAAAAGAACGACTTTCCCGTTAAGACAGCCGTTCTTTTTCGCGTTCTTCTTTTGCACGCTTGAAGTCGGCTTCCACTTTTTTATTGAGCCGCTTCTCCAAAATTTTTCCGATCACATAAAGCAGCACGATGACGGCAATGACGATGCCTGTACGGACCGGTTGGGTGAATAAAGCACGGATATCGTAACCGACATAGGAAATCGTCAAGACCATTACGAATTTGCCTGCCATTAAGGTCAATAAATAATAATGACGGCTGATATTCGATAACCCCGCGACCAAGTTGACCAAAGCCGACGGGGTAAACGGGAAACACAACAACAAGAATAAAGGTCCGAAGCCATTTCGTTCTACCCAGTGGATGAGCCTTTCAACTTTCTCGTGACGCGTCATGAAATTCATAAATCGTGCTTGCCCAAACTTGCGGATCAGCAGGAATACGGTATATGAACCCGCAACCGCCCCGCCCCACGACAACAGAAAACCGAGCCATAGGCCATAAGCTGTCGCATTGGCGAACACAAAGACAAAAAGCGGCAAGAACGGCAAAAATGATTCAAGAAACGGAAGCAAAAAACCGATAAACGGGCCAAATGCCCGATAAGATTGCGTCAACTCGACAATGTTTTCCATAGTGAAAAAATCCGACATAAGCTCATTCCTTTTAAATTGCGCGATTTTTCAATAATGAATCTAAAAACAGGAGAAATTATGCTATGCTATGATAATTACTTTACACTCTTTCTCCCGTTTTGGAAAAGAGAAATACTTGCGGCAAAAGGAGCGGAAAAAATTGCGAGAACACGGATTCTCTTCCGGATTGAAAGCCGGTGCCAGCATTGCCATTGGCTATTTCCCGGTAGCGCTGACTTTTGGGCTGTTGGCGAAAACGACTGGTTTGTCGCTGATCGAAGCGACCGCCATGAGCATCTTCGTCTTTGCCGGCGCTGCCCAGTACATATCACTTTCCCTTATCACAGCCGGTGTACTCCCGGCGCTCATTGTCATTAATACCTTTATCGTCAATATTCGCCATTTTTTGATGACAGCGGCATTGAATGAAAAAATGGAGCCAGATGCCCGTTGGAAGAAAGCATTATATGCTTTCGGCATAACGGATGAAACATTTACGGTATTAGCCACACAGCCAGACAACAAGATCCGTACGTCTTTTGCGGCCGGGGTCATCGTCATTTCCTACGGAAGCTGGGTAGCATTCACTTCGCTTGGCCATTTGATTGGCGCCAGCCTTCCTGCTTTTTTACAGGCATCCATGTCGATTGCACTTTACGCGATGTTCGTCGGCTTGCTCGTGCCGTCCATGAAAGGCAACCGTAAAGTTCTTAGCTTGGCGCTGATCGCCGCACTTTTCAACTCGCTGTTCTTTTTAACCGGCTGGCTCTCTACAGGTTGGGCGATCATGGTATCGACCCTTGCTTCAGCGATCATCATTGAACTGATTTCACGGAAAGGAGTTGCCGCCTGATGGGTGCTTGGTTTTGGTGGATGATTTTTGGAATGGCCGTTGTTACGTATATTCCACGCGCTATACCATTAACCTTTTTGGAAGGCCGTGAGTTGCCCGAAACCGTGCAGAATGTGTTGCGCAACATCCCGTATGCCGTGCTCGGAGCATTGATTTTTCCTGCCGTGTTTTTTATACAGGAAAACATATGGTTTGGCGTCATCGGTGCCGTTTCAGCCTTTGCCATCGCGTTTACGGGGGCAAACGTCATCCTTGTCGTTCTCGGGACTATAGCCATTCTTTCTATGTACGGAATTTGGTTTGGATAATAAAAAAAGCCGTCACTCATTTTCATGAGCTTCGGCTTTTTTTCGTTTATTATACATATTGCTCGAATACCAGAAACCAGCTGTTAACGAAGCGGCGTTGACGACAAACAATAGCCAAGTATGCGTAAAGCCGGCATAAACGGCCGCAGCAATCAATGCTACGGTCAATATAAGGCCGACATAATGATTAAACGTCACGCGTGTAAACAGGATAACAAGAAGCCCGGGCACAAACAGCGATAGGAAAAACTTGGTCACCATTGATTCCATATACTTCTCCCCTTACTCAACAATCAAAAGACCCAGTCGGTGGTGGTCATGGCGGAAGACGACATGCTGCCGCAAACGCATTTCCAGATTATGGTCGATGACTTCCAGGCGGCAATGCGCTGCATTGAGCTGGATAGCTTCGTATAATTCGGTTTCATTTGTTACCGTCGTGCCATTTACTTTGCGGATGATTTCCCCGCGCACAAGCCCCATCTTCTCTGCTGGAGAGCCTGGAAGCACGTCAATTATCATGACGCCTTGTGCTTGTGGGGTCACGGTATAATTTCCACTGCGCTCTTTCTGCGCATAATACAAGCTAATTCCCAATCGGAACAATACACCGGCAGCCAGCGCGATGATCGCCATCGGCTGCCAAAGGAAACCGAATAAGGCCAGAACAATCGTCAAGACAGCCGACCAAGCGACCGATTTAGCGATTTTCGGATATAAATAAACCGGCAGTGTCCGTTTGCTGCGTCCTTGGAATCCAAATACCAGCGGGAACAAAATAAAAGAAAACGCCGATTCCCCGATTGGTAGCTGAGGCCAGTACGGTGCGTATTCGGAAATCATTTCTCCAGGTACGACCAGCACAGCCGGAATCAGCCATAGACGACGGGAGATATAGGCGGCAGCCCGCAATCCGCGAGCCGATTTATGCAGACGCGGAGAAGCGGCAGCAGCAGCTGACTTTTCGACCATGCGGCTTTCGATGAATAGCAAAAGCCCTGCAATCAACGCGACTGAAATGAGCCAGCCGTCCGCAAGCCCCCTGCCTGTCATTTCAGCGAACCCAAGATTAATGGTCCAATCATTGGCTTCGAACAACCAGACAACCAATGCGGACGCGGACGCCAAATAGACGAAAGAGGCCAGGTGATAAAAACCCGTCAGCATGACGATGATACTGACGATGCTGAGTGCAATCAACCATTCCATCGGCACTGCCAAGCCGGCAGCTGCCACGATGACCGATAAGATTAGCGCATACAACCAGCCATCTTTCAATAAGCGTTTGAATTCCGTTCCGCCGTACACGATCCGTGTGCGGAAAATGCGGCGTTCTTTTTTGACACGAAAATATCCAAGCATTGTCGCAGCGAATAATGCGACATAAAAAACAGGGTTAAGAAAAAACATGGCGATTGCCATCAAAAAATCCGTTAACACTTCACTGACACCATCCTTAAGCTAAATGAACTTATCTTTCATTGTACCAAAGATGCAGGGCTAGCCCTACATCTTTTTCAATCAGTTAAATGCCAGCTTTAGCTGTCCAAGGATGTCTTCAATGCCTTCGATTCCGGCTGAAAGCCTAACAACCCGCTCAGTTACGCCAATCCGTGCTTTTTCTTCAGCGGATAAAGCCCGGTGAGATGTGCCGAATGGATAAGAGACAGTTGTTTCGACACCGGCCAAAGTCGGAACGATTTTGATCCATCCGAGTGAAGAAAAGAACGCGGAAACATCAGCTGATTCGGGCAATTCAAACGAAACGATCGCGCCTTTGCCTGGATACCAAACCCGCGCCTTGTCCTGCAGGAAATCTGCAATGGCTTGAGCATTGGCATTTTGCTTTTCCATACGCAGCGCCAAGGTTTTGATCCCACGTATTGTCAGCCATGCTTCAAAAGGGCTTAAGTTCATGCCGAGGTTGACGATGCGTTTTGTAGCTTCTTCGATCAAAGCGGCATCGCCTACCAATACGCCTGATGTGACATCGCTATGCCCGCCGAGATACTTCGTTGCGCTATGTACGACTAAATCCACGCCTTGTGCATAAGGTGTATACGTATAAGGGGTTGCAAATGTATTATCGATCATCACCTTAACACCGTATTGATTTTTCAGTTGAACAAGCCCAGCAATATCTTCAACCCGCAAAAACGGATTGGTGATCGATTCACTTAACATCAATTTCACTTCCGGGAAATCAACCAAAATCTGTTCTATCGTGCCTGTTTCCGAAAAATCCGCAAAATGGACGGTAATGCCGAGTCTTTTCAATTCTTCTTTCAGCAAATGGAAAGTGCCTCCATAAACATCCTCTGCAGCAAGGACATGGTCTCCCGCTTCCGCGACAGACAATATGCCCGCAAGTATCGCTGACATACCGGAAGAAGCAGCAACGCCTTTCGGTGCCCCTTCTAGCTGTGCGACCGTCTGCCCGAGTGCATCTGTGTTCGGATTGGCCGTGCGCGTGTAAAGATACGTTCCGTTTCCTTCGTAATAGCCTTCCAGCTCTTCTAAAGAAGAAAACGAAAAAGCTGATGTTTGATAGATCGGCATCACTTTCGGGCGGATGGTCCGCTCTTCCATGCCGGCTGTGTGTACAGATTTCGTGTCGATTGATGTCATTGTGATTCCCCCTCATTCATTTCTTCTATAAATCCATTCATCATTTCTTCATCCATCGGCCCGACAATTTTATGCAGGACACGCCCTTCTCTATCTATGATATAAGAAGTCGGAATGGAAAATGCTTGGTAGAGCGCGCCAATGTCCCCGTCTACATCCATCGGAATCGGGAAGCTCAAGCCAAACTCTTCGACAAATTTTTCAATTTCAGTCATGCCGCGATCTTCTGTCGTCAAATTGACCGCTACCACTTCAACATCGTTACCCTGCTGGTTTTCATAGAAAGTTTGCATATGCGGCATTTCTGCACGGCATGGCGGGCACCATGTCGCCCAAAAATTGAGGATAACTGCTTGACCCCTGTAATCCGACAGACGCATTTCCTCGCCATTTAACGTCGTCAATTCGAAGTCGGGAGCTACCTCGCCTTTTGCCAGCCCTTCATCGGTCGGCAAAAAATCGACAGTGCTACCAAGCGCCATTTTATTCAGCGCACGGTCTTCTTTTTGACTATCAAAGACGGCCCATACCGCTAGAACGATGACCAAAATGGCGGCTATTAGGAGCCCGATCATTTTTTTCGACATTCTTTTCACTCCATTCCGTTACTATCATACGATAAACAAACTGTCTGTAGCCAGTATATTCGCCGGAATTGTTCCGTAACAAATTGTGTCAACGAAAAAACCGCCCAGACCACCTCCCGAAACTTCACCAGTCGTGAAGCGGAAAGAATGGCCTTGGCGGCTTTTTGGATTAATAAGAAAGATAATTGGCCGGGTTCACAGCGTTGCTACGCGAACCATTCCAAGATCCCACGTGGATTTCAAAATGTAAGTGTGGCCCTGTCGAACGTCCGGTATTGCCCATTCCGCCGATAAACTGGCGTTGGTCGACTTTTTGGCCGACCGATACGCCAATCGAACTTAAGTGTGCATATGCTGTCGCATATGGTTGCCCGTTAATCGAATGGTTGATGATGATGACATTCCCGTAACCGCCCATTGACCCTGCAAATGATACATATCCAGCAGCTGAAGCATCAACCGGCGTACCTGGGCTATTGGCGATATCGTAGCCAAGATGCGTCTCCGCGCCGTCTCCGATATCACGTCCGCCAAATCCTGATGTATGGCGCCCTGATGCCGGCATCACGAAGTTTGCTGATGGCTTGACGACAGGAGCCGGTGCCGGTGCTGGCGTTGGTGCCGGAGTTGCTGCTGGTGCCGGGCTTGCAGTGCTGGCACTTGCTGATGAAGATTTAGTTGCTGCTTTTTCGGCTGCTGCTTTTTCAGCTGCCGCTTTTTCGGCTGCTGCCCGTTCAGCTGCTGCTTTCTCTGCTGCTGCACGCTCAGCTGCGGCCTTTTCTGCAGCGGCTTTTTCAGCTGCCGCTTTGCGTTCCGCTTCTGCAATACGCGTGCGTTCAGCTTCTTCTTGCTGAGCCAATTTCGCCATGCGGGATTGCTGCCCCATAATCTGCTTCTCGACTGCAGCGCTGACTTCAAGTGCTTCTTCATGCTGTGCTTCCAAATTGTTTTTCTCTGAAGCTAAACGTTTCTGTTCTGCTTCCATTTGGTTTTTCAAGCCAGCTTGTTCTTTTTTCTGGCTATCTAATGATGCTTTCAATGAAACCAGTTCAGCGCGGCGTTCTTCTTGATTGGCAAGAATCGTTTCAACCGCTTCTTTTTTTGCAGCCAATTCTTTTTTGTCGGCTGCTTGTTCACGCATGATTTCGCGGTCAGCTTCGATCAAGGTGTTGACTGCTGAAAAACGGTCGATAAAATCGATAAAGCTATTAGCGCCGAGTAGCACATCTATGTACTCGACAGATCCACCACTCATTTGAATGGCGCGCGCACGTTCTTTCAACAGTTCCGTGCGTTCGTCGATTTTACGCTCGAGCTCTTTAATCGCTTCTTTCAATTCATCGATTTCTTCTTTAGTTTGGTCGATTTCAGCTTGTACAGTATCGATCTTAGACTGCGTTTCCTGCATTTTTTTCTCCAATTGCTGGATTTCCGAAACGATGCCATCGAGCTTTGAAGACGTTTCTTGAATCTCGCCTTCTTTCTCTTGAATGCCGGAACTTAGATTTTCTTCTTTTTCTTCCAACTCTTTGCGTTCTTTTTCCAATTTTTGTTGTTCTTTTTGGACTTGCTGTTGCTCCTGCTCTAATTCATCAAGCTTGCTAGTGTTTGCGTGTGCGCTAGGCATTAACAAAGACAATGCGAGAATTGATGAAACACCGGACAACATCCATTTAGACTTCGAATTCAAGTTCGTTTTCCCCCTTGGATTTACGTTCTTTTTCTATGTCTGTATTTTATTTCCTAATTTATGTAAGCTTTAGGCCTATGGTTAATATGCGACCATAGGCCTTGAATTGATTATACACGTAAAAACTTGCGAATAGACATAAAACTTCCCCAAATCCCGATAAAGACACCCATCGCCAAGATCAGCGCGCTCACTTGGTAGATGAAAGGTGAAAACTCAAGTAATTGGAAGAGTTCTCCGCTAAGCCGGGGTTGTACGAATTCCGTAATCTTCTGGTACAGCAGCACAACAAGGCCAATCGGGATGATCGAACCGAGAATTCCGAGCCACATGCCTTCCAGGATGAATGGAACGCGAACAAACCAATTGGTCGCCCCGACGAGTTTCATGATCTCGATTTCGGTGCGACGCGCCACAATGGTGATGCGGATCGTATTCGAAATCAAGAACATCGCTGTAAACAACAATGCCAAGATGAGGACCAGGCCGACATTGCGCCCTGCATTAAGGAAATCGAAAAGCTTCTCAATTTTCCCTTCCCCATATTCCACATCTTCGATATATTCAAGTGCAGCAATATCTTTTGCTACTGTTTCTGTCTGTTGAGGTTCTGTCGCTTTTACGTAGAACACATCAAACAATGGATTGCTTTGCTCGAACAGACTAAGCTCTTCGCCAAAATCGAGCACAAGATCTGTTAACTCTTCTTCTTTCGTTGAAAAGTCAGCTGATTCGACACCATCAAGACTCGATATTTCTTCCTCGAGTTCTGTAATGTCGTCTTCTTCTGCATCAAGTGAGACAAAGACTTTGATCTCGACATCGTTTTCCAGATCATCGGCAACTTTGTTGAGGTTCATCATAATCATAACGAATACCCCGACTAGCAGCAATGTAACAGTCACGGCACTGACAGATGCAAATGTCATCCAACCATTCCGGCCAAGGCTCTTGAGGCTTTCTTTGATGTGACGCCCGAATGTTCTAATCTTCATAGCCGTAGTCACCTCCGGCTGCGTCGCGCACAATCAGCCCGCCTTCAATGGCAATGACGCGATGTCTTAATTTGTTAACGATTTCCCGGTTATGTGTTGCCATGATGATGGTCGTTCCTGTCGAATTGATTTGTTCGAAAAGGTTCATAATGTCCCACGACGTGTCTGGGTCAAGATTCCCTGTCGGTTCATCGGCAATCATCACTTTTGGTGTGTTAACGATGGAACGGGCGATGGATACGCGTTGTTGTTCGCCACCGGACAATTCACGCGGGAACATTTTCGCTTTATGCTTCAACCCGACCATGTCGAGCACTTCCATGACGCGCTCTTTAATGATCTGTGGTTTTTCCTCGATCACTTCGAGTGCAAACGCAACATTTTCATAGACGTTCAAGCGGGGCAATAATTTGAAATCCTGGAACACGACGCCGATGTCGCGGCGAAGAAAAGGAACTTTCCGGTTCTTCAGTTTTGCGATATCTTTTCCATCGACAAGCATTTGTCCTGAGGAAGGGCGCTCTTCACGATACATCATTTTGATGAACGTGGATTTACCAGCTCCGCTCGGCCCGACGATGTATACAAATTCGCCCTGTGCAATCTCAACATTCAATCCATTGAGTGCCACAATGCCGTTCGGATATTTTTTGTAGACATTTTTCATTTGTATCATTAAATAAACCACCTATATGATTTGGCAACGTGCCAAATTTGATTTCCCAAGTACATAGCAAATTTTGCAGCACGGTTATTATAACACTCCTAAACCCCTTTTTTGTTACAGTTACATTTCAATTCGGACTCAGTCTCGATACAAAGAATTATCTGAAATTTTAATATTCTAGGGCAATAATTCACCATTATTTCCCTTATTTTTACCATCTATCCATAGTAATGCCTTGTTTTATGGCAAAAAAAATAAACCGGGCTGAATGCCGGTTTATTGTTGGTTCGCAAGATATTCTGCAACGGCTTGTGCTTCTTCGCCTTCGATGATGTTCGGAGGCATTGCACCTTGTCCATTTTCAATGACTGACAGGATTTCTTCTTGCGACAAACGAGATCCTACATCATTCAATGCCGGGAAGTTGCCTTGACCTTCTAAGTTTTCACCGTGGCACGAAATACAGTTTTGCTGAATAACAGCTTCTGCATCCACTGTCGTTGTTTCAGTTTCTGTATCGCCGCCCGTATCCGCTGGCTCTTCAGGAGACGTTTCTTCCCCGCCTCCGCATGCGCCAAGTAAGAGAACTGAACCGAACAATACGGTCATCAATTGCTTTTTCATGGAAATCCTCCTCTTCGTCTTGCTATTTTTACCTTCTATAGGAGTATACCAAATTTAGGCACGTTTGAAACCTTCCCCTAGCACTTCTGAAGCATCGGACACGATAACGAAAGCTTGCGGGTCGATTAATTTAACCAATTGTTTCAGCCTTGTAAATTCTGTCTGTGGTATTACAACCATTAAAATCGGCTTTTCATTTCCTGAGTAGCCCCCGGTTGCTGTTAATTCAGTAACGCCTCGATCGACTTCATCGTAAATAGCATCCCGGATTTCCACTTGTTTATTCGTGATGATGTACACCATTTTCGAGCGGCTGAATCCGACTTGTACCAAATCGATGGTTTTTGTCGTAAGGTACAAACCGATCAAAGCATACAATCCTTTTTCGATATCAAAAACGATAGCAGCTGCCAACACAATCATGCCGTCAATGATTGCGACGCTTGTACCGAGAGTGAGACCGGTGTATTTGGTGATGATCTGCGCTGCAAGATCGGTTCCGCCTGTCGATGCTTTTCCGCGGAACACAATTCCAAGTCCAAGGCCGACCATGATGCCGCCAAATAGCGAGCCGAGCAAAGGATCTCTTGTCCAAGCTTCCCAGTCCTCAGTCATGAACACGACAAGAGGCAAAAATATCGTGCCGACTGCCGTCTTAATGCCGAAATTTTTCCCTAGCAATATGACGCCTGCAATGAACAGCGGGATATTGAATGCCCATTGGACGAAAGCCGGCTTCCATTCAAACAATCCGAATAGAATTGTACTGATGCCGCTGACTCCGCCTGAAGCCACTTCGTTTGGCAATAGGAACACATTGAATGAAATGGCGACGATCGCTGCTCCTGCCAATACGGAGATATAATCCACCACACTCGTCAACACCGGATGTGAATCTTTTGATTTGCGTATATTTCGTTTGCCCATAAGCTGTTATTCCTCTTCCTTCTATATTCACTTGAACCCTGTCAGAGTATAGCAGACCCCCCGTTTTTTGTGAACTTCATTTGGATGAAGCAATAGCCTTTACGCAACAGGTCAAACGTTTGCTTTTATCGGCTCCTATTTCACCATCTACTGCAATCATTCGTTTATTGAAGGTTTTTTAATACTTTGGATAATGGATAAATGCCAATGCTCTGAATGGCGAGCGACAGCAAAATCACTACAAAGGCAAGGGAGATCAACACTTGGTCCTGACCTGATGCTGTTTCCTCGAGCCATAGCAATAATGCGACAGACATGGCACCTTTAATTCCTGACCAGGTAGTTAGCGTGATTGTCGAAAAATCATTCTCAAACTCATCTCGCCAGGCAGGTACACCGTAAATGAACAACGCGATGACCATAAAGCGGACGATGATGGTCAAAAGGAAAATGGCGATTGCAAACCACCAGCCTGAAAAAGCCAGGTACTCTGCACCGCGTATGCCGATCAACAAGAACAGCACCGCCAATAAAATCGGTGTCACGATATCCCAGAAGCCGTCCAACGACTGAGGGAGTGTATCTTCCTTAATGTCTCTGCCCATTTCATAAGCGACAAATATTCCGGTTGCCACTGTCGCCAATACTCCAGATACCCCGATCGCTTCGCCGATATAAAAAGCGCCGTAAGCTCCAATGACGCTCAGCATGACTTGGTATTTTTTATCCTGGGTATATCGGATTGTCTTGCTCATCAACCAGCCGATCGCGATTCCCAGAACAACTCCTCCTATCGAAACGAGCAGCAATTCCGAGATGAACTTGCCCACTGAAAATCCGTTTCCGGTTTGATACATCGTCAAAAAAATTGTAAAAAAGACAATGCTCGTCCCGTCGTTGATCATCGATTCCCCCTCGACCACATCAGCAATCTGCTCTGCCCCGCTGCTTTCTTTTAATATGGCGGTCACAGATACCGGATCAGTCGGCGTCAGGATAGCCGCCAGCAGAAAAGCCGCCGTGAGAGACAGGCTGGTAAACATTCCCCCTACGAAATAAACGGACAATCCAAGCAGTATGACCGTGAGAATTAGGCCAATCGTGCTCAAACTGACAATGATGCCGATATTTTGCTTTAATTGCTTCAAAGGAAATTGATAAGCCGAGGTAAACAACATCGCCGGCAAGAAGACAGTGAAGATGATGTCTTTTGAAATATTGAATTCATCGAAATACGGAATAAATGAAAGTCCCAAACCAATCGCCACCAGCACGATCGGTACCGGAAAAAAGTTCTTTTTTATATCGATCGTATAGACGATATAGCCGATGATCAGCAAGACCAATAATTGATGCGTCATTATATTTAACAGCTCCTTGGCAATTTTAAGCTCTCTCTTCTTCTATTGCCTTTTTGGAATCGAAAAAACCCCCGAAGCCGCCACTCTTTTGAGCAGTTGCAATCGGGGGTGGTTATTTTTAAAAAACCAATAGGATTTTTATAGCTTATTGCATTTTGGAACGCAACATCGCATGAATAAATCCATCGAGATCGCCGTCCATAACAGCCTGGAGATTTCCTGTTTCGTAGTTCGTACGGTGGTCTTTAACCATGGAATAGGGATGGAAAACGTAAGAGCGGATTTGGCTGCCCCAGCCGATTTCTTTTTGTTCGCCGCGGATTTCCAGCAATTCCTTTTCCTGCTCTTCGATCTTCAATGCATAGAGTTTCGCTTTCAGCATTTGCATCGCTTTTTCCCGGTTTTTGATCTGTGAACGCTCCTGTTGACACGTTACTACGGCACCGGTCGGCAAGTGGGTGATCCGGACAGCGGAGTCTGTCGTATTGATGTGCTGTCCACCGGCGCCGCTTGCACGGTACGTATCGACTTTCAAATCTTCGGTGCGGATATCGATTTCGATTTCGCCTGTGAATTCCGGCATCACTTCACACGACACGAAGGATGTGTGGCGGCGACCTGAGGAGTCGAAAGGCGAAATGCGGACCAAACGATGGACGCCTTTTTCAGCTTTCAAATAGCCGTAAGCATTATGGCCTTTTATGCCAAGTGTCACCGATTTGACGCCTGCCTCGTCTCCCGCCAGATAATCCAAAGTTTCTACTTTGAATCCGCGTTTCTCAGCCCAGCGCGTGTACATGCGCAAAAGCATCGAGCACCAATCCTGGGATTCCGTTCCGCCAGCACCAGGGTGTAATTCCAATATGGCATTGTTTTTATCGTATTCTTCACTCAATAGAAGCTCTAACTCGAACGCGTTTAAATCTTTAAGAAACTGCTTCAGTTCCCCGCTCACTTCTTCGTGAAGTTCCTCATCTGGTTCTTCGCGCAATAGTTCAAGCGTCATTTCCATATTCTCTTGCTCTTCCTCGAACTTGCGGTAGCGATTGACTGTATCTTTCAATGCATTCACTTCGGAAATGACTACTTGCGCTTCTTCTTGATTATTCCAGAAATTCGGGTCGATCATTCGCTCGTCCAATTCCTGAATACGTGCCTCTTTGTTTTCTAAGTCAAAGAGACCCCCTGAAGTCCGCCAGTTTTTCGGCTGTTTTGTCGAGCTCGTTGCGAATATCCGCTAATTCCATCATATAAAGTTCCTCCTCATAATAATGCCGAAGAGCTTTTGCTCTTCGGCCATAAACACTTGTTTACGAAGCTGCACCGTGGCAGTTCTTGAATTTTTTGCCGCTGCCGCATGGACACAAGTCATTCCGTCCGACTTCCATCTCCCGGCGTGCCGGCTCTTTTCTCTTGCGTGGTGCTTCGCCGCCTTCTTTCGGGTTGACGGCTTGGCCTTTCGCCACTTCTTCACGCTCGAGGTTGTTCTTGATTTCGGCTTTCATGGCGTATTTCGCCACATCGTCTTCAATCGCCTCGATCATCGCTTCGAACATGGCAAAGCCTTCGTTCTGGTACTCACGAAGCGGATCGTTCTGGCCGTATGCACGCAAATGGATTCCTTGTCGCAATTGGTCCATCGCATCGATATGGTCGATCCATTTCGTATCGATTGAACGCAATAGCACGACCTTCTCAAATTCGCGCATGCGGTCAGGCGTCATTTCGACTTCTTTTTCATCGTAATGCGCTGTTACTTTGCTGCGCACAAATTCAATGATCTGGTCTTGCGTCTTGCCTTCCAAATCTTGTTCAGTGATCGTATCTTCTGGCAGCAGATTGGCAGCAATCACTTCCGTCAACGACTTCAAGTGCCATTCTTCCGGTTTTTCTGCCGTTGTATAGCTCGCTACCATACGGTCGATCGAGCTGTCGATCATATTGTCGACCAGTTCACGCATATCGTCTGTCTCGAGCACTTCCATCCGCTCTTTATAGATGATTTCACGTTGTTCACGCAAGACATCATCATACTGCAAAAGACGTTTCCGTGCATCGAAGTTATTGCCTTCCACCCGTTTTTGAGCAGATTCTACAGAACGCGTCACCATACGTGATTGCAAAGGCTGGGTATCGTCCATTCCCAATTTGCCCATCATATTGCGCATAGCGTCTGATCCGAAGCGGCGCATCAAATCATCTTCAAGCGATAGATAGAATTGCGTCACGCCGGGATCTCCCTGACGTCCAGAACGGCCGCGGAGCTGATTATCGATCCGGCGAGACTCGTGGCGTTCGGTACCGATGACCGCAAGACCGCCCGCTTCAATGACCCCTTCACCCAATTTGATGTCCGTTCCACGCCCTGCCATGTTCGTGGCAATCGTGACGGCGCCTTTTTGGCCGGCATCCTGGATAATTTCGGCTTCGTGTGCGTGGTTCTTCGCGTTCAAGACCGAATGCTTGATACCTTTCTTCGTCAAATACTCGGAAATAATTTCAGACGTTTCAATCGCAACCGTACCAACAAGAACCGGCTGCCCTTTTTTATGGCGCTCGATGATGTCTTCAGAAACCGCTTTGTATTTGCCTTCAGTAGTTGCGTAGATTAAATCGACACGGTCATCACGGATGATCGGCTTGTTCGTCGGAATGGAGATGACGTTCATGTTATAGATATTGCGGAACTCTTCTTCTTCCGTTTTCGCCGTACCGGTCATACCAGACAATTTCTCATATTTGCGGAAATAGTTCTGGAATGTGATCGTTGCCATTGTCATCGATTCGTTCTGGACTTCAAGGCCTTCCTTGGCTTCAATCGCCTGATGAAGCCCGTCAGAATAGCGGCGGCCTTTCATGAGTCGTCCTGTAAATTGGTCAACGATGACCACTTCGCCGTCTTGTACAACATAATCGACATCTTTTTGCATCGTGACATGTGCTTTAAGCGATTGGTTGATCGCATGGTTCAAGCGTACATGGGTTAAATCGAAAAGGTTATCGACGCTGAACGCTTTCTCAACTTTTTCAATGCCTTCTTCTGTCAATACGACGCCTTTTGTCGTCTCATCATAAGCATAATCACTGTCTTTTTGCAGCAATCGCCCAAACGCATTCGCCTGCATGTAAAGCTGTGCAGACTTTGCCGCTTGGCCTGAAATGATCAACGGAGTTCGCGCTTCATCGATCAAGATTGAATCGACTTCATCGATCACGGCAAAATGAAGCGGCCGCTGGACCATGTCTTCTTTATAAAGGACCATATTATCGCGCAGATAATCAAAGCCAAGCTCGTTGTTTGTGCTGTACGTGATGTCCGCCTGGTAAGCTTCGCGTTTTTGTTCTTTTGTCATGCTGTTGACGTTAAGCCCAATCGTCAGGCCGAGCCAATTATAAAGTTGGCCCATTTCTTCCGCATCGCGGCTCGCCAAGTATTCATTGACGGTCACGACATGGACGCCTTTTTTCGTGATGGCATTTAAATAAACAGCCATCGTCGAAGTCAATGTTTTACCTTCACCCGTTTTCATCTCGGAAATATTCCCTTGATGAAGCGATGCGGCACCCATAATTTGAACACGGAATGGATACATTCCAAGTACGCGCTTTGATGCCTCGCGCACTGTCGCAAATGCTTCAGGCAGCATGTCGTCGAGTGACTCGCCTTGCTCGAAACGCGCTGTGAATTCAGCTGTTTTTGCTTTTAAGGCTTCGTCTGTTTTAGCCGTATACTCATCGGCCAGAGCTTCCACCTGGTCAGACACTTTTTCCAATCGTTTTAAATCCCGTTTGTTCGGGTCAAATACTTTATTCAATACTCCAAGCATGTTTAACCGCTCCCTGCATGGCGATTGCGGCTGAAAAGCCTGCGAACCGCTATTGCTCATATTTTCATTCATTGGGTTTATCTTAATCATATGCAGCATTTTCAAAAAAAATCTCACCATTCATTTTAACACTGCACTATAAAGCGTGCAAATAATGCATTTCCTGTCTGTACGCCAAAAAACCTCAAAAAGAAACGATTGTTGATACAGCTGCAATCTGGGGGGAATAAGAACCGTACATATAAATAACCGCATAATAAAAGCCTCCCGTTACAGGAGGCTTTTATTATTATGAAGTTGTTTCGATTAATCCGTACGAACCGTCTTTACGTTTGTAGACAATGTTCGTACCGTTGGATTCAGCGTCTGTGAAGACGAAGAAACTATGCCCGAGCATGTTCATCTGAAGAACTGCTTCTTCCTCGTCCATCGGTTTTAAATCGAATTGTTTCGTACGGACGATTTTCAAGTCTTCCTCATCATCCGATTCCGAAGAACCATTATTCTGCGCTTCGCTTTCAGCTATAGCAAACGCGAGACCCATTCCTTCGCGGTCACGGAATTTGCGGTTGACTTTCGTTTTATACTTGCGGATTTGACGCTCCAGTTTTGAAACGATCAAATCGATCGCTGCATAGAGATCATCGTGCCGTTCTTCAGCACGTAGTGTTAAGTTTTTCATCGGAATGGT
Source organism: uncultured Planococcus sp. (assembly GCA_947493585.1). Taxonomy (GTDB): domain Bacteria; phylum Bacillota; class Bacilli; order Bacillales_A; family Planococcaceae; genus Planococcus. Next base: position 1,156,834 of record CANLRI010000001.1, on the reverse strand, counting down.
TACTTCCACTTTTGTTTGGTTATGGTTATACGTTTTCAAGTTGACCATCGCTGTTGCATTCGCTCCATCGGTGAAGTAGCGTTCGATTTTCTCTACCTTCTTCTCGATGTGTTCGCGTATTGCGGGAGTTACCTCAATATTCTCGCCTCTGATGTTGAATTGCAGCATGTGAACTCCTCCTTCTGTTTTGCTATCTATCTATTTCTAGTTGTTCCCTCCGGAATCCTTCTTGAAACGTAAAAAGTTTCACTACTATAGTAAAAAGGTAAACTATATGACAAGGAGATGAAGCCCATGTTTACAAATAAAACGATTGTAGTGACAGGTGCCGCACAAGGTATCGGGAAAACCGTAGCACAATATTTCCAAAAAGAAGGCGCAAACGTCATCGGCTTGGATATTGAAGAGGTCAAGATCGACGGTGTGGAATACCGCCAATGTGATGTAGGGAGCTTTTCGGAAGTCGAACGCGTCTTTTCTGAAATCCATAAAGCCCATGGCAGCATCCATGTGCTGATCAACAACGCCGGAGTCTCAGAATTCACGCCGCTTTGGGAATTGACTGAAGAAGATTGGGACCGCGTGCTCAATACAAACTTGAAGAGCGTCTTTATCTGCAGCCGTGAAGCTGCCCGTTATATGGACGAGGACATCCGATCGATTGTCAATATGTCATCGACAAGAGCGTTCATGTCAGAACAAGGCACAGAAAGCTACTCTGCTTCCAAAGGCGGGATTTTTGCGCTCAGCCATTCGCTCGCCGCAAGCCTCCATACAAAAGGCATTCGCGTAAATTCGATCGCACCCGGCTGGATACATACAGGTGATCAGGATGAACTGCGAAAAGTCGACCATGAGCAGCATTGGAGCGGGCGTGTCGGCACCACAGACGATATCGCCAGAGCCTGCCTGTTTTTGTCGAATCCCGATAATTCATTCATTACCGGCGAGTGTTTGACAATTGACGGCGGCATGACACGCAAAATGATTTACGAACATTAATACAAACGGCTGCTATGCAGCTGTTTTTTTTATTGCTTATGCGCCGGTTCATTGTTCAAATTTATGCACGGATCAACGTGAGGATGCGGATTGACTCGGCACCAGCTTCTTGCAAAGTTTTTGCTGCCTGCCGCATTGTCGTGCCCGTGGTATAAAGATCATCCACCAACACCAGCTGTTTCGGAACCGCTTCCCCGTTCAGGTGAAACAACTGCTTGGTCGCCATCCGTTCCTGGCGGGTTTTCTCGCCTAAAGTTTCACCGCATTTCTCCAGCAGATGACAGTATGGAATTCCTGCCGCCAGCAGTAATTCATCTACTTGAGAAAAGCTTCGTTCGCGCAGCTTTTCGTTATTCAGCGGAATCGGCACGACCATTGCCCGCTCATTCACTAAGGCTTCCCTTATATCCTTAGCAAATACCCGGGCCAATAAGACATCTTTTAAAAACTTATATTGATGGAACCAGTCTTTCATGGCGTCATTGTAGCGGTATAGGCTTTTTCCTGAATGGATAAGTTCGCGGTAGCCATGTTCTTCCCAATAATGGCAATCATGGCATATCGCTTCCCCTTCTTTGCCGCAAAATTTGCAGCCCTGTTGGGTGGTCTTCGAAAACTCGTTTCGGCAAGGCTGGCACAGCAGTTCTGGCGCTTCGTAAAGGAAAATACCGCGCCACGAAGGGACAAAGCGCAAGGCTTGGTCGCATAAACAGCAGTTCATACGCGTCCCTCCTTGTTATAGAAGAGAATCTCTTGCCTGGCCGCGTCCATTTGCCTGGTGATGCCATTGTGGAAAAAGACGACTTCTCCTGTAGGATCTTTCGCGCTTCGCCCGACCCGCCCCGCAATTTGAATAAGCGCTGCCCGGTCGAACACCCGATGATCGGAGCCGATGACTGCGACTTGCAAATGTGGAATGGTGATGCCGCGTTCCAATATAGTGGAGGTGGCAAGACCTGCTAGCATACCTTCCCTCAACTGCATCACTTTTTCTTTGCGTTGCGGATCTTTGGAATGAACCGATTCAATCCGAGAGTCGACTTTGTGTAGGAGTGGGCATACTTGGTCGATCAATTGAATGGATGGGAAAAAGAGAAGAAAGGGCTGCTGTTTCTGCAGCTTGTCTTCTATCCACCTTTTTAATGGAAGAGGGAGATTGCCTTTTCGGATCTGACGTTCATAATTCCACATCGCCCGGTAAACAGGAACTGGCAGTGGCGCACCATGATAGCGCCTAAAAATCGTGGATTGTCCGGTAATTCGTTTCTGGAGAGTTTTGGGTGGAGTGGCTGAAATGTAGATGATAGGAGCGGACGGCTTACTGGCTTTTTTTACTGCCCGCTCAAGCGATGGGTCAAGCGAATACGGAAAAGCATCCGCTTCATCGACGAATAGTAAATCAAAAGCTTCATGGAATCGATACAATTGATGGGTGGTGGCTAAGATGATTTCGCCGTAGCCGCTTTGTTCAGGGCTATCGCCGTAAAGTGTATGGATCGTGGTGTCGGGGAATGCCTGTTTGAATCTGGGGGAGAGTTCGAGGATGACATCAGTGCGCGGTGCAGCTACGCAAATTCGCAACCCTTTTTGCAGCGCTTCGTGGATCGGTGAAAAAAGAATTTCTGTTTTGCCGGCACCGCAAACCGCATAAAGCAAGTGATCCTTTCGCTCACGGATGCTTTTGGAAATGGCTTTTGATGCGCTTTCCTGCAACGGCGTCAAATCGCCAGTCCACCCGAAAGTACGGAGGCCAGCGTTTACTGTGGAAGGCGTTCGCCATACCACTAATTCCGTGCAGCTGCTGATGCGCCCCATTTTGATGCATGTCCGGCAATAGCGGCAGACTGCTTCGCATGACGCGCATGCGTAAGGAATTACGTAATCGGGGGATTTCTCGAGGCATCTTGCACATTGACCATCGGCCGATATCCCGTTGAGCACGATTGCGTTGCCTTGATTGATTGCTTGTTGCACAAGTTCTTGCGGGAACGGGATGAATTGCCTTATCCATATCCGTCCTGTTAAAAATGCTTCGATGGCTTGCATAGATTTCCTCCTTTTTTTATAGCCGAAAGGCCTTGGCCGGTTATTTCTTTGCCCAGCCAAGGCCCATCGCGCCTTCTCCTAAATGCGTGCCAATGACCGGGCCAAAATGGGAGATCGTGAAGTCCACATCCGGGCAGGCGAGTTCAAGCTCCGCCTTCCATTTTTCCGCTTCTTCAAGCCGGTTGGCATGGATGACCGTCGCTTGAAGCGGCCCCTTGCCGCAGTCTTTTTTTAATTCTTCCGCGATGCGATTCATCGCTTTTTTCCGTGTGCGGATTTTTTCGTACGGAACGATCAGTTTTTCCTGGAAATGCAGGAGCGGTTTGATTTGCAGCATGCTCCCTACTAAAGCCTGCGCTCCTGATAACCGACCGCCGCGCTGCAAGTGACGAAGGTCTTCCACCATGAAATAAGCGCGCAAGGTTTTTTTCATTTCCTCAAGTTCCGAGACAATCCCTTTAGCGTCTATGCCTTGTTCTGCCAGCTCCGCTGCTTTTAGCGCATAGAACCCTTGAACCGCACAAGCGATTTCAGAATCGAACACGTGGACATCCACGCCTTCGGTCATGTCTCCTGCCTGTTTCGACCCGGCCATCGTCCCGCTGATGCCGCTTGACAGGTGAATGGCTACCACTTCCTTATGTTGCTCTGAAAGCTTCTCGTATAACGAAATGAACTCACCGATAGGCGGCTGAGAGGTTTTCGGGAGTTCTTCACGTGCTTTTTTGTAGAATTCCACAGTATCCAATTCGGTTTCCGCATAGGACTCGTTGCCGAATGTAATCTGCAAAGGCACCACATGTATGCCTTTATCTAGTGCTTGCTGCTGCGGAATATATGCTGTGCTGTCTGTCACAATTGCTGTTTTCATTTTTAATCAGCCTCCACTGCTATCTTACCAAAACTTGCCTGCCAATAGACAAAAAAACATATCCATTGAAAGGTCTATATCCAACATTATTTTACCCGGCATGAATCCAAAAAAGCTTTTCCGGCTGAAAGCATCCATCTGCCTGCCAGGAAAAGCCTTTCGTTTAGTTTTCCATTATTGATTTCCGATAAAGTGCAGGCTCGTTACTTTCCAGTCGTCCTGCTCTTTTTTGAAAACGACCACTTGGCGTCCGGATTGTTGCATGCCTTGCTCTGTGCCGGCTTCATTCATTTCCACATCGATGGTAGCGAACACTTCCGCTCGCTCCTCTTCGAATTTGACGATTGTTTCGTCGCTTGTCGTATATGTCGTATCGTAATTTTCAAACGCTTCGCTTAATGCCTGTTGATCTTCTTCACGGTCGAAACCATCCGGGTTTTCGGCGATGGTCGCCATATAGCGGTCCATATCTTCCGCGTTGAAGGCAGCGATGTATTCCTCATACGCGCTAAGAAGTTCCTGCTTTTCAGCTTCTGGAACATCCGCAGCGATGATGTCTCCCTCATCGTCCAATGTAAACCCTACTTCTTGATCTTTGATGCCGTGTTCAACTGCATTGTTTTCATTAGTGGCATTGCCGTCTTCTGCCGTATTGCCATTGACTGACGAATCGTCTTCGCCTGAACAGCCTGCGAGCATGAGCATGAGCCCAGTTGCCATTATCCATTTTTTCATGATGCATTCCTCCTGCGCTCATTTTGCCATAGCCTCGCGCGGAATACAATGAAGAAACGGTGTCAATATGCGACAGGACAATTCCTTTCGCTGTCATGTACAATGGAAGGAAACCGAAAGGAGACGATCATTTGGAAAAATGGGAGGCAGAGCGTTTGCTCAACCAGAAAATGCAGGACACACGGACGTACCCGAAAAGAAGAACCGCTGCACGAGCGAAAAAATACAATTTGACGATGGAACCGGCAGATGACTATATCGTGCTAGATTTTGAAACGACCGGCTTGCGTGCTGGTGACGACAAGATCATCCAAATAGGTGCCGTTAAATATATCGGGCATCAACAGCAGGACACGATGTACTTGCTAATCAATCCAGAACGGCCAATTTCCAGTACGATTACCCGCATCACCGGCATCCGCAATGGCGATGTTCAAGATGCGCCGGTCATCGAGGAGATTGCTCCACAACTGATTGACTTTATCGGAGATCTGCCGATTGTCGCCCATAATGCACCATTCGATATGGGATTCCTTTATGCTCTTGAGCACATTACACCAGTGCCGCCATACCGAGTCATTGATACAGTCAGGTTGGCACGTAAATTCATCACAGAGACACCGAACCACAAATTGACGACATTATCCGCCTATCTTGAGCTCGAACACAACGCCCATGATGCGCTCGGAGATTGCCTCGTCACTGCATCGATCTATCAATTTTGCATCGGACGCATGTAAAAAAGCGCAGGAAGCTTTGGCTTCCTGCGCTTTTTTATATATTGGGCATCGATTGAACCGATTGCCTAAATGCTTTTTTAACGTACTTCCACCCAACCGTTTTTAATGGCTGTGACAACTGCTTGGGTACGGTCATTGACCTGCATTTTTTGCAGAATACTCGACACGTGGTTTTTGACTGTTTTTTCAGAGATGAACAAAGTTTCACCGATTACGCGGTTGCTTTGCCCGTCCGTCAATAGCTGTAATACTTCGCTTTCGCGTTTTGTCAATAAATGGTAAGGTCGGCGAATTTCAGTTTGATGGAAAGACCCTTTGTTTTCACGTTCGCTCAAACGACGGAACTCCATCACCAGATTACGCGTCACTTTCGGATGCAGGTAAGAGCCCCCTTTTGCGACCACTTTGATCGCCTGGATGATAGCGTCTGCATCCATTTCTTTCAGCATATAGCCGAGTGCGCCTGTTTTAAGGGCATGCGTTACATACGATTCGTCATCGTGAATGGACAGCATAATGACTTTAGCGTCCGGGAATCTTTCGATTAGTTCACCCGTTGCTTCAACGCCGTTTTTTTGCGGCATGTTGATATCCATCAACACAACATCCGGCTGATGTTCTTCGTACAGCTTGATGACTTCCTCGCCGTCGCCGCCTTCTGCGACCACTTCAAACGATTCTTCGAAGTCCAAGATGCGTTTAACGCCTTCCCGGAACAATTGGTGGTCATCGATAATAATAATTTTTGTCATTATGTCGTCCTCCTCAAAATACCATATCTTACATACCCGCCTTCAGCGGAATATGAAACATTAACACCGTACCTTCGCCGAGCGTGGAGTTGATGAAGAATTCCCCGCCGATCAATTCAATCCGTTCTCTCATGCCGGTCAAGCCGAATGACTGGTCTTTAACGATTTCCTGGTCAAACCCGGAACCATTGTCTTTGATGATAATGGACACTTGTTCGGAAAGCCATTCCATCTTGACTTCGATATCCGTCGATTTGCCGTGGCGAATCGCATTCGATACCGCTTCTTGCACAAGCCGGAAAATGGATGTTTCAAAATTATTCGGGAGCCGGACCTCATTTCCATTGGAATGGAAAAACAGCCGGACGCCACGATTGTATTCTTCAATCGTCTCCAGATATTTTTTCAAAGTCGGCACCAGCCCAAGATCGTCAAGTGCCATTGGGCGCAAGTCATAAATGATGCGCCTGACTTCCGTCAGCGCTTGCCTCACCATATCCTTTAAAGAAGAAATTTCCTTGAATGCCTTATCCGCACCTTTTTCGCGGTAGGTTTTTTCAATCAAATCCGATCGCAGCAGGACGTTTGCCATCATCTGGGCCGGCCCGTCGTGGATTTCACGCGATAGCCTCTTGCGTTCTTCTTCCTGAGCTTCGATGATCCTTAAGCTATAATCCTGCTTGCTCTTCGACTTATCGACTGCGTCCCCGAAATCTTCCAGATCCGACGATAAATAATTGGTGGCCACATTGATTTGATTGACTAGCCGCTCTGCACGTTCAATTGTCTGAAGCAGCTTCTGGAGCTTACGCTGCAGGCGGTCCCGCTTTTGCCGAAACTTCTTTTCCTCGGCGCGGTTCAAGGATAATTGCACTTGCAATTCGTTGGCCAGCTCAAAAGCTTCACGAACCTGGCTTTCAGTGAAAGATTCGAATGAACCCGATAATTCGGCGAGACGCCGGCGTGCGGACCGGGTGCGTTCTTCAAGTGCGTCACCTTCCGCAATAATACGGCTGATGTTCGCTCTGACATTCTCCAATTCGTCCTTCATCTCTTCATAGCTGCGGCGACTTTCTTCGCTAATGGCGAAAATATCCTGTTTCGACTGGTCCATCTTTGCGACCAGCTCGTCAAAGATGGAATCTAATGAAGTTCCATCGTTTTTCTTTGCCATTCTAAAACCGCCTTAGCTATACTTACTGTAACCATCCGTTTCTTTGCTTCTTTCGCCTTACGGGCTTTAACAAGTATATCACTATATACGCAACAGCATATTAAGAATACATTACAAATTATCTGATTTCATTTTACAACAGGGGGAGTAAAAATGCGAGAAAATTACATAACAGTAGGTTCTTCTGCCAATGCAGAAATACTCATAAACAAATCACGATTCATCGGCCATGCAGCAAGAGCTGAAACGGAAGCGGAAGCGATTGCATTCATTGATTCCATTAAAATGAAACACCGCCAGGCTACCCATAATTGTTCAGCTTATATCATCGGTGAACACGATTCCATTCAAAAAGCGAATGACGACGGGGAACCAAGCGGGACTGCGGGCGTTCCTATGCTGGAAGTACTGAAGAAACAGGGATTGAAGGATACAGTGCTGGTGGTGACGCGCTATTATGGCGGTATCAAACTAGGAGGCGGCGGCCTTATTCGCGCCTACGGGAAATCCGCCTCTGAAGCGATTGCCGCTTCCGGCGTAGTGGAGTGCCGTTTGCATCATTTGATGAAAGTATCCATCGACTATACTTGGCTTGGCAAAATCGAAAACGAAATCCGCCAGTCGGATTACCCGTTGGCAGGAATCGATTATTCCGATGCCGTGGTGTTGTCCATCCATGTGCCAGTCGACAAAGAACAACCGTTTATCGATTGGATAAATGAACTGACAAACGGGCAAGCTGAAATCGAGTCAGCACATATTGAATTCCTCGAATTTCCCCATGCTTAGTTTCTTTTCATTTACGCGCAGAAAAAATCACTGTATAATATCCACAGCACAAAAAAATGAAAATTCGTAAATTCACTAAGTCCTAAAGATTAGTGAAAGTCACATTCATGTGCCAGGCTATTACCAAAGCCGCACATAATCCCCCTTTAGAGGAGCAACTATAATGAGTAGAAAAATGCAGCGGGAGGTCAAGTCCAGCCGCCGGCGGAAGATTATTAAGATTTCTGCCATCCTGGCCGTCTCCATGTTGATCAGTTTATCCGCGTTTGGAATTTGGCTGGTGAAAAAAGCTGAGTTTGCCGCGAACAGCGCCTATGAGTCTGCGGACGGACGCGATAAATCTGATTTACGCGAAGAACAAGTTGAACCGTTGAATGACAACATCTCGATTTTGTTCATCGGAATTGATGACAGCGCCGCACGTGACCAAAGCAGCGACAACATTCGCTCAGATGCGTTGGTGTTGGCAACCTTGAACAATGAAGATAAATCAGTGAAGCTGGTCAGTATTCCGCGTGATACGTATACTTTCATTCCGGATTCAGGCTATGAAGACAAAATCACCCATGCTTACGCACTGAACGGTCCGCGCTCGACAATCGAAAGCGTCGAAGGACTGCTTGATGTGCCGGTAGATTATTACATGACAATGAATTTTGATGCTTTTGTTGATGTTGTCGATGCGTTCGGCGGAATTACAGCAGAAGTACCGTACGACTTGAAGGAAAAGGATGAAACGGATTCCCATAATGCTATCGAACTTGAAGAAGGAATCCAGCAGCTCAACGGCAGTGAAGCGCTGGCATTGGCCAGAACCCGTTATTACGACAACGATATCGAACGCGGCAAGCGCCAGCAGATGATTCTTGAATCCATCATGGATAAAGCTTTATCCGCAGGATCCATCACCAAATACGGCAATGTCATCGAGGCCGTTGGAGATAATATGAAAACCAACATGAGCTTCCGCGATATGCAAGCATTTTTTGAATATGCGAAAAACGGCAAACCGGATGTGGAAACGATGAGTGTTCAAGGATACGATGATATGTCAACTGGCATCTATTATTATAAGCCAGATGAAGAATCGCTTGAGGAATTGAAAGATATTCTCCAAAGCCATCTCGGATTAAAACCCGATACTTCCAATCTTTCTTTGAATGAAGAAGATCTCACAGAACAGGCTTTTCCAGCCGCTGAATCAAATCAGGAAGAAGAATAAAAAACTGGCAACCGTTATCGGTTGTCAGTTTTTTTGTGTTTACGGATTTTGTCCAAAATAAAAAAGCGGCCGCAGCCGCTTTTACTTTCCTATCATTCTTACTAAATTAATCAATGGGCGATAGTTCTTCCCAGCTAGCCCGACCACTTCCACGAACAATTCGATCGCTAGAAGCATGACGCCGATCAGCAGGATGCCTCCCCATAACGTCGCTTGGGAGAATAGCAAGGCCGCAAGACCGAACAATGCGGAGATGCCATAAATGATCAGAACGGTTTGGCTATGTGAAAACCCGATGTTCAGCAAGCAATGATGCAAATGGGACTTGTCTGCTTCTGAAATGGATTTCTTTTCACGAACACGGCGTACGATCGCAAAGAAAGTATCCGAAATTGGCACGCCGAGCATAATGATCGGAATGATCAAGGCAACGACTGTCACGTTTTTGAAACCCATCAATGCAAGTACGGAAATCATAAAGCCGAGGAATAAAGCTCCTGTATCCCCCATGAAAATCTTCGCGGGGTGGAAATTATAGAACAGGAAGCCGATAGAACTTGCTGCAAGAATGGCAGCTGTCGACATGACGAAAATATCGCCCATGATGAAGGCCATTGCAGTCAATGTCAAAAGCGCAACTGTAGAAACCCCTGCAGCTAAACCATCAAGCCCGTCAATCAAGTTGATGGCATTGGTGATGCCGACGATCCAGATGATTGTCAGCGGGATACTGAAGTAACCGAAATCCAAGACGCCGCCGAACGGCAAGTTAATGAATGAAATCTCGAGCCCGCCGCCGATGACGACCACGCCCGCTGCAGCCAGTTGCCCAAGCAATTTAGCTTTTGCAGTAATTTCGAGCATATCATCTAAGACGCCCGTCACGATGATCAAGAACGCACCAATTATGATGGCTGTTTCAATCGGAATCAGCGAGGATCCAAAGGCTGCTGAAACCGGATCCTTCGGTTGAAGGAAAAGATAAGCGATCAAAAATGATCCGAATATGGCTAAACCGCCTAAACGCGGCATGATCCTTGCGTGTACTTTTCGATAATTGGGCCGATCCACTGCCCCGATGCGAAATGCCAATCTCTTCACAAGGGGTGTCAGGAGAATCGAAGCGATGAATGCCACAACCAGTGTCAGGTATAGCATGTCCTTCCTCCTTAAAAAACTCTCATTTTACATACATATCCATCATTTATTATAGCATGGACGATAAAAAAAGGAAGTGATATCCGCTGCCATTCTTTATCTTTTCTTTAGTTATAGACGGCCACCCTGGAAGAAAAGTTTCCCTCTCCCTCCTATTTTGATAAAATTAATTTCAGGAGTAATCCTTTTGAATTAGTCGATAATTTTTTTAATAATTTTCAGAATAAACAGGCACTTTTATAGTATTATATCCATAATATGCTATAATAAAACCACGGATTACGAATATCATACTAATTTGAGCGGGAGTGCGGAATATGGACAGCAATCTTCTATTTTATGCATCAAAGAAAGAATGGTCTCCTTATGATGAAGCAGCTGTATTGAAAATGGAATATCCGAAACGGGCTGAACTTGCTCGCTCCATTAATTGCGAAGGTCTTCTCGTCGACTTGTCACTCGATCAGCATCCCGAAGTCCGCAAAGGTGTAGCAGCTAACGCAGCAACGCCATTAACCACTTTAAAACGATTGGCAGAGCAGGATTTGTGCATTTCGGTACAAGAAAAAGCGAAAGAAACAATCAATGAACAACCCTTAAAATCATAAACTAGCGCTTTCCTTTTTTAAAGGGAAGCTTTTTAATTTCCCGCAGAGGTTTATAAATTCAAAATCAGGCTATATATTCAGTAACGAAATTCCAAAGGAGGAACTTAAATGGCCGATAAAGAAGGATTCTCAGATAAACTAAAAGGCGCCGTAAGCAAAGGCAAAGGCGAATTGAAAGACCAGGTCGGCAACGCTACCGACAACCCGGATTTGCAAGCTGAAGGCAAAGCCGACAAAACAAAAGGCAAGATGCAAGATACGGTCGGCAAGGTTAAAGAAAGCTTTAACAAAGACAAATAAGCACATGAAGCCCGGCAGAATTGCCGGGTTTTTTTATTTCCAAATTTTAATTTTCATAACTGCGTGAATTCAGTTATAATAAATCCTTGTGCGACTATGTTTAATGCAAAAGGAGAACTCCCATGAACAAGAAAACGCTTACAAAATCTGAAGCTTTGACAATCGGCCTTATGCTTTTCGCGCTGTTTCTCGGCGCTGGAAATTTAATCTTCCCTCCCTATCTCGGACAATTAGCAGGACAGCAATTACTTCCAGCCATCATCGGCTTTTTGCTGACAGGCGTCGGTTTGCCGCTATTAGGCATACTTGCCATCGCAAAAGCAGGCGGAGACCTGCAGTCGATTGCTGGACGGGTCCATCCGGTTTTTGGCATCGTCTTTACGATGATCGTCTATTTGGCAATCGGGCCATTTTTCGGAATTCCCCGTACAGCCACCGTCGCCTTCGAAATTGGCACTGCGCCTTTTTTATCAGCTGACTTGGCATCATCGTTGTGGTCATTATTTCTGTTCACCATCATTTTCTTTGTCATCACCGTGCTGTTTGCGTTAAACCCAACAAAGCTTGTCGATCGCATCGGCAAGATCCTGACGCCGATCCTAATTGTCGTCATTAGCTTTTTAGCTATCAAAAGTTTCCTGACGCCTATGGGGCCAATCGGTGAACCCGTTGGGAATTATGATACCGAAGCATTTTTCGAAAGCTTCCTTCAAGGCTATTTGACGATGGACGCCATTGCTGCACTCGTGTTTGGGATTGTCATTATTCAGTCGATCCGCGCGAAAGGCGTTGAAGACAAAAATGCTATCCTGAAAACGACAGCATATGCCGGATTCATCGCGGCCGCTGGATTGTCGCTAGTTTACTTATCCTTAAGCTATATCGGGGCAACTAGTGTTGAAGCCATCGGCATGCAAGACAACGGCGGCGAAGTTATTGCGCTTGCTTCACGCGTATTATACGGTGAAATCGGCGGCATTATTTTAGCTGCTGCCATCACATTCGCCTGTCTGACGACTTCCATCGGCCTTGTGTCAGCTACTGCCCAGTTTTTCAATAAAGTATTTCCTCAATTGCCGTACGTGCTTTATGTATTCATTTTCGCCGGATTTTCCACCATTATTGCCAATGTTGGATTGACGCAATTGATTGCTATTTCTCTGCCGGTGTTATTGGCTATCTATCCGCTGGCGATTGTGCTTGTCATTCTATCGTTTTTCGATCATGTGTTTTACCAAAAATCATACGTCTATATTATCCCACTTGTCCTTACTGGCATCGTAAGCGTTTTTGATGCTTTGAAAAGTTCAGGCTTCGAGTTCAATGCAATCACGCAAACATTCTCTTACTTGCCTTTTTATGAGCAAGGAATCGGCTGGCTAGTCCCGGCTATCATCGGGACGCTTGTAGGCATTGTAATTGCGCGCATTACACATAAACGATAAATTTGCCCATATGAAAAGGCCGGAGAAATTTCACATTTCTCCGGCCTTTTTTCATATTTAGAATAGACGCGGCGTTGGTGGCGTTCCGGTCTTCTTCTCTACGTTTTTATGAAAATCATCAACATCTCTAGGGTTTTTCGTTGACTCGAAATCGTCACGGCGATCTGCGTCAGCCAAATGCTCTTCTTCTGAATCACGCCCGAATGGTGCTGGTCCTAGGTTGGGATCAACGCCAGGAGAAGGCTCGTCTTGACGGCGGTTTACGCCATCTTCACGGTTCAATTCTTTTTCTCCGTCTTGATCACCGAGTTTCGGTTCGTGTTCCATCCGTTTTTCAGATGGTTTTTCCGCTTCTGAAGGCTTCACATGATCACTCGTAGGGTGAATTTCATCACCTTTCAAGCGGGAATCCTGTGATTTGCTGTGCAATTGGGATTTATTTGTCTGCTCACGCGTTGCGTCAGTTGTGTAGATTCCATCAACTCCCGTATCGTAACGGCCTTCATGTTTTTGGATATCTTTGTCGATGAGCTTTTCATCGTCATGCATTCTGCCATCCCGTTCAACATCCCGGCCAAACGGCGCAAATGCTGTGTTGCGTTCCCCAGCGTCCATATCCATTGGGCGGTTGTCATCAGAATGCGAAGAGAAATGTTCGCTTTCTGTACTACCGCTAGGTTCACCATCGGTATACAAAAGGACAGCGCCGCGTTCAATTTCACGTTCATAGTCGTCCGCCTTGTCGCGATCCACTCCAAATTCATCCAGTTTGGTACGGGCTTTATCTTCCCCTGTCAATAGAGTTTTGATACGGTTGCCAAAAGAGTTCGCTTTGGTAGAATCCACCCCGTAACGGTCGTGGGCTTCATTCACCAAGTTTTTGTCATTTGCTAGCACATGGATATCTTCGTTCCGATAGCCTTTAGAAATAAGAGCTTCCAATGCGCGTTCCATTTCTTCCTGCGTATAAACGATTTCAAATTGACGATTTGTCTGTGCCATTCATAAAACCTCCTGAGTTTAACTTGTCTTGCTAGTTGTTTACCCGCACCTGATCATTGCTAAAACATTTCGTTTCTTCTATATAAGAAATTCAAGCATGATAAAGTCCGGTTTGCTGAATAACAGAAACCCCCAATCTTTTTGAGATCAGGGGAAAAAATTATCTGTATTTTCTATTGGTCTTACTTTGCGCTTCTGTTTTGCTCGTTCCGCCTCTGGCTTTTTCAACTTCAGCTTTTTCCTGCGTCGAGAACGAAACATGGCGCTCATCTTTAATTAATGTCGGATCTTGCAAGAAAGTCTCTCCGCGGGCGAAACGGTCTTCCTGTTCATCATAATTATTATCGACGGACTGGATAAACTGACGGCGTTCTGCATCCGTCGGTTCATGTTCGGGCGCGCCTTCAGATTCCTTCACTGCTTCGATGATTCCTTTTCTTTCACCATCTACATATAACAGAATCCCGCCTTTAGCAACATCTTCCGTATACCGCTGCGACTCCGATTCCGATAAGCCAAGCGCATCAATTGATTCTTTCACCGCGCTTTTTCCAGTTACAAAACTTTTCATCTTATCTCCGAAAGATCCCGCTTTTTCTACGTTTACCGCATGCTCGTCGAGTCGGTCCGTATGTTCAGCTACCGCATGAATTTCGTTTGCGGAATAGCCTTGTTCAGTTAGCTGGCTCAGTTTACGCTCGAAATCTTCCTGTGAATAAACGATTCCGAGCACTTTTTTATTTGATGAGTTCATCATAATACCTCCGTTTTAATTGATTTGGTTGCTGCATTATTCTTCCTTACCCCTCATCTCACTTTATCTAAACTTTCATGAAATTATTTCAATAGAGCAAAAGAACTAGTAGTATGTCCAAGTACTGTAATGATTTGGCTATTATTTTAGCTGATAGGCACTTTTTACCTTTTTTCTCAAAACCAGAGTAATGGAAATAAAAAAGCAGTTTATTTTGAAAATTGATGCTATCATAGATTTAATATATGTATTTGAAGTAAAATGTGGATGTGGAGGCGGTAATTATCGTACTAAACAATCTATCGGATATACGCTTGTCAGGGCCGCCTGGCCAAGCGGAGATAAACTCTCCTACATGGATGATTGAAGTACTGCCCATGCAAACGGAAAGGAGAGTCGACATGGACACAGGAATGCGACTGAAATACCATCGCCTGAAAAAGCGTTTCAGCATGGAAGAAACTGCATCGGGCATTTTCTCTCCAAAAGATTTGAAAAAAATTGAAGCTGGATTGAAAGAACCCGCATTAAAAGATTTGGAAGCATTATGCAAAAAACTCGAAATCCCGCTGGCTGCCAAAGACAATCCCATTGGCAAAGTGCTAGTGAAAAACTTTAAGAACTCATTGCTCCATCCCCAAAACAAAGGAAAAATTATGGAGCATTACGCAGATATTTGCAACCACCCTCTTTTGCGTGCCGACGAAGACGTCGAACTTGAATTCGACATTCAACAAATCCGCTATTTCATCATTACGGGTGATTTGGAAAGTGCAGAAAAGAAGATCAAAGAGATGGACCGTTTCAAAGAGTTTATGGATCAGGAACAGTATTATCTGTATCACAAATATAATGGCAACTATAATTACATTTTGAATGATTATGAAAATGCTTTGAAAACGTATTTGATTGCAGAAAAGATTGCTCCTAAGTCAATTTCTGCTGCAGAAATAGGAGATCTATACTATTCTATTGGTATCTCAAGCAATCAGTGCGAAGAGCATGAGTTAGCTTACAAATATTCAGAACTGGCTTTAAAGATTTATCAACAAGAGTTTGTACCTAAACGTATTGTAGAGTGCCATTTGAATATTGCGATTACCCACGAACACTTCGGCAACTATAAGCTATCTCTTGAACACCATAAGAATGCATTAACCATAGGAAGTAAGTTGGATATTGATATTCTCAAATTCACCACCGAATACAACGTGGGATTTTCAAATTTCATATACCAACAATACGAAGAAGCAATTCCGCATTTGAACAACTCCTTGAAATACATACCTGAGGAGTATATAGCCGATAATATTTCAGCACATTGCGTTTTAATTAAAAGTTATTTAGAACTGGGAAACAAATCAAAAGCCAAAGAAATTATGAGAATTGGCCAACAACTAGTAGAAGCAAAGGAAATTAGAATCGACTCTCCTTCAAATACCGTTTTTAAAGATGCCTACATGGAATTTGTAGCATTAACTTACTTATTAGACGAAGAAGATGATAAATTCGAAGATATTATATTAAATAAATTAATAAGTAGTTTTATAAATTCAAAAAGTTACAACGATTTAGGATACTATTTAGGCTATTTGGGTAAAATATACTTTAAACAAGAGCGGTATAAAGAGGCCGCTGAAGCTTTTGAAAAAGCAAAAGACGCATGTAAAGAAGCACTTAACCTTAGATAGGAGTGAAACATGATGAAAAAAAGTGTCATTATATTTTTTATATCTGCTATTGCTTTAAGTACTTCACCAAATTTCGATACGACAGCAGTATCTGAACAATTTTCTGCTAAGGAAACTCAGTTCGCTGCTAAATCACGCATCCCTGAACCTTGGTCTGTCGAAGACCAGTTCGCTGCTAAATCACGCATCCCTGAACCTTGGTCTGTCGAAGATCAGTTCGCTGCTAAATCACGCATCCCTGAACCTTGGTCCGTCGAAGATCAGTTCGCTGCTAAATCACGTATCCCTGAACCTTGGTCTGTCGAAGATCAGTTCGCTGCTAAATCACGCATCCCTGAACCTTGGTCTGTCGAAGATCAGTTCGCTGCTAAATCACGCATCCCTGAACCTTGGTCCGTCAACCCGAAAGCATAATTACCCATTACATTTTTAACCCGCCCTTCCAATACGGAGGGCGGGTTTTTGTTTGCTTCATAAGAAAAACGCAGGAGAACCCTGCGTTTTTTTCTTATTGATTTTGTTTTTTGTCGATCAGGCATTCTTTGACGAAGTAAGAAAAAAGATTCTTTGAAGCTTCATCGCCTTGTAGCGCAAATTCTTCAGGATGCCATTGGATACCCATCGCAAATTGATGTTTTGGGCTTTGCAATGCTTCCACTAGTCCATCTGCTGCACGTGCCGCTACTTCTAAACCTTCTGCAACATCTTTTATGCCTTGGTGATGGAAAGAGTTCACGTGGAACTCCTTTTCTTTCATAATTTCATATAACAAGCTGTCTTCTTCTAATTTCACGGAATGCGTACGGTGTGTTCGCATTGCCATTTGCTTATGCTGGTAAAGCGTGCCTTCGTATTGAGCTTCGAGATCCTGATATACTGTCCCACCGAAAGCCACGTTAAACATTTGCATGCCTCGGCACATTCCGATAAACGGTTTATCCAGTTTCAAGAAATTTAAGATGAGTTCAGCTTCGTATTTATCACTGCCTGGATAAACGGCACCTAAACGAACATGAGGCTCTTCCCCGTAAATATTTGGGTTGATATCCCCGCCCCCTGTTACAATTAATCCATCCAATCGTTCACAAAGCAACGGAATATCTTCTTCGTCCACAATCGGGACAATCAAAGGCAATCCCCCTGCCTGTAAGATGGCGTTTGCGTAGACAGGATCCAAAGAATACATTTGATCCTCTTCTACGCGGGCCGTAATTCCAATTACCGGTTTATTTTCTGTAGCCACTATAATTCCCCATTTCTGCACAAAAAAATTTGTCGATGCAGGTTTATACCCTTTTTCAGGCCTTTTATAAACTTACATTTTCTTGCTTACAGATTTGGAAAGTGTTGATAGCGGCTTAAAGAGACCTTTCCATCCTTCTCAAATCGAAGCCCCTCTTCTTCCAATAATACTTGTTGTGTATATCTTCCTTCACCGTCCTTGATGGCGATTTCGCCTTGTGCATTGACGATTCTGTGCCAGGGGATATTGTGTTTGTCACTCATGCTGTGAAGAATCCTCGCGACTTGCCGTGCAGAACGCGGGCTCCCAGCTGCATAAGCCACTTGCCCGTATGACATTATTTTACCTTGTGGAATATTTTTCATAATGTCGATCGCTTTTTTCGTAAATGGCTGCATCTTTTTATAACTACCCCTTTTTAGCGTTCGGTGATTTCTTGGTTATTTCTTTAAGCAACTCGCCAGCCTCATAACGCTGAATAAGTTCCTCAACAAATTCATACAACTGCACATTGGATGCTTCTACAGCCAATCCTTCACTTTCAGCATGTACTTGGCGATAATAAGCAGCCATATTCTCAACTTGCTCTTTGAAACCGCCTAAACTGGATTGATCGGTATGCTGCAGCGGTTTCGCAATAGTTTGCTTCTTCCCTTCATTTACATAAAGAAAGTGCATTTTGTCAAGCTCCTGTACTTTTTGATCAAACAGGCGCTGGTGGTCATCGTATCTATAGAAATTTCGCCAGTATTCAAAAATGGTTTTTGCAACGCCCAGGCGCAGTGCCCCATTCACGGAATTCAAACCTTCTACCACACATAATTCGTGCATAATCTTGCGCAACGACTTTTTATATTCCCGCTCCACTACCCCTTTATATTGCGTATATCTCATTTAGTATACCTCCCTGTATTTGCTGAATCGAGTTCAGATATTGCGGTAGCGCCGGATAACGTCTTCGTCGTCCAAAGAAATGAATCGATCATACAGTTGCTGTTCATGGATGTATTTGCCGATGAAGAAAACGGAGGGCGGCATATTGGCCATCGCCCGTTTTGCCTCGCCTAAATCGCTGTCTAAACTTCCACCTAAATGAAACTCTTCATAATAATTATCTACTCCCCATTCTGCTACTTTAGCCAGCAATTCACGGTCAGCTTGGTGCGTTTTCCCTTCCGGCAAATTGCCTTCTAAGTGGAAATGGATAGTCTTGCCCATCGCCAACACATAGCAGGCGGAAACTAATTTCTCTTCTATATATGCCCCAAACAGATGAAGATTAGGACCCATCGTGCTGACTAAAGCCTCAAAATAATCGTTGGTGAAAAAATAAAAACTATCAGCTTCTTCCCGTCTTCGGGCATTTGAATAATAAAGGACGAGGAATTCAAACATATGGCGGACAGTCCCTAATTTTCGGAAATCCACTTTTGATGAAGCTTGTGTATTCGTGAGGGAGCGGCTTTGCCATTTTTTTAAATCGATTGAATACGTTTCGTACAAGGGCAATAACTGCATATAACCTTTAAAGAATTCTGCATTTTCCTTCGAAGGGTGAAAACGGATAAATTCGGCAATAATCTGTTCTTTCTTACAAAAATCAATAAATTCACTTCTGAAGGTTTTCACAAGAGCAGCGCTGTTAGAACGAATCTTTAAGACAGGTCCCCCATAGCCAAAGGGTGTTGAGATATCAAAGCAATACGGTTTTGCTTCGTTCACTTTTCTCTTGATAAAAGGATATGCCACTTCCCCGTCCTTACATTGAAAATAAAAGAGGTAAGCTTCTCCTGGATCCAGTTTAAGGGCACTCAAAAAATATTGGGTCGTGTAGTAAATATCCTGTATGTCTAAGGCATCCAGTATTTCCTGCCATTTGATATGCTCTTGGATGGAAACCAGCTTGTACATAATCTCACCTCTGCTTTAACTGTTGCTTATTTGAAGACGGTTTGTAAATGCGGGCTTTTCTTTCTGCCAAAGTGGGCAGCACGCCGTAAAGCACCAACCAGCTCGACTGTCAGGCTTAGAAAAATTCCAGCGACTAAACCGGCAATAGCTGCAAGAGACAATTGGATACTCAAACTTCCACTTTCATCAAGTGCGCTATTGGACGTACCCGCTTTCAAGATGACACTCACATTATCAACTTTTAACAAATGTTTTACTTCTTCCTGTAAGCCAAAGGCAATAGCATTCGCTATGGAAGCCGCTTCATTTTTATTTTCAGCAGAGACAACGATGTTAAGTACCTGGGAATTTTCTGGCCGATCGATGGTTACGCGGTTATGGAGCTCAGCCATTGAATAGTTGCTGGCTGCGTTATCAAGAACTTGGGATAAAACAGCCGGGCTTTTTGCCAACACTTGGTAAGCTTCCAAGGTTTGATAATCAGATGCGGCTAAAGTCTCTCCGGGAATTGTCTCGGATGTTAGCGGTTCGACAAATACTTGGCTCGTTGCCATGTATTCCGGCTCATAAATAAACACTGATACCAGCCATACAGCAAAGACAGTGGATACCGTTGTGCCAGCTACCAGCACAAAGTTTCGGCTGATACACGCTAAAAGCCGACGTCCGATTAGTTGTTTGCCCATTTCACATCCCCCTAACTTAAGCATTATCAAACTTCCTATCTAAAAATTCAGATTATTCTAGTACCTTTATATCACACTTCCTTGGTACATTCTACACTTTTAAGCGTATTTTCATAAAAATTCTTAACAAATATAAGTAAATAGACTATATCGTTAAACCTATTTAGATAAATAAAAATATTAACAGTCAAATATATCTATTTAAAGTGAGATGAATTGCTGAGTAATCCCGTCTTGTGCTTTAAGCTGACGCTGAAATTTGCATAAAAAAAGACTGACAGAATATCCGCCAGTCTCTGCTTAGCTCATTTTTCAAATCGATCTGCTTATTCCTGCCACAAACCGATGATGCCGTTTCTTCTATAGATGATCTCTTCTTCCTCGAGCCGTTTAAGTACTTTGGTCAAGGTTTGGTGAGAAATATTCAAGTCATGTGTAATTTCCTTAATTGTCTTGAAGAGCACACCTTCAGAAGAGGCATTTCTGATGAAATATTCCATAAATCTTTCAGCGATTTCTGCTGTTCGAGCAGTTTCCGATGAAAAATAATGGCGGCATTCCTTCAGGATTCTTTCTTCAGAAAATGGGCGCGCATTGTTAGAAGCATCATTCTCAACTGCTTTCACCTTCATCACCTCCGAACGGGTTATAGTAGCGTCACTTAATTTTTATATACCCGATTTACCGGTAAATATACACTCTATATCAATTTAACCTGATAATTCCATAATAAGGATCTCTTCATCCATTTATTTCAAATCTTATTCCAATAGAAAAGACAGAGGATTTTCCCCTGTCTTTTGATCAAGCTACTTATACTTTTGCCATCCTTGATTCAATAAACGCTTTTAGAGCGTGGACTCCATGGACGCAATCCGTTAGTGACGACCACTCTTTTGGATTATGGCTGATGCCATCTTTGCTGCGGACAAACAGCATCGCAACCGGAATATGACGCCCAACAATCATAGCGTCATGGCCAGCGCCGCTTGGAATCCGCACCGGTTCGATTCCCTGCTCTTTTAGTACCGCCGAAATTTCCTGCTGCAGTTCCTCGTCAATCGGAACAGGGGTGATGCTCGTATTTTGCTGGAGCGAAACAGCGACCCCATGTTTATCAGCAACTTCTTCCGCCAAGCTGCGAATGCGCTCGACAAGCATATCTCTCGGTTCTTTATGGATGTCGCGTGCATCGACATGGAGCACGACTTGCTCAGGGATGACATTGATGCCATTTGGCGATACATCCAGCTTCCCGACCGTTGCTACAGCTGTTTCGCTGATTGCCGGCGGAAGTCCAGGCAATCGGCTGACGAATTCACCGGCCGCCACCAAGCTATCCGTCCGGCCGATCATCGGCGTATTACCGGCATGGCCTGCCTGTCCTGAAAAACGCACTTCCATCCAGGCAGGGCCAGCAATGCCACTAACAATGCCAACCGGCTGATCTTCCTGTTCCAACTTCTTGCCTTGTTCAATATGCACTTCTGCAAATAACTCCAGTTCAGATAAATCCCTGACCGACTTTCGAAATCCGCCTAGAGAACTGCCATAGGAGTCTAGAACTTGTTCCAAACATTCTCCGTTATAGTCCCGCAATTGCATCATTTCCGTTTCGGTAATATCGCCAGTCATCGCACGGCTTCCCGTCAGGCCGCTATTAAATCTCGAGCCTTCCTCGTCGCTGAAAATCACCACTTCATATGGTTTTTCTGGCACAAAACCGGATTCCTTCCAGGCTTCGGCCACTTCGAGCGCAGAAAGCACGCCAAGCGGGCCATCGAAATTACCGCCGTTCGGGACGCTATCTACATGAGATCCCGATGCGATAGCTGGCCCATTTGATTTCCCGGCTAAAGAGCCGAAAACATTTCCGGCGCCGTCTTCGCTTACTTTGAGGCCGGCTTCCTCCATCCAGGATTTAACCAATTGCTTGGCTTGTTTTTCTTCATTAGACAAGCCTGGCCGTTTGATTCCACCGGGTTCGGTATAACCGATTTCCGACAAGGCATGCAAGCGTTTCGCGATGCGGTCTCCATTCACTCCTGAATGGTCTAGTTGTTTATCATATCCTTTAAGCAAATCTTCATATAATGTGCTATTTCCCATAAGTCCCTCCATCAATTCGATTGATTTTTATTCAAATAAGCATAAGCGTATTGTGCGTACAATTCTGCACCGGTTGACAGCGCGTCTTCATCAACATTGAAACGCCCGTGATGATGAGCCCATTCCGTGTCTTTCTCTGGATTCCCTGCTCCAACCAATGCAAAACAGCCTGGGGCTTCATCCAAAAAGAATGAGAAATCTTCACCGCCCATTGTCGGCTCTTCGGCGTAAAGAACGCCTTTCCCAAATGCTTCGGCTGCAACTGCCTGGGCCAATTGTGAACTTTCTGCTTCATTGATGACCGCCTGCGTACCGCGGATGTATTCCAGCTCAGCCTTGCCCCCGTAAAGCTCAGCCGTATTTCTGGCATATACTTCAAGTTGCTTTTCAATATGGTTGCGCACTTCCGGATCAAAACAGCGCACAGTCCCTTCGATAAGGGCATTTTCTGCAATGACGTTAAAGCGTGTCCCGACCGTCATTTTCCCTACGGTGACGACTGCCGGATGCTTTGGATCAATCGTTCTCGAGACAATCGACTGTGCATTCATGACAAATGCAGAAGCCATAACCGATGCATCGATGCATGCTTGCGGCATAGCGCCATGCCCGCCGCGCCCCGTGAAACGGATGTTGAAAATATCGGCAGATGCAAATGAAGGGCCGGCAGTACAGGATACTTTTCCTGTCGGACTCTGCGACCAGATGTGCATGCCAAAAACATTGTCGACTCCTGCCATCGCACCCTGCTTAACCATTTCACGTGCTCCCGTCGCCACTTCTTCTGCCGGTTGGAACAAGAACCTGACCGTTCCCGCGAGTTGTTCTTTGACCGATACGAGCGCTTTTGCGGCAATCAATAACATCGCTGTATGGGCATCATGCCCACAAGCATGCATTTTCCCTTGCTCTTTGGAACGGTACGGCAAATCCGGGGTCAGCTCTTCTACGGACAAAGCATCCATATCCGCACGCAGCGCAACAGTCTTTCCAGGTTTGCCGCCTATTAACTCCCCAATGACACCGGTTGGTTCAGTCTTGCGGCATTGGATGCCCAGTTCAGTCAAATAGTTAAAGACGTATTCTGTCGTTTTATACTCTTCCCAGGACAATTCTGGTTCGCTATGCAATTTTCTCCGGATATCAACCAGTTCAACGGCATGATTTTCAATTTCTTTTTTGATCGCTTCAAGAATCACTGCAAAACCCTCCTAAATAATCGCTTACAGGAAACCGACAAAGATTCCTGCCAAGATAACCGAGACGATGGTGACCGTAATGAATCCGGCGACGAGCATCGGCGGCAGCATGCGGCTCGTCAGCATTTCCCGTTCTTTTTCATCCTGCGTCAATGCGTTGATCACTTCAACGGTGATGATGTAATCAGCGGGGAATCCATATAGCGCCGTCAACGAACAAGCGAACGCCATTTCTTTGCTGACTTTGAGAATTTTCCCGATAATGAACGAAAAGATGTACATGCCGACAAGTCCGATAATGATGCAGCCAATCAACGGATAGAGAATTTCCAGCATCATTTGAGGTGTCGCCGTTTTCAAGCCGTCGAAGATGAATAGCAACAAAGCCATAATCGCAAAGCCGAAGCCATTTGCCTTTTGTAGCGGATGGCGCTCCAAAAATCCGATCGAACGCGCTAATACCCCGAACAATAAGCACAATACATACGGGCTGATCTCTACGATCGGCGCAGCCAATGTGGAAGCAAGGTAAGCGGCATAGCCCACTAAAGCAAGACGGAAGAATTTGAAGAAATCGGTATTGTATTTCTCAGGCAATGCCGCAAACAGCTTCGGTTTTTCATCTTGGACTTTTTCTTCAGCCGTCCCTGCTGCCAAAGGTGCATAATCCGTTAATTCGTTATTGCGGTATTTTTTCAGCAAATTGCGCCCTTCTCTTTTTAGCATGACAGAAGTCAGCGGATAACCTGCAAACCCTTGGATGACGTAAATGACGATGGCGAACACGGCGAGCGTTGGAAGCCCTGCTGCTGTCGCCCCTTCCGACATGATCAATGCTGATACCAATCCACCGACAAGTGGCGGGATGGCAACAATGACTGTCTGGAAATCAAACAGCAATGTCCCGATCACAAGCAAAAAGACGACAATTCCTAAAATCCCGGACAAGGCGATCAAAATGGTGCGCCACTGCTTTTTCAGTTCGTCCAGAGACAATAAGGTCCCCATGTTCGTAATCAGCAAATAGATCAGCAAAGTGGCAACGACTGGTGGAATCCCGCCGATGGTTACGATATCTTCCGGGAAGAATGTCCAATACCCGATCAGGAACAATACCCCACTGACGAAAATCGAGGGAATCCAAGCTTTGGTGCGAATGGAGATCAACTCTCCGATAAACAGGATGAAAGCCATAATGGCCAAGGCTAACATTTGGGGCATATTGTTCATTCCTCTCTCAGCTTCAAAACATTATACGAAAACAGGATTCTTCTGAAGCTTATTAGTTTTAAGCAATAGTAGCATACAATTTCGAGTTCGGAAATATAATTTATAGACTATTTCGAAATAACTTTATATTGAATAAACGTTCATTTAAATGTAAGCGTCACCAATAGCGATATATTGCGTATTTTTAAAATATGAACTTTTTGAGTTTTTTTATTTCATTTCCCAAAGATTTAATTATGCTACATCCCTTGCTTTACATAAGCACTCGCAAGTTTAGACATTTTCCTGGGGAGGTATTGACTACAAGAAGCATAATTTTAAGGAGGAATTTAGATGAACGGCAAACATTATATAAATGGCGAATGGACAGATAAAGGTAACGACGTGATCCAAGTCATGAATCCGGCTACTGGCGAGCAAGTCGGCACGGTGCCAAATGGCGGTGACGCAGAAGCGACTGAAGCAGTCGAGGCAGCCGCAGCGGCATTTCCTTCCTGGTCGAAGACGACAGCCTATGAACGCGCTGAACTATTGATGAAATGGCATGATCTCCTATTGGAACATAAAGAAGAAGTCGGGGAAATCCTGACAAAGGAAATGGGTAAACCGCTGAAAGAAGCCATTGGTGAAGTGGAATATTCCGCATCGTTCATTTCCTGGTTCGCGGAAGAAGGCAAACGCGTTTATGGGCGGACCATCCCTGCAAGCAAAGACGGCAAGCGCATTCAAATCAATAAACAGCCAGTAGGCGTAGTCGCATCTATCACTCCATGGAATTTCCCTGCAGCCATGATGGCGCGAAAAATGGCGCCTGCCCTTGCAGCCGGCTGTACTTTCGTTTCGAAACCGGCGAAGATGACGCCACTAACAGCCGTGCGCATGTTTGAACTCGCAGAAGAAGCCGGTTTCCCGAAAGGCGTCATCAATTTGGTGACCGGCAGCGCTTCACAAATCGGCAAGGTGTTTACAAGCCATCCATCCGTCCGCAAGCTGACTTTCACCGGCTCGACGGAGATCGGCAAGGAATTGATGAAACAAGGCGCTGATACGATGCTGAACTTGTCGTTGGAACTTGGCGGGCATGCGCCGATCATCGTTCTCGATGACGCTGACATCGACAAAGCAGTCGAAGGCGTCATGGCATCAAAATTCCGCAACGCCGGACAGACTTGCGTTTGCGGCAACCGCATTTACGTTCAAGAAGGAATTGTCGATGAATTTTCCGAGAAGTTTAAGCAGGCAGCCGGCCAATTAAAAGTCGGTAATGGTCTTGATGAGGGAGTGGATATCGGTCCGCTCGTCGACAAAGATGGTTATGAAAAAGTAGAGCGTCACGTAAAAGATGCTGTTGATAAAGGTGCAAAAGTATTGGTTGGCGGAGAAGGCAGATCAGAAAACGACTCTTATTTCTACAACCCGACGGTTCTCGTTGATGCCACCGAAGATATGCTCGTCATGAACGAAGAAACTTTTGGACCAGTTGCACCAATCATGAGCTTTAAAACCGACGAGGAAGCGGTTAAGCTCGCTAACGACACACGGTTTGGCTTAGCTTCGTACTTCTTCACTGAAAGTATGTCTCGCGGCACGTTTATCGCTGAGAATCTTGAATACGGCATTGTCGGCTGGAATGACGGCCAGCCATCGACAGCACAAGCCCCATTTGGCGGAATGAAAGAAAGCGGTGTCGGCCGTGAAGGCGGACAGGAAGGCCTTGATGCATTCCTTGAAACCAAATACATCTCCATCAAATTATGAAGAATACACAAAAAGCTCCGGATCAGCTGATCCGGAGCTTTTTTATACCACTGTTTCATATGATTTGGTGCCGTTAGCAGCCGGTTTCATCGCAATGCTTTCGTAATGCGGAAACAACTGGCCGAGCGATGCGGCAAGACGCTGTTCTTCTCCTGAGGGGACCGGAATGAAAAGAGATGGGCCCGCTCCACTAATCGCATATCCATAGGCGCCAAGCTTCTCGCACGCTTCACCAATTTCTTTGAAATCTGGAAAGCGATTTTGGCGATATGGCTGATGGAACGTATCTTTGCTCATGAGCTTACCGGCCTTTTCCCAATCGCCGCGTACCATCGCTGCAGAAAGTACGTTGGCCGCTGCACTTCCCCTTACACTCTCACTGTGTTGAAGATGCTCTGGCAATAAGTTTCTCGACTCTTCGGTCAGAAAAATTTCCTGAGGAATCAATAGCACGACCCCGATATCGACTTGTTCGACGTGGACAGTCTCGATTTGCTCTTCATCGTAATAGGAAATTGTCAGCCCTCCGAGCAATGATGCGGAGATATTATCCGGATGGCCTTCCATTTCCGTGCCGATCTGCACTTTTTCTCGGTCGGACATGTGCAGGTCGAGCAGACGATTGGCCAATTCAATGCCAGCCGCAATAGCTGATGCGCTGCTGCCGAGCCCCCGCCCCAGCGGTATATCCGTATCGATTTCAAGTTTGGCTGCCGGCAGTTCTTTGCCGTAAGCGGCCGCTGTGCGTTCAGCCGCCTGCAGGATTAAATTATTTTCAGTGCCCGATAAATGTGCGTATTCCGGTGTTTTATAGTCAAGCTGCCACGAATCGGCAGGCGATACATGAATATTCAAATGGAGGTCCAGGGCGAGGCCGATGGAATCGAATCCCGGGCCTAAGTTGGCAGTGGATGCAGGTACGGCTATCGAAAATTCTTTACCGCTCATACTTTGACCTCCTTTTTTAACTCCTCCCAAAACTGCTCCATGTTTGCTGCTTCGAGCATACCGTCTTGCTTGCTGACTTCGATGGCTGTCGCCGGATCTTTCAAACCGTTGCCTGTCAGTACACAGACGACGGTCGACCCTTTCTTGATCTGGCCGTCTTCGACTTGTTTTTTAAGGCCCGCGATCGATGCACATGACGCCGGTTCCGCAAAGACACCTTCTGTCTTAGCGAGCAATTGGTATGCTTCAAGGATTTTATCATCGCTTCTCGCAAGGATCGTGCCTTGTGATTCATCGAGTGCATTAAGTGCCAATTGCCAGCTGGCCGGGTTGCCGATGCGGATCGCCGTCGCGACCGTTTCAGGCTGCTCGACCACTTTGTTCTGAACGATCGGTGAAGCACCTTCTGCTTGGACACCGAGAAGTTCAGGGCGTTTTTCCCCTGTACGCTCTGCGTATTCAGTGAAGCCTTTCCAAGCGGCCGAAATATTGCCGGCATTGCCGACAGGAAGCGCGAACAGGTCCGGCACTTTCCCGAGTTGTTCGATCACTTCGAAAGCGATGGTCTTTTGGCCCTCTAAGCGGTACGGGTTAACGGAGTTGACGAGCGCGATGCCTGGGGATTTGCCGATTTCACGAACCATTTCCAAGGCTTCGTCAAAATTGCCTTTGATCTCCAAAATTTCCGCTCCGTACATTTTCGCCTGCGCCAACTTGCCAAGCGCGATGCGGCCTTCTGGAATGACGACAATCGTCCGCATACCCGCTCTTGCGCCATATGCAGCAGCCGAAGCCGATGTGTTTCCTGTGGATGCACAAACGAGGACGCTTTTGCCTTCTTCTTTCGCTTTGGCGACTGCCATAACCATGCCGCGATCTTTAAAAGAACCAGTCGGGTTGGCGCCTTCGATTTTGGCGTAGACCTCGATGCCCCAATCAGCAGACAATTTTTCGAGATGGATCAGCGGTGTATTGCCTTCTTGCAATGTCAGTGAAGGCGTAGCTTCCGTCACCGGCAGCCACTCTTTATATTGTTCAATCAGTCCAGGCCATCTCATGCTGCATCCTCCCCTTCAATGCGGTAATGGCTAATCAGGCTTGCCATTCCTTCAAGTTCTTTCAAGACATCCAAATGCTGCTGGCGGGAAATTTCATGTGTTTTTAAAATAAGCTCCGCTTTTCCTTCGGTCTCACCTGTTCCTGGATTCTGTACGATGGATTGGATACTTGCACCGTGTTTGCTGTAGATGGCGCTCACTTTGGACAATACGCCGACGACATCATCTACCAGCAAGCGATGGAAATATTTCGAGCAGCTTTTATCCGCCGGCTTAATGAGGCGTTCGTGCTGTGCTGCGTGTTCACGTTTGCCGTTCACCCCGAGAAGCAAGTTTCTGCACGCTGCGATGATATCGGATACGACTGATGTCGCTGTCGGCAACGATCCCGCACCTGGTCCGTAAAGCATCGTTTCCCCAACTGCATCGCCGTAAATGTAAACGGCGTTAAATTCGTTATTGACCGAAGCCAAAGGATGGCTGTTTGCCAGGAAAATCGGTTCAACCGATACGTCGATGCCGTCTTCATCTTTTGTCGAAGACCCGACCATTTTCATCGTATAGCCCAAGCTCTCGCCCATCTCTACATCGCCATCTTTGATGGTCTCCATGCCGCGGATATTGACATCATCCAACTTTACTTCTGTTGAGTAAGCGAGCGATGACAAGATGACCATTTTACGCGCTGCATCAAGCCCGCCGACATCCGCTGTCGGATCAGCTTCCGCAAACCCGAGTTCTGTCGCTTCAGCGAGTGCATCTTCATAGCTTTTCTTTTCCTGCTTCATTTTCGTTAAGATGAAGTTCGTTGTGCCATTGACAATCCCCATCATGCTTGAGATGCGGTCGGAAGCGAGCCCATCTTCAAGTGTGCGGATGATTGGGATGCCGCCGGCTACACTTGCTTCATAGAATAGATCACATTTCTCGGCATCTGCCAGTTTCAGTAAGTCATGGCCATATTCTGCCATGACGTCTTTATTCGCAGTCACGACTTGCTTTCCTGATTTCAACGCCTGTTCCATCGCTGATCTGGCGCCTTCAATGCCGCCCATGACCTCTACAATTATATCGAGGGAAGAATCATTTAAGATTTCTTCAATATTCGTCGTGAAGACATTCGGATCGAGGTCCGATATCCGGTCTTTCCCGGCATCACGCACCAACACTTTCCGGATCGCGACTTTTGCGCCGAGTTTGTGCTGCAGATCTTCCTGATGCTGCTGGATGATCTTGGCCACGCCGCTCCCTACTGTCCCGAAACCTAATAATCCGATTGAAATTTCATTTTTCATTGACGATTCCTCCCATGGTGTGTACACTGTGAAAAAACAGCTGTTTTTGTCATAGAGACATTATAGTATTATATTTTAGTGAAAACAACCCTTTTCACAGACTATTAAAAAAGATGGGACTTGATAGGATGAAAGTATGCAAATTCGGTGGAACTTCAGTCGCTAGCGCGCAGCAAATCAGAAAAGTCGCAAGCATCATCAAAGCGGACCCGGCACGCCGGATTGTGGTCGTCTCAGCTCCAGGCAAACGCCATAGTGGAGATGTAAAAGTGACCGACCTGCTCATCCGTCTCGCATCTGCTGCATTATTGGGCGAAGCCATCCAGCAGCCCTTGCAGGCAGTTATCGACCGTTACACGGAAATCGCAGATGACCTCGGGCTCGACCGGGATATCATCGACATCATCCGTGCCGATCTATCAGACCGCCTCCGTGCAGACAGCGGCCAGCATGATTTGTATATCGACTCGATCAAAGCGGCAGGGGAAGACAATTCAGCGAAATTGATCGCTGCTTATTTCACATCCATCGGAATGCAGGCGGAATACGTCAATCCGCACACAGCTGGCTTGTTGGTCAATGATCCGCCAGAACGCGCACAAGCCTTGCCGGAATCTTACAGTCAGCTTGCAACTTTGAGCGACAAGCCGTCAATTACCGTGTTCCCAGGATTTTTTGCTTACACAAAAGCCGGCATGCTCCGGACATTCGACCGTGGCGGTTCCGATATAACGGGCTCTATCCTGGCAGCTGCCGTCAAGGCCGAGCTGTATGAGAACTTCACCGATGTTGACAGCGTATTTGCTGCCAATCCCCAAGTCGTCGATAATCCAGTGGAAATCGAGCAAATGACTTACCGTGAAATGCGCGAACTGTCCTATGCTGGATTTGCCGTTCTTCACGATGAAGCCTTGATGCCTGCATACCGGGCGTCCGTGCCGCTGTGCATCCGCAACACCAACAATCCGTCAGCCCCCGGTACGATGATCGTCGCAGAACGCGCAGATTCCCCGCGCCCCGTTACTGGGATCTCCGCGGACAGCGGCTTCTCCACTTTATATGTCGGCAAGTATTTGATGAACCGCGAAGTCGGATTCGGGCGCAAACTTCTGCAAATCCTGGAAGAAGAAGAAATATCCTATGAACACATCCCATCCGGCATCGATAACCTATCAGTTATCCTCAGAAGCCATCAACTCGATGACGAAAAAGAACAGCGCATCATCGAACGTGTGAAAAACGAACTCCAAGCGGACGATGTCCATATCCGCAATGATTTCTCAATGATCGTCTTGGTAGGCGAAGGCATGAACAATAATAAAGGCCTGACTGCCCGTGCAGCCGCTGCATTTGCACGCACCAACGTCAATATTGAAATGATCAACCAGGGGTCTTCCGAAGTCAGCTTAGTGTTTGGCATTCTCAAAGAAGACGAAGGAAAAATCCTCAATGAACTGTACAAGGAATTTTTCGCACCGGCGCTTGTCGGCCAGTAAATTTTCGCAAATGAAAAAGACGGAGCACAAGGTCAACCACCTTGTGCTCCGTCTTTTCTCTTGCTTCAAGACTTCCATTCTGAAATCAAGGGCCCTGCGTCCCCGTAAACTGGATCGGCTTTTGGAAGCGGTGCATTACGGATATCTTCCAGCACATAGGGACGTTCTCCCGGCTCACCCGTTTTCAGATTGTATTCCACACCGCCAGGATAGGCACCCACGATGCGGAAGTCATCGCTTGCCGATAAGCGTTTATGGCCAGTCCCCGCCGGCAAAACACAGACATCTCCGGCTGTCACTTCCACTTCTTTGCCGCTCTCGCCGCCCAATTGCAAACGTGCCGACCCGCTCACCACCCCTAGCGCTTCGTGTGTATTGCTATGGTAATGATGAAAATCAAATACGCCGCCTTTCCACGTATTGCCCCAACCATGCTGCTCGAAAGCCTGTTCGATTCGCTCTGTCTTACCGCTGAATGAAGCGGGGTAGAAAACGACTGGCAGCTCGGGATTATTCGGGATGGTGCCATCATCATCAAAATAGAAAAACTGTGCATCTTTCATTCCGACCAGCTCCTTTTGCCCTTCTTTACCCGGCACAGCGCCAGTTATGCTCGTTTATTCAACAAAAGCGGCGTGAACTGCGTCAGCAGCAAATCTTCGAGCAGTACAGGAAGTTCCTCGAATGCGCTCTTGCGGTTCAAACGTTCCGTGCGCTGATGCGCGTCACGCCCGAAAGGCCCCACATTTAATACCGGCGCATTGAGCTTGCTCATCGATTCGAACGGAATGCTATAGCTTCTGCCATAAACAGGAGTGTTTTGTTCATAGGTCTGCCAGCCTTCGTTCTGGTCTTGAAAATTGACGTAGCTCAAATCTGAAATGCCGTTAAAATAATGCCCTTGCTTCACTTCCAGGCCAAAGCGCTCAAACGCCGTTTTCTGCACTTGCTGAATGCATTTTTGGACGAGCTTTGATTCGCTGGAATTCACTGGTGGATAATAGGGCGGTGCAAACAGCAAGATAACCGCAGGCGTCAATTCATGGCACTGGATCAATAATTGATCCGTGATGGCATGGGACTGTTCGCGTACGTCGTGATCAACATCTTCTGTGACATTCGACATGATCTGCTCAACCGTTTTTTCGCCCAGTTTTTCCAATGCATATTCTTTCAGCTCTTCAAACCGGAAAACTTTCACTTCGTTGACCGGTTCGATTCCTTCACGCGTGCACATATCAACATAATCGCGGCTCATTTTTTGGAGCGCTTCACGAGCCGTTTCTTCAAACAATTGCATCGTCTCTTCCGCA
This sequence comes from uncultured Planococcus sp., assembly GCA_947493585.1. Lineage (GTDB taxonomy): Bacteria > Bacillota > Bacilli > Bacillales_A > Planococcaceae > Planococcus. Next base: position 1,124,299 of record CANLRI010000001.1, on the reverse strand, counting down.
TTGCGTTCGAGCAGGAAAACATTGTACATGGAAACCGCACGATACGGTGTCTGTGCTGAGTATTCCATCTTTACGTCGCGCTGCAAGACCGTGACCGGAAGCGGCGATGTTTCGCCGTACAGAGTTTCACGGAATTTCGGATTCCAGCTCATTTCCTGGGTCAAATACGAAGCCATATAATTCGAAGTCAGCCCGCTGAGCGGTTCACCGACATGTGTTTCTTTTCCATAAAACAAGGCGCTTGGCATGATTTTCCCGATACTGCCGCTATAGACTTTAAAATCGCTTTCTTTCGGATCTTGGGCAAATACCGGTTCACCGTTCAAGAATAAAGAATAATCGAGCTGATGCGTTTCGGCCAGTTCCAAAAGAAACGGGACGGCATGGCGCATGCCATTGGAATTGACTTCTTCATCCGGCACCGTCAACAGCACAAGATTGATAGGCCACTGTTGCGTCGATGCCTTTTCGAGCAAGGCCATGTGCAAAGCGAGCCCTGCTTTCATATCCATTGTGCCGCGCCCGAACAAATAATTGCCCGATTCCAAATCCGCCAAGGCCTCTTCAGTGAGCATTTCCTTCCGGTCATGAAGCGCACGCGTCAATAACCGCGGATTTGAAGCCAGTGGGCGCAACACGCCATAATCCTCAGTGGACACCGTATCGAAATGGCTGATTAACACGACTGTGTCCACAGCGTCTTCATGTTTATAAAGTGCCGTCAGAAACGTTCGTCCCCAGTTCACTTCGCCGAGCTCCAAGTGGTCCGGGTGCTGTTTAAAATACTCCAATTCACCCAATAAACCTTTTAATTTAACCGGGAATTCCGCTTCACCTTGCGTCAGGTAGATGCTTTCCCAGCTGACCAGCTCACACAATAAATCTTCCAATTTCTCCGGTGTGTCCCAGAAACGCTCCATGCAGACCAATCCTTTCGTTTTCCATATACTTGAAATGAAACAAAAAATACAGTTCATTTATTCCATATTAAGCTAATGAGATTTCTGGCTCCTTTACTAAAAAAGCTTAGGATTGCCAAATGAATTCACATGCTGAGTCTCCAAACAGGATAGACCTTTATCGCTGTAGGCTAGCCGATATCATTGCTATGCTTGCGGTCTTAGTGTGGAGATGAAATTTTCCAGACGGTCCATTCCTTGCTTTAAGACCGGCATGCTATAGGCATACGAAATACGCAGGAAACCTTCTCCATATTCGGTGAATGCTGACCCGGGTACTGCGGCGACACCGCCTTCTTTCAATAAACGGATGGCAAAGTCATAAGAAGATAAACCGAATTTTTTTACGGACGGAAAAATATAGAACGCGCCCGTCGGCATGACCACATCAATTCCCATCTCCGTCAGCCGTTTGTAAACGAAATCACGTCGTTCGATATAGGCGTTGTTCATTTCTGCCGGCACATGGCGCTGGTTTACTAACGCTTCCATCGCCGCATACTGCGAAGGGGTCGAGGCGCAGATTGCGTTGTATTGATGTACTTTCAACACATGCTGCATCACTTCCACCGGCCCTAAAATAAAGCCGATGCGCCACCCTGTCATCGAATGGGATTTTGATAAACCATGCACAAGAATGGTTTTCTCACGCAAGCTCTCAAAGCAGGCGAATGTGCAATGGGCACCGCCGAAAGTGTTTTCACTATAAATCTCATCCGCCACGATATATAGGTCGTGACGTTCGAAAACTGTTTTTAAAGCGTCCAACTCACCCATCGTCATGGTGACGCCTGTAGGATTGGATGGAAAGTTCATCAAGACAGCTTTCGTGCGCTCGGTGATCAGTTCTTCGAGCGCTTGTGGATCTGGTTTAAAGCCAGTTTCCGATGTATCCAAGTAGACGACCTTGGCACCGCATAGTTGCACGAGCGGCTCGTAGCCCGGGTAAGTCGGCGCCGGCAAGATCACTTCATCGCCTTCTTCCAAAATCGTTCGAAATACCGAATCCAGACCTTCGCTTGCACCGTTAGTGACAATGATTTCATCTTCTGCACGATACGATAAGCCGTAGCTGTCTTTGAAAAATGACTGAACAGCCTGGCGCAGCTCCATCGCGCCTGCATTGTGGGTGTAGCTCGTCTGATCATTGCGGATGGCTTCGACCCCTGCCTGTTTAACCGCTTCAGGAGTAGGAAAATCCGGTTGGCCGATCGTCAAATTGACCGCTCCGGGAGTAGACGGTATTTGATTGGCGAATTGGCGGATTCCGGAGATCTGAATCGCCTCAACTCGTTTGTTTAGTCTCATACTCATTACGAATCAACCTTTCTGCAACTAGCAATTACTTTTTTAATCATTCATTATCTTTGTGAACGCTGTACGCCAACCAGCTTTTCTAACTTGATATCAGGTGACCGCATTTTTAACGCGAACCCCTGCCTCAATACATTTCGTTAACTCGTCCACTACGTGCAATAATACATGAATTGAGAGATAAATGACGAGCGGATTGTACCAGATTCAGAGAAATCTTATCGCTGTTTATCTAGGTGGATTAATTATTAATATTTCTGTCCAGACTTATTCGGTTTTTTAGAAATATCCCCTCTCCGTCGGCAAGCTCTGGATTTGGTATTCGCAATGAGCAGAAAATGTATTGGCAGAGAGTACAAAATAAGGTTTCGATGAATTTGCTTAGCTTTTTGATGTTGCAGGTGCCTTATTGTACTGTTGATATTGGTATACTTGGCATATGTAGATTTAGACAGAATGCATTAAGAAGGACGGGATCAATTGAAACCATTATCGCCAATAGGCGGATTTATGTATACCTATGCTTATCATCAAGATGAAAAAGATTTATGCCAATTGGAAATGCGTGCATTTTTTGGAAAAGATACGAGTGGAAAAGTCATTAAAAGCAATCGCGCTGTCGATCCAGGCCGCAGCCCGTTCATCAAGGAGCGGATCGAGCTTTTGTTTGAAGGAACGGAATTTGCGGATATCGTGAAACAGGCTGCAAAATTGGATATGGAGGATTCCACATTCAAAGTGATCTTCCCGAAAATCAACGATTTGGAAGCGGCTGAGCAAGTCGGATTTGACAAAAAGCGGGACATGGAGCGTCAAATTGGCTTTGTCATTAAAGGGAAAGCCAATGTCCATAGTCCCGATATCATATTCGGCCTGATTCCATTTGATGGCCGCTGGCATTTCGGGATCTATCAATTGAGCGAGTCGGTCTGGTTCAAACACCAGCAAAAACCGAGGGAATATTCCACTGCACTCAGTACTAAAACGGCTCGCGCCCTCGCCAATATCGCCGTTCCGGAACCAAATGGAGTGAAAGCAATCGACCCTTGCTGCGGCATCGGGACGGTGCTCGTCGAAGCTTTATCGATGGGAATCGACATCGTCGGCCGTGATATCAATCCGCTCGTCGTCGATGGCTCGCGGGAAAATATCGCGCATTTTGGCTTGTCTGGATCAGTCGAGTTGGGCGCAATTGCTGATATCACAGAGCAATACGATGTCGCCATCATTGATATGCCCTATAACCTATATACACACGCGACACCCGATGAACAACAGGAAATCCTGAAACACGCTTTGCCGGTTACTAAAAAACTGCTCGTTGTCACCATCGACCCAATCGACCATATGATTGAACAAGCAGGATTCACGATAACCGACCGGTGCATCGCGAAAAAGTCGTTGTTCCTGCGTGAAATCCTTGTGTGTGAGAAAACGTAAATCTATCTCTATTTGGAGCAGCGATTTCGGTAATTGGAAAATGAAAACTACACCAAAAAACACCCGGACCAACTGCGTCCGGGTGTTTTTTCGTTGTCATTCATTTCTGGCTGCCTATTCTATTCCAACTGTTGCACCGCATAAGAAACCATTTCATAGCGCTCACCTACACGAACTACTGTAAATGTCAGCCGAAGATCAGTGCGGTCCGCTAAATGCTGGATAGGCCCGTTTCCTTGATACAAATTGACCGCATAATAATCATTGCCGACTTTCACTTCAATCACTCGGCCATCTGCCAGCCCGAATGGTTCTTCCGTAGTGAGTTGAAGTACTTTTCCAGTGATTTTAAGCGGCTGGAGCACTTGCAATTCTCCGCTTGGCAGAGTGATCGTACTGCCGAATTTATTTCGCAAAGTATATTTCGTATCGCCTGACTTCACATAGTACGTTGCGGAAGTCCGGTGAATCACACCGACATCCGGGTACAGCGTCAAGACTTGGCCAATCATGATCAAGTTGGATGTCAAATTGTTCATTCTCTTAATGCTGTCGATCGACACACCGGTTCGTTTGGAAATCGAATATAAGGTATCCCCTTTGACTACGCGATAGTTTCTTGCATTCAAGTCTTCCTGGTTTCCAGACCACGACTGGGTTTTATGCGGGATGGCAATTTTTTGCCCCACGATGATTTTGGTGCTCGTCGTGAAGTTTGCCGCCATCAGCTGTTCAACCACCAGGCCGTACTTTTTAGCGATGCTGTAAAAAGTATCTCCTTTTTGCACAGTGTAATAACTGGCCACTTCCGTTGCCGCACCGGGGGACATGACAGGGCCTGCTGCTGCCGCAGATGAGACTAGCGCAAATGACAAGAGAACTTTGGATAACCGTTTTTTCCTTTTCGGCGTTTGAGGCTCTTTCTTGTTGGCTGGAGGGACAGGTTTCAAATGAAATTCAGTCATTTTACCTCCCTACTTTCCTGTTTTATTTTTGTTTCCACCATTACTTAAGTACCCTTTTATTTAATATAACAATCATTAATTTGTTATAATTATGGAATTCCCTCAATTCATTATGCATAAAGGTAACCCTTCATTTTCCTAGCTTCTGCTTAACGTGCAATTATCAGCTTCCATTGTTAAGGCCAAATTGATAAATGGATATTTTGACATTGCTTGAATCAATGTCTATCATAAAACCATCAAATTGTTCGTGCGCTATAAAGGTGAATGGCCATTGCTGCTTAGTGATTGCCTCGTATATCCATACTAATTGATTGTCCTATTTAAATAATTCGGTTAAGTGAGCCAGACAATCGAGCTGGAATAACACCTAGAGAGTGCACACTTCTTTTTGGTGTTTTTATTTTGCCTACTCATCATACTTGTATACTTTTTGTTTTGAACTCAGACAGAAAGGAGATTTCGATGTTCGGTTTTTCGGATTTAATTTCACTCGTTATTTCGGTCTTTATTATACTGCCCTTGACGATTCTCATTAGGGAGTCGGGATATCTCATTGCCAGCGGCGTTGTCGGAGTGAAGAACCCAAGGCTGACAATCGGCTCTGGACCGCGTGTCTTTAAAATCGGGATACTCGATGTGCGCAAATACTATCAATTGTATAGTTGGTTTTCATACGATTCATTGAAGAGAGACAATAAACTCGCTTATATTTTTTTATATGGGAGCCCCATCTTGATGACTTTTATACTGGCGTTGACACTCAATGCGCTCCTTGCCGCCGGCACCTTTCAGTCACTCACGACTTTTTGGGATCGCTTTGTTTTCTACGCTGTTTTTTACCTGCTGTTTGATGTGGTACCAATGAAGATGCAAGGCGGCATGCCCAATAACGGCATGATTATTTATGAGATGCTGCGATATGGGAAACGGATGGATGTCAACGAAAATCCTTTCATTCCATCCACATCAGATGCCGATAAGGAACAGGAAAAAGTGCTTGAGAAAATTAAGCATCATCAAAAAATTAACATAAATCGCAAAAAGCCGTTGAGTAATCTCTCAACGGCTTTTTATATAGAAGAAACTTATACCCACCAACTCCACGAAACGACGAGCGCGATGCTGGAGACAACAATTGAAGCAATGACTGCCATGGCACGTTCCCTCCGGATCAACATCGAAGTGATGCCGGAAAGCAGCGCGATAACAAAAGACGCAAGAGACATCAGCAACAGAAACGTCAGAGGCCAATTATTGGACATCTCCCCTTCAAACGCCAATGGCAACTCCTGGAAAGCACCGGCAAGGGCAATAACCAATGCCAATAACAACGGTACCGCTGTGAAGACAACAGAAATATTGCCAAGCTTGGATTTAGGCCAGATTGTCACATCCGCCTCCACCTTTCCCCTTTTTTTACCTTCTGACTAGTGTATTCCATTTGCCTGCCCCATTTCCTGCCGAACGAATTGTAAAGATTGTTAAAATCCGAGCCGGTTGCGCACTTCGGCTGTATAGTTTTGGCTGACGGGAATCGTCGAGCCGTCACGTAAAGTCAACACATAGTTCGACGCGACGTCTTTTGCAATCTCTTCTATATAATGCACGTTGACGATAAATGAACGATGGACCGTCAAGAAATAATCAGGCAACTGTTCTTTCAAATTCTTTAATGTATGGCTTGAACAATACGGGTCTTCATCTGCATAGAACCAGGTTTTCTTTTGGCTACTTTCAATATGGGAAACTTTGTCGACAGGAATCGGGCGCCAACTGTCGTCCTGCTTGCCTGTCAAAAAGGCGAGCGGCTTTTTTCGGCCCACTACATAATCCGGCGGCAAGGTAATGACCAGCACTGCATCTCGGTGATCAATGGTGATCGGATAGCCGATTCCGTAATAAGCAGATCCAAGAACCGCTTCTTCAACATACATCTCGACTTTGCTGCCTTCTTTTGCAACGCGTGCCGCAATGGTGCCGGATGATACTGGCTGCCCTTCTTTAATGGAGAGATCGTGGACACCGGCTTTATAGTAGATATACCGATTATCGGCTGCAACCGCGATCGATGCCTCTTTCGGAATCCAGTCCCCGATGATGAATCCTACCTGTTCCAATACAGTGTTTGCCATAGTCATTTCCCCTTTCAAGTCCATTCGTCCGAATATTCCGCCTCTTATCCGCCTATATCGGCTTTTGTCATTTTTTCAGGACAGGCTGAATATTCTGTTATATATTAATATACATCAAAACAAACTGTATTAATACAGTTGATTTTAAAAATATTTCTACACCGGAAAGGGATGGTTGGAATGGTAAACAAACAACAGCAAATCGAGGAACTGAACAAAACATGGCAGGAAGATAAACGCTGGGAGAACATCGAGCGTCCATATACAGCGGAAGATGTTGTCAAACTCCGCGGATCAGTCATGATCGAGCATACACTCGCGAAACGCGGTGCAGATCGCCTCTACCGCCAGATTAACGAAATGCCTTTTGTCAACGCACTCGGTGCACTGACTGGCAACCAGGCAGTCCAGCAAGTAAAAGCAGGACTCCAGGCGATTTACTTGAGCGGCTGGCAAGTAGCAGCGGACGCCAACTCCGCGGGCCAGATGTACCCGGATCAAAGCTTGTACCCGGTTAACTCGGTTCCGGATATTGTCCGCAAAATCAACCGTGCATTGCAGCGTGCAGACCAAATCGACAGTGTCGAAAACACAGAAGGCTTCGACTGGTTCGCACCGATCGTCGCAGATGCTGAAGCTGGATTTGGCGGCCCCCTTAACGTATACGAATTGATGAAGTCAATGATCGAAGCTGGCGCAGCTGGCGTTCACTTTGAAGACCAACTCGCTTCCGAGAAAAAATGTGGACACTTGGGCGGGAAAGTATTGCTACCGACACAAAACGCAGTGAAAAACCTTGTCTCTGCAAGACTTGCAGCTGACGTAATGGGCGTACCGACACTCATCATCGCCCGTACGGACGCTGATGCAGCGGACTTGATCACAAGCGATATCGATGAGCGCGACCATCAGTTCATCACTGGTGAACGCACACCGGAAGGCTTCTACCGCACAAACCCAGGCATCGACCAGGCAATCGCACGCGGACTTGCTTACGCACCATACGCTGACTTGATCTGGTGTGAAACGTCGCATCCGAACTTGGAAGAAGCACAGCAATTCGCAGATGCCATCCATGCACAGTTCCCTGGCAAGATGCTCGCTTACAACTGCTCGCCTTCATTCAACTGGGCTGCGAAGCTTGACGAAGAAACGATCGCGAAATACCAAGTCGAGCTTGGCAAGATGGGCTACAAATTCCAATTCGTTACACTTGCTGGTTTCCATGCACTCAACCACAGCATGTTCGAACTTGCTTACGACTACAAAGACAACGGCATGGCTGCTTACTCGAAATTGCAGCAAGCTGAATTCGCTTCAGAATCAAAAGGCTACACAGCAACTCGGCATCAGCGCGAAGTGGGCACAAGCTACTTCGATGAGATTTCACAAATCGTCTCCGGCGGAACTAGCTCAACAACGGCGATGAAAGGCTCGACTGAAACCGAGCAATTCCAGACAGTGAAAGGGTGATCCGTGTGCTGACGAAATCGAATGTACAGATTACAGGTGAAGCGGTTCCAGGCATGGAGGAGATCCTGACTCCTGAAGCGCTGGAGTTCATTGAGAAGCTGCACACTCGTTTCGACAAGCGTCGGATCGAACTTCTGGAGAAACGCCAGGTGCGCCAACAAGAACTCGATAGCGGCAAGAAGCTTGATTTCCTCCTTGAAACGAAAGAAATCCGTGAAGGGGACTGGAAGATTGCTCCCCTTCCCGAAGATATGAAAGACCGCCGAGTGGAAATCACAGGCCCGACCAACCGCAAAATGCTCATCAACGCGCTGAACTCCGGCGCGAAGATGTTCATGGCGGATCTCGAAGACGCGACAGCGCCAAGCTGGTACAACGTCATCGACGGACAAGTCAATTTACGCGATGCAGTTCGCCGGCAAATCGATTTTGAAATTCCTGAGACCGGCAAAAAGTATGCGCTGAATGAAAAAACGGCAGTCTTGATGGTGCGCCCGCGCGGCTGGCATCTGCCGGAGAAGAACCTTCTCATTGACAGAAAGCCGACTTCTGGCAGTTTGGTCGACTTTGGGCTTTACTTTTTCCATAATGCGAAAGAATTGATCAACCGCGGCACCGGCCCTTACTTTTATTTGCCGAAACTCGAGAGCCACCAAGAAGCCCGCCTGTGGAACGATGTGTTCATCTTTGCACAAGATGAGCTCGGCATTCCGCAAGGCACGATCCGGGCTACGGTGTTGATCGAAACAATCATGGCAGCATTCGAAATGGACGAAATCCTTTACGAACTACGCGATCATTCGGCCGGTCTCAACTGCGGCCGCTGGGATTATATCTTCTCGGTCATCAAGCGGATGCGCAACAACCCGGATTACATCTTCCCGGATCGCTCGCAAGTGACAATGACGGTTCCATTCATGAAGGCATATACGTCGCTATGCATCAAAACTTGCCACAGACGAGGCGCTCCGGCGATGGGCGGCATGGCTGCCCAAATCCCGGTCAAAGGAGACGACGAAGCCAACACCGCCGCTTTCAACAAAGTCGCTGAAGACAAGCGCCGTGAAGTGACGGACGGACATGACGGCACTTGGGTCGCGCATCCAGGAATGGTGCGAACGGCAATGGAGCAATTCGACAAGTACATGCCGACACCGAACCAAATCGACAAACAGCGCGATGATGTCCACGTGACAGCAGAGCAGCTTGTCGAAGTACCGGAAGGCTCGATCACAGAACAAGGCCTCCGCTCCAATATCTCGGTCGGCATCCAGTATATCGCCTCTTGGCTTTCCGGAAACGGCGCTGCACCAATCAATCATTTGATGGAAGATGCAGCGACAGCGGAAATTTCCCGCTCCCAAGTATGGCAGTGGATCCGCCATCCGAAAGGCGTTCTAGAAGATGGACGCAAAGTCGACGTCAGCTTGTTCCACGAAGTCATCGAACAAGAAGATGCTTCGATCAAACAAACGGTCGGCGAACAGCGCTACACCACCGGACACTACGCGGAAGCCCGCGAGTTGTTTACAAGTCTCACGTTGCAAAGTGATTTTGCTGAATTCTTGACGCTGCCAGGGTACGAAAAACTAACCTAATAACTGGAGGAGATCACTATGAAAAACATGCAAACTTATGAGACGCGTACACGTAAAGAATGCCGAGAATGCGGTTGTGAAATCAAGGAACGCCGCGAATCGATCATCTACGAATGTGAACGCTGCATCGCGAATAAAGACGAATAGATAGTAAAAAGGGAGATCCGAAATCGGATCTCCCTTTTCTATCGGTCATTCCTGGTTGGATGCTTCAATGCGGTAACTTTCATCAGCTTCGATAGCGTTGAAGATATTGATATAGCGCAATCCTTGCTGCGCAGGTTCTTCCGGTGCTTCGTCTTCATCAAGGACTTCTTTTAGCGGTTGCTTAACCGGCTCTTCGACGGTTGCATCGTAGTCTTCCATTAGACTTTGCAGTTCACCGTACGAGTCGATGCCTCTCGATTTTTTCACTTGTTCAAACAGATGGTCCGATTCGTCTTGCGTCAATTCGACATAACCGACCGTGATTCGTTGCTTTGCCATGTCTACCCCTCCAGCTTCATTGTTTCCCTTCCATACCCTTGTAAAGAAAACAGCTAAACATGCTTGGTGAAAACTGGAGCTTTCCGCTATGATGGAAACAGCAGGAAAATGAGAGTGGAGGGATTTTATGCGCGTCGCCATATTCGATTTCGATGGCACTTTATATGCAAAAGAGACATTTCAATTGATGATGAATCATTTAAAAAACCACCCGATCCATAGCCGCAGATACCGCAAATTTTACCGCGCCATCATGCCGCCTTATATCGGCCATAAACTGAAGATTTACCCTGAAGCGAAAATGAGGGCTCGTTCTGTCCAGGCGTATCTTGCCGCACTCGAGACTTTTTCCAAACAAGAACTGGAAGAATATTTTGGCGAAATCGCCGAGCTCATGCACGATGATTTCAACCATGAAGTAGTTGAGCGCTTAAAGCAGCACGTCTCTAACGAAGATTATTGCATGCTTGTCTCCGGTGCATTTACGCCGCTCTTGCATGCCGTCACGAAGGAACTGCCGATTGAAAAAATTATTGGCACGGAAGTTTCTTATGAAGCGAATATTCTCGACCATAAAACTCCAGTGGTCCATATTCAGGGACCGCTCAAAACCGAGAAGATTTTGGAAGCACTCGGCGATCAAGCGATTGATTGGAAAAACAGTTATGCCTATGGCGATAGCCTGTCAGACGTGCCTGTGCTGGAACTTGTCGGCCATCCAGTCGCTGTGCGTCCTGAAGCCCGCCTCCGTGCACTCGCCTCTGAACGCAACTGGGAAATCATTTAAAAAAGAACCGATGTGGTGCACTATCCCACATCGGTTCTTTTTTATGGTGAGCTGCGCCATTCCATTAAACGGATGGCGATTGCCATGCATATGCTGCCAAAACCAAGCAATAATAATAGCGGCATCGCGACCGCCTGTACCCCGTTTCCATAGACGGCGACACTTGTTAACGCCTGCAAGCCATATGTAATCGGCAATGCTTTCGAGACCACGAGCAGGATTTCATTGGTCACCAGCTCAATCGGCCAGAACGCGCCGCCCACCATCGCCATCCCTGTCGCAACAATCGGAATGACGGCTCCGAGCTGTTGAGGTTTGGTGATGAGCGAGATGATCAACAGTCCAAACGCAACGATGGAAAATGTATAACACGCCGCGATGGCGATCAATAACCAGAACCGCTCCCCCAGCTCAAAACCGAACGCAAATCGGAATAACAGGAAAATGAGCGTAATCTGGGAAAACCCAATCAAAAAACTATAGCCGAGATGCCCTAGATACATCTGCCATTTTCGGACCGGCGAAATGATCATCCGGCTCCACGTCCCCGTCCTTTTTTCATCCACAATGCGCACCAAGCTGAACATGATTGTATAAATGACAAAAAACAAGGTCATGCCAAACAATAGCTGGAGTTGCCCGTTGTATTGAAAACTGTCTTCCTCGCCTTGCAGCGATTCAACCGATAGCGACAGCGCCGGGTCAGACAACGCCGACTCCATTTCCCCCCTGATTCCTGGTGTTGTTTGCTCCGCATTTTCAAGACGCAGTTCTTCTGAGTAGATGCGGCGCAAAAATGAATCCAAGGCAAAGCGTGCTGGGTCTTCCCTGCCGACAAGCAAACGGTAGTCGGTTTCAAGCAAATTGACCGCTTGCGAGACGTCGCCTTCCGCTACATACGAACGGGCTTCGGTTTCGGCCATTAATTCAAACTGAAATTGATCTCCACTGTTCAAGAGCTCAAGCCACGTTTGCGCTTGCAGCTCGCTCATCGATTCATCGGCATAAACCGGTATCATTTGCGGCCCGCTTTGCCCCCCTGCCGCTGTGACGGAGACAAAAATGACGGTCAGCCCGAACATCGCCAAAACGAGCATAGGTTTTCGGTAAAAACGGCGCCATTGCAATAAGAACACAGCTTTCATGCCGCTCCCCCCTTTCTCGGAAATAAGGCAAGTGCCAATAGCAAAAACACTACCGCTACAATCCCAATGCGCATGAGCGGCTCCGTCAACTGGCCAAGATCCGGTTCCAATAACCAGGAGAAATAAGCAGAAAGTGCCGCGCCGTTCGGAGTCCAATTGCCGATTGCCCGAAGCATTTCCGGCATGCCATCAAGCGGCATAAAACTGCCACCGACAAATGCCATTAGGGAAATGACACCGCCAGAGAAAATCGCCGGCACGGCATCGCTTTCAAGCCTTAAGGTTATTGCTACCATCAAAGCGGCAAGACAGCCGACCGAAAATGCCAGTGTGATGGAAATGATGGCAATCCCTGACCAAAAAGCCCAGGAATCGGCTGCGAAGGTCTGGAACAACAACGCCGACAAAATGAACAATAGAGCCAGCTGCACGGTGACAATAGCCGATGCAGCAATGGCTTTGCTGCTTAAATACAACAACGGCGAGCGGTTCGACAAACGGATTCGGTCAAAGACCATTTGTTTTTGTTCGAGATTCGCCTGTCCGGCAATGGTTGATCCAACAAACAGGACGAACATGACCGCCATGCCGATCGTATAGTATTGAAACGAAGTGATCGGCTCACGTGCGGTGATGGTCTCGATGCCGCCGGATACTTCCACTGCCGAATCCTGTCCTGACAGCCGGGAGATCGAGGCTTCAAAATTAACAGTGCGCACAAATTCATTAAGGATGGAATCAAGGACGTCCGTTTGCGGTGAAGACAAATCCGCTGCCAGCAATTCCAGTTCGCTGCCTTCTTTTGAGCCGAACAGCATATTTTTCAAGGATTTTTGCGTAAAGCCCTCGGGTAAAGTGATGACGGCATCCACGGTTTCTTCGTCCAAACTTTGTTGCGCCTGTTGCCGGTCCATCCGCTCGATCGTGATCAATTCACTTAAACTTTCATCTTCGAACAGCGAGACGAGCATCGTTTGCGGACTGGCCGCCTCAGCCGCTTGTGTAAGTGCCTGTGCTTGTTCTGGCGGTAGCCCCATTTCCTCGATTTCGTTTTGAATCGATGCGACTGCCTGTGCTTCGTTTTCTTCTGACACTAATGCAATGTCCATTTCCAAAGCTTCTAAGTCCCCAGAAAAAATCCCGCGTAGTGAAAAGCCAAGAATGGCAATGAGCAAAAACGGCATCGCTAAAAGTATCAATAGTTCGGAACGGTCGCGGAGCAATAACATGATGTCTTTTATTAAAAAAGCGCCCACAAAGCTCCCCTCCCTAGTCTCTTAATTTCCGCCCGGTCAAACGCAAGAAGACATCTTCTAGTGTCGGCGTCTGGACATTGACATTGATTACTTGCGCACCGTATCGCTCTGCTTCGTGGAATAAAGCCGCAAGCATTCTAGTGCCTCTCGGGATGATCAACTTCAAGCTTTGCTCCTCGATTGTTGAATGTTGCACTCCCTCTATTTCGCTGAGTTTTATGAAAAGCTCTGGATAATTTTGGTCAAACTCGATCAGTACCGTTTCCTGATCCGACAAAATCGCTTTCAGTTCTTCTTTCGTTCCTTCCGCGATGACTTTGCCGTGGTCCATAATGTAAACCCGGTCGCAGAGCTTTTCGACTTCCTCCATGTAATGGCTCGTGTACAGAACCGTCATCCCTTCGTCCCGGTTCAGCTTACGGATTGTCTCTAATAAATGATTGCGAGATTGCGGGTCGATGCCAACAGTCGGTTCATCCATAATAAGCACTTCGGGTTCGTGCATCATCGCTGCCGCCAGATTGACTCTCCGCTGCATGCCTCCTGAATAATTTTTGACCAGCTCTTTTTTCCGGTCTGCCAAACCGACGAGTTCCAGTACATACTCGATGCGTTGTTCGAGTTTATTTCCTGACAAGCCATACAGCCGGCCGAAAAACTTCAAGTTTTCGTAAGCGCTCAACTCTTCATACAAAGCGATTTTTTGAGGAACGACACCAAGCACACGGCGCATGTCATCCGGCTTTTTCAACACGCTTTTGCCGTTAAGCCGGACATCGCCTGAGCTTGGTTTCATCAATGTGGAAATCATGGCAATTGCCGTAGATTTGCCAGCCCCATTCGGCCCCAATAACCCAACCGATTCTCCTCGCATGAGCACTAGGCTCACATCGTCAACTGCGATGACGTCTTTGAACTGTTTGGTCAGTTTATCCGTTTCAAGCATAAGGCACCCCTTTTTCTAAATATCCTGTTAAATCTATCCTACTGCAATTCACAAGAAATGCCATTGTATTCAATAAGAATATTCACTCTTTTGCTGCGAATTCCTTTCTCAACTGTTTCTGAGCACAATAAAAAGACAGAGCTTCAAAGCCCCGTCTTTCCAAGTTTCATTATCCTTCTTCAGCCATCGTTTCCAAGCAAACCCGCACACCGCGCAATAAATCTTCATGCGACCAGCTTGGCAACTTTCCGTGTTCAATCGCCAGCTGATGGTCTGCCGGAATATGGATAAAGCCTGACAGCATCCCCGGCTTGTTCATAGAGGCGTAATGAAGCCCTTCATACATAATATTGTTGCATAGATATGCACCAGCTGTATTGGAAATTTCCGCCGGTAGCCCTGCTTGAAGCAAAGCTTGTGTCATCTTGCGTACTGGCAAGGTCGAGAGATACGCATCAGGCCCTTGTGCAGAAATCGGTTCATCGACCGGCTGATAGCCTTCATTATCCACATCGCCATCCTTGACGTTTAACGCGACACGCTCCGGCGTGATTTTGTAACGGCCAGCAGCGAGCCCTAAAGAAACAACCGCATCGGGGTTCAGCTCATCGATCCATTGCAAGATCAAATCGCCTGACTGGTTAAAATCCACCGGCAAGATTCGGCTGATGATACGGTATCCCCCAATCTGTTCGGCGTCCAATTTCTCCGCAATTCTCATCGTCGGGTTTAATGTGTAATCCAAAAAAGGTTCAAATCCCGTCAATAGCAAAGTTTTCATCTGTTCACACTCCTATTTTCTGAACTATCTGAATTAATAAATATTCATATAAATGCATAAAAACTCTTTCTCTTATCGCCTCACCGTGTTAAAATTCATTCTATCGAATAAACATACAACGGAGGGAATTATTATGAAAAAAACATATTTACTTGCAGGCGGCGTTTCAGCACTTCTTTTGACAGCTTGCGGACAAAAAGACACAGACACTGGAGCTGCAGAACAAAAAGAGGTATTGGAAATGGGCACATCCGCTGAGTTCGCTCCTTTTGAATCACGCAACCCACAAGGTGACATTGTCGGTTTTGACATCGACCTTGCTAATTATATCGCAGATGAACTGGGCGTTGAACTGAAAATCACTGACATGAAATTTGACGGTTTGATCGGCGCTTTGCAAAATGACCGTGTCGATCTGGTGTTGGCAGGCATGTCCGCGACGGATGCCCGCAAAGAAAACGTCGATTTCTCGACGGAATACAACCATTCTGGTGAAATGTTTGTTTCCGCAAAAGGCTCAGGCCTTGAAACGCTTGAAGATCTGGAAGGATTGACAGTTGGTGTACAACTCGGAACGATACAGGAAGAAGGCGCAAAGAGCATCATTGAGGATGAAGCGATCGATTTCGAACTGAAGGCGCTTGATGATTCCGGCGCATTGATCCAAGAAATTCTGTCCGGTCGTATCGATGCCGCTTATATGGACAAGCAAGTCGCACTTGGTTACATCGAAGCTCAAGGTTTGGATGCATTCGATGACCCGACGACCGCTTCCCCTGGCATGGCGGTAGCTTTCCCGAAAGGCAGCGATTTGGTGGAAGAAGTTAATGCTGTCCTCGCTGAAATGGAAGAGAGCGGAAAGCTCGATGAACTGAAAGAAAAATGGCTCACAGACGAGCAGTAAAAATTCGCCTTTAGAAAAGAGTTGGAACTGTTATGAATCTTGATTTTTCACAAATCGTCCCGTATATCCCTTTCATGCTTGAAGGGATTTGGGTGACTTTAAAATTCGTCTTTTTCGCGATCATTCTAGGCTCCATTCTTGGAACCTTACTGGCACTGTTTAAAATCGGATCGGTAAAACCGCTGAGATGGTTCGCCGATGCCTATACGTCGATTTTCCGCGGCACGCCGCTAATTTTACAGCTGATGATCATATATTATTCGATTCCGCAATTGACCGGCTATGACATCTCGCCGTTTCTATCTGCGATTCTCGCGTTCGGCTTGAATTCCTCCGCTTATATTTCGGAAATCATCCGCGCCGGCATCCAGGCAGTCGACAAAGGCCAGCTAGAAGCAGCACAGGCTCTTGGCGTCCCTTACAGCGCTATGATGAAAGACATTATTTTGCCGCAAGCATTAAAGAACATCTTGCCTGCCTTGATGAACGAATTCATCACTTTGACGAAAGAATCCGCCATCGTTTCGACGATCGGCTACCTGGACTTGATGCGCCGCGCCCAAGTGGTCGGGGCGGACTTGTTCCGCAACTTTGAACCGCTATTGTTTGTTGGCCTGATCTACTGGTGCCTGGTTATGGGACTTACAGTCATTGGGCGCATGGTCGAAAGGAGATTGAAGCTTAGTGATTGATGTACAAGCCTTATCGAAAAAATTCGGGAACAATCTCGTATTGAGCGATATTACAACCAGCATCCAAAAAGGCGAAGTGGTCGCGATCATCGGCCCGTCCGGTTCGGGCAAATCGACTTTCCTGCGCTGTTTGAATTTGCTGGAGACGCCCAGCTCAGGAACCATTGAAATTAACGGCAAAAACTTGACCTCCTCCAAAAAAGAGATTCATAAAATCCGCCAGCAAATCGGCATGGTGTTCCAGCATTTCCACCTGTTCCCCCATATGACGGTTCGGGAGAATTTGATGTACGCCCCGATGAAAGCGAAAGGCGTCAAAAAATACGACGCTGAAGAAAAGGCGCACCAATTGCTCGAGCGCGTCGGCTTGGCGCAAAAAGCCGATGCCTATCCGAACAGCTTATCCGGCGGCCAAAAGCAGCGCGTCGCCATCGCCCGTGCACTCGCCATGGAACCGGAACTCATGCTATTCGATGAGCCCACTTCCGCGCTCGATCCAGAAATGGTCAAAGAAGTGCTCGAAGTCATGAAAGATCTCGCGAAATCCGGCATGACGATGCTCGTCGTCACGCACGAGATGGGCTTTGCCCGTGAAGTCGCAGACCGTGTCCTATTTCTGGATCACGGCGTCCTCGTCGAAGAAGGCGAACCGGAAAGCTTTTTCAAACATCCTACAAGCGAACGCGCACGTGATTTCCTTGATAAAGTGCTATAACCGAAAACGTTCATGTGATGCTCAAAACTCCCGCCCATTTTTGGCCTTTCCCCGTGCTATAATCGGTAGTGCAGGAAATACCCGAAATTTGAGGTGGGAATTTTGTTTAGAAAGCTTGTCATATTGATCATTACTTTGTTTTTCATGGCGCTCATCATTTTTACAGCGGTGATGTTTTTGAAAAATGAGGAAACCCTTTATACACATGAAGATGTCGAACTTAGCATCGACAAGCCGACCTTTGTCACGCTCGGTGAAGTACAAACGGAAACCGATGGAACTGTCACCACTGACATCTATCCACTGACCTTCCTGACCTTGTCGATCGGTTCACTGTCCATTACGGAAGAAACTTTGCCGAACGGAGATATTTTGCTCTTCGACAAAGTCGACAACACCGGCTGGATGCCGTTTTCGTTTTCGATGAACCGTGATGGTGTGGAAGATGCCATGGTTACACGCTGGAATGAAGACGCCATGCTGCAACAAGAGGAAGAAACTTACGGCACCGATGCGACGCGCAATCCGTTTGGCGTCATTCGCAGCGCAGATACCGAAACGCTGCAAGGCAATATCTACGTTTCGCGCGGCTTGTCGCTCGGAAACGGTGAACGCGTACAGGAATTGCGCCATGAGATCTACGATTTCCCTGTTGAAGAAGGCGTACTGGAAAAGAGCTTATGGCTCCCGCCGAAACACCAAAGCGAAAGCTGGATGCTCATTTCAAGTGAAGCACTGTTCGACTCACCGGAAACCGAAACCGACTGGATCCAATTTGCCAACGCCAATCGCCGCGCACAATTCAATTGGCTGACGCCGGATGGGCCGCGTCAAAAGATGGCCATGACGGATGATTTGCGGACCGAGCTTGCCTATACCATTCCAGAAGATCCTGAATCGGCGTACGCTGAATGGTTCGAGCAGACATCTTCACGCTTTTTTGAATCGATGCAACAGTATTTAGCTGAATAAGCCTGAATCCCCCTGGCCGGAAGTTCGCCAGGGGGATTTTTATAGGATTAAACCTTAAGTGTCATATGCTGATGGATCAACAGCCCGACCTTCGCAATCATCTGATGGGCAGCGAGCGGATGATCCGCCCCTTCCACAAAAACTGCAGCGATGGTGAAATTTTCGCCTTGCTTAAACATCCCGACATCCGCCTGCAAACCCGCGAGTTCACCGGCTTTTCCGTAAAACTGAACTTCCTCTTCTTCGATCGCCGCTGTCAGCTTACGGCTTTGCTGCTTGCCCAAAATATCTAAGGCGCGTCTTCGTTCACGCTCCGGCAATACGCCAGGTACAGCGAACGCTTCCATTAACCGAACCATATCGCTGGCACTGGTCCGGTTGTCGAATCCTTTTTCAGCCGCGTTGAAATCCATGAAATGGCGTTCGACGGCTGTTCTCTTCATCCCGAGATCGCAGCATGCTTTATTGATATTTTCTTTTCCAAGCAAGTCCAGCACCACATTGGAGGCGGCATTATCGGAAACGATGATCATTAAAGTTAATACGTCCCACAAGTTCAACTCGTTAAGGGATTCGAGATGGTCCATTATGCCGGCTCCGCCGGTCGCCGTACTTTCAAATGCAATTCTCTGGCTCCCCGATAACGTACCGTTTCCGATTTGTCTGCACGCTTCGAATAGTAATGCCAGTTTGATCGTACTCGCTGCCTGCATCTGGGACTCGCTATCGATGCAGATGCGACCTCCTGGCCGAGAGTTCACTGACACACTAACACAGCCACAACACTCGCCAATCAATTGCTTTATCGCGTTTTCCACTCTTGTCACATCCCTTCTTGTTAATGGTTTCATTCGGCAAAAATCGTTCCAGTCCTTTAAGTCAAATTAATATTAAAAAGACAGAATAATCTGTATAATGGAAAGTGAAAATAGAGAGTGGCCGTCGTTCTTGCGATTTTAACAGAAGGAGGATAATGTCATGGAACGCAAATGGGTGGAACGGAAAGAAGTCGAATTGCGGCTCGATGAAGAGTTTAATGCGATTTTGAACATGATTGGCGAAGGCGGCCCGGACTACGCAAGAATCGACGAAGACATGGAACCGAAGGAATTGAGGGATTGGCTCGCTGAAGAATTCGATTCAATCTTGAACATGATTGGCGAAGGCGGCCCAGACTATGCACGAAACGACGAAGACATCGAAATGCAAATCATGAAGCACAACGAGACCAAATCCCAAGACCTTCATTGATAGCTTCCCTCTCCTTATATGGAGGGGGGATTTTCGATTGAAAAAAGCACCAGCTCAAAGCTGGTGCTTTCTTTATTCCATCATGTCCGCAAGCAGCGAATAAGAATGCAGGCGGTCTTCCTGATAAAAAATCGGTGAATTGACGATAACTTCATTGGCGCGGGTTTTTGAGACAAAGGCCGCGAGTTTTTCGCGCACCACTTCCGGCGTACCGACAATCATCGATTCGGATTTCAGCTTATCACGGAACATGACAATCTCTCGCGGTGTCCATACCGAGCCCAAATCGTCAATTGGCGGCTGGAACGTCGTCGGTTCGCCTTTCATCAACGCAAACATTTGCTGCTGCGAAGAGGTAGCGAGCCATTCTGCACGCTCCTGCGTATCCGCTACAATAAGTGACACCCCCACCATTGCATACGGGCTGTCGAGGCTCGCGGATGGCTTGAAATTCTGATGGTACAATTGCAGCGCCTGCATCGTGAAGTCCGGTGCAAAATGGCTGGCGAATGAAAACGGCAAGCCTTTTTGCGCTGCAAGTTGTGCGCTGAATCCACTCGAACCGAGCAACCAGATCGGAATGTCCATACCGGTTCCCGGGTATGCTTTGACCCGTCCGACCGGTTTATCGGAGAAATAATTCTCCAATTCCATCACTTGCTGGGGAAATTCATCCCCTGTGCTGTGAAGCGTGCGGCGCAAAGCATAAGCCGTCGCCTGATCGCTGCCGGGTGCACGGCCGAGTCCGAGGTCGATACGGTCCGGATACAATGACGCAAGCGTCCCGAACTGCTCCGCAATAACGAGCGGCGCATGGTTCGGCAGCATGACGCCGCCGGAACCGACGCGGATCGAATCGGTTTTTCCTGCGATATGGCCGATCAACACGGAAGTCGCTGAACTGCCGATACCTGGCATATTGTGATGCTCCGCCAGCCAGTAGCGGTTGAACCCAAGTTTCTCTACGTGCTGCGCAAGTTCTACGCTATTTGCAAATGATTCCGTGGTGGTACTGCCTTCATTGACTGGCGCCAAATCGAGCACGGCCACAGGAATCTGCTGAAATGTTTTTTGTGTCATATCTTAAGCACTCCTTTACCCTTTCTATTGTAACGCTCAAGTTTCCTAAGGCGTACGAAAATGCTCACGGCAGCAGGCATACAAAAACCCGCTGTCCGGAGACAGCGGGTTTTTTCAAATCCAAGCAATTAATGTGCCGCCGAGCGCACCGCATAAAACAATGACCCAAGGCGGAAGTTTCCAATAGACCAGCAAGCTGAAAAGAACGGCCGCCAACGCAAAATCCGCGGGCTGTGTAATCGAGCTTGTCCAGATCGGCGTGTAGAACGCGGAAATCAAAATACCGAGAACGGCCGCATTTACGCCCATGATCGCGCCTTTGACCTTCTGGTTTGTGCGCAATGCATCCCAGAACGGCAGCACGCCGACAATCAACAGAAAAGCCGGTAAAAAGATGGCAGCCGTAGCGAACAATCCACCCGTCCATCCGTTCATCACGGTTCCAAGATAAGCGGCGAACGTAAACAACGGGCCAGGTACAGCTTGTGTTGCACCGTATCCAGCAAGAAAGGCTTCTTCCGTCAGCCAACCAGTCGGCACGAATTCCCGCTCAAGAAGCGGCAAGACTACGTGGCCGCCGCCAAACACTAAAGAGCCCGCGCGGTAAAAGCTGTCGAACATCGCTACCCAATAAGAACCGGTCACTTCACGCAGAATCGGCAAGGCCACCAGAAAGGCAGTGAACAATGCCAGGCATAAGGCCCCTACTTTTTTTGTGACAGGAAACGTCATTCGGCCTGCCGTCGTTTCGGCGCTGTTCTTGTACAGCAAGTAGCCGATCAAGGCTGCTATTAAAATAACGCCGACTTGCGAGAACGCTGACTGCCAAAACAGTGTGCCGACCAATGCCAGAAGGGCAAGCGCCTTGCGCTGAAGGTCGGGCGCCAAGTTTTTGGCCATCCCCATTATGGCGTGGGCAACAACAGCGACCGCGACGATTTTCAATCCTTTGATCCAGCCTGCATCTGAAACATCGAAACTTTGCAGCAATAAGGCAAACAAAATAAGCGCAATCACTGAAGGCAAGGTAAAGCCGATGAAGGAGACGATTCCCCCGATTAACCCACCGCGCATGACACCGATCCCGATGCCGACTTGGCTGCTCGCTGGCCCCGGTAAGAATTGGGCAAGAGCAACTAAATCCGCATAGCTTTTCTCGTCCATCCATTTTCTTCTGCGGACATATTCATTATGAAAATATCCCAAATGGGCGATGGGCCCGCCAAATGACGTGAGTCCCAAACGCGTCGACACGAATAAAATTTCCAATAAGGTTTTCAAGTGATTTTCTTTTTGTGGTTGTCCCATGACTCTCTCCTATCCTGTTAATCCTTGATTTCTTTAAACAATTCGTACGCTTTCTCTTGTGCTTCCTTTAGCACATAATTGCCTTTTTCGGTAATGCTGTAATACTTACGGATATGGCCTTCTACATTGCGATCTTCACGCAGCAATAAGCCATCCGACTCCATGCTATGGAGAATCGGGTATAAGGTGCCAGGACCGATTGAATAGCCGTGTTCGCGCAGTTCCTCAAGCATCCACGTTCCATAAATCGGGCTCTCTTTCGCGTGATGCAACACATGGATATGAATAAAACCAAGAAATAATTTCCGCAATACTTTGTCTTCCATCGATATGCTCCTTTTTTTAATTTATTGATTACGAAACCTGATATCGATTTCCGATATCAACACTTTACCGGAATAAAGGCGAGGGTTCAATCGCCTGTACGATTCTTTACAAAGCTTTAATAAACCTGTCATTTTCCACCAAAAAACCGGCCCTCGATGGACCGGCTAAGCATTCAAAGCTGCAATGATATCCTTCAATTCTTCCAAGCTGCTAATTTGGGCATGGGCTGATGGCGCCTCATCCAATAAGCCTGATGGTTTCCATACACCGTACATTTCTGCATTTTGCGCTGCTTCGATGTCATTGGCGGGATGGTCCCCGACAAATACGCTTTCACGAGGCTGTACAGCCAATCGGCCCAGTGCTCTTTGGAAAATCCGTGGATCAGGCTTACGCAACTGTTCGTTTTCGGAAATCAAGATCACGTCGAAATAGTTCTCGATTGCCAAAGCTTTGATATTGCCCATTTGAAAATCGCCCTTGCCGTTAGAGATGATGCCCAGTTTCAGTCCTTGTTCCTTCAACCCCTGCAGCATTGACTGCAAACCTTTAAAAGGAACACAGTGTAAATGAAAATTGGAGAGATAATCGTCCAATAAAAATTCCATCGTTGTTTGCTGGATTTCAAATTCTTGGATCAATTGCGCGTAGACTTTGTCTTTCCAGACGTAACCGCGCATATCCAACTCAATAAAGCGTTTGATATACAAGGCCTTTGGAATATGACCAAGAGACCGCTGCATCCGGTCGAGCAAAGTTCCATCCAAATCGAACAACACCGCTTGAATCATCGCGTCTCCTCATTCCACAAGCGTTTTCCGCTCTTTCCTTCATCGGTGCCAGTTAAAACAAACACATCGGGATTGCTTAAAGCGCTCCACCCTTCAAACCCGAAACCTTCTACATATTGCGATAAAAGCAGCGCCATAATATTGCCGTGCGTGACAATTGCGGCTGTTTGGCAACCGCTGTTTTCGAGCTCTTCCACAACTTGAGAAATCCGTGCCAACGCCTGTCCACTGGATTCCCCGCCTTCAAGCACAAGCTCGTGGTCATCGAATGTGTTTTTCAAGCGCTCAAACCAGTCAGGGAGGTTCCCTGAACTTAAGACCCGTTCTTTTAAACGCTCATCGGTTTCGATTTCTATAGCCAATGCTTGTGCCAACGGACCAATCGATTGAACAGCTCTCGCATATGGGCTCGAGACGATCCGCTCGATTCCCGACTCGCTCAAAAACCCGCCCAATTCCACAGCTTGGGCCCTGCCAGTTTCCGTAAGCTCTGCATCCGGCTCTTGCCCAGTGGCGGCACAATGCCGAATGATGTAAATCTCTGTCACGTAACATCACTCCTTATTCATTTATAAATTAAGTAAATCCGCTATGATTTCCGCACTGCCCGGCGTGAACATGAATAGGGAAAACCCAATGCATAGAGCGCCGCCAACAAGCAAGCCGATTTTCACAATGAGCGGAAACCCTCTTTTTGGCAAAATCCCTGCAAAAAACAAACAAATTCCAATGAATAACAACAGCATATACCAGAAGCCCATGCGCCCACCCCTTTTTAATTTGTTAATATCTGGACGCTTCCAGAATGGAAAGGTTCTGCTGTAATGTGTCTATTGTCACTCTTGAATTTGGTTTGTCGATACCATACGAAACTCAGTCGATTCCATACCATTTCAGTGCATTCCGATAAAGAACCTTCTCTGCTTCCTTGTTGCCTAAAGCTTCTTGGATTAATGTGGCGTCACTTTCCTGAAACGGCGTCTTTGCGCGAGTCGATGGCAAATCAGTGCCAAATAACAACGCATCCGGGTTAATTTCATGGATGGCCTGGATGGCAGAGGCCGGGTCGAAATCAATCCTCCCAAAACCCGTCGCTTTCACTCGGATGCCTTTTTCCACCAATCTCAACAGGTCCGGCAAGCCTTGCTTTGACAAACCGAGATGGTCGATGGAAACTGCCGGCAAGCGCTGAATGATTTCTTTTAACTGGCCCAGATCTTTTGAATCGATGTACAACTCGGCGTGCCACCCAGCAATATCATGGACACGTCTAGCAAAATGATCAAGCTGTTCAATGGTTTCTGAGCCGCCGCGCTTCACATTAAAGCGCACAGCACGGACGCCTTTTTCATGAAGCTTGAGGATTTCTTGGTCTGACGTGTCCGACGGCAATTGCGTCACGCCGGCAAATCGTTCACCTAGCATGGCGAGTACATCCAGCAAATACGATTGGTCAAAGCCCTGGAAAGAGCCCGATACGATGGCGCCCCCAGCGACTTCGAAGTTTTCAACAGACTCCAGATAATCCGAAGCGGTGAACGAAGGCGGCAAATAACCTTGGTTTGGAATCAATGGAAATCGTGGGTCGATAATATGTAAGTGGGCATCGAAAATTTTCATTTTATTCATCGCTTCAGTTCCTCCGTCAATGCAGAAATCGCTTGCCTGACACACTGCATATTCATTTCATCGTTCATCTCGTTCCGCGCATGCAAAAGCACAGGACGCACCGACTCGACGGAACGCCCGAACTCATACATCCATTCATAACGTGGTACCATCCATGTATGAAAATGGTGCGTCGTGTCTTCATTATAGAAATAATAGACTGACTCAATGCCAAGGACGTCACGCTGCGCTTTGCGGATTTCAGACAGTATCGTGATGTAATCGAGCCGTTCTGATTCCGTCAACTCGTCCAAAGTTTTCAAATGGCGTTTCGAGGCAAGAATAACCAAGCCCGGGATGGGATAAGCCACATCCTGATGGGCGTGGAAATGTTCCGTCTCCACGACGATGCCGCCTTCCGGTTCGATCAATCCATTCACTAACGCACAGCTCAAGCATTCCACTTCAACGGTTTCGCCGTTTGCCAAGGTGATGGTTCTCATTTCACTCACTCTCCTTGGATGTTTTTTTGCCCAAAGCTTCTGAAAGAAGAAATGCTACCAGCCCGATCATTAAAATCACAAACCAATTATCGATCAGGGCATTCCCGATAAAGTATTCAGAAATGCCATTCACCAAAAGAATCCCCCCCCATACAACGAATACCAAAACATATCCGTCTTTACCTCCGTCATGTTCATTGCTGGCGTCTTCGAAAAATAAACCGAATAGTTTCTTCATACCTCATCCCCCCTTTTCGTGCTAGCTTTCTGCGGTTTTATGCATCACGTCTACCTATCGGAACGAACCATCCCATGCATAGGTCGAAAAAGAGGCCAATTTTTCAAAATAGAATTCCAAACGCTGGTATACCGAAGGAACGATCAAACGCTCTCGGTTCATTTGCTGGAATTCAATCCAATTGACCAGCTGCGCAGCGTGCACTTCACCGGGCTGCAGCTGCAAGGCCTCCATATCGATGTATTCTTTGCATCTCCATACATAGCTATCCAAAAAATAATTGCCGCCTTTTGTTTGCCCTAAATACCGCAGTTCCTCAGGCCTTGCGAGTAACCCCGTTTCTTCTTCCAGCTCACGAAGAGCACCCGTCAAACTGCTTTCTCCTTCAGTCACGGAACCACCCGTTGTTTCCCACAGCATCGGAAGCGGTTTTACCGGATCTCTTTGCGTCATGAAAATCCTGCCATCTGCATTGAGCGTAATGACTTCCACCACAATGTGGAACTCGCCAGGCTGCATTTTATTACCTCTAATATGCTTCTTTCCGAGCGGGTTGCGCTCACTATCATACAAATCCCAAACTTCCATTGCCACTTGCTCCTATCCCAAATTCGTGAATTTTCGATACGCATGTTTTGCTATTTAATATTCAGCTCTGTATATACTTTAAAGAATTTTCCCAATAATTAACAGACTTTTTTAGGCATTTATAATTTTATTTTTCCATACAAAAAGCACCGGAGGCAGACGCCCTCGGCACTTGATTATTTTCGATAGATTGATGTCAATTACGCATTGCCGCAACTGCCTCTTCAAAACTAGTACGGCTATCCGGACCGTAAAATTCGGGATTTCCGCGAAAAAATGTGTTTATCGTATAGTCTTTTGCGCAATCGAGACTGCATTCGTGAGAAGCTATGATGAGCGTAAGATATGACTTGAAATACATCGGCTGAAGTCGCCCTCCGTGATTGACCGTCATCACAAATACCTCCTTTCAACAGCAGCCGCCGATGGTGATCGACTGCCGGTCATTTTTGGAAACACCGGAACTGCAGACGCCCGTTTCCGGCAAATCCAGCTGCACTTTCTCAGAAGCCTCAATATCTCCGGTGAGATAAGCGACAATTGAACGGACTTGTTCATAGCCGGTCGCCATCAAGAAAGTCGGCGCGCGGCCATAGCTTTTCATGCCAGCGATGTAGAATCCTTGTTCCGGCTGACGCAATTCCTTTTCGCCATGCGGCCGGACCGTTCCGCAGCTATGGACGTTCGGATCGATTAGCGGAGCGAGTGCTTCGATACTTTCTGTGGCATCATCGATTTTGAGGCGAAGTTCTTTCAAGAAATCGAAATCGGGACGGCTTCCTGTATTGACGATAATTTCATCGATTGCTTCAATCGAATGGCTTTTGCCTTGCCAGTCACCCATTAAAGCAAGCTTTCCATCTTTTCGAGAAACTTGTTCGATGCGAAACGGCGTAAAGATTTCCACACGTCCCGAATCCACCAATTCATGGACACGCGCTCCCAATTCACCTCGCGCTTCGAGTGCGTCATTCGCTTCGCCACCGTAGACATTCTCAATTTTCGGCTTGCGCAGGATCCAGGAGATTTTCCCTTGATGTCCAGCATCTTCAAGTGCGGCAAGATCCAATAAGGTGTTGATGGCAGAATGTCCACCGCCTACGACTGCAACTCGCTTTCCAGCAAACCGCTCGCGGTCTTTGCCATGAAGATCCGGAATGCCGTAAAAAATGCGCTCTTGTTGGCTGCGTTCACTCTGAGTCCAAACACCATCGGCTTGAAGCGGGTTTGGCTGTCCCCAAGTGCCTGTGGCATCAATGACGGCTTTCGCTTCAATTCGCTCCATTTGTGCACCTTCAGTCTCTGCATAGATCACGAATGGCCGCTGTTCACGGTCCATCGTCTTCATCTTGTCTTGATGTTTTCGACTGATGGCACTGACACGTACATTGAGACGAATGTATGGTGCGATTTCGGAAACAGCAGCGAGCTTCGTTAAATACTCTTCCACCAGCTCAGTTCCTGTCGGCAACTTGTCATCCCCAGGCACATTCCAGCCAGAACGGTCCAATAAGGCCCGCGCCGCTTTATCGATATTGTATTGCCAAGGAGAGAACAAACGGACGTGTCCCCATTGCAGCACATGATGGCCGATTCTGCCTCCCGCTTCAAGCACCAAAAACTTTTCACCTGCTAGCGATAAGTGGGCGGCAGCAGCCAAACCGATCGGCCCTGCACCGATGACAACGACCGGCAATTCCGGCGCTGTATTTTTTATTCTTTTGATTTGGATACGTTGTGGAGTGGTTGAACAACAATTTGTTTGAGTGTTCATGTGTTGGCCTCCTTATTGTTAAAAACTTGATTATTGCAATTATTATTTCAAACTTAATACATCGGTTTACAGCAGACGGATGATCTTGCCATCGCCTCGTTCAGTAATTTGATTGATTGCAGCACCATATCCTGTTCAAATTCGGTCATATGCGAGAAGATTTCCTCGAGATGGGCCTCCATGTCTTTCTGGATGGCAAGCGCTACTTTCTGGCCTTCTTCTGTCAAACCCAGCACCGAGATCCGTTTATCCGCAGAAGACGGATCTTTTGTGACCAAGCCTATCTTCATCAAGCTTTGCACTTGCCGGCTGAAAGTTGACAGGTCGGTCGCCAGTGCATCCGCCACTTGTTGCATGGATGGCCATTCCCGGCGGTCGATCTCATAAAGGATATGGCTTTGCACCAAGCTGATTTCCACATCGTCAACCGTACAGCAATTTTTATTCAACAAGCCAAAGCGTTTAACCATGCTTTGAAAAAGTTCCCGTTTGTTTTCCATCTTCAACACCTCTAGTTGTATCATATATAATTAACTTGCATATTGCAAGTATTTATTTTATCATTTAAACAATTATAAGAATCGAGGGGATGCATATGGACTATATCATCAGGCCGGCAGTGGAATCGGATTGGCCCCAAATCAAGCAAATCTATGAAGCCGGCATGGACAGCGGGCTCGCTACATTCGAAACCAAAGCGCCGAGTTATGAATACTGGAGTGATAGCGAGACCAGCAACTGTCGTTTGGTCATTGAGTCAGGAACGCAAATACTTGGCTTTTGTAAGCTTTCACTAGTATCGAAACGGCCGGTTTACTCAGGTGTTGGGGAAGTGAGCATCTATATCGACCCTGGACATTCCGGCAAAGGCATCGGCCAAAAACTCATGGAAGCTCTTATTCAAGCTTCGGAACAGCAAGGCTTCTGGACTTTGGAAGCAAAAATCTTCCCTGAAAACGAAGCAAGCATCCGGCTTCATAAGAACAACGGATTTCGCGAAGTCGGTGTCCGGGAACGCATTGGAAAACGTGATGGCATCTGGCGCGACAATGTCTTGCTCGAACGCAGAAGCCAACTAAACGGAATCCAATAAAAAAAGAGCTCACGGATGAGCTCTTTTTTTCCAGGCTGTCGAGAAAGGTGAGAAGTCGTATTTTCCGAAGCTTATCGCTCGCTTTCCGTGGGGCGGGAATCGAGCCTCCTCACCCGCTATCGCGGTCTGCGGGGTCTCTCAAACCCGCTAATCCCACAGGAAAGATAAGGTCGACCTACGGGAGACATTATCTTTGCGAAAGTAATGCGCAGCATTATTGAGCAGAAGGGTTTACGAGCGAACGCTTCTCCAAATACTGTGATAATGTGTTGCTTTTTAACTGTTGAATAGTGTCACACTCTTTTCAGTTATAGAAGATTATAGACTTCTTCAACACTCTTTTTTCTATTCAACAGCCAGTCGGTGCGCCGATCATGACAAGGCCGCCTTGCTCGCCTTGTATATCAAAATCCAAGGCGAGTTCCTCTGCCATGTCTTTTGCGTCAGGCGCGACCGCTACGCGGATGCCGTTCACATCAATAAGTTCATCCGTTTGTTCCGGTGCATCGAGCGACAAGCCGATTTGCGGGCCGCAGCAGCCAGCGACTGCATAAAGGCGCAAGTTTTCCGTTTGCTGCTCTTCCAGAATGGATTGGATATAGTTTTTCGCTTCATCGGTGATCATCATAACTTGCATCTCCCCTGTTCTTTTCGATTATTCTTCACTTTTACATGGATTAGGCTTGCGGAAAAATACGGTGCAGCGATTCTTTCAGTTCCGGCTTCACGCTGATTTTCGGCCGGACGTTCGTCGCCATCTGTTCGGCTTCTTCTACGGTCTTTGCTTCGCCTAAAGCAAGCAAGGTGCCGATCGCAACAGTACCGGTGCGATTACTGCCGCCTGCGCAGTGGAAAAAGACTTTCTTGCCTTCTTCGTACGCAGTGACGACACCGTCCACTGCCTCCTGAATCGACTCATCCTGATGCTCTGTAGAATCGTCGACAATCGGTGCATGAATGCGCGTATAGCTTTCGTCGGCGTCCCCTGCTTCTGCGCGTAAATCGAAGACGACATCGATCCCTTCATTTTCAACTGCTGTTTTCGCATCTGCTGCGCCGCCGATGAAAATGCGGTCTTTCACTAATTGTTGGTATGCTTCACTCATCGTTTGCCTCATCCCTTCCAGACTAAATTGATATTCCCATAATTATAAGATGAATTCCTTCAATTGGTCATAGCCAATCTTCTCTTCTTCAAGCCACGGAATGATGGCGCATTTTCGGGCCAGTTCTTCATCAACTTTGCGGATCCACTTTTTCTCGGAGATCGCCCGGCCTCTCAATACGGAATCCGCTGTATCAGTTGCATAGAGGCTTTGGTTGATGACCCACCATTTCGCCTCGATTCCTGCACGCTTCAAGTCTTCCTCGAGTCGCGCAGCTTCCAATACCGGCGTTGCTTCCGCCAAGGTGACGATGACGACGCCTGTTTCTTGTGGATTGCGCAGGCGCGGCAAGAGTTTTTTGACGCTGTCCGGCACATCGCCTGTCGAGCGGCTCATTTCCTTATGATAGGCTTCTGTCGAATCGAGCAGCAATAAAGTATGGCCGGTGGGCGCGGTATCGATGACGACGATTTCGTTCTCGGATTTCTCCACTACTTTGGCGAAAGCTTGGAACAACGCGATTTCTTCGGTGCACGGCGATTCCAGGTCTTCTTTCAAATAAGCGAGCTCTTCTTCAGTCATCCCGCTTCCCGCCTGTTCCATGACATTCTGTTTATAGCGCGCCACTTCGATTTCGGGATTGATGCTGCTGATTGACAAATTGTCGCGTGTGCCGCTTCCTTCAAACGTATATGCCAAGTGAGCTGCCGGGTCGGTCGTCGTTAGATGGACGTTATGGCCTTTTTCGGTCAAGCCGACTGCGATGGCTGATGCGACGGAAGTTTTGCCGACACCGCCTTTGCCCATCGTGAAAATGACGCGTGTATTATTTTTGGAAAAATCATCGATGACGCTGTCCAATCCCGGCAAGTCGAGCGACTCTCCCGCTTCTTCCGTTTCGAACGAAGTGATCGCGTATGAACTGAACAAATGGCGCAAGTTTGCAATCCCCGTGAGCGAATAAGAAACATATGGCAATGAATAAGCCATCACTTGCTTCAACGCCTCAGGTGTCTGTTCAATCGCCTCACGCTGCCGTTTATAAAATGCTGACGAGACCGCATCTTCTGGCTGATGCGTCTGAAGCAGCCCATTGACGATGAGCAATTGGTTTTTGATGCCGATTTCTTTTAATTCAGATGACGCACGGTCCGCCTCGAGCAAAGAGGAATTGTCCGGGCGCGCCACTAAGATCAAAGTCGTTTTACTCCCATCGGACAGCGAATCCACCGCTTTTTTATATAGCGCCTTTTTGCCTTCAAGCCCAGCGAGCGGGCCGAGGCATGATGCGCCGTGTGTGCTGTCTTCCAAAAAGCCGCTCCACGCCGTCGGCAATTGCAACAGGCGCAGCGTATGGCCGGTCGGTGCCGTATCAAACAGCACATGATCGTATTGCGCTAAAATCTCATCATCTGCCATCAAATGCGAAAACTCATCGAATGCCGCGATTTCAACCGTGCATGCGCCGGATAATTGCTCTTCCATCGTCGCAAGCACTGCATCCGGCAATTTGCCGCGGTAAGGGCCGACGACGCTTTCTTTATAAGCACGGGCTGCTTGTTCAGGATCAATATTGCAAGCAGACAAGTTATCAACTGACGGAATGGATTTCGGGTCGTTCGTCAGTTCTACTTCCAGCACATCTTGTAGATTTGAAGCGGGATCGGTGCTGACAAGCAGCACTTTTTTCCCTTGGTCAGCCAGGGCGACCGCTGTGGCACATGCAGTCGAAGTCTTCCCGACACCGCCTTTACCGGTGAAAAACAAAAACGGAGTGACAGCCATCTTATTCGGATTGAACAATGAATACATAGGAACGCTCCTTTAGTTGTTGATGTTCAATGACACACGCACGCGCGGTTTTTCCTGCAATTCGGCCGGTGATGTCTCGAACCACTCTGCCAACTCTTCGGTGGTCGGATATTCAGCGACTTTTACGACATCCCCGTCGACCAATACCACAGGCAAGGCGTCCGGTCCTTTTTCGGCCAGTACTTGATTGACTTTTTTATTATCCACAAACGCACCGGGATCGTCCGTCAGGTTATGGCGTGAAATCGCAAATCCTTTTTTCCCTAGAGAATACACGGCCGATGCAATGCGCGTCAGTTCCGGGTCCACAGTGGGGCCGCAAACGCCTGTCGAACAACACATCGCCGGGTCGAAAATTTCTACCTTTTTCATGATCAGCTCTCCTTCAACCTGTGTAGTTTGGTTCTATCAAATAAGATTAGAGTCATCATACATATGCGTATTCTATTCAAAACTTCGAGCAGCTAGATTTGAAAAATTTAACATTCTAATGTTGGAGCGCAATCTCCATCCTCCTGAAACTTCAATTATTCACCAGTTGCAGCGAAATGGCGGATGCGTGCTTCGATATCATCGCGTACCGATTGGAACACTTTCCATTTCTCTTCTTCTGTGCCTTGCGCTTTAGCTGGATCCGTGAAGCCCCAGTGGTCGCGTTTTACGTGTGGCGGTGTCATCGGGCATTTATCTGCGGCATCGCCGCAAAGCGTTACGACGAAATCGGCATTATTCAAAATGTCCGTATCGATGACATCCGAAGTCTGTTGTGAAATATCGATATTCACTTCATTCATCGCTTTTACCGCGTTCGGGTTCAAGCCATGCGCTTCGATTCCGGCACTCAATACTTGCCACTCATCGCCCAAAATTTCTTTCCCCCAGCCTTCCGCCATCTGGCTGCGGCATGAATTGCCTGTGCATAAAAAGTACAATGTTTTTTTCGTCATATTAATTAGCTCCCTTGTTCCATGAATGGTTTTTGTTAGATCAATATTTATTCAACATAAGGCCTTTTCCGTATCAACAATTATTCACAACGAATGCGCAGTCCCTGCTCCACCAATCTCTCGATGCGCTCATCCTGGCTCGGAATAAACGCCAAGACTTGCATGAGCATATCGTATAATTCACTGTCCTGGTTCAATGAATAGAAAATCCATTGCCCCTTGCGCTTCTCCTTCACTAAACCGAGATCGCGAAGCTTGCGCAAATGCTGGCTGATCGCCGACTGGCTGACGTTAAAGATTTCCACGAATTCACAGACGCAGCAATCGTTTTTTTCGAGCAATTTGACCATCGATAATCTTGTCTTATCGCCTAATAGCTTCAGCACCATGCTCGCCTTGTCGATTTCTATTTCTCGCGCTTTCACTTCCATCGGATGATTTCCCCCGCTTCTATACTTAGGTCTGGTTAAATACTGTAATGCCAAATACAGCATATCAGCATATGCTTATATGTTCAAGTAGAGATCTGGACGGTAAAACATGTACAACTTGAATTTCCCATGCAAAAAGGAGCGGATCTATTCCGCTCCTTCCCATTTAATCCTTTTATTCAATGATGATGCCCTGCCGCCCCAGGCTCTTCTTGCTCTTGGCAGCGGATCGAGTCGTCATGGGGATGATCTTCGGTTTCCAACTGCACGGTAACATGGCCGATTTTCAGCTCCAACAGTGCCTGTTCAATATCCCTGAGCACTTGCTGGCTGTCCTTGAACGAGATATGTTCTTTGATGACCACATGTCCTGACATGGCATTTTTTCCGCTCGTGATGCTCCACACATGAAGGTCATGGATGCTTTTCACGGCAGGCAGCGCTTCGATTGTCTGCGCTACTTGCTCCAGATCGACATTTTTCGGCGTGCCTTCCATCAAAACATGAACCGCTTCTTTCGTTACACGCCAGCCGCTGATCAAGACGAGGATAGCGACGACTACACTCGCCAATGGATCTGCCCACGCCCATCCGAAGAAAATGATTAAAAGGGCTGCCGTGATAGCGCCGACCGATCCGAGCAAATCACTCAGCACATGCAAAAAAGCAGCACGGAGGTTCAAGTTTTCTTTCGTATCTCCGCCGCGCATCAAAATCCACGCGACGAGGATATTGACGAGCAAGCCGATGACCGCGATAGCCAACATTCCTGAAGTCGCAATTTCCGGTGGATCTGAAAACCGGTGGTAGGCTTCATAGAAAATATAAAGTGAAATCAAGACGAGCGTCACTCCATTAAAGACTGCCGCTAAAATTTCAAAACGTTTATAGCCGTAAGTCTTCATTTGGTCGGCTGCTTTTTCGCCGATGGAAAAAGCCAGGTAGCCGACACCGAGCGAAATGGAATCGCTGAGCATATGGCCGGCATCAGCCAGCAGCGCAAGGCTATTCGTTAGATATCCGCCGACCGCCTCGACCACCATATAACTGGTGATGATTAAAAAGGCGATCAACAATGTTTTTTTGTTGCGGCTATGCGAATGATCATGTGATGATCCCATCGCCAACACCTCCACTGCAGCTTCTTAATAATCCTCTTCTATTGTGTATTCCTGAAATATACCCGAATATCCTACGGGGAAATAAACAAACATCCAGTCACCGGGCTTCCTAACGATGAAAAAAACCGGCTCCCATGGCCGGTTTCATCAATGCTTTGCTGAGGCTGTTGTCAGGACGGATTCCAGTGAAGCTTCGAACCGCAAATTCATTTCCCGTTTCAACAGATGCAATTTTTGGGCATGGTCCGGCTTTACGCCGGTGATGACCGCATCGATCCCCATGACGCCCAAGGTCTGAACGAGCGACTCCAGGTAACTGACGCCTTCTTGCGTCACCGTTCCCATCGCCGTCAAATCGATCACGACCGTATCGGCTTCGTATTCGTAGATGCGCGTCACAATATATGGGCGGATCGCTTCAACTTTTTTGGCGTCCAAATTACCGAACAACGGAATGAGCACGTACCCGCCGCCGATTGCGATGCACGGTGCGGAAAGTTCGCGTACTTTCTCTAGCAGTGCATCCGCCCGTTCTTTTTCTTTGAGCAATTCATAATCCGTTTCTTTCAAGCGGCCTCGCAAGCGAACCAATTGCGCCATGATAGTGGCCATTTGTTCATCTTTTGGCACTAGTACAAGATTCAGCGAAAAGTCGCTGTCCCAGCGGTAATAGACGTCCGCTAAAAAGAAGCCGGCCGCTGTGGTGAAATTCAATTCGACAGGTTTTTTGCTGTCGCGTACTTTCAGCAACCGTTCCGCTTTGGCACGGCTTCCTTCATCGAGCAATTCGAAGAATTCTCTTGGTTTCCCGAAAAGCTGTTCTGCTTCCAAGGAATAATCAACGACCGCAAAGCTATTGTTCAATTGAAAAGCCGGAAGCGGCCATTCAGCCAGTAGAGAGCGTGTCATCGTTCGACCCCTTTCCGGTGCGGATCCATTCGCGGAGCGCCCCGAGTTCCCGGACGACGACCGCTCCTTTTATGTGCAAATCCGCAAAGCTCGACAAGGTGACGGCCCTGCCGCCGATCAAGACGGCCGGTTTGAATTCAGCTTTTGCAAATGTTTCTGCATAGGTTTTCAAAACCGGCAAGCGATGTGCAAGTGCGCCCGACAATGCCACCACGTCCGGCTGCCATTCATCAGCCAACTTGAGTGCCGAGTCGAGGGGCAGATTCGGCCCCATATAACGCACTTCATATCCCTCTTCGCGGAACATCGCAGAGACCATCTTGAGCCCGATGTAATGCTCTTCGCCTTCCGGACCGAAGATCATCGCCTTTTTGCGGCCAGCTTTATCTTTATTGCGCAGTTCCGTAGCGGACAAGACAAAATCGCAGACGGCGGTTGCCAAATGCTCTTCCGCTACTGAAATTTCATTTTTCTCCCATAATTCTCCGATGCGATACATCGCCGGCGTCAGAAGTTCGTCGTAAAGCTGTTCATGTGAATGGTTTTCCAGGAAGTCCTGGACGTATTTCAAAGCTTCCTCTTCCTGCCCTTGCAAAAAAAGATCCGAAAGTTGTGATGACTCGTTCATTTGATCAGCCCCTTTTATGTTGAGGGAGCTCCAATAACCGGACTGCGCGATCGAGGCAGCCCAGCATGAAATCTCCTTGCGTTGTTTCGGTATGACGCGGCACTATTTCAATAAGCCGCTGAAAATTATCGATGATGAGAGCAGTTTCGACATTGCGGCTCAAGAGCACCGTCTCGAGCCAGATGGCATAGTCTAGAAAGGATTGCTCGCTTTGCAGCTCCCACGCAGTTTCAAGGTAATCCAAGTGGTGGTGATTATCTTTGACGGTATGTTCATATCCCTTATCGCCGAAACGCTCCCATAAATTCGGGTATGCTTCGTATATACCGTCTGCCGTGTCGGTTGCGATTTTCTGTTTTTGCTCCTGGTTCATTCGGCCACCACTTCGTATTGATGGACTTTCGGGACGATGCCCGCGAGTTCCTGGTCTGGATAATTCTTCTCCAAATCATGGATTTCCTTGAACTCCTGGCTCTTGACCCAATTCATATATGCTTGCTTGGATTGCCATTCCAAGTGGACGGTCAGTTCATGGCGCTTTTTTGTGTTTTGGATCAAGCGGAACGAAGTGAAGCCTTCCGCCTGGTCTACACGACGCGATCGTTTTTGATAAATTTCTATGACGTCTTGCACTTTGTCTTCAGGTACGATGACTGTAGATGTGACGATGTACATAATTCAGGCCCCCTTTGCAACCGGCTTTGTATAAGCTGGACAGGATAAAAGTATACCTCAGCATACCATTTCAGCTTTCGAAATAAAAGCGAGCGCATTCAGGAAATTTACAAGAGTATTTTCAATATTCCGCTTGTGTTTCGAAAGTAATTGCCGTATGATGGAAAACATCAACCAACCACAACTATATAAAACGATTCTTATCGAGAGAGATGGAGGGATTTGGCCCTTTGAAGTCTCAGCAACCGGACTTATATGTCACGGTGCTAATTCCAATAGGTGCAACCTAGAAGATGAGAAGATAGCATATACGGCAGGGGCTTTCTTCTTATCATAGAAGAAAGCCCCTGCTTTTTGATTTGAAAGGATGAGGACCATGACACAACATAGCCTAGAAACACGCCTGGTACAACTCGGCAACCGCAGCGATCAACGCACTGGGGCGGTCAATCCCCCGATTTATCTTTCTACCGCCTACGAACACGAAGGCCTTGGCAAATCCACAGGCTATGATTATACGCGGACGAAAAATCCGACACGCCAGCTTCTAGAAGAAGGGATCGCAAACTTAGAAGGCGGTGACGCAGGCTTTGCGTGCAGCTCTGGCATGGCCGCGATCCAACTGGTCCTTTCCCTGTTCCGTCCGAACGACGAGATCTTGCTTCCTGAAGATATTTATGGCGGCACTTACCGCCTGCTGGAACAATATGAGGAAAAATACCATATCCGTCCCGTATACGATCCCTTCGTCGACCCGAAAACGGCCGAAGCAAAAATCACTGACAACACAAAGGCGATTTTCATTGAAACACCCACCAACCCGTTGATGCAGGAAATCGATTTGGAATTGTATGCACAACTGGCCAAGCGCCACAATCTTTTACTGATCGTCGACAATACCTTTTTGACGCCTTTCTTGCAGCAGCCGCTCGAAATCGGCGCTGATATCGTACTCCATAGCGCGACCAAATACATCGGCGGCCATAACGATGTGCTTGCTGGGCTAGTCGCCGCAAAAGGCGAGGATTTATGCGCGCAGCTTTTCAACGCCCATAACTCAGCCGGCGCTGTGCTTTCACCGCTTGATTCCTGGCTGTTGATCCGCGGCTTGAAAACCTTGCCTCTGCGTATGCGCCAACACGAAGCGAACGCCAAAGCACTCGCCCGCTTCCTTGAAACTCAAGAGACCGTGACAGACGTGCTGTACCCCGGGAAAGGCGGCATGCTGTCGTTCCGCTTGCACGAAGAACAATGGGTCGGGGAATTCCTCGAAAGCCTGTCGCTCATCACATTCGCCGAGAGCCTCGGTGGTGTGGAAAGTTTCATCACGTATCCTGCAACGCAGACCCACGCCGACATGCCGATAGCGGAACGGACGGCACGCGGCGTCTGTAACCGCCTGCTCCGCTTCTCAGTAGGCGTAGAGCAGGCAGAAGATTTGATCGCTGATTTGTCACAAGCCTTGGCCAAACTGGAAAAGGAGGTCGTTTCCCATGAGTGAACGACGCGAGACGAAATTGATCCATTCAGCAGGCATCGATCCATTAACAGGCGCAGTCAATGTGCCGATCTATTTATCATCGACTTTCCACCAGGAAAGCATCGATTCGTTCGGGCCGTTTGATTACAGCCGCTCTGGCAACCCGACGCGCAAGTCGCTTGAAGAAACGATCGCCAAACTTGAAGGCGGCGCACGGGGCTTGGCCTTTTCTTCCGGCATGGCTGCTATCTCATCGGCCTTTATGCTATTGAAAGCCGGCGACCATGTGCTGGTCTCGGAAGATGTTTACGGCGGCACTTACCGCTTCATTACGGAAGTGCTGGAAAAATTCAAAGTCGATTACACATTCGTCGATATGACCGACCTCGGGGAAGTCGCTGCCGCATTCCAGCCGAACACGAAAGTTGTCTACATCGAAACGCCTTCCAACCCCGTCATGAAAATTACCGATATTGAAATGGCGGCGAAACTGGCCAAAGCAAACGACGCCATGACGTTCGTCGACAATACATTCATGACGCCGCTTTACCAAAATCCACTTGAACTCGGTGCGGATATCGTGCTCCACAGTGCGACGAAATTCCTTTCTGGCCATAGCGATATTACAGCCGGTCTTGCGGTAACAAAAGATGCGGGCCTCGGGGAACAATTGGCCTTTATCCAAAACACATTCGGATCTGTGCTCGGCGCACAGGACTCCTATACACTGATCCAAGGCATTAAAACGCTCGGCGCCCGCACAAAACAATCCGGCGAGACGACCGCACGCATTGCAGAGTATCTGCACAGGCACCCACTTGTCGAAGAAGTCTATTATCCCGGCTTCTCGTTCCATCCCGGAAACCCGATCCATAACCGCCAAGCAAGCCACGCAGGCTGTGTGCTGTCATTCCGCCTGGCGGATAAGGACGCCGCCCGCATTCTCGTAGATGCTTTGGAAATTCCTGTGTTCGCCGTCAGCCTTGGCGCCGTCGAATCGATCTTGTCCTATCCGGCTACGATGTCCCATGCCGCGATGCCACCCGCTGAACGCGAAAAGCGCGGCATCACCGATGGGCTTCTACGCTTTTCCGCAGGGCTCGAGCACGCCGATGATTTAATCAATGACTTTAGCCAGGCACTCGAAAAAATCGCGATCGCTAAAGGACTGAGCGTCGCTGATTGATGGTTCTCCTTGAAAAAGACCGTCCGGCTCGTCATCTTGTTGACGAAACCGGACAGTCTTTTTTTGTGCTATTTCACCCTACCGTTATGAAACCTAAGAAAGCCTGAATTCCAGGGGGAGGGGAATTCAGGCTTTCTTCTATTTATTATAAGACAATCTGCTGGGCAGGCTCTTTGAGCGATACTTTGGCAACGCCCGTTTCTTCAGCAGCCCTAGCGACTGCTTCTGCGACCGCCTGTGCTACCCGCGGGTCGAACGGCTTCGGTATCACATAATCTTCGTGAAGTTCATGGGTGGCGATCAAGGAAGCAATCGCTTCAACTGCCGCGATTTTCATCGCGTCGTTAATATCGCTCGCCTGTACATCGAGGGCACCACGGAACAATCCTGGAAATGCCAATACGTTATTGACCTGGTTGGCAAAATCGGAACGCCCAGTCCCAACCACTCGAGCTCCGGCTGATTTTGCGGCATTCGGCAAAATTTCCGGGTTCGGGTTCGCCATCGCAAAGATGACCGGATCTTCGTTCATCGAACGCACCATACTTTCGGTCAATGCGCCTTCTGCCGATACACCGACAAAGACGTCTGCACCGGCGATAACATCCGCCAATTGCCCTTGTTCCATCTGGTAATTGCTCATTTCCGCCACTTCCGCTTTGAACGGATTCATGCCATTCGGGCGACCGTTATAAATCGCGCCTTTCGTATCACACATGACGATATGGCCAAATCCGAACTTCGCCAGTAATTTAACAATGGCGATGCCTGCTGCACCAGCGCCGTTCACTACCACTTTCACATCTTCAATTTCCTTTTCGACCAGCTTCAAGGAATTGATGAGGCCCGCCAGTGTAACAATCGCGGTGCCGTGCTGGTCATCGTGGAAGACAGGAATGTTCATTTCCTGTTTCAGGCGCTGCTCCACGATAAAGCAGGTCGGGGCGGCAATGTCTTCCAGATTGACGCCGCCAAAGCCCGGTTCGAGCAATTTGACGGTTCGGATGATTTCTTCCGCATCTGTCGTATCGAGGCAGATCGGGAATGCATCCACACCGGCAAATTCCTTGAACAATAAAGCTTTCCCTTCCATAACAGGAAGCGCTGCTTGCGGTCCGATATTGCCGAGTCCAAGCACAGCGGTGCCGTCTGTAATAACCGCGACTGTGTTGCCTTTCATCGTATAGTCATGGACTTTGCTTGGATCGGCATGAATTTCACGGCACGGTGCCGCTACGCCAGGAGAATAAGCGAGGCTCAAATCCCTTTCGTTTTCCACAGCCACTTTTGAACGAATCTCCAATTTCCCTTGATGCCTTCTATGCAAGTTCAGCGAATCGGTTTTCAAATCGGTCATTTGCCTCATCTCCCTTTTGATTATAATTGTTTATTATATCGACTCCACGCTAAATTGAAAGACTTTTCTTATAATTCTGATTAATTTCAGACTTTAGGCTGATAGAGAATGAGTGAAGTCCCGTTAGTTCCTTTTTCATATCTTCGTTATTGACATCGAATATTTCTTCCATTAACCGACTTTGATAGTCGTGACCTTCTCAATTTTTTTCAGACAATAAGATAATCCCTATACAGTCAAAAAAGCTCGCTTCATAAGCGGGCTTTTCCATAAATCTATTTATTCACTTCCTAGTTTCGCCAAGTTCGATGGATGCAAGTGTAGAAGTGACCGCCATGTCATCGGGATCATCGACATTTCCGCGGAATTCACGTTTTACTTCCCCGTAGCCTTTGACAAAATAATTCCGGTTGACCGCGCCGTCTTCTCCCTCAAACGATTCAAGCATGAATACGTCATCGAAATTTTGGTATGGCGTCTCTAAGCTAGTTCCGGTTTCGACAACAGTTGCATCTCCGATTTGCTGACCTTCTTCAATCGGAAATTCCAAGTAAGTCGAAATCACTTCCAAGGCTTCCAATTCCTCAAAGCTTGCGGTGTACTCATCATAAAATTCACCCTCCTGTTTGACGAGTTCAATACGGTCGTCCAGCAACCGGTAGACTCTCAGCACGACGGTGCCGCCATTTTCTTCATAAGTCGCGACATGGTTCGCTTCCATATAATCGGTTTTCAGCGTAAACTCGGCAAATTCGTTGCCGTAGCCCTCGAATCTTGCTGTTGACCCATCTTCAAGGAAATAATCATATGGATCGACAGCGGCCTCTTCGCTATCATGGCTGTCTCCACTGTTACTGTCCGCTGGCGTTTCTTCCGATGCCGCTTCTTCCTGGACGGCATCTTCCTGCCCCGACTCTTCAGCAGCTTCTTCCGTCACCGTATCCTGCGTCCCGCAGCCGGCCATTGTAAGTACAAGTGCCAGCCCTCCTAAACCATAGCGATATTTCATCAACTCTCCTCCTTTTCAACTAATTGGTGCTACGATAATTTTACAGAATATTCAGTAATTAATAAACAGGAAAAGATATATTTGTTTTCAACTTGATTAAAGATGGATTGAATTATGGTAAATCGGTTTCA
Organism: uncultured Planococcus sp.; assembly: GCA_947493585.1. GTDB lineage: Bacteria > Bacillota > Bacilli > Bacillales_A > Planococcaceae > Planococcus. The sequence continues at coordinate 1,082,378 of CANLRI010000001.1, read as the reverse complement.
GGTGGATATCATATTCTTTCCGCACTTCATTTAAATCATAAATATGTCCTCGAAATTCCGGGTCTTCGAGTTTTTCGATTTGTTCATGCACAAGATCCGCAAAATAGACGCCAACGGCTACGCCTTTTGGATATTTGCGCTTTACTTCTGCCACAAAATCGTCTGTCAGCTCTTGATTGAACGCATGATACAAAGCGGCATTCACCACAGTCAAGGAATCTTTTGTCGCATAGGAGACGACATAATAATTGCCATATTCGTCTTTTAAAAGATCGCGTTCGGCTTCTATATTCATTCTCTTCTCCTCCTTTAAATACTATTACTTGTCCATACCCTGAGGGAGCTTGGCGAAAACAGGAATTCCAACTCTCCCCCTTAGCCTGAAAATGCCCCAGCTGCCAGAAATGGCGGGCTGGGGCGTATACGTCATTCTGTGGCTTGCATATATGAAAGAGTCACTTTCAAATTAGCATTGCGTTCGCGGATCCGGTCAAGCAAGTACCTGTCTTTAACGCCTTGTTTCCCGCGAATCGAGAAGGTATAAAGAATCATCGTGCCAAGATTCGCCGTCTCCACTTGGCATAGCTTGAACTCATCGGTGTGCTCGGCTAAAATATCATCCAGCAATTGTTCTTCATTCAAGTTTTCAGGAACCATGACTTTAAGCAATTGGGTGCTGCGGCCTTTTCCGTAATTGCTTTTGAAAAGGAAATAGAAAACGAAAGAGGCAAACAATGTCAAAGCGATTGCCAACTGGAATTGAAACAGCCCTGCCGTCATCCCGACACAGAGGCCGAAGAAAATGTATGCAATATCTTTCGCGTTGGTGACAGCACTGCGGAATCGTATCAGTGAGAAGACTGCGAACAAGCCGAAAGCGACGCCGGCATTGCCACTGACAACGTTCATGACAACCGAGACGACCACGCTCATCATGACGATCGTGTGGACGAAATCCTGGGAGTAATGTTGCCCCGTGAATGTCAATTGGTATACTTGCGTGATGATCAAGCTCAAGACAAGCGCAATGGCCATCGCCAATAAACTCATCCACAATGTCGATTCCCCAGTTTCTGCATTAACACTAAAAATTTCATTGATCTTTTCCATGCGAATCTCCCCCTATAGTTGTTTGTTCTGTGAAACCCGCTGGTGCGAGCACAGTGTCTGCCAGTTGTTCAGTCGATGTACAGAACTTCGAAGCACTGCGCTGTTCACAATTTTGCCGCTGCAAGAGCCGGGCAAGCCAAAGCGGTACACTCTGGTCGACCTTCACTTCCATGACGACCAGATCCGGATCGATGAAATGGCTGCCATGCGGGCCTTTCTCCAGCTGTAATTCATCCCGGCGGCATCGTAAATTGAAATCGAAGGTGATCCGCAAATCACTATTGCTTTTGCCATGCATGGCGTGGCGGTCATAAGCGACAATCATCGTCGGCTCTAGCCGGTACAAGCGGCGAAAATAGTCGATTTCCCTCAGCACTTGGGGATTGGAACTTTCGTAGTCATCCGCTGATCCGACCATTGGCGCGTTTAAATAACGGTGCGCTTCTGAAAGGGGCATTGTCAGCCTACGTTTATAGACGACATTGCCGTGTTTTTGCTTGACCTCGAAAAATGCCAAGCCATCCGGGCCAGTATCCCCATATATCCGCAGCCTCAGCTTTTGCCGGTATTTCAATTTGTTTTTCGTCTCATAGTAGATAGCCCGCTCCGCGTTGTCGAAATACAGGCTGCTTACGGTATAGCGGCCGTTCTCCCCATTCCGGTCATCTCGCATATACGGAGCCAGTTCATGGATCAATGCATTGTACTGTTTCCGTGTTATCAAATACTTCTGTTCCCTCCTGCTGAAAATTTCAATAGCCATTTGCTCCCTCCTTAATGGGTAGTAATTTGTATGCCATAGAGAAAGTATAGATTTTGAATCTGAGAAAGTACTGAGACTATTCTGAGAGTTTAATGAGAGTTATTTATGGTAAATATTTCAATTAATTCATATAAAAAACCTGGAACCTTTGAAAGGCCCCAGGTTTCGTTCAGGCAGCCAGCTGCACCAGATCGCCTAATAGCGAAATGAGCAATAAACTGACCGCCCCCACTGAGATGGCTGCAATCAAGCCGATGTAGAAAGGCTTCAATCCCATCCCGCGGAATATCTTCAAATTGGTCGATAACCCGACGCCTGCCATCGCAAGGCCGAGCATATACGTCGAGCCGAAAGAACTCCAAAAGCTGTAGAACTCTTCCCAGCCTGCGGCGCCAAAAATGCCGAATGCTTGTCCGCCTGAAGCGAGTGTCGCATCACCGACCGTGCGGAGAAGCGACAGCAAAAGGAATCCAAGAATGAAGAAAGGGAACAATTGATACCATTTCGGCATCGTGCCTCCCTCTTGCCCTTCACTCCGGAAAAATAAGTAAGCGATCAGGGGGATCACTGCAATGATGAACAAGTTGCGCGTCAATTTCGTGATGGTCGCCACGTCAAGCGCCAATGTCGAGCCGTACATTTGCTCATACATCAAGGCAGCGCCAGTTACTTGCGCCGTGTCATGTATGGCGGTGCCGAGAAACAGGCCGGCTTTAATTGGCTCATCGGCAAAAAAGAAATGGGCGAGGTATGGATAGAACAACATGCCCGCCAACCCGAAAACCGTGATATTGGCAATAGCATATGAAATTTCGTTTTCTTTTGCACGAATCACCGGTGCTGTCGCCATAATGGCGGTCACGCCGCAAATTCCAGTTCCATTCGCAATTAAAGCGCCAAGCCGGTTGGATTGGCCGAATAGTTTTGTAAAAAACAATGTGACTCCGATTCCTACGGTGATGCAGGCCACGATAAGCGGCATGCCCCATGCGCCTAGCGTCAAGGCTTCCGTCAAGCTCAAGCGCAGGCCAAGCAGGATGATACCTAAACGCAATGCATATTTAACGGCAAAACCGATGCCGCTAATGAAGACTTCCGGCAAGCCTATTGTGTTGCGGATGATGATGCCGATCAAGATCGCCACAAAAATCCCAGATACCGGGCTTTTGCCGCCTTCTGGCAAGAACCCTGCCGCACCGAGCGCAGTACCGATCAAATCCGCTCCGTAAATTCCTGCCCATATAACCAATAAACAAAGGGCCAGACCTGGAAGCAGCCTGACCATTCGCTGATTTTTCGTGTTTTTACTCACGTTCATCTGCTCCTTGCGAACCGTCTTTTGATTTCGTACTAATCGTACCACCAAAATGCGGCTCCGTCTAAGGGCGTTTAGGCTAAGATTTCTTCAAGCAGTCCGATGATGCGCTGTTGCTGCTCCGGTTGCAAGTCTGAGCCCGAAGGCAGGCATAGCCCTTCTGCAAATAGTTTTTCGCTAACAGCCGTCTTGCCATGCGGGTTATGCGAATAGAATTTGCAGCCTGCAAACAAGGGTTGCAGATGAAGTGGCTTCCAGACACGCCGCGATTCGATATTTTGTGATTCCAACCATTCACGGATGGCATCAGGCGACTGATCGGTTCTCGCCGGGTCAAGCAGCATGACCGTCAGCCACCGATTTGAGCGTGTACCTTCAAGCTCAGGCTGGAATTTTATCGCTTCGTGCGTGCCGAGTGAGGAAAAATAGCGATTGAAGACAGCTCGGCGGGCCGAAACGCGCAGTTCGATCGCTTCAAGCTGTGCACGCCCGATGCCAGCTAATACATTGCTCATCCGGTAATTATAGCCGACGCGGCTGTGTTCATAAAACGGGGCATCGTCTTTCGCCTGGGAGGCGAGAAATCTTGCCTGTGCCACACCTTTACGGTCATTCGACACCAGCATGCCTCCTCCAGAGGTCGTGATGATTTTATTGCCATTGAATGAATAAATACCGTATGTCCCAAGACTGCCGGTTTTTTTCCCTTTATAAGTAGACCCGAGCGATTCCGCTGCATCTTCAATGACCGGCACCCCGTAATGATCGCAAAGGGCAATGAGTTCATCCATACGGGCGCTTTGTCCATAAATATGTACAATGACCACCGCTTTTGGAAGTTTTCCCTCTTGTTCTGCGGCTGCGAATGCTTTTTGCAGCGCCCACGGAGACATATTCCACGTTTCTTCTTCCGAATCGATAAAAACAGGCTCGGCCCCAGCATAGAGGATTGGATTGGCACTTGCCACAAACGTTAAACTGGAACAGAATACACGGTCTCCTTTGCCGATCCCCAGCAACTGCAGGGCCAGATGAATCGCGGCAGTTCCTGAAGACAAAGCAGCGGCTGCCTGTGTCGTGGCATATGCAGCCATTTCCGCTTCGAATTGATTAACATTCGCTCCCATTGGCGCAATCCAGTTAGAATCGAATGCCTCGCTAATATACTTTTGTTCATTCCCTGTCATATGCGGGGCAGAAAGAAAAATCCTGTTACCTGTTTCTTTAACTGGAACTGGAACCGGAAACGGCACAACCGATGCTCCTGCGTCCTGTCGAATATTCATGTACAACAGCCTCCTCTTATTCTTCGGCACTTTCAGTCCATGCCGTATTCGCTTTGACAAGCCCTCGGCACTTGCAAATTATTGATAATCAAGCCAGATGCACCGATCTCTTCCGCCGGGCTGCTTGACCGGCCCCTCACTGTAAAACGCATGTCTTCGCCAAATATGCCGGCCATTTCCTGAACAATGTTTTGTTCAAGTTCTTTAGGAACAATTTCGGTTCCACTAAGCCAGATTTCAATTGCATCTACTGAATTTTGGATGAATTGCATCGATGGCGCCGCATGTTGAAACTTTTCCTGAACGGTCGCCAAATACAAACTGGTCACCCGCCCCCTGCTCCTGGATTGCAAAAAACCGGAGATGGGCTGCAGCGGCTTGCGCACTACCGGATGCACGCTTCCGCATGGGCATGGGCAATGTACGGGCATCCACTGGTCTTTGATTTTCAGGCGGATCAGCGGCGTCCCTTTTGTATGAAAACGGGTCAAAAGCATTTCGCCTTTTTCGGTAAACTCCATGACTCCTGTCCGCATATTGAAATGCAGATTGCCGGCCGCGCATTCCGAAAGAAATGGCGAGCGTTCGGTTTTCATATTCCACCGGCGGACAGTACAGCCGAACGCACTCTCGACTTCCAATCGCTCGTCAACAGACAAACTGTCCGTTTCAACGAAAACAGCGATTGCTTGGAAATCCAGAAGAAGTCGATAATCGTTGATGAAACGGGCAAGTGCTAAAATCGCTCCAGGTAAACCATCGATGAAATCAGGCCGAAAACCATTCAGGTTGCGAACGACGGCAGAGAGATGGGACTCTGTGCAATGATCGGCCGAATAAAGGCGTTGGTTAAGATAGTAAATATCACGCCAAAACGCCCCTTCTTTTTGGCCAAGCGGCACAAAATCTCCATGGTAAAATGTCGCACGTTTCATTTCCAGATTGATTGCACCGTGCTGCTTCTTAAAATGGTCAATTGCTGCTGTTTGCTTTTGCAGATCCAAATTGGTCAGCCATAAATGGGGTATTTGGCTTGCCAGTAACCCTTCTGGTTCTCTTTTTTTCCATTGGATATTTTGTGCACGAATTTCATCAATCCGTTTGTTGAAGACCTCCTCTTCAACAAATGGAAGCTGCCGCAAATCACCGGCTGATCGAATATCAGTTAAATCGCTTCCATATAATTCTTGATAAAAACTGCTATGCTCAGCAGCATGGCGGAGCAGCGAGCGCAATTCGAGGTCCTGGTAACGTTCCTCTGATTGGCTGTCATTCTCGTCCATACCGGAAAGTTGGTGGAGAAAGCGATAATAGCCCATGCCGTAGCGTTTTCGTGAATTGGCGTATTCCCGGAAGCTGAGCAGCACATTTTGGAGGCAAATAGGAGAACTTCCATACAGTTCCGTCGATAGCAGCTTCACTTGTCATCCCCCCTGCGCTTGTAGGCAGAAACTGTAATCAGGCTAATCCTCCTTCGATTTTCCATTTTTCTTGCCATGCGGGTTCCTTCACTTGTTGTTCTTTCGGACGGTTCGCGAGCTTCAATAAGGTATCTCGGATTTCCTGTTCTTCCATGTCAGGAAGCTTTTTCAAAATACGGCTGATTTCTACTTGGCTGATCGGAGTGGCTTTTCCGATATGGATTTTCGCAAATACTTTTTCCGATTGGATTTCACTTGGATCTAATAGTTCTTCATAGAGCTTTTCACCAGGCCGCATGCCCGTGTACTTGATTTGGATTTCATCTTCTTCAAATCCGGACAAGCGGATCATATTACGTGCCAAATCGACAATTTTCACCGGTTCCCCCATATCCAATACGAACACTTCCCCGCCTGATGCCAGCATGCCGGCCTGGATTACCAATCGGGAAGCTTCCGGAATGGTCATGAAATAACGGGTCATTTTCGGGTCGGTTATGGTGACTGGGCCACCTTTTGCGATTTGTTCACGGAATAGCGGAACGACACTGCCTCTTGATCCGAGAACGTTGCCAAAACGTACGGCAGCGAATGTCGTCTCGGAAGAAACCGCCAAGTTTTGGACGATCATTTCCGCAAAGCGCTTAGAGGCCCCCATAATATTCGGCGGGTTGACCGCTTTGTCAGTGGAGATCATGACGAAGTTTCCGACTCCGTGACGGTCTGCCGCTTCTGCCACATTTTTCGTTCCGAAAATATTGTTTTTCACCGCTTCAAGTGGATTCGCTTCCATTAATGGCACATGCTTGTGGGCAGCAGCATGGTAAATAATGTCCGGTTTGAATTTGCCAACCATTTCGAAGATTCTTTCGCGGTCCTGGATATCGGCGATGATTGGGACGATGTCGATTTCTTTCGGCACTTTCGCCCGCAACTCACGGTCAATCGTGTAAATCGAATTTTCACCATGGCCCAGCAAGAGCAATCGTGCAGGTTTGAATACACCGATCTGTCGGCAGATTTCCGAACCGATCGATCCACCGGCGCCGGTAACCATAATGCTTTTGCCTTCAATTTTTTCCGTTAAAGCTTCCATATCCAAGCGGACTTCTTCGCGGCCGAGAAGATCCTCGATTTTTACATCCCGGATATCGCTGACTTTGACTTTTCCGACCATCAAATCTTCAATTCGCGGGATGGTCTGCACTTTGAGGCCGGTTTCGATGCACAGTTTTGTTACTTCCGCCATATCCCTTTTCGACAACGATGGAATGGCAATGACAATTTGGTCGATTTCGTTGTGGGCAGCCAATCGCGGAATCTCCGAAATCGGACCTGCTACTCCTAACCCAAAAATTTCCAGACCCCATTTTGTGCGGTCATCATCGACAAAGAGAATCGGTTTTCTTCCCCATTGCGGATTCTGTTTCATCTGGCGAACGATCATGCGGCCGGCTTCCCCCGCCCCCACAACAATCGTACGGCTGAACTGGCCTTCGCTTTTTCGCGGTTCGCGCTCATGATACAGTCGGAATGAAAAGCGCGATGCGCCGAGAAACAGAATAAGGAACATCCATGTCAGCGCCAGGATACGGACAAACACGCCGCCTGTCTGAATGTATTGCATAACGGTTGCGACAAACATCGTCAAAGTGACCGCTTTAACGATCGATTTCAGTTCATGGACCGAAGCGTAAGCCCATACTTTTCGATAAAGCCCGTAATGCCAGGCAAAGGAATGATGGGCGATGAATAAAGTAATGGTCATGAGCAATAGCAGCCGGTTCGACATAATATTGTCGAACGGCAGCAAAAACAAATAACAGAGATATGTGGCTGAGAGGATGATCAGCGAGTCGATTAAGAACAATGATGTATAGCGTCTAGTAATCGTCATGTCATTAGCCCCTTCACCTCGCGCAGGTACCGCTTATTAATTGTATTCATGGCTGTAATAATGGTCCTTGCTGAGTTTGTAATTATTCATCACGACTCCGACAATATAAGCTCTAGAAGTCGCTAAACTGTCCCGCGCCTTGATTGCGCTTTGCTTTTCGGTTTTTCCGGTATTGACGACAAGCACTGTGCCGTCGCATTTATTCGCCAGGATCTTGGAGTCCGTTACCGACAAGATCGGCGGTGAGTCAAAGATGATCAGATCGTAACGCTCCTTCATCTCAGCGACCAATTGATCCAGCATCGACGAATCCAGCAATTCTGCCGGGTTGTGTGGCACTTGTCCCGAGGTCAACAGTTCCAAACCGTGAATGCCGCTGTCGCGGACACTTTGCTCGAGTTCTCCTTTACCGACCAATAAGTTCGACAAGCCGATATGATTGTTCAAATTGAAGGTATGGTGCAATGTCGGTTTTCGCATATCGGCGTCGACAAGCAGCACTTTTTTTCCGGATTCCGCAAAAACGACTGCCATATTGGCTGAAGTTGTCGATTTGCCTTCTTCTTTCGAAGCGGAAGTAAATAATAAAGTCTTCATTTCGTTGCCAGGCAAAGAAAAATTGATTGTGGTGCGGATCGTGCGGTATTGTTCACTGATCACCGAATTCGGCTTAATACGTGCTACCAACTTTCGGGCGAGCGGCCGTTTTGACGCTGTCTGGTTCAACATTCTCATCCAACTCCATTCTGTCAGTATGTTTCGATGATTTATCCGTTCTGTCCAAGTCGCCGACCGGGCTCACCACGCCGAGCACTTGCAATCCAAGCAATTCATCGATATCTTCTTCCGTGCGCACCGTCGTGTTCAATTGATCCAGGACGATTGCAAGCCCGGTCCCGAGCATAAAGCCGATAATCGCGCCAACTGCCATATTGAACAGCGGATCTGGCTTGACGGGCTCAGGGCTCGCCGGCATCGTGGCAGGAGCAAGTATGCTGACGTTGTCGACACGCATCAAATTGCGGATTTCCTGTTCAAACACTTTGGCAGTCGTATTGGCGATCAGCACTGCCTGCTGCATTGACCCGTCTTCGACTTCAAGCGTCACGACTTGCGAATCTTCGATGCTTGAGACTTCGATTCGTTCGTTCAGCGATTGCACCGTTTCGTTAAGCCCTAGTTCATTAATGACTTCCGTCAAAATCGCCGGACTTTTGATGATGACGTTATAGGTGCTAATCAATTGCAGGTTGGTGTCGATATCTTGCATGCTGAATTCCTGGGCATTGGCCGGGGCTTTATTGACCAGGATTTGTGTCGATGCCTGATAGACCGGCTTCATCCATAAATAACTGACAGCTGCTGCGATGGCGACAAATGCAACCGTCATCGCGATAATGAGCGGCAAGCGTTTCTTCAGGTTCTTGAAAAACTCTTTCATATTGAATGTACTTTCCATGTCTTCACCTCATATCCCCATGTACGGGGTGATTTTGCTTGATCAATGGAGCTGTTTTTCTGCAAAGCGGCCGATGATCCACAGGCGCAGCGCTTTTCCGTTATGCGCATTCAACATGAGGATGATCCATAACACCAATCCGATCGGCATCAATAGCACTTCGGCCACCCACCCAGTCATCGGCATCATGCTGGCCGCCGTAAACAATGTGAAAAAAAGAATCGAGACGTATACGGACTGGAAAGCATGGTAACGGACGAAACGATTTTCCCGCTCGACCATCAGCAGGATGAACCCTGAGAAAAATCCGAGCAAATACGCGAGCGATCCTGCCACATTTTCCGAAAGGCCCAGCCCCGTGATGGAAGGCTGTGTGCTTGGAGCTTCCCGGCTTTGCTTGAAGACGGTCTGCTGTTCGAAACTGACAGGCGGTTCATTCGTCATCTTGATTTTGTTCTCAATCATTTGCTTTTCCTCCTTGAGATCTGTCTTCCTATCGGTTAAGACCCATACTAAAGAGAGCAGGTTAAAACAAAGTTAAATAGTCTCACTAGTTTTATTTATCTAAAAAATTAATTCTTTCTGGCGCTTTTGTCATACTTGCACGTAATAAGTTTCATAGAATTTAAGCAAATAAAAAAAGCTGATCGGTTTGCCTTCCAGGCAAACCGATCAGCTTTTCTATTTTCAATTCATAAACTTATAACCGAATCCGCGAACCGTCTGAATATAGCGTGGGCTCGCCGGGTCGCTCTCCACTTTCCTGCGCAGATTGCTGATGTGTACCTTGACAGTCTGGACATCTCCTTCTGAATAATAGCCCCATACTTGATCGTATAATTGCTCGGCTGTCCAGACGCGATTCGGGGTTTGGGCCATCAATAATAATAATTGGAATTCTTTATGGTACAGCTTCACAGGTTTGCCCTTCACGTACAATTCACGCGAATCGACATGAATATGGAGGTCACCGAATTTCAGGATCGACAACTTGTCCTCTTCGCCGCTCTTCCATCCGTTGCGGCGCAAGATTGCTTTGACACGCGCTTCCAGCTCTGTAAAATCGAAGGGCTTGGTAATATAATCATCGCCGCCTACTTCCAGCCCTTGGATCTTATAAGCCAGTTCTTTCCGGTAGCTGACGAAAAGAATCGGCGTCTTGGTACGTATACGGATTTTCTCGCATAATTCCAGGCCGCTCATTCCCGGCATTTCGATATCCAGCAAGATCAAATCCGGATTCTCTTTCGACAGCACATCCATCGCCTCATAGCCGTCTTCGGCCTCGAGGATTTTATAGCCTTTCTTCACCAAGAACAAACGCATCAATTCGCGGATGCCGTCTTCGTCTTCGACAATTAAAACCGTCGCACTGTTCATGAAGATCCCTCCCATAGCTTATTAGTATCTCAAAGGCAGGGCAATGATAAATGTGCTGCCTGCGCCTTCTTCGCTTTCCGCCCAGATTTCACCGTGATGTGATTGGATGATTTCTTTGGCAATTGCAAGACCGAGCCCGCTTCCTTTGTAATGGATCGATTCATCTATTTTGAAGAACCGGTCGAATATATGAGGCAGCGCTTCTTTTTTGATGCCGCAGCCATTGTCTTCTACACGGATGATCAACTCGCCATCTGCTTCCGTTTCATCCAGTATGTTCGCGCTCGCCCGGATGCTTGCGGACAAGGTAATGCGCCCTTCTTCAGGTGATGTGTGCTTGACTGCATTCCATAGTAAATTCGAGAAGACTTGATCGACGCGGTCCACATCGACCAATAGCCTCCAATCGGCCGGCTGTTCTTTTCCACTCGGCCCTTCAAAACGAAACCGCCGGCCGCTCTGCGCAAGATCTGCTTCCATGGATGCCGCAATCCTCTCCAGCCACTCATCCAACTTCAGTTCCCCGAAACGCAGCGTCATATTGCCCGATTTGTATTTCGACAGTTCGACCAGATCTTCCGTCAAACGTTCCAGCAATAAGAGTTTTTTATGGATCATATCCAAATAACGGGGATTGTTCTCTTCAATCAAGCTCTCTTTCACTGCTTGGATATAGCTGTGGATCAAGGTAATCGGTGTACCCAGTTCATGTGAAATCGCCGATAGCATTTCGTTGCGTGATTTTTCGACTTCCTGGATTTCATCATTCACCGTTAACAAGTTCATGTTGGTGATCTCCAACGCCATCGTCCGCTCTTTGACATTGCGTTCCAGGAAGAAATTCAAATTGGTGATTTCCTGTGTCATGCTGCGTAGCGTAGCGAGCGTTTCCACTCTCATAAGAAACTCTTCGACATCGCATGGCTTCACCAAATAATCGTTGGCACCCGCACTGAAAGCGTTGGTCTTTTCCCTGACTCCTTCTTTATCGGACAGCATTAAAATCGGCAATTCTGTCAAGGTCGCATTGACCCGGATGCGGCGGCATAATTCGTCCCCCGCCATATCCGGAAGCTCATCATCGAGAATGACCAAATCCGCCGGCCGGTTTTCCAAATGCACAAGCGCTTCTTCCCCGCAGCTGACACCTTCCGCTTTATAACCTTCTCCTTTAAGCTGGTGGACCAGCATGAGCCGGTTGATTTCTTCTGCCTCCACGACGAGGATGCGCAACCCTTTTTTAACGTTCTTTTCTTTGATCAGCGAGTCAGCCAGTTGCGATGCTGTCAGTTCCCTGATTTCTGTCGGGGAAACAGATTCCAGATCCCGTTCTTCTTCGGTAAGCGGCAGGGTGAAGGTAAAAGAAGACCCTTTGCCAATAGCGGACTCTGCCTTCAGCCAGCCACCTTGCATCTCCACCAGCCTTTTGGTGATTTTCAGGCCCATTCCAATGCCTAAATGAGGGGTCGTTGAAGTGCCGATCGGATCAAACAAACTATCCAGCTGCTGTTCTTCCATTCCGCTTCCTGTATCTTTAACCGTAATAGCGACTTGCTTTTTGATGATTTTCGCTGAAATGGTAATATTTCCACTTTCCGTATGCTCCACTGCATTTCCAACAAGATTGTAGAGCACTTGGCGCACCCTTTCCGGATCGGCAATCGCTTCCGGGAAATCGGCGGGAATTGTGTGCTTTAAGCTGACTTCACTCGATTTCAGCAAAGGGGTGCATAAGCGAATGATGGAATCCGAGACGGCTGAAAGTTTCACTTTTTCCAGATGTAAAGACAATATATGATGTTTCGGTCCAGAAAAATCCAAGGTTTCATTAATCATCCGTGCCAACTTTTTGCCACTTTCAGAAATTGTTTCTAATTGCTGGATAACAGAATGGGGCATTTTGCTGTAGGCAGATTCTTGAAGAGATTCTGCAATCCCCACCATTCCATATAGCGGCGTTCTCAGGCTATGGGACGTAATGGCGAGCAATTCGTCTTTTCGTTCATTCACTTGCCGCAGCCGTTCAATTTCGATGCGCTGCCGCTCTACAGAATTTCGCTCACGCTGAAGCCTTTCCTGCTCCCTGATTTTCTCTTTATCACGGAGCGCTAATGCAGCAAACAGAACCGCAAAGATGCCCAGGAAAAAAATCAATCCTTGTGCTGCTATTGTGACCGGCAAAATTCCAGAAACGTATAAAGCGTTCAAAGCGGCCGCAACTGCAAAGAAAATTAACGATACCGAGTAATAACGGGCATGCACCAATCCCCTTTTCATGCCATAACCCGCCAATAACAAGCTGACAGCCAATGTCGCGCTCAGTGCCAGTACAAGCAAGAGCCTCGCCCATTCAAGCGAAATGAATAAAGTAGTCAACACCACTGCATTGAATATGAGCAGCGATTTGATCATGCGATCCGTTTCAGGCAAATGGCGTTTTGTATTCAATAAGCCTTCCGTCAGCAGCGTCACCGATAGCGATGACAATCCGACCATGAAGAACACGCTATGCCCGTTCCATAAATCCAGCTCTGGCCAGATGACATCCAAACTCAAGCCGGCTGCTGAGGAAAAAAGAAAGAATGCCGTGATGGCATAAATGACGAAATACAAATAGGCGCGCTGCCGCATCATAGTGAAGCGATGAATATAATAGAACAAAAACATTAACCCAAGACCGCCAAGCACGCCGACAAACGCCACCTGCTGCCGTGTCTGGCTCTCAAAAGCCTCTCGATCCCACACAGTTACCGGTAATTGAATCGGCGCAGAAGATTCAACGCGCATCCAGTAAACGGTCGATTCGTCTGGGGGCGGAGCTATCGAAAAAACTGCTGTCCGATGGATGATTCTCGAGCCGATTTCCTGCCCAGCCTGCTCAACCGTGAACCCGCCCTCGTCGTCAGCTGTATAAAGGCTCACTTGATCGACACTTGAAGATCCCAGTTCGAGAAGCCATTCCTTGTCGGCTTGTGCCTGATTTTTCACATCAATCATTAGCCAATAAGTTGATGAGCTAAGTCCGATGTTCAAAGGGTTATCGCCAGCGGACATGAAATTCCAAATATATGGCGGTTGTTGAATATCTCCAACTTGCAAACTGCCTGATTCATCTTCAAGAATAGAAAGCCGGCTGCCCGCCATAATTTTGTCTTTCCCATCATTCAAAATAAGCTGGCTGCCAGAATCCGCAGAAGTATTCATGACGGCACCGGAAAACGCCAACCAGCATATGACAAAAAAGCAAAGAGCTAAGCTTGTCTTTCTGATGAAATAACTCATGGCATCGCACCTCTTTTATCCGAATTATCAGATATCTACAGTTGTTGGAATCCTATTTATTGGTATAAATCTTGGAATACTTAGGAATAATCATTTGTCCTAAGGCAAAAGATTTACTTTTTATTTATTAAATCCATTTTATGTATATTAACTAGGTTTATTGATTTAATGAAATCATATCATTTATCACAGGAAAAGAAAACCATTTTAATTTCCGAATATTCAAATATATATTTCGAACTACTATAAATACAATGCTTTTTCTCCCTTAGTTCAAAAGAATGAAAAAAACCGTAAGCATATGCTTACGGCTGTACTATATGAAGTGTATCCGTTTCACTGCCTTTTGCTTTGTACATCGCTTCATCAGCCCGCCTTACTACGGCAGAAATGTTTTCTTCTGCCGAAGAGGATACAGCCGCTCCTATACTGAAATTAATCGGGATGGGATTGCCATTCACAATCAAGTCGCCTGAGAGCAAGGCATGAATGGTTTTGGCAGCAGCTTGAGCCTCCTCATCGGTTGCTTCATCCAGCAAGACAACGAATTCATCGCCCCCCACTCTCGCTGGAATATGTCCTTGTTCTTCCAGTTTAGACAAGCGCTTCGCAAATTCAATCAATACCATATCGCCGACATCATGGCCATATTCATCATTAATTTGTTTGAAATTATCAAGGTCTAAGACAGCCAGCGCAATTTTACCGCCCTCTTGTTCCTGTGTTTTTTGTTTATTGCGGCTGTATTCTTGAAAATGACGGCGGTTTGGCAGGCCGGTCAAGGAGTCGTGAAATGCATAAAACTCTAATTGTGATTCGTAATCTTTCTGTACTGAAATATCCCGGACAATCATAACCATATGCGAAAATGCGCCTTCCTCATCATATACGGGTGTTCCGTTCATCTCCGCCCAAATCCATCCACGTTCAGGATGATCGAAGCGCAGTTGCAAGGAATATGAGCCTTCCTGTTGCACGGCTTCTTGGAATTGCTTATCGACAAGTATCAAATCGTCTGGATGTACGTTGAAAAAAGGTTTCTGCGCTGAGGCTTGTTGTGGGGCGATGCCGAAAATTTCTTGGCTGGAGGGGGAGACATATAAATATTCCTTTTGCTTGTTCATCAAGACCACCACATCGTACACATTCTCGGCAATCACACGAAAATTCTTTTCGCTCTCCAAATATTTGCTTACCAGCCTGTCCAGCTCGGTCATATTTTTCGCCATCAAATAATAACCAGTAACTTTCCCGTAAACGCTGATGGGAATGAATTTCACTAAGCACCCGATTGCTTCCCCATCTTTGGCTTGCAAGTTCAGCCGGTGGTCTTTGTAAATGCCTGCTGATGCCTCTTCAAAGATTTCTTTTGATTTCATGTGCTCGGCCGGCTCGACCAGTTCACAGAAACGCCTGCCTGCCAACTCGTTGATAGGCCGCTGGATTAATGTTCTGGCCATTCGGTTTCCGCCATTGATCTGCCCATCCAATGTCAAAGTGAAAACTGCATCGCCGTTGCTCTCAAACAAAGAACGATATTTGGCATTGCTTTCTTCAAGCCGGCTGAGCGCTTCTTCACGCGCATGCTTCGCCAGCTTTTCTTCCGTCACATCATTGACGACGCTGACGATATGGCTGCACCGCCCGAACTCATCGAACATCGGCGTCAAGCGCGACTTTGAATAACGCAATTCGCCGTTCGGAGCATAATAGGAATCCTCATAGAAAATGCTCGTCCTTGCCATTAAGGCCTGCTCATAAAACTGAATCAACTGCTGAGCAGTTTCAGGCTCGTGCACTTCACGAAATGCCTTTCCAAGAGCGGAATCATCCATTTGCGTATTGGCTTTCACTGCCTCATTAATGAATTCGTAAACCCATCCCTCTTCCTCAACCCTGACAATGAAAATCATCTCTTCTATTCCTTCAAGCAATACACGTTCCAATGCCAATCGTTCAGGCCTTCTCCCCATCTTCAATCCCCCAATTCCCCGTAATTACACTGACTTGTTTTAACTTCTTTAACATCTTATCAGACTTTCCATTCATCAGGAACAACCTGCTGAGCGGGAAAACAATCGGCATATTTTTCGCTTGCAATACGAGTGATCCTACTTAGCCAGCTGCCAAGCACTCGATAAGCCAAGCTCAGCCATATCCGCTATAATAAAAGCATCTTCAGGCAACCGTACTGATTTTTGCAGTCGTCTTAATATTGCGCCGCAAACTAGGAGGGATTATTATGTGCTTGATCAATTTGCAATTCCAGCAGCATCCCCATTATAAATTAATCGTCGCCGCCAACCGCGATGAATTTTACGGACGCCCCGCAGCACCTGCCCATTTCTGGAAAGATTCACCCGATATTCTAGCCGGCCGCGATTTGAGCCAGATGGGCACTTGGCTCGGCGTCCATAAATCGGGCCGTTTTGCTGCACTAACCAACTACCGGGATCCCGACCAAATGGCGGCCGGCGCCAAATCACGCGGCGAATTGGTCACACAATTTCTGGATGGTCATATCTCTCCAGCAGATTATTTGCAGGCAATCAATGATAAGGATTATGCTGGGTTCAATTTAATCGCAGGTGATGCGGACGGGCTGTATTATTACAATAATATTCAAGGCGAACCGGTAAAAGTTCCGCCTGGCACACATGGATTAAGCAATCATTTTTTGAACACGCCTTGGCCCAAAGTCGAGCGCGGAAAAGAAAAGCTTGAGGCTTATGTTTCGGTAAACGAACACTTGGAGCTCGACCGCCTGTTTGAAATTCTAGCGGATGCTGAACAAGCGCCCGATCACCTGCTCCCGCAAACCGGCGTCGGCCTGGATCTGGAACGTGCGCTGTCGCCGATGTTCATCAAAATGCCCGATTATGGAACACGCTCAGCCACCGTGTTGCTCATCGATCACGACGGGCTGGTTACTTTCGCTGAGCGAAGCTATGAAAATGGCGAGTTCCGTGAAGACCGCAAATACGAATTCCAGATCTCCTGAAGCAGGCGGCTCCCACATTCATTGCATATTACATTCAGTTTCCAGGAAGTGATTCCAAACATCCGAAGAAACGATTCCCTATTAAAAGAGCCCCCAAGCGGATTACCTGCTTGGGGGTTCTTCGTCATTCTATGCAAAATCGACGCCCATGCTTTCGAATAAGCGCTTATATTCAGGATACCAGCGCTCCCATTCAGACGTGCGCTCAATTCCTCGGCCATCCAAAATCGCTTCCATAATATCCAACGCTACATGCCACCCCGCCACGTCTTTCGGGGTTTGATCTGTAATATCCGGTAAAGTTTCGACCATCTTCACTCTTGTTCCCTGGCCATCCGGGCCCAGTTCAAACCGCACATGGTCATCGCCCCATTCAAAAGCTAGAAGCTCGCCTTTTTTATAGTCAGTGACGGGAAATTCTTTCTTTTTCCCATGCCCCATGTCCAGTGTCAGATGGCCCGATTCGCCTTCTTCTTCCATTTGAAGGCCTGAAAACCAGCGATGGATTTTGTGATTGTCTGTCAGCATCGCCCATACTTGCTCCGGGGAATGCTCGAAGTATCTGTCGAATGTGGCGTTATAGCCGGTAGGATTTTTGGTGATTTCTGCTGTCATTGAAATTCCTCCTCCACTCGTCTTTACTAAATAGTATACCCAAGTTCCGTGTGTTTTCTACTTAAATCGGGTATATTGTGCGGGAGGAGCTGAAAACGATGAGATTAGGATATGCATGCATGAACACCGAGCTGAAAACGGTTTTTCGCACATTGCGTCTAGCCACAGCTGAAAAAGAAGGCGTCGAAAAAATTAAAGAACTGACTATCAAAAATATGGAAACCACTTTAGAAGTCATTCGTTGGAATTTAGATCAAGGCATTCTTTTTTACCGCGCCTCAAGTTCTATTGTTCCCTTGTCGACACACCCAATCAATGATTGGCGCTGGTGGGAAGATGAGGATTTCCTAGCAATAGCTGGAGGGATTCGGCGATTAGTAAATGAGCACGGGATTCGAGTTTCTGTTCATCCGGGGCAATATACAGTGTTGAATTCACCGAAACCGGAAGTCGTGAGGAAATCGATTGAAGACCTGGAATATCATGACAAATTGATTCAACTGCTCGGCGGCACAGACATCATCCTGCATACAGGTGGTGCCTATGGCGATAAAGATACTGCCAAGCGGCGCTTTGCAGACAATTACTTGATGCTGTCCGATAGCATCCGGCAACGATTAAGGCTTGAAAACGATGACAAAACATTCACATTGCGGGATGTGCTTGACGTTCACGCGATGTGCAAAGTGCCAATTTGCTTCGATATCCATCACCATAATTGCAATAACGATGGGGAGCCCGTTGATTTCTCGGAAATTTTGGCTACTTGGGAAGGATATGGACGCCCTAAAATCCATATCAGCACAGGGCGTGAAGGATTCACCGACCTTCGCCATCATGACCTCATTTCGGAAGAGGATT
Source organism: uncultured Planococcus sp. (assembly GCA_947493585.1). Lineage (GTDB taxonomy): Bacteria > Bacillota > Bacilli > Bacillales_A > Planococcaceae > Planococcus. The sequence goes on along the minus strand of CANLRI010000001.1, from coordinate 1,063,988 downwards.
TTGCTGAATTGCTGAAACTTGTGGAAGGCTATGAAGTCGACATCATGTTTGAAGCGAAGCTGAAAGAGCAAGCGGTCTTGCCGTTTCTCCATAAACTTCAAAACCAATAGAAAAACCGCCTGGATCGCCATTAATTGGCAATCCAGGCGGTTTCTTTATTCATTCGGCAGTTTTGGAAACTCCAATGTAAACTTGGTGCCTTTGCTGACTTCCGATTCGACCGTAATTTCTCCACCCATTTGGTTGAGGATGCTGTAAGTGACCATGAGCCCAAGCCCTGTCCCTTTTGACTTATTGGAGAAATAAGGTTCCCCGAGGCGCTTAAGCTGTTCTTTAGTCATGCCCATTCCTTCGTCCTGGATATGCACACAAACCGTGTGGGCAGATGTTTCAAGTTCGACCTGCAGCTTTCCGCCGTCCGGCATCGCTTCAATACCATTCCGGATAATATTCACCAGAGCCTGATGGAGCTTTTGAGAATCGCCCAAAATCGAGCTGGCGCCGTCAGTGCCCTGCACAAAAAACTCAACATTCCTGGCATTAGCATACGGTGTCATGATCTTAATGACATGGGATAGTTCCGGTTCCACTTCGATACGTTTCATTTCACCGTAAAGCGGCTTTGCATAGATTAAATAGTCGTCGATCAAGTCTTCGGCTGCTTTCAGTTCCTCGAGGATGGTCTGCTGGAACTCCAGCTGTTTCGACCGCGGGTATTCGTATTCCTGAAGCAGCTGGACAAAGCCTTTTACACTTTGGAGCGGATTGCGCAACTCATGGGACACAGCCGCCGCGAAATGACTGACTGTTTCCATCTTTTCATGGCGCATGAGTGAATTAAATAAATACTCCTGTTTTTGCAAATGTTCGATGAGTAAAGCAGTCAATATAATGATGCCGCCTTGATTGAGCATGAGCATAAGCCAAATCCCAATTAAGTTGTGAATTGGATCCCCGAAGAAAAAATAGCCGGCAAACAAATTGAATAGCAGCGATGCGATTGAAATGGAGAAAACAAGCCCAGCTTTCCACCAACGATTGACTTTCCGGTAGAGCGGACCAAGGAAAGGCACGCCAGCTGCCAGCAATAACTGATTAAGAATAGCGATATACATTCCGTCGCCGCCAATTGCTATGCGGCCAACAGCAGACACGATGAATAGCACCGCACTGACCACCGGCCCTCCGTACAATGCCCCAACAATCATCGGTACTTGCCGGAGGTCGAATATATAATCTTCCGTTAGAAACTGGTATGGAAACACCATACACAGGATGATGGAAATAGAAAACAGGACCGTCATGGTAATTCGGTGGCTGACGAAAAAGTTTCGCTGTCCAGCTGTCGCAAACATCTGATAGAGGATGATCGGAAAAATGATGAAGAAAATATTATTGATCATGCCGGTCATCATCGCTTCCATGGACGCACCTCCTTTTCCGTTTCAGAATACTATTATACCGATAACTTCCCTTCCCCTTCCAGCTATTTTTAGCGGTCTTTATACGGATGGTCAATCGCGGCACGTATTTTCATCAAGGTTCGTTCCCTGCGCTTTTTCATGCCGGATAATGTGACCCCGTAATGCTTTTGCAATTCTGTCAGGCTGTAACCATCTATATACATCTCTTGAAGCAGCCGGCGTTCTTTCTTGCTCAATAAAGCAGCATCCAGCCATTCCGGCAATTTTTCAGCCACCCACTCCACTGCCTCTTCCTCTTCAAGGAATAAATCGGAATTTTTGACCTTTTTGCCTCCTTTTTGACGTCTTGTCAATTCGTCTTTCATGGCTCCTTTGATGCTTCGATAGGCAAACGGTGCAAAGTGGCCAATTTCCGGATCGTGCTTTTCCCATGCTTGCCAGAGCGCAATAAATCCAAGTTGGCGAAATGCATCGTAATCTGTGTAAATATTTAATTTGCGGATAATCGATGAGATCATCGGTGCATATTGATCTGCTACTTCTGTAAACTCTTCCATCTTCTGTTCCTTCTGGACGTCCTGTCTATTCCCGGGTGAATCCAGCGTATGTTAGCTCCTTCATTGCGTCCAGAACATAGAGTAGATATTAGTGCTTTAATAAATGGATAATAAATACATTAAATAATACTTATGATTTTATTAATTACCATAATAATTACAATTATTCACAAGACACTATTGATTGATCAGAATGGAAATGATACGATTTTCACAGATTGCATAAAGGAGCGAAATGGAATGGATAATTGGGGCGATTCACGTATTAATCAGGAAGTGTTATTTCTCGAAGCATGGTACGAGACGGGAAGGCGTTCACGCATCACCACTACAAACGGCGTCTTCTATTCACCTGATTCGCCGCTGATTCTAATTGATAAAGCAGCCATGTTATTCGCTTTTCCTATCGGCGGATGCACAAAAGCCACGCGCCATAACCTTAAGACACGTGAAAAAAACATTCTATTGTTTTCACATTGTGGGCTTGCTGCTTACCCGACACATCCCCCTTCTCAATTGGGATGTGTATGGATCTTCAATCACCCATACAAACTGGAAGCAATTTCTTCCGTCAAGACCCGAATCATCTACGAACGCTTCGGGATCACTAAAGAGGTCGACGCTTCTATCCACAACTTATTAAAACAGCAGAAACGGCTGTATGATTTGTTTTTCAAAAGATAATGGTTTCATCACCTTCCCATAAAAAAGCCACGCCATCTGCCGGCAGTGTTCGGCAAATGGCATGCTTTTTTATGCGGCATGGTCAGCAAGCAGCAAGATAAAAAACTCAATCGCCCAATCTTCCTGCGCCTTTTTATCAAGCGGATCGGTAACAAAGAAAGCCATGTGCCCGTCCCATATTTTCGTTTCGTCTTCGTAACGCAATGCCGCCGAAAGCCCCTCTCTTTCCAACCAGCCCACTAGCGCTTCCGCAGAAGCCCAAAATTGTTCCGGCGGCCCCATATGAACGGCGTGGGCAAAATCTCCTCCTGGCAAATAGCCCGACAAGATGCGGTGATCTTCAGCCAACAGCTTTGTAGTCGGAACGCCAACTTCAATCAGCCGCTGGTCATTGTCGTCTAAGCACCAGAAGCGAATAAACGGCAGCCCAGCAGGCGATTCATTGCGCGTACTCAACCATGACAACACTTCAGCTGCAAGTTTTGGCGCTTCTCCTACATGGCCTGTAATTCTGGCTGTAATACCGACGTATGGCTGTTCCCCGCGCACTTCAATGGTCGGTTCGTTCATATAATGCATATATAAGCCCCTCCCGTTCCATCATTTGCTTTTCCATACCCACCATTAGGCTTTTTCAGACATTCACATGCACGCTGTCTCATCCACAGCTTTAGTGGTTCTCTTTGACGTTTCCGTTGTCTAGGAAAGATTTCTTATATCTTGATTATAATTTACTGAATTTTCAATCAAAAAGATAGTTTTTGTAGTAGAACATGATATAATAAGACTACAAAAAGTCTCTCATTTACAGAGTTCATTCTCTTACAGAAGGCTTAAATCACTCAAACTTTATCATCTACATAAGCCGTCTGTCGGCTAAATCAAATAAGGGGTGAGCAGAATGTTATCCAGATGGAGCAAGTGGCTAGCTATCACGGGGTTATTGCTCTTTTCACTGCTGTCGTTCACAGGTCAAGCCGATGCAGCGTCCTCAACCTATGTCACCAAAGGCAATACGACCAGTAAAGTAGTCGCTTTAACGTTTGATGATGGATCCGATGGAACGAATATCAATAAAATCCTCGACGTCCTGAAAACCAATAATGTCAAAGCCACTTTCTTTTTGACAGGTTCCGGCATCAATCATCATCCGAGCTGGATCCGCAACATCGCCAACGCAGGGCATCAAGTCGGCAACCACTCCTATTCACATCCTGATTTCACTAAGCTCAGCATCGCAGCCATGCAAAGTGAATTAGCCAAAACAGAAACAGCCTACAAAAATGTCACAGGCAAGTCGACCAAGCCGATTTTCCGCGCTCCGTTCGGCGCAACTAATGCGACTGTTTTGAAAGGAGTCGGAGATGCCGGCTATACGCATACAATCCAATGGAATATCGATACCATCGACTGGAAAGGCTTATCTTCCACAGAAATCACCAATAAAGTCGTCAATAATATCGTGCCGGGCTCTATCGTATTGATGCATACCGGTGCTGGGGCACCCGGAACTCCCGTTGCGCTCCCTGGCATGATCAGCAAACTGAAAGCGAAAGGCTATAAATTCGTTACGGTATCCGAGCTATTGAAATTGCCTCCAACTGGCGGAACAACTTATACAGTAAAAGCAGGCGACACACTTTACAGTATCGCTAAAAAGTACAATGTTACTGTCGCCGCTCTTGCGAAAGCGAATAACATTACCAATTACAATTTGATTCGCGTCAGCCAAGTCTTGGTGATTCCAGGCACGACTGCCCCGACACCGCCTCCTGCAACTACCGTCAAGTACACAGTAAAAGCAGGCGATACCCTTTATAGCATTGCCAGCAAATACAACACTACCGTGGCAGCAATTGCATCCGCCAATAAAATCACCAACACCAGTCTCATCAGCGTCGGTCAAGTTTTGATTATCCCCGTCAAACAAGCACCGCCGCCAGTGACAACCGTCAAATATACCGTGAAAGCTGGAGATACCCTTTATAGCATCGCTAGAAAATACAATGTCACTGTCACTGCCCTGGCAAAAGCGAATAACATTACCAACTACAATTTGATACGTGTCGGCCAAGTGCTGGTTATCCCTCGCTGACAGTAGACATAAAGAAAAAGCCATCCTCGGATGGCTTTTTTGTGTTCCTTGATCCAGTAGTTCAAACCGGTCTTTTCCTGCACAAAAACCGTTTATACAAGCGAAAAATAACGATCGCCATCCCGAGTAAAAATACAATGGCCAACACCGGCACAAAGAAAATCAAAATCGGCGCAATCGTAGCAGTGGCATCCTCTGCAACCGATACAGCTGGCCCCATCAAAGCAGTATCACTGACTCCTTTAACTGCCGTCAACGTTGCATGGGAAGCCGTAGCTACGCCGCCTCCGCCGATAATCGCAATTGCCCACTCCAGAAACGGATTCATATCGCCAATAAACGATGCCGTCAATAAAATTCCAGCAAGTGCCGCAACGGGCGTCGAAATCAGCTTCATAAATGAACCTACCGCTGGAATATAATTGACCAGAATTTCGAATATGGTGGCTGCGCCAAATGCAATAAGCGCCGGAGTACTGCCGACCCAACTAAAACCTTCAGACAAAGTGACCCAATCCACCCGTTCGAAAATTCCTGTTATCAATAATGGGGTGAAAATACGGAATCCGACCGTTGCGCTCAACGCCAAGCCAATCAGAACCGCCATGACCATCTCCATTCAACCACCTCCAGAAACTTTTCCTTACCAATGCCATACCCTTCTGGAAAATAAACTAACTACACCAACTGAAAACACCTTGTCCTGCACCATATAAAAAAGGATGAAAAAGGATTCCCTTTTTCACCCTTGCGCAGCTCATTTATTGTTCATGCATCATCATTTGATAATGGATATAGTCAAAGAAATGCAAATCTCCCGGCAATTCTTCTCCTGCCAGCGACTTTGCGCGCTGAACTGCCTGTTTTGCATATTCCGCTTGATCAATTCGTTCGAAATACTGCCATAAGTAGTAATAGACTGCCAAGGACTCGTAATCGACTGACGGTTTTCCAGTTTCACGATCGTATCGGCCGGCCACTTGCCCTTGATTGATCCATTCTTCAATTAACCAACTCTCAAATTCAGGGGATTCGCGGCCTTGGTCAAAGCGGTTGAGTGCAATTAATAATTGATCAATCATATGGACTTCGTAGCTTTTCACATAGCGTTTTTCATCAAAGTCATAATACTCAGGGAAAAACACTTCATTGTCTCCAGTATCGAGCATAGCGAATGACTCGGAAAGCACTGCCATCTCGTCAATGAGATAACTGAGCGTTAAGCGGTTTCCTGCAAGCTGATAAGACCAATCGTAATAATCGACCGCTATTCCTTTCTGGTGTTGGCGGTTTTCAATCGCAGAAACAATTTGCTGCGAAAGTTCCAAATAGGCCGGTTCCGCAAACTTTTCTGCGGCACCTTCTAAAGCCGACGCAATGCGCACATCATCGATCAATGCATTCACATTCGCCTCCTCGTATAGACGCCAGGGAATAAATACTTGGCCACCTGTTTCAACCAAGAATCGTTCCTTCAATATCTCTGCCTGCTCTGCAAAATTTTCCTTATCTTCAACTTGAAGCAAATACTCCAAATACAAGCCGAGACTTTCCGACAAATATTCAGAGTTTCGGTTATCCGGATAGGCATGGATGACGCCTTCATCATTCACATAATGGGAATCCACCGTTTCCTGAACGGTCGTCCCTTGCCCGTTGACCATTCCGCATCCTCCTGTCGCCAAGCTCCCCAAAAACGCCAACACAAATAATTTACTTTTTTTTAATCGCTTCAACTGAGTAAACTCCCCATTTCACCGACTGTGGTAATCGCTGTTTTTTTGACTTCATATGTCGCCGACTCGCTTTTCACACTCATTTCTTCCTCAATTCGTTTCAATAAGGGCTGTATCGAATCCCCTTCGGTTTCTTTGACTAACACATAAACCGCACCTTTTCGACTCGTTACAAGATCACGCTCCCGAACGATTGACTGCAAGGCTGCCCTTTCCAATTTTGATGTTTGGACAGGGCAGTTTTCAAAAGGCGTTACCTTCATCAGCCAAGTGCGTTCTTCACGCTTGCTGGTTTTCAACATCCATAAAGCTTGCTCGACAAATTCCTGTATATTCAGCACACGAAGTTCTCCTTCTTTGCGCAATAAAGATCGCCGTTGTTCTTTCAGGTGCTCCGTTTCCTCCCCTAGCATCTTTACTTGTTCAGAAACCACCCAAAGCGAAAACTGAAAAACCGACAACAAAAAGTAAGTCCCAATTGAAGTGAATGAAGCTGCAGGTTGCTGAAATGCCGTCCCGATTGCTGCAAGCAATACAAGAAACAGAAAAACTGGCAGCGATTTTCTAGGCAATAACAAGATAAAAGGCACAGAAAGAAAAGCAGCCGCTACAGCGTACTCATAAAAGGGCCAACGGAAATATAGCAACATAATTCCAGAAAGCAATGCCACGCATATAAAAAAAGGTAAAAATTTCAATTTATTCATTTTATTATCTTCCTCGTAAAATAATTGGTAAAAAATCAAAAAGATATTTAATTTCTTTACCAAAATTATCTTACACTAGCTTGCCTAAAAAAACTACGGGGCAGAGAAATTCCCTGCCCCATTTCCGTTCAATTGTTTGAGACTATTGCTTTTCCCAGAACTCACTGTCTGTTTTGCGCCTGCGGAATTTCTGTGCCAGGGCAGCAACAGCAATGATGATGAAAATGACGAGTGGAATTGAAACCCACCAGAGATCTCTCGTCGTTTGCGCAACAAGAACGCTCATCGGGCGTGAAACCTCGATATCACCACCTGCTGTTTCGACAACCATGCCGTCCACTTCGGTTTTATGGTCCATCTCTTTCAAATCGACCCATTCGTATTGATCGTACTTCTCAAGCTTCGTCATCACTTCATCAAACTTATCGATCCCTAAATAAGGATGATAGAAAAACGCCAAGTAACTATCACTGAACTGCGCAGCATAATCGGCTTTCTCCATCATTTCGTCGACTGCTTTGCCATTATCTGGATTGATATAGCCCATCGTTTCAGGAATGACTTTCATGCCATGAAGACCTGCCGGAGTGGATTCGTATAATGGCACGAACGTTCCGTCATACGTCCGGTCGGAAATTTGGATCTGTCCCACATACGTTGTAAAATACTTGGACAGCTCTTTATAACCGGTTTGTGACATGGAATAATGGGACGCTTCGAATGCAATCGGGTATAACCCCTCTGCTGTCATTTCGTAGACCCCATTGACGATGGAGTTGTAAATATGAGTTTGTTCATACGGCAACCCGACATTTTGGACAAAGTCTTGATATTCTTCATCGGAAGCGAAATCCTCGCGCAGCTTTACTTCATCGGTGTTCGACTGAAAAATCGGGCGATCATGTTCGACATCCCAATATTCGAACCCCTCCCCGGTCTCATCTTTACGGTATTGATGGAGATAACCATGTTGAATAATGCTGGCGCCATTTTTTTGCATCTCCTGCAAAACTTCCACTAACTCGATTGCCTGAGATAAATGGATGCTTTGCCCGGTTTCAGGATTTGTATAAACAGGAACGACTGTCACGGCATAGGGGATATTCCGCTCCGCCAAATAATCACCCACTTGTTTGACCAGTACTGGGTCGCTTCTTGGATGGATGTCTTCCAAGCGGATTAGCTTTTTAGGCGGGGATTTCTCTTCATCGAAAAAGTCGAAAAGCGATTCCCCTACAATGTCACTGATCCGGCCGGTAATCGAATTGGCGGCGACATAATATAAATTATCGTTTTTAAAGATCAGCGGATATGCCCCATCTGCTGCTTGTCCTTCAAAAAGAACGTCCATCTGTTCGATACCATTAATGAGCATCATATCCTTTTCTTCCTTTAAATCGAACATTTTACCTCCGCCGCTAACGGCATCAATGTTCCGATAATCCCGGATGCTGAGATCAGGAGCCTCTTTAAAGTATTCAAAATAATTCCCAATAAACATTTTTTTCACGTCATCATATTGGTCGACAATGAATAATTCTTCTTCTGTCAATTGCCGTTTCCCAAGTCCGAAGTATATGACGTGCGTGTAATCGCCTTTGACGTATTCTGCTGCAGCTTCCTCAATGGATTGTATGGTGATATCCGAACTGAAATGCCCTGCCAGCATATCCAAAATCGGAACTTCTTCCTTTTGTGTATCTTCTTCCGCATGATATAAAATCAAGACTTTCGGATCTTTACCAGACGACTCATCAGCTGCAGCAATTTGCCAAGGGCTTGTAACCAATAGGGTGAGCAGCAATATGAAAGCTATAGTTTTCTTCACCAACAGCGCCTCCTTTCCTACTTCGTCTCATCTTCCATCATGAGGTGATAATGGATAAAGTCGAAGAAATGCGTCTCACCTTCGCCGTTTTCTTCAATCATTTCCGTTGCGCGAACTTTCACTTCTTCAGCAGCTTGTTCTTCACCAATGATCAGAAAGTATTCATTCAAAAAAAAGTACATGGCCAGCGATTCATAAGTGACTGTAGGCTGCAAAGTCTCGCGGTCGTATCTTCCGTATAAACGACCTTCTTCCTGCCATTCCATTTTAAGCCATTCTTCAAAACGCTCTGAAGATAAACCGATCCGTTCGCGGTTAATCGCTATAAGCAATTGATCGATCGGGTGGATTACATCCCCCTTCACATAAACTTCTTCCACTACGTCGAAATACTCTGGAAAAAAGACTTCATCGGTATCGACATTTTCCAGCACTCGATCGGCGTTCATATCTTTTGGAACATCATCTATTAAATAGCTCAAGGTCACTCTTTGTGCAGGAAATTCCACTTCCCAATCATAATAATCGACTGTGTAGTCGTTATTTGTTTGGATGCGGGAAATGGTTTCGATAATCCGGTCTGCGGTTTCCGAATACTCTGGCTGGCCAAATAATTGGTCCGCCTCCCTAAGTGCAGCGGCAATCCGGATATCGTCAATTAAGGCATTGACCGTTGCATCTTCGAAAATCAGCCAATTGATGAAAAAGTTATCCCCCTCTTCCACTACAAATTCATCCATGAGATTTTCGTATTGCTCTGCAAACTTTTCTTCATCTTCCATCATGACCAAATATTCCATATACAATCCGATGCTCTCGGACAAATACTGTGAATCGGGAGCAGAAGGATAAGCATGGATGAACTTATTTTCGTCAAAATAGGCTTCCGCAAAATCTTCCGGGACCGCTTTCTGCTCAACCGGTTGTTCCTGTTCCTCTGCCTCTGGTGTCTGCTGTTCATCAGGTTGAGGCGATGGTTCACTTGCTTCCTCGCTGCAAGCAGCGAGCATTGCCACCCCCATCACCGGCAAGAGCCATTTCCTCATGAATCCACTCTCCCTTTGAAACGCTGGGTTTTGTCCCAGGCGATCGTTTTTTTACGCAATTTGCTCCATGTATAAGTGGCAACACTGCGAATCAGCAGCAAAATAAACAATTGAGCATACGTGAAGTACATGATCAACACATACAGCACATTGGTTAACGAAACATTCCGGTCGACGACAAGTGCACTCAAAAGTTGCGCAGTATAGACAATATATGTCATAAACCAAAGCATCATGAGCGGCGCACCAATGTTCGGGATGTCAACGCCCGAAATGCTCAGGATGAAAAAAATATCCGAGATCAGCAGCATCAGTACAAAAATCAGGTATGTGAAGAGATGCTGCAAACTGAGCACGAATGTTCTGCCTCTCCAGTGTGACCAATCTTTCATTGATTTCTCCAATAAATATAAATTGCCGGTAAGCCAGCGTGTCCGTTGCTTGATGAAAGCTTTTAGCGTTTCCGGCTCCTGCTCCCATGTGCGCGAAGTCGGAATGACCGGCAGTACATAGCCCGCAGCCGTCAGACGGACCGTCAGTTCAGCATCTTCCGCCAAGGCATATACATCATAGCCTCCCAGTTTCTCGATAACCGAACGGCGCAACAGCATATTTGTACCGGCGAGTGAACCAAGTCTGAAAAGTGCCCAGCGGCCGCATTGCATGAGCAATTGGAACACTTGAAATTCGAGCGCGATCATGCGGGTCAAAACATTGGTGTCGACGTTTTTCGTTTTGACATACCCGACAGCTCCGGCAGCGTTTGGCACTGTTTCTGCCGCCTGGACCAATTTCTCCAAGGCGTCAGGCTCGGGTTCATTGTCCGCATCGTAGACGACAAAATAATCTGAATTCGTGACACTCAAACCGTAGTTCAAGACTCTTGATTTGCCCTTCGGATTGCCGGGCGGCACAGGAATGTAATGGATGCGCGAAAAGACTTCCGCAAATTCTTGGACAATCGCAGCTGTTCCGTCCTTGGAACTATCGTCCAGAATGTATACATCAAGCTTGCCTTCATATTTCAACCTCGCCATTGCACGCAATGTATTTTCGATGACGATTTCTTCATTATGTGCAGGAATCAACACGGCCACGCTCGGATAATGTTTGATCTTCGGCGGATTGCGGAACCGCAGCCGGTACCAGACGCCGCCGATCGTCACCGCGGAATAGAACAGCAGCAAGATCCAAAACAGGACAACTGTGGCAGTGATGAGTATATTCATATGGCCCTACCCAAAGCACGCGACAATTCATTCAAATTGGATACCTGCTCCTTTCTGACTTCGTACGGTGAATCCAGCAAATTCAATTCCTGCTTTACTTTGTCCCGGTAGCGCTCCATCATGAGACGCACCCCTTCTTCGTCAATGTCCTTGAGCAGCAAGTAAATCGATTGCCCAGTCGATGTTGCCAAGTCAAACTTCTGGCGAATCGTCGACAAGGTCGCCCGCTCCAATGATTCTTTAATATTCTGTTGAGTGCGTTTGTTTTTGGTATTGATCGTGATTTCAACGAACCACGCTTCTTCCTGGCGGCGCTCGGTCGTCTTCAGCACCCATTGCGCTTGCTCCGTAAACTCATTAACGGTCAGGATATCTGTCTCTCCGTGGTATTTCTGTAGAAGCTGCACTTGACGACGCAGTTCGCTCGCTTCATAGCCAATTTGCTTGATCTGGTTCAACAACAACCAGAAGGACAAGATGAAGCCGGTGAACAGCAAGTGGCTATAGACATACATGATTTCCAAATCCGGCCGCTGCGTGAAGAAAAAGGCAAATATGGTCAAGAAAACACCATAGCTCAAGATGATGCTTATACCATACAGGAATACATAACGTTCATGAATCAATGTCATGAACAAGATCGATAACCCCGCCACCAGCAACATTTCGGTAGAAAAAGGCAGAACCAGCGAGAATAACGCCCAACCGAATCCAAGCACCATCAAAATCAAAATTCCGAGCTTTAAATTGTTTTTCATTCCGCCCACCCCATCGCATAGGTTAAAGTACCTGTTATTTATTCCAATATTATAAATATTGAAATATCATAAACCTATACTACTACACATCCTTAATTTAAACTAGTATAAAAAGTATTGTCAGTAATAATATCCTGTGATTTTTTAATTATAATAGGTATTAGTATCTATTTAATTACAATTTTCAGATATCATTTTCGGTATGAAAAAAGACATAATGCGCTCCACTTAAAGCATATGAAAGCGGATACAAATATTGGCATTAACTTTTAAAATTTTTTTCTTTTATATTCAATCTTTATATAAACGCAATAAAAAAACTGCCGGATTGGCAGTTTTTCTACAAATACGTATACATGACGGGGTTTTCCATGTTTTTCTTCAAACGTTTAAACCCGTTCTTCTTGTAATACGCCCTGATTTTCTTGTTATATGCTTCGTCCTGTTTAGAAGTATTCGTATAATATCCGGGAATGACAACCAACAACTCTACATCTAAGAATCGCAATTCCTCCAGTATTTTCTGTCCGAACGATTCCCCAATCCCTTTGTTTCGCTCATTCTCCATTACCTGTAAATCATCAAATACAGCAACCAAACCAAAAACATCATCAATATCCGGGATATGCTTCAAGTCTCGATAGACGTCCCCTAAACCTTCGGAGATATGCTCTGCATACATGGCTAACGACTCGAAAGAACTGCGCTGGGGATTGAATAGGTAGAAATGTGCATCCCCGACTTGCGGCTGTTCTTCCTCCCCTTTCAAGGTACAATCTGCTTTACATGTAAAGATCTCAGTACCCGTACGCATTTGAATTTGGTAATCGACATGGATATCATCTTCTGTAATCATCGAATCTCCTCCTTGTACAGTGTCCATTGAGCAGAACATATAATAAGTATGTCATTCGTTATCAGAAAATTCAATCATCAATTAAAACTAACTGCCGCCTTTTTGTTCCGCCAGTTTCTTTTCAAATAATTCCAGTAACTGCGCTTTCAGTTCGGGCCGCTGCAAAGCAAATTCGATTGTGGTTTCGATAAAGCCATATTTTTCACCCACATCGTAGCGTTTGCCTTCGAATGCAAATGCCTGGACAGGACGGAGTGCATTCAGTTTTTCGATGGCATCTGTCAACTGAATTTCCCCACCAGCGCCCGGTTCCTGTTCAGTTAGCAGTCGAAAGATTTCCGGCGTCAGCACGTACCTGCCCATGATGGCGAAGTTCGAAGGCGCTTGGCCAGGCTCCGGCTTTTCGACAAAATGGTCTACTTTCATGAGAGAGCCGTCAATTTCAGACGGGGCAATGATGCCATAACGATGCGTTTCACTAGCACTCACTTCCTTGACTCCGATAACCGGACTATCGGTTTTCTCGAACCGCTCGATTAATTGCAGGAGTGCTGGCGGATCGTTTTGGACAATATCATCCCCGAGCAGTACAGCAAACGGTTCTTCACCAATAAAATGCCTTGCTGACCAGATGGCGTGGCCAAGGCCGAGCGGCTGCTTTTGGCGAATATAATGGATTTCCACTTCGGAAGTGGCAAGAACCGAGTCAAGTACGTCGAGCTTCCCTTGCTCTTTCAAGATATGCTCAAGTTCAAACGCATGGTCAAAATGGTCTTCAATAGCGCGTTTCCCTTTTCCTGTGACGATGATGATGCTGGTGATCCCTGAAGCAATCGCTTCTTCGACGATGTACTGGATTGTCGGTTTGTCGACAATTGGCAGCATTTCTTTCGGCATCGCTTTTGTCGCTGGCAAGAAACGGGTACCTAGCCCTGCTGCCGGGATGATTGCTTTTGTGATCTTCATGGATTTCTCACCTTCCTAATGCAGTCGTTTACTTGAGAGTATAGCATTGTTTCCATAAAGCAAAAAAGCCTCCGCTTAGCAGAGGTTTTCACTTAAACAAAAAGATGTGCGAACAAGACGATGATTGGCAAGGTGATCGCTGTGCGCAAAAGGAAAATAACCAAAAGCTCCCAGAATTTCACCGGTATATTCGAACGCAAGATCAAGATGCCGATTTCGGACATATAGATCAATTGCGTAAGCGACATGCCAGCGATGACAAATTTCGTCAAATCGCTCTCGATGCCGCTGCCGAGTACTGCCGGCAAGAACATGTCAGCAAATCCGACGAGTAATGTCGGTGCGGCTTGTGCCGCTTCCGGCAAACCCAATAGCGTCAACAGCGGAATAAGCGGATAAGCGATGATACGGAAAATCGGCGTGTATTCTGCGATGACTAAAGCGGCCGTGCCGAGCGCCATGACCAGTGGGATCAAGCCAAGCCAGATATCCATGACCGTGCCGATGCCAGACTGTGCCAACTTCTTGCCACTTGCAGCTTGGCTCGCTTTCAAGCGCGCCGCTTCAAATCCCCATTTAACCAAGGAAACATTTTCCGGAACGCTATCGTCGATTTGCTTCCCGACGCCTTCCCGGTATGTATCGGTTTTACGGGACAAAGGCGGTATGCGTGGCATAATGACAGCCGCAACGAGACAAGCGACCGAAACCGCCAGATAGAACGGCAGGAACAGATGGCCGATGCCGATTACATTTGCGACAACCAGGCTGAACGCGACAGAAGCGATCGAGAACGTCGTCGCGATGACAGCCGCTTCGCGTTTCGTGTAATAACCTTCATCATATTGCTTCATTGTCACCAAAACCCCGACAGGTGCTGCGCCCATCCAAGAAGCCATGGCATCGATCGACGAACGTCCCGGAAGCGTAAACACAGGGCGCATGATTTTATTGAGCAAAGTTCCAACAAACTCCATCAAGCCGAATTCAACGAGCAGCGGCAAAAGAATGCCGGCAAACAAAAACCAAGTCAATAACACCGGAGCCAAGTCATACAATACGACACCGCCTGTATTGCGCGACGCGATTGCAGCTGGGCCAATTTCATAGAAGGCCATGATGCCTACCGCAAATCCGAGAAAGCGTATCGCTAAGCTGACAGGTCCGATGATGAAAATCGGCCGAAGCATGTCGGAAGTCCGGATAAACTCCGGTTTTGCGATGCTCGCCACTAAACCTGCGACTGCCGAAAAGCCAAGAAGCACCAGGATGAATCCAGGAATCCACTCCCCGAACGTCGATAACAAAAACGAGGCCAGAATGCCGACTCCAATTGTAATTTGCCCATCATAAGAAACAGGAACTAGGAATAATAAAGCCCCGATCAATGATGGGATAATGAATTTCCATGTAGCAGATGGCGATACGGTCTGTTTCTCTTTTGGAATGCTGGTCATGAACGTTTCCCCCTTTTGTATATTCCCCTTCAATTATTACTTCAAATTCGTTAATGCTTTGTCCAGTACATCAATGCCTTCATCGATCTGTTCTTTTGTCACCGTCAGCGGCGGAATCATCCGGATTACTTCTCCTGAATTGCCGCATAAATAGAACAGCACCCCTTGCTTCAGGCAATCATCCAATACCGTCATGACCGCTTCACCGTCCGGGCGTTTGGTTTTTGGGTCCATCAGTTCAATGCCGATCATGAGCCCGACTCCACGCACTTCGCGAATGGCTGGATGTTTTTGTTTCAACTTATCCAGTTCATCGAGTGCATAAGCCCCAAGCGTTTGCGCATTTTCTAATAGCCGCTCTTCTTTCAACACTTCGATCGATGCAAGCGCTGCAGAACAAGCGAGCGGGTTGCCGCCGAATGTTGTTCCATGTGTGCCAAGTGGCCATTGGTCCATCAATTCTTTCGATGCCACCGTTGCGCTGAGCGGAAGCCCGGCGGCGATGCCTTTTGCCACCGCCATAATGTCAGGTGTGACGCCAAATGTTTGCGCTGCGAACCAATTGCCGGTCCGGCCAAAACCGGTCTGCACTTCATCGAATATCAATAGGATGCCGTGGCGGTCGCAAATTTCCCGTACTTTTTCGTGCCATTCTTTCGGCGGGATGATATAGCCGCCTTCCCCGAGCACTGGTTCCAAAATGATACACGCCACTTCTTCCGGCGTCACTTGGTGATTGAACAGTTTTTCAATGTCGCGCTCCAGTTTTTCAGGGAAGAATACTTTCGGATCCTCCCCTTCAGGCAAGTCATCCGGATGCGCATACGGCAATTGATAGGTCAGCCAAGACGGCTGCATATGCTTGCGGTATTTGCTTTTCGATGTGGAGACGCTGAGCGCCCCCATCGAACGCCCGTGGAAACAGCCGGTAAACGACACGACGTACGGCCGTTTTGTCACATATTTCGCGAGTTTGATGCCACCTTCGATCGCTTCTGTCCCGCTATTGGCGAAAAAGAAGTTATCCAGTTTCCCGGGCATGATCTGCTGGAGTTCGTATGCCAGCTTCAAGATCGATTCATAAATGATGACGCCAGACGGTCCATGGATCAGATAATCCGCCCCATCTTTAATCGCCTGGACCACTTTCGGGTGGCGATGCCCCACATTCTCGACCGCGATGCCTGAAGTGAAATCCAAATAGGTGCGTCCATCCGCTCCATAGTAATAACAGCCTTCCGCTTTGACGACCGGTAGATTCGGATGGTCTTTCGCCATGCTCGGCGCCAACAGATTGCCGATGGAGTTCGTCATTTCCATCCAGTCCTGCGTTTGTTTTGTTGTCATAAGTCTTCATCCTTTCCTGTTGCGATGGCATGTTTTTTCAACTTGCGCACAACCGAAGGCTGGCTGATGCCAAGCCTTTCCGCCATTTCGGTCGTCGTTCGGTAGCGTTTCTTGGCGTTTTCCAACACTTTTTTCTCAACTACATCAAGCAAATGCGGCAGTGTGCGGCCTTCAAGTTCGATGCCGACTTGCTCATCTTTTGCGGGACGGTAACTTGCCGGCAGGTCTTCCAGGCAGATGTCACCGTGCTCGCTTTCAAGATAGCCACGTTCCAGTACATTGCGTACTTCCCGGAAATTGCCTTTCCAATCCAGTTGAAGCAAATGGACATATGCCGGGTCTGTCAGTTTTTTCCGAGCCCCATATTTATCCCCCAGTTCATCGATTGTCCGGGTCAAAAAGGCTTCCAAATCCTCCGGCCGTTCGCGCAGCCCTGTAAGTTGAATCAGCGAGACATGCAATAAGTAAAATAGGGCCTCGCGGAACCTTCCTTCCTGCATATGCTTCTCCAATGAAGTGTCGCTGATGGCGATCAGCCGGATGTCACGTTTTTCCGCAAGCAATTTTTCAAGCATCGACTGCGTACGGCCTGATAGCTGGTCAATTTCGTTCAAAACGAGCGTCCCGTCTTGTGCCAGGCCGAAATAGCCGCCTTCGCCTTCAAATGATTCAACGAAGATTGTTTCCGGAATGGCACCACAGTCGACTTCGATAAAGGCTTCATCCTTTCTCGCGCTATGCTGGTGAATGAGCTTGGCAAACATGCTTTTTCCGGTTCCCCGAGGGCCTTCGATTACTAAAGAAGCATCGTATTCTGCCAATTTCAACGCACTGCGCAGCGCTCGTTCGGTCTGTACGCTTTGGGCGATGACCCCGTCGACTGATAATTGCCTGCCGCGTAAATACGCCAACTCCCCTTTGACACGGTCCATCTCTGTTTCCAGGGATTCAAGATATTCTTTCATGATCATCAGTTCTGATACTTCATAGGAATAACTGATGACGTATTCCACTTCACGTTGTTCATCGAATACCGGCATCCCCGTAATGAGCATTTTTTTACCCGTCGCAGTTTCCTGAACGAGCACCAGTTTTTTCTTTCGCTCAATGACAAGCGGCGTGACGGCTGGCGTAAAGACGCCTTCCTGCTCCAACTCATAGATCGAGCGGCCAAGCAGTGCAGCCGGTTCCAATCCATAATGCAAGCCGCTCATTTCCGTTACTTTAATGATGCGGCCTGCCCGGTTAGTGATGATGATATCTTCATCGTGCATGGCCATGACTTCTTCGATAGCGTCTGGCACCAGTAAATGTCGGTGCATGTTTTCACCTCGTTTATTCATTATTGTATAGACTATACGATAATGAATAATTAAAAAGCAAGACAATTCGAACAATTTATTATTTTATCTTTAAAAAAACAGCAGTTACATGAAAGGAAAAGCAAGTTATAATCTAATAGACCTATTCTAAAAGTCATGATTCAAGACTATACTATTCTAGATATTCCATTTATTTCACATATAGGAGGATTCAAATGAAAGGTGCGTTAACACTTATTACTTCCCTCTTACTGGCTCTTGCGATTGGAACAGTTCCGGCGTTCGCCATTTCAGAGGATGACCGCGGCTTTAACCGCTTATTGACAGAAATCGGCTGGGAAAAAGCGGATTACATCGATTATTTGGACAGCAAAGGCTGGACGCTGGATGATTTTTATTCTTCCACCGATCTCGGTACACCGCTAACGGAAGACGGCATTGCACAAGTTCTGGATACATACGAGCTGACACGCGTTGAATTGAACAGCCTGCTGGAAGAGTTCGGCGATCTCGATGCAGGTGTAGATGTATTGGACGGGGACTTCATTATTTTCATGGAAGAACTGGAAGAATCGGTAGACTTCTATTTGACCTATCAAGAAGATTGGACACCGATCACCGAAGCGAACTTAGCTTTATTGCTTGAGGATTTCGGCTTTGCTTCCAAAGAAGAACTGGAGGAATTCCTTAACTTATTCGATGATTCAATCGCCAATTATGAATTCATCGAGGACTTGGAGAGCTCCATCATGTTCTATCAGGAAGACTGGCTGTTTGACATGGATTTGGAGGACGTATTCGCTGAATTCGGCTTGACTGAACAGGAACTTGAGCGCCTCGCTCAGCATTTTGAAACGCTTGATTACACGAATCCGGAATTTGAAGAACGGTTGATGGAACTCAGCGAGCGCATGATGGCGATCGAGGAATTCTCCACGGTGACCGAATTATCCGCCGAACAAATCGCGGAACTCCTGTCAATCTACGACGAATTCATGGAAATCTTCGAAATGGAAGCCAAGTACTATTTCGTCAAAGGCGATGAGAAAAAAGAGATGAGCGTCCAATCTCTCATTTCCCTTGAGTCGACGGACGGCTATGATCTGTTGATCGAGCTGTACAATTTACAAGGCGACTTTCTGGCAAATATCCTGTTGACCGCTGATATGTTCGGATCAGACCTCATCGTCGACACCGGAAAAGAATTGGAAAGCAGCACACCGACGGTTACACCGCCGCCTACAAAACCAACTGATAACACCAACCAAACCGTCAAAGGCGGAAAGCTTCCAAAAACCGCCGGTAGTTTTGTGCAAAATACAGCAATCGGGCTAGGCTTTATCGCATTCGGCGCTTTATTGTTCAGACGCACACGGGTGAAACCCACATCATGAACAAAAAGCGAATTTCCTGGTTGATGGCTATTGCGGCTACCGGAATGATTCTTTTTGGTCTATGGTTCAGCGGCACGCAGGCAGCAACGTTCGCAAAAGGCTATCTTCTATACAAAGCAGATTCTGCCGCTGCTGAGGATTTTGCAACCAAGTTGCAAACGACTGACGCCAAACTGTCTTTAACGGAAACCGAAACTACCGAATCCATTCAAGCACCAGCTGAAGAACAAGAAGTGACACAAGAAATAGCCCAGCTTCCGAAAGACATTCACTACCCGTCAGATCCACAAATCGGGGACTTGATGGGCGAACTGATCATTCCGAAACTAGGCGCAAGCTTGCCAATTATACACGGCACTGATGAAGACGAGTTGGAGCAAGGTGTAGGCCATTTCGCTGGCAGCGTGTTGCCTGGGCAAGATGATAATTCCGTTTTGTCAGGGCATCGCGATACGGTATTCCGGGATCTTGGAAAAGTTGGCAAAGGCGATGAGTTTATCGTTAATACCGCTGATGGCACGTTTACTTATCGCGTACGCCAAGTGCGTATCGTCGATGAAGACGACCGCACCGTCATCGTCCCGAAACCACGGGCCACTTTGACCGTCTCCACGTGTTATCCTTTCGATTTCGTCGGTTATGCGCCTGAGCGCTATATTCTTGTAGCAGATCTTGTCTCAAGCAGCTAAACTAAACGAAAGACCGCAGCCTCCCAAAAGGAGGCCGCGGTCTTTTTGCATGTAATAGAAAAGCCCTGAATTCCCATTCAGGGCTTTTCACTATTCTACATTGACGATATCGGAAATATAGAAGAATCCGTAATCGTCCATGACGATGGTATAAACTTTCGTGCGTTCCTGCAACGACCAATTGCCTTCTGCATCTTTAAATTCAAATGCTTCTTCTGTATAGACAAGGGCATGGTCTTCCTTGACCTCAATATTGGTAATATCAAGCTTGTTGAAGATATGCTCCATGTTTTTACCGGCGATCTGGTCGATGTATTCGATCATGCTGTTGTAAATATCGCTTTGATAGACGAGCAAGTTCTGGACGTAGTAGAAATCTTCTTCCTGCAAGGCCAGTTCGTAAAACTCCTGATAGCTCACGACAAATTCCGTCAACGATTCTTCGGTGAATTCATGGGTCGTGCTGTAGTCGAATTCGTAATCTTCGTCTTCGTAGCTGCTGTCGAAGTCATCGTAGACCGGGAAAATCTTGGCGACTGCTTCACGGCTCATCGGGTTTTTCGCCCATGCATCCAATTGGTCGTACATTGAATAAAGCGGAATGGAGAAGCCGATTGAATCCCCCTCAGGGAATAGCAGTGAGTTGATGCCGATGACTTTCCCTGTTGCTGCGTCAAGCAGCGGACCGCCGCTTGATCCTGGCGCAAGAGCTGCATCGATCTGGTAAATATTTTCGTACGTGAATTCTTGATAGAAATCACGGTCGATGCCAGTCAAATACCCCATAGACGCGGTATTTTCAAAACCGGACGGACTGCCAAGCGCGATGACTTCTGCGCCGACATCCGTTGCTGCCATTTCAACTTCTAAAGGCTCAATACCAGTTAAATCATTCACTTGGATCAAGGCAATGTCGGATTCAGCTGAAATCCCGACAACAGTTCCCTCATGGTCCTGGCCATTGATATTGCGTACGATAACATCCGTGTACCCTGACACAACGTGCGCGTTCGTCACGACCATTCCTGTATTCGTAAACAAGAACCCAGAACCTTGCCCGCCTTCAGTTAAAATGGTGTAAACACGCGATTGTGCATCTTTGATCACAGCTGTCTTGTCTTTTTTCTTCGGCTCGACTTTTTCTTCTTGGTCAGAAGGGTGCGTGATATTTTCTGCTTTCGTTACCGTACCCTCTACCGGTTCTTCAGAAGATACTTGTGTTTCCGGCTCTTCAACCGGCATTTCTTCTTCTACTGGTTCTTCCGCCGGTTCTTCTTCCACCGGTTCTTCCTCAGGTATTTCTTCAGGCACTTCCTCCGACGCTTCGGTATCTTCTTGCGGCAATGCCACTTCCGGTTCTTCCTCACCCAGCAATTGCCCTAGTCCAAATCCAAGCCCCAATAACATCGCCAACAACACAAGCGCATACATAAACTTGTTGCGCTTCGGCTTGCGTTGCTTCCTTGTGGCAAGCGGAGCTCCGCAATTATCGCAGAACTTTGCAGACTCATCATTCATCGTGCCACACTTTGTGCATTTCATAGCTGTACCTCCTGCCGGACATAATTCATCCCCGAATTTTCTTCATTATAAACCTTAGAACGCCAAACCTCCACCTTAGGTTGCCTTTGTAATATTTTGTCCTTATTTGGTAATAAATTTCAAAATTCAGAACACGTTAATTAGTTCTTTATATACAATAAAACTGCTTAAAGTGTTGTTTATTACGACTTCGTCAAAAAATAGCTGAAATGTTCCTCTCGTTCTTTTGGGAAATGCTTTTAACATAACAGTATAGGAGATTAGAACTTGTCAATTGCCAGCTGCTGCCCAGCACGACCACAAAAAAAGCAATGCATCAGCATCGCTTTGTGCATTCATTTCTATAGCAATTGTGGGCAAGTCAGGGAACGTCAATTCCGGTAAGCGTTTCCTGCAGTTGCAGGACATCGCCAAATAACTGTGTGTCCACTTCCTCGCTTGCTTTCGCATGATTATTTGCGCGCTGTAGCAGGTCATCCAACTGTCCTTGAATCTCTTGATACTCTTCAATGGTTAAGGTTTCTTTGCTGTTTACATGGCGTTCGAGTTGTTCCAATTCTTGTTTTACATCGTCTTGAGGGCCCAGACGTTCAATCACTTCACGGCCCGGTTCATACTTTTTGCCGCCCACTGAATTCTCGCTTGCAAACGTTACCGGTTCGAAATGTGCCATGAATACCATCCCAAAAGCGAGTGCTGATAGTGAAATGTTAAGAGCAGAAATCTTCAAACGATCTTCCTCCTTCGAATGGGTCTGCTTTCACTTATAGGCTAACCGATTTTTCTATTTCCGTAACCCCATTTTCGGCAGTCTTCACCAACACTTAACAAACTTTACATTCGATTTTGCGCAAAAAAAAAACCGCTGTGATAGCGGTTTTTTCTTATCTGTAATCTGCACGGGTCATGCGCCCGTTGTATGGCTGCAATTTTTGTTGCTCTAAATCACGTTCACGGTTCTCGATTTTCGCGGCAACGATTCCAAGTAATGTACCGAACGCAGCTCCTGCGAATACTTCGATCGGCTGATGGCCGAGCAATTCCTTTAATTCTTTATCGCGCTCTACAAATTCAAAGCTCGGGAACTCTCCGGAAATTTTCGTGAAGCTGTCCTCGAGGTCATTGACCAAACGCGCAATCTCGCCTGTATGGCGGCGTATGCCTTGTGCGTCGTACATAACGATGACACCGAATACGACTGCGAGTGCCGTTTCTGTGTGGCGCGCGCCTTTGTTAGAAGCAACATATGCAGCGAGTGCCGATACACCTGCTGAGTGGGAGCTTGGCATGCCGCCTGTTGTAAAGGCTTGCTGCCAATCCCATTTGCCTGCCACCACTTTATGTGTAACGATTTTCAATCCTTGTGCAATGCCGATCGCCCCGAGAGAGGTGATCATTCCGCGGTTCATCTTTCTCATCTTTTCATCCTCCAATACAGTAGCTGCTGCGGCTGGTGCCGCCTGATAACTCCCTTTACCCTGAAATCCTTAAAGATATGTAAACGAAGTAAATATTTTTGGAGGAAAGCTTTATTCAAGGGCGAAATGCCGCTATTTTAATTGCAAGTCGACTTCAAATTTCACCTCTGGCGTGACAGCGCCTTTACTGCCGAAAATCGTATAGGCCGGATAAGATGACAACAAGCTTTTTGTTGGAGATGGGATCGTGTTCGTGGCAGTCAATAAAATTGGCGCGTCTTTTTTAGCTGCGAGAACCGATCCAGCTAAAGCATCAGGAAAATTCGTGCCGGTCGCGATAAAGGCTTTCTGTTTCCCCATCAGCAAATTTTGGTTGATCAATTTACCGGTCTCGAAGCGGTTAGCCCCTCCGTAGCGTGTCGCTCCAGGTAATTGCCCCATGACTTCATTGCTGACAGCCCCTGTGCCACCTGTGACGATCGTTGTTTTCTTACCGGTCAAAGCTGTTTTAGTTTCTGCAGGCAGGTTGGCTGTCCGCGTCAGCAAAATCGGAATGCCGTTTTTCGCTGCGTATGGCGAAACGGAAAGAACATCGGGAAAATTTTGGCCGTTGGAGACGACTGCCCGGTCACTTTCAATATCGTCTGCGATCATGGCTGCCGTCTCGTAGCGCGTTTTGCCGCCGATTCGTTCTACATTGTTCACTAGTTGCTGTACTTGCTTTGCAACCGTCGCTGATAATGCCCCACTGCTGCCGAGGAGAATGGCATTATCAGGCTTCAAACGACGGATTTCAGCAGCCGCCGCCGGGTGAAGGCTATCGCCTTTTGTCAATAGGATGGGAGCATTTTCCTGATAGGCAAGCGGCCCGCCCGCTAATGCGTCCGGAAAATCATTGCCCGTTGCGATGACGACTGTCGAAGCCGAACTCCAGCCTGCTTTAGAGATGGCGACCGCTGTTTCATAGCGTGTTGCACCGGATAAGCGATTCGACCAATGGCTGGCATCCAGAGTCAATGCACGGTCAATATTCAAGCGGCCGTGCCCGTAGTAGACATCTTTCCCAACAGTGCCAAGGTCTTTTGCCGTCAGCATCAAACGCCCGGCGATATCGCTATTGCTTAGTTTCGGCTCATTCGCTTTCAATAAAGCGGCCGCTCCCGAAACAATTGGCGTGGCCATGGAAGTTCCATCCAGTCCGCCAAATGACTTGTCTGGGAAAATAGAAAATACGCCAGTACCCGGTGCCGCGATGTCAATCGTTTTGCCGAAGTTCGAAAAATCGGAGCGTTTGTCTGCAGCATCGGTTGAAGCAACCGACACCACGTCTGGATAAGCAGCCGGATAATAAGGGGAATTGATATTGTCATTGCCGGCCGCCGCCACTACCAAAACATTTTTGGAATGGGCATATTCTACAGCCTCTCTTAAGACCTTGGTATCAGCATACGCAACCAAACTCATATTAATGATATCTGCCCCGCCATCTACAGCGTAGTAAACGCCGGCGGCCACATCAGAGATAAAACCATCTTCTCCCTCGAACACATCAATCGGCATGATGCTCGTCGACGGTGCCACACCGACACCGAACAATTCATTGTCCATATTGCCGGCGATCAGCCCTGCAACATGGGTGCCATGGACTTCTACACTGACATCGCCGGATTTCCCGGTGATCACGCTGTATGGTGAAACGATGCGCCCTTTTAAATCGGGATGCAGCAAATCGAAGCCATCGTCAACGACCGCTACCAGCACATCCGCTTTACCGGTCGTTTTATCCCAGGCAGATTCGGAGCCGATCAGCTGATGATGGTATTGATATCCTGCGTAAAACGGATCGCTCGGTATTGCCGCCAGTTCCACCCGCCGGTCAGGTTCAGCATATTCAATATCACCTTGCTTAGACAGCTCCGCGATGAACGACTCCAGGTTCTTGTCTTCCGGCACATCAACTGTGACGATTTGACCGCCTGCTGTTTCCGCTGTCGTGACTTTCTGTGCAGCTACTGGGTTTTCGATTACGCCGTCTTCCCGTAATTTAACAATCACGCGTTCTGCTGGTTTTTCCGTTGCGGCTTGTGCTTGCCCACCTGTGCCGCTGCTTATGAGAGAAAGGGCTATTGTCATAGCCGCCAATGCTGTCGTTGTCTGTCTCATGGTCATTCTCCTCACATTCCCCATAGTCTTTCCACCCTATATTTTCTGATAATTCAAATATATGTTTACGGAAATTATACGACCTTTCCGAACAAATGCCTAGACAATGTAAAAATTCTTTTCGAATTTAGATAAAAAATGGATATTATTCTCTACCCTTTGAAACTCCCCTTTTAGCACTATAGACGCAATTTTTATTATTGCAATCAAAAAAACAGCCCCTTATCAAATGAATGATAAGAGACTGATGGAAATAGTGGAACTTATTTACTTAAATCGGATTTAGCTGTCGGAATAACCGCTTCATGAAGAAGGATTTCCAATTCATTCATATAGCGTGCTTTCTGCTGGCTTGTCCAATTGAATACGCCTGCCATATAATCCGTTGCAGCTTCTTTATGAGCATGTACCCAGTGAATGTCGAAATACAGCGCGCCTGTACGGCGGATAAAGAAGTCGACTGGCTTGCAGACCGCTTCTGATTCGATTCCATAGCGCAGCATCGCATAAACAAGCGGATCGAGATTATGAGACGCGGCATCAACCAATCCGTCCGTATAGTGGCGCAGCACATGGTCGACGTTCGCGCCGTAGCGGTTGACGAGCAATTCCATGGCATCTTCCGTAAGCCCAAATTCAGCCGCACGTTTCAAGCGATCGGCTTTGAATGCTTTGAAGCCTTTAGATCCGCCGACTTCCCCGCCAG
The DNA here is from genome assembly GCA_947493585.1 of uncultured Planococcus sp. Taxonomy (GTDB): domain Bacteria; phylum Bacillota; class Bacilli; order Bacillales_A; family Planococcaceae; genus Planococcus. The sequence goes on along the minus strand of CANLRI010000001.1, from coordinate 1,038,064 downwards.
ACAGCTCCATTTTCTTAGTCGATACTTTCTTAAAAGAAGTACCGTATTCCTCTTGAAGTTGCTTAGTGACTAAGTCCATGATGCTTTCGCCCATTTTACGGTAGCCAGTAAGCTTGCCTCCCGCGATTGAAATCAATCCGGAATCCGATACAAAGATTTCGTCTTTCCGGGAAATCTCAGACGGGTCTTTGCCTTCCTCATGAATCAGCGGGCGCAATCCTGCCCAGCTCGATTCGATGTCCGCAGCTGTAATCGCCACGTCTGGGAACATGAAATTAACGGCTTCTAGCACGTAGTCACGGTCTTCCGTTGTCATCGTCGGATGGGCGATATCTTGTTTGTACACCGTATCGGTCGTGCCGACATATACTTTGCCTTGGCGCGGTATGGCGAATGCCATGCGGCCGTCAGGCATATCAAAATAGATTGCTTGCTTGAGCGGGAAGCGCGACTGGTCAAATACCAAGTGAATCCCTTTTGTCAGCTGCAAAGTCTTGCCTTTTTTCGAGTTGTCTTCTTCGCGCAAAGTGTCGACCCATGGGCCTGCTGCGTTAACAATTCTTTTCGCGAAGATTTCGTGTATAGAGCCGTCAAGCTGATCTTCTGCTACTACGCCGACCACTTTGCCGTTGTCGTAGAGGAACCCTTTGACCTTTACATAATTGAGTGCCAGCGTGCCTTTTTCGACAGCCTTTTTCATGACTTCCATCGTCAATCGTGCATCGTCTGTCTTATACTCCACATAATAGCCAGCGCCTTTTAACCCGTCTTGCTTCACAAGCGGCTCGCGGCGAAGTGCTTCTTCGCGGGAGAACATTTGGCGGCGTTCGCTTCTTTTCACGCCTGCCAAGTAATCGTAGACGCGAAGCCCAACATTGGTGCTGAGCGGTCCGAATGTGCCGCCTTTGTGGAATGGCAGCATCATCCATTCAGGTGTCGTGACGTGCGGACCGTTTTCATAAACGATTTCGCGTTCTTTGCCGACTTCTGCGACCATCTTCACTTCAAATTGTTTCAAGTAACGCAAACCGCCGTGAACAAGTTTCGTTGAACGGCTAGAAGTGCCTGCTGCGAAATCCTGCATTTCTACGACACCTGCGCGGACGCCGCGTGCTGCAGCATCAAGGGCGATCCCTGCTCCTGTAATTCCGCCTCCGATGATTAATACATCGAGTGGTGCTTGTTTCATTTTCCCATAAGTTTCTGTACGTTCTAAGCTTGAGAATTTCATTCTTAACCGACTCCTTTTCCAATATTTTCCATATTAAAAAGAGAGACCTGTACACAGCCGCAGATGTGGATCTGCTGTACTGGCATGGTCTCTCCTCGTCTCCGGCCATTTATCTCTCATGTGATTAACTTGTAAGTTTAGTTGACGGGCTTGAATGTACGAGTTGCGGCTACGGCATTTTGCCAACCGGTATACAAGCGTTCGCTTGTTTCGTCGGACATTTCCGGCTCGTAAGTTTTATCAAGCTGCCATTGGGCGGCAATCTCGTCTTTGTCTTTCCAGAATCCTGTGGCCAGGCCTGCCAAGTAAGCAGCCCCAAGCGCCGTCGTTTCTTGAATGCGTGGGCGTTCAACCGGTACGTGAAGCAAGTCCGACTGGAATTGCATCAACATATCGTTGCCGACTGCACCGCCATCGACGCGCAAAGTCTTCAATTCGATCCCTGCATCTTCTATCATAACATCTACAACGTCTTTTGTCTGATATGCGAGCGCCTCGAGTGTCGCACGGATGAAATGTGCTTTCGTCGTGCCGCGTGTCAAGCCGAAAACTGCGCCTCTCGCATCAGTATCCCAGTAAGGCGTACCAAGGCCGACAAATGCCGGTACCATGTAGACACCGTCAGTCGAATCCACTTGTTTTGCGAAATCTTCACTCTCAGGTGCCGTCTCGATAACTTGCAAACCGTCGCGCAGCCATTGAATCGCAGAACCTGCTACGAAAATACTGCCTTCAAGCGCATATTCGACTTTGCCATCGACGCCCCAAGCAAGTGTCGTGAGTAGCCCATGTTCGGATTCAACAGCTTTTTCACCAGTGTTCATCAGCATGAAGCATCCAGTTCCGTAAGTGTTTTTCGCCATGCCTTTTTCAAAACATGCCTGTCCGAACAAGGCTGCCTGCTGGTCGCCGGCAATTCCTGCGATCGGCACTTCATGTCCAAAGAAATGGTAGTTGATGGTATGCGCATAAATTTCAGATGATTGTCGCACTTCCGGCAGCATGCTCTTCGGCACTGTCAGGATGTCGAGCAGTTCATCATCCCACTCAAGATCGTGGATATTGTACATGAGCGTACGGGATGCGTTGCTGTAATCCGTGATATGAGTCGAACCGCCAGACAAACGATAGACGAGCCATGTATCGATCGTGCCGAACATCAAATCGCCATTATCCGCTTTTTCTCTCGCTCCTTCGACATTGTCCAAGATCCATTTAACTTTCGTGCCGGAAAAGTACGCGTCGATCAAGAGGCCGGTCTTCTTACGGAATGTATCGTTCAATCCTTGGTCTTTCAATTCATTGCAGATGCCGTCCGTTTGACGCGACTGCCAAACAATCGCTTTATAGATCGGCTTGCCGGTATTGCGGTCCCAGACGACAGTTGTTTCACGCTGGTTGGTGATGCCGATACCTGAAATTTCGGATGGATCGACGTCGGTTTTACGCAACACTTCTGCGATACACGCAAGGACAGACGTCCAAATTTCATTGGCGTCGTGCTCGACCCAACCCGGTTTCGGGAAAAATTGCTGGAATTCCTGCTGGCCCGTACCGACAATCTCGCCGGCATGGTTCAGCAGGACCGCCCGTGAACTGGTTGTTCCTTGGTCGATCGATAGAATATATTTTTTACTCACTGGAATCTCCTCCGCTAACTTATGAAATGGTTTTTTCTTTTAATTGCTTGGTCTTCGCTCGACCATTTTTCAATTCTACACTGGCTGCCCCGATAAATACCAGGACAAGCACTAAACTTAATGCGAAGAATGGCAATCCGTAATCTCCCGTAAACAAAGCTTTATAGAACACTGCCCCGTAAATACCGCCAAAAACCGGGCCGACAATCGGCACCCAAGCGTAGCTCCAATCAGAAGGACCTTTACCTGGAATCGGCAGCAACGCGTGTGCGATACGCGGCCCCAAATCACGTGCAGGGTTGATCGCATATCCTGTTGTGCCGCCAAGCGACATGCCGATTGCGATGATGAGCGCGCCGACGATCAACGGATTCAAGCCTTCTGTAAATTCGTTGGCTCCGATGAACAACAAGCCCATGACCAAAACGAATGTCCCGATAATCTCACTGATCAAGTTGGAAAACGGACGGCGGATTGCTGGGATGGTTGCGAATACTGCAAGCTTCGATTCCGCTTCTTTCGTTCTGTCCCAGTGTGGAAGATAGTTGAAAAAGACGATTACAGCACCAATGATGGCACCAAGTATTTGTGCCGTGATATAAACCGGCACCTGTGACCATGGGAATTCACCAACAAATGCAAAGCCTAAAGTGACTGCTGGATTCAAATGCGCTCCCGAGAAATTCCCGACCGCATAAACACCCATTGTTACCGCGAGCCCCCAAGCGATTGTGATGACGATCCACCCTGAGTTTTCCGCTTTGGAATCTTTCAACACCACACCTGCTACGACACCAGCACCAAAAATGATGAGGATCATTGTACCGATCAATTCTGCTAAAAACATTGTCATTTTCCTTACACCCCTTTTTCAGATCTTCAGCTGTCATCAAAACCTGCCAATTGACAAGTCACGGATTCAACCAGAATCTCCATGTATAATCAAACACCGGGCACGAAAAAATCCGCAACGAACGAAGGCCCAATAAGCTGGGCCTTGTCCGATGCGGATCTCTTTTCTCCTGCACGGTCCTTAACTTGTAAAATCAATTTAGCAGTTTTTGAAAACGCTGTCAACAATTATTTGGGGGTTATCTGGGAGTGATGGAAATTGAAAAAATCGGCACTCACCCTTTCCGAAGAGCGCTCGCCGAAAATTGGTTTTACAAAATCAGGTATCCCACAGCTCTGCCTGAGATGTCGAAACGGCTTCCGCTCCGCCTTGGTAAGCAAGTTCGATATCTTCTCTTGTGCGGATCAAACCGCCTGCAATGATCGGAATGCCGGTCCGTTCGTGCACTTCTTTGATGATCGACGGAATAAGGCCCGGCAATAACTCGATATAATCCGGTTTTACTTGGTCAATCAAGCTTAAATTATGTTCAAGCGCATGGCTGTCGAGCAAAAACAATCGCTGGATCGTCGTCAATTTGTTTTTTTTCGCGAGAGCAATGACATTGCTTCTTGTCGAGACGATGCCGTCCGGTTTTACTTCCCGTACCAAATACTCAATGCCATATGCGTCCGTTTTCAAGCCTTGAATCAAATCGGCATGCAAGATCACTTTCTTGCCAGCCTTCTTGGCAGCCACAACGAGCGGCTTGAGCTGGGCAAGCCTGACTTCCAGGAAGATAATGGTTTCCTGGTCACTGGCAAGCAGCCGTTCAAACTCCTTTATGTTGCGCATGACAGGCACCACGCCTTTTAACTTAACCAACAGCTTTTCCTCCTCCAGTAAAAACAATCTACGGACATTATGCGCCAGCTTTGTTCTCTGCACAACTATTTGCCACCGGCTTCTTTTCACCAGCCAATTGCGATAAAATGACAGTAATCATTTAAAAGGAGTTGTCGGTCATGCGGGTCAAGAAAGTGCAGAATGTTTATCAACTGGCTTTTATGCCTACAGTGTTCCCGGTAAATTGTTATTTGGTCGAAGAACAGGAGGGCTTGACGCTCGTCGATTGCGCTTTAGGTTTCGCGGCAAGAGACATTGCTTTGGCGGCGAAAACCATCGGCAAGCCGATCACAGAAATCGCGCTGACACATGCCCATGTCGATCACGTCGGCGCACTCGACGCGTTGAAAAAACAGTTTCCTGCGGCGCAGGTCTCTGTCTCGAAACGGGAAGCAAAAATTCTCTCAGGAGATAAAAATCCATCGCCTGAAGATGGGGGCAAACCCGTTAAAGGCGGAATCCCGAAAAACATCCAGACAACCCCGGACCGCCTGTTGCAAGAAGGCGACCGGGTCGGCTCACTCGAAGTTGTGCTATCCCCCGGGCATTCCCCGGGATCGATTTCCTTTTTCGATAGACGCTCTGGCGTCTTACTTGCGGGAGATGCCTTCCAAACACGCGGTGGCACTGCTGTTTCCGGGACTTTCAAGCCACTGTTCCCGTTTCCGGCACTGGCGACGTGGGACAAGCGAACAGCACTCGCAAGCGCCAAGAAATTGACCTTGCTGCAGCCAAGTTTTCTCGCTGTCGGGCACGGCCGCATGCTTGACCATCCTGTACGTTTCATGGAACAAGCAATCCGCGACGCCGAGCAAAAATTAAAACCCTAGCCATTTTCGGCTAGGATTTCTTTCGTTCCAGGTGCTTTCGCCCAACTCGCATAAACCATACCGGCCGCGTGATTTCTGACACTTCCTCTACGCGCCGGACAATTTCGAAACCAACTTTTTCATAAGCACGGATTGCTGGACGATTGCGAATATCAGGATCAGTCACGCAGCAAGTCACCGAGCCATCACGAAACACCACTTCCTCTAAAAAGCGTCGGATGATTGCTTGCCCGAAACCTTTGCCGCGGTATTCGGGCGCCCCGATGAGAATATCAAGCCCCGCTGCCTTCTGCAATTCCGGAAATTGTTCACTGCCCGGATAGTCGCTCCACCGGAATGTTTGGATATAGCCGATCGGTTGTTCCAAGTAATAGATAAGATAAGGTTCAGTCGGGTCCCGCCCTTTGATGCTGCCGACAAATTCGCGCACGAATTCTCCGTAAGTTCCATTATAGCTATATCCCCAAAAACGGTTGATCTGCGGCTCTTTCGTGATCCATTCGTACAGCTGCGGCAAATGTTCCCGGCGCAAGCGTTCGAATCTGAGATTTTCAACATTTAGGGCCATGAAGCATCCCTCCCCGTGGGCGCGGCTACTCCCGGTCTTTATCTACCGGCGGCCGCAAATATTCTTCCAAATGCTCGTTCGGCAACGAAAACATCGATTCTACAGGCGAATAATTTCCTGCCAGCCGCCCAATCGGTGCCAGTTTTTTCGTATCGATTCTGCCATTATTATATAATTCATCCGCGACATGGTAGCGCAGCACTTTGCCGATGACAAGATGGTCGTCGCCAAGCGGAATGACTTGAACGAGCTCACATTCCATACTGACGGGTGCTTCTTTTACGCGAGGCACTGAAACTGCTTCGGACCTTGCAGGCGTCAAGCCTGCATATGCGAATTCGTCGACGTCCGGCGCGACGTGCTCGCCGGTTTTCGCCATTTCGTTCGCAAGGGCTGCAGAAACGATATTGACGACAAACTCCTCCCGCTCACGGATATTCTTCAGTGTGTCTTTCACCGTTCCTGCCCTTTCCTCGACCCCTTCACCAATCGAAAAGATCAGCATTGGCGGATTGCGCGAAGCAACCGTAAAAAAACTGAACGGCGCCAAATTCAACTCACCAGCGGACGAGACTGATGACACCCAGGCAATCGGCCGCGGCAATACGCTGCCGATCAGCAACTTATAATTTTCCTTGCTCGTTTGTTTTGTTGGATCGATGATCACCAATGTCCACTCCCTTTTCTATTCCTCCGAACCGTTATGCTTTGCATGATCAACCGACTTTTGAAGCAAATAGCCGAATAGTGAGATTCCTGCCAAGTATGGCAAGATCATCATGCCGAAACCGGTGCTGAAATCTTCCATAGTTCCTACAGCTTGAAGGTACAGCCCCCATGCTATGTAAAGTACATACCCGGCTGCCACAAAACCAAGCCAGATATATCGCTTCAGCCACCACGGCAATAATAGCGGCGCCAGCAAAAATACCCCCAATTGAATATGGCCCATCCATTCATATACAAGCTCCACCGCTTTCACGCTCCAGCCATTTCGTTTTTATCCAGCGAAATCCTTGGCGCTGCCGAGGCAAGTTTTCCGCTCTTTACTATATGTTTTAACTTTCGCCATCAAGCAGCTCCAACCCTTTTTACACAGGTTCTTTCCTGTAAAAACTGCAAAATTCATTGTCGAAACCATTTGCTATGAATTCAAATTTTACACACACCGAATTGCTAAAAAAGACCTAGAAAATAGTCATGTTTTCTGTCATTTCTGACAATATAGGTTTATAATACAGTTAATAATTAGGGAGGTGTCCTATATGGAATGGGAACGCAAGCTCGCTCAGTGGCGTGCTGAAGGGCTCATCGACCAAGAGACGGCCGAGCGCATCCGGGCTTTTGAAACCCGTCAGCCGAAAAAGCGCAAACTGCCTCTTTTGCTCATCATCGGCTTAATCTTTTTCGCGCTCGCCGTTTTCAGTTTTATTGCCGCCAACTGGCAAGCGATACCGGCTATCGCGAAGGTCGGTATGGTCGTAACACTCATGTGGATTTTTTATGTGCTCGCTCATTTCTCTGAGAAAAAACATTTTGGCCATCCGGTTATTTTCCGCATTCTCGGCTATGTGATGTTTGGTGCGAGTTTAATTGTGACTGGCCAAACTTTCCACCTTGGAACCGGTTCTAGCATCGTGCCATGGGCGTTGTTCATTGCCGCCATCGCGCATTTCTTCATTTTACGCCATTCCGCATTTACCGTCCTGGCGTTCATTAGCGGGATCACCATCCTGACATCGGCAGCTCCCGGCATCGGTTTGATCGAATGGCTTCTGTTCATCGCCGTCACGCTCGCTTGGTTCTTCCTGAGCAAAGATGGGCCGACGATGATCTTCAGTTGGCTCTTGCTGTTCGGTTCCGGTTTTCTCGTGTGGAACCTATGGGACATCGACAGCCCGCTTGTGCCGATCTGGGTCTTGTTCGCACTGACACTGCTCTTGCTGTTGATCCCTCAAGACAAGCACAAGCTGTTGAGCCCCCTTTATCTGATTGTTGGGGGAATCCAGCTCGTTGTCTTCCTGGCGATTCGCGGGGAAAGCGATATGTCTTTCGCTGAATTGACCATGCCGGAATCAATCGCTCTTGCAATAGCTGGGGCTGCAGTGCTGGCACTTGCGTACTTCCGTGAACGCCATTTAATGTGGCTTGGCGTACTCGGACTTGTGGGCTTTATGCTCTTCGATGAAACAGCCATTGCACTGGCCATCGTCGCGGAGTTGACCGCACTCGCCTATTTGATCATCGCCCAGCGTCAAGATCAGCCGCTCGCTTTGGGCTTCGTCTATTTCATCGTCGTCCAATTCGTCATCTATGTTATCTACGCGTGGGAACGGCTCGACATGTCGCTGTTCTTCCTGATTGGCGCCATCCTGCTGTTCGTGCTGTCAGGCATTGCCTGGTGGCTTAACCGCAAGAAAGAAGGTGCAGTGACATGAAGAAATGGCTAATGCCTGCTCTGCAGACCATCTTTGTCGCATTGCTCGTCGTCAGCTTCTACGCCACTTCTTGGTTCGGCGACGAATATTTATTGCGCGCTGAACCTTATGACCCGTTTGATCCATTTTATGGAGAATACGTCATGCTGCAGTATCCGGACCTCGACGCGCCTGCTGGAATTCGCGACGGCGCCGTCTATTTCACTTTGACAGAAGGTGATGATGGCTATGCCGTCATCGACCGCATCGAAGAGCGCCCGTTCTTTGGTGCCATCAACGGCAGCAAATACGACCGCCGCGTCGTCGCTCCACAGCTTGAAAATTTTTATGTCGAGCAAGGCCGAGGCCCTGAACTTGAAGAAGCGATCGACCTTGAAGTGACCATTGACGTTGCACCATGGGGTTCTATCCGTCCCATCAGCATCGCCCCTAGATCAGAATAATCGTAACAATAAAACCCGGCATGCAGCATGCCGGGTTTTTGTACGCCTTAAATCTAGTTAGTGACGGGAAACAAATGAGTGGCTCCACATTTTATTGCACTTCACCAAGCACACCTGACCGCTCCAACAAACAGTTTCGGTAATAATTGTCCATCTCTTCCCACAAGGCTTCGTTGCTGAAGTTTTGGCGTACCCACTGTTGGCCGGCTGCCCCTAACTCTTTACGCAGCATAGGGTCGCTGATCAATTGTTCCAGCTTCCCCATCACATCTGCGTGGCTGTCAGGATCGACCAAATAGCCCGTCTCTCCGTCCACCAAGGTATCTCGCGCGCCTGTGACGTCCGCTGCAATGACCGGTATTCCAGTCAGCGCCGCTTCCGCCGATACATTGCCGAACCCTTCGCGTTTTGTGAGGAATAAAAACAGATCCATCAAATGATAAAACGGTACGGGGTCCAATTGGTAATCCTCGTGGACGATATGAGGATGGTCGGTGATCGTCTCTCGCGTCCACTCGGAAACCGCATCAGCCGATTCGTAATCACCGACGATCAGCAGCCGCAAATTCGGGTGCTGATCGTGCAGTTCCGTGAACGCCCGCACCGTTTCGTCAATGCCTTTGTCTTTGGTGATGCGCCCCATCGACCCGAGCACGAGTTCGTCGCCGGTCCATCCATATGCTTTACGCTTTTCTGTCACACGCCGCTCCATCTCACCATCCAGTTCAAACCGCGCGAGATCGAAGCCGTTGACGCTGCCGTGCCCAAGAATCTTGATTTTATCAGCGGGGGCGATGCCAAGTTCAACAATTTGGCGCTTTAAGCTAGGCGATACTGCTAGCATATGGGTCGAGGAGGCAGCGGCGATTTTCTCTGTCATCAGAAGGATTTGGCGCTTGATACCACCGGTTGTCTCCAGGCGCAAACCGAGCACGTTATAGATGCGTACCGGCACCCTGCAGAAATACGCAGCGAGCGACACGATCAACCCAGCTTTCGGTGTTCCGGCATTGACGATATCCGGTTTTTCAGAGCGGATGAGGCGGATGCAGGCAAACAGCGATTCCAGATCTTTTTTCAAGGCAATTTCGCGTTCCATATTGACGTGCACCACTTTCACGCCTTCTTCGTGTTCAAAAATTTCCGCGTAGCTTCCTTCAGAACTCAATGCCTTCACTTCATAGCCGCGCGTTTCCAATGTCTTTAATTGTCCCTTCACCAATTGCAGGCTTTGGGCAATGGTCATGGCGTGCAATACTTTCGCTGACATGATGGACCGCTCCCTTTCAAGCGCCTTGCACTGCTTTTACAGGTGCAATAGGGCTGCCGATTTGTTCGAGTAGTTCCTTCGTATAATGGGTAGCGTTATTCTTTTTCACGGAAAATACTTTCTCGCTGCCCCGGATCAGTTTTGTCAAAACTTCGCGTTCATTCGCGAGCGCCTGGTCAATGTTCAACTCAGGATTGAAGAATTCATATGCCGTAAGAAGCGGTGAGCGCAAATAATTGAATTCATAGCGGTTTAAATTCATCAGTTTCTGGAGCGCTACGGCTTCGGTTTGTTCTGCAACATAATCGTCGCCGCGTTCCAGAATGGCGACATGCGTCACCACTTGATGGTCGAGTATCGATTGTTCTCCAACGTATTCTGTAATGGGATCCGGCTTTTTAAAGCTGATATATTCCATGACCGGCAATAGTTTATCGACGCGGTTCTTGATCTTCGCGCCCATGCCTTGCTCGACGGTGGAGTAATAGCGGAATGTACTTGTCCATGGAACGGAATGGATGGTTTTGCCATCTGTGATGGCCAGATCCTCTGCGATGAATTCAGCGCCGTGTTCCATGCAAGCCGTCATGCTGCTTAAGGTCTTGCCGGTATCCGGCGGGGCAAACACTGTCAAAATCGATTCATTTTTTTTGAACGCTGAACAATGAATCGGCGCATAGCCCTTTTTCAATAACAGCAGCGTTGCCAGGTCGGTCATGATGTAACCGATGGAATGTAAGTTCATAATCCGGTGGGTGATGAGTTTATAATATGCACGGTTGACCGTGATTTTCGGCTCGTCTGTCAAAAAACCTTCCGCGCGAATGCGCATGCGCCCTTTTCCTGCGTAATTACGTGTGTAATATATTTTGTCATCCCCCGGCCTACCGCTGAAATAATGGTATTTCCCCATTGCTTCGTGTTCAGCATCGTCATTGAATTCCTTCATCTCGACCTGCATGCGAACCACACAGCGTTCGTATTGTTCTCTCGTGCCTTCCGGAACATTATGGCCGTATGACCAGCCGAAATTTTTGATATTCGTTTTGACTCCCAGCACTCCAGCAGACGCAATATAATAATATGTTTTCAAATGAAACTCCCCTTTGTTTTCGATTTTCCCCGCATGACTCGAACCCTTAGTTCAATTCGCCGGCTGGCACCAGCGACTCGCCAAGACAGTTTTTATAAAAACTGTCCAGTTCCTTCCATAGCACCTCGTTGCTGAAATGAGCGCTTGCCCATTCCCGCCCGGCTTCCCCAAACCGCGCGCGCAAACTGTCGGATGCGATTAACTTATGGATCGTTTCTGTGATTTCCTGGAGGTTTTCAGGATCTACCAGCAAACCGGTCTTTTCGTCGACGATCGTATTGCGCGCTCCCGTGACATCGGATGCAATAACCGGCAACCCGCATAAAGCCGCTTCGATCGACACATTGCCAAAACCCTCACGTTTGGTCAGGAACACGAAAATGTCCATCAAATGGTAATATGCGACCGGATCCGGAAGAAATCCGGTTTTGATAATTTTTGGGTTGTTGTCGATTTCCCATTTCACACTTTCTTCCACTGGGTCGTCGTCCTCGTAATCGCCGACGATGAGCAAGCGCAAACGCTCGTTTTCAAGGCTTAGCAGTTTAAAGGCTGCGACCAGTTCATTGACGCCTTTGTCTCTTGTCAACCTGCCGACAAAACCGAGAATGGTATGTTCTTTGTGGATGTTGTATTGTTCACGAAGTGCCTCCTTGGCTGCCGCAATTTCCGGTGTGGCTTGGAATCTCGCAACATCAAAGCCATCACCGCTGCCTTTTCCAAGCACGCTAATTTTTTCTTCACTGGCGATGCCGAATTCGACTGCCCGCTCCCGTAAACTATCCGATACTGCCAAACAATGCGTCGCAGAAGATGCCGCAATTTTTTCCATAGTCAATAATAAATTACGCTTCCATCCCGCAGTCGTCTCCATCCGCAAGCCACGCATCGTGTAGATTCGCACAGGCACGCCGCATATTCGCGCTGCCACAGTGACCACGAGACCGGCTTTTGGCGTGCTGGCATTGACGACTAACGGGCGTTCTTTACGAAATAACGCAATGCAGCGGGCAAGCGATTGAAGGTCGTGAAGGGGTGAAATCCCCCTGTCCATCGGCAACTCGAGCATTTCGACTTGTTCACTTGATTGAAACTCCTCGAACCCGGGTCCTTTGGAACTCAATGCTTTCGGCTCGAACCCCTTGTCTTTCAAGTAGCGCAATTGGCCATCCATAAAGCTCAAACTTTCCGAAACAGTGACGGCATGTATCAGTTTGGTTGTCATGGCATTATCCTCCGCTCAGCTTTTTTCATAGATTTCTTCTGTCCGGAACACTTTGACTACCGTCTGCACTAAAATATACAAATCCAGGCGCAGGCTTTTGCGGTTGATGTAATCGATGTCGATGTCGATTTTTTCATCCCAAGTCAAGCTGTTGCGTCCACTCACTTGCGCAAGGCCTGTGACTCCTGGCTTCACCATCAGCCGTTGCTTCTGGTATTCGTTGTAATTGTCGGTCTGGTCGGTGACGGTCGGGCGCGGTCCGATGAACGACATATCGCCTTTGACGATGTTGATCAGCTGAGGCAATTCATCGATGCTGGTTTTGCGGAGAATATTGCCGACTTTTGTAATGCTCGGATCGCCGTCGAATGGATCGATGCGGTTGCGCTTTTTATCCCGCCCATGCTCCATCGTCCGGAATTTGTAAATCGTGAAATGCCGCCCATAAAGACCGCCACGCTGCTGCTTGAACATGGCAGGCCCTGGTGATTCGATGCGGATCAAGATGGCAACTGCTAGCAATAATGGCGATAAGACCAGTAACATCAGAACGGCAACTACAACTTCCAGCAACCTCGCCGCTGCGTTTGAGCGCTTGGGCTGCTTCTTTTCTTCACTAAAATCTCCAACAATCATGGGCTGCCTCCTCCTCACATTCTCCATAAAGTCACCTTCTCCGGTTTCTCATTCCGTTCCAGTATGCTTTTGACATCAAAGACATAACCTTCCTTGCCTTCAAGCAAACGCTCGAATAATTTCCACCCTGCTTTCCGGTAAACTTCATGCGGCACCGCGAGTATGACTGACACCGCTGGAAGCAATTCCGCCTGCCGCGTCAATAAAACGCCTCCTACACATTCCGCCTGACCTTGCTCAAGTTGGGCATCCGCCACCTGAACATCCACGCCGTATTCCTGGAGCTCTGAAACGAGTTCGAGTACCCCGGCTTCCGGAACGCCGCTGGTGCCGTCTTGTTTCGCGATGCCTAGCACTGTAATACGCGCTTCGTGGATGACAACTTCGTTCTGAATCAGCTTCTTGATGATCCGCTGCGCTACTTGCCTCCCTTTTTTCTCTCCTTTGCACCAGAATTGATCCACGCTGTGCCATGAAACTGGATGGTCGCCGAGAAGATCCGGCTCAAATTTGATGAATCCGCGCTTTGTATTGGCGGTTTCCAATACATCATGTGTATCGATCCCTTGTTGGTTCAAGGTCAGCGCCACTTCGTTCATCAATGCAATATTCACTTCTTTCTGGGCGATTTCGAGCAATTGGGCAGCTTCTGCGACACGTATCGACTTGGCCTTATAAATGCCACCGTCATGGATTGGTGTGAATAAATCTGCAAGATAATCGGTGACCGGCCCGCTTTGGCCCGTGATCACTTTGCGCATTTTCGCTGTTTTGCCTTGAGGTTCGCTATTATGCCACCTGGATGGGACAAACCCGACGAAAAATTCTTTGCCGGCAATAAATCCTGAATGCTGCTCGAGTAAAGGGATACAAATTTCTTCGGTTGTTCCAGGGTAGACCGGGGCTTCAAAGATGAGCACTGACCCTTTTTTCATATGCTTTCCGACGATTCTGCACAACTCCGAAAGCGCGTCTAATGTATAAACAGGGCGCTTTGAACCGGTCATCAGGAGGATACCGGCATCTGCCAGTTCGCTGGCGTGATTGGTAAAAACAATGCCATGTTCTTCGAATTTTGCTTTTCTTGAGAGATCCGGATCGAATACGATGACCGGATAGACGGTGCCGAATGTTGTGGCCGCAAGCAAGCTTGTTTCACCGGCTCCAACTATTGCAATTTTCAAGTTTTCCATCATGAGCCCACCTTCTCCCCCTTTTTTCCTGTCCATTTCGTCTTGGTGAATTCAAGCAATTGCTTGCTATTCGCTGCAGCGTAAGACAGCAATAATAGCGGGATGATCTTATTGCGGTGGCGCATCGCCGTTCCGGCACTTTGCGTTCCGTATGAATAAATGAAAACGGTCATCCCGATGACTAGCAGGATGAATATTTTCGTCCTCACCGGCATTTCGCTTCGGAACAGGCCGTAAAGCGTAGCTCCGACCAGGAACAGGTACACGCTAGAATCGAACAGGAAGCTCACCATATCAGCGGCTCCCCGCCAATCGAGCGGCAAGGGCGAAAACAAGAAGTAGAACATTTTCAGCGGTGCGACAAGCAGCGCCGCGATACCCGATAGCCCGCTGAAGCTCGCCAAGTAGACCGAACCGCCTTCAGCAAAAATCTCGTAGTCGACCGTGCTGCCTTCTTCGGTGACGAATTTACTCAAGAAGACATCGGCATTCTGGAAGACGATGAACGAAATGCCTCCGACAAATAATAAGTAAATGAGGGGAATCGAAATTTTCTTGCCCATCTTGCCGCGCTCCAACCAGACGAACGATGCGATATAGACAAGCAGCAAGCCAATCATGCCGGTGTGGAACATCATCGCAAGAATCGACAGCACAACGGCCCAGCCGAACTGGAGAAACGAGCGCTCCCCGATCCAGCGCAGGAAGTAATAGAGCGACACCGTCGTGAAGAAAATGATCAGTGCTTCCCGCAGCAGGATGCTCGACATGAAAATACTGTTCGGCATGAGAGTGAAGATGAGCAAGGCGATAAAGCTCAGTTTCTTTTCGATCTGCAGGTAGTTCAATGACTTAAAGAGGAATACGGCCGAGAACACCCAACAGGCGATATTGAGAAATTGCGAGTAGGCCCGCTGCTCGCCGATCATATAGTAGAGCCCTGATAAAAATGGCACATAGACGGTATGGGTCTGGTCCAGCGGGTATTGGCCGTTTGCTACTAGCACGGAAACTTCGTGGAAATATTCCGTATCTGTACCGCTCGAGAAAATACCGATCGAGGGAACATATAAATCAATGAATAAAATAACCACTCTCACCGCGAACCCGGTGAAAATGATAAACAACCATTCATTTTTCAATGTGCGGTATAGGTACAGTGAGATGGCGACGATCCCAGTAAAAACGAGAAACATCGCATAGCCGTCACCCGGCGGAAGAAAATCTTTGATCAAAAATGTTGCGAGAATCTGTATCACGAAAAAACCAAGTACATAAATCATGAATCCCACCCCCTCTTTTCAACGTCTGGCAAGCGCAATCAATCTGGCTTTGTAATAGGCGATATCGCTCAATTGCAGCAGCCACAGCATTCCTCCGTAAACCACTACACCCGTCAAAACCCCGACGAACAATGACGGGATATCGCCCATCACCAAGATTGAGAGCGTAAAGGCCGTTCTGGCTGCGATTCCCATGACTACGGCAGCAAGCAACCCTTTTGACAGATCCATCATAAGACGGCGGCTATCAAGAGAGCCGATTTTCCGGACAAGCGATGCATACAATAGCATCGTGCTGACGATCGCCGCGATGCTCGTTGCAAGTGCCAGGCCGTTTAGCCCCATGACACGCGATAAGACCAGGTTCAAGCCAACATTCAAAAACATGGCGCCGAACGCGTTGATCATCGGCGTCCGTGAATCTTCCAAGGAATAAAACACTTTCGACAACACTTCCCGCAACCCGAAACCGAGCAGCCCAAGTGCGTAGAAGAACAACATGCCTGTCGTCAATGCAATCGCTCGCTCCTCGAATGCCCCGCGTCCGAACAATAGCTCCGTTATCTGCCGGGAGAAAATCATCATGCCCGCTGCAGCGGGTATGACGATCAACGACACCGTCGTAATGATTTTGCCGACGACATCTTTTAGTTCTTCCATATTTTTCTTAACAGCCATTTTCGAGATTTTCGGGAACATAACCTTGACGACCGCCAATACGAAAATTGCTTGGACGAAGAAGACGATGCGGTGTGCGTAGGTCAATGCGGAAATTCCGCCTTCCGTAATCTGCGAAGCGAGCGTCCGGTCGACCAGGATATTGACTTGGTCAGCCGACACCCCGATAATGACCGGTATCGCGAGCAACATCATCTTTTTTAAATCTCGGTCTTTCAAATTCAACACCCTCTGATGCCGATAGCCACTTTTGCGTATAGCCGGCACCATGTACAAAAATTGCACAATGACCGCAACGACCGTTCCTATAGCAAGCATCATGATGTCCATTTTAGAACTGACCACAATCGTCGTAATCAGCAGCACATTCAGCGGCAAGCCGCTTAGCACCGTCGGCAAGAATCGGCCTTTGACTTCCAGGTAGCTGGTGAAGATGAAGATCAAAGCGGTAAAGTAAAGCGTCAGCGAAATAATTCGCGTGAACAGCACCGCAATGCGAAGCGTCTCCCCTTCAAAGCCGTAAGCAAACAATTTGACGATTGGCACTGGGAAAGCCAGAAGTACGATGACCAAAACCGTCGATAGCAGCATGACCGCATTGGTGACATTTGCCGTGAAATGTTCCGCCGCTTCGTGGCCTCGCTCTTCACGGATTTTCGTGTAGACGGGAATGTAGCTGGCGGCGATTCCCATGCCAATAAACGCAAAGAACACTGTTGGGATATCGGTCGAGATCAAGTAGGCGTCGGTCAACCCATCGGCACCATAGAAAAACGATAGGAAGATGTCCCGTGAAAAACCGAGAACTTTCGTGATGATGACGACGAACATGATGGCGATGACTGTTTTTTCCATAGTTTCAACCTCTTTTGCGTTCATTCTGGAAGCCAAGATCCGCTCCCGAAGCGGTGATGCAGCATATCATTTGATCCGGCCTTCTGTTTGCAGCGGCAATCCTCCTTACAAGTTGGCGCGGACGGAATCCTGTTGTTGTTAATCCTAGGGGGCAGAGGTTAAAAGAGGGTTAAACTGTTTAAGCGTTTTAAAAAAGCTTTGGGAAATTCAAGAGTTTTTTAACGTGGAAGAGAGCTGTAAAGATCGTGTAGTGGAGATTGCGCTTCAAGGGGCACGCTTGGGGCCTGCTGGATGCAGGTCATGCAGCTGAAGCGACAGGACGTCGCGTTTTCAGCTGCCCGGGAATGGGGCGGGTGCCCGGCCAATGTGCCGCAAAAGACGCGACACATTTGTCTCGCCAGCCCGCGCGGTCCCTCAGGCGTCGGCCCCTTTCCGCTCTCTCTCTAGTTTTAGAGAGGAACTGAAATTCATTTAGCTTTGAAATTAGTGTGAATAATTTTGTTCAACCTTATAAATTTAAATTGAATAGTCGCGAAGCATTTCTGCAATTATCATTTCCAGCTAAGCGTCACCACCAGCAGATGAAATAGACGAACAGAGATAATGCGTCACATAAAAAACTTCAATGAAATCTAAAAGCCGAACCGCGCACATGGGCCAGCCGAAACAATGAGACAAGCGGTCTTCTTGGCTCATTGCGGGAGGCGTTTTTTGGCGATGAAAAGATCAATGAACAATCTAGCTTGCTCTCGACTCCCGCTATACTATCTGTCAAACAAAGATCTCCAACAACAAGACAATAAAAAAACGCCTGCCAAAAACGCGGCGGGCGCTTTGAAGTTTCATGAAGTTTTATACGCTGCTCAATTGTTTGCTGGCGTTTGCACGGTACGCCGGGAAAAAGTGTTCGTCCGAATTGGCCCTGGACTTTTTGCATAGCTCTTCGTAGATCTCGGCGTTCCAAATCTTTCGGCCAGTGTAAAAACGGTAGCCGGTGTGCTGGCCGAACTTTTTCTTGAACTTCAACAAAGGATCTTCCTCATTGTTCGTCCGGCCGCCCCCTGCGTGAATCAGCTTGACGCCGTTTTCTTTGCCCCAACGCACAGCGCCGTATTGCAAGACGTAGATCGGGGACAGCTGATGAAAATCGTGAATCGTGCCCGATAGATGCGTGTGCATGATACCGTCATACAGAAAGTGCAGCTCTGCAGCTATCACTTGGCCTTCATAAATCGCTTCAGCCAAAATGAGTTTATCGGCGAACTTCAGCAAACAGCTATCGAAATAAGCATCATCAAAGAAATAATAGGAGTCGGCATGGACGCGGTTCATCGTTTCGTAATAGATTTCCTTAAAACGCCCCAGGTCGCTTGGGGCCACAGTGATGCGGCACGTGACGCCCGCATTCAGCGAACGGCGCAGAGTTTTTCTGGCAGATTTCGAAAACTCGGAAACAACCGGATCGTCAAAGCCATCGAGTGTCGTTCCGACTGTTTCTCTTTGGAACGTGACATCGTAGCAATTGGAAAAGTCGCGAGCGTTGTCGAAGATTGGATGAAAGCGGACGAATTCGCTGACGATGCGCTGGTTCTTGCAGTATTCGCGGAAAGAATCCTCAAAAGCAGTGACTAAATCGGAATGGCAGCCTGTCGCACAGCGCGTGATTCGCGGACCCCCATAACCATAAGGGGTAATGGCGTCATACCACCTCTCCCCGTGAATCAGCATTGGAATTTCACGTTTGATAAACAGATGCCGAATTTCGCCGTATGCGCTTTGGAATACGTACTCCTTGCATTCACCGTGCTCCATCCTTTCGTAGAGCTTGCCGTACGCTTCTTCAAAAAACAGGTCCTCCACTGGGTCCACTTCCTTTCATCATGCGCCGCTTAGACGCGGCTCGCTTCCAAATGCTTTTTGCAGCGGTAGGCCGGAAAATAATCGGTTGCTGCATCTGCCGCGTTGATTTCGCATAATTTCTGATAAACCGGCTTGTTCCATATCTTCTTTCCAATATAAAAATCGAATCGGGTGTTTTTCCCGAATTGCCTCTTGAACATCAGCAAATTATCGTTCGGGTCGTTGGTCCTCCCGCCCCCATCGTGAATCAGCCGATAACCATTCGCTTTCCCCCAGACCGTCAAAGCGTATTGCAGCACGTAGGCCGGATACGCATGGCTGTAATCGCTCAAAGTTCCGGATAGATGTGTATGGATGCGATCATCATATGTGAAGTTCAAGCCCATTCCGATGACTTGCCCATCGAAGATCGCTTTCGTCAACAGGATGCGGTCTGCGAAATATTTAAGGCATTCGGTGAAATACTCTTCTTCAAAATAATAATAAGCGTCTGCATTATTCCGGCTCATCGTCTCGTGATAGATTTCTTTAAATTCTCCCAGGCTTTTGGGGCTTTCGATGATTTCGTAAACCACGCCCGCTTCAAGCGCTTTGCGGATATTTTTACGGGTTGATTTAGAGAACTCACTTTGGACCGGGTCCTCATATGCTGCCAGGCTGGTGCCTACCGTTTCGCGCAAATACCTCACCTCGTAGCAATCCTCAAAATCCAAAGCATTTCCTAAGACCGGATGGAACCTGACAAATTCACTAACGATGCCATGTTCCGCACAATATTCTCCGAAAGCTTGCTCAAACATCTCCACCAATTCGGCTTTTCTGCCTTCTGCACATTTTTTGATGACCGGCCCTCCATAGCCATATGGAGTGACAATGTCGAAATATGGGCCACCTGTTGCGGGAATCGGAATCTCACGGCGGATAAACTGATGACGCACATGGCCAAGTGGGTGGTCAAACTCAAACACTTTGCACTGTCCATTTTCGATCACTTCGTACAATCGACCGTAATTTTTTTCGAAATACAAATCCTTCACACGCTAAACCCCATTTCTTCTTTTGTTGTTTGTGCTTGCTCCCCCTTTGATTTCTCTCTACTAAACTTCACTCTTCTCTTTGGCCGGCCGCTTCCGGTAAGCTGGGAAAAACTCATCCGTAACAGCAGTATTTGCCTCTTTGCAAAGCTTGCTATAAACTTCCTCGTTCCATACTTTTTGGCCGCTGTAAAATGAAAAGCTCGTATGGCGCGCAAATTGCTGTTTGAACCGAAGCAAGTTATCGTCCGGGCTATTAGTCCGCCCGCCGCCTCCATGAATGAGGCTGATGCCATTTTCTTTAGCCCATAACACTGTAGCGTATTGCATGATATACACCGGCGATAGATGATGAAATGCTTCGTACGTACCCGACAAATGCGTATGGATCAAACCGTTGTAGACAAATTGCAGCTCCATGCCGATGACTTCGCCCTCATAAAGCGCTTCAACCAGCAATAGCCGATCCCCGAACGACTCGAGCAATTGTGCAAAATACTGTTCATTAAAGTAATAGAATGAATCGGCATGGTTGCGGTCCATCGTCGCAAAATAAATCCGCTGAAAAGCCTTTAGGTCTCGCGGCCCAAGCGTCACCCGAAATTCTGCGCCATCTCGCAACGCTTTGCGAATGTTCTTGCGCGCCGAGGCACTGAACTCCGCCTCTACCGGATCATCGTAAGCCCCTATCGACGTCCCGACCGTATCGCGCAAGTAGCGAACTTCGTAGCTGTTTTCAAAATCCCGAGCATTGCCAAGTACCGGATGAAACCGGATAAATTCACTGACCACCCCTTCTGCTTCGCAATAGGCAGCAAATGCTTCCGTAAAAGCCGATGCCAGCTCTTCTCGATGTTCCGGCGCACAGCTTGTCATCAATGGGCCGCCGTATCCATATGGTGTGACTATATCGAAGTAGCGTTCAGACCCGAGCAAAATCGGAATCTCACGCTTGATGAACAGATGCCGTACGCGCCCGAGCGGATGATCAAACTCAAAAACTTGGCACACGCCTTTCTCTATTTCTTCATATAGTTTTCCATAGCGCTCATCGAAATAAAGATCCCCCATCATCTTTTCCTTCTTTCTCGTTGTAAGTTGCGAATACTTCCCCCCCATTGCCTGGTGGAGCTCCTGCTATCGCATGCACTCCTTTCCAAATGAAACCCTTTATTAGCACCTATCCTAAAAGTCCCAGGTTAAAGACAGGTTAAACAAGCCTAAAAATTTTTAATGACTTATATATAGACATAACTGCCCGAAAAGGAGACAACATTCTTTGCGAAAATGAAATAATTTACTTAATATAAGAAATATAGAACTTTCAAAGAAAAGGGGCATACCGATGAAGCTTTATAAATGGCTCGGCAATGAACAAGAAACCGATACGCTAAAAGACAAAAGCTGGTTTGTTTTATCAAGCGGCAGCGACGTGGCAGCTATTTCTGAACAAGAAGTTCCGGCTGGTGACAACATCGAAGCATACGAAGTGCTTGACCAAAAAGGGCAGCTTGAAGACGGATCGTATGCCGTTTTCAATAATATCCCGGTCACTGAAGAAGGGCGTGAACTGTTCGAGTCGCGCTTCCAGAACCGCGCCGGGCTTGTCGAGAAAGAACCAGGTTTTGCAGCGATCCGCATTTTGCGGCCGCTCGATTCCGACACCTATGTCATCCTCACGATGTGGGAAGACGAATCCGCCTTTACCACTTGGCAGTCGTCCCAAGCTTACTCGCACGCACATAAAAAACGCGGCACATCGGAAGGCATCGACAAACGGCCGAACATCTTCCCACGCCCATCATTCGTCACCACTTATTCCAAATAACAAAGAGGCTTCCAAGTGGAAGCCTCTTTGTTATTTGGAAAAGTATGTGTGCATCGATGTGTTTGAATAAATTGGACAGGTGAGCGAAGTGGAATGGTTTTTTGATCTTGAGCATCATCAAGCAGTCGCCTCCCGCTTGGGGCTGGCCTCCCGCGATGAGCTAAGAAGACCACTTGCCTTATTGCTTCGGCTTGCCCTTATGCGCGGTTCGGCTTTTAGATTTCATTGATGTGTTTGATTAAATTGGACAGGTGAGCGAAGTGGAATGGTTTTTTGATCTTGAGCATCATCAAGCAGTCGCCTCCCGCTTGGGGCTGGCCTCTTGCAATAAGCCAAGAAGACCATTTGTCTTATTGCTTCGGCTCGCCCTTATGCGCGGTTCGGCTGATAGATTTCATTGATTTTTTATATGAAGCAGTATCTCTGTTCATCATGTTCATCCACTGGTTGGTGACGCTTAGTTGGACATGATAATTGCAGAAATACTTCGCGACTATTTAATTTAAATTTACAAGACTGTCCAAAACTGTTTATGCAAATTTCAATGACAAATGAATTTCATTTCCACAATACACTTGGAGATGGGGCAGAAAAGAAAAAACCGCAGCAGCTGCTGCGGTTTAACTTACTTTTTCGCCTGCGAGATAGCGGGCGAGTACCATATCTTCCCCGTTATCTGAGACGACTTCCAGTGTCCGGTTGATCTCACGGATGGTCCCGTTCAGCTCTTCTGTCGTCTGGCACACGATATTGAAACGGCCCAGCATCTGCGAATAGGAGCCAGTCACCGTAATCTCATCGCCGATTTCGCGTGTCGGCACCCAGGAAATGACCGATGGAAATTCCAGAATTTCTTCCAAGCCTTTGATTTCACGGATAGTTCCCGGCCCCAAAAGCACCGATAGATTGCAGGACGGATAGCGCATGAAACCATCATCGAAATTGCTTATATCATATCTTGAGATGTCTTCCCCAACGGCAAAGTCAATCATCATCTCCAGCAAATTGACGTCAGTCTGGCGTTTGACAATCTGGTAATGCTGTTCCCCACTCAATCTGTAGCCCATCTCGTAAACAAAGAACTCCCCATTGTCATAAAGCGATTGAATCAATACAAGTCCATTCTTGAGACCCATTCCTCTCAGCATTTCCCGGATATTGGCGTCATGGAGCGCGATGAATTCAGCGAGATGGCTCGATGGGTAAATCGTTGCGACCGGTAGTGGCGGGCTTTGGCGGCCTTGGTTATGGACGAAGCGGTCTGTGACAGCGGATAAGACCACTTCCCCATTTTGCAAAGTGTAGTACATTTCAACGCCGTGATTCGTATCGATAAATCGTTCGACAAGCACGCGGCCATGACGCGAAAAACGTCTGGCTTTTTCGACCGCATCGTATAATTCTGTTTCGTTTTGGCAGACAGTGATGCCTTTGCTGGCGTAGCTGTCGACGGGTTTGACGATGACTGGATAGCGAACCGGTACTCCATCGTCTTTTTCGTATTGCTCGATGACCGGCACATCGAAGCGCCGGCAAAATTCCTTAAACTGATCCTTGTTGGAACTTATCTCCAAATGTTCTTTCGTTGCGTAAAATGGCAATTCAAGCCGATCGGTCAGCAATTGGGCGTTCCACGTATTGATGTCATCAAAAGCCGTCAGTACGCCATCAATCTGCTCGTGACGCGCCATGTCTTCCAAGGCGTCAATATCTGCGGTGCTGATATGGTAAGCTTTGTCGGCATTTTTCTTTGCAGGTGACTCTTCGTTATTATCGGTGACAATTGTATAAAGTCCCATGTTTTTAGCGGTTTCAACCACATCAATCATATGCGTAATGCCACCAAGGATAAGCAGCTTTTTTTGTTTTTCCACGGGAAACACCCCCCTTTTTCTATTCGGGTACTATTGACTAGAAAAAATATTGATTCACTAAAAATAACTGGATATCCTGTTTGATTGTAGAACAAATTTACCAACCGGGGTATTGATTTGTCAATCTAATAATCAGCAAAAATAATTTTTCTTCCTATTTAATATGCTTTACCTCTTTTTAACCCGAAGAGCATAGTGTGAAAACAGAAATAACCCCATATATTTTAAGGAGGAAAAGTGCCATGGTAGTACCTACAAAACAAGCGGTCCCGGACATTTTCTTTACGCCTGAATGGAACAAAGCATATGCCGAACATGAAGGCGGTGAGTTTCACCAGTTCGAATGGAAAAGTGAGCGGGGCCATATTATCTACCCGTTCATTCGGCGCCCAGTGCCGCTATTGGAAGGTTGGTTCGATACAATTACTGCTTTCGGCCAAAGCGGGCCAGTCATTATGACTGCACGGCAAGAAGAGCGCAGCGCTTTAGTGGATGAGTTTGATACGGCATTCCAGAGTTACTGCGAACAGCATCGCATCGTTTCTGAATACATCCGCTTCAGTTCCTGGATCGACAATGCGCAAGACTTTTCCCCGCATTATGGCCTGGATATGCGCGGCATCGTCATGTATATCGATTTGACGGTCGACGATCCGTTTCTCCATGAATTCTCATCGGCTGCCCGCCAGCAAGTGCGGCGCGCGTTGAAAAACGGCGTGACAGTGGAATATGATTTCACCGGAGACACATTGGATGATTTTTGCCGGTTGTACAGCCTCACTGCTGAACGCAATGAATTCCCAGAACATTATCTATTCGAACCTGAAATGTTAAAAGAATCTTTCACGCATCTAGAAGGCAAGCAATTTCTGCTCAATGCAAAATACGATGGCAAAACTGTCTCTTCGGCGCTGCTCGTTCATCATGGCGATTATATGCATTATCATTTGGTCGCAAACGATCCCGTTTATTTCAGCTGTGCCGGAAATTCACTGATCATGGCGGAAGCATGCCGCTATGGCAAAGAGCATGGATTTTCCCAATTTCATTTGGGCGGCGCCTCGACAGATGCCCTTTACCGCTTTAAACGGCGTTTCACCAAAACACAACCGCTTGAAATCTTGACAGGCAAACGCATCCGCAACAGCGATATGTACGGTAGGCTGACCGAGCTGAAAAGACTCCAATACGGCATCGAAAACACTGGTCATTTCCCTTTATACCGGGGATAAAAAAAGCGCTGGACCCGAAATTGGGGTCTGGCGCTTTTGTGTTGTTTAAAGCATAAAGAAACAGCGGAAAATGGTCCCCACTGTCTGATCTTTATCATCAAGATGCATTTATTTTTGCTGGCTGGAAACGGGCCATGATCATATCACTGCCACCTTCAGAGCGTATTTCCAGTGTCCTGTAGATCCGTTCGATGGTTTCCAGAAGCGCCTGCTGAGATTTTGCGACCACATTGAACCGGCCAAACATTTGCGAATAAGAACCCGTCCGCTCGATCACTTCGCCTTCGGAACGGTTGATGACGCAGGAAACCACTTCCGGCATTGCTTTCACTGCTTCCAAGCCGCGAATTTCCGTAATTGTGCCTGGACCGAGCAGAATAGGCAAATTGGCAGAAGGATACGGCATCGGTGCGTGATCGAATTGCTCGATTGGGTGACTGTCCGTATTTTCGCCAACCGAGAAATCGAGCATCATTTCCAGTAAATGGACGCCTGTCTGCTTATGGATAATATGATAATGCTGCTCTCCGCTAAAACGGAAGCCCATCTCGTATACATAGATTTTGCCGCCGCTGTACATCGTTTGAATAAACACCAAGCCATTTCTAATGCCCATATTGCAGATCATATTTCGCACAGCGGGATCGACTTCCTTTATATATTGCGGCTGATGTTGCGAAGGAAACAGCATCGCTACAGGAAGCGGCGGGTGTTCTTTTGATTGCTTATGGGTGAAGCGGTCGGTAACGGCAGTCAGGACGAGATGGCCATCCCGTGCAGTATAGAATGCCTGGACGCCGATGTCTGAATCAACAAAGCGCTCGAGCATAATTTTTCCCGATTTCGATTCCCCGACTGCCTTTTGGACCCCCTTTGTGAGTTCCTCTTCCTCATAGCACACCGTGATTCCTTTGCTTGCGTAGCTATCAACCGGCTTGACGATGACTGGAAATTCTACCACAGGGAGCTCAGGGTCCTGGATTGGGTCACATTCGTATTCTTCAATGACCGGCACGCCGAATGACCGACAATAATCCTTGAAACGGTCTTTATGCGAAGTGATCTCGAGCTGTGCGGGGGTGGCATAAAACGGCAAATGGAGCGTTTTGCACAATGCGACTGCATGCCACGTATTAATATCGTCAAAAGCAGTGAACACGCCATCGATTCGCTCTCTCCTGCCGATTTCAGCAAGCTTCCGGATATCTGCAGTACTGATGTCATACGATTGGTCGGCAATTTTCTTCGCTGGCGAACCGACCATATTGTCGGTGACGATTGTGTAGTAGCCCATGCGTTTGGCTGTCTCCACCACATTGACCATATGGAATGTGCCGCCAAGGATTAAAATTTTCTTTTTATCCATCTAAAACCCTCCACTTCGCAAATATCATGTACATATAGTATAAGTGCTAATACAAAATAACTAAATAACTCGATAAGCGTAATACAAAAATACCAATTAAAAGTAGAAACGTCAATAAAAATCTGAAAATTCAGGTATAAACTCCTTTTTCAACTTAAAGGCGTCGTATGTGAAACCATCCAACTCTTATCACTTCTATTGTAATAGGCGGTAATTTTGTAACCTATTCCTGCTGGCGCGAGCACCCCTTCGCTGCCGGGACGGTTATTGACCTTGGCGTTATCGCAGACGAGCCGCACTTCCTGTCCGCCGCTATGTTCAACGAAGATCTCTACTTCGTCATTGAATTTATGGGTCGGGGCTGGCGGCAGTTTAACGGTTTCCGCTTCAGACGCCCCATTTTTCTTATTGACTGTCATGCGCGGCTCATCTTTCATATCGATCGGCGAGCGGCCACCTTCAGGCACGTATTGATGAAGGCGACCATTGTATAAAATGCTCGTCGTATCGTATTGATATTCTTCGTTGTATAAAGAAGTGATCGACGCAAGCCCGTCCCCCATGCCATCGCGCGGTTTTGCGAGGAGCGGCTCGATGATGCTGAGCCCAGCCGCATAATCGAGCAAGACATTCGCGTAGCCATTGTTTTCGAAATAGCTATGGTTGATACTGCCGGAATACGCAGGTGTCGTATTGATCGCTCCGCTGCCGATATGGATGCCCGCAATGCCGTTCGAATCAAAATTGCCGCCTTGGATATGGTGGCCATAAAGACCGCGCACCATCAAGCCCGTCGCTGCGTTGCCGACAAAGTGGCAATCGTAAATCCCGTAGACATTATTATCGCTGCCGCGGTCTGTCTGCAATCCGCAGCCAAGATGGATTTTGTACGGCGTTCCCGGCGAAATGGTCTCTTTTAAAGGCGGGGACACGGTGATGCTGCGGGGGCCGACTTCATCGATGTGATAGACAGATCCTTCACCTGAGCCCACCTTGAAATATGCGCCAACGTGGACGTCGCGCGCGGCTGGGTCAAGCCTCATGAATGAAATATTCGTGCCTCGCCCAGAAGCACCGCTGCCTTCGATGACCGAGCCGTTTTGTGAAAACTGGCACAGCCGGTCGAATACACAGAGATTATTATTGCCTTCTTCAAGAATCTGCAATCCGTGAACCGAGCCCCACGTGAACGCTGCGCCTGAAAATAATTTATCGCGGATTTCACTTGCCACCATACACATTTTAACGAGTTGCGTATAGCCGTTTTCGGGATCGGTCCCCATAAACTGGATGCCTTTGACCGAACCGCTGCCACCGCGCATGCGCACCAAATAATCCATCGGCTCAGACGGTGCGATGCGCGTCGTTTCCGAACTATGGCCGATCCATGAAACGGCTGCTCCCATACCCCATTCGGGTACTTCGATAGGTCCGCTGATACGATACAAGCCCGGCGGGAAAAACAAATTTCCGCCTTTGTTCGTGCCATATGCAGCATCGATCGCTTTTTGCAGTGCTTTCCGATCGTCTGCTTTGCCGTCGCCGATTGCGCCGTATGATTTCACATTGAATAGCTGGTCTGCAGTCTTTTTCGGACTCCACATTTCGCGGACAATATCCTCTTTATTGCGTGGAAGCAATTCCTTCTCCCTCGTTTTTTTCCAAAATGCCATGATTGGGCCGCCCCTTTGCTCATTGAATGTCGTACGACGATTCTACCTGCTAAATGTTAAAAAACGGTTAAAATTTTTCAAGTGAAAAACAGCTCCCAAAAGCCTGCAGAAATAAGGCTTTTCGGGAGCTGTTTATGAAACATGCTATTTCCCTAAGGTCGGCGCATGGCCTTTCATCAATTCCATCTTTTCGATGAGCGCGGCTGCCTTTAGCACTTTCTCTTCTTCGAATGCAGGCCCCATGATTTGCAATCCTACCGGCAAACCTTCTTTCACTCCCACTGGAATGCTGAGTGCCGGTAATCCGGTCAAATTTCCCGGCCCGGTAAAGCGGATCACTTCATCCAGGAAGCTCAATTCCTGGCCATTGACATCTACCGTCTGCGAACCGATCGGCGGCGACAGGAAAGGCAAAGTCGGGCTGATCAACACATCGACACTGTCAAACGCCGCTGCGAATTCCAGATCGAGTTTGCGCCGGATCTGCTGAGACTGCACATAATCGACGCCGCTCATCAATTCGCCGACTTCGAGCAAAAAGCGCACATCTTCGCCGAATTTCTCCGGTGATTTCAATAAATTCGCATGATGCACAGCACTTGCTTCTGTCGTGATCGTCACGAGCTCTGCGAATTCCGCCTGCTTCAACGATGGAATGCTGACGGGCTTGATGATGGCTCCCGCATCCTCCAACTGCTTCAAAACGTGGCGCACTTGTTCGTCCACACGGCTGTCGACGTTTTTAAAGAAATAGTCCTCCTCGATGCCAATGACTAAATCTTTCGCATCGCTGTCCAATAGCCCCGAGTAATTCTTTGCCGGACGGTCGATCGAAGTCGGGTCTTTCGGGTCGTAGCCGCTCAATAATTCCAGAAGCAATGCCGCATCATATACCGTCTTGGTCATCGGCCCGATATGATCGAGCGACCACGCGAGCGGGAAGCAGCCGTATTTTGAAATGCGGCCGTGCGTTGGCTTGAGCCCGATAATGCCGCAGCTCGACGCCGGGATGCGGATCGAACCGCCTGTATCTGTACCGAGCGAAGCGATGGACATATGCGATGCCACTGCAGCACCCGAGCCACCGCTGGAGCCGCCAGGGATTTTCGTCAGGTCCCAAGGGTTTTTGCATGGCCCGAAATGCGGATTGGTCGTCGTCGCACCCCACGCATATTCGTGCATATTTAGCTTGCCGGTAAATGTCACGCCCGACATCTTCAGTTTCGAGACGACCGTCGCATCGAAATCCGCCACGAATTCGCTATGGATGCTTGACCCCATTGTCGCCTTCTCATCTTCAAAATAGAGGATGTCTTTCAGCGCCATCGGTATTCCGTGAAGCGCCCCGCGGTAATTACCGCTTTGAATTTCCTGTTCAGCCTGAGCCGCAGCTTCGAGTGCTTGTTCTTTCTGCACGGCAATATACGCATTGATCTCGCCATCGTATAAATCGATGTTCGCCAACACCTGCTCCGTCAATTCGACTGGCGATACTTGCTTTGATTGAATGAGCGGCGCAAGTTCACCGATCGATTTCTGCGCAAGTTCATTGTTCATTTCTGCTCACCTCCCGGAATATGCGTCAAGGCCATATCCAGGTCCTTTAATTGTTCCTGATTCACCGTCTTGCGCAGCTCTTCAAATCCTGCCATCTGCCCTGTAAGCATTTCTTTATGATGATCCGGGACGTCAATGCCTTTCCTCTCCAAAACTTCGTGAATGTCGAACGCCACATGAATCCCCCATTCCTGAATTTTTTCTGAGGTGTAGGTCCTGCTGATTACCGACAGTTTACCATTCATCGGTATAAATTAACAGATTGTTCCGAAAGTTAATGATTTGTATTTGGAATGAAAAAGAGCGATCGGATAAGCTTCCCCCTTATCGACTTCGTTTCAGGGAGGGCTGCTTGGGGCTCGCAGGATGCGAGTCATGCAGCTGATGCGACAGGACGTCGCGTTTTCAGCTGCCCGGGGATGGGGCGGGTGCCCAGCCAATGTGCCGAATTTCTCTGTGTTCGAGCATCGCTTTATAAGCGTTGCTCCCACATCTGCTACACAGATGCGTCGCAAATGAATGGACTCGGCTTTCCCTCGCCATCCATTCACCCCTTCCACTCCGTCTCTAATTTTAGAATGGAAGAGAATTTCTTCTATCCGCTCGACTGAAAATGTGAAAATGCTTTATATTCTCTAGCTCATATCACTTGGATCCAAGATAAAAGGACGGTGGATGCTAATTTTACAGAAAGCTTATCGCATTAATACCATAGGAGTAGATGCTTCATCTCGGGATGCGATTCCCCAACTAGACGGCAACTTCATTTAGAAGCGGAACTGTTTGAACAGTCTTCAACCAACGAAATCTAATAGCCGACCGGCGCCAAGGGTGAGCCGACGCAGTAAGACAGGTGCTTTTCCTGGCTTATTGCTAAAGGCCAACCCAAAGCAAGGCGGCGACTACCAACATGAAACTTAATTAGCGATCTGGAAAGTTTTCTCAATCAAACTCCCGCACCCTTCTTTCATTCTCCCTGGAGAAACATTTCAGCAACTAGCCGCCAACGAAAAAAGAAGACACAGCCGAAGCCGTGCCTTCCATCAACTCCTATTTATTTCGCCGTCACGCCGCCGTCTACCGGAAGCTCGATGCCCGTGATGTGGCTTGATTCATCTGATGCGAGAAACAGCATCGCATTGGCGACTTCGATGGCATTGCCGAGTTCGGGCAGCGCAATCTGTGCGAGGAAATGCGGGCGGAACTTGTCGCTTTCCATATACTCCGCACTCATGGGCGTCACGATATACCCCGGATGCACCGAATTGACGCGGATGTTTTGTTTGCCATAATCGACCGCTGCCGCTTTTGTAATCGACCGAACTGCCCCTTTCGACGCCGTATAAACGCCAGCCCCTGACATCCCGGTCAACGCTGCGATCGACGACACATTGACAATCGATCCGCCGCCATTTTCAATCATATGTGGAATGGCCAGCTGCATGCCATACATGACACTGTTCGTATTGATCGCAAAACCCTTCGCAAAGTCTTCTTCCGTTTGGTCCAGGAAATCTTTTGCGACCGAAATGCCCGCGTTGTTGACAAGGATATCAATCTTGCCGAAAGTTTCAATAGTCTTGCTGATGACAGCCTGCCAATCCGACTTGTCCGCCACGTTCTGCTTCATCGCTACCGCTTCAAAACCAGCTTCCCTTACCTCTTGTGCAACTTTTTCCGCTGCTTCCAAATTGATGTCGGTAGCGACGACTTTCGCCCCTTCTTTTGCGAACAGGCGTACAGCTGCTTCTCCCATGCCAGATCCGCCGCCTGTGATGATGGCTACTTTGTTTTCCAATCTCATGATAATCACCTCGAATTAAATTTTGATAGTCAGACTATCAATTTATTTCAAGTATACTCCCATGACTTCATTTCATCAATTAAAGCGCTATACTGAAAGCAAGGAGTGAAACCGACATGCCATCAAAACGACAAGAAAACAAACAACTGCAAACCGATAAAATCGTTGAAGCCGCAAAAGAACTTTTCACAGAACGCGGGCTGAACGATGTCCAAATGAAAGACGTTGCCGAACGCGCTGGTGCCGGCGTGGCAACCGTCTTCCGCTATTTCCCCAAAAAAGACGAGTTGATCGTGGAAGTCGCCATCCGCTCGTTAGACGCCGTGGAAACTGAATTCCAGCGCATCATCTCCATGCAATCAAGCGCCTTCGACCGGCTTGAACAACTGCTCGATACCTTGCTCGACGCACAAAAAGCCGAACATTATAAATCCGCACGTTTCCGCGAAGCATTCGAAAGCTATGCATCATTCCGCACTGAACCGCTCCCGGAAATCGACCGCTACCTGGCAAGACAGCGCCAAATCATGGATTTGCTTGAACCGCTTATCCAAGACGGCCAACAAGATGGCTCGATCAATAGCTCGATTCCCGCTAAACCGCTAATTGTCACGATCATCAACAGCTATTCAAGCTTCACAAACAACGTCGCCCTAAAATCGTCCATCTCCTACCTGGACCAAGACATTCAACCCGAAACCCAGCAGCAAGTGTTAAAGAAAATCCTGCTCGACTATTGCAGAGCTTAATAAGAAAGATAAATCGAAGCTCCTCCCCTTTTCAATTCATCAATCGGGCTCATCTCTATTTCCAAAACTAATCATTACCAGATATCGTAACTGGGAAGCGATTTCCCCACTAAATGGCAACTATATAAAGAAGCAGATCCCAATAAACTTTAAATAATCCATGCAATCTTTTAGCTGCCAAGCGCCAAGGGTGAAGCGAAGCCGTAAGACAGGTGTCTTTCCTGGCTTACGGCGGGAGCTCAACCCAAAGCATGGCATCGACTACTTAGTCGATGCGGAAGACAAAGATTGTAACGATTCCACAAGCAAACCCTCGCTATCTTCTTCACATTTTCAGGAAAGCGATTCCCCCACTAGACGGCAACTATATAAAGAAGCAGATTAATTTAAACAGTTTACATATAATGAAATCTCTTAGCCATCAAGCGCCAAGGGTGAGCCGACGCAATAAGACAGGTGTCTTTCCTGGCTTATTGCCTAAGGCCAACCCAAAGCAGGGTGGCGGCTACTTAGTCGATGCGAAAGACAAAGATTGTAACGATTCCACAAGCAAACCCTCGCTATCTTCTTATTGCTAGTTCCAGGTAGTGATTCTCAACTATTTTCATTCAAAACAAAAAAGACGCAGCTCATCGCTGCGTCTTTACACATTCAATATAAGATCGGTGCATGGAACATCCCGTCCGGCTGTTCAAGATACTTATCCCACACCCTCACCGCTTTATCGGCAGGGAGAGGCCGGCTGAAATAATAGCCTTGCCCGATGACTTCGTATTGCCGCATCAAAGTCACTTGCTCGAGCGTCTCGAGACCTTCCACCACAACATCCGCCCCCAGGTTTTTCCCGAGTTCGATAATGGTTGCCAAGATCGCCATGCTGCGGTCGCTGCCGAGCACTTCATCCACCAGGGATTTGTCGATCTTCAATGTATCGATTTGGATATTTTTGACCGCGTTAAGCGATGAATATCCCGTACCGAAATCATCAATCGCCAGCTTGACGCCCAGTTCCTGCAGATCTTCGACCAATGCCGCGGCGGTGTCGAGATCGATCATGACGCTTTCCGTGATTTCAATTTCCACAAATTCGGCAGGCACATTAGTAGCGATTAAAATACGTGCCACTTTTTCAGCAAACTCCGGGTCGAGGAATTGCTTGGCCGAAACATTGACCGATACATGGACATCAGGCCTGCCTTCCATGCGCCACGCATTCAACTGCTGGCAAGCTTCTTGCAGCACCCATTCACCGATTGAATGGATCGCGCCGCATTCTTCAGCCACAGGAATGAACTCAGACGGCGGAACAGCGCCTAGCGAAGAATTCCAGCGCAGCAAAGCTTCAAATCCGATGACCTGCCCGCTCAACAACTCGATTTGCGGCTGGTAATAAACCGAGAATTCTCCGTTCACCAAAGCCTGTTGCAACGCTAACGTTATTTCCTGCTTGCGAATTGAACTATCTAGAAGCTCCGGAGAAAAAAATTCGAAATTTTCCTTACCTGTACTCTTGGCCATGAAAAGTGCCAGATCAGCTTGTTTGATCAAGCTCTCTTCATTTACCACCCCTGCATCCTGGCAACTAATCCCCAGGGTAATGCCAGAAGCAATCGATTTCTCGCCAATGATGATAGGCTCATCCATTACCGCTAAAATCCCTCGACATAATTGCTCCAAATATCTTTTTTCAGCATTCGGCACCGCAAAAATAAATTCATCTCCACCGAGCCTTGCCAGCATGATGGATTCAGGCAAAGCCGATTGCAAGCGGACGACTACATGTTTTAGAAATTGGTCGCCTCCATCATGGCCAATCAATTCGTTGACCGACTTAAAATCATTGAAATCCATCAGTACGACACCAATCGATTTGATGTTTTCGTCTGGCGTATCGATCAATTCCCGAAAATGGGCAAAAAACCAATGACGGTTTGGAATGCCGGTCAATTGATCAGTATAAGCGAGCGTCCGGAAACGATTTTCACTTGCTTTTACTTGTTGTAAAAGCTCCGTTTCGGTCTGAAGGGCATTCAAATCGACCAGTGCGAGGTTGGCCGAGGACAATAGCAATAAAATAACGATCGTCGCTATAAACAAAGCAATCCCAATTATCCAGACGCCGTCAGAAGCTGCTTCTGGGAGCGCCATATTTGTGTAGAAGGTTTTCGTGGAGGTGTAATGAAGCAATGTCAGCACGATCCCCATCATTCCCGCATTGCGGAGGCGTTGTGTTTCAGTTGCTTGTACTGCATTGCTGTAGAGGATGAAGTGAAAGCTGAAATAACTAATAGCCAAAACCATAGCTACAGATAGCAAATAATAATCAAGAGAAATGGCATTGAAGCGAACATCTAACACGCCTGACAATCCAAGAAAGTGAACAGCTTTAAGCAGAAAGGCTGTGATGAGTACATGCTTGGCCTTCCGCATTTGCCCATGCATGTCTTTCAGCGAAATTCTCATAACATAAGCTGCCAGCAAACATGAGGTAAGAAAAGCCAAGCCTAACAGCCAAACCCTTATTGTAAATTGATATTGTGCCATGAATGTCAGAATGCCAATTAGCTGCATGCCAAAAAAACCACTGCCCAGTGCCCAAATCGCAAGCAACTTAGAGCGCGTATTAATGCATTTTTTCCGTTTGCTTACGTATTCAATTAAGACCAATACCGTATAGCTCGTAGCTATGGATACGGCAAGAGTTAAAGAAATTAAACTGATATGCGGAAACATAGCCATGGCAAACCTCCTGACTTGGCGGACCAATAATTTTTATATCTACTATTAAATTGCGTACAGGAGGAATAAGTTTTTAGAGGACTTTATAACCACCGTTGAAATTCACAAATGATTCTTAAAGCTCTAATTTCTGGTATATAGTAAATATTATACTTACAATTCCCTTCTTTTCACATAGAGCTTAATTCCTGATGCTAACTCAAATGAATAATTATCACTGGCAGAGCCGTGCCGATTATCCTAGTATGTGCACCTGTTGGACATTTTTTCCTGAAATTAAAAAAGCAGCGCCATCTCAGCGCCGCTTGCCATTGACCGTTATTCTTATGATTTTCCGGTGCTTCCTTTCTTTTTCAAGGTCACCGTCATACCGGCTTCCGCTTTACCGGCGACAATAAATTGCAGCAGGCCGCCTGTCTCGACTGCCCCCACCACATTCAATTCGATCGTCTCCACTTCGTAGCCTTCAAAGCCGCGCACCATCTCTTCTAGCTTGTCCCGCGAAATCGGTGCGTGTTCCCGGCTTTCGTTTGCGGATGCCATCTCGAATGCCTTGCTGTTCACGCCGCTGCCCTGGGCTATTATCTCAGTAGCTTCATTTTCTTTAATGACCGGCAGCCAAATGAACGGCTCTTCGGATTCAGCCATGCCTATTCCCCCTTTCGCATTGTCTCCTATATTCCATATTTTCTGCCAATTTCCTGCCGCGGGGTGACCAATGGACATTTTTCCCTTAGAATGGAGAGAGACACATCAAAACGCATCAAGGAGGAAATGGGATGGCTACTTTAAGCGACATCGCTCTAGCTGATGATTTAGGGCAATTTGAAATAAAGGAAATTTACGGGGCGACTCACCAGCTCCTGCAGGAAATGCAGCAAGCGAAAGCCGAAGCTTTCCCTGGCCGCATCAATGCGATGATCAATCATTTGAAAGAACGCCTTCAAGGCAAAGCGGCCTATCCGCTTGCCGTATTGCTTGAGACGAGCTATCTATCGATCCAGCACCAGCTGAAAAAAGACTGGAACTCCGACTTGAAACAACGCCAATTGTATCTATACGACAATACAATCGAAACTTACCGCGGGCGCATTCCATCGAATGTCTGGAACCAAGTGTGCTTGAACTATGCGGAAACGCTTGTCCACACCGGGCGCTCGATCGATGCGCAAGCGGTCCTGAAAGAAATGGTCAAAGATGAAAACGATCCGTCTTATCAGCGCCTGAACGGCGAATTCGGCTGGACCTTGATTTTCTATTCGACTTTCCTGCCCGTCAAAGCCGAACGTCTCAGCGCACTTGAAAAAGCGCTCGATTTATTCAAGACGGCCAAAACCGACATCAAAGATGAAAAAGGCCAAGCCCTTTACGACGAGCGTATCAAACTTGCTGGGAACATGATCGATCAGCTCGGCGATGTGGATCCCGTGAAACTCGCCCAGCAGCCCGAACCGACTGCAGACGAACAGCGCTACCTCAACTGGTGTGCCGAGCAACAATTATTCCTCAACAGCGGCAATGATATCGAGCCGGACACGATGGCGAAGCGCGATCTTCCGCTGCGCATTCAGAACAATGCGTTCCTCGGCAATTTCCTGGACTCGTTGACGCATGAATTCACGGCTATGCGCCGTTCGCTCTACCTTGCATCGAACAGTGAAGAAGTCGCAGACGACCATAAGATGGACGGCGACAATACGCGCTATACGAAACGCCTTGAAGATTTAAAGCAAATTTATCGTCAAGCCTATTCCTTATTCGACAAAATGGCATTATTATTGAACCAAACGATGCAGCTTGGCGTTGAAGAGCCGCGCGTCAACTTCCAGCGCATCTGGTTCGAAGACGAAGACTTGAAGAAGCCGCTTAAGCCATTTGTCCAGAACACCAAAAACGATGCCTTGAAAGCCTTGTACTGGCAATCTAAAGAAGTATACGGCTATGAGAAATCGGACGAGCAAAGCCTGTTCGTGAAAAAAGCCTTGCACATCCGCAACCGCATCGACAACAGCTATTTGCAAGTGGTCGAAAAAGCGGAGCCTTTCGAAAAAGACAATGCCCGTGCCCAAAGCCACCATATTACGGAAGCCGAACTCGAGCGAATGACGCTCGCCATGTGCCAAAAAGCGCGCAACGGCATGATGTACTTGCAGTTCGCCTTGGCGATTGGCAAGAAATAAATAGAGAAAAAGCCGTGCAGTTTTTACTGCATGGCTTTTTTTCAGAGTGTTGACGAAGGCTATAAATCCATTACGAATTAGAATGGAAGCTTTTTTTCTACAGTCAAAAATCAATGGTCTGTCTAAGTATTTGGAGAAGCGTTCGCTCGACTCCTGTGGATCAGCGAGACGACCGAGACCCCGCAAGGCACAAAGCGACTGAGGAGGCTTGGGCGCGAGCCCACGGAAAGCGAGCGATAAGCTTCGGAAAATAAAATTTCTCACCTTTCTCGACAGCCTGAGAAAAGCCGTGCAGTTTTTGCTGCACGGCTTTTTGTATGTATAAATCATTGTCCGTATTGCTGGATGGCGATGGTGACTTTATAGCTTGCGAACTCGCTGATGTCGTTCAAGAAATCGTCCAGTTGCTGGTGCGTCGGGAAATGGCATTCGATCAAATAACAGCCTTCGCCACTCGTTTTGAAATAACGGCTGACAGTGTCCTGCCGGCGGTCCAGTTCGTCGAGAAACTTTTGGTGACGGGCTTCGTGCATGATGGCCGTAACAAAAGCATGGACGGAGTAGCCGAGTTTTTCTTTTGATACCCGGATCGTATAGCCATCGATAATGCCCGCTTCCTCCAATTTCAAGACGCGTGCAGCGGTCGCTTGCCCGGTCAAATGCACTTTTTCGCCCAGCTCTTTCATCGTCATGCGGCCATTCTGGGAAAGTTCACGCAGGATAAGTTGATCTGTCGGATCCATTACACGGTCAATTCCTTTCATTAATCAAGTGAAAACACCAAAAGACCTTCACGAGGCCATCGTCTCTATCGTGAATTTCAGTATATACTAGGGTCACTACTCATGAAAGGAGTTCGAATCATGAAAATCGAACAGATCCGCAACGCCACTTTACGCATCCAATACGCAGGCAAGCATTTCCTTGTCGACCCGTTTCTCGGCGATAAAGGAAGCTATCCACCATTCCCGAATTCCGCCCGACAAGATCAAAACAACCCTTTGGAGGAATTGCCGATTCCGAAAGAACAGCTCATCGAAGGAATCGATGCACTCATCATCACCCATCTTCACTTGGACCATTACGACGAAGCAGCCAAAGAGATCTTGCCGAAACATTTGCCGCTCTTCAGCCAAAATGAAGAAGACGCACAAGTGCTTCGCAACGACGGCTTCACGAATGTCACCATCCTCAGTGAAGAGACAAGCTTCGAAGGCGTCCGCCTGATCAAGACGCAAGGTGAACACGGCCGCGGCGACATCCTGAAAATGGCAGGTCT
This sequence comes from uncultured Planococcus sp., assembly GCA_947493585.1. Classification (GTDB taxonomy): domain Bacteria; phylum Bacillota; class Bacilli; order Bacillales_A; family Planococcaceae; genus Planococcus. The sequence goes on along the minus strand of CANLRI010000001.1, from coordinate 999,768 downwards.
CGTCTGCGGCGTTGTCTTTAAACATGAAGACGAAAAAACGCTTTATATCGCAGGCGACACCGTTTGGTATGCGGGCGTCCAACAAGAAATCGATGCGCACCAGCCCGAAGTCATCGTCTTGAACGCTGGCGACAATCAATTCCTAGAAGGCGGCTCGCTTGTCATGGGCAAGGAAGACGTCCTACAAACGCACAAAGCAGCACCGCAAGCGACATTGATCGCAAGCCATATGGAAGCCGTCAACCACTGGGCCTTGTCCCGCGAAGAGCTAAAAGCTTTTGCAAACGAGCAAGGATTCTCTGATAAATTGCATGTTCCACAAGACGGCGAAGCATTCGAATTTTAATTGTCAAAAAGCCAGGAATCTGAATTCCTGGCTTTTTCATATCCAAAAATTATACGATTGACGCCGCACGTTTTTCCTTGCCGCAGCGCTTGCAGCGATACCAGCGCATAGCGGGAACTTCTTCGACCCGTTCCTGGCGCTCAAAATCATGAAACCCGATCCGGCACAGCCAATGCTTCTCGCCGTTCCCCGCAAGCTGGCCAATCACCAGTAATAGCAAGCCGCCGCCAATGAAATAACCCGCAAAATTTCCCAAAGGCGCAAGCAGCTCAGCATCCGCAAACAACAAGATAATGCCCATCAAAATAATAAAACCCGCTAAAGTCTTCATAAGATCCTCATTTCCTCACCGATTTTATAGTACAATGTCCACTGCTTTATGTGTATTTGCAGAGAGGAATTTCTAATTGCATATTTGGCAACAGAGATGGAGCGGATGGCGGTGACGCCTGGGGGACTGAGTGGGACTGGCGAGACAAATGTGACGCGCTTTTTGCGGCACATTGGCTCGACGCCCCCCCGGCAAGCATCCGCCAGGAGCGTAATCTCCGTATAAAAAATCCCAATTTACATTTACAACGTGCTGTGCGTTCTAAAATTGAATCTTCAATACTGATATGTATTTCACTTCCCTTTATTCCAATACAAAAACCCCTTCTCAAAAGAGAAAGGGCCAAGTTTTATAATGTATTGCCTTCTGCTGGAATCGGATTCTCTTTCAGCATATTCGCTAAATGGTAGGTATTATACGCTAAGCGCTGGATCGCTGATTTGGAGAAGTCGTTGCCATGCCCTGCTTCCAAATACGACGGCCCTGGACCGGCTTCCCCGACCCAATACGCATCCACATTCGGCGGGATGACAAAGCCGATATGCGACAAGCCGTATAACAGAGATGCCGCCGCATGCTTCGCGCCATCTTCATTGCCGGTGACAGCTGCTGCACCGACTTTATTATAGAAAATCGCCTGGCCTTTATCGTTGGTCACGCTGCTCGACCCATACAAGCGTTCAATGGCTTGTGTCGCAAGCGAACTCTTTTCGCCAAGCCATAGCGGTGTTCCAACAATCAGGATATCGGCATCTTTGATCAATTCCAGAATCTCCGGCCATTCGTCCCCGTCTTCCATGTCTTCCTCTACTCCGTAAGCGATGTAATAATCTGCCAACCGGATGATTTCAGACTCGACTCCGAGTTTTTTGTAATGGGTTTGAACGTCTTTCATGAACCCTTCCGTATTGGATTCTTCTTCTGAACTCTTCAATGAACAATTGAGAAATATTGCTTTCAAAGCCATGCAGGCACGCCCTTTCGTTTTCCGTCTCTCTCTAGCTTTCCCTGAAACGGCACGAAAAAAACATTAGTTCAAATCGTCGAATTCACGCGCAATGCGCTCCATCGCTTCTTGGATCAGCGGGCGCGGCGACGGGATGCAGATGCGCTGGAACCCTGCGCCTTCAGGGCCGAACATCGTACCGTCTTCCAAAATGACGTTCGCTTTATTATAGATGCGGTCATGGATTTCCTTATCCTCAAGCCCGTAGCCACGGAAATCGAGCCACATGACGTACGTGCCTTCCGGAATGCGCACTTTCACTTTCGGCATACGCTCCGCGAGGAAGTCTTTCATCCATTCGAGCGTCCCATCAAGGTATTCGTTCACTTGCTCGAGCCAGTCATCGCCTTCTGTATAAGCCGCGATGAGTGCTGCAACCGTGAACGGCGTTGGCAATTGCATGCCTAGTTCGGCGGCGAATTTCTCGCGCAAGCTTTCGTTTTCGATGATGACGTTTGTACAATGAAGCCCTGCCACGTTGAACGTTTTATTGATCGCCGTGCACGTGATGATGTGGTCGGTCTCATTCGCTGCGAGAACCATCGGCGTGAAGGTCTCGCCGCTGCGCACCAAATCGCCATGGATTTCATCAGCGATGATCGTCACGTTATGGCGCTTGCAGATATCTGCCAGCTTGTTTGATTCTTCCGGCGTAAACACGCGCCCTGTCGGATTGTGCGGATGGCAGTGGATGAATAATTTCGTGTCTTCATCTTTTGCGAGCTCCTCGAATTCTTCGAAGTTGATCGAGTAACGGCCATCTTCATCCATGACGAGCGCATTGTTTTTCACGACGCGCCCATTGCCCTCAACAGCGGAAGTAAACGGTGGATATACCGGCCGCTGGATAATAACGCCGTCGCCTGCTTCCGTGAATGCTTTGACCGCGATATTTAATGCATGCACCGTGCCTGGACTGAAGATGATCTGTTCTTTATCGATCGCCCAATCATAGCGCTTATGGAAGTAGTGTTGGATGGCCTCAAAATACGTATCCGGCAAAATCGTATAACCGAAAATGCGGTGGTCGACCGTTTTATGAAGCGCATCGACAATCGGCTGCGCGACCGGCAAATCCATGTCGGCCGTGAACAACGGAATCGTGTCTTCATCGTAGCGGTCGGTGATGCCGAATTGCTTGATCAATTCCGCCCCGTCCCATTTCAGTGAATAGGTATTGCGGCGTTCGACCGCTTCATCAAAATTATAGTTCATGCAAAAACTCCCTTTCTCGGATGGATTCAACACATCTAGTGTACCGCTCCTATCCAATGAGTTGGTGAATTTTGCTTATGGTCAGCGCTCGAACTTTTTGAGCAAGTCGCCGCGCAGGACGTCATCCGAAATTTGCAGTTCTTTTGAGCCTTCCTTGAACGACTCTTCGCAGGCTTCGACGCCCATCGCTTCACCGGTCATGCGCCAGAAGCAGCTGCCGTTGTCATAGATTCCGTCGGACGAGGCGATAAAGCTCAGTTCGCTCGTGATGAACGAGCCGTCGCGGAATGTCGCCCGCCCGCCTTCTGCATCCCACATATTACGGCCGATGAAATGATGCTGTGCCGGATCGCCGCCGAGCACATCGAGTAAGCTCGGGGCAAGGTCAAGCTGGCTCGCCACTTGGCTGAAGGTTTTCGGTTCCGCCCCTGGAACATGGAGAATGAGCGGCACGTTTTTATTCGTTTCAAAATAATTCAGTGGATCTTCCGCCTCGGTGAACTCCACGAACGCTTTCGTGTTCGCCGTCATCCCTGTACTATGGTCGCCATAAATGACCAGCATCGTGTCATCGAGCATGCCTTTTTGTTCGAGCCCATCGACAAACTTGCCGATCGCCTGGTCGACATAATGAATCGACTGCAAATAATTCTTGAAGTGGCGGTCCTGATAGCCGTCATAGCCTTCTGTATTGAGCAGCTGCAGCTCTTCCGGCATCTCGAACGGGTGATGGCTCGTCAGCGTCACGATATGCGAATAGAACGGTTCCGTGAATGTTGCCATTTCCTCAAGCGATTGATCGAGCATCGCTTCGTCATTGATCGCCCAGCCGATCACTTCCGCTTCCTCGAAATCATCGTCGGAATAGAACGTGTCGATGCCGAGCTGCGGATAGATGATGTATCGGTTCCAAAAGCTCGCCTTGTATGGATGGAACACATTGGTCCCGTAGCCTTGATCTTTTAGAATCGCTGGTAGCGCGTCGTAGGTGTTTTCCGCATACAGCATATAAGCGGAGCCTTCCGCTGTCGGATATAAGGACGTGTTCAATAGGAACTCGGCATCCGATGTACGGCCGAGCGCCGTCTGCTCGTAAAAGTTCGGGAAATAGAGATTTTCTTGTGCCAAGCGGTTTAAGTTCGGCGTGATCTCTTCCCCGTTCACTTCACGATTCAAGACGAAATTCTGCAGCGCTTCCACTTGAAGCACGATGACATTTTTGCCTTCCGCCATGCCGGAATAAGGGCCTGGCATGCGCTCGGCATTGCGCCCATCGAACCAGTCCTGCGCCTCGGAAATTTCATCTTCGCTATAGACTTTCCGGTTGATGAAATTATCATCGATATAGCGCGTGATATTGGCGCTGTGGAATCCGAGCAAGCCGGTGAAATTGTACACCCGCATATTCGATATCAATTTATTGAACTGCCATGCGCCGCCGTCTTCCATCGATTTAGCGAATGGCACTGCCGTCAATTGCCAGCCGAGCAAAAGCACCAACAGCGCCGTTCCGACTTTCGCAAAGCCTGATGGTTTTGTAGCAGCCGCTTTTTTCCGGCTAATGACCAGCCACAGGATTGCCATCAATAATACATCTGCCATCAGCAGTGCATCGCTTAGGCGGAACAAGGCAAAAATGCTTTCGCCGACATCGCCCACTTGGCGCATCTGCATCAACACCGTCACGGAAATGATGTCTTCAAAATAACGGAAATACAAAGTATCCGCCAAAATGATGAAACTCAACACCAGATTGGTGATGGCCATCCAAAACAGCCGTTTTCGGCCGTGCAAAAGCAATAGCCAAAACGTGCTGAGTAAAATCGTCCCGATGCTGATCAATAATACCCCTTCAAATATCCGGTCACTATCCCCGCCAAACAGCCAAGCGACAAATTCCCCGGCATAAGCAAACGGCCCGAGCGTCGTAAACAAGGTGCCGCTAACATTTGAAAAATAATACACTTTTCCAAGTAGTAATAAGACAAATAACGCATAATCCCATTGGCTGAGCAAATATTTCCCAGCCGTTTTTAATTTTTCCAATCAAAAAACGCCCTTTTCTCTTTTTCTCATAATATTACCATAATGGCGATTCTTTTTTTCCATTATTTGAATATTCCTTTGAATTTCAACTAACGCTGATTTGTTGTCAAAAAGTGCGCATATCCTTTTATTGAAACGGGTAAAGGTTTCTATGGTTCATTTCAAATGAAAAGGAGGGATTTCGTGAAACATCTTATTGCACTCGCTATCAAATTTGTCATTATTACACTTGTCTTGCTCGTTATCCTCACGTGGGCATTTGATGTCAGCTTCATGAATACCTTGATGATCAGTCTTGCACTGACGGCGTTGTCCTATGCGATTGGCGACATTCTCATTTTCCTGAACGCCGGGCAACCAAACAATCAATCGTCGCGCAATACAATCGCCACGTTTACTGATTTCATTATGGCATTGGCTGTCATCTTGCTGATTGGCTGGCTCTTGACCGGCGAATTTGCTGCTATGGTCGCCCCAGCACTCACTAGTGCACTCGTATTGTCGGCAGGCGAATGGTTTTTCCACCAATACGTCGATCGCAGCGTTGTACCTTGGTACAACGACTACACATCCGCTAAAAGCTAAACACAAAAAATGCTATCCCACAGTATAGGGATAGCATTTTTATATGCAGTTGCACGCTTTTCGCCTTTATTCAATGGAAACTAGGCGTTCACTTGATATTCGGCATTTTCTCCTACATCGGCTTTGGTCGAAGCGACTGTCACTTGGTTGCGCCCCGATTTTTTCGATTGGTACAGCGCACGGTCAGCTTGCTCAATCAATTCATCAAGCGGCTGTTCCGTTTCAGCTAGCGCGGCTCCGAGCGAGACCGTCAAACGCCCGCCCGGCTGCTGGTCGGCACCGTAGAATGCATAGTCTTCAATGCGTTCACGTAAAGCATCTGCCAGCTCAAATGCCCGTTCTACAGCCGACACATTCGTAAAGCACAAGATAAATTCTTCCCCGCCGTAGCGGGCAATAACGTCCCCTGGCCGCGCGGATTCTTCCATTAAACGGCCGATCGACCGCAGCACGGCGTCTCCAGCCGGATGGCCGTGCGTGTCATTGTAATTTTTGAAGTGGTCCACATCCATCATGACAATCGCCATCGGCACACCGCGATATTTCAATTCGCGTACCTGTTCATGGAAAAACCGGAGATTCGGCAACCCCGTTAAAGCATCGTGCGTCGAATCATGTTCGAGCGCTTTCCAACGGCTGATATTGAGATGTGTATCATTGAGGATCCAGCCAAGTGCTAATACGCCGATCGCTGCCATCAAGGCCATCATAAGCACCATTCCGGCAGTCGCGGGCGTCGACGCCACCATCCATACAGACTTGATCACTTCAAACGCGGCTAAGCCGATCATCATCCGTTTAATATTGACCATCGCATATGGCGGCCGGTAATTTTTCCGATCATGGAACAAGCTGCCGATCAGCACCGGCAAAATAATTGCCTGCATGATGCCAAGCCATACCGTGGGCCCTTCCATCATCATCCGGTAGATGAACGGAATGATCATAGCGATGACCCCAGGCAGCCAGCCCCCGACAAATGCGATAAAATAAAGCGGCGCTTCGCGAAGGTCGATGCGCATCCCTTCGTGAAGCAAAGGATTGTACATGATTGCGAAAGCCAAAAACCCCGTCAGCAAGCCGTTCAATAGCGGCGCTTTCCTCGACTCCGCCATATTCGGTGCGAGATACTCCCGGGCCTTTAACCCGAGATACATCATCGCAATGATCAATGCCATATTTTCAAGGAAATAAAAAAAGTACGCCTCCATCAATACACCTCGCTCTAGTCAGTCTCCTAAGTTTAGCAGGAAATGTCATTCGGTATATAGATTTTGGAAATAATATATAGGAAAACAAGTACTCCAACTACCAATTCGCACAAAAATACCGCAATCGCTTATTTCAAGCATTGCGGCATTTCCTTTACATATCCAATAATAGTTTGGACAGGCGGTGTGATTGTTCATCCAGTTCATCGTGTTTTCTCACGAGATCACCGAGTTTGCCTTTCATGGCATCGACGTCTTTATCGTCTTCAAATTGCTCAGTAATGTCTACTTGTTCCTGTAATACGTGGATCGTCTGTTTTAAATTCTCGCGGTATTCCGTGCTCACCGCAAACTTTTCTTCTTTATCTTTTAATTTATCTTTCATCGGGTTCCACCTCCTGCTTGTTCTATTCCCGTTGTCAGCTATCAAAAACACCACTTTCACACAAAACAAAAAAAGGCCGCTCACCAGTTGGTTTCGGCCTTTTTAGCATGTTGCCATTTCATTTTTGCGAAGAACCAATAGCCTAATAAGCCTGTCGCTGCCCCTGCACTGTCGATCAAGACATCGCGGACTTCCCCGCTGCGCCCCGGAATGAATAATTGATGGAATTCATCGGATGCTGCATACAATACGCTCAGGGCAAATGCCCACAACATCGCTCGCCAAAAGGCCACTCCATTTTTCAAAAGCGCCTTCACCAACAACAAGCCGAGCACGAGATACGCAAAGAAATGGGCACTTTTCCGGAACAGCGTATGAAGCGTGTCAAATTCCACTGGAACGATACGAACAATGGCCTCAAACACTTGCCGGACGATTTCTGAACTGATGCCGCCCGATACCCCGGCGGGTTGATGCGATAAGGTAAATATAAGAACCATCCATAAGACCGGCCAAAGCCAGGCGAGCACTTGCTTTTTCATCCTGCCAAATCCTTTTCTTTCTTGTCGTTCTTCCATTATAACCTAGCGCTTCTAATCGACAAGCGCTTCGAGTGAACGAACCATTTCCTCATCGATGAGCTGTTCCGAATCGACGACTAAAAACGATTGGTACTGTTCGAGCTGCTGCTTCAGCTCGTTCGTCAAGCCATTCTCCCCAATCAAATACAGCGAAGCGTTGCGCCGTGCCGCTGCGTTCGCCGCTGATAAAGCATCGGTGAAATTCGATGATGGCGCCAAAACAGCGACATGACGCTCTGCGTCTTCCTGTTTCGTGCGCGCTTCAATCGACAAATGGTCAGCGGCCAGCACGATATCGCTGCGCCCTGCCATTGCTTCGGTCGTTTCACGCGGCATTCGGCTGCCTTGAGATAACAGGATCGGGTATTGATTTTGAGCCGCAAAGACAGACGCCAAGGACACATCTTTAAATGTCGCACCGTCCGCAACGACTGCGCCTTCCGAATCGATGCGCTCAGAAACGAGTGCCGCCGTTTCATAACGATTGCCGCCGCCGATGCGTTCCGTCTCTACACCCATTCTGGATACTGCGTTCAACTGCGCATCCGAAATGACCGGTGCACTGCCGAGAATGATGGCGTTCGTTGCACCGAGACGTTCAATTTCCGCTTTCGCTGATGCATTCAAACGGCCTTTTTCCGTAAACAATAACGGTCCGCCTTCCAAATAAGCGAGCGGGGCACCGGACAAGGCGTCCGCAAAGTCTTCACCTGTCGCAAGCACGACCGTCTCTGCTGAATCCCATACCGCTTCCGACAATAACGCCGCCGTCTCAAAGCCGTCTTCGCCGCTGATTTTCGTCACCGCTGCCGCTTTCGGTTCGGGTTCTCCGCTATACGATGCAATGCCGCTGCCGCCATAGACATACACGGTGTCGTCGACAGAAGCGAGCAGTTCACTGCCTGAGGGCACGCCTTCCTGCGCCACTTGATTGCCTTTTGCGTCATAGAATTTCAAGCTCCCGCCGCCGAGCACCACAGCACCGCCGGAAGGGGACAGCGCCGCCGCTTCCACGGAATGCTCCAGCACTTTATTGAATCCTCCGTTTGGTGCGGTCACTTGCAAGGCGCCAAGATGATACGGATTGCCGAGCGCACTCGTCCCTTGTTCTTGAAGCAATAGCAGGCGGTGATCGCTTTGCTGCTGGTGGCTCAGAGCGGATTCGGTCACGACCGGCCGGTAGCGGTTCTCAAGCGCGCGGAACGAAGCTGAGCGAATCGGCTGGCGCAAGCGCTCGCTTCCTCTGGCATTTAAAAATACCCATTCCCCGGAATCCACAAATTCGACAATCGCACCGTCCGCGTCAGTTCCTGCCAGCCGCACCTCTTCTGTCGCGGGCAAGACTTTCTCATATACGACGCGTTCCTGGCTCAGCGAACGCGCAATCAAAGTCGGCGCATCGAGCTCTTCGTTCGATGCTTTAATATAGTAGATAATGCCATCCTTTACGGCATAAGGCTCCAGTACATTAAGCGATTGCCATTCCTTGCCGCCTGACAGCAAGCGGCCATGAAGTACCGAGCCATCGAAATACATCAAATGCCCATTTGAAATGACCGCTTGCCGCAAATCACCGCCCGTCACATCCGCAACCGGCGTACCGTCGAGTTTATGCACGAGCAGCCGCGCGCCGAGATTGCCGGTGATGATCACATGTCCCGACTCGAGCGCAACAGCCGCCCCCGAACCGCTCATGCGAAAGCCGTCCGATAGCGTAAATGCCCCTGTTTCTTTGCCGTCCGATAAATCATGTACCGTCACTTCATTTCCGGAAATCACGACAAACGTCCGATCGCCGATTGCATAATGCGCCGACGCCAGTTCCTTGCGCCATAATTCCTTGCCTTCAGCGTCATAGCTGACGATTGCCTGCGCTTCCAGCTGATTCTCGAGCACCGCTATGATTTGTTCATCTACAACGGTAAGCTCACCCGCTTTGACGCCGCTAGGCAACTTGACCAGCTCCCGGTACTCTGTCTCTGCCGCGAGCGCTTCTTGCGTGAAGAGACCTGCCCCGCCTGCCGCTGCGAGCAAGGCAATGCCTACCCCGATTTTGACCTGTTTCATATGCGTCCCCCTCTTCTCCTGGCTGTCTTCTTTCAGCCTAATGACAGAAGGTTAAGGAAATGTTAAAAAAACGACAAAACGCCCCGTCCGGATTGTCAGAATCCAGACAGGGCGCAAGAGAAATCATACCGTTTCTTCACGTTTCGGATGCGGCTGCGTAATATCGACCGCATACACTTCGATTTTATTGACCATCAAGTCTTTGATCCCGTAGACCGGGCGTTCGCGGCTTTCGACGTCCGCGACGAATTCGTTGAGCTTCTCCTGCAAAAAGACGCCGACCGGCTTGTTGGCATCGGCGATTTGTGCAGCCGCATACTGGAAGGAAGTCTCGAAATACAAATTGGAGATTTCGATCGCCTTCAAGGTTTCTTTGTCTTTATGTAAGCCGACCACTTTATAGTAATTGCCGTACTCATCGCGCACCAAATCCTGTTGTTCGATGTTCTGCATGCTCATCTAAACTCCTCCTTTAACTAGTGTCGATTGGAATTGCCTCACTTATTACTATAGACGAAACGAGGGGTGCTTAAACAAAATATTGTTAGCGAGAGCCGATTACTTATGAAGAAATTGATTGGGTTAAATTTTTCATCAGTACTTAGCCGCAGCTGGGCTTTGGGCGTGCAATGAATTGGCGAAAGGAAGTTGAGCCGGTTCATTTGCGACGCATCTGTCCACAGGTGTGGGAGCACGGTTTTCAAGCTATGCCCCCAAAGAGTGAAAGGCTAATGCTGCTTGGAGATTTCATTGGGGCACGATGAGCGAGTCGGGTCTAGTTGTTTTGTTGTATCTGCCTTTTGGGAAACGCATAGTTTTAAGCTGAATCGGGGTATACCGAATACTTATGGGCAATGTCAAATGTGCGCAATTGCTTATCGTTTATGCTTACTCCAATCATAAGGCTCTTTTGCCCAGTCCCATAAAAAAAATAAAAGAAATATGATAATCCCGAACACCAGGGTGTTTACCCATTGGATTTCACCGCCCGAAAGGAGATCCTTAATCGAGAAGAAGAGAACTACCGCCAAGGCTATTTTCACGTTTTTCTTTAGCATTTGCTCTCCCCCTTGTTATTTCTAAGCCCACTTTTCAATACTTGCCGTCTAGTAATAAAACTCTAGTTAAAATTGTATCAAGAATGAAGCTTTCAGCGCTTTTATTCGTATAGGTAGGTAGAGGTGAGCATACATGACTTTCCATTCGAAAATCGATTCCTTCTTTATTCGTTTCATTCTGGCGGCTATTCTGTTCATCGCCGCCATATCATTTATTCCGCTATTATTCGAAGGTGCGCCGTTTTCAGCGTTTGTGATCGTCACGGCTACTTTCCTCGTGACCACGGCTCTCATCCTGTGGATCACTTTCGCCATCCGATACGTCTTTCTGGAAAATCATCTACTCGTGAAAGCCGGCCCTTTCAGAAGCCGCATTCCTTACGACAGCATCTTGAAAGTCGCCCCGACACGCGATATTTTCACAGGCTACCGCCTATTGTCGTCGCGGGATGCGCTGGAGCTGATCAACAACAAGACGATGTTAGGGACAGTGAAAATCTCGCCGGAAGACCAAAGCGCTTTTATTGCTGAATTGAAGAAGCGATGCCCTGATTTGAAGATTGATGATAGTATCCGTCGATGATTTTGGCATATAATCCCATCTCGTGCAATCTTCAAGCGAAATTCACAATTACTTTTCAGTTAAGGATGTGTTTATTTATGGAAGATGCCCGGCTATTACCTGAATCGCATCGATATGCGATTTGCGCTCCTGAAGGTATGCCAATTAAGGAATTTTATAATGGTATATTTGAGGAAGTTTTCGTTTTCTTCCACCCCTTTATTAAGGCAAAAACAAATGACTTTGATTTATTCAATCCAGATACAGATAAAAGTAGGAATGAGATACAGAAAAATTGCGAAAAAATAAGCTGGAAGCAATTTTTAACGCTATCAGGAATAGACAGTTACAAGCAACTGGACATCGGGTTAAGAACAAGTATCTCGGGGTTAAGGAAAGAATATCAGGATGTAAATGTTGCTGAGTTAATTCACAAGACTTGCAGGGAGAACCTGATTTCAGCCCCAAGCGAGGGTAGTTTTCCAGAGACTACCATGAATGATTTGCTGAAAGCTATAAAGATAATAGGGCACGAGTGGATATGGTTGGGAGATGAATTCTGCACAGAAAGAAAGTTAATGTATATAGATGATTTGATTCATGATAATAATTTGCTTGGCCAGGGTAAAAACTTATTTACCCACGATAATGGCATGTTGATCACAACACATTGGGACAGCCACTTTTCATTATTGTGTTCCGATAAAAAGTCATTAGAACAATTGGTTAATTCAAGTGAGCTAGAAGGCTTTTACTGTAATGAAAAAACAAAAATCTATTGGAGCCTGTCATCCGTCAGTTAAACCAACAAGCCCCCCGAATCCGCATTGGTTTCGTGGGGCTTGTTAGTTTAACTCAATGGAACTGGCTTTTATAGAAAAGTGGGAGAGGACAGCGTTATTTCTTCAAAACCCCAATAACGCGCCCGTTGATGTAGACGTCTTCGCTGCGCATCATGATCGGTTCGAATTCGGGATTTTCCGCGACGAGCAAGATTTCGCTGCCCATCGGCATATACTTTTTCATCGTCGCTTCCCCGTCGATGACCGCGATGACGATATCGCCGTTCGACGCCGTATTTTGCTGGTGAACAACGACCATATCGCCTTTATCGATGCCGGCGCCAATCATGCTGTCGCCTGTCACGGTCAGCAAAAAGCTGTCTTTCGGAGAGACGAGCCAGTCGCGCGGCAAGCTGTGCGCCGTTTCGTAACTTTCAGAAGCAAGCGCGGGAATGCCCGCCGCGACGTTTCCGATGAGCGGCACTTCCGCCAATTCATGCACTTGGATCAATACGTCTTCGCCCGCTTCGCGCACTTCGATGTCCGCACCGGGTTCTTGGGCGTATTCGTAATCGCGCCCATTCTTCAAGTTTTTGTAGAGGCTGCGCTGCTTGGTGTCCGGCAAAAAACGCGCTTGGCATTTCGGCAAGTCCTGTACTTCTTCGCCTTGCCGGTCGATGATCTTGACCGATAATCCATCCGTTGCGATACCGTAGAACGCCTGTCCATCCGCTTCCAAATAACTCTTCAGTTGATTCACCGCGTCATCGATGCCCGTTCCGAAACGTTTCACTTCAGCGATGATGTACGGCCGTGCTTCGCCGTCCACATAGATCTCCACAGCGATATCGCAATAGCCTTTTTTCGAAAACTGCTGGACCGGGTATTCGAGCTGCATGAGTTCGTACGGATAGCCGTAAGTCTCGTGAAGTTCACGGATGAGCCATTGGCGGGTCAACTCTTCTTTGGAATGCAAGTCGACCAATTGATCAGCCAATCGGTACTCGGTCATACTGATGGACTCAAACGGGCGAAGCGCCGCGTCTTTTCTGATGCGCAAATGCTTGCGGTCGATTTCCTTAATGAATTTCGACGGCTTTTTCACCGACGACATATACAATAGTTCATTCGCCCGCGTCATGCCGACATACAATAGCTTGCGTTCATCGGAATCGATCGTCTTCTGGTCTTCCGCATCATCATAAAGCTCCTGCGGAATGACGCCTTGATTCAAATCGATAAGGAAAATCACTTTGAATTCCAGGCCTTTAATCGAATGCATCGTCACGAGCTTCACTTTATCCGATTCAAAATCCGGCTCATTGCTCTGAAGGATTTCGCACGGAATGCCTTTAGCCGCTAAATCCGCGGCTGCGCTTTCGACCGAGCGTTTGCCGCGTGCGACGATGCACATCTCCGACAAGCGGTAATCGCCTCGCAGCCGCTCGATCTCCTCTGCGAGAAAAGCCACCTGCTGCTCAGGCTGCATGAAGAAATGGTAAATCGGCGGATGGCCGTGCCGGTCGATGAGTGCCGGCTTGACGAAATCGACGTTCGACTGGATCGTTTCGTCCGCTTCGATCAAATCGAAAGCGGCTTGCGAAATCTCCGTCGTTGTCCGGTAGTTCTTGCTCAACGTACGCGATTTCCCGCTCATGTCATAGCCGATCGTCGTATAGGGCCGCCCTTTGCCGAGCCAGGAATCCGGATAGATGCTTTGCGTATTATCCGCCACGAACATCAGTGAGGAATGCGCCTTTTCCTTATACAGCTCTTTCAGGAATTCAAGCTGCACACGCGTCAAATCCTGGCTTTCGTCGATGATGATATGGGTGTATTTTCCACTTCTTGAGCGTCTCATTTCAGACAACGCCAGTTCGTTCATTTGCTTGAATGAAACGAGTCCTTCTTTTTCCAGAAATTCACGGTACAATCTCGCCACTTCAAACACCGCTTCACGGGTCGGTGAATTCTTCAATAATTTCTGCGGCGTCCCGCTATTTCCGGAAGCGCGCCCGATGCGGTCCACCGATTGATAAGTCTCGATATCCGTCATTGCGCATGACGTGATCCATTCCGCTTCGTCTTTCAGGAATTTCGTATTTTTTGGCGTCAGCAGTTTCACATCCGGATGGGATTTCTTCACTTCGTGGATTGCCTTCGTCAGCACTTGCCATTCCTTTTCGGCTGGCGCAATGGACAGCTTGCGTTTCGTGCGCTGCAAGTATTTCATGAACTGCCCGTACATGAGCGAATCGATCGTCGCGATCTTCACTTCCGCATTCGATGCAAACAGCCGCTCCGCTTCCCCCGCCTGTGCATCGGCCAAGCGCTCGTATTGAAATTTTATGTAATTGAGCAAAGTCTTGTTATACGTCACCAATAAGATTTGGTCATCTTCCTCGTGGCAATAATGGTCCATCAGAAAATGGATCCGCCGAATCGCCACCGTCGTCTTGCCGGATCCGGCTACGCCTTTCACCAACATCGGCCCACTCGGCTCCACCTCGACAATGCGCCGCTGCTCCATATTCAATTTCATCCCCGCACTCCCCTTTTTTACAACTTATACCTTTATTCTAAGAATATTGTCATGTAATAGCAAGGTCTTACTACATATACGCTTGATTAATTTCTGATGATTAAAATGAAGTCACTGCCGATCACTTCATTTGTAGTTTTAATAAGAATTTATGAATAAGGAATTTAATTATAGGTAATATAATGGAATATATATGATATATTAGATCTATTAATCTGTATTTAATCTACTATCGGAGGATCTTATATGAACAAATTATTTATTGTCATTCCGATATTGTCGCTCGCTTTGCTTGTGGCGTTTATAGTGAAAGTCAATTTTGGAGATTCAGAGAGACCCGTTCTACAACAATCAGAAGAGACAGCTAAAACCGACGCATACGCCCTGTCAGAAGCGAATGCGTCAAATCAAAAAAGTACATCTCATCAGCCAGGCGATAGCGAATACGATGACTTGGAACATTTTGTCACAACCGTGCATCGCCAATGGTTCGCCATCCATCCACAACAGCGCTTCACTTTTACGATCGATGGAGAGAATCAGCTTCTCTTGTCGACGGTCGTGAAAGAAGTTAATCATTGGGAATCTGTTATCGGAGAGCGCGGCTGGACAGGTGAGTTCGACCGGCTGCAAAGCACCGCGTTCCAAATCTCCAGCCCGCTCAGCAAACTTTACGACCAGCAAAAAGAAAACGAACTGATCCACTTTCAGGAACAGCTCGACCAGATTTACAAACGCATCTCCAGCGAATCTTAAAATACTGTTGGTGCTTAATGCTGTCCTACTGCCCGCCATTCTGTACGCTGGAATTGGCAGGCAGGATTTCTTATTTTTTTCCCATAAATTTGGATTACTCCTGAAATCAAGGGTATACAAAAAAGAAATACACCATTAGTTTCCATGAAAGGAGCAATAGGATGCCAAATTGCGAAAACTGCGGAGCCAAGTGGAGTTGGGGAGACGCGTTCAAAATTTCGTTCTTGAACAAACGGAAATGCCCGGAATGTGGAAAGATGCAGTATGTGAACTCCGATTTCCCCCCCCAAAAATACATCCCGCTAATTATTGTCATGTTAATTGCACCACTTATTCGCGCTTACTTAAACATCCTGAATATTGTCTATATCCTGTTTTTTGTCGTATTGAGCTTGCTGGCCTTGATTTTTTTGCCCTATGCCACTAAGCTACAGAGCCAACCAAAACAGGCCAAAAATGAAGATAAACCCGCAAATTAGAAAGGAAGTTTTTTATGCCCCGCTGCCAAAACTGTGATTTCAAATGGAGCTGGAAAGATGTTATGGCGCTCAGTTTGAAAGGCAAAAAGGAATGCCCAAATTGCCATAAAAGACAATACGTATCTGCCGGATCAAGCTTCTGGACTACCTTTTTAATCACCTTAGGCTTCCTTACGTCGATGAACGTGCTGCGGTCTTATTACGAATTCGGATTGCCATTTATCGTTCTCGCCATTGTGATTTATATGCCGATTGCTCTATCACTTGCGCCATTTCTGTATAAACTATCGAACACTAAAAATCGCTCGGTCAAAACGAGTAAATAGCCGGCTGATTTAAGGTCTTTCAATTTCATACATAATTGCTTAAAAGAAAGGATGGATTTCATGGCTCAATGCCAAAATTGCGGATTCCAGTGGGACTGGAAGAATACGTTCAAGCTCAGTCTCAAAGGGAAGCAAAAATGTCGAAACTGCCATACTCTTCAATATGCAACATACCAATCGAATTTCTGGAGCTCCATGCTATTTCTCATTCCTTTTGTGCTGGTGTTCAATTATCTCCTTATCTATATGGAAGTTGGTTGGCCGCTTCTTATCCTTTTCTCCATTGTATATACATTGATTGCCCATTTGTTAATTCCATTTTTGCTCAAGTTATCGAATACGAAACACCGTTTTTGAAAATTTATTTGAACACAAAAAAACGCCTGAACAGAATTGTTCAAGCGTTGACTTTAGGTGTCTCTGGGTGCAAATAGCTGTCAATGAACTGCGTCGCTTCTTCAAGCGTTTTGTATTCCCACGTCATGCCATTCGACATGTCGCGAATGACCAGTCCCCCGGAGCTTGGCTCACACTGAACGATAAGCGTTTTGCCGTCTTCGGAGTTGAAGGTCTGGGTAATGCGCACGCCGCGATATTCGAGAAGCGTAGATAAAAATGTGCGGATACTCTCTAACTTCATACGGAACGCCCCTTTCAGGTTTGTGGTCCGTGGCTCGAATTCCGTGCAGTCTTTTGCTATTTCACATTATCATATTCAGAATATTTACACGAGAGACTTTTTTCCTCTTTATGGACTAGAAAGCTCGGCAAGTATTGGCGCGAATAGGTCCTCTTCCACTGCCATTTCCCAAATCGCGGAAGCCTCTTCCGACTCGAGTAGTTCCTTTAGAATCGCCTTTGCGGCTATAGGATTATGGCGTGCCGCTTGTGCCCGCGCCAGCTCATAATGCGCCGGCACAAATCCTGGCATCACCAAAAGCAGTGGATTGATCAATTCTTTCGCTCGCTGCCCTTGTCCTTTGGTTGAATAAGCCGCAGCCCGTGCCAGCGTCAACCATTCTGCGAAATGCATTTCTTCCGGTAAATTGTCTTCAAACTTGGTACACGCTTTCTCCCCCATCGATTCCACCACATTCCATTTACGGACGTAAAGATCCGGATTGAAAGGTTCGAGCGTTATAGCGGCATCCAATTTTTCAAGAGCACCAGGAATATCTTCCAGGATCTCCAGCGCCTCGCTCCACCAGGCAAGCATTTCTGCGTCGAGCGGCGCCGTTTTCGTATAGGTTTGAAAACGGTCAATGACCATCTTGTACTGTTTCGGTTTGCCGTTTTCTTCCGCCAATTGAAGCTCAGCAAAAATCCGCATGCGCTGTGCTTCTCCTGGCGTTTCCGATTTCGCATACGGCGTCAATTCCTCAATCGCTTCTTTTACCATGCCGCGGTTCAAATAAAATTGCGCCAATTGAATCGCTGCGTCTTCGCTATCAGGTGCAAGCTTCGCTGAGGTTTCGCACAACTTGATGATGGTACTGGCGAACATCAAGCGTTTACTGCGGTGGCGCAGGCGTTTAAAGAAACCGCTCGGTGCTTGTTCTTCCAATTGTTCAAGCCGTGACATCATTGCCCCCGCCGTAAGGACATACGCTTCAGCTTGCACATCTGACGGCAGCCATTTCTCTAGATTGCGCTTAAGGAACGGAATCTTTCCGAGCGCTTCTAATGTTAAAACATATTCTCCGTACAATTCCTCTTGTTCCGGCGTTTCCATAAGCAAAGTCTTGAGTTTATCCAGTGCACGCTTGTGCTCGCCGTGCCGATTCAAGAATTGCACATATTGAAAACGCGATGGGAAAGCATTCGGTTGCTCATTTGCCTGAAGGAACAGTGCCTCTGCCGTCTCGAAATCGCCCGCTGCCTCGTGGACATGCGCCTGTGCGGCATACAGCCATTCCGCCGGCACTTGATCTTCAATCCGGCCAAGCAGCCGGTTTAATTTTTCAATATCGGCAGGCGTTGCAGCAAACCCAACCAAGTCCGGCAATACTGCAGACAACGGTTCGGCGGCGATGAAATCCAGTGCGGCGGCAAATGCTTTCCCGGTCTTTCCGACTTCCCGGTAACAACGCACCAACCCGCCAAGCGCCGGCGCATAACCCGCTTCCTCACGCGCTGCTTGCTCGTAAAAGGCAATCGCGCGGTCGAAATCGCCAGCTACCTCCGCAAGCCCCCCTTGCTTGGCGAGTGCCAGCGGAATCTCAGCCGTTTCGTAAAGATGTTTCGCAAAGCGCGGATTGCCGGCCTGTTCGTGCAGTTCCGCTTCCAAACAGAGGATTTGGGGATCACCAGCCTTGCGCAGCCCTTTCAACCCCGCGATGACGCGGTGGCGTAAACTCGGTGCCGCCCCGAACTCGCTATAGCGTTCTGCAAGCATATAGAGATCTTCGCCTTCGGAAAGCGGGAAGCCGTCTTCGATGATCTGCAAAGCTTCACCAGCAGACACCGGGTCTTCCGAATGCTCCAAAATCAAATCAGCCGCGCGGAGCCGGTAACCGGCATCTGCTTGTTCCAAGCCTTGCTTTAAAAAAGCCAAAGCTTGTTCGCTCCGATTTTGGCCGTATACTGCCTGTGCAATATGCACCGGTGTAAATAAATCCTCTGGGTCAAGTTCATATGCGCGCCTGTAAGCAGCCTCCGCTTGTTCAAACTGCTGCTGTTCAATTGCGATATGGCCTAAATACGAGTGAAGAATGTCTTGATCCAACTCGTTCTTCAAGCCTTCTTCAATAATTTCCTTGGCTTCCATCCAGCGCTCTTTCTCCATGAACAATTCAGCCATGCGTAAATACGCGAAAGGCTGCTCGGAATCCAAAGCAAGTGCCCGCCGGTAGCTCACTAACGCTTCTTCTGTTTTATCCAGCGCCTGCAGGCAACGGCCCATCTCATAGAAGAAATAGCCGTCGTCTGGATGCTGCTCGCTTAATTCCATAAATCGACGATACGCCTGCTCCACAGCGCCGTATTCGTACTGGATAAGAGCGTGTGTAATTTGCGCGTACATGTCTTCCGGCAATTGGCCGATTGCGATTTTCGACCATTTATAGGCCTGGAAAATGCGCTCGCCTTCCAAATAGCAACGCGCCAAATGGCTATAGGCGAGCGGCTGGTAATGGTCGAGTTCGATCGACCGCTTCAATAATGGAATCGCTTGCTCCACTTTTCCTTCATTCATGGAAATGGCCGCTTTTAAAAACAGGGCATACGGGCTTTTCGCGTGTGCCGGTTCCCGCAAAGCGGAGAGCGCTTTACTGCCTTGGTTTTTCTGGAAATACAAATGCGCTTCCAGTAATTCCAGCTCGGCATCGTGTGCATCGAACTCATTGCGCAGCCGCTCCAGCCATTGTTCATGCCATTCAATTGACTTGCTCGAAAGCGCCATCGTCAAACCGAGCACCGCTGCATAGCGCTGTTCTTTATGCTGCTCCAAAAAGTCGGCAAATGGTGCTTCGTTAAGCGGTTCGACATCGAGAAGTTCATAGATGTCGGTAAAGAACTGATGGTCCGAATCGTCCAGCATCTCGAGCAAATCGCTCCGGCCTGCGTCCACAAACGCTACGCTCAGGGAATCGGTCATGCGGAACATATTCTGCACTTCGTCGTACGCGACCATAAATGGGCCTAAATCATTCGGGTCTTGAATGAGGAGCGCTTGCAGGCGGTCATCGTATCCGACCACGACCTGCACGTGCGCGCTATTTTCGATCATCATGCTGAGCAGCACCGGGACGCCCGCATCGATAAAAGCTTTATAGCGTTCAATCGTCCCTTTGAAATAACGCGCGGTAAACCCAAGCGTTTCCATATAGGACATCGTTGTCTTCAATTTTGAGCCGGTCACATCAAACACATGCAACGCAATATCATCTTGTGTCGCCTTTTGGCCGAACGCCTGTAAAATCAGCGACAACGAAGCCGGGACACAGTAATTGAGTTTCTGCACTTCAGGCGTCAACGATAGCTTTTTATATGTCCCATTTGGGTTGATTTCTGCTTTCGCATAAAGGCTCTCTTTCAACTCATGGGCATGCTTGGCAATCCAAAGGTCCAACTCCTCGAAACGCTCGAGTTCATACAAGCAATGCGCCGCCAAATGAATGAACATTTTGTTGCGCGAATGAAAAGGATTGGCTTCTAGAACTGCCTCCATTTCGTTCAGCACTTCTTCAAAACGGCCCAGTTGATGCAGCCTGGCGATTTGTTCTGTACGAAAAGCGTGGACATGCGGAAACTGTGCCGCGGCCCGGATCAACAACTCAAGCGAACGCTCCGGTGCCCCGCGCATCGCCAACAGATCGGCATACAGCAGATGAACGCTTGTGCTCCACCGGCTATTCGTGTCCGGTAGCGCACGCAACAAAATGTGCTCTGCGCCTTCCCAATCTCCGCTATGGATGGCAAAAAACGCCTGCTGGTCAGGACGCGCTCCGCCAAGTTCCTCGATACGCGCCAATTGCTCGGCAGCTTCCGGGATGCGGTTCAATTGGCAATACACCTTCAGCAATAGATGATGTGCATGCATCAATTCCTCATCTTGATACGCGTCGGCATGGATGCCCTGCAAGCGGGCCAGCATTTTTTCTTCGGCTTCGAGGCTGCGGCCATTTTCCATAAATCGCACACAATGCCAGGCATACGAACGCAAACTGCCAAAACGCTTATAACTCGCTGTCGCCAGTAAATTGCTATAGCCGTATAAATCCGCTTCGTCCGCCATGCGGATCAAGCGGTAGAATTCATCTTCATTCGGGATGCTGTCCAAAAATTCCTTTGCCGCCTTCAGTGATTTCTTCTCCCATAAATCCTTAATGACGCGGACCAAATCATCCGCTGTCTCGATGTGAACAGTCGCCCTCATTCTCTCTATCCCCTTTGGATTTCTTCTATAATAAACACGGATTCTTTCATTGTCCCCATTAAATCAGAAAACTGCTGAATATCACCCTAAAGAACAATTAACTAATTATATATTGGAAAATACTAGGCCGCAATGACTATTTTAATAGAAGTAGGCATAATAAAATCCGCCCTCATCTTGTCGATAAGGACGGATTTTGGCTTATTCTAAAATTAGACCGTCAGTCCACGCGCTTGGCGGAACTCGGTGATGCGTTGGTCTTTGATGATGCCGCCTTCGATGACGATGGCCTGTTGGACCATTTCAGAACGCTTGCCGTCTGTCAGCTCGTCGAGCATCGGCGCAAAGCCGTTGCTCAGGACTTTCGTGATCGTGTGCGGGAACATCGCTGGCGTATTGTCGACAGCGTAATGAATGATGCCGTCCACTGTGTAGACCGGATTATCGATCGTCGTCGGCGTCGATGTCTCGATCTCGAGTTCCGGATCGCAGCTGACATCGATGATCATCGCGCCTTTTTTCAAGCGCTTCAGATCCTCGCGGTAAATGATGCGGTCGGTACGCGTCGTGTCCCACATGATGCAGTTGACGAGCACGTCATAATCGACCATCTTCTCGCGGAACAAAGCTTCCGAGCGGCGGCCGTAAACGTCCACGTCCGCACCAAGCCCATGAAGGATGCGCATCGCGCCTTTTGCCGTATGGCCATTGCCGAGAATCGCGACACGCGTCTCGTATGGCATCTTGCCGCAATGCTGGTAAGCCTGCAGCACAGCTGCTTCGCCTGCCACTTCACGGTTGCGATAGAAGATATAGCGCCCGCCTTCAAATAACTCTTCCCAAGCCACGACCGTATGTTTGCCAGCAATCGCGCCGTCCGTGAATTTAACATCCTGGATCGCATGCGCCCAGCCGATCAACAACTTGCCATCTTCCAATTGATCGAAATAATCCGCAAAGCCCAATTTCACATCGACAATCGCATCGCAAGACAAGACCTCATCACGCGTAGCGATATGAACGCCCATTGCGCGATAATCCTCATCTGACAATCCGAGCACATCGCCGTACCCTTGCTCAAAATACAAGCGCTCCGGATGTGCCACTTGCTTCAAATCTGCCGGCAAAATCGCCCGCCGCTTCTCGTTATTCTTGCGGCTAATTACAAATCCCATCGTCTTCAAAATTCATTCCTCCATTTTCTCTCGGCAAAGCCGTTAAATCCATATTATCATGAAAACCCTTTCAGCGGCGTATTCTGATAGTGGAGTTTTTGTGTCCCTGTGCACCACACAATTCACCGCGCATGATTCGCACGTTGGCGGCTTTTTGGCGCGCGATTGTCCCTGTGCATCACACAATTCTGTATACTATTTTTTACCCGTCGATTATACTGAACGAGATTACATTTTCTAAAAGAAAGAAGGGATTTTTATAAGCACATTTTTCATTTCTCCGTCTTCTGTCTCCGTGTCCCCCACCAGCTCTTCAGCCTCTACTCGAACTTTCCCGCCTCCAGAACATTGTTGCTGCCTTCATTTTGACAGCGCCGCCCGATTGGACGGTGGCTGCAGATGACGAGAAGACGTGAGTTCAATCCCGATTCCTATTACCATGTCATTATGCGCGGCAACAACCGGCAACCCATTTTCAGCACAAAAGAAGACATGAATGAACTAAAACGTGCCTTCTCCTATGTCCACGATCGCTATCCGTTTACCATACTTGCCTGGTGTTTCATGACCAACCATTATCATATTTTGATTAAACCGAAAGAGGATTCGCTCAGCAAAATCATGGCCATGATCAATCGCCGCTACAACTATTCTTACAGCAAGCGTTATGGCCATGTTGGGCGCATCTATCAAAAGCGCTTTTTCGCCAAGGAAATCGCTTCGGCTCACGGCTTATTGGTCGTCAGCAGCTATATCCACCGCAACCCCATCCAGACATCCACGCCTTTGGTCACGCGCCTCGCGCATTATCCGTACAGCTCGTTTCCGTATTATTAGAACGAAGATCTGCCTGCCCCACCTTTCTTGGACCGCTCCTTACTTTCTTCGTTGATGCCCTTTCCTCACGATAAGACAAATGCCGCTTATTGCCAGTACTGTTTGAAGTACCGACAGAAAGTGGAAGAAGACATGATGTAGAATGCGTGTCCCTGTGCACCACACAATTTCAGCGTCGTTCTTTTTGGGAATACCAGGCGCAGCAAGGGTTCGTGAGAAGATTTTTTCTGATGCGCCCCTGTGCATCACACAATTTAAAGAAGCATCCATCCGTTTTCACGGATGGATGCTTCTTTTTTCTGGCGAATTGTGTGGTGCACAGGGACAAACGATCTGCAAAATGCTGCTGTGACAAGATTTATCCACCGTGAATTGTGTCTTGCACAGGGACAGAACCAAACCAAACATCTACCCTTTCATCCGGTTCAAACAGAACTCCAGGTCGAGCTGCAGATGCGCTTTCATGAGACGTTCCGCTTCGTCTGCGTCATGAGCAACGATGGCATCGTAGATTTCTTGATGCTCTTCGATCAAGAGCGGCCGTTTGTGGTAGACGACCGTCTTGCGGAACAGGTAGATGATCGACTGCATGCGTTCGAAGATGTCGATCATGACGGGGTTGTTCGTCGCGCCGACGATGATTTCGTGGAATTCCTTGTTTGCCGCCATGACTTGTTCCATCGTGCCGGTGCGGCCGACTTCGACGCATCCCTGCAATTTTCGAATGTCGTCTTCTGTCATGTACATCGCACAATGGCGGACGGCGAAGCCTTCGAGCAACATGCGCACTTGGAAGACGTCGCGCAGGTCGGTGTCGCTCGGGTTGACGACGCGTTTGTCTTTGATAAGCCCTTCCTGTTCGAGTTTGCGGATGGAATCGCGCACCGGCGTCCGGCTGATGCCCATCTCTTCGGCGAGCCGCTCCTCGACCAATTTCGTGCCGCGCTCAAGTTCGCCGTTCAGGATCTGGTCCCGTATATATTCATAAGCTTGGATATACGCAAGCTGTGTAGATTTTTTTGTCATGCCAATCGACTCCCGGGTTAATTATTTCTCCTTACAAAGTATAAGTTCTATTGGAAAAATTTAAAAGCCATCATTTATTTTGTATACATTTTAAAATATTTTGTATACAAAACGAATGATAATGTGTACTATATTGATTAATAAGGAAATGAAAGCGCTATTTTGTATGGCAGCTTTGTGAATTTGAAGGGAGCAATCATCAATGAAAAAAACTATAGGATTTATCGGGCTTGGCATTATGGGCAAGCCGATGTCGTTGAATTTACTGAAAGCAGGCTACCAAGTATCCGTCAATGACCTCAACACACAAACGGTCGAAGCGCTCAAAGAAGCGGGCGCACAATTCGCAACACCTGCTGAGATGGGAGAACATTGCGATGTTGTCATCACGATGCTTCCGGCTTCGCATCACGTAAAGCAAGTCGTCCTTGGCGACAACGGCATTTTGACGAACGCCACACCAGGAACGGTCATCATCGATATGAGCTCGATCTCCCCTGTCGCTTCGGTTGAAATTGCCAATGAAGCAGCGAAACGCGGCGTCGAGATGATCGATGCACCGGTCAGCGGTGGAGAGCCGAAAGCGATCGACGGCACCTTGGCGATTATGGCGGGCGGAAAAGAAAGCGTTTTCGAATCCGTGAAAGATGTCTTGGAAAGTGTCGGAGCCGATATCGTCCTTGTCGGAGATAACGGCAGCGGCGTCACCGCGAAGCTCGCAAACCAAATCATCGTCAACTTAAATATTGCGGCGATGTCCGAAGCACTCGTGCTTGCAGCGAAAGCCGGCATCGACGTCGAGAAAATGTACCAAGCGATCCGCGGCGGCTTAGCCGGCAGCGCGGTCCTAGATGCGAAAGTGCCGTTGATCCTCGATCGTAATTTCGTGGCAGGCGGACGCATCGATATTAATTTAAAAGACATGACGAACGTGATGGAAACCGCACACGAAATCGGCGTGCCGCTTCCGCTTTCGAGCCAACTCGTTGAGATTTTCCACGCTTTGAAAGTCGACGGCAAAGCAGCCGACGACCACGGCGGCATCGTCCAGTATTACGAAAAATTGGCGAATGTCGAAGTAAGGAAGGTGTAACGCATGGCTCATTCTGAAATTCTAAACGCACAACAAACGCTCGCGTCCCTTCCGGCGGTTCCGGACGCCAAACAAGTAGACGCCTTGCTCGAACGTGAGCTACGCGATTTCAATAAAAAAATCATCGTGCTTGATGACGATCCGACCGGCGTCCAAACCGTCCATGGTGTTTCAGTCTACACCGACTGGACCGCGGAAAGTATCGAAGCTGGATTTAAGGAAGAGCAGTCGATGTTCTTCATTCTCACCAATTCAAGAGGCTTTACGGCAGCGGAAACAAAACAAGCGCATGAAGACATCGCGCGTGTGATCCAAGAAACCGCCGCGAAGCACAATAAAGAGTTCATCATCATCAGCCGCGGCGACTCGACTTTACGCGGGCATTACCCGCTCGAGACCGAAGTGCTGAAAACCACTGTGGAACAGGCATCCGGCATTTCATTCGACGGCGAAGTCATCATGCCGTTCTTCCAAGAAGGCGGCCGCTTGACCATCAATAACATCCATTACGTCCAAGACGGCGAGCAATTGGTGCCGGCCGGTGAAACCGAATTCGCGAAAGACCGCACGTTTGGCTACGCCGCGTCACACCTCGGTGAATGGGCGGAAGAAAAATCGAACGGTGCCTTCAAAGCACAAGACGCGGTCTACTTGTCGCTTGAGGACATCCGCGCCTTGCGCATCGACCGTCTCGTTGAGCAATTGATGGCGGTTTCGGATTTCAATAAAGTGATTGTCAACGCGGTCGAGTACGTCGATGCCAAAATCGTTGTCATCGCGTTGATTCGTGCGATGAATGCCGGCAAGCAATTCATGTTCCGCAGCGCAGCGGCCTTGACGAAAATCATCGGCGGCATCAGCGACAAGGACTTGCTGACAAAGGAAGAACTGATTACCGAGCCGAGCGACAACGGCGGGCTCATCATGATCGGCTCGCATGTGAAAAAGACGACCGAACAATTCGAAGTGCTGAAAACCGCTGACTTCATTGAATTCATCGAGTTCGATGTCCATCTCGTCTTGCACCCCGACCAATTTGAAGCGGAAATCAAACGCATCATCAACACGAGCGAGCGCTTGATCCGCCAAGGCCAGACCGTCGCTGTCTACACGAAGCGCGAACGGCTCGACCTCGGCGACAACCAGCAAGAAGAAGAACTGAAGCTATCGGTGAAGATTTCGGATGCTGTGACGAGCATCGTCAAAAACTTGCAGGTGCGCCCGAGCTTCATTATCGCAAAAGGCGGCATCACCTCGAGCGACATCGGCACCAATGGCCTAAGCGTAAAGCGCGCCAAGGTCGCCGGGCAGATCCAACCAGGCATTCCAGTATGGCTGACGGGCAGCGAAAGCAAATTCCCTGGGATGGCTTACGTGATTTTTCCGGGCAATGTCGGTTCGAAAACTAGCCTAAAAGACGTAGCGGAAATCCTCCACGGATAAAGCGGGCGGCATTTGCCGCTTGTTATCCATGTAAGCGAATACAATAAAAGGCGGTGTGGAAATGTTTACCCAAACAAAAGAAATTTTACAAGCGGCTCAAGCCGGCCATTACGCAGTTGCGGCATTCAATGTCTACAGCCTCGAAACTCTGCAAGCTGCGATCCAGGCGGCGGAACAAGAAAACCAGCCCGTCATCATCGCGCTCGGCGAACGGTATTTCGGCACCGTTGACGTCGAAGGCTTTGCGGCACTCGCGAAAACTTTGGCGGAAAAAGCGAGCGTCCCAGTGTCCTTGCACCTCGACCATGCGTACGAAAAAGAATCGATCGTCCGTGCGATTGCTTGCGGTTTCACGTCCGTCATGTACGACGGCTCAAAACACGAGCTCGCCGAAAACATCGCCAATACGAAAGCAATCGTCGAACTCGCGCATCAAGCAGGCGTCAGCGTCGAAGCGGAAATCGGCTCCACTGCACGCGGCGCATTCTCTGACGAGGAAGAAGGCACCGGCGCTTTGACCGACCCCGAATCCGCTAAACAATTCGTCGAACAAACCGGCGTCGATTTTCTCGCCGCGTCGATCGGCACCGTCCACGGCATGTACACCGGCGAACCCGACATCAAGCTCGGACTTCTCGATGACATTCGCCAAGCAGTCGGTGTCCCGCTCGTGCTCCACGGCGGCTCCGGCACCCCGGACAACACGATGACACAAGCGGTCGCCAAAGGCATCTGCAAAGTCAACGTCAACACCGAAGTGTCACTCGCCGCAACCAGCTATTTGAAGCAAGCTGCGGATTCACCGATGCACTTGTCCGACATGATGTCCGGCATGCAGCAAGCCATCACCCCGGTCATGGCGCGATTTGTCCGCTTATTGAAAAACTCGGACGCTTAAGGAATTTTATTGCGCATGCTTGAGCAATATATTTAAAGGGAATTTTTGCATTCATTAAAAAATTAAGGCACATAGAGGCAGCGTTACTAGCTTTGAGACGGCACGCTGCCCCGCCAAACTTTACCGATAAGGGAGATGTTCACATGGTTACAGGAAATATGTTGATTGTGATTTTTGTTCTGTCGCTCGCCGCTTTGTTTTTCGCCATTCTTAAATTAAAAATCGAGCCCTTCCTCGCCTTGATTACCATTGCCGTGCTCACTGCGCTCGCAATCGGCATGCCGCTCCAAGACGTGGCATCGACCGTCACGACCGGATTCGGCAATACGCTTGCCGGCGTCGGGATCCTGATCGGTCTCGGCGTCATCTTCGGCCAATTCCTCGGAGCATCCGGAGCGGTCGAAAAAATCGCCCAAGCTGTCCTGAAAGTATTTGGCATCCAACGCTCGCCAGCAGGCCTCGCCTTGACCGGTACTGCCGTTTCGATTCCTGTATTCTTTGACGCTGCGTTCGTTATTTTGAGCGGCTTGATCCGTTCGCTATCGAGCAAAACCGGCATTTCCGTCGTCACGTTCGTTACCGCTCTCGGCGTCGGCTTGATTGTGTCGCATAATATGATCGCCCCAACTCCTGGCCCGCTTGTCGTTGCAGAGAACACCGGCGCTGAACTTGGCCTATTCATCATCTACGGCATCGTCGTCGCCATTCCAGCGACATTGGTCGGCGGTTATCTATACGGCATGTTCATCGGTAAACGCGTCAAGCATTCCGGTGAAGTCGAAGAAGTCATCGTTGAAAAAGCCGACCTTCCGAAAAAGGAAATCAGCACGGCTTTGAGCTTCTTCATGCTCGCATTGCCGATCGTCTTGATCTTGGCAAATACGGTATCTCAACTTCTGCTTCCCGAAACTTCTGTTTCCAGCTTTTTCGGATTCGTCGGGGAGAAAAACGTGGCCTTATTGATCAGCGTGTTCGCAGCGATCATCTTCTTGCGCCCGTATATTTCCATCCCCAACAATCGCTTGTACAGCGAAGCCATCAACTCTGCCGGCATCATCATCCTGATCACAGGAGCCGGCGGTGCGTTCGGTGCCGTCATTAACAATAGCGGCATCGGCGACCATTTGATTGCGACGATGCAAAGCTGGAGCATCCCGGTGCTCTTGCTCGCGTTCATCTTCTCGCAGATCCTGCGCGCTTCACTCGGTTCCGCAACCGTCGCGCTCGTCACCACTTCGAGCATCCTCGGGCCTATGGTCGCTGAACTCGGCGTCTCCCCGATTCTTTTGGGCCTCGCTATCTGTGCCGGCGGAATCGGCTTGTCCTTGCCGAACGACTCAGGCTTCTGGGTCGTCAACCGCTTCGGGAAACTCACTGTTCCCCAAACGCTTCTCGCCTGGACTGGCGGCGGCTTCATCGCCGGCGTCACCGCCCTGATCACCGTCTTTATCTTGAACTTGTTCTCAGGAATCTTGCCTGGTTTGTAAGGAATAAAAAATATGAAAAAAGCCGCATCCATTTTCGATGGATGCGGCTTTTTAAATTGTGTGATGCACAGGGACGCTCGAGTACCAAAATCGCGCTGTGACAGGGTTTCTGTCGGTGGAATTGTGTGGTGCACAGGGACAACACCTATCCAGCCCGCTCAAATTGTGTCTTGCACAGGGACGCGCGTTCATCGAAATCCCACTAAATCAGTATTTTGCCCTAGTGAATTGTGTGGTGCACAGGGACAGTTACTACTCACCGCAACATCCCTTTCACGTTTTCCGATACAGCACCCGTCCCTCCGAAGATCGAGAAGCCGCGGTAAGCTGGCAGCTGCTGCTCGGTGGCGGACGGAATAGTATCCGGGCGTACAAGCAGAATCGGTGCGTCGTTTTTCGCCGCCAACACAGAACCCGTCAGCGCATCCGGGAAGTTAAGCCCGGTAGCGATAAAGGCGCGGCTATCGCCGAGCGGAAGACGCGTCGCTACTTCATAGCCAGTGTCGTAGCGGGTTTTGCCGCCGAAGCGTTCCGGATTCGGCAAGCTTCCGTAGACCTTGTCACTGACGACGCCTGTGCCGCCGATAACCAAGCTTGACGTATAGCGTTCAAGTGCGGATGCCGTTTCTTTCGGCAAAGCGTCGCTTCGTGTCAACAGGATCGGGATGCCGTTTTTCGCGGCATACGGTGATACCGATAAGACGTCGGGGAAGTTCAAACCGTTTGCGACGACTGCTCGCCGCGAGCCCATTTTCTCTGCAATCAACGCTGCCGTCTCGTAACGTGTCTCGCCGCCGATGCGCTCAGTTGCAAGATTCATTTCAGCGAGTTCCGCTTCAACCGCAGCCGATACGGCTCCACTTCCGCCCAGAATGATTGCTTTTTCTGCGCCAAGCCGTTCAATTTCCTTACGCGTTTCAGAATGAAGTGCACCGGAACGCGTCAACAAAATCGGCGCATCCTCAAGATATGCGAGCGGCCCGCCAGCTAATGCGTCCGGAAAATTGCCTGCAGTGGCGATGACCACAGCATCAGCAGACTCCCAGCCGGTTTGTGAAATCGCAATCGCTGTCTGGTAGCGGTCGATTCCAGAAATGCGGCCTGGCAATTCGTCAGCTTGTGTTTCTTTCACGACAATTTCCAGCGCTTCGCTTTCATTGCCGTAGCGATCGCGAACCGTCAATGTCAGCACACTGCCTGCTTTTTGCTGCGGAATGGCCAAGCTGAACTTGCCCGCTCCCGCATAGCCTTCCTGACGCGCGATTTCGCCGCCTTCATTGTTTACAGTGATCACAGCATCTTCTACCGCCTGGTCCAAGTTGCCGTTAATTTTTACCGAGCTATCGTAAACACTGCTGACAGCTGGTTGTGCGATATCCATAATCATCAATGCTGCTTCCGCATCGATCCGCCCGTGGCCAAAATACGGGTCTTTCCCGGCTGCACCAAGATCGACTGCGGTATTGTACAAGCGCTTAGCGATTTCTTCATTCGTCAAATTTGGCTCGTTCGCTTTCACAAGTGCCGCAATCCCTGCCACGACCGGGCTCGCCATCGACGTCCCGCTCAATGAACCGAAACTGCCCCCGGCAATCGTCGACCAAATGCCCGTGCCAGGTGCTGAGATGTCCTGGTCGGCCCCGTAATTCGAGAATCCTGAAAACTGGTCGGCACGGTCCGTCGACCCTACCGCCATGACGTTTTCGTAACCCGACGGATAATGCGTCTTGTCCGTGAAGTCATTTCCAGAAGACGCGATCACCAGCACCCCGCGCTCATGCGCATAATTAATGGCCTTCTGGTAAGATTCACTATAAAAATAATTGCCGAGGCTCATATTAATGACGTCCGCCCCGGCATCCGCCGCGTAGTAAATGCCTTCGATAACGTCAGATGAATACGCGAGCTCATCTTCGAACACATCGATCGCGAGCAAGCCTGTGTCCGGTGCAACTCCAACGCCGTAAGTCCGGTTGTTATGCGCTGCACCAACAATCCCTGCGACATGCGTCCCGTGATCATCTTCGCTCATGCTCGTCGCCGTCGCATAAGAACTGACGATTTGCCCCTTCAAATCGGGATGGTCCAAATCAAAACCATTATCGAGCACGGCAACCAATACATCCGTCTCCCCCATCGTTCTCGTCCACGCGCGGTCCGACCCGATCAGTTCGTGATGATACTGGAATGAATAATACGGATCGTTCGGCACCGCCGTCGTTTGGAGCAAATGGTCCGCCTCGACATTCGCTACGCCTGGCGACGCACCCAGTTGTTCTATGTAATCGTCCACGTTTTGCCCGTCCGGCACCTCGGCCGTGACTACTTCATTCGCTGAGTTGATGTTCAAGGCATCGATGCTCTCGCCTGTCAGCGCATCGCTAGTGGCTCCTGCTTCGAGTGTAATAATGACGCGGTCCGTCTGAGTGGCTCCCTCCGCTGACGCCCATCCTGCGGCATGAAACACCGCAGCTCCCGTCAACGCAGTAATTCCGATTTTCTTAGATGTATTCAAATTGTCGACCCCTTCCGTCTGCTCTCTGTGGCTGGTAAATTCCCGCTTATTGTAACATCATTATTTTCCAATTAATAGTAATTTACTTTTATCATTGGAAATCATTTCATCTTCACCGAGTTAAATTGTGTGATGCACAGGGACAAGCACTTCCTGTCCAAACCAAAAAACCGCATCCCCACGCCTTTTTGTCGGCGAGGATGCGGTTTGAATTGTGTGGTGCACAGGGACAAGCCAACAACTCACGCTGTCTGCTCCTGTTTTTTCCACCGGTAATAATTATATCCAGCATCAAACAAAACCATTAGCACAAACACCAATGCGACAATCTGCAGCTGCGTCTCAGTAAAGACACCAAACTGGTAGATGAGAAAATACATCAACAGCATGAACGGGATTCCCCATAACGCACGAATAAAGCGCCTTCTATAGGAAAGCCTCTGGTAAAACAGCACGAAACCTTTATCTTTTTTCTTTTTGTCCTTCAAAAAATACTTCATTACAAGATTCACTAGAATCACTGCGATCAACGGAACGATAAAATAGCCGAGTGTGTCCATAATTCTCTCCCTTTTATTCCCTTTTTTCTTACACTACCCTCTTGAGTGCTAGTCTAACATTCAAATTGTGTCATGCACAGGGACACAACAAAAAAAAGCTTACATCCTCTAACTTCAGGGTATTCTAAAGATTGTTGTGATAAAAACACGAAAAGGAGAAATGTCCCGTGAATCATGTAACACTAAACAATAAACTCGAAATGCCCCAATTAGGATTCGGTGTTTGGCAAGTCGACAGCGACGAAGCTGCTGAAGCCGTATCAACTGCATTAAAAACTGGCTATACATCTATTGATACAGCCATGATCTATAAAAATGAAGAAGGCGTCGGAAAAGCGTTGAAAGAAACGACTGTCCCGCGCGAAGACTTGTTCATCACCACCAAAGTCTGGAACTCTGACCAAGGCTACGATAGCACCTTGCGCGCATTCGACGAAAGCCTCGAGCGTCTCGGCCTCGATTATGTGGACCTCTACCTTATCCACTGGCCGACACCGGAATTCGACAACTACGTCGAGACATATAAAGCGATGGAAAAACTATACAAAGACGGACGCGTCAAAGCGATCGGCGTCTGCAACTTCCAACCCGAACATCTGCAGCGCTTGTTGGACGAATGCGACGTGCCGCCCGTGTTGAATCAAATCGAATGCCATCCGTACTTGGCGCAAAATGACGTCAAAGAATTCTGCGCACAGCACGATATTTTCGTTGAAGCGTGGAGCCCGCTCGACCAAGGCGGCGATGTGCTGAAAGACGAAGTGATCCAAAAGATCGCTGAAGCACATAAAAAGTCTCCAGCTCAAGTCGTCTTGCGCTGGCACCTGCAAAACAACACGATCGTCATCCCGAAATCCGTTACGCCGTCCCGCATCGAAGAAAACTTCAATGTCTTCGATTTCGAATTAAGCGAAGAGGACATGAACCAAATCAACGGACTCGACAAAAACCGCCGCAAAGGCGCCCACCCGAACGAAATGAACGTCCGTTAATATTCCCATAAAAAAAGCCCGTTCCTCTCCTGGAACGGGCTTTTTTATGCTTAAATTGTGTGGTGCACAGGGACAAAGCGACAGTCAAACGCTGCCACAAAAGGATTCCTGCCCCGCGAATTGTGTGGTGCACAGGGACGCAAGCTACAAATTCCGTTCCATATACCCTTTTCCCCAGTCGTACATCGAGTCCAGGATCGGCATGAGGCTCTCGCCTTGTTCCGTCAGTGAATACTCCACTTTCGGCGGCACGACCGGATACACTTCCCGGTGGACGATCAAATGATCTTCCAGTTCACGCAGCTGATTGACCAGCATGCGCTGGGTGATGCCCGGCATGAGTTTTTTCAACTCGCCGAAGCGCTTCGTCCCCGATTTTCCTAAATGCCATAACACAAGCATCTTCCACTTTCCGCCGATGATGGAAAGGGTCAATTCTTTTTCGCAATTAAATGTCTTCTCTCCCAAATTGGGCATTCGTTTCCACTCCATCTTTATTGCATTTCATTCTTGTGATGTCTACTGGAATCCGTCGCTCACTGGCCCGAATCGACAGTGGTTGTGCGCGGTTCCAAAATGAATTTATTGAGCACATGCAACACGCCTTCTTCGTTATTCGACAGGCTCGTGTAGTCCGCGAGCGCTTTTAATTCGTCGACGGCGTTGCCCATGGCGATGCCGAAGCCCGCTGCTTTGACGAGGTCCGTGTCGTTATGGTTGTCACCGATGCCGATTACATGTGAGCGTTCGATGCCAAGATGTTCGGCCAAGAAGTTCAAGGCACTGCCTTTATTCGCTTCCGGATGCGTCACTTCGAGGTAGCGCGGTTTGGATTTTTCGATGCACGCCTCGTCGCCGAGCACGGCCTGTAATTCTGACTGCACCGGCGCGAGCGCATTCGGTTCGTCAATAAACAGCAGTTTCATGAAGCCATTTTTTGCAAGCTTGAGGAGATCCGGCTCGACTTGGTAGCCGACACCGACCTCTTTGGAATATGCTCTCACTTGCTCATTATCCACGGCGCTGTATAGCACATCGTCTTGATAGACTTGGATATGCATCTGCTTCTCAGCTGCCAGGTGAATGCATTTTTGCGCAATCTCAAACGGCACGACGCGCTCACGCAGCACTTCGCCGCTCGTCGCCGATTTGATCATCGCCCCTTGGTACGTAATCATCGGATCTTCGATTCCGAGTTCCAAGGCGATGCGCTGTGCGGATGGATACATGCGTCCCGTCGCAATCGTCACGACCACACCGAGTTCGACTGATTGCCGAATTGCCGCCATCGTATCCTTCGTCACCGTCAACTCATCCGTCAGTAAAGTACCATCTAAATCAATTGCAATCATTTTATACATACACTTACTCCTTCACATCATGTTGTTTTCTTTAGCAGGCGCGTGATGCCAATACAGCCCGCCGTTCATTCCAATCAAAGCTGCCCTGTCACCGCAGTTGTCCATGCCATCAATTTTGCACCTCTGCGGGCGAGTTGTCCAATAGGTAAGCTTGGCATGAAAAATAAGCTTGAGACGGAATCGCTTCCAGCCTCAAGCTTATTTCTGTGCTATTCCAAATTGGCATGTGTGCCGAACATCGCATCGGCCGTGATGTGTTGCTGTTCCATATACGATAGAACAAGCGCATCGTATACCACCAATAACGATTGTTCGAACAACGAGCCCATCGGTTGGATGGATTTGCCGCTCGCGCCTTCCGCTTTCGCTTGCGCCGGGATGGTGATGTGGAGAGCCGCAAGCTTGCCGATCGACGACTCCGGATTGGTCGTTACCGCCGCAACCGTTGCGCCGATCGTTTTCGCTTTCTCCGTCATTGCAAGCAAGCTGCCCGTTTCACCGGAACCTGATCCGACGATGAACAAATCATTTTCCTGCAAACTCGGCGTCACCGTTTCGCCGACTACATAAGCGTTCAAGCCCATATGCACCATGCGCATGACGAATGCTTTCGCCATAAAGCCGGAGCGCCCGCCGCCTGCGACAAAAATCTTGTCGGCTTGTACCATTGCGTTGACCAAGCGGGATGCTTCTGCCTCATCCACTTGCCCGACTGTGTGCGCCAGTTCGGCTGAAATTTCATTCATAAATCTAGAAGCTGTCACTTTAAACCGTCACGCTTTCGTTCATCAGCGCTTTGATTTTCGCCGCTTCAGCGTTCTTGTCGTCTTTAGACGTGATGCCGCCGCCAACAATGATCAAATCTGGCTGCGCTTTAATCACTTCTGGCAAAGTTTCCAGCTTGATGCCGCCAGCAATCGCCGTTTTCGCATTTTTCACGACGCTTTTGATCGTGCGCAAGTCTGCGAATGAATCTTTGCCTTCTGCCTGCAAATCATAGCCCGTGTGGACGCAAATATAATCCGCTCCCAGCACGTCCAGTTCAGCGGCACGTGTTTCGATATCTTTCACAGCGATCATGTCGACGAGGATTTTCTTGCCGAGTTTCTTCGCTTCTTCCACTGCGCCTTTGATCGACGAATCTTCCGCTTGCGCGAGAATCGTGACGATATCCGCTCCAGCAGCTGCGGCATTGCCGACTTCATAAGCAGCCGCGTCCATGATTTTCACATCCGCCAACACTTCCAGATGCGGAAACGCCTCTTTCACTTCGCGGACGGCTTTTAATCCTTCTTTATTGATGACCGGGGTCCCCAGTTCCACGATATCGATTGATTCCTCGACTTCTTTAATCAATTCAATCGCTTGCGGGATGTCTACTAAGTCCAATGCTAGTTGTAATTTCATCTATGTGTATCTCCTCATATGCGTATTTTGATGCTTTCCAAGTGTAAGTCCTGCCATACATCTTGGGAAGTACGCACTTTAACCGCACATACAGACAAAAAGTATACCGTCACGTGGGGAATTGTGTGGTGCACAGGGACGTACAGACAGTCAAATGCCGCGGCGACAGTGTTCCGACCCGTCAAATTGTGTGGTGCACAGGGACATGCAAGAATACTCCCCGTCGAAATTGTGTCATGCACAGGGACGCAAACCAAAACCGGCAACATAAAAACCGCATCCCGGCGCCGTTTTGGCGACTGGGATGCGGTTGGAATTGTGTGGTGCACAGGGACACTACCTACTTTTTCAATGCCTCATACTGCCTTACGACTTCTTTCGCCAACTCACTATCGGCTTCAAGCCCGCTGACTTCTGTCAATACGCGTTCCGGCCCGCCTTGTGCAATCATGTCCTGGATCTTCACCGCTTCTTCATCTTCCGCGTAATCGAACAGCAGCGCCGCCGCAATCGCTTTGGCGAGATGCGAGTACGACAGTCCCGCTTTTTGTGCTTGCATAGCCGGGCGCACGAGGCGGTCTTCCGGCCCTAGCTTGCGGATCGGCGCGCGGCCGACGCGCGTGACGCCGTCGTTCAAATAGCTGTTTTTAAAGCGTTCGATGTTTTTATCGATATACGCGAGGTGCTCCTGTTCGTCCAAGCCGTATTGCTTCACAAGGTACGCGCCCGTTTCTTTCAAGGTTTCCCGCACTTCGCGTTCGATTTCCGGGTCGGCCAAGGTTTCATCGATCGTCGTTTTGCCGGCTAGATAGCCGTAATACGCAATGACCGCATGCCCCGTATTGACCGTGAACAGCTTGCGCTCAATGAACGGCGCCAAGTCGTCGACAATCGTCATGCCGGTCACGTGAGGAATGTCTTCTGTCGTCTCGACAACCCACTCGTAATACGGCTCAACCAAGACATCGAGCGAATGGCCTTCCTGGATCGGCACGATGCGGTCGACCGCCGAATTAAAGAAATACACTTTTCCGGCAAGCTGCGCTTTCGCTTCGTCGCTCAAATGGCTCAAAATATGCCCTTTCAAAATATCGGTCGCGCCAATCTGGTTTTCACAGGCAATGATGTATAATTTTTCCGAACCCGCACTCATATCGGACGCCACATCCAAATCAGATGCCGGCACCAAATCCGGCCCTGTCGCTAAATTCCCTTTGACGCGCGCTTCAATTCCTTTAGCAATCAAGGGCGCAATGCGCGGCAAAATATTCGGCCCGATCGCCGTCGTCAAATACGTCGCTTCCATGATCTTCGCGATGACCGCCTCTTCATCTTTCATATTATTGATGCCAGAGACATTCTCCACCAAGACGCTTTCTTCCGTCTCCTGCGCCATGTTCACGCGGTACTGCCCTTGTTCATTCAATCCGTCGATGACTTGTTCCGCCACATCGACAAAACTCACGTGATAACCGGATTCCGAGAACAACGCCCCGATAAACCCTCTGCCGATATTGCCTGCCCCAAAATGAATTGCTTGTTTCATAAGAATCATTCCTTCACCAAATTATTTTGTAAGTATTCGTAAAACAACTCTTCCAGCTTGCCGCGGATCACGCCTTCATTCGACGACGAAAAAATCATCATCGCGGCTTCGCTTTCGATCAAGCTCGAACTAATCAAGCTCATGATTTCCTGTTCGCGCGCACTTAATTCCACAGGCGTCAGCATCAACAACAAATTCGTCATGTGTACGTCGCGGCCATCCATACCTTTGACCGCACTCGGCGTATCCAAATGCACCACTTGGAACGTAAGCTGCCGAACCGACTCGTCGCGGCAATGAAACAGCGCCATATTGGTGCCCGGAATACCGAGGCCGCCTTTGGTTTCGCGGTCTTTCAATTGCCGCAAAGTGCTCTCTGCATCCAATAAGCCGGCCGATTCCAGTCCGTCCAATACATCCGAAAGCACTCGCCAATAATCCGCCCCGCGCATATTGACGACTTTAAAATGCTCGAGTATCGCTTCCATGCCGGTCTGTACTTGCTTAATGTCCGACAGCAAGCGCCGGAGATTCGGCCGATGTTTCCTGCCCGCCTCTCCCAAATCATCCGCCGGCAAATACTGCTTATTGCGCGTCACTTTCTGGATATTGTGCTGCAAATAATTCTCGATATGGCTGATGTCTTGGTCGTTTAAAAGCGGGCTGACCATTAAATAATCCACATCAGTCACCGGCAAGCGAATCGTCGAGATGACCAGATCGTAGTCCTGAAAATTCGCGTGTTCGAAATCGTGGATCGACAAAATTTTCACCGTATCGATTTCCGGCAGCTCTTTTTGGATACGGCTCGCCAGCATTTTCGACGTCCCAATGCCGGTCGGGCATACGACGACTGCGTCGATCTGCACGCGTTCTTCATTCATCAACAAGGCCGATCCGAAATGAAGCACGATAAACGCCACTTCGTCTGC
The DNA here is from genome assembly GCA_947493585.1 of uncultured Planococcus sp. Taxonomy (GTDB): domain Bacteria; phylum Bacillota; class Bacilli; order Bacillales_A; family Planococcaceae; genus Planococcus. Next base: position 961,342 of record CANLRI010000001.1, on the reverse strand, counting down.
CGAGAACTCGAGGTCGTCAAACTCCGTTTCCAAAGTCTGCTTGACCGCGAGAAACAGCATCGGGTATTTTTTCTTGATTTCATCGGTCAAGGGATTGAACGATTCGAGCTTTTGCTTGAGCCGGAAAATGAGCGGCTCCATATGCGCCAGCAAGCCTTGATACAAGGAAAAATCCTTCGTCAAATCAACCCCGAGCTGTGCCGACACATCGCGGATCATGTTCTTGACGAGCTTCCCGAGCAGGACACTATCGTAATACAGCACATTCGACGCCTGGATTTTCGAGCCCTTCAAAACGACCGTGAGAAACTCGATGTCGCGCTTGGTCAATCCCACACCGAGTTGTTCCTGCAAATCGGCACAAATTGCTTGGATCATATAGTACTCGCCGTTCCGCTCAGTTGCCGGCTGATCCTTCTCCAGCAGCAAGCCTTTCTCGATACGCTGCAGCGCCAACGCCAAATGCACGACCAATCCCGTATAATCGCTATCGGCCAAGCGGATCTGTTCGTCGCTGATGTGCTCGCCGACCAATCTGTTCGCAGAAGCGAGATAGTCCGGATGGAAATAGCCGAGCACTTTTTCGTCCTGGGTCTTTCCTTGCTGCAAATAATACAAGCTTTCAATGAGCTCTTCGTAGAAATGAATAAGGAAATACGCCGCCAAGGCATGGCGTTTATGTGCTTCTTCCCCAGCCACTTCCACACCGACGCCGCGCTGTCTCGACAAAGTAACCGAGAACTTGCGCAGCCAATTGGCGAGCTCATCCAAATAAGAAGTCAGCGTTGTCGTGCTAATGCCGAGCTGATTCGACAGCACCTGCTTTTTAAAAAACGCGCCTTCTTCCATTAAAATGATTAACAAGCGCAGTTTTTTCTCCTCGGGCGTCGCTTCCGGCGCACTCGACGCCGCAAGTTTTTGCATCAAGCGGTAGATTTTCTCGTTATTGCCATCAATAAACAGCGCATCCGCCGCATTGCGCTTCATCGTCAGGCCAAACCCCTCCAATAACTTATCCACCGACTTCAAATCACGCTGGATCGTCCGCGCGCTGACATCAAGATACGCCGCCAAGGAATTAACCGTATGCTTCGCCGACATGCGCGTCACCAATTCAATAATCGATTTTTCCCTAACCGTGACAAACATCCACTCACCTACTCCCTTGTCACCTTTCGATAATGAAGACTTTGTAAAATTAAATATTTTTCTATAAAAATTAATAGGCAAGCGTGTTTTCCGAAACTTACCGCTCGCTTTCCGTGGGGTGGGAATCGAGCCTCCTCATTTGCTGCGCTTAGTGCGAAAAGACTTTATTATCCGCATCTGCTCCCACACCTGCATGGCAGATGCGTCGCAAATGAATGTGCTCAGCTATGCTTCACTTATTCATTTCCAAACACTCTAATATCTCACTGAACATTTTGTTGTAAACTCTTACTTCTTATAGTTATAAAAGCTTTTCAACGTACTATCTTCATTTTCTCACTACTATCTTTATTCCGCAAAGCAGCTAGCTTTTTTATCAATTAGCAATTGTGCCATGTTATATCTTCTTCCCCAATATAAATTATTCACACTAAAATGAAAGAGCGGAAGGCGGCGACTAATGAATAAGCGAAAGGCACTTGAGCTTGTTCATTTGCGACGCATTTGCCTGCAAATGTGGGAGCAGCAGCGTTTTAAACTGATCAGCGGGCAAAGATTAGGCCTTGTCCGCTGGCAGCTGAAAGCGCGACGTCCTGTCGCATCAGCTGCATGACACGCATCCTGCGTGCCTAAAGCGTCCGCCTGCAGCGATTTCCCCACTATCTTGTACTATATCTATTTCTTTATCAAAATATCCTGATGTGAATAAACCAAAGAAATAGCACAAAAAGGCAGGATTTCCCCTGCCTTTTCGTGATGCTGATTATTTGCTGTTCAAGATGTCGAGCAGTTCTTTAGCGGACTTCGCTGCGACCAGTTCGTCGACATTCGACTGCTCGGCGCAGATGACCGCGATGCCTGACAAGATCTCCAGGTGCGTGCCGTCTTTGCCGGCGATGGCGAAGATCAGTTTCGCTTTTTCTCCGTCAAAGTCTACCCCGTCCGGAACTTGGACAACCGTAAAGCCGGACTTGATGACCGCTTTTTTCGCTTCTTCGGTGCCGTGCGGAATCGCGACATCATTGCCCATATACGTCGTTGTGATTTCCTCGCGCTTCAACATTTCATCGACATACGATGGTTCGACGTATCCCGCTTTCACGAGTGCATCCCCTGCAAAGCGGATCGCTTCTTCTTTATTGCGGAAGCGTTTATTGATGAAAATATTGTCTTCCGTCAGTAGCGGAGCATCGCCTTCATCGCCAGTCGCTGCGTTCGCTTCGCTGTCGTCGACCAGTTCACTTTGCTCTTCTGTCACGCCATGTTTCATGCGCTCGATCAAGCGGTCGTATTCCGGGCTCGACAGGAAGTTATCGACTGAGATGTGATACGCATCCGGGCGTTTGTCTTTCGCACGCGGCGTCAATTTGTCCTGCGTGATGATGATTTGCGAATCGGCAGGAATTGAGCTGATCGCGCTATTGGTCACTTTGATGTGCATGCCCGCTTCTTTCACTTTTTTGCTCAAGAGCGAGGCGCCCATCGCGCTCGACCCCATCCCCGCGTCACACGCAAAGACGATTTTTTGGACATCGTCCGGGAAGGTGCCAGCTGTAGAAGCCGTTCCTGCAGCTCCAGCGCTAGCGCCAAGTGCGCCAGCAACCGAGCTCTTCTTGCCTTTCATTTCTTCCATGCGGCGTGTTGCCGCTTCAACGTCTCCATCTGCATCTGTATCTTTGCTGCGCTTCAAGATGACCGCTGAAATTAAGAACGAAACCGTCGCTGCGACCAAGATCGCCGTGAAGTTCGCGACATACGCCATGCCTTCAGGCGGTGTAACCGCGGCAATCGCGAAGATACTACCTGGTGATGCAGGCGCCATCAAGCCGCCGCCCATCAAGACCAGTGTGAACACGCCGCTCATGCCGCCGAGGATGACGGACAATAGAAGCATCGGTTTCATTAACACGTACGGGAAGTAAATCTCGTGGATCCCGCCGAAGAAGTGGATAATGACTGCCCCTGGTGCCGATTGCTTCGCGATGCCTTTTCCGAAGAACATGAACGCAAGTAAGACGCCAAGACCAGGTCCCGGGTTCGCTTCAAGCAAGAACAGAACCGAACGGCCCGCTTGCTGGACTTGTTCAAGCCCAAGCGGCGTCAGGATGCCGTGGTTGATTGCGTTATTGAGGAATAAAATTTTCCCCGGTTCGATCAAAATACTTGTTAATGGAAGCAAGCCTGTTTCAAGCAACCAGTCAACGCCTGCGACCAATACTTGCGTCAACGCACTGACGGCCGGCCCGATGCCGAGGTAAGCGAAGATCGCCAACGCTCCGCCGAGAATACCGGCTGAGAAGTTATTGACCAGCATCTCAAAACCGGAGCGGATCTTGTCTTCGATCAATCGGTCAAACTGTTTGATGACCCAAGCCGCAAGCGGACCCATGATCATCGCGCCGAGGAACATCGGCGTATCCGGTGCCCCGACGATAACCCCCATCGTCGCGATCGCACCAATGACGCCGCCTCGCTGGTCGTGCACGAGCTTACCGCCCGTATACCCGATCAAGAGCGGAAGCAAATACGTAATCATCGGCCCAACTAGTGACGCGAAATTCTCATTCGGGAAAAAACCTGTCGGAATAAATAAAGCCGTGATGAGACCCCAGGCGATAAACGCGCCGATATTCGGCATGACCATCGAACTGAGGAAGTTCCCGAACTTCTGGACTTTCACTTTGACGCTCGAACGTTCTTGTGCCATTCCTTTCATCCTCCTTCTTTTGGGCTCTTGCCCTTGTGCTTTGTTTGTTAATTCAGATTATACGCTCATTATGTAAGCGTATTCAACGCAATGAAAAATCAACTTTGTCGCCGCTGTCCGGACAAGGCTGTCGTTGCCGCAAATTGTGTGGTGCACAGGGACAACCAAGCACCAAAATCCCGCTGCCGCGCGAATGTCATGCGCCAAATTGTGTGATGCACAGGGACAGCTCCCAAACGCCCGGCGAATTGTGTCGCGCACAGGGACAAACCACCACCAAAACCCCGCCACGACGCGATTTCCACGCCCCGAATTGTGCCGTGCACAGGGACATGTCGCCGCCTCCGCGACAACATTGTCGTTTTTGATCCCACCTTCGAACGGCTCCCGGCTATGCAATTTGCGCAGAAACTGTCATAATGAGGGGTGAATTCGCTTACAACTCAACCACTCAAGGAGGAATTATTCATGGTAGAAAAAACATTCACAATCACAGATCCAGCAGGTATGCACGCACGTCCAGCTTCAGCACTTGTAGGTTCGTTATCTAAATTCCAATCGGACATCACGATGGAATTCAAAGACAAAAAAGTAAACTTGAAATCCATTCTCGGCGTTATGTCACTTGGCGTTCCTTCCGGTTCACAAGTCCAAATCGCTGCAGACGGTGCTGATGAAGCAGAAGCAATGGAAACAATCGAACGCGTACTCCAAGAGCAAGGAATTTCGAACGCATGAGTCGCCTCTCCGGAATCGCAGCGTCTAACGGCATCGCTATCGCCAAGGCCTTCCGCCTGGAACATCCGGATCTGACAGTCGACAAGAAAAACGTGGCGGATCCACAGGCGGAGATCGAACGCTTCGGCTCAGCAGTGGATGAATCCATCGCTGAACTCGAAGTGATCAAAAAACGCACCGCAGAACAAATTAGCGAAAAAGAAGCGGACATTTTCGGGGCTCACTTGCTTGTCTTGCAAGACCCGGAACTCATCGGGCCGATCACCGACAAAATCAAAACCGACAGTGTCAACGCCGAATTCGCGCTTCACGAAACCTCGACAATGTTCGTCGACATGTTCGAAGCGATGGACAATGAATACATGAAAGAACGCGCCGCCGATGTGCGCGACGTCACGAAACGCGTGCTCGCCCATCTATTAGGCGTCAAGATCCAAAACCCGAGCTTGATCACTGACGAAGTCGTCATCATCGCAGAAGATTTGACGCCATCCGATACGGTTCAATTAAACCCACAATACATCAAAGGCTTCATCACCGATATTGGCGGGCGCACATCCCACTCCGCGATTCTCGCACGCACATTGGAAATCCCGGCGGTCGTCGGCGCGAAATCAGCGATGAGCTCCATCCAAAACGGCACGATCGTCATCATCGACGGCTTGGAAGGCGAAATCCTTCTTGACCCCGACGAAGCGACACTTGCCGAATACAAAGAAAAACAAACGGCGTTTGCCGGCCAAAAAGCCGAATGGGCCAAGTTGAAAAATGAAGCGACGCTCACGAAAGACGGCGTTGCAGTCGAACTCGGCGCGAACATCGGCACACCAAAAGACCTTACCGGCGTTCTTGAAAACGGCGGCGAAGCGATCGGCTTGTACCGCACTGAATTCCTGTACATGGGCCGCGACAACTTCCCGACCGAACAAGAACAATTTGATGCCTATTCGGCTGTCCTAAAAGGCATGGAAGGCAAACCGACCGTCGTGCGTACGCTCGACATCGGCGGCGACAAGGAATTGTCGTACTTGAAATTGCCGAAAGAACTCAACCCGTTCCTAGGCCTCCGTGCGATCCGCCTATGCCTCGAGATGCCGGACATGTTCCGCACGCAGCTGCGCGCACTTCTTCGTGCAAGCGTCCACGGGAATCTCAAGATCATGTTCCCGATGATCGCGACGCTCGATGAGTTCCGCGAAGCGAAAGCTCTTCTATTGGAAGAAAAAGCGAAACTCGAAGCAGAAGGCGTCGAAGTGAGCGATTCGATCGAAGTCGGCATCATGGTAGAAATCCCGTCGACTGCCGTTATGGCAGACACCTTCGCAAAAGAAGTCGACTTCTTCTCCATCGGCACGAACGATTTGATTCAATACACAATGGCCGCCGACCGCATGAACGAATCGGTGTCGTATCTGTACCAGCCGTATAACCCAGCCATCCTGCGCCTCGTGAAGACCGTCATCGACGCGTCCCACAAAGAAGGCAAATGGACCGGCATGTGCGGCGAAATGGCCGGCGACGAAATCGCCATCCCGATTCTCCTCGGCCTCGGCCTAGACGAATTCTCGATGAGCGCTTCGTCCATCCTAAAAGCCCGCTCCCAGCTGAGCCGCCTATCCAAAGCGGACATGGAAGGGCACGTCGAGCATATCTTGGGCCTCGCGACTTCCCAGGAAGTTGAAGATTACGTGAACAGCCTATAATGTAGAAAAAAGCCGTGAACTCATTCGAGTTCACGGCTTTTTGACGATTAAATTGTGTGGCGCACAGGGACAACCAAGCAACAAAATCCCGCTATGACACGGATCTTCCCCCGCGAATTGTGTGGTGCACAGGGACAGCTTACAATCCACTCTCCACTTTTTTCACCTTACGATCCACCGGCACATGCCACTGCGGAGCCAATTTCTCCAGCTTATATTGTTTATAGCCGTCAACATAGTCCTTATAAGTTTGCAGATAGGTTTTGTTCGGGATCTCCATTGTCATTTCTTCTTTTACAATCGCAGTCATCCGATTCATCCTCCTCGATTTTGGTCCTTACAAGCATTGATCACGCGGCTATCAACTCGTTTATTAAAACATTGCTGTTGTAGCTAAATTAAATGCATCTCTTCCCTTTTCAATATGAACAGGGTAGATCTGCCGTGTTCATATTTTTCGCGGGAGCGCATGGAATGCATCCGTCAGGCGTTCCACAAAATCAGGGAACTGTTCGTTCGAAGCAATCCACAGCGTGTGCTGCCCATCCTCTACTGACAAACGTTGGGAATAACTCGTCGGCAGCAAAATCGGGTGTTCAATGAGCGCTCGCACGAAACGCGGCACTTGCTCAACCGATAGGGAGATCGTGGCCTCGTTCACCCCTTCCTGCTCATCCCGATACAATTGAACGGAAACGCCACGGTCCTGTGGCAATCCGATATACAGCTGAGGAACTCGATGCCCTTCGATTTCAGGCGCGCTGCCAATGGGGCATTCCGCCGATTTTTCTACCGCTTGTGCGGCCATCGTCTTGGTTGTCTTGTTGTCTGGTGAAGCCACCTGTTGTGTATTCATCATTTCAACCATTCCTCCGCTCGATTTGATCGACTTGCCTATGAAAGCTTTTCTCTTGAGACCACCAATAAATAACCAAAAGTCAATTATTTATCAAAATAAATACTTTGTATAACTTATAACACTACAATAAACCTACATTAAGGGCCAAAATATGTAAAGCAGTCTATGAAAATTCTCATAAATCAGATATTATTTTGTTTTTCTTATATACTTTTAATGGAAACTCATCTATTTGTAGCTAGGATCAAATGAAACGACAACTCATTTAATTCCACTGTCTACAACGGTTCCTGCACATCATCTTGTTAATCGCTTCGAGCAAATACCCCTGCAGGTTTACAAAATAAGGTAACCTGCAATAATGTTTTTTTAAAACTTTTTTGACCGTTTCCAATCTTTCAGGCCCTGCTCCCGTTTTATAACTATCCGTTTCAATCTATAAACATTCAAAACCAAAACAGCTATCCTCTCTATTGCCGAAGTTTCCTCACCACCTTACTACTGAATGAATGCATAAAAACTCCTGTTTATTTTCCTTCTTTTTTCATTTTTTATAATCATAGAAAGTCTTCCTCCCACACGCACGACCAAGATCAGCATCAGCCCGAAAAGACAGAGTCCATCTCAACGCAAAAAGCCTCGAACTCAACCGAGTTCGAGGCTTTTTGCGCTAAATTGTGTGGTGCACAGGGACACACCAGCAGCAAAATCCCGCTGCAATGCGAATCGCGCACCCGAAATTGTGTCATGCACAGGGACAAAACCGGAAAAACCTACGATTCATACCCTTCACGAACCGCTTTCTGGCGTTTCGCGCGTTTCTTCACTTTCAAATCCTTGCGGTAATACTCATCCGATGTAAAGAACTCGTTCTTCAGCTCTTTCACTTTGCCGCTTAACAGCAAAATCGCGATGACGTTCGGGATAAGGATCGCAGCGAGCATGATGTCGAGGAAGCCCCAGATGACTTCAGCTGCACCGACTGCTCCCAAGATGACGGCGAATATGTAGACCACTTGCATGCCGTATGCCGCTTTCAAACCAAACAAGAACTCCGCTTGCTTCGCGCCGTAGAAGATGACGACCAAAATCGTCGACAGCACAAAGAAAATCAATGCAACCGTTACGAGAATGGCGCCGAAATCACCGAAATACTCTTCAAATGCCAAGCTCGTCAAGGCTGATGAGTTTTCCATCGCACCTTCTTGCGTCCATACGCCAGAAGACAAAATAACAAACGCTGTCGCTGTACAAACGATCAACGTATCGACCACGACGCCGATGACGGCCCAGAAGCCCTGTCTCACAGGATGGTCGGTCGTCGCAGCTGCGTGTGCAATTGGTGCCGTCCCGAGTCCCGCTTCGTTTGAATAAAGACCGCGGGCAAAGCCCCAACGGATAATTTCCACAATCGCCGCACCGGCAAATCCACCCACGACAGGTGCCGGGGAAAAGGCGTTGCTGAAAATCAGCATAAAGAATTCCGGAACGGCTTTAACGTTCATCAAAAGAATGACGACTGCTCCACCAACATAGAATAACGCCATAAACGGAACAAAAATCTCCGTCACTTTCCCAATGCGTTTGATACCGCCGAAGACGACGATCGACACGAGCACAGCGGTCGCAATGCCCGTCCACAATACCGGTACATTGAATGTCGCCTGTACCGTATTTGCGATGGAATTCCCTTGCACCATGATGCTCGGAATCAATTCGATCATCAATGCGAACGAGAACCAAATGCCGAGCCATTTCATTTTCAAGCCTTTCGTCATATAATACATCGGCCCGCCAACAAATTCGCCTTTCGCGTTTTTCTCGCGGTACTCAACCGCCAGCACGCTTTCCGCGAACTTTAGTGCCATGCCGATCAATGCGATGACCCACATCCAGAAAATCGCGCCCGGTCCGCCGAACATGATCGCCGCCGGAACGCCGACAATGTTCGCCGCACCGATCGTTGAGGATAGTGCAGACGTCAATGCCTGGAACGGCGTGACCGTCCCTTCGCCTTTCGGTCTTCTAAAAACGCTGCCGAATGTTTGCCCTACTATGTATCCGAAATAGCGAAACTGAAAAAATCCTAATTTGAATGTCATAAAAAGTCCAGAAACCAATAATAATGTGATGAGCGGGATGCCCCATAACCATGCTGAAAAATCAGCAACCCCTTGCAAAAACTGTTCCAACTGCTTTCCCCCTATAATATTTCAAGATATGAAATATTTCCCTCGCTACATAAGGTTTAAACAGATATCAGGAAATTAATTAGTAAATTTAGAAAAACTCGGCAAATCCGCCTAAATCGGAAAGCGACAGTTAATCCAAAGCTCCTCCCCTAAAACATAAAAGCCTCGGACTCCATCAAGGAATCCAAGGCTTTGGTCTGATACCTTATAAAATTACGATACACGCGATCACCTAAAATGCTTCTCCACAAAACGTGCTTCTTGTTCTTCAGTCATTAAGCCTGTCGCTTCTCCATCCGTTCCTAGATGCAATTTCCAGATAACATTATGGAACTCGGCGGCATTACTGAAGTCGCCATTTTTCCAGGCGTCCAATTCCACCTTGTAGAATGTGAAACGCTCATATACATCTTTATTGGCTTTGGCAATCTGCAGCATATTGTCAATTGTCTCTGGTGTCATTTCCACTGCTCCACGCTTTTCGTCCGCAACGACTTTTTGATGCGTCATCTGATGCAGGCGCAATTGGAATTGGTCTTCAGACATGCCGACCGCTTCAACTTCCTCAAAGGACGTTTCCTGGTTCACCTTTTTGGCAGCCATCGCGATATGAGCATCCGCCGAGACAAAAGGTGCCGCCACATAATAGCCAGCAGCACCAATCGCCCCGATTGCGATCATGGAAAGAATTGTTGTTTTCACAAATTCGCTCATGCCCACAGCCCCATCCTCATCAAGTAGTAAATCTCATTAACTCAAGCTTAATTAGAAATTATCCTCCACATACGCCGCTTCCTGCTCTTCCGACAACAAGCCCGTCGCGCGTCCTACAGTGCCGTTATGCCATTCCCAGATGGTGTTGTGCACGTTGACGGCATTGGAGAAATTGCCTTCTTCCCAAGCCGTCAAGCTTTGCTCATAGAATTCGTACTCCTCATAAGCGCCTTCGTTGGCCTGTAAGATTTTCAGCATTTCATCGATCCGCTCCGGCGTCATTTCGATCGCCCCGCGCTTTTCGGTCGCCTCGATTTTTTGATGCGTCATTTGGTGAAGATGAATCTGGAATTCACCTTCACTCAAGCCCACGGTCTCCACCTGCTCATCCGCTTTCGGCGCTTCCGTATCTTCTCCTTGTTGCAGCTTATCGTCAGCTTCCTCCGCAGCTTGGGAGATTTGTTGCTCGTCGCTTGTGGTCAAGCTCTTGTACGCCCAATATCCAGTTCCCGCGAGTATACCTAGGCCCACCAGGAGGATAATGATCGTTCGTAATACAGTCTTCAAATAAACACGTCCTTCCTTTCACCGGGAAGTTCACCCAGTAAAAGCATTTTTAAAATCAGTAAGGACTATTATACAGTAAAAATCTCTGAAATGTTGTATTTCTCGTATCTTTCTTCCTATCCAATTTATTATACAGCATTACTCGAGCACTTTTATTCTTCCACTTATTAAAAGATAAGCCATCTTCTATTTAATTAATCTGCCTCAATCACACAATTTCCTGCTATACTCATTCATAGGCATTTATACATAGACGCACTATTTTTATTGAAAGGATCTTCCTATGACCTAAAAGAAACGCAATCGCCTGATCATCGGCATCCTCCTAGTCGTCATCTCACTCCCATCCCTCACCCCGATGCTCATGGAAATCGCCTACCGCACCGAAATGAATATTCGTTATGATATTAAAGAACTAAACGCCATCCGGACCGATTACACCGGAGCGCCGGATGATGCCAATTACAATGGGAACATTATCCGCGCCTCTCACGTAACTACCGGCGAGCCGTATTTTAATGCTTGGGATAGTTTGGCCCATCCGAGCGACATCCGGATCACCGTCAACGGCGAAACCGTCGAGACACTGGAAGACTATCCGGTCCAATTGCTCGAATACGAAGAACTCGCCGTCGAAGGCCTCGATCGCTATAATAGCGCCATCACTTACTGGACCGTCGAAGATAAGTTCACGGACAAGGATTTCTTCGGCATTGTGATTTCTCAGAATGGTTACGATATGCGCTTTCACCGCGATGGAGAAGTAATGCCCGGCTATGTTTCCACAGAGGATCGAGAATTCAAACTCATCTCCATCCAAAAAGACGGCACCGTCTCAGAAGAATTATTCACATTCGAAAACAAATCCAAGCTACAGACGCAATTGATCACCGAGGATTTTAGCGGCCTGATCAATTATTACTTGCCGCCGGGCTATTACTACCCGTCGCTATTGTATCCGCTCCTCTACCCGTGGATCACATCGATCGTTGGACTAGCTTTGATTCTCTTCAACCTTCCTTATGGGGCAATGAAAAAGCGACGCGCAGCAAAAAATGCACAATAATGAAACGCCACACCAACTCTGGAAGGAAGGGCCATATGAAAGCTAAATACATCCCCGTCCTCCTATGGGCGCTGTGCATCCTCATTGCCACCAATAATTATAATTTCACGGCGCTGTTGGCGAACGACATTGACTTCAACATCCGCCTATTCCCGAACCTGTCCGACCTATTCATAACGAGCGACATCCATCTCGACAGCAAACTCTACGTCTTCCAAAAAACCGGTCACGCCTTGTCATTCGGCATTTTATATCTATTAATGAATCAAGCCGTCAAAGAACGTCACGTCGCCTTCGTGCTATGCAGCTTGTTCGCCTTTTTTACCGAATTCCTGCAATTGTTCTTTGAACGCAGCGGCAGGCTCGTAGACGTCCTGATCGACATTGCGGGTATTTTCGTGGCGTATCGGTTGAGTGAATATGTCAAAGAACAAGGTGGGATCGTTCCTGCTTTCTCTCATGCTACACAGACAATATCCAATGTCTTAAAAGACGACAAAACCCATTAACTGAACATAAAAAGCCGAAAATCTCGATGGGACGAGATTTTCGGCTTTTCTGCCTACTGCGCAATAACACTTCGATTGGTACCCTTCACCGACAAAGTTCCAGCTAATTCCACTACTACGCAGTTTGTTCCAACAGTTTAGTAGAGCTGCTGAAAGAACAGCTCGAAGCCTGTGATGTTCGAAATGCCAAGCTTTTCATTTCTTCACTCGAACAAGGCCAATAACTCCTCAAACCCCTCAATCACATAATCAAACTCATCCACTTCCCCAAATCCATACGCCGCATAGACAAACGGGAGCCCAGCCATTTTCGCTGCCTCATGGTCGCCTTTCGTATCGCCGACATATACGGCCTTCGCCACATCATTCCGCTCCATAATCAACTGGATGTTCTCACCCTTCGACAATCCTGTTCTCCCCGGATTCTCAAAATCAACGAAGTGAGGATCCAATCCGTGGTATTCGTAAAAGCTCTCGATATAGCCTTCCTGGCAATTGCTGACGATGTACAAGTTGTACTTTTGCGACAGATGCTCCAATACGCGCTCCACACCTTCGTACAACTGCCCGCCTTGTTTTCGCAAATACACGCATTCCAATTCTGAGGACTCTTCTGTCAGTTTTTCACATTGCGCTTTCGACAGATGTGGAAACAGCTTCTCGCCGACTTGATCGGCTTGCATCCCCATAATGCCGCGCAAATCGTCTTTCGACAGCTGTTCATCGACGCCGTTATCCGCCAACACCTTGTTCCACACCGCAACCGACACCTCGAGCGGATTCCACAGCGTGCCGTCCAAATCAAAAATGATGCTATCCATCTGTATGACTTCCCTTCATCTGCGTTTTCTCTATTCTATCGCAACGAATTGTGTCGTGCACAGGGACGCAAACCATACCGAATCCCGTTCTATCAACCTTTTCCACCCGCAAATTGTGTGATGCACAGGGACACACACAAAAAAAACCGGAACTCTCGCCCTCACGAGAATTCCGGCTTCTGTTACCCAAACAACTTCAATAATTCCTTAAACTCATCGATCACGTAATCAAACTCGTCCACTTCGCCGAACCCATACGCCGCATAGACGAACGGGAGACCGGCCTCTTTTGCCGCTTTGTGGTCGCCTTTCGTATCGCCCACATACACCGCGCGCTCCACATTGTTTCGCTCCATGACCAATTGGATGTTCTCGCCTTTTGATAAACCCGTTCTCCCTGGGTTCTCAAAATCGACGAAATGCTCGTCCAGTTCATGATACGCATAAAAGCTTTCGATATAGCCGTCCTGGCAATTACTGACGATGTATAAATTGTATTTCCGTGAGAGCTGTTCGAGCACATGCTCCACATCATTGAACAACTGCCCGCCTTGTTTTCTCACATACGCACTTTCCAGCTCCGACGACAGTTCTTCAAATTTCCGGTGCTGTTCGTCCGATAAATGAGGAAACAGCTTCTCCCTGATTTCATGCGCCTGCAGCCCCATGACGCCGCGCACATCCTCTTTCGTCAAGGTGGTCTCCGCGCCACTTTCCTCTAGAGCTTCGTTCCATGCCTCCAAAACGGTATCCAGCGAATCCCATAATGTTCCGTCCAAATCAAAAATGATGCTGTCCATATATATGACTTCCCTTCATTTATGTTTTCTCTATTCTACCGCAATAAATTGTGTCGTGCACAGGGACGCAAACCATACCGAATCCCGTCGGATCAATCTTCTCCCCTCCCGAATTGTGTGATGCACAGGGACACAAACACAAAAGGAGAGCAGGCAAACCGCCGACTCTCCCTCTAATCTATTCCCCCGCCCGATGCTCGTAATTCACATGCCCCGCCTGCTTCACCAAATGATACGTCGACTCCGGCACGCTCCGGCCACTTGCGAGATACCGCTTCTGCGCTTCCACCTTAAACTGCAGCTCATACGCTTTTTCCATGCGGCGCTTGATCGACTCTTTGCTGCCATCGAGAATGATCGAACTGCCATTGCTTAAATTGACTTTCGTCGTGCAGCTATCGATGCTGATGCATTCCGTAATGTGCTGCAAGGACAGCCAGACGCAGCCATCCAATTGCGCCGATTTGCTCGGCAATAGGATGATTCCTTTATCGCGGTCGATGACAATCGGGTTCTTATTGAGTTTCCCAAGAATCGCCGCCGATCCTTCCACCGCGCCGCGCATGCTCGAGCCGCGGAAACGCAAATTCGTATCGATCAAATCGAAAGGCTTCGATGCAACTTTGATCATGCCATCCGTATGGTAAATCACTGAATTCAAGCAACCATTTTCGTCATAGTCCGGCAAAATCAATACGGTCTCTTGCCCGATTTCTTTTTCCACATTCATTTCCAACTTGAAATTCTTGCGCTTCCTCATTTTCATATCTCCTTTGAGTGTTTTTTACTTATCTCTTCAACCAAAAAGGAGTATACTAACTAATAGTTGGTACACTCCAACTGAGTGCCTCCGGATGTCTGTCTCCCAAGACCATTACATCCGGAGGTTTCTTTTTGTCTTCTTCCCCCTAAGCGCGAACACAGCACACCTCCCAAAATTAAGTTTATCGTCAGTTTCGAGAACAGCTATCCGATTCAACAATATGCAACAATTCAGTATCGCGGCATATCATCTTCTTCCACATTTTAGATAAATCCCCATCAGCAAAACACATCTGACACTCTATCCATCCAAGCGGGCTCTCGCGGCCGTTGATCTCCAGCGGATTTTGCTGGAATTCTTCAGGCCACTAAAGCGGAATTAATTTGTCACTCTATTCTAACTTTTATTATTATATAGTTTATTAGTATCACTTGTATACAATTATTTTCCTATTTTTTGAGAATTTATAACTTGTTAATTTGAATTAAAATCAAATATAGATTTTGAATTATGACGGTTTAATTTTGCTATTATTCACTTGATTTTCGATAAAAATAAGCATATTTCATCGGCTGCGAATCGGTTCGAATTTTTCGATTTAATTAAAAAAATTCAGCTTATC
Organism: uncultured Planococcus sp.; assembly: GCA_947493585.1. Classification (GTDB taxonomy): domain Bacteria; phylum Bacillota; class Bacilli; order Bacillales_A; family Planococcaceae; genus Planococcus. The sequence goes on along the minus strand of CANLRI010000001.1, from coordinate 946,132 downwards.
AGCAGACTATTTAACAATCGACGCATACCATCTAAAATGCAGTAAAAACTTATATTCTTGTCCCATATACCTACTTCACTCCCCTCACGCTCAGATACACTAACCAAACAAAATTTACATCGAGAACAATAAAGATATGCTATTATATAAGAAAAAGGTGATTGACTATGGAATTAAAACGTAAACTGGAAGTTGCTAATATCGCGATAAAGGAACGTCAGAATTCCTCGTCCAAATTGTCTGATAACTTTTTGAAAACTTTAGAAGAAAGAACAGCAGAAGTGATTCCTGATTTAAAACCGGGCAGACATCGTCCACGTTCTGAAGATGAGACAAAAATCCTTCTGATGTTTGAAAAAGAGTATGGAAACCAAAACGGAACAATATAAAGAGCGGTTAGCTCACTTGAAAGGCTTGCCTTTAGTAGATAAGAACATTCGAGTGGCAGGCATTGTCACAGAATTTATCGAAAGCAAACACCCGAACGTTCAAATGATTGTCGTTGGTGGCCTCAGCGTCGAGTATTATACAACTGGTCAATACGCTACCGTAGATATCAATTTCGTAGCAACTTCACACGAAGAAATTATGAATTCACTCGTTGAACTTGGCTTTGAACGACAAGGAAAAGACTGCTACTTAAAAGACTTACAAGTCTCTATTGAAATTCCTGATAACTATCTCGAAGGCAGTTATGATAAAGTGAGGGATATTCTGACAGAGGATAATTGTGTTGTTCATATGATTAGCCCTGAAGATATCTTTTGTGACAGATTGAGAGCTTTGGTTCATTGGCGAGAAAAAGAGCAATTAAAATGGATGACAAAATTATATGAAGTAAACGAACTGAATCAAGACTATATATATTCACAACTACGTGGAAACAAGGAAAAAGAAGTAGCCCATATATTCTTCAATACCATTAAAGAGCAGGAACAGTAAATCTACTGTTCCTGCTCTTTTCCTTTTTCTATCACTCATATAACAAGAAAACTTTTTAGTATGGAAAACCCTTCTTGTAATTGTGAAGTATGCAAAGAATTGTGCCGTGCACAGGGACAAAAACGATCCAAAACCTCAACAAATCCCCATCCGACAGCATTTCTGTTGTCAGAATCTTTCCGTGCACAGGGACACTCCCCCCACTACTTCTTCGGTGCTAACTCCACCGCTTGGCGTAATGCTTCGACCAAGCTGTTTTCATCGGCGATTCCCGTTCCTGCGATATCGAACGCCGTTCCGTGATCCACGCTCGTCCGGATGATCGGCAATCCGACCGTGATGTTCACGCCCGCTTCAAGTCCTAGCACTTTCACCGGTGCATGCCCTTGATCATGATACATGGCGACCACGATATCGAAATCGCCGCGTACCGTTCGGAAAAATAAGGTATCTGCCGGCAGCGGCCCTTGGACGTCGATTCCTTGTTGTTGCGCTTGCTGGACAGCTGGTATGACTTTCTCTTCTTCTTCGCCGTAGCCGAACAAGCCGTTTTCGCCGGCATGCGGATTGATGCCGCAGACCGCGATTTTCGGGTTATCGATTCCCGCTTTTTTCAAGGTGTCATTCGCTAAGTGGATGACGTGCAATACGCGTTGCGGCGTGATCATGTTAATGGCATCCACAATGCCGACGTGGGTGGTGACATGAATGACCTTTAAATTTGGCGCTGACAGCATCATGGAATAATCCTTGGTGCCAGTCAAGTCAGCTAAGATTTCTGTATGTCCAGGATACATATGCCCGCCTTTTTGCAAAGCTTCCTTATTGAGCGGCGCTGTACAAATCGCGTCGATTTCTCCTGCATTCGCCAGTTCGATGGCTTTTGCCAAATATTGAAACGCCGCATCGCCCGCTTGTGGGGAGACTTCACCAAGCGGCAGATCTGCTGTTAACAGATCCAAGTCCAGACAGTCGATGCTTTCGCGTTCGAATGTGGCTTCTGACGGAGATGTGATTCGGTGAATGGTTTTTGTGCTGCCAGTATATTGTTTCGCCCGCTCTAAAATGCTGGCATCGCCGATGACAAACGAACGGCTCGTTTCGTGAACGACGTCATGATCAAAACTTTTCAAAATGATTTCCGGGCCGACGCCCGCGGCATCGCCCATCGTGATGCCTATTATTGGTTTAGTTACGGTCATAAGTTTTTGCCCCTTTCAAATAATCCACTACATGGACCAGTGAATCTTCATTGCCGAATCCGCCCGCTTTGGTGATGACGGAAATTTCCTTGTCCCGCCATTTGGCCAAGCCGAGCGGCAATCCTGCCTCGACTTCAAATTTCAATTCCATATCCGCAATGCCAAGCCGGTTGCAGATCGCTTTTGCGGTATCGCCGCCCGTCATAACGACTGCATCGAACGGATATCTCTCCATTGCTGCATTGACCAAACTACCTAGACCTTGCGCAATGACAGTGGAGGCTGTTTCGGCCGTCTCGCCATGTTGGTCCGCCCAGGCTTTCACTTTATCACGATTGTGTTCAGATGCCCCGACGAAAATCACCGCACTGTCCCAATCCGATGCTTCGTCCAGCTTTGAAATCGACTGTTTTACACCTGATGGATTGTCCAGCAAAGCAAGTGGATCAATTTCAATCATACACGTTGATGGCCGTTCGCTTAATTTGCTCACTTGGCTCCGTGTGTTTTTCGATAAACTCCCGCTCACCACAAGCACTTTTTCCTTCTGTTCCACAAGCTGTTCGCTACTGACTGCTGAAGTATACAAGTGATTGATCAGTCCGGCAGATCCTGCAAAACCGATGGATAAGTCCAGTTTAGATTCAAGTGAAGCAAGGATAGCTAGATCCTCCTCTACCAAAGTATCACAGACGATCCATTTGACGCCGTGTTGGACTTGTTGTGCAATCCACTGTTCCGGCGCAGCTTGACGAAGCCGAACTTGATCGAGAACATCGGTCTTGACTCCTTCTGTTTCAAGCAAGTCTGGAATGTAATCGTGCAAAACAGGTGTTTTCGGGTCGCGGGCGAATTCGGTCTCCGTGACCGGCTGGCCGTATACATACAAATGGCCGTCTTCCACTGTGCGTCCCATGCTCGGAAATGCCGGTGCAATCAATAGCACATCCAGCTCTGCTTCCTTTTGCAGCGCCTTTAATTCCGTTGCGATGTTGCCGCGAAGCGTCGAATCGATTTTTTTGTAGAAGGTCGTGACGCCGCGCTGTTTCAAGTTGTTTATTTCTAAGCATACATTTTCATATGCTTGATCTGATGAAATCGAACGGCTGTTCGTATCTGCAATCCACACATCAATTTCTGGCTCTTCGGCAGCGGGGTGAGCCGGCGGGGTGAGCATCACTTTGGACCGCAGCCCTTTTTGCGCCAGCCTGACACCGCTGTCGTTTGCCCCTGTAAAATCGTCCGCAATTATTCCAATTTTCCCAGCCATAATTGTCCACTCCTTATTTGCCCTTTTGTAGCATCTCTCCATTTTCGAAAATAAATCCTTTGCGTTCCAATCGTTTCACTAAAAAGCCGATGTATAGCGGCAGCAAGATCGCCGTGGTGACGGTCGATGCGGCTACTTGAACCGTTGCAATATCGACAACAGACGCAAAACTTGCACTTGCTGCTGCAATAGCGGCAGGTGTTGCGACTGCGTTACCCGCCGTCGAACCTTCCGCTGCCCCGACAATCGGATTCCATTTCAAGGCTTTGAAGACGATGTATCCTGCCGTACCCGTTACAAATACCGTTAAGAGACCAAGCACGATGCCGCCAAGGCCGCCTTGTACGATGGCATTAAAGTCGATGCCCATCCCTAGCGCGAATGCAAAGAATGGAATCAGCATCAAGCTGCCTTTATCCAAGAAAGTGCGCATGTCTTCATCCAAGTTCCCCAAAATCATCCCGATGATAATCGGCAACAATACGGCGATGAACGCCACAGGGGAAAACAAGCCTTCCACAAAGCCCATCGCACCGAAAATACTTAGCGCTACCATCGTCAAGAACGGCCCGTCGTTCAAGGCCAATAGCGAATAGGCAGCACGGTCTTCTTTGTTTCCGTATTGGCCGACCAGTGCCACAAACAGACCGCCGTTGCTATTGGTCATCGCCGCAATGATTGCGATTGGCGCCAATCCGAGCCATAAGCCATTATCTCCTGCAAACATGTACGCAATCAATCCAAACAGCGCACCGACTACCCATTTTGTCGCGAGCAAAGTCGCGCCTTTTCCAAGTGACACGCCGACATTTCTTAAATTGATTTGTGCGCCTGTGCATAACAAGAACAATGCAATCAAGGCGCTCGCACTATCTACAAACAACGCTTGCGTGAATCCGCCAATCCTCAATAGATCCGGTGCTACGGTATTGATGACCGCTGCTGTAAGCAATGGCACAACCATCATGCCACCGGGAATCCGGTCCAAAGTCGCTTTAATCTTCATGTTAATCCCTCTTTTCTCTATTTTAAAAGATTGAAAATTGTAACAAGAAAACGTTTTCATAATTCACTATAGAAAGAATTAATTAATTTTGCAACACCATATATAAAATAAATGTCCGAAATCGTAAAGTAGTTTAAATTTGCAACACCTTGCTACAAAAAAATAACGCAAACTCAATCTTTGAGTTTGCGCCATAAAGTGGCACGGTTGATTCCCAATCGCTTGGCTGCCTGTGTTTGATTGTAATTTTCTTCTTTTAGTACTTGTTCGATAATATAGCGCTCGATTTCCTTCAGGTTGTGACGAGGATCCAAGTAAAACAGCGGTTCGTCGCCGCTGCTTGGCTGCTCAAAAGGAAGCGACGTGATTGTCTGTTTTTCAATGACATATGATTTTTCCGCCAACGCTATTTTTTTCACATAGCTTTTCATTTCCTCCAGATTGCCTGGCCAGTTGTACTTGCTTAAGACCGCCATGGCCTCTTCCCGCAAACGGACCGGCTGGGTGCCGAGTTGTTGGTGGTATTCGGTCAGAAATTGATTGACCAAAAATGGAATATCCTCTTGGCGTTCACGCAGCGCCGGGGCTTGCACTTGAATAGCTTTCCCAAGTGCATCGGCTACGTGTTCATCATATGCCGGCAACAAAGCGATGAAATGAACGTCATCTCGTCCGAGCACTCGAAGCCATTTTTCTGTCTGCTTGATGGTTTCCTGATCAGCTGATTTGCCATAAGACAAGACAATAGTCGATTGTTCAGGTACATGAAACGCAGGCAACTGTTCAAACTTGTCCATGTCCACCGTCAAAAGCAAGCCGCTCCTGTTTTGGAACACGTGGATGTATTCGGCAAGCGTTTGTTTTCCAGTGCTTTTCTCACCAATGATCAGTACAGGCTGTCTGGCAGCATCTTCACTTTCAACCAACTGCCGTACCGTCTTCATTCCGGGGCTTTCTGACACAATCAGTGGCAATTGCGCAGGCTGCGCTATCGTGAACGCATCGTTTTGATTGTTGAATGACACTTGTTCAAACGACCATGCCGTAAACAAACCGCTGCGATCTTCCAGCACTTCTCCTTTTACGTAAAAAGCTGCTTCTGAATCGACATACAATTTCACAAAAGATGAGGCAGGCGACGATGATAATTGCTTTCGCAGTTCGAGCAACTCTTTGCTGGATATCGGCTGACGAGGGAATGCAGTGTAGCGTTCGAATAATAGCTCCCCATCGTCAGACAGAATGACAACATCTTTATGCCATCCATCCAGCAGCAATTCGAGCGCGCGCAATTGCTGTTGGTTTTTCTCGGCATACAAAAACAAACGCCGCGCCTCTTCAAACGCTTCGAGCAAAGTCTCGCGTCCCGATTGAATCAATAACCCGTTTAATCCAAGCTTCGCGGCCGCGTCAATGGTGACCACATCCCCAAGCACTTGCCTAACGCCGCGTTCTTTCAAATGCTTCAAGACGCTCTCCACTTCTGCGGCAGAAGACAGTTCCACTACTTCCATCCTGAGCTCCAGCAAACTGACAATCGAGGCGGCGCCCATCGTGATGTTCGGAAATCCGATCAGCGCTTTCAGTTCGTTTGAATGCCCTTCCGCCAGCATAATCGACCGAAGCAAGTCATAACCCGAGATATGGATCTCCACGACCGGAAGCGACACCGCTTCCCTGATCAACTTCGCTGTGCCACCGCGGCTAATCAACACGTCCGCCCCGTTCTGCTCCATTTCTAAAGCCAGCGCAACGCCCGCCTCCAAGTTCCCGACAGCGCGCGTAATCTGTAAATCATCCTGCTCCACCGCCAGTTCATCTATCAGCGGCATCATCGCTTCGTACGGGGAAATGAACCCCACCTTAACTTTCCGCATTATGTACCTCCAGTTTTCAATCCTTTGCCTTAGTTTAGCAAAGTCACGGGATGCGGTATACTTCCGGGTCTGTAATTAAACCGCCCAACCCTTAATCCATTGTTTCTTTCGTTTAAACTACGACGGAGAAAAACACGAATGCACGAAAATAACCGCCAGCTGAGCTGTCAGCTGGCGGTTATTTATGAAGAATTGTGTCGTGCACAGGGACAAAAACGGTCGAACCTCTCAACAAATCCCCATCCGACAACTTTTCCGTTGTCAGAATCTTTCCGTGCACAGGGACACAACCACAACCACCCAGCTCCTATGGAATGATGACGACCGATACGGTTCGGTCCTTGCTTTCTTCACTTTTTGGAACTTTGTAGTACTTTTCCAAGAGCGAACTCAATTCCAATTGGAACTCGTTAAATGCTTCATCTGTCAGATCCATTTTGACTAAGGAAAATGTCGACTGGTCCTGGAAGTTTTCTGCGATGCTGGTTTCATGATAATTTTTGTAGTTTTGCAAAATGTACATGAAGTAGTAAGTCACAAAGTTGATTTTCTGAGTATAGCTGGCGGAATTCCAATCTTCTTCACTGATTTTGTATCCAGCCGTATTCAGTGCATATAATTTCTCTTCGACTTTTCCAATGCGCTGATTGCCCACTACTTTTAAGAGTTGATCATCGACCATTGAATTGACTTGCCGATACAATGTCGCTTGCGGCACTTCTTTGAGCAGTTTGTTAAGTTGCATGATAGAAAGGCCTTCTTCGATATTTATTAGTTCCAGCGCTATTTTAAATCTGACTTGATTTTTGAATAAATCAAATTCCATGTGGTTATACACCTTTATCCTCTCTGTAGTTAGCTATATATTTCCGCTTCCAGCTTGCCGATTTCATCTAACGTATATATGTCCAGCAATGAAATTTCTTTCTTTTCGTTTTCTTCGATCCAGTTTTTGATTTTGACCAGCTGGATCGAATCCACGCCCAGTTCAAACAAAGAATCGTTGCAGCCGATCAATTCCATGCCGAATACTTCCTTTAGCATTGTTCTAAAGGCGCTGTCCGTTTCCGAAGTTTGATCAGTCGCTTTAACCCCTCGTTCGTCATAAGATTGCTGCGCGATAAAAGTTAATGTGCTGGTGTCAACTTTCCCGTTATTTGTTAACGGGAACTTCTCCAGACTATAAAACAAATGAGGCATTTCATACAGTGTCAGGTAGTCACTTAGCTCACTTCTGGCTTTTGATATATCCATAGCTTTTTCACTTTCGTACACTAAAGCCAGTTTGTCTTTGTCCTTTTCATCTTGGATGATCACGACTTTGTTTTTCATTCCAAACAAATTAAGGAATGTGTTGGATATTTGAGACAGGCTGATGCGATACCCGTTGACCTTCGCCTGAGAATCTTTTCTACCGATGAATTTTACATAATCGGGTGAGACAAATTTTCCAATGTCTCCCGTTAAGTATAAACATCCGAGTTGTGGATGGTCAATGAAGGCAGCGGAAGTCTTGGACTCGTCATTGACATATCCAAGTGCTACACCGTCTCCTCCAATAGCGATCTGCCCTTCTTCTCCGTAAGCGCATAATGCATTCGATTGGTTTAATATCCATATGCTTTGATTGGCCATCGGGTATCCATAGGGGATAAACGAATGATTATTGATGTTGTTAGGAGTGATGTTATACAAAATGGACCAAATCGAACATTCGGTTGCTCCGCCTAGGCTATACACACCTGCCTTACCGAAAGTATCGAGTGTGGTCTGAGCCAAATCTTTGGATACAAAGTCTCCACTCATTAAGCAGACCCTCATATTATTTTTGGCCCGCTCACTTAACTTTATCTCCCGCAGGAAATAGTCCATCACACTCGGAACAGAATTCCAGATAGTGACGTGACGATTTTCCATCACTCGTCCGATATCAGCAAAATCTCGTTGATCCTTTACCAGATGCAAAGTTCCGCCTGTTAATGCAGCTCCAAAAATATCAAATACAGACAGATCAAAACAGAGAGAAGCCAAGCACAGAAACCCATCGTGTTGAGTCAATTGCATCCGCTCTTTCATATCCATTAGAGTGTTATATACTTGGTAATGGCTTTCTACCACCCCTTTAGGGTCCCCCGTGCTTCCGCTGGTGAACATAATATAGGCGAGTTGATCATCTTCGCCCATTTTCTCCTGAAACGGCAATTTGACATCTCTTCCATGAAGTACGGTCAATTGGCCGCCATCAAAGAGATAACGGGCTTCGGTCTTATCGAGAATCTGTTGCTTTCTGGATGGCGGAGCTGATGGATCGATCGGGATGTAATAATTCCCGGATAGCAAAATCGCATAAAGCTGAGTAATCGTTGAAATGCTGCGGTGTGCCATCACTGCGACCGGTTGTCCTGTTGCATCAAACTGTTCGGCTAACGAGACAGACGCCTCAAGCAATTCACCGTAAGTTATCTGATCATCAGCGTCATGGATTGCTATGTGTTGTTCATATGTTCGAACTGCATCCACCAATAACTCATGGAGCTTTTTATTTTGAAAATCGGCATGTGTTCCATTATAGGCGTCCAAATAATCATTAGTATAAATCATCTCGTTCCCCCCGATATGCATTCCGGCATACATGCAATTGACGTTCTAGGCCATGCAAGTCCCCGAATACTTGATTGATGAAAAAATGGCCGCCTTCAAAATCAGTGATGGTGCAACGTCCGGCAGTGGCCTGATGCCATTTTCGGACTTCGCTTGTAGAAATCATGGCATCATCTTTTCCACACCACACTGCAATATCTGTTTCGATGCTTGCTGAACAGCCATCTTGGAAATAATGCTTCAATAACGAAAAGTCATCTTTCAATATTTTGGTGTAGTAGTGGATCAGCTCTTCGTTTTGAAGCACTTCATCAGGCGTTCCTCCCATACTTTTTAAATATGAAAGAGTCGCCTGATACGTCATCTCTTTCTCGTACAACTGTGCTTGCACACTACCGGGTGGAATTTGGCCGCTGACAATGAGTTTTTCAGGCAGTTTCAACTGCAGCCGTTCAATATATGCACAAGTCTCATAGGCAATGTACGCTCCCATGCTATGGCCAAACAATAGATACGGCTTGGCAAAATCGATGGTTTTCACAATTTCCTCAACCACATCCTGCATTGTATAGCCTGACTCTGCATACCTCCGTGCTCTTCCAGGCATTTCGTAACTGAGCAACTCATAGCCGCTCAACTTCCTCATTTGCTGGTAACTGTTTAAAGAACCCGCTGCATAGGGGACGGCCAAAAGCTGGACAGTTTCTAGTATCGGCTCAGAACGTTTTTTAAGAAACATTTGATTACCTCATCTGATATGGAATTTTTGATCGTAATTCGGGACTGATAGTTTTTGTCTGGCGAATTTTCCGTAACGACGCTATTTTCTTCTGGCTCGTAAAAGACGTTTTCTCTAAACAATGGGATTAACACCTTGATTTGATTCCACTCCTGATCGTTTTCTGCTGCATCCATCCACTGTTCATATGGAACCATTTCGATTTTTTTGCTGCTTACCTCTTCAAGCAATTCAATGCAGCGCCCGAACGTAACCAAACTCTCTGAGAAATAATTGATGATGTGGTTGTCATTTCGCGAATCAGCATTTTTCAGCAAGGCTTCCACTACTACGTTGACGGGTGTTAAATCTGTCTCGAACTCCAAAAACTCTTGCGGGCAGCAGCCCAATTGATGAATGGAGACCAACAGCCTCCAGAACAGGTCGTTATCAGGTACAGCGTAGTTTCGGTCATTGCCCGCAATTCTGCCCAACCGTTGAATGCTGACACCGTTGCGCTTGTCCCGGTATCCCCTCAAATATTGCTCGGCCAAAACTTTGCTTTTCACATAGCTGATCGGGGCTAATTCGAGATCTTCAATGACATAATGGTCATGGCCAAGCACTGATAATGTGGAGATGTGGTTCACTTTTTTCAAGTGGCCCATTTGCGCGAATTTCATCACATGATTCAAGCCTAGAAGGTTTACATCGAGCGAGTCTTTAAGAGATGCCATAAAGTTTATATTTCCGGCACTGTTGTATATCTCGGAAATATCCGTTGCCAATTGTTGATATACTTCTGGAGCCAAGCCCAAATTCTCCTGCTGCAAGTCGCCGCAGTAGACAATAAGCTGATTCAGCGGCAAGTCTTGCGAAGGATCTTTGATTTCCTTTAGTTTATCCACTACACGGCCATAGGCTTCGAAATCATTTCTCGCCCTGACTACGCAATAGACCGTTTTTCCCTTTGACAGCAGCTGATAGATTAATTCACTGCCTACAAGCCCTGTCCCCCCAGTCACTAAGACACGATCGTTGAGGGTGACTTGTGCTTGTTCAATACGCACTTGATCCATGGCATTTTGCACAATCAACTCTTCGTTACTGTTGTCGTTCTTCTGGAAGACTTTCATTGTTGGATTGTCAAAAAAGGCCAGTGGATCCAGGTCATAATCGTAATCTTCTTTCAGAAGAAAGATCATCTTCGACATTTTCAATGAATCGCCGCCTATTTCAAAGAAATCGCTCTCTTCATCAAATTCGGTGTGGCCCAATACACGGCTCCACACGTGGCTGATGGATTCTTTGAAATCGAACTCCAACTCCACTGTCTCCTGCTCTTGAGCAAAGCTTGCTGTTTTCTGTTCAGCCCTTTCGCTGACGGGCACAGGGCTTTTTTGAAGATGATTTCTATCCAACATATAACTATAATCTGGCAGTTGCTCAAGCGTACCGTCCTGAACGGCGATGACCGAGACCAAGTCTTGAATCCACTGGCTGATTACTTTTGCATCATTCGTGGAGACAAATCGCTCATTGTACGAAATCTTGTACGGAATGTCCTCGCCGAACGCAATGCTTAAACTCAGCGGATAATTGGACTGTTCTTCTGCTTTGACATCTTTTTCATCAGTTCCGCTTGCTGGTTCAGGATAGTTGTCTACTACGAAAATTGTTTCGTATAGTTCTTGTGTCGGCTTGAAGTTCAGCTTTCTTCTATAGAGAGTACTGTTCGCAAAATCATTATGGTGATTGACATATTCCGTTTGATGGGAAAGCGATGAAAAGCTATCCGAATCCCGGATTGTCAAATACACCGGGCTTGTGCGGATGAACATGCCCACTTGCTCGTCCATTCTTTGGACCGGACAATCCCTGCCAGATTTCACCATCCCGAAAATAACACGATCAGAACCAGACATTTTCGAAATAAGATAAGCCCAAACAGACGCGAGCGCATTGGCCATCGTGATTTTTTCGCGTTTGCAATACGCTTTTAAGCTCTCTGACAGTTCAGCAGACATAAGACTTGGCAGTTCCTGGTTTCTGTCGCTCGAGTTTTTTATCGCGGCCATTTGTCCAAACAAATTCTTTTCAATTGCAGCCACATTCTCAAGTAAACGATCTGATTGTTGTGTGCGTTTGTTCAGCAGCCATTGGCTATACTCTTTATTCGTAATTCCTGGATCTTGTTGAATGACCGATTCTCCCCACAGTTCTTTCATGAGAATGCCGACACTCCAACCATCTAACAAGATGTGATTAAAAGTTAAAACCACTCTTGTATCGCCGTTCTCCAATTCAAAAAGATAAATGCCATAGAGTGTGCCGTTCGTCCGGTAGCTATAGCGTGAAGACTCCCTTTCAATGAAGTTATTTATTTCTTCCAATTGATTCGACATAGTGTTCGACGACAGGTTTTCCACGTAAACCGGGGACTCTACAGATTTACTGACAATTTGGATGAAGTCGTCGCCAGTTGTTCGCCTGATTTTTGTCCGGAGCGCTTCATATTTAGCAATCAACTTACTGAACTTGTGTTTCATGGCCTCAACAGATTCCATTGTGGTCCAAGCAAAATGATTCACGTAACTATTCTCGCTGTTGAAACCGGAGTAGATCATTTCTTCCTGTAAAGGAAACAGCGGATAGACAGCGCTAATTTCTGTATCCTTACTGATGTTTTCATATTCTTCATAAGTGAGGAGCTCATGGTTCACTTGTTTAATCGATTGAAGGTACTCATAGACAAGTGGTTTCTCTTGGATGCGAGAAAACTGTGTAACGGCTTTTCCGAGCAATTGCTCTCCAAAACGCACGTTCAGAAATGTAATCGTGTATTCATCGTCGAATTCTACAATATTCACAGTTGACGGCATGCCCGCCATATTTTCCAGAGGAATATTATTGGCATCTGTTTCATAGTCGGCTTGCTTGCCATCCAGTTTTACAAGATTCAAGTACAGCGATGGCTGGCTGGCAGCAACTTTCTTAGATTCAAGACGATTCAATAACGCGAAAGCTTGATAGGCTGAAGCACAATTTGGAATTTCCACCATTTTAAAATCAGTCATCCATCCGACAGTCTGATTCAAATTAAACTGCTTCAGCGATTCGGTAAACCTTGCGTTGGTCTCTAAATACACGTTTAGCCCTTGCTTCATCTCAGCAGAAATTACGCTCAAGATGGTACTGGCCAGAAGTGAGCTCACAAGTCCTGAAGAATGCCACTCGTTCTGGAGTGCGCTCTTTTGCACGGAGGCTTTTTGTTCGCGGCTATCCGCTGCAAATAGATGATTGAGCGTAAGATTTTCAGCTAAACCATCAAAGCTTAACTGTTGTTTCGCTAGGACGGCTGACTTGTTTGAGTGATCGATTACTTCGATTTCCTCACCTCTCAAGAGACGATGAAGTTCATGTTCCAATATGCTCCACGAATGAATATCCACAAACAAATGATGAATGATCCATTGAACATATAGCTGATCTTCGTGATAGCAATACAAAACTTTGGATATATCACCTTTGAAAATATCGAGCTCTTGCTGCATTGAGTCGGCGGCTTTATTCATTTCCTCACGTGAGGCAAATCGAACTAAAAGATCGTCGGCAGAAAAACTGTCTGCAGGCTGAATGCGAACTTTCATCGTGTTTGCGGACTCGATAATCTTGGCACGCAGCATAGGGTGTTGCTTGTACAGAGAAGCGACGGTTCGTTCCACGATACTCTGGGAAACTGGAGGCACTATGAATAGCTTCGATTGGTTCCAGTGATGGATGTTCGGTAGCTTCAAGTCAAAGAACCACTGTTGAATAGGCGTTAAATCAAAAGTATCCAATTCTTTCCCATAGTTGACTTCTTGATGGCTTTCCACCGTTGAATCGTGGAGTTTTGCGAGAGCTTCGATTGTTTGCAACTGTAAGACATCTTGATTGGCCAATGCGATGTGTTGTTCTCTGAGCAGGGAAACTATTTGAATGCTCTTAATGGAATCTCCGCCCAACTCAAAGAAATTGTCCTGTACACTGATGTCTTCCAAAGACAGCACCTTTTTCCACGCCTGGAGAATCTTTTGTTCTGCAGCGTTCCTAGGACCGAGCATTTGCCGCGTTCGGTTGTCTTGTTGCTGAGGAACTGGCAGCCGTTTTTCGTCGATTTTGCCGTTGACCGTCAAAGGCATATTGCCCAGTTCAATAATTTGATCCGGCAACATATACGCCGGCAATGATTGTTTGAAGTGGGTAAATAATTGTTGATCGTCAACTGTCGCCTTATTGTTTAACACTGTGTATACATACAATTGTTCTTTTCCTTGAGCGTTTTTTTCATAGACGGTGTGAGCTTCTTTTATGCCAGGATGCTTCATGGCGACCGAGCTGATTTCGGTAAGTTCGATTCGGTTTCCACGGACTTTGACTTGCTGGTCGTTTCTGCCGATATAATGCAGTTCATGGTTAACGAACACACCCAAATCCCCCGTAAGATAAAGAATATCGCCATAGGCTTTCAAACTTTCAGGGGCAGTCGTGATGCGGCCAATATTGTCATTTTCATCAATATACGACTTACTGACAGAAGGGCCCATCAAGGCAATTTCCCCCTCCACTCCATCGGGTACAATGTGGCCATCTTTATCTGTTACAAGAACACAAGAATTAGAATTCGCCATGCCCACATTATGCTCGGATTGTTTTGTCGAATAGGAGACGCAAACGGACGCTTCTGTCGGGCCGTATCCATTTAACACACGCACTTCCCACGACAGCGTTTCATTCTTTTTAAACTTTTCACCACCGCTGACGATCAACTTGAGTGAACGGCAGGCAGAAAAATCGAATGCACTCAATAAAGAAGGTGTGATGACCATAAAATCTATGTCATTTTTATCAATGAACACTGGCAGGTCCGCATAATCATCCGTGAAGATATAAATAGCATTTCCTTGAATTAAATTCGCCGTCAATTCAAAAATGCTGGCGTCAAAGGAGATAGACGAAAGATAAATGGCATTCCAATCACGTTGAATGCCGTAATCTTCTTTTAAAGAAGACATGAAGTTAACCAAATTGAATCTTGAAAGTTTCGCGCCTTTTGGTTTGCCGGTAGTTCCGGATGTATACAAAATATAAGCCAACTCTTCATTCTTCGCAGTTGCTGCGTTACGCCGCTCATAACTTGCTATACCGAATTCCTGTGCGCCCAATGCTTTTAACTGGCCAAGGGCATCCGTATCCGTCAACTGGCTAAAGAGCGCAAACTGCGGCTTGGCTTCTGTGATGATTTGTTTCAATCTTGATATGGGATGCTGCTGATCCACCGGAATATACACATAGCCATACTTCAAGCAGCTCGCATAGACCAGCACTTGCTCAAGTGAGCGCGTCCCACAAAATACTACCCGGTCTCCATTGGCCGCTCCCGCTTCCCGAAGTTTTCGATTAAAGTTCTCCATACGCGCCAATAGCTCCGCGTAGCTTAGGCTAGCCTGATTGCTGACCAAAGCAATATCGGAATTGCCAAAATTAATTGGGGTTAAATAGTCTTGCATCGGGCGGTTGACTTGCTTGAAGTTCGGATTATTGCCTGCTGCAATAGCTTGTACTTGCTGCGCGCCCAATAAGGGATGTTCGGCTAATTTACGTTCAGCATCGGATAAGACTCTCCCGCCCCATTCCATGAACAACTCCATCATTTTTTTCATTTGGCTGTTGCTGAACAATTGAGTCGAATACTCGATTTGCATAACTGAATTTTCATTGTCATAAAACGTAAGAGACAACGGGAACTGCGCTGTTAAATGGCTGTCGCTGATGGAAGTCATTTCGTTCAAATCGCCATTTCCGCTTTGATAATTTAACACAGTTTGAATCAGGGATAATCCGTCGCTGCGCACAGGATCCGCTTGCGCTTTTAATATATCGCTGTAGCTGAGCTGTGAATGTTCAAGCACATCGTAGAGGCCTGATTTTGCGTTGATTAAATGCGCTTCTAGTGACAAGTCATTTTCTTTTCGGCTGACAAATGGGACGAAGGACAAAAACATGCCGAGCGTTTGATCGTATTCACTGCTCCGCGTCGAGACGGGACTGCCCACAATTACACTGTCCTGGTTGTAATGGTTCATGAGGAAGTGTGAGTACAAGGTGAGCAAAACAGTAAACTTCGAAACTTGGCAGCTCTTGGAGATTCGGTTTAAATCACGCACAAAGCCATCGTCGACAGCCAGCTCTTGCATGGCGCCTGAATAATCATAAGTAAAACCTTGAGGCTTCGAAAAATTGATATTTCGTTCCACACCAGTTAATTGAGTACGCCAAAAAGCCATGGATTCTTCTGGAACTTCCTTTGGTACACTCTGCAAATACTCACCAAACTGGTTCGTACCAGATGCAGGATCTTTCTCACTAAGCAACTGCTCAAGTAAAACGCCCATCGATTCCCCATCAAAAATAATATGGTGAATCACCAGCAGCAGCCACGTCTTCCCATTGCAATGCAGCAAGGTCAGGCGAATCAGTGGCTCTTCGGGATTTTTTAAATCAAAGCGGTAATTCAGTTCGCGATTTTTGTAGTGGACAAATTGCTCTGTGTTTTCCACTTCGACTTCAAAGAAAGATGCCGGCAAGGCCTCTCGCTTCCGAAGTTGAACACCTTTTTCATTATCCAGCCCAAAATAATAATGAAAGATATCGTTTTGCTGAAGAATACCGCTAAATCGCTCTGCTATAGCGGATGAACTCCAAGTCCTGTCAGGCAGCTCTTGCATGAACGGGATATTGTAAATCGGCAAGTCGGGATGTTCTGTCGCGATATAGTACATGGATTTTTGCATGGATGACGGGTCAAGCCGAACCGGTACTTCGGCTAATGCCGACGGTTTTGTATCGATTACGTTTTCGCAGCATCCATACAGCGCTGCCATTTCATTGATGTTTTGACACATCATCAGTTCTTTCAACGCGATTTTTACTGAATAGGCTTCATTTAAATGGTGAACCAGCCGCACCGTTTTTAATGAATCCACATCATAATCAAAAAGCGTGTTGGTGCCTTCAATCTTCGGCAACCCAAGAAAGCTCGATATATTTTTTAAGAACTCTTCATTCGGCAGGGCCGCTTCCTCTTTGTTACTGATACTTTCCGTTAGTGCAGCAGCTTTTAATTTCGCCTTGTCCACTTTGCCATTTACGTTCAGCGGCATACGTGGGATTTGCGTGAGTTTTTGAGGAACCATATAGCTTGGAAGCTGCTGTGCCAAATAGGCTTTAAGTTCAGAATCGGATATTGTTCCGACGTAAAAAACTTCAATATATTTGGCATCGATCGCATCATCGTTGAACACGACAGCCTGTTGTTCAATTCCTTGCTTCTGGGACAATACCGATTCTATCTCGTTGAGTTCGATTCTGTACCCGCGCAATTTGATTTGATTATCTTTTCTGCGCACATAGTGAAGCAACTCGCCGTCAAAATAAACCGTATCTCCCGTATAGTAAAAAGTTCTAACGCCTTCACTTGTCTGTTTTTTCACGAACACCGCCTCGGTTTTTTCCGGGCTGTTCAAATAACCCAAAGCCGATCTTGTTGTCGCGACAATCAGTTCGCCCGGAACACCGATTGGCCGTACCTGTCCATCCGTACCGATAATCTGGGCTTGTGCATTTTTTAGCAGCTTTCCGATTGGCACCGCCTCGTTTCTCGGAATATCGCGCGGAATTTGATACACCGCCGTAAAAGTGGTCAGTTCGGTTGGCCCATAGCCGTTGTACAACGTGAGCTGAGGCAATTGCTCGTATGCTTTTAAAATATGCGCAGGCGATAACGCTTCACCGCCTACAAAAATGGTTTCTAAGCCAACCAGCAGTGAAAAATCCAAGTCAACAAAGGTATTGAATAATCCTGAAGTCATCCAGGCGGTGGTGATTTGGCAATCATCAATCGCTTGCTTCCACCGATAAATGTCAAACACTGGATCACGGACAATCGTAATGGAAGCCCCGTTAAAAAGCGGGAGCCAGATTTCGAAGTTGCTGGCATCAAAAGCCAGCGAAGACGCTTGAGCAAAATTCTCCTCTTTCCGCACTGCGTAGAATTGATGGCCAGCAGCAAAAGATAGAATATTGTCTGACGTTACCTTTATCCCT
Organism: uncultured Planococcus sp.; assembly: GCA_947493585.1. GTDB lineage: Bacteria > Bacillota > Bacilli > Bacillales_A > Planococcaceae > Planococcus. Next base: position 928,368 of record CANLRI010000001.1, on the reverse strand, counting down.
TTAGGCTGGCCCGAAGACCCGGACGTATAGATAATTTGTGCACAGCCTCCTTCAGGCGTTTCGGCTGTGAGAACTCTTGCTTGTCCATTGCCCTGGGTATGCAATTCTTTTATATGTACTGTGTTCAACTCACGAAAAGTTTCGGGACTCGCCATCTCATCATCAGTAACGATATATGCAACTTTGGCATCTTCCACTATATAGTCAATCCGGCTTTGCCCGTATTTTTCATCCAAGTGGATGTATGGAATACGGAGATACTGCAAGGCAATCATCAGCTCTATGGATTGATGTGAGCGCTTCATGTAGATGCCGACCGTTTGGTCATCTGCTATAGAAAATCCGCCCAGTCCATTAATCGCCATTTCGCAATTGGCGGCCAATTGTTCATAACTAATCCGAGATTCCCCGTCATAAATAGCTGTCTTGGTTGGAGTGAATCGCGATACTTGTTTGATTATATCCAAGTAGCTTTTTCCAAAAGGCACTGGAGAAGAGCTGCTAACGATAGTGCTCAAGTCTTGCGCATTGACCACGGTTTGAACCGACTGCTCCCCTTCCAATCCAATGAGCTGCTCAACGACGGACTCCAAATAGGAAAGGATGTCCCGTCCTTGTTGGTTATCGATCATATCTTTGGAGAACATCAACTTCATATGCACTTGGTGGTCCAAAACGCCGATTGAAACAGTCATGTCCGATGTAGACAATTCACTTCCTTGGCTGATTTTATAGCTTTTTGGCTTGGCGGCCGAAGGATAATTTTCGAACACAAAGCTGGTATTGGATAATTCTTTTCCTGCTTCTGTGGACAGAATCTTCTTTTCTTCCCTTACCGACAAGGCGCTTTGATGTTGCAAATTCAAATCATCCATTTTGATGGCCTCGAGCAATTCCCCAATCGTCTGCGTCATCTCCAAGTTTATTCTTTTAGGATGCCTCTCGATTGTCATGCCAATCAAATCAGTGGATTGAGCCGCCGGCGAATTCCTGCCTGATTCGATGACATTAAAGAGAACGTCATTTTTCCCTGTGTACAATTTCAAAACGATTGCCCAGGCCGCTTGAAAGAACACGGCTAAGGATATTTTGTGCTGCTTGCAATATTGCGCAATCGAGTCTTGTGAAACGGATAAGATTCGATGGATTTCATCAAATCCCGCTATTGATCGGTGCCGGGTGATCACAGGAAAACGCTCTCCCGAGAACCCTTCTAGATATCCCTTCCAAAACATATTGGCATTTGCGGAATCCCTGCTCAGCACCTCTTTGATATAACGGCTGTACGTATAATCTGGCTCAAGAAAAGAACTAGACTCTTGATATGCGTCGTCCACTTTAGCCAAAGTGGTGCTCATACTCCATCCATCCAAGAGCAAATGATGGAAAGTCCACACCAAAAAGGTTTTATCCTCTGTTTTAAAGATATTCAATTTGATAAGCGGCAAGTCATTCACATGCAATGTCTTTAGAGCGTCAGCCAGATTGTGAAGCTCTTCTATTCGGCATTCCTGCTCTTCCCAGTTGTAATTAGCGCTGTCCATCACTACTTGCACATCATCTTTCAAATGGCCGAACACAAATTTCGTCCGGAATATTTCGTACTTGTTCAACACTGCTTCCCAAGCATTCCGGTACTTTGCCAAGTCAGGGTATTCAATCTCAATTACGGCTTGGCTGACATAAGCGTTTGTGGCATCATGCAATGCACATTCATAAGCGATGCCTTTTTGCATCTCCGTCATCGGGTAAACAGCTACTACTTTCATCATGACTCACCTCAACTCTTTCAAATTTTGAACAGTTCATCTAAATTCAACAAAGTATCTTGATCGAGACCGAACACATTGACACCATCTTCCCCATCGAGCAGTTTCATCAATTCTTTAAGCTTCCAAAATAATTCACGAATCATTTGCTCCCTATTCTCCTGGAATAGGAAGATGAAGCTAAGTCGGCCATTCACAAAACCGGCATTTAAGGCAATCTCATCAAAGAAATCGTAGCTGCCGATATTCTGCTTCTCATCTACACTTGGCAACTGGTCTAAATCACCAAGATAATTATAGGAAATATTCGGCAAGGTCATCTTGTCGCTCAAGCGCTGGTAATATTTCGCATGCTTGCCGAGGCGTTCAATTTCGAAATAATTAGCCGAAATGAATTCATGCAATTTCGGGCTATTGCGGATTGATACAGGATGAAGTGAAGTTAGCCATCCGACAGTTTGATGCAATAATAGATTTTCTCCAAATCCGTTTCTTCCGTTCAATTCACGTGTAATCCATACTTTGTCCAACTCGATTTCTTCGGCTAAAGCTTTTCCGAACAGCAGCAACAGCAGCAAGTCAGGCGTATAGTATTTTTTCTTTGCATATAGTTGGAGGCTGGCGGATTCTTCCTCGCTCAATTCAAATACCGCTGTTTGATAGCGGCTTGAAACTGGCGCAGGCGTTAGTTTATTGGAAAACTGACCGGCATGGGCACTTTCCAACGCCTCTTCCCAATTCGCAGCAATGCCCTCAGGGATTATTTCGGAATTGACGAAAGCAGAGAACTCCCGGATATTCGTTGTTTTTTCACTTAAACACAGTAATTCTTTGTTGCTGAGTTGATCAACTGCGGTCTCAAAATCATTTTGCAGGATCATCCAGCTGACATTGTCGCAGATTAAATGATGCATTACCCACATGATCGTGAAACTTCGGTTGCTTGTTTGGATAACGGCCAATTTGGACAAACTTCCTTTTTCCACGTCCAGCCCCAGTTGCAATGTATTGAACATTCTCGTTTTCAACTCCGCTATTTCTAGCTCTGTGGCAGTCGACATATTGAAGAACTCCAACTCATCCGCCACGTCTTTCGATATATTTGGTTTTATGACAATTTCTCTTTTGCCACCCACATCAACGAAGTTGCTTCTTAAGGCATCGTGCTTGTTCCTGATTTCAGCGTAAATATTCATAATGTCTTTTTCTGTCAGTTCGCCCTCTACCTGAAACTCAATCGATTGATTCCATTGATGCATATTCGTAAATTCATGTGAGAAAAACCATCGCTGGATCGGCAGCAATTCACAAGAACCGCTTAACGGTTGTTGGTTGAATATCGGTTTGGTTTTCAGTGCTTTTTCAGAGAGCTCCCCAAGCGTTTCCGAATTCATAATATCGATCGATGTAATGTGGATACCTTTTTTCTGGAATTCGTTGGCAAGCTGGATGCTTTTAATTGAATCGCCACCCACTTCAAAAAAGTTTGCATCTTTTGCGAGATCTGCGTCATCCAATACAGTTCGAAAAACTGTTAATATCCGTTCGTCTAAACTTGCTGAAGTCGCTGCTTCATCGGCTTGTTTACCAGAAGCTTTATCGCGATCGATATGGTTTTTCAAGTACTGCAAATCTGTTTTCCCATTAATCGTCATGGGGATAGCATCCAGTTCGATTATTTTTTTCGGCACCATGTAATCCGGCAAGTGGAGCTTGCATAAATCGCGGAGTTCTTCTACAGATACATTGCCGACAAAAAAGCTATACAGCTGATCGCAATGGAAAACCGTTGCTGAATTGGTGACTGTGGTGTGCTTCAAGATTAATTGGGTAATTTCTTCAGGGTTTATCCGGTTCCCTCTAAGCTTTACAAGCTCCGCATTTCTTGTCACAAAATGAATGTCGTTAATTTCATCTTGATAAACGATATCGCCTGTCTTGAAATAGCTGACATCTACGTGACCGATGCGAAGCGTGACAAAAGGCGACTCTTCTCCGGCAAGATAGCCGTTAAAGACACCCGGGCCCGCAATGCATAATTGCCCTTGCTGCCCCTTCGGAACAATTTGATCAGATGAATCCAGAACTAAATAATGCACTTGCCCCAATGGTTGTCCGATGTTTGCGACGCTTGTGCCGGCATTCATGGCTTTGAAAGACGTAATGATGGAACATTCGCTTGGCCCGTATGCATTTAATACAGCCACTCCCGCTGGAACCGTTTTGTTTTCACGATACGGCGCTCCCCCCACTAATACCGTTTTCAAACTCGCGCATTTGCTGAAGTCCAAAACCGCATAATATTCTGGTGTCATAAGGAAATGAGTGACCTTGCGTTCGCAGGTGAATCGCGGGAATTGTTCATAGCCTTTTTGATCGTCGAACACGGCAAGTTCTGCCCCATTGCAAAACGCCAAAGTGTATTCAAAGATGCTGGCATCAAATGACAGACTGGCAATTTGCGCAACCACGTCGTGTGAGTGAATATCAAATTCCGGATACGCAGCGGCAAGACTTGCGATGTTTCCGGCCGAAATAGGAACGCCTTTTGGCTTTCCTGTCGAGCCCGAAGTGAAAATAATATAAGCAATCCCTTTTTCGTAACGCGCCTTATCATCACGATGCATCAATTTTGCCTCAGTCAATCCGTCGAAGATTTTATCAGGAGAAACTTCGATCAAATTGTCCATCTGGGGTTCCAGGCAATCTGAAAACACAAGCAACGGCTTGGCCTCTTCGATGATTTTTCGAATTCTTTTTTCAGGGCTTTTAGGCGAAATCGGGATATAGCAATGGCCAGCTTGTTGTATGCAGTAAAACAGCACGGCGGCCAATAGCTTGTTTTCGGCGACGACCGCGAACTTCGCGCCTTGGCCTACCCCGAACATCTCCAGTTTCTTTTTGAAATCTCTCGTGTACCGCTCCAATTCGCCGTATGAAAGTTCATAATCGTTATACGAAATGGCAACTGCTCCAGGTATTCCAGTTTGAAAAATAAGTCCTTCACTATTTTCAGGTGATTTGCTCAGATCGCTGTGTTTTTTCATCAATGCTTCCTGCTGCTTATCAGAAATCACGTGATGGTCTCCGACAGGACTGTGGACGCTGTTTACTAAACTCGTGAAGAAGGCAGAGAACGAGTCATGGAGGCTGTCGATCAAGCTTTTACTATAGACAGAGGCATCTACGTTGGTTTCCAAATAAACAGCTTCGCCTTTAATGACCAGGTTCGCCAAAAAGCCATACTCCGAATTGACACTTGACGAGTAAATCAATGCCGATTCAAACGACTCGTCATCCAATTTGAGATCGAACACCATTTGATAAAGGTCTTCGTAACGATTGATGGCGTCTGCCTGAACGATGCGATGAATATCACTATTTGAAATACTGCCATTTTCAATTAAAGTAATGATCGTGGATTGAATATCCTTATGCAGTTCATAAGCCGAGCTGTTCCGGTCAAGAACCGTTATGACGGGTAGTACATTTGCCAAAAAACCGATTGTCTCGCTTTCTGAAGCAGTGCGCCGGATGGAGATGGGAATCGCAGTAGCTACAGCATCCAAGTCGAAATATCGGCCCGTGAATAATTGAAACGCGGCAAGACCAGCAGAAAACAAGGTTCCTCCCACAGCCGTTGAATATTGCTTAAATTCATCCAGGCTGCAGTTCAACCTGTTGCGCACAACCATTCTTTCTTGGTCTCTCGCCTTGCTGCTTGCCGAAAGCTTGTGGCTGCTTGTGAGCTTATTGATCTGTTGGCTGAGATATCGTTCCCAAAATATCCGCTCGTTTTGATTCTCTTCCCTTGAGTCCTCCAGATATTGCGTATAAAGTGACTCTTCTTTATGCAATTTCCCAATCGTTAGGCATTTCTCAAAGTCTTGTTGAAAAAGTTGAGCTGAATGGGCATCGAAAATGATGTGATGGAATTTGCAAACGAGGTACTGGACGTCCTGCGCAATAAATAAATGATACTGGGCCAAAGGGACATCAAGCGATATCCCCTCTTCTAAATACTTTTTCATCGAACTTTCGATTACTTGACGCTCTCCTTGGACCATAGGCAGTGTTACAGGATGAAAATGATCGATTCGTTGATGAACTGGATCTCCGTCGACCACCACTGTTCGTAAAGCTCCATGGCATCGAATTGTTTCGTTCAATGCACTTTCAATCGTTGCCCTGCCGATATGTCCGGGCACTGGCAATACTAACGGAATCAAGTATTCGTTATTTTCCCCATATACTTTAGTTCTTGTCCAAATACCCAATTGGTTCGGTGTCAATGCGTTATTTTGCGACGGCATAGCTTTCTCCTTTCCGAAGTTGCTCAACGAATTCCCCGATCACTTGATATTCAAATAATGTTTTGATGGAAACATTAGCCCCTGTCACTTCATTCACTTTTTTGATCGCTTGAATGGCCAACAGAGAATTGCCTCCCAACTCGAAAAAATTGTCCGTTTTCGAGATGCCTTCCAGTTCCAATACTTGCCCCCAGATATCCTTGATTTGTTCATAAAACGGGCTATTTCGGTTTTCTGCATGGGCTGCATATGTTGTAGCACGAACACTGTCCTGCAATTGCTTGACGTCTATTTTTCCATTGATACTTAGCGGAAAATCGGCCACCGGCTTAATAATCGCCGGAACCATATATGCTGGCAATTGCTCTTGCAAGTTTGCTTTCATATGGGATGCATTCACATCACCTGAATAGAACAAAGCCAAGGCTGTGCCCTGATTCACGGTGGTCAAGTGGAACCTTGTAATCCCCTGAATATTCGCTAGCGCACCCTCGATTTCTTTTAGTTCAATTCGGTAGCCGCGCAGTTTGATTTGCTGGTCCTTTCTACAAACATAATGGAGGTTGCCATCACTTGATTGGTACACAATATCGCCCGTATTATACTCTCTCTCATGAGTCACGACGGAAAAATAATCGTCCGTCAATTTGGAGTCAGTATAAGCTTTCGCTATCATCGGCCCTTTCAAATACAAGAGTCCCGGAGAGCCAACAGGCAACTCGATGCCTTCCTCAGAACGGATAGCGAACTCCATACTTTTTAGAGGCTTGCCAATCGGGTAGTACGCGTGCTCCCGTTTATTCAATTGATTGATTTCGAATAGCGTGCTCGTAATAGTCGCTTCTGTAGGCCCATACATATTTACAATGACGATGTGATCCGGTACATGGTTAATGTCCATTTGCTTCAATGCTTCCCCGCCAACAAATAACGTTTTGATACTCGTAGATTGCAAAAAGCTAATATTTTTCACTAGCGAAGGCGTGAAGGTAGCTATCGTAATCCGCTGCTCGTTGAAACAGTCCTCAATTTCCTTTCCGAGTAATTTCTCTGCAGGTATGTAAATGGACGCACCTGCTTGAAACGGCAATAGAATGTCCATAATCGAAGGATCAAATGTCATGGCAATATTTTGGTAGTAGATATCGTCCTCTGTGATAAATGAATACTGGCTCATCGAACTGATGAAGTTTGCCAAGTTGTCGGCAGTTACGACGACTCCTTTTGGCACTCCTGTAGTTCCAGACGTGTAGATGATATAGGCAGCATCATGGTTTGCAGTTGGTTCACCGTTTCTTTTAAACTTGCCGCTTTCGTCAAACAAGCAGTTAGCTCCAGAGTCTGCTGCAATGAATTCGACTCTTTTTTGATTGAATTCTTTTGAAACTGGCACGTACGTCGCACCTGACACCAAACAAGCAAGCAAATAGATAGTTTTTTTGAATCGGTTTTCGGTCGCGACAAGGACGGTATCCTCAGAACACAAAGCGGTGGTGCCAATCACTTTTGCGATGATGTCCTGTATTTGCAAATAGCTGTACGAACGGTTCTCGTAGCGGACAAATATATTTTCGCCAAATGCAGAGAATGTTTTAGACAGTGTCTGCTGCAAAGACTGTTCTGTTATTTTCGGACTTGAAGACCGAGCCGTTGTACGATGGTCTTGACGAATCGTTTCAATAAATTTCAGATAGTCATCACTATATAACGGCAAGTGCTCAACGATGTTCTTGAAAATCCGCTCCGTGGCCATCAACAAGTCTTCGCTGACATCTTTTCGTCTGGCATTGAGCTCGTAAGTGACGAAATCTGATTGTTGAGTGACTGACAAGGCAAGCGGAAATTCCACTTGTTCTTTCCCTTGGAAATTCTTTATTGAAAAAATACCTTCATCATCCAAGATGGGATAGTTCTCAAAAACGTATCCAATTTGGATTTCGCTATTTTCGTTGAAATGCTGTGCTATATCCAGCCACGACACATAATCATGATCTTGGATGCGTTTGACATTTTCTTTGATGCTATCCAGCAATTCTTTCACGCTGCGGACTGTATCAAAGTTTTTTATTCGAACTGGCAAAGTGGAGATAAACATGCCAATCGTATCCAGCTCGTGCATAGAAAATGTATTTCTGCCCGAGACCGTCATACCGAACAGTACATCTTTTTTGCCGAATGTCTCAGCCACTGTAAGACTCCACGCCAAAAGGTAAAACTCATTCATGGTGATGTTTTGCTTTTTCAGGAAATCGTTGACCGCTGGCGTGACAGCTAATTTATTGGTGACCTTAATCCGTTCTGATGAATGCTCGCTATCATTTCCAAAAAACTCGATGGCCTGGTAATCGGCAAGTACCTGCTGCCACGGTTCATAATTCACATGGGTTTTGATGGACTCTAAGTTCATGCGGGATTTCACGTAGCTATTGAGTTCTTTTTCACCGCTGTCTTCATATGCCGCCGTCAAAGCATTAAAGAGCAGCGACATGCTCCAACCGTCTAAAATGATGTGATGAAACTCGAAGATTACCAAGTAATCTGCAGACGTTTTAATCACAGTAAACCGGAACAAAGGGCCCTCTTCAAAATCGAATTCGGTTGCACGCTGCACCGTTAAGTAACGCTCTGTCCAGGAATCAAGACGTTCCGCAGAAACCTTCGACCAATCCAGAACGCGAATCTCTGAGTTTTGGATAATCTCTTCCGGTTCTTTTACCGATTCGATTCCTTTACCTGCAACGGTGCGGAAAGTGGATCGCAGAGCTTCCACTTGGTAAATCAGCCGTTGAACAGCCAGCTGGAATTGATTGAGATCCAGTTGAGGGGTATTCAGTTTCCACTGCACAACATAGTTTCCGGAAGTGCTTGATTTTTCCTGTTGGATCAACATGCCTTCCCTCGTTCCAGATAGGGGCAAAAAACGGTCTGCCGTCATTTGAATGAATTGGCTAAACTGTTCTTTTATCTGCCCAAGCAACTGGCTCATTTCGAACTCTTCGTACATTTCATTATTGTAGAAAACTTTAAAGGACAAGGTTTCATCTATAATAATCGGAACAAGCTGCAAGTTATAAGAGACAAAACTTGCCTCTGAGAAATCGTCGTCACGAAACATTTCTGCAACCTCAAATCCTTTGTATGCAGTGGAATTGAAGTCTCCCATGAAGTTAAAAGTCCAATCAGATTTCATTTGCATAGAATGCGCCAGTGAAAAATCGAATCCTTTATTCGGTACTTCACTCAAAATTTCTCTTGTTTTTAAAATAGTATTCTGAAGTGAAGTTTCAACTCTTAAACCAATCGGATAGATCGTCGTGAACCATCCAACTGTCGATGAGAAATCGGAAGCCGCAGTTGGCCTTCCATGCCCTTCCATTTGAATCGTCATATGCGGATCCATTGCTGGGAGGGTTTTCTGAATGGCCATTGCCGACATTGAAATCAAGGCAGCTTCCATATCACCCATAAAGTTTTTCATGATTTTTTCCTTAAATTCTTTTGTTTCATATAGGTTGAAATCGATTGCCAGCGACTCAATATTTGCAAACTTGACAAGAGGTGCTTTCACTTCGGCAATCGAATGCTGATTCCAATACCTGTTTGCTGTTTCGCTTGGCGTATGACTACTCAGATAGTCAATCCATTGATTAAAACGCTTTTGCTCGTTCACAAGCTCGCCGTTATTTTCCAAATAATTAGAAAACTGAGTGAGCAGCATTCTCCAGGAAACACCGTCAATGATCAAATGATGGATAACCATTTGAACATAGCAGCTGCTTTCAGTCTCCAAAATGGAGAAACGATATAGCTGTTTCTTCAAATCTAATTGCTGTTGATTGAACGCTAACATTTGGGCAAGTTCTGATTCAGATAAGTTGGTTTCGTGATGTATCGAGTAAGAATGGTTCGGCTGCACGACTTGCTTCCAGTTTTCACCATCGTATTCGAAAACTGATTTTAAGATTTCAAAATGATCAATGAGTGAACGCAAACTATCCTTAAGCAGCAGCAACTCATTTTCTCCATTCATTTTCAATAAGACGGATTGATTCCAATGGGATGGAGCAGATGGTTGTGTGTCAAAAAACCACTTTTGAATAGGCGATAATGCGTTGGATTCCCATTTTTCTATAGGCAACTGCTCCACTATTCCATTTGTAGGCTGATTTTCAATGAAATACGCCAGTGACTCAATTGTTTGGTGCTGAAAAAAATCGGAAACGCTTATTGGAATTCCTTTGGATCTTAAAATCGAGCAGACTTGAAGAGAAGAAATTGAGTCGATGCCCAATGTGTAAAAGTTTTCAGTTTTATCTGTGCAATCGAGACTTGTCGCTTTCGTGATGCATTCCAGGACAATTTTTTCAGTATCGCTCCATGCCACGTCTTTTGTTTCAATGATGCGTTCGGCTATTTGGATTGAGCTTTTATCCATTTTTCCGTTTAGCGTCAATTTGATTTCATTCACTTTAATAAATTGGTTTGGCATCATATAAGCCGGTAATATGCTCTCTGCCTGGAGTTTTACTTTTTCCTTGCTTAGCGGTCCTGTATAATACACAACCAGTCTTTTGATGGCATTTTCCACTTCCACTTGCGCCACGCATTTTGTCAGCCCATTGAGCTGTGATAATTTATGTTCAATTTCGGAAAGTTCAATCCTAAATCCCCTTATCTTTACTTGGCGGTCTTTGCGGTATAAATAATTCAGTTGATTGTCCAGACCAACTTTTCCAATATCGCCTGTTTGATAATACAATTTGGCTTTATCGCCCTCCTGCTGAGCAACGAGCTTGTCTTCGCCTCTTCCCAAATAGCCTGCCATCAAGCTCCTTCCGGCAATGAAAATTTCACCATAGCAATTTTTCGGCAGGACTTCCCCGTTAGGACCCACAATGATTACGTCCATATTCGTCAAAGGCGTTCCGATCGGGATGGTAGCAGGGCTTAGATGGGTGACCTCATGTACCGTAGTGAAAGTGGTATTCTCTGTCGGCCCGTAGCCATTGAAAATCCGTAACTTTGAATTTTGCTTAAAGGCAGCTTCAATATGCTTGGGGGAGGCGGTTTCTCCGCCAATAACGATTTTGTTCAAGTAATTGATTTTTTCAATTGTGCGGCTATCGGTAAACGAATTAAAAAGGGATGTCGTCAAAAAGGCTATTGTCGGCTTTGTTGCCAGCTCTGCAAATTCCCAGTTTTGTTCATCGGAAATTGGAGAATCCACGATGACGATGCATTTCCCATTCAATATAGGCAGCATGACTTCAAAGAACCAGGCGTCAAAAGTGTAGGTGCTTAAGTGAGTGAAGATATCGCTTTCTCCAGCTCCAAACTTTGTGTAATTCTCCGAGAAATTCTGGATATTTTCTGTTTTGATTTTTACGCCTTTAGGTGTTCCAGTGGTGCCAGAAGTATAGATTAGGCTGAATACTTGATTAATGGGCTCTTTCATCATTTTTTCTGAGTCCGCTAAATCTACCTGCTGAAAATCCGCAAATGTCATTTTCTTTACAGGCAATTTTTCATCACCCAGTATCTCTTCATCAAAAATCAGCAATTGTGCCTGGGAATCTTTTAAAATATAAGACGTTCTTTCTGCTGGATACATGTCGCTCAGGTGGACATGGGTAATATGATTTTTCGCCAATGCAAGGATAAGTGCGATGGTGTCGATTGATCGTTTCAACCTGAGCGCAACGATGTCGGAACTTGTGATATCCAAGTACGCCAATTTTCTGGAATAGGACAAAACCCGGTCGTTCAATTCCTTATAACTGATACTGGATTCATTATGTATAATTGCCTGTTGGTACGGTGACTGGGCGGCGAATGCATTGAATAGCCCGTAAATGCTGCTATTACTTGAAACAGTTTGTTCACCGCTTAATATATATGAGTCTTGTTTAAATACCAATCGATCGTTTTCACTTTGCTTGATGGCGTCTTCCCAGGAGATTCCGCCGTTAGCAAGCCGGAGCACCCAATTTTCGAAAGCCAGTTTAAAATGGTTGGATTCTTCAGTCGTCCAGGTCTCGTCGGAAAACTCCAGTTCACAAACCAGTTTGTTCTGAAGCTTTTTAAAATTAGCGGTTAATTCGAACTTGGCTCCGTTTTGAGATGTATTGATCTCATAATCGATACCTTGTTGGGAATGCGTTTCTTGGTAACTAAACACAGTTTTATACAAACTGCCGTTTTGTGAAGTCGTAATATCGGATATCTGGGCAGGTGAGATTGATTTAAATTGATCCAGCTTAAAGATTTCCATCTGTACTTTTTTCAAAAGTTCATCGTAGCCGCTTATAGGTTCCAAGTCCATGCCAAAAGGTAATGTGTTGACATAATAGCCAATCGCCTGAGCTTCAGCCGCATTGGTTCTACTGGAAAACGGAATGCCCATTCGAAATCTGTGCGTATTCAGTTGAGAACAAAGAAAGCTGTAAAAAGCCGTTAAGTAAAAAGCAAAAGGTGTAACTCTCTTGCTTCTGCAAAGTTGCTCTATATTTGCCACGAACTCTTGGCTAAAGTCGATTTGCAGCGTCACGCCGCCATTTTTCTCTTGAATAGCGCCGTAGAGATTTGATCGGTCTGGGTAGTGCATCATGTCTTCTAAATACGCTTTATACTTTTCCAGTACTGAGGGATCAACACCAGATTTTGGTTGCTGGCTGTGAGTCATCTCAGTTTTTAATGGCAAGCTGCCAGTTTCATAGGCATCAAACAATTGCTTTAATAAAACGTTTTTCGTTATGGAATCAGTCAGAATATGGTGAGAGTTAATGAGAAGGTAATGTTCTTGAGAGGCTGAATTTGTGAATAAGTAGAATTGGATGAGTGGATCTTTTTCCAAATCAAAGCACTGTTTCTTCAGGTCTTCGATAAGGGCCGATAATTGATAATGATCGCTATCGATTAGATGGATGAGGGAATCTTTCCGGATTTCTTTCTTGATTAAAGAATCATCCGAAAGAAAATAATTGCTATGTATTTCCGTATTTTGCTCAATTACAAGTGAAATAGCTTCCTGGAATTTTGCAATTTCAACTTGATCGGCCAGTTTGAAGGCCCAAGTCTCCGTGTACAGATCTGTCACCCCAAGTTTCCTCCACAAAAAATACAATTGGTATTCAAATTCTGTAACTCGGGAAGAATTTTCCGTCAATAATTTCCCCATCTCCATTTCCTCCATTTCGTATTCAAGTAATTTTTTTCTCTAAATTTGGTAATTCGCTACCAAAATATTTCTCGATTACATATTACACATATCCTAAAAAAACTTGCAAGCCTCTAAAATTCAAAAAGTCCCACCAATTTCAGTAAGTCAACATAGGTATTTTTACATAGTTCAATATAAATAAGTTTTTTTAATATATCAGATTTAAGTCCCTTTTATGAGGAATCACTCGATTTCTAAAGGGAATAGCTGAAGAGATTAATTATTTTTGTATAAACTCATATTCGGAGCTTTATAATTGAAAAAATATTTTTAAAAAATTAATTAATTAATTATTAAGATTTATTAGAAAATACTTTATTATTCGTTAAATTCTATTCAATTTCTTTTCTTCTGCTAATAAAACTGCATTTTTTTACAATAGAAATTGTTTTTTTAATTTCAAACAGCTATCTATCGTATCTTTTGAATCATACAAAGCCACTTTTTTTTAGCTTTTTCTTTAACGCTCTTTACATATTCCCAAATTTATCAAACTGGTTGACTTATACATTTTCATTATCGATAATGGTAATAGAAAGAGGTGAGTTGATGAATACAGACATTACGGCCCTTCTTGAAATCGACTGGGCACAGATCCTCCCTTTTGCCCTGCCGATTATTTTCTTTAATCTTTTGTTGATCGGCATTGCCCTTTACGACTGGGTCAAAAGAAGAGAACTGATTGCTGCCCCATATATTTGGCTAGTGGCAATCATATTGATTCAATCGCTTGGCCCAATTTTGTATTTGGTAATCGGAAGGAGAATGATTAGAAGTGATTACAGTCGAGAAGCTTCATAAAACAATCAAAAAACGAAAAATCCTGAGCGATGTTTCCTTCACTATCGCCGAAGGGGAATGCGTCGGTTTACTAGGGCCTAACGGTGCCGGCAAAACGACGCTCATCAAATGCATGACCGGCATTTTGCAACACGAGCAAGGTGATATTAGGTTTTACTCTAAACCCATCGTGGAGCATAAGAAGAGCATTGGTTATTTGTCTCAGCACACGGATTTTAAACCTTGGATGTCTTGTGATGAGTCACTTCGGTTTTTCGGTAAACTTTCTGGCTTGGATTCAGCATTTCTTACCGAGAACATCCCAGCTGTATTGGAAGAAGTCGGCTTGAAAGACCGCGGGCATTACAAAGTGGAACAACTATCAGGAGGCATGAAGCAGCGCTTAGGAATCGCCCAGGCCATTTTGCACCGCCCGCTCCTGCTTATTTTGGATGAACCGGTTTCAGCGTTAGACCCGATCGGCCGAAACGAAGTAAAAAAATTGATCGCCCGCTTAAAAAAGCGGACGACCATTATCATTTCAACACATATATTGGATGATGCCAGCGAATTCTGCGATCGCTATATCATTATCAAAAATGGCCGCATCGTCGGAAACATTGATGACGATTTGCATATCTCTGATCGCAAACGGATTGTAGTTAAAGTTGAAAAATCCCCTCAAATGGCAGAGCCTGTGACAAGCGCTGAAATTGATCGGATTGACAGCCTCTCTCCAAATACGTTCTTGCTGACGGGCACAGGAGAACTGAATTTAAAAAAAGTTGTCAACGACTTTGCAGAAAAAGAAATGGACATCACGTCCATCGAGTTCTATGAAAAAGGAATCGAGGAAATTTTCCTGGAGATGGTGTCGGACACATGACAAACTTTTATACACTGACGCGGACCGAGTTATTGGAAGCCGCAAAAGAATTTAAATTTATTTGGCTAACGCTATTTTTCGTCATACTGGGTGTTACACAGCCACTGATTAATAAATACATGAATGTCATCCTCGAGAATGTGGGGGGTGCAGACGGCATCACAATCGACCCGAACCGGCCGGTGCCAAGTTCTGGCGAAGTACTTCTATCGACCATTTCCGGCCAGTTCAATCAAATCGGACTCATTATTTTAATCATTAGTTTTATGGGACTGATCGCCGCTGACCGTAATAACGGCATGCAGGATTTTATTCTGACCCGTCCAGTCTCGCTTAGCTCCTACCTGCTCTCAAAGCTCACCGGCCACTGGCTCATCAGCATGTTTGCCATTGCCATTGGAGCCATCGTTTCCTACGGCTACACGATTTTCTTATTCGGTTCGTTTTCTTTCTCCAGTTTCTTATTATTTTTGTTGTTGTACAGTTTATGGATCCTCTACGTCGTCAGTCTTGCAATCCTGATTAGCACGTTCATTAAAGGACCTATCCTTATTGCGGTGACGACAATCGCCATTTCGATTTTCTTCATCCTGATCAAAGGCTTTAACAATATATTGTTTCAATTGTCACCAGGCGGCATCTTAAACTTGGCGGAAAACCAATTGCTGCCAGTCGGTGAGTTGAATTATTTCAGCATTGCCAGTTGTATATTGTTCATTCTACTAAATCTTGCTTGGGCGAACGCCAATCTCAGAAAGTCTTAATCTAGGAGGCCAATCCATATGTTATCGATAAATAACTTAACCAAAGTCTATAAGGGATCCGAGAAAGGCATCAGGAACTTGACGCTCGATTTGGCACCAGGCGATATTTGTGCCTTTATCGGAATGAACGGAGCTGGGAAAACCACATCCATCAAATCAATCGTCGGCATTCATCGATTTGATCGAGGCGATATTGAATTGGACAGTGTCAACATTGCCAACAATCCGCAGGAGTTTAAGCAAATGATCGGCTATTCCCCTGACACTCCAGTACTTTATGGCAATATGACCGGTTACTCTTATTTGGAGCTCATTGGCAGCATCTATCAAATAGACAATGAGACCATCAACGAGCAATTGAATACTTTGCTCAAAAAGTTGAATTTTGGGGACGCTATCCACGATCTGATTTCGACATATTCACACGGCATGAAACAAAGGCTCGTCTTGATCTCCATTCTCATGCACAATCCGAAGCTGATTATTTTGGATGAACCTTTTGTCGGTCTGGATCCGAACGCCACGTATTTCTTACAGGAAGAAATGAAAAAACGCGCAGCTGAAGGATCAATCGTCCTTTATTCAACGCACGTACTGGAAGTGGCAGAAAAACTTTGTAATAAAGTCGTAATGATCCATGACGGGGAAGTCGTGGTCAATGACACGATGATCAACTTATTATCCGAAAGCAGCTTGGGCGAAAAATTCAGGAGCATTACTGCCCATGGGTAAGTTTCTTCAATTGCAAAAATATATCCTGAAAAACGATTTCCAGTTTTCCAGATTGGCTGCAGCCAATCATCGGGATGACCGAAAACATGCTGCTCTTACACTGGCTGGCTATTGCGCAGCCATCGTAATGGCGTTAGGGTATATTGTCTATATTGCCTTTGACCTGTACATGAACAATCAATCCGCCCTATTCTTTCCAATCCTTTCATCAATTCTGTTTTGGGGACTCGGTATTTGGACGATTTTGAGCGGCATCCAAAAATTGGTCTTTTCGTCGGACACTGACTTGATTTTCAGCATGCCGCTTCCCTCCTGGCAAGCAAAACTCTTCAATGCCGGAAAATTGCTGATTTTGTATTTCCTCATTGTCGCAATGACTATCGTTGCTGGCGTTATGCTGCACCTTTTCATCTTGCCTTCTTTAGGTTTTGTGCTGCTGAGCGCTTTGATTCTCATCATCACCTTGCCTGCAGTTGTGATCGCTGCCACATTTCTTATTTCCCTGGCCGTAAAAACGCTGTTGAACTTGCTGAAAGTCCACAGCAATATTATCGAAGCGCTGTTGACCATCGCCTTATTTCTATCGCCTCTGTTGTATTTCGCAGCGAACGCTTCTTCACTCAATTACAAAGAAATTTTCTACAGCAGTTCTCCACTCAATTTGTTCGGTTTCATCAACGCGCAACCACAACCAGAATTCCCACAGGTACTGAGCTTCCTTGCCATTAGTATTCTCATTGTTTTGATTGCCTGTTATTTGTTCATCAAACAATATGATTTCCTTATAGCTGCTTATTCCACATCCCGCAAGACGAAAGCCCGTGACAGTCGAGCCGTGTCGTCAAACAATCTTTTCAAATCGCTCTTCTCGAAAGAATTGCAACTTTACTTATCGTCCATCACTTATGTAAGCAACACTATTTTGACGCCTGCGCTATTGTTGATCGGCAGCCTGGCCTATTTGTTCGAGCTCTCGCCGTTATTAACCAATTATACGCTTGAGTTGTCATTCATCAGCTTATCCAGCAAATACATTTTTATTTTGTTTACGACGGTATGTATTCTTTTGACAACGACTACATCTTCCAGCCTGTCGTTTGAAGGGCGCAGCATTTGGATTGTATTGACCTCGCCACTATCATTAATCGAATTGGCGAAAGCCAAGATTGCGCTGAATATCCTGTTGTTTTTACCGGGATTAGCGTGTGCCATTACGGTATACGTGCGCAGCTTCAGCTCATCTGCCACGGAATCACTGTTATTCATTTCGTTCACAGTGTCCAGCCTGCTATTGATCAGTATTGTCGGATTTTTCATCAATCTGAAATTCCCGAATTATAATTGGTCCAGCGAAATGGAGGTCATCAAACAAGGAAAGTCCACAATCCTAACAGCTATGATTAGTATGGTACTCATTTCAGCCATTTCGGCTTTGACTATCTTCGCCTTTGATTTGACGTTTCCACTTCTTCTATTGATCAATATTTGTGTCATTGCTTGGCTAATTTATAAATTAAAAGATAGTTCGCTCGTTTTGGAGTGAGAAACAAGCCTGACAGTCGGGGTAGCGATAGATGCATATATTATAGTAGAAACTCAGTTCATCTGCTGGCCTTTCTTAACCCATTTACCAGTTCTTCAGGCTGGATTTCGTGAATGTCAGATGGAATCTTATGGACAGAACAAACTGCAATGATATAGCCAGTAGTGAATGTACGGACCGATAAGTGGCACGGATCAAGATCAGCCTCGTGTTGTGGAGCCAATGACCAAATGCCGTCTTGCACTTCACAACGAGTCTTTTGCAGATCATAGTTTAAGCCCACCCCTAAAAATTTCCCATACGCTTCTTTTAAACACCATAACTTATAATAGTTGGTGTTTTTTTGTTCCTGACTTTCTTGCAGCCATAAAATTTCAGCGGGATGCAAAATCATTTCCATAAATCCATTATCGCCCTCGCTGATTTTCTCAATGTCAACGCCAACTGCCTGGTCGCTGATTGCACAAAAAACCCAAGAACCCGAGTGAGACAAATTGAAGTGCAGCATGTCTTGATCTGCCAGCACCGGTTTTCCGGAACTGCTTGTGCTGAAACGGATATTATCGTTGTGGTACCCAAAATCCCGAACCAACGCAAATCTCAGCAATAACTCAGCATGCAGACTACGCAGCCTGTCTTCCAAAAACTTCATTCTCTTCATTTTTTTGATTCTTTGAAGCGATATGTATTGGTGGGAAGAGTCGTTTTCAGCTTCTGTTAATTTCCTACTAATATCGCACGCATATATTTTGAGCATCCTTTTACCCCTTCCCTACTAGCTACGCTAATGCTGTTTCTTCTATTATATAGAAACAACTACCTGACCAACAAAAAAAGCCTATCCATTGATAGGCTTTTTATCGTTTTAAGTTGTGTCGTGCACAGGGACAAAAATGCTCGAACTCCTACACAAATCCCCACCCGGCAGCCTTTCTGTTGTCAGAATCTTTCCGTGCACAGGGACACTACAACACAGAAATCCGCTCCCGATACTTCTCGATCAGCCGCGCATTATGCGCATCTGCCCCGTCGATATTGCCGCTCAAAAAAATCGGCGGCGCAAAACCGGAGTCAGCCATTCGCTTAATCGCCTCCGCAAAAATCGCGTTCAACATCGTTGCGCCGACCACAGTAGACGTCGGCCCAAACGGTACTTCGACCTTCTCATACGACAAAATCGCATCTCCAGACACCGAATGATTATCGATGACCAGATCCACCGCATCAGACAAGTACTTGCCGGTGTCATGGCGCGATGTTTGGCTTCCTGAATATTCGAGTGATGTGATGCCGATGACAAAAGCGCCTTTTTCGCGAGCTGCCAGTGCCACATCGACTGGCACTGGGTTTCGGCCGGACGTCGAGATGACAAAGACGACATCGCCAGAACGGAAATCCTGTTCGTCCAAGAACGCTGAAGCATAACCATTCTTCCGCTCGAGCTGAGAGGATTGAACGGCGCCTTCATGAAGCATGAGCGGCTCGACAAAAATCGGTTTGACCGGCACCAATCCTCCCGCGCGGTAAAACACTTCTTCCGTCAACAAATGCGAATGGCCGCAGCCGAATAATTGAACGATGCCGCCTGCTTGGATCGCATCCGCCACTTTTTCCGCAGCCAAAAGCATTGCCGGCCCTTCATGATTTTCCACAAGCGCCAAACGTTCTTGTACGGATTTAAAATAACCGCTTAACATCAGACATCCACTCCAAACCGAGTTTTATGCTTGTCCAAGTCCTTCCGCCACGATCAATTCATCGACTTTGGCCATAAGCGATTCCTCGTCGCTGCCATCGGCTGTGATTGTAATCGTGTGGCCTTTTGAGACACCTAATGACATGACCCCCATAATGGACTTCAAGTTCACTTCTCTTTCTTTATACAGCATTTTGATATCCGCCGAAAACGGCGATACCGCCGCTACTAATTTTGACGCTGGTCGTGCGTGAAGCCCTTCGTCGCTCGTGATTGTGTACGTTTTTTCGATCATGTCCATGTCTCCTTTTGGATTATCTCTGAATTTCGGTCGTGAATTTATAACGGTCGGCCCGGTACGTGCTCCGAACCACTTCGAATGGCAAATCGCCTTCTAGGTAGCTGATGCGTTCGATCAATAAAACAGCTGCGGGCGGTTGAATCTGCAATAAATCGGCATCTTCTTTTTTCACCAGTCCCGCTTCCATGCGCTGCGTCGCGTGGCTAATGTTCAGCTGTTGCTCACCTTCGATAACAGCATACAGCGAGCCACCAAACGACGCTTCCGTTAAATTCGGAAATCGATCCACCGGCAAATAGGTGCGTTCGATAGCCATCGGCTTGGCGTCCGCAAAACGGATACGTTCGACAAAATACACCTTGTCGCCTTCGTTCAACTGCAGTTCCTCAGCCACATCGGCTTCCGGCTCCAAAATGTCAAAGCCGATCAGTTTGCTGCTCGGCACCATGCCGCGCGACTCCATGTCTTCCGTGAAACTGGTCAAGCCGTTGAGCGGCTGTTCCACTTTAGGCGATGCCACAAACGTGCCGCGCCCTTTTTCCCGGTACAACAAGCCGTCATTGACCAAATTGGTGATCGACTGGCGCACGGTCATCCGGCTGACGCCGAAGCGCTCAGACAGTTCGCGTTCGGAAGGAATCGACGTGCCGACGGGAAAGTCGCCTTGCTGAATTTGCTCTTTCAGCTGTTGCTCTATTTGAATGTAGATGGGAATCGGCGATTGTTTATCCAGCACAGCCTTCACTCCTTCTCTGCCATCGCCAGGCTATACGCCTCTTTATCTACTATGAGTGTAACACGATTGTGTTGCCATAAATACGAGGCCGGAAAATCTTCGCTGACCGTACCCGCCAACAGCCGCTTCACTGCCGGCGCTTTCTTTTTACCGGAAGCGAGTACAAGAATTTCTTCACTCTTTAAAATCGACTGAATGCCCATCGTAATGGCATGCGTCGGCACACTGTCCAAGTCTTTGAAAAAACGTGCATTGCTTGTACGCGTTGATTCCTCTAACTTCACACAATGCGTCACACTCGTTTCAGGTGTTCCGGGTTCATTAAATCCGATATGGCCATTGGTCCCAAGGCCCAAAATCTGCAAATCTGGCGGCCCGATTTCGTCAATCAAAGCCTCATAACGCTCGCATTCCGCTTCCACAGACACCGCCGTCCCGTCCGGAATATGCGTGTTTTCGAGCGGAATATCAATTTGGCGGAACAGTTTATCGTTCATGAAATAGCGGTAGCTGTTCGGATGATCTGAAGACAGCCCGCAGTATTCATCCAAGCTGATCGTCTGGATATCCCGGTAAGTTATATTTCGCTCACGGACGCCTTGGATCAACTCCCCGTAAAGCCCGAGCGGTGTCGAGCCGGTGGCGAGTCCGAGTACCGAATGGCTGTTGTCCAGAATCTGCTGTTCCACTAACCTTGCCGCATAGCTGCTCATCTCTTCGTAGTTTTCGACGCGTATCAGTTTCATCACAGTCATTCCTTCCTGTAGGCAATGGTTCCTCTGCAAATAGTCAGTTGAACATTCAAATCCTGATCCAAAATCGCGATGTCTGCATCCGCACCACTCGCGATTTTGCCTTTATGGGCCAAGCCCAATTCATTCGCCGCATTGAAAGACGTCATCGCGACCAGTTCATTCACGCTGCAGTTCGTGACCGACTGGATATTGCGCATCGCTCCATCCATCGTCAAGATACTGCCAGCCAAATTTCCAGCGGCGAGCCGAGCGTCTTTGTTCGTGACTTGCACGTCTTGCCCGCCCAAATCATAGACGCCCGCTGGCAAGCCTTTCGCGCGCATCGCATCGGTGATCAACACTAAGCGCTCGGCCCCTTTTTGCCGGTATGCCAGTTCCACCGATGCCGGATGGCTGTGAATGAAATCAGCAATGAGTTCGACCATCAATTCATCTTCCATCAACGCCGCGCCCACGACACCCGGATTGCGGTGATGGAACGGGCTCATTTGGTTGTACAGGTGTGTCACGTGGCTGGCGCCGGAACGGACGGCTGTTTGGACTTCTTCAAATGTTGCATCCGAATGGCCGATGGAAGCGATAACGCCGTCTTCTGACAGCTTGTTGATAAACGCCAGCGCGTTAGCCGTTTCCGGCGCTATCGTCACCAAGCGTATTTGGCTGCCGCTCTTGTTTTGCCATTCACGAAATAATGGACACGACGCTTCTGCGATATGTTCAACCGGCTGCGCCCCTGCCCGCTTCGCGGAAATGAACGGCCCTTCCAAATGAACACCGAGCATTTCTGCATGCCCGTCATGAGCGTGGAACGCACGGATATTGTCTAGTGCCTCCGAAATGGCCTCATCCGATTGCGTCATCGTCGTCGCAAGAAAACTGGTCGTGCCTTCTTTCGGCAAAGCTCCTGCGATGCCAGCGAGCGCTTCCGGTGTCGCATCCATCGCGTCATGCCCGGCAGCTCCGTGGATATGGATGTCGATAAATCCAGGAAACGCCGTCCAATTTTTGCCGCTTGCTTCGATTTGAACATCCGCCTCCACATCGAGCTTTTCGGCCACGCGGCTTATTTTTCCGTTTTCGATCAGGATGTCTCCTGTAAAGCTCTCTTCCATTGCATCTGCAATGGTGATGCCTGATATCAATACACTGTGTGTCACGTTGATCCCTCCTTGCGAAAAACCAGGAAAATCACGGTGGATGTCCTGGTTTTTCTGCTTTTCCTATTCAACTTTCAAGATGGAATGGGTTCCTTGTGGTTGATTGCCATCTTTCAAAACTGTAACTTTCTGGCCCGCGAGGTTGGTGAAAATAATTGGCGTCGCAAGAGACGGGGCATGAGCGTCCAGGAATGCCAGATCCAGCTTCAGCAATTTGTCGCCGCGCTGGACGAGCTGCCCTTGCTCAACGAATAGCTCAAAGCCTTCGCCGTCCAGTTTCACGGTATCCAAGCCGACATGAATCAAAATTTCAATACCGGTATCGGTCTCGATGCCGATCGCATGCTTCGTTGGGAAGACACTGACGACACGCCCGTCCACTGGTGAATAAAGCATATCTCCAGATGGCATGATGGCAAATCCAGGCCCCATCATCCCTTTGGCAAAAACTTCATCCGGCACTTCTGAGAGCGGAATAATTTTGCCTTGGATCGGCATTTCGAAATCTTTCGGGATGATTTCTTTCATCGCCGGTTCTTCGTTCGCTACGTCTTCAACCGCTGCGGTTTCCGTTCCCGCCTGAGGTGCCGGGTTGCCGCTTGCGACACGTGGTTTCATCGCATCCCCTAAAAATTCAACGGCGGTTCCGATGACCACTTGCACATTGGTTTTATTGATCTTCATGACGCCCATCGCACCGTGGCGCTTCAACGCTTTTTCATCGACAAGATCTGTATCTTTCAAGGTCATGCGCAAACGCGTCGTGCAATATTCGGTGGCGACAATATTGTCCGCGCCGCCTAACGCTTCAATCATGTGATATGCACGGACATCCAGTGCGTTATCGCCTGAACTTACATTCTCGCCATTCTCGTCTTCGTCTTCACGTCCAGGTGTTTTCAAATCCAATTTGATAATCAAGAAATAGAAGATAAAGAAATAAATGACGCCGAACACGAGTCCCATCACCAATAAAACAAGCGGGTTCGTGGCAAGCCCGAAATTCAGCACATAGTCAATCGCGCCGGCAGAAAAGCCGAACCCGTGATGAATGTCCAACGCATACGCGACCATCATCGACACACCCGTCAATAACGCGTGGACGACATACAACACAGGCGACAAGAACATGAACGTAAATTCAATCGGTTCGGTGATCCCTGTTAAAAACGACGTGAAGCCGATACTGAAGAACATCCCGCCCACAAGCGCTTTGCGTTCTTTTTTCGCTGCTGCGTACATCGCAAGACACGCAGCCGGTAAACCGAACATCATGATCGGGAAGAACCCGGACAGGAATGGCCCTGCCGTTGGGTCACCCCGCAAGAAGCGGTTGATTTCCCCGCGCACCACTTCTCCACTGACTGTCGTAAACGTCCCGAAATCAAACCACACAATCGTGTTAATGACGTGGTGAAGTCCTGTCGGCAACAACAAACGGTTCAAGAAACCGTACGCGCCAACACCGAACATCCCCGCATTCAAAATCCACTCACCCGCACCGTCAATAAGATCCTGGATCGGTGGCCAAGCAATGCCGAGCACACCCGCCAAAATGGTCATCGCCGCAGCGGTAATAATCGGCACAAAGCGCCTGCCGCCAAAAAAGGCCAGCCATTGCGGAAATTTGACATTATAGAATTTATTGTATAACAGCCCTGCGACAATCCCAGAGATAATCCCGGCAAAGACGCCCATATCGATCGTCTCGTTAATCGTGACGATCGCAGACGTCAAGACCAGATACGCAATCGCACCGGCCAATGCCGCTCCCCCGCTGCCATCATGCGCAAGCCCCATCGCAATCCCGATGGCAAAGATGATTGCCAAGTTATCGATGATCCCCGCGCCAGCTGCCGACATGAACGGAATCCCGAGCAAATCCTCCTGTCCAAAACGCAGCAACAAAGCCGCCGCAGGCAATGTCGCAATCGGGAACATCAAGGATTTCCCTATTTTTTGCAGAAAACCAAACATAAAATTTCCACCCCTTTATGTATTCTTATATCTCACTATAGCCTCCAGAGGTATAGTTGTCTATACCAATTTAATGAATGTTAAAAATAAAGTAAGCGGTTACTTTATAAGAGTGTGAATCCCTGCTTGCAAACGGAGGTAATCAGCTTTTTCTCACCCAGCCCTCGGGTTTATCGAATAAAAGAATATTAAAAAAAGCCAGGAATCGGGTGGCCCGATTCCTGGCTTTCTCATTTGAAATTGTGTCATGCACAGGGACAAAACCAACCCCAAATCCCTCCACAACCGCTTTTCCTACCCACAAATTGTGTGATGCACAGGGACACAAACACACTTTCTACGTCCGACTAACCAAATAAGACTCATACTTCCCAGTCAACTTCACAACCAAAGCTGCAACTCCCCAATACATCAAAGCTGCAACCACAAACGCTTCGACATAGTAAGAGTTCGACGCGGCGATCAACCGGGCTTCTGCAAAGATATCAACAACCGTAATCATGAACCCGAGCGAGATGGCTTTCATGACGACGAGGAAGGCGCTGCCGAATTCAGGCAAGGCTTCGACGAGTGCCTGCGGCGTGACGATCCGCTTGAATGCCTGGAAGGGCGTGTATCCGAGCGATCTCGCCGCTTCAATCTGGCCATAGCTGACCGATAGAAATGAGCCTCTGATCGTTTCGGCCTGGAAGGACGAGACCGTGAGAGACACGGCGACAATGAGGATCACGACCGGAGAGATATTGCTGGCGTTGTAATCCAAGTTCATCAACTCAGTAAAATAACCGATAATGCTCGGCAGAGAATAGTACATGATGAAGATGAACACAATCAGTGGTGTGCCTCTCAAAAATAGCTTGAACAGCATGACCACTTGTTTCAGCACCGGCACATTATATTCCTGGACCAGTGCCATTCCCGTCCCAATCAAAATCGACAGGATGAAAATTGTGATGGCCAATGCGACCGTTTGCGGAACGACGGTTAAGATGCCGAAAAAGTTATCGACTAAAATCTCCATGTTCAACATTTACGCCACCCTCTTTGCTTTGAGGCCTGAATCGAGCTTGAATTTCTGCGTTTTCTTCTCAAACAAGCGCACCATACCATCTGATAAGAACGTCACTGCTATGTAGATGGCTGCCACGATCAAGAACACTTGCACTTGATTCATGCCAAACGATGATGCGGCAATCAATTCTGCACGGCCCATGATGTCCGCAACGCCCAATGCGAATACGAGGGACGTATCGTGGATCAAGTGAATGAGCGCATTTCCCCAGCCTGGCAACGCGACCGGCACCGTTTGCGGCAAGATGATGCGGAAAAATTTCTTTGTCGGCGTGTAGCCTAAGCTATCGGCGGCTTCGTGCTGGCCTTTTTCGACTGCTTTATACGCAGCACGTAACACTTCTGTCAAATAGCCACCGTGATAAAGCGTCAACGCTAAAATCGCTGCGACGGTCGCGCTCATGCTGGTGACATTGATCCCGAAATTCCCGAGCAACGGCGGCAACGCATAATAGACAATAAACAATTGAATAATGATCGGAACGCTTCGGGTGAATGAAGAAATGACGACCGTAATTTGCTTTAAGACTGGAATATTTTTAACATTGATCATCGTCAACACGGCGCCTAACAATAAGCCCAATACCGCTGACGCCAATAAAATGATAAAGGTAATGTGCGCAACATCGAGTAATAACGAAACGATTTCCCAAGTGCTCGGTGTAATCATGCGATAAGTCTCCCCTTTCGCAATGGCGCCTGTTTCCTGAACGGTCCATCCCGTTCCGTTCAGGAAGCTCCACCATCAAATTTGGTCCAGCTATTCTTTCTTCGTTAGTTCGTACTGGAAGACATCTTCTCCATAATATTCCTCTGAAATCTCAGAAAGCGTGCCTTCTTCTCTCAATTCTTTCAACGCCTGTTCGACTTCTTCCATTAACTGTTCATTTTCTTCCGATTTGTAGATGAGCATAATCGTCTCACCGACATAAATCGGATCTGGTTGAACTACTTTCAGGCCAAGTTCTTCGATGATTTCGTTTTGCCCCAAGTTTGCCGGCCCAATAAATGCATCGTATTTGCCGTCATCAATTTCTTTCAAGCGCTGTGCGTAAGGGATATCGCCACTGGATTCTTCTAGCTTGAGCTCGTGTTCAGGATTCGCTTCCTGCCAATCCAACACCACTTGCAAAGTCCCGCCGCCCGCTGTGAATGGCGTAATTTTCTTGCCGACCAAATCTTCCAGCGTTTCGATGCCGCTGCCTTCTTTCACATACATTTTGATTAAGCTTCGACCAGTCGGTTCCCCCGGTACGAGGTATTGTTCTTCGCGTTCGGGCGTCGGGTAAAACCCACCGACATTGAGTTCGTACTTTCCGGTCTTCAAGCCCGTTTCTTGAGCACTATCGGCAACCGCTTGAATGTTAAATGCATAATCTTCGAGTTTTTCGTCGATGGCACGCAAGACGTCTGGCTCATAGCCAAGGATTTTTCCATCCGCCGTCTGCCAACTCAGGTTTTTGGACGTCGGTGGCACCGTTACTTCGATTGTCCTGACATCCCCATCTGCTTGCACTTCAGAAGCCGAATCATCACCGCACGCTGCCAAAGTCAAAACCGTTCCCAATGCGAACACAGATAATGTAAGTTTCTTCAATAAAAACATCCCCTTTTGTTTTATGAGTGAACTGCCATTAATTCAATTGCTTCCGGGTAATAATGCTTGAGAAATTGCCGTGTCCGTTCGTTTTGCGATTGTTCGAAGATTTCTTCAGGTGATCCCTGTTCAACAATATGGCCTTTTTCCATGAAGACGATTTTATTCGATACTTTGCGCGCGAAGTCCATTTCGTGCGTGACTAGCAGAATCGTGACACCCGTCTGTGCGACGCGTTCAATGACTTTCAATACTTCTGCGACCAATTCCGGATCAAGCGACGAGGTCGGCTCATCAAATAATACGACATCCGGTTCGACGGCCAAGGCACGCGCAATACTCACCCGTTGCTGTTGACCGCCTGACAAGCGCGATGGATATTCGTCTTTCTTTTCCAATAAGCCGACTTTTTCCAACAGATCGATGCTTCTTTCGTACGCTTCTTTCTTGGACTTTTTCTGGACCGCAATCTGAGCATCCATAACGTTTTCAACTACCGTCTTGTTTTTGAATAAATTAAACTGCTGGAACACCATCGCCGTGTTGCGCCTCAGCTGAAGAATCTCTTTTTTATGGATTTTCTTGAAATCGACGCTGATATCCGCCAGCTGCATGTGCCCTTCGTCCGGTTCGACTAAGTAATTGACGCATTTCAAAATCGTTGTTTTGCCCGTTCCACTCGGCCCGATAAACGTGACGACGTCGCCTTTATTGACCTGTAAATCCACGCCTTTCAATACTTCCTTATCTCCGAATGACACTTTCAAGTTTTGAATCGCTAACATGAATCCTCACTCCTTTACGGAATTATTGTCAATTGCATATGTTTCAGTTAATCAATTTCTCAGCGGCGCCGTAGCTGCTCAACTCTTCGAAGGTGATGTTCTCAAGATTTACGCCTTCTTTGCGGTAATCCACTGCCGACAGTAAACAAGTGATATCGATCAGCGAATCGGTGTATGGAATATCAATCCCGGCTTTTTTGGCGATTTCCGAAATGGCCACCAAGCCGAACGGGATATCTTCTGTGAAATAGCGATGATTCAAGGTGGTCGGCCCATTGCCTTCTGGGAACAAGCCAGGCAAGGCCTTGTACAGATCGGAATAATCGGTGCCATAGAAATTGTTCAAGATGCTCAAGATGTCTTGCGTCTCGATATCGAATAAATCCGCAATCTTTCTGCGCTCTTCGTCTACTTTTTCGATATACCTCACTGTCAGCGGTGAGACGCCGTCCGGATAAAAACGGAACGCTTTCGAATCGTCGATGCGGCTGGCGTTGAATACCGAGATCGGAACATGGACAACAACGTTTGTGTTATTGAACGAAGTCTCGAAGATGTTCTTCGATGGGATGAGATGCGGGAATCGTTCCCAGAACCGAAGCGGCAATGCCGGCTGGCCCTTAGATGTCGCAAGCGTACTGAGTAACACGTTGCTCTTGATACGCCTGATCATGACGCCTCCTGCATCGTCGGCGTTGCTGATGAACGGCTGTGCACTCGTCTCGGCAATTGTGATATTTTTCGTTTCGATGTCACTTCCGAGAATCTGCTTGCACTCAATAGCTCCCCAGTACCCTGGAATAAAAACAATGGTCTGATTGGGCTCTAAATAAGGCTGCATTTCCTTAATGACCGGCTTATGCCCATCCGCCGTCGTTGAGACGATAATGATCTCTGCTCCGCTCAACACTTGCTCCATCGAAGTCGAAGCTTTCAGTTGAACGTATCCGGAATAAATGCCGGTCACGTCCAGCCCGTCTCTTGAGATCCGTTTCGCTCTGCGTTCATCTCTTGTGTACAAATTCACCTGTTCATCGTTCAATGCAAGATAGCCAGCAATTGCCTGGCCCGTATTCCCTCCACCGATTACTGCATACGTCACAGAACCACCCCTAAGTTTAGTTTATGGCCAGGTTATTTCCCCTCGCTCGCTGCTTTGTTCGCGTTCTCGTATTGTTCGACTGCTTTGACTGCGACTCTCATCGCTTCAATGATGTGCTTTTCAATCTCCATCTCCGCTCGGTCTTTATCCCGGTTGACCATGGCATCCAAAATGACTTCATGCTCATCAGAAGATGTTTTGATCTCCACTAAATGCTGGTGCGCCAAATGGCGGTAGCGATTCAGCCGGTCATTCAACTGAAAGATGATTTTTACGACTGTCGTGTTATTGCTGATGGTATAGATGGCGTTGTGGAACTTGCCGCCGAAATCCTCGGTATCTTTGTAATTCTCCAAACGCGATGTCAATTGCACCATCTTCGTGAGATAGGATAAATACTCAATCGACTCATCCGTCAAATTGTCGATGGCATCACGGATTAAGATCCCTTCGAGCTTACTTCGCATGATAAATATTTCTTTAACTTCTTTGATCGAAATTGGTGTGACACTGAAAGTGCCATTGGAATTACGCACGACCAGCTCTTCCACTTCCAAACGCTGCAACGCTTCACGAAGCGGTGTCCGGCTGATTTCCAGCTCTTTCCCGAGCTTCTCATTAACAATCGCCTGGCCAGGTTCCAACACACATTTCAAGATCTTTTCTTTGATTTGTTCATACGCGATATCTTTTGCGGATATTCTCCCTAAATTACCTTCCATCGTATCAAACATGATGGCCACCCCCTTGAACATTTTAATATCTGAATAATTGTATACAGTTATTATAACTTTAATTATTCAGAATTCAATGACTATTTTGATATTTAGTTAATTTTATTTCACTTACCACTAAATAAATATAGAAAAACACCGTCGATTCATCTGAATCGACGGTGTTCAATCACTAACTTACTCATAAATTATTTCGCTTCTTGCTTTTGTTCTTTCAGCTTCTTCTCGAACAACTCTAGCAATTGATCCTTCAGTTCCGGACGCTGCAAGGCAAATTCAATAGTCGTTTCAATAAAACCAAACTTCTCTCCCACATCAAAACGGCGTCCTTCGAACTCATACGCATATACAGCTTGTTCTTCGTTCAACTGTTGAATAGCATCCGTCAACTGGATTTCTCCACCTGCTCCTAGCTGGTGCTTCTCTAAAAATTGGAAGATTTCTGGAGTAAGCACATAACGTCCCATGATAGCGTAGTTTGAAGGAGCTGTACCAAGTTCAGGTTTCTCTACAAACTTGTTCACTGCTATCAACTTGTTATCAATTGAAATTGGATCGATAATGCCATAGCGGTTTGTTTGTTCTTCTGCTACTTGCTGAACACCAATAATGCTATTTTGAGTTTGTTCATACTGGTTCATCAGTTGAGCTAGGCACGGCTCAGAGTGCTCCACAATATCATCGCCAAGCAACACTGCAAATGGCTCGTCACCGATGAACTTGCGGGCTGACCAAATTGCATGACCCAGGCCAAGTGGCTGCTTCTGACGAATGTAATGAATTTCTACATTTGATGTCTGCAAAACAGAATCGAGCATATCCATTTTCCCTTTTTTCATCAATGTGTCTTCGAGCTCAAATGCATGATCGAAATGATCTTCAATCGAGCGTTTGTTTTTACCGGTAACGATTATGATGTCTTCAATACCAGAAGCAATCGCTTCCTCTACAATATACTGAATCGTTGGTTTATCGACAATCGGGAGCATTTCTTTCGGCATCGCTTTTGTCGCCGGCAAGAAGCGTGTTCCAAGTCCTGCTGCTGGAATTATGGCTTTTTTTATTTTCATATTCTCACCTTCTTAATGTAATTTGACGGAACATTCGAATCTACAAGAGTTAAAAATGAAATTTTTCAGCAAATGATGCCTCATTAACAATTTCAACACTTTCTCGATGAATTTTTAACTTTTATTAAACTGAATGAGTTCTTTTTTCAATTTACCTATTGCTCTTTTGAAAATAGAAGCTTTAGCTACATTATTATAATCCTTAATATACGGATCCATATGTTTAATGAATGCATTAAAATCATTCTCAGCCTCTGCGATTTTATAACCTTTGTAGCTTTCTCGAGAAAGTGTAAGGCGTTTTTTATATATGATTTCTCTTTTTCGACCAATATTCTTTTTAGGAGACACTCTTTTTATAGGTCTCCAAGTTTTCTCTTCATCCGTCAAGTATAATCTATAGGACAACCCTTCTCTTCTATGTCGAAATCCTCCAGCTTGAGATTGATAAACTTTTTCTGGGCTAATTTCTTCTAAAAATATTTTATCGTGATTTTTCTCCAATAATCTTTGAATATCCGGATTTCTAACAGTAATAATATTTGTACCCATTCCATCGTGTGAATATTGGGGAAGCCATGCATCACCTACAGTAACATCTGCGGTCTCTGCTAAAACATCGTCGCAAAATTCACATGCATTATACTTGAATAAACCATGTCCCCAATTTGTAGTATACATCTCTTTCGTTCTGGCACTGAGTACTGCATGTTTACCTTCTTTTAAACCAGTAACCTCTACACCGTAATCGTTAGCTGCTTTTCCCTCTAACTTTTTTCTAAAATCAATTGTTTGTAGATTTTCAGGTTTGATACCCATCTGCCACCCTATTGATTTTGCAAACATGTCACTTTTAAGATGGCCACATACTAGACCAATAAAGTACTTAATTTGATTTCTCACAACAGGGTCTTGATCAGCCAACAATCGTAAAGACTTTATATAACAAGGGATTCCAATTACTGCGTAATTACCTTTTTTTTCCTTAATTAATCGAATAACTTGCGAAAGCTCGATAGGATAATATTTAGATTTTGCTCCAGAGAATAAGTCACCTTCGTTATAAGATATTTGATAGTTAAATAACAAGTCGTTGTTGTCCTCAGCTGATTTAATATGGATAATTCCATCCACCATATTATTTTTAAGAAGTTGTGCAGAAATCCAATTTCCCATCCCACCTGAGCTACCCTTTTCACGATAAGATCCTTCTGTTACATATCCCGCATAATTCTTTAATGAATATCCAGTGTATTCATTAAACTTAATATGTTCTACATGTCCAAATACTTCTTTACCTATTTCTGTTTCATTTTTATTATCATTTGAAAAAGGACATACAGTTAAAGGATTGATTTTCATGTCTTTTTCTTCATAATTTTGATTGATAGTTGGTTTATATTTCCCATACTCGTCTAACTTCATAGTTAATGGAGATCCATCTAAACTAGCGCATATTCCGCAACCAATACAGTAATCATTTGCAACCACTGTATCCATTAGTGTTCTTAAATTACTACCCACATTTACACTCCCTTTGAAAAATACAATCTATTAAATAAACGAGTTATAATTTTCTTTGTCGTTATTAGAATTGACTTAAATAAATCCCTTTCATAATTATTGAAACTAAACTTCCACATTATTGCGATTAAAACTAAGGAAAAAATACCGACTTTTAACACTAGATGTGAAACTTCATTTGACACGAAAATAGAGTTAATAGCATACCCTATAAGCAAAGAAAATATAACTGGAATAGTCATTTTAATAATATTTTTCCAAAATAACGGAATGTTAATACCTATTCTATAATGGTAATAAATATTCATAACTACTATATTTCCGATGCTTAAGGACATCGCAGTTGCAATAGCAGCTCCAACTCCTCCAAATTCTCGAACAAGGGGAATTGTAATTAAAATGTTAAAAATAGCTATAATGATTAGATTAATTGACCTAAACTTTTGTAAGTTTTTAGCGTACAAAATTGAAATTCCTAAGTTTTGAATCAAAGGTAGAGTCAAAGGAATCATAATAATTAAAATAATCTTATACGAATCAGCGTATTCACTTCCAGCCCATATATCAATAAACGCTTTACCAAATAAAATGAACCCACTCAAAATGAAAGACAATATAATATATTGTAATCTACCATACCGTATCATCATTTCAGTTAGTTTTATTGTAGATTCCTTATTAGCTATCATCATTGAAACTTTGGGTAGAAACAAACCACTTATGGAGGTAGAAAACCTCATATATAATGTTATAAACTGCATTGAAATAGCATAAACAGCTACCGGTATAGTGCCGGCAATAACACCTAATATAAACTGGTCTGTGTTCCAATAAATTTGATCAACTATAACGCCTAGAAAAACAAAAAAAGAATATCCCAGTATTTCTTTTAATAAGTCAGTGTCAATTTTCCCGAAATGAAATTCAACTTTTAAATACCTAAAACTATAAATCACATTAAATAATAAACAAGCAATATTCACTCCAGCGATAACAACAATCATAGTTATAGATTCATACCCTAGAAAGAGTAAAGGTAATGTAACCAGTGGAACTAAAATAGATCGAATAATTCCAAGAGTTTTAACAATAATAAACTTTTCATAAGCCTGCATAATTGCACCAAATACAGCTAAAGGAAATGAAAATGCAAAGTTAATGATTAATATAATTACCATAATTTTTGCTTTAGCTAATTCATTGACTGTTAAACTATTACTAAAAATATTTTCAATATTATTAAATAGTAAGGTACCGACTACTATAACTAATAAGCC
Organism: uncultured Planococcus sp.; assembly: GCA_947493585.1. GTDB lineage: Bacteria > Bacillota > Bacilli > Bacillales_A > Planococcaceae > Planococcus. The sequence continues at coordinate 894,580 of CANLRI010000001.1, read as the reverse complement.
TATAATAGAAAATAGAATTAAAAACATTCCATTTAGTTTTGATTCTGATTTTTCATTACCTACAGCTCTGTTTCTAGCAACGTATCGGACAACTGCATTAGTTAAGCCCATATCCATAATACTAAAATAAGCAGCAAACGATCCGATTAATGCAAACAAACCATATTCAGCTTGCCCTAATAACCGAATCATTATAGGAGTATATAGTAATGCAATCAAAATCGTTACCATTAATCCCGCATATGACAATATAGCTCCCGACTTAATTTGGTTCATTTTCACAACTTCTTTCTTAATATATACAAAATATAACTACATTCTCAGGATTTATTTTACTCTTTTAATGCCTAAAGCATTTTCAATAAATCTATTTGCATTTGTCCGCTCAATTTCTAAAATAGAATTGACATGTGAATAGTCGACATCAATTAATTTACTAATTGTGGCACCTTTTAAGTTCTCGTTTTTTCGGTCCTCAAGTTTAAATAAACTTAGTAGATTATCAATTCTAGAGTTCATAGAAGGAGATTTTCCTTTTCTCTCATAAACTACAAAAGGAGTATCTAATAGTATAGAAAATACTACACCGTGGAATGAATCAGTAAAGAAGATAGATGCCGTATTAATGTAATCCAAGAACTCACTTGGATCAGCAGTATACACTTCCGGATTATTAAAGTTTGCCAAATTAATAATTTCTAAATTTTCATTAGCTGCGATTTTTTTTATTTCATATTCACTTTCCAGAGTTAAATCACCTAAAAAGTATGTGAGTAAAAATTTATTTTTCGTTTTATTTTTTGCAGGGGTGGCAATAGCTAACCACTCATCTTTAGTTAATAGTAAGGTTGGATCTACAACCACTTCCGCTTTTCTTCCAGTTAGCTTTTCAATAATTTTTGCTCCTGCTTTTTCACGAACTGAAATAGAAGGTATATTTAATAACCAGTCTTTGTAATTATTTTCGAACTCTTTTGGTATTTCATTTACTCCGAAACTTGGAGCATAGGCAATTCTTTTTTCTTTTTCAGCAAAAGTCAAAAAGTCAAACTCAAATCCTTTTCTGAAATTTGGATTCCATACTTGGTCACTACCTACAACAAAATAGTCGAATTCTTTTAACGCTTCAAAATCAATTTGGTTAGGAAGGATTTCGAAATTTGTTTCTACTATGTATCTACTAGTAAAATCTTTAAAATTTTTAATCTTATTACTTCTTAATTCACTAATTGCCTACAGATTTACGAAGTTCCATATCGATTAAATAGATAGAGTTTTCACCATGGCCAAGTAACAGGAGTTGCTTTGGTCCGAAGCGAGAGATTTGACGACAAATTTCAGAACCGATGGATCCGCCTGCTCCTGTTACTAGAATCGTCTTGCCGGTCAGTTGATCGGCAATTTTATTCATATCTAGCTTTACTTCTTCACGTCCGAGAAGATCTTCAATTTTAACGTCTTGGATATCCGTGACAGAGACCTTCCCAGTCATAACATCTTCAATGAGCGGGATGGTCTGGGTTTTAATGCCGCTATCCATACAAAGTTTTATCAATTCAGCTGACTCTTGCTTACTAAGCGAGGGTATAGCGACGATAATCCGTTCAATGGCATTGTCTTTAGCAATGGCATCAATCTCTTTTGTTTCACCATGCACAACACGTACATCATAAATGTCCAGGCCATGTTTATTCTTATCATCATCGACAAATAGTACCGGTAAAAAGCCGTTCTCAGGATTATTCAGGAGCTGGCGCGCGACGAGTGTACCGGCTTTTCCAGCTCCGATAATCATTGTACGTTTAAGTTCTTGATCTGGAGATTTGAATCGAAAAGCTTTGCTACGCATCATACGCCAGGACAACCTAGAACCGCCAATAAGAAGCACGTGTAGCATCCATGTGATGGCCAAGGCTCGAACTAGTATATCCTGTCTATTAATAAATTGGACCAGCCCAACCGCTATAACGGATAAACTTACAGCTTTCACAATAGAAGAAAGTTCACCAATCGAGGCATATTCCCATACTTTCCGGTACAGGCCAAAATACATGGAGAATACATGATGAGCGATGAAAATGGTTAACGCGCTTGCTAAGAGGAATTGGTTCTGGAAGATATCTACGTAAGGGTAGAGGATATAGTAGCCGACAAAGATGGAGAAAAAGACGATTAGTGAATCGACTACTATTAGTAAAGACATTCTGTTTTTCAGTGACATGCGGGTCCACCCTTTCACGAGGCATTACTAATTACACAAGTGCTGGAAATCTGTTGCTAATTTTAACATGACTTTTCCAGTAAAGATAGAGTAGAAATGTAAAATTCATACTATAATATTATGTTTTAAGCAAAGATATTCCACCATTTACTCTTTTCTATGTCTTGTGGCTCAAGAACGTACAAGTCCTGGTCCAGGAGGATGCGGTCATTGTTCTCGAGCAGGATATCGATGATCTGGTGACGGTTCTTTTTCTCTAAGACGTCAAGCCCCGCATTGAAATGGAACGGCCGCACATCTTCACTGTGCACATCCGAACCGTATACATGAATCATGTTGGCGTCGACCAGCTGAAGCGCCGCCTTCTGGATACTCTTGCCGAAGCTTCCTGCGAGTGATCCAGCCGTTACTTGAGCCATCGCCCCGTGAATCAATAGCTTCTTCAAGCGCTCAGGCTTTTGGATGATGCCTTGGTTGCGTTCTGCATGGGCAATGATCGGGATATAGCCGGAAGTGATCAATTGCTGGATGACCGGAACGGTGTAAGCCGGGATGACGGATGAAGGCAACTCCAATAAGACGTAGCGCGATTCCGCCAATGTCAATGCTTCGCCAGTCGCGAGACGCTGGGGCAATTTATCCGATAGACGGCATTCCTGTCCGCTGTAGATTTCTAAGGGTAATTGCGCTTGTTTTACATAGTCTTTCACTGTTTTCAACTGTATATGAAGTGCAGCAATATCGGTTTTGAAGTTCGGGTGGTGGCCGTGTGGCGTCGCAATGATTCCCGCTAATTGTTCATTGACCGCCATATCCAATAGCCTTTTCGTATGTTCCATCGTTTCTGCGCCGTCATCCAATGCCGGGAGAATATGTGCGTGCGTATCGATCATGTTTGGTTCCCTCCTGTTGCTAGGCAATCATTTCTCAGGTCCAGGTGTTCATTTCTCTATAAGAATTCTCTATGTATTAGTTTTAAGGTGGAAATCTGTCAAATATGGCTATCTCTTATTCTTTCTTTGAAAAAATTGGGTATCGCATTTAAAAGAAAAAGCAAAAGGAGGAGATCCCCCTTTTACTCTTCAGCATTGCCGTAGTATTGGTAATAATAGCTGTCTTTTGCCAGCTCAAAATTGTTCAATACGGCGCCGATCAATTTGCTGTTGGACGCTTCGATTGCTTCTTTTGCTTTGGCGGCCATTTCCTTTTCCGTGCTTCCGGAATTGACGACCAAAATGGCACCGTCGCATTTATTCGCCAGTACCTGCCCGTCTGTTACCGACAAAACAGGAGGAGCATCAAAAATGACGACATCATATCGTTTCTTCAAATCAGAGATAAGCATCCCCATGGCGTTCGATGCCAATAGTTCTGCTGGGTTCGGTGGAATTGGTCCACATGTCATCAAGTCCAAACGCTCAATCGTCGTAGGACGGACAGCGTCTTCTACCGTAGCTTGACGCGTTAAGACGTTGGAGAGGCCGATTGTGTTAGGCATATGGAATGTATAGTGAGTTGTTGGTTTACGCATATCGCCATCTACCAAAAGGACATTTTTACCTTCTTGTGCGAATACTGTCGCTAGGTTCGCAGAAGTTGTTGATTTCCCTTCACCTGGTGCTGCTGAAGTGACAACGATTGAACGTAGTTCCTGATCTGGCGATGCAAAATTGACGTTTGTCCGCAAAGTGCGGAATTGTTCAGAGACAAAAGAACGTGGCGTTGTGTGCGTAATAACTTTACGGGCAGTTGCTTGCAAATTCTGTTTTTTCTTAGCCATTCAACTCCGCCGCCTTTCTGCGATTGCTCGTTGTAGTTTCAAGTTCTGCTTTTTCTTTGATCGGTGAAATCACACCTAGTAGCGGGACTCCAAGAATATCTTCAATGTCTTGTTCAGTCTTCATCGATGTATCGAGGTATTCACGCAAGAATGCAATACCGACACCAAGCATCAAACCGACTACAGCGGCGATTGCCATATTCAAGATTGGGTTCGGTTCAACCGGGCTTGGGTTAGCTTTCAATACAGCAGGCGATAAAATCGATACGTTGTCGACGTTCATTAGCTCGCGGACGTCGTTTTCAAATACTTCCGCTGTTGTATTGGCAATTTCTACTGCTTGTGCTGGATCTTCATCGCGTACAACTACGTTCACGACTTGTGAGTTTTCTGCTGTATTAACAGTAATTTTTTGAGTCAAGGCTTCAGCACTCATATCCAAGTTCATCTGCTCGATGACTTGATCGAGGATCGCTGGGCTTTTGATGATGACCGAGTATGTATTGATGAGTTGGAGGTCAGTTTGGATGTTCTGATTTGTCATCTGTGAGGCCTCAGTTTGTTCTTGGTTGACGAGGATTTGTGTCGAGTTCTCATAGATCGGTGTCAGGAATAAGAACGAAACCGCTCCTGCAATCGTGATCGCCAGGATTGTCGTCAGTGCAATAATTCCGATATTCTTCTTTAATGTCTTGAATAAATCCTGTAAGCTAATAGTCTCTTCCATGTAGTAAATGGCTCCTTCTATTTCAATTTAAATAATAGACAAATTTAAACAACATAAGACAGTATATCACAGGAATATACCATTTGGACTTCCAATTTTAAAAAGTTATATAGGAACAAGGATGGATTTATGCTATCTTTAATTTATATAAATGGCTATTTTTGAAAGGAGCAAAATATGAAATTGTATAAATTAGGAGCGCTCGTTGCAGTCCTTGCCTGCCTAGGAATCCTTGTCTTTTCTTACTTATCTTGGCAGGATAAACTGCAAGGGGCAGGAACCCCTGACCGAACCGCAAGCGCTGAAACTGAAAACACTGATTCTGAAACTCAAACCACTCAAACCGAGTCAACTGGTGACAATTCTGTGAACGCAGAACTCTTCGCTAATATGGATGAACAAGTCCAGGAACTCTTTCTGCAGAAAAGTTCCGAAGGCGAAGCTCTACAACTATTAATTGCGGGATCTGAAGCTCTTGAATCTGGTGATCCTGGTTACGCAGAACGCTTAAAGACTTCCTTAGAAGAAGCTTATGGCGAATCGATTGAAGTAACGATTGAAGCAGTTGACGGAACATCCGACTCACTTCAATCCGTTGACCTGTCGGCTGGATACGATTTAGCTCTTCTTGAACCTTTGACACTGATGAACAACGACCGCATCTCCATTGAAGATGAACGCCAGGATGTTCTAGCCTTCTCCGATCGTTTGGAACAGGAGAACTCAGACGCCCTCGTTATCTTGCACGCCCCGCAGCCGATCTACGGCGCTGGCTATTACCTCGCACAAGTTCAGGCACTCGGTGAATTCGCCAATATCTACGGCTATCCATATATCGAACACTGGGATGCATGGCCCGACACGGACGATATCGCCTTGAAGGAACATTTAACAGAAGACGCCGTCCCTAACGATAAGGGCGCTGAAACGTGGGCAACTGAATTAAGCAATTATTTTATCGCGAACTAACGGAGGAACGAATGTGAAAAAGAAAAGAAAATGGCCCAAGTACTTACTGATTGGATTTTTATTGCTACTCGTCGCCGGCGGTATCTACGCCTATAGCGTCTACTCGAACTTCACGACAACTTTGGATACGATGCACGAACCAGTCGAACGCGAACAACCATCTGTTGAACGGACCGATATTGTCGAGTTCGACCAGCAAGATCCATTCTCTGTGCTGCTACTCGGTGTAGATGAGCGCGAAGACGACCGCGGCCGTTCCGACACGATGGTTGTCATGACCGTCAACCCAGAAACGCAGTCGACAAAAATGGTCTCCATCCCTCGTGACACTTACACCGAAATCATTGGGCGGGGCACAACAGACAAAATCAACCACGCTTATGCGTTCGGCGGCATAGAAATGTCGATGAACACAACCGAGAACTTACTCGACATTCCGATTGATTACGTCGTGCAAGTGAATATGGAAGGCTTTGAAGATATCGTCGACGCAGTGGACGGCGTGACCGTCAACAACTCACTCGCCTTCGATAACTTCCCAGAAGGCGAAATCGAATTGAACGGTGAACAAGCTCTCGATTATGTCCAAATGCGCAAACAAGATCCGCGCGGCGACTTCGGACGCCAGGACCGCCAAAAGCAAGTCATCCAAGGCATCATGAGAAAAGGCGCTTCCATCAACAGCCTCTGGAACTATAAAGACATCTTTGATGCCCTCGGGCAAAACGTCCGCACGAACATGACCTTCGACGAAATGGTCGACGTGCAGCGCAATTATCAAGACGCCGTTACTAATGTTGATCAGATGATTGTCGAAGATGGCTACGGCGAAACGATCAACGGCATCTGGTATTACATGATGGACGACGCAGAACTTGCGGAAATCCAGTCGACTTTGAAAGAGCATTTGGAGTTGGAAGAAGCAACGGAATAACGTAAAAGACAGCTGCACTGAGCCTAAAAGGCATCAGTGCAGCTGTCTTTTTTGTACGTAATAAGTTGTTCTAGCTTGACACTGAATCTCCCAGACAAAAATAGTCACCCTCAAAGGGCAGCCATCAATTCACTGGAGTTCAGTGCTTTTTTTTTAATGAGATCGAACTTGGCCGCTTGCAACTGGCATTGCTGGACGAAGTAGACGAACGCACGGCGCGGGATTCCCAGTTCCTTCGCGCCCATAGCCGGCCCCAGATCTTTCTCGATGTAGTAATTGTACATAATATCATCAATCGTTTGTTTATGCTCTCTCTCCAATTGCTTCTGTACTAATTCATAATCTTTCATGCGCGCGGACACTCCTCCTGTGTAGTGCGTTTAGATGTAGTTTGGTTTTATAAGATGTACCTATTATATTCCTTTTATATCCTTTTGACTAGTCGTTTTTGAATATTTGTACCTACTTATTAAAATAGATTCGGGAAAAAGATTTCAAACCGGTTCATTCCTCCTCTTTATGTCATTACACCCCTATCTTTCGACACATTCTTAACAAAAATTTTGCAAATAAAAAACCGCTCCATTTTACAGAGGCGGTTTGCCTAATTATAGGCGTTGTAGTTTATCGGGTTTCAAATTGAATTGATGAACGAAATGCATGAACACTTGTCTCGGGATCCCAAGTTCCTGTGCACCGGTAGCAGGGCCGTAATCTTTCTCAATGTAAACATCGCGCATGATTTGTTCGATCGGCTGCCCGTACTTTTTTTCTAAGCGGTGTTGGTATTCAGCGAATTCCATCTAGCTCACCTGCTTTCTGCTTAATAAGGGAGTGACTGGAGTCCCTTCCTATTTTAACTAATTTTTATTATACAGGACGACTTCTCCAATTCATAGACCAAATGACACAATATAACAAAATATCCCTTTAAATTTCTGAAGAAATAATATCGAAAGCTAATTTAAGGGAACTTTCAGACGATTTAACACCTAATACTCATAGGCTTTTTGACTATTGGAGCTTGCTGTTGGCGAGCAATAGAAATTCGTTCATCACAGCATTGATTTCAAATTTACGCGCTTTGTGCTTGCAGCGCTGCGCCACTTTCCGGTACGCACTCTCCGACACCAGCAAATTCTTCACCAATTCGCCGATCTCATAGGTCTCCGGCGCCTCCCAGTAGGACTCGCCCACTTCATAAGGCGGCAATTCGTGGAAATAACCTTCCGATAGGGCTTCGGCGTCGTTCGTACGCGACGTGATACCTGGAACCCCGGAACCACACGCTTGGATCATCACAGCCCCGGAGCCGATAAAGCAAAAACTATCTTTCAACACATCTTCCATCCGTCCGCTTTTTGGCATTGAATGGAGAAAGATATGGTCTTTTGCGTCGGATTCCTGGATGCTTTTTCGCAAGCGCGCTTCGTCCGGCCCTTCCCCGTAAATATGGTAGGTGAACGCCGGGTCGATTTGGATCAGCTCTTCCATCAATTCGATCACTTGTGCGTAATGGGTCGTAAAGGATTGGATCGCTCCCACCGAGACGATGCGCCTCGAATGCGGGCTGCCATAGTCAACTGCGAGTTCCGCCTGTTCAATCGGCGGCGGCATGAATTGTTCCGGCACTTCCATCTCAAGTGCCCGCACTGTATAGCGCCGGACGGTCGGGTTCATGAACACCAGTTTCTGATGGAACTCTTTGTCAATCGTCTTCAAGGCGCGGATGATTTTCTTATTGCGCTCGAGTTTGTAGAGCTCCGGCTGATAAACGCCAGACATGCGCACATGTGCCGGCAACGCATACGACAATAATAAGCCGGACGGGCTGAACGAATACACCAAATCGTATTTATCGGACCGTACCAATTTGTTCAATACCGACAAACCGAGTACCAGTTCCTTGCCGTCCTCGCGGGCAATAAGCTTGAGTCCACTGACTTGCCGAAGATGATTGAGCAGCGGGCCGCCGCCGCTATAGAGATAAACGCTCACTTGATAGCCGTTGTCGACGAGCCAGCGCGACATGCGGACGATCAAAGCTTCGACGCCGCCTGCTTTCATATGTTTATGGACGAGGGCGATTTTACGGATCTGGCCGTTCGCCCTGGGATGATTTTTACTTTGAATTGTTTCAAATGGGATCATGGGACACCTCGTGGCAACTGTCGTTTGGTTTACGTGTTATACAACTTCCCATAGCCGCTTTTTCGATAGCGTCCATTCGATGGTTTCATTGATGCCTCGGTTAAAATCTGTCTCGGGGACGAAATCGAGCTGGTGTTTCAGTTTTTCGGTGGACACGGCGAACCGGTGAGGCGCTTTAACGCCGCCTGCTTGCTCCACAAAACGGATGTGGTTGTGGTAGCTGTCATTTCCCGGGAAATGTTGGTCGAGCGATTCGCAGATCCGCTCCACGATCTCAAGTGTCTTGAGTGGCGCGTTGCCACCTGCAAGATACGTTTCACCCGCATCGCCCAAATGAAACACCGTGTCTGCGGCGCGCCAGAAATCTTCGATATAGAGCCAGTCGTGGACATCTTCCCCACCTGAATAAACCGGGATGATGCTGCCAGACAATGCTTTATGCAAAATGATCGGGATGAGCTTGTCGTTTTGCTGATGCGGGCCGAACACATTCGACGCCTGCAAAATGACCGTATCCATCCCGTAGCTTTCGTGGAAGCCCGAGACCATCAAATCCGAACTCGCTTTACTCGCCGCGTACGGGCTGATCGGGTCGTATTTCATCGTTTCATCCGCGAAGCCGTTTGCTGTCGGCCCGTAAACCTGGTCAGTTGAAATATGCAAAAAGCGCGAATCCGCATAAGCCGCTTTCGATTCAAATGGCCCGTCCATCCATTGCTTGCGTGCAGCATCGAGTACATGGAACGTGCCTAGCACATTGGTTTCCGCAAAGATGCCCGGATTACGGATCGATTCGCCGACATGCGTTTTCGCCGCAAAATGAACGACGTCGCTAATTTCGTAATGCTCGAATACTTGAGCAACTGCCTCGCTATTGCGGATATCGACTTGATGAAACGCATAGCGCTTACTCGCAAATAATGGCCGTAGCAATTCCGGCACGTTCTCCGCTTCCTCATCAATTGCCACAACTTGGTAGCCCGGGTATTTGATCAAGAGTTCATGGATAAAGCGCGAGCCTAAAAAACCGTTGCCGCCTGTAACTAAAATTGTTCTCATACTAAGCTGGCCCTCCTTCCCGTTTGGTTGGATTTTTGAAACCATTCCCATGATGCCCCCACCTCTTCTGCCGTTTTCTCTACTGTATCGGCTAGAAGTTAAAAACAAGTTAAACTTGTATTTTAAATAATGGTTTTATTATACAGTTGATTTAGGTATTATGAAACACATTTTGTAAATTATAAAAGACTTTAGTTTTAGTTATTTCAAGATATTATCCAATTCACGAGCGATAAATGCAATTTTATAGGATTACCCCACTATACTTTTCTTAGAATGTTATTGTTGTCGAACTTTTTACTGTGTTTTTGGATAAATAGTATGAAGGAGTTGGTTATAGTTTGAATTGCATTTATATAGAAGAAACTTGAAACAGGGTATGATAGGATGGACGGAATGAAGGGAGATGAGGCAGATGGAGTTATCGATTGTTATGTATATTCTTTTCGTAGGCGCTGCGCTCATTATGGGGGCACTAGCTGCCATTATTTTCATGAATATCTACCGGAAGAACAAACGCGCTGGACTATTTGTGGGCACGCTGTCTCTTCTCTGGTTTGCCTATCAGCTGTTCAGCTTAGCCAATATCTCCATAGCTCTTGCTGCAACGGTGTTTGTGATCTATCTGTTCTTCGGAATTTCGGCGTTTCGGAAGTTGAAAGTTGAAGGGTCTATGCCCCGCTAGGGGGTGGATTACTCTATCCACCCTTAAGTCATAGTAGACTGATAACGGATTGGCTAATACATCTATATTTATTCGCAGTCGCCGCTTAGGGTTGAGCTTTCGCAATAAGCCAAGAAGAACACTTGTCTTATTGCTTCGCTTCACCCATGGCGCGGAACTGCTTTGAGATTTCATTGTGACTGGCTTGTGTAGAAGTGAGTGTTTCTATATTCAGCACATGACTGGATCGACACTTAGCAGTTGGAATGATTTCGAAAGCTTGCGTGTTTCGCTGTAAACATTGCATATGCACATTATTATTTCTACTCGTTCATTACGGGATGTGAGGATATTTTATAACCACTCTACTATTAGAGATGAAGCCTAGGGCGGCGACTAATGAACAAGCGAAAGGTAGTTGAGCTTGTTCATTTGCGACGCATCTGCTTGCAGATGTGGGAGCAGTGGGAGTTACCACTACTTCTCGAGCGAGCTGGAAGCGGCTGAAGCCGGCCCCCGGGCAGCTGAAAACGCGACGTCCTGTCGCATCAGCTGCATGACCCGCATCCTGCGGGCCCAAACCGTCCGCCTGGAGCGCAATCTCCCCTACTATTCTTTCCTATATCAAAAAAAACAGACCCGAAAAAAATCTCTCGGGTCTGTTTTCTGTTTACTGGATCGTGTAGCCGTATTTCGCGAAGCCATTTTGTGTGACTTCGATATACTGGATCGCTGACTCTTGCTCTACCAGGCTCTTCGCTGCATTCGAGGTTTCGAATACGAGGTTCGGATCGCCTTCTACCGGCGCGAACTGCCAGTTGCCGTCTGCGGACGGGTCAATTGTGCCCTCTTCCACGATATAATCTTGGATCGCTTGGCGGTTCTCATATGCAAAGTCGATTGTTTCTGTCGCATTGCGGACGCCTGGGAAGTTGCCGCTCGCACGGTAGTTGTTAGTTACCACTAAGAATTCCTGGTTCGGGTCGATCGCTGCGCCTTCGTACTGAAGGTTCTCGATGCGTTCTGCACCTTCATTGACAATCGCACCTTCGCCGTCATATTTCGCCGGCTCTGTGATGTCGATGTCGTAGGTTACGCCGTCGATGACATCGAAGTTATACGTACGGTAGTTGTCGTTGATGAATGTCTGCTCGCCCGTAGCATTCGGGTCGATTTGCTTGAACTGGCCAGCTGACATTTCGAGCCATTCCTTGAGGTCTGCCCCAGTCAATTTCAAGACGAAGACCGTGTTGTCGTAGACGTACAAGTCTGCGACGTTTTTAATGGCGATTTCGCCGGTTTCGATGTTCGTGTAATAATCGCCGCCGTTGCGCCCACCCGCTTTAAACGGTGCTGCTGCGGAAAGTAACGGAAGATCAGCGTTTGGTGTGCCCGCAAGTTGCTGCTCGGCGTACCAAAGCTGCGCGTTATTGACGATTTGTACGGATGGGTCATCTTGCACGAGTGAGAAATAGCTGTTGATCGGCGCTGTCGTTTCGCCGACAGGGCTGCGGATGTATTCCACCGTGCCTTCGTGCGTTTCTTTTACGGCTTCGATGACTTGTTCTGCGACTTCATCCGTCGTGGAATCGATGGCGCGCAGTTCCGCTTCGCCGTTTGTGATGCGCCATGTCTTGCCGCGTGGCTCAAGCGTCAAATCGATAACGCCGAGGTGGCTGCCGAATTTACCTGGCATAACAACCGGTGTGCCGTTGATCGTGCCGTTTTCCTGGTCGACATTCGCCAGTTCACTATAAGATCCTGGGAACACGTCGTGGTTGTGGCCCGTGATGATTGCATCCACACCGTCCACTTCCGTTAATTGATAGGTAACATTTTCTTCGCCGACCGTATGGACTTCATCGCCCATTCCTGAGTGGGACAGCACGACAACAACGTCCGCTCCGGCTTTCTCGACTTGTGGAATGAATTTCTCGACCGTTTCGACTGCATCTTTCGCGATGACTTTGCCTTCAAGATTTGCGCGGTCCCATTCCATGATGCCCGGAGCGACAACGCCAATGACGCCGACTTGGATCGTATGTTTCTTGCCTTTGCGGTCTGTTACTTCTTTATCCATGATTGTGTACGGCGTGAAACGGTTTTTGCCCGTTTTGGCGTCGTAGACATTGGCGTTGAGTACTGGGAACGGCGCTTCTTCTAGCGCGTTATCCAAATAATCGAGGCCAAAGTTGAACTCGTGGTTGCCGAGTGTCGTGGCGTCGAAATCAAGTGACTCGAGTGCCGCGAATGCTGGATGCAACTCGTCTTTTCCGAGTGGATCGACGCTCACTTTATAACCGCCGAACGGAGTGCCTTGGATCAAGTCGCCGTTATCGAACAATAAAGTGTTGTCATTTTTTTCGCGTGCATCTTCAATCAAGACGCCCGTTTTCGCAAGTGACAGAGAATTGGACTTCGCGTCGCGGTAATAATCGTAGTTGACGAAGTTTGTATGTAAATCTGAAGTACCGAGAATCTGTAGTTCGACTTCTTTCAGTTTTCCTGGTTTGCCGTTCTCTTTCCATTCCTGGATGCGTTCTTTGTAGCTTTGCCCATTGCCTTTCACGGTTTTTGGCGCTTTTTCTTTCGCGACGTCGTGATAATCCCCCGCAGCAATCGCCGGAGCTCCTGCCGTTAAACTGCCAAGCGCGAGCACCGAAGCGGCGAGCGTCAAGGATAGTTTCTTGCTCATCTGTCCATCTCCTCTTTGTTCATAATGGTCAAGCTTGTTTATTATACTACTTCGAATTTCGAAATTGAATGCGTTTACACAAAATTGCATCAATTGTAACAAGCTTTACTTTCCAGATAAGTTTTCAAAGGACATTGGCGCATAGATAGTCGTAAGGGAGTTATAGCTAATGGATTAGTCTTGTGAGATGGGATGTGCATTGCAATACAACTGAGTTTGATAGAGATATGTAAGTGATTCTGGTGTTGGAGTCTGTTTAGGTAGTCGCAGTGTCCGCTTTGGGTTGAGCTTTCGCACTAAGCCAAGAAGAACACTTGTCTTATTGCTTCGCTTCACCCTTGGCGCGGAACTGCTTTTAGATTTCGTTGAGTCTAGAAAGGCAGATTGGATTTATTTCAGATTCTGCATCCGCTACATAAATCGCTTAGTTGTTGCCGCTCATCCTATATTGCTTGATACATGAGAGGGGTTTAATTTGCGGTGTCTGTTTGAGGAGTCGCAGTGTCCGCTTTGGGTTGAGCTTTCGCATTAAGCCAAGAAGAACGCTTGTCTTATTGCTTCGCTTCACCCTTGACGCGGAACTGCTTTTATATTTCATTGAATGCAGAATGTCAGATTGGATTTATTTCGTTATTCGCATCCGCTGGTTATATTGCTTAATCTTTGCGGATTCCACGATTGAACATCTGGATAGCTTTAAGTTTATTTCTGTTTAGGAAGACTAAATTACCCAAAACAAAAAGCCCTGCAAATTACAGAGCTTTACTACCGTTATGCCATTTATACATCCTATTGAAGAATCTTCTTCAGGTCTTGCGTCTGTTCTGCTGTCAGCCTGAAGAATTCTTGGTTTTCTTTATGGGACAAGACATTGCGTTCGTTGGACATGATGGCACGGCCATTGTCGCGGTACCAGACAAAGCGGCGGATTTCCTGGACGTCATCATCCGGCCGGTCAATGGTAAAGACAGCCTGCGGTTCTACGGACAAGCGGTCGAGCGACTCGAGTTCCGTTTCGTTTCGCAGAATGGTTCTGAGTGTCACGATGGAAGCCCTGTCACTTATGTCTTTTTGGAAATGAACCCCTTCGGTCAAACCATCGGTAAATGGCACGCCGACCCGTATGACTTCATTATGTGTACATGCCGAAAGCAAGATCGTCATTGCCATGATAGCTCCCAGCCAAATTGACTTTTTGATGCAATCACCCCTTTTTACCCACAAACCTGTCGAAACTTACAATTATATACAGCTTAACATGATAATCACTCTACTGCGACTGATTCTATCACTTTCATCAAATATTTAATCATTCCTCCGAATCACTCACTGCCACAGTAACTATTCCAGCATCGCCCGCTAGAGTTATATAGGCATATGCGTCCTATATAACGAAGTCGCATTTCTAAGGCACGAGCTTTCTTACGACCGGTGTCTTCTGCATGAGGCGAATGACAATATACGACATGATGAAAATGACAATCCATGACAGCGGCACGCCGATCCATACATTGATCGTTGATTCGTTAAAATCCAATAAACGGTTCAAATAGGTCTGGATCAGCGGGTGGATAATATAGACACCGAATGTCGCGGTGCTGATGCGCGTAATGAGCGGCGTCGATTTCAAGTTCTTGCCGAGCTGCTGGAATGCGACGAATACAAACAAGGAAACAAAAATCGCGTGCGGGTAATAATGCTCGTAGAAGAAGTCATCGAAATCGCCTGCTTCACGCCCCACATTCGCAGAGACCGTTCCGTACAATGTAACGGCATAACCGATAATTGCGAGCACGCCGAGTGTCGGAAGCCAGCGCTTCGGCAACGGATACATAACCAAGTACGCCCCCAGTAAGAAATAGCCGATATAGGGCGCGAACATTTCCCCTGCAAAAGCGACTTCATACCCCGTCGCCCGCGTGAAGATCGGCACCACGGCCGAGAACAAGAACCAGAACGCGAAGAAATAATGGAACATTGTTTTGTCCATATGCTTAACAAGGATGCGCAAAAACGGCGCCATCAAATACAGCCCCGTAATGATGTAAAGAAACCAAAGATGGAAATAGATATCGTCTGAGATGAATGCACCAAGCATTTGCCCTGGCGTGTATTCCTCGCCGAGTTGAAAAATATTATAGGCCATGTAGACCGCGCTCCAGAATACGAGCGGCAATAGGACTTTGCCGAGCCGCTTCCGGAGAAATTCACCGATCGGTTCTTTCGAGTCGCGCGTCAGCAGCAAGGCGCCGCTCAACATGAAGAAAATCGGCACGCACCAACGAAGTGCGCTGTCGATCGCGTTTGCGTAATGCCATTCCCAATCGCCGGTTGTGTAATTATTGATGATTTTCGATGCGACGTGGACGCCGACGACCGTAACGATCGCGACAACCCGCATCCAGTCCATATAGCCGTATCTTCGTGCCATTGGGTTGACCTCTTTTCACTATGATTCCTCGCTTATTTTAACCGAGCCGCCGTTGCAATTACCACGACAAACGCATTACACTTCCATGACAAGTCATAACAAGCGGCATAATTGATCGAGCTCCGCACTTTGCCTGTCGATCATGCGCTTTGCGACTTGCCGCAGCCGGGCGAGGTTTTCCGGTGTCACGCGGTCGAGCTGTTCGATGCCCGAATCATCCGCTGGCAGTTTTTCCTGAAAGCGGTAATAGCGCTGATCGATTCCTTCATCTTTCAACAAGTGGCGCAGTTGATGGTCGACCGAGTCAGAACTGCCGTCCATCATGACTTTCAAAATTGAACGAGCCCAACCGTAATGGAACCATGCCCGCCAGCCGGTCACTTCTACTTCGCGCTGCGCTTCCCCGGTGCCGAGCGACACGAGCAAAAAGTCTTCTTCCTCGTCGCCGTATAGTTCGAGTCCTTCGGTATACGCGCTGAGCCCTGGGTCGTTGGCAAATACGCCGCCGTCGATGAACGCCGCTTCCGGATAATCCGGCACTTTTGCCGGCGCGAAATAACTCGGTGCGGCCGTCGCTGCCCGGATGATGTGGCGGATTTCGCTATCGGGCTGTCGGTCATTCAAACTGATGACGGTGCTTTTGAAGAAATGCGCATGCCGCCCGTGGATGTCGTAGCTTGGGATGACGGCTGGCTGAAGCAGGTCGGATAGTTTCAAGTCGTTGAAATAATGCTTGAGCACTTGTTCGAATTCCTTATGGCTATATTGAGTGTGTAGAAACCGCCCGACGAGGCCGAGCGAGCGGTGAAGGAACGATTTCCGGAACATGCGCTCCGCTTCTGTTTCGTAGAGTTTAAGGATGTCGTTTGCCGTATAGCGAGGCTTCTTGCCGTCCGGCACCAACAAGCCAAGTGCTAAGATCGCACCGGTCGATGTGCCAACGAAGATATCGAATTGTTCAGAGACCGGTTTTCCCGTCCGCCGCTCGAGCTCGCACAGCACCATCGCCGGCAAGATCCCCCGTATGCCCCCGCCATCGATCGATAGAATCTTCTTCATGTGGACAGCCCCCTTCTATAGGTATGTATTGCGTTTCTTCTATTGGTTAATGAATGAGTGATAGGTAAGTTGAGAATGCTGGATATGAAATCCGGCAATGCAGCGCTTGGCGCTTTGGGCATGGCTTTCGAGATGAGCCCGGAAGATCACCGGTCTCATCACAACGCCTAGCCCTTGGACGCGCCGGCGCTCGAGTCAGTTCATTGTGAAGCGAGTGGATCAATTGGATTCCATTATTTTAGTTTGTGGTGAAGCGAAGAATGCGAGACTGCTCCCAGCGCTTTACGCTGAGTCGCGGTGAGTTGTATTAACGGTGAAATGAGATTTTCTAAACCTAAGTTGTGATTCATCAAAACTACTTTCTTCTATATAAGTAAACAGAAATTCAAAAAGTGATACCTACACATCAACGAAAAATGATATGTGCTTATTCTTCCAAAGCTAGAGATGGAGCGTAAGGCGGTGACGCCCGAGGGATCAGCGGGTTTGAGAGACCCCACAGGCAATGAATGAGCGAAGCCTAGCTGAGCACATTCATTTGCGACGCATCTGCTTGCAGATTTCTTTTGCGATGCCCGAGGGCTGAGCAGATGTGGGAGCAATGGTTTTAGTGACGAGGAGGCTCGATTCCCGCCCCTGGGCAAGCTTCCGCCTGGAGCGCAATCTCCCCCTCTCACCCTTTCTACATCCACTTCATATGAAATACATCTATTTATTAAACATAGAGATGGAGCGGAAATCGGCGACTCCGGGAGGATCAGCGAGACAATTGAGACCCTGCAGGAGCGTAGCGACGAAGCGGCTCAATGCGAGCCCTCCGGAAAGCGTCCGATTGCAGTGCAATCTCCCCCCTTAACTTCTCCTATATCTACTAAAGATCAAAACACTATTAATTCTCGTATACCCCTAACCCACAAAAATAAAGCAATGAATGGATTGTTACAATTGTGTAACAAAGCTTTATTGCTATAGTTTTTGATTTTTCTAATAACTATATGATTTAATTCACTAAAAAACTGCTGTGAAAGGACTTAGTGTCCCGATTTGGAAATTAAAGGCTCTAAAATTTACGACAAATTTTGTTCGACCGTAATATTTTATGTATTCCATCACATGAAAAGCTTTCGTATTTCCCCTTTTTCAAAGAAATAAACATCTACTTGTAAATATTACCACCTTCTAAACCCTTGCTGTGACTAGCCTCATGAACCGTCATTCACTTGTAATATTCCTGTAACCTAATTGAAACTCCACAGACATTGTTTTTGTAGGGGGCAGTCTATATAGTAAGTGGCAGAGCAAATTAATGATAATCCTTATATCTAGATAACATAAATTTAAAAAAACTATCCTTCGGAGGTACTGACTAAATGAAAAAAGCATTCTTTACACTACTCGCAGCAGGCGCATTGGTCTTTTCAAGTTCAGCTACAGACGCACAAGATACCGTACAAGCACAACAGCCAACTACAGAAGTCGCACAGAAAGCATCTGAGCCAGCGATCGTTCAGGTCTCTAACAGCACTTATAAATTCAAATATGCTACAAATGTCCGCAGAGATGCCGGCACAAGCCACGGCGTCATCAAAGTCGCTTCTAAAGGCGCAACAGCAACAGTAACAAAATCCGCTACAATCGGCAGCGGCAAATGGTTCAAAGTTCGCACTGGCGGAACTCACGGTTGGGTACATAGCTCACTCGTCACAAAATCATCAGGATCTGGCGTTGTTCAGGCTTCTGCTAAAACAGCAAGCGTTTCTTCTTCAGCAGTCGTTTCTAAAGCACTAGCACTTAAAGGCATCCCGTACCGTTTCGGCGGCACGACTACAGCTGGGTTTGACTGCTCAGGATTTGTACAATATGCATTCAAAAAAGCAGGCAAAAGCGTTTCACGCACAACGCTTTCTCAATATGCTCAGTCTTACAAAGTTTCAAGCCCACGCCCAGGAGACCTCGTCTTCTTCGCGAACACTTACCGCCCAGGGATCTCACACGTTGGGATCTATATCGGGAACAACCAGTTCGTACACTCTGGCGGTTCTAAAGCAGAAGTGAAAAGCTTGAGCGGCCCATACTGGGGCAAGAAATTCCACAGCTTCAAACGCTTCAAATAATATAGGCTTCAGGGAGTATCCGAAATCTCGGGTGCTCTTTTTTTATGCGTTTTTTCGGGATGAACTTCGTATGTGGTGCAGGATCGTCTCTCTTCCTTCTATATATATATATATATATTGTCTTATCTTCATTCGAAATATGACGAATTTATTATTCGAATTATATCGAATTTATTATTCGATTCATTTAGAATAAAGAAAATGCTTATTGGAGGTCGAAGTTATGAAGATCATGGATGCTGCGTTACCGGAAGAGACCGTTCATTTAGCTGTAGAACAATCGCCGGTGTGGGAATGGATTGTGGGAATTGCAGGATATACACACGGGCAATTGCGCCACACGTTCGAGATGGATGAGGAGTGGACACATGATGCGGAAGCGATGCCTGCGTCTTTGCTCGATTCATTGGCTAAGATTGAAGAGACGAATTTATGGTATGGGCTGCTGTTATTACAAAATGAGTTCGGGGCAAGGTCGGTGGATGAATTTGTGAAGCGGCTGGCGGGTATGCGGGAAGAGCAGTTTTATGATGTCCTGCTCCCTTATCATAGCCGAGCTGCCGAAGCTTTGCGTGAACAGGCGTCGCAACATCCTGAACAAAGCGGTTGGTGGTCTCCTTATGCCGAATTATTTGAAGGGCACGCTTATCTTGAAGGATATGTGCGGCAAGTATACCGGCATACGAGAGCCCAACTAAGTGAGTTATTTATGACTGTGTTAAGCGAATGGCAGGATTGGATGAGTGAAAAGCCGTACATCGCGAAATGGCTGCAGGCACTCGACTTTGAAGAAAAACAGCATCGCGGGCTCGATGCGACGAATGTAACAAAGGAAATCGAGCGTGTGGCAGGTATCGACTATGCACCCGAGCCTTCCATTTGGTCGGTCAAGCTCATTCCGCATGTGTCGTATCGGCCGTGGCTGCTGACGATTCGCACCGCTGATGTGAAATTGTTTTTCTATCCGGTCAGTGAGCAGCAGTTACTCGATCCAGAAGTACCGCCGAATGAATTGATCCAAGGGCATAAAGCGCTCGGTGACGGGCTGCGCTTGAATGTGTTGCATTATTTGTGCCATGGCCCCGCTCCATTGCAGGAACTGAGCGAGCATTTCTCGATCTCCAAGACGACTTTGCATCATCAGTTGGCTTTATTGAAAGCAGCGAAATTCGTAAAGGTCGAGAAAGGCGTCTATTCAATTCAGAAAGAGAAGCTCGAAGCGTTTTCTGAGCAATTGAACCGTTATTTGCACCTGGTTGAGTGATAAGATATTGATGGATGAACGCACAAAGCAGCAAAGGCCCTCGCCTTTGCTACTTTAATATTTTCTGGTGAACAAGCCTGGATAATGGATAACGAAGCCATCGTTATCCACTTCGATCACAGACTCGAAATTCTCGGACTGGTAGCGGAAAGTTCGCGGATGACTGGATTTCAAACAGGTGTAGCTTTGTTTCATCTTCCGCAACTCTAACGATGGGACGGCGATATAGACCATTTCAAAATCACGCGTTTGCCCTTCATGCCAGCTTTTTCGGTTAATCGGCAAGGAGTTGGAGAGCGGCGTTGCGGAAATATCGACATCGATGGCGCCTGTTAGTGCATCCAGCAATTTGCCGTCTTGATCGAACCATTGTCCTTCGCCTGACGATGTGAGTTTGAGTTCATTGCCGTCTCCGCTGTTAATGGCGATTCGCTTCGTTGTCCATGATTCGTCCAATTCCAAATGATCATGGATTTTCATAGGGCCTTTTTCATCCAACAATAGCACCGTGCTGTCGATTTGGATTTTGCTATTCTCTATCGAGAACTCTACTAGTTCACAACCCGCTGTTTCGTCATTTTCCCACATCATGCGTTTCGTCACCTTGCCCACTTCCTTCCAGATTTAGGAACGCGACTAAAGTTTGCGCATATAACGGACCGACATATGCTCCGAGTCTTCCGGCATGTCATAAGCTGGTTCTTCATATTGAAAGACAAAACCTCGCGCTTCATAAAACGGAATCGCCATGCTGTTGCCTTTTGCGACCGACACCCATTGCATGTGTGCGCCGCGGGCTTTCTGGTCTTGTGTGATCGCTTCGAGCAATTGGGTGCCGATGCCTCGGTATTTGCGCTCGGGATCCAAATAGAGAACAAAGACTTCTGCCACTTCTTCCCCTGTGAAACCACCGCCTCCCGCTCCGACCACTTTGCCCTCGTCCACTGCGACAAACCAACCGTTCCAGTCCTGGTTCGTGTTTTCGATTTCACTCAAAATGCGTTGTTCGTTATAGAATTTCTCGATGACGCGTTCGATCTCGTGCTTCGACAATAAGTCGCGGTAGGTTTCACGGTTGCCGGCTGCGCAGACTTTTCGGATACCAGCTGCGTCTTCGGCTTGTGCTTTACGGATGTCCATTATGTAATTGCCTCCTTATCTGAACAAGTATGACAAGATAAAACCGGTGATGATGCCGAGCGTAAAGAATAGAATGAGTTTCGGTGCTTTTTTCATGGGTCTCCTCCTCTTTTAGGCTTGCTATGATTAGTGTATCAAACTTCTATGGCTTGGATTGTGAATGTTCCATTTTTATGTAAAGATGGGATTTATCATTTTATTTAACACAGTCCCGAAATTGAATAGGTTAAGGAGTGATTTATCTGAGCCACTTATTATTGTCCAAGAAATTTGTTCCGGTTTATTTTATTGTAGGTTTTCTTTCCATCTTATTATTCCGTTTCTTAGGGGCTTCTTGGATTGAAGTATTCCTTCTGAGCTTTTTATGCTTTCTGGTTGGTATCCTTTCTTTTGTCGAAAACTTTATCGTTCCCCTTGGATTAAAACGCAGCCCTTAAATAGCTGGCCATCTAAAGGGTTTTCCGTTTCCCCATCGAATTATTACGGTGACGAGACTCATCATTTTATTCGGAGGAGGAAAAACAATGATTTCGAAAATCGGCCAGGTCATGGTGTATGTGCGCGATCAGGACGCAGCGGTCACGTTTTGGACGGAGAAGATGGGCTTTACGATCATGCATGACAAAGAGAACTATGGCATGCGGTGGATTGAAATTGCGCCCAGGGAAGGTGCGGAGACGAGCATCGTGCTGCACGACAAAAATTTGCTCGAACAGATGGATACGGGCTTGAGTTTGGAGACGCCGTCGCTATTGTTTTACGCGAGTAATTTCGAACAGTTTCGTAATGAGTTGGCTGAAAAGGGCGTCACGGTCGGCGATATTGTCGCGATGCCGACGGGCCGTACCTTCAATTTTGCGGATTCGGAAGGCAATTATTTCGCGGTATTGGAGTCGAATTGAGCCATGAAAAAAAAGAGCTTAGAGAATTGCCTCCAAGCTCTTTTGTATGCTGTCTTATTTTAAGTTTTTGCGGATGTACGCAGCGATTTTGCGCAATTCTTTTGCATGCGGACGGCCAAATGGGCTCGTTTGCTGCTGCTGGTACATGACCTTGCCTTCTTCATCGAGCAAGTAGTAAGCAGGCTCTCCGTGAATGCCGTGGTCTTCGTACAATGCATCTTCTCCGTGATGGTAGACACCGTATTGTTTCAGGATGTCTTCAGTCGCATCGGCCAAGATTGGAGAGGTCAAGCCGTGTTTTTCTTTCATTTCCTTGAGATCTTGCTGGTTGTCTGTGGACAAGAACGTGAAATGGATATCCTTGCCTTCGAAATACGATAAGCTATCTTGAATTTCCTGCAATTCTTCGTTACATACTGGGCACCACGAGCCTCTGAAGAAAATGACGAAGCGCCAGCCTGGACGTTCGGATAAGTCCTGTTGTAGCGAATAATCTCCGCCTTCAGCAAGCGGCAATGTAAATGATGGGGCTAAATCCCCTAATTGTAGTCTATTCATGTGAATGCCTCCTCTTTCTATATATAAGTAGTTTACCCTGAATAATGGGCTTTAATCTTTTTGACCGTTCTATTTCCATTTCAATAAGCCGTTCAAGTCCGAAAATACATAATCCGGCTCTAGGCCAAGCTGTTCGACCGGCGCTTTTTTGCGATTAATCCATGCAGTCTGGAAACCGAAATTCTTCGCCCCTGAGATGTCCCAGCCATTTGATGACATGAACAGGATTTCGTCACGCTCGATGTCCAATTGGTCCAAGACGTATTGATAAGCGGCCGGTGCCGGCTTGAACTGCTTGATTTCATCAACGCTGACGGCTTTGTCGAGCAAATCTTTTATTCCTGCATTTTCGATTAGGGGATCGAGCATATCGTGCGAGCCGTTCGAGAACACGACGAGTTGGTGATCCTGCAGTTGTTTCAACACCGCTTCCGATTCTTCGTAGAGCGGCAAATGCAAATAGGCATCCATCAATTGCTGCTCGATGTCATCTGTTGATTCGAGCCCCTCGTCTTCTAGTGCGTATTTTAATGCGCTTCGGGTGACGGCGTAAAGCGTGTCGTATTTGCCCATAAGCTGGCGCATCATGAAATATTCGACTTGCTTCGTGCGCCACGTTTGGCTAATCACTTCGCCGTGACCGGGAAATACTTCCTCGCATTGCTCTTTGATAGCGATGACGTCGAACAATGTGCCGTACACATCAAAGACGAACGCTTTGATCGGTTTGTCCATATGAGGCTCCTCCTTTTATTTCGCTGACGAATTCTGCTGTTTTTCTTTGTATCCCCTTTTACACAGAAAAATAACGGCACAAAAAAAAGCATCTGCTGTGAGATGCCACGGAAGTGTATTTAGTTGGCGCGGTTTTTTTCATTCTTAAAGTCTCTGACAAACTTTTCATCCTTCTTCTTTTCAATAAAACTCCAAACGGCAAAAATTAATACTGATATCCCGAGAACCAGGAGCGAGGCAATGAAGACAAAATCGAAATCCATTTCTTCCACCACTTGGTCGACGCCAGCCCTTTGGGTGTGGTGTGTCCAGCTGCTGTCATAATCCATGAAGCTGAACGATAGAATGAGCCCTAAGACGATACCGCCCACGACCGATAAGAAAAATTTCTTCATGCATCCGCCTCCCTTATCTTTTTCCATTCAATCAATCAGATTTTCGGATGAAAAAAAGCTATAGAGCTGCTCGGCATGCTGTTCTTCCAAGTTGTAGAGCGTATCGGTGTCTGCTACATCCATGACGGACCCGTGATCTTCCCCCACCCATAAATAGAATTCCTTTTCACCAAACTCCACTTTGAAATTCGGATCCGCTACGTCAGCGATTCCTGAGACTTTGTCCGCACGCGAAATGGCTTCGGCAAACAACTCAATCGTCTGTTCATCCGTAACTTCAAGCTGCGAGTTTTCCATCACTTGCCCGAAACTCTGCATTTTGTGCAAGACGATCTTATCGGCTGATTGTTGTTCGGCATTAAGCAGCCCGCTCTGGCAGGCCGATAAGATGACTCCCATGACCAGGAGCATGACAATGACTTTCAGTTTTCTCATGAACCATTCCCCCTAATAGCTATTTCCGTGATATCGGAAATGGCTGCCTCCACTTGTTGTACATTTGCCACGTTGAACAGATAATCCGCTTCGCCTGGCGTAGGAGTGACGCCGGGGTTACCGACAGCTTCCATTTGTTGACGCTCGAGCACGTCCATAAATGAAGAAACGGTACGCAAGATCGATGTGTCACGCCCGGTCTAATCGATTCTCGTTTCCAAAATCTCGTCCGCAATGTCAAAGTTCACCAAAATCGTGGTGAATCCTTTGCTTCGGTAAAAATCCAGCAGCTTCAAACGGCCTTGCTGGTTGCGATTGGCGTTGCACAAAATGATATGGCAATCGGTATGATCGACCGAATGATCGACGATGGTCTGGGTCAGGGCATACTTGATCGCATTCGCTCCTCTTTCGGGACGAGCGCTGGATAATAAGTTTTCAGGATTTCTGCATGATTGTCCTGGTCGACGACGATGGCATTGGCAAGTTGTCGCTCCAGCGCTTTGGCGAATGTCGTTTTGCCGCTATGGGTTTTGCCGACCGTGATGACTGCTACTCTGTTCACATGCGCAACTCCGTTCGTATGGTTTGTGAAAATGAATTAGTGGGTGGAAGCCGCACGATTCATGAACGCAATGAGGTGTTCTTGATCTTCCGGGTAATCGTGAAGCAGCTCTTTCAGTTCAGCCTGTGTTTTCCACGTGATTTCGTCGATTTCGTTATCAGGATCGTGAAAACAAATATCGCCTGAGATGACTTTGCACAGAAAATAATGGCTGGTGACTTCATAGTTGCCGATTTGCACATTTTTCGTATGAAGCTGTTCCTTCACCTCGGTGCGAAATCCGGTTTCTTCCCATACTTCCCTGATGCACGCTTGTTGCGGGGATTCGCCGGTTTCGATTTCTCCGGACGGGATGCTCCATTTACCGGATGCCTTCGATTTCACCATGAGGATCTTGTCTTGATCGATCACCACTCCAGCCGAACCCTGCCAAACTTTTTTGATGTCTTCCACAAGTTTTACCCCCATAACATTTTAGCGCCTTAAATATAATCGAGAATTTTAATATCCATTTCATCCAGGACCCCGATGTCCTCTTTTGTATCCCATAACTTCATTTCCGTCGTTTCGTCATTTGGTAAAAAGGGCTGTAGCTTCTCTACCATTCCAAGAAAAACTGGATTGTATTTGATTTCCCGAGTGTCAGTATGCTGGAGTTTGAGCAAGCCTTTGAATTCCAAGTCTTCAACCAACTGGCCGGATTCTTCGTATAATTCCCTTACGGCACATTCTTTCGACGTCTCTCCGTCTTCTCTCCTGCCAGCCGGCAGCTCCCATTGCTCGCGCCATTTATTGTGGACCATCAAATTTTTTCCGCCGCATTTGATGACTGCGAATGAACCTGCAATTGTCTCAAACTGATGGATCTCGTGTTCCTCCATAAACAGAAAGTCCAGAAATTGAAAGCCATGGCTTCTTGTCGTGTTCATCGGTTACTCTCCTCCGTCATGCTCTATGCTTATAAGCCATATAACTTTATTATTCCGTGGTCAATGCGAATTCCTCGACTTGCCCGTCCCATTTAATCTCCACATCCAACTCTTCATCTTGTTGAATGACTGCGCAACCTTCGCAGGCGCTCTTGCCGACCAGCACTTCGCCTTCATCAACCGAGACATTTCCGCTCGATGCGCCGGCAGTCGACTCAATGGAATAGATGATGGTTTCAGGAGGCGGCTCTTCGCCGGTATAGACGATTTTTCCGGTCGCTTCCTTGCTGTCTTGCGAAGTTGCGTCAACGGTGTAGAAGACATCCCAATTGTCGCCGCTTCCTTTGAAGTTGTAGCGGTCGCCTTCCGAACAGCCGCTAAGGATGAGCAGTACAGCCAAAAGTGAAACAAGTTTTTTCATGAGATGCAAACCCCTCTCGTGATTAGTCGACGTGGCTTAGGAACAGTTCGAATGTTTTCGCATGCAATTCCGCTTGTTCGGCATGGACCAAGTGAGACGCGAACGGAATAACCGACACATGGACATGGTCATGCTTAGCAGGATAATAAAGGACGCCTTTCGTTTCGTTCGGGTTTCCTTCGCCTGCGATGTAGAGGATCGGCGAATCAATGTCCGACAGATCTTTCGTTTCTTCGAAAGGGTACCAGTCATCGTGCTTCGCCATTTCAAAGAATTGCCGCCAATTGCCTTTGTGCAGTTGATCGAAATAAGCGGTGGCTTCCTCGTATTGAAGCAGTTGCTGTTGATTGCGGCATTCTTGCTCATGCAATTCCATCCAATTGTCTGGCTTTTCCGGTGTGACGCCAGAAATCGTCAAGCTTTTCACTTTGGCAGGGTAGCGCTTCGCGAATAATAGCCCCACTAATGCCCCAAGCGATGCGCCGACAATATGGACCTCGTCAATCCCTAAGTGCTCCAATGTCTCTACCAGATCATTGGCATTGTCTTCAAAGAAATTACTCAAGTCATCGCTGATAGAGTTTCCATGCCCGCGAAGGTCCGGCACAATGACTTTGTACTGCTCCTTGAAATAATTGCGCTGGTAGTCGAAATCGGTGAGCGCGGTCTGCAGCCCGCTATGGAGGAACACAATCGGCTCTCCTTTGCCGAAACTTTCGCTGTGTAAAATCATTTTATCGCCCCCTGTCTGTACATCCGCTATATTACTAATCTTGTGAAATTAGATAATATTGAAAATATGGTTATTTCTAGTGTAACGTACTTTAACAGATTATTCAGTACAAAGTGGCAGGTTTTCGTTCGTGCAAGTGGTATAATAGAATCAACCATATATGAGAACATCCATGCCTAACGCCAGTCAAGCAGTCATGTAATTCGATTCACCCTCCTCCCCGCTCGTTACATAAAATTTGAGGAGGGGTTCCGATGAAGCGCCACTTGTTTGTGCTGATTCTGGCCGGTGCGTTATTGCTTGCAGGATGCGGCGAACAGGACAAAAAGCCTCAATATGAAGCTGGAGAACCAGTGATTGCGGCTAGTGTTTAAGACTGGATGGCACAAGATTTTGAGCTGTGCCATCCAACGCAAAAAAGGGACAAAGCTTCGGCTTTGTCCCTTTTTATAATTAAAAGCTAATTATCCCATGTCTCATTGCAGTCTAATTTTTCATAGTGCCAAGGACTCCGGCTTGTTACAATGATTACAGGGGAATCCACATGTACAAATATCTCTTATACATACCGGTCTTTGCCATAGTGGCGTTTATCATATGGGCTAGTTCATGGGGGATCGGAATAAAAATCACCTTCAGCGTGATTATTTTGATTTTCTTTCTAACGATCAACAAATTCCTATCTACAAAGAGCACGGTATTCCGAAAAGTCACAGCAGCGTTCTACGCTTCACTTTGTCCGATTGCCTTTCTGTTGCTTATGGATTTAGGCTCGATCAATGACTACAGCGGCGTGGATTTTGCAGATTTATATTTCTTTGCTGCCTTATTCTTGATTTTCCTGTTTGGATCCATCGTTTACGGTGTACCAACTTCCTTGATTTCCGATTTCGCAACTTCCGATGTAAAGCGCTATCGCTTTCCACTTGCGTTCCTCATCCATCTTGGATTCGCTTTATTTTCCTATTTGTTTCTTGGGCAGCTCATGTATTTCGCGTTATTCGTGGCCGTCTTCTTTTTCCTGTTCGATGAGCTTTTGCGAAAAAGGGAGACGACGCGTTCGCTCAAGTCTTTGGCCTGACAAACGCAGCTTTGCGGGCAGCTTCAGAAAGATCGACATGCGGGAGTTCGTGATGGATCAGCCCGAAGATTTCTTCAATGAGCGTTTCCAGTTCTTTGATGGCGTCAGACGGCTCTTGAAAAAACACAGACTCCAAACGGGCGACGCAATTGTCCGGTTTGATTTCCATTAACGCAAGTGAATTGCGCTGCCACTTGAATGCGGGATGGGAAATGAATTGGCGATTCAAACCGAACAGCAAACCCATAATATTCGTTTGGACGGAGACGACCACTTTATAGAACATGAGCCAATCTTTCCGGTGAACAAGCGCTTCCCGGTTGTTCCACCGGCTCCCGAAGTCGCTAAAATGGTTAACCACTTTTTCCTGCAATTCAAGCGGGTAATGCTCGACTTGTTTTTTCAACTGCTCGATCGCCGCTTCCCCATAGAGCGGCATGCCGTGTTGTACTGCTGCGGCAATGCACTGCATGTCTGGGTTGACTTCGAGTTTCCGGGTTACATGATGGATGGTTTGCCGAATCGTTTCGGTGAGAAAACTGCTGATTTCGAATTTCACACCGTCTACTGTGTAGGTTTCAGCCCACTCTTCCTCTTCATATGAATGAAAATCCAATAGTTTGCCGTCCAGTTGATGGATGATTTGTTTACGTTCTTCGTCGGATGGCGCTTGCTTCCAAAAGATGAGCAATTCAATATCCGAGAATTCGTCCTGCCAATTCCGTGACACCGATCCCGCCAGCATGACCGCTTCTACATTAGGGATATGCGCATACTGTTCAGCAGCTTGTACCGCTAGTTTTTTGAGTTCCATTCCATCTCTCTCCGTTCGTTTCGACTTTGGCAATCGGCCAGGTCTTATTAGCTTTACTATATATTTTTCTTCGCGCATTTCCTATCCCTATTACAGATCAACAGAAACAGAGCGTCCACTCATATTGAATGGACGCTCTGTTTTGTGTGGCTAATCATTTTAAGCCTTCAGTAATTTCGCATTGATCGCGACGATGACCGTACTCAAGCTCATGAACACGGCGCCGACTGCGGGACTGACGATGATGCCCCACGGCGCCAGGACGCCGGCAGCGAGCGGGATGGCGAAAATATTATAGCCGGTCGCCCACCATAGGTTCTGGACCATTTTGCGGTAGGTCTTTTTCGACAGATCGATGAGCGCGACGACATCGTTCGGGTTGCTTTTGACGAGCACGACGTCTGCCGTTTCCATCGCGACATCCGTCCCTGCGCCGATTGCGATGCCGAGATCGGCAGTCGCGAGTGCCGGGGCATCGTTTACGCCGTCTCCGGTCATGGCGACGCGCCAGCCTTTATCTTTGATTTTCTTAATTTGGTTCGCTTTGTCATCCGGCAGCACTTCGGCGTATACTTCCTCGATGCCGAGCTGTGCGGCGACCCAGTTGGCGACTTTTTGGTTATCGCCCGTCAGCATGATCGAATGGATGCCTTTTTCCTTCAAGGCCGCGACCGCTTGTTTCGCCGTGTCGCGCACCATGTCGGCAAGCGCGATCATGCCGGCGAGCTTGTCATCCGCCAGAACGAAAACAACTGTTTTCCCTTCTTCCGACAATGTGTTAAAGACGTGTTCATCATAAGACAAGTTTTCGCCTTTGATGTAACCAGGGCTGACGGCGTTGATTTTCATGCCGTCCACTTGGCCTTGTATGCCTTTACCCGTGATTGATTCGAAATCGGTGACTTTGCCGATCGTCAAGTTCCGGTCTTTTGCCGATTGGACGATCCCCGTTGCAATCGGGTGTTCCGAGTTCTGCTCGATCGCTGCGGCGAGCTGCAACACTTGTTCTTCGCTGTAACTGTCACTCGCGATGATGTCGGTGACCCCAAACTCACCCTTAGTCAGGGTTCCTGTTTTATCGAAGACGACGGCGTTCAAATTGCGTGCGCCCTCGAAATCGGCACGGTTGCGGATCAATAAGCCTTGCTTCGCTGAAATCGATGTCGAGACCGCAACGACGAGCGGCGCTGCAAGTCCAAGTGCGTGCGGGCAGGTGATGACCATGACCGTCACCATACGTTCAATGGCGACATCAAATGAGTAGCCGAGTGCGAGCCAAGCGAACAGCGTGGCGAATCCGGCGACGAGCGCCAAGTAGAACAGCCATTTCGCGGCACGGTTTGTTAAATCCTGCGTCCTGGATTTTGATTCCTGGGCTTCCTTGACCATCGTGATGACTTGGGACAAATACGAATCTTCCCCGGTCTTCTCGACTTCCACGACGAGAGAGCCCTCTTTATTGACCGAGCCGCCGATGACCGCATCGCCGTCTTCTTTTTCAATTGGGATCGATTCACCCGTCAGCATTGATTCATCGACAGCGGAATGGCCTTCGACGATGACACCATCAACCGGAATCTTCTCGCCCGGCTTGACCAATACCCAATCCTTGTTGCGGATTTCAGACAAGGGCACATCTTCAACTTGTTTATCGTCATCCAAGCGATGCGCTTCATTCGGCATCAATTTAACGAGTTGTTCGAGCGCGTTCGACGCCCCCATGATGGAGCGCATTTCAATCCAATGCCCAAGCAGCATGATGACGACCAATGTCGCGAGCTCCCAGTACAGTTGATTGCCGTCCCAGCCGAACACGACGACGGTGCTATAGCTGTAGGCGATGGTGATCGCGAGCGCAATCAAGGTCATCATGCCTGGCGCTTTGTCTTTCAGTTCAGCGATGCCGCCTACGAGAAACGGCCAGCCGCCATAGAAAAAGACGATTGTCGACAAGGCGAACAACACATACATATCGTTGTCAAAGCGCCAATCGACGCCCATGAAATGCTGGATCATCGGCGAAATCGCGAGGATCGGAAGGGTCAGGATCAGCGAGATGAAAAAGCGTTTCTTGAAATCCTCCACCATGTCTTCATGTCCTCCATGCCCGTGATGGCCGTGTCCGCCTCCGTGATCTTCCGGGGCATGCTCTTTATGCTCGTGTTCTGTGTGCACATGCTCTTCTTGCACGGTCGAATCGTCTTCATGCATGCCATGATTTCCTGTACCTGGTGAATGATCGTCTTCATGCTGTTTCGTTTCGTCATGTTTTGCCATTAGCTTTCACCTCTCGGATCGTTTTTCGGTTCTCTTTCCTATATTATAGGCGCCAATTATCGAGAAATTATCGAGAATTCCCAAGCATTCCCTATCCGGAATTTGTGCAGTTTTTATGGAATTTCCGTGGAGTTCGGCACATTCCGTTTACTTCCAGTTCAAGCGGGAAATTTTTTTACTGACAAGTTAAATCTTAATGAGGAGGTTTTTGGAATGGCTCACGAACAACACCAGCAATTGCTAGAAACGCTGCACGATTGCATGGCGGCGTGCAACCACTGCTTCGATGCTTGCCTACAGGAAGACGATATCAAGATGATGGCGGGATGCATCCGTCTGGACCGGGAATGCGCTGATATGTGCGCGTATTTGGAACAAGCGATTACCCGCAATTCGCCGTTCGTTTCCCAATTGGCTAAAATATGTGCAGAAATCTGTCAGTCTTGCGGCGACGAATGCCAGAAACACGCCGATATGCACGACCATTGCAAACGCTGTGCAGAAGCTTGCCATAAATGCGCAGAAGCTTGCCGTTCAATCGCATAAGACAGAGAGAGCCAGCTGGAACATTTCCCGCTGGCTCTTTTGTGCGCGTTTATTCGGCTTCGTTCAACCATTTATAGCCGACGCCCCAAACGGTCAGGAAATGCTTATCGACCGGAAAGCCGGATTGGCGGATTTTCTCCCGGACGTTGCGGACGTGCGAATCAATCGTGCGTCCTTCCGTTTCCGAGTCATAGCCCCAAATGAGCAAAATCAATTGGTCGCGTGAAAACACTTTGCCCGGGTGTTTCAATAATTGCCCGACCATGAAGAATTCTTTCGGCGTCAGTTTGATCGGCGTGCCTAAATAGCTCAGTTCAAAGCGTTCTTCGTTCCATTTCAAACCGCCCACTTCGATGATGTTTTTCGGCGCCTGCCGCCTGAGCAGCGCTTCGATGCGGGCGAGCAATTCTTCTTCGTTGAACGGCTTGGTGATATAATCATCCGCGCCAAGTTTGAGCCCTTTGACGATGTCTTCTTGCTGCTCGCGCGCCGTCAGCATGATGATCGGCACATCGGAAAAACTGCGAATTTTGGCGCATAGCTCAAAACCGCTCATCTCGGGCATCATGATGTCGAGCAAGACGATATCGAACGCCTGCGTTTCCAAATAACGCAACGCTTCCCGCGGCCCTTGCGCTTTCGTGCATTGATACTGATGGGGCGTTAAATACAAGGACAATAGATCGAGCATGCGCTGCTCGTCATCGATCAATAAAATTTTATGCATGCCCGTCCCCCCTTTTCAATGTAATGGTGACCGTCGTTCCCGATTTCGGCGCAGACTCGATGTTGATGTGGCCGCCGTGCGATTCGACCAGTTCCTTGGCGATCGCGAGCCCAAGCCCGCTGCCGCCAAACTGACGGGACCTGGATTTGTCGACGCGGTACAGGCGGTCGAAGACAAAGGGCAAGTCTTTTTGCGGGATGCCCTCGCCCGCGTCGGTCACGCTGATGGTGATGGATTCTTCGTTTTGGCGTCCTTGCAAGGTCACCGTAGTGTTCGGCTCGGAATGCTTGCGCGCATTGTCGAGGATATTTAGCAAGACTTGCTGGAAACGCGCCGGGTCGATCCACGCGGTGATTTCCGGATCGCATTCGACTGAAATCGTGATGTTCTTGTCATTGAACGCCGGGCGCACAAGCGCAGCGACCGAATGGCATAGCGCATCGATCGGCACTTGTTCTTTCTGGATAGAGAACTGGTTATGGTCGAGTTGTGCCAATTCGAATAATTGCTTGATGAGTTTCGTCAAATGGCCAGTTTCCTCTCGGATGATCGCGAGGTACTCTTCCCGCTCTTGTTCTGTCAGCCCCGGGCGGCTCGCGATATCGGCATAGCCTTTCATATAAGTGAGCGGCGTGCGCAGCTCATGGGAAATGCTCGCGAGAAAATCGTTGCGTTCTTGCTTGAGCCGGTCCAAATCATCGGATAAATGGCTGATGGCATTGGCCAGTTCGCCGAGTTCGTCGTTGCGTTCGATATGAAGCGCCACGTCACTTTGCCCTTTGCCCAGTTGCTCGGTCGCTTCTTTCATGCGAATGAGCGGCAAGGTGATAAAGCGTGACAACAGGAAAATGGTGATGACCGTCAACAGCACCGAGATCAAACCACCGAGCAGGAATTGGTTTCTCATGCGGTCGACCATCGCCTTGATGTGGTTCGTTTCCGCAAACATAAACACGTGGCCCCGGTGCTCGCCAGCGATGGTGATCGGGCTGTCGGTTGCGATAAAGCGCTCGTCCTGCCAGTTGTCTTCAAGGATTTCACCTTGATCCGGAACTTGATCGATGTCGGTATGGCTGAGCACGTCGAGCATTTCGGGTTCGACCCGGTCGGAATGGGTCAATTCATTGCCGGTTTCATCGGTGATGATGACAATGAAATCAGAGGACGACTCCATCATCGCGACGTGGGACAAGGTCGTTTCGTTGAAGCTGTCTTCAAGCACGTCGCTATGGGTATTGCCCCTCGCGAGCAAGTTCGACATCACTTCATCGACGCGTTCATTGACGTAGGTGATGTAAAGCGTCGAAAACAAGAACAATTCGATGCTGACGATGAAGACGAAAAATAATAGGCCGATTTTTAATGCCAGTCGATTGAACATAGACTCCCTCTTTCAGCGTGTCCGCCAGAAATCCATCAGGCTCACGCTTTCATCTTGTGCTTAACTTCGAGTTTCACTTTCCGTTGTCCTGCCCTACACAAATGACAAAACAATTTCTACTATCCAGTGTACCGGATAAGTTTCGAGTTTTTGTGCATATCCGGGGAAAACCATTCGTTTCTTTTCCAGAAAAAATGAATTAACTCATAGAAATATAAATTGTCACGTTTCCTGCACACTTTATGCAGAACTTCGGGGTAGCTTAACCATATAGGGCGTGATTCACTATTGATTTGACCGCCAAGAAACATACACCTAAGAAATGAGGGGAAGAAAATGATCAAGAATAAGATGATGATGGGCACGATGTCGATTGTGGCCGCTTTGGCGCTAAGTGCGTGCAATGCAGATCCGTCGCCTTCCGATATGGATGAGCAAATGGATGAGAACATGGGAGAGAACTCCGATGAGATGAACGAACAAATGGATGAGAATATGGACGGCGAGGACGGCCATATGATGGATCATTCCAGCTCCGGGGAAGTTCCGGACGATTTACAGGAAGCACAAGATCCAACATATGAAGTGGGCGGACAAGCCATTATCGAAACGGATCATATGAGCGGCATGCAAGGCGCAGAAGCTACCATCGCCGGAGCCTATGATACGACGGTTTACGCAGTGAGCTACACGCCTGAGGGCGGCGGCGATCCTGTCGAAGACCATAAATGGGTTATCCACGAAGAATTGGAAGATGCACCTGAAGAACCTTATGCAGTTGGAGATGAAGTCGTGCTTGATGCCGACCACATGGAAGGCATGGACGGCGCTACTGCGACGATCGATTCTGCCGAACAGACGACTGTTTACATGATCGATTTCACAACAACAGATACTGAAGAAGAAGTGACCAACCATAAATGGGTCACAGAAGATGAATTAGCGCCTGTGGAGTAACACGTAACCAACAATCATAAAGGAGAGAGAGAGGATGAATAATTATTTAAAATTCGGAATCATGATCGGAACCTCCACCTTCATTATGTATTGGCTGATGTATTTGAACGTGTTCCAGCTTGACCATATTTTCTACAGTGAAACACGTCTCTATATGGCGCTCATCATGGGCTCGGTGATGGCGATCGTTATGCTGCTGTTCATGTGGCCAATGTATAAGAACAAAAAAGCGAATGCCGGCATCCTTGCCGGCAGCGCGATGATTTTCGCCTTATCATTGTATCTCGTGCGCAGCCAAGTATTGATTGAAGATACCGGCTGGATGAAAGCGATGATTCCTCACCACTCGATCGCGATTTTAACGAGTGAACGCGCGAACATTTCCGACCCGCGCGTGAGGCAATTGGCAGATGACATCATCGAAGCGCAGCGCAAGGAAATCACGGAGATGGAGCAATTGATCGAGGACTTGGAAAATGAACAATAAACAAAGAGAAAGGCTTGCCGTAAATGTGGCAAGCCTTTCTTTTTATGTGCTTGGCGTTTCGGCATTCAGTGTCACTTCAACCAAGCTGCTTTCTTTGGATTGCTTGAAACTCATCACCAGCAACAAAAGCGAGATTCCGAACAGGACCGCAGTTGAAGCAATGACAACAGGCTGAACTGTCACGAGTTCTGAGGCAAGCCCGATAAGCGCAGTTGTTGCAATGACGAGCAAAGCTTCAAAAAGCCCGTAGACGCTGACGGTCCTACCCATGACGTCGACCGGAATATTGTTTTGTGTGAAGGTGTGAAATCCGGTGTTGGCAAAAGCAAGCGAAAACGCCAAAATGAAAAACCCGATCGCCGCTCCCATGAACGAGTTTGCGAACGCGTAGACGAGATACCCCGCCGACACCATGACGGATCCGCCGCCGATCAATGCAGCGACACTCAATCTTTTCGTGAAGACGGTGTTGACGATAGCCCCAACGATGATCCCGGCTCCCGCGACACTTACGAGAAATCCGTATTCACCATCTGTCAAGCCGAGCACCCGTTTTGAGAATGTCGCTTCTTGTGAATCGATTGAGGCCGCCATAACCATCATGCAGCTGAACAAAAAGAAGACCGTCATGACAAGGGCATGCTTTTTGCTAAAAGCGATAACTACTCTCCAGTCGGCGCGGATTATTTCCCAGGACATACGCTCTGGAAGTTCCGTGGAGACTGAGTGTTCGAGCTTCGGCATTGAACTTAAGATCAGCGCAGAGATGACGAGCGCCAGGGCGTTCAAATAAATGGCCGTCACCGGTGTGCCCATCATGAACAATACGCCAGCGACTGCTGGCCCAATGAGAAATGCGCCCGAGTCAATCAAGCTGCGGAATGCGTTGAAACGCTGGCGATTTTTTTCCGGGATGAGTTTTGTGATATAGCTCATCGAAGCCGGTTCAAACATCGATCCCGCCATATTGATAAGGAGTACGAATACATAAATAAGCCATAAAGAAGAAGCGAACGGCAAGCAGGCGATGAGCACAGCCCGCAACACATCGAGCGTGATCATCAAATTGCGCTGGTTGGCCCGGTCGATGACGCTGCCCGACCAAAAGTTTGTTAACACCGCCGCCAGAGGCTTGACGATGTACAGACCCGCAACCGCAAGCGCCGATGCGGTCATATCGAGCACAATCAAGTTCAGAGCAATCAAATACACCCACGCCCCAAAGTTCGCGATGCCAATCCCTGTGAGCAATATAGCTGGCTCCCGCCATTCTTTGTCTTTCCACAAACTTTTCATCTCCGCCACCACTTCCCGTTTCTTTTGGACAAAGAAAAAAATCCCGCCCCCAAGACAATTGTCTTGGGGACGAGATTCCGGTCGTGGTGCCACCCCTGTTCGCCCCTATGTCGCCATATGAGCCTCATTCGGTACATTGGATCTATACCTGAGCTCGTTAACGGGAGCAGACGCCGCATCATCCCCGTCCGGTTCCGATGCGGTGCTCAGAGGCTTGTTTCACTGACGCCCTTTTGCCCCGTTTCACCACCCCGGAGCTCTCTAAGAAAAGGAATCGCCACCTACTGTTCTCTTCATCGCACTGTTTTTGATTTTTATTAGATTACCACGTGGCAGTGTATTTGGTAAATATATAAATAGAAATAAATAATTTACCAACAAAATTACACTGTAAGCGATACTCCGTAAAACAGCTGGCTTTCCTGGGGGCTCGAGCTGAACTAATTCGGGCTAGCCGCCCGAATGGATTTCAGCACTTCGCTAATCCCCAAGGAGTCTGCGCTGTTTTACTACATATCTTTTATATTCCATTGGGCTATTTCCTACCTGCAATTTAGCTTACATACTAGTTTTATTCCGATTTAATTAGAAACTGAATCCAACTATCACTCAACCGTTACTCGGGATGCCAGAAAATAAGGGATGTCTGGTGTGGTGCCGAACTGGGCCACTTTGACGCGGTCGCCTTCTTCTAACTCCTCGAACGAGTTTGCGGCGCCGACGAATTCGGTATGGTCCGTGAGAAAAATCTCTTGCGTCGGATCTTGCCGCGAATCGTCCGACCTGACTTCAACAATAAAGCTCGCTTCTTTCTTTTCAGCCACTGTTCCTTGCAATCTTCCGCAGCCTGTTAAAAATACTAATGAAATGACCAGTACGATAAGCAGCCTCTTTATTGTTCTCACTCCCATCCCCGAAATATTTTATCCATGGTTCATTTTTTGAAACCATCTATTGTCTTTTTAATCGCCTTGATTACGAAGTAAACGAACACAATGGTTAGAAGAAGCACGACGAGCATAGCTCCTGGTGCCATGATTTTGCCCCCTTTGTTCGCCTTCAATTTATATGGATTTTATGGAAAATATTGATAAATAAATCCTATCATATATAATCAAAGCAGAATATAGTTAATCGTGAGCAATTTTGCATAATCATCATTTCTGGGGTTATGGAACTTATTCGAAGCAGATGAGTATAGTTAAGTAATAAGCTTTTGCACTGTATGCCAAGAATCCAAGCTTAAGGAGGAATCCATATGTCAGAAAACAACAAACCAGAAGATCAGCGCGATCGCCTGCAATTGAAATACCAAAAAGATCACGCCGGCAGCAATGTCAACGACTCGACCAACCGCGCACAGAGCGGAATGCCGGATACGCGGGGCATGGGATGGAAAGAAATTGGCGGGGTCATCTTACTATTAGTGATTTTATTTATTACCTATAGTGTCTATCGACTATTTTTCGGTTGAGTAGATGGATTAGCGAAGGGAATTGGGGAAAGTGAATAAGAAGATTTTGATTGTGGTGTTAACCTTGATGGTGTTTGTCACGTTAGTCGGTGGGACGCTTATTTTTCTAAAAAGCAACCCGCCGCTTGAAACAGTTACAGTAGCTTCAGATGAAAATCAGCATTTCGTTATTGTTGGATTTGGCAATAAGGGGTGGGGAGATATCCAATTGACGGAAGTGGCAATTAATGATTTTGAGCAGCCGGTCGCAAGTAAAATTCAGATGAGCAATACCGAGCTAGGGTTCGTGATGACAGACGATTTCGAGTCTGAAGAGGCGCAGCCCTACCGCTTCACCGATATCGACGAGGCTACCATTAAAACTGGAACCTCGCCTACTGAAAATCTGGAAAAACAGAACAACGGCACCTCTACTGAAGATGATGAGACTTACGGGCTCACGGTCATGCACGACGAAGTGATTCATACCGTCCACATTAAATACAGCTATTTTGGCATCACTTTATTTGAAGAAGTAGAGATATCTTTTTAATATGGAATTCAAAAACGGCGCAGCTGATTGAAAAAGCTGCGCCGTTTTTATGATTTTTAATCCTCTTTCTGTTCAATCCGCCAAACGATAAACTTAACGATTTCGGCAATGAAAAAAGCGCCCAACACCCACGGAATATATACGTACCCTGCCCCGTCTGCCAACATGCCCGAGAGAATAATCGCAATAACGGCACCGCCTAGGAATGACAGGTGGTAAGCTCTGTTTTCTTTTAAAAATTCTCTCATCGTGATTCACTCCCGTTCACTGCGCATTTATTTTAGAATAGGCAAGTTCGTCTTGTTAACCCAATCCATGATGAAGCGTTCTTGGTGTGCATTGATTTTTGGCAATTTACCAGGGCTGAAAAAACGGTGTTCGTGGCTTTCTGCGCCTTCTTGGATCAGCTGTCCTGAAAATTCTTGAGTGTGAAAAATGATTTGTACGCTATAAACCTGGTCGCCGTTTTGGTATTCGGCATAACCTTCTTCCCCTGAATAGAGACCGAATAGCTGCAAGTTCTTTGCTTGCAGGCCGGTTTCTTCATACGTTTCCCGGATGGCCGTCTCGAGAAATGTTTCACCAGGCTCCATGACCCCGCCCGGAATGCCCCAAACGTCTCGGTCTTTTCTATGCTGAAGCAAAATCCGGCCATCTTGTTCAATGATGATGCCACAGCCGACCGTCATCAATAGATTCGAACCGATCAACTGACGCATGTCTTGTATGTAATTCATAGAAACCTCCTCAATACATATATCGAAAAACCTCTTTTAGATTGCCATGGCTTTTGTCCTTTTTAATATACCAAATAAACCCATCATTAAATTAAACAAAGAGAAGAATTTTCAGATTCTTCTCTTCGATCTCTTGCTATCCATTTTTCATTCGTTTGTTAAGTACAATATTACGGTATAAGCGGTCCTTTCGGCAGCAGAGCACGATCCAACGTCTTCGCCGTCACGGGCATAATGGCGTTCAAGATAAGCCCGCCGAAACATACGGTCAGCACGGTCCCGATTCCGATTGGGCCACCGAATGCAATCGCCAAAACCAGGAACATCAGATAGATGGCCGTTCTCGACAAGAACAGATTGGTTTTCATGAGCTCTTTCATGAGAAGAGTCAGGCGGTCGACTGGAATCGGTGCGAAATTCGTATGGAGGTAAATGGCCGTACCTACGCCTACTGCGAAGAGCCCCGTTGTAAAGTACAAGCTCTGGCTTGGCGTGCTCGCGGGCGCGATGACTCCGCTTAGTGTATGGAGCCAGAAGTCGATGCCGATTCCGACAATTATCGCCGTCATGATGCCGAGGAGTTCCGGTTTTTGCCGGCCGAGCATGGCGTTGCCGACGATCATTATGGCTGCGATGATGATTTCCCAGCTTCCGACCGTCAAGCCGACATTAAAGCTGAGTCCGACCAATAAAGCGTCGAACGGAGAAGTGCCAAGGTCTGACAGAATGGTCAGCGCGATTCCGAGTGACAATAACAGTAGCCCTGAGACGTAAAAGAAATATTTCATTTTTTCCGCTCCCCCTTCTTGCATTGGCCGAATGGTTCTTGTACACTCAATATAATTCATCATTGTTGCATTTGCAACATAAATTAAGGAGTTCTATTATGGCAGAAATTCTGCGCGAAATCGGCATGATTGCCCGTGCCCTTGATTCCATCAGCAATATCGAATTTAAAGAACTGGAGCTGACGAAAGGGCAATACCTTTACCTCGTCCGCATCTGTGAAAACCCCGGCATCATCCAGGAACAATTGCTCGACCTCATCAAAGTCGACCGCTCCACTGCGACACGCGCGATCCAAAAATTGGAGAGCAACGGCTTTATTGAAAAACATAGTGACCCGGACAATAAGAAAATCAAAAAGATCCATCCGACCGAAAAGGCTCGGCAGGCCTATCCCTTCATCATCCGGGAAAACGAGCATTCCAATGCGGTCGCACTCGATGGTTTCACAGACCAAGAAGCGGCTGAGATCGAGCGCTATTTGCGCCGTATCCGCCAGAACATCGAAGTCGATTTTGAATCGGTCAAAAAAGGCCATAAGCGTGATTACTAATTTTTAAAGGAGCGAATCTTCATGGCAAGCCTACGAAAATGCACAGCAAGTGATCTGCAACAACTGCAAGACATCAGCATCCTCACCTATAAGGAAACTTTCGACGAGC
This sequence comes from uncultured Planococcus sp., assembly GCA_947493585.1. Lineage (GTDB taxonomy): Bacteria > Bacillota > Bacilli > Bacillales_A > Planococcaceae > Planococcus. The sequence continues at coordinate 853,942 of CANLRI010000001.1, read as the reverse complement.
ACAATAGCGAAGAAAACATGAACGCTTATCTTGAAGCAGCCTATAATAAGCCGAAGCTCGAGAAAGAACTCGCAACGCCCTCCTCCCATTTCTATTTTGCGATGGTCGACGGTGAAGTGGCAGGCTATTTGAAAATCAATACAGACGAAGCGCAAACCGAGCCGATGGGCAGCGAAGCACTTGAAGTCGAACGCATCTACATCAAGAAGAAATTCCAGAAAAACGGCGCTGGAAAAGTGCTGATGAACCAGGCGTTTGAGATGGCACATGAACTCGGCAAAGAAAAAATCTGGCTCGGCGTCTGGGAACATAACGACAACGCCCGTGCGTTCTACGCGAAAAAAGGCTTTGTCGAAACCGGCAGCCATTCGTTTTTCATGGGTGATGACGAGCAGACGGATTTGATCTTGACGAAGACACTTTAATTGGAAAGGAGGTCTACCATGTATATTCCGAAATACTATAAAGTGAATAACCCCGAAGAGATTCGCGAATTTATTCAGTCAAATGCGTTCGGCACCTTGATTACGACAAGAAAAGGGCGGCCGATCGCGACTCATCTCCCCTTACAGTTGAAAAAGGAGGGCGAGGATTATTTTCTGACCGGCCATTTCGCCTATGGCAATCCGCAATGGCGAACGATTGAAGAGATGAACGAGATTCTCGTGACCTTCCAAGGCCCACATGCTTATATCTCGTCGTCCTGGTACGAGCAGAAAAACGTGCCGACCTGGAATTACCAATCAGCGCATGTCTACGGGACAGGGCGTTTGTTATCGGAAGACGAACTGCGGGCTGATTTAGTGACGCTGCTAGAAACTTACGAACAGCACCGCGACGAGCCGGTCCTATGGGACACTTTGCCGAAAGACATGCTAGAGCAAGAAATCAAAGGCATTATCGGCTTCCAGTTGAAGATCACCGAAATCCAGGCAGCTTACAAGTTAAGCCAAAACCGCACAGCGAAAGACTACCAAAACGTCATTGACGGATTGCGCCAAGAAGACCATCCTGCTTCACACGGAGTCGCAGATGTCATGGATAAAAGGCGTCCGTAGCCTACGAACCCTTTTGGCTTGAAGTCCACGTCCATTTCTTATATAACTAAGGTAATTGAATTACAAAAAAAGTTTTCTAGGGTTCCGCAGCATAGCTGGCCTGGTCCGAGAGAAAACACACAGCACTCGCTGTGACACGGAGGGACAAAAGCCTGGGAGAAACTGTTTTTACAGTTCTCCCGGGCTTTTTATTTTGAAAAGTATTTTATGAAATGACAAGTTAGGCAGCAAGATGTTTCACAAAGCCGCTGTGAACACCTTACTTAGCTTCACATTACTTTTATTCTCATAAATATTTTAACCTTGATGAAAAAGCGGAGGTTGGCGACTAATGAATAAGCGATAGGAACTTGAGCTTGTTCATTTGCGACGCATCTGCCATGCAGATGTGGGAGCAGCTGCGTTGTGAAGTGTTTCATTAACGAACAAGAAGCGGCTAAAGCGATGCCCTGGCAGCTGGTACCGCGACATCCTGTCGCGCCAGCTGCATGACCCACATCCCGTGGGCCCGAAAGCGTCCACCTGCAGCGATTTCATTAGCTGATCTGCTTTTTAATTTTTTACTTTATTTATCACATAGGAGGAATTCCAATGAATCTACAATGGGGAAAAGTATTAATCGCGGCATTGTTTGAAGTGGCGTGGGTGATTGGCTTAAAGCATGCGGATTCAGCAGGCGAATGGCTCATCACGATCGTCGCGATCGCGGTCAGCTTCACCTTGCTGATCGATGCCGGAAACAAACTGCCGGTCGGCACCGTTTACGCAGTGTTCGTCGGGCTCGGGACAGCCGGGACGGTGTTGTCGGAAATCGTGTTCTTCAACGAACCCATCAATTCCGCAAAACTGGTACTCGTCGGCATTTTACTGCTCGGCGTTATCGGCTTGAAACTCGTGACACCGGATGCTAAACCTGAAAGGAGTGAAGCATGATGGCTTGGGTATCGTTAATTTTTGCAGGAATTTTTGAAATGGTCGGCGTCGCGATGATCAATAAATGGCATCACGACCGCAAATGGCAATCACTCGCCATGCTCATCGGCGGCTTTGTTGCGAGCTTCTTGTTCTTATCGTTTGCGATGGAAACACTTCCTATGGGAACGGCGTACGCCATTTGGACCGGCATCGGGGCATCGGGTGGTGCGATCATCGGCATGATGTTCTACAACGAATCGAAAGACTGGCGGCGCATCCTCTTTATCGCGATGGTACTTGGCTCTGCCGTTGGGTTGAAACTCGTTTCTTAATTTAACAATGGCAAAACTCCCCCGCTTCCCCTACTATGAGAAGTAGAGACCATTGGCAGAAGCATCCTTTTCTGCCAATACACCAAGACTTTCATCATCTATTCAAAGGGAGTGGGATGGAATGGATTTCAAGAATGTCACGGTCGCAGGAAGCGGTGTGTTGGGGAGCCAAATCGCTTTTCAATCTGCGTATCACGGATTTGATGTGGCGGTATACGATATTAATGAACAAGCGTTGACGCGCGCAAAAGAACGCTTTGAGGTGCTCAAAAAGCATTTCAAAAGGGATTTGAAAGCGACAGACGAACAATTGGATGCGGCATATGGCCGTTTATCGTTTTATACCGATTTAGGGAAATCGGTGGAGAATGCCGATTTGATGATTGAAGCCGTGCCTGAAGTGCTCGATATTAAAAAGGATTTTTATACGAATTTGGCAAAAGTCGCACCGGAACAGACCGTCTTTGCGACCAATACCTCGACGATGCTGCCGAGCACGTTCGCGGAATACACAGGACGCCCTGAGAAATTCTTGGCGCTGCATTTTGCCAACGACATCTGGCGCAGCAATACTGCGGAAATCATGGGACATGGCACTACTGACGAGTCGGTCTTTAACGATGTCGTCGAGTTTTCGCAAGCGATCGGCATGGTCGCGCTGCCGCTCCACAAAGAACAGCCAGGCTATATTTTAAATACTTTGCTCGTGCCATTCTTGAATTCGGCGCAGTATTTGGTCGTCAATGGCATTTCGGATCCGCATACCGTCGACAAGACCTGGATGATCGCAACCGGTGCACCGAGAGGACCGTTCGCGATTCTGGACGTCATCGGCATCAACACGCCGTACCATCTGTCGGTCGCCAAAGCGAACGCGGGTGACGCGGAAGCTGCAAAAGTCGCAGACTATCTGAAAACGGAGTTTCTCGATAAAGGCCGCATGGGCATCCAGAACGGCAAAGGCTTCTATGATTACCCGAACCCGCGTTATATGGACAAGGATTTCTTGAAAGAATAAATAAGAAAACCCGCAAACTTTTGTGTGAATAAACACAGGTTTGCGGGTTTTTGCGTCTTCGTTAATGTGAATAGATGAAAGAACGACCCTATTTGAGCCTCTCTCACTCGTTTCTCGCCAAATTTAAATATTTCCTTGGTAGACTCGTTTGCCGCTATCCAAGTCGATGATTTCCAATTCTTGACTATGCTTCAGAAAGATCGTCTTGAACTGCTTGTCACCCGCTTCATTCACCAGAAATAAAATCCGGTTTCCTGGATTGTCTGTGGCTAAATGGTAGCTAAGTGAATCCGTATCGACTTTCTTTTCAATCATTGCGTATTCTGCGAAGTTTGAGACATCCACCGGGCGGCTGAATTCATTATCAGCAGGCGTTTCTTCATCCGGAGCTTGCTGTAAAAATTCACCCGAAGCAGCGTCGATCATAAACTCATATTCACGATTTGAACTTTCCACTTCGATTTCATAAAAGCGATTGTCTTCTACCGATAACTCCACTTCCTGCACCGTTCCCTCCACTTGAGCGAACACTTCCTGCAAAGCTTCCTCAGCACTTACTTTAGGTGCATCCGCTGTGTTCAAGGCCGATGCCCCAACAACTGACGCTCCGCCAATGCCACCCAAAATGGCCGTCCCTGCAATGACTTTCATCCATGAATTCTTCAAAACGATTCCTCCTTTTTGTTATTACACAATAACAATAACGAACTGAAATGAGCTTCTACTGAGGACAAGATTAGAATTCGATGAGAATCTTCGCTTTAGCCTTCCACTTGATTAACTGCTTGTTCCATGAACCCTTTTACTATCGTTTTCATAATTTGAGCGAAGCAACAAGGAAGACTTCGAAAATTCATTTACTATAGCTTTTATTAGTAGACGAAAAAAATCCTCTAGCGTGATCTTTCAAACTACAGTACAGTGTTGTGCAGCATTAACAACATTATTGGGACTCAGAAAAGATAGATTTCAGCAAATATATCGAATATTGTAGAGACAAGGGAGGTGCCAAGGATGTTTTTAGACGAAAGAAGCGCTAATTTACTAAAGCTCCTGCAGCATTCATCGATTCCCTCCATGAGTGAAATTGAAGATCAAACGGGGCTGACGCGCAGACAGATTCAATACAGTTTGGGCAAGGTCAACGATTGGCTCCAATTTAATGATTACGCCCCCGTGCAATATACGCGGGAACTCGGGTATTTTTTGCCCGATAAGATTCCAGAAGACGAAATTAGCGTCAAACTGACCAAACGGAGTTATGTTTTTTCCGAAAAAGACCGCGAGCAAGTCATTTATTTGATGATCCTGCTGAGCCAAGAACCCCTATCCGTTTTTCATTTTCAATCAGCCACCGGCGTTTCACGAAATACCGTATTGAATGACCTTCAACGGTTGAAAGAACTGGCCAAGGAGATGGCGTTAACCATCCAGTATTCCAAACAATCCGGTTACATCATCACAGGCGACAGCCGGATCAAACGATTCGTCATTGAGCAGCTGCTGTATGAAGTGTTGAACAGTCCCAACAGCCAAATGATTATCCAATGCATCTGGAGCGGATTTGAAGAACGCATTAAAGCTGTGCACGAGAAGTTGGAACACATTGAACAGCAGTTGGGCATCACTTTCACGGATGAGCGGCTCCATGAACTGGCTTACCTGTTCTTCTCCACCGATCAATTAATCGCTAAAGGAGAAGAGTTGGCGCAAGACCCGAGCTGGCTGCCATTTGCCGAAACAAAGGAATATGCGTTGATCGAAGCCATGACCGACTCGGAAGCGTTCGAGTCCAATTGGAGCCAGACGGAAAAACTTTACGCCACTTTGCATCTCGTTAGCATGAACCGTACAAAAGACCAGTCGCCCCTGCGAGACGATCAAGTGTTCCGAGAACTGTTGCAGCAAGTCACCGAAGAGTTCGAACGGCTGACATTTGTCCATCTTCAAGACAAAGACCAGCTGTACGAGCAATTGTATGTCCATTTCAAACCGGCTTTTTACCGCATCACATATGGCTTTCCCCACGTCAATCCGATGATGGAGCGAGTCAACAAAATTTACCCGGAACTTCACCATTTGACACGGAAATCGTTGAAGATCCTGGAAAAAGAGCTGGGCATCGAATTGCCGGAAGATGAAGCAGCGTATTTCACGATTTATTTCGGCGGCTGGCTTCAACGGCAAGGAACCCGTTTAGACGACCGGAAAAAAGCGATTGTCGTCTGCCCCCATGGCATCGGCGTCAGCAATATCCTCAACTATACGCTAAGGGAATTGTTTCCGACGATCTTGTTTTTGGACGTGTTGTCTGTCCGGGACACCGCGGAATATCCGCTGGACTACGACCTCGTCTTTTCGTCGGTCTTCTTGAATACCGAGGCCACTTTGTTTGTGGTCCCTCCCATTCTCGAAGAGCGGGACAAGCAGAAATTAAATAAACAAGTGATGCAGGAACTTTACGGTTACGCTGTTCCAGACTCGGATGTTGACGGCTTGATGAAGCTCATTTCCCAATACGCAACAATTCACGACCCGAAACAATTGGAAAAAGAATTGCAAGCCGCTTTGTATACGCAAGCAGCCGGCACACACACATATGCAGCAAAGGAGGCGGAAAAACCTGTGCTAGGAGAACTACTGACCACTCAAACACTTCAGCTAAAACAACAAGTCGCCACTTGGCAGGAAGCGATTCAACTCGCTGCCAGCCCGCTTGTGGAATTAGGAACTGTGAAAGAACAATACGTCAGCGCGATGATCGAATCCATCGAGAAAAATGGCCCGTATGTGGTCATTACCCCACTCGTCGCGATCCCGCATGCACGCCCTGAAGAAGGCGTACTGTCCTTGTCGATGAGCTTATTGAAACTCGACGAGGCAGTGGATTTTGCCCCGGATAAACCCGTTCAATTGATCATCGTCTTAGCAGCAGCGGACAGCGATTCGCATCTGCGGGCCTTGATTCAACTGACAACTTTACTGAACGAACCAGCCAATATTGAAAAAATGCTTGAAGCGACAGACAAAGAACAATTATTGGAGATCATCCAAACATATTCTAAGGAGGAAACAGAATGAAAATCATGGTAGTGTGCGGAAACGGATTAGGAAGCAGCTTTATTATGGAATTGAATGTCAAGAAAGCGCTAAAAGAATTGGGCAAAACAGCGGAAGTGGACCATACCGACCTGACTTCGGCCAAATCGGTGCAAGCGGATATCTTTATCGGCGCGGCAGATATCATGAGCCAACTCGAAGATGGCAACAGAACCATCATCAATTTAGAGAACATGATGAGCATTCCAGAAATCAAATCCAAACTAGAGCCTCATTTAGCATAAGTCTGGCGTGAAGGGGGAAATGCTATGTTACAGGTAATCATGAACGACATTTTAGGTGAACCAGCTATACTCATCGGTTTGTTTGCGCTGGCGGGATTATTGCTACAGCGCAAAAGCAGTGCTGACGTCGTATCGGGCACATTGAAAACAGTGATGGGCTTTCTAATTATCGGAGCCGGCGCAACCGTTCTGATCGGCTCGCTGGATATCTTCGGGAAAATGTTCGACTATGCATTCAACGTGCAGGGCGTCATTCCGAACAATGAAGCGATTGTTGCTGCTGCACAAAGCGAGTTCGGAACCTCGACTGCTTTGATTATGGTATTCGGGATGATCTTCAATATTGTGTTGGCACGCATCACGCCGTTTAAGTTCATCTTCCTGACAGGGCACCATACTTTATTTATGGCCTGCCTGCTTGCCGTCACTTTGTCAGTCGGCGGACTCCAAGGCGCTCCATTGATCATTACAGGATCGATTATCTTAGGCTTGTGCATGGTGCTGTTTCCAGCGCTGTTGCAGCCGTATGTACGCCAAATTACGGGCAGTGACGATTTTGCTGTCGGGCATTTCGGCTCGATCGGTTATTTCGTATCTGCCAATGTCGGCAAATGGGTCGGCAATAAAGAAAAATCCACTGAAGAAATCAAAGTTCCTAAGTCGCTTGGCTTTTTGAGAGACACTTCGGTAGCCGTTTCGTTGACGATGGTGCTGTTCTTCCTCGTTGTCGCGTTGTTTGCCGGACAGGACTATATTGAAACGACGCTATCAGGCGGTTCGAACTTCTTAGTCTTCTCCTTCATCCAAGCGATTACGTTTGCGGCAGGCGTGTTCATCATCCTTGCAGGTGTTCGAATGCTCATTGCTGAAATCGTGCCTGCTTTCCAAGGGATTGCCGATAAATTGGTGCCGAATACAAAGCCGGCATTGGATGTTCCAACGGTCTTCCCGTTTGCGCCAAACGCCGTCATCATCGGTTTCCTGTTCAGCTTCCTTGCTGGCTTGTTGGCGATGTTCATCCTTCCGGTTCTCGGATTGAGCGTCATCGTTCCCGGACTGGTTCCGCATTTCTTCACAGGAGCTGCAGCTGGCGTCTTTGGCAACATCACAGGCGGAAGACGCGGTGCCATGGCGGGCGCATTTGCCAACGGATTGATCATCAGTTTCATCCCAGCCATCCTATTGGTGTTGATGGGCGATATCGGATTCACCGGAACGACCTTTGGCGACTCAGACTTTGGCGTTGTCGGCATCTTAATCTTGAGCATCATGAAGTTTTTAGGATTCGCATAAATTACAGCAACATAAAAGCCATTCCGAAATCAATAGATTTCGGAATGGCTTTTGGTATTCAGGAATGAATCTGTTCGGCGGTACGTCTCGGAGCATGTGAACAAGTCGAGGTTTTATCTCATCAATGCCAAAACCTCATCTTTCGTAGGAAGAGCAGAAATCGCCCCTTTGCCAGTTGTGACTAATGCTCCACTGGCGTTCGCAAAAGCCAGCAGTTGCTGGTGATGTTCTTTTAGCAAAGCCTCCAGATTGTCTTGACCTGCCCCCCAACTTAATAATTGATATAAGAAAGCGCCAGTGAAGGCATCTCCCGCCCCTGTCGTGTCTTCCACTTTCACCGAATATCCGGATGATGTGTATTTTTCGTTTTGCACGTACAGCTCTGCCCCCTTAGCGCCTTTTGTTAACACCACTGCCAATACGCTCCCTGTGAACAACGAGTTAATGGCGATGGATTTGTCCGCAATGCCGGTGATGAATTGCAGTTCGTCGTCAGAGACTTTAATGATATGCGCCGTAGGAATGAATTCCTGAATGGTCTCCCGACATTGCTTCGGGCTATCCCACAGCGGCAAGCGCACATTCGGATCGAAACTGATGATTGCACCGTGCCTTTTGGCGGCAATGATCGCTTTTACGTGTGCTTTTTTCATCGGGCTGTCGACTAAATCGACCGAACCAAAATGCAACACATCGCCTTGGCCGAACCAGTCAGCGTTCACTTCGGAGGGTTCCAAAAGCAAATCGGCGGAAGGATTTCTGTAAAACGAAAAATCCCGTTCCCCGTCATCGCGCAACGAAACGAAAGCAAGCCCGGTATTCGCTCGTTTTGTCCGTCGAATCTTATCGGTTTTCACACCCGCCTCGGCAAGCCGTTCCAATAGAAAATCACCAAAGGCATCTTGCCCGACTTTGGTGATGAGTGATGCTGTGCCGCCGAACTTAGCAACCGCCGCTGCCACATTTGCAGGCGCACCGCCAGGCACTCGTGTAAACGAATCCACATCTTTTAAGGCGATGCCTTTTTGATGGGGGATAAAATCGATCAGTATTTCGCCAATCGAGAACAAGTTTCCCATTCGGCACCCCTCCCATTTTTGCTTTCGGCCATCAATAATCCCATTTCACGGCTTTAAAGGAAGCTTTGCCGCCTGTCGCAAAAAACCGGATTTCCTGGCTTCTAATGTCCGGGAAGATCCGAGCCGTGAACACTTCTTCCCCGTCATTCACAAAAATCTCCACGGACGATGAATCGACAAACAAATGGAACTTATACACATCCCCGTCAATCCGGCATTTGCGTTCGGTGCCATGCTTGCTGCCGATCACTTTGCCCGACGCTGCGCGGTCCATGATGACTTTTCCTTGAGCAGCATCAAATTTGATCACCGTTTTTTCGGTATCGCTCGCGCGGAATTCAATGCCATATTCCAATGCGTCTTCCCGTTCAAACTCACAGATCAGTTCGTACGTGACGCCTGAGAAGCCTTCCATCACTTTTGTTTCGTCCTGAAGTTCGCCTCGTGCTTCAGCTTTCGCCTTGCGCAGTGACTCCAGTTCCGGAATCGGCGTCTGGATGATTTTCCCGTCCCGAAGCGATAATTCCCGGAGGATCGTCAAGCAATTGGCCCATCCGTTGATATCGGTCGGATACTCGATTTCCGGCAATCCCATCCAAGCGACCATCAGCCGTCTGCCGCTCGGGTCTTTCATCGTATGCGGCGCATAAAAATCAAATCCGCGGTCGAGTTCGACGAAATCCCCGTGAATCAATTGCCGCCGCTCCAAATCGATTTTCTCACCGAGCACATAACCGGCCTGGTAAATGTTTTGATACAGGTCACCCTCTGGCTCCAGTCCTTGCGGGGAAAAAATCAAGATGCCCCGGTCGTCCATTTCAAAATAATCCGGGCATTCCCACATAAAGCCGAAATTGTCCAAGTTGGTAGCCAGCTCGCCTTCAAACTTCCATTCCAATAAATCGGATGAACTCAATAAACAGACAGCTCCGGTTTCATTGGCTCTTTGCGCGCCGATGACCGCATAATAACGGTCTTCCACTTTCCATAACTTCGGATCGCGGAAATGCTCGGTATATCCCTCTGGCACTTTATCAAGAACGGATTTTTTCGATTTGATGATATTTCCTTCATCATCCATGAGCGCGATGCACAGGTAAGGATGTCTCACGAGGTTCTCATCCCGCGTATTGCCGGTGTAAAGCAAATACAATTTCCCGTCATGCTCGACAGCACTTCCCGAATACGCCCCATGGCTGTCGAAATACTCGTCTGGCTTGATCGCTATTCCGACATTCTGCCAGTTTACAAGGTCTGTCGATTTAGTATGGTACCAATACTTCAATCCATGAAAAGGCCCGAGCGGATGCCATTGATAATACAAATGATATTCACCATTGTAAAAACAGAAGCCGTTCGGATCATTGAGAAGCCCAGAAACCGGTTGGATATGGAAAGTTTGCCGCCACGTACAGCTATTGACCCGCAAAATCAAATTGTCGATATCTTCCTGGCTGATCTGTTCGAGCCGAATATAACTCTTCCCCCGCGGTAACTCCATCATTGTCATTTCTCTCATTCTCCTTTGGGTAAAAGCAGAATTTTATATCGACGCATGACCTAAAAAATTTCTTCGTTTCCTCCTTTCTCCTTAATCAAAATTTCTGGATGGCATCGGCTGCATATCGCCTAAACAAAAGCGCTTATTTAAACGAATTATATTATTTTTAGGACAGTTTTTCAATGAGACACACTCTAAAAGTCTGATATTTCTGTTAATTTGTGATAGTAGTGTGTCTTGAGATTTGTTAGGTGACTGGACTGTTAGATAATTTTATTTCAGTCAGGAATCACACAAATCTTCCAGTTCTGCACCTTGTAACTCAAGTAAATAGACAGTTTTACTGCTAAGTTAAGCATCGCTATCCTCCCTTAAAAAATAATAACAAATCCTTTTACTATCTTTTTCATCACATCCATGGTACCTTTAGTAAGAGTTATTTTTGTTCGGTTTCAGATTGAGAATATATTTTGTTTTTCGTCTAAGGTATTTGAGCAAGGATAGTAACACATTGTGTGGAGATCCACACTAGGAGGCAACAATTATGGAACAAGGTACAGTGAAATGGTTTAATGCAGAAAAAGGTTTTGGTTTTATCGAGCGTGAAGCAGGAGATGACGTATTCGTACATTTCTCAGCTATCCAAAGCGACGGTTTCAAATCTTTAGACGAAGGTCAAACAGTAACATTTGATATCGAAGAAGGACAACGTGGCCTACAAGCTACAAACGTCACAAAAGCTTAATAACAGCTTTAGAAAGGCCCCATATAATATGGGGTCTTTTTTTTGTGCTTAAAAACTAGCAGTGGGAATCATTTCACATGCTGCTTCGCCGAGATCGTAAGATACTGAATCCAATCATCGCTACTATCACAATGGAAAGTATTGAGCCAATAAAAATATTTACATAAATCACAAAAAACAGCCCCAAAGCAAGATTGGTTAGCGCTATGACAAATAGCGACCAAAACAATTTCCCATCTCTTTTCATAAAGAAAGTTATAGCTCCCCCCGCCAAAGACAGCACGAGAATGATCCAAACAATCGGGTGTCCCATAAAAATCCCTCCGCTTCGTATTAGTGATATAGAGAGTTGCTTACCCTCTTTTGCTTCCCCCCTACTTAAGCTAACAGAGAACCAAAAATCAGCACTAAAGCAATAAGCACGGTGTTGATTACAGTAATAACAAAGGCGCTTATAGACACCAGATTCCGCTTAATTTTATTTAACATAAACAGCATTGAAAAAATCAATGTGATAGCTGCGCCAAATAAAATAACGTAGATCAGCAAACCTGCCACAACTTCTGAAGATGCATTTGCAATAGGATCTAGAAATATCATTAGTAAAGAAACGGCTATGCTCAAAATAAGATAGATAGTGTTTATACTATTTTTAATCTAAATACCCCCTTTTAACTTCACTTGGCTTCATCATTCCCAGTTTCCGCTAGTCGTTCGATAATGATATTCCCCACATATTGAGCTTCATCGTCTCGATCAATGAACTTTACTTCTAAAACGTAATCTCCTACAGTTTGCGGAAAGTGGAATTCTCTTGACTCGTTTAATTCAAGTTCCGTTTCTTCCCCGTCTTTCCATAGAGAAGCTGTGATTGTCGGGTCTGTCCAAATGTCCCCACCGTTTTCTTCATTCTCCTTGAAATCCAAAGAGGCTGGCTGGTTTGGAGAAACTGTAGTGACTTCTTGGGATAAACCGAACTCTTCGGTATCCTCTATCGTCTCCACTACTTCTCCACTCGACGAACTCCACGTGATATTGGCTTCTGTTAATGGCATAGGTTGACCCCGTAAACTATCATCTGCCAGTAAATAGGCTTTTGGCACACCAACGTCGTAGTCTTCGGCGAAGCAGCCTGTCAGTCCAATAATCATGAGCAATGCTGAAATCCGTATAGAAAGTTTTCTCACATCAAAACACTCCTACTTCATTTTCGCTTCACTATCTGTCCGATATCTGCCCATTCATAAGCAAGCTCGGGTATTTGTTTGTCGGCAATCGTTATGTATTTTTCGTCGATGACTTTGCCGCCTAGATTTTCATAAAAGCCGCTGGATTGATTCTCCTTCAATACCCATACGATTAAGGACTGAATATCGTTAGCCAAAAGTTCATTGCTTATTGCTCGCATCAGCAGTTTGCCGACTCCTCGCCCTTGATAGGCTTTCAGGATGTAGATGGAATATACTTCTCCACCTATATCCGGATAGTTACCGGACCGTTCCTTGCCGCCATCTGCAAAGCCGATGATTTCTCCGATTTCATTCTCTGCAACGAACGCTGTGGAATGTTGCAAGTTCCGATTCCAAAGTCTCTCTCTATCTTCGTATTTCAATCCGTCCAAATATTCATCCGGCACGATATTTCGGTAAGTGGTAATCCAACTATCGACGTGGACTTTTGCAATTCCTTTTGCGTCTGAAACTCTCGCTCGTCTAATCATCCACTCACCCTTTCGGCGTAAACTTCATCACCGCGTTGAACAGGTCGGAAGTCGATTCCTGGAAACCCCGCTCCTCGCTCTTGAAGCTATCGAGTAATGTATAGCCAAAGACGAGACCGGCGATGGTTTGCGCTGTGGTGCCATTAAAGAGAATAAGGTTGAAGGGATCATAAAAGCTTGGATATGGAAAGTTTTCGATAGGCATGAATGGCAGAATGGATAGAATTATTACAACAAATGCAGGGATGCCGATTGCCAAGAATTTGCTCCAATCAAATCCACGGATCCGCCGTTCTTTTCGTTCCAACATGAATTTAGGCGTGCGCAATAATAAGCCAATAACGATTGGAAACAGCGCGACATATATCCAATATGGCACTGGGTTAAAGTTCATCTGCCCTCTTTCATTCACTAACTCTTGCAGTTGCAATCCAAGATAGACGATAAATGCGATCGCGATGCTCCAGATAAAGTAATAGAAGAATCGTTTCATTGTTTCTTATCCCCCTTATTTTTGATTGGTAATTATATATACTATTGAAAATGGAAAAGCCTTTCGTTTTTTAGAGTTAAATGAATGCCAGCATAAAAATAAACATGACGGCAATCGGAAAAATGATGAATAGCCAGTTTAAAGATTGGAAAATCCATAAGCTGGATGGCTTTGGGCCTTGCGTCTTTTGAATATAGAGAAATGAAATGAGGCCAAAAACTGGGGTCAATAACTGCATGCCACCGCCATAATTCGGCGGCGATGCGTCTAGCAATTCTTCCACCAGAAACGAAAAAAGCATAAGATTGACGACAAGCAGGACTATTGGAATCGCTAAATGAAATTGTTTCAGCGTGTTCATTATTTTATCCTCCTCGATCTCGCAATATGCAGAACCTTCTACCCCTTTAATTCCATAATTTAACTTTAACAGTTTTCTTCCAGAATCGATATACTTCTTGTAGAAGTGTTTGTTGGTTAGTTTTGATTTCATTCAGGAGAGCTAGTCAAAATAAAAACGAACCCCATCTGCGCGCCGTCTTACTGGCACTCAATTGGGGTTCGCTTTATTTCTCTATGGTCATCCTTCAAACAAAGGACTGACTGGCTTTTCATTGTGCACGTGCTCGATTGCTTCTGCGAGCAATGGCGCGATGGATAGGATGGTAATTTTCGGGATGCGTTTTTCTTTCGGCACGTGGATCGTGTTCGTGACCACGAGTTCCGTCAACGCGGAGTCTTGGATGCGTTGAATGGAATCGCCGGACAATACAGCATGCGTACAGCAGGCATAGACTGCTTTCGCTCCATTTTCCACAAGCAGGTTTGCTGCATTGGAAATGGTCTTCGCTGTATCGACGATATCCACGATGATGACGGCGTTTTTGCCTTTGATATCGCCGACGATGTTCATCGTTTCGGCTTCGCCTGGCATTTTGCGTTTGTCGATAAAGCCGATCGGGACGTCTAATCGATCCGCAAGTCTGCGGGCTCTCGTCAATCCGCCGTTATCCGGTGCCACGACGATCGCATCTTCCAGGTTTTTATCGATGAAATGCTGGGAAAGTTCGGTGATGCCCAGCAATTGGTCCACTGGGATATTGAAGAAGCCTTGTACTTGCGGTGCGTGGAAATCCATCGTGATGATGTGGTCCACTCCCGCTTTTACGAGCATGTTCGCCACAAGTTTCGCCGTGATTGGTTCACGTGAACTGGCTTTGCGGTCTTGGCGCGCGTATCCGTAATACGGAATGACCGCTGTGATGGAATCTGCCGAGGCCCGCTTCAATGCATCGATCATAATCAATAATTCCATGACGTGCTCGTGGCCTGGCTGCGACGTCGATTGAACGACGTAGACTTCCGCCCCGCGCACGCTTTCTTCGATATGGATTTGAATTTCCCCATCGCTAAAATGGGTAATGGAGTTTTTGCCTAGCTCACAGCCGAGATGATCCGCGATCTCCTGAGCCAGTTCCTGATTTGAATTCAACGAAAATAGCTTGAAGTTGTCTCTTAATTGATAAGCCACCGTTCAACTCCCCTTTCAGCAAATTGTAAGTTTATAAATTGATAGCTGACTGTTCCCATGAAATTTCTGTTCATGCGGCTTGTATCAGTTGATTTTATGATAGCTCTTTCTGGGCGCAAATGCCACCAAAGATGGAGAATCACGCATTTGTTCATAGGCTTAGTAGAAAATCTGCCACAATATCGAGAATGGTGGCTGAGTTCTTCCTTATTTATCGAAACCAACTCCTCTTTGTTCCGTACAGTAAGTAAGGCTTCATAAAAAAACAATCCCTTTCAAAATTCCAAAGATCGGATTTGGCAGTTGTTCTGCCAGATTCCTTTTTCTTGGAACTTTAGGATGTCCCAAAAAGGAGAATTGGATGCTATTTTCAAAATGGACCATTTACCAAGCAGCCGCTTTGGCTGGCTTGATCTCACTGGCTGTTGTGGCGGAATTTTATTCATTCAATATTGGAAACGCGCTCACGTCAGGGCCCATCAGCTCGATGCTGATTGTGCTGACCTTCATCTTGCTGAGCACGAGTTTGATCCATTTGTTTTTCGTCTTCCACAGCAAAAAAAGCGAGCGATTCTTGTCGCATCCCTTGTGGAACAAGATGAACGTGTTATCGGGACTGCTGCTCGCAGCTTTCATCGTCGTATTCATTTCAGCGGCGGTATTCACTCCTCTAAACGACTGGATTATGGATGACCGCTGGATTCTGTACGCAATTCTCTATTTCTTGTTGTTTCTTTACAGCCTGTTCGTACTGTCAGTCGTACATAAAATGAAATATGAAAGTACGAAAGAGACGAAAATCGAGATTTCGTTCGGCGCGACTGTCGTAAGTTTATGCGTGTTGCTATTTCTGCTATGAATTTAAAAACAGCTTTCGGTCTAGCCATTCTATGGCTTGAACCGAAGGCTGTTTAATTTGAAGGAGGGTAGTTTTTTAGGGCCTTGCCGTTTTGGCATTATTCCTAGTTCAGCGACGAACATCATTAAAAAGCAGTAGAACGCTGTCAGGCTAGCAGCATTGGCTGTGCTAGCCGGTTGAGGAAACGAATAATTGTAGACAGCCAAATTGACAATCAACGCCAGGACAAATCCTAGATAGGACAAGCTAAGCAAGTATGTTCCAACGATGATTCGTTTATCGTTTGTCGAATCCCATGGCACCGACTTTGCGACCGCAATGGATTCTTTGATTTGCCCAAATGCTCCGTAAGCGAACGCTGCGATAATTAAAATTGGAACGATAACCTCAAACCAATCCATTTAAACACCTCCCAGAATCAACCCTTATTCTGTACTTCGGCTGTCCTGCGCAGCCATTTTTGATTGTTGCGATACAAGATCAGAAGCAGCGTCAAAAGCCCAGACAGTCCGAAGAACCCGGAGAACAACGTGAGCCCAATTGTTGGCGAGTTGAGCAGCATTGCGCTCATCAACAGCAAGCCGACTGCCATCAACGATAGGAAAATGATGTGCGTGGTTTTCCGATTTCTCAATAGCCAATCCGATAACTGGAAGATGATGAATAAGAATGAGGTTGCCATCAATAACGGAAACAGCGGCTCAAATTTTGCCGCATAGACGAAATGGTCGATTACCAAGATATCGCTCGCATCCTCTACTGGCCCGTTTAGCCAAGTTGAAAAAACGGCCGAATACTTCCATTCCCAAGAGATATCGCGCAGTTGCCCGCCCTCGTACCAACTGGCAAATGTTGAAAAGATAAATACGAAAAATGCGACGATCAAGAAAATGATGTGTTTGAATTTCATGCAATTCCCCTTTCTCAATTTTCGTTAATGGTGTTCAGCATTACAATTCGATGCTGATATTTTTTAATTGAGTCTTCAATTCCCAATTCTTTGGCTGTTCTTTTTTCATAAACCATTCTGCCCCGTTCGCCAACCATTCCGTTCTATAGGTATCAACGGTATATCCTTGGTCTAAATCATCATAGCCAGGCTGGAAAGCACAACATGTACAAATCAAGCTATAATCGGGGATACCATCTTTATATAGCGGTCCACGAAGTCTGTCGAAACCACAAACGGAACAAACATAGTACTTCTTTTTGAAGAGCATCGGTGACAGCCCCTTTTTGCCATGATGGATTCAATCTATCTTTACATATTCAGCATTTTGCAATCTGTTTTTTCTTCCTTGATTAGTATCTTCGCTATTCTTCCTTAGAATTCTTTTGGAACACAGCATCAATCTTTTCGCGATTGTATTCCAATATCCAACCATTGTATTTTTCATACAAAAAATGTATATCTTCTTTGTTCTTAGCAAGGATATCGCACCCGCGGTCATCGTATAAATGATAAATGATTTTTTTGGTCATATTGATAAAATATACATCATATCCGCTTTCCTGCTGATTTTTTAAGATAGTCGAGGGATGGTCAAAGTCCTGATAGCAAAGAGCTTTTAAAAGTTGTGGGTAAAGGATATCCCCCTTTTTTCCAGCATAAACAAAGCAATAGACCAGCGAATCTTCCTCCCCGAACCCTTCCCCAATATCCGTTAATTTTTCCAACCTCAATTTATACAGATCCGATTTATGTTTTATATATTTCCGATAAATATTCAAAGGCCTTTTTTGCAGGAAAGGATTATTCTTTTGCGTTAAAACCTTAGTTACAAACAGCATGACGTCTTCAGGCTCTATGATTTCATTAAATAAAGTCAAGGCGCGCCGATGAGCCTCTTCGATAAATGTTGGAGAATCGTACGGGATGGCTGGATTTGAAATTTGAAATCGAATACCAGTATCCCATGCATAAATTAATGCCGGGTTTAAAGTAAGCCCTTTAAAGTTTTCGTTCAAGAATTTTTTCAAGTCAGCAGCCATATCTTATCTCCTTAATTTTACCCTCTACATTCCTATAGTTAGTTTTTAGGTTCACAGATGTCGGTGTGTTTCTAATATACTAATAAGCCTCTGGAATTTCTACATAATTTTGGAAATATCGCAGTTAACTACCTATTCCATCTATCCAGAAAGGTAACAAGCCGATTGAATACTGTTTGTGAATTTCCATTCATAGGGACATATGTCCTTCCATCTGTTCCTAATGCCGATTATCCTTAAATTAACGAAAGGCGGTGGACCGGATGAAAGGTATTCTTTTTGCACTGGCGGGAGGGTTTTTCCTGACCTTCCAAAGTGTGGCGAACGCGACGATCAGCGACCAGATCGGCACGTGGCAAGCAGCGGCAATGACCCAGCTGACGGGCTTTGTACTTGCGATCTTGATCGTTTTGGCACTAAAAGACACATCAATTAAACACTTAAAAAAAGTTTCTCCTCTATATGCCTCAGGTGGTTTGCTTGCGGCGTTCATCTTGTTCAGCAATATGACCGCCGTCCATCGCATGGGCGTGACACTGACGATTAGTCTGTTCCTCATTGCGCAGCTGATCGCGGCAATCGTCATCGATGGCAAAGGCTGGTTCCATATGGCGAAGAAGAATGTCGGAAAGACGCAGATTGTTGGCGTAGGACTGATGATTGCGGGCATTCTCGTATTGAAGTGGTAAGGAGGAAAAAACATGAAGACGATTCAATATTATCTTCACCAGCATGGATTGTCGGATCTGTTCACTGCCGCCGTCGTCGATTCGATGCAGATCGAACGTTTTGCGGCAGGGCATAGATTGTTCTCACAAGGCGACTCGGCGGATACTTTGTATTTGCTCGTCGAAGGCAAATTGAAGATTTCCATGTTGTCACCCGAAGGCAAGCGGTTGATTTTAGCGTTTAAGACCCCTTTCGACATTGTCGGTGATATCGAATACGTACAGAAATGCCCGTTTATCAATACAGTGGAAGCGGTGACTGATTTGGTACTGTTGCGCGTTCCCCATCACTCCCTGGAGCAAGAAATGAGCGGCAACGCACCCTTCCAGCAGTTTTTATTGGAAACCATCACACGCAAATTCGTGACGAAAGCGCAGGAATTGAATTTCAATTTGCTGTATGCGGTCGATGTCCGTGTCGCAAGTTATTTATTGTCGATGACACCGGATAAGCCGCGGCTCGATTCGCCCTCGCTCGTCGATATGGCGGATTTGATCGGCACGAGCTATCGTCATTTGAACCGGGTGCTCCAAAAATTTGAGCAGTCCGGCTGGATCCAGCGCAATAACGGCAAAATCGATTTGCTCGACCGGGACGCGTTATTGGTGCAGGCCGGCCATAATATTTACGAATAGGAGGGATTTGCATGGTTCTTGGAATTATACTGGCACTTTCAGGCGGCGTCTTTGTGTGCCTGCAAAATATATTCAACGCGAATGTGAAACAACACGTCAGTGTCTGGACGACGACGGCACTCGTCTTATTTCTCGGATTTTTCGGCTCGTTTGTCGCAGGTCTTTCGTTTAATGGAATGGGCCTATTCCATTTCGAGGCAGAGCCGTGGTTTTGGTTCAGCGGCGTGCTCGGCGTCGGGGTCGTTGTCTGCGTCACGCAAGGCGTCCAGGCTTTAGGCCCGAGCCGCGCAATTTCGATTGTCATGGTGTCGCAAATTTTCTTCGGTTTGATGTGGGACACGGCCGGTTGGTTCGGGCTCGAGCAAGTTCCTTTTACGTGGCAATCGCTGCTCGGCGTGCTATTAATCAGCGCAGGCATCCTGCTGTTCCAGCTCGGGCCTGCTTTAGAGCGAAAACCATTCGTCCAAAAACAGAAAGCACAGCATGAGGCGTAATTTATAGTAGTTTTTCCCGTTCCTGCAAAATTTGTCTGTAATTCCAACATCAGACTTCGTGCATATTTTTTTCAACTACTATATTATGTATGTATAATACTGTTACTTTGAATTCATGAAGTTTATTTGAGGCATGATTTTTCATATAAGGAATGTCGTGCTATTGAGGAGTAGGAAAAATGTTCAAAAATGTTGAATTGCAGGATTTTTTGCTGGAGAAAACCAAAGGATTGACGGAACAATGGTACGAAACGCTCGATAAAAGTTCGGGTGGCGTCTACGCTGAAACCGAACCCCAAGCAATCGAAAAGCTGAAGCAGCAGAATTACGAGTTCCACGAGCTGTTTTGCAAAGCCTTCAACCAGGAGAAAAGCGATTGCGTCGAAATCTTCAATGAGTGGATTCTGCGTGTCGCTAACGACGAAGCCCATTTGTCGACACCGTTCAATTCGGTCATCAAAGAATTTTTCCGTACGCAGAAGCAGTACTTAGAATTGATCGAAGAATTTGCGGTATTGCAGGAAGAAATCGTTTCGCATGCCCAGTTGAATGCATGGAATCAAGCCGTTGTCGATACGACGAATGCCATCATTCTCGAGTTTATCGACCAGAACACAAAAGCGGCCGAACGCCGTTTGAATGCCCAGCAGGAAATGATCGTCGAAATGAGCGCACCCGTTATCTTGCTTTCGAACGACAGCGGACTTCTTCCGTTGATCGGTGAAATCAATACATACCGTGCAAAAATCGTCTTCGAGAAAGTCTTGCAGCAATGCCATGAGAAATCGATCGAGCGCCTGTTCATTGATCTTTCCGGCGTGCCGATTATCGATACGATGGTTGCCCACCAGATCTTCCAGCTGATTGAAGGCTTGAAAATCATCGGCGTGCGCACAGCACTTGCCGGCATTAGCCCAGAAATCGCCCAGACTGCGATCCAATTAGGCGTCAACTTCGGCGAAATCGATGTCTATAATAAATTGGACCAGGCTTTGCGCTATCACAAATTGGAGTTTACGAATAACTAAAATCACTAAAAAAATCCATCCGCACAGACGCTACGGATGGATTTTTTGTATGCTTATCGATTTTCAGCAATGCTCTTTAGTTCGGCTGCACGTGTCGATAGGAATTTTTCCATATGGCGTTCGAGGAATAATTTATCGGCCAGTTTTCCGATAACTCCAAACGGCGCACGGTAGACGAACCAGTCTTTCATCAGCGTGCCGCTTCCGCTTTCGACAAATTCATGGGTGTGGTGGAAGGAATGAAATGCGCCTTTTACCATGGCATCGCTGAATCGGTACGGCCGCTCCATATCGGTTATTTTCGATGTGAGCTTTTGGCGAACACCGAGATGCGTTGCTTTCCACGTCACCCAGTCGCCCTGTTCCATCAGGCCGCTTGTCGTGCCGGCAATGGCGCGTTCATTGGTATTCGAGACCGTTTCGATATGCACTTCGATGCTTCGGGCCAGGTCAAAGACTTGTTCAATGGGTGCTTCAATATACGTTTCGTGATAAATCATGGGCATGTTTTCTCCTCATTCCTCGTGTTGGCTGTCTGCCTTTGTCTTTCTTTACCCCTAACGTGCCCGTGTTATTCGCTGCCCGTTTATTCGGCAAGAAGGAGATTCTTTACCTCCCCGAGAATGATTAAGGGACAGGGGGAGTTTAAGTGAATATAGATATTCTGGAACAAAATCGCACGAGCTGGAACACGGTTGCCAGGCATTTTAATGGCGTCGATGCCTTGCCTGGATACGGGACCTTTACACAAAGCGAGGAAGAATTGCGTTTATTTGATGCGATCGAAGGCAAAAATGTGCTCGATATCGGCTGTGGCAGCGGCCATTCCTTGCTTTACATGAGTGAACAAGGTGCCAAGGATTTATGGGGCGTCGACTTGTCCGACAGTCAAATTGAACGGGCACGAGAGATTTTGAGCGGACTGGATGCACAGCTATACTGCGCTGCGATGGAACAAGACATCGGGTTGCCGGAACAATATTTCGATATTGTCTATTCGATTTATGCGATCGGCTGGACGGTTAATCTCGACCGGACCTTCGAATTGATTTATTCCTATTTGCGGCCTGGCGGAACTTTCATCTTCAGTTGGGACCATCCGCTTTATGTCCACTTGAGAAGTGAAAACGGGATCATTTCATTGAACGGCTCCTATCAGGATGAAGGCAGCGTACATTACGCCAATTTTAAAGGCGAGAATGCGCCGATGACGATTCCGAAGCGCAAGTTCAGCACGTATTTAAACGCCTTGGTGAAAGCCGGGTTTTCCATCGAGCAAGTCGTCGAACCGGATGTTCCACATGAGTTAAAGGATACAGAAGCGGAAATGTCGGACCGCTATTACTCGCTTTCCAAAGCGCAGCAATTTCCGACCAGTTTTATCGTCAAAGCAAGGAAATAACGAAAGACCGTGTCTGCGCCTGAGCGTAAACACGGTCTTTTTTCATAATGCAACAGTTAGCGAATGCGCGCCATCACGACGGTATCGTAATAATCGCCATCCGCTAAGCGCTTGTCCATTTTCAACACACCTTCTATTTCAAAGCCGCATTCGGCATACAGCTTGATGGCTTTTTCATTGCGTTCGAGCACTTTTAAGTTCATCTTTTTGATCGCTTGTGCATCCGCCCAGTGAATTGATGACTCCAACAGCTTGCGGCCGATGCGATAGCCCCAGAATTGCTGGAGCACTCCGACACCAAACTCTACTTGATGCTTCGTACGGTTCAGCG
Organism: uncultured Planococcus sp.; assembly: GCA_947493585.1. Classification (GTDB taxonomy): domain Bacteria; phylum Bacillota; class Bacilli; order Bacillales_A; family Planococcaceae; genus Planococcus. Next base: position 831,443 of record CANLRI010000001.1, on the reverse strand, counting down.
TGTTTCCTTGGCATCGGGAATACCCTGCAATGCGTCCGTCCATTTCGGCTACCAAAAATAAATTCCGAACGCTTGTCGCATCTTCTTCGATAAGCTGCTTGAAAGCCTCTTGATCCAAATAAGCTTCTCCCCGCTCGCGATCCATATTTTCCGTTTCGCCATCGATCTGCAGCCGGACTTTTGCCAATTGCGCTGCGTCCCGTGTCTCCGCACTCCGTATAGAATAATCCAAGCCTTTCACTTCAAACGACTGTTTCGCTAGTTGCATCTTTTATCCTCCTGATTTGCGGAATCGTTTATTTGTATTGCGCCGTCATATCCGCATTGAACCGGGTTTTCTTTCTCTGTCTCATTTGATAATAAACGATCGTCAGTAGCACAATCAATTCCGATAAGGGAATCGCAAGCCACGCACCCGTCACGCCGAAGAACACTGGCAAAATGCTTAGCAAGATCAAAAGTATAACAATTTCACGCGCCGCGGTGATCCACGTCGCCATGCGGATTTCTCCAGTTGATTGATAGTAAGTCATCATGACGAAATTGGCGCCCATGAACAAATAAGCGATAAAGAACAGTTGGATTCCCGAAGTCGCAAGTTCCATGACAGCGTCCGGGAAATCACCGAATACACTGGCGATGGTAGCGGCAAAGAATTGGCCGAAAATGAAGAACAGCAAGCCTGCCGTAAAGGCCGTCCCGATCGCGAGTTGCAGCGTCTTTTTGATTTTCGTTTGGTCTCTCGCTCCGCTGTAATAGCTGACCAATGGCTGAATGGCCGAACCCATCCCAAGAAATGCGAGCAGCATGACGCTGTGGACATAGTTAAGGATTGCAAATGCCGCAACACCTTCCGTTCCCGCCAGTCGTTCAAAGACATTATTATGCGAAATGGTGAACACCGACATGCCGACTTCCGCCAAGAAACTCGGGAAGCCAATGACGAGAATTAACACGAGTAATTTGCGGTTCGGCTTGAAGCGGACAAAGCGCAATTGATTGCCCTTTTTAAAGAAGTGCGTGCACAAGACGAGCATACCGACAAATGCAGCGAGCAAGGTCGCAGCGGCTGCCCCTTTGACGCCGAAATCCAAGACGAACAAGAACACATAGTTCAAGCCGATGTTCAAAAGAGACGTCGTGATCAGCGACACCATGGCAAGGTTCGGGCTGCCGTCATTGCGCACCATGATGCTGAGGGCATTTTCCATCGTGAAGACGAAGCCGAACAACAGCATCAAGTACAAGTAATCGGAGACGTATGGATAGGTTTCCGCGTTCGCCCCGAGCAAATAGGCAAGTTCTGTCCGAAACGGAAATGCCAAGAGCCCGATGAGGAGCGTCACCGCAAAAATCGAGGCCATCGCGTGCGAGAAAACGACGCGCGCTTCTTTTGTCCGCTTCGCCCCCATAAGAGCAGAAAATCTCGTGGCGCCGCCGATGCCGATCCATAGCGACATCGCGACGAATAAGGTATAGACCGGTGCCGCGATGCCGACGCCGCCCAGTGCGACCGGCCCGAGGCGGTTGCCGACCATGATGCCGTCCGCGACGATATTGATTGCCATCAGCAGCATGCCGATGGTCGAGGGCACCAAGTACCGGACAAATGCCTTGCCGACAGATTCGGTATCGAGACGGTGAATTGTTTGTTGTGCCATGTTGAATTGCCTCCTAGCTCTCTAAAACAATGAAAACTATATTTGTTTTTTTAGTTTTTTTAGTCCGAAGAAATACTGGCTTTGGTTAGCCAGCATTTTTCCTATTCGCTTTTGACGAAGCCATCCAATAGTAATTCACTCATCGTTTCAACAGCTTCCTTTATGGAAATGCTTTGTTCTGAGAAGAACTGCTGGTCCAAGGAAATATTGACAACGTTCAAAATCATTTTCATTAACAGGTCGATGTTCTGTTGTTTGATCAGGCCGTTTTGCATGCCTTCTTCAAGAAATTGCTTCAAGTCATCCCATTGGTTCATTTCCCGGTCGACGCGCTGCCATTGTTCCGGATAATAACGCTTTAATTGCTCCAAAACGCGCAAGTCGAAAAAGTCATTATGGTTCGGGATCATGACGATGAGTTGATGGATTTTTTCCTGCAGGTCGAGGGTTTCGTCTTCCCGGATGACACGTGCACGCTGTTCGTACTCCGAAAAGGCCTGGTCGATGATCGTTTCCAGGATTTCCAGCTTGGATGAGAAGTTCTCATACAAGGTGCGCTTGCTGATGCCCAGCCGTTTTGCCAAATCGTCCATCGTAAATTTGATGCCGTTATTTCTCGTTTCTTCGATAAACGCCTGTATAATCCGATTTTTCACAGCCGAACCCCCTCTATGAAAACTAATAATACTATAATCGTTTTCTTAGTTCAAGTATAAGAAGTTATAGTTGTTGCCGATGTCCATTGCGCCGGACGCTTTCCGCGGGCATGGCTTGAGCCTCCTCGGTCGCTACGAAAACCATGTGCTCAGCTCTCACTGCGCTCGAGCCTCGCAAATGATTAGACTCAGCGGTGCTTCGCTTAATCATTTCCTGCGGGGTCTCAAGACTCATGTCGCTCCGTCGCGATGCTCCGTCACTGCTCCCGCAGGAGTCGCCGGCTCCATTCCCATCAGTTTGTAAAAACTTTGTACAAAATAAAACCACTAGAGAGAAACTAGTTTATTTTCTCAGTGGTTTTATGCTCGAGATTTAATGAGATATTACTATATTGTCACGCCAATAATTTACTGCTTTTCGTTTTCTCCAAACGATACATCAATACGACGCCAAGCACTGCACCGCTGATGCTCGATACGAGAAATGGCGGCATGAAGAACAAGGCACCGACTTCGGTTCCCATCAGAACACGGGCATAGGGCACCGCGACCAGTGAGGCGATGATGCCGGTTCCTAGGATTTCACCGGCTGCCGCAAAACCGAGCCGTCCGCTATAGCGGTAAAAGATGCCAGCAAGCAATGCACCGATCATGCCTCCCGGAAAAGCGAGCAGCGAGCCCGTCCCAGTCAAGACGCGAACCGCTCCGGTTAATAAGGCGATGACGACAGCAGGCCCTGGGCCGAAGATGACAGCGGCGATGACATTGATGGCATGCTGTACCGGATAGGCGCGGGCGATGCCTGCAGGGAACCAGACGAACGCGGATCCGGCGACGGCAAGTGCGACGAACATCGCCATGAGTACGAGTTTTTTCGTATTCATCCGACCTGCCTCCCCGGAATCGATTGTTTGAACCGTTCGATTTGCCCTGCGACATCTTGTGCCTGTGCTATTGACGAAATGACGGCGATGCCTGATACGCCTGCACGCCAGACCATTTCAGCGTTGCCCGGTTCGATGCCGCCGATGCCGATGACGGGTACGTGCGGATATTGAGCTTTCACTTTAATGATTTCAGCGACACCCGCGGGCGGTTTCGCATCGCTTTTTGTGCGCGTGCCAAATACCGGTCCCATGCCGAGATAGGTGGCGCCGCACGTCAGCGCTTCATTCGCTTCTCTGACTGAATGCACCGAAACCCCAAGAGCCATCGACGCGCCGATTTGTTTTCTCACTTGTCCACAGTCCATATCGTCCTGGCCGATATGGATGCCGTCTGCTTCGATTGTGCAGGCGAGTTCGACATCGTCATTGATGAACAGCGGCACATTGTATTCACAGCATAGTCCCTTGCACTTTGCGGCAAACTCCACGAGCGCATCGCCCGTTAATGCGCCGCGCCCTTTTTCGCGCAACTGGAAATGGGTGATGCCGCCTTGAAGCGCTTCTTCAAGCAACACGAGCGGCTCTTTAGTACCGGCGTTTGTCGTACCCATTAGAAAATAAATCGCTGGATTCCCGAACAAGATGAACCACTTCCTTTTCGATAGATTCTTTGTACGCCGCATGATGCGTCGGACCGTGGCCATGCCCGATGTGAAGCGGATACGCGAGTGCTGCCTGGATGAACTCCTTGGCGGTGAACAAGGCTTCTTCCACTGGTTTGCCTTTGCCGAGTTCAGCTGTCAATGCTGCTGAAAACGTACAGCCCGTGCCATGTGTTTGTTGCGTTTGGAGACGCTCCGAGCGCAGCATGATCAACGTGCCTTGCTGATCTAGATAAAAGTCTTCCGCAACGTCAGTGTCAGTGCTATGGCCGCCTTTGATGACCACAGCTTCCGCACCGAGCGATAAAATCGCTTCCGCCGCCTTTCTGCGTGAGGCATCGTCTGTGATGTCTATTCCACTCAATACTTCCGCTTCCGGGATATTTGGCGTGATGATGGCAGCCAGCGGGACGAGCATCGTTTTAATTGCTTCGACTGCTTCCTGCTGCAACAAGGAAGCGCCACCTTTTGCGATCATGACGGGATCGATGACGAGCCTATTCCAGCCGTAGCGTTTGATGCCTTGTGCCGTTTCTTCGATGATGCCGGCGTCAAACAGCATGCCGGTCTTGAGCGCACGGATATCGAAGTCCGTCCCAATTGCATCGAGCTGTTCTTTAACCGCTTGTCGGTCCATCGGATAAATGCCGTGTACGCCCTGCGTGTTTTGGGCGGTCACAGCCGTTACCGCTGAACAGCCGAATGCGCCAAGTTCCTGGAATGTTTTCAAATCCGCTTGTATCCCCGCTCCACCGCCTGAATCAGATCCGGCAATCGTCAATACTTGGGCTTTAGCGTCCATGAAGTGCCGCCTCCTGTCGTTTGGATAGTTCGTCCAAAAAGGCCATTTGGAAAGTTCCCGGGTTTAAGGCGATTTTCGATGCACGGCTTCCTGCATTCGCGTAAATCTGCAAACCATATGCAATCGCATCAAGCGGGGCATATTCTTCGTCCGTCAAGAATGCGGCAAGCACCGCACTGAGCAAACAGCCCATTCCAGTGACCGACGCCATCAAAGGATCTCCGCCTGTAATATGCTCGGTCCGTTCGCCATCCGTCACCAAATCGCTTGTCCCAGTCATCGCGACAATTGTTTGGTATTCATCAGCCACTTGTTTAGCGATTGTCTCCAAATCAGCTTGCCCTTCTCCGGCATCGACGCCGCGCACTTGCCAGTCGGCTCCTGCGATAGCTGCAAGTTCGCCAGCGTTGCAGCGCAATAACGTGATATCGAGTTCTGTCAGCAATCGTTTCACGGCTTTCAAACGATAAGCTGTCGCGCCGGCACCGACCGGATCCAACACAATCGGGATGTCTTTTTCCATGGCGGCGCGTCCCGCGATGAGCATGCTTTCAAAAGAGCGCTCCGTGATCGTGCCGATATTGAGCGATAAGGCGTCGGCATGTCCTGTGAGTTCCGCGACTTCCTGTTGTTCATCGCCCATTACTGGCGAGACGCCGAGCGCGAGCAAGCCGTTTGCCTGAAAATTCGAGACGACGTGATTGGTGATACAGTGAATTAAGGGTTTTCGTGCGCGCAATTCCCTAAGCATGGCGGACACTCTCCTTTTTCGCGGGCAGCTCCCAGGTTTCCATCGTCCACGCTTGCTGCCAGAACTGCCATTCATAATAGCTGCTTCTCATAAAGCGCGTTTTCAATTCCTTACGCCGCTCTTCCGGCAAGCCCTCAGCTAAATGGTCCATTCGATTGATCTGTTCACCTACGAGTTCCCCGAACCATTCGGATCCATATGTGCCAATCCATTTCTGGAAAATCGGTTCTTCCGGCGTCGCCGTCTTCAATCGTTCGCCGATTTCGTAATAAAGCCAATAGCACGGAAGCAAGGCCGCAAGTACATCGGCCAAATCACCTTCTGCGGAGCGGTACATATGCGAAACGTACGCATAGGCATGCGGCGATGGTTCGAATAGTTTCCAATCTTCCTCCGTCACTCCAAGCAATTCCATAAACGATTCATGAAGCGCAAGTTCCGCGGCACAAGTCTGTTCTGCGTGATGCGCAAATGACTGCGTCGTTTTCAAATCTTTCGCTTTCACTGCGCCAAGTGATTGCACTTTCGCGAAATGAGTCAGGTAATAAGCGTCTTGCATGACGTAGAATTTGAAGACATCGAGCGGCAAGTCGCCTTTCGCGATGCCTTTTACAAACGGGTGTTCAAAACTGGCGTCCCATAAATCTGCACATTCCAACCGGACTTCTTTACAAAATGTCATGTCGCTCTCTCCTTTTTGGGCAAAATAAAACACCGCTTCCCAGGTAAGGAAGCGGCGATAAAGGTCAGCTGAAGAAATTGGAGAAAGGCTCACAATTCGCCCACTTCCCTACGCTGGTATGATCCAGATCAGGTTCAAAGGGTCCGGACTCTTGTCCGTCTCAGCCAACATGGCTCCCCTAGTGGAATAGCGATATTTTTTTATTGTCGGCAATAGAATACCATAGTTGGCTTGCGAATTCAAAACTTTTTGAATTTGATGTTTGGTGTATTGAAGATAGTGAGAGTTTTGGTGTTTAGTTTTGATTGGGTTTATTAAGATATCTGCTAACTATCCGCAGCACGCTTGGGGTTGAGCTTTCACAATGAGCCAAGAAAGGCACTTGTCTCATTGCTTCGCTTCACCCTTAAGCGCGTGGCTGCTTTTAGATTTCGCTGGATTGGCAAGAGAACAAGTGAATAAGTTTGTAAATGTCATCCGCTTTAATTCATTTACTTAGCTGGGCTAGCTAATGGAATGAAGATAGCTGTAATTTTGATGTTTACTTGGAATAGTACTTGTCAATTCTGGTTCTAGTTATCCGCAGCACGCTTGGGGTTGGCCTCCCGCAATAAGCCAAGAAGACCGTTTGTCTTATTGCTTCGGCTCACCCTTAAGCGCGTGGCTGCTTTTAGAGTTCATTGAAATTTAGAATGTGTAAGTAAGTGTCTTTACAATTTTCATCTACTTTTGTTCGACTGCTTAGTTGGAATGGCGAGCTCAAGCTTGAGTATAGGCAACCGGTTCAGTCAGAGTCAAAATTTGTCCGGTTCAAGACTACCTTAAAATATTGCTGCATTTCACCCTTGCCTTGAAATTTAAATGGCAACTGTACCGCTACCTCTTCACATAATTCCTTGTATTCTTGTGATTTCATGAGCCCAGGGCTATTGTAAAGATAAATCAATTGGATAATTTCATCCTCGGGATGCAATATATGAGCCTTTTCAATCATTTTGTTCCCAGCCTCATATGGATCTTCTCCGTAGTTACCAGAAGCTATCAGAGCGGACAAATCAAAAAACTCGGGAAATAGAGAAATCATATAACCAAACGTCCATAAAAATTCCCGATCGTCTGGAAATGTTGCCTGTCCGAAATGAACAAGTTCAGAAAATAATTTTTCGCATTCAATGATGCCGTGCGCATCCAGTCCATCACCTCCAAGTACACCCGCTTCCACGATCAAATACCAACAAAGAAATCCTAACCGGATGACCACTTTCAGATCTTCAGGATGCTTTTCCCATTCGATAACCATCAGCGTTAATGCTTCTGCGTACTTTTCCTCTACTTCAAGAGCATCAATGGCTTCCCAGCGATAATCCATCCCCATAATTTTCCCTCGTTCCGTATAAATCGGCTTCACTGCAGGCTATTTCTGATTCAAGCTTTTCTCCAAGTATACATCAATCCATGTAATTCTAACTTCACTAGAACTACCGAAGTCCAGAAGGCGAAGTCTTTTCCTTATATATATAAACGCTGCATCAAAGGCTGTTCAATTAACATTTTTCAATTTCAAAAAAGAGCCTTCAACAGAAGGCCCTTTATCGTTCTTCCACATATTCAATCTGATAATCCCCGTACTCATCAATCACGACGGTGTAGAGTCGCCGGTGGTCGATCGTTCCGGTCTCGCCGTTTGCTTCGTGGTAATTGAATACAGCGCCGGCTTCGACGTATGCGCGGTCGCCCTCAATTTCCACAGAACTGACTTCCGGCACGACTGAATCGAATACGCGGCCCTCTTCGGAATACTCCTGTATGACACTGTCGACCGCTTCAACCGCCTGGCTTCCTGGTACTAAATAGGAAGAATAATAATTTAGCTCCTCGTCATTCATCGAATACGGCAGCAAGTCGTAATAGGCTTCGATAAAACTCGATAATAGCGCTTCTTCAAAATACGCATCCTTCACGGATGGTTCCACCAATTGCGATTCAGGAAGCGGATCTGGGTTGTTCGCCCAGCTATCCAACATTTCCTTTTTCAAATAAAGCGGGATTGCATAGCCGATTTCGGGATTGTCTTCAAGCATGACCGAATTGATGCCGAGCACGCGGCCGGTGCTTGCATCGAGTAACGGCCCGCCGCTTGAGCCCTGCTTGATCAAGGCATTCATTTCATAGAGGTCCGTATAGACAAAGACTTCCGAGAAATCGACGCCGGTGTCGGTGATTTCCCCTTCAGTCGCAGTATTCGCTGCGTTCTCAGGGCTGCCGATGGCGATAACCGGTGTGCCGATATCGACCGGTTGCATTTCCTGGTCAAGTGGCTCTTTTCCTGCGAGGTCTTCAACACGGACAAGCGCCAAATCCTCATCGAGCGACATGCCGATGACTTTTCCGGCGAACTCCTGGCCATCGCTATTGACGAGCGAGATAAACGTGGCATCTCGCACGACATGGGCGTTCGTCAAAATATCGCCCTTGTTATTGAATAAAAAGCCGGACCCTTGCTCGAAATCGGTATAGATCGTGTAGACATGCGTCTTGGCATTCGCAGTCATCACGGCTTTTTCCTGAGCGGCCGTATCGACCGGTGAATCCGTCTGCTCTGTTTCGGTTTCTGGCGGCGCCTCTGTCTCTGTGCTTCCACAAGCCGCGAGGATCATCGCTGTCAGGAAAACCATCAGCCATTGCATCATCCGTTTTTCCATAGTCTCAACCCGCTTCCGTTAATGTGAATTCATTATAGCAAGCGGGAATTGAAAAAGGAATGACGAAGGGACATCGCCTTAATCGATATTTTTATTAAAATGGCAATTCATTCGGTTGCTGAGAATAGCAAAAAGCTGAGGAATGAATGCTTCCCCAGCTTTTTGCTTATCTTCTGTTTTTCACCAATTGCCCTTTGTTCGTGACGACTGTGTAATGGCCGAGTTCGTTAACTTCCAATGTGAAAGTCGAACCGTTTTTGCTGCCTTGGATGATTTTCCATTTACCTTTAGCGTCTTCACGTGCACCAAACTGGACTTTGATGCCCGGATCCGTTTCGAAACTCAATTCTACAGCTTCTGTGAATTTCAGGTTAAGTTGTTCGCCTTCCGCATCCAGCACAGCGATATCGAGCTGGCCTGTCATGGTAGGGCGGTTGTTGACTTGAGCATCATCTCCAGCTTCAAGTGCAAGCGTCATGCCATCTCCAGCTGATTGTGCCAGCTGTTGCAAATTGGCTGGTGTGAATCTCAAACTGGCATCGTCCAGTTGGATTAGCAAAGCTTTGCCGCTTTCAAGCAATTCATCGATTGTGCCTTCCGTAAATGTGATATCAAGGGTACCGTCTTCATCAAATTCTCCAGCTTCAACTACTGCTGAAAAACCTGAGAAATCCGGATCCGCTTCCTGTTCACCAGGCACTTGCGGTTTGTCGAAAGTGATTTGTGCAAGTAGTGGATCATGATCCGATGCGCGCCCGTGTTCTTCCATGAACATCGAGTTGATGTGAACCATATCAAGTTCTGTGTTGTCCGCCAAGTTGTTCGTCACCAATAAGTGATCGAGTACTTGGGAATTGCCTTGGTAGTAATAAGAGAAACGGTCTTCTTCCGGAACATCGTTAACTTTGTTCGTCAAGATATCGCCTTCTAGTGCTTTAAGTGCTGGCGTGAATTCGAAATCGTTCATATCGCCAGTAACGACGACATTGAGATCCGGATTGATTTCCAGGCCTTCTGCAATGAATCCGTTGATGGCTCTCGCCAATTCAATGCGTTCGATTTCAGAAGTGAATTGCGGCGGCTGGTTTTGTCCGAACAAGCCTTGGTCCCCGCCTTTGGAGTTCAAGTGCGCTGCGACAACGACAATTTCTTCGCCTTGGAATTCAAATTGTGCCGCTAGTGGCTTGCGTGTGTTTGGCATTGCAATTGGCTGAACGCGTCCAGGGTTAAATTCAAGGTCGCCTTCCGGTGTCCACGAGTTGTTCTGTGTCGCTGTTCCTTTTGTGCCTTCAGACAACTCAACGCGGTCCGGGTTGTACAAGAAACCAACGCGGATGTTACCGCCTGGCTGTCCGCCGTCTTGGTTGTATTCCGGTGCGATGTCTGTCCAAGCGTATTCAGGCCCGCCTGCAGCTTGGATGTCTTCGATGAGTCGCTCATAAGAAGCGGTCGCATCGGAGTTTCCAGAAGCAATCGGCCCGTCGCTGTCTTGGACTTCGATCATCGAGATAACATCTGGTGAATTCAAGTCATTCACAAACGATTCCGCGATGCGTTGTGCTTTTTCATCCGATGTGTGGCTTGGGTCTGCAGAGAAGTTTTCAACATTATAAGCTGCAACGGTCAATTTATCTTCTGCATTTTCGATCCATGTCTGTTCCGGCTGTACTCCGCCGTCTACGATTTCTGGCAATTCATCAGTTTCTGTCCAGATTTGGTAGTTGCCGAATCCGTAGCCAAGAACACCGACTGGCGCTTCAGCGAATGTGTCGCCCGCTTTCGCGATAACATCTTCACCTGTTGTGACGGTGATACGCTCCGGGTTGAAATCGTCTTCTTCAAGAAGAATTCCGTCTTGCTTGTGGAACTCGTTGTTTGTCGCATTTTTCGATACGACAAACACTTCGCCGTAGTTTTGCGGTCCGACGATTTGTGCATCAGCTACGCTGACACGCATCAATTCTAGTGACTCCCAGAAATCAATGCCGTCTTCTTCCGGCTGGAATTCCGTCAGGCCGTCATTGTCGATGTTTTGCGTTGGTGGGAACACATCTTCACCGATGACGATTGGTTCAGGCAGTTCCGCTGTTCCTGATTTCACCACGTCCGTCGAACGGATGCGTGTGACTGGTAGATCGTTGTCGCGCATGTCGGAATAGCCTTTATAGAACCATTCTTCGACTGTTCCTGCGACTGTTACCACATCCCCAACTGCAAAGCTGCTGGATGCAGATGAACGGTTGACGATGATTGCTTCTGAAGTTTTCCAGTCGCCGTCGCCTTCTGTATCTTGGATAACAAAGTTTGCGCCGTTATAGAAATGCGTGATGACACCCGTTACTTCATTGACAGCCACATCTTCATATTTCGAATAATGGCCTTGTCCTTGAATGTCGCGGATTTTTAAGTCCTCTGATTTCAGGACCGTGTAATCAAATGAAAATACTTCCGATGTTTCGCTTGTTACTGCGATCGCTTTGATCATAGTATCTTGTGTCAGGACAATTGGCTCAGAATAAACTGCGCTGTCCGTTGTTGGCTCTGAACCGTCTAAAGTGTAATGAATCGTTGCGTTGTCCAAGCCGCTTGCAAGCGTGACTTCAGTTCCTTCCGAGACGACGCCCGGGAAGATATCTGTATACACAGCCGGCTTGTTGACGAGCTCGAAGCTGTCGAAGCCGAGCGTTTTCACTTGGTACGTATCGTTGTATTTCGAAGCGATGCCTGAAAGATAGATCAAGTCGCCTTCTTTGTATTGTTTCGTGAAGTCCTCGAACGTCAAGCCATTGCGGTTGTCATTGCGGACGACGACTTGTTCGCCATTTTCCGCAACTGCCGTGAACTCAAACGTCCCAAAATTATTAACGGCTTTCAAGTTCGTGATTTCAACGCGTTCGATTGAAATGCGTTCGCCTTGAGTCTCTTCATTGACGCCTGCTGGCGAAATTGTCTGTACTTCCGGCAATTCGTTTCCAGAAGACACGACTTCTACTGTATTCGGCTGCAATTGAAGCTCGCCGCCGTATTCAGACACGGTGCCTTCCAGACGGACGATATCGCCTGTCGTTACAGTGGCGCTAGATGTATAAACATAAATGCCTGCTGTTTCATCTTGTACGTAGAAAGCGTTACCGCCCCAGAAACCTGTTTCAGTTGTCACAGTTGCTTCAACGGAAATCAATTCTCCTGCTGAGTCACGTGCTTCCTGGACATTGTCTACAGGCGTGGCGGTCGGTGGTGCTTCGCCTTCAGAGAGAATTGTGAAAGCATTAGCAGAACGTAGGCCAGGAACTGAGAAGTAAGCTCCAAGTGTGCCAGTGATTGTTACTTCTGCTTTGAAGTTGCTCGGATTGTCGACTAGGTTCAATCCGGCACGAGTCGATCCTGTTGGCAATTGAACTGGCAAAATTTTTGCTGGATCTGTTTCATCCGGTGAATCCGCCATTCCTAGGTTGGTTGCTGAAGTAAAGGGAGCTTCCTGATCATAATTGGTGCCGCTAGTTGCGGTCCCAACGATAAACCCTTTCACCGTTGCCGTTCCTGTATTGTTTTCAATGGCTTCTGCAACTGAAATGGTTTCTGCTGCTTCGGCTGTCGCCATATATGGCAGGGCAGCTGATAAAGCCAATAGGAGACTCAAAAAGATCTTGCTGAACGCGCTTTTTGTCACAAACCTTCACTCCTCTGATAATTTATTGTTATACCGATTTAGTATACTAAACATATGTAAACGCTTTATTGAACATTTGTAAATTTCTTATATTTTTGACCAAATTATTTATAATATTCCCTTTTTTATCCTGTATATTAGGAACAACAGAAAGCTTTTTTCTAATTTTTCACATTGATTAATTCATTAGTCTCATAAGCTTGTCAGTTGTGAATTTTTCCGCAACATAATCGCCCGAAAGACGTCTAAACTAGAGATTTCGTGATAAGATAGGAAAATGGAATTGGGAGATTATTGCTCCTATATATAAGGAAAGAATTTGGTTTTGTTTTACCGCTTAACCATTTGAAGAAAGTAGGATTTTGTTTTGGGCAGAAAACTCGCTATTACCGGCATTTTGTTTGTCATTGCGTCGCTGTTTTTAAAAGTTTCCGGACTTCTCCGAGATATGGTGATTGCCTATCAATTTGGGGATTCCTATCAATCAGCTGCGTATTTCGCTGCATTCACCTTGCCGAATATGTTCATTTTATTTTTCACCACTGGCATGAAGAACGCTTTCGTGCCAAGTTTTATCCATGCAAATGCAGATGGTAAAGGCCATCATCATTTCTCGCAGGTCATCCGGGGAACGATGGTTCTCGGCTTTGCGGTCTCTGTCATCGGCGTTTTGGTATCGCCACTTCTGCTTCCGATGCTATTTCCGGAACTTTCGGCTAAAGCAATCGAGTTGAGTGTCGGCTTGTCGATCGTTTTCTTTATCGCCGTTTTCCTTGTATCTTTTAACTCGGTATATGAGGCTTACCTCGATGCGGAAAGCAAATTCTCTCTATCGGTCATCTCACAAATCATCGTGATCGGCAGCACCATTCTCGGCGCCATCTTGTTCGCAGATGAAATCGGCGCATACTCGCTCGCTTTCGGATACCTTGCGGGTGCACTCATATCGTATATCGTCAAGCGCTTCTGGTTCGTCCCTAAAGGCAGCCATAAAGTGATTGGGAAACTCGATTGGGAGGAAATCAAGCCTTTTTCGATCATTTTCGTGCCCGTCGCCATCACAGTTATGGTCGGCCAAGTCAATTTGACGATTGACAATATTTTCGCAGGGACATTTAGCGATTCCGCAATCACTTATCTCAACTATGCAAAAAATATCGTCCACTTCCCGCAAGCGATCATCGGCGTGACGATCGGAACGATCATCTTCCCGATCTTATCGAAAGCGATTGCGAATGCTAATGAAAAAAGTTTCAAGCAAGGCATCGAATACGGACTCATGCTGACTCTTCTGGTTTTACTGCCAGCTGTAGCGGGAATGATGTGGCTGATGCAAGATCTCATCACGCTCGTCTACGAACGCGGCGCCTTCACAGCGGACGCAACGGCAGCCACTGCAAGCGTGGGCTATCTGTATATGGGATCGGTATTATTCTTCAGTTTGCAGAACATCTTGAACAAGGCCTTCTATTCAAGAAAACAAGGCCATGTCATCTTGCGCATTTCCTTATTCTCCATCGCGCTCAATGTCGCTTTGAACTTCCTGTTCATCGCCATTCTTGATTCGTATTTAGCGATTCCACTTGCTTCGTCCGTCATGGCGCTCGTCTATTTTGCGCTTAACTGGGTCGTCTTTAACCGGACGCAAGGCAAGCTCAACTCGCGCTTCATCGCGAAAGACGCAGCCAAGATTTTTGCAGCGACCGCTGCGATGCTATTAGCCTTATGGCTCGCTTCCGGAATACTCGAAGATCTTCACATCTATATCCGCTTCGGCTTGACCGCGATCATCGGCGCCATTGTCTACGTCATCGCGGCACTCGCCTTGAAAACGGAAATCGCGCGCTTCCTCATCAGCAAGCTCAGAAAATCATAAGGAGTTTTTCGCATTATGAAACAAGCATTAATGAAAAACGCTGCACCGGTGCTGAACCCGGCCATCAAAGCGTCCTTAAAACGTTTTTACAAAGCGAATAAACCGCTCACTCCTCTGGAACCAGCAGATCGCGTGTTGGTATTTGCACCTCATATCGACGATGAAACAATTGGGCTCGGCGGAACGATCCGCCGTTATGCCGATGCCAGCGCACAAGTCACCATCGCCATCATCACCGATGGCAAAAACAGCAATGCTGCGCCAGTTGAAGCCGATGCTTTGGCCGAAACCCGCAAACAAGAGTTGCGGTCAATCCAAGACTTACTTGGCTTTACCGATGTCCGTTATCTGGATTATCCCGACAGCGAGATCAAGCATGTCGCTTCGAGTGAACGCTTCGGGGAGCTGATCGACGAGATTCGCCCTGATACTGTCTATACGACCAGCTTAATTGATGCCCATCCAGATCACGTGTACAGCGCCCACTTGGTGGCTGATGCCTTAAAGCACACGTCCCATCAGCCAAAAGTCGTCCGTGAATATGAGATCAATTGCCCTGTACCGCCGGAAGCGATCAATTGTATTATGGACATTACCGATCAATTCCCGCTTAAACAACGGGCGACCGAAGCATTCAAAAGCCAAGTCATTGCATTCGATGGATTTTTGGCACTTGCTGAAGTCAAAGCTGCACAGACAAACGATGCACACGCACGCTACGTAGAAACCTTCATCGAAAACACACCGCAGCAATTTATCAAGGCGGCCGATCATTTGAAGACGCAAGACCGCCAGTACGAAAAACATTTTAAGCAAGCGAACCGCACCGTCACTTTATGGTGGGCCATCTTTAAGAATTTGAAGTTGAAAAGGGCGATTTATCAAAGCCGCTAATTATAAATGCATTTGGAGGATATTATGAACTTTTTTAAGAACGATAACGAAAAATGGTTTTGGCTTATCGCCTTGATCGCCATCATGCTAATTGGTTACACAGAACTCGCCATCATCGGCTATGCACTGACGCTCGTGTTGTTCGCTTATGCGTTCATCAATCCAAAACACGGCATCCTGTTGCTGTTCGTCTATATTCCGGTGCGCGAATTCATCACGCAATACAATCCGGGCCTCAGCTATTTAACCGAAGCGCTCGTATTCGGTGCGCTGTTCCAGGTCTTCTGGATGAACCGCAAGACCATCGGCAAACTATTCCATTTCAAGAATTTTGAGTATGCCTATTTCGCTTTTCTAGCGATCGGTTCGATATCCGCATTGATTACAGGCATCAGCCCTGTATTGATTGCGATGACTTTACGCCAGTTCCTGCTCTTTTACTTGGTGTATTACATCGTCTATCGCCTTGGGATCACGCGAAAAGACCTCGTCAACCTCGTGTGGATTTTCATCTGGACGGCGATTTTGGTTATCATTCAAGCGATCACTGAAAAACTGTCCATACGCAATATGTTCTTGCCGGAATCATGGGAAGCCATGGCGCTATCAGCGAAAAACCGTGTGCGCATTTATGGCATGCTCGGCAACCCAAACGTACTCGGCATTTACTTGATGTTCGCGTTCATCGCCTTCTATTATGCGAAGAATAAATTGAAGGAATTCAATCCGCGTTATATGGATATCTTGAATGTCCTATTGGTCGGCATTCTCGTATTAACATACTCACGCGGCACATGGGGCGGGTTCTTGATTGCTGCCATCGCCTTCTTGATTATGACGCGAAAAATGAATGTGCTCATCGACTTCGTCAAATACACGGCGATTGCTCTCGTCCTTGTGGTACTGCCGCTTAATCTGCTCACCGACTTCATTGAAAGCACCGATATCGGTTCTGAAAAAGTTACCAACATTCAGCAATTCGATGTCGGCGGCGAGTCCGGTTTCCGTGACCGCATCGGCAGCACGTTCAGTGAAGACACGGTCACCGGCAGCCAAAGTTCCGGCCGTTTGTTCATCGTCAAAACTGGTTTTGAAGTTTTCAAAGACCATCCAATCATCGGAACCGGATTTGCCACATTCGGCGACTCCACCACCCTCTCGAACGGGTCGCCAATTTACGATGAATACGAAATCGGCCACAAGTTCTACTCGGATAATCAATACATCCAAATCATCGTCCAAACCGGTGTACTCGGCGTCATCGCCTTTGCCGTCTTCTTGTTAACGATGCTGTGGCGTTATGCGAAGAAGCATAAAGAAAGCTATCTGTATTCACTGACTGCCAGCATCTTGCTCGGCGCGTATTTCATGGGGCTTGTCTACAACCTATGGGAATCTGATATTTTCGGGCTCGCATTCTTCGCACTTCTAGCTGCGGCGTCTCGACGCGAAGACTTTGGGCTCAGTGATGACGGTGACACTTTATGATTCGCCTCTACCAGCCAGGCGACGAGATCGGCATCAATGTCCTGTATGAAAAAGTGTTCGGCAAAAAACGGTCACTTGCAGAATGGCAATGGAAATTCGAGACCTTTCCAGAGAGCGCGACGATTGTCGTTTCAGAACAGGACGGCCACATTAACGGCCATGCCGCTTTCCTGAAGCTGACGGCGCGCCAGCAAGGATTGGAACTATCGCTCGGCGAACGGGTCGACATCATGGTCGATCCGGATTTCCAAGGGCGCGGCATCTACAAGCAAATCGTTTCCCGCATGATCCAGGAATGTGAAGCGGAAGGGCTCGACATCCTTTACGGCTTCCCTGCTGAAACGGCGAAGCAAGTGTTCATGAAAGTGGCAGGCGGCAAGGATCTTGGGAATGTTCCCCGCTTCCTTGCTGTCAACAAGCCAGGAGCCTTGCTTACTGCAAAGATTGGTAAGTTAAAAGCGATCCAGCCGCCGCTCGATAAAGTGTTTTCTGTGAGCATCCCTAAAAAGAGCACACATCAACTGCGTGAGCTTGGCGATCGCCTCTCAGTAGCTGATATGTTGTACGGGCGCTTTGAAAACCAGTACCCGCTTCATGCCAAACGAAGCGGCGATTATATCCAACGCCGCTTCCTGGACCATCCAACAAAGGATTACCAAGTGTATACCTTGGAGCAGAATGGCTACGCGGAAGGTTATTGCGTGCTGCATGAGGAAACGAAAGAAAACGGCGTCACATTCGCAACGATTGTGGATTTGTTCGGCCCGAATGATGAAGCAGTCATTGCGGATCAATTGAAAGCGATCCGCCGCCATACAAAAGCGGATGCGCTCAATTGCTGGGCTGTGCCGGATAGCCCCCGCTATCGTGCACTGAAGAAAGCCGGCTTTTTCCATATCAATAGCCCGATGCCGTTTGTGATCAAAGATTTCACTGGCACGGGTGCGTGTGATGAATTGACTGATTGGCATTTGTCTCAGTCAGATGTTGATTCGTATTAATGCTTGCCCTTCTTCCGGGATTCCGGGAGAAGGGCTTTTTTTTATGAATTGGTGACTTGGTGTGAAGGTGTATAAGGAGATAGTGAGAGGTTGGTTGTGGAGTTGTTGCGATGTTCTAATTGTTGTTTCCGTTAGTAGTCGCCACCTTGCTTTGGGTTGGCCTCTTGCCATAAGCCAAGAAGAACACTTGTCTTACGGCATCGGCTCACCCTTGACGCCGGCGGCTGAGAGATTTCACTGCAAGCTGACTGTTTAAGTAGATCTGCTTCTTTAACCAGTTACCGGCTAGCGGGGAAATCGCTTCCCGGGTCGGGCGTATATGAGGATTGTGAAGGGTTGTGAGGGGTTGCGTGTTTAACTGTGGCAATTATTGATTTCAGCATCCATTTAGTAGTCGCTGCCTTGCTTTGGGTTGGCCTTTGGCAATAAGCCAGGAGGAGCACCTGTCTTACTGCGTCGGCTCACCCTTGGCGCCGGCAGCTGAGAGATTTCGTTGTGTGCAGATTGTTTAATTGGATTTGCTTCTGTATGCAGTTTCCGGCTAGTGGGGGAATCGCTTCCTTAGTCGAGCTTATGTGAAGGTTGCGAGGGTTTGCGTGTGCACCTACTGTAATTATTGATTTCAGCATCGACTTAGTAGTCGCCGCCTTGCTTTGGGTCGGCCTCTTGCCATAAGCCAAGAAGAGCACTTGTCTTACGGCATCGGCTCACCCTTGGCGCTCGGCGGCTTGGAGATTTCATTGTGTGTAGATTGTTTAAACAGATCTGCTTCTATAGTTAGTTGCCGGCTAATGGGGGAATCGCTTCCTGGGATGAAGGATCTGCCTCTATGATATTAAATCGGAAAGCTTTCGGTGAAATTAGCATTTATAATCGCCTTCTCTTTGTTTAAGCTGATACAACTAAAAATTCTGAAGCATTTCCAAACTTCTTAATTAGTGAATAGAAGAAATTCCCCTCTCTTCTAAAACTAGAGACGGAGTGAAAGGGGGCGACGCCTGGGGGACCGCGCGGGCTGGCGAGACAAATGTGCCAAGCTCTTCGGCACATTGGCTCAACACCCGCCCCCCGGCAAGCGTCCCCCTGCAACGCAGTCGAAAAGCGGAATCTTTTCCACTCTTTTTTTTAATCCCTACCTCCTATCCCCATCAAAAAAAACAGGCACCCCTCCATTGCGAAGGCTGCCTGTTCTGTATTCACTCGATAAACGCTTCATATGTATCCAGTTCACCGGCTTTGATGACATGTCCGATAAAGTCTTCGTAGCTGACGATGCCGAGTGCTGTGGCTTCACCGAGCAGTTCCTGCACGCGTGCTGTGTCTGGATGGATTTCTGCATTTTTGGTCGGGTGCAGTTTTCCTGAATGGTCGACGATCTTGCCTTCTTCATCGAAAACGACGTTCAGTTCGCCGAGGTTGGTATCGTATTCTCCAGTTTGTACGACTAAGGTATCGCCGATATGATTTGGCGGGTTGGTCGTAACATGTGAATGGCCGCCGATGATGACATCAATGCCTGGCACTTCTTTGGCCAATGTTCGGTCGTGTCCGATCCCGACATGGGTCAGCGCAACGATTTTATTGATGCCAATCGATTCAAAATGGGCGACAGCATCTTTAGCAGCTTGTGTATAATCTGCGAACGACACATCACCTGGGACAGTCACGACTTCCTTGTAATGCGTGATGCCGAATATGCCGATTTGTTCGTCCCCTACTGTTTGTACGAAGCCCTTATTGATGCGGCCATCTACAGGCTCGTCCGAATAACTGTAATCTGCATAGGGCGCGAGGAATTGATCTTGTGAAAAGTCGACATTGGCGCCAAGTACCGGATGCGCTGCGTTTTTAACGTAGGTGCTGAGCGGGCCATGATCGACGACTCCTTCACCAAGGTCAAACTCGTGATTGCCGAGCACCATCCCGTCGTAATCGAGGTGGTTCATGAACACGGCATTGGCCAGCGAATCCTGCGCTTTGCGCCCGATTTCCCAGGACGTCACATCCCCCGCCGATAATAAAAGATGATTGATGCTGGCTCAACGGATCTCTTCTATCAGTGAAGCGCGCCGTGCGATATTGTCCATAACTGTATGGGTGTCGTTTGTGTGGATCAAAGTCAGTTCGAACGGTTCCGGTTCTACAGGTTTCGGCGAGTCGTCTGGAGTGGCATCTGTTGAAGCCGTTTCATTTGGATCAGGTGCTTCTGCATCGCCAATTCCTTCGCTTTGGTCTTTTTGCGGCCAAATGAGGAAGGCAGTGAAAGCGACCATGATTGCCGCTAAAAAGGTCACGATTTTTTGCATGGGTGTCACGTCCGTTTCTATAGTAAGTCTCTATACAAAGTCTACTATAAAATAACGGAAAAATACGGAATCTCATGGATTCTTAACCAACTCTTAATCCTTTTCTACAAATCTTTACGAATGAAGTTTTAAAAGCCAAAAAAATCCCCAACTGCCTGAGCAGCCGGGGATTGAGGTATTGATCAATCGTGCAATGCTTTGATGACTTCTGGAGAAACGACTTGCGTTCCGCCTGAAGTGAAGACTGTTCCGTAGTAATGCGCACGGTCTTCAACAACAGAGTTGACGCTGTCTTTCTTCACAAGAAGCATCGGTGCTTCATAAGCTGCAGCAAGAGCGTTTCCAGTCAAAGCATCCGGGAAGTTCTGACCGTTGGCAGCCAGTCCTTCAACTGCGCCATCGAACAAGCGATCTGCAACAGCGGCAGAAGTCAGGTAACGGTCTGCGCCGCTGATGCGGTCAGCGTTCGGCAAGTCATCCGCTACGCCTTCAGATACAGCTTGCGATCCGCCGATGATAGTCGTTGTGTCATAGTTTTCAAGTTCGTCTGCAATGACAGCCGGAATGCGGTCAGGACGCGTCAATAGGATTGGCTTGTCGTTGACTGCTGCATAAGAACCAGCGGACAAAGCATCCGGGAAGTTCAAGCCGCTTACAACGACTGCATCTGTTGCTGCTGTTTCCAGTTCATTTGCGATTGCGACAGCTGTGTCATAACGCGTTTCCCCGCCGATGCGTTGAACGTCAAGATCAAGTCCTTCAAGTTGCTCAACGACATCTGCTGAAACTGCTTTTGTACCGCCAAGAACAATCGCATTTGTTGCGCCAAGGCGCGCGATTTCTTCAGCGACGCCAGAAGCCAACGCGCCAGAACGAGTTAGTAAGATTGGAGCTTCGTTTTGGTCAGCTAGTGGAGCTGCTGTCAAAGCATCTGCGTATTGGTCGCCGCGCGCGATGACTACAGTATCAGCTGATTCCCAGCCTTGTTTCGAAACGGCGATCGCTGTTTCGTAACGGTTTTCACCAGACAAGCGCACTTGGTTGATGCGGCGCTCTTCATATGGCTCTACGCCTTCTTCCGCAAAGGTTTGCGCATGCTCTTCGAACATTTCCCAGTCTGTGAATCCTGGCTCAGTGACACGTCCCTCTTCATAAGCTTTACCAAATGAATCGAAACCGTCGCCGCCTTTAGCAGTGAATGAGTTTGTTGCGACTGTATACGTTTCTTCCAAATCCAACTCATCGTAAGTTTCCCCACCTGTGTCAACAAAGACAGACAAGACGCGTTCTCCGACTGGCGCTTTGCCGTCATAGTTGAAGAACATACCGGATACGTGAAGGAATCCGCCGTTTTCTTTCGGGTATTCACGGACACTGTGCTCAAGCGCATCTTTGAGTTCCTGGCCAGTGACTTCCATGATTGCCAAGGCATTGCCGAATGGCAAGACTGTCAATACTTCACCGTAAGTGATCGGGCCTGGCTCGATCGAAGCACGAATGCCGCCGCCGTTTTGAAGGGCGATCGTCGTATCAGGGTTGATTTGCTGCGCTTTTGCGAGCATGCCATCCGTGATGAAGTTTCCGAGATTTGTTTCGCTTGCACGAATTCCGAACTCTCCGCGCGTGCCGTTCAAGAAGACATTCGCTTCAACGCCGATTTCCGTTTCTTTCAATTCTTCTACATCTTCTTTGAATGGTGCAAGGATTTCTGCAGCTTCTGCATCTTCTTCAGCAAGCGCAACTTCGTGGTGCTCACCGACGAAGTTTGTTACATTTCCAGCTTCATCGAAAGTGACGTCCAATTGGCCAAGGAATTTATTGTATTCGTTCGCTTGGACGATGACCGTATCTTCCACTTGAACTGGTGGCAATAGTTTTGTATGTGTATGGCCGCCAACAATGACATCAATGCCGTCTACTTCAGCCGCTAGCGTGCGGTCGTTATCGACTGCTGCGTTATCGTCATAGCCGATATGCGTCAATGCAACGATTTTATTGACATCTTGTCCTTCAAACCACTCAACCGCTTCATTTGCCGCGTCGATATAATCTGTGAAGACGATATCTTCCGGGCTTGAGATGTCAGCTGTTTCAGCAGTCGTCAAACCGAAGATCCCAACTTCCTCACCGTTCACTTCTTTTACAACACCGCTGTAGATTTGTCCGTTAGCAGCCGTTTTCGTAAAGGCTTCGCCTGCTACGAGCGGTGACATATTCGCATCGCCAGAGAAATCAACGTTCGCCCCGACCATTGGGAAGTCTGCCCCGCCGACAAATTCAGCAAGTGCAGCGTGTCCTTCTTCGCTCGAACCAAGGTCGAACTCGTGGTTACCGAATGTCATGGCGTCATATTTCATGTAATTCATCAACGCCAAATCTGCTTGCCCTTCGAAGGTGTTGAAATACAATGAGCCTGAGAAGACATCGCCTGCATCAAGCAATAGGTTGTTCGTATTCTCCGCACGAAGCTGTTTGATCAAGGTTGCGCGTTTCGGCGCGTTGTCCAGGTTCGCGTGCGTGTCATTCGTGTGCATGATCGTTAACTCGAAATCGCCTTCAGCTGCATCCGCTTTTTGCGAATCGTAGATCCCGACGACGGTTAAAGCCAATGTCGTCGCCATTACAGAAGTGAAAATCTTTTTCGGCATTTCTACACCATCCTATCAATTTTTTTTGACGAACGTCCTTCAGGGCTGTATCTTTCCGACTATGTATGAAGACGTTTGTCCCTACTACCCATGATACTACAAAATATTTCGACAGTAAGTAAAATTTTGATAAATATTTAGAAAACGTTTACATTTTTTCTGTTTGCAATAAATTATTTTCATATATTCCATATAAAGGGATTTAAATATAGCACTTTATACCTTTGAAATAGGTTTTTTCTTTAGTTTCAGTTTAATAAGCTGAAGAGTTTCTACTATTATAATAGCGACTTCAATCAGATTTGAAATAGAGCATTAAAAAGCGGAGCGCCCGAGGGCACTCCGTTTTTGTGTGTCTTATTTGTTATTCAAGTACTCGTCCAATTGCTTCAAGATGTCATCGGATACGGCTTGTGATCCACCGATCACTTTCACGTATTCAACGCCATTCTTCTGCAAGTGTTCGCCAAGTTCTGCTGGTACGGATTTTCCTACCAAGTAGACGCCAGTATCATCTTTCGCTGCCAGCGCGCCGCCTGCTAGAGCATCCGCATAAGATTTGCCTGTTGCTACGTAAACTGTATCAGTTGGGTTGCCGAAGTATTTCGCCACTTCAAGTGAAGTTTTGTAACGATCCGCGCCGCTGATACGGAATGAGTTCGGAAGCTCGGAAGCTGCCTTCTCACTGATAGCGCCAGTTCCACCGATGATCAAGCTGTTTTCCACGCCCAATTTCACCAATGCCGCTTTAGTTGCGTTCGGCACTGACTCAGTACGGGAAAGCAAGATCGGCGTGCCTTCAGATCCAGCATAGCTAGCTACGCTTAGAGCATCCGGGAAGTTCGTGCCGCTGACGACGATTGCCGATTCGGATTTACCGAATTTCTCAGCAATTTTCGCTGCAGTCTCGAAACGGTCAGCTCCGCTGATGCGTTCTACTGTGATGCCGTCAGATTTCAATTGCTTCACGACAGCGTCAGAGATCGCGCCCGTTCCACCAAGAACGTGAACTGTTTTCGCACCAAGGCGTTTGATTTCTTCGTAAGTGTCAGCAGGCAATTTAGCCGTGCGGGACAATAGAAGCGGTGCGTCATGTTTCTTCGCAAGCGGTACGCCTGCTAGAGCATCAGCATAGTTATCGCCGCGTGCAAGGACGACTGTATCGGAAGATTCCCAGCCTTCTTTGCTTAGCTCAACTGCTGTGATGTAGCGGTCTGCACCAGAAATGCGCTCTGCACGAAGGTCAGAATCAGAACGGTCGATCTTCACTTCTTTTTCGATCTTGTTGCCAGCTGCGTCTTCAGCAACCACCATGAACGTGTTCACGCCAGGTGCCAAGTCGACTTTCGCTGTTACTGTTTTGCTGACTGGATTAGCCAACGTGATTTCATCAAAGACGTCTTGGTTATAAAGAACATCTCCATCAAGTGATAGTTTCACCATGTTGAAGTTATCTTTAACCGTGATGTCGAATTCCACTGATTCCTCATCTTGGTCAACAACGCCAGGAGCGTCAATTGCAAGCGTCGGGTTCACTGTATCCACATAGACTGGGCGGATGATCGAAGACGTGTTGCCGTTGTAATCCGTCGCTTCGAACTTCACATCGTGACGGCCAGTTTCAAGTTCGATTGTTGTATCGAACGCGAAGCCTTTATCCGTTTCAGTGAATGCCACTTCTTTGCCGTTCACTTTCAAAGTCTTCAAGTTTTCTTCGACTACATAACCTTTAATAGGTACTTCATTTTTTCCGTAAAGGCCAAGCGCTTCTGGACCGTTATCATCAACGTAGATGACTGGTTTAACTGTGTCATCCGCATTCGAGATAGCATAACCCATATTGTAAGCATGGTCATAAACTACGACTTCGATCAAGTCAGCTTCTGATGCATCCAAGCCGAACTCATCAAGGTCAATGACTTTTTCGTCTGCGCCGAAGTAACCTTCAACCGGCAAACGTTCGCCATCAACATTGACGGAGAATTGCTTGACGCCGACACCTTCATCAGACAAGGAAACTTCCAATGTATTGTCTTCTTCATTTACAGTAACAGAAGCTTCCGGTGCAGTTGTATCGATGTAAACTGGCAATTTCTTGCTCTGCCAATCTGCTTCTTCGTAGTCGACTTTTGCATTGTATTCGTAGTGATACAATCCGTCCTCTGCAACTTCGCCTTTCACTTTGCCATCCCAAGCGCGAGCTTCTGAGTAGCTGATGTACGATCCAGTTCCACCGTTAAAGAAGTTTTTACGAACATCTTTCTCGATATTGACTGTACGGACTTTCTCGCCCGCTTCGTTCAGGATGTTCGTTTGCAACTCATCTGCGTTACGAAGAAGTGTGATGTTTCCGTTGATCTTATCGTTCAAGCCGTCGTTGTTCGGAGATACTGGGTAAACCCACTCGCCGTCCACTTCCACTAAATCATAATAATATTCTCCATCGTCAGCGTCTTTAATCTTGTAAAGATCATAATACTGCTGGTAGAAATGCGGCTCGTCTTTTTCTTCAACGCCGAAGGAATCAATGATATCCGGACGATCCCATTCACCGTAGAAGCTGATGTATGGCAAGACCAAATCAGGGTTTGACGATCCTTCTTCAGCTGTCAATTTCACGAAGCCTTCAACGAAGACATCTTCTTCAAGCGCTTTTGTGATTGCGTTGCCGTCTTTATCAAGTCCTGGCACTTTGCCTTCGCTGATATCGACTGTCACTTTCACATCGACTGTTCCGTTAGCCGGTACAGTTACTGTTTCAGGAGCAGAAACTTTTGCTCCTTCAAGAGCACCTGATTGAAGCAAGTTGGAAGTTACTGCGCCTTCTTCCTGGAACATATCAACTAACACTGAAGTGTCAACTGAATATGTCGCTGCTTCATTAGACAAGTTTTCAGCTTTCAACGTGAACGTGAAGGAATCTCCTGTGAAGTCTTTGACGTTCACTTTCGCTTCGTTCGTCGATTTTTCAGTCATGATCACTGGTGTTGTAACTGCGCCGTTAAGCTGCATCATCCCAGCGCCTTGGCGGCGAGGTGAGATCGTGTCGCCTGATTTACCGTGCGTGATGTCAGCAGTGTTCAATAGCAACACTTTCGCTAGGCGAGTACGTTCTTCCAATGAAAGATTTTTGAACTCGTCATGATTTTTCAAGTATTGCTGAACAAGTGCCGCGCCGCCCGCAACGTGTGGAGCTGCCATGGATGTTCCGCTCATCACACCGTATTTGTCATTTTCAAGCGTCGACAAGATGTTTCCGCCTGGTGCAGACAATTCAGGTTTGAACTCAAGGTCCGGCGTTACGCCCCATGATGTGAAGTCCGTTGCACGGCCTACTTCAGGTCCTTCTTCTACAGCTGTTTGTTCAACATCTGCGCCAAGTTCGCCATCTTCAGCTAGTGCTGCTTCAAGCTCCAAACCTTGTTCTCTTGTAATCTTCATGAACGGAATATCCCAGCCGCCTTGGTCTTTAAAGAAGACCGGGCTAGTGGAGTTATAAACGATGATTCCGGCTGCGCCAGCCGCTGCTGCCCAAGTTGTTTTATCAGCAAATGTATGCTCGCCGCGTTCAACGACAACTACTTTGCCTTCTACATCGATGCTTTCATAGTCTGAAGCAGCACCCAATGCGCTTTGATTACCGGTCAATTCCTTCAAGGATACAACATCGATGTCATCGCCTTGCACTTCGAAATCAGTCCAGTCATCCACGCCGAATCCTTCTACTGTGAAACCATCGAATTCCACTTCATGAGTGAAGTGATTTACCACGTTTCCAGTAGCTGCGACTTGGATTGTATCTTTGTTAAGTCCTGGAGATCCAACCAAACCGTAATCAGGGTTGTCGTAATGCGGGTTATCGTAGCCGTAGCCGATATGCCCTGAGTTACCAGCTGATACAGCTGAAACGATTCCGTTGTTGACGGCGTTTGTGATAGCTTTGTCTTCTGCACTGTCCGCGTCGTAGAATGATGAAGTTGAACCTAAGCTCATGTTCAGTACATCCGCTCCCAGCTTCACAGCATCGTCAATCGCTGCCAAGTAAATATCAGAGAACGTCGATGGGAAGTTGACGTCATTCGAGAATACTTTCATGCCGAGGATTTGGGATTCTGGAGCTACCCCTTTTAGGCCGCCTTCGCTTTCGTCTCCGTTAGCGCCGACTGTACCTGCAACGTGCATGCCGTGCATGGAAGCACCCGGTCCATCATCTTGAATTTCAGCGTTTTTATCATAATAGTTATAAGCATAAGGAACTTTAACGTTTTGATAAGCGCCTTTCAATCCATCTTTGGAGATAAGCCCATCAACGTCAGATTTCGTCAAATCAACTTTCGAGTCGTCAGTGATGTTGAAATCTTTATGGTCAGGATCGATTCCTGTATCGATGACTGCAACGACCATTCCTTCACCTTGGAACTTGCTGTCCGCCCATACTTGGCGCGACTGGATGAAGTCGTGGCTTGTCGTCATATCAGGCTTAGCTTCAGGTCTTTCGTATTCATTTGCAATATATACGTTCTTAACGTTCGGCAAGTCTTTGATTTTCTCAACGTCGCTGAATTTCACAACACCGCTGAAGCCATTGAATGCCGTCGTATATTCATATTGGGAATTAAGTTCAACGCCTTTAGAAGAAATGGTTTTCTTCACGCTTGCATGCGCTTTCACTAATTGAGTTTCAATCTTTTCTTTTTCTGCTTTAGCTAGTGTCTTGTATTGGACACCTTTTGCAGATGCCACTTCAACTGCTGATTGGCCTTCAATTTCAACAATGACACGAACTTCTTCGTTCGGATCCAATGCATCTTTTTGAACCATATCAGAATCTTCTTTTTTCTTAAGCTGCTTGATCAATTCCGCTTTTTCGTTGGAAAGAACGTTGATTGCCTGCAAATCTTTCTCACTGGATTTCTCTTTGTCACCAGATGTAGCACTTGCAGTCATAACACCGTTACTTGCAACTAAACCTGCGATCATAGCAACAGATACAAACTTTTTCCAAGTCTTTGAACCGTTTTGCACAATGTAGCCTCCCCTAATGTTTTTTCGAGGAAATTGACCTTATGTATGTTTCCCACTTATGTACGTATTTCCTCACAGATAAAATAGTAACAATAGTCATACAATTATGTCAATATGATATTTGAATATTCTTGAGAATAGAATTATTGGAATTTAATAGAAATCAAATAAGCATAAAAGCTGATACAACGGACAATATATTCCTGCGAAGCGCATGTGCTGAAGGAACCCTTTCGTAAAAATAAATTTTCGAGCAACGAATTATAAAGGGTATTTATACCCATAATTAATACATTTCTTTTTGTATATTTGGATTCCTAAAAAATAATAGGTACAAATAACATATTTTCCGGCAGATCTTAACTTCAGAAAAAAATATCTATTTTTTTCTAGTATTTTTTTACTTTTTGCTAGTTTTCTTGCAACTCTAGTCATTTGGAGAACATAGGAATGTAAATTATAAGAGTGGTGGTTTGGAAACGCTTTGTTGGTCAAAGGGCAGATGTTGAGGGTTTAGGTGCGGAAATGTTCCAGTGTACTATTGGAGCTTCAGCTTGGTAGTCGCCGCCGGGCTTTGGGTTGGCCTCTTGCCGCAAGTCAGAAAGAATGTCTGTCTTACGGCATCAGCTCACCCTTGACGCTCGTCGGCTAAAAGATTCCATTGATTCGGGTGCGTTTAATCAGATCTGCTTCTGTATGCAGTTACCGGCTAGCGGGGGAATCGCTTCCCGAGTCGAACATATGTGAAGATAGCGAGAATCTTAGAGTGGAATTGTTCCGAGCTTCTAACTATTTTTCATATCAGTAGTCGCCGCCCGGCTTTGGGTTGGCCTTTAGCATTAAGTCAGGAAAAGCACCTGTCTTATTGCGTCGGCTCACCCTTTTACGCTCGGCGGCTAAGAGATTTCGTTGATCAAGGTATGTTTAGATAAAACTGCTTCTTTAGACAGTTACCGGCTAGCGGGGGAATCGCTTCCTGAGATGATGCATCTACTCCTTTGGTGTTGAATTGAAAAGCTTTTGGTGAAATTAGCACTCATAATTGCCTTGTCTTCAATTCATGTGATACGAGCTACAAGGCATGAAGCATTTCCACATTTTCAGTCGAGTGCAAAGAAGAAGTTTTCTTCTCATCTAAAACTAGGGACGGAGTGGAGGGGGCCGACTCCGGGAGGATTAGCGAGACAATTGAGACCCTGCAGGAGCGCAGCGACGAAGCGGCTCAATGCGAGCCCTCCGGGAAGCGTGCCCCTGCAACGCAGTCCAAAAGCGGAAGCTTTTTCTCTCACTCCTCTACCACTTCCCTAACTCAATTTCATTCCCACAAAAAAAAACCATCCGCCAGAGGCAGATGGTTCTTCGTGCTTTATTTGTAGCTTACCAATTCAACAACGGATTCTTGTTTGTCATCGCCATTTGCGACTACTGTTTTTTCTTGGATGAATCCAAGACCCGGCGCGAAATAACGCGTCATGGTTGTCACTTGATCGGATGATTCCGATTTCAGGACTTGCTCAACAACCAATACGTCTTCGAATGTGCCAGCTTGTGTTTCAAGCGTTTCACCGTTCGATGTAACGATCCATTCACCTTCTGCGCTATTTGCTTCATCGATCATGACGACTGGCGCGCTCATCGGTACCAATCCTTCGATCGAAATGTCGCGTTCGCCTTCGAGTTCAGATGTTTCGATCAGCATGTTCATGGACGACTCTGTCCATTCTGTTACTTCGATTGTCGCAGCTTCGCCGAATGTAATTTCTTCTAGCACTTGGTTGCCGGACACTTCGAGCACTTCACGCGTCAATTCAAAATCTTCTACTTGAAAGTTCTTGACCAGGCCGAGTTCAGGCATATAGAGCTGCAAACCGGTTGGGTCTGTCACTTCGATCGGGGCGTTTTCAGAAGCCTCTTCAGTTGCTTCCACTTCTGTTTCAGTTGTTTCTGTTTCCGTGGCTTCGGTTTCGGTTGTTTCTGTTCCGCCTGTGCCGTTGTTAGCGTCTTCCGCCGAATCGGTCACAGCGGTGCCGCAGCCGCCAAGCAGGACGGCTGAGAGCAAAAGACCACTGAATTTCTTCATGTATATAACCACCTTATCATTTTTGCATTGCGTTGATTGTTGTTTTCACAGAAGTGTTGATGGCACCGCCGATATAGTATGTGCGGTTGATCAATTTCTCTTTGCTGTGTTGAGTCAATGATGTTGTTAATGCAGATGGCATAGAATCATCTGGTACTAGGAATAGCGGTGAATCGTAACGGGCAGAGATTGCTGAAGATACGAGCGCATCCGGATAATTTGTGCCAGTTGAAACGATTAAACGGTTGGACATGAAATCTTTTGCAAAATAGTCAATCGCGGCCGTTCCCGTTTCGTAACGCGTTTTGCCGGATAGGCGGCGAACACCGTCAGCACCGATTTCGCGTTTTACGGCTGTTTCCAACGAAGCCGGTACTGCAGATGTTCCGCCGATGATGACGACTTCGTCACCGAAAGCAGTTTTCAAACTGTTCGGCACTGCCAATCCTTCACGGACTAGCACGATCGGCCAGTTCTTCACAACAGCAACACTCGCTGCCGTCAAAGCATCCGGGTAGTTATCGCCTGCTGTGACGAAGACACCGTCAGCAGATGGAAGTTTTGCATTGATCTTTTCGTTTGTTTCATAGCGCGTTGAACCGGACAAGCGCTCTGTACTCATGCCCATGCTCTTCAACTTGCTTTCGACAGAAGTCGAGAGTGCAGAAGTTCCGCCGACCATAATGACGTGTTTCGCTTTCAAGCGCTTCAACTCTTGCTCAACCTCTGTCGGCAAAGCACCTGCTCTACTCAACAAAATTGGCGCGTTGCCATAATGTGCGGCAAGCGGGCCCGCTGACAAGGCATCCGCGTATTGTGCTGAAGTCGCAAGGACTACCGTCCTTTGCGCTTTGGTTGAAGCAAAGCCATTCGGGTAAAGTAATTTCGAAACCGCTACAGCCGTTTTCAAGCGGTCAGAGCCTTCGATGTTTTGCGGTGTGTAGGAATACTTGGTTTTGTCTGTGTTTGTAAAGATCACTTTCTTTGCCCATACATCATACAATTCCGAGTTTGGCCAGTTGCGCGCGTAGTTGCGGGCTTCCTCGCGGTTGTAAAGATGGATCATCTCGCCTTTGTCTTTTGAACGAACGATGAAGTTTTTGCGTTTGAAGTTCGACCAGACGATATCGTCTTCGAGCGTCGACTCATCGATTACGGATGCTTGTGACAATTTGCCTGCGTGCGCAATCGCTGCTTCTTCTTGATAGAATCGCGTTACTTCTTTATCGCTGCCGTCCAGGACGACAAATTTCTTCGGCAAGTAATTCGACCAATGGACGATTCCGGTTGTCGTATGGACAACGCGTGTATTCTTCCATTTTTTCGCTTCGTTGATGGCTTCTTGTTCTGTACCGAATAGGTTATTGCTCATTTTAACGGATGGATGATAAATGCCATAAACTAATGGACGGTCAACCGGTTCAGGATCTGGCTTTGTTGCGCCGTCTACTTTACCTGTTTTCTTATGGGTTACATAACTGCCTGAAACAGTTTTTGAATAATTCAAAGCATCGGTTTTCGACGTATAGTGTTTGATTGCTTTGCCGTTTTTGTCGTTAACAACATAAACGTTGAAGAAATCATCTACGCCTTTTGCAACATTCGCTGCAACTTTCTGTTGGAACCACGCTTGCTTGATCATCGCTTCTTCTGTCGGGTTGGACATATACCCAACTTCAAGCAATACGGCCGGCACATTCGCTGTACGTGTTACGTAAAGACTGTTTGCGACGATACCGCGGCCCTCTTTAACGCCTGAATTGATGACTGCGTTGTGCGTGTTAGTTGCCAAACGGCCGCTTTCCGGCGAGTAATGGCGTTGTAAGACAGATGGTGGATATGACGAACTCGCAAATCGATTATCGAAATAATACGTTTCGTATCCACCGTATGTAGGTGAACTCGTCGCATTGTGGTGTACGGACATGAAAATGGTATTGTCATTATTCCCACTTGAGATCATTCCGTTTGCGACTTTCATCCGCTCCACAAGATCCGCACTGGATGAAATGCGTGAAAACTGGACATCGGATGTTCTGGTCATGTGAACGACAAATCCTCTTTTCTCTAGTTCGGATTTCAATCGCTTCGACACTTCCATATTGGCGTGTTTCTCGTAATAGCCGGTTCGGTTTCCTGAGTAACCGGCCGTTCCGCCATATGCTCCTCCGTGTCCCGGGTCTAAAATAACAGTTGGCTTACCGGCTGCAGAAGCAGTACCGGTCTCCACTCCAATGGCTAGCAGCAACAACAGCACGAACAAAAGTATCTTTTTCAATGCTACATTCCCCTCTTTCTGACCTAATAGTACGGGGGAAAATTAGGAGAAACAAGAGAATTTTACAATATTTTCTTAAAATGATTCTTTATACAGCGTTTAAAAGTGAATTTTTCAGACTTAAAGATAATAGTCCTATTAAAATTACGAAAAACAGGGGAATTGAATACATTATTTAGGTATTTTTAATCAATATCTTTCTATTGATTATACAATAATTTTGCATTATCATTCGTGAATTTGAATTAACAAAAAAAACCAGAGAAGAGTTAACTCTCTTCTCCAGTTTCTGCTTGTTCTTCTTCTTCATCCAGGAAATTGCTCAGCAATGCATCCGAATGGTTTAAGATCTTCAGGGCATTTTCCTGTTGTTGTTCAATGATGTCTGGCTCGGGTTCAATCCGCTCCATCGTGTCGAAATCATAATAACGTTCCGGGTATCTGGCGTTTTCCCCTAAGTACATGTGCTCTCCCGTGATGTAAGAACCCCCCGGCAGATAATAGCGCACCGCAAGCAAGT
Source organism: uncultured Planococcus sp. (assembly GCA_947493585.1). Classification (GTDB taxonomy): domain Bacteria; phylum Bacillota; class Bacilli; order Bacillales_A; family Planococcaceae; genus Planococcus. The sequence continues at coordinate 798,854 of CANLRI010000001.1, read as the reverse complement.
TATTCTCGTATTGCAGCATATTGTGCCCGACCATCGGAGATTGCGGTTCAAAGCCCATCAAATTCATGATGGTTGGCATCATATCCACTTGCCCGCCGAAATTCGAATTCACTTCCGATTCGAAAATGCCTGGCGCAGCAACGATGAATGGCAAAAGGAACCGATCTTTCAAGGAGTAAGTATGTCCGAGCAAGTCGGCCATTAGTTCATTATCATTTTTTGTCATCGGCCGGCCGTGAAGCCCTGAATGGTCGCCGTTAACAACGATTAGCGATTCTTCATAAATGCCTTCTGTTTTCAGGAAATCGATAAACTCCCCTACCGCTTCATCCGCGTAGCGAATGGATTGCAAGTAATTGCCTGTGTAAGTGTCCACGTATTCTTCCGGCAACTCCAAATACTTGTCTTGTTCACGTACTTCAAATGGTGTATGGCTGGTGACAGTCATCAAGTTAGCATAGATTTTTTGGCCAGATGCAATCTGTTCGCGTACTTCGTCTTCTGCAAACTTGAACATTGTCCGGTCAGATGGCCATAAGCCAATCATGTCTTCATTCGGGATTTCATCGCTCGTATACGCATGATCAAATCCAAGCGATGGGTATAATTCCGCGCGATTCCAATATTCCAGCTTGTCCGCATGGTAAGTTGTCGTGTAATAATCACGGTCATTAAGCATGTTGACAAGCGATGGCAACGGGCTGCCGTTCAAGTAATTGACTGTCGGATCCAAACCTCTCGGCAACAGCGACATATGCAAAAGCCACTCGGCATCGGACGTGTTGCCTGCACCGATTTGCTGGAACATGCGGTCAAAATACAAGCTGTCCCCAAGCAATTCATTCAAATTAGGCGTCAATTCCTGGCCATTGATCGATTGGTTAATGGCGAAGTTCTGCAAGGATTCAATTTGAATGACGAATAGATGGCGATTTTCAGCAATGCCGAAGCGATCGTGTTCGGTGTAAGGCACAAATTCATTGCCTTTCAACTTGGCCAGCTCTTCATCCGAAATTAAATGCATTTGGGCCGACGCACTATTTTGCTGTGCTGCTTGGACTAATTGCGTCTGGACAAACCCTTGCTCTTTGGCGAATAAAGTCATATCCAAAATTGGCTTTTGCAAAGCAACCACGGTTGTTGCCACACTAAGCACCACCAAGACGATTGCTGCAACGCTAATTTTTTTACGGTTTTTCATGATCAGCGGCCGCTTCCAGTACAGGAAGAACAGTACGATGTAGACTACAATATCCGCAAAGAACAGGAAGTCGAGCGGCGCATACAATAAGCTGACCGTTTCCATGACCGACCCAGCTTGGTCGCCTTGCTGCAAATCAAAATAGCTCGGCACAGTCTGGAAATAGCGCTCATACCAGACAATCGACACGAGAAGGGCCGAGACGAACAAATTATAGATTAACGCCACAAGCGGGCTGATTCGTCGCAGCACAACAAATAGCAGCACCGGCAACAGCATGAAGACTGGAAAGTCGATAGCTACGAGCCGAAGCCAGGACACTTCACCGTAGACCAAGGTACGGAATACCCCTAGCTTGATGAGCAGAATGACGGATAAAATCACTAATACCAGCAGCGGCGAATTAAGTTTTTTTGTCTTTTTCATAATAAACACCTCATAATCAATAAATCCATCATAGCATTTTTATTACAATTATTACAATAGAGCTAATATTAGGTAAAGACGTCAGACTACGTGGCAGAGTTCCCCTTACCGCCTCTCCCTCCTTGAGCGACAAGGGATGGCTCATATTTTTGATGTATTATGATTTTACGGAAAATTAATATAGGAGATTGGGTTTCTATGTGCTTATTAGCTTTGCCAGCTAGTGGGGAATCGCTTACCGAGATATGTTTGAAGTGGATAGTGAGAGTTTACGTGTTAAATTATTTCGATGTTCGATTCTGGCTTCATGTTGCTATTCGCCGCCGGGCTTTGGGTTGGCCTCTTGCCATAAGCCAGGAAGAGCACCTGTCTTACGGCATCGGCTCACCCTTTTACGCTCGGCGGCTGAGAGATATTGTTGAGTCTAATCTGTTTAGTCAGATCTGCTTTTGTAACTAGTTGCCAGCTTGTGGGGGAATCGCTTCCCGAGATGAAGCATCTGGCCCTATTGTGTTAAATCGAAAAGCTTTCGATCAAATTAACACTCTTCATCGTCTTGTCTTTGGTTTACGTGATATAAGCTACAAAGCCTGAAGCATTTCCACATTTTCAGTAGAATGGATTGAAGAAATTTTCTTCCCTTCTAAAACTAGAGACGGAGTGAAAGGGGGCGACGCCTGGGGGACCGCGCGGGCTGGCGAGACAAATGTGCCAAGCTCTTCGGCACATTGGCTCAACACCCGCCCCCCGGCAAGCGTCCCCCTGCAACGCAGTCGAAAAGCGGAAGCTTTTCCTATTACCTCTTTATTCATTCCACAATTTATGTCGCATCAGCTGCATGACTCTCATCCTGCGAGCCCCAAGCAGCCCACTGCGACGCAGCCGAAAAGTGGAAGTTTTTCTATTTACTTGATTTCAAAATTTCCCCACACAAAAAGCCGCCCTGGTGAGGACGGCTTTTGTTAGATCGTCGATATTATTTATTTCACAAATAGTGAAGTGTGTTCGATGGATACGTTCTGGTAATAGAAATTCAAGATTTGTTCAGCACTGTGGCCGGCTTTGGAGCGGTTGTAGGATCCCCACTGGCTCATGCCGATGCCATGGCCGAAGCCGCTGCCGTCCATGACGAAACGGTCTGCTGAATCGACCACGTCAAAGTCGACGCTCTTCAAATTGGCGCCGCCCATCAATGTACGGAAGGCTGTCATGTTCGGTGAGCTGCCTGCTTTGTACGTGATGATGGCTTGGTGCTTCTTCAACGAGGAGCCGATGTATTCGTTACTTGCTGTTTTCAATGCAGCTGGAATGACCGATTCGCCACCAAGATAATAAGCCTGGTCTTTTGTCAGTTTGCTAATCTGTTCCATATGTTCAGCTGGCAAACGCGCAGGATCTGGATGCAGCATCAAAATTGGCGAGTTTGTTTTTGCCGCCAAGACAGAGCCTGCAAGTGCATCGACAAACGAATGCGCGTTGCCGACTACTAGGTTTTTGCCGTTCATCGGCAACAATCGGTTGATTTCTAAGCTGGTTTCAACGCGGTCTTTTCCGCTGATGCGGTTGCTCAAAATACCACGGTCGAACAATGCTGTTTCCACTGCTTCAGGGACGGCGGTCGTGCCCCCGATCAATATGGCTTTTTCAGTGGACTGGTTTTCCAAGAATGATAATGTCGCTTCGGGGCTCTTAGCGCCCATATGGATGATGATCGGCAATTGATGCGCTGCTGCATAAGCAGATGCGGACAAGGCATCGGACGAATTATCATTGCCCGTTGCAAATAGGACGGTTTGCATTTGCCCAATTTCCTTCGCGATCAATAGGGAAGTTTCTGAGCGGTTTTTGCCTGCCAGACGTTTTGTCTGGAATCCTTTTTGGTTCAATTCATTTTCGACGTTTTCAGAGATGGCTGAAGTTCCGCCAAGTAAATAAACAGTCGCGCCTTTTACGGTCTGCTGCTCCAGGAAATTGTTGACTGAAGATGGCAAGCTGTCATTGCGGGTCAATAAGACAGGTGCCCCGTGTTTATGCGCAAGAACCGTTCCGGCTAGTGCATCTGCCGGGACATCCCCGCGGCCGAGAACGATGGCAGGCGCTTTTTCAGTGCCGATTGTTTCTTTTGCGATTTCAACGGCTGTGTCGTAGCGGTCTTTCCCGGCTAATGTTTTCGATGCAGCACCTGCTGCCATATCGAAGTTCAATGCGCCGTTTTTGCTGTTGCGGATATAATAGTCCATTTCAAGCGTGATGGACTGGACTTTGCCGGTATTCGAGAAGTTTTCGGTTTGGATGTTATTGATGGAAGCGATTTTGATCGATTCAACAGTCGAATCTTGTGCTTTCGCTTTTTTCAATAAGTCTTGCTTGAAATTGGTAAACACGGTTTTGCTTTCATTGCCGACAAGCGTGCTGTTCAAATTCAGTTCGCCTGTCGTATTCCACCAAGTGGCCGGGGCCATCAAGTCAGCTGTTGTAGGCAGTTGCTGCTTGAGCCAGTTGAGTTTCCATAAAACACTTTTCGTGTCGAATTCATCTTTTTGCGTAGTTGAGAGATATGGCAATTTGCCTGACCAGTATTGCTCAGGAAGTTCCGTTTGCCCGCCGTTGCTTGATGAGAAATAGGCAGTGACAAAGCCTTTTTGGCCATCCGCTTTTTTATATGTGAGGATCTGCCCTTGGGTTTCGTCAACGGCACGGTTCGTATATTCGTAAGCCGATTTGTAATGAGGGGATAATGGATCCCACATAAAACCTTTGTACACTTGGAACGTTGTCGTGTCGTCGATTTCCAAAGTACTTTGGCTCATTTTAGAGAACACATAAGAACGTGCTGCGATCGCTTGGGCTTTCAGCGATTCCATGCCCCCGCTTGCTCCCCAGCTGGCCGGGCTTTCAGATGGCACGACACCTTTTAAATAATCTTCAAACGGCAACGAGTTAACCGGCTGGATTTTTGTCGTACCGGACATGCGGAATAGGATGGTGCCAAGATACGGGTGGATCGTTTGGGATCCTGGCTTATAAAGATGGACATTGTTGGTTTTTGAATAAACAGACGGTTCAATCGTTACGGTGTTTAAACCGCTTTTCAAGGTTTGGCTGCCTTTTTTCAATACCAGCTTGCCAGAGGCCACTTGCACTTGATAACGTGTGCCTTTTTCCAACTTAACCGTTTTGTCTTCTTTTAATTGCGAACTGCCTTGTGGAACGAAATCGAAGCTAGTGTTTGTGCCCAAGTTATTGGTCAGCCGGACTTTGACCGTAAAATCATCCGCTGCCGAAACGTTGACTGCCCCTCCAGCCAGAACGCCGATAAACAAAAGCATGGCCAAGCCCTTCAGTAAAATTCTCAATGCTTTTCCCCCTAATTTTGATGTTTTGGATGAACATTCTCTCTTTTTTAACAGTATATTCTAGAATTTTATTAAAAGGTACATAAATTTTCTAAATATTTGTAAATAATACCACTAGCGAAATTTGTCTCTCTTATGCCCCTGCGTTTTCTCTATCCATGCGGGCAAAAAAAAATGGCCGAAGCCATTTTTTAGTCTGTGTACGAACGGATGGTGACGATTTTCTTGTCCCACTGTCCCCAAGATGTATCTAGTGCTGTAATTGCAACGCCTGTGCTTGTTCCAGCATGGATGATTTTCCCGTCACCAATATAAATTCCTGCGTGCGATGGGCGTGTCGGCGTGCTTCTGACCAAATCAAGCAGAACAATATCGCCGACTTTGACGTTCGCGTAGCTGACCGGTTTGCCGGATTGCGCCATTAAGGCTGTTGTTCTTGGGATAGAGATCCCGTTTTTATTGAAGACATACATCAAATAGCCCGAGCAATCAAATCCTGATGGCGTTGTACCGCCCCAGCGATATGGCGTGCCGATATATTTTTTAGCTTCATCGATAATATTAGAACGGATGTCCACGGATGGTTTCACGACTGGAATAGCGGCCGGCTTTGGATTCGGGTTCAACGCTTCTTTGGAAACTGCGGTTTCCCCGCCGATGACCGTTAGTTTGTCGACGTTTTTATTATTGATGATATCTTTTGTCGGTGATGGCAGGTCCGCTTGACGCACAAGCAAGACTGGCTTCTTCTGTTTTCCGCCAAGAGCAGAACCCGTAAGAGCATCGGCAAATTGCTGGCCGGATGCGACAAGTGAATCATTAACAGTGGATGGGTAAAGCTTCGCTACGATTGCTGCTGCTGTGGCATAGCGGTCTTTACCGGCAATACGCGATACAGCTGCTGTTTCATCGATTTTTTTATAGACGGCTGAACTGACGGCACTTTCGCCGCCGACAACTGTTACGCTCTTATAGTTTTTCACCGCTGCTGCGACTTCTTTCGACATTCCGTTTCCTGAAGTCAATAGGATCGGTTTGCCTGTTTCAGCAGCATGTGAAGCAATCGACAAGGAATCGGCATAACCGGAACCACTAGCGACAACCGCTGATGTTCCGCCCACTTTTTCTGCAATCAATGCAGAAGTTTCAGAGCGGTTGCTGCCGGCGATACGATCGACTTGCATACCTTTTTCTTTCAACTGGCTGACGACTTTATTGGAAATGACGCTTTCACCGCCAAGGATGGTGGCGTTCTTAGCCCCTAGACGGCCGATTTCGGACATGATCGACGCTGGTACAGCATCTTTTTTCACCAATAGGATCGGTGCGTTCAATTTCTTGGCGAGCGGTGCTCCTGCAAGCGCATCCGGGTAGTTATCGCCGATAACAAGAACCACGTCTTTTGTGCTGTGGTAACCCCAGCCTGCCCGTGCTACTTTGATGGAAGTTTCGTAACGATCCGATCCGGAGATGCGGTCAAAGTTTTCAAAGACGCTTGCTTCTGAAGTGGAAGCAAAAGCAGATACTGATAAAGCAGTTGCGACGATCATTGTTCCAAACCATTTTGTCATTTTCATATGCTTCTTTTTCCCCCTGAGTTCTATAGTCTGTTTATCTGTATTTATTAGGTAATTTTTTGTTCTGAGTAATTCAGAGTTTATCATTGAATTTATGAGAGTAATATTACATTTATATTACAGACACAGTAAAAAACCCCTTGAGACAGAGCTCAAGGGGCTTCGAAAACCGCGCCATGTATAGGCTGAACGGTAGATTTCATAATATTTACAACTTAAAATAAACAGGATTAATTACCTAGTTTAGCTTCAAAACAGCGCTATAAACTCGTTGGATGTCCCGTTGCAGATTTTCGTTGGAAAAATTTTCTTTGGCGAAGCTTCGAAGCATGCTTCCCATTTCGCGTGTATTTGCATCTATCGCCTTTTCCATCACATGTTTGAGCGCATCTGCACGCCCAGGTTCAACGATCCATCCGGTTTTGCCGGGATCAACAAGTGCCGGAACGCCGCCCACATTGGTTGCGATGACTGGCGTTGCCATATCTGCAGATTCCAAGAGCACGAGCGGAAAACTTTCGCTATGCGAAGTCAATAAGGATACATCCGCCGCATACAATAATTGGTCGACATCATTCCGCGCTCCCAAAAATTGAACGCGCTCCGAGATGCCGAGTGATGCTGCCTGTTCACTTAATTTCTGGCGCAAGTCGCCTTCACCGATTACCCATAATTTACATGGCCGGTCGATTTGGGCCAAAGCGTCAAGCAAGATATCATGGCCTTTGACTGGATGAAGGCGTGCCACGATCGCAAAGACGAACTCATCTTCCCTGGTGTCGAGCGATTCGCGAATGGCCCGTTGATCAAAGTCCGGCAAGGTTTCATGGAAATTGATGCCGTTGAACACAGGAGTGATTTTTTTCGGTTCGACGCCCATTTGAACGAGCATATTCTTGAATCTTTCTGACACGGCAAACAAATGGTCCGCACGGCGCATCGCCCGCTGGTTCAAGATCGTAAACACTTTCGCAAGCGGCTTGGGCTGATGAAGAAAGTCGAGTGTCGGGTCGCTATGGACTGTGATGAACCACGGCATGCCTAATTTTTTATAGACGGAATCGATCAAAAAATTGGCGCGTGCCCCGTGGGAATGGACGACTGAAAATCTGCCTTTTTTCAAGACCATCAAAATTTTTCTTGGAGCCGACCGGTCAAGACGGCTGTTTTGCTGGACAACCGTCACAGGAATTCCGGCTTTTCTCGCGTCTTCCGCAAAGGCGCCTTCAGTCAATAATAGCAACTCTGCTTCTACAGGAGAGTTGGCCAATAGCTGCAATAAATGCTTTTTGGAGCCTCCAGTTTCGCCGCCGCTAATTACATGCAATACTTTCATCAGCGTTTTCCGCCTTTATCGCGTACGGCTTTGATGAGAAATTGCGGGAGCGCCATTTGGCGTTTGATGCGCGTAGGCTGGCTGGCAAGACGGTAAAGCCATTCGGTTCCTGTGTTCAAGAACAGCTTTGGCGCACGTTTGACATTGCCGCTATAGACATCGAAACTGCCACCGACACCCTGGAAGATATTGACGTCCAATCGCTCCATGTTTTCGCGGATGAACAATTCCTGTTTCGGGCTGCCGAGCGCGACAAATAAGATCTGAGGTTTTGCTTCGTTGATCACATGGATGATTTTTTCAGGATCTTTCTCATAGCCGTCGAGTGTCCCAGCGACGACGAGGTTTGGGTATTTCGCTTGGATGTTTTGTGCAGCCAGTTCTACCGTCGCTTTTTTCGCCCCGTACATGAAAATGCGGTGGCCATGTTTATTCGCGAGCTGAAGCAGTGCATCCATCATGCCGATGCCAGTCACGCGTTCGCGAATCGCGCCTCCGCGCATGCGGGAAGCGATTTTAATGCCGACTCCGTCCGGAATCTGGTATGTCGATTCGTTCAACAGTGTCCGGAGTGCCGGGTCTTTTGAAGCCATCATGACTTTTTCAGGGTTGATGGCGACAATGCGCGATTTGCGCCCGATTTCGATATCGGTTTGGATTTTATCCAGCAATTGCTGTTCGGTCTCTTTATTGACGGTGACGCCTAAAATTTCTTCTTTCATATGGTTCGTGCCTCCATGCAAAACCGCATTTCCAAAGAGATGAAAATGCGGCCGTATATTTTAATTTTTTGGATTGCCTTTGCCGTCGCCGAGACGGTAAACCGTGAATCCGGCTTGTTCGTACGTTTCACGGCTGATGGCATTTTTCGTATCGAAAATCGCTTTATGGCGCATCGTTCCGCCAAGCGTTTGCGGGTCGTATTCTTTGAATGCTTTATGGTCAGTCAAGATGACGATCAAGTCAGCACCTTCGACTGCCTCGTCGTAGCTTTGCGTCTGGAATGGCGCTTTGTTTTCTTTGACATGCGGGTCAAAAGAAGAAATACGCAGGTTTTTCGCTTTCAAATGTTCCAGAACTTCCATCGATGGGCTCTCGCGGATGTCGTCGATATTGCCTTTAAAGGCCAAACCGAATACAGCGACTTTCGCATCGGCCACGTCTTTTAGGATGTCGTCGATTTTGTCTGCCGTGTATTGCGGCATGCCGTCATTGGTCGTACGCGACAAGTGGATGATTTTCGATAATTCCTGCTCTTTTTCCACTAGGAACCACGGGTCCACAGCGATACAATGCCCGCCGACGCCAGGGCCTGGCAAGTGAATATTGACGCGCGGGTGATGGTTAGCGAGGCGAATTGCTTCCCAAGCATCGACACCGACATTGTCGGAGATTTTCGCGATTTCATTGGCAAACGCGATGTTGACGTCGCGATATGTGTTTTCCATGACTTTAACCATTTCAGCAGTGGTCGCATCTGTCAAAATGAATTCGCCTTTTACGAATGATTCGTAATAAACTTGCGTACGTTTTGAAGATTCTTCGTTGATGCCACCGATGATGCGGTCATTTTTTACAAGTTCTTCGAAGACTTTGCCTGGAATGACACGCTCCGGAGAATGTGAAACAAAAAGTTCTGTCCCGATTTCCAAATTGCTCTTCACAAGGATCGGCATCATGACATCGAGCACTGTACGCGGAGGCACAGTCGATTCCAAGACGACCAAATCGCCTTTTTTCAGGAATGGCACGATCGATTCGGTCGCTGCACGGATATAATCCATATTGGCCGTTTTGTCTTCCGCAATCGGAGACGGCACCGCAATGATGAACATGTCGGCTTCTGCAGGTTTTGTCGAGACCGAGAACGTGCCTTTTTCTAATGCTTTGTTCAAATAATCTTGAAGAAACGGTTCTTCAATGTGGATTTGCCCATCAGACAGCATGTCCACCGCTTTTTGATTGACGTCCACTCCGTGAACCTCATAACCATGGTTTGCAAACATGACCGCTGTCGGCAAGCCGATATATCCTAATCCAACTACACAGATTTTTTCCATTTCGTTAATTCTCCTCAATCGCCAGTAATTTTTATCTCCTGCTTTGCAAGCAGAGATTTGGTTCAATAGTTTTGCTAAATAAGTTGAACTAATACATTGTCTTTAAGACTTCATTGCATGCGATATTCCGCAAAACAGCTGGCTTTCCTGGGGGCTTGCGCTGAACTAATTCGGGCTTACTGCCCGAATGGATTTCAGCACTTCGCTGATCCCCAAGGAGTCTGCGCTATTTTGCTCCATATCTATTGATACCCAGATACTAAGAGTGCGAGGCAGCGACTCCTGCGGGAGCAGTGACTGAGCATCGCGACGGAGCGACATGAGTCTTGAGACCCCACAGGAAACGCAGCGACCGAGGAGGCTCAAGCCATGCCCGCGGAAAGCGTCTGCCTGTAACGATTACATCGCTCTCTTTGACTGGTTCATTTTTTGTTCAACTCACATATTATCAATAGTTCATTCTACCATAGCAAAGCCTTAGGCAGAAATCGTTTTGGTGTATTTTTCATTACGGTTTCGTTACAGGACGTCCGATGGCTTTGTGGGTTCCCAAAGAAAAGCCTCTCCCGCAAATGCGGAAGAGGCTAGAAGTTATTCGTCGTGACGATGTGCCTCTTCTCCCCAGCATTCCGTATTTTTCAGGCCAGGTACATTTTTCGCATAAAACACTGGATTCTTGCCGGCTTTCCGTTGCCCCATATAATCGTCGAGGACGCGGAACGCGATTTTGCCGAGCAATGCGATGACGATCAAGTTGATGACGGCCATCATGCCCATAAACAGGTCAGCCATATTCCACACGAGCTGTACTTGTGCAACCGACCCGAACATGACCATTGCAAGTACCCCGAAGCGGTAAACAGTCAACCACATGCTGTGGGCATTGATGAATTCAATATTCGTTTCGCCGTAATAATAGTTCCCGACGATTGAGCTGAAAGCGAAGAAAAAGATGGCGATCGCCAGGAAATACGGCGCCCAGCTGCCAAGGTGCACATCCATTGAAGCTTGCGTCAGAAGCACTCCTTCTTGTTCGCTTGTGCGATACAAATCTGCCAAGATAATGACAAATGCAGTCGCCGAACAGATAATGATTGTATCGAAGAAAACTCCAAGACTTTGCACAAGCCCTTGTTTGGCGGGATGGGAAACGTTCGCAGAAGCTGCAGCGTTCGGGACAGATCCCATGCCGGCTTCGTTTGAGAACAAGCCGCGGCGTATCCCTTGCATGATCGCGGCACCGATACCGCCTCCGACCACTTCCTCAAGTCCGAATGCATTTTGGATAATCAAAGTGAACACAGCCGGGATTTCCGTAAAGTTCATGACCATGATGTAAGCTACAACAATCAAATACACAGTTGCCATGATCGGCACGACAATTTGTGTCACATGCGCAATCCGGCGAACGCCGCCGAAAATAACGATGGCCGCTAATACGACCAAGACTGCACCGACGACCCAGTTCGGGATATCTAATACATCACCGACTGATTGGGCAATGGTATTCGACTGTACCGAGTTGAAGATGAAGCCAAATGCCAGCGTTAAAAGGATAGCAAAAACGATGCCAAGTTTCCGTGTGCCGAGTGCTTTTTCCATATAATACGCAGGGCCACCGCGGAATTGCTCGCCGTCCCTGATTTTATAGACTTGGGCGAGCGTACTTTCGATGAATGCAGTCGCCATCCCGATCAAGGCTACGACCCACATCCAGAAAACAGCACCCGGACCGCCGATGGCAATCGCCAATGCGACGCCGGTGATGTTGCCCGTGCCTACCCGGGATGCGGTTGAAATCGTAAATGCCTGGAAAGCAGAAATCCCGCCGGTTCCGTCTTTCTTTTCCGTAATGACACGGAACATTTCACCGAACAAGCGCACTTGCACGAAGCGCGTGCGGATAGTGAAGTATAAGCCAAGACCGAGCAAAAGCGCGATCAATATGTATGTCCATAATAAGTTATTGCCTTCGTCGACGATCCACGTCAGCCCGTTTAGAATTGCATCCATTTCGATGACCCCTTTAAAATTGTATAGTTTATGCATTGTTTCCATACCCGTAAGGAAGCTCCTGGAAACTCACCTATCGCTTCCTTTTAGGCTAGTTAAGCGAGGCGCAAAGTTTCCGCCAAGACGCGGGCGCCGATATCGAGCGCTTCCCGGTTGAATTTCATATCGGGATGATGAAGGCCTGGCGCTAAATCCGCACCGATTCCGACCATCGCCGCTTTTAGCTCGGGCTTTTTGATCGTGTAGAAATGAAAATCATCCGCACCTGTCGTCTGGATCGATTCAGCGAAAGCTTCCTCTCCAAGTTCATTGCGGATCGCCTGCGCGGCAATTTCCATCGCCTCGTCCGATACTTCGGCAGCAGGCGTATAATCATCCCATTTCAAATCGATTTTCACATCATGAAGCGCTGCGATTGCCCGCAAGCCTTCCTCGAGACGAACTTTCATCGCATCCATTAACTCATTGGACTGCGAGCGCACATCGAGCGCGAATGTGGCGCTCCCTGGAATGATGTTCAAGCTGTCCCCGCCAGTCTGGATATTAGTCAACTTGGCTGAATACGATTCGAACGGCGAGAAATAAATCGTTTTCACGAATTGATGAATCGCCGCGAGGACATCGATAGCATTTTTACCTTGATGCGGCCGCGCACCGTGAGCATCTTCGCCGGTGATTTTGCCTTTCAGGAAAATTCCCGAACCGTGATGAAGCGCAGGTGTCACTTTGCCGAACGGCAGCTCTTCCTGCGGGCGCAAATGGACACCGAACAAATGCGTTACACCTTCCAATGCACCGCGTTCAATCATGGCAAGCGAACCATTGCCCTGCTCTTCAGCCGGCTGAAAAATAAAGCGGATGCGCTTGTTCAAGGATTCATCTTTCAAACGCAAGAGCGCTCCGAGTACCATCGACATATTGGCATCATGGCCGCAAGAATGATTGGCTTGCACTTTGCCGTTCACTTCCTGCCACAAGGCATCGATATCCGCACGCACTGCGACCACGTCTTCGCCCTCGCCGATTTCTGCGAACAAACCGGTGACATCCTCGAATGTCCGGTACGCTACCCCAAGCTCATCCATGATCTGGGCGAGTTTTTTTGTCGTTTCGATTTCTTTGAAGCTGACTTCGGGATGAGCATGGAAATGATCAAAATACGCTTCGGTCTGTTGTTTAATGTCCATAAACGATCCGCTCCTTTAAATTTTTCATCTTTTTGAATTGTACCTGTCTTCTCAATTCAAAACAAACCGGATTACGAAATGCACTGTCATTCGCTGTTCTTACTCCTGTTGCTCTCCAATATGCAAAATCAGGCTTGCGATGATTTCTGGGATTTCTTCGAATGCATTTTTAATGTGGAGGCGTTCGGTTCGTTTATGCGGGTCTTTGCCAAACGGTCCGATGTTCAAGACCGGCGCCTTGAGTTGCTGCATCGCTTGGAACGGGATGCTGTACTGATCGCCGTAAACCGGCGTGTTGTTCTCGTAGCTGACCCAGCCGCTCGAATTGTCTTGGTAATTAACATAGCTGAGGTCGGATATGCCGTTGAAGAAATGCACTTGCTCGAGTTCCAACCCGAAACGTTCGAGGGCATCTTGCGTGACATGTGCCACACAATTTTCGATGAACGGGTCTTCGCTCGAATTGACCGCTGGGTAATAAGGCGGTGCAAACAATAAGACGATGCTCGGCGTCAACTCTTGGCAATTGAGTAGCAAGATATCTGCAATATGAAACGATTTATCACGGACATCACGTTCCGGATCCATCAACGTATCGCGAATCAATTGATTCAGGTAATCAAGCCCAAACTTCTCTTTGGCATATTCCACAAGCTCTTCGTAACGAAGGACACGGATTTCTTCGACACGCGGTGCCATGCCGATTTTTTCGCACAAGGCATGATAATCCTCCATACATTCCGCAGCGGATTCCTTCGCCAAGCCCGCAAAAATGTCCATAACGTCTTCAGCATTTCTTTCCATCGTGAAGACGTTATAAAGCGCTTTTGTCCGGTAAGGCGTCTGAACCGAGTACTCTTCTTTCATATCCCCTTGCGTCAGGGTTACCGGGAGCGGCGTTTCTTCCCCGTGTACGGTCTCGGAAAAAGCCGGATTCCATTCCATTTTTCGCGTCAAATAAGTCGACAAATAGCTCGAAGTCATGCCGGCAAGCGGTTCGCCGGCATGCGTTTCTTTGCCGTAAAACAACGCACTCGGCATGATTTTCCCGATCGATCCGGTGTAAATGTATTGCGACTCGTCGCCAGGTGATTTCGCAAAAACCGGCTCGCCGTTTAAAAACAGCACATATTCCAGGCCATATTGGCGTTCGAGGTCGAGCAGTTTCGACACACCATAACGCATGCCCGCGGAGTTGACTTCCTCATCCGGCACCGACATGAGCACAATATTGACCGGCCACTTTTCCAAACTGGCCCGCTCAATCAGCGCCATATGAATCGCAAGCCCAGACTTCATGTCCATAATGCCGCGGCCGAATAAATAGTCACCCGATGCGAGATCGTCCTGCATCTCCGGTTTGAATTCGCTTTTAATCTTTTGGAATTCTTTCTCCAGTTCTGCTGGCTTGTAAGCGAGCGGCGCCAAATCCCCGTATTCGTGAACGGCTACCGTATCGAAATGACTAAGCAGCACAACGGTGCGTGAAGCTTTTTCATGCTTATACAAAGCCGTCAAATAACGGCGTTCCCAATTGACTTCACCCAAAGAGACGAGTTCCGGGTGGCTTTGGAAATATTCCATTTCCATTAATTTGGCTTTTAACCGTTCCGGGAATTTCACTTCCCCTTCCGTTAATCCTTGTGATTCCCAGCCGACCAATTGTTCTGTCAGCTCGCGCAATTGCGCTGGCGTGCCCCATAAACCCGTCATCTTTCATTCTCCTTTCGCTATTCCACTATAGAAAAAAACGGCTCATATTGGGAGCCGTTTCCTGCGTTTCCGAAGCAAATCCTCCGCTGCCCCTGACCCGAATATCACCCCTATGACAATAAGCACGAGGCCGATCAAATGGCCCGGCGTAATTGTTTCACCGAGAATGAGGCTAGCGGCCACGAGCGAGAACAGTGTGTTCAAGTTCATGAAAATTGCCGCTTTCGTCGGTCCTGCCTGGCCAATCGAGTAATTATAAAGCATATGCCCAACTGCTGTCCCGAGCATTCCCGAGAAAAAGAACGCCAGCCAGAACGAAGACGGAACATTGCCGAACGCTGCAATTTCTCCAGGCTCCTGAATGAGCGCGATGATGAACAACACGATCGCTCCCGTCACGAGCATGTATCCCGTCAACAGGCGCGGATCGATCGAGCGCGCGGCATTTGCTATGACAATATAACTGAACACTTGAGCCAAAATGGAGATAAAGACCAATATATCGCCTAAACTCAAGCCGGATGCCGAGTCGCTTCCGACCATCACTGTCATGGCGACGCCGGCAAAACCGATAAATACCCCGAGCCATTGCAGCTTAGATGGCACAATGCGCATAATCAGCGATACGAGAACCGCCGTCAGCATCGGCCCGGTCCCGAGAATCAATCCGGCGTTCGTTCCAGAAGTAATTGCCAAACCTTGTGACAGGAAATAATGATGCGCCACTACGTTAAGCAGCGCTCCGAGCAATATGTATTTCCAATCACTGCGCTTTGGCCAGCGCATCATGCCGAGTGAGGCCAAAATGATCAACACCGTCACTCCTGCAAGCAAGATCCGAAACGCCGTTAGCGTGACCGGATCAACAAATTCCAATAAATACTTGACCGCTGCGAGGTTGAACCCCCACACGACCATCACCGATGTTAAGATGACGTAAACTTTCCATGGAGTCAAAAGTGCAGCCCTTCTTTCCCTTATTCCATATATAGCCTTTCATTTTACGCTTGTTTTTCATTTCTGTATAGAATGGCATTGTAATCATACGCCTGTCTGTTGATCAGCAAGCTGAACGCGATAAAGGCGAGAAGTGACAAGACGACCGGCAAGGTGACCGTATGGACGCCGAACAAATTGCCGTTTTCGATGTTGTAGAAATGCAAGGCGATATAGCTGATGATCCCCGTTGCCATGCTCGCGATCGCCCCGTATTTATTGCCCCATTTCCAATAAAGCCCGAGAACGATCGGCCAGATGAACGCCGCTTCCAAGCCTCCGAATGCAAATAAATTCAAGAAAATCAATAAATCGGGCGGATCGAGCGCCAGCAAGAACACGATCACGCCGAGAATCCCTGTGACCCCGAACGACATGCGCTTGATGGTTTTCAGGCTCGCATCCGGTTTGATGTAATTCAAATAGACATCTTTGACAATCGACGAGCTGACGAGCAATAGCAGCGAATCGACGGTCGACATGATCGCCGCCATCGGAGCTGCCAAGACGATGCCCGCGACCCAAGGCGGCAAAGTTTCGAGTGCGATCAGCGGAATCACTTTATCGCCCACTTCAATGCCCGGAAGGATCGGACGGGCGAACACACCGATCAAATGCATATTAAGCATGATGAAGCCCGTGACGATCGTACCGATGATGAGCGCACGGTGCATCGAACGCGCATTTTTATAAGACATGGCCCGAACGGCGATTTGCGGCAAGCCGACAACGCCGACACCGACAAGAATCCAGAACGACGACACGTAAGCGGCGCTGAGATTGCCTTCCGCTCCGTATGGCGTCACCAAATTCGGGTTTTCATTGATCAAATCTTGCATGATGTTCGAAATTCCGCCGCCTGAAATGATGACAGCGACCAGCAAGATCAAGGTGCCGATTAGCATGACCGCCCCTTGCACCGCGTCGGTCAAGGCGACAGCCCGAAAGCCGCCAATGGTCACATAGACGAGGACGCTGACGGCAAACAAGAACAATGCCGACTGATAACTGAGCCCTGTTAACGACTCGATCAGGCGCGCGCCGCCGATCCACTGTGCCGCCATTGCGGAAAACAGGAAAATAATGATGCTAAGCGCCGATAACAACACAACAGCTGTGCTATTGTAGCGGGCTTTGAGAAAGTCGATCATGGTCACCGCGTTATAGCGGCGAGCCATGATGGCGTATTTTTTCCCGAGAATCATCAGGACAAAATAACCGGTGACCACTTGCGTCATCGCGAGTAGCACCCATCCGAAGCCCATCGTATAGGCGGTCCCAGGACCCCCGAGAAAGCTTGAAGCGCTGCCGTATGTCGCGACCATGGTCATCGCCAGGACAAAGCCGCCAAGCTCACGCCCTCCGAGAAAATAATCACTAATGAAATTTGAAGAGCCGGCCAGTTTTCTGCTCGACCAATAGCCAATGAAAAAGATAATAATTAAAAAAACGATCATGGGGATGAGGACTGAATAATTCATCGGCTCTCCTCCTGTTCTTCGTCAAATGGCACATCGACGAAGAAAAACTTGACGACGACCGTAACGAGTACGACCATAACCAAAAAGCCGACAACGCAGCTGTAGAAAAACCAATCGGGCAAGCCGAATATGTACGTATATTCTTCAACTGGCCGACTGCCGAGCCCATAGGCGAAAGCAAACCACCAGACGAAGTTAAAGAGCGCAAGGCCGAGGCCGATCCAGGCTTCCCGGTGCGCGACGCGAAAGCGCCAGTCTGTTTCTTTCATGGATATTCCACTCCGATCAATGGCTGTAATGTATTGTGTCTATCGTACACCAATGGCGGCCGTAAATTAAGCGCAAGTTTCGGCGATGCTTTCGCTGCGTCTATTTCCCTAGCAAATATTCACGTTCTCCGTCTTTCATTGCCATGAAAAAAAACCTCCGGAACTTCCCGGAGGTTTTGATTAGCGTGCCAATAAATATTCAACGTAAGCGCGCCATTCTGTGTTCTTGGCATAATTAAAATCTGGCGTGCGGCTCGGGAACGGCATGAAGAGCTTCGGCCTACCCGGATAATCGTGGAGCTTTTCTTCATTGATGCTGATGTCCCCAGCTTCCATGCCGCTTGCGAGAACGACACGGCCTTGCTGGGTGAAGGCGATTTCGACAGGAACGGCATTCGGGCGGCCATCAATGTTCAAAGTATAGGCAGTGCCCGCCGTGTCGTCGTCATCGTAAACCCAACCGTCGCGCAAAGCAATTGCGTCCTGCGCTTCATCCAGCGTGATTTCTGCATTGACGTTGCTGCCATAAGGCATTGTGTCCTGCAAGGGTGTTTCAGGGGCGATGCGCACTTCGTAAAAGGCAATCGGATTGTTTTGTTCGATGCGGCCGAGATCTCGGTAGGCTTTGAACCATTTCGATTCTTCCGCCGGGATTTCTGAAACGCTGCGAACTGTTCCAGGAATCGCGCCTTCAATGCCTGGCGCCTGGATGAATACGCGGTCGGCTTGTTCCACTTCGTGCCATTCGTCTTCTAATAAATACGTGACAAATTCTCGTTCATTATTATAAATCTCAATGCTGAGCGGAGCGGTATCGCGGTTGATGCTCGCGACCGTCCCTTCTACTGGGCTGATGAGCGCGGGATTCTCCTGGCTTTGCGCGAGCTGCGCTTCGACCACGGCCAGTTCAGAATCGATAGCTGCCAGACGTTGCTGGGCTTGCGCGATGCCTGAAGCATACGAACCGTCTTCCGGCACTTCCACGCCAACTGAAACGTTGACGTCCATGCGCAGTTCCTGTTCCATATCTTCACCGAACCCCGGATAGCTGGAACTGTTATTCGAGTCTTCAGAGACGCTGCTGTCTTGCGATGCGCGCGCCTGCGTCAACTCCTGCAGCGTGGACTGGACTTCACTGCGTTCTGTTTGAAGCGCACTTTGTTCCGACTGCCAAATAGCACGTTGGTCTTCCGACTCACTTTCATTCAAACGCGCCAGTTCAGCGCCAGCCGTTACCGCGTCGCCTTCTTTGACGAGCCATTGCTCAAGCGCTTCGTGGTCCTGGACGTAGATTTCCATCGTATCCTGCGGCGCCGTCAAGGCTTCTTTCGGCAGAGTTTCGGTGTATGTATGAGTGTACGCTTGCTCATATTCGCTGACATACAATTCTTTTGAAATGATGCTCTTCTCGCCGAACAGCAACAGGAAGTTCGAGGTCAAAAAGGCGACGATGGCAATGGATAAGCCGATAAAGAAAAAGCGGTTCATAGGATCGGCCCCCCTTGCATAAAGTCACGCAGCATTTCGTCGACAGGAATCTGGCTGAACAGCGCGACAATCAATGCCGAAATCACATGGATAATGATCAGCGAAGGCAGGATGATTTTCGGTGACACTCGCGAGAAGTTCTTGATGAAGCGGTATTGAATCGCGATAATCAATGACGTAAACAAAGTCAATTGGTTAAAGAAGTAAATCAAGTAGCTATTGTCCAGGAACGTGGCGGCGATTGGCCCGAATGAAAAAGGCGAGAAAGCCATTGAATAGCCATTCCAGGCGAATATGCCAAAAATCAAGCCTTTTTCCAGCACCAACAATGCCGTAACGTAAGCTTGCATAACAATCATCGCTTTCCATGGGATGCCGATGATTCGGCCGTATAGATACGCGGCGATGTATAGATGGAAGCTTAAATACAAGCCTCCCCACAGCAAGGTACCGACAAGCGAAGTCCAGCGTGCGAGTGTATAGCCGTCGAACATGCCCGCCGCAAGCAGCGGCGTCAACGATCCGGTGTTCATGCCCCAAATTTCAGGCAAGGCGAAGACAATTAAGCCTAGCACCAGAATCACGGCTAGCCGCTTATTGATTTGCCTCATTTCGGTGTGTCGCAAATTATGTATGAGTTGGCCTTGGTTCAGGAAAAAATGCCAAAATTTAAAATCAGATATCATGCGTCTAAGTCCTTTCAGGCAAATGGCGTTCTGCTTAGTTTTACTTTACCAAAAAACCATACGCTTTGAAACGAATTCCCTGCCACAATTTTCAATATTTGGTGGCTTTGAGACGAATGGCATAGGGATGTGGTGAATTCCTAATTGGATAAACGTGAAGTAATGAAAAAGAAGTGATTTAAAAAATAAAAGATCGGAAAAGCTTCCGCTTTTCGACTGCGCTCCAATGGCTGCTTTCCGGGGGGCGGGTGTTGAGCCAACGTCCCGCAAAAAACGCGGAACGTTTGTCTCGCCAGCCCGCTCGGTCCCCCAGGAGTCAGCCATTTCCGCTCCGTCTCTAGTTTTAGAGAGTAAGGAAATTTCTTATCTCCACTCATTCTTATGTGTGAAAGTGCTTCATTTATTATAGCTTGTATCATTTGGAACATAGATAATGCAAATGTAGGTGTGAATTTACCACAAGCTTTTCGATTCAAACAGCACAGCACCAGATACCGCGTTGTGGGAAGCGATTTCCCCACTATCCGACAAGTCGTACAAAAGCAAATTTGATTAAACGCACCCGAATCAAAGAATTCTCTTAGCCGCCGAGCGTGAAGGGGTGAGCCTAGACCGTGAGACAGGTGCTTTTCCTGGCTCATGGCAAGAGGCCAAACCAAAGCACGGTGGCGACTACTCAGATGACACCTAAATAGAACTACGAAACAATTTCACAAGCAAACCCTCTCTATTTCATTTCACACTAGACTCGGGAAGCGATTCCCCCACTAGACGGCAACTCATTATAGAAGCAGATCTGACGAAACTCACCCAAATCAACGAAATCTCCCAGCCGCCCAGCGCCAAGGGTGAGCCGACGCAGTAAGACAGGTGCTCTTCCTGGCTTATTGCCAAAGGCCAACCCAAAGCAAGGCGGCGTCTTCCAAGAAGACGCTCAAATGAAACATCGCATTATTTCCACATACAAACACTCGCTAACTTCACTTATTTTCGCACAATGAAAAAACCTCCGCGGCTGCGAAGGTTTCGTTTTATTGATCTGCGACAATCTTGTATTTCTTATGTGAAATTACGGTCATGTTGGAAGCAGCGCCGATTTCCTTGGCGTCTTCTGGTGAAATCTCGACGATCACCGAGTTGTCCATAATTTTGAAGATGGTTCCGTTAACGTCGACGCCATTGCGGGTGAATGAAATCCATTCGCCGATTTTGCGGGCCGCTACAAATTCAGATACTTCTTTTTCATGGGGTTGAAATGCCATAGTTATCCACGCCTCTCTATAATGAAAACATTATCTATCTATTATAGCATAAATTTATGGTTATTTCATCTGTTTCACTTACTCATATAGATGACAGGCAACATAGTGCCCGGGCTCTTTTTCCTGCCACGCCGGCTTTTTCTCTGCGCAGATGCTCATCGCATGCGGGCAGCGTGTCCGGAACACACAGCCGCTTGGCGGGTCGATCGGGCTTGGCAATTCGCCTTCTAGGATAACGCGTTCGCGGGCTTCTTCGATGTCGGGGTCCGGGATTGGAATCGCGGACAGCAACGCTTCCGTATACGGATGAAGCGGCTTCTCATACAGCTGGTCAGCCGTCGTCAGTTCGACCATATGCCCCAGGTACATGACTCCGATGCGGTCTGATATATATTTGACCATGCTGAGGTCATGGGCGATGAACAAATACGTCAACCCTTTTTCCTTCTGCAGCTTTTGCAGGAGCATGACGACTTGCGCTTGGACCGATACATCGAGTGCCGAGATTGGTTCGTCCGCAATGATGAAATCCGGGTCGAGCGACAAGGCACGCGCAATGCCGATGCGCTGTCTTTGACCGCCAGAGAATTCGTGCGGATAGCGGTTGGCATGGTCGCGGTTCAAGCCTACATCTTCCAGCAATTGATGGACACGCGCCTGCAATTCCTTTTTATTTTTATACAGCCCGTGGACCTGCATCGGTTCAGCGATAATCTCAAAGACGGTTGAACGCGGATTGAGCGATGCGTATGGGTCCTGGAAGATCATCTGCATATTGCGCAAATAATCGAAGCGGTCCTTGTCGGACATTTTATGGATATCGACGCCGTCGTATTCGACTTTGCCGTCGGTCGAGCTGTACAAGCCCATGATGGTCCGGCCGGCTGTCGATTTGCCGCAGCCTGACTCTCCTACGAGCCCAAAGGTTTCGCCGCGCTTGATATCAAATGAAATGCCGTCAACCGCTTTTAAGGTCGTGTCTTTGCCGAGGTCGAAATGGCGCTTGAGTTCCTGTACAGACAATAAAGTTTCGTTCGTCATGTTGTTTCCTCCTGTGTAAATCTGCGGACGGCACATAATTCCTTGTCGTAGACCGTGCCTTCGAGACGGATGATTTCAATGGCTTTGCCGGATGTCGGCGAATGGATCATCATGCCATCGCCGCAGTAAATGCCGACATGATGGAGTTGCCCTTGCCCTTCTTCGTAAGCGAAGAATAATAGATCCCCTGCTTGCCAGGCCCCAGGGTCGAGGCGGTCGATTTCCATTCCTTCCGTGGACTGGTCTCCGGCATCGCGTGATATGTATAGGCCATTCGCTTTCAGCATATGATGGGAGAATCCCGAACAGTCATAGCCGAAGCTCGACATGCCGCCCCAGAAATATTGCAAGCCTAAAAAGCGCTCCGCCGCGTCTGCAATCGCCTGGCCGCTCCCGAGCGGAATCTGTTCAGGCGATGGGACGAGCTGAACATGCTTGGCTTCGATATAAGCGTCGCCATCCGGAGTATGGACATGGACACGGCTTTCGTCTGCGTCCTTGACCGGAAGCAGGCTGTTGAATGGCAGCTGCGCGACCGGCCGGCGTTCTGGCGACCATAATTGCGCTTTATCGGCTGTTACGCGCGCATAGCCTCGATCCGCGGCTGAACCGAGTTCTTTCAGGTGCGCTAAAGGCACCCATCCCGGATAGCCGCGTTCGTCTTTATGGGATGGCTGCCAAGGCGCAATGATCTTTGCCCAAGTGCCATCTATTTCTTCTATTAATACAGGCTCCCTGTAAAGCAGCTGTGTCTGAAGGCGATTGCTTTCGGTAAGGTCCTTTGTTTCCTGCTGGTTCATCGCTTCACGCCATTTATTGATGTCCGGCATATCCGCGACGCCTTGAGCGTCCACTTCGCGTACTTTATCGGGATGGGTCCAGACGCTCGTCACCGGAACGCGGCAGACCCATGTTGTCGGTTCTATCTGTGCCATATTATCCTCTCCGTTCTCGTAATGTTTCCAGGAAGCGCCCTGCATCGATGCCAAGCCCTGGCTCATTTGAAAAGCGGACGGTTTTGCCGCTGTACTGGATGCCTCCCGGCAAGAGATCCTCCTTCAGCATGAGCGGCGCATCGAAATCAAAACGCGTAATATTTGGCTGGCTCGCCGCGAAATGAGCCGCTGCGGACAGGCCGAGCTTCGTTTCAATCATGCTGCCGGTCATGCACGGCACACCGAAAGTCTCCGCAAGTGCATTGATTTTCAATGCGCGGTGGATACCGCCCGCTTTCATCAATTTGATGTTAATCAAATCTGCTGCGCGCAATTCCAACACGCGTTTCGCATCAACCGGCGAAAAAACGCTCTCATCCGCCATAATCGGCGTCAAGGTGTTGTCGGTGACGAACTTCATCCCTTCAATGTCATTCGCCGGAACCGGCTGTTCGATCAATTCGATATCGAATCCGGCGTCTTCCATCTTCCGGATCGTGCGCACCGCTGATTTCGGGTCCCATCCCTGGTTCGCATCCAAGCGCAATGTCACTTTATTGCCGACGCGGTCCCGGATTGCCTGGATGCGCTTCAAATCCTGTTCAGGGGTATCGATGCCGACTTTCACTTTCAGGACCGTAAAACCGTCCTGTTCATAGCCCTCGGCATCTTGCGCCATTTCTTCCGGTGAATTGACCGAAACCGTATAATCGGTTTCAATCGATTCGCGGTAGCCGCCAAGATATTGAGTCAGGGGCAAGCCCGCCTGCTGGGCGATCAGGTCATAGAGCGCCATATCGACTGCCGCTTTGGCACTGGTGTTGCCGACGAGCGTCTTGTGGAGCTTGTCGAAAAGCTGTTCACGGCGCCGCACATCCATCCCGATTAACCCGGCGCCAATCAAATGGACCGCCCGTTCGATTCCGTCCAGCGTATCGCCTGTGATGACGTGTGTCGGCGGCGCTTCCCCGAAACCCGAGCGCCCGTCTTGTGTCGCCAGATGGACGATGACCGCCTCTGCGGCTTCGACCGTCCGGAGCGCCGTCTTGAACGGTTTTTTTAATGGAACGGCTATCCGGTAAGTCTCGATAGATGCTAAGACGGGCATCTTACTCGACCCCCGGCAGAATGGTCAGGGTTTTCGCATTGGCATCGAGACGCGCTTTCACCCCAAGCGGTGCTGAGAAATGCGGTTCGCAATGGCCAATCTTGAAACCTTTGACGACCGGGATGCCCATGTCCTTGAAATAATCATCCAGCACTTGATCGAGCGTCCACGATTGTTCCGGCTTTTTCGGTTCAGCGTTCTTGAAATCCCCGATGACGATACCGGCCACTTCCTCGAACTTGCGGGCCTGTTTCAGCTGGTTGAGCATTTCGTCGACCTGGTATGGTTCTTCGCCCGTGTCTTCAATCAGCAGGATCTTGCCTTTCGTGTCGAGTTCGAACTTTGTCCCGATGCCCCCGCGGATCAATGATAAATTGCCGCCGACAAGTTCTCCGTCCGCCATGCCACCGGATAAGGTTTCCAATTCCGATATGGATTCATCGTAATGCAATTCGAACGGCTGGAACAATTGACCGAACATACGGCCGCTGCGCTCGTGGAATTCGGGCTTGCCGACATCCGACGCCAGCATCGGGCCGTGGAACGTCACCAATTCCGCATACATGCCGATCGCATTATGCAGGAAAGTCACGTCTGAATAGCCCCAGAAAACTTTCGGGTTTTCCTTGATCATCCCGTAGTCGATTTGGTCCGCATAGCGCGCCGCCCCGTAGCCGCCGCCCGCGCAGATGATGCCTTTCACTTCCGGGTCCTCGAACATGGCATGCAGATCCGCAAGCCGTTCTTCGTCTGTGCCGGCAAGATAGCCGTTTTTCGCTTCGACCGATTTGCCCATTTTCACTTTCAATCCTAATTCTTCTAAGAAAGGCAAAGCCTTTTTCAAATTCTCTAAGTTCGGCGGGCTGGATGGCGAGATGATCCCCACTGTATCCCCTTTTTGCAATCGTTTTGGCATTGTGCGCATATTGCTCACTCCTCTAGTTTTCTGTTCTTCACTCATTAAAACTACCAGTTTTCCTCAGTGAAAAACAGAAAAGCGCGGCGCATGGCCGCGCTTCTGTTTTTTCATATGATTACGGCCGCTGAACGGGCGTGATCGCTTTTAGTTTTTATCCGCTGTTTTCAGGTCGATGTATCCGAC
This sequence comes from uncultured Planococcus sp., assembly GCA_947493585.1. Classification (GTDB taxonomy): domain Bacteria; phylum Bacillota; class Bacilli; order Bacillales_A; family Planococcaceae; genus Planococcus. Next base: position 773,617 of record CANLRI010000001.1, on the reverse strand, counting down.
CGGGTGGCGGAGGATACCTTCGACGCCTTCTTTTTGCAGCTGGACTTGGTTATAGAAATGGATCGGGAAGATCGGCATTTCGTCCATCAGGATTTTTTCTGCTTCGATAAGCATGTCCCAACGTGCTGCAGAGTCTGTTTCCGCTTTTGCGTCAGCGATCAGCTTATCGAATTCTTCGTTGGACCATTGTGTACGGTTCATGGAAGAATCCGTGATGAAGCTTTCAAGTGCGTTGACCGGGTCAGCGTAGTCGTGCAGGAATGAGCTGCGCGACAATTGGTATTTGAATTCTTTTTGCTCTGTCAGGAAGACGCTCGCTTCGACATTTTGAAGTTCAACATCTACATCCAAAGCAGTCTTGAATTGGTCTTGCAATGTTTCCGCGATGTTCTGGTGTGATTCGCTTGTTGAGTAGGAAATCGTCACTGGCGGCAATTCGTCCCAGCCTTCTTCTTCCATGCCTTCTTCAAGCAATTGCTTCGCTTTGTCAGCGTCAAATTTCACCAATTCGCCTGCTTCGTCGCGGAATTCCTGGCCGTTCGGGCCTTCAAATCCGTAAGAAACAAAGCCGTATGCCGGTTTTTCGCCGTTTTTCGTCACGTATTGGACGATATCATCCTGGTTCACCGCATAAGCGAATGCTTGGCGGACTTTTTTGTTCGTGAATGGCTCTTCTTCCACATTGTAACGGTAGAAATACGTACCCGCCTGGTCCATTACGCCAAGTTCAGGAGAATCCTGCAATTGCTCGGACATTTCAGCTGGCACGCTCGATACGTCCAGTTCACCCGCTTCGTACATTTGGTATTCCGTGTTCGGGTCGTTGACCATTGCCCAGTGGACTTTATCCAATTTTACGTTTTCAGCATCCCAATACTCTTCATTCTTCTCGAAGACGAATTCTTCGTCGTGGCTCCAGGAAGCCAATTTGAACGGCCCGTTTCCGACAAAGCTATCCGCTTCTGTGTGCCATTCCGGATTTTCAGTAGCTGTCGCTTCGTGGATTGGGAAGAAGCTAGGGTTCGTAATGATGTTCAAGAATGCTTCTGTCGGTTCTGTCAATTTCACGACGAAGGTTTTGTCGTCTTCTGCAGAAATCGCAATATCTTCTACAGCGCCTTCGCCATTGTTATACGCTTCCGCTCCTTCAATGAAGTAAGCAAGGAAAGCTGCCGGAGAAGCTGTCTCCGGGTCCAGCATGTGCTGCCATGCAAAGACGAAATCGCCGGCTGTGACCGGTTCGCCGTTCGACCAGTTAGCGTCTTCACGGATATTGAATGTGTACGTCAACCCGTCTTCAGAGATGTCGATCGATTCAGCTGTCGCTTCGACCGGCTGAGACGATTCATCCAGGCGTGTCAAACCTTCCATCAAGTTGTTCAAAGCGCCCCATGATACAGCGTTGAAGCCGATCGATGGATCGAACGAAGTCGGTTCTTCCCCATTATTCATATACAATACTTTCTCTCCGCCTGAATCAGCGGAACCCTCTTCGCCTGAATCGCTGCTTGTGTCTTCCCCCGCGTCTTCGCTTGCTGTACAAGCTGCGAGAACGAACACGAACATCGCCATCAGGAACAATACGAGCCATTTCTTCATGTGATTTCCCCCTAATGTTTTCTTTTTATCACACTTCAACGGTCCGTAAGACTCCCACTTTTACAAGCGGGAGATTCACGGCCCCTAAAAGTCTGATTGGATCAACTAACAATCAGTGGGATAAGAAAAACCCCCACTGATTGAAGTTTCTCTTTATGTGAATGCGCAAATGCGCCCTCAGCCAAAATTATCTTGCAAAAGCCTGTTCGTCGATCAATTTTTGAGCCCGCGGATCTTGCAGCCAGCAATCCACTTTATGGGTCTCAGATAAAGCCGTCACTTCCGGATAGACGTTTGTGCAGACGTCCATCGAAAACGGGCAGCGCGCAGCGAACGGGCAGCCGGTCGGCGGTGCGAACAGATCAGGCGGCGTTCCGTCGATCGGCTTGAGCTCCCCTCCCGCCAAGTCGAGGCGCGGCACGGAATTCAATAAGCCTTTCGTGTAAGGATGCTGCGGATTGTAGAAAATCTCGCGCTTGTCGCCGGTTTCGATCACCTTTCCGGCGTACATGACGGCGATGCGATCGGCGATTTTCGCGACGACGCCGAGGTCGTGAGTAATCAAGATGATCGATACGCCGGTTTTTGATTGGATTTCCTCGAATAATTCCAGGATCTGCGCTTGGATCGTCACGTCGAGCGCCGTCGTCGGCTCATCCGCAATCAATAGCTCCGGCTCACAGATCAAGGCGATCGCGATGACGATGCGCTGGCGCATGCCTCCCGAAAATTGGTGGGGATATTGCTTGAGCCGCTCTTCCGGATTCGGGATGCCGACCAGCTTGAGCATATCGATCGCCCGTTCTTTCGCTTCGGCCTTGCCCAAGTTCTTGTGCTGCTTGACGCCTTCTGTCAATTGCTCGCCGATCGTCAAGGTCGGGTTGAGCGCAGTCATCGGATCCTGGAAAATCATCGAAATGTCGACGCCTTGGATCTTGCGCATTTCTTTCTTCGACAATTTCGTCAGGTCCCGTGTTTTGAAATGGACGCCTTTGGAACTGATTTTTCCGGGCGGCTGCTGGATCAAGCCCATGATGGCGTTGGATGTCACCGATTTACCGCAGCCCGACTCCCCGACAATTGCCAGCGTTTCCCCTTTATAGAGGTCGAAATTGACGCCGCGGACGGCCTGGACGGTGCCGCCGTATGTATTGAAGGTCACGTGCAGGTCCTGTACGGAAAGGATCCGCTCGTCCGTGACGGTCTTGTGCTTTTTCGGCTTCACGACCTTGCCGCGTTTGCCGGTATGGTCGACGGCATCGAGATCCGCCCCATCTTCCAGGCGGGTCCGCGCCAACTCTTCAGCTATCTGCTTTCCTGTCATGTCTTCACTTCCTCATCTTCGGATCGAGTGCATCTTGCAGCCCGTCTCCAAGTACGTTAAATGCGAACATCGTCAATGAAATAAATAATGCCGGGAAGAACAAGCGCCACCAGTCGCCGGTGATGATGACCGGCAAAGCGTCGTTCGCCATGACGCCCCAACTTGCAAACGGCGCCTGGATCCCGAGGCCAAGAAAGCTCAAGAACGCTTCAGCGAAAATGGCGCTCGGTACAGTCAAGGTCATCTGCACGATGATCGGCCCCATTGAGTTCGGGATCAAGTTCTTGCGGATGATGCGCGGAGTCTTCGCCCCGAATGATTTCGATGCCGTGACGAATTCATAGTTTTTCACTTGCAGCACCTGCCCCCTGACAATCCGGGCCATGCCGACCCAGCCTGTGATGGTGAGCGCGAGGATGATCGTCCATAAAGACGGGCCCATTACGACGAGCAGTAAGATGACCACGAGCAAATACGGCAAGCCGTAAAGGATTTCGATGATGCGCATCATGATGCCGTCGGTTTTGCCGCCCTTATAGCCGGCGATGCCGCCGTAGACGATGCCGATGACAAAATCGATCAATGCGGCCATCAAGCCGACGAATAAGGAAATGCGCGCGCCGTACCAGGTGCGGGTAAAGACGTCGCGCCCCGCTTCATCGGTCCCGAACCAATGCGTCGCGCTTGGCGGCTGGTTTTGGTTCGGCAAGTCTTGCGTAGTGACAGAATGCGGCGAGAAAACTGGGCCGAATATTGCCATCACAGCGAGCAACGCCAGGAAAATCAGGCCGAGCATCGCCAGTTTGTTTTGCTTTAGCCTGCGCCAGGCGTCTTTCCAATAGGAAAGCGATGGGCGCACGACAGCTTCTTTTTCATCCCCGCTTTTGTCAGTTGGGCGGAACCATTCATCACGTACTTGAGTCATCACACATCACCTTCTTTCTTGTGGAGCTTGATGCGCGGATCCAATATGCCGTAGACGATGTCGACCAAAAACAGCATGAAAATCAAGAACGCACTGTAGAACACCGTGGTGCCCATGATGACCGGATAATCGCGGTTATTGATCGAGTCGACAAAGTATTTGCCCATCCCGGGAATCGCGAAGATCTTTTCGATGACGAATGTCCCTGTCAGAATACCGGCAAGCAAGGTGCCCATGATCGTCACTACCGGCATTAAGGCATTGCGCAGCGCATGTCTCAAAACGATGCGCATCGGCTTGATGCCTTTGGCGCGCGCCATTTTAATGTAATCTTGCGTCAGCACTTCGAGCATGCTTGAGCGCGTCAGTCGAGCGATGATCGCCATCGGCCCGGTCGCCAGCGCCAGCACGGGAAGCACCATATGCATCGGGCTCGTCCAGGTGGCTGGCGGGAAAAGATTCCAATTGACCGCGAGCTGCTGGATCAGCACCGTAGCGAGCACAAAGTTCGGGATCGAGATCCCGATGACCGCAAAGGCCATCGCTGCGTAATCGATCATTTTATTGTGCCGCAGCGCAGCCATTGTCCCGAGAATGATTCCGGAAACGACCGCCACGAGAATGGTGATGATCCCGAGTTCAAAGGAAATCGGGAAGCCCCTCGCCAATAATTCATTGACGGTACGGTTCGGGTCTTTAATCGATGGCCCGAAATCGAAGGTGACGATCGATTGCATATAACTCAAGTACTGGATATGCAACGGCTGATCTAACTTGTAGAAGCGCTCCAGATTTGCCTGCACCGTCTCGTTCGTATTGCGATCGCTTTCAAGCGGCGATCCGGGAACAGCATGCATCAGGAAAAACGTCAGTGTCGCGATGATAAAAATCGTCACGAGCATCATCAAAAATCGTTTGAATATGTATTTGCCCATTGTTTCTTCCCCCTAACAGAACTTCGCTTGCATCGCCAGTTCTGTCATGACCAACATGGCGCGATAAGCTTCCAATATGTTTTGTGCTTCGTAGCGGACGATCGTAGTGCCTTCTTCAATACGAGTACCAGGCATCATCGCCGCGAGCTCCGCTTCGCCGTAATTGGTGAATTCCATGCGCAGCGTCGGTTGCTCTGGCGGCACGAGCGGCTTTACATGCTCTTTGTTTTGGATCGCTTGCTGTGTTTGCTCGCGCAGCAGCCGCTGCGCTTTTTTCGGGTGCAGTGTTTTGACTGCAGAACGCGTCAAGGTCTCTTTGACCGCGACCGTCGTGACGCCTGGAATGAGCGCTTCTGCTTCCCTGCATGCGCAGTCATCACCTGCGACCATCAAGACCGGTACGCCGTAATATCCGGCTACGTATGCATTGAAGCCGAGCTCGCCGACTTCGACATCGTCAATCCACATCGACCGGACACCGAAAATCATGGCGTGCGACATCACACCTTTTTGCCCGGCGCGCGCATGATAGCCTGCAAAAAAAGCTCCAGTGAAGCTTTCATCCAAGCCTTCGACCATCGAGAATGCTTTGACCCCGCCTGTAATGAGCTGCGCTTCTTCGTGAAGGTCCTCAGCGATTAAATTGTTCATCTTCGAATGCGAGTCGTTGACGAGAAACGCTTCCGCTCCTCCGTCGAAAGCCCCGTGAATGATGGCGTTGGCGTCACCTGTCATGAGGCGCCGTCCTCTTTCGTAATTCGCTTCTTGTGAATCCACATATGTATAATCCGGAAGCGCCGTCACGCCTTCCATATCCATGGATAAGTAAAATTTCATGCTGCCTAATTCCCCTTTGTTTGTCTTATTCGGAATATTTTTGAAACTCGATATGTACTAATGTAGCAATATTGTAAGAATATTTCAATATAATTTTTTATTCAAAATCTTAACTTCTTTATGCAAGCTATAAGAAATCCCTTTTTCACACGTTTGTTTTTATGCTGCTTTCCCGCTTCCCTTGCATACATAGTGCATGGTATATCCACTCCGCGTTTTTTTCGGTATATCGATAATTGCCAAATGCTCTTCATTTCTTTTTGGCGCACCAATTATCGCCTGCGAAAAGAGCTCGCATCGCTGAAATAAATGAAATGAAAATCTCTATTTATTTTAATTTTTAGAATATTTGGTAATTTAGTCTCATGCATTTTCTTTCAGCTCCTTATACACTGTAACTAAGTTATAAATAGTTCAACCGAACACTATAACTGGCAAACAGGGTTTCCCGACAATCAGAGAAGGAGCGGATCATCATGAACAATTTTGAAAAAGTACTGGAGATGCAATGGGGAGATCTTGCGCTAGGCGTGACGGGTTCTGCAGTCGTAATGTTGGCACTCAATTATTTCATGCTTATGTAGAAAGGAGCACTTTATGATTTCCGAACATACGTAAAAACCCTTTTCCGATTGATGGAAAAGGGTTTTTTGCTTGTTTTCTGCCATATAAAAACGCCTGCTCTCAAATTCACGGGCAGGCGTTGCTTATCCATAGGCTGTTGTATAATTCATCATAGACCTCCATCGAGTAATTGTTTTTGCTGGGACAGCAGTTTCTCAAACAGTTCCTTATCCCCCGCGGCTAATGCCTGGTCGATCATGCGGTTGAAGTTTTCCTGCTCCAGGAACTGGATTGCTTCGGTCGCTTCTTTCTTTGTTTGTTCGTTCACTTCGATCAATTCCGCCCTTTCTTCCTTCAATATGCTTTGAAGGTGTGTATGGATATCCGAGACCAGCAATAATTGGTAGAGCGGCAAACGGATAAAGCGGTTCCCTTTTTGGAATACAAAGACCTCGGAAAGGTTTTCGACTTGGAAGGTATTCAAGTTGACGATGATTTCCTTCCCTTCGACTGGGATGAAATGAAACACTTCATCATCTTTCAGGATCGAAAAATATTGATAGGCGAACACAAACTTGATGCGATGCCCTTCTCTCTTTGTATAAAACGGCTTCATCAGTTTTACATGCAACATCTGACTCCCCTCCTTATATTTCAGAATATTCTGCTTACATGAATCATACCATAAATTGGTCGAAACGAATACAATTAAGTATGGATAAACGAAGGCATTTCCGCTTCTTTTTCCTTCTTCGTTTACTGTATTGCCACAAATGCGTATAATAGAAGGAAATGTTTTTATTTGGGGCGATGCACATGGCTACGGTTTTATCCTTAGCGAAACAATACGAAGACACGATCCACAATTATATGGCTGCTATCGACAAGTCGCTTCATCCTGCGCGTGCGTTGGACGAGGAAATGGTTCGAAAAGCAGTCTTTTTAGTGCGCCATGATGGCGTCCAGATCCATTCATTTAATGAAGAACGCCTGCTGCTTGAAGCCAGTGTGAAAGATGCCCATTCGGTAAAAGTGGTGCTCAACTTCGGAAAGCTTAACGCCGTCTGTGCTTGCCCACAGGAAAAAACCTGCCGTCACCGTTTGGCGGTCATTTTTTCGCTTTATCAGAAAATCGACTCGCTTTCCGAATGGGTCGCGAAATGGCGTGATAAGGAGAATGAGAAATTGTCGACATTGACGAACAAACGCACACCCGATCAATGGGAAGCACTGATCCGCAGCACGTGGCGCGAACCGATTAACGATTACGTCACGCGCAATTATTTCTATTTTGAGCAATTATACGAAGGGCGCTTGAAAAACGCCTTGTCGTTCATGCCACTCGAGCGTGAATGGAAAACTTTATATAAAACTTACGCCCATTTGATTTCACTGACAGAAGTATGGGAGACCTTCAGCGCGGGAACAAAAGAAGTGCACCACTCCTTCTTTAAAACCTGGTTTGCGGATGAATTGCATGCACTACGGGACATGCTTGGCCAACTGCGCGGCTTGCACCGCACGTTTGAATCAGACGCTTTTTTCACCCATTTGCGTGAATTGGTCCGTGAATTCGCGGAAACAAACGACGATTCGTTTTCGGAACGCTTTGAAATTTACCAGCTGTTCTGGACCGAGTTATTCATCAGCAAGCGCGAACGGGAGAGCGGGCTCAAAGAATTCCGCCGCCCAGACGAACGAGTCAAGGCATTTTTTGCTTTGCTGCTCGGCAACGAGGTCTCCCCCGGCACGATTACACCGGGTGCTGCAGCTGACTGGGTCAAACTTGCTGTCCTCGCGGAAGAAGAAGGGCACCAGCAAGGGCTCACTGCCATCTTGATGGCTATCAAGCCCCATGTCCGGACATTCTTGTTCGATGGTTTATTTACGCAGTACCGCCACCACTACGTCCGTGTGTTGAGCCGCTTGTATTCACTCATCGATTTGACGGAAGAAGATTGGGAAGATTTATTTACGCAGTTCGGCCATTACGGCTTGCCTGCCTATTCCGCTTACCTCGTCGAAAAAGGCATGTACAAGCAATGGGCGGAACTTCACCAGTTGCATAATTCCCCATTATATTTTGCAGAGGAATGCGGATTGAAAGAAGTGCACAACGCCGCTCCTGATTTCGCGTTGCCGCTATACCACCGCTATGCATTGCAGCATCTTGAAGAACGCAGCCGGACCAGCTATAAACAGGCTGTCCGCGTCTGGAAAAAAATGAAAGCCGCGTGCAAGAAAAGCGGGCAAATGCCATTTTGGAACGATTATATGAATGAAATTCAACATCGCTACAAGCGCCTGCGCGCACTCCAGGAAGAGATTGAGAAAGGAAAGCTGTTATGAATCAATTCCAAACTGAAGGAAGCCGTACTTATTACTTAAAAATAGACCAGTCGGACATGTTCCGGCTTCAGGCTTATAATGACAGCGGCAACCGGATCCCTCCCGAAATTTGGTCGCCATTCCTGTTTTTTGCCGATAAGGACAGCTTTTTTGGCATGAACGTTCAAACAGATGGCTTGGACCTATTATTGACGCCAGCCGATTTTGTCCGTTTGTTCCAACAAGACCCTCATCATTATGTCCAGTTTGCAGGGCGCCGATTGCAAGACGAAGCTTGGCTGAAACTTGCTCGCCGCGTCGCCGATTCCTTGAACGATTCGGCATTGTGGCAGCATGTCCAAGTCGAAGACGGTGTCATTTCCATCGATGCGGCATATGGCGATGCGGAAATTCGCTCGTTCTTGACTGATACGATTCAGCACCAGCTTCGTCAAAAAGGGCTCACTTCAGCCCAATTACCCTACCTGTTACATTTTATTGAACACGCCGGCTGGGACGGGCTGGAACCCGCAGACGATTATGTGCTTGCGATGCAATTGACCGAACCAGACGACAGCGGCTTATGGGCTTTCCGGACTGCTTTGCGCACTAAACGCGGCAGCGCGTATTGGACACCTTCGAAACGCCGCGAGAATGAAGTAATTGAAAAAGTGCTGCCTGAAAAATGGCGTGCTCATGCGCGTGACATCCAAGAGCGTCAAAGCTTGATCCTCAGCCTATGCCCTTCTGTTGACCGCTATGAAGCGGATCAGATGTATATTGCGCGGTGGACCGATGCCGAAGTATTGAACTTCCTTCGCAACGATGCCGACTTATTACAGGCATTCGGCGTGGAAGTATCGATTCCTTCCTGGCTGCAAGCCGTTCAGGAATCGAAAGTGCGTGTCAAAGCGAACGTCACTTCACCAGCGAAAAAAGCATCTGTCGTCGGCTTAGACCAAATCATCAGCTTTGACTGGAAGTTCTCGCTCAACGGCGTTGAGTTAAGCATGCAGGATTTCGAGCAGCTCGTGACAGAAAACCGTGAGTTCATTCGCGTCGGCAATGAGTGGGTGCGCGTTGACTCGAATCTCTTGATGCAGTTGCGCCAGATGATCGAGGAAGCGGAAGATGCCGATTGGACGCTGAAAGACATGCTGTTCCACAACGTACCGGACGTTATGCTTGAAGAACCAAACGAAGAAGACGATCCACTCGTCGAATTCCATTTGAATAAATCCCTGAAAATCTTGCTGGATAAATTGCTGGATAAACGCGATTTACCGGAAACGCCATTGCCGGAGAATTTGATGACCGAATTACGCCCTTACCAGAAGACCGGCTTTGATTATTTAACCTTTATGCGAGAAGAAGGCTTCGGTTTATGCCTAGCAGATGATATGGGTCTTGGCAAAACGGTGCAATTGATTGCCTATTTGCTTCACGTGCACAGTGAAAAGCCGAAACAGCCATCGCTCATCATCTGCCCGACATCAGTCCTTGGCAACTGGCAAAAGGAGTTGGAGCGTTTCGCGCCTGATTTGAAAGTGGCGACCCATTACGGCAGCACCCGCCCGAAAGGCCAAGCCTTTTTGGACTCACTAGCGGCCGAACAGCCGGATGTCGTGCTGTCGACATACGGCATCGCTTCGTCCGATAGCGAAGAGATACAATCGATCACATGGACGAGCATCACGCTCGATGAGGCGCAAAACATCAAGAACATGTACACGAAACAATCACGGACGATCCGCAAGTTCAAAGGGCAGCATCATATCGCGCTGACTGGGACGCCGATCGAGAACCGCCTGTCTGAACTATGGTCGATCTTCGATTTCATCAATAAAGGCTACCTGTACCGCATCAAGCAGTTCCAGGAAGCCTTTATGGTGCCGATTGAACGGGATGATTCCGAGGCGGCAAAAGAAAAGCTGCGGCAGCGCATTCAGCCATTCTTACTCCGCCGGACGAAAAAAGATCCCGAACTTCAACTCAATTTACCGGAAAAACTGGAGCAGTTGGAATATTGCCCACTCACGCCGGAGCAAGCCGCGCTGTATGAGGGGCTTGTGCAGGATACGGTGCAGAAGATGGGGACGCTCACCGGTTTCGAGAAAAAAGGCCTCGTCCTGAAAATGCTCAGCAAGCTAAAACAGCTTTGCAATCACCCGTCCCTTTATTTGAAAGAGCCGTATACGACCGCAGACGAGTTATTGCCCCGCTCCCAGAAACTCGAGCGTATCGTGACACTTGCGGGGGAAATCGCGGAACGCGGGGAGCAATGCTTGATCTTTACGCAGTACATCGGAATGGGCCATCTGCTACAACAGGCGCTGAATGAATTATACGGGCATGAAGTGCCGTTCTTGACCGGCAATATGCCGAAACATCAACGCGATTCACTCGTCGCCGCCTTTCAGAATGGCGAATTCCCGATATTCATCCTCTCTCTAAAAGCGGGTGGCACTGGGCTCAATTTGACAGCCGCTACGCATGTGTTACATGCAGACCGCTGGTGGAACCCGGCTGTGGAAAACCAAGCGACCGACCGCGCGTACCGCATCGGCCAGACGCAATTTGTCCACGTCCATAAATTTGTGACGATCGGGACGATTGAAGAGAAAATCGATTCACTGCTTACGCAGAAGCAATCGATGTCGGATCAGTTTATCCAGTCCAGCCAATGGATGACGGAACTATCCGATGACGAACTGAAAGAATTGTTCACCTATAGCTTTTAAAAAATCCGGCCAGGACCCCACCTGGACGGATTTTTTCTTTTGGACAGCAATCATCAATTTTTCTCGCCTGTGGCGAAGACCCGTTTCAGTTCAGACAGCTCGCGCTCCGCTTCGATCATTCGCTGATGAAGCGAGGCAGTCAGTTTGATCAATTGCTCCATATGGACTTCCAACTGGAGCTGAAGTTCTTTCGGCATTCCACTTGCCTCCTTATGCATCAACTGTTCACCTGCTCAGTTTCGGGCGGTTGAAAATCGAACTCTGCAGCAGAATCCGCTTCCGTCCGCTTGGGGATAAGATCGTCTGAGGGCTTTCGTTTATCGAGGAAACGTACTTGGTCACCGATCACTTCCGTTACATAGACACGGGAGCCATCTTCCTTATCGTAATGGCGAGATTGAATTCTTCCCGTTATGGCGACTTGCGAACCTTTCATGCAATACTTAGCGACGTTTTGGGCGGTCCGGCCCCAGGTGGAGCAAAGGACGTAATCGCTTTCAATTTCACCACGCTGATTTCTGAAGTTGCGGGAAATGGCCACGACAAAGGTAGTATGTACACGCCCTTCCCCCAGCACCCGCATCGACGGGTCTTTTGTTAATCGTCCTACGATGCCTACTTGATTCATTGCTTTCACCTCCTGACGGACAGGCCGATTCAGCTGCTGGCTCATTCGCTTTGCTGCTGTCCTGCCGGTGATAAAAGCATACTAAGACCGCTATTTGCTTGGCAATGTGGGAAATCGCGAATTTGAAAGGATTTCGGGCATCATTTGCGGAATTCTGGAAAGGACAAAAAATTTTTTTCAAACGCTTCGCTGTGAAAACTATGGCGTTTCTTGAACAGTTAGCCAATATGCAAAATCACCATTTTGTTGCAATGCATTTTTTCGATAGACATTCGCCGGCCATTTCCCTGCTATGCTATACTGAAACAAAGCTGTATCTGGAGGGAATTGCATGAAAACCTTTAAAATGCTGTCGCTCGCTGTTGTAGACGGAGAACAACTTATAGATTACCCGCTTCATGACGGCCTGATCATCAACCAGGAAAACGCCCAGCGTTCATGGGTTCTTGAACTGCTGATAGACGAAAAGCACGAAGCCGTTTTTCTCGATATGAAACAAAGCGGCAAAGTACATGATGTCAAAGTCGTTATTTCCTATCCTGGAAACGAACCGGCTACCTTTGAAGTGATCATCCATGCCGTCAAGCCGATTGGCGGACATGTCTCGGTGCTAATGAAAGGGACTTTGAAACGGGCACGTCGCAAATATGCCGAAACCTTATTGTCGGAGCTTTTGGAAGACGGGCTTGAAGGACAGGAACTGCTCGAACGTTTTGAAAGCGATATGCGGGAACGCCCGGTATTACGTAAAGACGAAAGCAAATCCACATAATAAAACAGCCTCCCGCAGCCTAATTGGCTGTAGGAGGCTGTTTTGTTTTTCATGTTATTTTTCTTGGACTGGCCCGAGTGCGAATAAAATATCGCATTCACAAGCGATTTCCCCGTCTACTGTCGCAATCGCATGGCCTTTGCCCATAGAACCGCGCAGGCGCGTCAACTCTACTTCCAAGCGCAATTGGTCACCTGGCGTAACTTGTCGCTTGAAACGGCAATTATCGATGCCTGTGAAGAAGGCTAAGCGGCCTTTGTTTTCTTCCATTTGAAGAACCGCAGCTGCCCCTACCTGTGCCAATGCTTCAACGATCAACACGCCCGGCATGACAGGATATCCTGGAAAATGGCCGTTAAAGAAATCTTCGTTAGCGGTGACGTTTTTCAGCCCGACCGCTTTTTTTCCCGCTTCAATTTCTGTGATCCGATCGACCATCAAAAATGGGTAACGGTGAGGCAAAATCGCCTGTACTTGTTCTGTAGTCAACATAGTTTCCATTCCCTTCTACACTTTCTGCTTGTATCCATCAGGCTTTAACACTGCCTGATCAAGTAACGCCGCGCATAATGTCAAAGATGTGCTGCCATGTTTCCCATTTCAGTGCATCTCCCGCATTGCCATCTCCAATGACGCCGTATCCGATCATAGCGCCCAGTGCTGCCATAACGACGAGAAGCGCAATGACCAGCAGGATGCGCAGCCAGATCGGAAACATACGGATTTGAACCCAACGCGTTTTCTTTTGCGGCTTTTCGGTTTGCGTATTCGGTTTATCTGGCTGAGTCGAGCCAGCTTTTCGTGATTGTGCCATTGCTATGTCAACCTTTCTTCTTTAAATGCTCAATGCCAGACAAGTTTCTTCACTATCTGCCATTATACTAAAAAGCTCGGGCTGTGGAACAAAAATTTGAACTTTATCTTCTTGAACGGAAAATATCCTGCTTGGCTTCAAGCATTTTCCCGGTTCCAAGAACGACGCATTCTTTCGGATGTTCAGCAATAGCAACCGGAATGCCGAGACGCTCTGACAACAACTGATCCAAACCGCCAAGTAAAGCACCGCCACCGGTCAACACACCGCCACGATCGATGATGTCCGAAGCCAATTCAGGAGGCGTTTGTTCGAGCACTACACGCACTCCTTCTGCAACTTGCTCAACAGATTCACGCAACGCATCTGTAATCTCCTGTGCCATTAAGGTGATGGTCCGCGGATACCCCGTCAGCATATCCCGACCGCGGATGTCCATCGTGGCTTGCTGATCGCCGCCAAGCGAACCAAATTCCATTTTCAGTTTCTCAGCTGTGCGTTCGCCGAGTAGCAATTTATGCTTTTTCTTGATGTAATGTAAGATGTCCTGGTCAAAATGATCGCCTGCCACTTTTAAGGTGATGCTTTTAACGATTTCCCCCATCGACAAAACCGCAATATCGGAAGTTCCCCCGCCAATATCGATGACCAGGCTTGCATCCGCCTGATAAATATCAAGCCCTGCTCCAATAGCTGCCACTTTCGGCTCCACTTCGACATAGACTTTCCGCGCGCCAGCTTTTTCAGCGACTTCGCGAATCGCTTTCTGTTCGATGCTTGTGATATTCGCCGGGCAACAGATAAGAATACGCGGCTTCATCATAAAGCCTTTCAGTTTCAGTATTTGGATAAAATGCTTGAGCATCAATTCCGTAATATCGAAATCATGGATAACGCCGTCTTTTAAGGGACGGATGACCGCAATGTGCTGGGGTGTGCGCCCTATCATTTTCTGCGCTTCCGTTCCAACGGCAATCAATTCATTGGATTTTTTATCGACTGCTACTACGGACGGCTCGTTTAAAATGATGCCTTTGCCTTTTACATAGATCAGCACATTGGCTGTTCCAAGATCGATGCCTATATCTTTCGAAAACATAACGCCGTCCCCTTCCTTTGTTCTACGATGTTGAGTGGAGTTCAGGTTCGCAAGCTGGCATATGAATAAAACTCGTCTAGTTAAAATCTTATCATAATCCTGCAACAGCTGACAAAATTCTCCGAAAATACTTTCAGCCCGTTTTTCTACGAAAAAAGCCTGCCGCTCAATTGTGCGGCAGGCCCTTTATCTTATGAAGTATGAGTCCTGATGATTTAAACCATTTGCTCTTCTTTTACTTCGCTTGTTTCAGTCGATACGCGTTCAATGTCAGCACCTAGAGCTTCAAGCTTCAAGTGGAAATCGACATATCCGCGATCTAGATGATAAAGTTCGTGTACGCGCGTAATGCCTTCAGCAGCAAGTCCAGCCAAGATCAGTGCAGCAGCTGCACGAAGATCTGTCGCTGATACTTGCGCGCCTTGTAGTTTAGAAGGGCCTTCCATGATCACCGAACGGCCTTCAATTTTAACAGACGCGTTCATGCGGCGGAATTCTTCAACGTGCATAAAGCGGTTTTCAAATACCGTTTCAGTCAGGATGCCACTGCCTTGTGCAGTCAACATTAATGACATCATCTGTGATTGCATATCTGTCGGGAAACCTGGGTGAGGCATCGTTTTGATGTCGATAGAGCGGAGTGGACGTGTCGCACGGACGCGCAAGCCTTCATCTGTTTCTTGGATATCGACTCCCATTTCGCCCATTTTCGAGATCAAAGCAGCCATATGTTCCGGTACGGCGTTTTCAATGATAACGTCGCCTTCAGTAATAGCAGCTGCTACCATGAATGTCCCAGCTTCTACACGGTCAGGAATGATTGAGTGGTTCGATCCGTGAAGTGTTTCCACGCCTTCGATGCGCATAGTATCCGTACCAGCGCCTTTCACTTTTCCGCCCATTTCGTTAATATAGTTCGCTAGGTCAACGATTTCAGGTTCTTTTGCTGCGTTCTCAATAATCGTTACCCCGTCTGCAAGCGCTGCGGCTGACATGATGTTCTCTGTCGCACCGACACTTGGGAAGTCGAGATAGATTTTAGCACCGCGCAAACGGCCATCCGTTTTAGCTTCAACAAAACCATTGCCAAACGTGATGTTCGCTCCCATTGCTTCGAAGCCTTTTAAGTGCTGATCGATCGGACGAGATCCGATTGCACAGCCACCTGGCAATGCGACACGGGCAAATCCATTGCGCGCAAGTACCGGCCCCATGACCAAGATCGATGCACGCATTTTACGGACATATTCAAATTGTGCTTCACTCGAAAGTTGTGAAGAAGCATCGATGTGCATTTCATTTTTCTCCGGGAAATATTCGATGTTGACATTCAAGCTTCTTAATACTTCTTGAATAGTGTAGACATCTGCAAGATTAGGTACTTCTGTAATGAAGCTTTTCCCTTCGCTTGCAAGAAGCGCCCCTGCCAATACTGGCAGTACTGCGTTCTTCGCTCCTTCTACCCGTACTTTCCCTGTTAATTTCTTTCCGCCTTTAACGATGATATGATCCAAAGCATAGCCCTCCATGTGTTTAATATTCCCTAATTTATACAGCTCTCACGTATATTTTCACAATTAATAATCTCTGTAGTTTATGGTAGTAAAAAATGAAAACCTTATCTATAATACCTTTTTTTTTGATAAGAAACAAGCATTACAAGGCTTTCTTATCAAAAACTCAATATACCCCATGTTGTTCGCATGTATAGGTATTTTTGTGTCCGTGGCGCAAAAAGAAATATTACAAATTGATTACAGTTAAGTGTTTCCCCACTTCAATAGAAATAAACCCTTAGACAGTGAATATTTCCCGGGAAATAGTAAAACATTGCCGATTTGCCATAGGAACGGCATGCATCCGCATTTCCATGGCAAATCGGCCATGCTAAAATAGGTACGGCAATTGCCTTGACCATGCCGAAATTTCCAAAAAGAAGTTGGAAACGGCCGTTCCAATTACTATGCTCAAAAATATGTACAAGATTTGTGCTTGCAACACATGATGTTTAGCTATCCATTTATCGAACATCACAGCCCGTAATGCATAAAACGAAACGCCGGTAAAAAAGATATGGCTGATGATTGAAATCAATGCCTGCTGTCCGATGTATAATTCCACTCTACACTCTCCTTTTGTCTCATATTGTATTTGTTGAAACCCCTGCTGTTAGTATAGCTGAAATCATTCTATATGGCATAAAACTTCATGAGTTTTTCGTGAAATCTTGCCTATATCTTAATAAAAAAGACGGACAGAAGCCAATCGCTTCTGTCCGTCCCTTTTTATTAAATGTTACCCTCATAAACGTTGATACGATTCATCGCACGTTTTAACGCCAATTCCGCGCGTTTGTAGTCGATCTCATCTTTTCTTGCCTGAAGAAGTGCTTCAGCACGTTTTGCAGATTCCTGCGCGCGTGCCAAGTCGATCTCAGTCGCAGTTTCTGCTGATTGAGCAAGAATCGTCACTTTTTCAGGGCGGATTTCAAGGAACCCACCGCTTACAGCGACCAATTCCGTCGAGTTTTCTTTCTTTAACCGGACTGCGCCGATTCCAAGAGGAGCTACTGTCGGAATGTGACCAGGCAAAACGCCCATCTCACCGGTTGCTGTAACTGCAATCACCATAGAAACTTCTGAATCGTATACTGGGCCGTCGGGAGTGACAATATTGACTGTAATGGTCTTCATTTTTTTCCCTCCTGGTCCCTGATTTTAGACTTGTACGCCCATGCCTTTGGCTTTTTCGATAACTTCTTCGATGCGTCCGACTAGACGGAAAGCATCTTCCGGAAGGTGATCGTATTTGCCTGCAAGGATTTCCTGGAAGCCTTTGATCGTTTCCTGAACTGGAACATACGAGCCTTTTTGGCCAGTGAACTGTTCAGCAACGTGGAAGTTTTGAGACAAGAAGTTTTGGACGCGGCGTGCACGGTTAACCGTCAGCTTGTCCTCATCGCTCAATTCGTCCATACCAAGGATCGCAATGATATCCTGAAGCTCTCTGTAACGCTGCAAAGTTTCTTGAACTTGACGTGAAACACCGTAGTGTTCTGCGCCAACGATTTCAGGAGACAATGCGCGAGAAGTAGAAGCAAGTGGATCCACCGCTGGGTAAATACCCATCTCAGAAAGTTTACGCTCAAGGTTTGTTGTTGCATCAAGGTGGGCAAACGTTGTTGCCGGAGCCGGATCCGTGTAGTCATCGGCTGGAACATAGATTGCCTGGATCGATGTTACAGAACCAGCGCTTGTTGTTGTTATACGCTCTTGCAATTGACCCATTTCGGTCGCAAGTGTCGGCTGGTAACCAACCGCTGAAGGCATACGTCCAAGAAGGGCGGATACTTCAGAACCTGCTTGCGTGAAGCGGAAAATGTTATCGATGAACAAAAGAACGTCTGCGCCTTGCTCATCACGGAAGTATTCAGCCATTGTCAAGCCTGTCAAAGCAACACGCATACGTGCGCCAGGCGGCTCGTTCATCTGGCCGAAGACCATTGAAGTTTTCTTGATAACGCCGGATTCGCTCATCTCGTGGAACAAGTCGTTTCCTTCGCGTGTACGCTCGCCAACACCAGCGAATACAGAAAGACCGCCGTGCTCTTGCGCGATGTTGTTGATCAATTCCTGGATCAAAACGGTTTTACCTACACCGGCACCACCGAAGAGGCCGATTTTACCGCCTTTGATATAAGGGGCAAGCAAGTCAACAACTTTGATACCAGTTTCAAGAATTTCAACTTCAGTGGAAAGGTGCTCAAACGTAGGAGCTGAACGGTGAATCGGGTCGCGGCGTTCTGTTGCCGGGATTTCCTCACCCAAGTCGATTACTTCTCCAAGTACGTTGAATACTCGGCCAAGTGTAACATCTCCGACAGGAACAGAAATTGCTCTGCCCAAGTCGGTTACTGCTGAACCGCGCTGCAATCCGTCAGTGGATTCCATTGCGATGGTACGAACTGTGTCGTCGCCAAGGTGCAAAGCTACTTCAAGAGTCAAAGTAGTTTGAGCTTGATTGGGACGATCAATATTAACGGTTAGAGCGTTGTAGATCGCTGGAAGTTGTCCATTGGAAAACTTAACGTCTACAACCGGACCCATAACCTGAAGAACGTGTCCTGTGTTCATGCTGTTCCCTCCTGTCTTACTTTTATTGAACCTATTTAAAGCTTATCGGGCCTAAACGGCCGTCTTCGCTTTTCTTATTGTCTAGTCTCCGACGGCCAGGCCCTCGAGGTCACAAACCAGTTTGCTTGTGCGGCAAAAAGAGCCGCTTCAGCAAACCGTCTTGTGCTTGTCGGGCCTAAGCGGCCGTCTTCGCTTTTCTTACTCTAGCGCCGCAGCTCCGCCGACGATCTCTGTGATTTCCTGAGTGATCGCGGCTTGGCGTGCACGGTTGTAGACAAGCGTCAGATCGCCGATCAATTCTGATGCGTTGTCTGTTGCGCTCTTCATTGCTGTCATGGAAGCAGCATGCTCACTTGCTTTGCCGTCCAACAAGGCTCCAAAGATCAAGCTTTCCGCGTATTGTGGAAGAAGAACTTCCAGAATCACTTCCGCTGATGGATCGAACTCGTAAGAAGCAGTCGATCCTGTTGGCTGAATATCAGTCAACGGCAGCACTTTCTTTTCGGTAACCTCCTGAGAGATGGCAGAAACATAATGGTTATAGTACATATAAACTTCGTCATACGTACCATCTGCGAACATACCAACAGCTTTGCGCGTTATTTCCTTGATATCCGCAAACGCTGGGTGGTCCGGAAGCCCGATTGAGCTTTCGATGATGTTATAGCCTTTCTTCGCAAAGAAGTCACGGCCTTTCCGCCCAACGCTGAGAATAACAAATTCGTCGCTTGACGTATGGCGCTCGTTGATTTTAGCCATCACAGTACGCAAGATGTTACTGTTGTAGCCGCCAACAAGGCCACGGTCAGAGGTAATGACCAAATACGCCGTTTTCTTAACAGGGCGTGCCATCATCATCGGATTCGACACGTCGCTGGAACCGGCTGCGATCGAAGCGACCACATCCTGGATCTTTTCCATATATGGAACGAAAGCTTTCGCGCTCATTTCTGCTTTGTTCAATTTAGAAGCGGAAACCATCTGCATCGCTTTCGTGATTTGGCTTGTTTTCTTGGTTGACGTAATTCGTGTTTTTATATCGCGTAAAGATGCCACTGGTATTTCACCACCTTATTATTTTTTCTTCCGATCCTGCCAGGGAGCTTATTCTGATTTCGCGAATGTGTGCTTGAATTCGTTAATTGCTGTGCCGAATTCGTCATCAGATGGCAATCCCTGAGTCGAGCGGATGGTATCCAAAACGTTTGTGTGGTTTGTATCCAACCAGCTTGTCAATTCAGCTTCGAAACGAGTGATATCTTGTACTGGAATATCGTCGAGGAATCCACGAGTCAATGCGTAGAAGATGACAACTTGTTTTTCAACTTTAATTGGGCTGTTCAAGTCCTGCTTGAGAACTTCAACTGTACGTTTACCGCGCTCAAGTTTTGCAGCTGTCGCTGGGTCAAGGTCTGAACCGAATTGGGAGAATGACTCCAATTCACGGTATGCTGCCAAGTCAAGACGCAAAGTACCGGCAACTTTCTTCATCGCTTTGATCTGAGCTGAACCACCTACACGGGATACAGAAAGACCTGCGTTGATCGCTGGGCGAACACCGGCGAAGAAAAGATCCGATTGTAGGAAGATCTGGCCATCCGTAATCGAGATAACGTTTGTTGGGATATAAGAGGAAATATCGCCTGCTTGCGTTTCAACGAACGGCAATGCAGTGATTGATCCTGATCCAAGTGATTCGTTTAACTTCGCTGCGCGCTCAAGAAGGCGTGAGTGAAGGTAGAAAACGTCACCTGGGTAAGCTTCACGGCCTGGAGGACGACGAAGCAAGAGTGAAAGTTCACGGTAAGCAGACGCTTGTTTCGTCAAATCATCATAGACGATCAATACGTGCTTGCCGTCGAACATGAAGTCTTCAGCCATCGTGATACCGGCATAAGGAGCCAAGTATAGAAGTGGAGCTGGTTGTGAAGCAGACGCTGTAACAACGATCGTGTAATCAAGCGCACCGTTTTTGCGGAACGTCTCAACAACGTTACGAACAGTCGACTCTTTTTGGCCGATTGCTACGTAAATACAGATCATGTCTTGGTCGCCTTGGTTCAAGATCG
Source organism: uncultured Planococcus sp. (assembly GCA_947493585.1). Taxonomy (GTDB): domain Bacteria; phylum Bacillota; class Bacilli; order Bacillales_A; family Planococcaceae; genus Planococcus. The sequence goes on along the minus strand of CANLRI010000001.1, from coordinate 752,849 downwards.
TATCGATTGCGACAGATGTTTTACCAGTCTGACGGTCACCGATAATCAATTCGCGCTGCCCGCGGCCGATTGGCACAAGAGCATCGATTGCTTTAATACCCGTTTGAAGCGGTTCGTGCACGGATTTACGTGCCATAACGCCTTGTGCTGGGCTTTCGATAGGACGGGATTTAGTCGTGTTGATCGGTCCAAGACCATCAACAGGCTGTCCTAGTGGGTTTACTACGCGCCCGATAAGTTCTTGCCCTACCGGTACTTCCATAATACGGCCAGTTCGACGTACTTCATCGCCTTCTTTGATGTCTGCGAATGGCCCAAGGATGATGATACCAACGTTGTTGGCTTCCAAGTTTTGTGCCATACCCATTACACCATTAGAGAATTCTACAAGTTCTCCAGCCATGATGTTGTCGAGGCCATGAGCGCGAGCGATACCGTCACCGATAGTGATAACTGTACCGACTTCGTCAACTTTCATCTCTGATTGATAGTTTTCAATCTGTTGCTTAATCAGATTGCTGATTTCTTCAGCTTTGATGCTCATGTATTTCACCCTCTCATAATTTCATAAATTAGCCGATCAATTGACGCTGCAAGCGGGCAAGTTTCGTGCTCACGCTGCTGTCAAAGATGCGGTTTCCGATTTGAAGGCGCAATCCACCGATCAATGATGGGTCGATTACGTTTTCAATCCGTAAAGAATTCTTGCCGATGCTTTTCGCGAAAGCCGTGGAAAGAGATGCCGTTTCTTCTTCCGTCAATGGACGGGTTGAATACACGGTTGCATCCTCGATTCCCTGCTCTTCGTTTGAAAGCTTGATATATGCTTGTGTCATATCACTGACTTCGTTCATGCGTCTGCGCTCACCCAACATTTGAAGTGTGTTCAAGACGTATGTGTTAACGCCTTGGAACACTTCGTTGATGAGGTTTGTGCGTTTTTCAGATGAAAGTTTCGGTGACACGATCAATTGGTAAAGTTCAGGAGTCAACTTGAAAACTTTACGTACTTCACGGAGATCCTGTTCGATTTCCAAAGTCACATTGTGTTCTTTGGCTACCTGGAATAATGCCGATGCGTAGCGCTCAGCGACTTGGCTCATTGCACTTCGCCTGCCTTCGCAATCGTTTCGTTAATCAACTGACGGTTGTCTTCCTCAGAGATTTCCTTATCGAGTACTCTCGTAGCTGCCAACAAGGACAGGGCCACAACTTCTTCGCGAACCGCTGCGATCGCTTTTTCGCGCTCGTTGGCAATTTCTGCCACTGCGGATTCTTTCATGCGGGCAGATTCAGCACGCGCTGTCGTAATGATTTCCTCACGAGAAACTTCGCCTTGTTTCTTGGCATTTTCAACGATTTCCTGCGCTTGGTTGCGGGCATCCTTCAAAAGGTTGCGCTGCTCATCAAGCATTTGCTGTGATTCCTGACGGCTTTTTTCAGCAGTTTCGATCTCACTTGCGATCAGATCTTCACGTTGCTGCATAACGCCCATCAATGGACCCCAAGCAAATTTCTTTAACAGGGCCATTAGGAGCAAAAAGATGACCAATGTTGCGATGATGTCTCCAATATTCAAAAACTCCCCGGTTGCACCGAGTACGAGGTGATCAAAAAACACGATTGTTTCACTCCCTTCAAGAGCCTAAAATACTTTTTCTTCTATTATATATACTGCTTAAAATCGTTAGATGTGCTGTCGAAATCCAAAATGCATCATACAAGCATAAATGGCGAAAAACATGCCGGAGCATTCTCGCCATTTAGCTTTTCAGTAATAAATTGCTGTGTCTAGATTCGCTTTTCGCGATGTCTAGACTCCAGTGCCTAGCTCTTCGGGACATAAGTCAACCCAGCTGTGCGGCAAAGAACGCCGCTTCGCTGGTTTGCCTTATGCCTGTCAGAGCTGAACAGGCACTTTCGCTTTTCGAAATTAACGGTTCATTACGATGAACGCGATAACTACGGCGATGATCGGCAATGCCTCAACCAAAGCTACACCGATAAACATTGTTGTTTGAAGAACGCCGCGTGCTTCTGGCTGGCGAGCGATACCTTCAACTGTTTTTGAAACGATAAGTCCGTTACCGATACCTGCACCTAGTGCTGCTAATCCTACTGCAATTGCTGCTGCTAATAAACCCATTTTAAAATGTCCTCCTCAGGATAATTGTTTTTTTGTTTTGCCCGAAGGCAGTTTATACTCAATGGTCTTCGCTGACTTTATGCGATAAATAAACCATCGTTAACATAACGAAAATGAACGCTTGGATAGCCCCGATAAAGATCGAGAATCCTTGCCATGCCATCATCGGCAAGATTGCACCGACGAATCCGAAGATACTTGCTGAAGCAAGCCCTGCCAACAACGTAAGCAAGATCTCACCAGCGTAGATGTTACCGTAAAGACGCAGACCGAGTGTCAGCGTATTTGCGAATTCCTCAATGATTTTAAGCGGGAATAAGAACGGCATCGGTTTCAGGAAATCTGAACTGTAGCCTTTCAAGCCTTTCAGCTTAATACCATAGTAATGGCTTAAGATAATGATTGTTGCAGCCAATGTCATTGTCACGACTGGATCCGCTGTTGGTGATTTCCACCAAAGGTCTCCGTTGACGACAACAGCAAATGGGAGCCCGAGCATGTTCGAAACGAAGATGAACATGATCAGCGTAATTCCAAGAATATGGAATCGTCCGCCATCCCGCCAGTCCATATTGCTTTTAATGATTCCTTTGACAAAGTCCATTACCCATTCCATGAAGTTCTGCATGCCTGTTGGCTTCAGCTTCAAGTTGCGAGTAGCGAAGAATGCGATAAGGAAAACAATAAGAGCGGCTACAAGCAGCATCATAACGTTCGATAGGTTGAACCAGATTCCGAACACCTCGAGCATTGGAGCGCCATGATCCACGATAAATTCACCTCTCTTTCCACTTTCTTTAATGGTGTTTCATGTGATAAACGATCCGCTCCACCAAAAGGAGACCATAAGGGATCATCAACCCGATTACCGCACTGACCAAGTGTATATGCTCAGCGAACAATATAGCGATCGCCACAACGGCTACACCTGATGCGAACCGTAATGCCGTTCCGAGAGAACGGACTTTCGAGCCTTCTGCCACCGCCCGGTCAAATTTTTCCATTCTCCGGACCAGGATCCACATATTATAAATGCCGAACAGAGATCCGACGATTAAGCCAGCGAACACTTCTGGATAAGGAGTGACTCCCCACCCTAAAACGAACACGGCGAGGATGAAATACATCAGCCTCTTCAGTCTTTTATAGATCTCTTGAAGTCCATCCATTTTTTACATGTCTCCTGATTCGAATTTTCGGACGGTCTGAAGCATCGCCCAAACCCCGGCACTCAAGCCGACGAGCAAGCAGATGATCAAAAAGAGCGGGGCGGTTCCGAATTGCTCATCAAGCCACATCCCTGTAAAGACTCCGATTAGTACGGACCCGACAAGTTGTGAGAGAATGACGGAATAAATCGCCATTGCTTGTAAGGGACTTTTTTTCGGGTGCATGATAAACCCCTCGAAATTCATAATGATTTGACATTCACGCCCATAAAAGAGCAGTCGCATCTGGCTTTCAATAGCACATCAATTATGTATGAAAACCCTCTCATGCAGACCCTTTGTAAGCATACAATAGGGGCAAAATCATGTCAATTGCATGTAGTGAAAAACTTCACAAGCCATTTCCCACCGACATATGATTGACAAATTTGTTACAAGAAAAGCGGAAGTGGCCGTTTTGCCTCGACAGGCGCAAGACGAATTCCCGAAGTGGCACTTTCCAGCCGCACAGGGAAATTGGCTTGCGACCCGAGAGGCAGGCCGCTGACGCTAGACACAAAGAAAAGCGGAGGCGCCTGTTCAGCTTCGACAGGCATAAGACGGATCAGCGATGCGGCGCTCTTTGCCGCAATGCTGGAACGGCTTATGACCCGAGGAGCTAGATATCAAGAAAAGCGGAGGCAGCCGAATGGAAGCTATGCTAAGAACACAACATCCTATCGCAATGCTCAGCCACCCCACATCCTGTGAGCTCTCCCCTCCCATACCTCCTTACAACTCGCCGAAATACTTATGCAAAGCTTCCACGATTCGCTGGGATGCTTTCCCGTCGCCGTATGGGTTCGATGCTTGAGACATCGCTTCATAGGCAGCTGCATCCGTCAGCAATTCCTTGCCGAGGCGGTAAATCGTTTCTTCGTCAGTGCCGGCAAGTTTCAATGTGCCAGCATCGATGCCTTCCGGGCGTTCTGTTGTATCACGCAATACCAAAACAGGCTTTCCGAGAGACGGCGCTTCTTCTTGCACCCCGCCTGAATCAGTCAAGATGAAATAAGATTGGGCGGCGAAGTTATGGAAATCCAACACTTCCAGCGGCTCGATCAAATGGATGCGCGGGTCGCGCCCGAGCACTTCATCTGCCACTTCCCGTACAGCCGGATTCATATGGACCGGATAGACCACCTGAATATCCTCATGCTCTTCAGTCAAGCGTTTGATTGCACGGAACATATTACGCATCGGCTCCCCCAGGTTTTCACGGCGATGGGCGGTCAATAGAATCATGCGGTCGCTGCCGATTTTATCGAGCACCGGGTGATGATAATTATCACGCACTGTCGTCTGCAAAGCATCGATTGCTGTATTGCCCGTAATATAGATGGTTTCTTCTTTTTTATTCTCATCACGCAGGTTCTGTGCAGACTTCTCAGTCGGCGCAAAATGGATGTCCGCCATGACACCCGTCAATTGGCGATTCATCTCTTCCGGGAAAGGAGAGTACTTATTGTGGGTCCGGAGCCCAGCTTCTACATGCCCAATCGAGATTTGATTGTACAAAGCGGCTAAACTTGCCGCGAATGTCGTTGTCGTATCCCCATGGACCAGAACGATATCCGGTTTCGCTTCTTTCATCACATCATCCAAGCCTTGCATAGCCCGTACTGTGACATCGCTCAAGGTTTGGCGGTCTTTCATGATGTTCAAATCAAAATCGGGGGTGATGCCGAATGTTTCGAGCACTTGGTCAAGCATTTGGCGATGCTGTGCGGTCACAGTCACAAGCGGTTCGATTGTTTCTGGGTGCTTTTGCAATTCCAACACAAGAGGCGCCATTTTAATCGCTTCTGGACGTGTACCGAAAATCGTCATCACTTTCCATTTTTTCGTCACTTCTGATCAACCCGCTTTCTTATTTTGTTCCGAACAAGCGATCTCCAGCATCGCCGAGGCCAGGCACAATATAGCCTTTCTCGTTGAGCTTTTCATCGAGTGCCGCAATATAGATATCGACATCCGGATGTGCTTTTTGCAAAGCTTCTACACCTTCTGGAGCCGCAATGATGCACATGAATTTAATTTTTGTCGCGCCACGCTTTTTCAACGAGTTGACTGCTTCGATTGCTGAGCCGCCTGTTGCGAGCATTGGATCGACAACGATCAATTCACGTTCAGAGACATCCGAAGGCATTTTAAAATAATATTCCACTGGCTGCAAAGTTTCCGGGTCACGGTACAAGCCGATATGGCCGACTTTTGCTGCTGGAATCAATTTCAAGACGCCATCAACCATTCCAATGCCCGCACGTAGAATCGGCACGATGCCCAATTTCTTTCCGGCCAAAACGTTTGATTTAGCAACTTGCACCGGCGTTTCCACATCGATTTCTTGAAGCGGAAGTTCGCGTGTGATTTCAAAAGCCATTAAAGTTGAAATTTCATCAACCAATTCACGGAATTCTTTTGTTCCAGTCGATTTGTCGCGGATATACGTCAGTTTATGCTGAATTAACGGATGATCAAAAACGAATACTTTTCCCACAGTGTATCTCTCCTTTTTCATACATTTTCCTAAACAGTATAACAGAAAATGATAAGGTTTAGAGCGTGACTCCTGCATTAGAATTATTCTGTCAACTTCCACAGGAAAAATAAAAAACCAGGGCAATTGCCCCGGTTAGAGTAAATGTGCTTCATCAATCGGCATCGGCCGGTGGAACAGAAAGCCTTGAGCGATGGTGCAGCCCATCCCAAGCAATTGCGTCCGGTCGTCTTCTGTTTCGACGCCTTCCGCAACTGCCCGCAGCCCTAAATTGTCCGCCAGTTGAATGATGGTCCGAATGACGGCACGCGTTCCGTGTTCTTCCATATTGGACACGAAAGAACGGTCGATCTTAATTTCTTCAACAGGTAGCTTTTGCAGATAGCTTAGCGACGAATAGCCCGTCCCGAAATCATCGATGGAAGTCGCAAAGCCATATTTTTTCAACTGATCGAACACCGTCCCGGCCGTATCGATATCGACGACCCCAATGCGTTCGGTGATCTCCAACTGAATCCATTTCGGATCCACGCCGAATTTTTTCGTTTCATCCACCAAATGCGGCACGAAGGAATGATGAAAAAAATGTTCCGCCGAGATATTGATCGCCACTTGGCGCAGCTCCAACCCCTGCTCCTGGCGTTTTTTTAGCCAAGACAAGACTTGCTCGATGACATGCTGCTCGAGCTGGCGGATCTTGCCGTTCTTCTCCGCAGCCGGAATGAAAATGGCAGGCGAAATATCGCCAAGTTCTGGCGATTTCCAGCGAGCCAGCGCCTCGAAGCCAAGTATATCTCGGCTCTCGAGCGCCACTTTCGGCTGAAGGAAGACACTGATTTCTTTTCGTTTAAGCGCTGCCGTCAATGCATTGGCCACGCGCAAATCGCGCATCATCACTTCATCTTGTTCATTTTCAAAATAGCAGACCGCTTCACCAATGCGTTCTTTCGCTTTCGATAAAGCACTGTCAGCACAGCGAACTAGCTCTTCCACGTTCTGCTGGGCAGGCGTGACAATCGCCACGCCGACTTTGACAGTCAAAAACAAATCCATCTCGCCGATCGATACCGGCTCCCTTAGGCTGCTTAAAATCTCTTCCAGAAATTCAGGCGCGCGCGTTAAAGGAATGGTGCTGTAGAGCGACAGCCTCGAATCGGAAAAGCGTGCGACCAGTTTTTCCCCGGCACCGCCTGCAAGGACGAGACGGCGTCCAAGCTCCCGGCATAAATCATTGCCTGCTCGATGCCCATATTGATCGCTGATTTTGATGAATTCGTCTGCCGAGATAAACGCGACAAAACCTTCTTTCCCATCCTTTAGCAGCTCTTTCAGTTCGGTGCGGAAATAATGGCGATTCGGCAGCCCTGACTCCTCATCGATATAGGCAAGACGCAAAATCTCTTCTTGTTGGCGCGAGAATTTAACTGCCAAGGAAACGATCGAGGCGATTTCTTCCATAAAGACCAGATCTTTGCGCGAAGGCTTATAGACTTCCGGAAAGTAAATCCCGAATGTACCAATTGCTTCTTCCTGGCCATTAAAAATCGGCACGGACCAAATCGCTTTGATCCCAAACCTGTCGAGAACGTCTTGCTGGCCGCTTAGAAGCGCATTCTGTGCTACATCTTCCACAATGACTGGCTGCTGTCGCAGATAAGCCGCTCCGCAAGGGCTCACATCGGCTGATACTTCTAAACCGCGCATCCCGACTGTGAATTCTTCCGGCATCGATTTCGCCGCCCCCACCTGAAAACGCTTCGCCTCGTCCACCAATAGGACCGTGCAGCGTGAATCATCAAGGAAAAACGATTCAGCCGTTTCGCAAATGTTTTGCAGCAGCATTCCGAGCACATGCCCTTTTTCAATGCCTTTATACGTCTCTTTCTGTAAATCAATCAAAGTCTCCGCACGCCGGCGGTCGCTGATGTCCCGTTGAAGCATCAGGATATAGCGCAATGATTTTTCCGGAAACGCCAAGGGCTGAACGGTGATTTCGTTCCAGAAAGGCGTCCCGTCTTTACGGTAATTAACGATTTCAAAAATGCCGGGCTGCGCCGATGCCGTCGCTTCGCGGATTTGGCTGCCGGTATTGGCATCGGTTTTCGTTCCGTGGAGGAATTTACCGTTTCTTCCGATAACTTCCTCTTCGTTATAACCGGTCATTTCAAAAAACGCCTCATTGGCATAGGCGATTGGGTGGTCGGAAATTTCCGGGTTCACGACGACAAAACTCGTGTGGAATTCAATCCCGAGACGGCGCAGCCAATCTATGATCACTTTCCGGTCTTCCTGGATTTCATATTGATGCATACGCGTCCCTCCCAGTTTTTCTCATTATGTATGGTGAAAAAAAGCCGCCAATGCATGCGGCGGCTTTATTCATTTCAATATTCATCTAAATAATCAACTGCTTATTTATACAAAGCATGGGCAGCTGTCAATTTTGCTGTACGCTCAGCGGCTTCCTTCTTCACAGCTTCGTCTTCCGGGTTTTTCAATAGAAGCGCCATGATTGAAGCGATTTCTTTCATGTCTTCTTCTTTGAAGCCACGGGATGTGACGGCTGCTGTTCCGAGACGGATGCCGGATGTGACGAATGGGCTTTCCGGATCGAACGGGATGGTGTTTTTATTGGTCGTGATGCCGACTTCATCCAACACATGTTCTGCGACTTTACCCGTCAAGTTAAGTGAACGGAGGTCGAGCAGCAATAGATGGTTGTCTGTGCCGCCGGAAACGATATCTACGCCTTCAGCCGTTAAGCTATCCGCCAAAACATTCGCATTTTTGACGACTTGGTCGATATAATCTTTGAACTCTGGCTGCTGGGCTTCGCCGAAAGCGACAGCTTTTGCTGCAATGACGTGCATCAACGGGCCACCCTGGATGCCTGGGAAAATGATTTTATCGATTTTCTTCGCGAATTCTTCTTTGCAAAGAATCAAGCCGCCGCGAGGGCCGCGCAATGTTTTATGGGTAGTGGAAGTAACAAAATGTGCATGAGGCACTGGATTCGGATGTACACCGGTTGCGACAAGCCCTGCAATATGGGCCATGTCGACCATTAGGTATGCACCGACTTCATCAGCGATTTCACGGAATTTCGCGAAATCCAATGTGCGTGAATAGGCACTAGCGCCGGCAACGATCATTTTCGGCTTGTGCTCAAGAGCTGCCTGGCGAACTGCTTCGTAATCAAGCAATTGCGTATCTTTGTCGACGCCGTATTCAACGAAGTTATACTGCATGCCGCTGAAGTTGACTTTGCTGCCGTGCGTCAAATGCCCGCCGTGGTTCAAGTTCATGCCAAGGACCGTATCGCCTTGTTCAAGCATCGCTGTATAGACAGCCATATTCGCCTGTGAACCGGAGTGAGGCTGGACGTTTGCATGCTCTGCGCCGAAAATTTCTTTCAAGCGGTCGCGTGCGATATTTTCTACTACATCTACAAATTCACAACCGCCGTAATAGCGTTTGCCCGGATAGCCTTCTGCGTATTTATTGGTCAACACGGACCCTTGTGCATCCATCACTGCCTGAGATACAAAGTTTTCCGATGCGATCAATTCGATATTCGCTTCTTGGCGTTCTTTTTCCGCGTTCATTGCTTCGTATACTGCCTGATCCTGCGCCTTAATCAATTCCATCTGTCTTTCCCTCCCGTGATTGAAGAACCTGGCGATCGTAGCTCGCACGGACGCCACCGATCAATTTCGGTCGTGTCGTTGCACTCGATACGATCGCTTCCCCTATTAGTTTAACAGAAGTCCGCACCGGAACGGCGACTCTTTTTAAATGCATCCCGATCATCGTCTGCCCGATATCCACTCCGGCGTGGGCAGCAATTTCCTCGACGACGACCGGGTCAGTCATATTCATGAAGGCGTAAGCACTCATCGACCCGCCAGCTTTTGCTACCGGCACCACCGATACCGGCTCGAGGCCATAGCGCTCGGCAGCTGCCCGCTCAATGGTCAGTGCGCGGTTAATATGCTCACAGCCTTGGAACGCCAGAAACAATCCGTGCCGTTCCGCAAACACTCGCAGCGGTTCGAACAGGCTTTCCGCAATATCAAGCCCGCCTCCTGTACCGATGCGCTCGCCGGCCACTTCAGAAGTCGAACAGCCAATAACAAATAGTTGGCCTTCCTTGAACGCAATCTGTTGCTCCAATTCGCTAAGAACTTCTTCAAGCTGCAACTGCCATAAGCTTTGCATGCTTACTCCTCCTTAGTTTTCGAGTGCGCTGATTTTCTGGACGCGGTTTTCATGGCGGCCGCCTTCAAAATCGGTCGTCAGCCATGTTTTCGCAATTTCTTTCGCAAGTCCTGGCCCGATAACACGTTCGCCCATCGCGAGGACATTCGAATCGTTATGTTCACGCGTCGCTTTCGCGCTGAATACATCATGTACGAGAGCGCAGCGGATGCCTTTTACTTTGTTTGCTGAAATGGACATGCCGATCCCTGTCCCACAAATCAAAATGCCTTTATCGAATTCTCCGCTGGCGACACCTTCTGCTACCGGTTGTGCATAATCCGGATAATCGACAGAGTCATCTGTTTGCGGACCGAAGTCTTTGTATTCAATGCCCAGCTCGTTCAATAGGTTGACAATCTCCTTGCGCAGGTTGTTGCCGCCGTGGTCTGATGAAATTGCTATTCTCATGATTAACCCTCTTTTCGTTTTCGTTTAACGGACAGTACTCGAATCAGCGCCGCCGCTTTTATTTAATTCTAACATTTTTGAACAGTTCCATGTTACTTCCTCATGCCTGGTTTCTGCAACTGAAATCTTTGTCTTCAGCAATCGAAAAGAGCCGTCCCGAAGCACATGCGTATATGCCCTCAGACAGCTCTTTCCAGTTACGTGATGTCGAACTGCTTCGCCATCTTGTCGATCAATTGTTCCAACTCTTGATACGTCTTACGGTAATCTGCCAAAGAGCCACCATAAGGATCGCTGACATCGCCAGTCGAACCTTCCGCAAATTCCTTCACCGTGTGCAGCTTTGTTGCTACTTCCGGATAGTATTGCATGAGCGCCATCTTGTGTGAATAAGTCATCGTCAAGATCAACTCTGCCCATTCTACATCACGCGGGTCCAGCGGCTTCGAGATATGGTCAAATTCGATGGATTGTTCGCTCAATACTTTCTGCGCATTGGCTGACAGCGGCGCTTGCCCCGCATAGATTCCGGCGGAGCGGGCTTCCATACCCTCGATATCAAGGGTATGCACAATCGCTTCCGCCATCGGGCTGCGGCATGTATTCCCTGTGCAGACGAATAAAATCTTCATCCAATCCCCCCTATCCAAGCTTCTGTCTCGCCATCTTTTGTGTTCAATGGACTCTCCAGATAGCGTGTGTCTATCTATTATTATACCGCATTTTATCAAGCTATTGTATGGATGCGGATTGGGTTGGAACGTGCAGCGGGTTTTGTGGATAGCTGGACAGTTGAACTTGAGAGTTTGACGGATTGTTCAATGAACCTTGCTTCGCTAAGCAGCCGCCTCCCGCTTGGGGCTGGCCTTTCGCAATAAGCCAAGAAGAACACTTGTCTCATTGCTTCGGCTCGCCCGTGTGCGCGGTTCGGCTTTTAGATTTCATTGGATTTTTCATGTAAGAATTATCATTGTTAGTTGTTTTCATCCGCTGGCGGAAACGCTTAGCTAGACTTGAGAGCAAGATGGATTGTTTATTGATCTTTTCTTCGTGAAGCAGCCGCCTCCCGCTTGGGGCTGGCCTCCCGCCATGAGCCGAGAAGGACGCTCGTCTCATTGCTCCGGCTCGCCCGTGTACGCGGTTCGGCTTTTAGATTTCATTGGATTTTTCATGTAAGAATTATCATTGTTAGTTGTTTTCATCCGCTGGCGGAAACGCCTAGCTGGACTTGAGAGCAAGATGGATTGTTTATTGATCTTTTCTTCGTGAAGCAGCCGCCTCCCGCTTGGGGCTGGCCTCCCGCAATAAGACAAGAAGAGCACTTGTCTTATTGCTTCGGCTCGCCCTTGTGCGCGGTTCGGCTTTAGATTTCATTGGGTGTTTCCTGTGAGGAAGTGTCGCTATTAGTTGGTTTCATCCATTTGTGGCGGAGCCTAGCTAGACCTGATAGTTGTGAAGTTGCTAGAGCTATTCCATTTGGGCTTACGAAGCAGAACAAAATTATTCCCACTAATTCCAGCGCCAGATGCATTTGACTTACTTACTAAAACTAGAGATGGAGCGGAATCTCAATTCATTTCTTTTTCTACTTCCTTTCACATCAATTTTAAACAACAAAAAACCACTGGAAATTTCCCAGTGGTTTTGCATGCTGTCATCTAATTCATTTGCTTGAATCAGCTGAACCATTTATGATCCGCTGCTTTTTCCAAGCGGTTCATCAGGGCAGCATCTTCATTTTCGGGCAATACGCAAGCCAAGATCAAATCGGCATCCGTCTGATCGCATCTGCGCAAGCTGTCGTATAACTTATCCACAGCGAGCGGGAAGCAATAATCTGCTGTCTCAAAATCCTCGCGGCTCAGCACTGCGATTTTTTTCTTCTTGCCGTGGATATGATCGATCGCTTTTTCGATGAGCTTGCTATTATGCTCGATCAAATAAAGTGGAGCAGCCGGTGCGTAATGAGCGTACTTCATGCCAGGAGATTTTGGTGTATTGCCTTTTGTCTCGGAAGACAAACGGACAGTCCCGATGACTCCCTCTAATTGTTCTTTCGTCACTTGCCCTGGGCGCAGGATAACTGGCGGTGCGCTCGTCATGTCGAGAACCGTCGATTCGATGCCGACCTGTGTTGGACCACCGTCCAGGATGAGTGGAATCTTGGTGTCCATGTCGAAATAGACATGCCCAGCCATAGTAGGGCTCGGTTTTCCACTTGTATTCGCGCTAGGTGCTGCGACAGGCCGCTTCAAACGCTTTAATAAATTCAACGCAACTGGATGGTTCGGCACGCGAATGCCTACCGTCGGCAAGCCTGCTGTTACGTTAGAAGCAAAGGTATCCGGTTTCGCCTGCAGGATCAAAGTCAGTGCACCCGGCCAAAAAGCGTCCATGCATTGCAGCGCTTTTTCCGGAACATCTTCGACATACTCCAAGGCGGTTTCTTTGGAATCCACGTGAACGATCAATGGATTGTCGGTCGGGCGGCCTTTCGCTGCGAAGATTTTATCGACAGCGGTCGCATTCATCGCATCCGCACCGAGGCCGTAAACGGTTTCGGTCGGAAATGCGACGACTTCCCCTCCACGTATATAATCCACAGCTTGTGCATAACTTTCATCGTTATTCACATGTTCATCCACAAGAATTGTTTTCGTTTCCACCTAAACATCTCCAATACAATAAGGTTTTGGCGACAATATCCACATTTTGTGGATAACACCTCTTCATATCAGGTGTTTTGTGCACAAATTACTCTAAAATACAAAATACCATGCGGTCATGTTTGTTGATATCTTTTTTGCAATAGACGCGTGCTTCAGGCAGGGCTTTTTGGAACATTTCCGTCACAACAGCGCCTTGGCTATTGCCAATCTCAAGCCCAATAATCCCTGGGCGGTTGATCAAGCCAGGTACTTGCTCCGCCAATGTTTCGTAAGCCGCAAGCCCATCGCGATCAGCGAATAACGCTTCATGCGGCTCGAATTCACGAACAGTATCTGACAAGCTCGGCGCTTCATGATACGCGATGTACGGCGGGTTGGATAAGATAATATCCCATTTTCTCCCCGCAAGCGGTGCTGCCAAGTCGCCTGCTACGAAATGGACATCCGCATCCAAAAATTCAGCATTGCGTTCTGCCATAAACAAGGCTTCTTCGGAAATATCCGTCGCCATCACTTCGGCTTCAGGCAATTCGCATTTCAATGTGACTGCAATGACTCCACTGCCTGTACCGATGTCTGCTGCCTGCACTTCTTTTGTGCCGAATAGCTCCCGTTTCAACTTCAGGGTTTCTTCAATCAGCTCTTCTGTTTCTGGACGCGGGATTAAAACGGCTGGCGATACTTGGAAGGTTCTGCCGTAAAATTGTTCAACGCCAGTCAAATGCTGGACCGGCACGCCTTCGATTAATTCTTCGACATTGGCCCAGTAGGCTTCGAATTGACGCTCTTCAATTCGATCACGCATTGCTGCGACCAAACCAGAATAATCCACTCCGAGTTCATGCTGCAACAGAATGCGCGCCGTTGTTTCTTCACGGCCGTATTGTTTCAAATAATTTGTTGCTTGCTCCAGGGCTTCATAGACAAATTCCACTGTCGTTAAGGCTTCAACTTTGTTCATTGTTCAGACTCTCCATCCTCGTTGATTGTTCATCGATCACCAGGGCGTCAACAATTTCATCCATCTTGCCTTGCAGGATTTGATCCAGCTTCTGGATGGTCAATCCAATGCGATGATCCGTCACGCGGTTTTGCGGGAAGTTGTACGTGCGGATGCGCTCTGAACGGTCACCTGTACCGACAGCGGATTTACGTACGGAATCATATTCCGCTTGTGCTTCTTTTTGGAACTTTTCATAGACGCGGGCGCGCAGGACTTTCATGGCACTCGCTTTATTCTTAATCTGGGATTTCTCATCTTGACACGTGACGACGATATTCGTAGGTACATGCGTTAAACGCACCGCCGACATTGTCGTATTGACCGATTGCCCCCCTGCACCTGATGATGCATAGGTGTCAACGCGGATATCGTTATCGTGGATATCAACTTCGACTTCTTCCACTTCCGGCAAACATGCGACCGTCGCTGTCGAAGTATGGATGCGACCGCCAGATTCGGTTTCCGGAACACGCTGTACGCGGTGTGCGCCGTTTTCGTATTTCAGTTTGGAATAAGCGCCCTTGCCCGTCACCATAAAGACCAATTCTTTAAATCCGCCGATTTCCGTCGGGTTCGAGTCCATGATCTGGACTTTCCATCCGTTGGCCTCGGCAAAACGGGAATACATCTTGAACAAATCACCTGCGAACAGGGCCGCTTCATCGCCGCCTGCTGCACCACGGATTTCCATGATGACGTTTTTGTCATCGTTCGGATCTTTTGGAATCAACAGAATGTGGAGACGTTCTTCCAATTCTTTTGAACGCCCTTCAAGTTCTGTGACTTCTTCTTTAACCATTTCGCGCATATCGGCGTCCATTTTTTCCTCAAACATGGCTTTTGAATCGGCCAATTGCGTCTGGACGTCTTTGTACTCACGGTAAGTTTCCACAGTTTCCTGCAAATCGGATTGTTCTTTGGAGTAATCGCGCAGCTTGTTCGTATCGCTGACAATATCCGGGTCACTCAACATTTCGTTGAGACGGTCGTATCTGTCCTCAACAGACTGTAAACGGTCAAACATTGTTTTCACCTCTAGTTTCTTCTATATAAAATCGATAATTCTAAGCATAGGATTTCATTGTCACGACATTCCGCGAAATAGCTGGCTTTCCGCGGGCTTGCACTGAACTAATTCGGATATCTAGCTGGAATGGATTTCAGTACTTCACTGCTCCCCCAGGAGTCTGCGCTATTTCATTTCGTATCTTTTCTCAAAAAACACAACAAAAATTAAGTCCATTGACTTCTCAAGGCCTGTGATTTGTTTATATAAACGCTTCTTCAATCTAATTGGCGCTTATTCTGTAACCGTAACGCCGGCTGGGACTTCATGGTGATGGCGGCAGCGTGGTTCGTAGGCTTCGGAAGCGCCGACTAGGATGATCGGATCATCCGAACCGGCAGGCTTGCCGTCAATCAGGCGCTGCGTACGGCTTGCCGGAGATCCGCAGACTGTGCAGACAGCCTGCAATTTGGTCACTTGCTCCGCAATTGATAATAGCGATGGCATCGGACCGAACGGCACGCCCCGGAAGTCCTGGTCGAGTCCTGCGACAATCACACGAAAACCATGGTCGGCCAGCTTTTGCACATGGTCGACGATTTCCATATCAAAAAATTGGGCTTCGTCGATGGCGATGATATCAAATTCATCGGTTATATATTCTTTCATTTCGCCCGAATGCCCGATCGGCAGCGCGATGACAGTGGTTCCGTTATGGGAGACGACCGCTTCCTCGCTGTAGCGGTTATCCAATTTCGGCTTGAATACCGCGATTTTTTGCTTAGCAAATTGTGCGCGGCGGATGCGGCGGATCAGCTCTTCCGATTTCCCGGAAAACATGCTGCCGCAAATCAACTCGACCCATCCGGTCTGTTTCATAACGTACATAGTGGAGACCCCTTTCAAACATTTACTGTTAATATCATACCAAAAACAGTGGGTATGAATATCATTTTTCTGCTATGTAATTGATTTTTTCCGTTCAATGACGAAAAAAAATACCCATCCGGCGTTTTCGCGACGGACGGGTATAATAGTGACTTAGTTGTTGATTTCTTCTTTGAGGCCGTATTTTTTGTTGAAACGGTCTACGCGGCCATCTGCAGCTGCGAATTTTTGGCGTCCAGTATAGAATGGATGACATTCTGAGCAAAGCTCAACGTTGATGTTTTCCTTTACTGAACCTGTTTCGAATGAGTTGCCGCATGAGCAAGTCACTGTTGCTTTTTTGTACTCTGGGTGAATACCTGTTTTCATAATGTTTTCTCCTCCCGCCCTGAACCATCTGGAACAGAGTTTAATCTATTTTGCCTATTGCCTTACACGGCTCGTTAGGCCGTATATGCAATAGTACTGTTTTGTTTCACTCTTATAATCATATCAAAACTTATAGGTATTTGCAAGCAATCAATTCGTCTTTCGCGGAGTACGCGATGACTTGCTATCTCTTGGCAATTGTCCGAAAAACTCTTCGTTGGTTTTTGAGTGGCTGAGCTTTTTCATGAAGCGCTCGGTAAAGTCCGGCGAATCTGAGAAGGTTTTGCGGATAGTCCATAGTTTATCAAGTTGTTCCGGATCCATCAACAATTCTTCCTTGCGTGTACCCGAACGGCGGATGTCGAGTGCCGGGAAAATGCGGCGTTCGGCCAAGCTGCGGTCGAGATGCAGCTCCATATTGCCCGTGCCTTTAAACTCTTCGTAAATCACTTCATCCATGCGCGACCCCGTATCGACGAGTGCTGTCGCGAGGATCGTCAAGCTGCCGCCTTCTTCGATATTGCGCGCAGCCCCGAAAAAGCGTTTCGGACGGTGGAATGCAGCCGGATCGATACCGCCTGACAATGTGCGGCCGCTTGGCGGGATGACCAAATTATACGCACGAGCCAGTCGCGTGATCGAATCCATTAAAATGATGACATCGCGCTTATGCTCGACAAGGCGCATCGCACGCTCGAGAACCAGCTCGGCTACTTTGACATGGTTTTCCGGAACTTCATCGAAAGTCGAAGACACCACATCGGCGTCGACCGAGCGTTCGATATCCGTCACTTCTTCCGGCCGCTCATCGATCAACAGCACAATCAGTTCCGCTTCCGGATGATTGGTCGTTACGGCATTGGCAATTTCCTTTAACAACATCGTTTTTCCGGCTTTTGGCGGTGCAACAATCAAGCCGCGCTGGCCGAAGCCGACCGGGGATACCAGATCCATAATGCGTGTCGATAAATGCTCCGGTCCTGTTTCAAGACGGATATGGCGGTCCGGATACAGCGGCGTAAGGCCCGGGAAATGGACGCGTTCTTTTGCGACTTCAGGATCTTCGCCGTTGACAGCTTCTACCTGGAGCAACCCGAAATAGCGTTCATTTTCTTTTGGCGGACGGACTTTTCCGGATACTTTATCGCCGTTTCTCAGGTCGAAGCGGCGAATCTGGGAAGCGGAAATATAAATATCCTGTGAACTTGGTGAGTAGTTGATCGGGCGCAGGAACCCGAAGCCTTCCGATTGGATGATTTCCAGGACACCTTCCATGAAAAAGAAGCCTTCTTGTTCCGCACGGGTTTTCAGTATGGCGAAAATCAATTCTTTTTTCGTTAGTTTGCTGTAATTGTTCAGCTTGTATTCTTTCGCCAAGTTATAAAGCTCTTTGAGCGTCATATTTTCTAATGCAGAGATTGTCATCGTTGCCATCTAGTTGGACACCACACTTATCATTAGTTTCAGGATTTCTGAGGAATTTCTCTTGTTCTGGAGTCATTAAAGAAGGAGCCCGGCATAAAGCCGGACTCAGGTTTGGAGTATGGAAATTAATCTTTCATGACGAGATCCGGTTTTTTCTTGAGGCTGTGGCGCCCTTCGACAAAACGAACCGTGCCGGATTTTGCACGCATGACCAAAGTGTGGCTTTCTGCGAAAGAACCTTTCAGCTGAACGCCGCGAAGAAGTTCTCCATCAGTGATCCCTGTCGCTGCAAAGATGGCATCATCGCCTTTAACCAAGTCATCCATCATCAATACTTTATCGACTTCAAGGCCCATATCTAAGCAGCGCTGTCTTTCCTCGTCATCTTGAGGAACCAGCTTGCCTTGGAATTCACCGCCGAGGCATTTCAATCCGACTGCAGAAATAACCCCTTCCGGAGCTCCACCGATACCGAATAGGATATCGACGCCCGTTTGGTCAAAAGCCGTATTGATGGCGCCGGCGATATCGCCGTCCGTAATCAATTTGATGCGTGCTCCCGCATCGCGGATTTCCTTGATGATCTGTGCATGACGCGGCCGGTCAATAATCGTGGCAACAACGTCTTCGATATCCTTGTTTTTCGCTTTAGCGACTGCGCGCAAATTGTCGATGACCGGTGCATTGATGTCAATTTTGCCGACAGCTTCAGGGCCGACCGCAATTTTGTCCATATACATATCCGGTGCATTGAGTAAATTTCCACGGTCCGCAATCGCCAATACTGCGATCGCATTCCAGCCGCCGGCAGCGACAATGTTTGTGCCTTCTACAGGGTCGACCGCGACGTCCACTTCAGGACCATCGCCTGAACCAAGTTGTTCACCGATATAGAGCATCGGTGCTTCGTCCATTTCGCCTTCGCCAATGACGACGGTTCCGCGCATCGGAATTGTATCGAATACAGTCCGCATCGCTTCCGTTGCCGCATCATCCGCTTCATTTTTCAAGCCGCGGCCCATCCATTTTGAAGAGGCGATTGCTGCCGCTTCTGTAATCCGCACTAATTCCATCGAAAGACTTCGTTCCATAATTCATTTTCCTCCGTTCAATCTTTGTATATGCCACCTATATTGTAGCATATATGCAAATGCCTTTAACGAGTCAATTCACGTCGGAACTGAGGTCGGACTTCCCGCTCGCCACGGGATCGATCGTTTCGCGGCGAATGTCAGCGCCAAGGCCCCGCAGCTTTTCGATGATGTTCGAGTAGCCGCGTTCGATGTGATAGATTTCCCGCACTTCCGTTTCGCCTTCTGCAAGCAAGCCGGCGATAACAAGTGCCGCTCCTGCACGCAAATCGGAAGCGACAACGGTCGCTGCATTCAACGGAGTCGGTCCCGTAATAATGGCCGCACGTCCTTCGACACGCCCTACCGCATTCATGCGGCGCAGCTCATCGATGTGCTTAAAGCGCGCGGAATAAATGGTGTCGGTGATCATCGAAGATCCGTGCGCTTGTGTCATCAAGACCGAGAACGGCTGCTGCAGATCCGTCGCAAATCCTGGATAGACCAAAGTCTTCACGTCGATTGGCTGCAAGTTTTCGGTTTTTGGAATATGAATCGATTCCTCATCTTCCTGAACTTCGACGCCCATTTCCCGGAGTTTCGCAGTTAAAGCTTCCATATGGAAAGGAATGACGTTATCGATCGTCACGCCGTCGCCAGCAGCGGCAGCCATGATCATGAATGTTCCCGCTTCGATACGGTCAGGAATGATTGTATGGTTGGTGCCGTGCAATTCATCCACGCCTTCGATGCGGATGACGTTCGTCCCAGCGCCTTTGATTTTCGCGCCCATATTGGTCAAAAGTGTCGCGACATCAATGATTTCCGGCTCTTTCGCCGCATTCTCGATAACCGTCTGCCCTTTCGCGCGAACGGCCGCAAGCATAATATTGATTGTTGCGCCTACGCTCACAACGTCGAGGTAGATTTTCGCACCGCGCAGTTCGTCGGCACGCAAATAAATTGCCCCGTGCTCGTTGGTTACTTTTGCACCAAGTGCTTCGAAGCCTTTGATATGTTGATCAATCGGTCGTGGCCCGAGGAAACATCCTCCCGGAAGACCAATTGCAGCGTGCTTGAAGCGTCCGAGCATCGCGCCCATCATATAGTAAGAAGCCCGCAATTTCTTGACGTTGCCGTTTGGCAGTGGCATGTCGACCATATCAGTCGGGTCGATTTGCATAACGCCGTCTTCGAATGTAACGGAACCTCCAATTTCTTCTAAAATACTTTTCAATGTCCAAACATCGGAAATTTCTGGCAAGCCTTCAATCGATACCGGCGAATTCGCCAAAATCGAAGCCGGGATCAAAGCCACGGCACTGTTTTTAGCACCGTTGACTTTAATCGTTCCGGACAGGCGTTTGCCGCCTTTTATTTTATAAACGTCCATTGTATTTCTCCTTTTCCCTGTCAGCCTTATTTCACAGAGCGGGTTTCCCAATCGGCTAGGAATGCTTCGATGCCTTTATCCGTCAACGGGTGCTTGAACATCATTTCAAGCACTTTCATCGGCATTGTGCCGATATGCGCGCCGTTAAGAGCTGCTTCCGTCACGTGTTGCGGATGGCGGATCGATGCGGCGATGATTTCTGAATCGATGTCGTGGATTGCGAAAATTTCAGCAATCTGCGCGATCAAATCCATGCCGTTATGCCCGATATCGTCAAGGCGCCCAAGGAATGGGGAAACGTAAGCTGCTCCAGCGCGTGCTGCTAGAAGCGCTTGGTTGGCGCTGAAGATCAATGTGACATTGACTTTTTTGCCTTCGCCAGCAAGAACCGCACATGCTTTCAAGCCTTCCGGAGTCATTGGCAATTTCACTGTGATGTTTGGCGCAAGTTCAGCCAGTTCACGGCCTTCTTTGATCATGCCTTCTGAATCAAGTGCGATGACTTCGCCGCTGATCGATCCGTCGACAAGGTCGGCGATTTCTTTCAGGCGGTCGTGGAACGAGACATCTTTTTCTTTTGCGACAAGCGATGGGTTAGTTGTGACACCCGAGAGAATGCCCCAAGCGTGTGCTTCTTTAATTTCGTCGAAGTTTGCTGTATCAATGAAAAATTTCATGTATGGTTTCCTCCTGTATGTGGAAAAAGAGACGGATTCGCCTCTCTTCCCAAATTTTTATGAATTTGCTTGTTGTGAACTTCCGAAATCGCGCATTTTACCGATGACAGTCGCTTTGATCGCATCGCGAGCTGGCGTCAAGTATTTACGTGGATCGTAGACGTCTGCATCAGATGCCAATTTTTCGCGGATTGCTTTCGATGCGGCAAGTTGGCTTTCCGTGTTGACGTTGATCTTCGATGTGCCAAGTGAAACCGCACGTTGAACATCTTTCAGCGGGATGCCTGTACCACCGTGCAAGACAAGCGGGACATCACAAAGCTGTGAAATTTCTTCCATTTCAGCGAATCCGAGGTTCGGTTCGCCTTTATACGGCCCGTGGACCGAGCCGAGCGCTGGCGCTAGGCAATCAATGCCTGTCTGTTCGACAAGCGTCTGGCATTCTTTTGGATCAGCGTAAATGACGCCTTCTGCGATGACATCATCTTCCTGTCCGCCAACTATGCCCAGTTCCGCTTCTACGGAAACGCCTTTAGCGTGAGCGTACTCAACCACTTTACGCGTAATTTCAATATTTTCTTCAAATGGATGATGCGATGCATCGATCATCACTGATGTGAAACCTGCATCGATTGCTTCTTTGCATTTTTCAAAACTGGAACCATGATCTAAATGGATAGCGACCGGAACTGTAATATTGTAATCATGCATCAGGCCTTTCACCATATGTACGACAGTCGTGAATCCACCCATATAGCGTGCTGCACCTTCTGAGACGCCGCAAATGACCGGGGATTTTTCTTCCTCCGCCGCCTGCAGGATCGCTTGTGTAAATTCCAGGTTATTCAGGTTAAATTGCCCGATGGCATAACCTTCCTTCTTACCTTTTATCATCATTTCTTTCATCGAAACTAATGGCATTATTATTTTTCCTCCTCAGAATAGGCACAAGCCCAATATCTTTTTCACTATATCAAAAATGGCGCTGTTTCGCCACTCGGTGCCTGTTTAATCACCAATCAGCTCGCGAACGGCATCGCGCAGTTCGAAAACATCGAAGGGTTTGGTGAAATAACGAACCACCCCCCAATTCATCGACTCTTCGATCACGCCCATTTCGCCGTAAGCCGTCATCATGATCACTTTGCAATCATGCCGCCGCTTCTTGAACCTCTTCAGCAATTCGATGCCATCCATGCCCGGCATCTTCATATCCATCAGCACCATATCAGGACACGTTTCTTCCGTCAGTTCCAATGCTTCTTTTCCGCTCCCGGCAATCAAGGTCTCGTATCCTTCCCGCTCGAATACTTCTTTCAATAACAGGCGGATGCCTTGTTGATCATCTACTATTAGAATCTTTCTCACATCAGCCACTCCTTTCCACCTTTTTTTCGAAGAACAGCTCGTTCTGCTATACTCGTTTTGAGGTGAACCCATTTGAAAATATTGACGACACAATTGACCGGCCTGTTCCAACGCCTCGCCAAGGAAGAAGAAGCCATCGAAGATACAGCCCGGCTTCTCGCCCAAGCAATCATTGGCGAAGGCCGCATCCACCTGGCTGCTTTCGGCGAACTCGAAGCTGTCGCAGCCACTGCTTTGAACGGTCCTGAAACACTCGAATCAGCGGTTCGCTACGACCCATCCGTTGACTTGTCGACCGCCGACCGGGTGTGGATCCTAGCCCGGAAAGGCGAAGGCGACTCCTTGGCCGATGAATTGGCAGGGCGCGCCATTCCGTTTGCGATGCTGACAGCTGAAAGCCACGGCAATGAAACAGCGGACGTCTTTCTCTCCATGAACATCGACAAGGGCTTGCTGCCGGGAGAAGACGGCGGGCGCATCATGATTCCACACGGGCTCGGCGCTTTGTATGTCTACCATGCAGTCAAGTTAACAATTGATGAAATGCTCGCAGATTGACGAGCCGCAAAAAAGCCTTCCCTGGAATGGGAAGGCTTTTTCACCTGATCGATGCCTGCCTTCCAGGAAATGAAGCGGCTTACCACAAATTGATTACTGGTTGTCCAAAGATGCGCGTACAAACTCGCGGAACAATGGCTGCGGGCGGTTCGGGCGCGAGATGAATTCCGGGTGGAACTGGCAAGCGACGAACCAAGGATGGTCAGCGACTTCGATGATTTCAACAAGGCGGCCATCAGGGCTTGTGCCTGTGAATTTGAAGCCTGCTTTTTCGAACTGCTCGCGGAATTCATTGTTGAACTCGTAGCGATGGCGGTGTCTTTCGTAAACGAGTTCTTCCCCGTATGCTTCATAAGCTTTCGAAGTCTTATCGAGCTTCGCTGGGTACAAGCCAAGGCGCAATGTGCCGCCCAAATCTTCGATGTCTTTTTGTTCCGGCAGCAAATCGATGACCGGATACAAAGTTTTCGGGTCCAATTCAGACGAATGTGCACCGTCCAAGTTCATGACGTTGCGTGCATACTCGACAGAAGCAAGTTGCATGCCGAGGCAGATGCCGAAGAACGGTACTTTGTTTTCGCGTGCGTATTGCGTTGCAAGGACTTTTCCTTCCACGCCGCGATCGCCGAATCCGCCTGGCACGAGGATGCCGTCGCAATCCTTGAGCATTTCCGCCACATTTTCTGCATTGACGTGCTCTGCATTGATCCAGTCGACTTCGATATCTGAATCGAATGCGAAACCGGCGTGCTTCAAGGATTCTACAACAGAAATATAAGCATCCTGAAGTTCTACGTATTTACCGACAAGGCCGATCTTCACGTATTTCTTCAGAGACTTCACTTTCTCGACGAGCCCGTTCCATTCCGTCATGTCCGCTTCCGGCGCTTCGATGCCGAAGTGGTCCAGGACGATTTGGTCCATATGCTGCTCCTGCAAACGAAGCGGCATTTCATAAATGACATCGACATCGCGTGACTCGATGACTTCTTCGGATTTGATATCGCAGAACAATGCGATTTTATCTTTCATGTCCTGCGGTACAGGATGTTCTGTACGCACGACGATCAAGTTCGGCTGGATGCCGAGGCTGCGAAGTTCTTTCACGCTGTGTTGTGTCGGTTTCGTTTTCATTTCTTTGGCAGCGCCAAGATAAGGAATGAGCGTACAGTGGATGTACATGACTTCTTCGCGGCCAAGGTCCGAACGCATTTGGCGGATGGCTTCGAGGAATGGCAGCGACTCGATATCGCCGACCGTTCCGCCGATTTCCGTGATGACGACATCGGCTTGAGCCGTTTTCGCTGCACGCAGCAAACGGTCCTTGATTTCATTCGTGATGTGCGGGATGACTTGGACCGTTCCGCCCAAATAATCACCGCGGCGCTCTTTTTGGATAACCGTCGAGTAGACTTTACCGGTCGTCACATTGGAGTACTTGTTCAAGTTGATATCGATGAAGCGCTCGTAATGCCCAAGATCCAAATCCGTTTCTGCGCCATCATCGGTAACGAACACTTCCCCGTGCTGGTACGGGCTCATCGTACCCGGGTCAATATTGATGTATGGGTCGAATTTCTGTATCGTGACGCTGAGGCCGCGATTTTTCAGAAGGCGTCCAAGAGAAGCTGCCGTGATTCCTTTCCCTAATGATGAAACCACTCCACCTGTTACGAATATGTACTTTGTCATGCTTTGTTTCCTCCTCGAGTAATGAAATAAAATGCAACCGTTCCACGTCATGCAATCCTGAATCGCGCGCAGCCATAAAAAACTTCAGCCACCCAAAAAAGTGGATGGCACGTTGATTTGCTGCCAGATAGCAGCACTAAAAAAATAAAAAGCGCCCCTCCTGCAAAGCGTGCAGGGGGAGCGCGTTAGCTATACGAATCATCTCTCCTATTTTAAGGAGCCCAATAAAATCTTATCCTGTACAGCCGTTTCCGTCAAGGTGAAAAAAAGTTCAGACTACTTCAGCCCATCCTCTTCTTCTTCCTCTTCGTCATCTTCTTCTTCGTCGATGATGTTGCCATCAAGGTCTTCTACGAGCACGCCGACATCTTCCACTTCGTCGACATCGTCGTCATCATCTGTCGAATCGAAATCAAGATCAACGACCGGTGCTTTGACAGCCACTTCGTCATCATCATCGTCATCGTCGTCATCTGAAGAAACATCGCCATCGTCTTCGCCGAAATCTTCGAAGTCCAGCTCGTCTTCCAACTCGAGATCCATATCATCGAAGTCATCGTCCGTCGATTTCGATTTCTTCTTCTTGCGGGCTTTAACTGTCGGTGCAGATTCTTCTTCGATCTGCTCGACCGGATACCATTCACGAAGGCCCCAGCGATTTTCGCCAAGGATCAGGAAGCGGCCATCAATGTTCATGTCAGTGTAATACTGTGCAAGATGCGCTTTCATCTCTTCTTCAGAAAGGCCGATCAATTGCTGCAATTCAGCGACTAGCTCTGAAAAAGTTTTCGTTTCTTTGGTTTCTTCCAAAATGGCATATGTTAAGTCGACGAACGACTCTTCTAGCAATTCTTCTTTCGTTAATTCACGGATGTTCATTCGTGCACGTCCCTTCTTGTATCGTAACTCTATCCATTATATACAAAGTCCTTGCTGTCCGCTACCGGGATTTCTTTTTTCTGCGCATAAGCTGATCCCACCCGAAATAGAAAAAGTAGGCGGACAGGATTAAAAACGGTATCGAGCCGAGCGCTCTATTGTACAGTACAATAAGCAGCACGACCGCTGCAATGATGATCGAGTAATGAGCAGCTTTGGGCATGTTGTCATCCATCTCTTTTCTTTAGAGTTTCAACTTCTTCCATTATAACGGACTTGCACCGCCAAATCGACCGAAGTGCCGGATGAGATTTGAGTTGTCAATACAACTAAGTTTATAGAGTAAATGTATGTGGGGGAGGTTTCGCTCCAATGGCTGCTTTCCGGGGGGCGGGTGTTGAGCCAATGTGCCAAAATGCACGGCACATTTGTCTCGCCAGCCCGCTCAGTCCCCCAGGAGTCAGCCATTTCCGCTCCACCTCTAAGTATAGAGTGGAAATGAAATTTATCTGTCATTGAAATTAGCATGAACAGTTTTGGACAGCTTTGTAATTGCATAAAGAATAGCTAATGAACCATCTTTTCCGCTATCAACTCTAACTAGGCGTCTTCACCAGCGGACTAATACAATAAAAAAAGACGTGTCCTCGCATGCAACATCCAATGAATTCTAAAAGCCGAACCGCGCTCACGGGCGAGCCGAAGCAATGAGACGAACGTTCTTTTCGGCTCATTGCGGGAGGCCAGCCCTAAGCGGGAGGCGGCTCATTCGTGATGAAACAATCAACGAACCACCCATCTCATTCACTTGCCTCGCTCACTTCTCCACACACCAGTCTAGCTAAGCAAGAATGAAAGCACATGCTCAAGCACAAAAAAATCCCCTCGCCCGGTTAAAGGCGAGGGGATGGGATCTTACATGTTTCTGCGGTACTGGCCGCCTACTTCGTAGAGAGCTGAAGTGATCTGGCCAAGGCTTGCGACTTTGACAGTCTCCATCAGTTCCTCGAAAATATTGCCGCCTTCTTTTGCGACTTGTTTCAAGCGCTGCAAGGCTTCATCTGAAGGATTGCGCTCTTGGAACGCGCGCAAATTGTTGATTTGCGTTTCTTTTTCTTCTTTCGTCGCACGGGCGATTTCCATCGCGTTGATGTCGTCGTCCGATTGCGGGTTCGGGTTCAAATACGTGTTGACCCCGATGATCGGCAATTCGCCAGTATGCTTCTTCATTTCATAATGCATCGATTCTTCCTGAATCTTGCCGCGCTGGTATTGCGTCTCCATCGCGCCAAGAACACCGCCGCGGTCGTTGATGCGGTCGAATTCCGTCATGACGGCTTCTTCGACCAATTGCGTCAACTCTTCCACCACGAATGCGCCTTGCAACGGATTTTCGTTTTTCGACAATCCGTGTTCTTTCGTGATGATCATCTGGATGGCCATCGCACGGCGCACGGATTCTTCCGTCGGCGTCGTGATTGCTTCATCGTAAGCGTTTGTGTGAAGCGAGTTGCAGTTGTCCTGAAGCGCCATCAAAGCCTGCAAAGTCGTACGGATATCGTTAAAATCGATTTCCTGTGCGTGCAAGCTGCGGCCAGATGTCTGGACGTGGTATTTCAGTTTCTGGCTGCGTTCGTTCGCGCCGTATTTATCGCGCATGACGATTGCCCAAATGCGGCGTGCAACGCGACCGATGACCGTGTATTCCGGATCCAAACCGTTCGAGAAGAAGAACGACAAGTTCGGCGCGAAATCATCGATGTTCATGCCGCGGCTCAAATAATACTCGACGTATGTGAAGCCGTTCGACAAGGTGAACGCCAATTGCGAAATCGGATTCGCGCCCGCTTCCGCAATGTGGTAGCCGGAAATTGACACCGAATAGTAATTGCGCACTTTGTGGTCGATAAAGTATTGCTGGATATCGCCCATCATGCGCAGCGCAAATTCTGTCGAGAAGATGCATGTGTTCTGCCCTTGGTCTTCTTTCAAAATATCCGCTTGAACCGTTCCGCGTACCACTTGCAGCGTACCTTCACGCACTTCGGTGAATTCTTCGACCGTCAATGTGCGGCCGAGCTCTTCTTCACGCTTTTTCACTTGCTGATCGATGGCCGTGTTCATGAACATCGCCAGGATGATCGGCGCTGGCCCATTGATCGTCATCGAAACGGAAGTCGACGGCGCACACAAGTCAAAGCCGTCATACAGTTTCTTCATATCTTCCAGCGTACAGATGGAAACACCTGATTCACCTACTTTTCCGTAGATGTCCGGACGGTGATCCGGGTCTTCCCCGTACAATGTTACCGAGTCGAATGCAGTGGACAAGCGTTTCGCGTCATCACCTTTTGACAGATAATGGAATCTTCTGTTTGTGCGTTCCGGCGTGCCTTCTCCCGCAAACTGGCGTTTTGGATCTTCACCCGCGCGTTTGAATGGGAACACCCCTGCCGTATATGGAAATGAACCCGGCACGTTTTCGGCATAGACCCAGCGCAAGATTTCGCCATAATCCTTGAATTTCGGCAATGCGACTCTCGGCACTTTGATGCCGGACAAGCTTTCTGTACGCAGCAATGTACGCAATTCCTTGTCGCGGACTTTCGTGACCAATTCATCACCTGCGTAATCTTCCTGAAGGGAATTCCAGTTATCAAGGATGCGTTTTGATTCAGCTGTCAATTCATCACGCACGCCTTGTGCGAGTGATTCCAAGGACTGGACGAGTGCATCATCCGGCGCATTTTTTTGGACTTCTTCGATGGCGCCTTCGAGCTGGAACAAACGACGCGCAAATCCGGCTTGCTCTGCGCTTTTCGCATGGTAACCACGAACGGCATCCGTAATTTCACGCAAATAATAGCGGCGGTCGTTCGGAATGATGAGGTTTTCTTTTTGCGTTTTCGCAAACGCTTCATAGCTCGTTTCCCAGTCCATGCCGCATTTCTGGTTGACTGTCGCGACAAGTGCAGCGAACAAGGCATTAGTGCCTTTATCGTTGAACTGGCTTGCGATCGTGCCGTAGACCGGCATGTCGTCAAGGTCGTTTTCCCAAAGCAGGTGGCTGCGCTGATACTGTTTTTGGACTTGACGCAATGCGTCTTCTGAGCCTTTTCGTTCGAATTTATTAATGACAATCAAATCGGCGTAATCGATCATGTCGATTTTTTCAAGCTGTGTCGGCGCACCGAATTCACTCGTCATAACATACATCGAGACATCGGAAATGCCAGCGATTTCAGCATCGCCTTGTCCGATACCGCTTGTTTCCACGACAATCAAATCGAACCCTGCCGCTTTCACTACATCGAGCACATCGCCGATCGCCGCGGACAATTCCGTTCTAGATCCACGAGTGGCGAGGCTTCTCATGAATACGCGTTTATTGAAGATGGCATTCATGCGGATACGGTCGCCAAGCAGCGCACCGCCCGTTTTTTGTTTCGTCGGGTCGATTGACAGGATGGCGATTTTTTTGTCCGGAAGCTCAGTCAAAAAGCGGCGGATCAATTCATCCGTCAACGAGCTTTTCCCGGCTCCCCCTGTTCCGGTAATCCCGAGAACCGGCGTATTTTCCGATTTTTCACGGACCGCTTTCATCAAATCGCCCGTATCGAGATTTCGCGTGTGCGCTTCTTCCGCCGTCGTGATGACGTTGGCAAGCGCTACCGGGTTTTCAGCAGTCAAACCGTCTAAGGAAACGTCTTCTTTCGCTGTGGAAAAATCGCATTCCTCGACGATTTCCGCGATCATGCCCTGCAAGCCCTTTTTGCGGCCATCTTCAGGTGAGAAAATGCCCGCAATGCCGTAGTCTTCAAGCTCACGGATTTCACGCGGCAAGATGACACCGCCTCCGCCGCCGTAAATGTGGATATGCCCTGCTCCGCGTTCTTGAAGCAAGTCATGCATGTATTTGAAATATTCCACGTGGCCGCCTTGGTAAGAAGAGATAGCAATTCCTTGGACGTCTTCCTGGATTGCTGCATTGACGACTTCCTCCACGGAACGGTTATGCCCGAGGTGGATTACTTCGACGCCATTTGCCTGCAAGATCCGGCGCATGATATTGATCGATGCGTCGTGGCCATCGAAAAGGCTCGATGCCGTGACGAACCGGATATGGTGCTTTGGCTGATAAGTGGTGTTTTCTTGTATAGTAGCCATTATGGTCAAGCCCCCTGTATGGTGATTTTTTCCCCTGCCATCCCCTGCAGCAGAAATTTTGTTTGCATTTCGATAAATTCCCCAATGGTGTAGTCATCCAGCGCCCAGCGCCTGAACGCCCACATCTGCCCTTGTACGAACAAATGGTGGGAAGCCAAGACAATTTCTTTTTGCGACAGGGACAATTCCCCTGACGCGGCGCATTTTGAAAGCAACCGTTCGAACAAAGCCGTCATTTCGATTTCCTTGTTCAGTACGTAACGCAGCGCGTCTTTCGGCAAGGATTTGGATTCCTGATACATGACGACGAATTCATCTTGCATATCGTCGATCAATGTATAGTATTGTTCGAGTGCTTTGACCAGCGTCTCGAGCGAGCCTTCCTCCAAATCCAGCCGGTCGAGCCGTGCGTTGACTTCGTCGTAAATCGAGTCGCACACAAGATAGAGCACATCTTCTTTTGTGCGGATGTATTCATATAATGTGCCGATGCTGAAACCGGCTGCTTTTGCAATTTCCCTCGTCGTCGTCCGGTGAAAACCCTTTTCCTTAAAAAGCGTGACAGCGCCGCGGATCATCTGTTCACGGCGCTTTTCAATCAGGCTTTCGTCTTTCACGGAGGACTGAATTTCACGCTTTTTCGTCATAGGCCGACCCTCCGTTTATTTCGTGACCATACGGGAAATGACCAAACGCTGGACTTCCTGTGTGCCTTCGTAGATTTGAGTGATTTTCGCATCGCGCATGAAACGCTCAACCGGATAATCTTTCGTGTAGCCGTAGCCACCGAAGACTTGAACCGCTTCTGTCGTTACTTTCATCGCTGTGTCGCCAGCCATCAATTTTGCCATGGCGGATTCCTTGCTGTAGGACAGTTTGTTCGACTCGAGCCAAGCTGCCTGGTACGTCAATAGGCGAGATGCTTCGATGCCTGTCGCCATATCCGCAAGCTTGAAGGAAATGCCTTGGTTCGCTGCAATCGGCTTGCCGAATTGCTCGCGCTCTT
This sequence comes from uncultured Planococcus sp., assembly GCA_947493585.1. Lineage (GTDB taxonomy): Bacteria > Bacillota > Bacilli > Bacillales_A > Planococcaceae > Planococcus. The sequence continues at coordinate 722,157 of CANLRI010000001.1, read as the reverse complement.
TTGCGTAATCGACTGCTGCGTCCATCGCGCCTTGTGCGATTCCGACAGCTTGGGCTGCGATGCCGTTGCGGCCGCCGTCAAGCGTCTGCATGGCAATTTTGAAGCCTTGGCCCAGTTCGCCAAGCACGTTTTCTTTCGGCACGCGGCAGTTGTCAAAGATGATTTCAGTCGTCGGGCTTGAACGGATGCCGAGTTTTTTCTCTTTCTTGCCGACAGAGAAGCCTTCGAAATCTTTCTCGACGATGAAGGCTGTTGTACCTTTATGTTTCGAGTCTGGGTCAGTCACGGCGAAAACGACGTAGATATCAGCGATGCCACCGTTTGTAATGAAGATTTTAGAGCCGTTCAAGATATAATGGTCGCCGTCTTCTTTCGCGCTGGTTTTCATGCTTCCTGCATCTGATCCTGCAGATGGTTCTGTTAGTCCGTAAGCGCCGACTTTTGTGCCTTCAGCCATCGGGCGCAAGTATTTCTGCTTTTGCTCTTCCGTTCCGAATGTATAGACCGGCCATCCGGCAAGTGATGTGTGGGCAGACAAGATAACGCCGACAGAACCGTCCACACGGGACAACTCTTCAACCGCGATGCAGTATGCCAAGTAATCTGAACCGATACCGCCGTACTCTTCCGGCCACGGAATGCCTGTCAGTCCGAGTTCCGCCATTTGATGGAAGATTTTCATATCGAAGCTTTCTTCTTCGTCGCGCTGTTCTGCTGTCGGCGCCACTTCATTTTTCGCGAAGTCGCGGACCATTTTACGGATCATTTTATGTTCTTCAGATAGTTGAAAGTTCATTGTGTTATTTCCCCCAATTATTTTAGTAGTTGTTTGCTGATAACGATGCGTTGGATTTCGCTCGTGCCTTCGTAGATTTCTGTGACTTTGGCGTCGCGGAATAAGCGCTCGACCGGATAGTCTTTCGTGTAGCCGTAGCCGCCGTAAACTTGGATGGCTTCCGTCGTGATGTCCATCGCCGCTTTTGAAGCGAACAGCTTCGCCATTGACGATTCCTTATTGCATTCGATTCCTTTTGCGTACATATCGGCTGCGTTGTAGACGAGCAGTTTAGCCGCTTCGACTTGCGTCGCCATATCGGCAAGTTTGAACCCGATGCCTTGCTGCTGGGCGATTGGTTTTCCGAATTGCTCACGCTCTTTGGCGTATGCTACTGCGTATTCATAAGCAGACTCTGCGATGCCCAAAGCTTGTGCGGCGATCCCGATGCGCCCGGCGTTCAAGTTCGCCATCGCGATCGAAAAGCCTTTGCCTTCTTCCCCAAGCAGGTTTTCAGCTGGTACTTCCATATTCTCAAACGTCAACTGCACGGTCCGCGAACCGTGAAGCCCCATTTTTCTTTCGTCTTTCCCGACGACAAACCCTGGAAAATCTTTTTCCACGATAAAGGCAGAAACTCCACGAGGGCCTGCTTCCGGATTCGTCGATGCGAACACGATGTACGTATCGGCTTCGCCGCCGTTGGTGATATAGACTTTCGATCCGTTCAGGATATATTTCCCATCTTTTTTAACAGCACGCGTTTTCAGCGCCGCTGCATCGGATCCGGCCGACGGCTCTGTCAAACAGAATGCGCCCAAATATTCGCCCGTCGCCAGTTTCGGAACGTACTTTGCAATCTGCTGTTCCGTCCCGAAATTGATGATCGGGTTGGTGCCGACCGATGTATGAACCGACAAAATGACGCCGATAACGCCGCTCGCTTTAGACAATTCATGAATGGCTGTGATGTAAGATGTGAAATCCATTTCCGAGCCGCCGTATTTTTCTGGTGCGGTGATGCCCATCAATCCGAGCCCGCCCATTTTCTTGAGTATCTCCGTCGGGAATTCGCCTTCTTCCATGCGATCGATAAAAGGCATGATTTCTTCTTTTGCAAAATCGCGCACCATATTGCGCATCATCAATTGTTCGTCTGTAAAATGCAGGTCCATTAAGGCTCCCCCTAAATCTTAGTTGTATTCGTAGAAACCGCGTCCGGTCTTTTTGCCGAGCCAGCCGGCTTTCACGTATTGGCGCAGGAGCGGGCTTGGACGGTATTTGCTGTCGCCGAAACCGTCGTGCAGCACTTCCATAATGTAAAGGCAAGTATCCAGTCCGATGAAATCAGCCAATTGAAGAGGCCCCATCGGATGGTTCATGCCGAGCTTCATCACTTCGTCGATTGCTTCTTTTGTCGCGACGCCTTCTTGCAGCGTGAAGATCGCTTCATTGATCATCGGCATCAAAATGCGGTTCGAAACGAATCCAGGGAAGTCATTTACTTCAACTGGCGTTTTCGATAATTTCACTGTCATGTCTTCAACTGCCTGATATACTTCGTCCGTTGTTGCAAGGCCGCGAATGATCTCGACCAATTTCATCACCGGTACCGGGTTCATGAAGTGCATGCCGATGACTTGTTCCGGGCGCTTCGTTGCTGCTGCGATTTCAGTGATCGGCAGTGAAGATGTATTCGATGCAAGAATGGCATGCTTCGGTGCCACTTCGTCCAAAGTCTTGAAGATCGTCGATTTGATTTCCATGTTCTCGACAGCGGCTTCAATGACGATGTCGACATCGTGTGCATCTTTTAAATCCAATGAAGATTGGATGCGGCCGAGTACTTGCGACTTCTCATCTTCTATCATGCGGCCTTTTTCGACATTGCGCGACAAGTTTTTCGAGATGCTCGCGATGCCGCGTTCGTATGCTTCTTGTTTCATATCGTTCAGTTTTACGTTAAATCCAGCTTGTGCACATACTTGTGCGATACCGGAGCCCATTTGGCCGGCTCCGATGACCATGACGTTTTGGATAGACATGTTTAGTTTTCCTCCTTTGGTACTTCGATCATCACTGCATCGCCTTGCCCGCCGCCTGAACAGATAGCGGCAATTCCGATGCCGCCTCCGCGGCGTTTCAATTCATAAGCGAGCGTCAAGATGATGCGCGCCCCGCTCGCCCCGATTGGATGGCCAAGTGCAACGGATCCTCCGTTGACATTGACTTTCTCTTCGTCGAGACCAGCAATTTTCGAGCTTGCCAGCGCAACCGCCGCAAATGCTTCATTGATTTCAAAAAGATCGATTTCTTCCAATGATTTGCCGGTTTTCTTCAATAATTCGTTGATGACGAGCCCTGGCGTTTCAGGGAAACGGTGCGGTTCGACCGCGACTTCTGTGTGTCCTAGAACGTGAGCCAATACGGCTTTCCCATCTTTTTGGGCGCGTTCTTCACTCATCAATACAAGTGCTGCCGCTCCATCATTGATTCCTGGTGCATTCCCTGCCGTAATCGTGCCGTCTTTTCCGAATGCCGGGCGCAGTTTCGCCAACACTTCAGATGTTGTGCCTTCACGCGGCGCTTCATCTTGGTCGACTGTAATTGGATCGCCTTTACGTTGAGGCACTTCCATTGCCGTAATTTCTTGTGAAAAATGATCGCGTGCTTTAATTGCGCGTTCATGGGAACGGGCTGACCATTCGTCTTGTCTTTCACGTGTCAGCTCGAAAGTTTCTGCCGTTGAGTTGCCGTATGTGCCCATATGCACTTTGTCTGGATGGAAGGAACATGACAAGCCGTCGTGGACCATGCCATCAATGACTTGAGAATCGCCCATGCGAAGGCCAAAGCGTGCTTTCGGCAAATAATAAGGCGCATTCGACATCGATTCCATGCCGCCTGCAACGATCAACTCTTCGTCTCCCAAGCGAATGATTTGGTCTGCTAGCGTGACAGAACGTAAACCGGATGCACATACTTTATTGATTGTTTCGGATTTGACGTTGTAAGGAATGCCCGCTTTATAAGCCGCTTGGCGGGAAGGGATTTGCCCTTGGCCTGCCTGCAGGACATTGCCCATGATGACTTCTTGAACATCTTCAGGCTTTACATCTGAACGCTTCAGCGCTTCCTTGATCGCCGCTGCCCCTAGGTCGCTTGCTGTGAATGAACTGAGTGCCCCGCCAAATTTCCCGAATGCTGTGCGTGCTCCATCAATGATGACCGTTTTTGCCATTTACAATTCCTCCTCATATTTTGGAAACGTTTTCATAATAGCTAAAATTTTTTCAGCCCCAACGGCTGATTTTGCTTTTCTTGATGTCTAGCAAATTCCAGCTAGGTTCTCGGGTCATAAGCCGGTCTGGCTGTGTGGCAAAAAGCGCCCCTTCGCCATTCCGTCTTATGCCTGTCGAACCTGATCAGCTGGTTTTGCTTTTCTTGGTGTCTAGCAAATTCCAGCCAGGTTCTCGGGTCATAAGCCGGTCTGGCTGTGTGGCAAAAAGCGCCCCTTCGCCATTCCGTCTTATGCCTGTCGAACCTGATCAGCTGGTTTTGCTTTTCTTGGTTGACTGAACGCTCGCTCGACTTGTTTACATAAGAAAAGGGAGTGTAGCACTCCCTTCTTTTTTTCTCTATGCTGTTATTCTACTCAATTTTCTGTCAGTTGGCAAATCTATTATTATTGAACAATTTCCTCAACTGGCGGTGCATCTTTCCCGAGAACTGCCATTTCAAGAAGCTCAGCGACATCGTATGTGCCGACTTGATCCTCGACTTCTTTCGCTTTCGTTCCGTCTGACAGCATCGTCAAGCAGTACGGGCATCCAGAAGAAATCATCGTCGGGCTCACTTCAAGCGCTTGCTCCGTGCGGGCAACGTTGACGCGGTGTCCGGCATCTTCTTCCATCCACATGAGTCCGCCGCCGGCTCCACAGCACATGCCGTCTTGGCGATTGCGGACCATTTCCACGAGCTCAACGCCTTCAATCGCTTTCAGGATTTCACGCGGTGCGTCGTAGACATCGTTGTAACGGCCGAGGTAGCAGGAATCGTGGAATGTGATTTTCTCGTTCACTGCATGCTGCGGCTTCAATTTGCCTTGCTGGACAAGGTCAAAGAGCATTTCCGTATGGTGATAGACTTCCGCTTCAAAGCCGAAATCCGGGTACTCGTTTTTAAAGATGTTGTAAGCATGCGGATCGATCGTGACGATCTTAGTGACGCCTGCTTTTTCAAATTCCTTGATATTGGCGGTCGCAAGCTCTTGGAACAGGAATTCGTTCCCGAGGCGGCGCGGCGTATCGCCGGAGTTCTTTTCTTTATTGCCGAGAATCGCGAATTTGACGCCAGCCTCGTTCATCAAACGTGCAAAGGAAAGCGCGATTTTCTGTGAACGGCTGTCGAACGAGCCCATCGAACCGACCCAGAATAAATACTCGAACTCTTCTCCAGCTTTGCTGACTTCTTTTACCGTCGGAATTGAGATATCTGGACGAGCATCTCTCCAGTTTTCTTTTTCCTTGCGGTTCAAGCCCCATGGGTTGCCTTGCTTTTCGATATTGGTCATCGCGCGTTGCGCATCTTTGTCCATTTTCCCTTCCGTCATGACAAGATAACGGCGAAGGTCGATGATTTTATCGACGTGTTCGTTCATGACCGGGCATTGGTCTTCACAGTTGCGGCATGTTGTACAAGCCCAAATCTCTTCTTCGGTAATGACATCGCCGATCAAGCTCGGGCTGTAAAGTTCATCGATTGAGATGCCTTCAGCTCCGGCAGCCATCGCCAATTGGTTTCCTTGCGTGTTGCTGAATGCTATAGCGGGCACCCACGGTTTTTTCTGCGTCATGACAGCACCAGTGTTCGTCAGGTTGTCACGAAGTTTCGTGATCAGGTCCATCGGTGACAGCATTTTGCCGGTTCCGGTAGCGGGACACATATTCGTGCAGCGCCCACATTCTACACAAGCGTAGAAATCAACCATCTGGGCTTGCGTGAAATCCGTGATTTTGCCGACGCCGAATGTTGGCATGGCGTCTGGATCTTCTTCGTTTTCTTCTTCCATATCCTCAAAATTGATTGGTTTCAAGCGGCCGACATGATCCAAACGGTGGAACCATGTATTGACCGGCCCGAAGATCAAATGGGCATGTTTTGATTGTGGAACGTAGACCAAGAATGTCAATAAGAACAATAGATGCGCCCACCACATGATATAGAAAATGGTCACTGCAGCAGTTTCCGGCAGCCAAGCGAATCCAGCTGCGATAACACTTGCGACAGGTTCTGTCCAAGCTCCTTCATGGCCGTGCCAGATCATGCTCATGCCGTTCCCGACAAGAACTGTCACCATCAAGCCACCGATGAAAATCAAGACAAGCCCGGACTTCCAGCCGCGCTTCAAGCGGACCAATTTTTCGATATAGCGTCTATAGAACGCCCATACGACTGCGACCAGAATCGTCAAAGTCACGAATTCTTGGAACAATGTGAACGCCGGATATAATGGTCCCAGCGGCAGATGCGAATCAGGCGATAAGCCTTTGATGATGAAATCGATGGCACTCGCCTGAACAAGCAGGAAGCCGTAGAAGAACATCACGTGTATTATGCCGCTCTTTTTATCTTTTAATAATTTCTTCTGGCCAAACACGTTGACCATTACTTTGCGGACCCGTTCATTGAAGTTTTCTTCAAAATCCACTTTTTTGCCGAGCTTGATATAGTCATAGCGCGACTTCAGCAAGTAGATGAACAAGTAAACGGCGTAAGCGGTTACAAGTATAAATAAAACCCAGTTAGCGATGAGCAAAAACTCCATCGTGTAGTCCCCCCTTGTTGAATGTGTAAATCCCCTATTCTTATCCAAAGTTTACGTGAACTGCGGCAGAATGTCGATACTATGTTCTAGTTTAAAAGTGAATGAGCATTCAGTCAATAGAAATCTATAGCCCTGCCGAAATATAATTTCCAATAACTGATATTCCACACGCCCTCACTGCATTCCTGCATGCCCAAACAATTGCAGCAGCTGTCATCCGTCGGCTTTTGTCCGGATGGTCTGCATGATTCCATTTGCCAGCTGTTTTCCTCCAAAAAAAATAGCCGCTTGATAAGCGGCTCATGAGCTATTCAATCAATTCACGGAAATATCTTCCGAACAGGCGCTTTGCTTCTTCGACTTTACTTGTTTGGACACCGATCAACAAGCAGGTCGCAGGACCGCCCGAAGCTTCTTTAGAAATCCCCTGGGCTAACGGCATTGTACGTCCGAACAGCTTTTTTGATTCCTGTTCGATCCCCTGTGAGCCGATCGGCCAGATGCGCTCGATTTGATTGAGATCGAGTGCGTTCTTTACGATCCGCAAATCGGCGATCCGGTCGGGATGATTTATAACCGCTTCCCCGATGAGCGGCTCTCCGTAGATGAACCATTCAAGCTCACGCGGATCAGCGAGCATGCGAAGCTTTCGCCCGATGATGGTCACCGCCAGCGCCGATTGCAGCGTTTCCATATTGCTTTCCGTGCTTCCTGACACCGGCGGCACCGGCAGATCCAGCTCGGAAAATAATTGCGTGATGCCCGAGACATAACGCGGCCAGTGCAGCTCCCCGCTGAAATTATGGAGCAGGATGGCAGTTGCTTCTCCACCAGCTGCCCATTGTTCAGCCAATGCGACACGTGCGGCGAACTTCGCGGCGACTTCATCCGGCACATGCACGATGTCGTGCGGCTTCTCTCCGATTGCCGCTGAATTATCCGTCGTGATGACCAGCCCATCTACCATAAATTCGTTGCGCATCAGGCAAATCTCCTCGCAGCTTCTGTAACGAATGGGGCGACAAGTAGCGTAACTGCGGCATTAATCGATGCGGCCAGCAGCAATCCGGGGACTGAGGCATAGAAAAAGGCAGGAGATAACAGGAAATAAAACGGCACGGCCGCCAACACGCCGTTTCCGATAATGAATGCTCCCCATTTCCACCAGGTTTTTCCGTTTCTATGCAGTTTCGCGAACAGCCAGACGACCGCAAACATCTCAAGCGCGATCAATAAATGAAACGGGCCGAGCGGCATACCGCCGAATAAAGCCGATAACAGGTGGCCCGCCGCTGCGACAAAGCCGGCAAGCGGTGCTGCGAGAAACAGCGCGGCAATAAGCGCCGGCATGGCATCAAGTGCAATCGACGCAATGCCGAGCGGAATTTTCACCATGCCGCCGATTGCGGACAAGCTGATAAAAATAGCGGCCAGGGCGATGTGCTGCGTCTTCATTGTCATTCCTCCCGCTTTTTCGAGCGCCCGCCATTCTTAAAGACTTTGGCGCTGCGCACATATTCATTGTCCGCTATGTCCATTCGAGAATTGGCAACGCGTGCCGCGGCAAACAGATAGTCGGACAAACGATTTAAATAGCGCTGTATCACTGCAGGGAATTCTTCGCCAGCTTTCGCCAAGCTTACGGTCTGGCGCTCTGCGCGGCGTGTAATCGTGCGCGCGATATGTAAAGTCGCTGCAGCCGGCGTGCCTCCCGGGAGGATGAAACGCTCAAGAAGCGGCGGCTCATCCATCAATACATCAATGCGGCTTTCCAGCTGCTCGACCGATTCCTCATTTGTCTTGTATTGCGGCGTGTTGCGGACATCCGCCAAATCGCCGCCGCAATCGAATAATTCATTTTGGATCGTCTGCAAATCTTCCAATAGATCAGCAAACACATCACGGTCGAGTTCTGTCATCGCTTTTCCGATAAATGAATTCGCCTCATCAATCGTGCCGTATGCTTCCACGCGCGGATCGTCTTTGTCCGTCCGTCCCCCGATTAATCCAGTCTGTCCTTTATCGCCGGTTTTCGTGTAAATATTCATCTCGACCATCTCCTTTGATTGTTTGTGGTATGCCGTACCAAATGCGTGTGATGTGCTGTGCTTTGCCGAATAAATACTGATAGCTCCGGCCGGTGACATCGCGCCATTCGCGCTCAAGCGGATCAATTGGCACGATGCCGCGGCTGATGTCCGTCAAAATCCAGATGCGTTCGCCTGCGCTTTCTGCAAGTTCACGAATCGCCGCTAATATGTCCTGTTCTGGGCATTGTTGTTCCAGTTGCTTGCGGATCCATTGCTCCAATCCGGCAATTACCGCCTGCTCATCCAGCTCTGGCAGTTCGCCTTCGAGCCAAACGTTTGAATCCAGATTCATATGTTCTTTTACATACTTGCGTTTGCCGTTAAAGGCTCCGCCGAATACGATACGCATGGATGGCCCTCCTTATACGCCGACTTGCTCGCCCATGTGACGGTATAGCAATGCCCGTGTACTGCCTGCTGGGAAAAGAATTGCTGTCCATTTGCTTTGGATAGAATGTAGCGGATCGGCCCGCCGTGAGTGACGACCGTAAAGTCTCCTGTTTCGGAAAAAGTTTCTATTGCCCGGTCAACCCGTTCGGCCAGCTGCTGCAAACTTTCCCCGTTCGGCGGCTGTACCATTTTGGGGTCATCAATCCAATTGCGGTACAGTCCATTGGATTGCAAATCGTCATACGTCATATTTTCCCAATCCCCAAAATGCAGTTCCCGCAAATCGGCATTTGCTTCATAATGGGCATCCGGAAACAGAATATGCGCCGTTTGACGGCAACGCAGCAAATCGCTGCCCCAGACGAGCCGGGTGCCATGATCCGGTTTTGATTCGAACGGCAAAATCGGTTCATCGGTCCAGCCAATATACGCCCTCCGCACATTCCCGGCGGTCGGTGCATGGCGGATCAGACGAAGAACAAAAGCATTCCCCATAACAACAGCTCCATTCCTTCTGCGTATGCCCCGAGCAAATCACCCGTTACACCGCCGAAATTTTTGTCGCACCATTTTTTATAGCCAATTGTTGCAATGCTCGCAGCAACTAAAAAGGCCAGTGCCACTGCCCATCCACAGAATAGGAATAAGATGGCGAGCACAAACAGCGACCAGGCGAACATGGTGGCCATTAGTGTTCTACGGTCAATTAAGCGCTGGAAATAAGCCGCGAGCCCTTCTGTTTTTGCTGGCTTTGCAGTAGCTGATAAAACAGAGAGCCCGATCCGGCTGACGACCGGCACAGCGGCAAGCGCGATCAGCGAAACAGACGGGATCAGTTCCGCAAGCACGATAATCTTTCCTGCAATCGCAAAAATCAGCACCATCGCCCCGAATGCGCCAATTCGCGGATCTCCCATGATTTCCAGGCGCTTGTTCTTGCTCTGGTATGAAAAATAAGCATCGCCTGTGTCTGCCAACCCGTCCAGGTGCAAGCCCCCCGTTATTGCCCACAATAATGAAGCAAGCAAAAACGCAATCATCAACGGGCCGATTTCGGTAGTCTCTTGCATTAGCCAAATCACGGCTGAAGTCAGCGCCCCCATTACTAATCCGACTACCGGCAACAAGCTGTACATGGCCATCACTTGCGGCTTTTCCAACTGAATCTCTTTATGTACCGGAATGGATGAAAAAAATTGGAATGCGAGCAGCAAGCCCCCAAGTGTTCGATTCGCCATTCGCATCACCTTCACTTTCTTCGAATGGCAAGGCCATTCTCCATTTCAATCGCGCGGTCTGCACGGCTTGCGAACCATTGGTGAATCTTTCCGAGCCACTCCTGATACGCCTGGTCGACAAGCGGTTCATCCAATACTTCATTGGAAACGATGGCAAAGTAAACCGTTTTCGCAAGGATTGAATCGATAGTGTTTTGTAGCTCCTGCCATTTTAGCTCCATGCAACCAGGCGTGTCTGCACATAAGCTGCCTTGCTCAAACCCTTCATAAAGTTCATTTGCAAGCCAAGTCGTGATGCAATCCCATAGCACCGCGTCATTTTGACGGATGAGCGGCAATGCTTCGGACAATTGCTGTGGCTGTTCGATGGTCCACCAGCCGTCCTGCGCACGATCTTTGCGGTGGCGCGCGATACGCTCAGCCATTTCGGTGTCTCGCGCGATACCGCTCGCAATATATACATTGCGTGCACCTTTCGCTTGCCGGACAAGAGTCTCAGCATAAGCGCTTTTACCGCTGCGCACACCGCCAGAGACAAAAATTAATTGTCCTGAAGCCATTGATGCATCTCCTTTCGCAGCCTTTCCATGGCTGAGGCGCTTTTCATGCCGATGCGAAACCATTTTCCGCTCATCCCTTTAAATGAATAGCTATGGCGCAAGACAATTCCGGCTTCTAGCATCGCGTGAAAAAATGGTTCCGAACGCTCCGCATCGGGCAATTGAAAACAAAGAAAGTTGGCAGCTGAAGGTACGAATTTGCAGCCCATGGAATTTAGGAAAGCTTCCATTTTCGCGCGTTCACTGGCAGCCGCTGCAATTACTCTCTCCCTATACGGCTCTTCAGAAAAACAGCGGGCACCGGCTGCGGCTGCTAAGCCGTTGACATTCCAATGGGCCGCCGCGTCCGTCAATTCCTGGATAGTGCAAGGCTCGGCAATGGCATAGCCGAGCCGAAGACCCGCAAGCGCATACATTTTAGTCATCGACCGGACGATGATCACATGCGGATAGTGTTTCAACAGTGGAATGAACGAAGCGTGTTCACCGATAAAGTCAATAAACGCTTCATCGATGACCAGTTCACATTTTCCTGTGCATAACGCGGCGATTTCTTCGAGTTGCGGCAAGTCCAGCACACGTCCGGTTGGATTATGCGGATTGCACACATACAATGCATCGCATTTTGCCGCTTGTTCTTTTACGTCTTCCAGTTGCAATTGCCAATCATTTTCAGGCGTTAAAATAATTTCCAATATATGGACATCTTCCGATTCCAAGGTGCTCCGGTATTCAGAAAATGCCGGTTCCACCAAAGTCACCCGTTTACCCCGATAACGCTTTGCAAGCCAAGTAAAGATTTCTGCCGCCCCATTTCCAGCAGCGACTTGTTGTTTTGCGACGCCGTGGTATTCGGCTGCTGCTGAACGGAACGGTTCCGCTTGCGGGTCTGGGTAAGAAGAAAGCAAATCATAAAAATCTGTCCATTGCTCTTTAAAAAAAGCGGGCGGACCGAATGGATGGACGTTCTCACTGAAATCGATCACTTCCGAAGGTTGCTTATGCCCCGCTTGTTCGTAGAGGCGGTGCGGATTAGCTCCGTGTTCAGGCAATTTCAAGCAGGATTCCCCCTATTGCAATCAGTGTGAAAAAGCTGATCGCGGCAATATTCATCTGGTTGACTGCGCTTGTGATGTGTTTTGCTTCAAGTTTGACTAGCGGTTCGCCCATTTTAGCGCGGATCGATCGCACACCGCCGTAAGAATTCACGCCCCCAAGCTCGATACCAAGCTGTACGGCCGTTGCCGCTTCCAGCCAGCCGCTGTTCGGGCTCGGGTGTTTCCTGGCATCGCGCAGCCAGATGGAAAGGCGTTGTTTCAAAGGCATGCCGCCTTCATTTCGGGTAAATAACACAATCAATAAACCGGTCACACGGCTTGGCACGTAATTTAACACATCGTCGAATTTGGCAGAGGCAAAACCGAAATCACGGAATTCCTCGTTCTTATAGCCGATCATCGAATCGCATGTATTGACCGCTTTGTAGATCCACAATCCCGGCGCGCCGAACAATAGCGCCCAAAACATCGGAGCGGTAATGCCATCACTTGTATTTTCGGAAACCGTTTCGACGACGCCTCGGGTGATTTCGCTTTCTCCCAAAGTGTCCGTGTCGCGCCCGACAATCCATGACAGTTTGTTCCGGGCGAGCGCAAAGTCACCTTGGACGAGTGGTGTATAAACATCTTCCGCTGCCTGTTTCAAGCTTTTCTGGGACAAGCCGGAAGCGATCAACAGCGCTTCGACCGAAATTCCAATCACTGGGTGGAGCGAATAGGCACTAGCAACGACAGCGACCGTAGCCGTTGCGATAATCGCCAATACAATAAAAAGCAGGAGAAAGCCGTTGCGAAAAGCATGCTGCGGCACATTCAGGCGGCTTTTCAGCCTATTGATCAATGAACCGATCCAGCGAACGGGATGCGGCCAATCGGGTGGATCTCCGATTAGGCGGTCGAGCAATAGACCAATGCCGATGGCCAGCACATGATACATCATACTTTCTTCGCCTCGCGGTAAAGATGGATCGCTTCAACTGTACATTCAAACACACCCGTACCGATGAGCTTCCCGACTTCGGTGATCGGGCCAGCATACGGCAGCGTTTCACCTTGTTGTGTCGCGGCGACCAGGCAGCTATCGGTTGAGGTGCCTGTTGCGATCGTTCCGGTCAAGGGATCGATGACTTCTTCGTGCTGCAAAGCTTTGGTCTTGGCTTCTGTCGCCGTAATCATTGCTTGGATAAAGGCTTCATCCGACAGAATGCCGTTGACCATAATCCATGTGTTGATCGTACCGACACGTTGTTCACGCGCCACTGCCTGCGACACGTCAACGCCGTTTCCGACACCGGCCGTCACTGCTACGACGATGCTGCCGAAATCCCCCGCATATTCACGAACAATGGCATGCTCTGTGCGGACAGCGGTCATCATCGCCACGGTATCTGTCGCTTTCAACCCGCTATCTTCAATATAATCGACCATTTCCTCATAGCTATTGTCGACATTATAGTTGGCATCGACGCGGCGGTTGAGGAAATTGCGGAACCAACCGGAGCCTGCGTTGACGACGGCAGACGACACGGTTTTCAGCGGAAGCTGGCTTTGGTAAGCGACAAATTCCGGCGTCACGAGAAAATCGCCAGCTTTCACTTTCAGCCCTGCCGGTGTTCTGCGCACGCCTGGCAATAGTGTAATCTGCGGTTTCGGCAGTTCCGGGTGGGGATGGTTGCTGACGCGAGTCTGATAGACAGACTCGACATCATGCGTCCGGACGACTTCATGTGGCTCGCCTTTGCGAACGATGCTTCCTTCGTCCATTAATAACAATTCATCGCAATACATCGATGCCAAATTGATGTCATGAAAAATTGAGATGATCGTCAATTCTTTTTCGATCGCTTGTTTTTTGATGGTATCCAACAATTCTTTCTGATGGTTGATGTCGAGATGGTTGGTTGGCTCATCCAGCAATAAAACCGCAGCGTTTTGCGCTAAAGCTTGAGCCACAAAGACGCGCTGCTGTTCGCCGCCCGACATCTCTTCAAGCAAGGTGGATTCGTAATGGCTGATGTCCATGAGTTGCATCGCTTCCTGGACAGCCGCTTCATCTTCCGCGGACCAAGAGGAAAACCAGCCGCTTTGGTGCGGATACCTGCCGAGAGAAACCGTTTCACGGACAGTGTGCGAAAAAGCATGCGCATGAAGCTGCGGCAAGACTGCCATTTTTCGGGCCAGTTCTTTAGCCGGAAAATCGCCGACTGGCCGACCATCAACCCGGACAACGCCGGCTGTCGGTTCCAAGACGCCGCTGATCAATTTCATCAATGTGGATTTGCCGCTGCCATTCGGTCCCAATATACCGAGCATGCGGCCTTTTTCGACACCGAACGATATGCGGTCGACGATTTTCTTGTCGCCATAACCGCCTGACAAATTTTCAATTTGCAACATTTAAAGCCCTCCTCTGCGCTGGCGGAAAAAGATGAATGCAAAGACCGGCGCCCCGATAAACGCAGTGATAACGCCAATCGGCAATTCGGTCGGTGAAATGATCGTCCGCGCCACCAGGTCGCAAACGATTAAAAGAGCGGCCCCGTTGATGAACGATAAAGGCAGGACATGGCGGTGGTCTGAGCCCCATACAAGGCGCGTCATATGCGGGACGACCAAGCCGACAAAGCCGATTGTCCCGGAAACGGCAACTGCAGATCCGGTCAGGACCGATCCGCCGATCAAAATCGCCATCTTGCTCTTCTTGACGTCCACACCCAAATGTTGTGCACGTTCTTCCCCGAACAGCATCGCGTTTAATTCACGGCGGTAAAGCCATAAGACGAATGAACCGACCAGCACAAACGGCAGCGCCATCTGGACATAGGGCCAGCCGCGCATCGATACGCTGCCAAGCAGCCACCCGATGATCTGCCGCAGTTCTTCACCGGTCAACGCGATCATCAAAGACATGATCGATCCCAGGAATGAACTGAAAATAATGCCGGTCAAAATAACCGTTTCCATCTTCATCGAGCGATCAACCAGCCGTGCAAAGCCCATGACGGCCAGCATCGTGATCAAAGCGCCAATCATGCTGATAACCGGCAAGGTGAACAGGCCGAGAAACGGAATGGAGATGCCGAAAAAAAGCGTCATCACGGCACCGACAGCGGCACCGGACGACACTCCCAAAGTATATGGATCAGCGAGCGGGTTTTTCAGCAATCCTTGAAAAGCTGCCCCCGCAATCGCAAGTGCCGCACCGACTAGTCCCGCAAGCACCACACGCGGCATGCGGATATTCCATAAGATATTCGCCGCGGCTTCGTCCGATGAAGGATTCCAGATAACCGCCGGTGAAATTGGCACCGTCCCGACCGTCACTCCGAGCACTACTGCCCCGCCCAATAAAATCAGGGAGACTACATAGGCGAGTGCAGATTTACTCACTGAAGGTCTCCGGATAAATTACTTCTGCTAAAGTCATCAAACCTTCCGTCAAACGCGGGCCTGGGCGCGTGACAGTGTCGGGGTTCAATTCATAAATGGCATCTTCTTGCACGGCCGTTACATCCGCATAACCGCTGCGCTCTTTGATCAGTTCAGCTGCATTTTCGATATAACCGCCTTCTGTAGTGATGATGATTTCAGGGTTTGCCGCAACGACTGCTTCCGGATCCATGCTGATCCACCCTTCTTCGCCTCCTGCGACATTTTCCGCTTGGATCATTGTCAGCATTTCATGGATGAACGTACCCGTTCCGGCTGTATAAAGTTCCGGTTCGCTGCCAATCTCTACGAAGACCGATTTGGATTCGTCGACACCAGCCGCCAGTTCTTCCACTTCCGCGACTTGCGCTTCCATTTCTTCAATCAACCCTTCTGCCGCTTCCACTGCGCCTGACACTTGGCCGATGACCGAAATCGTTTCATATACTTCATCAAATGTTTCTGCGTTTTCCACGACAAAGACATTCAATCCGGCATCACGCAACTGCTGATATCCTTCAGTTCCCATGCCGAGCCCTGATTCATGGGCCAAAACGACATCCGGCTGCAGGCTGATGATTTTCTCCACATTGAATTCTTGGCCACCGATCTTTTCAAGATCCGCTACTTCTTCCGGGTAATTGTCGAAATCCGAAACGCCGACCATTTTGTCTCCCAAACCGAGTTCGTAGGCGATTTCCGTATTAGAAGGAATCATCGAAACGAATGATTCCGGTTCTTCTTCGATGACCATTTCATCGCCCATTGCATCGATTAAGGTGACCGGAAATTCCGCTTCCGCTACTTCCGACGGCGGTTCAGCCGGTGTTTCTACATCTTGCTCTTCGACAGGCGCCGCACCGTCGCCGCATCCAGCCAGTACAATTGCGGCCATTCCTGCAGCCGTCCCGAATTTCCATATATTTTTCATCCTTATTCCTCCTAGTGTTTTGTTTTTTCCCTACCAAGCGCTCGCTCGGGGGCTCACAGGATGTGAGTCAGCTAAGCGTTGCGACAGGACGTCGCGCATTTAGCTTAGCTTCCTTTCCACCACTTCCGCTTTTCTTCTTGTCTAGCTGCAGCGCCCAGATTCTCGGGGTCATAAGCCATCCCGTCTGTGCGGCAAAGAACGCCGCTTCGCCGGACTGTCTTATGCCTGTCGAATCTACACGGGCGCTTCCGCTTTTCTTGGTGGCTAGTTTCAGCGCCTAGCTCCTCGGGTCATAAGCCACTCTGGCTGTGCGGCAAAATGCGCCACTTCGCCAGACCGTCTTATGCCTGTCGGAGCTGAACAGCCGCTTCCACATTTCATTAAAAAAAGTCCCCTGCATAAAGGATGCAGGGGACTTACAGGACGGGTTCGCAAAAAACAAGCGCGTCCGGCCTGTCCTCGCAAGCTTTCGGTTCGGTGTTCATGAAGGCAGGTCTCCTGGCTTGTGATCATCGCTCGCTGCGCCTTCCCGGAATTTCCAGTGGCTTGTTGCAGTTCGCTCTCACATACAGTGGCGGGACCGCGCCGGAATCGCACCGGCTTCCCTTTTAACTCATGTTCTTAGACATAAGCACCTTCATGATTGCTATTCAGTTGATTTGATGACTCCATTATACACCGAAAGCTCTAGTTGTCTTCTACATTTTTTCAGGAGCTTGGACGCCGACTGTCTTCAAGGCGTTTGCGAGTGTCGTCTTGACCCCTTCGATCAGGGCAAGGCGCGAACGCGTCAATTCTTCATTGCTGGCATCCAGTACTTTATTGGCATTATAGAAACTATGGAAGTTCGACGCCAGTTCATGAATATAAGTCGTGACGCGGTGAGGCGCACGGAGTTTGGCAGCGTCTGCGATGACTTGTGGGAAATCGCCAATTTTCTTCAATACTTCAATTTCTTTTTCGTCCGTCAACAGTTCCAGGTGCTCAGTGGAAGCGGTGAAGTTCTGTTCCGCTGCCTGGCGCAAGATCGAGCAGATGCGCGCATGTGCGTACTGGGAATAATAAACCGGGTTTTCATTGGACTGGGAAACGGCCAAATCCAAGTCAAAGTCCATATGTGAATCGCCTGAACGCATCGCGAAGAAATAACGGACTGCATCCAAGCCAACCAGGTCGACCAATTCACGCATTGTAACAGCTTTGCCGGTACGTTTGCTCATCTTCATCTTTTCGCCGTCTTTGTACAATTGCACCATTTGGATGATGCTCACTTCAAGCGTGTCGCGGTCGTAGCCAAGTGCTTCAATCGCCGCTTTCATGCGCGGGATGTAGCCATGGTGGTCAGCGCCCCAAATATTGATGAGTTTGTCGAAGCCGCGCTGGATTTTATCGTCGTGATAAGCGATATCCGGCGTCAAATACGTATACGTGCCATCGTTTTTGATAAGTACGCGGTCTTTGTCATCGCCGAATGTCGTTGAGCGGAACCAAGTCGCGCCGTCTTCTTCATAGATATGGCCGTTGTCGCGCAATTTTTTCAAAGCCGCGTCGATTTTGCCGTTTTCATAAAGGGACGTTTCTGAATACCACACATCAAAATGAACGCGGAAATCAGCCAAGTCTTTTTGCAATTTCGCGAGTTCTACTTTCAAGCCGTGCTCGCGGAATGCTTTGTAGCGTTCTTGTTCCGTCATATGAAGGAATTTATCGCCGTGCTCTTCAACAAGCGCTGCCGCGATATCGATGATGTCCTGTCCACGGTAGCCATCTTCAGGCATGCTTTCGCCTTTGCCAAGCGCTTCGAAATAACGCCCTTCGATGGATAGCGCCAAATTATTGATCTGGTTGCCTGCATCGTTGATGTAATATTCACGAGATACGTCGTAGCCGGCAAGGTCCAGAATATTGCACATGGAATCGCCGACAGAAGAGCCGCGTGCGTGACCTAGATGAAGATCGCCTGTCGGGTTCGCCGACACGAACTCGACTTGGATGCGCTGGCTGTCGCCGGAATTTGAGCGGCCATACTCTTCGCCTTGCTCGAGTACGGTTTTGATGACATCGTTCAAATAATCTTTTTTTATAATGATATTAATGAATCCAGGGCCTGCGATTTCAATTTTTTCGATATTTGCTGACTGTGTATCCAAGTTTTCCACGATGGCTTCAGCGATTGCGCGCGGCGGCTTTTTCGCGAGTTTCGTCAATTGCATCGCCACGTTCGTCGCATAATCGCCGTTTGCTTTATCTCTTGGCGATTCCAATTGGACCTGAATTGGTTCTTCTGTAAGACCCGCTTTTTGGACCGCTTCGGCAATCGCCTGTTTAATGTTTTGCTGTACTTGTTCTACTGCGTTCATTTGGTTCCCTCCGTAAACTGTATTTCCATTTCGTATTCGCCGGCAAAATCGTTCCCGAGCGCTAAATCGTAGCGCACTTTGAAACGACTTTCCGTCATGATCAGTTCATGTGCTTTGGTCGTGAGCATGAACGATTCTTCCCCATGGCGCAAATTGCCGGTCTGTTCCTTATCCAATAGGAACGGCAGGCGCATCTGCAAGCCTCCGCTTCGCATCACGACGGCATCTGTCTCACCGAGTTTGACCGTTGTCCGGATATCGAGGTCGTCCTGCCGCTCATCGTATTGCAAATAGCGGCGACCGTTTTTCTCAGTCAAAACGCCTTCTGAACGCAGTTCCATCACTTGATCTTCGGCACCCGGCTGGCGGATGATCGTCGTCAATTTGATTTTCACTGATTTCTTCATGTGCATCCGCCTTTCCGATAAATAATAACCTTTTCATTATAGCCCGATTGCAGCCGCTTTTTCAATCTAATCCGAGCCAGCCTTGGTTGCTTCTATAAATAAAAAGTGCCATGCATTGCTGTAATTTAATTTTAGACAAAACAAAGCCGGCCTGTTAAACCTCAGGCCGACTTTGTTTGGGATTTTGAAAATAGATATACGCTTGCGCTTTTCTTCTTGTCTAGCTGCAGCGCCTAGCTCCTCGGGTCATAAGCCATTCCGGCTGTGCGGCTGAAAAGCGCCGCTTCACCAGACCGTCTTATGCCTGTCGGAGCTGGACAGGCGCTTCTGCTTTTCTTCTTGTCTAGCTGCAGCGCCTAGCTCCTCGGGTCATAAGCCATTCCGGCTGTGCGGCTGAAAAGCGCCGCTTCACCAGACCTGTCGGAGCTGGACAGGCGCTTCTGCTTTTCTACTTGTCCAGTTGCAGCGCCCAGATTCTCGGCGTCATAAGCCATTCTGGCTGTGCGGCAAAGAGCGCCGCTTCGCCAGACCGTCTTATGCCCGTCGAATCTACACGGGCGCTTCTGCTTTTCTTATTTAACCCACCCAAGGATCATTTCGCGGATGAGTTTGCTCGCTGTGTTCGCGGTTTGATCGGAGTGATCGTAAACTGGCGCGAGTTCGACGAGGTCGAAGCCGACGACGTTGACGCCCGATGCTGCGATGGCATGGATCGAAGCAAGCAGTTCGCGCGATGTGATGCCGCCTGCGTCGACTGTTCCTGTCCCCGGTGCATGTGCCGGGTCGAGTACGTCCATATCAATTGTGATATAGACCGGACGGCCGTCGAGTGTTGGCAGTACTTGTTTCAAGGGCTCGAGCACTTCGAATTTGTACAAATGCATGCCTTGTTCTTTTGCCCATTCGAATTCTTCTTTCATTCCGGAACGGATGCCGAACGAGTAGACGTTTTTCGGGCCAATGTGATCAGCGATTTTACGGATTGGCGTCGAATGCGAATATTCTTCGCCTTCGTAATTTTCGCGAAGATCGGTGTGCGCATCGAAATGGATGATGGCGAGGTCATCGTAGTGGCTCGCGACAGCCTTCATGACCGGCAGCGATACCAAATGCTCGCCGCCCATGCCCATTGGGATTTTCCCGTCAGCCAATAGCGTGTGTACATAGGTCTCGATTTCGAGAAGGGATTTTTCCGGATTGCCGAATGGCAGCGGAATATCCCCAGCGTCGAAGAACTTTACGTCTTCTAGTTCGCGGTCGAGATACGGGCTGTATTCTTCCAGCCCGATCGACACTTCGCGGATTTTGTTCGGGCCAAAACGCGAACCTGGGCGGTAACTGACAGTCCAATCCATCGGCATGCCGTAGAGAACTGCTTTTGACTCTTCATAATTCGGATGGCTTTTGATGAATACTTTTCCTGAATAAGTTTCGTCAAAACGCATCTTATTCACCCGTCAAATCTTTCACGAATTTCGGCAAAACGAATGCCGCGTTGTGCAATTCAGGCGTGTAGTATTTTGTTTCGATGTCGTGGAAGCGTTCAGCCGGCACTTCCAGCGGGTTGTATTTTTTCGAACCGATCGTAAACGACCATAAACCGCTCGGATATGTTGGGATGTTCGCAAGGTATAATTTCGTGATCGGGAAGATCTCTCTGACATCGCTTTGCACTTGCTTGATCAAATCCGGCGTGAACCAAGGATTGTCCGATTGCGCAACAAAGATGCCGTCTTCTTTCAAGGCTTTCGAGATGCCTGCATAGAAGCCTTTTGAGAACAAGTTCACTGCCGGGCCGACCGGTTCAGTAGAATCGACCATGATGACGTCGAATTCGTTTTCCGATTCTGCGATGTGCATGAAGCCGTCGCCGACGATCACTTCAACGCGTGCGTCTTCAAGGCCGGATGCAATCGATGGCAAAAATTTCTTTGAATACTCGATGACTTTTCCGTCGATATCGACAAGCGTCGCTTTTTTCACAGACGGGTGCTTGAGGATTTCACGGATAACGCCACCGTCTCCTCCGCCTACTACGAGTACGTTCTCCGGGTTCGGGTGCGTGAACAATGGAACGTGTGCGACCATTTCGTGGTAAACGAATTCGTCTTTCTCAGAAGTCATGACCATGCCGTCTAGAAAGAGCATATTGCCCCATTCAGCTGTTTCAGCCATTTCTAAATATTGGAAATCAGTTTGCTCTGTATGAAGCGTTTTATTGATTTTCATTGTAATGCCAAAGTTTTCGGTTTGTTTTTCGGTATACCAGAATCCTGCCATGTATAATCAAACTCCTTTATTGATCAGATTGAAATCACTTTACAAAGTATAAGTGTTTTCCGCAAAAGTGCAATACTCTTTTCCGCCACTTTTCTTTACCCGATTCAGCGTGGACTATGCATATTGAAGTTGCCTTGTGGTTTTTGATTTGGCAGGCATGCTTCCAATTCCTTGCATACAAAAAAGGCTTTCTGCAAAGGGAATCGATTCCCTACACAGAAAACCTTTTTGGCCTGATGGGCGCGGAGAAAGTGACATGAGGCATTGGGCTTGGGTTTGTCGCAATGGCTCATAGCACTTGCCCGCTATCAGGTGTCCTAGCTTTCTAGATGAAAAGCTGTACTCTCAGTTTACTTTCTTTTCGGCTCAACTTCAACTGCCTGAAGCACCGAATTTCAGGTTTCACATTTCGTTCAAGAATCCACTCTTTATTGTGACAAATCATCGTGCAATTGTTCTAGGCTGCGTTCCCACATTTCAGGGTTATGGGTCTTCAAATAATCAGCGAGCACTTTTTTCGACGGCGCGTCCATATGGTCGACGATGATTTTGCGCTTCATCGACTTATCCATCAAATTGACATGGTCCGCCAGAATCTTATAACCGCGCCGCTTTTCTCGGTTGACGACCATTTCACATGCCGTGACGCCCGCATAATAAGGCCCTGCCGGATTAAAGTCGATGGTGATCCATACAAGCCAATAATCTTTTCCGCCCGCGGAATCTTCGCGGTTGGTCGTGAATTTGATGCCGCGTTCCGTCTGGCTTCTCGCGTGCATTGCGCCGATATCGAGCACCGCGTCTTGTTCTTCAACGTCGATAATGAGCGGCGAAACGTTCTCTAGCGATAAGGAACCGATGCCGTAGCCTTTATGCCCGTCTGTCGGATCGTCTTTTATAATAGTGAATCCCAATTTCTTTTTGGGCTTTTCTTCATTTGCCATTTGTACAATTCCTCCATTCTGATATGATTAGCCTAACATCCAATGAAAAGGAGCTGCATCCATTATGCCATACGTAACTGTTAAAATGCTTGAAGGCCGCACAGAAGAGCAAAAACGCGCACTCGTCGAAAAGGTCACTGCCGCTGTATCCGAAACAATCGATGCCCCGCCGGAAAAGGTTTTTGTATTCCTCGAAGACTTGAAGAAAAGTGAATACGCGGTCAACGGCAAGCTGTTGAACGACGAGTAGACAAAAACTCCCCTAGGGGAGTTTTTTTTGCGCAAATGGATGGGCTCATCTCAATGCACCTTCCGCTGTTCGACTGCGCTTCAGGGAGGCACGCTGGCCGGGGGGCGGGTGTTGAGCCAAGGCGGAAGAACACCGCCTTTGTCTCGCCAGCCCGCGCGATCCCCCAGGCGTCGGCCTCCCCTTCGCTCCGCCTATAATTTGAGAGATGAATAGAAATTTCGTCAACATCTCAGCTACTTGTGCTGAATATAAAAACAGTATAATCGCCTATGAGTATTGAGTGCGGTTTTACGAAAGTTTCAACTGCTCGAGTTCGTCTAGAAAGCGGTAAGCTTCTTCGATTTCAGTTTCGGTGAAGTTGAGTTTGCCTTTGACGCTATGTAGTTTGGCAATTTGTTCGCCGCGCTCTAGATGGCCGAAGTATAAAAGCGTCGAGGCCAGTTCCAGGAAACGCGCGCTTTTGGCATTGAGCAAAGCAGCGGCTTCAGGATTTTTTGGAATCGAGGCCGCCACGGCATTACGGAATTCCATGCCTTCGTCCGTTACGGCGTATTTGTATTGCACATAAGAACCTTTGTCTTCAAGCGCTTCCGATAAAAAGCCCATATCGCATAATTCTTCGATACGCGCTGTCAATTCTTCCGAGTACGGCCCATAAATATGGAATTCGTATTTCTCTTTGAACGGGACATTGAGCTTTTTCATGATATAGACCATTTTCTGCAGTTTCTTTCGGCCGGTTACTCCTTCGGCCGTCGCGATAAAATCGACGATTCTTGCATGTTCTTGGAGCAACTAAATCCCTCCTTCTCTGAGCATCTCCAGGATTTGCTGCTTGATGGCTTTTTTCTTGCCATCGATGAGCAATTCCGCTGGAAAGTACAATTTATAATCGGTACGGCGCTTGCCGGAAATGGCGTCGACAATCTGCGACAGCCTTGAGAGTTCCTTAATATCGCCGTTTGGCATCAATAATTGGATCGGCAGGCGTTCTTCTTCTTCGCCCGGCCGGTAGAAATCATAAGGCAGATCGGAAGTCGAATCATCGATCAAGTAATATTCTGGATCGATGCCGGCTTTCTTGAACAAAGCCGAAAGCTCCCCAAGTTTTTTATAATCCGTCCCGGGATCGAAATCGACATACTGGAACAGGCGGCGATTGACGAAACGGTCGCACAGGTCGGCGAGGATCGTGTCGCGCTCGTTTATCCACAATTGGAAGTAGGTCATCAAGACGCCTTCATCAAGTGCTAGATAATCGGCAAGCGTGAAGCTGCGGTCGAAAAAAGCGAGAAAATGGGTCGGCGGCTGCTGGAATTCGTAGCCGCTTTCGCTCAATTCCTTGGCCCGTTGCAAAATCTTCCGCAAAATGACTTCCGCGCTTCTGGCGACGGGATGGAAATACACTTGCCAGTACATTTGGTAGCGGCTCATGATATAGTCTTCGACCGCGTGCATGCCGCTCGATTTGATGACGACTTGGTCATCGAGCGGCCGCATGACGCGCAAGATGCGTTCCATATCGAAATGGCCATAGGAAACACCCGTGTAATACGCATCTCGCTGCAAATAATCCATCCGGTCGGCATCGATCTGGCTGGAAATGAGCGACACGACTTGTTTATTGGAATAGGTTTTGGCGATAACTTCTGCTACATGGGCCGGAAAGTCAGCGGATACTTTTTTCAAGATGCTGTTCACTTCCGTATCGCCAGTCAAAATCGCACGCGTGAATTCCTCATGGTCAACATTGAATACTTTTTCAAATGAATGCGAAAACGGGCCATGCCCGAGATCGTGAAGCAGTGCCGCACATAAGACCGTCAAGCGCTCGCTTTCGTCCCATTCTGGCCGGCCGTGAAATACATCGTCCGAGATGCGCCGGACGATTTCGTAAACGCCAAGTGAATGGTTGAAACGGCTATGCTCCGCCCCGTGGAAGACGAGGTAGGATGTCCCGAGTTGTTTGATGCGGCGCAGGCGTTGGAATTCTTTTGAATTGACGAGGTCCCAAATGACTTGATCGCGCACGTGGATATACCGGTGAACCGGATCTTTAAACACTTTTTCTTCAGCTAATTTCTGTGTCGCGTAGCTCACGGGCACTCCTCCTCGAATCGTACTGGTTATTTTACACGAAACAAACGCTCATTCAAGCGTCCGTTCGAGCATTTTTTCATTGCGTTCAAGCACCCGCTTCAAATAAAACGAGTACAGTTCAAATTCATCTTCTTGAAGCGGCATCGGTGCAGGCGAGCCGAGCAGTGCATGCAAATCGAGCACGACTTCAGGAACCGTGATGTCGCGGCCGAGCAGTTCGCTGAGCGACGCCATCACTTCTGGCTGGATCTCCGGGTAGCTGAATTTGGTCTCTTCCCCACCCTTGCCCGCTTCGTAAAACTCGCGGATCACTTCCGCCCGTCCCGCTCCGCTTCCTTCGATGCACAAATATACTTGCACAGCGATGCCGCGGCGGATGCGGCGCTGCGAGATGCCGGCGAATTTCTTGCCGCCGATGCTCAAGTCGTAACTTCCCGGGCAATACGAACCGACGATTTCATAGGCGTCGATTTCCGCTTCTGGAAACAAGGCTTCGACAAGTTCGACCATCATATCGTAGCCTTGCGGAATATCAATGGCGCCTTCTTTTTCCGACAAGACGATTGAGATATTCAACACGCCGGAATCAAGAACAACGGCAAGGCCGCCGGAATTCCGCACGATTGCCTGGTAGCCATTGTCTGCTAGGACCGCCATCGCTTGATCGATATGAGGCAAGCGGTGGTCTTGGATGCCGAGAACGACTGTGTCGTCGTGCACCCAGGTCCGGACCGTCGGCGGGCTTTTCTGCGAGCCGACCAATTCGCACAGCGTGTCATCCGCCGCGAATGATTCGAGCGCCGAGCGTTTGCGCGCGCTCAAGGATTGATCCCAAAAGCGCCATTTTTTGTCTTCCATAAATAAAGCCATGCTGTCATTCTCCTCTTTTTGAGTTCGCTGTTTTCAGTTTACCCTTTTCCATGCGGGCTGAAAAGGCGCTATGCCCATGTCAAATTAGTGACAGGCCGCATTCGGATAGGAACTTGTGTCTTGCATATGATAAACTGTGGAAGAGAGATTCACATAAAAGGAGTGTTCTACTGATGAATGAAGCAGCAATCACTTTAGACGGCTGGTACGTGCTCCACGATTTCCGTTCAATGGACTGGGTCGCGTGGAAAATGCTCGACGACGAAGAGCGCCAATTCGCGATCGACGAGTTCAATAATTTCATGGAAAAAGTTAACCAAGCCGACGAAAACAAAACCGGTGCCCACGCCCTTTATTCCATCATCGGCCAAAAAGCTGACCTCATGCTCATGTTGTTGCGTGAAACGATGGATGAATTGCGCGAGCTCGAAACCGAATACAATAAATTAACCTTGATCGCTTACACAGTGCCGACGTATTCCTACGTTTCTGTTGTCGAGTTGTCGAACTACCTGTCAGGCGAAAGCAATGAAGACCCTTATCAAAACCCGCATGTCCGTTCGCGCTTGTACCCAGAGCTTCAACGCTCCCAGTACATTTGCTTCTACCCAATGGACAAGCGCCGCGAAGGCAACGACAATTGGTATATGCTGCCGATGCAGGAGCGCAAAGACTTGATGCTATCGCATGGCAAGATCGGCCGCAGCTACGCAGGCAAAGTAAAACAAATCATTTCCGGCTCTGTCGGGTTCGATGATTACGAATGGGGAGTTACGTTGTTTGCCGAAGACGTTCTCCAGTTCAAGAAGCTTGTCTATGAAATGCGTTTCGATGAAGTATCCGCCCGCTACGGCGAATTCGGCTCATTCTACGTCGGTACGATTCTCGACAAAGAGAAAACCGTAAAATTCCTAGAAGTATAAATGTCTCCAAAGCGCTGCATCCTGTCATCGGGATGCAGCGCTTTTCTTTTTGTGTTCCTTAGCTTAATTAAGAAGACTTTCTGTTTTTCGACATACTTCCCTTATCAATTCCTCCCATTTTTTGGGTATACTAAAAGAAAAATGGGGTGTTTGCATGTTCGTGATGCGCCAGACAAACTATGCAAAATGGGCTTTCGCTTTCTTGCTTCTCGTACTGATCAGCAATTTCATGGTTTATCGTTCCCCTTTTTCCGCTGCCGTTATTCCTGAGGACACGTTTTGGCTCGTTGCCGGTTCTTTAGTTGATTTCGGCCTCGTTGTGCCTTTATTGGTACTCCTATCTTTCCGCATAAACGCCAAACAATTGCTCGCAGTCATAGCTGCCGGGTTGATCGCTGCACGCTTCATCATCCCTACACTGTATTTCGAACCCTTTGCCCCCTTATTCTACATAGGCCTCGCCATCGAAATGCTCGTATTGGCGGCAGAACTAGCTTTGCTAGGGTTATTATTCATCTACATCCCAAAAATTCGACGTTCCATGAGCAAACAAGCTGGCAGCCCACTTTTCACCTTGTTTCCCGCCGTACATGAGAACATCAAGCCGAATCCACTCATCCACATCGTGCTATCTGAAGCGCTCGCGTTTTACTATGCCTTTTTTACATGGAAAAAACAGCCCCCAGAAGATTCAACAGCCATCACGCTCCACAAAAACACCAGCTCCATCGCATTCAACATCATGCTCATCCACGCCATTGTTATCGAGACCATCGGCATCCATTGGTGGCTCCATGATAAATCCGCTTTACTTTCTGTTGTCCTGCTCGTCTTGAATGTCTATAGCGTCATTTATTTCATTGGCGATATCCAAGCCACCCGCTTGAACCCCCTGACATTTAAAGATGAAAACTTGAATGTATCGTTAGGGTTGAATAAACGAATCAGTGTACCGCTCGAATCGATTCGAGCGGTACGTTGGGGCGCAAAACCAGAGACCGGGATACTGTCATTTGTTGCCAAAGATTTCGAAGAACCCGAACCTCAAGTCGTGATCGATTTCCATACGCCCCAGCAGGCAATGCTGTTTTTCGGCAAGACTCGCCAAGTCACCCAAATCGCGTTGAAAGTGGATGACCCTGAAAAACTGAAGGCATTACTGGATTCAATAAAATGAAAAAAAGTTGCCCGCATATGCAGGCAACTCTTTTCATTTAGTTTATCACTGGGCTTCTTCATGCTTCCGTTAAGCTTTTATTCCCATTCTTTGCAGCCGGTTTAACCTTTTGACTGAAGGCACCGTCAAAATGACGCGGCCAAACGGCAATTTCTGGACGAGCATGATGATTCCGACTGTGATGGCCATAACTACCACGTACCATACCGGAAACAACGAAAGCGTCCATACGCCTTCTGGCAAATTGCGCTGCAGCATATTGATGACGAACGGGTGGATCAAATATACGCCCATCGACATCGCGCCAAGCCTAGAAGCAAGCGTGTGCAGCAACGGATTGCGTGCGATTTTCTCAGAAATGGCCATGATGAACAAAATGAGAATCGGCAAATTGATGATATTGGAAACACGGTTGGATCCTATGTACCGTCCCCATTCATATTCGACTGCCGCGAAATAGAGAATCAGCAGTACCCCGACAAATAACCCGACTCGCCATTTATACGCCCATTGTTTGGCTGCTTCCCAGTTATAAGCAAGAAATCCGCCAAAGATGAAGAAGAAAATCCATTTCGGCAAAAAGGCGCGCTGCTCCACGATCATCGCAGTCAGGCCATCAAATTGCGCAGGGTCCATAAACTTCATCGCGTAAACGTGAACGATCGCCGATGCAATCAGTGCAATCATCCACGCTGCTTTGCCTTTGATCAATTGCAACAAAGGGAAAATCAGATAAAATTGCAGCACAATGGAAATGAAATAAAGGTGGGAATACGTCTCCCCAAACGCTACTTCAAACAAAAAGCGCTTGATCCCTGCGTCCAACGGGTTTGCACCAAAGACCATCCACAAATAAAACAAGTAAAAGGCCGTCCAAAATAGGAAGGGAATGACAATTTTCTGCAAACGCGATGTGAAGAAACGTTGGAAGAAAAACCCTTTGTTTTTTACTTGCAGAAATAACAGCAGTCCACTGACGATCGCAAAGATCGGCGTTCCAAAACGGCTCGCTTGGTTAAGGAATAAAATGACATCTTCCCATTCGCCACGCTGAACATAATACAATGCTGATACATGGACAAGTACGACCATCAAGCAGCCGATTGCCCTCATGACATGTATATCAAAAATATGTGCTTGCTGTTTCATATGTATCTACACCCTTATCCGTTAATTAAACCTTCCCCATTGTATGACTACACGTGATAGGGATACAACATATTTACAAAAACTTAACCTAATCTGCTAAAATTTCCATTGTTCTGAGCAATGGCAATGTTCTTATCAATACAAAAAACTGGCTGCACATGACGTGCAGCCAGTTTCCAGCTGTTTTTATAGAGCTTTTACCGCAGCGATGATAAGCATAACCCATCCTGCGATAAATGCGACGCCCCCGATTGGCGTGATGGCACCAAGCACGCTGATGCCCGTCAAGCTTAGGACATATAAGCTGCCTGAGAAAATCACAATGCCGGCAAGCATTAAATACCCGGCCCAATTCAAGGAACCGAGCGGGCCGATGAGCGCAGAGCTCATCAAAATGGCAACGGCGATCAAGCCAATGGAATGGAACATTTGGTATTGCACCGCTGTCTGCCAAGTATCCAAATATTTATCCGCTACGCGGCCTTCGAGCATATGCGCCCCAAAAGCGCCTAAAGCGACGGCTAGCAGTCCATTGACGGCTCCCGCTATTAAGAAAAATTTCATTTGTTTCGTCCTCTTTCCATATTAAAATTCAAAAAGCGAATCGCCATTCGCCCCTTCTTCCTGAAGCCTTGTGGCTGCGGGAACCGATTGCGGCCGAGTTACCGTTTCCGTGGCGGCGAGCGGCATGGCACGCGGTTTCTTCGGTGCTTGCATGCCGTCTTCGAGAAGCAGGTCGCATAAAGCACGTATCGCGGCAAGAGATTCCCGGATCTTTTCGGGTTCGCCTTCCCGCGCGCGGGCTGTATGCCTATCGATTTCGTCTAGAATGCGTGTCGTTTCGATGCCCATATATCATGGCCCCTCTCGCTATTAGTCCCATCCAGTTTACCACGTGCCCGCCGTATTCGTCAGTCCAGGCAGAAATCAATCGCTTCTTCGCCACGGGATTGTAACAGCTTGTTCACTTTTGAGAACGGCTTGCTGCCGAAAAATCCGCGATGTGCACTGAGTGGGCTTGGGTGAGGCGCTTCGATGATGTCGTGGCGTTCGATATCGATCAGCCGTTTTTTCATCTGTGCAGGCTTGCCCCATAAAATGAAAATGACCGGTTCTTCACGTTCCGATAATTTCCGAATCACTTCGTCCGTGAACTGCTCCCAGCCTCTTTTCTGATGTGAATGCGCTTGGCCTTGCCTTACTGTCAAGACGGTGTTGAGCATAAGCACCCCTTGGTCAGACCATTTCGTCAAGGTGCCGTCCACCGGTTTCGCGCAGCCGAGATCGTCTTCAAGTTCTTTGAAAATATTACGCAGGCTCGGTGGATGAGCAATGCCTGGCTGTACGGAAAAGCTTAAACCGTGCGCTTGATTCGGGCCGTGATAGGGATCTTGTCCAAGGATGACCGCTTTGACTTCTCCATAAGCCGTATGTTCAAAGGCATTCCAAATATTCTCTTTTACCGGATAAATGGTTTCATTGGCGTATTCTTGTTTTAAAAACTCCCTTAGTTCCAAGTAATAGGTTTTGGCGAATTCTTGCCCTAAGATTTCCTGCCAGTCATTAGTAAAAATTTGTTTAGCCATTGTATCTACTCCTTTGGTAAATCATTTTTCTATTCAATACCCGATTTCTCCCTAGCAACCTCTGTCTGCAAGCGCTTCAATTCACCACGCCGCCGTGTTACGATGGAACAAAGGGGCGGAATACACATGGCAGACTGGCGGCAAAGGATTTCTGATATCTCCAAAACGAAAGGCGATAGTGCGCCCGAAAGCGCCAAACGCGCCGGCATGGGCTGCCTGATCGGCTTGATTGTTCTAGCAGCCATTTTAACATTGGTGATGGCGGTTGGCCTATTCACTAGCGGTCACTGGGTCATCGGAGGCATCACGCTATTATTTTCTCTTGCTTCCATTGCGACAGTGCTGGCTTTGGCTTGGCCACACAGGCCCAAACCTTTGTAAATAACGCAAAATTTCTATAAAATTAGCTCAATGACTAAATAGCTTAAAGGAGATTGACTTATGACACTCAAAAAGACACTCACCATTGCAGGATCCGATACTTCCGGTGGCGCTGGCATCCAGGCCGACCTCAAAACGTTCCAGGAACATGGCACTTATGGCATGAACGCACTGACAGTCATCGTCACGATGGACCCGGATAACCATTGGAGCCACGGCATCCACCCGATCGCGCTCGATACGCTCGATGCTCAGTTGAAAACAGCGTTCTCCACCGGCATCGACTCGTTGAAGACCGGCATGCTGCCGACTGTCGATATCATCGAAATGGCCGGCAAAGCGATTGAAGCATCCGGTATCACCGATGTTGTCATCGATCCGGTCATGGCTTGCAAAGGCGAAGACGAAGTGCTGTTTCCTGAAAACGTCGATGCGATGGTCAAATACTTGCTGCCGCACGCAAAAGTCGTAACGCCAAACCTCGTGGAAGCTGGCCAATTATCAGGGATCGGCACACTTCACACGGTTGAAGACCTGCAAAAAGCGGCAGAAAAAATCCACGCACACGGCGCAAAATTCGTCGTCATCAAAGGCGGCAAGCAATTGAAGCATGAAAAAGCGGCCGATCTTCTGTACGACGGGGAGAAACATTACCTGTTGACGGCTGAGAAAACCGATACGACTTATAACCATGGCGCCGGCTGTACATTCGCCGCGGCAATTACAGCCAATCTTGCTAACGGCCAATCAGTCAAAGATGCGGTATACAACGCGAAAATCTTTGTATCAACAGCGATTGCGCACGGCTGGAAGCTCAACGAATACGTTGGCCCAGTCATGCACGGAGCGGCGAATAAATTCCACAAATCCGAAGTAGACGTTGTTGAATTGTAATCCAATTCAATAAACAATAAAAAGAGGGCGCCCCGGCGCTCTCTTTTTTTTTCCGAGCGTACTAATCGCAATCATCAGCAGAGTTCCTTATACTGATAGAATACCGATTTAATTAGGAGGAACACCATGGAATTAGTAGAAGTCAACCAACTCCAAGCGGCGATCGATTCATTCGTCGGCAAGGACGTCTACCTTCACCTGGAAACGACGAATGGCAGCTATGCCAGCCATTTCAATGAAGGGTTTTTCAATGCTGGGGCATTCATCCGCAATGTCGTCATTAACTTCGAACTAGGAAAAGTCGTCGGCGACAGCCCCCACCGTGTCGGGCTGAAACTCCCGCAAGGCTGGGTTTATGCACAAGGCATCACCCATTTCGAAATCGATGAAGAAGGCCGTTTGCTGCTTGCAGGGCACGACGGAACCGGAAAATTGGCGGTGGCGCTGCAACTCAGCGAAACACCGTTCAGCTATTAAGGAGGAAATTCAATGACCATCCCGAAAGAACGACATGTACTGGTCATCTTCCCCCACCCCGACGACGAAGCGTTCGGAGTGTCGGGAACGATCACGACCCATATTCAACAAGGAACGCCCGTTACATATGCCTGTTTGACGCTTGGCGAAATGGGCCGCAATCTCGGCAACCCGCCGTTTGCGACCCGTGAATCCCTGCCTGCTATTCGTAAGAAAGAACTTCTTGCCTCCGCCGAAGCGATGGGCTTGACGGATCTTCGCATGATGGGCCTACGCGACAAGACTTTGGAATTTGAAGACGATGAGAAAATGGTGCGTATGATGGAAGAACTGATTGAAGAAACCAATCCTTCCTTGATCATCACCTTCTACCCCGACTTCGCTGTGCATCCTGACCACGAAGCAACAGCGCGCGCTGTAGTGCGCGCTGTGCGGCGCATGACAGACCGCCCGAAACTCCATTGCGTAGCATTCGCCAATAATACGCTGGATGTGCTCGGCGAGCCTGATATTGTCTACAATATCAAGCCTGTTCGCGAACATAAGATGAATTCAATGAAAGCTCATATTTCGCAAACTGCCTGGATGCTCGAGGAAATGGAGCACAAGCTGCAAAACGGCGACACTGAAACCGAAAACTGGTTAACCCTTGAACGCTTTTACACTTATCGTTGGGACCAGGATTTCGAGTAAAATCCTGAACTGCATCCTGCCTTGCATGTCAAAAAGACATGTGAGGCGGGATTTTTTTATCCGGTTAATAAACTGCGACGCCCCTCGCTTTTTACCGACCATCCAAGGGCAAAGGATGTTTAACCAACATTATCCATATTCAGCAATAAGATTTTCTTTCTTAAAAATACTATTATTTTCGGATGTTTTCAGATAATATAAACATTACTAATGACAGCGGTTCCAAAGGGGAAAGTGTTGTATAATTAGTATACTTTGCGTTTATTCATACAATAAAGAGAAAAGGGGAATACTATTTTGAAAAAGTTTTCAGCTTCTACTTGGTTATTATTCCTGATCCCGTCTTTCCTTGGGATCCTTTTGTTCCTCATCCCGATCCCAACAGATGAAGGATGGAAAGTGACGATCGCCGTCCTTGCAGGCATTATGGCCGGACAGATCGAATCATTCGTCCCTTGGGTCATGCTGGCCATTTTGATCATCGCCGCCCTCGGCTCTTTGGCCTTTATTGCCAAAAAAGAGAACACTTCCGATACAGTCCCATTTTTCGAGAAATTGTTCAACGTCAACCTATTCTGGACGTTGACGCGGGTTGTCGCTGCAATTTTTGCTTTCATGGTGCTGTTTCAAGTCGGCCCTGAGCCGGTGTGGAACGAAAATACGGGTGGCTTGCTGTTGTCAGGAGACGGCTTGCTGTCATTCCTGTTCACGATTTTCCTTTTCGCCGGCCTGTTCCTGCCGCTTTTGATGAACTTTGGCTTGCTTGAGTTTTTCGGCAGCATGATGGTCAAAATCATGCGCCCGTTGTTCCGCCTTCCTGGACGTTCTTCTATTGATGCGCTGGCCTCATGGGTCGGCGATGGTACGATCGGTGTCTTGCTTACGAGCAAGCAATACGAAGACAATAAATATACGCAGCGCGAAGCTGCGATTATCGGAACGACTTTCTCTGTCGTCTCGATTACGTTCGCCATCGTTGTTATTGAAGAAATCGGCCTTGGTACATATTTCCTTCCGTACTACGCCACTGTCGTACTTGCAGGTTTGATTTTGGCACTTATCATGCCGCGCATCTATCCGCTTGCACAGAAAAAAACGGAATTCATGGATGGTTCACCGCAAGAATCGCTTTCTGAAGATGTACCGGATGGTCAAAGCCTGGCATCGCACGGCCTTGAGAAAGCACTTGACAAGGCAGACCGCAATCGTTCGGTCGCCAACTTCTTCTCAGATGGCATGAAGAACGTACTCGATATGTGGATCGGGGTAGCTCCTGTTGTTATGGCATTCGGTACCATTGCGTTGATTCTCGCGGAATATACGTCAACCTTCGTCATTCTCGGCGCACCGTTTGAACCGTATTTGAACCTTCTCGGTGTCCCTGAAGCTGCAGAAGCTGCACAATTGATGGTCGTCGGTTTTGCTGACATGTTCTTGCCGGCCATTCTTGGAGCAGGCATCGAATCCGAAATGACGCGCTTTGTCGTTGCGACCATGTCGGTTACGCAATTGATCTATATGTCAGAAGTCGGGGGCTTGTTGCTCGGCTCCAAAATCCCGGTCAATATTTTCGATTTGATCGTCGTCTTCCTGTTGCGCACAGTCATCGCTTTGCCGATCGTTGTTGGTGTGGCACACCTCTTGTTCTAATAAAGATAGAAAAGGCGCTTTTCCGGTTTCGGAAAAGCGCCTTTTCTTATGCTTGCTGCAATTTCTGTTTTAATTTTTCGAGCATATCTGCCGTCATAGCGTCCAAATCATACGCTGTTTTGAAGTTCCACTCATCTTTCGCGGCACTGGCATCGATATTATCCGGCCAGCTGGCAGCAATCGCCTGGCGCGCCGGATCGACATCATAATTTAACACGAATTCCGGGATGAGCTTGCGGATCGATGCAGCAATTTCTTCCGGTTCAAAACTCATCGCTGTGACATTGAATGCATTGCGGTGAACGAGCTTGTCCGCGTCAGCTTCCATCAAGTCGATGATGGCTTGAAGTGCATCCGGCATATACATCATGTCCATGCGGGTGCCTTGTGCAATATAAGAAGTGTAGCTGCCTTTTTCGATTGCTTGGTAATAGATATCTACGGCGTAGTCTGTTGTGCCGCCGCCTGGAGGTGCAACATTCGAAATCAAGCCAGGGAAACGGAGACCGCGTGTATCGACGCCGAATTTAGTGAAGTAATAATCGCAAAGCAGTTCCCCTGCTACTTTATTGACGCCGTACATCGTCGTCGGGCGTTGTAGGGTGTCTTGAGGAGTGTCGTTTTTTGGCGTTGAAGGGCCAAACGCGCCGATTGAGCTCGGCGTGAAAAATTGCATATCGAGTTCACGGGCTGCTTCAAGGGCATTGACCAATCCGCCCATGTTCAGGTTCCATGCAAGGAGCGGCTTTTCTTCTGCTGTCGCAGACAATAGCGCTGCCATATGGATCATCGTATCGGCATTAAAATCGCGTGCCAAGGTCAGCATGCGTTCTGCGTCTGTCACGTCCAAGATTTCGAAAGGTCCGTCTTGATTTTCGGAAGGCCGGATATCAGTTGCCAATACATTTTCCGCACCATAGATTTCACGCAATTTGCCTACTAATTCCGAGCCGATTTGCCCTAAAGCTCCTGTCACCATGATTCGTTTCATTTTTCAAGCACTCCTTTTCTATAAAACATTTGTCCGCTCTATAAATACATTTTCATCTTTCCAAATGCTTTCATATCAAGCTTTACGTTAGAGCCATTATAAATTGTTCTCTTTAAAAAAACAATGGCTTTTACTTATTTTAGTCAGCCGATTAAACCTACTATACAGGTATGCTTTAATATGCTTAAATAGAACAACAACGCCATAAAGGCAATCATTTTATGAAATGGGGAACCATCGATGAAGAAACAATGGGCATTTTTGCCGATCGGTGCAGCTGCATTATTCCTCGCAGCTTGCGGATCTTCCGATAACACAGACAATGCAGACAATACAGGCTCTGGCAGCTCAGAAGGCGAAACGGACTTGCTCGCTGAAATCCAGGAAGAAGGAACTTTAGTCATCGGGACAGAAGGAACATACCCTCCTTTCACGTTCCATGACGATAGCGGAGAATTAACAGGGTTTGACGTAGAAATCGCCCGCGAAGTCGCAGAACGTCTCGGCGTCGAAGCAGAATTCCTCGAAACACAATGGGATGCGATGTTTGCAGGTCTCGACGCTGAACGCTTTGATATGGTCGCCAACCAAGTGGGGATCAACGAAGAACGTCAGGAAAGCTATGATTTCTCAGATCCTTATATCACTTCAACAGCCGTTCTCGTTGTAGCTGAAGGCAATGAAGAAATCCAAAGTTTTGATGATCTGGAAGGCAAACTCTCCGCACAGTCATTGACTAGCAACTACGCAGAAACAGCGACTTCTTACGGCGCAGAACTTGAAGGCGTTGAAGGCTTTAACCAAGCGATCGAATTATTGGTCTCTGGGCGTGTCGATGCGACAGTCAACGATAACTTGACAGTCCTTGATTTCCAGAAACAGCGTCCGGATGCAGGCATTAAAGTCGTTGATGAATCGGGCGATGCGGCACAAAGCGGATTATTGTTCCGAAAAGGCAATGACACTTTCGTTGAGGCAGCAAATGAGGCACTTGCTGAAATGATCGAAGACGGCACATACGAAGAAATCTCCAATAAGTGGTTCGGCGAAAATGTACTTGAATAGTATTTTCTCAAACCCTGAACGGTTGGAACGGCTCGGCGATATCGCCCAGTCCTCCTTCCTGCCTTTGATCGAAGCGGCGGTGCAATTCACTTTGCCGCTTTCGGTCATTTCTTTTATCATTGGGCTATTCCTGGCGGTCGTCACTGCGCTTGCCCGTATTTCCACCGTCCGGGTTCTGCAATGGATTGCGCGTGTCTATGTCTCGATCATCCGGGGCACGCCGCTGCTCGTCCAATTGTTCATCCTGTTTTACGGCTTGCCGACGGTCGGCGTCACCATCGATCCTTTCCCGGCCGCTGTCATCGGCTTTTCCTTGAATGTCGGTGCCTACGCTTCGGAAGTCATCCGTGCGGCGATCCTGTCGATTCCAAAAGGCCAATGGGAAGCAGCCGATACAATCGGCATGTCCTATTCACAAACTTTGCGGCGCGTGATCTTGCCTCAAGCATCGCGCGTCTCGGTGCCGCCGCTTTCCAATACCTTTATCAGCCTGGTCAAGGATACGTCTCTTGCCGCGTTGATTCTGGTGACGGAAATGTTCCGCGTCGCCCAGCAAATCGCTGCGACCAATTATGAATTCCTGCTTCTTTACGGACAGGCAGCATTGATTTATTGGATTATTTGTTTCTTGCTGTCACTCGTCCAAGGACGCTTGGAAAACCGTTTTGACCGTTATGTTTCCCGTTAAATCCAGATCGATCCATAGATAGGAGTTTATTATGATTTCAATTAAAAATTTGCATAAGAGCTTCGGCGACCTGGAAGTGCTGAAAGGCATCGACCTCGACGTCGAAAAAGGGCAAACGATCGTTGTCATTGGCCCTTCCGGTTCAGGCAAAACTACGTTTCTCCGCTGCCTGAATATCCTTGAGAAGCCGAGCGATGGAACTGTTGAAATTGGCGGGCTTGTTGCTGACTTCTCGAAACCGATGTCGAAAAAACAAATCATGGCCTTCCGCAAACAATCGGCGATGGTGTTCCAGCATTACAACCTGTTTCCCCATATGACGGCCCTTGATAATATTTTAGAAGGGCCTGTGACCGTCCAGAAAAAAGACAAAGCTCAGGCGAAAGAAAAAGCTCTGGCACTGCTTGAGAAAGTCGGACTGTCGGACAAAGCCGATTCGTATCCGCACCAGCTGTCTGGCGGCCAGCAACAGCGCGTCGGTATTGCCCGCGCGCTCGCGCTCGAACCAAAAGTCATGCTGTTCGATGAACCAACTTCCGCACTCGACCCTGAACTTGTCGGCGAAGTGCTGCAAGTCATGAAAGACTTGGCGCAAGAGGGCATGACGATGGTCGTCGTCACCCATGAAATGCGTTTTGCAAAAGGCGCAGCGGATGAAGTATTGTTCATGGATAGCGGACGGATTGTTGAACGCGGCACACCGGACGAGGTGTTCAATCGCCCTCAAGAAGAACGCACGAAACGCTTCTTGAATTTAATTCAAGACACGGACACCATTTGAACAAAGAAAATCCCCAGTGCATATAGCGCTGGGGATTTTTAGATTGTCGAGAAAGTAAAGTAGTTGTATTTCCCGAAGTTTATTGCTCGCTTTCCGTGGGGCGGGAATCGAGCCTCCTCGTTCGCTGCGAAAACCGTGTGCTCTCACACCTGCATAGCAGATGCGTCGCAAATGATTAGGCTCAGCGATGCTTCGCTTAATCATTCACTGCGGGGTCTCTCAAACCCGCTAGTCCCACAGGAGTCGAGCAAACACTTCTCCAAATACTTAAATAAGTCATTGATTTTTGAATGTCGAAAAGATCGTCAGCTTTTAATTTAATATCTGTCTAACAGACTTCTTCAACACTCTGAAAATCCGCAGTACATTTAGCACTGGGAATTTTTTGTATTTATGAAACGCCGATTAAGACAGCGATGACGAGTG
Organism: uncultured Planococcus sp.; assembly: GCA_947493585.1. GTDB lineage: Bacteria > Bacillota > Bacilli > Bacillales_A > Planococcaceae > Planococcus. The sequence goes on along the minus strand of CANLRI010000001.1, from coordinate 683,767 downwards.
CGACGAGCGCAATGAACAGCCAGCCAACGACCAGTTTCCAGACGAATTTCACCCATTTTTCATAAGGGATGCCCGCTACTGCCAAATAACCCATTAACGCAGCGGATGTCGGAATGATGGAATTGGTGATGCCGTCTCCGTATTGATACGCGAGCACCGCCACTTGACGCTCAATGGACAATAGATCCGATAAAGGCGTCATGATCGGCATTGTCGTTGCCGCCTGGCCGCTTCCGGAAGGGATAAAGAAATTGATCACAACTTGTGTGAAGAACATGCCGATAACGGTCAAGGCATTTGGCAAGCCGCTGATAACACTTGATAAGCCGTGGATCATCGTATCCATGATGACGCCCTGCTCCATGATGACCAGAATAGCACGGGCAAACCCGACGATCAACGCACCGAAGACGACCAATTTCATGCCGTCAACAAAGGCGTCGAACATTCGATTGACGCCTAAGTTTCCGACGAGCCCTGCCGCAAAACCGATAATCACAAATGAGGCGGCAAGTTCCGTCAAATACCAGCCCCATTCAAATACACCGTAGACATTGATGCCAAGGCCGACTGCTAGGAACACGAACACCATACCGTGGCGCCAATTAAACGCACCGAGCGCTTCCGCTTGGTCTTTTGTTGACGATTTCTGTGCGCGCTTCTCAATTTCATAGATGACACTTTGCGTCGGATCTTTTTTCACTTTCGCCGCATAGCGCATGACGTACCAAATTGCAAAGCTCAGGAAGAAGATATACGCACCGAAGCGGAAGCCGATTCCAGAGAAAATCTGCAATTCCGCAATGCCTTGTGCAATCCCGACCGTAAACGGATTGAGCATACCGCCGATAAAACCGGACGCTGCACCGAGTGACACCATCGCGGTTCCGGTCATGGCGTCAAAGCCGATTGCCCGTGCCACGGCAATGCCGATCGGCACGAAGATGATAACTTCCTCCGCCATTCCGATTGTGGCACCGAGTACCGAAAACAGGATCATAATAATGGGGATTAAAAACTTTTCACGCTTTTCGAGCTTGTCGACTACTTTGGCAATTCCGGATTCGATCGCGCCCGTCGCACGGATAATACCGAATGCGCCCCCGACTAGGAAGATATAGAAGATGATGCTGGAAGCTTCGGACATCCCTGTTGGAATTGCCTTAAACAACTCAAAGAAGCCGACAGGGCTCTGTTCCACTTCCGCGAAGGAATTGTCGATGACGACTGTACGCCCGTCCACTTCCTCCCGCTCGTATTGCCCTGCTGGAATCAAATACGAAGCAACCATTGCTGCAATCATGATCAAAAATAAAATCGCATATGTATGCGGGATTTTGTCTCCGCCTTTTTTGATTTTTTGGGGTTTAGCCGTCATGCAAGATCGCCCCCTACTGTACAAGATGTGACCGTCAATTTCTTCAACTTCTCAGGATCAACCTCAATGCCAAGCCCGAGCTTGCCGCTCAAGAGCACATGGGGATGCTCGTATTTCAAGTCTCCGATTTCTTCACTGAATAAGAGTGGACCTGTCAGTTCCGTACTTTCGATATTGATTCGCGACATCGCCGCGTGATAGCCGGCACTTGAGGCAATGGATGATTCCACCATGGAACCGATCTGGCACAGCATCCCTGCCGCTTCCGCCGTTTTCGCCATTTGCACTGCGTGGAAAATCCCACCGCATTTCATCAATTTGATGTTGATCACATCAGCCGCATCGAGACGGATGATTTCGAGCAAATCTTCCATCGACTGCACCGTTTCGTCCGCCATAATCGGCACTGCCGTTTTTTGACGTACTTCCGCCAAACCGCGGATATCTCCCATGCGAATTGGCTGTTCGATCCAGCTGAGACCTGCCGATTCCAGCTGGCGTATGGCCGCAACCGCTGTCCCGACCGATTTCCATCCTTGGTTGACATCGACACGAATTGGCATATCCGGGCCGACTTTTTCGCGTACCGCTAAAATCCGGTCCACATCCAATTGTGCGTTGCCTGCCCCGACTTTCAATTTCAACGAACCATAGCCCGCTACAATGGCCTGTTGCGCTTTTTCCGCCATAATTTCAGGCGATTCGATGCTCAACACACGCGGATAGGATAAATGTTCTTTCGACTGTCCACCAAGCAAATTATAGACCGGTTGGTCTGAAGCTTTCCCCATCAAGTCGTAGCAAGCGATATCGACTGCGGCTTTCGCTGCCGGGTTACCCGCCAGAATTCCGTTCATCTTATGATGGATCGCTTCAATATCAAACGGATTCATGCCGATGACCGCCGGCAAAAATAGTTCCTTCAGCACTTCATAACTCGCTGTAAAATACTCGCCTGTCACATGTTCATCCGGTACCGCCTCCCCGTACCCGACCAAGCCGTTATCCGTTTCCAGTTCAAGAATCAAAGACGGCATATCTGGATAGGTCGCATAGGAGATGATAAATGGTTCATGCAAAGGAAAGCGCACTGCATGCAATCGTGCTTGAGTGATTTTCATAATGAAGCCCCCAATTATAAGTAGTCTTGTATGATTATACTATAAAAACTTTTGCAATAGCGTAATAATTTTGATGCTTCCTGGAATACGGCGTATAATGGCGTCAGTGTGTGTTTAAAATTTTTGCAGGATAAAGGAGTTTATGATTGATGAACTTATTAAAACAAACCGATACCATGATTGATTCTCTACAAACAGAAATGGTGGATATCCGCCGCCATCTCCATATGCACCCGGAATTGTCCCATCAGGAAGTGGAAACGCCCGCTTATATTGCAGGTCGCTTAGAGGAAATGGGTGTTGAAGTACGACGAGGCGTCGGTGGACGTGGTGTCGTCGGCACGATTCGCGGCGGCAAACCCGGCAAGACAATTGCTTTTCGCGCTGACTTTGACGCGCTTCCGATCGACGACCAAAAGGATGTTTCCTATAAATCGACGATTCCAGGCGTCATGCATGCTTGCGGCCACGATGGCCATACCGCTGGACTTCTCGGCTTTGCGAAAGCAATGGTGACGATCAAAGACGAACTCCCAGGTACCATTGTACTGATCCACCAATTCGGCGAAGAATTATCACCAGGCGGTGCGCGCGCTATGATTGAAGACGGCTGCCTCGATGGTGTCGATCTCGTATTCGGCGCGCATCTCCAAAGTAAAATGGAATCCGGCAAAGTCTATCTGCGCGATGGCTACTTGCAAGCTTCTGAAGACGCCATCAAAATCAATGTGTATGGCTCCGGAACACACGGTGCTGAACCACATACCGGCATCGACCCGATCCTTGCCGCGAGCCATATCATGGTCGCACTACAATCGATCGTCAGCCGCAATGCAGACCCGTTAAAAGAACTCGTTGTATCGATCGGTAAATTCCATGCGGGCGACGCTGACAATGTCATTCCAAGCAAAGCGGTCATGGAAGGCACGATCCGCGTGTTCGATCCAGAACTGCGCAAGCTCGCCAGCGAACGCGTGCGCGGAGTCGCTGAAAACGTTGCCGCTGCCATGGGCGCACGCGCAGAAGTGATTGTCGAGACTGGCTACGACTCGCTATGGAACCACCCGGAAGCGGCAGAAATCGTCCGCACATCCGCACGCCCCGTCGTCGGTGAAGACAATGTCATCGATATCGACCCGATCATGCCGGTCGAGGATTTCGCCTATTACACACAAGCGAAGCCCGGCGCTTACTTTTTTGTCGGTGCGAAAATGAATGACGAAACACGCGTCTATCCGCACCATCATGAAAACTTCGACTTTAACGAAGATGCGATGAACACGACGGCAAAAGTGTTTGCTTCCATCTATTTCAACGCCCAGCAAGCAGAAACCGATTCTGCCAAATAATAAAGCAAATCCCCCTTCAGCCGATCGCTGGAGGGGGATTTTATTGTAAGCTAACCGGAACGAGGAATAGGCGAGCTAGTGGGGCAAGTGAGCGAGATGGATTGTTCGTTGTTCGTTGTTTCATCTTTTGGCAAGCGCCTCCTGCTTGTGGTTGGCCCCTCGCCCTTTTGCGCGATTTGGCTTTTCGATTTCATTGGATGTTATGTGCGAGGAAGTGTGGCTGTTAATTGATTACATCCGCTGATGGGGATGCTTAGTTGGACTTGGGAGCGAGATGTATTGTCTATTGAACATTTCATCACGAACTAGCCGCCTCCCGCTTCGGGCTGGCCTCACGCAATGAGTCAAGAAGAACACTTGTCTCATTGCTCCGGCTCGCCCTTGGCCGCGGTTCGGCTTTTAGATTTCAATGGGTGTTGAGTGCGGGGAAGTATCGCTGTTAATTGACTTCATCCACAGAGAGATGCTTAGCTGGACTTGATATTTTTGAGATGTTTTACCTGCTATACAATTTAAAAGTTTGAAGCTGATCAATGCTTCCCACTTTTATATCAGCGCAGGAAGAATTATATTTCCTCTCTCCAACTAGAGAAGAAGCGGAAAGGGTCGACTCCGGGAGGATTAGCGAGACAATTGAGACCCTGCAAACGAATACGCGAAAGACATTGAGCGCATTCGTTTGCGAAGCTCGAACATCGTGAGAGTTGAGCAGGCGTGGTTTTGCGTAGCGACGAAGCGGCTCAATGCGAGCCCTCCGGAAAGCGTCCCCTTGAAGCGCAATCTCCCCCCCTACTCGTCCTTACTCTTCATATGCCCAAAAAACCCGCACAACTCAATGAGCTGTACGGGTTTCGTGTTACTTGATGACGTTCAATTCCTTGCCGACTTTTGCGTAGATCTCGATCGCTTCGTCGAGCATGTCTTTCGTATGCGCCGCTGTTGGCATATTGCGCACACGGCCAGTGCCGCGTGGAACCGTCGGGAAGACGATCGATTTCGCGTAGACGCCTTCTTCGAACAAGCGTTTCGAGAATTGCTGAGTCAATTTCTCGTCGCCGATGATGCATGGCGTAATTGGCGTGGCAGAATCGCCGATATCAAAGCCAAGCTCTCTCAAGCCCTTCTTCAAATAATCGCCGTTGTCCCACAATTTATCATGAAGTTCTGTCGAATCGATGATTTTTTGGACCGCAGCTGTTGTCGCTGCCACGTCCCCTGGCGTTACCGCTGTCGAGAACAAGAACGGGCGAGAGCGCACGCGCAGCCAATCGATCAGGTTTTTCTTTCCGGCAACATAACCGCCGACAACGCCGACTGCTTTTGAAAGTGTACCCATTTGCATATCGACTTCTTTTTCCAAGCCGAAATGCTTCACAGTGCCTTTCCCCTTACCCGTGACGCCTGAACCATGAGCGTCATCGACATATGTGATCAAGTCGAACTCTTTTGCGATTTCCACGATTTCCGGAAGTTTCGCAATATCGCCGTCCATTGAGAAGACGCCGTCCGTGATGACCATGACTTTATTGTACTGGCCGGATTCAGTCGCTTCTTTCGCTTTCTGGCGAAGGTCTTCCATGTCGGAGTGTTTGAACGCGATGATTTTCGCTTTCGACAAGCGGCAGCCGTCGATGATCGATGCATGGTTCAATTGATCGGACAGAATGGCATCGTTTTTGTCCATGACTGCAGAAATCGCCGCCATATTGCAGTTGAAGCCGGATTGGAATGAAATCGCTGCTTCTGTTCCTTTGAACTCAGCCAATTTCTCTTCCAATTGCACGTGAAGATCGAGCGTCCCGTTGATCGTACGGACAGCACCAGCGCCGACTCCGTATTTTTCGATCGCTTGGATCGCTACTTTCTTCAAATCTTCATCTGTTGCAAGGCCCAGGTAGTTGTTTGATGACAAGTTGATCAGGTCCTTGCCGCTGATTTTAATCATCGCTCCGTTCGGGCCTTCTACCGGATCGATCTCATTATACAGGCCTTGATCTTTCAATTCCGTTAAGTTTTCTTCCAAAAACGCATCTAATTTTTTCGACACAGTCCTCTTCCTTTCAAAAAACAAATTCTGACTCCATCTTATCACACCGGGATTTTTTCCAAAAGAAAAAGCGGACCTCAGACGGCCGCTCCTCTTTTTGCTAATTCAGATGGAGTTTTCAATTCTTTCTGGAACCGGTAGTAATAAACGGCACCTAATAGCAGAATCATCCCCGATAAAATAGCCACCAGAATCCACAATGCTTGTTCGAACGGGACGTTACCTTCAAAGCCGAAAATCGACTCCCTCAATGCTTTGATGGCATAGGTCATTGGGGAATATGGGTGGACGGCTTGGAAGAAACCATTTGTCAATTGGATCGGAAATGTTCCTTCACTGGCACCGAGCTGCAAAACCAGCAGCAAGATCCCTAAGAAGTTGCCTACTTTATCAAATGCAGCAACCAAAAAGGACAAGATAAGCATCCACGTATTCGAAATAACAAAGAGAATCAGCAGGAAAGATCCCAGATTTTCTACCGGTATATTCAACACTTTCAAGATGAACACAGCCAATAAAGCGGCCTGGAAGGTTCCCTGTGCCAATATGACCGATAGTTTACTGCCCCACCAAATAAGCAGTGTAGTCGATTCACGGTCACGTGTCCGGAAAGGATAGATCGTGGAAAAAGCGATAGCCCCGACAAACAGGCTGAGCGCAATGATGTAAGGGGCAAAACTCTGGCCATAGTTTTCGACTTCCGTTACTGTTTCTTTATTTACCTTTACCGGCTCACTGATGAGTTGCGCATTTTCTGTTTCAAACGCATAAGATGAAACTTCTTCCGAGGCTGCCGTTAGTTCTTCACTTAAGTTCGCCGAACCGTCGCCCAGCTCCTCGATACCTTGGCTTATCTGCTTGTTTCCTTCGATTAGTTTGGCGAGCTCTGCTGCAAGCGGTGGAGGTGCTTGGCCGGCAAGGGTTTCCATCCCTTTTCCTAACTGCTCTGCAGATGCGGCCAATCGGTCCGAGCCGTCCGTCAGTTGGCTGGCTCCAGACGAAGCTTCTTTATAACCGGCATTCATATCGTTTACCGTTTCAAATACTTTTTCGGTATACAATTCCCGGACTTCTGAAGCCACTGCCGTTTCCACGGCCAAGACGCTTTGGTCCGCAATCGATTTGCCAGAGTAACTATAGCCTGGATTGGTCTCCACATTCAAAGCCATTTCTTTCGGCTCATCCGTCAAAAGCGAGGATGCATTGCTCGAAAAGTCTTCAGGCAATGTAATGGAAGCATAATAATTCCCTTTGACCACGCCTGCATGTGCGTCATCACTTTCGACAAAATGCCATTCAAAATCATCATTGGCCTTTAGCTCGGCTACAATCTCCTCACCGATTCGAATGCTTTCTTCTCCCAGTTCAGCTACTTGATCTTCATTGACGACGGCGATTGGAAGATCTTCCGTTTTTCCATATGGATCCCACATAGAAGTCAAAAACGAAGCGCTGTAGATAACCGGCAAAAACATGACAGCTATTAACGAGATAATCAGCATTTTTTTCGAGAACACCGTTTTCAGTTCATGAATCATTGTTTGTCGCCGTCCTTTTCCGTTTTCAAGGAATTAACGATTTCGTCCAATTGACTGGTGAACTGTATGATTTCATCGCTTGTAAAACGCTCCGCTAGCAAATCATTTAGATTTTCAAAAATGACTGTCTCGCTAACTATCAATAAGTCCGTTCCTTTTTGAGTAATTGAAATGGATTTTTTGCGTAAATCCTGATTAGTTAGTATGGCAATCAAGCCATCTTGCTCTAACTTCTTGATCCGGTTGGAGATAGCCGTTTTAAAGACACCCTGAATGTCCGCTATTTCACTTTGGGAAATAGCTGGATTTTTTTTGATGATCCTTAAAGTCTGCAATTGTTGTGGAGAATAGGCCTTTAACTCTTCATGAGTAGTGAATACATTCGCCACATATGCATTCACTTCCAAAATGGCTTCACTGAATTTCGAATAAGCTGTGAATAATTCTTGAGACATTAGTATACCCCCTGTACTTTCTTACTCTCCACATAGTACACCCACTGTACTACATATGCAAGTGTTTACGCTTCGCATTGCTGTACCGATGCATACAGCTATAAAAATGCAGCAAAAAAAGAGCGGGCAGCTGCCCGCTCTTTAATTACTTATTTTTTGTTGTTGCCTTTTCCTTTGCTTTTGCCTTTGCTTTTATCTTCTTTGTACAGTACTTCGTATGTGAATTCTTTCGCCTCTTTTTGGTCTGGCGCTGCTGCATAAGAAGTGATCATTTTCAAATTGCCTTCACGCAGCACTTGCTGCAAGTCGAGCGCTTCTTTTTCCGTTACATTGTACGGATCGACATTGAATACACGCTGTTTGCCATTTTTCTTCGTTTGGATGAATGTCGTTGTAAAGTCGACATACTCGCCTTTCAACTGGCCAAGTGATTGGAATGGCTCTGTCGACGTTCCATCTGCCGTGAAGCCGCCAAGTTCGATGTTCTTCACGAACCAACCTGCTTCGTTAGAACCCCAGTCCGTCATGTTGCGGAACGATACCAATACGTCTTGCCCTGCGTATGCTGACAAATCAAATGTTTCTGTAGACCAATTCGTTTTCTCGCCTGTGAAGCCTGGCAAGTTCTCTTTGATCGTCGGATAGCCTTCTTCCACTACATCGGAACGCGTGTTTTCGTTCTCGAGTGATTTCCACGTTTCGCCGTTATCCGTCGACACTTGGACTGCTGCGAAATCCCATTGCTCTTCGATATTGTAATAATGCTCGAAGCTCAAGGTCGGGTTTTCAGTTGGAACCGTTGCACCGAAGATCAAGGCTTGGTCTGCTTCGTCGCCATTGTTTGCATGAAGCACTTGTTCAGAAGCGTCAAGCGGATTGGCGACCGTTTCCCATTGCAATGGCAGAAAGTCCACACCATCGAACTTCATGCCGCGCACTGTGCGGTCCAAGTCGAATTCCTTGAAGTCGCCGCCCCATGCCGGAACGCCTTCTTTTTCAAAGGTTTTCGCTTTCTCGAAGTCAACAGTCTTGCCGCGGACGCCGTCACCGACTGGCAGTTCACGCAAATCGATGCTATCGAATTTGTAATCCTTGCTAACCGTGTCGTTATCCAAAGTCAAAGCCGTCATAAAGTCTTGGTATAGTTCAGTGAATGTTTTGTTTGTGCCGTAGTCTTCCAATACTTTATCGATGCTTGCGATGCCTTGAGTGTTTCCGTCAGTAGCGATTTCACGGATGAACTCCTGGCCGAACTTATCGTACATATACAGCGTGAACAAGTAAACCTGTCCGTAATCTGCGATCGTTTCAGGGCCGGTTGCTGCTGATCCGTGCTCATCCCAGTTGACGAGCGAGTTTTCCGGGTGGTCCAAATAGAAGTTGATCGACCCTTCACCGTGGCCGTAGCCGCCGAGGAATTCAGAGAATGTCGACATGCCTTCATTGACCCATGTTTCTTCTGCGCCGTCGTTATCGGCTTGGATTAAATGCTGAAGCTCATGGATGGTCGTGCCGAAGAACGTGCTCTCCAAACGCGTTTCCCATGAATTGGTATCGATTGTGATGATATTGCGGTCTGTGTAGTTTTCAAGCGTCTGCCAGAAGAAGCCGGCTACGAAGAACGGATAAGACGGGTTGTTCCAGCCTTCGTCTTGGACGTTATCGACGAGCATGATCACTTTATCGGACCCTTCATAATAACCTTCTGGTAGGCCGACCATGCCAGGAAGCGGCGACTGTGAGCCATCTAGTGTATCCGGCGTGCCGAAGAAGTCGGTCGCGACCGGATAGATATTGCTGTCGAATTCAGCCTTCAATTTATCCACTTGCGCTTGCGTGACGATGTCAGCCGGTTTTGGGTTATCCGGGCCGTATGCTAAGTCATTCGCGACCCAAATTTCTACATTATCGCCAATGCTGCGAAGCGTAAATTCTTTAAATGCCAAATTACGGTCCAAGAACAACTTCGTGCCGTGATCTTCAGTGAAATGCTCACTTGCCGTAGCATTTTCTTCACTGTCTGCTGATTCATCATTCAATTCACCAGCTTGAGCTTTAATACGCTGCTCGGCTTCTTTTTGGAACGACTCGTCATTCGTTAACTGGTTTAGTTCTTGGTCGATATCGATGCGTTCGCCGTAGCGATCCTCATCCCAAGCGCCGAGTGATGGCAGTTCCTCGACTGGTGCAGCACTTGCTGCTGGGGAATAAAGCGAAAGCGCCAGTGCGCTCGCTGATAGAATCGGGAACCATTTGCTTTTTTTCATGTATATGTAACTCCTTCCAGAAATATCAGAATATTTTTTCTTTCTAAAGATTACCACTTCTTTCGTTCTTGCTGAATAGGGTAAACTATTTATTTCGTTAACCGAAATACAGGATGTTGGTTACACTTATGCCATGTATTAAATAGGTAAATTATATTAATATTCTGATTTGACAGTCTTTTAGTTTTAATAAAATCTATAGAACTCCATTAAAAAAAAGCGGGCAACTGCCCGCTTCTCCAAAATTTATGATAATGCTTGCTGCAAATCTTCTATTAAATCTTCCACATCTTCAATTCCAACAGAAATGCGCACCAATCCTTCTGTGATGCCAAGTTCTGCACGGCGGTCTTCAGGGATCGATGCATGCGTCATCTGCGCCGGAACCGAAATCAAGCTTTCTACTGCCCCTAGACTTTCAGCTAAGGTAAAGTATTTCAATTTGGCCAGCAATTCATCCGCTTTTTCTTTACTGCCGACGTCAAATGAAATCATCCCGCCGAAGCCGCGTGCTTGTTTTTCCATCAAGGCTTTGCCGGAATGGCTATCGAGCCCCGGATAAATGACCGCTTCGACCGCCTCATGCCCATCCAAAAACTCTGCGATTTGCTGCGCATTGCCATTGGTCTCTTCCATGCGGATGCCGAGTGTTTTCAACCCGCGCATCAATAGCCACGAATCTTGCGGCCCAAGAATGGCGCCAACGGAATTTTGGACGAAATGCAATTCCTCAGCCAGTTGCGCCGTATTGACCACGACAAGCCCTGCGACGACATCGCTATGGCCGCCGATGTATTTCGTCGCGCTATGCAAGACGATATCCGCTCCAAGAGAAATCGGGTTTTGGAAATAAGGCGTCATGAATGTATTGTCGACAATCGTCAACAGCCCGCTCCCTTTAGCGAACGTCGCGACTGCTCCGATATCCGTCACTTTCAACAACGGATTGGTCGGTGTTTCAATAAAGATCGCTTTCGTATTTTCCTGTACGGCAGCTTTCACTTGCTCCAAATCACCCGTATCGACGAATGTGAATTCGAGCCCGAAGCGGTTCAGCACTTTGTTCATCACGCGGTAAGTGCCGCCGTACACATCGTCCGTCAAAATGACATGGTCGCCAGCTGAAAACAGCATCATGACAGAAGAAATAGCCGCCATTCCAGAGCCGAACGCAAAACCGGCATGGCCATATTCGACATCTGCAATGAGTTCTTCAAGTGCATGGCGCGTTGGGTTGCCGGTGCGTGAATATTCATAGCCCTTGAACTTCCCGACTGCTTCTTGTTTATAGGTACTCACTTGATAGATCGGTGTAGATACGGCGCCTGTCGCTTCGTCTCCGAAGATACCGCCGTGGATCAATCTTGTTTTCGGTTTCATTAGTGTTCCTCCTTAAAAAGAGCCCCGTAAATGTCCTGGCTCAAATAACGCTCGCTTGAATCGGCAAAGACTGTCGCGATAGAGCTGCCAAATGGGGCATTCTCTGCTTCTTTTAGCGCAGCCACAAATGCTGCCCCTGATGAACTGCCGACGAGCAGCCCTTCGCTTTGGGCAAGTTCAGCTACTGCGGCGAACGCGGCTTTATCAGTAATGGTATGGATGGCGTCGAAATACTCCTTGTCCATGAAAGGCGGGAGCAATTCCATGCCGATGCCCTCAGTTTTGTGCGGGCCGGACTCGCCGCCATTTAAAATCGATCCTTCCGGTTCCACGATAACTGTTTTTATTTTCGGGTTTTGTGCTTTCAGAAAACGCGACGTGCCCATAAACGTACCGCCGGAACCTGCACCTGCGACAAAGATGTCGATGTTGCCGTCCAACTGATCCCAAAGCTCAGGACCAAGCGTATGGACGTAGGTATCGGGATTCGCGGCATTTGCAAATTGCGCCGGCATGAACGCATCTTCTTGTTCAGCTATTTCAGTCGCTTTTTTGATGGCGCCTTTTATGCCATCAGCGGTCGGCGTGTTGATTACTTCCGCACCTAATGCGCGCATGAGCGTTTGCTTTTCCATACTGAACTTCTGCGGGACGACGAGCTTCAGGCGATAGCCTTTGCCAATTGCCGCAATCGCAAGCCCGATGCCTGTGTTGCCGGCAGTCGGCTCTACAATCGTGCCGCCTGCTTTAAGTTCTCCGCGTTTCTCTGCATCGGCAATCAATGCTACACCGAGGCGGTCTTTGACGCTGCCGCCCGGATTGAAAAATTCCAGCTTGGCAAATATCCGGCAGCCATTTGGAATAGCGCTGTGTGTCAGTTCAAGAACCGGCGTCCGGCCGATCAATTGCTGTATCTCTGTTGCATATTTCATGACCATTCCCCTTATGCGGTTTCTTCTTTGAACACTTGGCGCCATTCGTCTTTTTTCGCGAGCATTTCTTTAGCCAGGTCATGTGCGCCTTCTAGGCTGTGGCTTGCTGCCCAGCCGCATTGAACTTCGTTGCATGCTGGTACTTCGTCTGCCGCAATGACGTCCGTTAAAGTCGCTTCGAGAATGCGCAAGATATCTTCATAGTCATCGTGGTTGATAACTGACAAGTAAAAGCCTGTTTGGCAGCCCATCGGCCCGATGTCGATGATTTGATCTGAATGGTTGCGGCTATGCTCAGCCATCATGTGTTCAAGTGAATGAAGCCCTGGCATATCCATATGCTCTTTGTTCGGCTGCTTGAAACGGATATCGTATTTTTTGATGGTGTCGCCGTTTGATCCTGTTTTTTCACCGGCCAAGCGGACATAAGGCGCCGCTACTTTTGTATGGTCTAGGTTAAAGCTTTCTACGTTCATTTTTTTCATTGGAATCTCCCTCTCATCGTTTAGTCGCATCGATCAAAAATACATAATCATTTAAGCGTGTGAATAGAACATCAAATCCATGTTCCTGAAAAATCTTTTCCAATACAGGGACAGTCGTATAATGTTCGCGCTTCAGGTCCTCGACGAGATTCGCATGGCCTTCCGCTTCTTCGTAAACAATCCGCCCCATTTTTGCCTCAACTGATTCGAATACGGTATCGGCAAAGACGACTTTCCCACCCGAAGGCAATAGCTTAGCATACTGCTGAATTGCCTGGGCTTTTTCTTCATCCGTCAGATGATGGAAGGCATAACTGCTGACGAAGCTGTTCGGCTTTTGGGGCAAATCAAATGCCAAAAAGTCTCCATCCATTATATCGAGCTCAGGAAATTTTTGTGCGGCTACGTTTCGCATGGCGCCATTCGGCTCGATGCCTGTTACCGTGTGTCCTTCTTGTAGAAGTGCTGAAGTTAAATTGCCCGTGCCGACGCCAAATTCCACGACTGGCCCCTTAGCTTTCTTCGCGACCGCCGATAGAATCTCCTGGTAATTTTCGAAAACTGCTTTATATTCCGGATCATGTCCACTTACCGAGTCATCGTATGTGTGCACCCATTCATCAAATATCTCAACAAATTCTCTTCCCATATCGGCACTCTCACTCTCTTGGATGTTATTTTAAACTAAACCAATAATGTTACTTGGTTTTATTTATAACATATGCTATTGTCTAGTTCAACTACCAGGTTTTCCTGCATGCCGTCAATTCCACACAAAAAAAGGCCAAGCATGTGCCAGGCCTTTTCACTTCATATTTTTAAAATCGGAGGTACGTCTTTTTGATGTCTCAAAATGAGCCATTTCAACAAAGATTCACATTGTACTAGTGATTTTTGCACAATCCTCCCGATCAATAAAGCACTCACCACGGTGCCGATTCCGACAGGCCCGCCGAGCATCCAACCAAGAAGCGCAACAATCATTTCAATCGATGTGCGGATCGTGCTAACGCTGAATCCTGTTTTCTGGACCAAGATCAGCATCAGGTCATCCCGTGGGCCGGCGCCCATTTTAGGTGACACGTACATGCCGACACCATAGCCCATCACAAAGATTCCCGCTATAAAAATTAGGATTTGCCCGATTAGCGAATGGATATCGGGGAGAAGGAAATTGAACAAATCGATAAACAAACCAATCAATAGCATGTTAAGCCACGTTCCGAACTGTGGCCATTTTCTGCGCACGAGGGATGTAGTGCTGATTAGTGTAAACCCCGCAATGATCGACCAAGTACCGATGGTTAGTCCGAAGTTTTCATATAAACCGACATGCAAAACGTCCCACGGCCCGATGCCGAGACGATAGCCTTTGATGGTCATGGAGATTCCGAGGCCCAGCAACATCATGCCGAACAGGAAAAACAGCCATCGGTAATACATAGATACTTTCATTCTTTATCCTTCTTTCTTCTGAATCCTATACGCCGGAGCAGCGAACAGGAAACACTTACGGCTTCACCGTCAATTCCGCAAACTCACCTCGTGTTGCTTTCAGCAAATCTTCCGGTGCCAGTTTCAACTGCGCCCCGACTTTTCCGGCAGAAACGATAATTTCATTCAACTGGGAGGCTTGTTCGGCGACGAATGTCCTGAACGGCTTTTTCATGCCGAACGGGGAACAGCCTCCGCGCACGTAACCCGTGAGCGGCAAAATCTCTTTGACCGGCACCATCTCGATTTTCTTTTCGCCGCAGGCTTTTGCGGCCAGTTTTAAATCCAGCTCTTCGGCGACCGGCACGAGAAATACGTAATGATCCTTGGAGGACCCCGCTGCCACGAGTGTCTTATAGACAGTCTCTACAGGTGCTCCGATTTTCGCCGCAACCGATACCCCATCGATTTTCCCGTCATCGGTGCTGTACTGAAGCGGCTCATAATCGATTTTTTCACGGTCCAATATACGTGCGGCGTTGGTTTTTGCTGCTTTTTTCGCCACCTTGCCCCCTCCTGTCAGTCGTTTTGCTCGAGCAGTTTCTTCAAGGCATCCGCCATTGCCGTGTTTTGCGGCGGCTCGTCTTGTTTCTTCAAATACTTGTTAACATCTTTCTTGTTTGCTTTCGATTGTCCTGCTTTTTTGCGTTTTTCAAATGCTGATAATTTTTCACGGTGTCCGCATTTGCAGACAAACATTTTATTGTCGCCATCTCCGACCATGTCCATTCGTTTATGGCAATTCGGGCAGCGGGCATTCGTCTGCATCGAGACGTTTTTCTTGAAGCCGCATTCGCGGTCTTGGCATACGTGCATCTTGCCGCGTTTGCCATTCACTTCAAGAAGCGGCTTGCCGCAGTCCGGGCACATTTTGCCGGTGATGTTATCGTGTTTGAATTTCTTGTCGCTGGATTTGATCTCAGCTACCGACTTTTTCGAAAAGGCGACCATTTCTTCCATGAACTGCTCTTTCTTCAACTGGCCTTTGGCGATTTTCGTCAATTGCGTTTCCCAATCCGCCGTCAATTTCGGTGATTTCAAGTCTTCTGGGACGAGTTCCAATAGCTGGCGCCCTTTCGACGTAATCGTCAAGTCCTTGCCTTTTTTCTCGATCAGGAAGCTATTGAATAATTTGTCGATAATGTCGGCACGCGTGGCGACAGTTCCGAGGCCGCCGGTTTCACCGAGCGTCTGGATCAGCGCTTTCGATTCCCCCGCCATGAACTGGGCCGGGTTTTCCATCGCCCCAAGCAAAGTTCCTTCATTGAAGAATGCAGGCGGCTTGGTTTTGCCTTCGGTCAAGGTGATGCCTTTCAATTCGACCGCCTGTCCTTGTTCGAATGGCGGCAAAGTCGACTCGCCTTCCTCGTCGGCGTCGCTATAGACACGCTTCCAGCCATCGTTGCGGATCGTATTGCCTTTTGCCTGGAACGTTTCACCAGAGACATCTAGCGTAACGGTCGTCCGGTCGTATTCGTGCTGCGGCAGGAAGACGGCGAGGAAGCGGCGGACGATCATATCATAGAGTTTGTATTCCTTGTCGCTGAGCTCGTGAAGCATCGGTGTTTCTTCCGTCGGGATGATGGCGTGATGGTCCGACACTTTGGCATCGTCAATGACGCCTTTTTGCGGAACGCCTGCACTTTTCAATGCCGTGTTCGCAAGCGAGCGGTATTCCCCGACCTGCACCGCTTTGATGTGCTCTTTTAAGGTATCTTTCATATCACTCGTCAAATGCTTCGAGTCCGTCCGTGGATAAGTGACGATTTTATAGCGCTCATAAAGGTTCTGCAAAGTATTGAGCGTTTCTTTGGCAGACCAGTTATAGCGTTTATAGGCTTCTTTTTGAAGTTCCGTCAAATCGAACAATGGCGGCGCCGGCTGTTTTTTCGGCGTGATTTTGACGTCCGTCACTTTGCCTTTATTCGCCGTATCGAGCTTAGCGAATAAACGGTCGATGCGGTCTTTGTCAAAACTCTGCGGCGATTTTCCGTCCGTCCAAGTGAACGAAGCATTGTCGCTGATTGCCTGGAGGCCGTAATAAGGTTTCGGCTGGAAGTTGCGGATGTCTTGTTCGCGCTGCGCAATCATCGCCAGTGTCGGCGTCTGCACCCGGCCTGTCGACAATTGGGCATTATGCTTCACGGTCAGTGCACGCGTCGCATTGATGCCCACCACCCAGTCGGCTTCCGCACGGGCGACCGCTGCTTGGAATAAGCTTTCATATGCTTTGCCGTCTTTCAGGTTTTGGAAACCGTCTTTGATCGCTTTATCGGTAACAGAGGAAATCCATAGCCGCTTCACGGGTTTATTGACTTTCGCTTGTTCCAAAATCCAGCGGGCGACCAGTTCCCCTTCACGTCCGGCATCGGTCGCGATGATGACTTCTTTCACATCGCTGCGGTTCAGCTGCGCTTTGACTGCATTGTATTGCTTCATGGTCTGTTTGATTGGTACCAATTTGAACGGCTCCGGAAGAATTGGCAGGCTTTCCATCTTCCATTCCTTCAAGTCGTTATTGTATTGTTCCGGCTGTGCATGCGTCACCAAATGGCCGAGTGCCCACGTGACGATATATTGTTTGCCTTCTAAAAAGCCATTTCCTTTTTGAGAGCATCCGAGTACTCGCGCAATATCGCGCGCAACGGACGGCTTTTCTGCAAGAACTACTGATTTCATAAGCTAAAACCCCTTTTCTACAGCGTCTAGTATAGCATCTTCTCCCCATTCTTGTGGAGGAAGCACATCGAACTGCCAGCAACTCATTTCTATTCGTTTGTCCTTTCCGGCCGAAAAAAAACCTCCCGAGGGAGGTTTTTTCAATGGTCGTCGATATCGAGTGTTTCTTTTGAAAGATGCGTGCTCATCTCCGCATATTGTACAAATACGCGAGCGAGTTCACGCAAGCGGTCATGGACATCATCATTAATGATGGCGTTCGTGTCATCGAAATGGCTTGTATGCGTATAGACATAGTTCGGCGTCACGAGGCAGCGGAAATAATCAAGAATGGGTTTCAGCTGATTTTCGATGACCAAATGATGCTGATACGTGCCGCCGTTTGCGACGATTGACACCGGTTTGTAGCGCATCGTCCGCGGGTGCAGCATATCGAATGCATTTTTCAATACGCCTGGAATCGAGCCTTGGAAAATCGGCGAGGCGATGATATAGCCGTCCGCTTCTTCAAAACGCTGTACCATTTCACGCATGCTGTCGTTGTATTCCGCGTTCGGGCGGCCATCCACGAATTGATGCTCATATTCGCTCATGCTCAAAATGCTCAATTCCATCTCTGGATTCTCTCGCTCGAGATAGACTTTGACCTGTTCCAATACAGCGCCGGTCTTGCGCCCCAGTATTGTTCCATCCACTAATAAAATCTTCATGATCCTGAATCCTCCTTGACTACGTATAAGCAGGCAGCTTCCACTGCCTTTTCCTATTGATTGATCTGGTGCAGTGTATGCTGCAGCTATTGTTTATCATAGCAAAGACACATTCCCCTTGCGTATCGATAGGGCTTATAATGAAAGATTTCATTCTTTAGTCTGAGAATCCTTTTTGATGCGTTTGGTTTCCAAGCGCTCCTGGATGCGGTCGGAATCACGCTCCGGCCCAGTGAAGCTAATAATGGTATCGCCTTGCTTCGGCTCCAGTACTTTATCGGAAGTGAAGAACTCAATGTATCCTTGTGCCGTTTCAATGAATAATGGAATCGTATTGGCTGACCATCTCTTATTGAATTCTTCATAAGTAAAGCGCTCAGTCAATTTCGTGGAACGGATGGCGTAGCCTTGCTCTTCTTTCTCATCAAGCACGTGAATATTCCAATCTTCGGCGAAAAGAATCCGCCCGCTTAATGAGGAATGGAAATCAGCAGGATCCCCTTGGTGAAGCGCCGTCTGGAACAAATTGATGCGTCCCATTTCCGGCACGAAGTTGTTGACGACAAGCGCATTGAACGAATCCGTCTCTGAAGCGACGATCATTTTCTCATAAGGCGTTAAATCCACTTCGTATTCTGTATGCTCGGAAAGAATATTCCCGACGTATGTTTTAATCCCATACTGACGCGCTTTTTGCAAACGGCCCCAAGAATCGTCGACAAGCAACACGTTCTTATCCATATCGTAAAGGGCTTTCGCCATCGCCGTGGTGAACCTGCTCGCTCCGATGATGATAATTCCTGGTTCTTCCGCTGAAGCCAAGCCCAATTTGCGGCCGACCCATGTAATGGAAAATCCATGCGCCACTACCGTAGAGAACACAAGCGCGAAAGTCAACGCGGTCAACAGCTCCGCATCTTCAAAACCGGAATCCAATAAGACGCTGGCAAAATAACCGGATACGGTCAATGCCACAATCCCCCGAGGCGCAATCCATCCGACCAAGGCCTTTTCCTGCCAGCTTAAGTCGGTACCGATGGTCGATATCCAAATAGATAACGGCCGGACCACAAACAACATGACCAACACAAACGAAATAATGGACCAGTTAAAAATTTCGAACAGCACATCCATGCTAAGTGACGCTGTCAACATTAAGAACACACTCGAAATCAACAGAATGGACATTGTCTCCTTGAAATGCCGCATATCGTTGATGGAGCTGATGTTCATATTGGCCATGACCATTCCCATGGCTGTTACCGCAAGCAAACCGGTTTCGTGCATCACGATGTCCGAGATAACAAAGGTCAACAGCACCACGCCGAACACCATCGGCGATTTCAGGAATTCCGGAATTTGGCCGCGCTCGAACATCCAGCCCATTCCAAGTCCTGCAGCTGCACCGAGTACAGTCGCAAATAGCGCCGCTAGGAAGAATAAGCCGAATGCAGCGGCCGTTACATCGCCTTCTGCAAATAGTACAAATTGGAATGCAAACAAAGCCAACAACGCACCGAACGGGTCGACGATGATGCCTTCCCATTTCAATAGAGCTGCAGGCCGGGCTTTCAGTTTGGCTTGTCGAAGCAGCGGCATGATGACGGTCGGCCCTGTCACGATGAACAAGCCGCCGATAACAAATGACACGGCCCACGAAAGTCCCGCGACATAATGCGAAGCCAAGGTGCCTCCCACCCAGGCAAGCAAAGCGCCGAATGTGACGATTCGCCACACTGGCTTATTAAAACCGCGGATCTCCTTGAAATTCAAGTTTAAGCTGCCTTCAAACAAGATGATGGCAACAGCAAGCGATACAAGCGGCCGGAATAAATCCCCGAAACTTTCTTCTGGGGAAATCACGGCGAATATCGGGCCAATCAATAATCCGGCAATCGACATCAACACAATCGCAGGAAGGCGGAGACGCCAGGCGATCCATTGCGACAGAACGCCGAGGAAAATAATTAACATAAGATCAAACAATAAACTGTCGATGGCATCTCACTTCCTTTTTTCATTTTTTGTTATTATATAGGAGTAATAGTGCGCAATGAAAGCGAGAAGCCGAGCGTATCGATTTAAATTTTCTCTAGATGTGGTACAATACAGAGAAAAACTAGGGTGATTTTGTTGAACAAGCAAGAAATCGAATACGCCATCGCCGAACTGAAGAGCGATTACGTACGCCAACAGGGTGATATTGAAAAACTGGAAACGACTGGCCATACAAAAATGGTCGACAAAGCCGAAGAACGGCTTGAAAAAATGGAACAGCGTCTTGCGGAATTAAACAAAAAACTCGCGGAACTTTAACCGCGGTTTTTTTTATGGAAAGTGGAGGAACATATACATGAGTTTATTAACAGTAGAAAACCTGAGCCATACGTTCGGGGACCGTACTTTATTCAATGGCATTTCGTTTCGTCTAGTCGAAGGGGAACATGTTGGGTTAGTCGGGGCGAACGGCGTCGGAAAATCGACATTGATGAATATTTTGACAGGCAAGCAAATTTACGACGCGGGCAGAGTCGAATGGCAGCCAAAGACCCATTACGGTTATTTGGACCAGCACACACAGCTGGCACCGGGACGTACCATCCGCCAAACTTTACAGGATGCCTTCTTGCCGCTTTATGAAAAAGAGAAAGAGTTGAACGACATCGCCATGAAGATGGGCGAAGCTGACGCGGAACAGCTCGAAACATTGCTCGAACAGATGGCTGAAGTGCAAGATGCACTCGATGCCGGTGATTTCTATACATTGGATGTTAAAGTAGAAGAAATCGCTCGCGGCCTTGGACTCGATGCTATAGGCCTTGAGCGCAACGTCGAATCGCTTTCCGGCGGACAAAGAACCAAGCTGCTACTAGCTAAACTATTGCTGGAAAAACCGAAAGTGCTATTGCTGGATGAGCCGACTAACTATCTGGATGAAGAACATATCCAGTGGCTCGTCAATTACTTGAAAAACTATCCACATGCGTTCCTGCTCATTTCACACGATACGGAATTCATGAGTTCGGTGACAGGCGTTATTTTCCACTTGGAATTCTCCCGCCTGAACCGCTATACCGCCTCTTACGAAAAATTCATCGAGCTTGCGGAATTGGCGAAAAAGCAGCATCTGGACGCGTACGAAAAGCAAGAAGACATGATTAAAAAAACCGAGACATTCATCGCGAAAAACAAAGCGCGTGCTTCGACAACTGGACGCGCGAAATCCCGCCAGAAACAATTGGACCGCATGGATCGTATCGAAAAACCGGAAATGGCAGCCAAACCGCAATTTGCCTTCAAAGAAACGCGCAGCCCTAGCCGCTACGTCGTTGAAGCAGAAGCGCTCCGCATCGGCTATGACAAGCCGTTGTTGCCGCCATTGACGTTCATGATCGAACGCGGCGAAAAAATCGCGCTCGTCGGCATGAACGGCGTCGGGAAATCGACTTTACTCAAGACGATGCTCGGCAAGATCAAGCCGCTCGACGGAGATGTCATCCGCGGGGAATACTTGACGCCTAGCTATTTTGAACAAGAAGTCAAAGCACCGACGCACCGCCCGATCGATGAAATCTGGGATGCTTATCCTTCGATGGATCAGGGCCAGGTGCGCGGCGCCCTTGCCCGCACTGGATTGAAGAGCGAACATATCGGCCGCCCGATGAACCAATTGAGCGGTGGCGAACAAGCGAAAGTGCGCTTGTGCAAATTGATGCTCGAAGAAAGCAATTGGCTGATTTTCGATGAGCCGACGAACCACTTAGACATCGATGCAAAAGCTGAACTTAAGCGCGCCATGCAGGCTTATAAAGGCACAATCGTTCTTGTCAGCCACGAACCGGATTTCTACGACGGCCTTGCCACGAAAGTCTGGAACGTCGAGGAATGGATCGAAGCCGGCAAGCAAATAGAAGAGTAAACCAAAAACCCGCTGCACACATGAAATCTTGTGTACAGCGGGTTTTTTCATTGAATATAAACAGCTTACGAGAAAACTCTGCGCGAATGAGTAGTAAAAAAAAGAGATCGAGAGTTTGGTTGTGGAATCGTTCTCACATTCTATTTTTGCTTCATCTCACTATTCGCCGCCTGGCTTTGGGTTGGCCTCTTGCCGCAAGCCAGGAATAACACCTGTCTTACAGCATCGGCTCACCCTTTTACGCTGGCCGGCATGAAGATTTCATTGATTCCGGTGCGTTTAAATAGATCTGCTTCTTTAGGTAGTTGCCGGCTAGTGGGGAAATCGCTTCCCTGGTCTAGTTTCGACTGAGATATTAGAGTTTGTTTGTGGAATCGTTCCCAACCTCCATTTTGCTTCAGCTCACTAGTCGCCGCCCGGCTTTGGGTTGGCCTCTGGCAGTAATGAATTGGCGAAAGGAAGTTGAGCCAATTCATCTGTGATGCTTGAGCGTAGCGAAAGTTGAGCAAGCCGTTTTATATGATGATTGGATGCAGCTTTCACTTACTGCTTCGGCTCACCCTTGGCGCTGGCCGGCTTGAAGACTTCATTGATGGGGGTGCGTTTAATCAGATCTGCTTCTGTACGAGTTGCCGGTTAGTGTGGAAATCGCTTCCCTGGTCTAGTTTCGACTGAGATATTAGAGTTTGATTGTGGACTCGTTCCTAACCTTTATTTTGCTTCAGCTTATTAATCGCCGCCCGGCTTTGGGTTGGCCTCTTGCAATAAGCCAGGAAAAACGCCTGTCTTATTGCATCGGCTCACCCTTGGCGCTGGCCGGCTTGAAGATTTCATTGATTCCGGTGCGTTTAAATAGATCTGCTTCTTTAGGTAGTTGCCGGCTAGCAGGGGAATCGCTTCCCTGAATCTAGCGACTGGCAAGCAGATTATTGAATAGAAGGTTTTTTATTATGTGAGTGGAGAATCGTGACATCATTTCCTTCTATCTGAATGAAGCAAGTTACAGAGTGTAGTGCTTTTTCACAACTTCTTCTGAGTGGACCGAAGAAATGATTTTTCGCTCTAAAATAGAGACGGAGTGGAAGGGGCCGACTCCGGGAGGATCAGCGAGACAATTGAGACCCTGCAGGAGCGCAGCGACGAAGCGGCTCAATGCGAGCCCTCCGGAAAGCGTGCACATGGAACGCAGTCGAATAGCACAAGCTATTCATACTTACTCTGTTTCTCATATTACTTACTTATTTATTTTCAATAAGTCGTCAGCTTGAAGAGTTTTTGGAAGTTATAGATGCCGCGCTGCCAGAAGGTGAAGTCGTCTTGATATTCTTCTACATCCAGCGTATAAAGAGCATCTTCATTGTCCCAAAGCCGGTCGAAATAAGTGTTGAGATCCCCGACCAGTTCGCTGTCGGTCGGCGCTTTGATCAGGATATCCGCTTCCAGGTTATAATCCCTTAAGGCCCTTTCTGTCAGATTGG
This sequence comes from uncultured Planococcus sp., assembly GCA_947493585.1. Classification (GTDB taxonomy): domain Bacteria; phylum Bacillota; class Bacilli; order Bacillales_A; family Planococcaceae; genus Planococcus. The sequence continues at coordinate 660,535 of CANLRI010000001.1, read as the reverse complement.
CTGCTCCGCTGACAATGACCGTTTCTTCCTGTTTCTTGATCATTGTCGCTTTTGTATGGAATTGCCCGATCACAGCGTTGTACCAGCGCACTTGCATTTCATCATCGGTTGCGGCGCGCATTTCGTGGACCGCGGGGCGGTTAGGCAACCCGGTCTTTTCGTTTCCGAATGCGTTCGCATTGGGGTCCAGCACGAGCCGGACATCCACTCCCCGGTTGGTAGCCTCGACCAAGCTGTCCATAATATCGCTTTCGGACAAATAAAACATGGCCATGCGGATGCTGTCGCCCGGCTCGGTATCATTGATATGCTCCAGCAAAGCTTTTTGCACTTGGCGTTCGGTGACGTATTGAACACCGTACTCTCCCTGCTGTTCAGGCGCCTGTGCCCGCGGGAAATCGGGGCCTCCAGACATGTGGGATACCGCTTCTTCAGCTTCGAGCATATCGTCTAGTACAGGCCCGCTCACCCGAAAAGCCATATTGCCGTGGAAGCCACTTACGTTATGCGGATTGGCGGAGCTGACAATCGCCTCTTTTTCAGAAATGATGGTTTTGCGATGATTCGCTTTAACATTCATCAACTTCATATAGGACGAGAGTGTCATATCGGGAGCATCGCTCGACATCCCATTTTTTATCCAGCCTTTTCCGTCGTTATCGAACCATTGGAAAATCACACGGTAAAGCCCTGAATACAGCGGCATCGAATCGCGCAATTTGTCGAGGTCTGTCAGGATGACTTCTATCCCTTCCGCTTCAAGTGCAGAAAGAAGGAGGCTGTCGTACGACCCATAACCCGTGTTCAACGGGTCCGAAATAAAATAAATTTGAAAATCCGGATTTTCCTGCTTTTTTGCTATCAAGTGATCGGCCAAACGTTCCGCAATGGCAGGAAACTCTTCGTCCTGGTCATTGAAATTATCGAATAAGAAAAAATCGAGGACTAAAAATTCGTCCGCCCGATTGATCAAACCGTTAATTTCATCAAAAATCCTCATTTCATGTTGCAAGCCCTTGCCGTTTTTATCCTGCGCAAAACTGAGGTCATAAATCATCTCCACTTGCTCGGCACTGTGCAGCTCGCCTGCGAATGACACGCCTTCCGGCAAGGGTTTAAACGTATGCCAAATGATGACAATTATGTACAGCGCAGCAAGCACTCCCACGACACCCATGATAATGCGTCGACGCTTGCTGTAATTCTTGATTTTTTTCATTAAGTTCCCGCCCCTTTGCTTCATTATAAGCGGAAGGGCCACAGAAAAATATCAGTTATTATTTTCCATATCAAAACCCCAGCCACTATTCGGCTGGGGTTCGGAGTATATTAGGCAATTACGACGTATTCGCGTGTTCTTACGTCTTCCATGAGCATGTCTTTCAGGCGCTGTTTGCCTCGGTGCAGTCGGGATTTCACTGTACCGATCGATACTTTCATCGTCTCAGCAATTTCAACCAGTGAATACTGGTGGACGTAAAAGTAAACGATCGTCGTCCGGTAAATCGCATCCAGTTCCGAGATCTTGTGGCGAATCATGACAGAGACATCTTGTTTTTCCAATAATTCGGCGGTACCGGTCTCATCGGTTGGGATCAAATCCAGCAACGAGACGTCGAGCCCTTCCGGCTGATTGGCAATATGTTTGCTGCGGCGTACGTTTTTGCGATAGCGGTCTCGGAATGTATTCATACAAATGGTCGTCAACCAGGCCTTGGCGTGGTCAACTTCAGCAATTGAGGATTCATAGCGTACTACTTTCAGCCATACTTCCTGCATCAAGTCTTCAGCTTCAGCTTTGTTGCGGGTAAGTTTCAGGCATAAATGATAGATGTAGCGGTTATATTCGGCATATAGCTCTTCCATCGGTGTTACCTCCGTCCGGTGATCTTATGCTCTTATTGTGCCCGAGTTTAGGCTTACGCTCTATCGTTCCCTCTTTCAGTCTCCTTACAATGTTGTAAGAAACAAAAAAGCCGCCCCATACTCGGGACGACTTTCGCTTATTGTCTTTTGCCTGCATTTTCGCTAATTGTTTCCTGTTCTTCAGGCTCAATTAGTTTTGTGATCGTCAATCGTTCAATACGGTTTCTATCCATTTCATTGACGACTACATGCAAGTTTTCGTATGTGAATTCTTCGCCGACTTCCGGCACATGGCCAAGTTGCTGCATGACAAATCCGGCAATTGTGTCATGGTCTTCCGGCACTTCGACTTCGAACATTTCATTGACATCTTCAATTTCCAGGCGGCCGTGGCAAGACAATTGGCTGTCGTTGATTTCAAAGACCAGTTCATCGTCTTCGGCATCCGTCTCGTCTTCAATGTCCTGTCCGATCATTTCCTCGATAATGTCTTCGTGCGTCACGATCCCGAGCGTTCCACCGTACTCGTCCAAGATGACAGCCATATGCTTTTTCTTTGCCATCATCAATTTGAATACTTTTTCGACGCTCACCGATTGCACGACGAATAATGGATTGTCATCCATCAATTCCGCTAAGGTCAAGTTCGGGTTCATCGACCATTCGATGAGTTTTTTGGAATAGAACAGCCCAACGACATTGTCCATGCTTTCTTCGTAGACAGGGTAACGCGTGTATGAAGAATCCAAAATCAAGTCGCGGACTTCTTCGTAGGTCATCTCTATGGAAATGCCGACCGTGTCCGTGCGATGTGTCGACATGACATCCGACACGTCTTTATGTGGAAAGTCGAGGACGCCTTTAATGCGTTCCGATTCGTCGGCTTCAAAGGTTCCTTCTGTCGACGCAATATCGACCATCGTGCGCAGCTCTTCTTTGGTCATCGTCGCTTCCTTGACGCTGCCTTTGGAGATGATGCGGATGAAGATATTCGTAAACTGCGCAAGCAGCCACGTCAAGGGTTTAAAGATTAGGACCAAAAAGGAAATGATTGGCGCGACGATATAAGCGATTTTATCTGCAAACGTCGCTGCAATGGTCTTTGGCAACACTTCCCCGAAAATGATCAGGACAACCGTCAAGATAGCTGTCGCCAATCCGACCTCCCATCCTTCCGTGATGGCAATGGTCGTGACAAGTGTAGGCAGCATGATATTGGAAATATTATTACCGATCAAAATAGTCGTAATCATTCGGTCCGGCTTCGCGATTAATTTTTCGAGCTTCTGGGCCTTTATATCCCCTTGCTCCGCGCGAAGATGGACCTTCATCCTATTAACTGCCGTGAGTGCCGTTTCGCTTCCCGACAGGAAAAACGACATGATCAGAAATAATGCCAATGCTATAAACAAATTTACTTCCTCCAGTAAAATACATATCAAATTTTTTCGATCTGTTTCCGTATTATCCATAATACCACAGCAATTTTCCTCTTGTCGAAAAGGACAACTTAGCTATGCTATAATTTCCACATACTAAAAATACTGGAAAGCAGGGATTTTATGAACGCCACTCAAATCGATAAATACTTCAAAGATCACCGCCAGGCACATCTCGAAGAATTGAAAAGTTTTTTGCGCATTCCATCGGTCAGCTCCCTTTCCGAACATAAAGCCGATATGCAAAAAGGCGCCGACTGGCTTATCAAATCATTGACGAAAGCCGGGCTTGAAAATGCCAGCATCGATGAAACCGACGGCCACCCGGTGGTCTACGCCGACTGGCTCCATGCCGAGGGCAAACCGACGATTCTTGTTTACGGCCATTACGATGTCCAACCGGTCGACCCGCTTCATTTGTGGGAAACACCGCCATTCGATCCGCATGTACGCGACAATAAATTGTATGCACGCGGCGCAAGCGATGATAAGGGCCAAGTATTTATGCATGTAAAAGCGGTCGAAGCACTTCTTCAGTTGAATGGCGAACTTCCCGTCAACATCAAGTTCATCCTAGAAGGTGAAGAAGAGATTGGCAGCCCGAGCCTGCCGAAATACGTTGAAGACAATAAAGAAAAACTTGCGGCTGATATCATCGTCATCTCAGATACCGGCATGCAAGGCCCAGGGCGCCCAGCTGTCTGTTACGGGCTGCGCGGGCTTGCCGGCATCCAGATCGACGTCAACGGCCCTAAAGGCGACTTGCACTCCGGCCTCTATGGCGGCGCTGTCCAAAACCCGCTGCACGCCATTGTGGAAATCCTTGAATCGTTCCGCGACAAAGAAGGGGTCATTCAAGTCGAGGGCTTCTATGACGATGTGCGTCCTGTCTCGGACGAGGAACGCGCTGAATTCGCCGCACTTGATTTCGATTTGGAAAATGAAAAGCAGGCAATTGGCATCTCTCAAGATTTCGGCGAGAAAGGCTACTCGTTCGTCGAGCGCACTTGGATCCGCCCGACGCTCGAAGTCAATGGCATCACCGGAGGATTTTCCGGAGAAGGCATCAAGACCGTGTTGCCTGCAGAAGCCAGCTCCAAAATCACTTGCCGACTTGTTCCAGACCAGGATCCGGATGACATCATCGCCAAGCTGAAAGCGCATGTTGACGCGCATAAGCCAGCAGGCGTCACAGTCAACATCACCGAATTCGATAAAGGCAAACCGTTCCTAACACCATACGATCATCCGGCCATCCAGGCAGCGGGCCGCTCGTATGAAAAAGTGTATCAAGTGCCGACTGCCTTCACGCGCATGGGTGGATCGATCCCGATTGTCGCTGCGTTTGATGAAATTCTCGGATTGCCTGTCGTCTTGATGGGCTTCGGGCTTGCGTCGGAAAATTTCCACGCCCCGAATGAGCATTTCCATTTGGAGAACTTCGACAAAGGGCTCCGTGTCATCAGCGATTACTTGTTCGAAGCATCAACATTAGACCAATAATTTTCATAGCCTCCCCCGATTTGGGGAGGCTATTATTTTTATGAAATTGCATTTAGTTGCTGGAGGGATACGATGGTTGCTTTGTATTGGATCGGTAGTTATTTACTTGGTACGGTTTTGACCGCCTTGTGGATAGGAAAATGGAAAGGTGTGGATTTGACTGCTTCAGGCAGCGGAAATCCCGGCGCACGCAATGCCTTAGCTGTACTTGGGCGCAGAGCTTCCTTATTGGTGTTTCTCGGCGATTTTTTGAAAGGTTCAGCTGTCATATGGACAGGCCTATGGCTTGAATTCCCTCTATGGTCCGTCGCTGTCGCCGGGTTACTTTCAGTCGTCGGGCATATTTATCCGCTATGGCGAAAAGGCCGTGGCGGAAAAGGAATCTCAACCTTTGCTGGGGTCGCCTTTTGGCTGACGCCTGATTTATTTTTAGCGATGATCGTCTTGTCATTCGCTTTCTACCCATGGTTGAAAAGCGCCACTTTGTCGATGCTCGCAGGCTTTAGCGCTTTTTTTGCTGTGGCCTTCGCATTTCAAGTGCAATCAGTTGTTTGGCCGCTGTTTCTGACCATTATTATTATTGTAATTCGCCACCAAGCAGATATTAAAGTTTCGATGGAAACCCGGTTCCCTTCTACTAAAGCCTGAATGTCCTGTCATTACAGATTTTTATTTGACAAAGCTAGGACCATATTATTATCCGTGTTATAGTTTTATTATTCAAAATACTCAATAGATAGGGGTTTTATGATGAAAAAGCCAATTGCATGGATCATGGATACAACTGGATATGTTACAGAACGATTTAAAGCCCATCCCGACGTTTATATCGTCCCGTTGAATATTCATTTCGGGTCGGAAGAGTTTATCGACGATGGCATCGATTTGTCGAACGACGAACTCTATGCACGCATGAAAAGCTCGAAGGATTTCCCGAAAACTTCCCAGCCTTCTGCTGGAAAGTTTGCGGAGCTTTATGAAAAGCTGAAAGAGGAATACGAATGCGCCATCGCGGTCCATGCATCGGCCAAGCTAAGTGGCACGATTGCTTCTTCCATGACCGGTGCTGAGATGACGGATTTCAAGGTATATACCGTCGATTCACTCGCTTTATCATATGGCTTATCCGGACTTCTTGAACGTGGCCTGGAACTTCAGGAACAAGGCCTATCTGCCGAAGAAATCACCCAGCGCCTTGAGAAAGAAACAACAAACTTCCGTAATTTCATCCTGATCGGGAATTTGAGCCAATTGTATAAAGGCGGCCGAATGAGCGGTGCCCAGTACTATATCGGCAGTGTCTTGAAGATCAAGCCGATTGTCCAGCTTACCGAGAAAGGCGAGTTGGAGCCGATCGATAAGGTACGTTCCCATAAGAAAGCATTAGCGTATTTGCTCGAACGTGCCAAGGCAGACCACGAGCAATATGGCATCCATTACTTCCAAATCATGCACGGCCATATTCCTGAACAGGCCGAAGAGTTAAAAACTGAACTTTTGAAGTTCGCACCTGAAGCGGAAGTACTAATCGGCAACTTGAGTTCATCTCTAGCCGTCCATGCAGGAGAAGGCACCTTGGCGTTTATGTGGAGACGCCCGCCTGGAAGCGTATAATAAAACACTAGTCTTTGTGCCCATCTTACAGCATTTTTCCGGGAAAACCCGGGAATTTCTGATACAATAAGGGCATATAAAGACAGTGAGGTGGATTCGATGCAACATGTGGAACGGGAACTTACAGAACACGTTAAATTATGTGATGCCAAAGGCCAATTGAATCCCAACGCCATCGGCTACGCCAAAAAGCCGCTTGTAGAATGCAATTTGAAAGGCAATTTCCTGCGCAAGAAAAAATGGAATTACTGGTGCGTATTCGGTGATGAGATTGTTTTTTCAGCCACCATCTGCCATTTGGATTATGCCGCTGTCTGCTTTGTTTATTTTCTGAATTACGAAACGCAGCGCTTTTTCGAGAAAACGGTCATGGTGCCGTATTCCAGGAACTTGCGTCTATCCGCCAGCGTGTTGGACAGTTCACTTTTCCACAATTCCGAGATGTCGATCCATTCGACCTATGAAGACGGCAAGACGCGTTTAGCTGTAACTGTCCCTGATTTTGAAGGGGAAAAATTGCATGCTTCGCTAACGATTGCCCATCCACAGGAAATGGAATCCTTGAATGTCGTCATTCCCTGGAACCGCCAGACCTTCCAATTCACCGCTAAGCACCACGCCTTGCCGACAACCGGTATTGTTCAAATCGGGCCAAAGCGTTATGAATTCGATGAAATGGATAGCTTTTCGGTTTTAGATTACGGACGGGGCATCTGGCCGCGTGAAGCCGTATGGAACTGGGGCATGGCTTCTCAACGTTCGCTGGGCAAAGTAATAGGCTTGAATTTTGGCGGCAAATGGACCGACGGCACAGGAATGACGGAAAATGCCTTTTTCGTCAATGGCCGCATGACCAAAATCAGCGAGGATGTCATTTTCCGCTACGATGACGATGATTTTAAAAAGCCCTGGCTGATCCACACCAAGCTGACCGATGATGTCAAATTGACGTTCACGCCTTTTTACGAGCGGGTTTCGAAATCCGACGCGCGCCTTGTGAAATCGGAAGTTCATCAATTGTTCGGGTATTACAATGGCTATGTTCGCTATGCAGATGGCAAGAAAGTCAAAATCCACCAATTGCTCGGCTCTGCAGAAGAACATTATGCCAAGTGGTAATTATTTCAAATGAAAAACCGCCCGATGGATGTCGATTTGACATCCATCGGGCGGTTTTCTATTTGTGTTCGGCTGTGTTTTTCGTAAAGCTCGTATACCATGGCTTTCCAATGAAAAAGATTGGCAACAGGATTAATCCTGCAACGAGCGGCCAGCCTGTAGCACCGACGACGCCCAACATGAGTACTGCAAGCAGCCAGATAATCACCCCACTCGCTTCATCACAATTCCTCCAGCATTCTTTGCGGATAATCCGTGAAGATGCCCGAGGCGCCGATCTGTTGCAATTGCTCGGCGTAGTCCAGCCGATTGACGGTATAGACATAGATCTCACAGCCTTTTTCGATCAGTTCGGCACCGTGCCGAAGCGCATACGGCAAGGACAAATGAAGCCGCTTTGTCCCGACCGTCTCTGCATAAGCGGACATATCCACTAAAATATTAGAAGCCAAAATCGCCCCTGCCACGTGATGGCTATGTACTGCCAATTTCACATCCGGATGGTTGAATGAAGAAATGATAAGCCTATCCTCCATACCATGTCGTGCTGCAAGTCTCACCACTTTTTCCACAGCACCCGAATACGGAAATATATCCGTTTTGAGCTCAACATTCAGTACATGAGGGGTATCTTTAAATACATTGAAAACTTCCGCCAATGTCGGAATCGCCGTCCCGGCCCACTCGCCCGCTTTCCAGCTTCCGGCATCCAGTTGTTTCAACTCGGCAAGTGACAAGTCTTTCACATAAGCTTTGCCATTGGTGGTACGGTTCACTTTTTCATCGTGAATGACGACAAGCTCCCCGTCTTTTGATAAATGGACATCCAGTTCTACTCCGTGAACTGGCAAGGCTGCCGCTTCCATAAAAGCAGGCAGCGTATTTTCCGGATGTGTGCCCGAACTTCCGCGATGCGCAAAAATTTCCATAAGCCAGCCTCCTTTTAGACGTCTGTCCGGATTTGCCAAAGTTCTGGGAAGAAATATTGATCCAATACTTTCTTCAAATAATTGACGCCGGACGATCCGCCTGTGCCTTGTTTGAAGCCGATGATCCGTTCGACCGTCTTCATGTGGCGGAAACGCCATTGCTGCAGCCAATCTTCAATATCGACCAATTTCTCCGCCAATTGATACAGCTCCCAATGTTCATCAACATTGCGGTAAATTTCCTTCCATGCTTCCCGGACGCTGTCATTCGGTTCATATACAGTGCTGACATCGCGCGATAGGACGCTGTCGTCAATTTTAAATCCGCTGCGCGCCAATTTTTGGATAGCGGCATCATACAAGCCCGGTGCGTGGAACGCTTGTGTTAATTGCTCATGCAAGGCCGGGTCTTTTTCGTAAATACTCAAGACATGCTTCGTTTTGTAGCCGAGCGCAAATTCGATCATGCGGTACTGGTAGGACTGAAAGCCGCTCGCATTGCCGAGGTCATCCCGGAACTCCAGGTATTCGGCAGGCGTCAAGGTCGACAGCACATCCCAGCCTTGAATGATCTGCGATTGGATGCGCGATACGCGTGCCAATTGCTTGAATGCCGGCTGCAGATCATCCGCATCGATATGGCGGATGGCCGCCGACAATTCGTGCAGGATCAGCTTCATCCACAGTTCCGATACTTGGTGGATGATGATGAAAAGCGATTCATCGTGGTGTCCGCTGACACCGTCCTGTGCAGACAACAGCTTGTCGAGATGCAAATAATCACCGTAAGTCATGCTTTCCTTGAAATCCGTGCGGATATTTTGTTCGTTTGCAGCGGCGATGTTCTGCCCGTTTTTGTATTTGTCCATTTCAATGGCTCCATTCAAGCTCAGCTTGTGCTCGACTCTGCTAGTGGTTTCTATCGTACGATACTTTTTTACATTTTTCATTGCTTACTTCCCATAATTTCGGGAATAGAACGGTAAACAGTAAAATTGAAAGGGAGTTTTATGTTATGACAAAAAACAAAAAATTGATTTTCCCTGCCCTTATCATGTCTTCCGCACTTGCCTTGGCAGCTTGCGGCGATGACGAGGAAGTCACGCAGCCCGTCACAGATGAGGCCGCTGAAGAAACGGCAGCGCCGGAAGCAGAATCGACTGAAGATGCTTCTCCAAGCGGCGGAACTGAAGCAACTGCGGATGGTGAAACATACGGATTCACTGATTTGTCCGTTGATGTCGATATGCCTGACCAAGATGATGCACTAGACCTTAGCTACGAAGAAGAACGTGGCCAGGTAGAGGCCGAATATGAAAACAAAATCGACGGTGTGAACCTGACAGGCGATGACGCCTTCAATGAAATGGAACCAGGTTTGTCACAGTTGAACTTAACCCCTGATACGCCAGATGATGAAGTCATCAGCCAAGTCGTCGAAGCTTTTGGCATTGACCAAGGCTTCAAGAAAATCGAAATTGAAGTAGACTATGCAGACGGTTCCGATAAAAATTATGAACAAACAAACCAATAAGCTTTAAAAGATAACTGTCCAGCGGATTCACTGCTGGGCGGTTTTTTTATTGCAGCGCGGGTTGCCAATAGGAAATGGTTGATAGCTTCGTAAAGCCTGCCTTCTCATAAACCGATCGCGCCACATTGTCAGTTTCCACTTCGACCAGCACACGCGCCAGTTTTTTCTGATGCGCTAACTGCCGCGCCCACTTCAAAAATGCTTGGCCATGGCCTGATCGCTGGATTTCCGGCGACACAGCGAGCGCCGTCACCCATAAAGCCTGGTCTTCACTGCTCAATGTCGCGGTTGCGACGAGCTTGCCTTCATGCCGCATTAAATAAACATGGCGTTCCGAATCTTCTAGATTGTGCTCAAGCACCGGAAGAACAGATTCATCAAATGCCGCGCGCAAAAGATTCGCCAATTCATCCAAATGCTTTTCTTCATACGCAGCAATCTCTACTCCCTCTCCGAGTTCGTAAGCCGCAAGAGGATCCGCTGCAAACTGCAATTCTTGGAAAGAACGATGATAGCCAAGGCCCTCTAGCCAGCTATCCGATGCGCTATGCTCCGTGAATGCCGCAAGTACGCTTTCTGCCCCGCGCTGTTCGAGAGAATGCCGCACGCCATCAGCCAAAGCCGTTGCCAGCCCAAGCCGGCGGTAATCCGGTGCGACAAATGCCGACCATTCATAATGGTGCAAGCCGACCAAATCGCCTGCAGCCGCACAGCCGACCAACTCTCCGCTATCGGTGTAAGCAAGCACCGCAAATCCTTTCGCAAACGGTTTTTGCCATAATTCATTGTGCAGCAAAGTTCGGCATTCATCCGGTTCACCGGAAATCAGCTGTTCCATTTCCCTCGCAGTCTCCGCATCCAGCGGAAACGACGCAATCGACAGGGATAATTCCATTTCCATCCCGCCTTCCTTTTTCTTCTTATCATAACCGCCCACAGCAAAGCCCGCCACCTGATTCCAGAAATTAAGGCTTCTTCCATTGCCTGTTCTTTTCCATAAGAAAAGCACAAGGCAGACTCTTCTCCGCCTCGTGCTTTAGTTTCATTATAATTTGGCATCTGCGAGCATCGTCGCATACAAGCCATCTTGTTTCAGCAATTCGTCCTGGCTGCCTGATTCGACCAGCTTGCCGAGTTCCATGACATAGACGAAGTCCGCTTTTCTCACTGTATTCAACCGATGGGCAATAACAAAACTCGTGCGCCCTTCCATAAGCCGTTCGAGCGCTTCCTGGATTTTCAGCTCCGTCACGGTGTCAATCGAACTCGTCGCCTCGTCGAGCAGCAAAATGACCGGATCGGCGATTAGCGCCCGCGCAATCGACAACAATTGCTTCTGCCCCTGGCTGATCATCGAACCGTCGCCAGACAGCACTGTGTCGTAGCCTTCAGGCAGTTTGGAGATGAAGTCATGGGCGTTGGCTTGTTTCGCTGCTTCCACCACTTCCTCGTCGCTCGCATCAAGCTTACCGTAGCGGATGTTGTCGCTGACCGAAGCTTCGAACAAGAACGGGTCCTGCAACACGAACGCAATTTGCTTGCGCAAAGTCTCGCGCGGCATCGCCCCGATCGGCGTGCCGTCGATGCGGATCTCGCCTTCATCGACATCGTAAAATCTTGCCAATAGCTGCATGACCGTCGTTTTGCCGGCACCTGTCGCCCCGACGAAAGCCGCCGTCTGCCCAGTTTCCACCGTAAAGCTCAAATTGCGAATGGTCCATTCCTCTTCGGCGCCTTCGTATTTAAAAGACACATTATCGAATTCAACTTTTCCTTCAAGCCGCTTTTCGGCGTTGTGTTTTGTATCATCGGCTTCTTCTGCTTCATCCATGATGGCGAAGACACGTTCAGCCCCTGCAATAGCCGACAGCACCGTATTGAATTGGTTCGCCAAATCGTTCAACGGCCGTGTGAACTGGCGGGAATACTCGGTGAAGATAACAATCACGCCGATTGTGACCGAGCCGTTCAGAGCAAGCAATCCACCGACACCCGCCACGATCGCAAAACTGCCGTTGTTGAGGAAGTTCATCACTTTTGGGATGAACCCGGCATAGGTCCAAGCCCAGAAACCGTTGCGGCGGAGGCGTTCGCTTTTGACGAGAAACTCATCCATGACTCGGTCTTCCTGGGAAAAGGCTTTGACGATCTTTTGGCCAGAAATGGTTTCTTCGATCATGCCGTTCAGATCCCCAACCGCTTTTTGCTGTTCTTTATACAAACGGCCCGTACGTTTTGTAATCCAGCGAACGGACCAATACATAATTGGAATGATGATGAACGTCAATACGGTGAGAATCGGGCTGAGAAACACCATGACTACTGCCGTCCCGACCAGTGTCAAAATACTCGAAAACACTTGTATGAACGATGTATTGAGTGTCGATGAAACGTTCTCGATATCGTTGGTCATGCGGCTCATCAATTCGCCGTGCTGGCGTTTATCGAAAAACGACACCGGCAAGCGCTGAAAATGCCCAAACAGTCCCGCCCGCATTTGATAGACGACTTGCTGGGCAATCCCGACCATCCAGTAGTTTTGCAAGTAGAGAGTCACCGAATGGAGCACATAGACCACGACCAGCCAACCGATGATCAAGCCCATTCCTTCGAATGCTCCCGGCACAATATACGTATCAATGATATAACCGATCAAAAATGGACCGAGCAATGCCATTGCGGAACTGACGAATACAAGTGTCAAGACGATGATCAATAGCGTGCGCTGTTCGTCCACCAGCTTCCAGATCCGCAGCAAGGTGGATTTCCAGTTTTTTGCGCGTTCATTTTTGTTATCCGGTGATTTTTTCAAATCTTCCTTCGTCAATACCGGCTCGTAGCCAAAAGGCCGGCGGATTGCATTAAACATATTCATCCACCTCCTCTGCTTGTTGGGACTGTGCGATCTCACGATACAAAGGAGACATATTCAATAGTTCGTCGTGTGTACCATAAGCTGACGCGACGCCGTCCTCCAACAGCAGGATGCGGTCTGCACGCATCGCCGTGCGCACTTTCTGTGTCACCAAGAGTGTCGTCGCTTGTTCTTTGTCAAGCTCCGCCCACAAGGCAGATTCGGTCTTCACATCAAGCGCACTGGTGCTATCATCGAGAATTAGAATCGACGGTTTGCGTACCAATGCCCGGGCGATCGACAAGCGCTGCTTTTGACCGCCGGATAAATTGACGCCTTTTTGGCCGACGCGCGTTTCATAGCCTTTCGGAAAGCGCTGGACCGTTTCATCAATTTGCGCTTTTTCCGCAGCTCCCTGCAATTCCCAAAGCGCCGCCTGCTCCTTGCCCCAAGACAGATTATTGGAAATGCTGCCGGTAAAGAGCATCGATTGCTGCGGCACAAGCCCAATCGTCTTGCGCAGTTCCTGCAAATCCCACTCACGGACGTCACGGCCGTGCACGGATACGCTTCCTTCTGTCGCTTCATAGAATCTCGGAATCAGCTGCAATAGCGAGGTCTTCCCGGATCCCGTAGCGCCCATAATAGCTAGTTTTTCACGCGGCGCCAGCTCGAAGCTAATGTGTTGAAGCACTCTTCGGGAAGTGCCCGGATACGCAAAGGAAACATCGTCAAAACGCACGGTCCCTTCTCTGAGCGGCACAGTCGCCCCATTTACTGCCTCGCCGTCATCATCCGCTAACAGGACTTCTTCGATACGGTCAGAAGATGCTTTGGCACGCGCAAAGGCCATGATGATGAATGAGAACATTGAAAATGCACCAGTCATGCGCATTGCGTAATTGACGATGGCGACTAATTCACCGATTTGCGCATCACCGCTCTGGATTCCAAAAGCACCGAACCAAATAACTGCCAGCAGCGAGACGTTCATGCCAAATAGCAGAATTGGCAAAATAATTTCCATGATGCGGAACGCTTTGACCATATCGGTCTTGAGCGCACCCGCCACTTCGGAGAATCGATTCGCTTCATACTTGCCGCGCAAATATGCTTTGATCAGCCGGACCGCTTGCAGGTTTTCTTGCACCATACGGTTGACCTTATCAAGCCGACGCTGCACAAAGCTGAAATAGACGACGCCTTTTCTCACCATAACGTATAAAAACACCAGTAAAATCGGGAAGACAATGACCAAATAAATCGCCAATTGCGCATTGACGACAAACGCCATGACCATGCTGCCAATGACTATCAGCGGCGCGCGCAGCATGATGCGCAAACCCATGTACAGCACTTGCTGAATCATTTGGATGTCACTTGTCAGCCGTGTAATGAGGCCTGATGCCGGAAACTTATTGAACATCGCAAGCGAGAACGACTGAACACGCTCATAGACTGCCCGCCTGACGTCAAACGAAAAGCTGTGGGATGCATGGGAAGCGAAATACGAATTGACAACTCCTGACAAAAAACCAATCAATGACAAGCCCATAAGCACAAGCCCCAGGCGAATGATCGTGTCTTGGTCTCCAGCTACGATGCCATCATCGATGATGCTCGCAATGACCAAAGGCTGCAGGAGTTCGACAACCAACTCCAAGAGCATCAGGAACAGTGCCACACCTATCAGGAAGGAATAGGGTTTGGTATAAGAGAAAACAGTTTTCATAATGGTGCCTCCTGAACATTTCGAAACTCGAACTTTATTTAAAACTAGTATGCCATAATTTTCAGATATCAGGTAGGGATATCCCTTTTTTTGTCATGTATTAAAACAATAATTTTCGTATTCGGAAACGAGAAAGGCAAGCAGCATTTTGCTGCTTGCCCCTAGTCACAAGTTTTCTTTGATAGGCTTTTTATTGCCGGCAAACGATAACCAAGTGACGAATACCAACATCAGCAAGGCACCGCCGATTTGCAATGGGGATAGAAAATGGCCGAACCAGACTAGCGAGATGACCATCGCGGTCAACGGCTCCATTGCAGATAAAATACTCGTTTCCACTGGCGAGATGAATCGCATGCTGCTAAGGAACAGCACAAAGGCCATCGTACCGACCACTATAATTGCGATGATCGCTAAAATGAGTGTTGGATCTGCCAATAGCCCCCATTCGTCTGACAGGAAAATTGGATTGATGAGCCCAAGAAAGATTCCACCGAACAGCATCGACCAACCGACAACGAGCAAGACGCCCCATTCTTGCATCAAGCGAGCCGGATAAAGCGTATAGAACGTGAAAGCTAAGCCGACCAGAACTCCCCAAAATAGCGCTTCGCCGCTAATGACCAAGGAATCCAAGCGCCCGTCCGTCAACAATAAAAACAAACCGGCGAGCGTACCGAGCATGCCGAGCACTTGATAGACCGGCGGCCATTTACGAAGGCGCAGGGAAATGAAGACAATGACGTAAACAGGCGCAAGAAACTGCATCAATGTCGCAAAGACAGCATTGCTCGTATCAATCGCTGCGACGAAACTGTATTGGACACCGAGCATGCCTGCCACAGAAAAGATCAATAAGGGACGCGTCCATATTTTTTGCCGGAAAATTGACGTCACTTGGACCTTTTTCATTTTCAAAAACAGCAGCAGGACGATGCCAGCGACAATAAGACGGATAGTCAGCAGAAATGGCACAGAAATCGGGTAAACATCAAGTGTCCATTCCATGAGCGGTCCGGTGGCTCCCCAAAGCATCGCCCCTATTAATATCATCGATACCCCTTTTAGACGTTCCATTCGTCCCACTCCTTCCGGATAACAAATCCAACCCATGACGAATTAGCTAAATCGACTTTGATTATCAGTTTAAATCCTTGAAATCGGGACAAATTTATCGATTCCCTCAATTTTCAATCGAATCATGCCTATTCTCTCATGAGATACTAAAAAAGGACAATAGCTTTTCTGTGCTAAAATTCCCGTATTATATTTTTGTAAAGTGGTGACGAAAGACCTTTTCTTCTTTATAATGAAAGTACAAAACGGTTAAGGAGCGTCAGTTAATGAGTGAAAAGCAGGATTTTTTGGCACAAACCCTAGCATATAACCATATTCCCTTCCCCATCATCATTTTTGATCAAGAAGGACTCATCACTTGGTTCAACGGGCACGCCGAACGCATCTTTCAACTAAATACAGAGAGCACTAAAGGCCAACCCTTTCCCTATATGAATCCAGAACAAGCCGCTTTCCACAAGCAACCATGGGACATGCTATTGGAAAGCACAGATCCGGTACGGTTCGAAAATATGGAAACCGGCCTTGGCAGCGGCGGGCAAAGCTATTCTACGGTTGTCACGAAAGCGTTCACATCGCATGGTGAGCGTTTCCTTCTGACCATCTATGAGATCGATGATAGCGTAAGCGCAGAGTCAGCAGCAAGAGAATTAAGTCATCTGCGCCATGGGCTGGACGATTCGTTCATGATGACTTATTTCGATCAAGAGTTTCTTGTCACTTACGCGAACCCCCATTTCCTAAAGCTCAGCAAATGGACCCCTAAACGCGTACTCGGCAAACCGGTATGGCAAATGTTCCATGACAGCGAAGAAGACATTGAGTTTGTCGATTCGATCCTGGAAAGCTTGAAAGATGGGCACGTATGGAACGGCGAAGCAAAAAAAGCGACAAAAGACGGTGAAACGTACTGGGTCGACTTGACGGCGATTCCGATGCAATTATCGGAAGAAGATGCGTATTATATCTTCCTTGAAAAAGACATCACGGAAACAAAGCATGCCCAAAAGCACCTCGAGGAAATCGCTTTTATCGACCCAATCACGGGGCTCGAAAATCGCCACCGCCTTGAACAAGCCGTTGCGGAACATATAAAAGAAGGCCGTCATTTCTCTTTCCTGTTCCTTGATATCGACCGGTTCTACACTTTGCGTGATGTATCGGATACCGATACGGAAAATGAATTACTGATCGAGTTCACGAAACGCTTGCGCATGTATTTCTCGGATTCCTTGATTACACGCGCCGGGCTTCATGAATTTGCGTTGATCACGCCATTGCCGAACTGGTTCCTCGAGGGCTTCCTGCCTTATTTGCAACAGCACCCGATTTATATCGGGGGCACGGCAGTTCCTTTGACAGTTAGCGGCGCCATTACGAAATATCCGGAAGATCAGCAAAGCTTCGTCCACTTGATCAAAGCTTCCTATGCAACGATCAAGAAAGTCAAAGACCGCGGCGGCAGCGCCATTTCCACTTTGACAGCAGACGACCACGAACGCCTGAACCGGAAAGCGCTTATTGAGAAGCGGCTTGTCCATGCTTTGGATCGAAAAAACCTGCAATTGTTGTATCAGCCGCAAGTGAATCTCTCGACTGGCAATGTCGAAAGTGTCGAAGCGCTGGTCCGCTGGAATGATGATGAAATCGGCATCGTGACGCCTGATGAACTCATTCCCATTGCCGAAGAGAACGGCATGATTCATGAGATCGGCAGTTTCGTTCTGGAGACCGCCTGCGCGCAATTGAAAGATTGGAAAGCAAAAGGAATCAATTTGCGCATTAGCATCAACTCCTCTATCCGTGAATTCCGCGACAAGGATATGGCGAGCCTGTTGATCGAGCAAATGAAAGCAAATAATTGCGATCCGCATTCCTTGATGATCGAGATCACCGAGAAGTTCGCGCTTGAAGCAGAAGCGGAACGGCCGATCATGCAGCAAATGAACCGTTTGAACCAGCAAGGCGTACAATTTGCGCTCGATGACTTCGGAACAGGCTATGCATCTTTCCGTTATATGCTGTTATTGCCGATTTCCTCATTAAAAATTGACCGGGCCATTATCCAGTCGATCACAAAGCAGGAAAAAATGCAGAAAATGATTAACGGCATGATCCAGTTTGGCAAGTCGCTTGATTTCCAAGTGACCGCTGAAGGGGTTGAAACGAACGAGCAGCTTGAACTGCTTCGGGCGATGGATTGCAATAGCATCCAAGGCTATATCATCAGCCACCCGATGAGCGCCCAGGAACTCGAGAAATGGCTAAAATAATCTCTCTACCCCAGACCGCGGAAATTCCGCGGTCTGGGGTTTTTTATTGTGTTCGGATTTTCGAATCACAGATATTGTCATACGCTGTCCTCGTATTGATATCCGCTACCCTGCTTTGGGTTGGCCTTTGGCAACAATGAATTGGCGAAAGTAAATTGAGCCAATTCATCTGCGATGCGAAAGTTGAGCAAGCCGGTTCATACGATTATTGGGTGCAGCTTTTCTCCTACTGCGTCGGCTCACCCTGGGCGCTTTGCAGCTTATATATTTCGTTGATTACAACGTGTTTACATGGTTCGGCTTTTTCACAAGTTGCCGGCTAGTGGGGAATCGCTTCCCGGAGTTAGTAGAAGATTGAGGCGTTATTGTCAGCTCCTGGCATACATTATTCCCACAAAAAAAAGACTGCCCGCAAAGCTGGCAGCCTGTTGTTTCATCAATCATTCCTGGGTGAAGCCCATTTTTTTCTGTGTCCGTCTAGCTTGATACTTGAAATACAATTGCATGAGCACTTCTGCGAATACCAATCCCATGGCGATAGCGCCTGAAATCATCAATGCCTGCACGGCGAAATCGACCGCTTCCATGTAATCGTTCTCCACGATATTGCGCATCGCATTGTAAGCACGGCTTCCCGGAACAAGCGGGATGATGCCGGCGACACTGAAAATGATCATTGGCATTTTAAATGTTTTCGCCAAGATGTGTGCAACGATCGCGACAATGAAGGCGCCGGCGAAAGTGGCTTGAATCGGGTCATCAAACATGAGGAAATAGCTCCGGTAGACAAGCCAGCCGCTCATCCCGACAAGACCACAACTGATGAGTGTCTTCTTTGGGATATTGAAAATGATGCCGAATGCTCCGGCTGCCAAAAAACTTAGAAATGCCTCCAAAGGCCAGTTCATTCGATCTCCTCCTTAAAATGACAATACGATGGCGATGCCCGCTCCGATAGCGAATGCTGTCAAAAAAGCTTCTGCGCCCATCGATAATCCCGATACAAAATGGCCCGCCATCATATCACGGACTGCGTTAGTGATCAGCAAGCCAGGCACAAGCGGCATGACCGAACCGATGATGATCGTATCGGGATCGTTACCGAATCCACTATTCACAACGAGCACAGCTAAAGTACCGATGGCGACCGCTCCTATGAATTCTGCAAAAAACTTGACTCTCGTTTTCACGAGTACCATTTCCACAATATAAAAACCGATTCCCCCAATGAGAAAAGCGAACGGAATGTCCGCCCAGCCTCCGCCCATCAAAATCAGGAAGCAGGCACTGGCAACTGCAGCTGCGAATACTTGCAGCCACAAAGGGAATAAGTAATGGTTTTTTTCAATTTCCGTCATTTCTTCATACGCCTGCTGCAAAGTCAGCTGGCCCGCTACGAGACGTCTCGAGACGGCATTGACACGTGCCACCCGTTCGAGGTCGGTACGGCGCCCATGGATGCGGACAAAGCGCGTCGGCAAGTCATTGCTCGGGGAAAACATAATGCCCGCTGGAGTCACAAAGCAATGGGAATCCATCATATTTTGCGAAACCGCCATCCGGATCATCGTATCTTCCACCCGGTAGGTTTCCGCGCCGCTTTCCATCATGACTTTTCCGGCCAATAGAAAACAATCCAGCGCGAGTTCTCTTCTGACTTCCGATATTTCGGCCATCTGGTCTCCCCCCCTTTTTCTTCTGTACCATCATACCGCAGGCAAGGCAAAATTAAAACGCTCCGGTAACCGGAGCGTTTCATCGACATTTTTTTATGGTTTTAAAATGACTTTGGTGCATTCATCTTCGTGGTCATTGAAAATCCGGTATGCTTCACTCGCCTGTTCAAGAGGCACAATGTGTGAAATGATCTCGCGCGGGTCGAACTCGCCTTTTTCAATTTTGTCGAGGAGCATCGGCATCAAATGGATGACCGGTGCTTGCCCCATCTTCATTGTTACATTACGTTCAAACAGATTACCGAGCGGGAATTGATTGTAGGTCAATCCGTAGACGCCCGTCAATTGGATGGTCCCGAACTTGCTGACAGCATCTTTCGCGATATCGATTGCGCTCAGCGTCCCGCCTTGCAGCATAAGCTTTTGCTGAACGGCTTCTGATGCCGATTTCTTACCGTCCATCCCTACGCAATCAATGACGACCCGTGCGCCGCCTTTAGTGATTTCATGGATCAACGCTCCCGTGTTGTCGTGCAGGCTGAAGTCGACGATTTCCACATTATTCATTTTTTTCGCTTTTTCCATCCGGTACGGCAATTCATCTACCGCAATAACCCGCGCTGCCCCTTTCATCCAGGCAAACTTCTGGGTCATGAGCCCAATCGGCCCGCAGCCGAGAACGACGACCGTGTCGCCTTCTTTGACACCTGCGTTCTCGACGCTCCACCAGGCCGTCGGCAGTACATCCGACAGGAACAGGACCTGCTCATCTTCGAGCTCGGAAGATTCCGGAATGACCAATGGCATGAAGTTAGCATATGGCACGCGCAGATATTCAGCCTGCCCGCCTGAATAATCGCCATAGCGTTCCGTTAAGCCGAAATAGGCGCCTGTATCAAAATGAGGGTTGCCATTTGAGTTATCGCACTGGCTTTCCATTTCGTGAGAACAGTAGAAGCAGTGGCCGCAGCTTATATTAAACGGCAAGACGATTCGGTCGCCTTTTTTCACCTTGGTAACGTCCGGGCCGGCTTCTTCTACAATGCCCATCGGTTCGTGGCCAATGACGGTGTTTTTGGTAGTAGGCAACGCCCCTTGATAGATGTGCAAATCTGTTCCGCAAATAGCGGTGGAAGTTATTTTCACGATGATGTCATCACGTTTTTGGAGTTCCGGGTCTTTGACTTCTTTGACTTGCATGTCTTTCGTTCCTTGAAACGTTACTGCCTTCATGTTTTTCCCTCCCGTTTAGTGATATCAGAATATTTTTGTTATTCCCTCTTTCTGTAAGTATAAACGTGCATCTTCAGCCTGCCCAGTACAGAAACGATAAAGAGCGGATCTCTATTAACAGAGATCCGCTCCTATGCATCGTGTTTATTGCAGCGCCAATGTGCCAAGTGGTTCAAAATCGGACAAACGGTAGCTTCGGACTTGCGCATTCGCCACTAGATACAAAGAATCTTTTGCATAAGCTAGGCGCTGGACCGATGTATTCCAGTCTTCATAAGGCTGGTCGGATGCTTGAGTCAAATCAGCAGATAGTTCAATTCCTTCAGGCGTGATCGAGTAAACTAAAGCCCCTTCTGCCTGAAATTCAATATACTCCATACCATCGCCTTCATAGATCGATACTGGAAAACCAAATAAGCTCTGCTGTTCATGGCGGAATAACGCTTTGTGGTCGTATTGCAAAGCAGAATAGGTTCCTGGCCCCCCAATGATTTCCGTATCGGTTTCTTTAGGATTGGCCATATCGCTGACATCGAATAATGAGATTTTCATGCCGCCGGTTACGATGCGCGGCTCTCCGCCACCCTTGACTGACTCAATTTTTGTATCATAGCCGAAACCGATCAAATGCTTGTCATCAAGTGGATGTAAGTAATTCGAAAAACCAGGAATTTTCAACTCACCCAATACTTCTGGTGCAGCTGGATCTGAGACATCGATTGCAAACAGCGGATCGGTCTCGCGGAAGGTTACCATATAAGCTTTACTGCCGATAAAGCGGACCGAATAGATGCGTTCCCCCGGCGCTAGGTTTTCCACTGAACCCACCTGTTCCAATTGTTCGTTCAAAATGAACAGGTGGTTTTTCGATTCGGAATCCGGTGCCCAAGCGACTCCTTCTGTTGTTGCCACGCGGAAGTGGCCTTCGAATTCATCCATCGAAAACTGGTTCAATAAGGAACCTTGCACGCGAGCCGAAGCCATGAATTCCACGGAAATACCGTCCAAGCCAAATTTGAAAATTTCCGTATCTGCTTGTTGTGGCACCCAAAGCGCGGTGTCTTCAAACTCCCCTTCAGCCGTCTCGAAAGCGGAAGCCGTCAAATAGAGATGCTGTTCATTCATATACATTTGTTCATTACCGCCCAAAAAGCCTTTTGTGGAAATTTCGTTTGACGCAGGCTCATCCAAATTAACGGAGGTGATGACGCTATAGCTTCCTTCCATTGTTCCTGGCAAAATGGTCAGATCTTCATAAGGCAGAGGTTCAAGCTCACCACTTTGCGCCGAATCAAATAGCCGTGGGCGTAGCTCAATATCTGGCTGCTCCTCCAATATCCAGTAATTCGGAAACACGTTGCTGACATAATGCAGGATGCCGTTTGACAGCCTCGCATTGTTAAATGAGCCTTCATTGCCAAATTCACGGATTAGCTTAGGGTTTTCGGGTGTCGAGACATCGTAGAGGGAAATCACGGTAATGCCGGAATAAGGCATGAAACTCTCCATTTCCATATCCGATTCGGTTTCCATCAGCGAAAAGCGGCTTGATATGACAGTCAGCGTACCGTCCGATAAAAATAATTTCTCTGGATACGTTTCCTCGTCAAATTCTAAAACAGCTGCAAGCTTCATATTTTCGGGGTTCCTGATATCGGAAATCGCCACGCGCGACTCGCTGACAGAATATAAATAATCGCCATCTGTTTGCACAATGTCCCCTTCATCAATGCCTTCCACCTGATTATTCGTGGTCGAATGCTCGCCGCCTCCCATTCCGCCGGCTTCACCTGATGCACTGTCTTCTGCTTCCTCTACCCCTTCACCGAAACCGCGGTAAAACGGATTATCTTTTTGGAGCTTCAGCAATCGCGTAAAATAAGTACGCAACTCCTCTTCTCCGGCTAGGCTTTGGACTTCATCTTGTATCGTGAACTCGAGTTGGTTTGTCGACAGGGTTTTCAGGAAACTGCTTGATAAGGCGGCTTTGGTGACATGAAGCGTATAGTCTCCGCTAGCGATGTCCGGAACTTCCAGTATCCGCCCGCCATTTGCCAAGCGCATACCGAGGTCAAGCTTTTGGCCATCTGCATCCGTCAAGTATATGGCGCCTTTTTCAACCGCATCCGCATCGAGCGGCGCTGAAAAATTCGCCCGCCAGCCAGATTCCGAGAGCGCTGTGGAGGACCCGCTGATGGCTATATTTTCCGTCAACACAATAAAAGCTATACCTGAAAATACCAAGAGAATTGCCGCTATCCACCAGGCTCTACTCCATTTCACGATCACCACGACCTTTCCAGCGCCATTTACCCATTAGACCTTTTACGTCTCCAAAAAGTTACAGCTTGCGTTCAGCCATTTGCATGAATTTCGGTGAAAATTTCCTGGAACCGTTCGAACGGCTCTTGTGTATTGCCGCCGCCTTGCGCAAGTGCAGCGGTTCCGCCTCCCTTGCCGTCCGTTTCTTGGAGCAAGCGTTTCAAGCTCTCTCTCATATCGGCGGAAGACTCATTGCCCTTAGCGCATACCAAACGAATGCTGCCTTGTGCCTGTGAAGCAAACAATAAGCAGACAGATGGGTAGTGTTCAGTAGCCAGGCGCGCTAGCTGCTGCAGTTCTTTGACCGGCCGGTCGCCGAAATCCCGGACCAAGACGCCTTCTTCGGGCGTTAACGCTTTCGCCTCTGCCGATAGTAACTGTTTTTTCAGCTCCGTGATTTCCTTATCGGCTGCCATTTTCTCTGACAATAGCACATCCGCAGCTTGCACCAACTCTGTAAGCGGGGCATTCAACTTTCCGACCAATGCATCGCTCGTGTCGCTCAACTTGCCAAAATGTTCGAGCGCTCGCTCTCCACAAAGGAAATAAAGCCGTGTGCCGCCTTTCGCTTTTTCCGTTCCGATAATTTTCAACAGCCCGATTCCCGCCGTATTGTCCGGATGAGTGCCGCCGCAGGCATTTAAATCGATGCCTTCCATTTCCACCAGGCGGATGTCGCCCGTGACAGCGGGCGGCTTGCGGAGATGCAATGTCTCAAGCTGCTGTTCATTTACAAACTGCGTACGGATTGGCAAATGTCGGCTAATGATGCGATTGGCTTCTAGTTCCACTTGCCGCAAGGTTTCCCGGCTGATGGATGCTTGGTGCAAATCGATCGACACCCGCTCTTGCCCGAGATGGAAACTGGTAGTCTTAAAGCCATGGCGATCTTCTAACAATGCGCTCAAAAGATGCTGCCCGGCATGTTGCTGCATATGGTCCCATCTTCTGTGCCAATCGAGCACTGCCTTGTATTCGCCAGGCTCTAGCTTACGGTCCAGGTAATGGCGGATTTCCCCGTCAAAATTTTGAACATCTTGCACTGCGGCCGCGCCGATCATCCCGTGGTCCGCTGGCTGCCCGCCCCCTTCCGGATAAAAGCATGTCTGGTCAAGAACAACATACTGCCCTCTTTCATCACTTGCTGATTCGGCCACTTGAACAGTTATTTCTCTTAAATAAGGATCGTCGTAATATAATTTTCTCGTCATATGAGCACTCCTTTTTACGGAATTCGGCGGATGCGTTTACTGGCCCTTCATTAGTGGAATGGTTGAGTAATGATGAAGAATGGAGGACTTACGCATGGCCGGATTCACGCATTCCGTATTATTGTATAATGCAGAGGCAGGTGCGTCCACGTTAGATGCGGTTATGGGCTTGGCCGTGCCGCAACTCGCCGCATCTTCGAAAACACTGGAGCTAATCAAGACCGATTCCCCGGAAGAACTGGAATCGGTCTGTCGCTCTGCCGCAGAACGCGCCGACGCATTGTTTGTCGCAGGCGGCGACGGCACAGTCCATTTGGCTGCTCACGCACTCAGCTCAATCGATAATCCGCCGCCACTCGGAATTTTGCCGAGCGGAACGTGCAACGATTTTGCGCGTACGATGAATATTCCTTTATACCTCGATGAGGCTGCAAAAAGTTTGAGCCAAGGCAGAATGCAGCAAGTCGACTCAGCGACCATCAATGAAGGGACGTTCCTAAACTTTGCCGGGATTGGCTTAATTACAGACGCTTCCTTCAATATCGACCCCGACCTGAAGGAACGCTATGGCAAGCTCAGCTACTTCATGAGCGCGATGCAGACGATGAGGCAAGCAGAACCGTTTCATGTATCGCTGACGATTGATGGGCGAGCATACGAAGAAGAAGCCGTTTTGGTTTTGGCGATGAACGGCAAATCCATCGGCACTCATTTATTCCCTATGCAAAGCATCGACCCAGCCGACGGGCTCTTGGACGTTTTCATTATCCAAAGCTCGTCGTTCGCCGCCATACGCGAATGGTTTTCCCTATCCAAACCGGATCTCTCTGCAGAAGGGTTGGAACATATTATTCATCTGCAAGGACGCGAAATCGACATTCGAACAGACGCTCCGATGGATATCGACACGGACGGCGAAATCTATATGAAGACGCCAGCCTCGATCCGGGTCCACCCGGGAAAACTCAATTTGCTCGTGCCGAAAGAACAAGATATTTTCACATAAAAAACTGCCGGGTGTTGGCCGGCAGTCGAAGGAGCGGGCGCTATGCCCGTTCTTTTTTAGTTGTGCTAAAAAAGTCGATTTATGACTTTACTCAAATGGCCAGGCAGGCAGCATGCGATTCAATTCTTTATCATGCCGCTTTCCTAGTACATAATCTGCCTGCATAATCGTATGGATTTCTCTTGTGCCTTCGTAAATGACCGGTGCTTTGGAATTGCGCAAATAGCGGGCAACTGGATAATCGTCAGAATAGCCGTATGCGCCGTGGATTTGCACGGCGTCGTCCGCAGCTTTATTGGCGAAATTGCATGCCTGCCATTTGGCGAGCGAAGTTTCCCGCGTATTGCGCTTGCCGCTGTTTTTCATTTCGCCCGCCCGATAGACAAGCAAACGGCTCATTTGATAGCCAGCTTCCATATTGGCGAGCATTTGCTGCACCAGCTGATGTTCACCGATCGGCTTGCCAAAAGTCGTGCGCGTCTTGCAATAATCCAGGCTCGCTTCCAAGCAAGCCATCATCAATCCGCATGCGCCGGCAGCGACTGTAAAACGTCCGTTGTCGAGCGAAGCCATCGCAATCTTGAATCCTTCGCCTTCTTCCCCGAGACGGTTGCTCGCTGGAATGCGCACATCTTCCATGAACAATTCGCCTGTATTGCCCGCCCGTATGCCGTATTTCCCTTTGATTGCTTTGGACGAAAAGCCTTCACGGTCACGTTCTACGATAAAAGCGCTGATTCCTTTATGTGATTGCTCTTTATCAACATAGGCAAATACAAGGAAATGGTCAGCCTGGTCGCATAGAGAAATCCATGTTTTCTGGCCATTTAGCACGTAGTCATCCCCGTCGCGTTTAGCGGTCGTCGAAAGCGCCGCCACGTCCGATCCGGCTCCTGGTTCAGTCAAACCAAACGCCCCGATTTTTTCGCCTTTCGCTTGTGGAACCAAAAATTGTTGCTTTTGTTCTTCAGTTCCCCATTGCAGAAGCGATAGTGAATTCAAGCCGGTATGAACTGAAACAGCCGTGCGGAACGTGGTGTCGCCGCGCTCCAGTTCTTCACAGACGATGGCCAGTGAATTATAATCCATGCCGCTGCCGCCATATGCTTCTGGTATGCACACGCCCATAAGCCCAAGGTCGGCCAAGCGCTGCCAAATCGATTCAGGAAAATATCCTTCGGTATCCCAGTCTTTTATATGCGGTATTATTTCATCATCGACAAACTTCCGGACGGTTTTGCGCAGCATCTCTTGCTCTTCGCTGTATTCAAAATCCATGCCGTTTTCCTCCTTGTTAATTATGATGCGTTGCCCGTTGTACCGTTTCCTCAATGTTTACGCCGCGCCGCTTCATTTCCGCGATGTATTCAGCACCCGGCACCACTTGCTCCGGCGGATAGACACCGCGTTTTTGAATGCGCCCATCGGCAATCATCTGTGCCACAACAGAAATGCTGTAGGCCGTGGCCTGCGCCATCGCCGTCACACCAGTTGACTCATCGCGAATGGTTACCATTTCATATCGGTATGTGCATTCCTCTTGCTCTTTCACGCCGGAAACCGTCACACGCAAAAGCACGGCATCTTTCTCGTCGCCGAGTTCTGTAATTGGCTCGAGCACTTTTAGCAATACTTCGCGAAGTGACACTTCATGACCGCCCGCGGTCACTTTTCCTTCACGATCCGTCAAGCCCAATTCGACGAGCAAACGGAACTTTTCGGCATGCCCGCGGTAGCGGATCGTTTTGTATTCCAGTGAATCCACATCGCGATACGTCTTCGTCAAGGTCGATGTGCCGCCTGAAGTATGGAATGCTTCC
Source organism: uncultured Planococcus sp. (assembly GCA_947493585.1). Taxonomy (GTDB): domain Bacteria; phylum Bacillota; class Bacilli; order Bacillales_A; family Planococcaceae; genus Planococcus. The sequence goes on along the minus strand of CANLRI010000001.1, from coordinate 633,327 downwards.
AACTCATTGAAGCCTTCGAACGCGATCGGCTCGATTTCCGATAGCGATTCGACTTCTTCCAATTCACCACCACGGATGACGTGCGACGGATCAGTGTAATGGTCGAAAACGCCTTCGAGAGAGAAAACATGTTTGTATTCGAGCGGCGGTTCCGGATGGAGCGGTATGCCCCCGACATAAATCCGGATCGATTCGACCTCGTCCAATTGACTCGCACCATAGCCGGTTAAAATATTGATCATACCTGGCGCAACGCCGAGATCGGGGATGACGGTAACGCCTTGGCTCGAAGCTTGCTCATGCATGGCGAGCACTTTATCCGTAGCCCCCCCGATATGCCCGCCGAGGTCGACAGAATGTACTCCGCATTCAATGGCGATTTCTGCCACTTTCTCATTGAACGTATAGAACAGCGCATTGATCACGACATCTGCCTGTGAGATGACTTGCTGTAGTTCATCATCACGGCTTGCATCCATCTTGGCGATTTCAAGCCGAGGATCGTCCAAATGCCGGCGGAACGCTTCCGCTTTTTCTGTCGTCCGGTCCGCCAGAATCACTTTCTCCACCTGCTCATTGCGAAGTAAATCACGCGCTGCTTGTTTTCCCATCAATCCAGCTCCGAGTACCGCAAATTTCATCTCCGCCGCCCCCTTTATGCTTCGTTGTCGATCTGTGCCCGCTGCAATTTGCCGCTGAAGTCTATATAGACGCTTTTCCATTCGGTAAAGACGTCGAGCGCCGCGACCCCTGAATCACGGTGGCCGTTACCGGTGCCTTTCGTACCGCCGAACGGCAAATGGATTTCAGCCCCTGTCGTCCCGGCGTTGATGTAGACGATTCCGGTATCGAGATCGCGCTGCGCTTTGAATGCCCGGTTGACATCCGCAGTGAAAATTGAGCTCGACAAGCCATAAATGACACCATTGTTCACTTCAATCGCTTCTTCGAAACTTGCAACTTCAATCAAGGAAATGACCGGCCCAAAAATTTCTTCCTGAGCGATACGCATTTCCGGTGTGACGCCCGCAAACAATGTCGGTGCGTAATAGTTTCCTTTATCGTAATGGCCGCCCGTTAAAATTTTTCCGCCCCTGACGAGTTCTGCGCCTTCTTCTTGACCGATTTCAATATAGGAATGGATTTTTTCCAGCGCTTTCTTATTGATGACCGGTCCGACTTTGACGGATTCGTCCATGCCATCGCCGATCGTCAATTTGTCCATCTTTTCGAGCAAGCGCTGCTGCAGCTGTTCTTTGACATCCCGATGGACAATGACACGGCTGCAAGCGGTACAGCGCTGGCCGGCCGTACCGAAAGCGCTCCACAAAATGCCGTCGACTGCGAGGTCCAAATCCGCATCGTCCATGACGATGACCGCGTTTTTCCCGCCCATCTCAAGCGATACTTTCTTCAAATGTCGCCCGCCGAGTTCTGCCACTTTACGGCCTGTATCCGTCGAGCCCGTAAACGAAATGACCCGGACATCACGGTGCTCGATCATCGCTGTCCCGACTTCTGAACCGGAACCGAAAACGATATTCGCGACACCATCCGGCAACCCTGCTTTCTTGAAGATCTTGGCCATTTCATAAGCCATCATCGGCGTTTCAGTCGCCGGTTTCCAGATGAAGGCATTGCCCGCCACAATCGCCGGAAAAGATTTCCACGTAGCGATTGCCACCGGAAAATTCCATGGAGTGATGAGCCCAACGACACCGATCGGCGCACGGACACTCATTGCAAATTTATCCGCAAGTTCCGAAGGCGTCGTCTCGCCAAATAACCTTCTCCCCTCACCTGCCATATAAAACGCCATATCGATGCCTTCCTGAACCTCGCCACGGCCTTCTTCGATCACTTTCCCCATTTCTTTCGTCAGTACTGCCGCGAGCTGTTCTTTCCGTTGTTTCATCAAGCGCCCGATTTCATATAGATAATCCGCTCGTTTCGGTGCCGGGACAAGCGCCCATTTTTTCTGGGCTGCTTTAGCTGCTTTCACCGCTCTCTCTACATCTTCGGCAGTTGACCGCTGTACCGCTGCCAACTCTTCGCCTGTTGCCGGGTTGATGACAGGCACAAAATCAGCGCCTACCTCCTGCTGGAACTCCCCATTTACAAAATTCGTCAGTTTCATCGAATTACCCCTTTCTACAATAAATGTAAACGCTTTCACTATTTACTCTATTCCCTACAAAACGGAAAACTCCTACATGCTTTCATAACTTCCTTCCATAACTTTGTAAAGTTGTATACTTTCTTACGCCAATGCGAGAAAATTACCGAGAAATGGTTGACACTGACCATTCGTCATAGTCTAATCAAGAGTAGAGGTGATTGAAATGTACAAAGTACAAGAAGTAGCAAAAATCGCAGGCGTCAGTGTCCGGACGTTGCACCATTACGACAGCATCGATTTAATGAAACCGAGTAATAAAGGATCAAACCGATACCGCTATTACAGCGATGATGACTTGAAATTGCTGCAGCAAATCCTGTTCCTGAAAGAACTCGGATTTTCGCTTAAGAAGATACAAGAAATCATAAAAAATGGCTATGACGCAGAATATGCCATGGCACGCCACATCGAGTTGCTCGAACAAAAGAAATTCCAAATCGAGCAATTGATCGATAATGCTCGCCTGACGCAAGATGAGTTTTCCTCCGGTGAACCCTTGAGCAACGAACAGCGGTTTTCTGCATTCTCAATCCGCCATACACCAGACCGCATCGATCTGTACCAAAAACCGGAGATTGAAGTATCCGTCAAGGACGATCTTGAAAACATCAAGGAAGAGACTTCTGTGCTGGAAACTTCAGAGCCAGAATCAGAAAAGCCGCAGAAAGAAGCCGAAAACCTAGAAGAAATCGACCGGGAAGCCAATCGCATCTACAGTGCTGTTGCTGGCCTCATGCATTTGCCAGCCGATGCACAGGAAGTCCAAAAAGAAATGGCCGCCTACTACCATCTGCTTGACCGCTTCTACGAATGTACGCCGAACATGTTCCGCAATTTGGCCAATCTTTATGCAAATGACAGCCGTTTTTCACGGACCATCGACCAGCATGGAGACGGCTTATCCGACTATTTGAAAGACGCGATGCACGTGCACGCGAATGCCTTGCAGCATGCGTGAACTCATTGGCCCTTGCAGTAATTGCGGTAAAGATGTATATTGCCGTGACGGATTCTTGGACGGTGTCTATATCGATGGCGAATTGATTTGCCACGATTGTGCTGAAGAACTCGAAAATTGATCCATAAAAAAAGCCTGAACGGAAATCTCCGTTCAGGCTTTTTCGATTGCTTATTGTGCAGTTTCTTTTAAAGCGTCAAGACGCTGCCTTACTTCTTCACCTGTCAAGCCATGTTCAAAAGCATAGCGGTTGCGTGGATGCTCGCGGCATTCGTCCGAGCACGAACGCATATATTTGTGCTCGTTTTCTTCAGAGCACAAGATTTTCGCGTTGCATTCCGGGTTTGCACAGTTGACGTAGCGCTCACACGGCTCGCCGGTAAAATGGTCTTTTCCGACAATGGTATGCTCGACTTGGTTGACAGGCACCGCAATCCGCTCGTCAAAGACGTACAATTGGCCATCCCATAGTTTCCCTTGCACTTCCGGGTCTTTGCCATATGTGACGATGCCACCGTGCAATTGGTTGACGTCTTCAAAGCCTTCGCGCTTGAGCCACCCTGAGAATTTTTCACAGCGGATTCCGCCTGTGCAATACGTCAGGATTTTCTTGCCTTCGAATTGCTCTTTGTTTTCCTGGATCCATTCCGGCAAATCGCGGAAAGTCTCGACGTCTGGACGCACCGCACCGCGGAAATGGCCCAAGTCGTACTCGTAGTCGTTGCGTGCATCGATGACCACTGTATCTTGGTCTTGCATAGCTTTATAAAATTCTGCCGGCTCCAAATAATTGCCGGTTAATTCATTTGGGTTGATATCTTCTTCAAGTCCGAGGTGGACGATTTCTTTTTTTGCACGGACGTGCATTTTTTTGAAAGCATGGCCATCCGCTTCGTCAATTTTAAAAACGATGTCAGCAAAGCGCGGATCGCTCTTTAACATCTCCATGTATTGTTCCGTTTGCTCGATCGTGCCGGAGCAGGTACCGTTGATTCCTTCGTCAGATACGAGGATGCGGCCTTTCAATCCGATTTCCTTACAGGCAGCCAAATGCTCGGCAGCGAACTCTTCGGGATTTTCAATCGGGGTGTATAGATAGTACAGTAAGACATTATGTGTATGATTTTGCATGAATCATACCTCCTGATTTTCGATTTGGCACATTTCCTTGATACAGGAAAAACCTAGCCTATTTTACCCCAACGCGCGAAAAAATTCAACATTCCTTGAAGCTTCATCCCGAAGGCGTATAAAAAAAAAGCCCCGTAAAGCGGGACTGTTTTTTTCAGCACACCCGGTTCTTGACCGGTTTGCTGTTTGCGCAAGCTTGCAGCGCTTCTTTGTTCAGTTGCATCATCGCATAGCGCGTCTGTACCGTCGCACTTCCGATATGTGGCGTAACCGTCAAATTGTCGAGCGTTTGAAGCGGGTGGTCCAACGGCAGCGGCTCTTGTTCAAACACATCAAGCCCTGCTCCCCAAATGGATTTATTCTTCAATGCTTCATAAAGAGCCTGTTCATCGACAATCCCGCCTCTGCCGCAATTGATGAGAATCGCAGTCTCTTTCATCAAAGATAGCTCATGTTCGCCGATCATGCCTTTCGTTTGTTCGGTAAGCGGCGCAAGGATCACAACGAAATCGGAGCGTTTCAATAAATCATCAAGTTCCGCATACTGGGCCTCTTCCAAGCTTCTGCGCGTCCGGTTATGATAGATGACTTCCATATTGAAGCCTTGTGCCCGCATACATACCGCTTCCCCGATGCGTCCCATACCGACAATCCCAACGGTGGTGCCGTGCACATTCTGGCCGGTCAATCCCATCGGCGTCCAAGCTTGCCATTCGCCGTTTCTAACCGTTTTTTCTGCTTCGATCAGGCGTCGTGCTGTGGCCAGCATGAGAGCAAAGGTTAAGTCGGCTGTCGTCTCCGTCAGGACATCTGGGGTATTGGTGACAACTACTTTATGTTCTCTCGCTGCATTGAGGTCGATATTATTATAGCCGACTGCCAAATTCACGACGATTTTCAAGTTCGGTGCTGACTCGAACAGCTCGCGGTCGATTTCATCGCCGAGCATCGTCCATAACGCATTCGCTTCCTTTGCTTCTTCAAGCAATTTTTCACGTGGCGCATTGCGTTCCTCTTCAGGCCACATACGCACTTCGTAGACATCATGCAGATCCGCTACTGCCTCTTTCGGCAATTGCTGGGTAATGAACAAAATCGGTTTCATGAAACTCCTCCACCCTTCTCCTGAATAACTTTCCTATCCATAAAAGATTTACCGCCCTGCACTGCGCCTTTTCTTAAATAGCCACAATCCGATAATGGCGCCGGCAAAAAGCAAGACATAGACAACATTCGAATAAATGCCCAATTGCTCCAGGATCTCCTCACGGTTCTCTCCAACCGCACGGCCGACATAGACAAGTACTGTATTCCAAATTAAGGTACCGGCTGTCGTAAAAGCCAAAAACAAAACGAATTTCATATTGGACATGCCCGCTGGAATGGATATAAGGCTGCGCACAAGCGGAATCAGCCGCCCGATAAATACGGCAAACACGCCAAAGCGGTCAAACCAGCGATCCGCTTTGTAGAGATCTGCTTTTTTCAAGCGCAGCCAATTGCCATGTTTGTCGATGATCTGTTCTACCCGCTCAACGTCCAACAGAAGCCCGAGTCCATAGAGCATGACAGCACCGGCAACAGACCCTGCCGTAGCTGATAGGATGACTCCCCACACGGTGAGGCTGGTAGTCGATGTCATAAATCCGCCAGCTGTCAGCACTACTTCTGACGGCACTGGCGGAAACACGTTCTCCAGCAACATCAGCAGGAATATCCCGAAATAACCATAATTGTCCATAATTGAAATAATCCACTGTTCCACAGGAAGCCCCCTCTTAACGCCCGGACTCCCATTCTTCTTTCACGTCCGTCTACCTATATATATTAACTAAAGTGCATGATTTTAAACAGCAAAAAAAAGCCGCGCTTGTTTCAGCGCGGCTTGCTTGTTAAGCGTTCATCTTACGCAATTCCACTCGACGGATTTTTCCGGAGGTCGTCTTCGGGAGCTCTGCCAAAAATTCGATGACACGCGGGTACTTATAAGGTGCAGTAATGCCTTTGACATGATCTTGCAATTCCTTAATCATCGCCTCATCCTGTTTGCCGCCGTCTCTCAAGACAACAAACGCTTTGACGATATTACCGCGAATCTCATCCGGTGCTGCCACAACTGCACATTCCTGTACGGCTGGATGCTTCATGAGCGCATCTTCCACTTCAAACGGCCCGATTGTATAGCCAGAAGAAATGATGATATCGTCGCTGCGGCCTTCAAACCAGAAATAACCGTCTTCATCGCGCGAAGCCTGATCGCCCGTCAAATACCATTCGCCGCGGAAAGAAGCTTTCGTCCGTTCCGGGTCCCGGTAATATTCACGGAACAGTGCCGGACAGCTTTTGTGTACAGCAATGTCGCCGACTTCCCCCGGTGCCGCGGGCTGCCCGTCTTCATTGATGATATCAACTGGATTTCCTGGCGTCGGTTTGCCCATCGAACCAGGTTTCATGTCCATATCCTGCAAGATGCACACGAGCAGAGTATTTTCTGTCTGTCCGTAACCATCGCGCACATTCAATTGGAAAGCTTCCTGGAAAGCATCGATCACTTGGCGGTTGAGTGGCTCACCGGCAGAAACAGCACTGCGCAGATGAGGCAATTTATAATCGTTCAAGTTTTCGACTTTTGCCATGATGCGATATTCAGTCGGCGTACAGCACAGCACATTGACTTTCTCTTCTTTCAGGATGTCCAAATATTTCAGTGCGTCGAAAGCGCCGTTATAGACAAGCGCCGTCGCCCCGAGAGTGATCGTAGAAAGGAACGGGCTCCATATCCATTTTTGCCAGCCTGGAGCTGCGGTTGCCCAAACGATGTCGCCGCTTTGCACGCCAAGCCATTCCGTCGCAGCCGTCCGGACGTGAGCGTAGCCCCACCCATGAACATGCACGACCCCTTTTGGATTGCCGGTCGTACCGGATGTATACGATAGAAACGCCATATCTTCCCGGTTCGTGTCGACCGCTTCAAATTGCTCCGATTCTGCAGCAGCCAATTGTTCCAGCGATTGCCACCCTTTTTCCGTTCCCCCGACAATCAATTTATTGTCCAATGCATCATATTTCTCTTCAATGGAGTTCGTTTCAGCTGTCGTTTTGTAATGTGCGATGATCGCTTTTGCGCCGGAATGCTCCATGCGATAGCCCAAATCTTTTTTGCGCAGCATTTCAGAACACGGAATCGCGACAAGCCCCGCACGCAAGCACGCCAAATACGTAATATACGCTTCGGGAATCCGCGGCAGGATGATGAGGACACGGTCTCCCTTATTGAGGCCTAGTTTCATGAAAGCTTGTGCATACTGGTTCATTTTGGAAAAAAGATCTTGATAAGAAAGTTCTGTGCGGTTATTGTCCGCATCAAACCAGCGCACCGCAATCCGCTCGGCATCATTTTTATATGCTTCCAATTCAGACGTAATATTGTATTGTTCTGGTGCAATCAATTGTTCAACATTCATCTAATTTCCTCCTTTTCTTATTCAACTTGCAGGAATCACCAAATAATAAACGCTGGCCAGAAACAGGAATGCCATCCCGGCAGACAAATACGCTTTTGTTGCAGTGAATCCTTGTACGGTTTGGATGATCTTCACGCTGACCAGGTACATCCACACCACACCGATGAGCAGCAAGAGATTTACCCCTAACGAACCATCGCCAAGACCGGCCAAATGCGGTGCGCCGAGTAAACCTGGAAGCAGCGCAACCGGAGTCACCAAGCTGATGGCGCGGTATTTCGCTGACCCGCCGAGTGCTTTCGATCCCGCCCACAACAGCGCTGCCATGCCGACTTTCGTGATAAACGCTGTCAAGATCCCAAAAATGATGAAGATTGCCGGAACGAGAAAATTCTGCAATAAAGCAGAATCAAAACTGCTTATGTATGAGGCTTGCGACGCGATTGAGATCGCGCCGTAGCCCACTCCCACGATGAGCAGTAAAATCCGGCTCATCGCTTCGGTTTTCGGTAATTCCAGGAATGACCGGTAAGATGGATCATCCAGGCTTATCATTTTTCCAACCAACTTTGCCACTCCCTTTGCCATTTACATTCCCCAAGGCATTAGCGCCCAGATTGCTACAGCCGCAGAAACGACGACTGTGATTCCTGCGCCGATTGTGCTGTTATAACGGTAAGCCTTAATATCTTTCCAGCCATGGATGCGCTCGATCAATTCGATATCGGCTTGTTTCGTCAATTTTCCGGAAAGCGACGGAATGCGGTTGGTGATATAAGAAACCACAATCAATAAGATAAAGCTGATCGGCACCGCAAGCATTGCACCGGATAGCCCCATCCCGTCGGTCACGCCATGCCCCGTCAATACGATGCTCGGGAAAACGAATGGCGAGACGATGATATAGATGGCACCGCCGACGACAGACGCTGCAATCGCACCGAATTTATTCGCCTCTTTCCACCAGACGCCGACAATGATCAGCGGCGCATTGGTGACACCAGCCAACCCGAACGCCCACAGGATACTGACGACAAGGAAAGCGGGCGGGTTAATCGCAAGCAGGATACTCGCAATCCCCCCTGCAAAAATCGCGATAAATCCGATGCGCAAGTTCAAGCGCTGCGAGATATTCGGTTTCAATGTAGAGATGATGTCCTGTGAAATCAATGCGCCGATCGCCAGCAAGTTCCCGCTCAACGTTGAGAGCCCAGCAGAAATTGCACCGGCAATGACAAGCGCTGTTACCCATTCCGGGTTATAGACCATATTCAAAATGATCGTCAATTTGTCTGCATCCGCATCAGAAATCGTCACGCCTTGTGTAGTCGTCGCAAAGACGCCGACAAAGCCCATCGCATATGTTGCGGAGAAAACCAAACCGAGAATGAACGCAAACCAGACCATCGCTGAGCGTGCACTTTTCAATGAAGAAGCTGTGTAGACGCGCATCGCCAAGTGAGGCAAGCCGAGCGCTCCGATCGTCAGCGCTGGGATGATGGAGAAATACCATTTCGGCGAGAATTGGTAGTCAAAGAATGTCGGCAATGCATCCATCATCGCTGGAACCATATCCGAATAAAGCAATGGTGGGAAATACCAGCCTGAAGCACCAATTGCTTTCATGATTGCTGCAAGCGGCACGATGAACATCAAAGCGATGATGACCATCTGGATGGCGGCGTTATTCGTTGCCCCTGCCATTCCCCCGATCGTGATGTAGCCGACGATCAAGATACCGAAGATGAACAGCCCAGTAATATATGGGATGCCGAGCAATGTCTCAAACGTAATCGCGATGCCAATCATCTGGCCGAGCGCATACATGATCGAAACCAGGATCATGAACAATGCGGCGATGATAGACGCCGTTGTGCCGTAACGGTCACGGATGAAATGAGTCGGCGAGAACGCACCCATGCGGCGCAAGCTCGTTCCGTAAATGATTGTGATCAACGGAATCGCCAAGATCAATTGAATCCACAACATAATAAAAGGGACCTGTAATTGTAAAATAAGAGCGGTAATACCTAAAAATGTTGCCAAACTCATGTATGTAGCAGCCATCGCCAAGCCATTCGTGATCGCCCCGACATTCGATCCGCCCACATACAATTCTTTAGCTGACTTGCTTTGGCGATTCGAAACGAAGCCGACGATGTAAAATAAGACGAATGTCGCGCCTACGACCACGAGTCCAAGTATTGGATTGTCCAGTTGCCAGTTCTGCTCCATCGCTTACACTTCCTTTGCTTCGTCGGCATTGCCGAGCGTGTCATTTTCTCTTTCGATCTCGTCATCGATGCGGTTGCCGATTTTCCCTGCAACAAGCGTCAGCAGGAAAACGCCGAACCAGCCCATCAAGATAGGGACGATGTACATGACCGGAAAGCCGAATAGCATGGCGTCCACCGGAAAAATTGAAAAGATCAGGCCAACATTCCCCACCAGAATAAATGCTGCCGTCATCCAAATCGTAAATTGGACTTCTTTTTTGTAAGCTTTCATGATTTTTCCCCTCCAATTTGTGTGATTTCTCTCTTCATACACCCCAGACTGAGCGTTCGCTCAGATTTTATGCATGCGATCCCCTTCAAAAATTATTATTGCAATAACTCCTTTGATTGTAACCGCTTGCATAAATGATAGTCAACTGAATTTTTATAAAATTTAAACAATTATATTAATAACCTTTTTGAACTATTTTTCTGCTTATTGGTTCCCATAACTAAGCTAATTATCCCTTTAACTCTTGTACATAAAGCTTTTAGGTCGGCTATCGCCAATAAACTGATCACTATACAAATATACAATTTATTCAAACTAAAAAAGGATTTTTCTTACAAACTTCATGCATTTCGATGTTTAATTATTCATTTTCGCCAAACTTCTTATTCTCCCTCACTCTAGTGCCATATGAAAGCACAAAAAAACTGCGCCTTGGCATATGCCAGGCGCAGCAGAAGTTGACTTACATATTCGGTTTATTGTCTTCTTCTTTCATTTTCTTTTCCATTTTAGCCAATTGGTTTTTCGCAAAGTCGCGGCCGCCAATTCCGAATGCGATGGCGAACGCTACGGCAAGGCCGGCAATGATGAACAGGAAGGCCAAGTTGACAATGTTTGAAGCAAAGTTCAACTGGTCAAGCGTCATGAAAATCGCAATGATGAAAATTGCGTATTTTACGATGCCGCCGAACAATCTATTGCCCGAAGCGCGAGTGATGTAATTCCCGAGCATACTGCCTCCAATGAGCCCGAGCCCAAGGATGATCAATGAGCTGATCAATAGCGGCAAGTACGCGATGATTGCATTGCCGATGGAATTCAACACATCCAGCTGCAAGACATTCATGGCTTCCACCACGAAGAAGATGATGATGATCGCCTGTACGACTTTGCCAATAATTTGGGCAATGTCGAATGACGGCTCTTTGTTCTTGTCAGGGCTCAAATATGAAGAGAAGCGGTTGATCCCTGTGCCATTCAATAAGCCAATCAGCAAATCGGCGACGAATTTCGCGATGAAGACACCCGCAAGGATAAGGATGATGCCGACAAAGATATTCGGGATCATGCCGAGCACTTGGTTGAGCATCGATACGATCGGTTGTGAAATCGATTCGATGTTCAAGGTTTCAAGCGCTACCGTTACGATCGGGATGAGCACGATGACAAAGACCACATTCGCTAAAACTTTAGCAAGCGTGTTTTGGTCGCTTGGAGCCACCCGCTCGTTCGTGCCGGATTTATTGGTCATTTTATTGAACCATTTGTCGATGTTCATCGTGGCCAATAAGCTTTCCACCAATTTTTTAACAAACTTCGCGATAAAGTAGCCAATCACCAAGATCAAGAGCGCCATGAACAGGTTTGGCAGGAATGCCAGGAACTTGTCCATCATGTTCGAGATCGGCTGGGCGACGTTATGCATGTCGAGTGCTTGCAATACACTTGGAATGAACAGGATGAAAATCAAATAATAAAGAATTTTTCCGATAGAGTCCAGTTTGTCATCCGCGTCTTCCTTCGTTTTAGCCATATGGCCTTTTACCATGGCGTTGTCAGCACCGATTTTTTTCAGCCCTTTCGAGAAAATCGCTTTGACGATCGTAGCGACAAGCCATGCAACGACAAGCAACAATAAGGCGCCGAGAATGTTCGGGATGTAATTGATGATCGTATTCCCGACATTCTGGAATGAGTTGGTTACATCATTCAAATGTGTCATCTCCTTTACAATTTAATGGTTCATATTTAGTATCCCCTCTTATATTCTTCGTAAACATAATCTCACCACCTTCCGCTTCTAACCCCGGGCTATATTCACGGCTGATGTGTATACCGGCTCAATGAAAAAACCGCCTGCCGGATTTCTGGCAGGCGGTTTTATGCGTTTTTACATACTATGAATGATTCGGGAGCATGATGGTTACCTTAAACAAATCCCCGTCCACTGCCAGTTTCATCTGCCCCCCGTGAAGGTCCGCGATGGACTGGGCAATGGCGAGCCCAAGCCCTGAACCCTTGGTTTGCCTCGAGGTGTCGCCGCGCTTGAAGCGCTCGAGTAATTCTTCCGTATTGTCGCCCAATTCATAGCGCGTCACATTCTTCATCGTCATGGCCAGTTCACCTGATTGTTCTTCAAGTGCGATATAAACACGGCTTCCCGGCAATGAATATTTGGTAGCGTTCAGGATCAGGTTGTCAAGAAGGCGCCACCACTTTTGCCCATCGACCGAAGCGTATACCGGATGGCCAGGCGCTTTGATGCGGACATCGAGTTCCGCTTCCTGTATCGCTTCTTCGTGTTCTGCCAAGGCTTGCATTAACAATTGTTTCATATCCAGGCGTTGTTTCGAGATCTCCGCGTTTCCGCTGGCCATTTTCGATACCTCGAATAAATCTTCAATCAATACTTTCAGCCGCTCTGATTTCCGGTCGAGTATGTCGACGTATTTCCGCCGCTCTTCATCTCCTAGATCTTCATTTTTCAATAGATCCGTATAGGTAATGATCGAAGTAAGTGGCGTGCGGAGGTCATGGCTGACATTGGTGATCAGCTCGGTTTTCAGGCGCTCGCTTTTTGCCCGTTCAGACACTGATGCTTTGTAACCTTCCCGCAACACATTCAAATGTTGGGCATGTCTACTAAGCGGCGACTTGCCTTTCACTTTCAATTCCGCTCCCAAGCTTCCGGCAGCCAACTGTTCCGTCCCTTTGAGCAGCCGGTTCAAATAACCAAAGCGCGTCATTAAAAACAGCAGCGATGGCAGCCCGAGCAATACTGTAGCCGGCAGCCAAACAATGACTACAACCGGTTGCAATATCATGAGTGCTGTTCCGGCGCCCCATAAAAACACTACTGCTAGCACCCAGGCCATCTGGAAGCCGATTGTGCGGTTGAGAAACGCATCTTTCGCCGAATAAACCTGGGAGGCGGTGAAACTTTGCAGAATTTCTTCTTTAAAGCAACTCCATTTGCCGAAATGCTGCCATAGCCAAATTGCCTGCAATATAGTCAGCGCCCAGAACAGAACTGCGAGTGCCAGCGCAATGAAAACACCTGGAAGAGAGACACTCTCGCCTTCCCACGGCCTTGTCAATACCGCCGCGAAATGGTTTGCAGCAACCAAGGCGAACGCAGCCGATACGATGAATCCGATAAGCTTCCACTCGACCGCAAGTTTTTGCCATTTGTGATAGCTGGTTAATCCGGTATACCACGCTGTCCGGACCGGCCGCTTTTTGACTAGCCACCATGCACTGGCTGCTACTGCTGCCAATAGGAAATACAGAAAGAACTTGAGCAGTTGGAATTGGTTTATCCCGCTGATCACCGAAGCACCTGCTACTCCTTTTTCCGGTATTTGGATGACCCCTGAAAACCGGTTATCAGCCAGCGTACTGCTGGCATCGTCGTATGGAAAGTCAAAACTCCAATAGCCATTGCTGAAATAAAGTGGCTCTTGTGCAGAATAAATTTGTTCGAAAAAGGGCTCATCGCTGATTGTTCCTTTGGTGAATACTTCACCGCTGTCCAAATCCCTTAATTGATAGACATAGCCCGCAGCCTGGCCTTCAAATTGGGCTTTTTGTGAAGCCAGTTGCCCCAGCGCTTCCTCGTAATCCGCTTCGCGTTGTTCGATAATCGCTTTTTTCGCTGCTTCGTCGTCGGAAAAGTTTTCACGCACAGATGAAATTTCCTCTCCGCGCTGCTCTTCCAATTCTTCCACTAAAGAGTTATCGCCTTCTTCCTCTGCTGCTGAAATTGCATCCGCATATTGATCCCGAACCATCTGGATCTGGTCAGTCAGGGAGTTATTATCCATGCGGTATTGGTCGATTTCCCAGGAAGCGACCGATTGATCGACAGTGGATTTCGGCGGGGCCAGTTCAAACAGCAGCAGCCCTTCCGTAAATCTGGCAAAATCATAATGAAAAGCTTCTGTATCCGTGTAAGCCTTGCCGAAATAACCCGATCCTTTTTCCATGACGGTCCATAAGCATAAGAGCAACAAGGAAATGCCTGCAAGCCACATCCATTTCTTCATATCATATGTCTCCTTTTGTTAAATGGCGAAGCGTGGCAAGCAAATCTTCTGGAGACTTGATGACAAAGTCCAAAATAAAAGAAGAGCAGTAGACGAGGCATATCGCAGCAACCGCAATCGCAGCGACAGACCAAAGATCATTTTTCCATTTTGTAGCCAATGCCCCACACCACCTTCACATACCTTGGATTTTTCGGATCCGCTTCGATCTTCTCCCGAATTTTGCGAATGTGCACAGCGACAATGTTTTCTGCATTGTATGCTGGCTCACGCCAGACCCGCTCGTAAATCTCACCGATGGAAAAGACACGGCCTGGATGCTGCATCAACAACTCGGTTATATTGAACTCCGTCGGTGTCATGCGAATCTCTGCGCCGTCTACCGCAACCGTTTTCGACTCTGAATCTATCCTCAATCCGTCGATTTCAAGTATATGGCTGGACTGCCCATAATCTCCAAGCTTCACGTAACGTCTGAGTTGTGACTTCACCCGCGCCATCAATTCCATCGGATGGAAAGGCTTGGTCACATAATCATCCGCACCGATCGACAACCCGTGGATCTTATCGGAATCCTCGCTTCTGGCACTCAGCATGATGATCGGGATATTGCGTTTTTCACGAATTTTGAATGTTGAATGAATGCCGTCAAGCTTCGGCATCATGATATCCATGATGACCAGATGAACTTGCGTCGTTTCCAGCAAATCGAGCGCTTCCTGCCCATCTGCTGCCCCTACTACCAGAAAGCCTTCATTTTTCAAATAGATGCTGATGCCTTCCCGGATTTCCTGGTCATCATCTGCCACCATGACTGTCAGCTGTTCCACACGTTCCACCTCTTTTCAGTTCTGGCTTAAGTATAAAATGAAATTCTTAAGCGAAGCCCATTCAAATTCTGAAGAAATTCTTAAGCTTTGCGGTTTTTGCCGAATGCAAGCAGCGCAATGCCGCCGATCAACAGCGCTACCCCGAACCAAGACTGCCCGCTTAACGCTTCACCGACTACGGCAACCCCCAATACAGAAGCTGTCAGCGGCTCTGCTAACGATAAGGTGACCGCCGATGAGGAAGGAATGGCTTTCAATCCGCTCGAAAATAATAAATAAGCAAGGCTGGTCGCGGCAAGGCCCAGATATGCAACGATCATCAAATTTTTCGGTTCCGCTAAATAGCCGGTATCCAGGAAAAACAGGAACGGCAATAAGCCAAGACCGCTGAGCGAAAAGATCACAGCCACTGCGGGCACTACTTCCATCAGGCCTAAGACATTTTTGCTGAACATGGCATATCCCGCAAACGCCAATCCCGCTAACAGCCCGAGCATCACGCCGAGCGGGTCGACGAGATAACTATCCCGGTTCGCAAAAAGTAAAATACAGCCGGCGACCGATAAGACGCTTGAAAATACCCACACGCGATCGGGCTTGCGCTTCAAGATGAGCGCTTCCAATATTCCCGAAAAAGCGGGCGCACTGCCGATTGCCACGACGGTTCCGATCGCAACTCCCGTTAATTGGACGGCCGAAAAAAAGAACGGCTGGAACAAGGCCATGCATATTGCCGAAAGCCCGACCCAAAGCCACGGAATCTTTACGCCTTTTAACTGGCCTGAAATCCACACAAAGATTAGAAGGCCAAAACCGCCGATTGCAAGGCGCGCTGCCCCGATCGTCAACGGATGGGCTTCCCCCACTAGAAAAGTCTGGGCAGTGCCCGTCGTTCCCCAAAGCATTGCCGCGAATAATACCCATATGTATGCTTTCATTTGCATCAGCTTCCACCACTTTCTCTCTATATAGTTTTAACTGTTTTAAAGCATGACTGGAAAATGTCCATGCTTGTACTAGATTATGGAAAATCCGTTCACTCTTCTAAACATACCACGGCACGGATGGTTTGAGATAGGGTTCAAATAGCTTTATAATAGAAAGAAAAAAAGGAGGCGATCGCATGTATATGACAGTCCCGGAAACTGCCGTTTTTTTGTCGATGCCGGAAGAGCAAGTCAACCGCTACGTACTTGAAGGCCGGATTCGCGCAGTCCATGACGGAGAACAATACTTGATCAACACCTCCCAATTCGAAAGCCATTTCCAACAGCTGGAAGTTGCTAAACTGGAGCTGGAAGAGTGGCGCGCTACGCCAATCCCCGATGATATCGATATTAAAGACGAGGATTGACGAAATGCAAAAAAAGATCGAAGCCTAAACGGCTTCGATCTTTTTTTGATGAACAGGTTTATGCTAATACATGGCTTTTGGCATTCACCGTTTTCTGCAATTGGGCTTGTACGTGATGGGCCCATTTTTCAAATTCCACCAAAAATCCATCGTGGCCAAAATCCGTTTCGATTTTCTCCCATTTGGCATTGGGCTGATTTTCGACCCAAGGAATCATCAGCTCTCCCGGATACAATAAATCGTGGCTATAGGAAATCGATAGCAGTTCAGTGGCTACTTGTACCTCTTCTACATCATGTGTATTCATCGCTTTCAACAAAACAAGATAGCTATTCGGGTCAAAACGCCCTGCCAATTTGCGCCCTTGATAATTCAAATAGGATTGAACTTCGAATTCCTCACCGCAGCGTGCACGGCCAAAACGCCCATTGAATAATTGGCTGCTCCGGTACGTCACCATGCCGGCCATGCGCGCAATTTCAAATCCTTTCAGCCTGGTTTCCGGATGATAATCGCCTGACTGGAACTCGGGATCGTTTTCAATTGCCTGGATGCCGATGTGATTGAAGGCGACGCCATAATCTCCATAGTAAGGCGTCACGGCGAGTGCAATCGCCGCATCCAAAAACTCTGGATAGAGCTTTGCCCATTCCAAGGTTTTCATGCCGCCGAGAGAACCGCCGATTACCGCAGCGAGGTGGTCGATTCCCAATACTTCCAGTGCTTTCCGCTCCGCTTTCACCATATCCCGGATGGTCAGTTCAGGAAATGACGCTCGGTAAGGCTTACCGGTTTCCGGGTTGACTGAAAGTGGACCGGTCGAGCCGCTGCAGCCACCGAGCACATTAAACGTGATGACTTGGAATTGACCGGTATCCACCGCTTTGCCCGGTCCGATCAGCCCTGCCCACCAGCCCGGTTGATCTGCAGTTCCCACTGCAAATTGATCGCCCGTCAATGCGTGGCAAACCAGAATCGCCGGTGCAGAACTGTCTCCGACACGTTCATACGCCAATTCCACTTCAGGCAATAGTTGATTTGATTCAAGTGTCAGCTGGCCGATGGATACTGTCGTCATCCCAATTCCTCCTTACGCGTTCTCGAGTACCGCCGCTTGGATTGCTTGCTCCAAGTCAGCGATTAAGTCTTCGTGGTTTTCCAATCCTACAGACAACCGGATCAATTCTTCCGTAACACCTGAATTTTTCAGTTCTTCCGCTGTTAATTGCTGATGCGTTGTTGACGCCGGATGAATGATCAAAGATTTCGCATCGCCGACATTCGCCACGTGAGACCATAGATTAACGCCGTCGATTACTTTGCGGCCGGCTTCCCGCCCGCCTTTAATGCCAAAGTTGACGATCGATCCATAGCTGTCTTTCAAGTATTTATCAGCCAGTGCCTTGGATGGATGCCCCTCAAGGCCGAGGTAATTGACCCATTCTACTTGCGGATGGTCTTTCAAATATTCCGCGACCTTCTGCGCATTCGTCGCGTGGCGTGGAATCCGGAGATGCAAAGTTTCAAGTCCTTGCAGCAATGCATGGGCGCTGTCCGCACTGAGCGATGGGCCGAAATCACGCAATAGTTGAACGCGTAATTTCGTCGCGAATGCGGCTTCAGGCACATCAATTCCGAAACGAATGCCGTGGTAGGTTTCATCCGGCTCCGTGTAATTCGGGAAGCGTGGATTGTCCCAGTTGAAACGCCCGGCATCAACCGCTACGCCGCCGATCGTCGTCCCGTGCCCGCCGATCCATTTCGTTGCGGAATGGATGACTACGTCTGCACCGAATTCGATTGGGTTGCTGACAAAAGGTGATGCGAATGTATTATCGATCAACAGCGGTACGCCATTTTCATGTGCGATTTCTGCCACACGCTCCACATCGAACACGTTCAAGCTCGGATTTCCGATGATCTCACCGAACAAGGCTTTCGTTTTATCTGTGATCGCTGCACGGAAATTTTCAGGATCGGTCGCATCAACGAATTTTACGTTAATGCCGTAGCGCGGTAATGTATTGGCGAATAAATTGTATGTTCCGCCGTACAAATTGCTATCAGCGACAATTTCATCTCCCGCTTCAGCTATATTCAACACTGAGAAGGCGATGGCTGCCATTCCTGATGACAAGGCTACTGCAGCAGTACCACCTTCAAGAAGTGCGACGCGCTGTTCGAATACATCGACTGTCGGATTCATGATGCGCGAATAGATATTGCCCGCTTCTTTCAAGCCAAATAGATTTTGAGCGTGCTCAGTATCTTTGAATACATAAGAAGTCGTTTTATGGACCGGTACGCCGCGAGCGCCTGTCACTGGATCTGGTTCTTGGCCGCCGTGTAATAGAAGAGTTTCTGGTTTGAAGTTTGTCATTGTCAATTCCTCCTGTTTTCTAATGGTTTTGTTCGGTTTGAGGAGGACACAAAAAGGCCCTCTTCAGAAAGAAGAGGGCCGTCATATACGGATTTGCCTCCTCTTATCTTTCAGCGACGCAAATGCGCGCTGTAGGATTTAGCACCTTTCCAGACATGAGCCTGTTGGTTGCCGGGCATCGTAGGGCCTATTCCCTCCGCCTCTCGTGATAAGAGTATTCAGTTATTTTTTTGCTTGAGGAAAAGTATAGGGGACAGCGCCGTTTAATGTCAAGAGTATTTGTCAAAAAATTTTAACTACTATTAAGTGCCAATTGAACCTAAAAGTTTTTTCACCAAAGCTGTTGACTTTTTCCCTATTTCGAAATAGAGTAGGAATCACGAATTGAATAGCTTACATCACTTTCTTATCCAGAGAAATCGAGGGACAGGCCCTATGACATTTCGGCAGCAGATTCGCAAATCCGTGAAAACTGTGCTAATTCCTGCAAATGCTCTAGCATTTGGAAGATGAGAATGAGATGGTTTCATATTTTGGAGCCCTCTTTTTTCTTGCGCATAAGAAAAAAGAGGGCTTTTTGTTGTTATTTCAAGAAAGTGTTCGTTCGCACTCATTCGAATCGTTATTTGCAGCCACAGGAGGGACATCATGATTCAATTTGAAGCAGTCAAGAAAACTTATGTATCCGGAAAGCAGGAAGTCCATGCGCTCAATGGCATCGATCTGACCGTCGAAACCGGCGAAATTTACGGTGTGATCGGATTTAGCGGAGCTGGAAAAAGCTCGCTGATCCGCACGGTGAATTTGCTCGAGCGCCCGTCGACAGGCCGCGTGCTCATCCACGGAGAAGATATTTCCACTTTAAGCGCTCGCAAAATCCGCGATACGCGAAAAGACATCGGGATGATCTTCCAGCATTTCAATTTGCTGAACTCGAAGACCGTGCACCATAATATCGCGATGCCGCTGCTCTTGGCCAAAACCCCGAAAGCGGAAATTGACCGGAAAGTTGCAGAACTATTGGAGTTTGTCGGGCTTGCTGACCAAGCAAAAAAATACCCTGACCAACTATCCGGCGGACAAAAACAGCGCATCGGCATTGCGCGGGCACTCGCCACAAACCCATCAATACTGTTATGCGATGAAGCGACGTCGGCACTCGACCCTCAGACGACCCAATCGATTTTGGATCTACTGCGCCGCATCAACCAGGAATACAACATCACCATTTTGCTCATCACACACGAAATGGGCGTTATCAGGGAAATCTGCGACAAAGTGGCCGTGCTTGAAGAAGGACGCGTCATTGAACAAGGCAGCGTATTTGAAGTCTTCACCAATCCCCAGCACGCGACGACGAAGCGTTTCGTCCGTTCTGTCATGAACGACGAATTGCCTGACTCGCTGCTTGAACAGATTCGCCTCAACGACGGCACGCGCCCAATCTACCGTGTGCAGTTTACCGGAAATTCAGTCGGGCAGCCATTCATGTCAAGAGTGTCACGTGAATTCCAGCTCGATTTGAATGTGCTGTTTGGCAATATTACCGAACTCCAAGGCATTCCATACGGCAACTTGATTGTGGAATTCGACGGAGCCCTTCCAGAAATCGACCGCGCACTCGCCTCGATCCGGAACGACAATATTCAAGTAGAGGAGGTGCAGCAACATGCAGGTTGATCAATCGCAAATTTTAGAAGCTTTATGGGAGACGCTATACATGACAGGTGCTTCATTCGTGTTCTCGCTGTTCATCGGTTTGCCGCTTGGCATCTTGCTGGTCGTCACGAGAAAAGGACATTTGCTTGAGAATGTAGCGGTCTTCAACGTGTTGAACATCGTCATCAATATCTTCCGTTCGGTTCCGTTCATCATTTTGATGGTCGCCATCATCCCATTGACGCGCGTCATTGTCGGCACGTCGATCGGCACCGCTGCAGCCATCGTTCCTTTGGTATTTTACGCAGGGCCCTATATCGCCCGCCTCATTGAAAACTCTTTGCTTGAAGTCGATAAAGGCGTCATCGAAGCTGCTCAAGCGATGGGCGCTTCTCCTGGCCAGATCATTTTCCGCTTCCTTATTCCGGAAGCGCTCAGCTCCCTTGTCTTGGCATTGACCATCGCCATTGTCGGCTTAATCGGCGCATCTGCCATGGCTGGTGCGATTGGAGGCGGCGGACTCGGCGACTTGGCCATCACTTATGGCTATCAACGCTTCGACACAGTGGTCATGCTCTTGACTGTCGCCATTCTCGTTGTCCTTGTCCAAGGCGTCCAATCACTCGGCAACCTCATGTCCAGAAGAGTTCGCCGCAGTTAAATTCATTCATGCACATCGCTATATTTTTCACTGAACACATTCATCAATTAATTCACTTACTTTAAAAACCCATTGGAGGATTTAATCATGAAAAAACTGACAGCACTTTTAGCTACAGCAGGACTAGCAACACTTCTCACCGCATGTGGAGATGACAGCTCAGCCGGAGACACGACAAAAGTAACACTTGGCATTAGCGGATCGGATACAACAATCTGGGATTATGTCGGCGATAAAGCCGCAGAAGAAGGGATCGAGCTCGAAATTATTACCTTCTCGGATTATGTGGCACCGAATTTGGCACTCGCTGAAGGTGAACTCGATTTGAACGCTTTCCAGACCATCTCGTATTTCGATGAATTTGTCGAAGAGCACAATGTCGACATTGTCCCGATCGGCTCTACCGTCATTGCGCCGATGGGCTTGTATTCCGATAAATACGAATCGATTGAAGAACTTCCAGAAGGCGCCCAGATCGCGATGCCGAACGAAGCGACCAATATGGGCCGCGCACTTCTCTTGCTCCATGAATCCGGGCTCATCACTTTATCCGATGACGCCGGTTTGACCGGAACAGAAGAAGACATCATCGACAACCCGAAAAACATCGAAGTTGTTCCGATGACTTCAGCTCACACTCCACGCGCAATGGCTGATGTCGCTGCTTCCATTGTCAATAACGGCATCGCAGTCGACGCTGGATTGAACCCGACAGACGATCCGATTGCCCGTGAAAGCGATACGGCAAAACCATATATCAACTTGATCGCCGCACAAGCTGGCCAGGAAGATAACAAAGCGTACCAGCGCATCGTCGAATTGTACCAAGAAGAAGATACTGCTGAATTTGTCATCGAGCATACCGAAGGCGCCCAAATCCCGACTTTTGTTTCGGTTGAAGAATTAGTCGATTACCAATAAGAAAACCACTGAACTGCAGTTGCATGCCGTAAAATGAAATTTCATCCGAGGGGGACGATTACATGACCATCATTAGCGAAGCGCGCGAGACGATCACCGAATCGATCGACAAAAACCGTGCACAATATTTACGTATCAGCCATGCTATCCATGAAAATCCGGAAATTGGCAATGAAGAAGTGTTTGCAAGCGGGCTCTTGACCGGATTGCTCGAAGAAGCCGGATTCCAGGTTGAAGACGGGGTCGCTGGACATCACACCGCTTTTTACGCTATCCGCGACAGCCAAAAACCGGGGCCGACCATCGCTTTTCTTGCTGAATACGACGCATTGCCGGGCATCGGCCATGCATGCGGCCACAATATTATCGGCACGACCAGTGTCGCCGCTGCGATTGCACTCAGCAAAACCTTAGAATTGACCGGGGGGCGTATCGTCGTCCTCGGCACCCCCGCTGAAGAAGGCGGGCCAAATGGAAGCGCGAAAGGCAGTTTCGTCAAACACGGTTTGATCGAAAAAATCGATGCTGCATTGATGCTCCACCCTTCAGGCAATTCAGCTGTGACTGGCCCATCACTTGCCGTCGATCCCTTGAGTTTTCATTTTTACGGCAAGCCGGCCCATGCGGCAGGGTCGCCCGAAAAAGGCATTAATGCACTTGATGCCGTACTTCAATTGTTCAATGGCATCAATGCCCTCCGCCAACAATTGCCGGATGACGCGCGGGTCCACGGCATCATCACACACGGAGGCGACGCACCGAATATCATTCCCGAATACGCGTCTGCACGCTTCTACATCCGCGGCGATTCTTGGAAAAAAACTGCAGAGACGGCGAAAAAAGTACGTGCCATCGCTGAAGGTGCTGCCCTTGCAACAGGCGCTCGTGTCGAAATCGAACGTTTCCAGAACGAAGTGAAAGACTTAGTCGTCACGCCTGAGCTCGATGAAATCCTTAAAGCCGAACTTGAAACGTTGGGCGACAAAGTAGCCGACTCGCGCATTTCGGGGCTAGGATCGACCGATGCCGGCAATATCAGTTATGAAGTGCCAACTGCCCACGGCTATATCAAAATCGGGCCTGAAAGCTTGATCGCGCATACCGAAGAATTCCGGGAAGCCGCCCGTTCAAAAGCAGGTGACGAAGCCCTCATCAAAGGCGCAAAAGCATTGGCGCAAACAGGTTACCGCCTGCTGACTGAACACGCTTTATTGGCGCAAGTCAAACAAGCCCATATCCGGTCTCTTGCCGCCAAACAACAAGACTAAAAACCAGCGCCCTTGCGCTGGTTTTTCTATGTATTTCGAATTTCGTGTTAAAATAGAGTCATTACATACATAGGAGGCTCTACCATGATCGAAAACTTGATCGAACGCCTGATTCGCTACGCCAAAATCGATACGCAATCCGATTTTGAAAATGACACAACCCCTTCTACCCCTGGACAATGGGATTTACTTACCGAATTAGAAAAAGAAATGAAGAGCATCGGTCTAGAGGAAGTTGAAGTGGACGAGCACGGCTATTTATTCGGCACATTGCCGGCAAACACGGAAGAACAACGCCCTGTCATCGGTTTCCTGGCACATGTCGACACGGCAACCGACTTTACCGGAAAAGGCGTCAACCCGCAGCGCATCGAAAATTACGACGGGCAAGACATTTCATTGAACGATAAAGTGACGATGAAAACAGCTGATTTCCCTGCTTTGAAAAACTACGTCGGCCATACTTTGATTACAACAGACGGCACGACTTTGCTCGGGGCAGATAATAAGGCGGGAATTGCTGAAATCATGACAGCGATAGAATATTTAATCACACATCCTGAAATTGAACACGGCAAAATCCGCGTCGGCTTCACACCTGATGAGGAAATCGGCCGCGGACCGCATAAATTTGATGTCGCCCGTTTCGGTGCCGATTATGCGTATACAATGGACGGCGGGCCACTTGGCGAACTTCAATACGAGAGTTTCAATGCCGCGAGCGCCAAATTGACTGTCCACGGAACAAGCGTGCACCCTGGTTCTGCTAAAGACAAGATGGTCAACGCCATCACGGTGGCGACGCGCTTCCAGGCAGAAATGCCATCAAATGAAGTGCCCGAGAAAACAGAAGGCTATGAAGGCTTTATTCATTTGAACAATTTCAACGGTTCCGTCGAACAAGCAGTGCTTCAGTACATCGTGCGTGATTTCGACAAGGACAAATTCGAAGCGAAAAAGCGCCATATGGAACAAGTGGCGGCAAGCTTGCAAGAAGAATTCGGGACAGAAGCGATTGAACTCGAACTTGAGGACCAATATTATAATATGCGCGAGAAAATCGAACCGGTAATGGAAATCGTTGACCAAGCTGAACAAGCGATGAAGACATTGGGGCTTTCCCCAGATATACTCCCCATCCGCGGCGGTACAGACGGATCTCAATTATCCTATATGGGCTTGCCAACGCCGAATATCTTTACAGGTGGCGAAAACTATCACGGCAAATTCGAGTTCATCTCCGCTGAAAACATGGAAAAAGCGACTCAAGTAATTGTGGAAGTCGCTAAAACCGCCAAATAACGGATGATTCCATCCATTTCCCGGGAAATCTTTTCAGTAACACCAAAAAAGCAGCGGCATCATGGGTAGTGCACCCCAAAAGTTAGAGTTCAAATCTAACTTTTGGGGTGTTTTTGTATGGCGAAATATAGCGAAGAATTTAAGTTGAAGCTAGTGAAAGAATACGCAGAAGGAAAGCTGGGGTATAGACGCTTAGCCCACAAGTACGGCTTGCCAGATCCCTCTCCGATTATGCGCTGGGTTCGGGCGTATCAAGAGTTTGGCCTTAAAGCTTTGCGGAGGAAACAGACAAAACAAGTGTATTCTGTTCAATTCAAAGTGGATGTATTACACTTTATGAAACAAACAGGTGCTTCTTACCAAGACACAGCGATCCATTTCGAGATGAACAATCCCACGCTCATTGTGAATTGGAACCGTCGTGTTCTGGCGAAAGGGGTAAAAGGCCTGGAAGCACGAGCGAAAGGACGGCCCTCCATGTCAAAAAAACCAAAACCGATCAAGAACGAAAAGCCCCTTTCTCGGGAAGCGCAATTGGAACGGGAGAATGAGCTCCTTCGTTTGGAAGTGGCGTATTTAAAAAAGTTAAAAGCTTTCCAGGAGAATCCGGATGCCTTCCTCGAAAAGCACAAGCAGGGCTGGCGTTCGAACTCCACGAAGAAGGGTTCCGATTAACGGATGTGCTGAACATCGTCGATCTTCCAGAAGCGACCTACCATTACCATCGCCTGCGATTCGATTGCGAAGACCCGGACCGGGAGTGGAAAGCAGTGATCCGGATGCTCTTCGAGAAGCACCAAGGCCGTTACGGATACCGGCGGATTCATCTGGAATTACGAGCACAGGGATACGACATCAACTATAAGAAGGTCCAGCGTCTCATGCGAGACTTGGGATTGAACTGCGTGAAATTCGTCCGTAAATCCCGCTACAAGTCGTATAAGGGGAAAGTCGGCACCCTCGCTAAAAACCGGATGAACCGCAGGTTTTCCACACCGTATGCTCTGCAAAAACTGACGACAGATGTCACCGAGTTCAAATGTACGGGCGAACAAAAGCTTTATTTAAGTCCAGTGATGGATCTCTATAACGGCGAAGTCATTGGGTTCAGTATGGCCAAACGACCGACGCTGGAATTCGTGATCGAATCACTTAACCAAGCCCTGCCAGTGATTCAGGAACAAGCGGTTTACCGGACCACCCTCCACTCCGATCAAGGGTGGCATTACCAGCACTTTGCCTGGGTGAAAGCGTTAAAAAAACAACGCATCTTCCAGAGCATGCCCCGAAAAGGGACCTGTGCCGACAATGCGGCCATGGAAAATTTCTTTGGTCTCCTAAAGCAAGAGATGTATTACGGAGAAACGTTGGTTTCGTATGAAGAGCTAAAGCAGCGGATTGAACACTATATCGATTACTACAACAATGAACGCATTAAACAAAAATTGGCCGGCATGAGCCCGGTGAAATACCGAGCTCATGCCAGCCAATTAGCTGCATAAACGAAAACTCTAACTTTAAGGGGTCACTACCATGCCGCTGCTTTTTTTTGGTGCTGTGAAGGTTTTCTGACTCTGCCTGGATCTTCGCCTTAAAATTCGATGCGATCGATTTTTGCGCCTGTGGATTCGACGCCTTTCATGTATTTGATGCGTTTTTGGACAGCGGTTTCGTTCACTTGTTCATCCGCGTGGTATGAAGAACGCACCATCGGGCCAGCCTCGCAATGTTTGAAGCCTTTCGCCAATGCAATCTCCTTCAATTCCTTGAATTCATCCGGATGGTAATAACGGACAACGTCCAGATGCTTCAATGTCGGCTGCAAATACTGGCCAATCGTCATGATGTCGACTTTGTGCGCTAGAAGATCGTCCATCGCTTCGATGATCTCTTCTTTCGTTTCCCCGAGCCCGACCATAATGCTCGACTTGGTCGGCACGTGCGGCGCGATTTCTTTGACCCGCAGCAGCAATTCCAGCGAACGGTCGTATGTCGCTTTTGCCCGGACGCGTTTCGTCAAGCGGCGCACTGTTTCGATATTATGGTTAAAGATATCCGGCTCGCTGCTCATCAACATATGCAGGCTCTCGTAATCGCCTTTCATATCGGACGGCAAAATTTCAACCGTCGTCTCCGGCATTTTCCGATGGATGGCACGGACGGTTTCCGCAAAAACTGCAGCCCCGCCGTCTTTCAAATCATCGCGGGCCACTGCTGTAACGACGACATGCTTCAAGTTCATGATTTCCGTCGATTCCGCTACGCGCTCCGGCTCGCCCCAATCCAGTTCATTCGGCAAGCCAGTTTTGACCGCGCAGAACCGGCACGCTCTTGTACAAGTATCTCCCAGGATCATGAAAGTCGCGGTGCGGCGTTCGCTCCAGCATTCATGGATATTCGGGCATCTTGCTTCTTCGCATACCGTGTTCAAGTTTTTCTCGCGCATCAATTTCTTCAAGTCATTATAAGTCTCGTTCGTGTTCAATTTCACTTTCAGCCATTCGGGTTTACGTTCACGCTGCTTTGTTTTTGTCATCGCATAAGTTCCCCTTTCTCTTCTCGTCGGTGGTTCCACTCTTCGCTCGCGTATTTGGCTTCGAGCACGCGCACTTCTTCTAGCAATTCAGCTGGCGGTTCGAATTTTTCCAAACAGATGCCAAGCCCCGTTTCAAATCCAGCCTTGAATGCCTGCTGCACTTCTTCTAAGCTTGCCGGTTCTGACATGAGCTCGTTGATCGCGACCGCCCGTGTGCGGAAAGCTTGGCGCGCCCTTTCCTTTACCGCTTCACTCGGGTAAACGAACAATTCAAACAAACGGTTTTCATCCAGCTGCAGCGGAATCGAACCATGCTGCAAAATGATGCCTTGTTTTCTTGTCTGTGCGCTGCCTGCCGCTTTCCTGCCTTCAACCGTCAGTTCATGCCAGGATGGTTCTTCAAAACATACCGCCGAAGATTCTTTCGACCGCTTGGCTTCAGCAGCCAATTGTGCATGAATCCCGAGATTGCGGTAGCCTTCAAGCAAGCCGCTGGAAATGGCCAAATACGCTTCCTTTACTGATTTCGGCATGGATGGATGATGTTCCGGAATCACCACGCTATAAGTCAATTCCTGATCATGAAGTACGGCTTTCCCGCCGGTCTGCCTCCTGACCAAAGGAATGCCCATTTGCGCAGCTTTTCCGAGAT
This sequence comes from uncultured Planococcus sp., assembly GCA_947493585.1. Classification (GTDB taxonomy): domain Bacteria; phylum Bacillota; class Bacilli; order Bacillales_A; family Planococcaceae; genus Planococcus. The sequence continues at coordinate 605,478 of CANLRI010000001.1, read as the reverse complement.
CGATGCTGCCATTCAGTTTCTGAAAAAATCCCACTGATATTCCAGCTGGCGCCCATCCGTAAAACCTGAGCACAGGCTTCATGCCGGTCTTGCGCTGCCAGTTCATCAATGCTTCGTCCATTGCCATATTGTAGGCCGGTGTGCAAAGCCCCGACTCCATATAGCCCCATGTTTCCTCCAAAATATCTCAACTCCTCTCAGCTTATGCATGACTCCAAAGCCCATAAAAAAACACCGCTTTCCCATGGGGAAGCGGTGTATGCAGACAAAAGGAAGCATACGTACCACTTCCCTACGCTGGCATGGTCCAGATCAGGTTCAAGGGGTCCAAGCATTCGCTCGTCTCAGCCAGTCAATCCCGGCTCCCCCAGTGGTCAGCTATGTATAGTTCTCCTAAAGCTTACCAGTTAAAAGGAAAAATTTCAATATACAAAATAGTTTTTTCTCTTTATTTTTATCCAGTTTCTTTTAGAAAAAAGTGCGTATTTTGTGTTGCTGATTGATTATCCAGCATGGAAAGCCCAGCAAGCGTAAATGTTTTAAAGCACACCAATTAAGGAATAGATAGACAAGAACGCTAAAGGAGAGGTGCTAACGATGGCAGAAAAAGAACGTTTCAACGAAAAGGAACGAAAAACTAGCGACGGAGCTCCTATGGACAACCCTGAGCAAGTGAAGACAGATAAAGAAACCATGACAGAAATGCACGAAGAAGAAATGAACGTGGATTCAATCCCGTTAGAAGACTTGAAGCAGGATATGAAAGATGAAAAGAATCCCCGCGGCACAAAAGGAAATTCAGCAAGCGAGGAAAAACATCCAGAATGACTTTTCCTGTGGGCTTTTGCCCGCAGTTTTTCTGACAGACAATATTAACAAAAAGGAGAGAGTTGAATGGCACAACAAGAATTGAAACAGCAAGCATTAAAAATTTTGGAAGATAGCATGATCGGAACTTTGGCGACGATCAAAGACAATAAGCCGCATTCCCGTTATATGACGTTTTTCAATGATGAGTTTACTTTATATACGGCGACAAGCAAGCAAACGCAAAAAGTCGACGAACTCGAGAAGAACCCGAACGCTCATATCCTGCTCGGCTATGAAGGCGAAGGCGTCGGTGATAGCTTCCTCGAAATCGAGGGGCAAATGTCACTTCGGGATGACCGCGAAATGATCGACAAAGTGTGGAATGAACACTTGACCGGTTGGTTCGACGGCCCTGAAGATCCGAACTTAATCATCTTGGCAATTACGCCTACGCGTGTCCGTTTGATGAACCGCAAAGGCAAAGATCCCCAAACAATCGAATTATAAAAAAAGCCTCCGATAACGGAGGCTTTTTTACGTGCGCAATAAATCGCGTAATCCTTCTTTATTAAACAGGAGATCTTGCAAATTGTATTCATCCAAAACCGACAAATACGCGTGCAAGGCTTTGCCGAGAACGCCGCGCAGCCCGCAGATCGGGGAAATCGGGCACATATTGGTCTCCGGGTTGAAACATTCCACCAAGTGGAAGTCTTCTTCCATTTTACGGACGACCGCTCCAACATTGATATTCTCGGGACGGTCCGCCAAGCGAATGCCGCCTCCTCTGCCCCTGACCGTCTCGATAAATCCCGCTTTGCCGAGTTCGAACGTCACTTTCATCAAATGGTTTTTAGATATATGATAAGCATCGGAAATTTCCTGTATGGTTGTCAGTTTTCCATCTTCTTTTGTTCCCAAATAGATGAGTACGCGCAATGAATAATCCGTATACATCGTTAATTTCATTGGTTTTCACCTTCCCTGAACGTCCATTATACGCGCCGCCATAATTTCTGGAAAGGAAACGCATCTGCAGAATCGAGGCTTTTTCAGCCCATTATTCCATGTGTGACTTTTCTGTGAAATGAAATGTGTCTAAATTTTAAAGATGTATTTTAAATATATCTTTTAATTTTCTTTCGGTTTATAGTGGGATTATAGAAAACAAAAGGAGAGATTGACTATGTTATCCGAACAAACAAGAACCATCGTCAAATCCACTGCCCCTGTATTAGCTGAACATGGAAAAACCATCACAACCGTTTTTTACAGCAATATGTTTGAAGCGCATCCGGAACTCTTAAATATTTTTAACCAAGCCAACCAAAAACAAGGACGCCAACAAACTGCGCTTGCCAATACGGTTTATGCCGCTGCCGTGCACATCGATAATCTTGAAGCGATCCTTCCAGCAGTCGTCCAAATTGCCAATAAACACGTGAGTCTCGGTGTTAAAGCTGAACATTACCCAATCGTAGGGGAATATCTTTTGAAAGCGATTAAAGAAGTTCTTGGCGATGCTGCGACAGATGAGGTTATCAATGCCTGGGCAGAAGCATACGGCGTCATTGCCGATGTCTTCATCAGCATCGAGAACGGCATGTACGAAAAATCGGAAACCCAGGAAAACGGCTGGAGCTTCTTCAAAGACTTCACCATTGCCCGCAAAGTGAAAGAAAGCGAAAACATCACTTCGTTCTATTTAAAACCGGCTGATGGCAAGAATGTGCCAAGCTACGAAGCTGGCCAATACATCACGGTCCGCCTGGCAATTCCTGGAGAAGAGTTCCTTTTCAATCGCCAATACAGCTTGTCACAAGCATCGCGTCCCGATGAGTTCCGTATTTCTGTCAAACGCGAAGCCGATAATGATCCGAATGGCTTGGTATCCGTCTATCTGCACGAAAACATGAACGAAGGCGATCGTATTGAAGTCAGCGCGCCTGCCGGAGAATTCGTGCTCGATACAAAACGCGATACGCCTGTAGCTTTTGTCAGCGGCGGCGTGGGCATCACCCCGATGATGAGCATGTTCGAAACGGTGGCAACCCAAACACCGCAACGCCCGGTTTCGTTCCTTCATGCAGCACGCAACGAAACTTTGCATGCATTCGACAAAGATGTCCAAAAATATGTTGCAACAATGGACAATGCCAAATACAAAACTTTGTATTCCGATGAACCACAAGGCTATATCACACGTGAAGTCCTGGAAGATATGGTCGATGCAAGCGGCGAAGTATATGTCTGCGGCCCGGTTCCATTCATGGAAAAAATGATCGGCGAATTGCGCGCACTCGGCATGTCCGATGAGCAGATCCATTACGAATTCTTTGGCCCTGCGGTTGCCCTGCAATCCGTTTAATTGCCAAAAAGCGCTGCCCGAAGTCGGGGAGCGCTTTTTTTGATGCTTGGCAGCCTGCTGCTCTTCCGGTAGCATGAAAGAAAAGGGGGAATCCAGATGCATTTGCCTGTGGCCGCTAAACAAGCACTTTTAATGCAATCGGTCATCGTCGACCGTCGTTCTGCCCAGCCTTTTTCTTCTAATCCTGAACGATTGATTGAGGAGTTAAAGGATTGGTGCGAAACGGAAAACAACGGGGTCGCAGTTTCTTATTTTTTCCGCCAAATCGCCTTGTTTGTAACCGCCCAATTCACTTTAATCCATCAGCATGGAGGCTATTTTAAGATCTCTCCTGAAAATTTGAGATTTGGCCGGATGCAAAATTACGGCTTGCCGCTCATTTCATTTCACGTCGATTCTGCAGATTTTGTCGGAGTACCTGCTGCGCATAGAAGCGAAGCTTTCCGCTATGTATTGATAGGGCAAACAAATGCCTTGCTCGAGCTGCTGCGCCGCCATGCAAAAGTTTCCCCGATTATGTGCTGGGAAAATATTCTCGGTTCACTTGCCTGGTATTACGCCACTCTCCAACAGCAGCAGCCACGAGTCGCTGCTGAAGATATCGAATGGCTGATGGATGACCGGAATTGGGAACCGCTGCGCAAATCCCCATGGCGAAATTTCATCGGCACTACGCCGCTGGAACGGGCAGTTTCCGGGCCGATGCGGAAAACCTGCTGCTTGTATAAAGAGTTGCCTGCGTTCGGGACTTGCACGTTCTGCCCGCAGCCCAATTAAAAAAGCTCCGGCATCATCGCCGGAGCTTTTTTATTATTTCTCAAATACTTCGTGCAAAATCTTATCTGCACTATTATTGATGAGGTTTTTATGGATGCAGCTATTCGGTTTTTTATGGAGCACTTTAGAAAATGATTGGGCATGTTCAGCTTCACCGATGACGTGAATCTCTTCCCAGCGCCGCTCTTTTTTCAGCTTCTCGATTTTCGAGCCCATGTCTTTATAGAAGCGATCCAAGTTTTCTTTCAGGCGATGGTCCAGTTCGTCGGTCGGGCTTCCGCCTCCGCTGCCTCCGATGACCGGGCTGTTTCCGCCGGCAGCCCCGCCGCCAGTCGATCCGGCGCCGCTGCGCCCTTGAATGCGCCCAGAACTTCTGACCCCTTTTTGTTCAGTCCATACTTCAAGGCCTGCATCGAACTCATAATAGACTTCTTCGTTGACGATGCCGACGGAGGTATCGAGCACGCGGATGCCTTTAAAGCTTGGCAAGACCACACCTGCATATGGATATGCTTTGTAGATATAGCGCAGTTGGTCAAGCGCTGGTTTGTTTTCCCATTGGAAATCGGTTTTGACGGAAATCTGCAAATGCTTCACCCAAAACAAATCATCTTTAGTCGATGCAAAAATAACGACACCCTTCTGGAGGTCGCCTTGATTATCCGTTATTTCTTTTTCCACTTTTTTACGCAATTCCTTGTAGGCTTTCAACTCGTTTTCATCTTTTGAGGCGGTTAAGTATTCGTCGAGGCGCTTCAGCCCATTCTTCAGCTGGATCTTCCAGGCCCCGTTCTGCGCTTCCCGGTCTGCTGGATTGGTATTGAGGTAGACACTTAACACACAGCGGTCTTCACATTCAAATTGTTTCAGTTCTTGGATTTCGTCGTATAATGTCATTCACCCATCATCCTCCTTTAATCCTTGCTTGTTATCTGAATACCCCAACCGCTCCTGCTTAAACGGCAGCCAGCTTTTTCTTTTTCAATATTCTAACGTTTAGAATTTCCAGGCTGTGGTAAACACTAATTAGCACCACAAACGATGAGGAGTGAATCATTCATGGAAAACATTGATAAAAAAGTAGAAGAAAAATTGAGCAATACGGATACTAAAAAGAAAGAACAGATTTTGGCTGAATTCTCGACTTTTATCGATTATTTAGGCGATAAAGTAGCGATGGGTGAGAAAATGGGCTTAAGCGAAGAGCGCATCGCGCAACTGGCATCTAAAGTAGCTGACTACCTGGCGAAAAAAGAAGATCCAAAAAATAGCGAAGAGTATCTATTGCAGCGCCTATGGCAAGTTGGCGACAAAGAAGAGCAGCACATGCTTGCACATATGCTCGTCAAATTGGCAAAAGAGCAAAACTGATCACACAAAAAGCCTGAGCTTAACCGCTCAGGCTTTTTCTTATGCTCAGCTTGTGCTGGCAACAGCTCTTTTTTCGTATAAATGAAACATCCATAAATAAACGAAGCCGCTCAACACCGCAAATGTGCCGAGAATGATAAAGGTCCAGCCGAACCCGAACCAAGCAGTCATCGGGATCGAAATCGGCGCAATCATGCGCCCGATCGTATAGCGTAGGCTGGCTGCGGCGAAATACTGACCGCGCATCGATTCGGGCGCCAGTTTGGAAATAAAGCTTTGCTGCAGCCCGACGATCATCAATTCAGCGAATGTGAAGACCGCCATCGCCACGAAGAACATCCAAAACCATGAAGTCATCGGGAAAATCGCCATCGACAAGCCGAATAACATTGCCGAGAAGAAGAACACCCATTTCTCGGGGAACTTGGTCATCCAACGCGTAATGACCACCGTCAAGAGCGCCACAATCAAACCGTTTTGTGCCAGTAAAATACCGAAAGAAGTTTCGCCAGTCACTGACCATTCACGCCCCAGAAAATCGAGGATCGTTTGACGATCGATCGTCTCCTTCAAATAGACCGGAATGACGAGATCCAATTGCATGAAGGTTTGCGCCCCCATGACACCCGCTACGACAAACAGCAAAAAGACACGGTCTTTCAAAATGATGCCGTAATCTTTTACTTGCGTCAGCACTGCGCCTCTCCAGCCAGTCGCATTTCCCTCTTTCCATTTATCCATGACTGCAGCCGATAGGGTCTCCTCTGTATAGAGGCGCAATAATAGCCCTAGCAGCATTGAAATGACAGCAACTGCCAACAGCAATTCGAAACGGTAAGAGAAGAACAACACCGCACCGAACAAAGGGCCGATGACGACAGCAATGTTCAAAGTTGTGTAAAACACCGCAAATACATCACTCCGATATTTTTCCGGAATGACGTCCGCAATCATCGCCTGGCTTGCTGGCCAGTACAATGAGCCGCACATGCCGGCCAAAGTGAACGCTACAAAGCTGAGCTCGGGCGAACTGAGCCATGGTGAGTTTGCCACAGCGAACAGCAAAAATGCAAAGCCTTGCGCCACTGCTGCTGACACGAGCATGCGCTTGCGCCCGAAACGGTCAGCAAAATAGCCGCCAAATAAATTGGCAGCCACAGAAAACATTTGGGAGACGATCAATAAGAGGCCCGCCATCCCTTTCCCGAACTCTTCCGCGAAGTAAATCGCCAAGAATGGGAACACCATCCAAAAACTTGTATTCATGAAAAACTCGCCCACCAGCCGGACTTTCAGGCTGCGGTTCCAATCCCTGATCTTCATCTATAATGCCTCGCTTCTGCGTCTGCTTTGTTATACCAGTTCGAGCAATTGATATTGCAGGCAAATTTCCAATAGAAACTCTTTATGCTCTTTGGCAAACTGGATGCCGACTTTCTCTTCATCCAAATCCGTAATCCGGCCATTTCCGAAGACGCGGTGGCGTATATTCGCACCCACCTGCAATTCCTCAACAGAACGGACTGCATCAGGATTATCCGGTACTGTAATTTTTGCTTTCGGGGCTTTCGGCGCGGACGGTTTGGCTATTTCCGCCTGTTTCATTTTCGGCAAGGCGATTCGCCGTACTTCTTCTACAAAGCGCGATTCCTTATCATAGCTGAGCAATTCCAGATGGCGTTTCGCCCTTGTCATGCCAACATAGAACAAGCGTCTTGCTTCCTCCAGCAATGCAGGATCATCAGCGTCTTCTTCTGTTGGCACAATCCCTTCAACTAAATCGATCAGATAGACCCGGTCAAACTCCAAGCCTTTTGAGCTGTGCATCGTGGACAATGTCAACATATCGTCGGTCTTTTCGGTCTTCGCCTGCTTTGTCACTTCCTCCAGCTGTTTCAAGCGTTTCGCGAAATCCATCATCGTTGGAAGCGGTTCGGCGATTTGTTCAAGCGTGCTGAGGATCTGCTGCAAATAATCGAGCTTCATGCCGAACTTCTCGGCACGGCTTTTGAGCATCTGGTCATAGCCCATCTCGCGGCGTATGGTCTGGATCGCTTTCAAAGGCGGCATATCCTTCAATGCATCCATCGATTTCCGCTGATCCGCAATAAGTCGAAGCTGGTAGTCCTTCATCGTGATGGCCAAAGTAATTTCTTCGAACGCATGCTGCTTCGTCGGCTGCATCCGCCCTAATTGCTTGAGCTGAGAGGCGGACCAATAGGCATTCGTTTTCGAGGCGATTTTGGAATATAAATCCACCCGTTCTGGACGCAGGCTGAATCGCATGAAGTTTAAGATATCCTGGACAATCCAGTGGCTGAAAAAGCGGTTGTCCGCATCTTTCATATAAAACGGGATGCCGAGGCGGTCCAATTCATCCATCAATAAAGTCGAAGAAGAGTTGTTGCGGTACAAAACCGCGACATTTCCATATTCCTCAAGAGCGGAAAGTTCTTTCAGTAAATACTTCAATTGAGCTTCTTGAGAGGCAAGGCGCCGGATGACAATCGGTTCTCCTTCTGGCTTATCAGTGAACATGTTTTTATCATGGCGCAATTTATTCGCTTTAATGAATTGGTTGGCCGTACTGACGATGGTGCCTGATGAGCGGTAATTGCGCTCCATTTTCATGATATAGGCATCCGGGTACACTTGGCGGAATTTGAGCAGATAGCTCGGCTCCGCCGCCCGCCACGTATAAATGGATTGGTCGTCATCCGCCACGACGCATAAATTGCGGTGTCTCTCGACCAGCTTTTCAACGATGGCATGCTGGACCATGGACGTGTCCTGGCTTTCATCCGTCATGACATAATCCCAGCGCTGCTGGTATTTTTCCAGCAGTTTGCGGTCTGTAGTCAGCGCCTCAAAAGCGATTGTCAGCATATCGTCGAAATCCACAAGCCTCGGTTCATGGTCCTCCTTGAACTCTTCGTAAATTGTTAAAATATCGATAGCGCTCGGGAATGGTTCATCGAGTGTCTTCCATTTTCTCTTCGGCACCATCTTGTTTTTTACGAAGCTGATGAACGACACCAATTCTTCCAATAGATCGTCGGTGATCGGCTCGTCATTCTCACGGGCGTAAATGTCTTTCAACAGGCGTTTTTTATTGAGGCGATTCGAATCGCCTCCTTCGATCATGACATAGTCGTCTGCCGACAGATAGTCCCTCGTAATTTGAAAAGCCAGGCTATGTATCGTTGAAAAATCCACTGGCGCAAGGCCAGGAAAGAACCGCGCATAGCGTTCGAGCATATCAGTCGCCGATGCTTTGCTGAACGTAATCGCTTTGATGCGCCTCGGCTGGACGGATTTTTCTTCAATTAAATAGCCGATTCTCATGATCGTGGTCGTCGTTTTCCCGGAACCGGGGCATGCGAGAAGCAATAGCGGGCCTTCTGTCTTGGTCACCGCTTTTTTCTGTATTTTATTTAGCTCGACACCGAGCTCTTGTTTTTTCCGTTCAAAAAAATCGCTCATGGTAGACTCCTTTTTGCGTTGGCAATCTCTTTCATAATAGCACAAAAGCAGGCCGATTTAAGCGGCCTGCTTTCCATTCAAATAAAATTACGTTCCTGTGGTTTGGCGGGATCGCCTGTTTGGCGCTTATCTTTTCTCGTCGCCAAATCTTCATGGATACGCTCTTTTTCGTCTTGTTCTTTGCTCGTGCGATTCGCCCCGATCCTTCTCGGGTCCGATGAGTGTAAGTCGTCTTGCTTCCGCTGATCGCTCATGCAAATCCCGTCCTTTCACTTGCCAGTTAGAATTTCACAAACACGCCCCACTTGCCCGTCTTCTAAGCGTACTTTAATGCCGTGAGGATGCGTCGCAGAGTTCGTTAGCAAATCTTTAACGACACCTTTCGTTTTCTTGCCGGTTCGCTGGTCTTGTTTTAAGATTACGTTCACTTCAAGCCCTGGTTTTACATCGCTTCTTTTTTTCCCGTCCATTTTCATCCCTCCAAGCTTGTTTCCATTATAATCGAATTGCCCTGGCCATACAAAAAAGCGGAGGGAACATCCCTCCGCTTTTCATTCAACTTGCTTATAATCTGTCGCGGTCTGTACGGTCTTTGCGGTCAAACTCGTCTTCTTCGACCAAGTCGCCATCTTTATGAATGTCAGCTTGTTCTTTGCGGACTGTTTCGCTGACATGCTCTGTATCCTGCACCTTGTTCTTGCCGATGGAGATTTCTTCAGATACCACGTCTTTTTTCGTAACGTCGACGCGTTCTTCCGAAACCGGTACATGGATATCTTCGCCTTCTGTATAGTCATGTGTGCCAGTTGTAGTTTCTTCGTTCACCGGGCGACGCTCAACATATACTTCTTCGCGTTCCACAGGTACTTCAAGCGTTTGTTCTTCCTCGACGACATGTTTGTCGACGTGGACTTCGCCCGTTTGGACGCGTTCTTTATTGACTTGCAAGCGCTCTTCGTGCAAACGCAGGCGCTCTTCTTCAGTTCCTGCACGGTCTAGATCACGATCGATATCTTCGACTGTGCGGTTGCGGTTTGTCGCTTCGTCGTTGAAGTCCGAAGTCGCACGGTGAGTACCTGTTGAGTCGACATCATCTGCTGTACGATCTTCTGTTCCAAGGCCGAATCCAGTGCCGCGATCTCTATCGACACCTGCAGTTTCAGAGCCCAATGCGTCGCGCTCCGTGTTGTATGCTACGTCGTTTTCATCATTCGTGTCGACTGTCAAACCATCGCGAGCTACTGCCGAGTTATCAACCGTTCTTTGGCTGTTGGTGCTATCGACAGTTCCAGAGCTTGTCGTGCTGTCCACATTGCCGTAGCCAGTATTATCATAAGGTGCTGCTCCTTCATAATTCGCGCCGAATTCACGGTCGACGAATAAGAGGATTTTGCCGTTTTGAACATCGTTGTAGTAGCGATCTGCTTCTGCTTCGTCTACACCCATATTGGAGAAGGCTTCGCGCGTCGGTTCATTGCCGGATAGGAAGCCCATGAATTTGTCCATCCAATTGCCTTCAGATGATTTGTAATCCACATCTGTGCGTCCGCGTACCATTGAGATCTGGTCTTCGTTGCGGGCCATCACATACATGTCTTCTTCACGTGAGCCTTGCGCTTTCATGTCTTCGATCTTTTTCAATACTTCTGTTTCTGTGTCGAATGTTCCCATGAATTTATTGTTAGCCATTTCAAATTCCTCCATTTTTTTGAGAAGTTTTTTGCTTTCTAGTCTTGAAATTACCCCTCAGGTATGTTATTAAACATTATCAGTTTGAAATGTGCCAAAATACTACTTTTTCACCATATTTTATCAAACTTCTCGATTCCAATGGCGGTGTGCGGCGATTGCCTCGATAAAGCTATCTGCGAAACCTTTCATGGAATCGCCTGTAACAACGCCCGGCTCTCCGGTATAACCATTGGCATCCAGCCATTTCTTGCCTTCATGCGTCGCGCCGATCGGCTTGAAATGCCCGAATGCTTCCGTTACATAATAGGCAGCGTTACGTGCAAATTTCTTACTGACGTCTGGTCCACCCACTGCATAGATGGCATCGAACAATACTGGGTCTGCAGTCGTGAAGGTATGGTCGATTTTCACTTGTTTGCCGTTTCCAGCGTCCAACTTGCCTTGCTGTTCGCTGATGATCTCGTATTGAAGGCCTTTTGACTCGAGCTGGTCCAGCACTTCCATGACTTCCTTGCCGTTAAAGTCAGGTGCCACGATAACGCCGACTTTACGCGTCTTCGCGGATTTCACCGTATTTTCCTGGCTCAATGCCGGTGATTTTTTGCTGGTGTCAGTAGTACCGGTCTGTGGAGCTTTAACGCCGATATTGCCGGCAATTTCCTGTGCTAGCTTGAGATTGACGTTTGCATACATATCCACGACTTGCTGGCGGATATCGATGCTATCGCATTTGCCCAGCTCGAAGCTGAACGCTTCAATGATATGCTGTTGTTCGGCATCGCTCATGCTGTTCCAGAACATAGTTGCTTGCGAGAAGTGGTCCTTAAAGCTATCGCTGCGCTTGCGCACTTTGCGGCCTTCAACTTTCTCCTGGTAATGGACATATCCGCCGTCCGCTTCGCTGACAGGTGCCGGCGTATGGTTGGTGAAGGAACTCTTCTGATAGGAAACTTTTCCTTTATTGATCGTCTGGCGGCCATAGCCATCGCGCTGGTTGTTATGGAACGGGCAAACGGCGCGGTTAATCGGCAGTTCATGGAAATTCGGCCCGCCCAGGCGAATCAATTGCGTATCTGTATAGGAGAATAAACGGCCTTGGAGAAGTGGGTCATTCGAGAAATCGATCCCCGGCACTACATGGCCTGGATGAAATGCCACTTGCTCGGTCTCCGCAAAGACGTTGTCAACATTGCGGTTCAATGTCATCTTGCCGACGATGTGGATCGGAATCTCTTCTTGTGGCCACATTTTTGTCGCATCGAGCAAGTCAAAATCGAATTTGTGCTCGTCTTCTTCCGGCACGATCTGGACGCCCAGTTCGTATTCCGGATAATCACCGTTTTCAATGGCTTCGTGCAAATCTGCCCGGTGGAAGTCGGGGTTTTTCCCGTTTATTTTTTGAGCCTCATCCCATACGACTGAGTGAACTCCTAGCGTCGATTTCCAATTGAATTTTACGAAATGGGATTTTCCTTCCGCATTGACGAAGCGGAATGCATGGACCCCGAATCCGTCCATCGTCCGGAAGCTTCTTGGGATGGCACGGTCAGACATCGTCCACATGACCATATGGGCCGATTCCTGGTTGTTCGCGACAAAATCCCAGAACGTATCGTGTGCTGTTGCCGCTTGTGGAATCTCGTTATGCGGTTCCGGTTTAATCGCATGGACCAAATCAGGGAACTTGATGGCATCTTGGATGAAGAATACCGGGATATTATTGCCGACTAAGTCGTAATTGCCTTCCTCGGTATAGAATTTCGTTGAAAATCCGCGTGCGTCCCGCGCTAACTCCCCTGAGCCCCGCGAGCCAGCTACTGTGGAAAAACGGACAAAGACCGGGGTTTTTTTGCCTTTTTTCGACAGGAATTTTGCTTTCGTCAAATGTTCAAGCGAATCATAGGCTTCGAATTCACCGTGAGCTGCAAAACCACGTGCATGGACCACGCGCTCAGGAATGCGCTCATGGTCGAAATGGGTCATTTTTTCACGGAAATGAAAATCTTCCATCAAAGTCGGCCCGCGCTCCCCCGCTTTTAAGGAAAATTCGTCCTCCGATAATTTCAACCCTTGATTCGTCGTCAAATCCTTGCCGCTGTCATCTGACCGGAATTGTTCCAATTGTTCGTTCTTGCTGTTTTCATCGACTTTCTTCGGATCTTGTGCCATTTTTCCACTCCTCATCTATTTATGTATTGCTTAGTCTTTCTGTACCCCCTCACCATGACAGGAAACAAATAAATAGAAAAATCGAAAAAAACTATGAAAAAAGGCCTTGCAGTGAGGTGATTTCACTGCAAGGCTCTGCTTAATCTTGGCATTTTTATCAAAAAATACTTAAATCCCATTCTTTTGAAATTTGGCGAAGCATCATCGTTCCAGCAGCACTATTTCCTTGCACATCAATTGCCGGACCATAAACGCCGATACCTGCCCCTGCACGGAATTCATAGGTTTGTGAGTGAAGTTTCGGCGGTACGGCTGCCATGATACCGCCTGAGACACCGCTTTTCGCCGGGATGCCGACATGCGCAGCGAAATTCCCGGATGAATTGTACATGCCGCAAGTGACCATCAACACTTTCGTCACTTGTGCGATTTCTTCGGAAAAATGCTTCACTTTCGTAATCGGGTTGTAACCGTCGTAAGCAAGTATCAAGCCCAGAAGTGCCAAGTCTTTCACTGACACTTTGATGGCGCATTGACTAATGTAGATATCTAGCGCTTCTTCCACTTCGAGTTCGAGGAAGTTCGCTTCCTTCAAATAATAAGCGAGTGCCCGGTTGCGGTGCGACGTGGCCCATTCCGAATCGTAAACTTCCTTGTCGATTTCGATTGGGTGCCCAAGCAGCTCTTCCAGGAAGCCTTTCAAAAACTCAAATTTCTTTTGCGCATTCCGCCCTGGGAGCAGCGATGAGATCGTAATGGCCCCTGCATTGATGAACGGGTTGAATGGCTTATTCGGCCGGTGGATTTCAAACGGCACGATGGAGTTGAACGCTTCACCCGTCGGCTCAACGTCCACCCGCTCCAATACGAAGTCCAAACCATAATGGCAACTTAGCGCCACAAATGTCAGCGCTTTGGATATGCTCTGCAAAGTGAACTCGGTGTCGGTGTCTCCTGCACAATAATAATGGCCGTCTTCGTCGATCATGCAGATCCCGAGTTTGCCCGGGTCGACTTTACCCAGGGCTGGTATGTACTGGGCCGTGGTGCCGAGAACGGCATGCCCTTTGTTTTCTTTCACCCAAGCTTCAAGCTGCTCGGTGATGCGCGGATTGTTTTGCACCGCCATCCCTCCTTCAGTTCGTTTTCATTAATCATGACCGAAGCATATCATGATTGTCAAAGCTTGCGGAACGGAATCGGGCGAAAGAAAAAACTCCTCCAGAGTTGGAGGAGTTTTGTTCACCCTTTTTCATACCAAGCTTTCGCTGCAACCAATTCATCCATCGTCAGCTGGTGGCCTTGGTTTTCCCAATGCAAGTCGACCTTGGCGCCTGCTCCGCTCAGCAGTTTTTCCAGATCTTCCGATTCTTCTTTCGGGCAGATCGGGTCGTTAGTTCCAGCAGCGATGAAGACACGCGTCCCTTCCAGATTCGGCAATTCCTTATTGCGGTCCGGTACCATTGGGTGGTGCAAAATCGCCGCTTTCAATGAATCTTTGTAAGAGAATAATAGGTTCGCGGCAATATTCGCGCCGTTCGAATAGCCAAGCGCAATGACATTATTGCGGTCAAAGCCGTATTCATCAGCTGCCTGGCCGATAAATGCGTGCAGTTCTTCTGTCCGTTCACGCAAATCTTCCATGTCGAAGACGCCTTCAGACAAACGTTTGAAAAATCGCGGCATGCCGTTTTCCGACACATTCCCGCGAACACTCAGCACGCCCGCTTCCGGATCGATGTGCCCTGCTGCCGGCAATAAGTCCGTTTCTGTTCCACCTGTTCCGTGCAACAGCAGGAATGTCGGCTTGGACGCATCCGCTGGTGGATTGTAAATATGTTTCATCATGTAAAAACCTCCCATTTATAATATCTTTAATTCGAGATAATAACATCATATCATATCCACCTTACGCTTCCAAATCAAAAAGCCTGCGGAATCTTCCACAGGCTTTACATAGCGCTAATTAAGACAACATATCCTGCAATTGATCTTTCGTGAATACATAGGTTTCGTTGCAGAAATGGCATTGTGCTTCCGCTTTGCCTTCTGTCACGATAATATCTTCGATTTCTGCAGTTCCAAGGCCTTGGATGGCATTATGAATGCGCTCACGTGAGCATTGGCATTGGAAATTCACTGGCATCGTATCGAGCGCTTTGACATTTTCTTTGCCCAATACTTCGTCTAGGATATCTTCAGGAGTCAAACCGGCACGCACCATATTCGAGATGGTCGGTATTTCGGTCAGGCGCTGTTCAAGCTGGCTGATCACTTTTTCATCAGTCCCCGGCATCAATTGGATCATGAAGCCGCCTGAAGCCAAGATTGTATTGTCGGGATTGACGATAACGCCGACGCCGAAAGAGGAAGGCGTCTGTTCGGAAGTCACGATGTAATGGGTGAAATCGTCTCCGAGCTCACCTGAGATGATCGGCACTTGCCCGACATATGGATGCTGCAAGCCGATGTCTTTGGAGACAGTCAGTGTCCCTTCTGTTCCGACTGCCCGCCGGACATCGAGTTTGCCTTGCTCGTTCAAGTCAAAATGGGTTTGGGGATTGGAAACATAGCCACGCACTTCGCCTTTTGCGTTGGCGTCCACGAGAATCGTGCCAAGCGGTCCGCCCCCGTTGATTTTAATCGTCAATTTTTCTTCGCCTTTCAGCATCGCACCGAGCATGACACTTGCTGTCATCGAACGGCCAAGTGCTGCAGACGCGGTAGGCCATGTATAATGGCGGCGCTGTGCCTCATTCACTGTTTCTGTGGTGCGCGTTGCGAAGGCGCGGATCTGGCCATCGTAAGCCAATGCTTTCACTAAATAATCGTTCATCTATTTTCTTCCTCTCTGAAATCGTTTGGGTTTGTTCGTTTATTTCAAGTCTTTGACTTTGTTTGGCGTGACATCTGCGCCGAGCGGGTCGATAACCGTCATATTCGTTACGGTTGTCTCGACTTGTCCACGGATTTCTTGGAGATATTCGCGGCGGAGCACTTGCTGCTCCCGGATTTCCGCATAACTTAATCCATAGCTGCGCTCTTTTTGCGCCAATTCATTAATGCGCGGCAAGACCTTAATCATCTGAATCGCACTCCTTTCTGTGCGGACAGGGACATATCCACTTCCTTCATTTTATATTATCTCGAATTAAAAATAAATAAATGTGCCTGCATCTCCTGAAACCACAAAAAACCGCCTGCAGCCCTCAAAAGAACTGCGGCGGCAGGCGGTCAAACAGCCAGGCGGAATTGAGTGCATGTGACGCCTGGTGCGACTTCGAAGGTTTCTTCTTCCCGGAAGCCGAATGATTCATATAGTTTTCGAGCTGGCACATTTGCGGTGCCTGTACTGACAATGAACTCCGCTGCGTTCTTTTGCTGGAGAAGATAGTCCACCAGGCTGCGGGCAATCCCTTGGCGAAACTGGAGCGGATCCACAACAAGCCGATAAATATCGACGACACCATTTTCTTCTTTATAGGAAATGAACCCTTTCAAATAGCCGTCCTGATAGCCGAGAAAGGTCTCTTCGCTTTGTTGGATTTCATCAACCGTCTCGGAAATATGGGGAATATCATGAAACCCCATCAGTTCCGCTTCGATCCGGTAAGCCGGACGCTGGATCGACTGGATATCGCGTGCAATTTTCTCATCTGTCTGGTCTATTTCGGTAATCATCACAAGCTCCTTTCCAAACTTACTGCATTTTGTGCATGGATGAATTTTTTCGCGCGGGGCACGACCAGTTCTGCATCCCGGTAGCCTTGGACATACAAAGCCGCAAGCCGCTCCTGGTCCCGCTCGATGCCGCGCAGCCTGTGCAAATTGCGGGGGCGTACGATAATGGCACCATCTTGTGCTTCAAGCGCCTCTATCTGCTCCAGCGATTCGTTATAAATGCGCTGCCGTTCCTCGAGCGCCCGCGCAAGGCCTGGATACTGCCGGGCAAATGTCGGGGCGAGGCGCATAAGGGGCGTATGGCGCTTGCGGTAGCTCTTTTCACGTGTCATCACGATGATCGGCTTGGTCACGCCGTCCGACAAGGCTTGTTTGATCGGCAGCGGGTCGGCCAGGCTGCCATCCATAAGCAGCCGGCCGTTATATTCCACAGGGCGCGACATGAATGGCAGCGAACTCGATGCCCTCACGACCGTCAGCAAATCTTCCGGGGGCAGCGGCTTGCGGTAGTAGATTGCTTCCCCCGTCATGCAATCCGTCGTTCCGACCACGAATTCTTCCGCAGCTGCACCGAATCCGCCATAGTCAAACGGCACAAGCCGGTTCGGGATATCATCGAAAATTAAATTCATGCCGAACAATTCCCGTTTCTTCAAGAAGTTCTTCATGGAAATATAATCGGGATGCGTGACATAATCGATCATCACTGTCCGGTTTCTGCCGCTTTGCCGGGAAAGATACGAAACGGCATTGCAAGCACCGGCCGATACACCGATGACATATTCCGTAAATAGCCCCTCTTCCATGAACTTCTGCAGCACGCCAGCCGTATAGACGCCCCGCATGCCTCCGCCTTCCAAGATCAACCCGCTTTTCACCATGACCCTCCCCTTTGCATGAAAGTGTGATCATCCGATTTTCCGAATCAATTCCTGTCCTGTGTTTCTCGGCGAGTTGACCGCGGCGGATACTTCATACGCTTCCAACTCTGCCGCTTCGTAAGGCTTGATGAGCTTCTGCAATAGCTCGGGGTCCTGGATATTCGGATCGAGCCAGGTTTTCTCCGCTTCCTTGGATAAAATAACCGGCATGCGGTCATGAATGTCCGCCATCAATGCATTCGGCTGTGTCGTCAAAATCGTGCAGCTATGGATCAATTCCCCTTCTGGCGATTCCCACGACTCCCATAGCCCTGCAAATGCGAACAATTCATCGTCCTCCAAATGGATGAGCATCGGTGTTTTGCCATCCTGGCCTTTTTTCCATTCGTAAAATGCACTTGCCGGAATGAGGCAGCGCTTTTTCTTGAAGGCATTTCGGAAACTCGGTTTTTCTGCCGCGGTCTCCGCGCGGGCATTGATCATCTTGTAGCCGATTTTCTGGTCTTTTGCCCATGACGGGATGAGCCCCCAACGGAATGTGCCAAGCCGGTTGCGCTTGCCGTCATTGATGACCGCAGCGATTTGCTGGGAGGGCGCCACATTGTAATTCTCTTCGTAGGAAGCTCGATCGAGCGCGGCTTCTTCTATCTCAAAACGCTCAAGCAAGGCTTCGTAATCTGCATATAACGCAAATCTTCCGCACACTGAAAA
The DNA here is from genome assembly GCA_947493585.1 of uncultured Planococcus sp. Taxonomy (GTDB): domain Bacteria; phylum Bacillota; class Bacilli; order Bacillales_A; family Planococcaceae; genus Planococcus. The sequence goes on along the minus strand of CANLRI010000001.1, from coordinate 587,535 downwards.
TCCTCTCCTTTTTCTAAGTGGATTGGCTTAACTCCAATATAACAGATTTTTCAAACTTCTCTAGTAATCTGCTGTGTATTCCTTTAGGTACGCCCTTTCTGCGTACAATCCAAAAGAATGTTATAATGGAGAGACTATAAGGAAATGAGGAGGAATTGCATGGCTACTGCGCGCGAAATGAATTTGGTCAATAAGGATCTTTTGGTTGAGGAATTGGGCCTCAAGCAATTCGGCAACTCGAATGTTTTTTACAATGAGGACTTTTTTGTCCTTTCTCCGTCTGTGCAACGTTACGAAAAAGGCTTTGATGTAAGTGAATACAATCTCTCGAAATATGACCCTGAGAAACACCAAGGGTTTGTTATTGTGCGTTATATGGATACGTTCCTGATGGCTAAACTTGAAAGCTTCACCGATAAGATGATGCCTCCTGAACTGCAATTAAAGAAAAAGAACGTGAAGCCGCATTGGAAATTTACGGTTGTCGAAAACCCGGCCTATCATCTCGTGAATACCCAAAACAAGGAATTGCGCTACCGCCTGCAAGAACCTACCCGCAAACAAATTCTTGCGTATTTCAATAAGCTTTAACGACCAGCCCGCATTATTCATGCGGGCTTTTTCACACCCTTTTTGCCGCTCCCACTTATTTGCCAATTAATGATAGAATGAATGGCAGAAGCTTTAACGAAACGGAAGTGATTGTCTCCATGGAAAAACGCACCTACACCGTACGCGATCGTGAATTCTGGAAAATCATTGCGAGCCTGCTGTTGGCTTCGTTATTTATTTTTGCCAATATATATGCCGTGCAGCCTTTATTGCCGGTCTTTGTCTCGGATTTCGGGGTGTCGGTTTCAACTTCCAGCCTGTCGCTTTCCTTGACCATCATCGGATTGATTGCCGGGCTGATCATTCTCGGGTTTTTCTCCGACCGCAACGGGCGGCGTTCCTATATCATCTGGTCGCTGCTCGGCTCTGCCCTTCCGTTTTTCATCCTGCCGTTTGTCGAATCGTTTACTGTGTTTCTCATATTGCGCTTGATCCAGGGCTTTGCACTTGCCGGTGTCCCAGCGGCAGCGCTCGCTTACATCAGCGAAGAGATTGACCGAAAAAACATCGCCTATGCCACAGCTTTGTACATATCGAGCAATGCACTCGGCGGCATGATCGGGCGCGTCTTGACCGGCTTCTTGACCGATGCGTTTTCCTGGCAGTTGACGTTCTTCGCATTCGGCGTGACCGGCATCGTTTTGTTTATCGCCGTCTTCTTGCTATTGCCGCCATCTCACCATTTCGAAGCGAGCGAGCTAAGTTTCTCAAAAGATATCGAAGGCTTTTTGTTCCATTTGAAAAACCCAGCGCTGCTCGTTGTCTTCGGTCTCGGCGCCATCCTCCAGATTTCGTTCACCGGTGTCTGGACATATTTACCTTTCCATCTCGAAGCGCCGCCGTTCTCCATGTCGCTTCAAGCTATTTCCTATCTATTCTTCGCTTACGGCATTGGGGTCATCGGATCTCCGCTCGCAGGGCGTGCTGCCGAAGCATTCGGCTTGCGGCGCGTGCGCCTGGTCGGCGTGTTCGTTTTTACAGCCGGTGTATTGATGACGCTGGGCACTGAACTGTGGATGGTGGCAGTCGGCTTATGCATAACTTGCCTCGGGTTTTTCACAGCCCATTCACTGACCGCCGCTTCTGTCGGCCAGCAAGCGACGCATCATAAAGGCAGTGCATCAAGCTTATACCTCGTATCCTATTATATCGGCGTCGCCGCTGGAAGCTCATTGCTCAGCCCGATTTGGACCCGTTTCGGCTGGAACGTGCTGATCATTCTTTGCGCAGCGATGCCAGCGATTTACGTAATGATCGTTACTTGGTACAGAAAAAGAGCCGCCTCAATTGCATGAGGCGGCTCTTTTATTTTATTCCAGGAACTGTGCTGGGGTACTTAATAAATCGATGCCCCAGACGAGCGGCAGGAAGTAATAGACGGCCAGCCCGACAAAAACAATACCGAAAACGTTCAGGATAAATCCGGCACGGGCCATATCAATAATTTTCAAATAGCCTGAACCGAAGACGACCGCGTTTGGCGGTGTCGCCACCGGCAGCATAAATGCGCAAGACGCCGTGACAGCGGCCGTCACCATCAATGCATACGGGTGGATGCCGAGCGCAACTGCCAACGAAGCCATAATCGGAAACATCATCGAAGCTGTAGCCGTATTGGATGTGATTTCTGTTAAGAACAACACGAATGCCGCAACGACCAGCACAATGATCAAGACATTGATTCCTTGCAGGCCAATCAACTGGCCGCCTACCCACTCAGAAAGCCCCGATTGAGTAAAGCCTGCAGCGATTGCCAAGCCGCCCCCGAAGAGCAGCAAGATGCCCCATGGCAATTTAACCGCAGTCGACCAGTCGAGCAAATTATCGCCTCTGCGGTTTTTTGATGGGATGGCAAATAAAATCAGCGCAGCAATCAATCCTACCATGGCATCGTTCAAACCAGGCAAGAATTCCACTAGCAAAAACGAACGGGTGATCCATGAAAATGCTGCCAAGAGGAAGATCGCGAAAACGATCTTTTCCTCGTAGGAAGCCTTGCCAAGCTCCGCCTTCTGCTCTTTAATGACTGCGCTGCCTCCAGGCAACTCTTTTAGTTTTAGAGGATGCGCCACTTTCACCAAATAGAACCAAGCCACAAAGATAAAAATCCACGCTACCGGCACGCCGAACAGCATCCACTCAGCAAACGTGATTTCAATGCCGTAGATTTCATTGACAGCACCGGCGAGCAAGGTATTCGGGGGCGTCCCGATCAAGGTCGCGATTCCTCCGAGTGAAGCGGAATAAGCAATGCCGAGCATGAGCGCTTTGCCAAATCCGAAGTTTTCCTGAGAAGTATCGATCGAGTCGTCATGTTTCAGTGCTTCCGACACCTGGTAAATAATGGCCAGGCCGATTGGCACCATCATCATGGCAGTTGCGGTGTTGGAAATCCACATCGACAAGAACCCAGTTGCTACCATGAAACCAAGAATGATTCGTTCGGTATTCGTGCCGATCACCGAAATGATGGTCAAGGCAATGCGTTTATGCAAATTCCACTTTTCCATCGTCAAGGCGATCATGAACCCGCCCATGAACAGGAAAATCGTGTCGTTGCCGTAAGCCGACGTGGTCGCCCCAACGTCTAAGCCCTCAGTTAAAGGAAATAACACAATCGGCAAGAGCGAAGTCGCTGGAATCGGAATCGCTTCGGTGATCCACCAAGTCGCGATCCATATAGTACTCGCCAAAATCGCCTTCGCTTCCGGCGTCAAGCCTTCTGGATTCACAAACAGCATTGTCAAGATGAACAGCAAAGGGCCGAGGATCAGCCCGATCAATTGCGGCGTGTTATAGCTTTTCTTTTTGAAGCGTTCATCGTATGTACCTGCGTCTTCTGCACGGTCGCGGTCGTCCCCTGGTGAAGTCGAGCCAGGCTTGGCAAAAAAACGCAGCATGTCTTTTGCCTGGTCGTGCTTTTCCCACATCCAGTTCCAAGTTGCTGAAATCATACTATCCCTCCAATTTTTAAAGAATTGTTTAATTATTCCACCTGCTTCAGTGTATCCGTTTTCATTTTTCAGAACAAGTGCCGCAATAGCTTTTGGCGGATGAATTTGCTGTCTTTTTGAAACTGCATTTATTTCATCCAGTTTCCATCTGTCCGGTATCGCTTCGTTTAATTGGCATTAGCCAAAACAAAAGAAGCTGCCGGTCAATTTCCGTCAGCTTCTTTTCACGCTATTATTTACTTTCCGATTCGCCAATCGGATTTCGTTCATCGCCGACACCGGTGTTGCTGTGGGCGCCTTCTTTTCTCATCTTCTGTCCGTCTTCCTGCGATTCACGGCCGATTCCCTCAAACTCTTCACGTTTTCTTCGGTCCGTATTCTTCGAAGGGTTAGCATTTTTGGAAAATTCGTCTCTAGGCATTGTACTTCCTCCTCTTGGACTGCTTTCCCCTCCTATTCCCGAAGAATACTGCTTAAAACTTATTACGCAAAGTTGAATAGGTTATAGCCGAAATAAACCGACAGCACCGATAAGGCAGCAAACACCAGATGTTCCGTAAAGCTCCCAGTCGATGTCGTAAGTGGAAAGCGCACCGTTACACGCAGCGGGAACAATAGTTTTACGCCCCTTTTCGTCGCCATGTCCAGTACGATGTGGCTGATCATGCCGACAAGAATGCCCGCCGCCAAAGCTTCATTCGGCAACACTGCTTGAAACAATGCCGTCATGAGCAGCAGAAACAGCAAGCTATGGGTGAAAGTCCGATGGCCGAACAATGTGCTGATGAGCTTTGATAAAATCGGCAGGCTCCTGCCGATTTTGCTCGAACCGTGGCAAATATCCGGGATCAGTGCCCCGGCAACTCCGCCGATCAATAAAATGGCGGGCTCGTAATGGGAAACTTGCGCAAATGCCAGACTGGCTGCGATTCCGCCCGTGATGTGTGTTTTTCCTGTCATAGCTGATTGCGCTCCTTTTCCGTTTGAATCACTCTATAATTTCTATTATACCGTTTTTCGGGTATGCTGAAGACATCGAAATCAGCAAAAAGGAGTCGTTTTTCATGGGAATACATCGTTTTTTCACCTCATTAAATGATTTGGAGCGGATCATCCGGGCCCCGGGCAGGTTCAAGTTTGAAGAACATAACGTCGCTGCGCATTCCTGGAAAGTTAGCCAGTATGCGATGTTCTTCGCCACGATCGAAGAGCGCGAAGGCCGCCCCGTCGATTGGAAATCGCTGTACGAACGGACCATCAACCATGACTTTGCCGAAGTGTTTATCGGGGACATCAAGACCCCCGTCAAATACGCTTCCCCAGAACTCAAGGAAATCCTTGCGAAAGTCGAGGAAGGGATGATGGAGAAATTCATCCTGAAAGAAATTCCGGAAGAATTTCAGGAAGTGTTTTTCGACCGTATGAAAGAAGGCAAAGACGAATCGCTCGAAGGCCGCCTATTGGAATTCGCCGATAAGCTCGACCAATTCTACGAAGCGTTTTCGGAACTGAAGCGCGGCAATACCGACAAGGAATTCTTGAAGATGTACCGGATCGCGCTCAGCAAAATCCTCGACCTTCCGCTTACCGCAAGCGTCAATTATTTCCGCGATGTCATACTCGACGACATCATGACAGAAGACACAGCGATTGATATCCGTAAAATTACAAAGCGCGTGCTCGAAGCCCATTGATTCCTTTTCTGGGCATGACTGGCCGACTTATGATAAATTAGAATAAACTAACTCGGAGGTGAATCCCTTATTTAAGGGAATTTATTGGACCCCATACTTTTACTGAATTTAGCTCTTCTCGCCTTACTCATTGCATTAACTGCATTTTTCGTCGGTACGGAATTTGCTGTCGTCAAAGTCCGCATGTCGCGCATCGAACAGCTGATCGAGGAAGGCAATAAACAAGCCGTCACTGTGAAAAAAGTTGTCAGTGACTTGGATTACTATTTGTCCGCCTGCCAGCTCGGCATCACCGTGACCGCCCTTGGCCTCGGATGGCTCGGGGAACCGACTGTCGAAACGCTTCTCCATCCTCTATTCGACTGGCTCGGAGTCCCTTCAGCGGTCTCAACGATCGTTTCGTTCGCCCTCGCTTTTGCACTGGTGACATTTTTGCATGTCGTCATCGGCGAATTGGCGCCGAAATCGTTGGCATTGCAATTTGCGGAACGGATGACTTTGTCGCTGGCCCCTGCGCTTTATATCTTCGGGAAAATCATGTATCCGTTCATTTTTGTCTTGAACGGTTCTGCCCGTTTGCTGCTTCGCATGTTCGGGGTCGAACCTGCCGGCGAACAGCAAGCCCATTCAGAGGAAGAACTGAAGATCATCATGGCGCAGAGCTTCCAAAGCGGCGAAATCAACCAGACAGAGCTTTCCTATATGCAGAACATCTTTGCGTTCGATGAGCGCAGCGCCAAGGACGTCATGATCCCGCGCACGCAAATGGTCGCCTTTCCAGATGATTTGTCCACGGACGAATTGCTTGCTGAACTTCGGGAGCACCGATTTACGCGCTACCCGATTGCTCGCGACGGCGATAAAGATGATTTAATCGGCTTTATCAATGCTAAGGAAGTGCTGACACATTATGCGATCAATAATGATGTGCAAATGACCGAACTTGTCCATGACCTGCCGTATTTTCACGAAACGACGCCGCTTCAGATGGCACTCGTGAAAATGCAGAAAGACCGTACCCACATCGCATTAGTCATCGACGAATACGGCGGTACATCCGGGCTGATCACGATGGAAGACATCCTCGAGGAGATTGTCGGGGAAATCCGGGATGAGTTTGATGAAGAAGAGGAAGCTGAAATCGTGAAAGAAAACGAGACCCGTTATGTAGTAAATGGCCGCGTCCTGTTGAAAGACCTGGAAGAGCGGTTCAGCCTGAAATTCACAGACAGCGACGAAATTGATACCATTGCCGGTTGGATGCAGCATCAGCTCATCGAAGCCGAAGCGGGGGATTCATTCGAAAAAGGCGGCTATCAATGGGAAATCGTTGCGATGGAAAACCACCATATCCTTAAAATCGCTTTCGAGAAACTTGAAGAACCGGAAACCACTGTGTAAACAGGGCTGCCTATGGGCAGTCTTTTTTTTTAGAAAAGAAGTAATTGACCATTCTCTATTATTTCTTTACGATAAGAACAAATGTTCTTATTTTTTAGAAAGGAGAGATGAAGATGAAAAAGAATCAGCATTTGACGGTAAAAGGAGACGTATTGGACAGAGGGCAATTGAAATGGGGGGCACTGATGCTGCCGGAACATGTCCGGATGCTCCGGGAATGGCGGGCAGATGAACCCACCAAGCACAAACCCCATCTCGATGAAGAAGAACTCGGGTTATTGCAGGAAGAAATCGGCATTGCCCACCAGCGGCAATGCCTGACGGAACTTCGCTACTGGAATGGCGGGCTCGCAGCTGTCTCGGGAACTCTCGTGTCGGTCGACTTGCACAATCAAACTATAGAAATGTTATCTGGGACCGAAGTTATCCGAATTGCTTTTAACGACCTTATCGGCATTCGCACAATCGATTAAACGGATTGTACAGGCGGAAAAAAGGTTAATTTCCTTTTTTAAGGTTATTTCTTGACGGCATGGGGCATATACTTAATAACTTTACAAAAAAATTGGAGGTATAAAGTTATGAGCAAAGTGACGTCTTACGCCAAAGAACTTGGTGAAGAATTCAAAAAAGACCATGCGACGACACTTGCGGCAGCCCAAGCTTATTATTATCTACTGGCAATTGTCCCATTATTGATTTTGCTGCTGGCGATTCTGCCATATTTGCAGATCGATCCGCAGCGGGCTGTCGATTTTATCGGCACCATTCTCCCGGGTGAAGTCGCTAATACATTTGAAGAGACCATCGTCAGTGTCGTGACGACACCATCAGGCGGCCTGCTGACTTTCGGTATCCTTGGTACGCTTTGGTCCGCATCAAATGCAATGACTGCATTTATGGAAGCGACTAACCAAGCCTATGACGTGGAAGAGACCCGTTCTTTCTTCGTGAAGAAAGGATTGGCAATTGTTTTGACGCTGTTCATGCTGATTGCTGTTATCGTTGCACTTGTTTTGCCGATCTTCGGCGGTACGATCATCGATATGATCAATCAGTTCCTGAATTTGCCGCAGCAAACGGAAATCATTTTCCAAGTACTGCGTTGGGTCATCTCAATTGTGGTCATGAGCCTAGTACTGGCAATGCTTTACAAATTTGCGCCGAACAAGCATTTCCCATTCAAGGAAGTTATCGTCGGTGCTATTATCGCTACGGTTTTATGGCAGCTTGTATCCCTTGGCTTCTCTTACTATGTATCGAATTTCGGAAGCTATTCAGCCACTTACGGCAGCCTTGGCGGATTGATTGTCTTGATGCTTTGGTTCTTCCTGACTGGCTTGATCCTGGTCGTTGGAGCTGAAATCAACGCCATCTTGCACCGTCATAGACATGCCAAGAGCGATTCAGAAGAAAGCAAATTGCAAATGGCCGAATCTGGTGAAACAGAGTCGTCTATGAATAAGTATTAATGCCAAAAGCCATCCGCTGATTCACTAGCGGATGGCTTTTTCATGTTGTTCTGCTTACTTCTCCAACACCAGGCCGATGCCTCAGGAAGTTCCGAAACGCAAAGCCTTCTACTTGGATTTCCGAATAGCGTTTTTGCAAAGCCTCAATTAAGTTCGGGTAAGCCGCAGCATGTTCAAGCTTTGTGACATGGTCGAAGATCCCATCAAAATCCGATCCCAGGCCAATATGGCTTTCTCCGCCGAGTGCACAAAGATGGTCGATATGGCGCAGCAAGTCCTCGATCGTCGCCTGCTGGCTTCCGGGGTTAATGAACTCCGGACAGAACACGACATCGATCAAGCCATTGCGGGAAAACATGGCTTCGATTTGTGCGTCGTTCAAATTCCGCGGATGATCGCATAATTCTCGTGCATTGGAATGGCTCGCAATCGGATAGTCAGCCAGTTCCATGACATCCCAAAATCCCGCGAGAGATAAATGGGACACGTCCGTGAAAACACGGTGGTCATTATTTAGTTGCACCACTTGCTTACCAAGCAGTGTCAATCCGCCGCCTCTCGGTTCACCGACCCCATCCGCACAGAGATTAGCGAAATTCCACGTCAGCCCGAGTGACAGCACACCCAGCCTGTAGAGATGGCGAAGTTTCGTGAGATCATTTCCGAAAGCATCCGCTCCTTCGAGCGCGAGCACCGCCCCTGTTTCATCCGGGCCCAGCGTATCGATGTCTTCCCAGTTGCGGATGTGTTTGACGAGCGGTTGCGCGAGCACTTCGCTGTAGAACAAATCGACCTGCTCTAATGCATGCTGCCATTTTTCATTGTCCGGCAGTTCGGGATGCACGAACACCGCGAAAAACTGGACTTTCACCCCACCTTGCTGCAAACGCAGGAAATTGGTATCCAGCTCTTCGGAATCGAAAAAGCGCACAGGCTTGCCACGAAACAGTTCATTGCGCTTCGCCACTTGCAACTTCAATAGCGCGTCACAATGTGTATCGATAATCTGCACTCACTCATCCCCCTCTTCCGTACAAGCGCTGACAAAGCCTTCAAAGATTCGCAAAGACGCAGCATCCCCTGCACGTGCCATATTTTCTGGATGCCATTGCAGCCCAAGCGCAAAACCATGCTCTTTGCTTTCAATCGCCTCTATGACTCCGTCGCTTGCAATGCCGGAAACGAGATAATGATCCGGCACATGGCGGTTCGACTGGTGGTGGCGGCTATTGACCTTAAGTTTCAGGGAATCCGTCAGCCGGTGCAAGAGCGAACCTTCTGCGACTTCGACAAAATGCGAGCCATGCTCTTTCGGCGCACGCTGCTGATGCTGCAGCAAATTTCCAGCCAGCTGAGACGGTGTATCCTGATACATATCCCCGCCTGCTGCGATATTCAAAATCTGGGCACCCCGGCAAATCGCCAGTACCGGCTTGTTTTTCTCCATCACTTTTTCGAGCAGTTCCAGCTCAAAGCGGTCACGTGAGGGAATGATGACGCCAAGGCCTGGATGCGGCTCTTCCCCGAATAAGGTCGGGTCAATATCCCACCCTCCGGCCAGGAATAATCCGTCGATGTGCTCGGCAAGTTCTTCCAGTTCCGCCTCCCCTTCAATATGCGGCAGCATAATCGGCAAGCCGCCAGCCCGGACAATCGCTTCTGTGTCTGCAAGCTCTACATTGTACTCATCTTTTCCCAATTCCTTTGACGCGGTAATGCCGATGATCGGTCTCATTTCCATCACTCCTAAATTGTTTGAATTCTTGATATATTCACCATACAGAATTTTTTTCATGATGGGAAGAACAATCCAAACTTTCCCATAAAAAGAAACAGCCCGCAAAAGACGCAAAGCCTTTCGCTGCTGTTTCTGTTAAAACTGATTTTCGTCCTCCTGTGAAGCTCTTGCTTGTTACTCCGCACGGTATCCTGCAATCGCTTCGGCAATCGCATTTTCCACTGGCGTGACATTCGCCAAGTCATTATTTAGAACAATTGCGAAGATCAGCCGCTCTCCGTCTTGAGTCGTCGCATAGCCTGCCAAAGAAGAAACCGAGGACAAGCTGCCGGTTTTTGCCTGTACATTGCCTTCTGCCGCTGTGCCTTTCATGCGGTTGCGCAGCGTTCCGCCGACAAAGCGTTCCGCAGCTCCTGCCACCGGTAAGGACTCCAGGAAGGTATCGAACCATGGCTCGCCTTGTGCTCCGGCCAATAACTGCGAAATCTCATTCGCCGGAATCAAATTGACGTGGGACATACCGGAAGCGTCGCGCAGATGAATCGTATCGACATTGACGCCAAGATTATCGGCAGTTGCTTCCATCACTTCAATCCCCGCTTCCCAGCTGCCTTCCCCGTTCACCACGCGGCCCATTTGTTTCGCCAACGCTTCGCCGTGCCCATTATTGCTTAATTTCATGAACGGGATCGACAGTTCCGCGAGCGTCATTGACTGATGCTCCAGCAGTATTTTGCTAGCCGATGGCGTCACGCCCATCACCGTTTGTGAGTTCCCAATCAACTCGATGCCTTCATTTCCGAGCGCCTTTTCGAACAAGTTGAGAGCATATCCTGAAGGTTCATCGACTGCGATCCACTCGCGCGTCCGGCTGCCTTGTTCCGGAATATTGCCTTCAATGATGATTTCATTCGTACCATGCTCTCTCGTGATGTTCAGCGTTTTCGGTTCTCCCGCTGCGACCGTTTCGGCATTATTGGTGATTGTCACATAATCCGTTTCGGGCGATAAACTTACCCTTACCTCGTCTCCTGCCGAATCTCCGGCGTTCGCTTCCACGATGATCGACCCGGCATCATAATCTTTATTCGGGGAGACGGTCAATGCAGATACTTGTGCCCCGACGTACGATACTTCATTTTTCCACGTCATATCTTCAGACAAGCGTTCATCATCAAACCAGCTATCGTCGCCGATTAAGTCGCCTTTCACTTTATGTATGCCTTGTGCTTTCAATTCTTTTGCAAATCGTTCGAAATCCTCCTCGAGCAATGTCGGGTCGCCTTTGCCTTTCAAATAAAGATTGCCTTGCAATACTTTGCCTTTCAGCTCTCCATCTGTATGTAGTTCTGTCGAGAACCGGTGATCTTCCCCTAAGGTTTCAAGTGCTGCCGCTAAAGTGAACAGCTTCATATTGGAAGCCGGTTTTAAGCGGATATCGCCAAAATGATCGTATATTTTTTCCCCGCTGTCCGCTTTACGAATGCTGACACCTGCGAGTGCACCGTTTAAGCCATCATCTTGCAAAATATCATTCACTTGTGCAGTCAATGCTGCGTAATCCCCATCTGCCTCTACCATATTCCCGTCACTCCCCATCTGCAGCGGAGAAGCCGCTAAAGCTCCTGCCAGCACGAGCAATCCCGCCGTTCTCCATCGATTCAATTTCGCCATTCTATTTCCTCCTCCAAGTGGTTTACCAAAAATGTACCACATCGGAAGTAAGAATTTTCTGATACCTGAATAATCAGAACTAATGTCTTACTACTATTTTATATTAATAGTAAAAAAATCCAAATAAAATCTATATATTTTCTTAAATTCATTGGCTCTACGTTCTTTCAGCCTAGCTCCATTAAAAAACCGCACCGGCAAATTGCCGATGCGGTTTCTTCATACTTTATTGCTGGATCAATTCCAATTCGACCGGAATCGATGCTTCCACTTCTTCGCCATCCAAGTGCTGGATTGCTGTTTCGACCGCCATTTCACCGATCATTTCCGGTTTTTGGGCAATCGTACCGGCAAGGCGGCCTTCTTCCACTGCTGCAACAGCATCATCTGTCGCATCGAATCCGACAACTGTAACGTCTTTGCCCGAAGCTTCAATCGCTTCAAGTGCGCCGAGCGCCATTTCGTCGTTATGCGCAAACACTCCAGTTACATCAGGGTTTGCTTGTAAGATGTTTTCCATGACTGACAAGCCTTCTGCACGGTTGAAGTTCGCTGTTTGCTTGGCAACTACATCCAAGCTGTCTGCTGCGATATTATTGAAACCTTCCCCACGTTCACGTGCTGCAGAAGATCCTGGAACGCCTTCAAGTTCCGCTACTTTCGCGCCGTCACCAACGAGTGACAATAAGTGTTCAGCTGCCATTTCACCGCCCGCTACGTTATCGGAAGCGATATGGGAAACGACTTCGCCGCTTTCCGCGCTGCGGTCTACAGTGATGACCGGGATATCTGCGTTATTGGCAGAAGCGACTGCTGAAGCGACTGCCTCAGAATCGACTGGGTTGATGAGAATCATGTCCACGCCTTGTTGGATCAAGTCCTCTACATCACTTGCCTGTTTTGATGCATCATCTTGTGCATCCACTACAGAAAGAGTTGCGCCAAGTTCAGAAGCTTTGGCTTCTGCCCCTTCACTCAATGTCACGAAGAACGGGTTGTTCAATGTCGAGATCGAGAAACCGATTGTGTAATCGCCGCTCGCTTCTTCTCCGCCTGTCGTTTCTTCTGAATCTGAACCTGGTGCTTCCATGGAACATGCGGCCAAAACCATCATTGCCAAAAGGACGAACATCAATAGCATTTTCTTCATTTCTACCACTCCTTATGCTGTTTTTTTACGGTCGAGCAATACTGCAAGCAATATAACTGCACCCTTCACCACTTGCTGGAAGAAGGAAGAAACCCCGATTAAATTCAATCCATTGTTCAAGACACCGATGATCAAGGCACCGATCAAAGTGCCAACGATCCAGCCGCGCCCGCCAGTCAAACTCGTTCCGCCGAGCACAACAGCTGCGATGGCATCGAGTTCGAACATCTGGCCGGCTGTCGGCTGCGCTGAGTTCAAACGCGAAGTCAATATCAAAGAAGCCAAACCAGCAAGCGCCCCAACCAATGAATACACATAAATCTTGATGCGGTCGGCATTGATTCCCGAAAGTACGGAAGCTTCCTCGTTTCCGCCCACTGCGTAGACGCGGCGCCCGAATGTCGTTTTCTTCAAGATGAAGTAAAGGATCCCAAAACTGATGAGCATTGTCACGACTGGCACCGGGATGCCGAGGAAATAGCCTTTTCCGAGCATCTGGAAAGCCATACTGTCGCCGAGCCCTGAAATCGGCCGGCCTTCTGTATAGACGAGCGTCAAGCCCCTGTAGATGGTCATCGTTGCAAGCGTTGCGATGAATGGCGCCACTTTCCCTTTCGCAATAATGACGCCGTTGATGGCTCCGAGAACTGCCCCGAGGAACAACCCGAGCAGCATCGCCAAGATCGGGTCAATTCCTGAAGCCATCATGCCAGCTGTCACAGCCCCTGTAAGCGCCAAGATCGAGCCGACCGATAAATCGATTCCGCCGGTCAAGATGACGAAGGTCATGCCGAATGCAATCAATGCATTGATCGACACTTGCCGAAGGACGTTAAAGATATTGCTCATGGATAGAAAACTCGGATTAATTGCGGTAATGATGATAATGATTAAAATCAACCCGATAAACGGTGCGATTTTTTGGAACAAGCTTGTATTAGCGGACTTCAGCTTCAAGTTTCCCACCTCCTGTTGCATAATGCATAATTGTTTCCTGCGTCATTTCCTGTTTTGGTATATCTGCCGTCAGCTTACCTTCATGCATAACGAGGACGCGGTCGGCCATGCCGATCACTTCCGGAAGTTCAGAAGAAATCATCAAGATAGCAACGCCTCGAGCAGCCAATTCGTTGATGATCGAATAAATCTCTTTTTTTGCGCCGACATCGACTCCGCGTGTCGGCTCATCGAGTATGAGCACATCCGGTTCGATGCCAAGCCATTTTGCGATGACGACTTTTTGCTGGTTGCCTCCACTGAGCGATTTGGCTGCCTGGTCTGGCCCTGATGTCCGGATGCCAAGGCGATTCACCATGCGGTCGTACAGGCTGCGTTCTTTGTCTTTCGACAGCAGCCCCTTTTTGGAAATGGATTCAAAGTTCGCCATGCTGATGTTTTCTTCTACTGTAAAGTCGACGATCAGCCCTTCGGATTTGCGGTCTTCAGTCACATAGCCGATGCCGAGCTCTTTCGCTTTTTGCGGATTATCGATCTTCGCTGGCTTGCCATCAAGCTCCACGGTTCCTGAATCCGCTTTCTTATAGCCGAATAAAGACTGCGCCACTTCTGTGCGTCCGGCCCCCATGAGTCCGGCAATCGAAACGATTTCCCCTTTATGGATATCGAAGGATATATCTTCAAAGCAGTCTTTGCGCGTTAAGCCTTTAACCGACAATTTCACGTCCCCGATTGTCGAGCTTCGTTCCGGGAAGCGGTCGCCGAGTTCACGGCCGACCATCAACTGGACAATTTCTTCGAAGCTGGTTTCGCTGATTTTGCGTTCACCGACAAATTCGCCGTCGCGCAAGATGGTGATGCGGTCGCATAGCGAAAAGATTTCTTCCATTCGGTGTGAAATATAAACGAACGACACTCCGCGCTTTTGCAGTTCGCGGATCGTCACGAATAAGGTTTCGATTTCCCGGTCTGTCAATGCGGCCGTCGGTTCGTCCATAATGATCATTTCCGCATCCATCGATAAGGCTTTGCCGATTTCCACCAATTGCTGCTGGCCGACAGACAATGTACTTGCGGGAAGCGACGGGTCAATATCAAGTCCTAGATCCCCCAAAATCTTTTTCGTTTTGCGTTCCATGTCTTTCGTCTTGAGGATGCCCGTGCGCCCGACGGTTTCCTCGCGGCCAAGAAAAAGATTGTCGGAAATCGACAGGTGCGGCAGGATGTTCAATTCCTGGTGGATGACAGCGATCCCTTCCGCTTCTGCCTGCTTTGGCGAAGTGAACTCGACTTTTTTGCCTTTCACTTCTACCGTTCCGGAGTCGCGGGTGTAAATACCGGACATGATTTTCATCAAGGTCGATTTACCAGCTCCGTTCTCGCCCATCAAAGCGTGGATTTCGCCTTTTTGAAGAGAGAAATGGATGTTTTTCAAGACGGCATTGCCGCTGAACGATTTGCAAATATCGGTCATATTGATCATTTCGGTCATTTCGTTCACCTGCCTCATTAAAAGATGACGCCCGACTGGAGAATGACATTCGCATAAGGGCTTGCTTCCCCTGTGCGGATGATCAGTTTGGCGTTATGGCTCATCGCCTTTAATTCTTCGTGGCTCAGGTAGCGGCAATCCAATTGCTGTTGCATGCCAGCTTCCAAGTCTTTATTGTGATCGCTTATTTCCCGGGCAATATAAGCCGCTTCCGCTTCAAAATCCTCAAGCACTGCATCCAGCACTGTCTTAAAAGAAGGCTCTCCGATGCGGTACGATAAATCGACACACGGTACATGTTGCGGCACCGGCAGTCCGCAATCGGCAATGACAAGTAAATCCGTATGCCCGAACCGTGCTAAATGCCCGGCAATGTCGCGATTGATGATGCCTTGTTTTTTCATTTTGCCGCCTCCATCCGGGACACGACTTCCGTACGGTTCGGCATGCCGCCTTGCGCACCGAACTTTTCCACCGATAAGGAGGCAGCGGCGTTGGCGAAGCGGACCGCTTCCTTGAACTCGCTGCCTTCCACTAAGGCAACTGCCAAGGCACCGTTAAAAGTGTCTCCCGCGCCCGTCGTATCAACCGCTTGTGTCGGATAGCCTTCTACCGTTACATGCTGTTCGCCGTCAAAATAGCGGGCACCGTTTTTTCCAAGAGTCACGACCATCTGGTTCGGGTAGCGTTCGAGTTCCAGTTCCCAATTCGTGCCGAACAGCTCTTCCGCTTCGGTTTCATTCGGCGTCAAAAAGTCCGCTTGTTTCATTGCTTCGGTGAATCCGCCGGCTGGCGCCGGATTCAAAATGGCCGGCACGCCAAGTTCTCTGGCAAGTTGCAGCGTATATTCCACGACTGCAATCGGCAGCTCCAACTGCAGAATAACCATCGAACTTTTTTCGATTACCGTTTTCTGTGCATCGATATCCGCTGTTGTTAGTTCATGGTTGGCACCTGGGACCACGATAATTCGGTTATCGCCTTCTGACAACAAGATATTGGCGATTCCGCTCGCCCCGTCCGTTTTTTTTACGCCTCGTATATCGATCTGTTCTGCTTCCAGCCCATCGAGGAGCTGTGTGCCAAATGCGTCGCTGCCGACTGCACCGACCATATGGACTTGATCACCGAGCCTTGCTGCTGCGACTGCCTGATTGGCGCCTTTTCCGCCAGAGACGGTCGTATATAAATTCCCGAGCACTGTTTCACCTTGCTTCGGAAAGCGTTCTGTTCCGACCACAAGATCCATATTGATACTTCCTACTACAGTAATCATCATTCCACACTCCTTGTTGTGCCCCGCAAGACCAGCTTGACTGGAATTTCGTAGAAGCTTTCTTCCACAGGCTTGTTCTCGATCCGCTTGATCAAGACGCGCGTTGCGATTGCACCCATTTTGTAAACGTCCTGTGCGACGGTCGACAGTCCTGGCGACAGCATTTCACCCATTGCGATGCCATCAAATCCGACAATTTGCAAATCGTCCGGCACTTTTCTGCCGAGCAGGACAGCCGCTTTCAAAGCCCCAGCTGCCGACACATCGCTTGAAGCGAATATGCCGTCGATTCCTGGGTCGTTCTGCAATTCCCGTTCGACAATCTTTTGGGAATCCGCATAATGGAACGGGCACGTGACGATACGGTGATTGACATCCGCTTGCCCGATTGCTTCCATAAATCCGTCATAGCGGTCATTCGCCGGGTTCAGTGCTTCTGGCCCCCGCAGGAACAGGATATTTTGACAGCCCCGCTCGAGCAGCGCATTCGTCCCAAGCACGGCACCTTCTTTATTATTCGATGAGACCACCGGAATCTTTTCATTGATCGCCCGGTCAAGCGCCACAATCGGCAGCTTAGTATTGGCGTAATGCGGGGCCTCCAGCTGGTTGGAGGTAACGATAAAGCCCGCAATGTATTTTTTCTTCAAAGTTTCGATGTAATTTTTCTCTTTTTTCGGGTCTTCATCAGAGTTGCACAAAATCACTGTATAGCCGTAGCTCAACGCCACATCCTCCACAGCCCGCGCAAGCTCCGGGAAAAACGGATTTGTGATGTCCGGCAGAATGAGCCCGATCAAATTGGAGCGTTTTGTGTTCAAAGAGCGTGCGACTGGATTCAGTTCATATTCGAGTTCCTCGACCGCTTCCGTCACCGCTTTTGCGGCATCTGCGCTGACATAGCCACTGCCATTCAAAAAACGTGAAACCGTCGCAACGGAAACGCCTGCTTTTTTCGCTACATCTCTGATCGTTGTCATCGCTCTTCTCCGTTCTCGGGTTATGTGTAACCGGTTACACATACTATAAAACGTCCTTTCCTCGTTGTCAACGCGATTTTTCACTTGTTGCTGTTCACGTTTCCAAAAAAAAACACCCCGATAATGAATATCGGGGTGAGCATAATCAATGGGCCAGCATTCGCTCGCCACAATTTTCTTCGGTTAAGCTGTAACTGATGACTTGCTTTCCTTTTTTCCACAGCAAGCGGACGGCCATATTCTTCTCCATTTCATCTGAAGCGATGATGTGGATCGGACGGTCTGGTATTTCTTCGTAGCTGCGGATGAAATAAGCGATCGGGAGTTCGAACGCGCCTTCGATGGGATCTTTATAGGAAATATTATAGGCTCTCACATCCAGCAAGAAAATATCGCCATTTTCTTTCAAACGGTCTGTGCAATCGTGCTTGACGCCTTTGGCCGTGAAATAGCGTTTATAGAAACCGTTGGAACCGGCAAGAGCCAGCAGCGCAATCGGGATGCCAATACTCATTGTTTCGATCTTCCCTTCTGGATTGTGTTTTTTCAAAGGAAAACCGCCGAAGCTAAAGCTTAAGCGGTTGTGTCCCTATTATTGTTTAACAGATGCGACTTCTTGCTGCCATTTGCTGTAGCCGCCTGTCATATTGACCAAATTGTCGATGCCATTCGCTTTCAGGACACTTGCTGCGATTGCGGAACGGGCGCCGGCCTGGCATTGGACAATGATTGTTTTGTCTGTATCGACTTCATCCAAGCGGTTTTTCAAGGTGCCGACCATGATGTGCTGGGCGTTGTCGATATGTCCTTCGTCAAACTCTGTCTGATTGCGGACATCAAGTACATACGCTTCGCCATTTTCGACCATTTCATTCGCTTCGGATGGCGAGACGTTTTCATAAGAAGCCAATTTTTCCGCTTGCGCCATAACGCTTTCTGCTTCTGCAAAGCCGTAAACTTCATCGATTCCGACTGAACGGAGAGCTGTCATCGCTTCATCAAGCACTTTCGTATCGAGAAGCAAGTACAGCGGCTTTTTGTAATCAATGATCCAACCTGCCCAATTCGTGAAGGAATTATTGAACGGAATGTTGATCGTTCCTTGAATATGGCCTTTGCTGTAGGCATCTGCCGGGCGCATATCAAGTACTTGTTTGCCTTCTTCAAGAAGTGCTTCGATAGCTGCAGCTGACGTGATTTCTTTTAGTTCCGGCAAGTCTTTGATCAGTTTCTGGCCGGCCTTATTGACCGATTTCATCACTGCGAAGTAATATGGCGGTTCCGGCTGGCCTTCGAGCAATGCTTTCTTGAAGGCAGCTTCATCGTCGAATTGCATCGCCCAGTTAAAGGCTTTCTCGTAACCGACTGTCGTTGATGGCACTGCGCCGAGCGCTTTACCGCAAGCGGATCCGGCACCATGCGCTGGCCAAACTTGCAAATAGTCGGCAAGCGCCTTGAAGCGTTCGATGGATTTGAACATCTCTATGGCCCCGGACTCGGACGTGCCCTGGATACCCGCCGCTTTTTCGAGAAGGTCCGGACGCCCAACATCGCCGACAAAGACGAAGTCGCCTGTGAAGATGCCCATCGGCTTGTCTGCTGATCCGCCTTTATCCGTCAATAGGAAGGAAATGCTCTCCGGGGTATGGCCTGGCGTGTGCATCACTTCAAATATCAGGTTGCCGATATTGAACTGGTCGCCGTCTTTCAATAGTTGATGGCTGATTCCATCCAGGTTCTGATATTTCCAATCGGCATCGCCTTCATCCGAAACATAGAGCTTCGTGCCAAAACGGTCATTCAGTTCCCGTGAACCGGATACAAAGTCAGCATGGATATGCGTTTCAAGAGCGCCGACAAAATTCAGTTTCTCTTTTTTCGCCAGTTCTTCGTATGCTGTGATATCGCGCATCGGATCAACGACGACTGCTTCGCCTGTTTTTTGGCACCCTACTACATAAGATGCGTGAGCCAATTTTTCGTCATAGAAATATCGTAATAACATGGAATCAATCTCCTTTTATTTGTTTTCGTTTTCTTAAGTTCAATATACCCCATAGGGTATGAATTGTAAATACATATGCTCTACATTTTTATCGGCTTTCTTTAACACATTAAAAAAGCTCCAAGAGGGCAGCAAGTGCACTCTTGAAGCTTATAGGCGTATCATTTTTTTTCATCAAAGAAATCAGGAAGCTCGCTCGCTTTCATCGGAAACTCCGCTTTACGCTTGTCGACAAAGGATTGAATGCCTTCATCCGCATCAGCATTTTGACCCGCCCAGTGGAGGAACTTCGATTCCGCAAGATGCGACTCATGCGGATGATCCGCGCCAAGCATCTTCCATAATAATTGGCGCGTAAAGCTATTGGACGTGGCGGCGGTATTTTCTGCAATGTCCCGTGCGATTTCATATGCTTTTTCAAGCGGATCTTCCGATTCATATTGCATGAGCCCCGCCTCCACCGCTTCAGCCGTCGGGATGTAGCGCCCCGTCAGTGTCCATTCGAGTGCTTTTCCGATGCCGACGATGCGCGGCAAAAACCAGCCGGAGGAAGCTTCCGGGCCGATGCCACGGCGTCCGAAGACGAAGCCGATTTTCGCATCTTTTTTGACGATGCGGATATCCATCGGCAAAGTCATGGTCATGCCGATGCCGACCGCAGGGCCGTTGATGGCGGCAATAATCGGTTTTTTCACTTCATAAACCTGGTTGCTGACCTGCCCGCCGAGGTCCCGGTATTCTTCCGCATTTTGTTCGGATGCGAACGTCGAACCGCCGTCTGATAAGTCCATTCCGGCGCAAAACGCCCGCCCGGCACCGGTCACGACAATGACGCGCACTTCGTCGTCGGCATCCACATTGCGGTAGAAATCCAATAATTCTTCGTTCATTTGTTCCGTATAGGCGTTCATTTTTTCAGGGCGATTCAAGGTCAATGTCAGAATCCCGTCCGATAATTCGGTTTTAATGGTTTCGTACAAGCGTATTCACTCCCTCTTCATATTCCCGCTCCAGCTGCTCGACGGCTTCCTTGACCGTCTCGCGCTTCGCCACCGTCGTCACGCCGTGTCCCGCCGACCAAATATCACGCCATGCCTTGGCATTGACGAGATGAGACAAATCGACTTCCTTTTTCGGCTTCAAGGTTTTTGGATCGATGCCTTGTTTTTCAAGGCTTGGGATGAGGACATTCACCGGCACGCCGCTGAACGAATCGGTGTACAAAATGTCTTCGATCGATGAATCGATGACCATCTGCTTGTACTCTTCCGGTGCGCTGCTTTCTTCGACCGCCAAAAAGCGCGTACCCATATAGGCATAATCTGCGCCCATCAATAAAGCAGCTGCCACATCTTGCCCGGTGGACAAAGAACCCGACAGGATGATCGTGCCATCAAAGAACTTCTTGACCGCCGCAATGAAAGCGAACGGATTAAGTGTGCCCCCGTGCCCTCCGGCGCCTGCGCATACGAGGATCAATCCATCGACGCCGCTTTGTGCCGCTTTCTTCGCATGCTTCGCGTTTGCCACATCGGAATAGACGAGGCCGCCGTATGCGTGGACGATTTCGAGCACTTCTGCAGGCGAGCCAAGCGACGTGATGACAATCGGCGGCTGATGCTCGCGGATCAATTCGACGTCTTCGTCATAGCGCTTGTTCGAGCCGCGATGGCTGATGAAATTGACCGCCCACGGAATATCGCCAAGCGCTTCTTTCACTTCAACGAGCCATTTCGCACATTCTTCAGCGGGGCGTGCATTCAATAGAGGAAACGAGCCGATGACACCGGCACGTCCCGATTCAATGACCATTTGGGGTGTCGACACAAGAAACATCGGCGCCACGATAACAGGTAATTTAGGCATGTTCAATCACCACCGCAATTCCCTGTCCGCCGCCGATGCATAGGCTCGCGACTGCATATTTGCCGCCGCGGCGCTTCAGTTCATAAGCTGCCGACAGTAAAATACGCGCACCGCTCGCACCAACCGGATGGCCAAGCGCAATCGCGCCGCCGTTAACATTCACTTTCGAACGGTCCAGCCCGAGCTCTTTTTCCACCGCCAAATATTGCGCCGCGAATGCTTCATTCACTTCGACCAAATCAATATCTTCGATTGTCAGTTCCGCTTTTTCCAGCGCACGGCGTATGGCAGGAACCGGCCCGATGCCCATGATCGTCGGGTCGACGCCGGCAACATGCCAAGACACGATGCGGGCAACAGGCGATAAGCCATGCTTTGCGACAGCATCTTCCCCTGCTACAACAAGAGACGCCGCTCCGTCATTGATGCCTGAAGCATTGCCCGCTGTTACGGAGCCGTCTTTTTTGAATGACGGGCGCAGTTTCGACAAGCTTTCTGTACTGGCATCCGGTTTGATGTGTTCGTCTTTATCGACCACAACCGTGCCTTTGCGCGTTTTCACTTCGACTCCGATAATTTCTTCATCAAACTGTCCGCCGGTTACCGCTTTTGCTGCGCGCTGGTTTGATTCGACCGCAAATTCATCTTGGGCATCACGGGAAATATCGTATTGCTCCGCCAGTTTCTCGGCCGTCATCCCCATGCCGTTGCCGGTATATTGATCAGTCAGCGTTGCGAGCAGCATATCTTCAAACTGCATCGACCCCATCTTCGCTTTGCTGAATCGCTGCGTGAAATTCGCATAAGGCGACATCGACATATTCTCCGCACCGCCCGCCAAGACGATATCCGCTTCCCCGAGCAGAATGTGCTGCGCTGCGGAAACGACCGCCTGCGCCCCGGATCCACAAAGCCTATTCAAAGTCAGAGCCGGCACTTCCTGGGGAACGCCTGCATTGAGCCCGATATGGCGCGCCAGATATGCTGCGTTGACATTCGACTGGATGACATTGCCGTAAATGACATGATCCACATCTTCCGCTTTGACCTTAGCTCTTTTGAGTGCTTCCACTGCTGTCGCTGTCCCAAGTTCCGTAGCATCGGTATTTGCAAAAGAGCCGCCGAATGCCCCGAATGCTGTTCGTGCGCCATCTACTAGATATACATGTTTCATGTCCATTTCTCCTTTTCGCGCCCCATTGGAAGGGCTTACATATTTTCTTTAAATTTGTCAGAAAATTTAATTTCTATTCAATCATACCGTTCAGTATGTTCATTTGCAAAAATATTTTACCTACCATTTAAAATTTAACGCTATGTTTAACTCTAATTGCACGTCACGATAAAAAGAAGACCCATGACGAGTCTTCTTCTATTGTTAAGGAAGCAATACCAGTTTCCCTGTACTTTTCCGGCTTTCCATAAGCGCATGGGCTTGCGCTGCCTGTTCCAGCGGATAACGCCCAGTGATCGAAACGTTCAGCTGACGCTGTTCAAGCAGTTCGCTGATTGCCGCTTCTGCATTCTTCAAAAACCCTGGACGCTGCTTGCGGTAGGTGCCAGTGCTGTACCCAAGTACCGCCCGGCAACTTGAATGAAGTTCATCTGTTTTGACATTCCCCGGAACAGATCCTTCATTGGCATGGCCAAATGATACAATGCGGCCGAACGGTGCCAGAATATCCAGGCTGCGCTCGAAATTTTCACCGGCGATCGTATCTAAGATGACGTCCACCCCCTTGCCGTCCGTCAGTTCAGCGACCACTTCCGCGAAGTTTTGCTCCCGGTAATTGACTGCAATAGCGCCAAGGTCTTCAACCACTTTCATCTTCTCTTCACTGCCGACCGTTCCGTAGATTTCCGAGATGCCCGCAAGTTTCGCCAATTGGATCGCGGTCGTTCCGATGCCGCCGGCTGCCGCGTGGATCAAGAGCGATTCACCCGGCTGTATCCGGGCGACTTCGTGCAGCACATTATAGGCAGTGATGCCGACAGTCAAGGTCGCTGCCGCTTCCTCAAAGGAGACGCTGTCCGGGATCTTGTAGACAAGCTGGTCAGAAGCGACGACATATTCAGCATAGGACCCGGAAGCTGGAAATGCGCGCACCCGGTCTCCTGCTGAAAAGCCGGTCACTGCGCTGCCTGTTTCTTCTACGATGCCTGCGCAATCCAGCCCCGGCGTGAACGGCTCGTCATTTGCCACGCCGTGATACTGTCCGAGACGCGCTTTAATATCGGCAAAATTGACACTGATCGCTTCGACTTTGATGAGCACTTCATGGTCTTTCGCTATTGGTTTTGGCGCTTCCTGAAGCTTCAGCACTTCAGGAGGCCCGGTCGTTTCTGCAATGATCGCTTTCATGTAAACGCCCCTTTCATTAGAAAATCAGCAAGCAGGCACCGATGACCAAACCGCCATAAATCAAGGCGATCATCGTATAGCCCATGATGTCGCGGATTTTCAAGCCGGCAATCGCGAGCAGCGGGATCGCCCAGAATGGCTGGATCATATTCGTCCAACTATCCCCCCAAGCGACAGCCATGACGATCTTCGCCGGATCGACGCCCATCTCAAGCGCTGCCGGAAGCATGATCGGTGCCTGAACCGCCCATTGGCCGCCGCCTGACGGGATGAAGATGTTCAATATTCCTGCCGATAAGAAAGTAAAGAGCGGCAAGGTTGTTTCATTGGAAATATCGATAAAGAAATTCGACATCATGACAGCTAGCCCTGACGCGCCGAGCATGCCCATAATCCCTGCATAGAACGGATATTGAAGCACGAACTGGCCGACGCTGCTGACGGATTTCAATAACCCGTCCGCCAGCTCACGGACATTTCCGAACATGAGAAGTGCAGCCGTCAAGAAAATTAAATTGACCGTATTCAAATCGAGCGAGAAGCCATTCATATAGAAATGATTGATCAAATAACTCAATCCGAGAAATCCACCGATCAATGGAATAAGACGAGATTTCTCGATTTTGTCGTTTGGATAATCCTCATGATCTTGTACGGCTTCTTCTGTAACCGGGTCTTCCAAACGCGCCGGATCCACCAAATAGCGGTCTTCCGGATTGCGCGGATGGATAAAACGCATAACGAAAGGAAGCGTAAAGAACAGGATAACAACGATCGCAATATTCACTGCCGATAACAATGTCTCCGATATCGGAATAATCCCGATATCCCCTTCAAACACATGCCCTGCGGTCGCGACAAACAGTGCCGGGGAAGAAGACAAGCCGCCTTCCCAGATTAAAAATCCTGAATATCCTGCAGCAACGAGCACACGGTAATCGACGTCGCGCACTTTCTTTGCGACCAGTTTCGCGATGATCCCCGCAACGACCAGGCCGAAAGCCCAGCTGATGAGCGATGCGCCAAGCGCGGTGAAAGTCACCATCAAAATCGCCGAGTTCGGCCCTTTAGGGATGCCCGCAATTTTTTCAAGCGCTTTCGAAACCGTCGGTGTCAAAGCCAGCGCGTAACTCAAGACGAAGGTCGTGATAATCTGGGCCGTAAAAGTTAAAAGCCCCCACATGCCGTCTCCCCAATGGCGCATCATATCGATCGGCCCGGAATCCGTAAAGAGCACGCCTGCAATAAAGGCGATCGCCGTCAGCAATACCGCGAATACGAATGCATCCGGCAGCCATTTTTCGGCGATTTTGGCGAATACATTCGCTACCTTGGCGAGCGGATTGTTCTGCTGTTTCTCTAAAACTGGATCTCTCTCCGTATTTCTCCCATTTGCCATCGTCTTTCCCCCCATTGTCTAATTGGCGGTCCATCCGCCATCTACATAAAGAATCTGTCCCGTCACATAGCTGGATGCTTCCGATGCCAGGAATAAGGCCGGGCCCATCATCTCGCCTACCTCCCCCATCCGCTTGAGCATCGTTCTGCTGACCAATTTTTCCATCCGTTCAGGGTCCTTTAGGAACGGTTCCGTCATCGGTGTTTTGATATACGCGGGCGCCAATGCGTTGACGCGAATATTATGTTCAGCGAGTTCCGCTGCCCATACTTTCGTCAATTGATTGATCCCGCCTTTGCTTGCCGCATAACTCGTCTGGAGCGGATTGCCAACTTGCCCCATAATGGATGAAATATTGATGATGCAGCCGCTTTTTTGGCCAATCATCCGCTTTGCGGCTTGCTGGCCGACCAGGAAGATACCTTTTAAATTGGTGCCGAGCACCCGGTCCCAATCTTCTTCCTCCACTTCTACAAGTGGCTTACGTATATTCATTCCGGCATTATTGACGAGAATGTCCACTCTCCCGAAATCAGCATCGATGAACTCGAATAATTCGGAGACGGCTTGTTTAGATGTCACGTCTGCAGATTTCCAGGAAACATCCAGTTTTAGGGCTTTCATTTCATCCGTCGCTTCCTTAAGTACCGTTTCATCGCGTCCTGTAATGAGCACTTTAGCACCGGCATGGGCGAGCCCAGCTGCAATTGCCAGGCCGATGCCTTTGCTGCCCCCGGTAACGAGCGCTGTTTTTCCCGCCAGGTCGAAACTTGGATAAGTAAATTCCTCCACTCTTATCTCCCTCTCTCTATTTGTAGAAATATTCCGTCAATTAAACAGGCAACTCTTCCAGTTCAAAGCTTCCAACGAGCTTTCCTGTGCCCGAAATGTCTTTGATCTGCAGCTCTCCGGCAGTATCGGTCGTCAATATCCCTTCAATGACGAACGCTTCACCGGCATGTGCCATGCCGATAAAACGTACGGTGAATTTGGTTAGCTTCCTGCCTGGAAACCATTCGTCGATGGCATCGGAAGCCCATCCCATCAAGAACATGCCGTGGATGATAGGTTCCTTGAATCCTTTGCTGCGAGCGACTTTGGGGACCGTGTGAATTTCATTGAAATCACCTGAAGCACCTGAATAGCGCACCATATCAATCGGCGTAAGAGCTTGTTTTTGGATGTCCGGCAATTTCCGCGCCATGCTGTTCCCGCCTTTCGATTAAAGTCGATCGCCCGATACGGACGATTTCATGGTCTTGGTTGCGGTACGTGGTTTCAATCAAATAAAAACCTTTATCTTTTTTATCGAATCGATCAGTCAGCACGGCTGTTGCTGAAATAATATCCCCGCTGATCATGTCTTTTTCGTAATCAAAACTTTGTTCCCCGTGCAGTATGTCGTTCGGGTCTAGCCCCCAGACCGCGAATAATTGATAAAGATCTCGTTCATTCCAAAAATCGATGACTGTTGTGTATGTAGGCGGAGCTGGAATATCCGGATACCCCGCATCCAATGCTGCTTCTTTATTGAAATAAACCGGATTCCTTAACCCGAGCGCCAATGCGAATTCCCGGATTTTGCCCGCTTCTATGCGAAACGGTGCGTAATGAAATTCCTGATCCATCCCTTTTCCCTCCTCGTTCCAGCTAGTGCGCTTCCCTTTGTCTAGTGGGAAGGATCTCCAGTTACAACACTTCGCCCCTGCGCGTCCGGTTCGCCATATCAATCAGGTTCGCGACTGCTTTATTCAAATGGCGGAAACGCTCATCTTCGATTTCTCCATTTTTCCAGCGGTAATAGATTTGCTGCAAAATCCCGGCCAATTTGTAAAACCCGAACGCTAGGTAATAGTTGATATTCGAGACGTCACGGCCGCTTTGCTTGGCGTACTCATCCACGAACTCCTTACGGCTATAAAAGCCTGGCTGGCTTGAGATAATATTGATGCCGATATCTGCATCTTCCGCTTGTCCCCAATAAGCCAAAGTCGACCCGACATCGCTGAGCGGATCGCCGATCGTCGACAGTTCCCAATCGAGAACGCCTGTCGCAAGCCCCGGATTTTCTTCATCAATGACCATATTGTTCAATTTGAAATCATTATGGACGATCGTCGTTTCATTATTGACGGGAATATTCGCTATAAGCCATTGCTCCAATTCTTCAAGCCCTTCGATATCGTCGGTTTTTGAATGATGGTAGCGTTTGATCCAGCCTTTTACTTGCCGCTCCATGAATCCTTCCGGTTTGCCCATCTCAGCGAGTCCGGCTTCTTTGTAATCGATCGCCTGCAGCTGGACCAATGTCGAGATGACATTTTTCGAAATGACTGGCCCTGCTTGTTCCGGGTTCCCGTACACTTCCGGAAGTTGTTCATCGATGACCAGCCCTTGTTTTTTCTCCATGACGTAAAAATGCTTGTCCATCACTTCGGGATCTTCACAATATACATATGGTTCAGGGGCCAATGGAAATACCGGATGCACTTTTTCGAGCATCTTGAATTCACGTTCCATATCATGCGCTTTGGGCGGAATCTCTCCAAACGGCGGGCGCCTCAAGACGCCTTCCCAGTTTCCGATCTGCAGAAGATAAGTCAGGTTCGAATAGCCTTCCGAAAATTGGCGGACGGCCATCTTTCCTTCTGGCAGGTCTGGCAATGCACTTCGCAAGAACCGTTCGACTTTCTGCCAATCGACTTCCTGTGGTTTTTTTGTGTTCGGTGTTGCCTTGCTCATAGTGATGCCCTCCATGTCATTCGTATTTAAAAAATCCTTCTCCCGACTTTCTGCCGAGCTTGCCAGCACGCACATATTGTTTCATTAAAGGCGCTGGCCTATATTTCGAGTCTTTTGTTTCTTCGTAAAGTGTTTCCGCCACAAACAGCATCGTATCGAGACCGATTAAATCAGCTAAAGCAAGCGGGCCGATTGGGTGATTTGCGCCGAGTTCCATGCCTTTATCGATATCTTCGGCTGAAGCAATGCCTTCCATCAAGACAAAGACCGCTTCATTGATCATGGGCGTCAAGATCCGGTTCACCGCAAATAAAGGTGCTTCCTTGACGGAAATCGCGGTCTTATTAAAGCGCTGCGCAATTTCATGTGCCCGCTCAAAGGTTTCATCGCTCGTCTGTTCCGCCCGGATAATTTCGACTAGCTTCATGATCGGCACCGGATTAAAGAAATGCATGCCAACAACTTGTGCACTGCGGCCCGAGCTTGCGGCCATCTCTGTAATGCTAAGGCCTGAAGTATTCGTTGCAAAAATCGTCTCAGCTTGGCAAATACCATTGAGCTTGGCGAATAACTCCTTTTTCGGTTCAAGTTTTTCGATGATCGCTTCGATGACGATATCCATCTCTTTCAAATCATTGATATCGGTACTGGGGCGGATCCGCTTCCACACAGTTTCACGCTGTTCTTCGGTCGTGCGCCCTTTGTCGACATTGCGGCGCAGCGTCTTGTCGATGCGCTGCATCCCGCGTTCCAGCCCTGCCGGATCGAGGTCGTACAAAATGACGTCCATGCCGCCTTCTGCACCGACTTGTGCGATGCCATTCCCCATCGTGCCAGCGCCGATCACTGCCAATCGCTCCATTTGTTCATCCCCCTCGTCATTTTCCCTTAAAATTCGGTTTACGCTTTTCAATGAAGGCTTGAACACCTTCACTCATATCTTCCGTGCCTACAAGCTTCGCAAACATCCGTGTTTCCAAATACTGCGCTTCCGATAGCGGCAAATCCAAGCCCTCATCGATCGCTTCTTTTGCGAAAGCGACTGCAAGCGGCCCTTTCCCTGCAATTTGTTCAGCCATCGCATAAGCCGTTTCAAATGCTCGCCCTTCCGGCACCACCCGCTCGACGAGTTTTGCTTCGTAGGCTTCCTGCCCGTTGAGCCAAACTCCCGAGAGGATGAGTTCCTTAGCTTTTCCAGGTCCGACCAGACGGGAAAGCCGCTGTGTTCCGCCGTATCCCGGCAATATGCCAAGACCTGTTTCAGGCAGCCCGAATTTTGCGCTGTGATCAGCGATGCGTATGTCGCAGGCAAGTGCCAGTTCCAGCCCCGCCCCGAGCGCTAAGCCGTGGACTGCACAGATAACAGGGGCTTTCCCTTCCGTCAGCTTGTCGAAAATCCGCTTTCCTTTCTCCAGCAATTCGATGCCACTCATTTTCGTCAGTTCCGGAAATTGGCTGATGTCCGCCCCAGCAGCAAATGCCTTAGCGCTTGAAGAGCGCAACACGACCGCACGCACTTCCGTTTCTTGTAACGCATCAACCGCTTGTTCCAATTGCTCTAACACTGCATCACTTAATACATTGAGTGGTTGGTGATCTAGTGTAACTACACCGATGAAATCATTTATTTCCAGTTTCACAGCATCCCAATGCCTCACCATAGGACTCCTCCTTTATTCTGCATTTCTCACTTGATGGCGTTCGTTGACGATCATGCCGTTTTCATAGATCGGTACCACATTCAGCTTTTCGTGATGGCGGATGACGAACTCTGCTGCTTCAGGAAAATTAAAGCGTTTGAGCAAATCTGCCGTCTCACTGTACAGCAATTCGTTGAAGCCTTCCGCAAAAGAACTGCGGTACGCTTTTTGCGCGAGCTTCGCGGCATCCGACAAATCGTAACCACCCTGATTATCCAGGTGTTCAACAAGTTGGCCGGCACCGATAAAATCTTCCATCGAGAACCGGTCATCATTTCCCGAGCAGACGAGCACAATCGATGAGTCGTCCTGTTCCTGGTGGATGCGTTCAGCTACGCGATGTCCATTCACTAATGAGGAGATGTACAATTTTTTGGCGTGTTTCGCTTTTTCGATCGCGATCGTGCCGTTCGTCGAGCAAATAATCGCCGTCTTCCGCTCAGCACTGTACGTCAATGCGCACGGGTCAGGGTAATCAAAACCTTCCAGCCCTTCGCCTTTCGACTCACCGAGCAATAGATGCTCACTCTCTTGCACTTTCGACAGTTCGAGTGCTTGCTCGCTGCCGAGAACCGCATGCACCGGCTCATAATTGCGGTCCAACAGGAAAATAATCGTCGATGTCGCCAAGAACACATCGATCACTGCGGCTGTGCATCCTGCAAGCCGCTCTTCTTTCACCGCTTCCTTTTGCGTAATGACGTGTATTTTTCTCATTCCATCAATTCCTTCAAATCAGGATGTTTTCACCAGCATCTTCAATAAAAGATCGGCGTAGATCTCTTCCACATCTTCAGGCGAATACTTGCCATCCGGTGAATACCACACCTGTATCCAGTTGGTTGCCCCCAAAATGATCATGCGTGCCATCTTCTTCTCCGGCACTTCAAATTCTCCGCGTTCGACGCCTTCGTCGATGATTCGGTCGAACAGTTTTGCATAGTCATCGCGCTTTTCGATAATTTCCGGAATATTGTCCTCTGAAAAAGTCGTTTCGGGTTTGACGATCAAATTGAATACTTCTTTTTCGCGAATCGCTACTTCAATGTGATGGCGCAAGCCCCTGCGCATCTTCTCGACAGATGGCACGTCCGCTTGCACAATCTCTTCCATCTTTTCTTTCGCTTCCGTCAAGATCAAGTCGTGGCAGCGATACAATAATTCTTCCTTGTTTTTGAAGTAATAATAGAGAGCCCCTTTTGTCATCAATAATTCAGCGGCAATGTCTTCCATCGTTGCATTATGATAGCCCTGCCGTGAAATGACCAAACTGGCTGAACGAAGGATATCCTCTCGTTTCTTTGCTGCTTTACGTTCCCGTAGATTCATTCCACTCCCTCATTTGCTGGTTTATTAGAGATCCTCCACTGGCCCTTTCGGTTCTTCCATTAATAGGCTCGGTTTCTTCTCCAGTATGTTTCGAATCAGGATAAACAGGTTTTCGATGACAATCATTCCAAACGCAATCGGAATCAAGAAGAAAAACGGATACAGCGGATACAATGTTCCTGCCGCCGGGAACGCAATTTCCCTCTCGAGCCCGTCCATCGCATAAGCCCAGCTGAACTGGACAATCAGCACCAGGACGAAAAGCTCCAGCAAAATCATCAGCAGGATGATCGCTTTTTGCATACCTGCCCCGAAACGGTCAAGAAGTAAATCCATCTTCGGCAAGACGCCTGAAGAATAGACGTAAGCAAGGCCGGGGAAAACAACCAACGGCATCATATAGTTCTGGATGATTTCAAAACCGCCTCGGATCGAGCTCGAGAACAAGGTCCGCATCGCCACGTCATAAACGATCAATAACATCATCGCTACAACGGCGATTCCGCTGATCCAAATGCCGACAAGCTTTAAATAGTGAAAAAGCCGATACGCTTTCCATACACCTTTCATCATGCTTCCCTCCTTTTGCTACATTGAATTCGGCAGCCAAGTGGCGAGGCCTGGGAATGCGATCATCAATCCTGTCACAACCACCATTGCTACCAAAGCAAAGACTGTCGTCAAGCGGAAAATCGAACCTGAACTGATACCGCTGACACCGGCGACTGCGTAGACGCTTAGCCCAACTGGCGGTGTAATCAAACCAATGGTACAAATGACTGCTACAAATACCCCAAACCATAAGACATCGACTTGCAATTCGACAATGATCGGCAAGAGCACAGGAATCGACATTAAAATGACCGCTGCCCCTTCGATGAACATGAACATGATGAACAACACGATCGAAATGGCGATCAATACAAGCGCGGGCGTATCCATGATCGGTTCAATCCATTCGATCAAGCGCCTTGGCAGCAAGGACAGCGAAACAAAACGCCCAAAGATTTGCGCGCCGATCATGATGATCATGACCATCCCTGTCAGCTTGACTGTTTCAATTAACGAAGTTTTAAAGAACGCAAAATTGACTTTACCCAATAAAAATGCCGCGATCAAACCGACAAACGCCCCGACAGCACCCGCTTCGGTCGGCGTGAAGACGCCTGAATAAATGCCCCCGAAGATGATGAATACGATCGCCACGGCAATAATGCTCGCGATGATCAGACGAAGCACCGGCACTTTTTCTTCTGCTGCGGCTTCTTCGATTACTTCTTCCTGCATGGCCTGCTGTTTTTTCTTGCCCAATTGGAAATAGACGAGCATGACAGCGATAAACACCAGCATCGTTAAAATCCCCGGAATGAAGGCACCGACGAATAGGCTTCCAACCGGCGTTTCGGTCGCGACTCCGTAAAGGATCAAGATGATACTCGGTGGGATGATCCCGGAAAGCGAACCGCCTGAAGCGGCGACAGCCCCGGCGAGTGGTGCACTATACCCGTGTTTGCGGAGTTCCGGAATGGCAACTTGGCCAAGCGATGCGGAAGTGGCTGTACCGGATCCCGAAACCGCCCCCAATAATCCGCCGATAATTAAGGTCAGTACGCCAAGCAAACTATTTTTACCCTTTGATACTTTATGAACCATATAAAAAATGTCCTGGACGAGCCCAGATTGCAGGATGAATTGTGCCATCAACACAAACAATGGGATAGTCGTCAAAGTATAACTGGCCACTCGATTAAACGGTTCGTTGCCGAGAAGACCGGGCAAAATGCCGAACCCTTCCAAGAGAATCAGCCCGATAATTCCGCTCGCCAGCAAAACGGAGTGAATATATAGCCCCGCCAGCAACAAAACGATCATCATGGCCAAAAGGATTCCAATCACCAGTAAATTGTCCATTCTCTGGCCTCCTTGCCTCCATTATGGAAAAAAGGATAGCGACACTTCAATGCGCTATCCTTTTCTTGCTTGCTTATTCCAAATTCATGACCGCTTCTGGCACTTCTCCGCCTTCTTCAATCAAGAGATCTCTCCACATTTTGACCACTTCATTGCCGGGCAATCCATTATCCTCCAAAAGTTGAGCGTAATCTGTCCAAGTGTCTTCAATCCCTGTATTGAAGTGATCTTGCACGTCTTGATTCAAATCAGTGAATTCGACAAATTTCCCGCCATTTTCTTCATTTTCCGGGATAATCGCTTCAGCACGGTCCATCCATTCCTGTGCACCAGCTTCGAAAATGTCTTCATTGGCCTGAGTCATCGCTTCCTGTACATTTTCTGGAAGTTCATCCCATCTGCTTTGGCTCATGCCGATAAATGCATTGAAGTGCCCGAAATTGATGCCGGTGACCGTATAGCGGAACAAGTCCTGGAAACCGTATCCGGTCCAGTCGGCGATGCTGTAGAATGCGCCTTCAAACGTGCCGCGGCTGAGCGCGTCGTAGATTTCGACCGCTGGCATCGTCACGCTATTGATGCCGGTTTTTGCGGCGTACATTTCATGGATGCGGGACGGCGTACGAAGGGAAGTGCCTTCGATGTCACTAACCGAATTGAATTCATGCCCAGTCGTGGAAATGGAATATTCCTGAGTGGTTGAGATTGGGAAGACTTTAAAATCCCCGAATTGCATCTCTGTATACGTTTGGCCATCCGCCAGCTCTTCTTCGCTCTCCAACAGGTTTTTCCATGCTTTTGAAGCGATCATCGTATCGGAATGGTTGAGCGGCAGCATCGTCACTTCAGCCATCGGGAATTGGTCCGGCTGATAGATCGGCAACACCAAAGCGACATCGACCGTCCCGCTTTGAAGTGCGTCGCCTTCATCCGGAACCGACACCAATTCTCCGCCAGTGAAAGTTTCAAATTGCACTTGGCCATCTGTCAATTCTTCAACACGTTCCATCCAAGGAACCATTGAAGCTTTCCACCATGCATGCTGCGCGCTTAATCCCGTAGCTGCGCGAAGCGTGATTGTTTCCCCTTCCGAACCGCCGCCTTCAGAATCTCCCCCGCCGCACCCTGCGAGTAGAAGGGTCATTGCTGCACCTGCTGCTAAAAAACGAGAACCATGTTTTTTCATAGAAACTACCTCCATCCGGTTTTTGTGCCGTGGCCGCATCTAATGGTAACGCTTACATTATTTCCCTAGAAATTCAGGTTTGCGTTTCTCAAAGAAAGCAGCGACGCCTTCTTTATGATCTTCTGTCTGGAGAAGCAGCGTCTGGATGAGATTCTCTTGCATGAATGCCGCTTCCTGTGGCAATTCGTCCAAATGGTTGACCAGGTATTTAACATATTTATTGCTGATGGCTGGACCGACAGCGAGAAATTCCGCAAATTCCATAGCGGCCTGTCCGACATCCCCGCTCGAGATACGGTTGATCAAGCCGTGATCTTGCGCTTCTTGTGCACTGACCACTTTTGCGGAGGCGATCCATTCTTTTGCGAGCGGCGGGCTGATTCGTTTGCGAAGTGCTTTGATGAGCCCGAGGTCTGGAATCAGGCCAATATTCGAAAAGCTCAAAGCGAATTTTGCGTCTTCATCTGCCACGATGAAATCGGCAGCCAGCGCCAAGCTAAAACCGGCTCCTGCGGCATAGCCATGGACCGCGGCGATGACGGGTGTATCGCTGTCCATCAAAGCTTTCGATAAGCTCGAGATGAAATCGATCCATTCAGCGACTTCGTGTGCGTTGCCGAGTGATTTCATCGAAGCAATATCGCCCCCTGCAGAAAATGCTTTCCCTTCTCCTGACAGGACGATGGCTTTGACAGCCGGATCACCTTCCAACTGCTTGAGTGCTGCGAGCATTTCTTCGACCATCTCCCGCGACAGCGCGTTGAGTTTATCCGGCCGGTTCATATGGAGCCTTGCGATCGCTCCGTTCACTTCCGTGCGGACAAGATTTCCCATAATACTCCTCCTTTATGGCGTAACTACTAATTTTCCATATGTTTTTCGGCTGCCGAGCTGATCGAGTGCGTCGACGACTTCATCGAATGCGAATTCTTTATAGATAAGCGGCTTGATGGCTCCTTCTTTATACAGTGCCATCAACTCGTGATGGGCTTTCATCACTTGGTCCGGCAGCAAATTGCGGAACAAGCCGAAATGCACGCCGACAATCGAATAATTTTTGATTAAGGCATGGTTGGTCGGTGCATCGGCGATTCGCCCTCCGGCAAAACCGATGACCAAGATACGCCCTTCAAAGGCGATGCATTTTCTTGAACGATCGAAGGTATCACCGCCAACAGGATCGAAAATAACATCTGCCCCTTTGCCGCCGGTCGCTTCTTTCACTTTCGGGACGAAATCCTCTTCGCGGTAATTGATGACGATATCCGCTCCAAGTTCTTTGCATACCGCAAGCTTATCCGCACTTCCGGCAGTCGCGATGACAGTCGCGCCTGCTGCTTTGCCGAGCTGGACCGCGGCCGAGCCGACACCGCCTGATGCGGCATGGACCAGCAATACTTCGCCTTTTTTCAAATGGCCTGAGCGATGTAAGGCAAAATAAGCTGTTTGGTACGTAATGAATAGCGCTGCCGCTTCCGCGTAAGAAAGTTCATCCGGAATCGGGAAGATCCCTTCTTGTTTGACGACTGCCCATTCGGCCAGGCCGCCGCTTGGCAGCATCGGCGTCGCGAGAACGCGTTGGCCGATTTCGCCCTGTGTGCCTTCCCCGAGCGCTTCGATCGTTCCGGCAATCTCTGCCCCCGGCGTAAAAGGAAGCTCCGGACGTTCCTGATATTTCCCTTGGCATTGCAGAATATCAAAGAAATTCAGCGCTGCCGCTTCCACTTTGATGAGCGCTTCACCCACTCCTGGGCTTGGCTTCGGCAATTCTGCAACGGCTAAAGCCTGTTCCGGGTCGCCGAGCTCTGTCACTTGCCACGCTTTCACTGTCATCACTCCCATCCGTTTTGTTTGCAAGCTGTTATTGCCGTGCTTCATTCGCTTTCAATTGCTCACGCAGTTCAAGGCGCCCAACATCGCGCAAGTGGACTTGATCCGGCCCGTCGACAAGACGGAGCGTGCGTGCGTTTGCGTAATGTTCTGCGAGCGGGAAATCTTCTGTCAGCCCGGCTCCGCCGAACACTTGCATGGCTCGGTCGATGACATTGATCGACACGCGCGGAGTGGCAATCTTGATCATGGCGATTTCTTTGCGTGCAGCTTTTGCACCGTGCTCATCGATTTTATGTGCGGCGTTCAAGGTCAACAACCGTACCTGTTCGATTTCGAGGCGGCTTTCGGCAATAATTTCCTTGATGACATCTTTTTCCGCCAGTGTTGAACCGAAAGCGACACGACTTTCTGCCCGTCTGCAAAGAAGTTCAAGCGCGCGTTCGGCAGCACCAATTGCGCGCATGCAATGATGGATACGTCCTGGCCCGAGACGGCCTTGTGCAATCTCGAACCCTCTGCCTTCCCCAAGCAGCATATTGCTCGCCGGGACGCGGACATTGTCATAATGCACTTCTGCATGCCCTTGCGGCGCATCGTCATAGCCGAATACGGTGAGCGGGCGGATAATCTTGACGCCTGGCGTATTGAATGGCACAAGAATCATCGATTGCTGCTTGTGCTTTTCAGCATCCGGGTCTGTTTTCCCCATGACGATCGCGATGCTGCAGCGCGGGTCCATGGCACCGGTCGTCCACCATTTTCTCGCATTGATGACGTATTCATCCCCGTCGCGGACGATGCTGCTTTGGATATTGGTGGCGTCGGATGAAGCGACATCCGGCTCTGTCATGGAGAAGCATGAGCGGATTTCGCCGTTCAATAAAGGCTCGAGCCATTGCTTTTTCTGTTCATCCGTTCCGTATTTCACGAATACTTCCATATTGCCGGTATCCGGCGCGTTGCAATTGAAGATTTCTGGAGCGATAAGCGACCGGCCCATGATTTCACATAAATGGGAGTACTCATAATTTGATAATCCTGCCCCGTATTCCGGATGGTCGAGGAAGAGGTTCCATAAGCCTTGCGCTTTCGCTTTTTGCTTCAGCTCTTCGATGATCGGCGGGATAGTCCAACGGTCACTTGCAGTTTCCTTGTATTCTTTTACTGTCTGTTCAGCCGGATAGACATAGTCATCCATGAATTTCAGTAGTTCCTGGCGTAATTGTTCCGCTTTTGGCGATAATTCCTTAAGCATTTGATCGGCCCCCTGTTTCTTTTAATGTGTTTTTCAATATCTTTCCTGACGCATTGCGCGGCAGGCTTTCCAAAAGAACAAACTGTTCCGGTACCTTGAATTTTGCGAGCGTCTTTCTGCAATGCGCCTGCAATTCCGTGAAATCTTCGGAATCGAGTTTCGGCCCGACGACAAACGCTTTCACTTTCTCGCCGAACACCGGGTCCGGTTCTCCGATGACAGCTGCTTCGACGACATCCGGATGGCTCTTCAGTGCATCCTCCACTTCGATGGAGAAAATCTTCTCGCCGCCGCGGTTGATCATGTCTTTTTTGCGGTCACGGATATAGACATATCCGTCATCATCCATAATGCCGAGGTCGCCTGAATGCCAGTAGCCGTCGGTGAAGCTCGACTGGTTGGCGGCCGGGTTGTCCCAGTATTCCTTGATGATCATCGGCCCTTTGATATACAATTCGCCGGATTCCCCGTTCGGCACGGTGCGTCCTTCCGGGTCGACGATTTTGATGTCTGCGACTTCGACCGGCAAGCCGACCGACGTCACTTTCGACTCGGGATAACTCACCGGCATCAAAGTAGCGGGAGATGTTGTTTCCGTCGCCCCATATGCATTGTGAAGCTGTGCATTCGGAAACGCTTTTTTCAGCATTTGGAAGGTCTGCTGGTAGATCGGGGAACCGCCGAACGCCACTTTCTTCACAAAGTTGAACGAATGCTGCTGGAATTCTTCGCTCGTCGACATCATGATGAAAATGGTCGGCACATTGAATAGGAAATTAATTTCGTGTTTCAAGATCAGCTCAATATAGCTTTCATTTTGATAGCGCCTCATGCTGTAGACCGTACCGCCGACATAAAACAGATGGAGCAGCTGTCCGACCAGCCCTGTCACATGGAACATCGGGACAGCGACTATCGTTTTCATCGAATCGTCGGTCTCAAAGCGGCGTTTGTAATTCATCACGCTGTGCACTGCATTGATATGTGCCAGCACCGCGCCTTTAGGCCGTCCGGTCGTCCCCGATGTATAAAGGATGAATGCGCCATCCTCTTCGCCGACGCCCACCTGTTTAAATGCAGCCGACTCATCCAGCAATTGGCCGTAGGAATTCTCGCCCCCGATGATAAAGAGTTCGGGTTGTTCAACAGCCTGAAGCCCGCTTTTCTCGGCTGCTTCTTTCACTTTTTCCGCGTATTCCGCTTCTACAATCAAGAGCTTCGGCTTGGAATGCCCGATAATGTATTGAAGCTCTTCGACTTGCAGTTTGACATTGATCGGTACCATGACCGCCCCGGCCTTTGCACAAGCGAAGACGACAACTGGAAACTCAGCGCAATTTCCGATCACTGCACCCACCCGGTCGCCCACTTGAATGTCGCGCTGCTGAAGATTGGCGGCAAGCGTGGTCGATTGCTCGTCAAGCTCCCGGTAGCTTAAAGTCTGCTGTTCCGTGACGACTGCTGGTTTTTCTCCGTAGCGCGCCGCAGTATCTGTAAGCAATTGGCCGATTGTCGAAGGACGCTGCGCAAACACCTTCACTTCCGCCCGCCCAAAAAGTTCCATCGTTTCAATAGCTGCCAAACGAAAGCCTCCTTTTAAAGAAAATGTAAACCCTTACATCTTGTTTGAAAAAAATAAACTTCCCGGTCATTTATTAAACGTTGATTCAAAAAAAGTATACGTTTTAATATTTTGAATTACAAGTTAATTTTTAAATTATTTTAAATATTCTTTTTATTAATTATCGCAAAAAAACTTCTGCCCGTTTTTGGACAGAAGTTGAATGGTTTATGGATTTTTTTACGCTAAGTCGACGTTGTGGTAGACCTGCTGGACGTCTTCGAGGTCTTCGATGGCATCGACCATCTTTTCGAATTGCGCCTGGTCTTCTTCTGACAACGGCAATTCATTCTGCGGAAGCATCGTCAATTCAGCGACCGTGAAGTCGGTGACGCCGTCCGCTTTGAACGCTTCTTGCACCAGGTGAAATTGATCCGGTTCTGCATAGACGATGACGGTGCCTTCTTCTTCAAGGATATCGCGTACGTCAATATCCGCTTCCATCAATAGCTCCAGCGCTTCGTCGGCTGACTTGCCTTCTACGCCGATAACCGCCGTATGGTCGAACATATAGGCTACCGATCCGCTGACGCCCATATTGCCGCCGTTTTTACCGAATGCTGCGCGCACGTCGGAAGCGGTGCGGTTGACGTTATTGGTCAAGGTATCGACAATGACCATCGAGCCGTTCGGTCCGAATCCTTCGTAGCGCAGCTCGTCGTAGTTCTCTTCCGATCCGCCTTTTGCTTTTTCGACAGCGCGGTCGATGATGGCTCTTGGCACGTTATAGGTTTTGGCGCGCTCCAGCACGACTTTCAATGCCTGATTCGACTCCGGGTCCGGTTCGCCTTGCTTGGCGGCTACATATATTTCACGGCCGAATTTTGCATAGATTCGGCTTGTGTTGGCATCTTTGGAAGCTTTTTTCTCTTTAATATTATTCCATTTGCGTCCCATTGTTATTCCTTCTTTCTCAAATTTCTTACGATGAAGAACATCATTTCATTCTATTATAATACAATACCTTCCGCTCTATCGACCTTCAGCCTTAAAAAAACCGTCTTCCATCCGCTTATTTTCTTTGCCCATACTAAAAATCGCTTTAGCTCTCCCGGCTGTGAATAACTCCAGCGGGACAGTCAAAGCGATTGAATTTTCATTCTCCGTAAGGCGTTTGCTGGTAAAAATAATTCGGTTTGACGACGTCGTTTTTATAAGGCTTATGGAAAATATGCGTAGTTGCCGGCGACACCGGCGGAATCAGCCATGCCCAATTCCCGGTGACTTGACGCCCTTCCCGTTCTTCGATTTTCTCGAAATTCTTGAACTGCTTGGCGGCGGTATGGTGATCGACGATGGTCACGCCCGCATTCGCAAATGATTCAAGCACCGCCACGTTCAATTCGACGAGCGCTTTATCTTTCCATAGCGTCCGCTGCGAACTCGTGTCGAGCCCCATAATTTCCGCCATTGCCGGCAACAGGTCATAGCGATCTTCGTCCGCTAAATTGCGTGCACCGATTTCCGTTCCCATATACCAGCCATTGAACGGCGCCATACAGTATTCAATGCCCCCGATTTCAAGCTTCATATCGGATATGAGCGGCACTGCATACCATTTCAGCCCGAGCTCCGCCATAGCTGGCCAGTCAGGATGCCCGATCGCCACTTCAGGTTTGGCGTCGGTCGGCAGCTCGAACCATTTGGGCTGCTTGCCGGCTTCACCGATCACCACTGGCAATAGGTCGAACCCGCTGCCGGCACCTCTCCATCCAAGTGCCTCGCATTGTTTGGTAAATGCAAGAGACGAGGAGTCGCCGACGATCCGGCCGTCCCGTTCATATCCTGCATAGCGCAATAATTGATGGTTCCAGATGCGCATCCCGCTCTTGTCTGACTGCTTGAAAATTGTAATGGCCGGGCGGATTTGCCCTCCGTTGAATGCAAAGCGCAAATGGCGGACGATGGCCGAAAATACTTGTTCTTCCGTTTCCGCTTCACGTTCATCAAAAATTTCTAAAGTCTGCCAAAACAAACGCCCGATGCAGCGGTTGTTATTGCGCCACGCCATGCGCGCCCCATGCTGTAATTCTTCCATTGTATGTAAATAGCTGCCCGAAGACTCGATTTCCTGTTCAATTTCCTTTACACGGCGGCGGATTTCCTGTTCGCCTTTTCCCAGTTCCAAATAGCAAGTTTCAATGAAATGAGCGGCCTCTTCGAATAACAGAGGACGTTGTGCAAGCTTTTCCATAGTTTCACTCCTTTCCGTACATCGTACCACCGGAATTGGCCGGCGGTCGCCAGATTTGTGACAACTCTTTGATTTTCAGCGGCGCTTTAGTACACTATATAAAGTGAATGAAGTATTTCGACAATTAAAAGAGAGCGATGCATTCGCTCCAGGCGGGCGCCATCCACTCTTTTATAAGATCCATCTAATTGAGACATAATAAAAAAATAAGGGAGCGGCGCAATATGGTGAAAGCGATTTTCTTTGATTTGGACGACACTTTATTATGGGATCAGCAAAGCGTGAAAGAAGCCTTCCGCGAAACGTGCGAGTGGGCTGCCGCACAAAGCGGCGCCGATTGCAGCGATTTGGAACAGGCGGTGCGGGAAGAAGCCCGGAAACTGTATGCGGGCTATTCGACACATGCCTTTACCCAAATGATCGGCATCAACCCGTTCGAAGGGCTGTGGGGGCGTTTCGATGATTCGGGAGACGATTTCCAGCAACTTAAAGAAGTCGCCCCAGGCTATCAACAAGAGGCCTGGACGCTCGGGCTGAAACGCATCGGCATCGACGATCCTGCCTTAGGGAAACAACTCGCCGAGTATTTCCCAGAAGCCAGAAAACGCAATCCCATTCTCTACGAAGACAGTTTGGAAGTGCTCGATCAATTGAAAGGCCATTTCGATTTATTGCTGTTGACGAATGGGTCGCCGAGCCTGCAGCAGATCAAACTCGACATCACACCGGAAATTGCGCCGTATTTCGACCACATCGTCATCTCCGGCGCATTCGGGCGCGGCAAACCCGATGCCTCTATCTTCGAGCATGCCTTGTCGAAGTTCGGCTATGTCCCGGAAGATGTATTGATGGTCGGCGACAATCCGCTGACGGATATCCTCGGAGCTGAGCGTGCCGGTATCCCGTCTGTCTGGCTGAACCGAGAGCAAAAAGCGCCTCATGAAACGGTTATCGCAACTTACGAAATTAAAGGACTGAAAGAGCTATTGCCCTTGCTCGAAAAACTGGAAACCACATCTGCATAAGAAAAGCGCCTGCCCCGATTGGTCTCTTGACACATTCGGGGCAGGCGCTTTATTTTTATAGATCGATTGCCGTGACACTTTCGATTTCTTCGAGTTTCTTCAATCCTTCCAAATCTTCCGGATCGGCATGCTTATCGATCGACAGCATCATGATCGCGTCGCCGCCGACATTCGAACGCCCAACCTGCATCGTCGCGATATTGATATCTTCTGCGCCGAGCAATGTACCGACGCGGCCGATGACGCCCGGACGGTCATTATGGCGGATGAACAATAGGTGGCCGTTCGGCAGAAAGTCGACGATGTAATCGTCCACTTTGACGATGCGCGCACCTTGGCCGTTCAATAGCGTGCCGGATGCTTTCCTTGTGCCGCTCTGCGTTTTCACTTCGACAGTGATGAGGTTGGTAAAGCCGCGGGATTCCGTCGATTTGTGTTCGTTGACATGAATGCCTTTTTGGTTGGCGATATACATCGCGTTGACGTCATTGACGTGTTTGCCGAGATGGCGCTTGAGCATCCCTTTGAGCATATTGCGCGTCAATGGGCCGACTTCCAGGTTCGCGAGCTCACCAGAATAATAGACATTCACTTCGTCGGCCGTTTCACCGGTCAAGTCAGTGAGGAATGTACCGATGCGTTCAGCCAAATCGAAATACGGTTCGATGCGTTTCATGATTTCTTTTGGCACAGACGGCAAGTTCACGGAATTACGGACCGTGCCGTATTTGACGAAGCTGACAACATCTTGGCTGACGTCGACCGCGACGCTTTCCTGCGCTTCGAATGTGCTCGCCCCGAGGTGAGGCGTCGCGATGATCTCCGGCAATTCCAGCAAGCGGAAATCGACCATTGGCTCTTGTTCGAACACATCAAGCGCGGCACCGGCCACTTTGCCGGACTTCACCGCATCATACAGGGCGCTTTCGTCGATGATGCCGCCGCGTGCACAGTTGATGATCTGCACCCCGTCCTTCATTACTTTAAAAGCTTCTGCATTGATCAAATGCTTGGTTTCTTTGAGTAGCGGCGTGTGGACTGTAACAAAATCAGCCGCTTTCAAGACATCTTCTACAGAACCGAAATCGACGCCAAGCTTTTCCGCTTTTTCAGCAGTCAAAAATGGATCGTAGGCAATGATGTTCATCCGTTGGCCCTTGGCACGCGCCGCCACTTCCTGGCCGATGCGGCCGAATCCGACGACGCCGAGCGTTTTGTTTTTCAATTCGACACCGACATAGGCTTTGCGATCCCATTTGCCATGCTTCAAGGAATTATAGGCTTGTGGGATTTTGCGTGCCATGGCCATGAGCATTGCCATCGTATGTTCAGCCGCCGAGTTGGTATTGCCATCGGGTGCATTGACGACGATAATGCCGTGCTCAGTTGCCGCTTCCAAATCGATGTTATCGACCCCGACGCCTGCACGGCCGATGATTTTCAAATTGGAAGCTTTCTCGATCAATTCACGCGTCACTTGTGTCTGGCTGCGGACGAGCAGCGCATCAAACCCGTCGATGCGCTCGCCAAGTTCCGCTTCGGATAGATTCGTTTCCATGACGATGTTGATGTCATCGGCGTGGCGCAGTGGATAGACGCCTTCTTCTGATAGAGGGTCGCTAATCAATACGTGAAATGTCATTACTTATCCTTCCCTTCCAAAAAGACTTGCTGTGCGGCTGCGATGCCTGCGCCAAGCGTGATATCTTGTTCAAGCTTTTTCAAGACGATTTCCGATGCGGCGAGCGCTTGCAGCACTTCTGCCGGAGAGCAATAACCCATATGCCCGATGCGGAAAATGCTTTTTGCGAGATGCTGCTGGCCGCCAGCGAATTCAATGGCAAACTCTTCTTTTAGCACTTTGCGGAATTGTTCGGCGTCAAAATGTTCCGGATAAACGGCAGTCACTGTCGGCGATGCGTCCTCGTCGCTCGTCAATAAACGAACGTTCAACGCCTTGAATGCAGCGCGTGTCATATCGCGCATCAAGCGGTGGCGGCGGTAGACATTTTCTAACCCTTCCTCTTCCAACAAATTCAGCACTTGCTGCAGTCCGTACAGAATGGAGATCGCCGGTGTAAATGGCGTCGTATCTTTTTCGATATTGTCGCGGTGTTTGACCAAGTCCAAGTAGAAACGCGGCTGCGGGTTGGCTTCGATCTTTTTCCATGCCCGCTTGCTCGCAGCGATGAACGCAAGCCCTGCCGGCAACATGAATGCTTTTTGCGAGCCTGTGACGACTACATCGACACCCCACTTGTCCATTTCTGTCTCCGTTCCTGCTACGCACGAAACGCCATCAACGACAATTAGCGCGTCTGATACTTGTTTGACCGTTTCGGCAAGTTCTTTAATCGGGTTCAAGACGCCGGTTGAAGTTTCGCAGAATGTAGAGAAAATGACGCGGATTTCCGGATGCTCGCCGAGGAAATTTTTCACAGCTTCCGGATCCACTGCTTGCCCCCATTCCACATTGAAGACATGTGTCGTGATTCCATAGGCTTGGCAGATTTTAGCGAAACGTTCCCCGAATGCCCCCGTGACCAGCACCATCACTTCGTCACCTGGCGCCACCGTATTGACGACTGCACTTTCCAGCGCGGAAGTCCCACTGCCCGTCAAAATCA
The DNA here is from genome assembly GCA_947493585.1 of uncultured Planococcus sp. Lineage (GTDB taxonomy): Bacteria > Bacillota > Bacilli > Bacillales_A > Planococcaceae > Planococcus. The sequence continues at coordinate 543,080 of CANLRI010000001.1, read as the reverse complement.
TCACTTCTTCTTTTGTGCCGAATACTTTTTTCAATTTCGGGCGGATATCTCTGATCAATGAATATGTGCTTTCCCCGCGGTGACCGATCATTGGTTGTGCCATGGCACGCCCTACGCTCGGTGGAATCGGTGTCGGTCCTGGAATTCGCAAAATTTGTTGGTCTGTCAGCATGATAATGTCCCCTCTCGATTTGAAAAATTATTCTGGAAATTTTTATACAAAAAAGACTCTGCGCCCCACATCTAAGATGCAAGGGGCGAAGAGTCTTCAGTCGCGGTACCACCCTAATTCACTGCCCATTTTCAGGCAGCCTCATTAATATCATGCGTAACGCGCATAAAGCGGATGGGCCTACTATAGTTTCAGCACATCTATTCGGGAGTGCTGCCAAATGCCGGAACCGCTGATTCGCACCACCCATCAGCTCTCTTTGGATTCCTCTACATACGGCCTATCTCCGTCGCAATAGTTAATCGATATAAGTGAATTGAGTCCATCATATATAGGGAAAAAACTATTGTCAATATATAAAAAATATTAAGATTTCTTTGCAAGCGTTTCCAATGCTGCTGTTACTATAGGTGTTGCGCAAAAAATCTTTTCTTTTTTATTTTCAGAGAATTCCGCATTCCAGGGTAATTCAATTGTAATGGCCCTGACATGTCAGCAAAGCGGATTTTGCGTATAATGAATGGAGCTTCCTTTTTCCTTACTGGCTTTTTCCAGGAATAATGTCCTGAAAAATGGGTAAAAGGATTTTCGGGGAAGATTTTGAATGCCCATTGAAAGGAGAACACCATTATGAAGCTGATCTCTATTATTGTGCCAGCTTTCAACGAAGAAGCGAACATCGCTTCGATGTACAAGACTTTGGTGCAAGAACTTGAGCCGCTTCCCTATCTGTATGAAATCATGTTTATTGATGACGGCAGCAGTGACGGAACTTTAAATGAAATACTCAAACTCGCCAATGAACACGAAACCGTAAAATATATTTCCCTGTCCCGTAATTTCGGGAAGGAATCCGCCATGTTCGCAGGGATGAAACGAATCAAAGGAGATGCTGCCATCTTGATGGACAGCGATATGCAGCATCCTCCTACACTCATCTGCGAAATGGTCCAAGGCTATGAAGACGGCTTCCATCAAGTCGTCGCCAAACGTTCTCGCAAAGGAGATTCCAAATTGCGCAGCGCGTTGTCTTCTCTATACTATAAAGTGGTCAATTCCGTGACCGATGTCAGCTTCGAAGACGGCGAAGGCGATTTCCGCCTTTTGAGCCGCAAAGCGATCAATTCCATCCTGTCTCTTAGTGAGAGCAATCGCTTTTCCAAAGGCATCTATTCGTGGATCGGCCTCAGCAAGAAAACCATCAGCTATGAAAACGTCGTACGCGCAGAAGGCGATTCCAAATGGTCGTTCGCTAGTCTTGTCAATTACGGCATCGACGGAATCATTTCATTCAATATGAAACCCTTGCGCATCTGTTTTTACACAGGCTTTCTCGTGTTGTTCCTATCTTTGCTTTATATCGCTTTTACGTTCTACCAAATCATGGTGCGTGGCGTCATTGCACCGGGTTATTTCACGACCATCACGGCCATTCTGCTGCTTGGCGGCATTCAATTGATCAGCCTTGGCGTCATCGGCGAATATGTCGGGCGCATTTATAACGAGACAAAGCAACGGCCGCATTTCTTGGTCGACATGAGCAATGTGGATGAGTACGATGAATCTTAACCGCTTGAATACGGAGTTCACCCGCTTTGTTTTTGTTGGGGTCGTCAACACGCTCAGCTATTACTCCATCTACCTGTTTTTGCATAATGTGCTCGACTGGGCCTATATGCTGTCGCATATCATCGGATTTTTGATCAGCTTGAACATTTCGTTTTTCTTGAACACTTACGTAACGTATCGTGTAAAACCGACATTGAAGAAGTATTTGTATTTCCCATTAACACAAGTCGTCAATATGTCGGTTTCTACGTTCCTAATTTTCATCTTTGTGGAATTTCTTCATATCAATAGCAATATTGCGCCTTTCGCTGCAGTGATTTTCACCATTCCCGTAACCTTTGTCGTTTCTGGAAAAATCCTGAAAGCACCCGCGCAATCCAAATAATCATAAAGACGGTGGCATTATGCGTTCTTTTCGTCCCTATCTTCTACTGACAGTTGCATTTTTAGCCATGGCCATCATCGGCCATGGCGTCTTTCTGTTTCAATGGACTCAAAACCAATTCATGGCTGGGCCCAACGATGGCCTCGCCCAAATGATGCCGTTTAAGCAATTGCTTTATGACCACTATACGCGCGGCGAATTCTTCTACTCGTTCGATTTTGGGCTCGGTGCTGGCATATTCAGCGAACTATCGTATTATTTTTCTACGTCTTTCGTCTATATTTCAACACTTATAATCGTCTTTTTACTCGATTCCCTTCAATTGATCGGTGATCCAGATGTCTTGTTTTGGGCTAATGCCTCCGTATTCATCAGCGTCGCCAGATTGACGATTGTACTCATCGTCACGTATACCTTGTTCCGCTATATGCGCATTTCGCGCCTATCGGCTGTTGTCGGGGCAAGCATCTACGGTATCTCGGGAATGTATTTTCGTCATGCGGCTTTTTGGGAATTTTTTGCGGATGCATTCATTTGGCTGCCATTACTGATTTTTGGTGCCGAGAAGATTTTCCGCGAGCAAAAGCCCAGCTGGTTTATGTTTGCGATCGCGATTTCGATGATTGACAATTTCTATTTCGCTTATATTAATTTCCTGTTGGCGGGCATTTATATTTTATTCCGCTTGTTCATTCCGCTTGAAAAAAAGGAAACCGGCTGGAAACAGGCCATTGTATTGTTCTTGATTGCCGGATTGATCGGCGCCGGCATATCTATGGTGTCGTTTATTCCTTCTGTCTATGCATTCTTGAACAATCATCGCCCAACGTTCCAGCAGGATATTCTGTGGTTTGAGGAAACGGAGAACCTCCTTTTCATGAGCCGTTATATCTTGCTGCCAGCGATGTTCATGCTGTTTTTATTCATCCCATCGCTGTACAAACTTCAGCGTTTCCGTCTTTTTGCATTGATTGGCATCCTGACCATCGTGTTGTATCACAGCCCGATGGTGGGCAGTATTTTCAACGGCTTTTCTGCGCCCCAGCACCGCTGGGAATACTTCATTTCATTTGTGGCGGCAGGCGCCATTGCCAGTGGCTTGGATCATTTCCACAAATTGCGCTTGAAGGACCTTGTTCCAGCGGCGATTTTGACCGTCCTCCTCTACGGGTGGTTCGCTTGGCGAGATGAAGCGCTTGAATTCACCACACTGTATCCCCGCCTGGCACTGGCGAGTCTCGTACTGACCTTGGCAGCCGCGTTGGCAGCTCCGGCCATTCGGCAGCGATTGCAAAGACCGCTGCTGGCTGCTGTGCTGCTCGCTTTGGTGTTGGCTACTGCCAATGTCTACCAAAGCGAAAAATTGTTGGACGATGCGGACATTGCGGACGTCGATGAAGCGTTGATTACCGGGGAAGATTACGACAACGCGGAAGTGCGCGATTTAATCGACCAAATCCAGGAACGCGAAACAAGCGAGATGTACCGTATCGACTGGATGGAAGGCGTCCGCAACAATACGCCAATCGTCCAGGACTTCCAGGGGCTTAGTGCTTATTCCAGCATCTTGAACAAAAACTTGTTGTACTTCTATTTATACGATTTGGAGATCGATATGCAGCGCGAAAGCGTCAGCCGCTACGCAACACTCGGCAACCGCAGCAATCTACACAGTCTTTTACAAGGCAATTATGCGATACGCGAAAAGGACGATCCGAATGTGCCGTTCGGCTTCCGTAAATTTGCCGCTACCGATAATTTCATCGCTTATCAAAATCGCTACCCATTGCCTTTCGCGCGTCCGGCTTTCCAGGTTTATCAAGAGTCCCAGCTAGCGGATGAGCCTCCTTTGCTGCGTGAACACGCCATGCTCAGCGGAATCGTCTTGGATGAAACGGCTAAAACCGAGCCCCTTCCCGACCTCTTCCCGGGAGAAGCTGATTATGGAATCGAAGAAATGGGGGCGAGCTATGAGAACGGTGTCCTAGATATTTCCGAGGAAACCGGCGGAATTGATTTGCTGCTCGATGAAGTTCCGGAAGAAGGGGATTTGTATATCTCTTTCCATTTGGAGAATATGGAAGCAGATCAAGGCTTCCCACTCGAAGTCAATGAATACCAGACAACCCGCAAGTCTAATCAGTCAATCTATAAGACATTTGTCGACGACTTGACGATCCGTGTCGAGGCAGCGCAAAAAATTGAAATCCGCATGCCTGAAGGAACATACAAGCTAACGGATATTGAAATTGTGAAAGAACCTTATATGCTTTTGAGAGAACAAAATGCTTTGGCAGACCGCACGAGCAGTTTGAAAATCGACGGCAGCCAAGTTGATGTGGCTTACGATAATCAAGATGGCGCCCCTTACCTCAATTTATCGATTCCTTACGAAAGAGGCTGGCAGGCGACCATCAACGATGAACCGGTCGATGTGCTAAAAGCCAATTATGCCTTTTTAGCCGTTCCGCTTGAAGACGGGATGAACGAAATTGAGTTGCGCTACCGCCCGCCATTCTTTTTGCCTTCCCTTTTCATTAGTCTGTTATCGCTTGCTGCAGGCTTATGGTGGCTGCGCCGGAGAAAAACAATGGGAACGCGCAAACATGAGCCAAAAGACACCATGACGAATTGATGGGTTTAGCTCCACTCCTACATGTGTAAGGTAGAGTAATACAATTTTTAGGAGGAAGGAGAACATGCGATGAAATCATGGTTGAAGTTTATGCTTTTGAGTCTTTTACTGTTGCTCGCGGCATGTGGCGATGACACAACCGAACCTCCAACGGAAACAGACGGAGCAGAACCACAAGAAGAGGAAGTGGAACAAGAGCAAGGTGAGCCGCAGGATGGGTCAGGAGGCGAATCAGAAGGTGATGCTGATGTTCAATTGCTAACGGTTGAATTCCTGAATGCAGACGGTGATGCTACCGGTACTGCTGAACTGACGCAAGAAGATAACGGGATCATAGTCACATTAAATGTAGAAGGATTGGAACCGGGTATGCACGGCATTCATTTTCACGAGCAAGGCATGTGCGAGGCGCCTGATTTCGAATCAGCAGGCGGTCATTTCAACCCGACCGACGCAAGCCATGGACTTGATAGCCCAGAAGGCCCCCATGCCGGTGACCTTCCGAATATCGAAGTCAGCGATGACGGCACTTCGACAGATGAACTGACAGCAGAAGAAGTCACTTTGCAAATCGGTGAAGAGAACTCTCTATTGAAAGAAGGCGGAACCGCACTCGTCATTCACGCTTCAGAAGATGATGGCCAAACCGATCCTTCCGGTGATTCCGGTGAGCGCGTCGCGTGCGGCGTAGTAACAGCTGAAAACTAAACGCCAAACCAGCCAGAGAATCTTCTCCGGCTGGTTTTTTGATGTGTGCTTGAAGACTTGAGTAACGATAAAATTCTTCGCGTTTAGCCCGAATCGGAACGGGAATAATTACCCTATATCTAACTCGAGGAGGACATTTACATGTCAAAAGATAAATACGAAAAAATTCACGACCAAATCGACCCGCAAGAGCAGGATCATCAGCCTGGGATAGAAAGTGAAATGTCCCCAGAACCAATATATGATGACGAAAATTACAAGGGTGCAGGCAAGCTTGAAGGAAAAGTCGCGTTGATTACAGGCGGCGACAGCGGAATCGGCCGCGCCGTTGCAATCGCTTATGCGAAGGAAGGCGCACACATTGCCATCGCCTATTTGGATGAACACGATGATGCGGATAAAACCATCGAAACCGTAAAAGCTTATGGTGCTGAAGCGCAAAAATATGCAACGGACGTAAGCCAAGTGGAAAACTGCCACCAATTGGTCGTGGACGTCATCGCCGAGTTCGGGCAATTGAATATTCTTGTCAACAATGCGGGCAAGCAATTCCCGACAGAAGATTTCCTGGATATCAGCCCGGAACAATTGCACGAAACTTTCGAAACGAATATTTACAGCATGTTTTATTTGTCCCAAGCTGCTTTGCCGCACCTCTCTAAAGGCGATACCATCATCAATACTTCGTCGGTAACAGCTTATCGCGGATCGCCGGCACTCATTGATTATTCATCCACAAAAGGTGCCATCACCAGCTTTACGCGTTCATTGGCCGCCAACGTAAGTGAACAGGGCATCCGTGTCAATTCAGTTGCGCCAGGCCCAATTTGGACGCCGTTGATCCCTGCCACATTCAACGCCGAAAAATCCGGTAAGCAAGGCGAAGACACACCGTTAGAACGGCGAGGGCAACCGTCCGAACTTGCTCCCGCATACGTTTACCTTGCCTCCACCGATTCTACTTATGTGACCGGGCAAGCAATCCATGTGAATGGCGGAGACTTTATTACTTCATAAAAGATCGAACAGATTAAAAGCCGGCCACTCGAAGTGGCCGGCTCTTTAAATCGTTTCTTTTACAGGTGGATAGAACGACTTTTTCCACAGCGTAGAGAAATACACTATAAAGGCTTTTTCGTCTGCCCGTTTAAAGATCCGGCGCATGGGGAACCCGCCCCGTTCAATGCTTCTGTCCTGTGAACTTATCGCTTCCTTGGAAAAATTGGAACTTTCATTTCCTAGTTATATGCCTATCCTTACAAAAAACCCAAAATTCCTTGCAATGGAATCGTATAAAAAAACCTCATTCCAAATGAATGAGGCCCTATCGAAACGCTATTCTATTCGTTAATATCAGCTAAAGCCTTCTCGATGCTTGAATAAGTTTTCAGCATATTGTCCCTGTCCAAATCACGCACCAATTCAGTAGCCGCTTGTGGAGTCACCCCGGTGATGTACATATGGCTCCCCATAATGCGGAGCGCTTCGCAAATCTGGGTGAACCAATGGAGCGGAGATTCTTCGTTCCACGTCAATCCTGTAATATCGAGAAGTGCATGCTCAATCCGATGCTCGCTGACATATTCGCATAATTTCACTTTCAATGCTTCAAAACGCTGCAAGTTCATCGTTCCAACCAATGCAACTGTAGCAACGTTTGGCTGTATCGATAAAATTGGAAGCATCAGCTTTTCTATTTCGCTTTCATTTTCGTCAATCGCTTCCTGCTGCATTTTTTCAATGGTGATATCCGTCTGGGTGCCGATAAAATAGAGCTTTTCTTCGACTGTTACAGGAGCTATTGCCAGGCGGTTCCAAAACGGCGTTCCGTCTTTTCGGTAATTGCGCAAAACCACTGTCGTTTTCTCTTGGTCCTTAATGGCTTGCCGAATTTGGTCCACTGCATCAGCAGCCGTTTCCCGCCCTTGCAGGAAACGACAGTTGCGGCCTAAGAGTTCTTCTTTACCATAGCCGGTCATTTCTGTAAAAGTATGGTTTGCATAAATAATTGGATTATCTTCTTTTTCAGGATCCGTGACGATAGTGCCGACTTTGCTGCCGTCTAACATGGCTTCAAGCAACTGAATCTGTGTATTCACTTCCATTTTCTCCATATAAATTAGTTCACCTCAAATTTTTACTCATATTATTTTAGCACAACTTGCCACACACCCAAAACCGGTAACTTCTGGAAGTTTCAGGAATCCGTTAAAGGGTAAATGTACAACAAGAGTTTTGTAAAGAAATGGAGAGGATATCCAAATGGCAAAAGTATTGGCAGTATTATCAAGCGGCTATTCGAACGAAGAACATAATTACGTAACTGGCTGGTGGGCAGAAGAATTATTCGAGCCCTTATCGGAACTTGAAAAAGCAGGCCACTCGGTAGGGCTCGCTTCTCTTGACGGCGGCAAACCAGTCGTCGATCCTTTAAGCCTCGATAAAGCTTATGACCCCGAAGGCAAATACAACAAATTATACGATTCTGGTATCGCAGATAAGACGACACCGGTCGTCGATGTCCGGGCAAGTGATTATGATGCCATTATGATCGTTGGCGGCCACGGCGCGATGTTCGACTTAGCGCATGATGAAAATCTGCACGCCATCATCAATATCGTACACGAAACTGGCGGCATCGTTTCTGCTGTCTGCCACGGGCCGGCTCCGCTCGTTTTCACAAAAACGAAAGACGGCAAGCCCTTATTGCAAGGATTGAAAGTGACAGGGTATCCAAACGATATGGAACCTGAAGAAGTCGATGGGCTATTGCCGTTCAGCCTCGAAGATGAAATGGCCAAAATTGCCCAATATGACAAGGGCGATGGCCAAGATGAATACTTTGTCTGGGGCAGCGACCGACTCTTAACTGGCCGCGATCCCGGTTCCTCACAAGCATTCGGCCGCGAACTGGCGAAGAAGCTAACTGAATTGGAAGAGCACCCACTCGACAAGTAGTCGGGCTGATCACTCGCATAAAGCAATAAACTGTATACCGATACCAACTATTAGAGGAGGAAATGAAATGGATAATAAAAACAACCACACGGACAAAGACAGGGAACAGGAATACATGAAAGCGAGTAAACAAGAAGTAGAGAACAAGCCATCGACAGCAAAGGAAGGTCTTGAAGAGCCGAAGAAAACAGGCTATCCGCCGTTGCAGCTTGGGTTGATCATCTTCGCCATCGCAGTTTTGGTGATTGTTGGATTTGCTATCGGGTTTGACTGGTTTGGCTTGTTCGGAAATTAAGGGCGATACCGACTTCATGTAAAAAGCGGCAGACAGGAAATCCTGTCTGCCGCTTTTTTGTATGTCCTTAGATTTGCTCACTCAACTCGACTTCAAATGTTTTCAATTCACCGTTCCGATAAGCTTTGATCGTCACAGTCCCTTGTTCTTTCACTTCCGTATAGAGATATTGGCGAAGTTCCAAAACAGAAGAGACAGCTTGGCCGTTCAATTCAACGATGGTATCTTTTGCTTCGATCCCCGCTTCAGCTGCGCCAGATCCTTCCTGTACTGATTGGACGACAATGCCGTCTTCCACTTCACCCGGAAGATTCAATTCCGCATTTCTGATTTCTGCAGGTATCTGTTCCAATTCAAGCAATGCGACTCCTAGAGACGGGCGGGAAACTTCCCCTTCTCCTTCAAGTTCTGAGATAATCGGGATCGCAGAATTGATTGGAATGGCAAGCCCGATGCCTTCCACTGCATCCTGTGCGATTTTCATCGAGTTGATGCCGATGACTTGGCCCTGTGCATTCAATAATGCACCGCCGCTGTTCCCGGGATTGATCGCGGCATCAGTTTGAAGCACTTCGGACTGCCAGTCTTCCTGGCCGTCTTTATTGATATCGATCGGAATCGATCGTTCCGTCCCCGAAATGACGCCGGTCGTTACCGATCCCGAGAACTGAAGGCCAAGTGGATTACCGATTGCAATGACCGGCTCACCTGATTTCAACACAGAGGAATCGCCGAACTCTGCGATAGTTTCAATCTGCGCCCCAGGTACTTTTAGGACAGCGAGGTCTGTCCAGACATCTGAACCGAGCACTTCCGCTTCAAGCTCTTCTCCATTCGCCAAAGTCACGACGACTTGTTCAGCGCCTTCCACTACGTGATGGTTCGTGACAACAAATGCCTCGTCCCCTTGTTTTTTATAGATGACACCAGATCCTGCTCCTGCTTCTTGTGTAGAGGTTTGCGCAAATGGATTATTTCCTGCTTGCAAGTTAGAGACGCCGACCACTGCATCTGCAGTCGCGTCAACGGTTTCTGTGACGTCTGTCGTGACAATCGCCGAGTCGCTTTGCAGCTCACTCGTTTGGACGCCAGCAGTGGCAGATTGTGTTTCACCCAGGTCAGTTCCGGTGGCTATCGTGCCCACGAGCAACGCGCCTGCCAATACGCCTCCGAAACTGGAAGCCATATAGCGTTTCCACGGATTTTTATGATTGTTTTGCCGTGTTGTATTGTAGTAGCCCATTATTGTTCCATCCCCTTTAAAGATTGTTTGTCGTTTGCCTTGTGGCTTTCGATATTCTTATCATACAAAGCAGATATGAAAAAATTATGACCAAACATGCAACAGAAATGTAAACTTTTCGAGGCCACTAGACGCCAAAAAACCTGCCGGGACAACCGGCAGGCTTTCAAAGTATTCATCAACTATTCGATGGCTTATGCGGCAGGCGGATCGTGAATTTTGTCCCGCTGCCTTTTTCGCTTTCTACCGAGATTTCTCCGTCGTGCAAATTGACCAACTGGCGGACGATGGAAAGGCCCAGCCCGAACTGGCCGCTCCCACGTGACATATCCGCTTTATAGAAGCGGCGCCAAATCATCTCCAGTTCATCCACCTCGATGCCGTCACCGGTATCTTCCACTTCCAGCACAGATGCGCCGGATTCCGCACGGGCACGCAGGTAGATCTCGCCGTTATCGGTGAATTGGATGCTGTTTTTGACGATATTTACCAGGATTTGAATCAAACGGTCCATATCCCCATAAATCATCTCACCTGGCTCGGCTTCGATCAATAAGCGGTCGCCTTTTTCGGCTGCCTGCAATTGCAGCTGTTCTTGGATGATTTCCAGGAGCTCAGCCGCTTCAATTTCTTCTTTCATGAGTGTCACTTGATTCGACCGGATTTTCTCATAATCTAGGTTTTCATTGACGAGGCGCATAAGGCGTTTTGTCTCATCACTTACCAGACGGATGCCTTTTTCGCGTTGCCCCTCCTCAATCATGCCGCTCTTCAAGCCTTCGATGATGCCCGCAATCGTCGTAAGCGGCGTCCTCATCTCATGCGAGACATCCGCCATGAAGCGTCGTCTGCGGTTTTCGAGCTGTTCGATTTCTTCATTGGAGCGCTGCAATTTGTCCGCCATGACATTGAAGTCATGCGCCAAATCCCCGAATTCGTCAAAATTCGATTCGGGCAAATTGACTTGGTAATGCCCTTCGCTGATCATCGAAGTCGCTTTGCGCATACGCTGCAGGCGCGTTACATGGATTTTGGCAAGCAAGAGGCTAAGCAGCAAGGCGAATGGCAAGGAAATGGCGATCACTGCGACCAGCGTCCGGTTCAATTCCGTCACCATTTCACGAATGCCGCTTACAGGCGAAGCCAATAACACCCCTCCTGCCAGCGTGCTGCCTTCAACATATGGCAGCGCCACGAATGTCATCGACCGCTCAAAGCGTTCGACATCCCGGTAGACGACCAAGGTTTCGCCGCGCTCGATGACATTCCATTCCTCCGGTGTCAGTTCGACCGACGGAAAATTGCCGTTGATCGGATACAGGATCCGGCTTTGCTGGTCGAAGACGATGAAATTGATGTTCTGCGCTTCAAGCACCGTTACATAGGATTGCAGATCCGTCCCTGGGCGCGCTTGTTCCAGTTCTTGGAGGATTTGCTCGCCGTAACGCTCCAACTCCTCGGCCTTGTCCGAATACGCCACCCGCTCGCCGTAAAAAATGAACAACGTGCTTAAAATAGCCACCGCAAACACGAGGACGCCCATATGGCTCGCGATCAATTGATAGAAATACTTAACTCGCAAGTTCTTCAAATTTATAACCTACTCCCCACACCGTATGGAAGAGCTGGTCCCCTTCCGGAATTTTCTTGCGCAGCCGTTTGATATGGACGTCTACCGTCCGTTCATCGCCGTAGAACTGATAACCCCAAACTTGCTCAAGCAATTGCTCACGGCTGAATACTTGCTTTGGATGCTGCAGGAAAAAGACCAGCAGATCGAATTCCTTCGGCGTTAGATTATCGATCGCTTGGCCGTCTTTAACGACTTCGCGTGTTTCTTTTCTGACATGGAAATGGGAGGTGCGGATGCCCTCCTCGGCCGCTTCGCCTTTTCGCGCCCTTCTGGTCACCGCTTTGATGCGCGCCATCAAGGTCAAAGGGCTGAATGGCTTGGTCACATAATCATCTGCTCCCATTTCAAAGCCGATCACTTGGTCGGATTCACTGTCTTTCGCTGTAAGCATGATGATGGGGACTTCACTCCCTGTCTCCCGGATTTTCCGGCATAAAGCGATGCCGTCCATCCCTGGAAGCATCCAATCCAGGATCAGCAGGTCAAAATCCCCTTCCTGGAATTTTCGGTAGCCTTCCAGCCCGTCTCCAGCGAATTCACCTTCAAGCCCCTCTTTTGAAAAAAACAATTCAAGCATCGAGCTGACACTCGGGTTATCTTCCACTACCAAGATTTTCATGATTCCCACCTCCAGATTTCCGGTCCAATGTCCGTGTCAAACCCAAAAAGCCGCCCTGAAAACGAAGGGCGGCCACGTGGTTTAAGCATTCTTTTCTCGCTTTTTCAGCTTGTCATAGAGGCTGCCGATCATTTCATAATCGATGGCGATATTGTTTTCGTACGCATATTTCACGCCGTATCCGAGCGCCAGTGTCATAGAACTCGCAACTGTTCCGCCGATGATCGACCCTGCTCCCGGAACGAACTTCAACGCCTGGCGGTAAAGGGTATGGCCGATTGTCTGCGTGGCCGTAATGACGATCATGTCTTTCGCCGCTTTTTTCGTCAAAGGCTTATCGTACAGATTCGACAGTTTGACGATGAGTCCGACCTGCAGCGTTGTCAGCGGCAATACGTCCGACCCTGGGATCGGTGAGGCGCCGATGATTCCCGCTGAGACCCCGGCCCCCACGATCCAGCGTGTGGCAGCCGACGATTTCTCTTTCATGCTTTTGGCGAAGAGCAGGTCTTTCCCCTTCTTTTCCAGCAACAGCAAAATTTCCTTTTTCAGCAAATCCAAGTTCTCTCCCGTTTTGGAAGACACAGGAATCACTTTGTATTTATTGTTTGTGTGCCCTTTGATGAACCGGATGATCGATGGGATATCTTCTGCCGCATCGATTTTATTGAGGACAATGAGGATGTCTTTATTATGTTTTTCGATCTCGGAGAACTTTTGTTTTTCGCTATCTGAAAAGACCGTCCCCGCAGCGTTCAGGAAAAACAACACGACATCCGACTGCTGGACGAACTCCAATGTTTTTTTGGGGTTTTCATCATTCGGGTCGTTGAGCCCGGGTGTATCCATGAATTTGATGTTTTCGAGGCCGCGGATATTATAAGGGTCCACGCTGACCGTTTCGCCAGGCATCGGGTTAGTGCTGGCAATATCTTCACCGATGATTTTATTCACCGTCGTCGATTTCCCGGCATTGACTTCACCGATCAATGAGATCAGCAAATCCTGCTCGAGCGTATCGCTCACTTTTTTCATCTCATCTTCAAACACTTTATCCATCGCACGCATGACTTCATCTTCGAATTCCTTAACCATTGGCCCGTCTCCTCCTTCAAAATACTTATCCTTATTATAAAGGCTTCCAGCGTTCGCGACCATTTTCAGCCTTCCCCCGCACTCGCCACCAGCTTGATTTAATAGTAGCATAGAAGAAACATGCCAATTCGTAAGGAGTGTCTGTGTATGTGCGAACGCCCCCACGTCATCGGGCTCGATGTCGACGCTGAAACCCGCTGCCGCCATTACCATTCGGAAATCGACCGGATCGCCATCCGCTTCCATTGCTGCGGAGATTATTTCCCTTGCTATGAATGCCATCAAGCAGTCGGATGCAACAATGTCTCCGTCTGGCCAAAAGAGCAGTTTCACGAAAAAGCGATTTTATGCGGGGCATGCGGCCATGAACTATCCATCCGTGATTATCTTGATTGTGCTTCTGCCTGCCCTCAATGCGCCGCCGCCTTTAATCCCGGCTGCAGCCTCCATAAGCACTTGTATTTCGAAGTTTAAAATTAATGGCGTTTTAAAAAGCGCCCGAGAAGCTGGATTCCTGCAGCTTTTCGGGCGTTTTTGTATGAATCATTTCACTTTCAGGCACATTGCGAATTGCTCGCCTTTTTTGCCCATGACTCTCCGTCCGGTATCTTCAAATCCAGCTTTTTTGTAGAGGTTCTGGGCTGCGGTATTACGTGCGTTGACGCCTAGCACGATCTCGTCAAAGGTTTCAAATTCTTTTTGCAGAAAAGCGGGCAAAGCTTCAAGAGAGCCGGTCGCAATGCCGCGCCCTTGAAATTTCGGATTGACGGAATAACCGCGCAAAAGCAAGGCTTTCGGGTTATCGGAATAGCGTTTCCGATCCTCCGATTCATCGAGCTCGAAAAATCCGGCCACTTCGCCGCGTGCGCGGATGACGATTAGATGCTTTTCCGGATTCCCCGCATCCCGCTTGATGAGGTCCTGCGGCATCATGGTGAATTCCTGCTGGTCCGCCGGGAGATTATAGGACACATCTGTTCTTTTGGTATAGCAATGCAGCGTCACTTCACTTTTTCTAATCACGAAAATCGGTCCCCCTACACTAGTTATTCATTCTCTAACGTTACGACCACGACTTCGGGCAAATTGAAAACGCGCAGCGGAAACCCGCTATTCCCAAGGCCCCGACTCAATACCAGCTGCGTGTCCCCTGATTCGAAGACGCCTTCTGTCATGCCCGGAAACCAGCCTTGCCCCGGGGCGATCAAGCCGCCGAGCCCCGGAATGCGAATCTGGCCGCCATGTGCATGGCCGGCAAAAACGACATCGATGCCTTCGCTTGCGTAAGTCTCCAATTGTTCAGGCCGATGGGCAAGCAGCAAGGTAAACGCGTCGTTAAGCCCGGCTTCTGCGATGCTATTGCGTGTAAACTCCTCTTCATGAAGATAGATATCCATTAGCGGATCGTCGATACCTGCAATTTGTATTGCTTCCCCGTCCTGCTCCCACATAACCGAGCGATTGCGCAGCACTTCTACACCGCGTTCTTCAAGGGCAGGAACGATTTCATCATCCAGCCGGTTCGATGACACTTCGTGGTTGCCGATGACATAATACACTTCGCTCATCTCCACCAGCCCGTCGACAGCTGCCAAGCTTCTCTCTAAATCGTAGCGGTCACTGTCGATCAAATCTCCGGTAATGAAAATAACATCGGGATTTGCCGCTTCGACTTTATCCAACAGGGATTGCTGTTGGTCTCCAAATTCAGCATTGTGAAGGTCCGATACTTGGACGATGCGTTTGCCGGCAAATGCATCCGGCACTTTTTCCGATTGGACCGAATATTCGGTCGTGACAATCCAGTTATTATTGACCCAGGCAAACCCCAGCAGGAGCAATGCCACAAAAATCAATGCGATCAGTTTCTTCATATTCTATTCCTCAATTCATTAGTATGGCCCGTGTGTCCATTGTGTACGAGTCCCGGTTTGGCAAGCATAGCCTTTTCGCTGGAATGGCCTGCACAGAACGGAAATTCCACTGCAGCATGAAAGTTCATTAGCGCTGCGCCAAATCCTGTTCTTATTCTACCAGCATTCACCCAAAAGAAAAGCAATCAGCTAACGCAGCTGATTGCTTCTACACTTTCGTTTTTGCACGGTTTCTTTTCGAAAACCAAATGCCCAGTGCCGCCAGTCCTATCAGGCATACAAGCGAGACGGCGAGCGTCCAGGTCAGCGCTGTCGCATCTGGCCCGATATCCAGGAAGGATGCCGCATAATTCGGAAGCTTTAACGGCGACCATTCCCAGCGACTGCCGAACAGGCTGTCAACAAGCTGTAGAATAAGCAATGCGGCAAGCGTCAACCCAGCAGCCAAGCCCGCATTCGGCATAGCCGCACTCGCGAATAAAATCAAGGTGACGACTAGCACCATCCATAAGCTATAAGTCGCCGCAAACGCCACGAACTCTCCGAACGGCACCGCTGAAAACAGCACAGCGGTGTAATAATAACCTGCCAAAAAGCCAGCCCACACGCTGATCAATGCCACGATGGAAGCCATCAGCCATTTGCTGAGAAAATAGGATACATACGATAAAGGCCGTACATATAAAAGAGTGGCCGTTCCATTTCTACGCTCGCCAGCAATACTGCCCATATAAGCGAGAACGAGAACAAGCATGCCAATCAGCTGAAATTGACCCATGACTGCCACCAGTAATTGTTCGGGTTCAGGATCTGGCAGTTCGATGACGGCACCGTCTGGCAAACCGCCTGTCGCATCGAGAATCTGAGGAAGGTAATAATTTGATAAAGGTTCTGTGACGCCCAACAGAATGAAGACGACGGGAATCCAGAATACCTTATAATTGCGCAGGTTCTCACGCCATTCCTTCAATAGCAGTGTCGAAAATTGTTTCATTTCCCTGCCACCACCTTCAGGAAAATATCTTCCAGGCTGGCGGTCTCTCGCTCGACCCCGACAACCGGCAGGCTCTTGACCGACAGGAAGCGGAACACGTCCTCCATGGTTGGCCCCTCCGCTTCTATAGGAATAATGGCTGAGGTGCTCTTAAAGGCAGCTGGCCAAGGCGATTCCCGCACAAACCGTTCCGCAGCGTTAGTGTTTTCAAAGCGAATCCGAATTTGCGGGTCTGCATAACGGCTGCGCACCTGACTCAGAGAACCCTGTTCCACCAAGCGCCCATTCTGCATAAACAATAGCTGGTCCGTCATTTCTTCGGCATCGTTCAAAATATGGGTGGAGTAAAGAATCGTCGTTTGCCCGAGCAATGATTTCAATAGTTCCATCACTTCTCTCCGCCCAGTCGGGTCCAAGGAAGAAATCGGTTCGTCCAAAAGCAGCAGGCTCGGCTGGTGCACCATCGCCTGCGCCAATCCGAGCCGCTGCTTCATGCCTCCTGAAAAACCGCCGATTTTCTTATTGGCCACTTGGCTAAGACCCACAAACCCCAATGTCCGTTCTGCCTGCTGGCGGGCTTTTTTCGAATCGACACCGCTCAGCTTAGCGGCCATTTCCGTAAACTCCAAAGCCGTGAGCCAGGGAAAGAATCGCGGATATTGCGGCAAAAAGCCGATCGATAAGTTTTTCTTGCGCTGGATTTCTCCTGTGGTCGCTTCCAACAGCCCAGCAAGCATCGACAGCGTCGTAGTCTTCCCGGCACCGTTTGGCCCAATCAATGCCGTCGCACTGCCTTCTGTAAGTTCAAAGCCCAATCCGTCCACTGCTTGTTCGGTGCCGAAGCGCTTTGATAATGACCTGACTTCCAATACGTTCAATAATTCCGCCTCCCTATGACAAAGTACAGAATCGGCCCGATGATATTCACCAAGACGATGATCGCTGCCCACATCCATTTCGGCCCGTTCGGATTCGGGTTTCTGATCAAATCCACTAATGCGAATATCATTAATGCGATCTGCAAAACCAGAATAGGCAGCACCAATAGAATTGTGCGTTCATCCACCATGTCCATGTTCTTTCCCCTGCCCTTCTTTTTCCTCTGTTGTTATTTCGCTGCGTCTGCCTGCTCTCCCTGCATTTGTTGCATAAAAAAGGACCGCCATCAGCGGTCCTACAGCAATCATTGATTCACCATTTCAGCTTTAGCAGCAGTTGCCGAAGAGCATCCCGATGTTCTTTAGCGATCGGCCATCCACTGATTTCCTCCAGCAATTGCTGGCGGCTGCCGAAGCCTTTGACGAATCCGTTCAGCCGGGCAGCGAAAGTCGATTGCGTCAGTAGACCCGTATCGGGATAAAGTTCAGCCAATTGTTCGAGCGCTTTCGGATAGCGCTTCAAATAATATTTCTGATGGCGCTCCTCCGCTTCCGTAAATCCGTCGAACGGCCGAATCTCCGTTTCGACCGGCTCATTCAGTTGCTGTTCTTTTTCTTTCTTCAGTTTCTCTAGGATGTGCTTTTGCTCTTCAGACTGCCAAAACATCAAGGAAATATATTGGCGCCCCTTATAAGCGTCGCGGTTCGGGTAATGGCTGCGCCAAAATTCCTTCACGATTTCTTCAAAACGAATCTGCCCGGGATCAAATTCCACTTGGATGGTTTCTGTATGGTCTCCCATCTGCCGGTATGTCGGATTGTCCGAAGTGCCGCCTGCATAGCCGGTCCGTGTCCGGATCACGCCGGGCGATGCACCAAACTGAGCATCCGGACTCCAAAAGCACCCCATCCCGAAGGTTGCGGTTTCGAGCTTTTCCGTGTCTGGCAAATCTTGTTCCAGCCTTGAAATGATAAAACTCTCCATATCCAGTTCCTCTCCTTAAGAGCCGCCCTTTGTGCTTCGGGCTATTTTTAATTATGATAGTAGTAAGGAATCCACAATACAAATCGAACGAAAGCAGGTGTATCTGCATGACTGCGCGTAAACAGGACATCACCGCTTATTTCCGCTCACTCGACCGCCGTTCGTTCATGGATCGCCACCAGCAGGATGCCGAGCGCGACGAAGCTTTGCCGATTGGATATGGCCAGACGATTTCACAGCCTTCACTCGTGTTGGAAATGACGATTGCCCTTGATCTCGAAGAACATCACAAAGTGCTGGAGATCGGTACAGGGTCCGGTTTCCAAACAGCGATCCTGGCAGCCTTTTCGAATGAAGTCTATACGGTCGAAAAGATTCCGCAGCTAGCTGAGAGCGCAAAGAAACGGCTTACAGCGAAAAGGTTCAAAAATATCACATTTTTGCTGGGAGATGGCAGCCTCGGGTGGCCTGAACATGCGCCGTATGACCGGATCATCGTCACCGCTGCTGCTTCAGAGATTCCAAAAGAATTGGTAGACCAATTGGCAGACGGCGGCCGCATGTTAATTCCCGTCGGCAGTCAGTACAGCCAAGATCTTCTCGCTATCGACAAAACGAGCGAGGGAAAATTGGAAAAGACAGCGCTTGAGGCTGTCCGTTTTGTCCCATTGAAGGGGAAATATGAAAATTAGGGTATAGTAACAAGAGAAGATTAATCACCATCTTTTGAGGCGTTGCGCAAAACTGGCCAGCCTAGCAAAAATAAAAAAGCAGCTGTTCCAAGCCATAGCGATTCATAGAAGACCGTGTCGCCTGTGTCCCTGACTGTATGGAGATTCAACAGCAGGCGGAACACCAAACTGTCAAATATCAGCAGCACGCCGCCACCGATCAACGCGCTTCCTAAAAAGCGCGCTGGCCAAAAAGCTTTTCGCCTGGCCAAATCCGCAGCGATCCAGAGCGACAAAACTGTCAACGCCCAGCCAATGACTTGATAAATCCCTTCCCCTGTCAAAATTGCTTGAGGGCCATTGCCTTCGTAAAAATGATGCCATTGCAAGAAAAAATGAAAAATGCTTTGCTCGAGCACGGAAAACATCCCGGCTCCGAATAATAAGCCTGCCCAAAAATTCCGGGACGTGTGGACGCGCCGGTTTCTTGCTGTCGTAAGATCTTTCTTGCGTTCTGCCGAAACCATTCGCCCCACCCCTTTTAAGTTCCGTTCATATCCATTTCCCATTTATACCCGCTCTGCCAGCCACTTAATCGTGAATGGCTGCTCGGTACAATGTGCACAAAATGAATAAGCACCGGCGCACACATTACATTTTCTAAGGAGGAGATCCATTTGCAGAATGCCAAAACCATGCAAAGCGAAATCGGCGGCTATATTTCAACCGTCATCCGTGAACACTTCGGAAAAGGCCCGACATCTGTATTCGTTATTGTGAAATCCCCCTTTGTTATCGTCCATCTTAGAGGATTCCTAAGCCCGACAGAAAAAATCCTGCTAAAGAAAAACGAGTTCAAGCGCGTGATGGAGATCCGCCATTTGCTGATCGAAGAACTGAAACCAGATATTTGCGATGCCTTCTCCCGTGCTTCAGGCGAAAAAGTCGAATCGATTTATTCCGATTGGCATCTCGAAAATCAGACAGGCACGCTCATCGGCGTCATGGAAAACCGGGACGCTGCAGATGGATTCGACTGGCAATCTGACGCGACGCAAGAAGCGCTGCACGATTCAGTCGTAGCAGCCAGCCGGAAAGCCGAAAAAAAACCCGAAAACACCGAATTGTTCTGGTTGAACGACCGTTCCTTATTAATCGAACGGACAGGCTTCTTGGTAGAGATTGAACGTGAGTTGATTCGAAATGGATTGGCCGAAGAACTAAAACAAGTAAAACGGCCACTTGAAAAACGATTGCTGTTGCAGGAAACCCCGTTTCCCGAATTGCTCAAACGAGACATCCGCGAAATTTTTCTTGATTGGGAATTTTCGAAGGACACTAGTTATATTCTCGTACTGCTCGAACCGAATAAACATTCTTAAAATGAAAAAGCCGCCAAGCAGGCGGCTTTTTTCTAGCTCATTTAACCAACAGTAGATTGTGCAGTTTGGCAATACGGGCAATGTTCATATTCCTTTTCTGCCAACTTCTCCACATACTCCAGTTTATCGGTAAACTCCCTTTGATCTATAGGCGTTTGCAAAAAGCCGCAGCTATCTCCTGCAAACTGGCTATGATGGATTTTTTTCGTTCGATGATCTACAAAATAACCCATTACTGCTTCCCCCCCTATAAAAAAAGCCGAAAAGATCCTTTTGAGACTAAAGGGATCTTTTCGGCTTTGCCTCCGGCGCTATAGTCCGCGGCATTTGACCTATTATATGCAGTATTGCTTTCCAATGATTCCTATTGTACAGGAATAGACACTCTGTAGCAAAGAAATCACTCCACGTGAAATCCCGCTTCTGTGATGAGTTGGATAATCTGGCTTTCTTTAACCTTCGTTTCGTCCAGCTCCAGTTTGACTTCGCCATCTGCTACGTTCACCAAAGCCCGCTCAACGCCTGGCTCTTTCAGCAGTAAATCCTCTAGTTCGCGAATGGGGCGTTGTGATTTCGCTTCCGTTACAAATATCGTCATTTTTCTCATCAGTGATTCTCCTTCCTGTGCATTTCCTGGGAAATATCAAAACTTCATTTTCAATTTGCCTTCTTCCAACTCTAAGCTGGCGTTGAACTTTTTGCCATTCTTTGAAACGAATCCTTTAATGACAGGGGTTTTTCCTCTGGTACATAAGTATTCGATATGTTTAGCCGTTAGTCTTTTTTTCAAAAACACTGAAGGGAACGACTGCTTGCAGCCATTGGCATGTTCAGTACAGCCATACGAGCCCCTGCGGGAAACAATCGATCCTTTCCGGCAGCGCGGGCATACCGCAATTTCCGTTCCTTGCAATGCCGGCATCTGATCGGGCATGCCGTTGCTGCGCAATTGCTCGGGCACATCCTGAAGCAGTTTCTCGATAAATTTACCGATGGTGGCGAGAAACACTTCCGACGAACCTTCACCTTTGCCAATTTTCTTCAAATAACTTTCCCATTTTGCGGTCATCGATGGACTCGACAGCAAATTTCCTTCGATTGCCTGGCAGAGCATGCGCCCTTTTTCAGTGACTGACACGATGTTTCTCTTTACCTCGATATAATTATGGCGTTTGATCGTTTCAATGATGCCGCTGCGCGTCGCTTCCGTCCCGAGCCCTTCGACTTCCTTGAGGATTTCGCTGTCGGCTACGTCTTCCGCGAACTTCCCGCAGGTTTTCATCATGGCGATCAACTGCCCTTCCGTATAGGGCTTTGGCGGAGTCGTCATGCCTTCGACAATGGCAACTGCTGCCGCTACTTGCTCATGTAGGGCCAATTCGGGAAGCGGCGGATCCTGCTTCGCTTCTTTGGATGTTGGAAATAAGGATTTCCAGCCTTTGTCGAGCTCTGTCCGGCCCGTCGTATGAAATTCGAGCCCTTTAACATCAGTCACGACTTTCGTTTCGGCATAGCGGTAATCCCTGTGGAACATGCCGAGTGCCGTGCGCATCACTTCTTCGTATAAATTTCGTTCGTCCTGCGGCAAACCTTCTAATTTACGGGCTGTCGGTAAGCTCTTCGTTGGGATGATGGCATAGTGTTCCTGCACTTTCGAATTATCGACGAAACGCTTTTTCGGCGTTTTCGAGGCAATCTGAAACGGTGCATCGATGAGCTTTTGGTAGCTTTCCACTTGAGCTGACAAATAGCCAAATTCCGCAGACGTGATATGTCTCGAATCAGTCCGTGGATAACTGACAAGTTTTTTCTCATAGAGCTTCTGCATCGCCGAGAGCACTTTTTGCGGGCTGTATTTCCATTTTCGGTTAGCGGTTGCCTGCAAGCTGGATAAGGAATGCAGCGGCTGCGGCGGGATATGCTTTTCCGCAGTCTTCAATTCTTTAATATGGCCTTGCGCTTTACCGTCCGTCAATTGGTGAGCGGTCAAGAGCTCTTCCGCTTTTTTGCGCTCTTTCGCTTTCAGTTTCGCTTTTCCTTTATAGCTGCCTTTCGCCGCCTTGAACTTGCCTTCGATTTCATAAAACGGCTCGGGTTTGAAGGCTTCGATTTCTTTTTCGCGCTGATAGATCAAAAATACCGTCGGCGTCTGGACGCGACCAATCGCAAAGACTTCGTGGATGCCGCGTTCTTGAAGCAGCAGCGAGTAAAGCCGCGAGCCGTTCATGCCAACCAGCCAGTCACTGATTTGGCGCGCACGCGCTTCCTCATACAGGCGCAAGTCTTCCTTATTGTCGCGCAAATTGCGGAAGCCTTCGCGCACTTCGTCGACTTCGAGTGAATTGATCCACAGCCGTTTGATTTGTTTGCCGCGCACGCCGGTTTGGCGGTAGATGCTATAGAAAATATTTGAGCCTTCGCGGTCCACATCGCAGGCATTGATGACGGTATCGGTTTCTTTCAGGAGTTTCTTAATGATATTGAATTGCTTCGATTTGCCGCGCGCTACTTGGAATTGGTATTCAGTCGGCAGAATCGGCAAAGACGCGAGCGACCATTTGCCCCATTTCGGGTCGTAGGCTTTGGGCTCTTTGAGTTCGACGAGATGGCCGATGCCCCATGTAATGAACGCACCTTCCGGAAAGATCGGATTCGGCGCCACTTCCATATAGCCTTCCCGCTTCACCGTCTTGAATGCATCGCCATACGCTTTCGCCTGGCTCGGCTTTTCGGCTACAATTACTGGTTTCATGCTGTTCTTCCTTTCCCGTACTCTTTGTTTCATTGTACTCTTTCCACTGAAAAATCCAAATAAAAGCTTATTGGCATTTCGGTAGTTAAACGCTTGATCAGGCGGGTTTTAAATGAAGATAGCGAGGGTTTTCTTGTGGACATGTTCCTGAATTTGATTCGAGCTTCGCCTTCTTATTCGCCGCTCGGCTAGTGGGGAAACGCTTCCCCGGACGCAGCGTCTAGAGCTTTAACAACGTATGTCCACATATAAAAAAGCTTCCGGCAGCTGCCGGAAGCTTTTCGTGCTTATAGAATATCGAGCCAGATTTTGATGGCTGTGCCCAGAATCAATAAGGACCAGATCCATTGCAATAATTTCGTGTTCGCTTTCTGGCCGACTTTCGCGCCTAGTGGGGCTGCCAAAAGACTCGCCACAATCATGACTGCAGCCGGTCCATATAGAATCTGGTCGGTGACAATCTTGCCGAAAGTCGAACCAATGGACGAAATGAAAGTGATTGCCAATGAAGTCGCAATGGTCATGCGCGTTGGAATCCGCAAGACGACCAGCATGATCGGCACTAGGATAAAGGCGCCTGCCGCACCGACGATTCCTGCCGCAATTCCAACAACGAACGCGAGACTTGCAGCGACCCATTTATTGAAAGTCACTTGATCGGCCGGTATGTCATCCAACCCTTTTTTCGGGATGAACATCATAACGACTGCGATGGTCGCCAAGATGGCATAGACGATATTGATAGCAGACTCAGACAAAAGAGTCGAACCGTACCCGCCGATAAAGCTCCCGACTAGAATAGCGCCGCCCATATAAGCGATGAGGGACTTATTTAAATAGCCACTGCCCCGGTATGCCCACACACCGGCGATTGTCGCGAAGAATACTTGAATGGCACTGATGCCTGATACTTCATGTGCTGAAAATGCTGTGTACCCCAGCATGACTGGGATATAGAGCAACATCGGATACTTGATGATGGATCCGCCGATTCCGACCATCCCTGAAATAAAGGAACCGACAAAACCGATCAAGAAAATAACAATCATAAAATCAATACTCATGGAAACTCACCTTTCCAAAAAGCATTTCTGCTCTTCTTTGCAATCTAGCTGGCTACTGCTCAGCCCTTTTTGATCCAGAACTTGAGTACGTCCCCATCGACTTGCTGTTCCAAGAGCTCGTGGCCGCCTGATTTTGCCCAAGCAGTCAAATCTGCTGAAGCGCCTTTATCTGTTGCTTGAATTTCCAAGACTTGCCCGGAATCCATATCTTTCATTTCTTTTCTTGTTTTTACGATCGGCATTGGGCAAGCCAAGCCTTTTGCGTCTAGTACTTTATCTGCGTTCATCAAAATCGCTCCTTTAGAATGTTTTATTATAGTTACTTGCTATTAATTCAGCTTAACGTACGGCGCAGCGGTTCGGGCCGATTTCCATTTCACGTTGCATTTCGTTTTCTGGTGTAATCTTGCCCATATTGGTTTTGCGGATATCTTCGTAAGCATTCGGCTGTGGTGGCAAATTTTTCGTTACCATATCGCGGAATTCCTGCTCATCCTCGATATTCAATCCGTGGTTTTCTTTGAACAAGTCGCCTAATTTCTTTGCGACGCTGCCGTCTTCGTTTAATTCATCCATGATCATAAAGTGAGCCGGCAGAACAGACAATTCGTTTGCAAGCGCCTGGTAGCGGCTATATAGGGATTCTCGCAAATCACCGACCCAGTCTTCCGCTAGTCCTGCAAGGTCCGGGCGTCCGATGGAATCGATGAACAGGATATCGCCTGTCATCAAGTATTGATTGTCTACGATAAATGAAGTCGAACCGATGGTGTGTCCTGGCGAATAGAGCGCTTCGACTTTCGAGCTGCCAACTGCTGCTTCGAAGCCACCTTCAAGTGGTGTATATTCGAATACCACTTCTTCAGCATCAGCCGGCGGCAAGTAATACGTAGCGCCTGTCGCTTGTGCGATTTTGCGGCCGCCTGAGATATGGTCTGCATGAAGATGTGAATCGAATACGTGCTTGATTTGTGCGCCTTTTTCCTGCGCGAAGTTCAAGAAGACATCCGTCATGCGAGTCGCGTCAATGACTGCCGCTTCCACGCCGGAAATCGCCATGTAAGACAAGCAGCCTTTGCCGATGCGGACGAATTGGTAAAGCTCTCCGCCATCGTTCAAATCGCCGACTTTCACCGGCTCCAAGTGCTCGCTCCATGCTTTCATGCCGCCTGACAGGTAAGCCGTTTCCACGCCTTCATCTGCAAGCATATCTGCGACCATGATGGAAGATCCTTCTTTGGCACAGACAACCAAAATATCGCGGTCTTTCGGCAATTGATCGATGACTTCTTCAACGCCGTCTAATAAATCAAAATATGGGATGTTCAAGTACTGGATGTTGCCGCCTTCGATTTTCCAATCGGCGAATGCGTCGCCGTTGCGGACATCGAGGATGAACAATGGTTCGTTATCAATTACTTTGCGGGCTACTTGCGCCGCGGTCATTGCTTTTACTGACATTTATCAATTACCTCCCGGGGTATTTTTTATTTCAAAAAAAATTAATGCCTATATTTCTCAAGCTTGCATAGAACATTCCGGCTTGGTGCCAGGACTGGCCCGATTACTCGGTTTTGCCAGTCCAATCACGCATGCCTGGTACTACATTGTACAAGTTTTTAAAGCCTTTTTTCGCCATCATATCGCCAGCAACTCCGCTTCTGCGGCCTGAATAACAGATGATGTAAATTTCTTGGTCTTGATCCAATTCGTTCATGCGGTTCTCCACTTCACCAAGCGGAATATGCTTGACGCCAGGGATGTGCGCTTCATCGTATTCTTCTTGCTCGCGAACATCCAAAATGTTCAATGAATCACCGCTTTCGACGCGCGCTTGAAAATCAGCAAGTGACACTTCAGGGATTTCAATCGTCTCTTCCACTTCACTTACGCCGTCTTTACGCAAATAATGAATCAAAACGTCCCCTTCTGTTTCCGTACCGATGTATTCATGGCCTGAGCTTTTCGCCCATGCCTGCAAATCGGCTGTGGACCCTTTATCAGTTGCTTGGACTTCCAATACTTCACCAGAACCCATGTCTTTCATTACTTTTTTCGTCTTGACGATCGGCATTGGGCACGCCATTCCTCTAGCGTCCAATACTTTATCTGTTTGAACCATTTAATCATTCTCCTCCTTTAATCAATCCGCACCTAGAGCTTACTCAGTGTCGCCTTCCCAGCTCATCATGCCGCCATCCATATTGATGACGTTATAACCACGGTCTTCAAGAAAGCGTGTCGCTTGTCCGCTGCGGTTGCCCGAACGGCAAATCATGATATGTTCTTTCGATTTATCGATGTCCTGCAAACGGAATTCCAACAAGCCCAACGGAATGTGCTCAGCTCCAGGGATTTTTCCAGTCGCAACTTCTTCTGTTTCGCGCACGTCGATCAATGATGCCTCAGGGTTGTTTTTGATGTACTCCTGTACTTCTTGTGTAGTCATGCTTTTCATGTAAATTCCTCCTCAAATTATCCGCGGTAACTGCTCATGCCGCCTCTGATATTCACTATATTGCTAAACCCGTTTTTCTTCAATAATTGGCTCGCTCTGCTGCTGCGCATGCCGCTTTGGCAGATGACCAGCGTTTCTTTGTCCTTCGACAATTCATTTACACGCTTCGGCAAATCATTCAATGGAATGTTCTTGAAGCCTTTAATATGATTCGCCTTGAATTCTGCAGGCGTCCGGACATCAATATATTGCTTATCCTTCTGGCCGAGTGCTGATTTCAGTTCGTCAGTGGACATTGTCTTGATTCCTTTAGTTGGTGCAGTAAATCGGGAAATCGCAATATAGGCAATAACCCCAACTGCAATCCACAGCAACCATTCCATCTATACTTCATCCTTTCCACATTTGGGAGTTAGATAAACAAGTTAA
Organism: uncultured Planococcus sp.; assembly: GCA_947493585.1. GTDB lineage: Bacteria > Bacillota > Bacilli > Bacillales_A > Planococcaceae > Planococcus. Next base: position 516,281 of record CANLRI010000001.1, on the reverse strand, counting down.
CGTTGCCGTCTTCTGCGTCGCCAAGGTAAGCAGCAACTCCTGCATAGACGATATCATCAAGCAACTCTTCCTTCTGTAAGCCTAAAAGATCCATTGTCATCGTGCAGGCAACCAGTTTAATGTCTTGCTCTTGCGCCATCTCGATCAGATCCGGCAACGGCATTGCATTGTGTTTTTTCATGACTTGCTTGATCAGTTTCGGGCCCATGCCCCCGAACTGCATATTGGAAAGCCCAAGTTTGTCGGCTCCGCGCGGCATCATTTTCGAGAACATCGCTTCAAGGCGCCCTTTTTTGATTGCTGGCGGGTTTTCTTTACGAAGTGCGTTCAACCCCCAGAATGTATGGAAAATGGTAACTTCGTGGTCGTAAGCCGCTGCTCCGTTTGCGATAATGTAAGCGGCCATTGCTTTGTCATAATCTCCGCTGAAAAGTACGATTGTTGTCTTCTTCTGTTCTGCCATTCTGTAAATTCCTCCAGTAATTACCCCTATGGGTATAATTTATTCCAAAAAAAAGAACGTTTTATAGTGACGCCGCACTTTTTCAAATACCCTATAGGGTATGCTAAAGCATCTATTCTGCTATGTCAACAGGAAACTTGTTTTTTATGTTTTCCCGTTTTAACGGCTTTTTACGAGAAGCTCGACCGCTTCTTTTACGACATCTTCTGTGCTTTCGCCTTTTTCCAAGCTATCGCGAACACAAGACTGCAGGTTTTCACTGACAATGACACCGATCGTCCGGTCTACTGCGCTTCTCACTGCCGACAGCTGGGTCACTACATCACGGCATTCACCATCTGCTTCGACCATTTTGATAACTCCGCGCAATTGGCCTTCAATCCGCTTGAGGCGGTTTTCAATCTTTTTATCGTATTCCATCAGACAAGCCTCCTGTTCAATATATTGAAGTTGTTATGCTCAATAATATACCCCTTAGGGTATAAAGTCAAACAAAAAACTCACAAGCTTTTTTCGCTTTGCCTGCTGTTATTTTAACATGTAAAGTCCCCGCCAATATAGCGGGGACCCTTTTATTTCCCGCACTGCTTAGACTGCGCAGTTGTTCGGGCCAGTTTCCATTTCTTTTTGTTCATCTTCTGACGGGGTGATTTTCCCCATATTTGTTTTACGGATATCTTCGTACGCGTTCGGTTGCTCTTTCAAATTTTCCGTCACACGTTTAATGAAACGCTCTTCATCATCAATACTGAGTCCTTCATTTTGTTCGTACAGCTCATTAAGTTTTTTATGGACGCTGCCGTCTTCGTTCATTTCTTTGACGTCTGCATAATGGGCAGGCAAAACAATCAGCTCTTTCGACAGGTCGTCGTAACGTTCATAAAGCGTTTCATGCAGGTCTTCTGCCCAATCCGTCGCTTTCCCAGCGAGGTCCGGCCGGCCGATTGATTCGATGAATAAAATATCACCCGTCAGCAAATATTCATCGTCAACGATAAATGAGGTGCTGCCAATCGTATGTCCCGGTGAATAGAACGCCTTGATCTTGGCTTTTCCCACTTCAACGATTGTTCCGTCTTCGACCGGTTCATAACCGAACACCACTTCATCTGCGTCTTCCGGCGGCAAATGATACTGTGCGCCGAATTGTTCAGCTAGTTTCCGGCCGCCTGAAATATGGTCGGCATGGAGATGGGTATCCAATACATGCGTTATTTTCGCTGAATGCTCTTTTGCGAAGGTTTCATAAGGTTTGGTCATTCGCGCCGCATCGACTACCGCGGCTTCGCCATTCGATTCGATCAAATAAGACAGGCAGCCCTTGCCGACCCGGACAAATTGATAAATCGCGCCGCCAGTCTTCAAGTCACCAATTTTCACCGGCTCCAATTGTTCGCTCCAGGAAGCCATCCCGCCTTCAATGGAAATAATATTTTCAAATCCTTGATCCTGCAGGTACTGTGCCGCTTTCTTTGAGGTATTGCCTTTCGCGCACATCGTATAGAGTGGTTTTTCCTTAGGCAGCTTGCTGATTTCTTCGCTGCTTTCTTCTATCTTATTGAATGGAATATTATGCAGCTCCACCTGGCTGCCTTCTACATGCCAATTTTCCACATCTTCTTTGCTGCGGACATCGAGAATGGCAACAGGTTCATTGTTCATTACTTTTTCTGCAATTTCTTCAGCGGATGTAAATTTGACTGTCATAAAAAAATTCCTCCATTCGTAAATTCCCGAAACTTAGGCGGTCCGGTCGATGCAGCTGATCAGGCGATTTTCGATATCTGCCGCCACTTCAGTCAATTTGCCGCCATCTTCAGCCATGCCGATCAGTGATGTCGGCTTCGGCATGCCAATCTTCGTTTCTTCACCATCTTTGTAAACAACAATTTTGCATGGCAGGAAATAGCCGACCATCAAGTTTTCAGAGAGTACCGTATTCGCTTCTTTCGGGTTGCACACTTCCAAGATCTTGTACGGGGTATCGAAATCCTGTCCCTTTTCCTGAAGTTTTGCCGTCAAATCGAAGTTCCATAAGACGCCAAACTGCTCTTCTTTCAAGTTTTCCTCAAGTGATGCCACTGCTTCATCTACAGATTTGCTAGTCGTAACAGTATAATCGAACATTTTTCTGCCTCCTCTTAGTTAAATCGCTTCTAGAATTACCCTACCCCCTATTTTTTCAACTAAACATATAGCTCTTTTCAGGCAAAAAAGCCAACCTTCACAAGAAGGCTGGCTTTGGTAATTGTGAATGGATTCTCTCACCAGATGAAAATCGCAAAAATAATGGCGATTGCCGTGATGACAATGCTTGAAAAGCTGCCGATAAGCAATTGTTCACGCTGTGAAAATGCTCCTTTTTGGAATGCCAGAAAAGTGGTTGGTGAATGGATTGGCAATATAGTAACTCCACCGATGATCATAATCAATAGAAACGCCATTGGCAAAATCGGCAAGCCCAGCATTTCCGCAAAGCTGACGATGATTGGAAAAATAACAATCATCGATGTGGAAGGCACAACAAATAAGAAGCGCAATAGGAAAATCAAGCAAGCAACAAAGATAATATTTACCCCCGGCCCATTCCTGCTGGCAGCAATTGAATCAATTGGCTCGCCAGAACTCCAGCCGTTCCGTTTTCTTCTATTAAATAGCCAAGCGAAAAGGAGGCGCCAAGCAATAGGAAGGTTTCCCAATCGTACTCCCGCACGAGCCGGTCATCGACTAACCCATTCATCGGCAACGCATAATACGCGAGCAACAGGAAAGGCGCCACGATAAGCGGAATCTGTTCTTGATCAATGACGATCCAGCTGGTGATCATAGCGAAAAATGGTATGATCACCCACCAGAAGCGTTCCGGCAAATGCGCGTCAGGAGCAAATTCCATCTCTTCCATTTGTGGCCCTTTGCCGCTCGTGCGTTTGAAAAAGAACCAAACGCCGAAACTGACCAATAGGAGCGACAGCCAAAGCGCAGGTGTGATGCGCACAAACCAGCCGAGCCAGGAAATTTGGATGCCCCCGAAATCGCTCAGCAATTGAGCTGCGAGAATCGGGAATCCGCCGCCCGTAAAGACGATCATCGTCGAATTCTGGTTCATCATGCCGATAACATAAAAACTGAACTGGCGGAACAGGCTTCTCTTGCCGAGCGCGAAACGATCGTTCACTTGCTCGATGATCGGCTCAAGAATGCGGAACCTGGCGACAGCTGAGGGCAGCAGGATAGGCAAAAAGACAATCAATAGCGGCAAGCCGACCAACAGCCGCTGGACTTTGCCTTTGCTCATTTTCAATAACACACCGACAAATACTTGATCGGCTTTCGCTTTCACCAGCGCCTTGGAAATCAAAGTCAGGGCCAGAATAAAATACAGTGCATCCGACAGAAAACCGGCAAAAGCCTGCTCCGGCTCTTCCGTTAAACGGAAAAGCAGCAGCAGGCCAAGCACCAGAAGACTCGAAGCGGCGAGCGGCATGGCACTTACCGTCCATAAAGCTATAGCGATGCCAAGCAATAGCAGCGTCAATTTCTGGTCATCTGTATAAGCATCCAACAGGCCGAGCGTCCACAAAAGAGCAAAACCGGCGGCCAGCAGAAAAGCAAGAATTCGCGGCACTAGCTTAGAGTTTCTCACTTTCCCACCCCTTAACGTTGTTTGTATGCCAGTCTATTGCTTCTCCATTTCAGGAATGCTGGAACCAGTAGTGAAATCAATGCAACCAAGAGCAGAGAGAGCGGAAGTGGGCTATCGACAAAAATGCTCAAGCTGCCATTGGAGATCGTCATAGACTGGCGGAAAGCCTGCTCCATCATGCCTCCAAGGATAAATGCCAAGATAAACGGCGGTGCGGGGAATGAAAAGATACGCATCGCAAATCCTAATGCACCGAATACCAGCAGCATGTATAGATCAAAGACATTGAAACTGATTGAATAGACGCCGATCAAACTGAACATGATGACGAGCGAAATAAGCAAAGGACGTGGAATGCTCAAGATTTTCGCTAAGTATGGAATCAGCGGCAAGTTCAAGATCAACAGGAAGACGTTCCCGAGATACATGGAAGCGATGATGCCCCAGAAAATTTCCGGGCGGTCCGTCATCAAGAGCGGCCCAGGCTGTACTCCGAGCACAAGGAACGCACCCAACATGACGGCTGTCGTTCCTGAACCTGGAATACCCAAGCTCAAAAATAGACCGTTTTTCATTAAATGTAGTCTACCATATCCTGAAACGGCCGAAAGAAAAAATATTAGAATTCTCTAAAAACATTATTTTTCCAATAAAAAGCCCTGTTCTCCAAAATGGAAAATCAGGGCTTCGCTTCATGCTTTTGTAATATCGGCTTCTAGTTCGACTGCGACATTTCCTTGGATGGCACGCGTGATCATGCAGGAAGATTCCGCTTTTTCCGCGAGTTTTTGCGCCAGCTTGAATTCCTTTTCCCCGGCTTCTGCTGACAAGACGACTTTCGGCCGGTGGATGATTGTTTTATAGGTGATGACGCCATTTTCGACTTCCACGATTCCTTCCGACTCCATCGTAAGCGACTCTTTTACAAGCTTGCTACGCTCCATCATCGCGGCGAGCGTAATGATATAGCAAGTCGCTGCCGCACCGAGCAGCATTTCGTCGGGATTCGTGCCGACGCCTGGACCATCCATTTCCGGGGGAATCGAGATTTGTGTCTTTAAATTCCCCGATTCGATCGTCCCGACATCGTTTCGATTGCCGGGCCAGTCTGCTGTTAAATGAAAACTATGCAAAGCCATTGCTGTTTCCTCCTCTTCTATTCCCATTCTTCCATATCTTCGCTTCGCGGCATCGCTGTGATGGCTCCCGCCCGTGTTGCACAAAGAGCCCCCAGCTTATTGCCGAAGTCTGCGCAAGCAATCAGTTGTTGCTGGTTTTTTGGCATGCCGTTTAAATGGATATGGCGGATGATGCCTGCCATGAACGCATCCCCGGCGCCTGTCGTATCCACAGGCTTGACCGGCACAACCGGCACATGGATCGTCTCGTCTTTATATACCGCGTGCGTGCCATGTTCCCCGTCCGTGACAAAAACGACAGGAAGCCCGTAAGCCTTGAGGCGCTCGATGCCTGCCTCCATTGAATCAGCTTCCATGAGGAACAATAATTCGTCGACCGTCAATTTTAAAATATCTGCCTGCGGCAAAAAGCGCAGGACCGTTTGACGGCACAGCTCTTCGCTTTCCCAGCGCAGTGGCCGGATATTAACATCGTATGAGCAAATCACCCCGTGGGACTTCGCCAATTCCAATGCCTGGGCCGTCGTTTCACGCGCTTCCGGATGAAACAATGTCCCCGAGCAAAAATGGAACAGGCTCGCGGATTCGAACGCTTCAGCAGCCAGCTCGTCTGCCTTTACTTGTACATCAGGCGTTTCATTATCATAGGAAGCGAAGACGCGGTCGTTCGTCTCCGTTAAATGAATATAAACGCCGCTGATGCGTTTTTCAGATCGTTTAATTGAATGTGCCATATTGACACCTTCTGCCCGCAGCGCCTGGCAGAAAAAGTCCGAAATCTCATCATCCCCGGTGATCGTGATAAATGCTGAAGGAACTCCGAGGCGGCTGACGCCGGCAGAGACGTTGACGGTGGCGCCTCCGAGATACAGATCGAATAAATCGTTGTTTTTGGTCGTAGCAATATAGTCGACAAACGCGTCGCCGTAAGTCAGGACGTGCCTGTTAGCTTCCATAATCCTCTCCCTTTCTCCAAAGAACCCTTGGACACTGCCTTATTTGCAGCGGCCTGTTAAAATTCACTTTCCCTATTATTTCAGCAGAAAACAGGCAGGGCAAGAAAAAAGCCTGAAAAGCGCGGAGCACCGGCATTTTCGCATAAAAAAGCAGCCGAAGAAAATATCTCTCCGGCTGGGTTATCCTATTATTCAGCCATCCACTCCGGTTTTCCGAAGCCTTCGAATTGCTCATCGATGACCGTTTCAAATTCTTCCGACTCGACGATTTCCACTAAATCCGCCGCCAGTTCACTGTCTTCATTCTCTGCTGCAACGGCCACGACATTGCGGTACTGGTCAGGCATGTTTTCAAGCGCCAAAGCGTCAAGCAAATCCATGTCCGCGGCCAATGCGAAGTTTCCTGGAACCGCGGCAAGGTCTGTGCCTTCAACTGCACGCGGCAATTGCCCCGCTTCAATCGGCTGGAACACGAGGTTTTTCGGATTTTCCGTTACATCGCGCTCAGACGCTTGGAGCACTTCCGCTTCCGGGTCAAGCTCGACCAATCCTTCATCCTGCAGCATCAATAATGCCCGCGCACCGTTGACAGGATCGTTTGGAATCGCGATTGTCGCCCCGTCGGACACCGCATCCAGCGAATCGAACTCATTGGAGTAGATGCCCATAGGCGCGGTCGGGACCGTGATCAATGCGCTCAAATCCATATCGTTTTCTGTTTCGAAGTTTTCCAGGTAAACCGTATGCTGGAACAAGTTGGCGTCGATTTCCCCGTTGTTCAATGCGTTGTTCGGCTGGATATAATCGCTGAATTCAATCGTTTCGACCGTATAGCCTTTTTCTTCAAGCGCCGGGACGATTGCTTCGTTCAACATGTCGCTATAAGGGCCCGCAGTCGCGCCGAGCTTGATGTCTTTCGACGCTTCGCCGCCTTCCGTCGTTCCTGTGTCCGCTTCTTCTCCGCCGCATGCGGCCAGTGCAAGCGTACTCGCTGCCAATATCCATGTGAGTTTCTTCATATCATTCTCCCCTTATCGTTTATCGAGTTTTTTGGCTGTAAAGTCGCCGGCCTGTTGAATCAATTGGACGAGCACGATCAAAATGACGACCGTGACAATCATAATCGTATTATCATAACGGTAATAACCGAAGCGAATTGCCAAATCGCCGATGCCGCCGCCCCCGACGACGCCTGCCATCGCGGAATAGGCGATGAGGCTGATGACCGTCAGCGTGATGCCCTGGATCAGGCTCGCTTTCGCTTCCGGCAAAAGCACATCTTTAATGATCATCCACGGGGTGGCACCGACTGCGATCGCCGCTTCGATGACGCCTTTATCGATATCCCGGAGCGCCGTTTCCACAATGCGTGCGAAAAACGGAATCGCCGCTACCGATAAGGAAACACTGGCTGCGACGGGACCGATTGTCGTGCCGGTAATCAATTGCGTCAGCGGGATGAGCGCCACCAGCAAAATGATGAACGGAATCGACCGGACGATGTTGACGACAAATCCGATGACGGAATTGACCGGGCGATTCTCCCAGAACAAGCCCCGGTCTGTGACGAACAATAAAATGCCGAGCGGCAAACCGATCACCAGCGCCACGCCAAGCGAAATGCCGATCATGATCAAGGTCTGGTAAAACGCTACTTGGATTTCCGGCCATAATTCAATGATTCTTTCCCATTCAATTCCCATGGTCTATCACCTCCACAATCGCTTCACGCTGCTCCAGATAGTGAATCGCCTGACTCACATCTGTTTGGCTGCCTTTGAGTTCCATCACAAAAATACCGAGTGGCAATTCCTGGATGTATTCGATTGCCCCGTGCAGGAAATTCCCTTTAACCGGATAGCTTTGCAGCATATCGGAAATAATGCCGTCCCCTGCGACCTCGCCTTTGAACAACACTTTGACGATCGTGCCGTCACATTTCTTTAGAATTTCTTCCGGCACATTGAAGGATACAACGCTCGAGATGAATTCCTTTGTCAAAGCGGTCTTCGGATCGGCGAAAATATCGTAGACACGGCCTTCTTCGATGACGCGTCCGCTTTGCATGACCGCCATACGGTCGCAAATTTCCTTGACGACGTTCATCTCATGCGTAATCAACACAATCGTGATATTGAGCTTGCGGTTGATGTCTTTCAATAAGCGCAAGATCGATAAAGTCGTATTCGGGTCGAGCGCAGACGTCGCTTCATCGCATAACAACACGGCCGGGTCATTGGCAAGTGCGCGGGCGATACCGACGCGCTGCTTTTGCCCGCCGCTCAACTGTGCCGGATAGACACCTCGCTTGTCCGACAAGCCCACCATTTCTAGTAGCTCATCGACGCGTGGGCCGATGTTCTTGCTCGGTGTCCCGGCTGCGCGAAGGGCAAATGAAATATTTTCAGCAACTGTCTTTTGGCTGATCAGGTAGAAATGCTGAAAGATCATGCCGATTTTGAGGCGCGCTTTCCGCAAGCCGTCGCCACGCAGCTTTGTTAAGTCCTGGCCGCCAACTTTTACCGTTCCAGACGTTGGCCGCTCAAGCAAATTGATGCAGCGGATGAGGGAACTTTTTCCAGCGCCGGAATAGCCGACAATGCCAAAGATTTCACCGGTTTTCACTTCTAAGGTCACATCATCGACGCCTTTGACCGTGCCATGTTTTGTTTGATAGGTTTTGCTCAGTTGTTCAATTTGAATCATGCTATCCACTCCCCCAGGCAAATAAAAAATGCCTCTTTTATCAAAAAGAGACATCGAAAATCAACATTTCGACTTATCTTTCAGAATGGAATCCATTCTGCAGGACTTGGCACCTTCCCAATAAATGGGGGTTGCCGGACGTCATAGGGCCTTACCCTCGGTCTCTCTTGATAAGCATACGTATTTGGTTGTTTTCCATACTACCTGCACAGGCGACAGCTTGTCAATGCGATTTTTCAAACTTTTTGTACAATGGGACGCGCCGGTCATCAAATACCGGAATGCGGCCACGCACTTCATCGACTTCCGAGAGATCGATGTCGATGTAGCCGATACCTTCCTCCTGGCCCATGTCCATGCGAACTTCTCCCCATGGTGCAATGACCATCGAATGGCCGCCGAATTCATTTTTCGGGTCGCTGCCGATGCGATTTGCGGCAATGATAAAGCATTGGTTCTCGATCGCGCGCGCTTGCAGCAGGATGCGCCAATGATCGATGCGCGCAGCCGGCCATTCGGCAGGGACGAAGATGGCCTTTGCGCCGTTCAGCGCTTGTGCACGGAGCCATTCAGGAAAACGGATATCGTAGCAAATGACGCCGCCAAAAGTCTCACCGCCCAATTCGAACGTGCCGAGCGACTGCCCTTCTTCGAGGTGGATATGCTCATCCATCAAGCCGAAACGGTGTGCTTTATCGTATTCTGAAACGAGTGTACCCGTGTTGTCGACCACATACATCGTATTGTAGAAACCGTCCTTTTTCTTCGTCGACACGGAGCCGCCGACGATATGGACGCTATGTTGTTCGGCAAACTGCGTTAAAAAATCGACCGTCTTGCCGTTGCCGTCCGCCAATTGTTCGAGCTCCGTCAATGCATAGCCGGTGTTCCACATTTCAGGCAGGACGATAAGCTCTGCGCCGTTTTCTACCGCTTCTTCCAAATAATTTTCCACACGCTGAAAATTCGTTTCGGGCTCCCCGAACGCAATGTCCATCTGCACACAAGCGATTTTCATATTCTCTCCCCCTGTAGACAGTTTAGCTTAAACTCTATAAGATTTAAGGTAGAAGTGCAATTATTTAGAAAATGAGGAGGATTTCATGGACTTTTCAAATCGCTTACAAAATCTTCCGGATCAATTTTTCGCCTTGCTTGTCGCAAAAACGGCAAAAGCAGTCGATGAAGGACGCGATGTCATCAATTTCGGCCAAGGCAACCCGGATCAGCCGACGCCTGCGCATATTGTCAAAGCAATGCAACAAGCGGTGGCTGACCCTCAAACACATCGCTATTCCCCGTTTCGCGGGCTCAGTTCGTTAAGAAAAGCTGCTGCTGATTTCTACAAAAAAGAATACGATGTCGATATCGATCCCGACTTAGAGGTCGCCATTTTGTCCGGGACGAAAATAGGCTTTATTGAATTGCCGCTTGCGCTGCTGAACCCGGGCGATTCACTGCTGTTACCGGACCCGGGCTACCCTGATTATTTGTCAGCCGCACCGCTGGCGGATATCGAATTTGATTTGATGAAACTGAAACAGGAAACCGGCTATCTTCCCGATTACAACGAGGTGACCGCCGCCGCGAAAGCACGCGCCAAACTGATGTATTTGAACTATCCAAACAACCCGACAGGCGCGACAGCAGACACCACGTTCTTCGATGAAACGATCCGTTTCGCCAAAGAAAACGGCATCGGGGTCGTGCATGACTTTGCCTACGGCCGCATTGGCTTTGACGGCAAAAAACCGGTCAGCTTCCTGCAGTCAAAAGGCGCTAAAGACATCGGCATCGAAATGTATACCTTATCCAAAACCTATAACATGGCCGGATGGCGCATCGGCTTTGCGGTCGGCAATGCCAAAATGATCGAAGCACTCAACGTCGTCCAAGACCATTTGTTCGCAGGCATCTTTCCGGCTGTCCAACTAGCAGCTGTAGAAGCATTAAACAGCAGCCAGCAATGCGTCGAGGAATTGAATGCACTATATGAAAAAAGACGCCAAACGCTGGTGGATGAATGCCGCCGGATCGGGTGGGAATTCGAAGCGCCGAAGGGATCATTTTTTGCCTGGCTGCCTGTCCCGGAAGGCTATACGAGCATCGAGTTCTCTGACCTGCTGCTCGACAAAGTCGACATCGCCGTGGCGCCGGGCAGTGGGTTTGGCCCTGGCGGAGAAGGTTTTGTCCGCGTCGGGCTATTGGTCGATGAACAGCGCATCATCGAAGCAATCCAACGAATCGAGAAATTGGGCATTTTCACTAAATAGGCAAAAAAAAGAAGGCGCAATGCCTTCTTTTTTTTATTTCTTATTAACGACCATTTCCATATCCCAATACAGATCCGAACTAAAGCGGTCGTCTTGATGCACTTGTGCAGCCAGCACATTCTCGCCGTCTTTCAAATGCGAAAGTGCCTCTTCGTCCAAGTAGATTCGCTCGATTCGGTCTTCACTGCCGAGGTCTTTATCGCTTACCGCTTCCTGATAATCTTCAAAACCGAATTCGCCGGTCTCTGGCATATTGAAGCGCATGATTTCCTCTCCGTTCAAATACAATATCACCGCATCATCGACACCAAATTCCACATAGCCGAGATCACCGATTGCTTCTGCCTCTTCTACATCAAATGCCGCCCTGAAATACGTCAAGGCATTTTTATCGGTCTCATCCCCGCCGTAGCCGGTGAGCGTTTCCACAGCGCCAAATTCGGGCCGTTCTTCATCTTCCGGGAAGCCAAGCGGAGCCGCGCCTTGTACCCACTCGCTGTCATCGAAATCGGCTTCAATCCAGTCTTTTTTCTGGTCGCTGCCATCGTCCAGATAGCCCCACTCGCTGCCTGCGTCGACCAGCTTAATTTCTTCATGTTCCACCAATTCGAATTCAATCGCATTGCTTTCCCATACTTCATCACCGTCTTTTACTTCCGCAAACACTTCTACTTTTCCTGGGTCCGCACCTTCTGCCACCAGTACTTTTCCATCCTTTATTTCAATATCATCCTTGTTGGTTTGGTAAGTGACGGAGTCCGGTGAAATATCGTATTGCCCGCCCTCAACGTTTTCGCCTTTCAACGTCAATTCCACTTCCGGGTAGAAAGAACTCTCTTCTGTGGACAGCACGGTGCCGCTCGCTTCCAGTTCCACTCTTTCAAGCGCCGGCACGACCGTTTCGATAGACGGATCTTTGATAATCTCGTATTCATCGACCAGCTCATCGATATCAGTCCGGTAAGTTTCAAGGCTCAAACGCGTCGGCTCCACTTGAATGGTCATATAAGTCGGCACGCCCCATTGTTCACGGACCGCTGAATACGGCTCCCGTTCGTCCTGCATATAATAGTATTTGCTGCCGCTCGCTGTACTGCCGGTCACATATAAAGTCCCTTCCGGATTAACCGGTACTTTACCTTGCATCATATGATTTTTCAGCGGTTGGAAGTTTTCCATCTGATACGTTCTTACATAGGAATGATCATGTCCCATCAATACCGCATCAAAGCCGATTTTATCGATTGTCGGCACGAGCTGTTCACGCAGCTCCAGCACCTTTTCACTTTGCGAATGGGCGGCAGCGCTATAAATCGAATGATGAAAAACGAGGATCTTCCACTTCCATTCTCTTCCAGCAGTTGCTTCAGCCGTTTCCTCCATAAACTGAATATGCTCTTCCGGATGCTGGCTATTGGAATTCAAATTCATGAATAAGGTATCGCCGTACGAGAAATAATAATCGCCGCCTGAATTATCGTAATTGCCGAGTTCCCAGTTTTCGTTGGGCACATTGAAATGATAGGCGTAATGATAGGTATCGTCATGGTTTCCGATGGTGGTGGCCGTCGGATAATTACGCAGCGGCTCAGGAGCGAAATAAGCCGCATATTCATTTTCCGAATAGCGGGCATCGACCTGATCGCCCGCAGACAAGATGAAGCTTGCGTCTGGGCTGCGGTCAATCGCTTGACGCAACGTTCTTTCCCATCCCCTTTGGTCTTCTGCAATATCACCAGACGCGCCGATTTGCGGATCAGCAACCATCACAAATTCATACGATGAAGGATCCTGTGTTTTGAAATGGAAAGCTTGCGTCCAATTGCCATGCCCATCCCCTAAACGGTACAGATAATCCGTTTCATTTTCGAGCCGGGTGATGACCGCCTCATGGGCAGAATAGCCGTAAGTAGCGTTTTTCAACGATGCATCGACTGTTACCGCAGCATTTTCCGGAAAATCCTCAGTCCCGGAAGATACTTTTGCGTATTGAACCTGGCCAGCACGCGTCGCGCTCGGTGAATACCAGGAAAAGTTCATCTCCGACTCATCGCTCCCAGGCGCGAAAGCAATATGGGATGCAGGATAGGAATCATCCGATTCGTCCCCTAAAAAGCCTCTGTCCATAAATAACAGTGAACTGGAAAGATGAGACTGAAAAGCTTGGCGCTGTCCTTCCATTAATTGCGCTACCCCGATTTGGAGCCCGCCTTCTGCCGCCTTTACGTGTCCCTCATCATGGTGAAAAGCTGCACTTCCCGCAATTATCGCTATAAGAAACCAGCGTCCTGCCCCCCGCCAAATCGTTTTCATTTCCCCACCCCTTCATAAACAATCCGATCTATTATTTTTCAAATATTCAGTAATTAAATTTTATCATAATTCAATTGAACTAAAAAGAAATAAAATGTGAATATTTAGAACTATTTAAAAGGAATTGAAATTCTATTTATATATTCATAGCTATTTATTAAGAAACATCTCATCCCTATTTGAAAATAGAATCGCGGCCAATTAAAAAAGCTTTTCCCGAAGAGCGCATGCTCAACAGTAAAAGCTTTAGCTAAAATTTATGTTTCATTCCACGAACCCGAACTGCTTTAACGGGGCGAAGCGGAATTTCACTTCACCAATAACGTCCTGTTTCTGGATAAATCCCAGTACGCGTGAATCCGTGCTATTGCCACGGTTGTCGCCGAGGACATAATAGCAATCCGCGGGAACTGAAAATTCGCTGGCCAACTGGGGCTGGGCCATGAACTCATCGTGTCCTGCCGCATCTAAATAGGGTTCGTCCAGCGGCTGTCCATTCAGAATAATTTCCCTGCCAGACATCTCGATACGGTCGCCCGGAACCCCAATGACTCGCTTGATGAAACGGGTGCCGTCTGGCGCGAAAAACACGATTGTATCGAAGTTGGCGATCGTTGTCGCTTTGCTCAAGACTAATTTATCATCTTCGTGATAGCTTGGCTGCATCGATCCGCCTTCGACGATAACCGGCTCGAACAGAAAGTGGCGAACCCCAAAAATAATGAACGCCGTCAGCAGCAGCACTTTCATCCATACAAGCATTTCTTTGACTGGATCTTCGTACACTAGCTCTCCTCCGCCCACTTTTTTCTCTAGTTTACTATAGCGCTTCACGCCTTGCACTCTGAGATTTCTTATCCGATAATGAAAGCATGTGAGTTGAAAGAATTATCAGACACAACTTAGCTTTCTATTTGAATATAAAAGGAGTGGAATTGATGAAAACATTGCCTGCGCAAGATGTCATTTATGCTTTTTCCAACACACACAAACCGAGCTTGCGGGCAGCGGCCGGCGATACCGTGAAGATCGACACATTCGATTGCTTTAAAAACCAGATTCAATCAAGCGACCAAGAAGTCGCAGCCATTGATTGGGATCAAGTGAATCCCGCCACAGGGCCGATATTCATTGAAGGGGCCGAGATCGGGGATGTCTTGAAAGTAGAGATCAAAGACCTTGAAATCGGCGAGCAAGGCGTCATGGTTACAGGGCCGGATCTCGGCGTCATGGGCCACCGGATGGAATCGATGGAATCGAAAATCATTCCCATCCAAAATGGTAAGGCGGTCTTTAACGACCGCCTGCACCTTCCATTAAATCCGATGATCGGCGTGATCGGCGTCGCACCGAAAGGCGAACCCGTTTCATGCGGAACCCCTGGTGCACACGGCGGCAATATGGATACGAAACTGATCACAAAAGGCGCAACGCTTTATTTCCCCGTGGCGGTTGAAGGCGCACTGTTTGCACTTGGGGATTTCCATGCGGCGATGGGAGATGGGGAAATCAGCGTTTCCGGCATTGAAGTACCCGGCAGCGCCACTGTCCAATTCGACGTCATCAAAGGCAGCCATTTAAAACATCCTTTGCTCGAAAATGAAGAAGGCTTGGCGTATCTCGTCTCCGCGATGACTTTGGACGAAGCTGTTTCGACTGCGGTTGAAGAGATGATTGATTTGTTGCTGCCTCAATCCCACTTATCCGTCAGCGAAATGACCATGCTCATGAGCGCAACCGGCGAAACACAGATCAGTCAAGTTGTTGACCCTCTCGTGACGGCCAGGTTCTTTGTGCCCCACCACGTGCTCGAAGGATTAAGCTTCCGTTTATTTTCTTAATATGGGAATTACAAGGAGAAATAAGGCTGTTTAGACGTCTGAATCGTCAGACTTTTGAGCGCCGAAAGATTTTATGTTACACTCAAGAAAAAATGTAGGTGATTAGAATGGTAGGAAGAAATGATCCGTGTCCATGTGGCAGCGGAAAGAAATATAAAAAATGTCACGGGAAACAACAGACAGTTTCCATCAATGATCTGGTGAACGAAGAGCTGTTCCAAGTCAGACAGCAATTCTTCTCGGAAAACCCGAACCGTGATCAGCTAACGGATTTCCGCGCGCTCCAACAAGAATGGCAGCCGCGCTTGATGAAATCGATGGCGGAAAACGATGCACAAGCTTTTGTCATCGAAAACTTCCTGTTCATGCAAAAACCGGAACTATGGCAAAACTTCCTGTCTAAGCAAATCGAGCAGACGCAACGCCCAACAACGCAAGAAGTGTTGGAAAAATGGTCCAACTTCCGTGTATTCCTCGGCCAATTGGTCTCAGGCGATACAGAAAAAGCGGAATTGAAAGATGCCTTTACCGGTGAAACTTACGTCATGGCAGACCAGCCGCCAACGGATATGGAAGAAAACCAAGGTCTTCTTGCGATTCTTCTGCCGGATGCGCGCGCAGGCGAACAAGGTATCCTATTCTTGAATGGCTATTTGACGATTGTCGGCAAATTTGCCCCATTCTTTGAGCAGCTGCAAAAACGCATTGAAGAAAAAGGCGCATCAGCGAGCGAAGACTATCTTCGCGAGCATTATCTCGAAGTGGTCGAGCATATCGTCCAGTATTCCACAGGCGCTGTCGAAGAAAGCATCGAGCTTTCCCCGGAACATCAATCCGTCATGGACGAATTGAAAAAACACATTGACGAAGCGGACTTCGACGAAGAAACCGTGACCAATGTGACTAGTATCCTCAACAGCTACTTGGTCAGCCAGCAGCCGACTGTCCAGAAACCCGAAGCACTCGTTGCCGGCTACTGGCGTTTCTTGCAAGACCATGAACTGATTCAAGGGCCGATGCTTTCTGCAAAAGACTTGAGTGAGAAATTCGGCGTTTCGTCAAGCACGATCTTGAAACGCTCTAAAGAGTTCGGTTCTTATTTCGAAGAACTGCTTGCTAAAAAATAATTGAGCAAAGCACCGGAAACATTCCGGTGCTTTTTTATTCGTCTTTTTTTCGCCTGAAGGTAATCAAGATATACAATAAAATGCCGGAAACTGCGAAAAACACGTACACGCGCCAAAATGGGCCGCTCAGCCAAACGGCCGATGTAAACCCAATCCAATTGTTCACTGCTGTCAGTAGAAATAAAGCAATACTGAAGAAGAAGACACCCATGCCCAAAAAGCGGAAAGTATTGCGGACTGCTTCCATCTTTTCACCTCTCCTCTTAGCTCTTTGCTCCCCTTATTCCCGAAATAAGATGGCTTGAACAGAAAAAACGCAGTGCTTTGTGACAGAGCTCATTTCATGACTGCGGATTTTTTCTTTCCTTGCCAAAGCTATCCACAAAATACGGTTTTGCTGCCCTGCTTGCAGGGAAATCCCTTAATATATGCGGAAAAACAGCAGTTATGCACAATAATTAACAAGATTCCGTGGGTTATGTGGGTAAATGTCTAAATTTACAGTCGATTTTCAGTTATTATGGACTTATCCACATGTTGATAAGTCCAACTTATCGTTTCCCACCTCAAAAAGGAGGAAGAGCATATGTTTGAAATTACTTGGGATAGCTTTATCCGCATTGTGACGGTAGGCGTGCTAGCGTATATCGGGTTATTGCTATTCTTAAGAACTTCCGGCAAACGTACTTTGACAAAGCTTAATGCTTTCGATCTCGTCGTGACTGTTGCTTTAGGTTCGACCTTGGCCACCATCCTACTCGACAGCAAACTGAGTTTATGGGAAGGCCTTACCGCATTTGCCGTCCTCATTGTCCTGCAGTATTTAATCACGTTCACGGCAGTTCGTTCGAAAAGCTTCAATAAACTGATCAAGTCAGAGCCGAGGCTATTGTTTTCGGAAGGCGAATTCCTGGAACAGGCCATGCGTGACGAACGCATCAAGGATATTGAAATCATGCAGGCAGTGCGCAATTCAGGCGAAGGCGACTTAAGTAAGGTCAAAGCGGTCATTCTCGAGACGGACGGCAGCATGTCAGTCATCACCACTCAAGCAGGTAATGCCCTTGCCAATGTTAAAGCGCAAGCAAAAAAGGATCCCTTGTAGGATCCTTTTTTTATCTTGGCGTCTTTGCGCGTTGTTTCCGGTGTTCTCGCCGCGCGGGTGCGGAATCAAAAAACAGCTTCTCGCCTTCAGTCTCAGGATAGACCGGTGGGACTGGCGTCGGCTTCCCATTCTCGCCGATCGCGACCAAAGTCAAAAATGATTCGGTCGTCAAACGCTCTTCCCCGGTTTCCAGGTTCTTCGATTTAACGCGCACATACACTTCCATCGAAGTTTTTCCGGTTGATGTGACGTTCGCCTCCAATTCCAGAACATCTCCGACTTTTGCAGACGACAGGAAATCCACCGAGTCGATCGAGGCCGTCACGACAATGTGGCGGCTCGCATGTTTCATCGCTGAGATTCCGGCGATTTCATCGATATAAGCGAGCACTTTCCCGCCAAAGATCGATTCCATATGATTGGTGTCAGGCGGAAGCACCAGCTTCGTCTGTATCGTCCGTGATTCACGCATAGGTTTCGCTTCCATATATTCTCCTCCTCTTTCTTCTTTAAGGCTATTCCCGCTGCAGTAATTTTCAATCCACACAGTGTTTATTCGACCGGAAAATAAAACCGAAATTCCTCCTTATGGTAAAGTGGAAAAAAGGGGGAATCAAGTCCATGTCTGATCTTTTTCAAATTCTGAACACACCCGATTTTCAATGCAAGGACTCACTGAAGCAGCAACTGCAGGAACTCGGGATCGCTGCGGGCGATCACTTGATGGTCCATTCCTCGCTGAAGTCAATGGGGTGGATTGCCGGAGGTGCACAGGCCGTAGTTGAAGCTTTGATGGAAGTCATCACTCCTGAGGGCACTCTTGTCATGCCTTCCCAGTCTGCCGATAATTCGGACCCTGTTTATTGGATGGCTCCGCCAATTCCTGAAAATTGGCATCAGCCGACACGTGACCAAATGCCGGCATATGATCCTGACCTGACAAATATGCGCGGAATGGGGAAAATACCCGAATGTCTCCACCGCCATCCGGCGACGATCCGAAGCCCTCATCCGACTCACTCATTTATCGCCTGGGGAAGGCTTGCTGCGGAATGGATGACTGAACAGCCGCTCGAAGATTCGTTTGGCACCACTTCGCCTCTTGGCAAAATGATGGGGCATCCAGTGAAAATTCTGCTGATCGGCACCGGGTTCGATTCATGCACTGCTCTTCATCACGCAGAGTTTCTACAGCCTGAACGTACAACTTCTCCGCAAGGCGCAGCGATGTACATTAATGGAGAGCGGCAATGGGCCGCGTACGATTGCGTGGATATGGATTCAGACCGCTTCCCGGAAATCGCCAAAGACTTTCCTGGAACTATTACTCAAGGCGTTCTTGGACAGGCTGAAATCCAGCTCACAGAAATGCGTCCGCTCGTTGAGTTCGCTACCGAATGGCTGCAGAAAAATCCAGCACCGCAAGAACAGCAGGAACAAAAAAATTAAACAAAATAGGCTGAAGCGACAGGTTGCCTGCCACTTCAGCCTATTTTTCTGTCGAGATGCACCCGGTTGGCACACTCAACTGATGACTTCGCCCAATAAAACTTCCAGGCGCTCATTGTCTTTATTAAAGGAGTCCACAAATGCGTTAATAATATGGGCAGGTTCTTCGATTCTCGCCCAATCCAACCGATAACCGGCATTCAATGCCAGCTGGCGGGCGAATTCACGCACTGCCCTGCCATTGCCTTCACGGAAGGGGTGGAGCGCATTCAATTCCGCCAAATAATGGGCGAGACGCTGGATAAAAACGTCTTTCGTTAAGCCTTTCAGATAAGCTTCTTCAGCCAATTCATCAAAAAGCTGTTTCAGCTGTCCATCCAAGTGTTTAGGGTGGGCGAAAGTCGAACTTCCTTTGGACGTCATTTCCTCGCGCAGCTTGCCGGCAAACGGGTAGACGTCCTGCAGCAAGCAGCGGTGGATATCGAGAAACACGTTGAGATCAGATGGATCTTTCGGCTTTTGTAGTTGCAGTTCCGACAAGCGATATAGCGCATAGACCGTCTCTAATTCCTTGAGCTTGTCTTCATCTCGGATATCGAACGCATTCACCAGCACATCGGATCCAGGGTAGCAATACATGGACGTGTGCTGGTATTTAGACATCGAAGCGTGCTTTGATGGCCTGGTGGAATTGAGCTTCCGTCCGTTCTCCGGTCAGGACAGAGCGGACAAAATTCCGGTCTTCATGGGTCACATCAAACCCTTCCGTTACGAGAGAGTGTGCGGCGCAGGAAATCGCGTGATTGGCTTGTTCATGGGATACCCGGTTAGCTAAATTCGTCACATGGATGACCACCTTTCATTCTATCATTATAGCATTTTGGCGCCTTTTTTTCCACGATTGACCCTCTTGAAAAAGGATGAAAACGGCTCCATGAACGCCTTTTCCGCTCTTTGTTTGACGTGCTTTCTTTTTAACAATAAACGTAAAAAAAATCCCAGATGTCGAACATCCGGGACTTCCACTTATTGTTTTTGCAGTTCTTCAGTTTCTTCTGCCGTGAATGCGCGTGAGCGGGTCAAGAATCGTTTTCCTTCTGCTCCTTCAAGCGAGAACATCCCGCCGCGCCCAGGCACGACATCAATGATCAATTGCGTATGGCTCCAATAGTCAAACTGGCTCTTATGCATATAAAACTCGCTGTCGCCGATGACCCCCATCAATACGTCCTGATCGCCGACCAACAAATCACCTTTTGGATAGCACATAGGCGAACTGCCATCACAGCAGCCTCCCGATTGATGAAACATCAAGGGCCCGTGCTTTTCCTTCAAGGTGTTGATCAACTCCAAGGCGGCGTCTGTGGCGATTACCCGTTCTGTCATGGCTAGCCCTTCTTTCTGATCAGAAGAACCCAAGCTTGTCTTCGCTGTAGCTGACGAGCATGTTCTTCGTGTTTTGGTAATGGCTAAGCATCATCAAATGGTTCTCACGCCCGAATCCGGACATTTTGTAGCCGCCAAATGCTGCGTGTGCAGGATACTGGTGGTAACAGTTTGTCCATACACGCCCTGCCTGGATGCCGCGGCCAAAACGGTAAGCCGTGTTCGTGTCGCGTGTCCAAATGCCCGCTCCAAGTCCGTAAAGTGTGTCATTGGCGATTTCCATTGCTTCTTCTTTCGTTTTGAAAGTCGCCACGGCGAGTACCGGCCCGAAAATCTCTTCCTGGAAAATACGCATTTTGTTGTCGCCTTTGAAAACGGTCGGCTGGATGTAGAAGCCTTCTGAAAGATCGCCTTCCAAACGGTTGCGGTCTCCGCCTGCCAACACTTCTGCGCCTTCCTGTTTGCCGATTTCAAGATAGGATTGGATTTTCTCCAACTGCTCGGTGGATGCCTGGGCTCCCATCATCGTCGCCGGATCCAACGGGTTGCCGGTCTTGATTTCTTCGACGCGCTTGATGGCGCGCTTCATGAACTCTTCGTAAATGTCTTCCTGGATCAACGCACGCGACGGGCACGTACATACTTCGCCTTGGTTCAATGCGAACATGACAAACCCTTCCACCGCTTTATCGAGGAATGCATCGTCCTGGTCCATGACATCCTTGAAGAAGATGTTCGGTGATTTCCCGCCCAGTTCAAGTGTTACTGGAATCAGGTTTTGCGATGCGTATTGCATGATCATGCGGCCCGTCGTCGTTTCACCAGTGAAGGCGATTTTGCTGATACGCGGGCTCGATGCAAGCGGCTTGCCTGTTTCGATCCCGAATCCGTTGACGATGTTCAGGACGCCTGGCGGCAACAAATCGCCGACCAATTCAGCCCATACAAGGATGCTGACCGGTGTTTGTTCAGCCGGCTTCAAGACGACACAGTTTCCTGCTGCAAGAGCAGGAGCGAGTTT
Organism: uncultured Planococcus sp.; assembly: GCA_947493585.1. Lineage (GTDB taxonomy): Bacteria > Bacillota > Bacilli > Bacillales_A > Planococcaceae > Planococcus. Next base: position 494,859 of record CANLRI010000001.1, on the reverse strand, counting down.
CCATACCGCCATGAGAAGCGGGAAGTTCCAAGGAATGATCTGGCCGACCACGCCAAGAGGTTCATGGAAGTGATAAGCGACTGTGTCGTTGTCGATTTGACTGATCCCGCCTTCCTGGGCACGAATCGCGCCGGCAAAATAACGGAAATGGTCGATAGCGAGCGGCATATCAGCATTCAAGGTCTCGCGGACCGCTTTCCCGTTGTCCCAAGTTTCCGCGACTGCCAGCATCTCCAGGTTCTCTTCCATACGGTCAGCGATCTTCAAGAGGATATTGCCGCGTTCTGTCGTGGACGTTTTCCCCCATGCTTCTTTCGCCGCGTGTGCAGCATCCAGCGCCGATTCGACATCTTCTGCACTTGAACGAGCCACTTTCGTGAACACCTTTCCGTTTACAGGCGATAAATTTTCAAAATACTGGCCGTTTTTAGGCGCTTGCCATCCACCATTTATATAATTATCGTATTGCTCTTTAAAATTTACTTTTGCACCCTCTGTGTTTGGAACTGCATATACCATTCTACATCTCCCCTTTGCTTGGTTTAGCCCCGTTATGTATACGCTTTCAAATATCGTTTGGCGCATCATTTATTTCAGGGCTCGCCTCTATATATTGTCAAATAAATCGGAAAATTGCAACTGTTAGCCTACAAATTTTTTTCTTATAAGGGTCATCTGGAGTATAATGGGACCAGACAGTGGAAATATACAAGTGAAAGGATTTTTTTATGCGAATCAATAAATTCCTAAGTGAAACAGGCATTACTTCCCGCCGCGGGGCGGATAAATTCATCGAAGCCGGCCGCGTCGAGATCAACGGCCACAAAGCAGAGCTTGGCAGCAAAGTCGAGCCCGAAGACGAAGTACGGGTCGACGGCAAAGTCATCCAGCAGCCGAAGCGTGCTTACGTTTATTTGGCGCTGAATAAACCGGTCGGCATCACCAGCACGACCGAGCGCCACATCGAAGGCAATATCGTCGACTTCATCAACCACCCGGAACGTATTTTTCATATCGGGCGGCTCGATAAAGATTCAGAAGGGCTTATCCTCATGACCAATGACGGCGACATCGTCAATGAAATCCTGCGCGCTGAACACGAGCACGAAAAGGAATACATCGTGACGGTCGATAAACCAGTTACCGATGAGTTCTTGGAGAAGATGGAGAGCGGCGTCGAGATCCTCGACACGGTGACGCTTCCGGCCAAAGCTGAACGGATTGCTAAGCACGTCTTCAAGTTGACCTTACAGCAAGGACTCAACCGGCAGATTCGCCGCATGTGTACAGCGCTCGGCTACGAAGTGAAGCGCCTGCAGCGCATCCGCATCATGGACATTCGCCTTAGCAATTTGAAGGCCGGTGAATGGCGCGACCTGACAGAAGAAGAAAAACAGGAACTGTTCCGCCAGCTTGATTACCAACCGAAACGCTAAGGAGGCATTTTATGCTAAGCATTAAAACGACGCCGAACCATACCGGCGTCAAGATCAGCGGAGATTATTTCGATTTGGATGAACTGAACCAAGCCATCTACAAAGTCATCGGCAAAGAAGGTGAATACCACGGCTATGAAGGATCTCGTTTGAGGATACTTGGTGTTTCCTATGAGATCCGCCATGCCGCACAAGGTGATCGTAATGTCGATTTCGTCTTCAACGGCTTGCACGAGCATACGAAAAAACAGCACAGCTTTATCGCACCCGACAAGAATATTTATTTCTCGGTAGAAGTACTTTGGCCAGAGCTTTTGTACACTGCTTATGCACTCCGAGATTTCGTCCGGCTTTACGAGGACAAGCGCGGCGACTTGCTGGCTGATGCCTATGCGCCAGTGATTGCGAAATTCCAGGCACTCGTCCTTGAGTGCTTGCAAGGCCATATACCGAATGAAGAATACGCAGCGATCTTGGAAGCATTCCGCAAATCGCCTTCAGTCAACGATTACGCCATTCAATATGTCGACCTGCTGAACTTGAAATACATCGGCATGGATAGGCAGCAGCGCGAAAAAAGTTTATCTGCCATCGCCATGAAACTTACGCTCCAGGATTCCGAATACCAAGCATTCCGCAAACAAGTCATCAACGCGGCAGTTCCTGGAAAACAGCCGATCCATGAAATCGGCATACAGGCTGAATACCCTGAACAAGTCGAATGGTAAAAAAACCCTCTCGAGCAAGTGCTCGAGAGGGTTTTTTACGCTTTAATTTGAAAGACCAATAAATCGCTGTCTTCTTGTGCCAACAGCCTGTGATTTTCCATCGGGGCGAGGTGCAGAACGTTTTCCGGTGTAGCCTCAACCGTTTCGCTATCTGCTGTGAACTGCACACGCCCTTTTCGTACCACAATCACGACTTCCGCGTCTGCATTATGTTCCGGGATGGCTTCTCCTTTGCGCAATTGGATGTTCATTACTTTAGCATTCGCCGTCTGCAGCACAGCAGCAGTTTTCTTCGCTTTCTCTTCCAACACATTCAGGGTTTCTTTTGTTTCCATTTCGCGCCTCCTATTCTACTTCGCCTAGCTCATCGCCGCGGCTTCGCTGGTTCTGAAACTTTTTCAAGCGCTGTCTCCGCTTCTTGCGGTGTCTTGCCCCTAACCGCAATATCGCCTAGGGAAACGATGCCGATGATCTGTTCATTGCGCACAATCGGCAAACGCCGGATTTGATGCCTGGCCATCAATGAAGCCGCTTCCTCGACAAGCATCTCTTCCGTTCCGGTAATCAAAGTTTCCGAAAAAATTTCCGAAATTGGCGCATCCGCCTCCAGCTCTTCCGCGATGCCCCTCAGGACGATATCTCGGTCCGTGACGATGCCGACAATCCTCCCTTCCTCACAAATCGGAATCGAACCGACATTTATTTCGCGCATCTTGGCGGCGATGTCTTGGATGGTTACAGTTGGCGGGCAAGTCTCTACATCAGTTGTCATTATTTCCGCTATTTTCATACCGTCTCCTCCTCGAATTCTCTCTATTAATAGTCTTTATCCTCTTTTAAAGGCTGAAAACGTCATTAGTAAAAAGAATAGGTATTTCTGTCTTATTAATTTACATCATCCCAAGCACTCAAGGGTTCTCGCTTCACACTTGATTCCGGGCTATGTTACACTACCGGACATTATGCGTTGGAAGGAGAATGACAATGATAAAAAAATGGTTTTTAGGCCTATCCCTTGGTACATCACTCATCGTCTTGTCAGCATGCGGCGGTGCCGATGAATCCGCAGAAAACGAAAACGCGCAACCTGAAACTGAAGAACAAGCACCTAGCGGCGAGGAAAGCGCCGGTCAACCGGAAATGCCCGAACCTGACTTAGAAGGCATCCCCGAGGTAGTGGCCGAAGTGAATGGCGAAGAAGTGAGCAAAGAAGAATTTGAAACAGCCTATACAGGGCAATTCCAGCAAGCGGCCATGCAAGCACAAATGTCCGGCCAGGAAATCGACCAGAATCAATTGAAAACTCAATTGGCGGAAAGCATGGTCGGCCAGAAATTGCTCGTTCAGGAAGCTGAAAATCAAGAACTGACTGCGTCCGACGAAGAAGTGGACGAGACATTGGACCAGCTCGCAAAACAAAATGGCCTCGAGTCGAAAGATGAATTCCTGTCAGCCTTGAACGAACAAGGAATGGCGGAAGATGAAGTCATGTCTCAAATCGAAACTCAAGTGAAAGTGGACCAACTGATCGCTGAGTCGGCCGGAGATACCGACCCTAGCAATGAAGAAGTGGAAGCAGCCTATGAGCAACTCAAAGCTCAACAAGAACAAATGGGCAGTGAAGAAGAACTCCCTGCGTTTGAAGAACTGAAACCAGACCTTGAAGAACAAGTCAAAATGCAAAAAGAAAACGAAGCTACTCAAACACTTGTAGCGGAACTTCGTGAAAAAGCAGACGTCACCATCAACCTTTAATATAAAAAACCAGATCCCAATTATTGGGATCTGGTTTTTTTGACTGTAAGCGATAAAAGGTCAATGAACCTTTTAAATCCTTACTCAACCAATTGGATGAACTGGCGTGTCCGTTCGTGCTGCGGATTCCCGAAGAAATTCTGCGGGTCCGCCGATTCAATGATGGTTCCTTGATCGATCATGATGATCCGGTCCGCCACTTCTTTGGCAAATTTCATCTCGTGTGTCACAACGACCATCGTCATGCCTTCTTCCGCGAGTTGCTTCATAACCTGCAGTACTTCCCCGACAAGTTCCGGGTCGAGCGCTGAGGTCGGCTCATCGAAGAGCATCACTTTCGGTTCCATCGCAAGCGATCGGGCTATGGCGACGCGCTGCTTTTGCCCGCCCGATAATTTGCTCGGGTAGACATCCGCCTTATCGCTCAAGCCGACTTTCTTCAATAGTTCAAGGCCAAGTTTTTTGGCTTTGTCTTTATTCATTTTCTTGACCGTAATCGGCGCTTCGATGACATTCTCCAGCACTGTCTTATGCGGAAAAAGGTTAAAATGCTGGAATACCATGCCGACTTCGGCGCGGATCTTCGTCAAATTGTCTTTTTTCGGATCGACTTTCTTACCATCGATCGTGATGGATCCTTCGTTAATCATCTCCAGGAAGTTAAAGCATCTGAGCAGCGTACTTTTACCGGATCCGCTGACCCCGACCAGAACAACCACCTCTTGGGGTTTGACGTGTAGATCCACGCCCTTCAACACCTCGAGATCACCAAAGGATTTGTGTATATTCTCTCCAATAATCATAACTGCTCCTCCTTAGGTTTTGTCCACATCAAGCCGGTTTTCATACCAGCGCAGCAAGTACGTGAAGATCATGACGAGCACCAGGTAATACAGTGCAACGACAATGAACGATTCAAACGGCTGGAATGATTGTGCCGCTTCCCGGTTGGCAAGGGAGAAGATCTCCGCGACGCCGATAATATAGACAAGCGACGAATCTTTCAGCGTGATGATGAACTGGTTGCCGAGCGGCGGGATCGAGCGGCGCAGTGCTTGCGGGAATACAATCCGCTGCATCGTCTGCTTGCGGTTCATCCCGAGTGACATACTCGCTTCGCGCTGTCCTGGGTCGACCCCTTGGATGGCGCCGCGGAAAATTTCCGCGATGTATGCCCCGTTATGGACACCAAGCGCGATGGCGCCTGCCCAGAAGTTCGACATCGTATAGATTTCCACAATCCCGAAGTACAAGAACATGATCTGTACGATCAGCGGTGTGCCGCGGATAATGGTGATATAGACATTCGCAATGCCTTGCAAGATCTTGGATCCCGAAATCTTCATCAAGGCGAATACGAGCCCGATGACGGTTCCTAGAATGACACCGACCGCTGTCAGCTGAAGCGTGACGACCGTAGCCTCAAGGAAGCCCGGATATGTCCGCATGAATACTTCAAAAACCGTCCCGAATAATTCAAACATAGTCGAATCTCCCTTCTATTCCCAGTTGTTTTTAATTGAGAATTTCGACGCCTTCAAGATCGACATCAAGGAGATCGCGTCCGAACCATTTTTCCGAAATCTCTGTGTAAGTCCCATTTTCGATGATGGCTGCCAAAGCTTCGTTGATTGCCGCAAGCAATTCTTCATCTTCTGGACGTACTGCTACTGCCGCCTGCTCGATCCATAGCGGATCACCGACCATTTCAATTTCGAGCCCGGCGTTTTGCGCTTCAAAGCCGACAACGTCTGCTGTGATAACGGCATCCAAACGCCCTTCAACTGTCAAATCCTGCAAAGCGACGACATCACTATTATAGTATTGGATATCATCTGTATATTTCTGTGCCGCTGTATCATACGTACTTTGCCCGACGACGCCGATAGTGGCACCTTCAAGGTCTTCTTCCGACTGGATTTCAGTGTTGCCTTCACGAACGAAGATTACGCCGCCTGAGTAATAGTATGGATCCGAGAAGGAGACCTGTTCTTCACGCTCTTCTGTAATGGCCATTGACCCTAAGATTGCATCGAAGCGATTTGTCGTCAATCCTTGGATAATCGTTTCCCACGGTGTAGTCACAGGGTTTGGTTCTAGTCCCATTTCCTCGGCAATGGCATTGCCGATTTCAATATCGAAGCCAGTCAAATTGCCGCCTTCCTCGTAGTTGAACGGCTTGTACAAACCGCTTGATGCAGTCGTGAACTTGCCTTCTTCAAGAAGGTTCAAATCACTGCCTGCCGCTCCTTCGCTTGATCCTTCCGATCCGGTGGTTGAGTCATCCGATCCACAGGCTGCCAAAAGCATGCCTGCTGTTAAAATTACGCCTGCCGTTGTAAGTTTTTTATTCATCTTGCTCTCCCCTTTTCGTTTATGTTTGACCAAAACGCCGAAGCGATTCGGAACGTGCCTGCAATGGGTTTATGTTATATGAAGATATCCTGGTCGGTGTAAACCGATTCTAGCTGCGCCAATTTTTCTTTCACTTTCGCATGCTCTTTGACATAGACAAAGCGCATGACCGAAGTCAATAACGCATGGACCGCTGTATAGGAATCGATATTCAAGTTCGCATTGACGGAAACGGTGAGCACGATATCGGCGCTTTTCGCAGCTGGCGAGTCTTCCTTGTCGGTTAAGACGATCACTTTCGCCCCTTTGCGCTTCGCCTGCTCCAATGTTTCCATCAAGATGCGCGTATAGCGTGGGAATGCGAACGCAATAATCGTGTCGTGCGGCCCGAGTTCAGCCATCTGCCCATAATAAGCGGCAGTGCCCGGCTGCATCATCGCTGTATTTCCGAGTGCGCTGCCAAGCCAGCCGCCGAACCATTCGGCTAAGCCGAAATCGAAGAAATTGCCCGTGACGTAGCGTTGATCAGATTTGCTGATGCGGTCGACCACTTGCAATAAATTTTCTTCATTGATCGTTTGCTTGAGCTTCAGGATGCTAGTGATGTCAGCATCGAGCAAGTTTTCAAGAAACGATTGGTCCACAGCAACAGGCTGTTCCTGCTGTGCATTGTCGAGCCGTTCTTCCGCCAGTTTGCGCTGAAGCGTATGCTGAAACTCTGTATAGCCCTTGTAACCGAGCTTCTGTGTCCATCTGATGACGGTCGACTCACTGACCTGCACACGCCTTCCTACTTCCAATGCGGATGAAAAAGCAATGAAAATCGGTTCGCGAAAAAAGAGGTCTGCTATCTTTTTTTGACCAGAACTGAAATCTTTATAAGAAGCTGATACATTTCGCAGTAAATCCTGCATATTCATTCCCCCATTGCAAGAACACATGTAGTTGCTTGTAATATAGTATATACTTTTGCAGGATTCCCTGCAATATTTTACTGAAAATTCTGCTAGCATTTATGACATTTTCCTCATAAATATACCGTTAGACCAGTCTCCACAGCAAAAATGCACAAGGTGAAAAAATTTCACTGAGCTGCGCTTAGGGCTCTCCGCCCTTTTCTTTCGTCTTTTCCGGCTATTGTTGTACACTATTTGTATAACTAATTTGGATGAGGTGCTGCTCGTGAAATGGGAAGATCGGATTTTTAAGTTATTCATTTTTTGGTATATTTGCGGTGTTATCTTGCTAGGTTTTGATTTATTGCCATCTTGGCTGGAATGGGCAAATGCCTTCTTTCTCATCCTGGCCGGAACACTCGGCTTTCTTTATCTATGGCGGCGCTTTGGCCCTGCAATCGGCGGAGCGATCGGCGTACTCATTTTCTTCTCGACCTTCATCGTCGAATGGGCTGGCGCCGACAGCGGCTTCTTGTTCGGCTCGTATGACTATACCGACCGCTTCGCCCCGAATATCTTCGGCGTGCCGATCGCGATCGGCTTCGCATGGCTTATGGTCATGGCGACAAGCCACGTCATCGCGCGCTGGATTGTGCCAAGCGGCGGCCTTCTTTATGCAGCCACCGGAGGCATTGCAGCGGTCATCATTGATTTGATCATCGATCCGGTCGCCTATAAAGTAAAAGGCTATTGGTTATGGGAAGATACAGGTTTTTACTATGATATTCCGTGGACCAATTTCACTGGCTGGTTTATCGTTGCGTTCATCCTTCACCTCGTACTCGATGCCGCCTTCAAGAAGCAGAAGCTCGAAGTGTTAGCTGGCCAGGCCGAAAAGCGCATGGCCCTGTTGTATGTGCTGATGATTGCCTTGTTCGTGCTGCTCGGGGTGATTAACGGATTGTGGCTCGCAGCCTCATTGACTTCTGTCTTGATGGCAGCGATTGTCGCTTTGGCTTGGAAGAGGCGTCCACAATGATCCAGGCGAAAAAATCAGCGCTCTTTGAACGCGTATTCGCCCTGTATTTAATGCCGTCGATCCATCGTTCTTTTTCTCATTTATACGGCCGGAACATCCGACCGCCTAAAGGGCCAGCATTAATCATTTCCAATCACAGTTCCTGGTGGGACGGGCTGTTGTTCTTTTTCCTGAACCGGCGCGTGTGGAATTTGGATGTCCATATCATGATGCACGAACGCGGGCTGAAGGAATTTCCTTTTTTCCGCCGGCTCGGCGCCTTTTCAATCGACCGGAGCAACCCAAAAGATATTCTGGCTTCGCTGCGCTATGCTGAGAATTTATTGAAGCAAGGCAAAACGGTCATCCTGTTTCCGCAAGGCGATGAGTATCATTTAGAGACGCGCCCGTTGGAATTTCATACAGGTGTCCTTTATTTAATGGAGAAATGCCCAGAGGTTCCACTTATTCCGGTGCGCTTTTATTATTCAATGCGTCGCGAAAAACATCCTGAAGTGTGGATCGATCAGGGAGAAAGCTTGTCATTGGACGAGATCCCGACCGGTTCGAGGCACGACAGGACCCAATGGCTTCAGGAGTGGGAAACCGCTGCACTCGATGAGTTGAAGCAGGAAGTGCTCGAAGAGAATTACGAGGAATTCAAGGAGATGCTGAAAAGGAGGCGCTCGTCATGATCACGGCTTTAATCGTCGTCCATATTGCCTTTTTCTTGTGGATTGTCTTCAACCGCCTGTTCTTGCCGGCGTTGCCAAAACGGCCATTAGTAAAAGCTAAGCCCTTCGTCTCGATTCTTGTGCCGATGCGCAATGAAGAACGCAACGTGGCGACGATTGTCCGTTCATTAAAAGAGACCGACTGGGAAAATTCCGAATTCATCCTGTTGAATGACCAGTCGACTGACGGTACCCAAGCGGCACTCGACCGGGAAATTGCTGGCGACAAGCGCTTCACCGTCTTGCAAGGCGTCGAACTGCCTGACGGGTGGATCGGCAAAGTCCATGCCTGCCACCAATTGCAAAAACACGCTTCCGGAGATTACTTATTCTTTGTCGATGCCGATGTGCGCTTCCGCAAGCAAGCGGTGCGGCAGACACTCGGCTTGATGGACAAACGGCGCGCTGCCTTGTTGTCCGGATTCCCTGCTTTTGAAGTGCCGGTGTTCTTGAGTAAATTGCTCGTGCCGATGCTGCATTTCGTCATTTTATTCCACTTGCCATTGGCGCTGGCGAATTACGCAAAATTCCCTGCAGCCACCGCAGCAAACGGCATGTGGATGGCCTTTGAACGAAAAGCCTATGATTCGATCGGCGGGCATGAAGCCGTGCGCACGTCACTCGTTGAAGATGTACATATCGCACGCACCTTAAAACAAGCAGGCCATAAAGTGCTGCTCGCCAATATTACCGCTTCGGTCAAATGCCGGATGTACGAGACGCCTGCCGAAGTATGGGAAGGCTTTCTAAAGAACAGCTACACTGGCATCGGGCGTTCACCGCTGATTGCTATCCTTCTGACCTTGTTTTACAGCATCTTTTACATCTTCCCGTTGTTTCTCGCCGCAGCCGGCCTTATAACGGCCAACTGGATATGGCTCGTGCCATACGCGCTGACCGTTTTGCAGCGCTGGTATGTCGACATGGTAACCAATCAGCGCTGGTACTTGGCATTTCTCATTCCCCTCCAAGCGGCAGCGATGCTCGCGCTCATGCTCACTGCCATGAAAAAATCCTTAAAAAATGAGTCTTATACATGGAAAGGCAGGCATTATTCATGAACAGACCACATATCGCCATCGTCGGCGGCGGGCTCGGCGGCTTGGCTGCTGCGATCACGCTCGCGAACGCGGGCATACGCGTCAGCCTATTTGAAAAGAACAGCCATTTCGGCGGCAAGTTAATGCCAGTCGAGCTTGGCAGCTACCATTTCGATTTCGGCCCCAACACGATCACGATGCCGCATATCTTTCGCGAGGTCATCGAGCAGACGGGACGAGACCCAGATCAATATTTTCAGCTCGAAAAACTCGCTGTCCATACGCGCAACCATTTTGCGGACGGCAGCCACATCGACTTTACCGCAGACCGCGCACACATGATCCGCCAGCTCGAAACGCTGGATTCTTTTGCAGCTAGCAAATACGATGCGTTCTTAGCCGAAGTCGCCCGTTTGTATCAGTCATCCGAACAGTATTTCTTTCCGCTGAGCTTCCAGTCTTACCGAGATTATTTGTCCCCATCACTCGGGGTGGCCATGCTGAAAGTGCGACCGCTTGAATCGATGGACCATTTTTTCAGCCGCTATTTCAAACACAAAGGTTTGCTTCAGGCAGTCGGGCGCTACGCTACTTATATCGGCTCATCGCCTTATAAAGCCCCTGCCACCTTCGCGATGATCGCCCACCTCGAACTGTCTCAAGGCGTCTTTTACGCAAAAGGCGGAAACGTGTCGATTGCACAAGGTTTTGCACAAGTTGCAGCGGAATGCGGCGTTGAGATGTACCCTGAAACGGCCGTCGCCAGCATCTTGACGGAACAAGGTCAAGCATGTGGTGTAGAACTCGCAGGCGGCGAACAGATTGCCGCCGATGCGGTCATCTTGAATGGAGATTTATTATCGGCATTTCCAGAGTTGGTCCATGAAACAGAGCGTCCGTCTTTTAAGGATGCGAAGCGCGACCGATTTGAGCCGTCGATTTCGGCTTTTGTCATCACGGCGGGGCTCGACACTCGCTTGCATGAACTGAAGCATCATAACGTCTTCTTTTCAGCCGACTATCCGCGTGAGTTCCATGAGTTGTTTAGCGATAAGCAATACAGCGGCGAGCCGACCATCTACATCAGCAACTCATCCCATTCAGACCCGTCCGTCTCGCCTGCCGGGGACAATCTGTTCATTCTCGTCAACGCTCCTGCCCTGACAGCGCAAGGCGATTTGCAAATTGATCCCCAACAATACAAAGAGCGGATTTACGACTTATTGGAACATTACGGAATAGAAATACGCGACCACCTGCGACAAGAACGGATCTTCACGCCTGAATTCATCCACGATACATTCGGGTCTCACCGCGGCGCTTTATACGGGCCGTCTTCCAATCGCCCGAAAGACGCCTTTTTGCGGCCATCGAATGCAAGCCGCGACATTAAGGGACTGTTCTTTGTCGGTGGAAGCGTTCACCCTGGAGGCGGCTCTCCGATGGTTACTTTGAGCGGTTTGAATGTAGCGCGGCGCTTGATCGAACATTATTCATCCTAAAATGAAAAAAAGCTGTATCCATCCGCCACAATTGACAGATGGATACAGCTTTTTCGCTTGTTATAAACATTGCAGGATGGATTGCTTGGAATCATCCGTTACGTAATGCTTTTCGTGAAACACCGTATACTCTTTCGCGCGGATGGTCGAAAGGATTTCCCGATAGACAAGCGCGGCGCCTTTGACTGGCACACGAGAAGATAGGGGATAATCGTTGATCGTTTCAAAGGCCCGCTCGTAATGGAACTCCGCGATGCTGGCGAGTTCTTCCCACACTTGGATGAATGATTCCGATACCGTTCCGCTTCCAAGTGCTTCCTCGGCGAGGCCGTATTTCCGCATAATGTCCTGAGGCAAATAGATGCGGTCCATAGACAAGTCTTCTCCGATATCTCGCAGGATATTGGTGATTTGCATGGCGTAGCCTAACGAAATCGCGCCATCTTTTAACAGAGCCGTGCGCCCAGGTGCAAGTATCGGCAACAGCATCAGGCCGACCGTACTCGCCACGTGATAGCTATAATCCAATAGCTCATCAAGCGTTCTGTAGCGGTTGATCGTCAAATCCATTTCCTGCCCTTTAATCAATCCGTAAAATGCGCTGGCATCCATATCGTAACTTTCAAAAACATCTTCAAGCGCCAGCCACATCGGGTCGTCCCATTGAATCGAACCGGCTAGAAATTCATCAAAGTCTTTCCGGAATGCTTTTAGCTCAGGTTCTGGATGGCTGCCTTCATCGACGATATCGTCGACTTTCCGGCAGAAGGCGTATACTGCCCATACGGCTTTGCGCTTTTCTTTCGGCAATAAGGAAAATGCTTTATAAAAGCTCTTTGAATTATCGGTGATAATGCGTTCGCAATAGCTATAGGCTTGTTTCAATTCCATCATGAACCGCCCCTTTCTTTCAAATCGCTGTGGATTCTGTCGGCCAGCAATTTCGCTCCTTGCATAACGATCGGGATGCCGCCGCCCGGATGGACAGAAGCTCCGACTGCATACAAATTTTCCGTATTGTCCGGTTTGATCTGAGGGCGGAAAACGCCGGATTGACGTAATGTCGGGCCGATTCCGAAGCTGCCTCCCTTAAACAAGCCGAACGCTTCCGCATCTTTCGGCGTGCGCACATCCATCCATTCAATCGATTCCCGGATGCCAGGAAACGACAATGTCTCCATCCGGTCCAAAATACGCCCGATCCACTCTTCATCATTTTTCCAGTCGATTTCTGTATCAGAAGGAACCGGTACAAGCACATAGAGCACCGATTTGCCTTCAGGGGCAAGAGAATCGTCAATGACCGACGGATGGAATGTGTAGAATGCCGGATTTTCCGTTTTTTGCCCTCTGACAAACACATCTTCCATATGTTCTTTATAATCATCACCAATGAAGAACTGGTGGACATTTACATCTTCATACACTTTGTCCAATCCAAAATACAACAGCACACAGCCGGAAGAAGGCGTGTATTCTTTCTGTTTCTTCATCGGCGCCACTTGGTTGATTCCGGGGAAATCCCCATTATAGACAATCGCATCATATGGCTCTATGCCGGCTGTTGTTTCGATTGCTGTGGCACGACCGTATTTTTTCACGACGCGTTTAACAGCTGTGTTCAAACGAATCTCAGCGCCGCGGCTGCGCAGCTCCCGCTCCATAACAGGAATGATGCTCGCATAGCCGCCCTTCACATAATACACTCCGTGCTGATGCTCACTGAACGGTACAAGTGAATACATGGCCGGCGCGCGGTAAGGGTCCCCACCGATATAAAGCGCCTGAAGGGAATATGCCAATTGCAATCGTTCGTCCCTGAAGTAATTCTCCATTAATTGGTGGACAGATTGCTGCGGCTTTAGCTTCATCAAATTGCGGATGTTGCGGAAAGTCCAAAAATCCGCTTTGCGGACAAAATCATGTTCGAGAAAAGCAGGCTTGCCGATGTCGAAGCGCTTCTGCCCCTCATCCATAAAGCGGATAAATCCATCTTTATCTTCCGGGAACTGCTCTTCTACTTCTTGCAATTGCCGCTCACGCCCTGGATATTTCGTATACACTTTTCCATCTGTAAAACGGATTGTGTAAAGCGGGTCGCATAATAATAATTCGATGCTGTGAGGGTCGATTCCTGCTTGGGCGAATAAATCGCGGAACATTTCCGGCAGCAAGACGATGGTCGGGCCTTCATCGATTCGGAAACCATCCCGTTCCACAAACGCCATTCTGCCACCAAGTTTATGTTCTTTTTCATAGATAGTGACTTCATAGCCGAGCTTTGTTAAATAAAGCGCGCCCATCAAGCCTCCGACCCCGCCTCCAATTATGGCTATTTTCATGCGTATCCCTCCACTTTCGGAAGCGGGCCAATCGGAATTCCAGATTTGCCGTCTTCTTTCAAGATGCCGTTCGTCGTAATACGGGCGGATTCCAAGATGGTCGGCAAGCCGCTGCCGGGATGCGTTCCGCCTCCGACCAGCCAGCACTTATCGAGCTCTTCGAATTTATTATGCGGGCGGAATACCATCATTTGTGATAATTGATGCCCCAAATTGAATGTAGCACCGCGGTAAACGGAGTAATCTGATTCCCAGCCGAACGGCGTCAGCATCTTCTCGACTTCGATGTGGTCGCGCAAATTCTTGAACTCGGTTTTTTCTTCAATGATATCCAGCACCAAATCGCGGAATGCTTCTTGTTCGTTTTCCCAGCCGATATCGCTGAAATTATTCGGCACCGGTGCCAAAATATAAAGTGCCGACTTGCCTTCCGGAGCCAAGGTCGGATCCGTGACGCTGGCATTTTGAACATAGATTGACGGGTCTGCTGACAAGATGCGGGATTTTGTCATTTCCTCGACGTTCTTCTTATAGTCTTTCGAAAAAACGATTGTGTGATGGGACAAATCGTATTTCTTGTCGAGCCCTAAATACAGCATAAATGTAGAACATGAATATTTTTTCTTGTCGAGCTTTTTGGGAGTGTATTTCTTCAGGATACCCGGCTCTACCAGATGGGTCATTACGTGTGCAAAGTCGCCATTGATGATTACTTCATCCGCTGCTTCACGGCTGCCGTCATAAAGATCGACACCTTTCACCGTACGCCCTTCTATCCATAATTTCTGGACGCCTTTATTTAGATGGATGCGGCCGCCCATTTCTTTGACTGCCTTCGCCATCGCTGCGGACAATTGATTGACGCCGCCAATTGGATGATAAATACCATACGCATGCTCCATATAGGATAGGATCGTGAACGCCCCAGGGCATTCCCAAGGCGACATACCGAGGTATTTGGATTGAAACGCAAACGCCATCTTTAGGCGCTCGTCTTTAAAGTAACGGGACAAGACATCGTAAAGCGTCTTGCCTGCTTCCAATTCTGGAATTGCTTTGATCACTTTCGGCTGCATGAGGTCCGTCATGCGGTCCATTTTTGTCTGCAAAAGCGGAGACAGCGCTTCGAGCTTTTTGCCGGTGTCTTTCATGAAACGCGCGTAGCCATCTCCGTCGCCTTTGAAGTTGTCATCGATTTGCTTGCGCATTGCTTCAGGATCTCGCGTCATCACCAAGTTCTGGTCTTCAAAACGCAGTTCGTACATCGGGTCCAGTTCGACCGCTTCCATATAATCATGGACATTGCGCCCAGTCGTTTCGAATAATTCCTCCACCAGATGAAGCATGCTCAAAAACGTCGGCCCTGTGTCAAAAGTGAAATCACCTAATGTCAATGCAGCATTGCGTCCACCGATTCGGTCATTTTTTTCATAAATGTCTACTTGGTATCCTTTGCTCGCCAACAGCATTCCCGCTGCTAAGCCACCTGGCCCCGCTCCTATAATAATCATCCGTTTTGCCATTGCGTAAGCCCCCGTTTCGCTTGTAAAAGTTATACAATACCTATACAAACAGTATATACATCTCTTCCCTAAAAGACTAATTATTTAACCTCTTATAGTGCTTGTTTTTTAATTCATGGAATGCAGTGAATTTTGTCGGTACTTTCAGGGGAATCGCTTCTTGGATCCGACGTATTTGAAGTTAGCGAGGGTTTGCTTGCGGAATTGTTTCGGTGTTTGGAATGAAGCTTCGCTTGGCTAGTCGCCGCCTGGCTTTGGGTTGGCCTCTTGCCATAAGACAGGAAGAACGCCTGTCTTACGGCGTCGGCTCACCCTTGGCGCTAGGCGGCTGAGTGATTTCATTAAGTCGAGTTTATTTAAACAGATTTGCTTCTATAGTTAGTTGCCGGCTAGTGGGGGAATCGCTTCTTGGGTGATGGCATCTTGTAATGAAGTAGTTGAGTCAAAAAGCTATTCGGATAGTGAATGACGCCATATAAAAACCCGGCTGATGGATCAGCCGGGTTTTGCTTATTTTAGGATTTTAACTTTTACGTTTTTGCGTCCCCATTTAAGCGCTTGGCTTTGAGTTGGGATGAAGACGTCGATTTTCTTACCTTTGATTGCGCCGCCTGTATCGCCCGCGATTGCGGTGCCGTAGCCTTCCACCCATACTTTAGAACCGAGCGGGATGACTTTCGGGTCGACTGCGATGACTTTAAGCCCTGGGTTCTTTTTCAGGTTAATGCCCGTTCTCGTGATCCCGGAGCATCCTTTGCAATACGCCGTATAGGCTGTCGCGGAAACAGTGAATTCTTTCACCACTTTATCTTTGCTTAAAGATGGAGTTGATGGTTTAGAGATAGTTTGAGCTGTTGTTTTTTTCAATTTCAATTGTTGTTTCGGGAAGATTAAATTCGATTTCAAACCGTTATATGATTTCAAGTTAGTTACAGATACTTTTGTTTGCTGAGAAATTTTATAAAGTGTATCTCCGCTTTTAACTGTGTAAACGTTCGATGCTGCAGAAGTCGTAAGTGAAGTACCGAGTAATAAAAGCATTGCCATTCCTAAAGCCGCCAATAATTTTTTCAAGTTCCTATCCCCTTTACCTGTCGGATGATTGTGCCTTGCGTAAATCGGTTGAAAGCTTTTCAGTAAAATTAAAATAGCACGGCAAGGTTACAATCATGTGACAGCAATAGGCATATTTGATGACAATTACGCTTTTTTTCGTGACAAAAGAACCCGTTCCATTAAAAATCTGTATCAATCAATAGAAAAAAGGCCCTTTCCAAAGCTTTTGCAGCTTGGAAAAGGCCTGAGATTATTTTTTCGCTTTATGAACTTTTAAGGTCTTGCCTTTGACGGTTTTGTCTTTCATCGCCTTCAAGACATGCAGCCCTTTGCCATTCAAAATGTCAATATAGGTAACTGTATCCTGGATTTTGATGATGCCGATATCTTCCGCCGTGATGCCAGGTATACTGGTCAAAGTCCCAACAAAATCGACAGCGCGCAGCTTTTTCTTCTTGCCGCCGTTGAAATAGAGCTTCATGATGTCTTGGTTGAGCGCTGCCGCTTTATGTTTCTTCGGCTTCTGGCGGCTCTCGATCTTGTCTTCGAACGCCGGTTTTGCCAAAGCAACCTGTTCTCTTGATGGCCGTTCAACGCACGTGATTTCAAATCCTAAATAATCTTCCGTTTCTTTCAGGAATTTATCCTCAAACGGCGTGACAAAAGAAATTGCCTTGCCGCTCTTGCCGGCACGCCCTGTGCGTCCAGCACGGTGGACATAACTTTCTTTCTCGAGCGGAAAATCATAATTGATGACATGAGTAATGCCGTCGATATCGATGCCGCGTGCCGCGACGTCTGTCGCAACCAAATAACGGAACTCGCCGCGGCGAAAATCATCCATGACGCCGAAACGGTCTTCTTGGGTCATGCCGCCGTGCAATTGATCGCTTGTGTAGAACAGGCGTTCAAGCCCTTCCGACACAGCATCGACTTGGTCTTTCGTGCGGCAGAAAATGATGCAGCTATCCGGATTCTCGACTACAGTGACGTCGCGCAGCAACTGGAATTTATCCTGCTCTTTCACGATGAAGAGTGAATGCTCGATACGCTCTTCTAACGTATCGGCTGCCTGGATTCCGATATAGCGCGGGGAGCGCATGAAATCGCGCTGCAACTTCTCTAAATGTCCTGGAAAGGTTGCCGAAAACAGCATCGTCGTCCGTTCTTTTGGCAACTGCTTGATGATCGATTCAACTTGTTCGATAAAGCCCATATTGAGCATTTCATCTGCTTCATCCAACACCAAATACTCGATTTTTTCGAGCTTCAAGGTGCCTTTTTCGATATGATCGAGCACACGACCAGGCGTTCCGACGACGATGTGGCATTTTTGCTTCAGCTCTTCCTTTTGATACGCAAACGGATGCTTGCCATAGATCGCTGCGGCTTTGATGCGCTTGAATCGGCCGATGTGGGTGATGTCTTCTTTCACTTGGTCGGCAAGTTCACGGGTCGGTGTCAAGACGAGCGCCTGGGGCTTGTTTTCATCCCAATCGACAAGTTCGCACAACGGAATGCCGAATGCGGCTGTCTTGCCGCTGCCGGTTTGCGATTTGACGGTCAAATCATTCTTTTCAAGGGCGGCGGGAATGACTTGCTGCTGTACTTCGGTCGGCTGTTGGTATCCAAGGCCTTCTAGCGCTTTTACGATGGGCTCGCTAATGCCATAATCTTTAAATTGGTTCGTGTTCATAAGTTCTCCTTCTCCGTTCATCTGTCTTATCTCTTCATTATGGCACGGATCGGGCAGTTTTGCAGTTGAGCGATTATTGCCATTATTGGTCGAGCAAGCTGACGGAGACTTTCACATCGAGCGATTGGCTGCCGCCTCTATAGACGCCCTGGACTGGACTGACATCGTTGTAATCACGTCCTGTGCCAACGCGGATATGGTTTTCCAGCGCTTCTACGTTATTCGTTGGATCGAGCCCGACCCAGCCGATGCCCGGCACCATGACTTCAACCCAAGCGTGGCTCGCTGCGTCACCGACAAGCGCGGAATCTTCCCCAACGTAGAGATAGCCGCTGACATAGCGCGCTGGGATGTTTTTGCTGCGCAAGATGCCGAGCATAACGTGCGTAATGTCTTGGCACACGCCTTTTTTCAGGTTGAACGATTCACTCGCTGTTGTCGTAACGGTCGTTGAATCGCCGTCATAAGTGAAATGATCGAATAAATATTCCATTACGTCGATAGAGTATTGCACCGGATTGCTCATGTCCCCGAGTTCTCGATCAACCAATTCCATTTGCTCTGGCAACATATACGTATATGCAGTGTTGCTCAAATACGCCATATAGTGTTCGGCAAATAATTGGGAATGGAAAATGACGTTCATCTCCGGCGAATAATCGATACGGTGGATAAACGGGCTTTTCTGAATGCTGACAATGGATGTTGCCTTCACTTCGAGGTGCTGGTGGTGTTCGGCGATAAAGAATGTCTCGACATTATTGCCGAAGATGTCCACATGATTTGTCGTCAATGTTGCCGGTGTGATGTCCGCACGGTACGACAGAAGGCGCTGGCATTCATCCGTTCTCGGTTTCAAGCGGATGGTATTCATGCTTTGGTCAACGATTGTTTCGTAGTCAAAAATATTGGTATGCTCGATTTTGTATTTCATAGAAGTTATTCCTTTCATGTCCATCCCTTGGGATTGGAACGCCATCGCTGTTTCCGCTTCGGGATCCGTTAAATAATAAGTGCTGGAGAAAATCCGGCTGATTTCATTGCAGCCATCCTGGAAACGGTTCAGGAAATGCATCAATTCGTCCGAATCCAAAGATTCGATATCCGTTTCGCTGAAGGAAGTCCGGACCTCGTCGAGTTTGGCATACAACTCCCAAGAATAATGGGACACTTTGCCTCCTTCAAGTTCTTCGACCGCATCCCGTACGTGATCGAGGCAATAGCGGATTGATCTCGGGAAGGTCTTGTCTGAGATCAAAAAAGCCAATACGTTCTTCGGTTCCATGCGCGGCGGATTGCTCTTTAAGTAGGCGTTATAGCCATTGGTCATCCGGAGTGCCGCCAGCCAGAAATAATAATCATCGGTCTTTTCTTTCCTGACACGTTCACGCGTCCTCTCGCAGACGACATTCAAGATGCGTGCCGTCTTTTCCGCGCGTTCGAGCCATTTGGCGATTTTAATCATTTGATACGCCACACCCCGCGACATCGAGGACTCGACAATTCCCTGGGAAATAAGCGAAGTTGTTTTAACGTTCTCCAGAAACGACCTCATGTCACGGACAGAACTGTTTTTCAAATCCATGTCCGTCAATGACAGATATGCGCGGTTCCATGTTTCCCAATAATCATCAGGAATATGGTCGCGGCTGATGCGGGCATTTTCACGGACGACCATTGCGCAGCTGGCGACTGAATTGGAATTTTCCTGCGCCATCGCCAAATACTGAACCAGCTCCGATTCTTCATAGGTCGGGTTGGCTTTGATCCGGCGCATCGTTTCCGTCGAATCGCAGATTTCAAAAATCAACCGCCAATCTGAGTCACGCACCAGCTCTTCATCGGCCGCTTCGATCATCTGCAGCAATTGCACGTCGAGGATGCGTGCATTGTTCTCCGCCCGCTCGACATTCCGGGACATCCAATACAATGAATTTGCAACACGGCTTAACATTTACGCATCCTCCCCTTCTTCTTTCTTTTTGAACACCCACGTGTCTTTTCCGCCGCCGCCTTGTGAAGAGTTGACGACAAGCGAGCCTTCTTTCAGCGCGACGCGGGATAATCCGCCAGGCAGGACATGAGTCGTCTCACCCCTCATGACGAACACCCTAAGATCCACGTGGCAAGGGTAGAACTTGTCTCCTTGATAAGCAGGGGCACGCGACAGCTTGATCGTCGGCTGCGCTATATACTGATGAGGTGTTTCGATAATTTTTTCCCTGAACTTTTCAATCAGCTCCTTCGAGGCATGCGGGCCAACGAGCATGTCATAGCCGCCGGATGCCCCTACGTTTTTAACGACGAGCTCTTCAAGATGCTCGAGTACCCATTCCCGATCTTCGGGCTTATCAAGCAAATAAGTTTTCACATTGTCGATGATCGGTTCTTCACCTAAATAATAGCGGATCATCTCCGGCACATACGCATAGATCGCTTTGTCATCCGCGACGCCGTTGCCGACCGCATTCAAAATCGCGACATTGCCTTTTTGATAAGCTTCCATCACACCCCTTACGCCGAGTGCGGAATCTGAACGGAAGGATTCTGGATCCAAAAAATCGTCGTCGATGCGGCGGTAGATAATATCGACGCGTTTCAGCCCCCGGATCGATTTCATGTAGACGATATTATTTCGGACGACGAGATCGCGCCCTTCGACCAAATCCATGCCCATCTGCTGGGCCAGGAAGACATGATCGTAATAAGCCGAGTTGTACATGCCAGGCGTCAAGAGCACCGCAAACGGTTTGTCTTTTCTTCCTTTTGGGGCATGATCCAAAATCGAGTCATGCAGAAAGCTCATTTGATGCTCGAGCGTCCTAACCGAATGGTTGACGAAAAACTCAGGGTATACTTGCCGCATGACGTAACGATTCTGATACACGTACGACAATCCGGACGGGTTGCGCAAATTATCTTCCAGTACATGGTATTTTCCGGTTTCGTCACGTATTAAGTCGATCCCTGCCAGAAAGATATGGTTATTGAGCGGGATATCGACTCCTTTCATTTGCTGTTCGTAATAATAAGGATTGTCTTCAACGAGATGGCGCGGCACAATTCCCGCTTCAATAATATTTTGGTCATGGTAGACATCATCCAAAAAACGATTCAACGCCTCTGCGCGCTGTGTCATTCCTTTTTCGACGACTTCCCACTCTTCCGGCGGAATGATGATCGGCACAAAGTCGAACGGCATCGTCCGTTCAGTTCCTACATTATTATGGTATACGGTGAACGTGATGCCTTGGCGCAGAAACGATAGCTGCGCCGTTTCATGCTTTTCCCTTAATTCATCTTCTGAAAATCGTTTGATCACTTCGTGAAAAGTTTCATAATGGGCTTTCGGTTTTCCATCTGGCATAAACATTTCGTCAAAAAATGGACTGGTTCTGTAATCATTAAACACGTGGCCGAACCCCCTCTGTTAGAATACCGCCAGTAAATCTCGTTGATTTTTAAAAGATATGAATTTTCTGTCTATTGTAGGGAAAGAAAAAGCCATGCCCATGCTCGGCATAGCTGTTCTTTGTTCTATTATAACCGAAGTTATTTTTTCGTTGTGCCATCATTTGAAGATTTGTCAGAAGATGAATCATTTTCCAGATTCTTTTTCAAGGATTCTGTGTATGCAGTGCTGCCGCCGAATGCGCCGCCGCTTGGTTTATCAGATTCTGAAGAAGAACCAACGGACGAGTCTTTATTACCCGAAGATGTCGTTCGGTTTGCTGAAGAATCCGAGCCTTTTGTTTCGCCGACTTCATCCTGGACAGTTTTGTTCGCTTGGTCGAGCGCGTCTTTTTCTTTGTCCATCATTTGCTGCTGCTTTTCGATTGTCGTCTTGACCGTATCCACTGCTTTGTTGATATGAGGCTTTACTTTGTCGACCATGCCTCCCGATTGTTCATTGAAGCGGTCCAAATTCTTTTTGATATTTTCTTTCATATCGGCTGTATTCATCGAAGAGCTGCCTGTATTTTGTGTGCTGCCTGTTTCCGATTTTTTCTGCGTCATCGCTGCCCCGATTGCCGCGCCTACTCCGAGCAATACGAGCTTGCTGAAAAATCCACCTGATCTTCTTGCCATATTCTGATCTCCTCCTTCATTTGATAAAGCTTAGTGTAGTAAGTATAGACGGAATTGCCTATCTTCAAACATCACTCCTCCATAATAGGAAAAGGACACTCTTGTGAATGAGCGTCCTTTAGGGTGTGTCTATTAATTTGCCTTCTTCCAATAATACCTGCTTGAATGCTTTCACAACGTCCTCATCATATTGAATGCCAATTAGCCGCTCGAGCTCATCCATCGCGTATTGTGCGGTGAACGCAGATCGGTATGCACGGTCTTCCGTCATCGCGTCGAACGTATCGCATACCCCAATAATTTTCGCTTCAAGCAGGATTTCGTCGCCTTTCAAGCCGAATGGATAGCCCCGCCCATTCACTCGTTCGTGATGCTGCTCGACAATGTCGGCGATATCTTTATAAGGGGTGTCGCGGATCATAGCAGCGCCGTCTCCTGGATGTTTTTTCACCAGGTCAAATTCTTCGTCCGTCAATTTGGAAGGCTTTTTCAATACTTCTTCAGGAATATTGATTTTGCCGATGTCGTGGAGAAGAGACGCCAGGAACAATGATTCTGTACGTTCTCTTGTTAGTCTCATTTTGGATGCCGTCTTAATTGCATAACTGGCTACTCGGAAACTATGATTAAATGTATAACGATCTTTATGCTCAACTTTTTCACCAATTTTTCTCAGCTCCGCAATCATTTTGCTGGCATAGTGGAAGACAGGAAAATTTGAAACAGATAATAAAACAACTGTCTCTAAAACTGTAAAGTTGACTGGGGATTCTAATTCTTTGCATGAAAAGAAATCTTCTTTGACGAGATGGACTTCTTTACCTTCTATTTCCGCCTGAATTTCCCCTTCTAATATGTAGTAGAATTCGTGAGCCTCAGTGGCTTCGCTCGGAATCAAAATAAAAGTATTATCTTTTAAAATAGTTTGTTTCATCAGTTCCAAACCACTACCTCTAGCCAATAAAGAAAGAGTAGTAGCATCGTTTTCAACTTTTTCCAGATATTTACCTTTTAGTATATCCAAGCCTTTCACAAATTCACATCCCCTGAAATATAAAAATGAGAGTAAAGTTTCCTCTACTCTCATACTACTCTTTTTATTAATTATCTACAATATTCTTACCAGGAAACCACAATGATCGGATCAATCTTAGCAGTTTTATCAGCGAAATCTTCTTCAACTAGGACAATGTCTGCCACGATTCCTGATGCAGTTGCTTTTTCAATTCCTTCTAACGTAATTTCTTCAGCTTTTTTCTGCAACGCTTTAATCAATTGCGCGATTTCTTCTTCGTAATCTGCCGTAAGCTCGGCTTGTTTCGCTACGTCTTCTTCAGAAGCTAATTTATTGATATATTTCTCATGCAACTCAGCGGCTTTTTCTTGGTTTTTGACAATTTCAGCCTCGATTCTTGCATTAACGCTATTGATATCTTTGATCGCTGCCTGGATTTCTTCGCTCATCCCTTCCTCAATTTCATAGTATGGGACTTCTGATACTACTAGTAGTTCTTCCGCAAAAGCTCCGTTCGCCAACGATAAAATCATTAGGAATGACAAAGTGACAGCAGCAATACTTTTCTTTAACATTACATTTCCCCCTGACAGTTTAGTTATATTTGTAGGTTACGAATACCTGGTATGACTATATTCAAGGTTAACCATAGTCCTACAATGAATAGTATATATAAACCAGGACTTTGGCACAATACGAATGTAAAAATTAACAAAAAATAAATATTTGTATTTTCTGAAAAATGCTCTATTGTAATTATTCTTTTACCAAAAAAAGAGTTCGCAGCTTTACATTGCGAACTCTTTTTTACTGAAATCTTATTTAAGGCAATACGGTGCTGCCCATCAAATAACGGTCGCATTCCCGTGCAGCTTCACGGCCTTCGTTGATCGCCCAGACGATCAAGCTCTGGCCTCTGCGCATGTCACCTGCCGCAAAGATACCTTCGACATTCGTGCGGTAATCGCCGTATTCGGCTTTGACGCGTGAATTAGCATGTGTTTCTACATTCAATTGGTCGATCAGCAATTGTTCAGGGCCGCTGAAGCCGATAGCGATTAGGATGAGGTCCGCTTTCCATACTTTTTCCGTTCCCGGAATTTCTTCACGGATGCGGTTGCCTTGCTCATCGATTTTCAGTTTGACGTTGACGGTATGGACTTCTTTTACATGCCCGTTTTCATCGCCGACAAATTTCTTCGTCATGACCGCATAAGCACGCGGATCGTCACCGAACGTTGCGGCAGCTTCTTTGTGGCCGTATTCTACGCGGTGGATTTTCGGATACTGCGGCCATGGATTGCCCTTTTCGTCACGGAGCGCTCCTTTTTGATCGTAGACATCGAATTGCACAAGGCTCTCGCAGCCATGGCGTACGGAAGTTGCGAGACAGTCTGTGCCCGTGTCCCCACCGCCGATGACAATGACGTTTTTTCCTTTTGCCGAAATATAATTGCCGTCTTCCAAATCGGAATCGAGCAAGCTTTTCGTGCTGGCATGCAGGAAGTCCATCGCGAAATGAACACCTTCCAAGTCACGCCCTTCGACGTCAATATTGCGGTGGACAGTCGCGCCGGTCGCCATGATGACCGAATCGAAATCATCGCGCAATTTCGTTGCAGGGTAGTTTTTGCCGACTTCAACATTCGTCACGAAGGTGATGCCTTCCTGCTCAAGAATTTTGACGCGGCGCATGACCATGTCATACGGTAATTTCATTTCAGGGATGCCGTACGTCAGCAGGCCGCCGATGCGGTCGCTTTTTTCGAACACCGTTACAGTATGGCCCGCTTTGTTCAATTGGGCTGCCGACGCAAGACCGGCAGGACCCGAACCGACAACAGCCACTTTTTTGCCAGTGCGGTGTTTCGGCGGTTCTGGAACGACCCAGCCTTCCGCAAATCCGCGTTCGATGATCGAGCGTTCGACTGTGCGGATAGCGACAGGCGGTTCGTTGATGCCGAGCACACAAGCCCCTTCACACGGAGCCGGACAAGCGACGCCCGTGAATTCAGGGAAGTTATTCTTCAAATGTTCGCGATGAAGCGCTTCTTTCCACTGGCCGCGATAGACCAGATCATTCCATTCCGGAATCAAATGGTTAACCGGGCATCCGGTCGTGCCATTATCGAGATCCATGCCGGTCTGGCAGGTCGGGACGCCGCAATCCATGCAGCGAGCCCCTTGCTTTTGTACTTCCTGTTCAGATAGCGGAATCGTATAATCTTTCCAGTCTTTCGTCCGCTGTGCCGGGTCGCGTTCTTTTACAGTCTGTCGGTCATATTCCATAAATCCGGTTATCTTCCCCATCGTTTCCCTCCAGTTCGCATATTTTCCAAGCTTTTCTCTATGAAAGGCAGCCATTGCCGGCGCTGTTACTTGCCGGCTGAAGCCATTTTGCTTTCTTCGAATGCGGCCATTTCGGCATCGAATTTCGCCATGCCGCTGTCTTGCAGCTTGCTGATGCGTTCGTTGATCTTCAAATAGGCTTTCGGAATGACGCGGACGAATTTGGCAGAAAGAATCTCCCAATGATCCAATACGCGTTTGCCGTTCAGGCTTCCTGTGTAGCGGACATGGTTTTCGACCATCTCTTTCAGTTCCGCGATTTCCGAAGGATCTGCGAGCGGCTGCATATGCACCATTTCGGGGTTGCAGCGTGCACTGAATGTTTCATCTTCATCCAAGATATACGCGACGCCGCCTGACATGCCGGCTGCGAAGTTCTTGCCGGTGTCTCCGAGAATGACAACGCGTCCGCCGGTCATGTATTCACAACCGTGGTCGCCGACGCCTTCGACGACAATCTTAGCACCCGAGTTGCGGACGGCGAAACGCTCGCCGGCCATGCCGTGGATATACGCTTCCCCAGCCGATGCACCGTAAAACGACACGTTGCCGATGATGATGTTCTTCTCGGGAAGGAATGTGGAATCCGCTGCTGGCTTGACGATGATCTTGCCGCCGGATAAGCCTTTTCCGACAAAATCGTTGGAGTCTCCGATCAAATTGAGCGTCATGCCTTTCGGAATGAATGCACCGAAGCTTTGCCCGGCTGAACCTTGGAAGTTCAATGTAATGGTATCTTCCGGCAAGCCCTCTGCTCCGTATTTGCGGGAGATGGCACTGCCGATGATCGTCCCGGTTGCGCGGTGGATATTGCGAATTGCTGTCGATACTTCGACACGTTCACCGTTTTCGATCGCATTGCGGCAGCGCGGGAGAAGCTCTTGCACATCAAGCGTATGCTTCAAACCGTGGTCTTGCTTGATTGTTGCATAGCGGCCAACTTTTTCCGGCAGGTCCGGTTGATAAAGAAGCTGCGTCAAATCCAGCCCTTCCGCTTTCCAATGCTTGATCGCTTTATTCGTTTCGAGTACATCGGTACGGCCGATCATTTCGTTGATCGTGCGGAACCCAAGCTCCGCCATCAATTCGCGTGCTTCCATAGCGATAAAGCGCATGAAGTTCGCGACGTGATCTGCTTCGCCCGTGTATTTTTTGCGCAGTTCCGGGTTTTGAGTCGCAATCCCGACTGGGCATGTATCCAAATGGCAGACGCGCATCATGACGCATCCAAGCACGACGAGCGGTGCTGTCGAGAAGCCATATTCTTCTGCCCCGAGAAGCGCCGCAGTAACAACATCGCGGCCAGTCATCATCTTGCCGTCTGTTTCGACGACGATGCGGTCACGCAGGCCGTTCAATAGAAGCGTCTGATGCGTTTCCGCAAGCCCGATTTCCCATGGCAAGCCGGTATGCTTCAAGCTCGTTTTCGGCGCCGCGCCTGTGCCGCCGTCGTAGCCGCTGATCAATACAAGATCTGCACGACCTTTGGCAACACCAGCTGCGATTGTGCCGACACCGACTGCAGACACGAGCTTTACGCTGATGCGCGCACGCGGGTTGGCGTTTTTCAAGTTGAAGATCAATTCCGCCAAATCTTCGATCGAATAAATGTCGTGGTGAGGCGGCGGTGAAATCAATTCGACGCCAGTCGTCGAACCGCGTACTTCCGCAATCCACGGATATACTTTCTTGCCTGGCAAGTGCCCGCCTTCTCCAGGTTTCGCCCCTTGTGCGACTTTGATCTGGATTTCGTCCGCATTGACCAAATAATGGCTTGTAACACCGAAGCGGCCGGATGCAACTTGCTTGATGGCACTTCTGCGGTTGTCGCCATTATCGTCCGGAATAAAGCGCGATACTTCTTCGCCGCCTTCTCCTGAATTGCTGCGGCCGCCGATCTTATTCATCGCGATTGCTAAGGCTTCGTGAGCTTCTTTACTGATCGACCCGTAAGACATGGCACCGGTTTTAAAGCGTGCGCAAATCTCTTCGACCGTTTCGACTTCTTCGATCGGCACCGGCGTACGGTCTTTGAATTTCAATAAGCCGCGCAATGATTGGAGATTGGCTTTTTCATCCGTCAATAATTTTGAATACTTGCGGAATGTATCGTAATTATTCGTCCGGCATGCTTGCTGAAGCGTATGGATCGTCATTGGGTTGTATTGATGGTCCTCGCCGTTTTCACGGTACTGGTATTCGTCGCCTGATTCGAGCGCTGGATTCGATCCTTCGCGGTCCGGATAAGCAGAAGCATGGCGAAGCAGGACTTCCTTGGCGATAATATCGATGCCGATGCCGCCTAGACGCGAAGATGTACGCGTGAAGTATTTATCGATAACGTCCATATGAATACCGATTGCTTCGAAAATCTGTGCGCCTCGGTAACTTTGAATAGTTGAGATTCCCATTTTAGACAATATTTTGATAATTCCATCGGTTACGGCTTGTACATAGCTCGCTTCGGCTTGTTCGACATTCATGCCATGGATATCATCTTTCGCTACCAGGTCTTCGATCGATTCGAATGCCAGGTAAGGATTGATTCCTTCTGCACCGTAGCCAATCAGCATTGCGAAATGATGGACTTCGCGCGGTTCTGCAGATTCAAGCAGGATGCTCATGCGTGTTCGTGTGCCTTGTCGGATTAAATGATGATGAAGGCCTGATACTGCAAGGAGCGCAGGAATTGCCGCATGCGTGCTGTCAACGCCGCGGTCGGACAGGATGACCAGCGTCGCGCCTTGTTCAATCGCCTGGTCCGCTTCTGCAAACACTGCTTCTAAGCGCGCTTCCATCGCTTCTGCGCCTCCGTCCGCTGTAAACAGGATCGGCAAGGTAACGGCTTTGAACTCCGGCAAGTTTTGCTGGCGCAGCCTTTCCAGCTCTGCATTCAGCAATACCGGGGTTTCTAGACGGATATGACGCGCGCTTTCCGGTTTCGGATCCACCAAATTGCCTTCTGCCCCGATCGTCGTCCGGGCTGCCGTGATGATCTGTTCGCGGATGGCATCAATTGGTGGGTTGGTAACTTGTGCAAACAATTGCTTAAAGTAGTTATACAAAAGCTGCGGTTTTTTCGACAATACTGCAAGCGGTGAGTCGTAACCCATCGAGCCGACTGGATCTTTCCCATCGGATGCCAGTGGTTTAATGATTTTCTGGACTTCTTCTTGCGTATAGCCAAAAGCAAGCTGCTGCTTCAATAGCCCTTCGCTGTTTGGATGAACGACTTCTTTCGGTTCCGGCAAATCACCCAAATCGAACAAATTGTTTTCGACCCAATCTTTATAAGGGAGTTCGGATGCAATCTGCGTTTTGATTTCGTCATCGGGGATGATCTTGCCGGCTTCAAGATCCACCAACAGCATCTTCCCTGGGCGTAGGCGGTCTTTATAGATGATGTCATCCGAAAAGATATCAAGCGCCCCGACTTCCGAGCCGAGTACGATCATGCCGCTTTTCGTAATATAATAGCGCGCCGGGCGCAAGCCGTTGCGGTCGAGACAGGCTGCGATCTGGCGTCCGTCTGTAAACACCAGTGCCGCCGGGCCGTCCCACGGCTCCATCAGCGTGCTGTGGTATTCATAGAAATCGCGTTTTTTCTTATCGATCGATTGATCGTTGACCCATGGCTCTGGAACCATCATCATCGCCGTGTGCGCAAGCGAACGGCCTGATAGATGGAGGAACTCAAAGCAATTGTCGAACATCGACGAGTCGCTTCCTGTCTCATCAATAACCGGCAGGACTTTTTGCAAATCTTGGTCATTGAAATAAGGAGATTCGCAGGCGAGCTGGCGGGCTCTCATCCAGTTAACGTTTCCGCGAAGTGTATTGAATTCGCCGTTATGGATGGAGTAGCGGTTCGGGTGGGAACGTTGCCAGCTCGGGAAGGTATTCGTACTGAACCGTGAGTGGACGAGTGCCAACGCCGATTTGAATTCGGGATGGTTGAGGTCGATATAGAATGAATCCAATTGTTCCGGAATGAGCATGCCTTTATAGACAATCGTGCCGGCAGACAAGCTACTGAAATAGACGTCTTTAAATTCTTCCACGCCGCCCATTTCCTGCTCGATGCGTTTGCGGATAATGTACAAACGGCGCTCCAAGTCCATGCGCGTTTCAAGCTCAGCCGATGCGCCGATGAAGATTTGACGAATGACTGGCTTGGTTTTCGCTGCGACATTTCCGACAAATGAATCGTTGACTGGCACTGGGCGCCAACCGAGTGATTGCTGGCCTTCTTCTTCGACAATACGCTGGATGATGTCTTTTGCCTTCATGCGCAGATCGTAATCCTGCGGCATGAAAATCATACCGATGCCGTATTTCCCTTCATCCGGAAGAACGATTCCTTCTTTTTCACATTGCTTCAGGAAAAAGCGGTGTGGAATCTGCGTCAAAATACCGGCGCCGTCCCCCGTGCTCGTATCGGATGATTGGCCGCCGCGGTGTTCCAAGTTACACAAGATGTTTACTGCGTTCTGGACAATATTGTGCGATTTTCTGCCGTCTATATTAGCGATCATCCCAATACCGCAAGCTTCATGTTCCTGGTCGGGATGATACAGTCCTTGTGCGATCGGATACTCTTTCTTACTCAATTGAACCGCCTCCTTTTACACGCTAATTTGTCATAATATTATGATAGTATATCATATAACTGAATATATATACAATTGCATTTTGTGAAAAATTTATCAAGTGCATGAAGATTCATTGCAAATCCTAGCATTTCAGGTGAAACCGCTTTCAAATATAGGTGTATAGCGATTTTTCTTTATTCGCTATTTGTGTATATTGATACAGTATTTTTTTCGACAGATGTTCTTGGTAGTTATTTTTCCCAGTAAATAGACAATTCGAGTTGGAATTTGTTGATTGATTGCTCTCAAATAACTGGCTCTCCACACCAGTTTTTCGGCCGAGTGCGCATAGAATTTTCTATACAAAAAAGAGCGCGGAAAATGAATCATTTTCCGCGCTCTTTTCAAACAGCTATAAACTTTTCTTGTTTTATCCAATTCTGTATGTTGACGCATAAGGCAAATGCCTCTGCCAAGGCAACCAAATTGCTACGAATTATTCACAGTTTCATACATCCGGATGGCTTCAAGAAAGTGTTCCCCGTATTTCTCCAGCTTGTTCGCGCCGACACCGTTAACTTCCAAGAAAGCTTCTTCGTCTTTCGGTTTGCGCGCTACCATGTCCTGTAAGCTTTTGTCTGAGAAGATGACAAACGGCGGAACTCCTGCTTCGTCCGCTAATTTCTTCCGGACCGTGCGCAACTCCTCGAATAGCGGATCGTTGGTGGCGATTCGCTTCGTGACGACAGCGCCTTTTCTCATGACGCGGCGTTTTCCAAGCAGCACATCGCGCCCGCCGTCCGGAACGAAGATGGTCGGGAAGCTGCCTTGTTCAACTGCCAGCAATTCCTGGGAAATCATGAATTCGATGAGGTTTGACACTTCTTTTGAATTCATATGCTTCAACACACCGTAAGTCGATAATTGATCAAAGCGAAAATCGAGCACTTTCTTATTGCGTGAGCCAGTCAAGACCTGGGCAGTCATCGTCTTGCCGAATTTCTGCCCCATGCGGATGACGCATGACAGCACTTTCTGGACATCTTCCGTGACGTCCTGGCCTTCCCGCTCGTCAACGCAATTTCCGCAATGGCCGCATGGAGCCGCACTCCCATCGCCGAAATAATGGACGATAAATTGCTGAAGGCAGTTTTCCGTATGGCAATAATCAACCATGCCCTGGAGCTTTTTCAACTCACCCGGAATGCGCGTCGGGTCTTGCGCCTGATCGATCAAAAAGCGCTGCGTCTGGACGTCCTGTGAAGCGTAAAGGACGATGCATTCACTCGGCAGCCCGTCGCGTCCTGCACGCCCTGCTTCCTGATAATAGCTTTCCATGTTTTTTGGCAGCTGATAATGGATGACATAGCGGATATTGGATTTGTCGATGCCCATTCCGAATGCATTGGTCGCGACCATCACGGTCACTTCATCGTTCAAAAAGCGTTCTTGCCCAAGGCGGCGTTCGTCATCCGGCATGCCGGCATGGTATTTTGCCGCTTTGACGCCACGTTTGACGAGCGATTCATAGACCGAATCCACCGTTTTTCGCGTTGCTGCGTAAATGATGCCTGCCTCGTTATCATTTTTTTGCACATAATCCCGGATAAACCGCTCGCGGTCCTGGCCTTGAATGACTGAAAAGCTTAAGTTCGCCCGTTCAAACCCCGTGATGACGGTATGTTGTTCTTCAATATCCAGGATGCGGCAAATATCCTCCCGCACTTGAGGCGTCGCCGTCGCCGTCAATGCAAGAACCGTCGGGTTATCAGGAAAAATTTCCAGCATGCGGCTGATCAAGCGGTAGCTTGGCCGGAAATCATGTCCCCATTGCGAGATGCAATGCGCTTCATCGACTGCGATGAGCGGCACCTTAACGCCTTGCAGGCCATCCAAAAACATTTCCGAGTCGAGGCGCTCTGGCGCAATATACAATAATTTGATGATGCCCATCTGAACTTCATGGAGAATCTCACGAACTTCGTAGACATCAAGTGAACTATTAATAGAAGCAGCTGGAATTCCGGCTGCCTGCAATGCATCAACTTGATCTTTCATCAGGGAGATGAGCGGCGAAACGACAATCGTCGTCCCTTCCATAGCAAGCGCAGGAATCTGGTAACACATCGATTTCCCGCCGCCTGTCGGCATGACGCAAATCGTGTTTTGGCCATCGAAGACTTGTGTGATGGCCTGCTCCTGGCCAGTCCGGAAGCTGTCATATCCGAAATGCGTCTGCAGTAATTTTCTTGCTTGTTCCAACACCTTTCAACACTCCCCAACCTGTTTTACTATGAACGTAGCTTACCATATTTGACCGGCTATTTCTTTTTTGGCATACGAAAAGCCACCCAAGAAAACCGATTGTTTTCACAGGTGGCTAAAAAGGCCTTTTTATTTAAATTGTAAAAGTGAAAATGGTTTTAAGCGTATACCCTGGCCAGCAGGAAAAAGTACGGCCGATTCATGCCTTTGCAGTCCATCATGCCCATTAGCACATCATCGTTCACTTTGCGGAAATGGTCCTGGATCGGCAATTGATCGTAAATCATCACCGCACTCGTTTTTCCGCGCCACTCCATCTTGCGAAGCCGGGCTGCCCCTCTCGCGTCGTTCAATAGATTAACAATCAACGCGGGCGGAAACGGATGCAGCGGGAATGGTTTTCCAAAAGGGCTCTTAAATAGTAAAGGGTCAACGTGCTCTGCGCTGTGAAAAGCTTTGCCATACCAGCCCGTTTTTTCAAGCCATCCGTCCATCGGGTGTCCTGACGGCAATTCGCTCCCTTTCCACGTGCCAATCATTTCAGTCGGGTCGATCGGATCGAGCGCGTCGAACAAGCGGCAAGCTGCGTCGGTATTTTTTACACCGTGCTCCATGATTTCCCAAACCAAACCCTCCGAGTTCATGCCCCTCTCCCTTTCCGCTTAGATTTCCAGTTCCCAATGCTTCGCTTCTTCCTCTTTCATCTGCTGTTCGGTTTCTGCAGGGTAAACTGTGCGGAACTTATGCGAATCCTGCGGGATGATCTCGACCATTTTATCGATCATATCTTGCGGATCGAACTGGTCTTCCAATCCTTCCTCCGCTTTTTTCATGTCTTCAGGGCGCGTAAAATGGATTTTCTCATCAAACCATTTCCACTTCGCTTCTGCGCTGCGATCGTTAAACCCTGTAGCAAACGCTCCCGGGTTAATCGTCGCCACTTGCACGCCGAACTCCGCCATTTCCTTGCGCAATGTTTTAGCAATCCCTTCAATCGCATGCTTAGTTGCCGTATACGGCCCGACGTAGGGCGTTGATGTGATGCCTGCCATGGAGGACAGGAAAATAATCTTGCCACTGCCTTTTTCGACGAACTTGCGGGCGGCGATCTGCGCCGTTTCAAGCGTTTGGAATACGTTCACTTCGAATAATTCTCGGAAGTTCGCCATCGGAACTTCACCGAGCGCGCCGCCTTCGTTGATAGCCGCGTTTGCCACGAAGATATCGAAATCATAGTCGAGCATCTGCGCCAGATCCTGTGGGTTTTTTATGTCCATCTTAAATGTTGTCAGTTCCACTCCAGCAGAAGCTGCCGCTTCACGGAGTGATGTTACTTGAGGGGCTGTTTCAACCGGCGCGATAACTTTATGGCCTTTCGCCGCCAGTCCAAGTGCCGTACCTTTTGCGAGCCCGCTTCCGGCTCCTGTAATGAAAATCGTTTTACTCATTTATTGTCTCCTCCTAATTCTGTAAGTTGCTATCATTTGTCTTCCCCACAGCAAACAGAATAAACAGGTTTAATTAAGCCACCATTCTTTCCGATCCATTTCTTCCGCAAAATGAGCGTATTCAGAGAGCGTCTCCTCCAACACCTTTTCACTGCGGGCAAGCATGCGCTCACGAGCTTTCTTCCGTTTAAAGCGCCGCCCATAGACGGCCTGCAAATCATCGTAGGAGATTTTCAATTCCCGGAAACTTGCTGCAAGTTCATCGTCCTCATCCGATAACAAGGAAGCCAACATCCCAATTTTCCGGTACAGTTCTTCCACTGTATAACGTTCACGATCCTTATAAAGCAGGCCGGCCACAATCGATGCGGGCAGCTCCTCGTCCACCCCACGCGCCAAGTCCGTCAGCAGTTCAATCATGATGCGGCGGTTGCTAGCTAGCGACAGGACATAAAAAATATGGGGAATTTGATCAACAGGTGTTTCTTCAATATATTCATCGATTTGCCTGATTAAGTCCTCCGCTTTTAAATGGTCGATGAGAATACCCAGCCGGTATGTTTCGTACATTATGTATCTTCTCAAATCCTCACCGCCATTTCCTTAAGTCTCTTTTTATTTTGACAGATAATTCTGTCAAAAACAATTCATCTATGGTCTTTTCCACACGAAAAAAGCCTGCCCCCTATTACAGGAGAACAGGCTCTATCTTTCAGGCATCAAGTCGCCAAGCCGTAACTGCCCATGCGGCGTTTCACTTGGATAAAGGAAGCCGCCTCAGCGAGTTCCGCTTCATTCAATGGCTGGTCATCGAGCATCACTGTATATTCGTTCAGGAAATTCGTATTTTGAAGATCGACATTGATCGTACGATCGTTGCGGTCCAATAGGCTATCCACAGAAATCTCAAAGAAATCGGCGAGGCGTTCCAAATGCACAACTGACACTTGTTTCTTTCCGCTTTCGTATGCCCATACCGTGCTTTTCGCAAAACCTAGGCGGTCTGCAAGCTCTTCCGTGGAAAGGCCTCTCGCTTCTCTTAAGTCTTTTATCTTTTTGCTTAACTGCTTCATAGTTGATTCCTGCTCCTTTTAATAGATTTCTAATTATTTTAAATATACTGCAATTAAAGTGAATGAGCAATCATTTTATGGATAATTTTTTAAAATAGAATGAATATTTAGTGAACAGTATCTATTTAATATAATAATTGGAAATCGAACAGGTAATAAAGCATATAAAAAGCTAAAACGTTTATGCTTTGATAATTAATCCCAACTTTTGGGCAAACAGCAATGCTTGTTCTGTAGATACTTTGCACCCCGCCAGCAATTCCGGAGTTAATTGCAGCTCCTCGAAACGGCTTGAACTGAAATCGGTGCCTTTAAGAGAAGTGGCAGTGAAATTGGCTTCATTTAAATCACTATTGAGAAACTGCACATTTTTCAGATTCACTTCATAGAAATCCGCTTGCCTCATCACACTTTCCTCGAACCTTACGTCGCTTATATGGGAAAAACCGAAAACCGCGTAGTCGATGCGGCATTCTTTAAAACGCGTATAGCGGATTGTGCTTTCCGTAAAATCAGTGCCGAGCAACCGGCAGTTTTCAAACTTCACCCGGTGGAACATCGCCCGGCTCATATCTGCATTCGATAAATCACAATTGATAAATACCACATCCGCAAATTCACTGCGTTCCCATTCCCCATTCAAAAACCGGACGTTTTCAAACAACACACGATCAAAATGAAATTTTCCTGCAGGCAATTCCTCGGAAACAATTCGGCAGTCATGGACATATCCATCATCTAATGCTTCAATAAAAGAAAAAGTTTCAAGTTCTGAGGGAAGCATCGGCTCGGTCTTCTTGGTCTTTTTCATTATCAGCCCTCCTGGTTCGCATATACTCTTCTTTATCTTACCGATTATAGAGTTCCTTGTCCCATACGCCGCGTGAGTTGCATCAAGCCAAATCCGCCGTAAAGGAGATGCTGCATGGAAAATGTCAAAAGCACGTTTAAAGAAGTCGCCTCTGCCATTCTGCCTGTCACGATCGTCGTCATCTTGCTTCAAGTCCTGATTATCCGCCTGCCGCTCGAAGCACTATTGCAGTTTTTGATCGGGGTCGTTTTTGTCGGAACCGGCTTTTTCCTATTTCTGCTCGGGGTTAATGCAGGGCTGCTTCCGATCGGCGAGTTGATCGGCAAGAAGCTGCCCTTGACCCGCAAGCCGTGGTTGATTATCGGGACAGGCTTGGTGCTTGGGCTCGCCGTCACGATTGCCGAACCGGATGTCCGTGTGTTGGCCAATCAGATTGAGGACGTTTCAGGAGGGGATATTTCAAGAAACATCCTTATTTTATCCGTTTCGGTAGGCTTGGCGATTTTTGTCGCCTTGGCGATGGTCCGGACGCTGTTCAGCATTCCAATCCATTATATGCTGATTGGAGGGTATACCTTGGTTTTCCTGCTTTCCTTTTTTGTGCCCGAAGCATTCATCCCGATTTCTTTCGATGCCGGCGGGGTTACGACCGGCCCGATGGCAGTGCCCTTTATATTGGCACTGGGCATCGGGGTTGCCTCCGTCCTGCGCTCCGATAAGCCAAGCAGCGGTGAAGGCTTCGGCTTGATCGGGCTTGCCTCGATCGGCCCTATCATTGCTGTCATGATCCTGGGGGTGCTGTACCGGTGAACTTGCATATTTTCCAAGGTTTCGGGGAAGTGCTCATCGAAGTCAGCATGGCTCTCCTTCCTCTTGTCGTATTCTTTAGCGTATTTCAATTGTTCATGCTTAAATTGCCGAAAGAACGCGTGCTGCAAACCGGACTCGGCTTTATTTTGACATTTTTCGGATTGGCCTTTTTCCTGCAAGGCGTCCATATCGGCTTTATGCCCTTCGGGGAATTGATGGGGGCGGAACTTGGCGATTGGCAATATCGCTGGGCGATCATCCCAATCGGATTTGTGCTCGGCTTTGTGGCGACATTTGCCGAACCGGCTGTCCGCATTATGAACGAAGAAGTCGACCGCGAAACGGGCGGTTATATTTCCTCGCAAGTTATGCTCTACACCTTATCGACGGGAGTCGGCCTATCCATCGCTTTGTCGATGCTGCGGATACTGACAGGCTGGTCGATCTGGTATTTCATCCTGCCAGGTTATATTCTCGCCTTGATCCTGATCTTTTTCTCCACGCGCACATTCATAGCGATCGCCTTTGACTCAGGCGGCGTCGCTACCGGGCCAATGACCGTCACGTTCATCGTCTCTGTGGCAGTCGGCATCGCTTCTGTCACCGAAGGACGAGATCCGCTCGTCGATGGCTTTGGGATGATTGCGCTCGTGGCATTAACGCCGATTATTTCGGTACTCGTTGTAGGCTTACTCTTTAACCGAAAGGCAGGGAATCAAAACCATGAATCTGAATCATAGACTGATGATTGCCATCGTAAAACGCGGCGCTTCAAGAGAAGTCATCGCAGCAGCAAAAGAAGCCGGTGCGGACGGGGCGACAGTGCTGTATGCGGAAGGGATGGGAAGAAACGAAAAGCCTACTTTTCTCGGGCTTCCCGCTACCCATGAAAAGGATGTTGTCTTCATTGCTGTCGACGGTGAAATCGAACTGGCCGTTGCAGAAGCGATCAGCCATGCCGGAAAGTTGGGCAAATCAGGTTATGGCCTCGGCTTTACTGTCCACCTCAGTCAATTGCTGGGAGTCCCCCATCTCAACGACCGCGAAGACGATCGAAAAAAGAAGCGAGGAGTGGAAAAGATGCCAGAATCAAAAGATTTTCAACTGATTGTGACCATCGTTAACTCTGGAGACTCCGGGCAAGTTGTCAAAGCAGCCGCTAAAGCCGGCGCTGAAGGCGGAACAATCTTGGAAGGACGCGGCACCGGGGTGAACGAACAGAAAAAATTCATGAACTTTACGATCGACCCCGAAAAAGACGTAGTCCTGACATTGGTGCCTTCTGCATTCGCGGAAAAAGTGGTCGCAAGCATTGAACAAGCCGTCGACCTAGACGCACCCGGAAAAGGCATCGCCTTTTTGATCGACGTGGAAAACGTATTCGGTGTCAATCACTCCTCTTTGAATCCATAAGAAAAACCGGTGAGTCCTGAACTCACCGGTTTTTTCTATTTAATAACGTTCTGCCCCGTGCCCTTTGGCGCTGGCGGCTTGAGCTACTTTGCTCGCTGCCGGCTTACCGTAGAGCTTCGGTTCTGCGTCTCCACTGTCTTTCATTTCGTTCATTCCCTTCACTTTCATATCGATATTTTCACGGACTCGGCGCCCATAGTCTTCATCGGCTTGGGTGAAGTGATGCACCATTTCTTCTTGGATGCGCGGATCGCATGCAGATAAGGCATCTCCGAGATTATTGATCAGTTCTTCCCGCTCCCAGTCCTCGAAACTGCGGTAGGTTTCACCGGCCTGGCCGTAGTTATTCGTGCGGTCGATCGGCGCCTTCGTCAATTTGCCGTGGTATTCCGGCTCATGATCCGGTGTATCCGGACGGTCTGCTTCCTTGAACCCGCCAAGTACGGACGGTTCATAATTGATGTGCGGATTTTTCGCATTCTCGCCGCGCGGCACATCCATCGCCCCGCCGTATTGATTGGTCGCCACACGTTTTCTTGGCGCGTTGACCGGCAGCTTCAAATAGTTCGCCCCGACCCGGTAGCGCTGTGTATCAGAGTACGAAAACGTACGGCCAATCAGCATTTTATCATCCGAGAAATCCATGCCGTCGACAAGGACGCCCGTACCGAATGCGGCTTGCTCGATTTCCGCATGGTAGTTTTCTGGATTGCGGTTCAAGACCATTTTGCCGACTGGTAAGAATGGGAATTTATCCATCGGCCATAATTTCGTATCATCCAGCGGGTCGAAGTCGAGTTCAGCATGTTCGTCGTCGCTCATGATCTGCACGAACAACTCCCATTCCGGATAGTCTCCATTTTCAATCGAGTCGTAAAGATCTTCCGTTGCGTGCCCGACGTTTTTCGCCTGGATTTCATCGGCCTCTGCCTGGGTCAAATTGCGAATGCCTTGTTTTGGCTCCCAATGGTATTTGACGAGGACCGCTTCGCCTTTGTCATTGACCCATTTATAAGTGTTGACGCCAGAGCCTTGCATATGGCGGTAAGTTGCCGGAATGCCCCATGGAGAAAACAAGAATGTGATCATATGCGTCGCTTCCGGCGAACGGGCGACAAAGTCGAACATCCGCTCCGGATCCGGAACGTTTGAAACCGGGTCGTTTTTAAAGGCGTGGATCATATCCGGGAACTTCATCGCATCGCGGATAAAGAAAATCTTTAAGTTATTCCCGACCAAGTCCCAGTTGCCGTCTTCCGTATACATTTTCACGGCAAAACCACGCGGGTCGCGTGCCGTTTCGGGAGAGTGGCGTGATCCTGCTACCGTAGAGAAGCGCACAAGCAGCGGCGTCTGTTTGCCTTTGCCTGAGAATACTTTGGCGCGCGTATATTTTTCAACCGGCTCGTCGCCGACAGTTCCATAAGTCTCGAAATAGCCGAATGCCCCGGCGCCACGTGCGTGGACGATGCGTTCCGGTATTTCTTCACGGTCAAAATGAGAGATCTTTTCGATGAAGTTATAGTTTTCAAGAGTAGCCGGCCCGCGATTTCCGACAGTGCGCATATTCTGGTTGTCTTTTACCGGGTGCCCTTGGCGGTTGGTCAAAGTTTCCTCGTTTTCGCCTTCAGACATTTTGTCCTTAAGCTCTTCATTATGGTCCTTCATGAGAATCCTCCTTCATTTTAATGCCATCATTCTCCTCTTCCCACTCTCACTTTTAAATAAACCTATTTTCTGCCAACTCATCCCTTCGACGCACACCCGTTCTTTATCGAAAGCCCTCTTCATCATCTGAAAATCAAACCCGCCGTCCTTGGAATAGACAAATCCCGCTGGATATGGAAAACTAGAATGGAATCGACTAACAGAAAGCAGGGCTGGAAATGAGCGTTACCTTGAAAGAGAAAGGGAGATGGGACCCTTTGAAAGTTTTTTTGAAAGTATCAGCGGCCTATATTCTCTCCCGGTTTTACCGAAATGCAAAAGGTCCGAAAATCGCCCTGGTAGGAGGAAACCTCGGAGAAAAATACGAAGACAATGCTTCCGTTTTTCATAAATATTTGGTGAATAACCATGCCGACCAAGTTACGGCTTATTGGATGTATGACCCGTCGACCGATTATGCGAAAAACAGGCAGATCCCAAATGCCGTGCCACTTGGCAGCTTCCGCAATTATTTGCTGTTTTTCCGTGCTGATTACACATTCCACGGGCATTCCTTACTTTATGATATCGTGCCGTCAGCCGATAAATTCTTGAACTTGAACCGCCGGACGGTCATCACGCACGTCAGCCACGGCATCGAAGGCTTCAAGAAAATCCTCATCCAAAAAGAAGATGTGCCACTCCTCAAGCGGACGGATTATTTCAACTGCGCCTCGCGCTATGAATACGAACTGAAACGCGACAAATGGAAAATCCCTGAAGAGAAACTCATCATCACCGGATTTCCCCGTTTTGACCGCTACT
The DNA here is from genome assembly GCA_947493585.1 of uncultured Planococcus sp. Classification (GTDB taxonomy): domain Bacteria; phylum Bacillota; class Bacilli; order Bacillales_A; family Planococcaceae; genus Planococcus. The sequence continues at coordinate 454,441 of CANLRI010000001.1, read as the reverse complement.
TGCCAAACCAACCGCCAAAAGAAATGAAGCGCATCTTGATGATGATGACTTGGCGTGAATGGCTATTCGACCTCTCGAGGGAAGAATTTCTCGAAAGCAATTACTTCCGCAGCACGATCGGCTTACTGGAGCATGAAGGGATACGGAATCTCCTGAAGTCCAACGGCATCCATCTCCAAATCGCTTTGCACCCATTCATGAAACGATTTGAAGAACATTTCTTTCCGCTTGCCGACCAGGATTACGGCATTGAATTCCTGGACTTCAACCACGCATCCATCGAGCGTTCGATTGAAGAAAACGACATGCTGCTGACCGACATCACAAGCGTTTCCTGGGACTTCCTGTATTTGAATAAACCGATCATTTTCTTCATGTTCGACCAACAGGAATACACAGAAAAACGCGGTTCATACCTCGACCTCGATAAAGACTTGTACGGTTATAAATCCTCGACAGTAGAAGATGTCTATAAAACACTCTCCTACATGCTTGAAAACAATATCACGCATAACGAATGGTATGGAAAAGCCGATGATTACATCGATTATTTCGACCAGGACAATTGCAAACGCTTGGCACAACGCGTCATGAACGTTTGAATGTTTGAATGTTTCACGTGGAACTCTATTATGAGACAATAAAAACCGGCAAACCTGAGCTCGTTTCAGGCTTGCCGGTTTTCTTTAGTTTAAACGGTGAATAATATGAATAATTCCTTACGCTGATGAATCGCTTAATTGCAGCTCCACTGGGCAATGATCCGATCCGTGTACACCCGTATGGATCGCCGCGCTCTTCATTCGCCCGACGAGACGGTTGGAAGCGATGAAATAATCGATCCGCCAGCCGACATTCTTCTCCCGGCAATTCGAACGATAAGACCACCATGAATAATGGCCCCCTTCATCAGGATGGAAATGGCGGAATGTATCCACGAAACCGCTGTCGAGAAAATCACTGATCTTCCCGCGCTCTTCTGGCGTGAAGCCCGAGTTCTTCTTATTGGCCTTCGGGTTTTTCAAATCGATTTCCTGGTGCGCCACGTTCAGGTCTCCACATAAAATGACAGGTTTTTCGAGGTCCAATTGTTGGATATACGAAAGCAGCTTGTCTTCCCATAACAGACGGTACGCAAGGCGCAACAAGCCATGCTGGGAGTTTGGCGTATAGCTATTGACCAAATAAAATTCAGGGAATTCCAATGTAATCAACCGGCCTTCTGTATCGTGTTCCTCGAGACCAATTCCGTAATGGACATTTAAAGGCCGCTGTTTGGTGAAGACAGCGGTTCCTGAGTAGCCTTTCTTCTGTGCGTAATTCCAATATGTATGATAACCCGGAAGCTCCAAATCAATTTGGCCTTCCTGTAATTTGATTTCCTGGACACATAAGATGTCGGCATCTACTGTTTCAAAAAAATCCATAAATCCTTTTTTCATCACAGCCCGCAGGCCATTTACATTCCATGATATCAACTTCATTCCATTCACTCGCTTTCTTTCATCAGTGTAGCTGAATAGAGACTGCACCTCAAATGGCGTGATTCGTATTCGGTTCTATATTCATTGTAAAATTTCAGCAAATATTCAGTCAAAAACACCCTTTTTTAGATTCTCTCTTGTACAATAGACTTAATAAAAAAGGGGGCCTTCCGCTATGGCGAAGTTCACGAAACCGGAAAAAAGCTGGGCGTTGTACGATTGGGGCAGCTCCGCTTATTCCATTATCATCACGACCGCAGTGTTTCCGCTTTTCTATAAAGCAGCCGCAACAGATGCCGGCGTGGGACTAGCGGATTCCACTGCTTATTTAAGCTACACCATCGCTATTTTCACATTCATCTTGGCCATGCTGGGCCCGTTGCTCGGCACGATTGCCGATTATGAAGGGATGAAAAAGAAGTTTTTCACCGTGTTTTTCGTGCTTGGCACTGTTTCGACGGCAATGCTCGCTTTTGTCCCGGAAGGCCAGTGGCTTTGGCTCTTGATCTGCTACGTGTTCGCTGCACTTGGAGCTACTGGCGCGAATCTATTCTATGATGCTTTTATTGTTGATGTCACGACCGAAAAACGCATGAACCGCGTCTCCGCATTTGGCTACGGGCTCGGTTATATCGGTTCGACCATTCCATTTGCGCTGGCCATCCTGATCATCCTGCTCGCCCAAAATGAAATCTTGCCGCTATCTGTCACAAACGCCAGCCGGCTTGCTTTCTTGATCACCGCCGTTTGGTGGATCTTGTTCTCGATTCCATTGTTCCGCCATGTAAAACAACAGCATTTCATCAAACGCGAAGCAAATCCCGTTGTCCAAAGCTTCCGACGGCTCAATAAAACGATCCGGGAAATCCGCCAGTACCGCGCCTTGTTCTTGTTCCTGATTGCGTATTTCTTCTATATCGATGGCGTCGGCACAATTATCTCGCTGTCCACCGCATACGGAACTGATCTCGGATTGAGTGCCACCAGCTTATTGATCGTCTTGTTCGCCACTCAAGTAGTGGCCGCGCCTTTTGCGATTCTCTACGGCAAGCTCGCCGATCGCTTTACCGGAAAGAAAATGCTGTATGTCGGTATTTTCGTCTATATTATCGTCTGTGTCTATGCGGTTTTCATCGAAACCATTATGGACTTCTGGATTCTTGCGATGCTGGTCGCTACCAGCCAAGGCGGCATCCAAGCCTTGAGCCGCTCTTATTTCGGGAAGCTGGTGCCAAAGCAAAATGCCAATGAGTTTTTCGGCTTCTACAATATTTTCGGCAAATTTGCCGCGATTACGGGGCCTTTGCTCGTCGGCGTCACTTCCCAGATTACCGGTAACTCCAGTTTAGGGGTTTTGAGTTTGGTCGTGCTCTTCATCATCGGCCTGGTCGTTCTCATCTTCGTTCCAGAACCGCTGCCTCATGAGCCGGTCGATGAAGTCGCCGCTGAATAACTCAACACATAAAAGGCCTCCCGCAGCTGCGGGAGGCCTTTATTCATGATTAATTATTCTTTTTCGCATCAGTTGGCTCAACTTTAATCTCGCCATCTGAGTTTTTGCCGAGTGATGATTCGCCGAATTCCACGACATCTACGCCGCCAGCATCTTTCTCAGCTTTCTTGATTTCTTTTTCTACTTTCTTTTCAGCTTTCTCGTGCTCTTTGTGAGCTTTTTCTTCTTTTTTCTCTTCTTTTTCTTCAGCTTTTTCTTGCTGTTTCGCTTCTTTTTCGATCGCTTTTTCTTGTTTCTTCAATTCTTTGTCTTCTTTCTTTTCATCTCGCTTCGCTTTCAGTTCGTCAGCTTTCACTTTAGCCTGTTCGATGGAAGTGTTCACTTTTTCGCTGGAATCTGAAGTTTTCGCTTTCACTTGTTCTTGTAATTCTTTGCCGCTCTTAGGCGCAAGTAAGAGTCCAGCTGCAGCACCGATCAAAGCGCCTGTAACAGCACCGGCAACGAAGCTTCCGCCGCCTCCGCCTGATTCAGAACCGTATTCCGGTGCCATTGGTGCAGGCGCCTGGATTTTGCCTTGGCGCACGAGGCGCTCTTCGACTTCCTCTACGATTTCAAACAATGTGCGTCCTCTTGCTTCGACTAATGAAACGCTCATGTGGAAATCTGTTAAATCATCTTGGTCACGGACGACCACTACGTCGTAATCGGGTGCATCTGTTTTCTTTTCAAGCATTTCTGCACGATACCCTTTTTGTACTAACGCATCGCGTACGGATGTAAATGGATGTTCAACTGCAATTTTTACCATTCTGTGTCCACTCCTTTTTTTGAAAACTCTATGTTAAGTTGTTTTCCCCTAATCCACCGCTCTAAACTTATCCTTTGCGAACTCCTCCAGTTTTTTCAAATTTTCACGCTTTGAATAGCTAAGGGATAAGTTTATTCATAATGAAAAACTTTAGCATCAAACAGGAAATCGCTGCCCTGCTTTGGGTTGGCCTCTTGCCATAAGCCAGAAAGAACACCTGTCTTGTGGCATCGGCTCACCCTTGGCGCTGAACAGCTTAGAAATTTCATTGAGGTAAGTATGGTTACATGGTTGTGCTTTTTGATTATTCATCCGGCGGCGGGGGAATCGCTTCCTTCTTCGTGATATTTGGTGAAACAATATACATTACTTTGAGCATCAAATAGGGAATCGCTGCGCTGTCCTGCTCCGGGACAGATCATGAAGTTTTATGGATGGGGGCGATTGAAATAGATACAAGCATTGGCTTGTTATTCATTCTTATGCTGATCGGTTGCATATAAAAACCCCGGCCGGCGTTTGAGCCGGTCGGGGCCTAAGAGTTTTAGACAGTCATTTCTGCGCGTTCTAAGGCTTTGATGCGTGTTCCTGTTTCTGCATCGAAGAAATGCACATGCGCCATGTCGAAGGCGAGTGTTGCTTGATGGCCCGCTTCGATCGAAGTCGATGCGTCGACACGGGCGATGAATTCCTGGTCTTCATAAACCGCATGGAGAATCGTTTCAGCACCTGTCAATTCGGAGACTGTGATGGTTGCGTCGAATTCGCTTGCCGGGATGCCAGACAGGTCTTCATTATTGACATGGATATGTTCAGGGCGGATGCCTAGCGTAACCGGCTTGTTGTCATAGCCTTCCGCTTTCAGCACCTCCAAAAGCTTTGCAGGAATCGCCATCTTCTTTTCTCCAACGGCGAAAGCGCCTTCGACCAGCTTGCCTTCGAAGAAGTTCATCGCCGGCGAACCGATGAACCCCCCGACAAAGCGGTTTTCCGGGAAATCATAGACTTCTTTCGGCGTTCCCACCTGCTGGATCAAGCCGTCTTTCATGACAACGATGCGTGATGCCATCGTCATCGCTTCCGTTTGGTCATGGGTTACGTAAATCGTCGTCGTTTTCAGGCGGTTATGCAATTTGGAGATTTCTGCGCGCATCTGCACCCGCAATTTGGCATCGAGGTTCGACAATGGCTCATCCATCAGGAAGACTTTTGCATCGCGGACAATGGCGCGTCCAAGCGCCACACGTTGGCGCTGGCCGCCTGAGAGCGCTTTCGGTTTTCTGTTTAAGTATTCTTCCAGGCCGAGGATCGCTGCGGCTTCATCTACGCGCCGCTTAATCTCGGGCTTTTTGAACTTTCTGAGCTTCAATCCGAATGCCATGTTTTCATAGACGGTCATATGTGGATACAAAGCATAGTTTTGAAACACCATCGCGATGTCGCGTTCTTTCGGCTCTACATCGTTCATGCGTTTTCCGTCAATGAAGAATTCACCTTCCGAGATTTCTTCAAGTCCTGCAATCATCCGCAATGTCGTCGATTTCCCACACCCCGAAGGACCGACAAAAACGATGAACTCTTCATCTTTTATATGTAAGTTGAAATCGCTGACAGCCAATGCCCCTTTGTCATAGCGCTTGCCTAATTGTTCAATTTTAATTTCTGCCATTTCCCATTCTCCTCTGAAGCGTTTTCTTTCATTATAGAGAATTTGCAGTAAATTACAAATACATTCGTGCAAACGTTTACCTAAAATCATCCTTCACAGTTTATAAGCCCGTAATATGCTCACAAAAGGGGTTCTCTGCGACTTTATTCGACTAATGAATAAAGTTTACTTTAGTTCATTCCAAAAGCTGTACAGGCAGCTTTTCGGCCGTTTAAACCATCCCGATATACCATAATCTTTTTTGAATCACTCTCCGGTTTTCACCCAACAAAAAAGCCCCCGGATAATTCGGGAGCTTCCTGCCTGTCACGCTATTAGACCGTTGCCGGTTTTTTCTCTTTTTTGATTTGCTTGCTGCGAAGCTGTCCGCAGGCAGCGTCGATGTCTGCGCCTTGTTCGTGGCGGACACCGCAATTGATGCCTTTTTTCTTCAATGCATCGTAGAATGCACTGATGGCTTCAGGCGTACTTTGCTGGTATTGGTCATGCTCATCGACCGAGTTGTAAGGAATCAGGTTGACGTAAGACAAGTGGCGCTTGTCTTCAAGCAACTTCGCCAGCTTGTTCGCTTCCTCGACATGGTCGTTGACGTCGCGCAGCATGATGTATTCGAACGTGATGCGGCGATTTGATTTCTCCAAGTAGTAATCGATCGCAGCCATCAGCTTTTCAACCGGGTAGGCTTTGTTGATCTTCATGATGCGTGAACGCAATTCGTTCGTCGGAGCGTGGATAGAAATTGCCAAGTTGACTTGCAAGCCTTCATCCGCATAATCGTAGATCTTCGGCACGATGCCGCTCGTTGAAACCGTGATGTGGCGCGCTCCGATTGCCAGCCCTTTTTGGGAGTTGACTACGTGAAGGAAATCCATCAGGTTTGTGTAGTTATCGAACGGTTCGCCGATGCCCATGACCACGATATGGCTGACGCGCTCTTCTTTTTGCTCAGCATCGAAATGCGCCTGCACTTGCATGATCTGTTCGACGATTTCACCTGCGTTCAAGTCGCGGCTTTTCTTCAATAGGCCGCTGGCGCAGAAACTGCAGCCGATGTTGCAGCCGACTTGTGTCGTGACACAAACGGAATTTCCGTATTTAAAGCGCATGAGAACCGTTTCGATCAAGTTGCCATCCTGCAAACGGAAAAGGAATTTGATTGTGCCATCAGACGATTCCTGCTTGACTGCCTGGTCCAATGTACGGATCGCAAAATTGTTTTCCAAAAGCTCGATGCAATCCTTCGATAAGTTCTTCATCTCCGAGAATTCAGTGACACGTTTAATGTAAAGCCAATCCCACACTTGCTCGGCGCGGTATTTCTTTTGGCCATTTTCTACAAACCAATCTTTTAATTGTTCTATCGTCAATCCATAGATGGAATTTTTCATATTAGGACCCTCATTTCAGAATTTCACAATTGCTTATTATAATACTAAAAATCCAGTCTGGCAACAACTATTTTCGACTAAATCCTTCGGGACATGTAGTTTCTCTGCATATTCCCGCCTGCAGAAGGGTACAGAATCAATACAGCAAAAAGGAGGAGAATCATCATGGCAGCAATTACGCATGTGGGGTTGGCGGTCCCCGACTTAAATAAAGCAATTACGTGGTACCGGAAAGTATTCGATTTTCATATTTTGGCGGGGCCATTTGATTTTGATGCCGATACGGAAGGACCGGGCTCCATGACGAACGATCTGCAAGGGGCGGAAATCCGTAAGATGCGCAACGTCCACCTCATGTCTTCCGACGGCTTCGGCATTGAATTATTCGAATTCCAAGACCCTTCTTTTTCTGAAGAGCCGCCGCGGCGTGCAGGATTTTTCCATATTGCCTTGGTAGTCGATGACATCGTCGAAACGATTGAACGGATCGTCCAGCATGGTGGGCGCCAGCGCAGCAAAATGTGGAACATCAATAAAGGCAAACCGCATTACCTCGTCTACACCGAAGACCCGTTCGGCAATATCATCGAATTGTATTCACGCAACACTTCAGAAATGTATGGTAATCGTTGAATAGAAGAAACCGGACAGCCTATGTGGCTGTCCGGTTTTATTTGTTTAGACCAATTGCTCTTTTTTCACGAGCATGGTGCCGTTTTTGGCTAATGATTCGTGCCAAGACAAAGCTTTCTCAAGGACGTGCGGCGTCTGGCCTCCGCGTGTCAGCGCTTCTTCGTAATACTCGCGCATTTGCGGGCGGTAGTCCGGGTGGACGCAGTTTTCGATGATGACTTCCACGCGCTGGCGCGGTGCCAGTCCGCGAAGGTCTGCATAGCCTTGTTCGGTGACAACTACATCGACATCGTGCTCGGTATGGTCGACATGTGATGCGAATGGCACCACACTCGAAATCTTGCCATCTTTTGCGGTTGATTTCGTGACGAAGATGGCGAGGCGCGCGTTGCGGGCGAAATCGCCTGAACCGCCGATGCCGTTCATCATTTTCGTGCCGGAGACATGTGTCGAGTTGACGTTTCCGTACATATCGAACTCAAGTGCCGTGTTGATCGAGATCAAGCCGAGTCGACGCACGACTTCCGGATGGTTCGAGATTTCCTGCGGGCGCATAATGATCTTGTCGCGGTATTGGTCGAACTCACTGAATACCTGCTTCATCTTCGGCTCTGATAATGTAATCGAACAGCACGAAGCGAAATCCACTTTGCCAGCATCGATCAAATCGAAGACTGCATCTTGGAGCACTTCCGAATAGACTTCCAGGTTTTTGAATTCCGAATCGATCATGCCGTGAAGCACTGCGTTTGCGACGGAACCGATTCCGGATTGAAGCGGAGCTAGTTTTTCGGTCAGGCGGCCGGCTTCAATTTCGCTGCGGAAAAAGTTCAGCAAATGGTCAGCCATGATTTTCGTGTCTTCATCCGGCGCTACAATGTTCGACGGAGAATCTCCCTGATGCGTGAAGACGATGCCGCGTACGCGCTCCATGTCGACCGGGATGCCTTTCGTTCCGATGCGCTGGTCCACGGATGTCAACGGGATCGGGTCGCGCTCGCCTTGTTTGCCGGTATCGTAAATATCGTGGATGCCTTCGAACAGTTCAGGCTGGGCTGCATTGATTTCCACAATGATGTTTTTCGCGTGTTTGACGAAAACGGATGAGTTGCCGACAGAAGTCGTCGGGATGATCATGCCGTCTTCCGTGATCGACAACGCTTCGACGATCGCGAAATCGATCGGTTCGATGACCCCTGAACGAATCCATTCCGCTGTATGGGACAAATGATGATCCACGAAATACATATCGCCGGCATTGATCGCTTTGCGCATCGCCGGTTCTGCTTGGAACGGTAAACGCTTGTTAACGATGCCCGCTTCTGCGAACAATCGGTCGATATCGGACCCGAGGGAGGCACCGGTAAAGACATTGACTTTGAAGCTTTCCGTTTCAGCACGTTCAACCAGCGCGTAAGGAACCGCTTTCACATCTCCCGCTCTTGTAAATCCGCTAAGTCCGAGTGTCATGCCATCTTGAATCCACGCTGCCGCTTCCTGCGCTGTAACAACCCGGTCCTGCAATTCTGCCGCTTTGATTCGCTCAAGTTTCTTTTCCATTCCATCCACACTCTCTTTCTGTAAGTTTTATCTAATATATGTTATTTTTTGAAGCGTTTTCATATTAACGGGTAGCATATTTGTTCTTCCATTAAAGAAGACAGGATGCAAGACACCCAATCTATTTGTCTGATTATTAGCTAATATTAACTGGTGAAGAAGCGAAAAAGGGAATATCCGAATGGAAGAGTGCATACCTTGGGTCAAACAGAAAATCGGCTGTCCGAGGCAGCATTTTCATGCGTTCTCAGAAGCCGAGTAATTTACGGAAATAGCTGGAATACGATTGGCTGACGGGCAAACGGTCCCCATTATCCATTGCTAGCACGAATGTGGAATGGGTATCGGGATGAATTTCTTCAATATGGTGGACGTTGACAATAAACGACCGGTGGCAGCGGATGAATGAATCTCTCGGCAGCAAATATTCGAATTCCTGCAAGGAGTTTTTATTCGTTCCGGAAAAATCTGCAGCGTGGACATGGGTTTTTCGGTCCTTCACTTCAAGGTAGCGCACATCGGTGAATGGAATCGGCTTCCAGCCATCAGGGCTTTTCACCGTCACGACCGATTTCCCTTCTGTATAAGCCGGGTAGATCGCCATGACACAGCCCGCGAGTGCGCCATCTTCTTCAAATGGCACCGCCATGCCGTGATAAGGCACCCCGAACACTTCACGGTTGATGAATTCCGACGCTTTTTGGCCGGTTGTCAGCGCTTTATGGGCGATGGTGCCTTCACGCACTTTATCCCCTGCCTTGATTTTCAAATCAATGCGTTTGCTCGGACGGTAATAGGTATATTCTTCCATGTTAGAGACCGCTATCGAGACTTCATCGGAGAATAGCTCCCCCATCACATCCAATAGCGGGCCAGGTGTAATTTTTTCCATCGCGCACGTGCCTCCAGTAACATTCAAGTGGTATTAGTATACCTGACTTTGCATGAACAGAAAAGTTAGGCTCAAGGCCGCCGCTTAAGTTTCCTACCAATTATGGCGATTTCTTTAACATCGTGCCCGTGCGCATGTATTCTGCATGCCACGATAAAGCTTCCTCCAGCACATGCGGCGTATGACCACCTTGAGCGACTGCCCTATGGAAATAATCCTGCAGCTGCGGGCGGTAATCGGGATGGACGCAGTTCGCGAGGATTCGCTCTGCCCTCTCACGTGGAGACAGATTGCGGATGTCCGCAAAGCCGTGTTCTGTGACCAACACATCTACATCATGTTCCGTATGGTCGATATGTGAAGCGAACGGCACGATACAGGAAATCCGCCCATCCTTGGCAGTGGATTTGGTGACGAAAATGGCGAGCTGCGCGTTGCGGCCGAAATCCCCCGAACCGCCGATGCCGTTCATCATTTTGGTCCCCGAGACATGGGTCGAGTTGACATTGCCGTACAAATCGAACTCCAAAGCGGTGTTGATGGAAATGAGGCCAAGGCGCCGAATGATTTCAGGATGATTGGAGATTTCCTGCGGACGCAGGACCAATCGATCCCGGTAGCGCCCAAAGTTTTGATAAATTCTTTTCATATAAGACTGAGATAAGGTGATGGCCGAACCAGAAGCGAATAACGCTTTGCCGGAATCGAGCAAATCGAACACAGCGTCCTGCAGTACTTCTGAATACAGCTCCAGCCCTTCGAATTCTGAATCGAGAAGGCCATGCAACACGGCATTGGCAACAGACCCGACACCCGATTGCAGCGGTGGCAATTTTTTGCTCAAGCGCCCGGCCTGTACTTCCCCGCGCAAAAACGCAAGCAAGTGGCTTGCCATAATATCCGTTTCCACATCAGGCGGCTCAATTGGCGAAGGTGAATCCGCTTGATCGGCCCAGACGATGCCTGCCACTTTGGATGGATCGATTGGGATGCCTGTCGTGCCGATGCGGTCCCGCGGCGAAACGAGCGGAATTGGCTGTCTCGACCCGATTGCTTGCGGTTCGTAGCAATCGTGGAGTCCTTCCATTTCTAAAGGCTGCGCCGTATTGATCTCGATGATGATCTGTTTGGCGTGGCGGGCGAATGCCATCGAGTTACCGACGGACGTGGTCGGAATCAACAAACCGTCCTCGGTGATGCCGAGCGCTTCGATAATGGCAAAATCCAAAGTACCGGCCACTCCCCCTCTCACCCATTCCGCTGTTTGGGATAAATGATGATCGACAAATTGCACCTCTCCCGCATTGATTGCAGAACGCATTAAAGGATCGGATTGATAAGGCGCTCGCTTTCGGATGATGCCTGCCTGGGCGAAGCGTCCGTCGATTCCAGAACCGAGTGAAGCGCCGGTGTAGACATCGATTTGAAACGTTTTTTGCTCCCCGCGCTTCACCAAGGCGTTTGGCACGGCCTTGGCATCGCCTGCGCGCGTGAATCCGCTGAGCCCCACCGCCATGCCATCCTTTATCCAAGAGGCTGCCTGTTCAGCGCTGACTACCCGTTCATGCAAAGCCGTTAGTTTGATTCGTTCGAGTCGTTGATCCATCGCCATCCCCTTCCCATTGTCGGTCTTGGATATTACCTTATACCCCTGAAGTTGCCCGGCTCAACCCGATTCGATTTTCTGCCCCTAAAATAAGCTTTTAATTTACCAGAAAAGAAAATTCGGTTGCCGATTGCAAAGTGATTGACAAGCTTTGGAAGTATCCATAATATGGGGAAGTCAATATAACTGTCATGTGTACATATATATAAGAAAGAAGGCACTCCAATGTCCAAAGACCAACGCAAAAAAATCCTGATTTTGATGATCAATATGTTCATCGCTATCGCTAGTTTCGGTATCATCATCCCGATCTTGCCATCGTATCTCGTCTCCATCAACCAAGGCGGCATGGCAGCCGGCTTGATGATCGCCATCTTCGCTGCTGCCCAGTTCCTGTTCTCGCCGATCGCCGGTAAATGGGCGGACCAATACGGGCGCCGCATCATGATCATCTGGGGCCTTGCAGGGCTGACCTTATCGATGTTCATCTTCTATGCTTCCGACTTTATTTGGGTACTGTATTTCTCCCGCGTCATCGGAGGAATCGGCGCCGCTATGCTGGTGCCGGCCATTTTCGCGTATATCGCCGACATCACGACTTTCGACCAGCGTGCTAAAGGCACAAGCCTGGTGTCCGCGGCAATGTCACTCGGCATCGTCATCGGGCCGGGGATCGGCGGCTTTCTCGCCGATTACAGCCTGAAGCTGCCGTTTCTCGTGTCAGCGCTCGTGTCGCTCGCAGCGGTCCTGTTTTCCGTCTTTGTCCTGAAAGACAGCGACGCCGAAAAGGCGGATCCGGACCTCGCTTTAACGATGACGCAATCCGAATCGATGTTCAAAAAAATCGGGCGTTCGACTTCGGTTCCTTACTTTTTGCCGCTGGTCATCACACTGGTCATGAGCTTCGGCTTGCTCGCGTACGAATCCGTTCTCGGGCTTTATCTCGACAATCAATTCAATTCCACCGCGAAAGACATTGCCTTCATGATCACCGCAACCGGTACGGTTAGTGTCATTGTTCAATTGTTCGTTGTTGACCGCATTGTCTCACGCTTCGGTGAAATCGGCGTATTGATCACGTTCCTCGGTGTTGCAGCAGGCGGCTTTCTCGCCTCACTATTCGCGAACAGCTATGTCATGTTCTTTGGGGTATCGCTGATCATCTTCCTGGCGACATCAATTTTGCGCCCGGTCTTGAACACATTGATTTCCAAACTGGCAGAAGGCGAAGTCGGCTTTGCGATGGGCATGAACAATGCCTATATGAGCATCGGCAATGTCATGGGCCCGCTCCTGGCCGGCATCCTGTTCGACATCAACATCATTTTCCCATTCATTCTCGGCCTCGTGCTGTTGTTGGCTACCCTCACCATTACGGCAGGCTGGCAGCGCTCAAGAGCCGCAAAACAGGTACGCGCTTTAGAACAATAAGCAAAACTCTAACAACGTGTTACCGCCGGATGAGTTTGTATCACTTTTATATTCGAAAAAAGACAGTGCAGCCGATAAACTGCCCTGTCTTTTTTCCATTTAAAGGATTTTTTATAAGGCCTCACGCTAAGGGAAGGTGGGTTTTGTCTATAGATATGTTTTTTGTTGCCTTTTTCTGCTAATCAGAAAAGCCAATAGCTTTACGCTGGAGATAGTTGGTTGTATAATCTTTGTATAACAAAAAACTACGGAATGAAGGTCATGCTATGTACAATATCAAAGCTGCTGCCAAAATACTCGATATGCCTAAAGTGACCATCCGTTCCTGGGAGACGCGCTATAATGCCATCACGCCTGCGCGCACAGAATCGGGTCATCGCCTGTATTCCGACCAGAACTTGGAAGACTTGAAATGGCTGAAAATCCAAGTCCAGGAAAACGGCATGAAAATCAGTGAAGCTGTTAAGCAATTGCACACTTCAAGGAAAAAGTTCTATCATCCGGAAGTCGCCGACTCCAATGAACCCGTTGAGTATGCTAAGCAAATTGAAGAACTGTACCAGGCCGCTGTAGAGATAGACATTGACCGTTTTAATTACCTGCTCGATTTGAAGTTCTCGCTGTTCCACCACCAGACCGTATTCTTTCACATCATCGCGCCGCTTATGGTAAGAATCGGTGCGGAATGGGAAAACGGCCAAATCAGCGTCGCGCATGAACATATGATCACCAACATCATCCAGCAGCGTTTCAATCAATTTTTCCGCGTCTTCCCGGTGGCGCCACATCTGCCGAAAGTACTGGCACTCAGCCCAAGCGGCGAGCATCACCAGCTCGGCTTGTTATTGTTCTCGCTGTTCCTTCGCGAAAACGGCTTCCATGTCGTCTACACGGGACCGGACACGCCGCTTGAGGGTCTTGCTGAAATGGTAGCCAAACAAGACTTCCAATTGGTTTGTATGTCAGTAATGACGCCAAAAAGTCGGCCAATTGTAGAACAATATATAAAAGAGCTTTCTGAAGCTACGCCGAATCTCCACTTTTTATTGGGCGGCCAGGGCATCGATTGCGAGGATGAAAAAATCAACCGCTATTGCATCGGCACCACACTCGAATCCTGGCAGCAATGGCTCGACGGATTCAAAGCCGCCCGTACCTCTTAATCACACGGAAAAGCCATGTGCGAAGGAATCCTTCGCACATGGCTTTTTTTACTGACTATCGATTTCCTGGTATTGTTTCATGAATGGGCCGCTGTCCGCTACTTCAGAATGGTAAAGCGCCTTTAACGCAAAGCTTTTCTCAAGCTCCATTTCCTTCATCAATACCTTCAGCCGATTTTTCAGTTCCGGCTCCTGATTGACCAGTTTCTCCATATTCGATTTAAAATAGCGCATCGTAATCCGCTCCTTTTCTTTTATTATAACACGGCAAAGCAAAGAAAAAACGCACCCATCAACCGGATGCGCTTTTTTGATATGTCTGGGATTCTTGAATCGTGTTTTCCGAAGCTTAAACCGCCCGCTTTCCGTGGGCTCGCGCCCAAGCCTCCTCGGTTTGCGCTACTTTCGCTTTCGCTCAAGCATCGCAAATGAATGAACTCAGCGTTGCCTCGCTCATTCATTCCCTGCGGGGTCTCGGTCGTCTCGCTGATCCACAGGAAAGATAAGGACGAACTACGTGAGACCTTATCTTTGCGAAGTAATGCGCAGCATTATTGAGCAGAAGGGGTTACGGGCGGACGCTTCTCCAAACACTTAAAAAATTTATAGACTATTTGTCGTGTAAAATTAGTTGTTTTCTAATTTTAATGACTTGTTCAAAACACTTAAAAAATATACGCTTTTCAACCGACCACGTGAAACACGTAATTGACGAAAAACAGACAAGCAATCACATAAAGAGCCGGGGAAACTTCACGCCATTTGCCGATCGCCACTTTCAGCACCGGATACAGGATAAACCCGATCGCAATGCCGTCCGCAATACTGTACGTAAACGGAATCAGCGCGATGATCAACAATGCCGGAAAGGTCTCGCTCATGTCCTTCATGTCGAGATTCTTGATATTCTGAAGCATCAACCCGCCGATGATGATTAAAATCGGCGCAATCGCGCTGTCGGGAATGATCTTGATCAGCGGAATGAAGAACGCTGCACCCATAAACAAAAAGCCTGCCGTCAGTGAAGTCAAACCGGTGCGTCCGCCAGCAGCCATCGCTGCCGCACTTTCCACACTGGCCACCGTCGGGCTCGTGCCGAGAAATCCTGAAGCCATCGTCGAGACCGACGTCGCCTGGAATGCACGCGAATATTTTTCCGGACGGCCAATGAAATTCACCTGTCCGTGGACGAGGCCAATGTTTTCAAACACCAAGACCATCGTCAGGGAAAATACCGCAACCCAGAACGTCGTCGACAAAAAATTGCCGAACGACATTGCACCGAACACCGCAAACGCTTCTGCCGTATTGACGCCCGGTTCGCTCAATTGGCTGAGATCGATCATGCCGAAGAAATACGCAATGACCGTTCCCAGTACAATAGTGATCAGAAAATTCCCCGGCACATTGCGGATGAATAAAATGATCGCGAGCAAAAACGTCACGACGGTCGACAGCACGAGTGGATCTGACAGCGAACCGAGCGAAAGAATCGCACCGTCGCCTGGCGCTACAAGGCCGCCTTTCTCAAGACCTAACAGCATCAGAAATAGCCCGAGCCCAACCGTGATCGCTTCTTTCAGCGAATTCGGCACCGCCTCGCTGAGCATTTTCGAAAAGCGCGTAAACGCGACAAAGACGAAAATGACACCCGAGACGAAGACGACCGCAAGTGCTTCCTGCCAGCTAAGCCCCATCGACTGGACGAGCGTATAAGAGAACAATGCATTGATTCCCATCCCCGGAATGAGCAAGATGGGCGCATTGCCCCAAAAGCCCATCAATAACGCCCCGATGACGGACGCGGCAATGGTGCCGATGATCGCGTACTCGATTGGCATGCCGGACTCCGATAAAATCAGCGAGTTGACGGCGATGATGTACACAACAGTGAAAAAGCCGATCAGGCCGGCTGTCATTTCCCGCTTGATGGTCGTCCCGTTTTCGTTAAGACCGAAAAACCGGTCCATCCAATTTGCCATAAGACATACCTTCTATGAAATTAGCCCTCTCCCTACCCGCTCTGCCTAAAAATCAGGTGAGCCAAGATAGAAGTGTAATCTTAAAAAAAGCCGCTGTCAAGGCATTTCTCTTGAAAGGAAACGCGCGGATATGCAGTCACCTGCCTTCCGATTTCAAGAGGACGATTAAACCTTTTATTAAACAAAAAACCGCCTGTTCCCCGCTCATCACATTAGATGAAAAGGGGAACGGACGGTTTTTAATTTGATCGAATGTTAGCTATTGCTTAAACGAACATCCCTGCGATTGCCGCACTCAAAAGCGACGCAAGCATACCCGCTGCAATGGCACGCATGCCAAGGCGAGCGATATCTGGGCGGCGGCTTGGCGCCATTGCACCGAGGCCACCGAGAAGGATGGCAAGTGAGCTGAAGTTAGCAAATCCGCAAAGCGCGAAACTGACGATGATGACCGTTTTCGGAGACAGGTTCGCAATTTCCGGAGCGAATGCCGTATAAGCGACAAACTCGTTCAATACGAGCTTCTGCCCGATATAGCTACCAGCTTGTACAGCTTCTGCCCACGGCACGCCGATCGCGAACGCAAGCGGTGCGAAGATATAGCCGAGAATGCCTTGGATGGTGATGTTTTCAGCACCGAACCAGCCACCGATGCCGCCAAGGACACCGTTTGCCAATGCGATAAGCGCGATAAACGCAAGAAGCATCGCTCCGACGTTCAAGGCTAGCTGAAGGCCGTCAGAAGCCCCGCGTGCAGCTGCATCGACAACGTTGACTGAACGATCGTCTTTTTCCATGACAAACTCTTTTTCTTCGATTTCTTCCTGTTCCGGGATCATGATTTTCGCCATGATCAAGCCGGCAGGTGCCGCCATGAAGCTGGCAGCGAGCAAGTATTCAAGTGGAACACCGAGGAGCGCATAGCCTGCGAGTGTAGAACCCGCAACCGATGCAAGACCCCCAGTCATGACCGCGAACAATTCGGACTTGGTCATGTTCGGAAGGAACGGGCGGACGACAAGCGGCGCTTCCGTCTGGCCGACGAAGATATTGGCTGCTGCGGAAATCGACTCCGCTTTACTCGTGCCGAGCAGTTTCGACAAGGCCCCGCCGAGCAAACGGATAATCACTTGCATGATGTTCAAGTAATAAAGCACAGAAATTAAAGACGAGAAGAAAATGATGATCGTCAGCACTTGGAAAGCGAAAACGAACCCGAATCCTTCTGTGTCGGCTGCAGGACCGAACACAAACGCGATCCCTTCACCGGCATAATTGATGATGTTTTGGACGCCTTGAGACAATCCGAGCAAAGCTTGTCTGCCAAGTTCCCATTCCAGCACCATGAATGCAAACGTAATCTGTATGGCCAATCCGCCGAGAATCGTCCGCGGCTTGATGGATTTTTTTCCATCAGAGAACAAGAAAGCGATTCCAAGAACGACGATGATACCGAAGATGCCCCACAATAAATTCACAACTTCACCTCATTAAAAGTAGTTTTATCAGAAAATTGAACAAGTTTTTATCATTCATTGTCTGTCGTCAGACATCTTACCAAATCTAAAAGGATAAGTAAATGCACATATTGTGACATCTTCCACTTATCCTTCGCCTTGCTCTTGCGCTTTTGGATTTTTCATGAAGAATGCCAGCACGATACCGATTGCACTTAATGCGCCTGTCACCATGAACGAAATGTTGACTCCGCGGATCAGCCCTTCTACGCCGTAGCGGTCCGGGTCAAGCGCCGCACTGGTCATGATCGTCACCAGCAGCGCCGTGCCGATCGAGCCCGACACTTGCCGCATTGTGTTGCTCATCGCCGTGCCATGTGGAATGAGATGGTCTGGCAATTGATTGAGTCCCGCTGTCGTGACGGGCATCATGACGAGTGCGACACCGAACATGCGGATGGCGTGCATGACGGTCAAATAAACAAATGCCGTCTCGGCCGTCAGCATCGTAAACTGGAAGGTCGAGCCGGTGACGATTGACAGCCCGGCAATCGCCAGCCATTTGCCGCCGACTTTATCAAAAATACGCCCGGCAATCGGGTTCATGAGCCCCATGATGATCGCACCCGGCAGCAGCATGAGCCCTGATTCAAGAGCGGTAAATCCGTGCATGTCCTGCATATAGATCGGCAAGATCGTGGCACTGCCGATCATCGTGACGAATACGATAATGCTGAGGATTGTCGATAAGGTAAATAAACCATATTTAAAGACACGGAATTCCAGGATCGGCTGCTTGAGTCTGCCTTGACGGCGGATGAAGAACCACAAAGCGACAGCCCCGACGCCGATCGATGCGATAACTGAAACACTGCCCCATCCAGCGGCCCCCGCGCTCGAAAAGCCGTAAAGCAAGCCACCGAACCCCAAGGTCGATAACATGATTGATAAAATATCGATTTTCGGGAAAGTCCGTTCGGTCACATTGCGCAGGAAGAAATACGCCAGCGCCAAATCAATGAGCGCAATCGGAATGACGATATAAAACAAGGATCGCCACGGATACTGGCCGACCAGATAACCGGATAAAGTCGGTCCGATTGCCGGTGCGAAGGAAATGATTAAGCCGAACATGCCCATCGCCTGCCCGCGCTTTTCAATCGGGAAGATGACGAACAATACCGTCTGTGCGAGGGGCATCATGATGCCGGCACCCGATGCCTGGACGATGCGCCCGACCATCAAAGTCGCAAAGCCGGGCGCGAGCGCACAGATGATTGTGCCGGTGGCGAATAACCCCATCGCGACAAAAAACAAATGGCGTGTCGTGTATTTATTGATTAAAAAAGCCGTGATCGGGATCATGACGCCGTTGACGAGCATGAATACCGTCGTCAGCCATTGCGCCGTGTTGGCGGTGATGTCCAGATCTTCCATGATATGCGGCAAAGCGGTGGCGAGCAGCGTCTGGTTGAGTATCGCCACAAACACGCCGGCCATCAATACCGCGAGCAACGGCTTCCTATGCCGCGCTTCTAATTCCAATGTCCCCAAGCGCATCGCCCCCTTTTCTCAAAAATTGCCCTTTCTCTCCTGCTTACCCCATCAGGCAAGCTTTACTCAGCCCTGCCAAAAAACAAAAAGCCGCAAAGTCCGAAGACCCTGCAGCTTTCCATCAGGCGGTTTGTTTCTTCTCTTTGCGCGCGATGACGATGCGATGGAATAGAAGATACAGCGCCGGAATCATGACCAATGTGAACAACCCGGAGAACGTGAGCCCCGCAATGATGGTCACGGCCAGTGGTTCAAACAAAGGATCGCCGGAAAATGCGACCGGCAGCAAGGCCACAATCGAAGTCAGGGACGTCAGCACGATCGGCTTGATGCGCGCATATCCTGATTCGATGATCGCTTCTTCGATATTGAAATCTCCTGTCAGGCGGCGCGCTTCGACAAAGTCGATGAGCACGACCGCGTTCCGGACGACAATCCCCGTCAAGGAGACGATCCCCATGACGCCAAGGAAGCTGAGCGGCGTCTGTGTCAGGAACAATCCGAGAATTGCGCCCGAGATGCCGAGATACACGGCAATCAACACAAGGAACGGCAAGCCGAACGACTTGAACTGGAACGCGATAACCAGGTAAACCAGCAACAGCACAACCAGGAACAAGATGCCGATTTCAGCGAAGAATGCTTCCTGATCGGAGTTTTCGCCGCCAGTCGACAGTTCATAGCCGGCCGACAAGTCGGCGCGTGCATTATCGACGACATCGAGCATCTGCGCTTCGAAATCATCCGCTTCACCGAACGCACGGAGCGTGATGGCACGGTCTCCTGATTTATGCGGCACTTGTGCAAGCGCCGTCGTTTCCTGTGCCGTCAATAGCTCGTCCAGCCCGATCAATTCAGGCGGCCCTGGCTGTGCGGCAGCAGGCGGTCCCGCTTCGCCGCCGGCTTCATCGCCGCTCGCAGCAGAACTGGATGCCGGCAAACTGAAGTCAGCGAGGTCGATCGGTTCGCCTTCTGTGATGCCTGCTTGCTTCAAAACGACTTCGTAAGGCGTTTGCCCTTCATACAGTGTATAAAGCGGGACGCCTTGCGTCAGAAGCTGTAATTGATTGGTGACCGTCGACAAGGCAATGCCATTGTCTTCAAGCGTCTCCTGCTCCGGCACATATTCAATCGCCGGTACGGCAGCCCCGAGGTTATCGGTCACGACGGTCGCACCGTTTGCGAGCATCTCTTCTTCGAGTGTGTCACGCAGTGCTGCGAGTTCATTGATGTCTTCACCGGTCGCTGTCACGGTTACCGGTGCACCGACTGGCGGCCCTTGGACAATCGTATCGAGGAAGATTTCTGCATCCGGGTAACGTTCGCGAAGTTCCGGTTCCCATTTATCGATAAACGCGGATGCGGAAGTCGCTTCACGGTCGACACGGAACGCTACTTGGCCCGTATTGGCGCCTGTATTGTCCATGGATGATGCAAAGAGATTCGGCAGGCCTTCACCGGTGAAAACGGCGGTTTCGTTGACATTGCCGTCTTCCTGCGCCACTTCTTGCGTCACTTCACGGATGAACGCATCGGTTTCTTCAATGGTTGTGCCTTCCGCGAGACGCACGTTCATCGTCACTTCTTCACGGTCCGCTTCAGGGAAGAATTCGAACGGCGTGAACAAGGCAAGCGAAAGCAGCGCCGTTGCAATCACCAATCCGCCGATTCCTGTTAGCCAAGGGCGTTTCATGACGCCTTTCAGCACTTTTCCGGAATATACTTGCGCAAGCTTTTCAAGCGGCTTGCCAAGGAAGCCCGGCGTATCGGAAATTTTTCTTTTTTTGCGTTTCGTGCGCAAATATTGCATCATCGGCACAAGCGTAATCGACAGTACCGTCGAAGCCAAGATGGTGGTAATCAAAATACTCGGCAGCGCTTTAATGAACGCACCGTTTCCGCCGGATAATAATAGCAGCGGAGAGAACGTAACGACAATCGCCAAACTGGACGAAACAATCGACGGATAGACTTCCCGAACGCCGTTGATGGCCCCTGCCATTGCATTGTCGCCGAGCTTATAGCGGCGCTGGATATTATCGTTGACGACGATGCTGTCATCGACCAATATCCCGATCGCGATAATCAATCCGATGACGGAAATCTGGTTCAAATCGACGCCAAGCGATGGAATCGGGATGAGGCCGATCAAGACGGAAGCAAGCACCGTCAGCGCTACGGCAAACGCACCGTACAGCGTCAGCCCCGCAGTTGTAACGACCAATACCGCGAGCACCGCGATCAAGAGCGAAATATAAAGCGAGCTGAAAATCTCGTTGACGTTTTCAGCCTGTGACACATAGCGTTCTGCCGAGACGCCCGCAGGCAAGCCTTCATTGAAGCCTTCAATTACTTCGCTGACGCGGTCATCGACAGACGGCACATCCTGGCCTGTCTGCAAAAAGACCGTATAGGAAATCGCCGGCTCGCCTTCGAACGTGACGATATCTTCCGCCGGAACTTCAGCTAATTCGACCGATGCTACATCAGCAAGCGGGACAGCTGCTTGGCCGACCTGAAGCTCACGCAGTTTTTCGATGCCTTGGCTTTGCTGCACGGTCAAGACGAATTGCTGTTCGCCGTCGCTATGGGTGCCAAGAGACAGCGGCTGATTCGCTTGCTGCAGGCTTTCAAGCACTTCGAATGGCTGCAATTGATTTTCTGCGAGCGCATCCCCATCGAGTTCGATGACAACCTGCTCGCCGTTCAAGCCTTTGATTTGCGTACCGGCAACGCCGGATACCGCTTCCACTTCATCCGAGAGATTCGCAAGCGGCTCTTCGAGTTCAGCAAGTTCCGCTTCATCCCCGTAGAACATATAGGAAACCAGCGGGAAAGTCAGGTCCAGCTTTTCAACACTGATGTCCTGGGCTTGGTCCGGGAAACTGCCGGCTGCGCGCTGTGCCTGCTGCTGGATCGTATTGATCAAGCCCTCAGGTTCAACACCGTCTTCGATTTCTAGTGTAATGATGGAAGCCGAATTCGCTGAAATGGAATCCATCGACGCGATTCCGTCAATGCTCTGCAGCTGTCTTTCAATCGGATTCGTAATGCTCGTTTCCACTTCTTCCGGCTCTGCGCCTGGCAAGATCGTGGAGACTAGCACAAGCCCTGGAGGCGTTTCGGGAATTTCACGCTGCGGCAAAGTCAGGAAAGTGTAAACCCCGACCAGCATGAGGATCAAAATCAAAAAGATGAATAATTTACTGCGCTCGAGTATATACTGCATAAGGATTATCTCCCTCCGATTATTGTATAACTATTGTATAACCGGAAATCAGAAAGCACCACTTTAAACACTCAAAAACCGGCCGAAAATTTTCGGCCGGTTCTCGTTTAAACTTTTTCAGGACGCCGCTGTTTCAGGAAGTACGCTCCGATAAACATCAAGAGCGGCGGCAAGATGCTCAATTTAAACACCCAGCTGTCATCCCCCATAAAGATCAGGCCCATCGGCAAAAGTGATGCAAGCCCTCCCCAAAACAACGCTTTCCACGATCTTTTCCAAACTCCGTACAATCCGAGCAGCAGTGCAGCAATCACCAGCGACCACAACAAGATCCCCATCAACAGGAAATCCATCTCCATGCGCCTCCGTTCGGTTTTATACTTTAGTTATACTCCTTTTTCTAATAAAAATCATTCATTAAGAGTACTTTTTATACATTTTTATGCGGGCATCTAGAAATCAAAAAAGCTGCCACCTAAATTTTTGGGGAAGCTTTTCCTATTAGAAGAATACATGGAGTCTCGAAGTGTTTGGAGAAGCGTCCGCTCGGAACCCCGGCTGCTCAATAATGCTGCGCATTACTTTCGCAAAGATAAGTTCTCCCGTAGGTCGACCTTATCTTTCCTGTGGATTAGCGAGACGACCGAGACCCCGCAAGGCGCACAGCGACTGAAGAGGCTTGGGCGCGAGCCCACGGAAAGCGAGCGGTAAGCTTCGGAAAACACGGTTTCAGGAGTTTCTCCACACCTAATTATAAGTTTTCGAAAAACAGCCGCAGAACGTCCGCGCCGCCGATGAATGTGCCGAGCGAACTGCCGAGATTGGTCAATACGATCACCAGCAAGACACGCGTCACTTTATTGTCCCAAAAGCCTTTGACCGTGAACACGTCTTTCGACAAGGTGTCAAAATCCCCGACATTCGGCCGGCGTACAAAGGCTTGTGTGAGCCCCGAAAACCAGCCGGCCGCAACAAGCGGATTGAGCGATGAAATCGGCGCGGCGACAAAGGCGGTGAGAATCGCAAGCGGATGGCCAAATGCGACCGCAGCACCGATTGCAGCGAGCGTGCCGTTCCAAAGAATCCAGCTGATCGCCTGGTCAAAGCCAGCTGCCGGGTTTGCATAAAACGTATACGCAATGATCGACAAGATGAGCAGCGGAATGGCCCAGCCAATGATCTTCGGCCATTTCGATTTCTTCGGCACTTCGTTGAGCGCATTCAAATCCTGCTCTTGGTGGATTTCGCGCGTGATGCCTGGAATATGCGCGGCACCGAGAACGGCGACAACCTTGTTCCCGGGAGCTTCTTTGATTTTCTGAGCCAAATACTGGTCGCGTTCGTCGATGAGCGGCTTTTTGATACGCGGGAAGGCTTTGGTGAAATCGTCCATCACCGCGTTCAAGGTATCCTGTTGCTTCATTTTCTCAAGTTCCTCTTCGGAAATCGATTCCTTGCTGAAAATACTGAAGAACACGGAAGAAATCAGCTGGGCTTTTCCCATCAGCCCGATATTGCCCCAGATGCGCGAAAAGGTCACTTGGATATTGCGGTCGGCAAGGACCAGCTCTGCTCCGGTCTCTTCTGCTGAACGGATGCCCTGAATCATTTCAGAGCCAGGCTTGATGCCGAATTGGTCAGCCAAACGATTCTGGAACGAGGAAATGGCCAAGTTCATCAATAACAGACTTGCCTTCTTGTCCTTGATGATTTTGAAGATATCGGTTTCTTTCCATTTCTTATCCTGCATAACCGATTCATAGCGCTGGGCGTCGAGTTCGATACACACCGAATCCGGCCGCTCACGCTCGACAACTTCCTTTACTTGCTCTGCGCTCAGTTTGGACACATGCGCGGTGCCGATCAAAATCAATTGTTTGCCGTCCACTTCGAGACGGGTGATATTGTCTTCCGTCATTATTTCTTGTGTCATGAGTGTACTTCCTTCATAGAATAGGATTTCTTCTTCATTTACAGTTGCCGATGAAAAAGACTGTCTATTCTTTATAATGAATCACCAAGCGCAAAATATCAATCTTTTCGAAAGTTTATAATTCAGGTGCATTGAAGGTATTGCCATCATTCAAATCACCGGCGCGGAAGCCTTTGTAGAACCATTCTTTCCGCTGTTCGGATGTGCCATGAGTAAAGCTTTCCGGAACGGCGTAGCCGCGCGTCCGCTTCTGGATCGTGTCATCACCGACCGCACTGGCTGCGTTCAAAGCTTCTTCCAGGTCGCCTTCTTCCAAATAGCCCATGCCTTGAGCATGATGCGCCCAGACGCCCGATAAATAATCCGCCTGCAATTCCAGGCGCACTTGCAATTGGTTGTATTCGGTTTCGCTCAGCTGATTGCGTGCCTGCTGGACATCCCCGAGCACGCCAAGCAGGTTCTGCACGTGATGGCCGACTTCATGCGCGACGACATACGCCATCGCAAAATCACCAGGTGCATTGAACTGGCGCTCGAGTTCATCGTAAAAGCTTAAATCAATATACAGCTTGGAATCCGCCGGGCAGTAAAATGGCCCCGTCGCAGAGCCGGCCATGCCGCAAGCTGACTGGACGCTTCCAGAAAACAGCACCAGAGTCGGCTCGACATACTCCATGCCTTCTTCAGCGAACACTTCCGCCCAAACCTCTTCCGTATCTGCGAGGACGACCGATACGAAATCGGCAAGTTCTTCTTCCCGCTCACTTGCCACATACGGTTCCGAAGTAGAAGCTCCTCCGCCATCGCCAAGTATCGCTCCCGGGTCGCCCCCGAGAAACGTGATCAACAGGACAATCAGCAAGCCGCCGATCCCGCCGCCGGCAAGAACCGGCCCGCCAACACCGCGCCCTCTCCTGTCTTCTACATTCCTGCTGCCCGCTCGCCCTTTCCATTTCATAACCGAAACCCTCTTTCCGCATCCATTTTTATAAAGCTATACCCGTTTCACCGGAAACTTTAATCCCATCTCGGCAAGCGGTAGACCAAAAATCGTTCGCGCGGATCTTCCGCTTCAACTGGAAGCTCAATATCACCGGTCAATTCAAAAGCGGTGCGGCGTTCGAGGAAATCGGTATACTCGATTGCCGGATAAAATAAAATCACTTCGACTTCGCGCGGATGATCGGCTACTGATGCCAAAATCCTGTCTATGACCGTCATGAACACCGGATCGGAAAACGGATTGAAAAAATAAAACCAGCGATCTTCCGGATGGATTTCATAATCCTGCGCGTAGCCGTTGATGAATTCGATGTCCGCCTTCCCCTTAAAGCGCTGTAAATTCCGCAGCGAAGCTTCATGAAGCGATGGATCGACTTCCACTCCTGCCGACGGCGTCCCGAATACATGATGCGCAAAAAAGTTCAAGCGCCCTTTGCCGCTGCCAAAATCGACCAGCCTGCCGCTGCCCTTAAGCGGGTGTGCCTTGAACAATCTATCCAGCCACGCATAGGGCGTCACTTCGAAACGGTGCTCATGCATCGACGCATTAAAGCCCATTTGTTCGCCACCGGTTTGGATATTCAATTGCCGGTCCATTTGATGATCGTCCATCTGATTGCCTCCTTTTATCCAGTGAGATCAATTAAAGCCGCAGCTTACTATTCCCACATTTTGCAAAATAAAAAATTCTTTTTCTCTTGCCATTCCCATTTCTTTCTGTTATATTACAGCTAATTCAATAATTTCTTGCTTCCTTAGCGGAGCGAGGATAGAGGCGCAAAAACCATCAGTACGCAATCCGAGGAGTATGAGCTCTTAGGACGATTGCCGAAAGGGGGATTTGCCGAAGCGGCAGGATGCTCATATTCCTGTGCGCTGGTTCTGCACTGAAGAAGTGCCGGACTGTCATATAGGAAACTATATGGAGGGCTATCTGACGAACAGGAACGATTGGTAAACATTGTTTCTAACGGCAGCAACGGGCCCCCGTTGCTGCCTTTTTGTTTACTTCGGACCGGCCCCCACCTCTAACTTTTGAAAAAAACTTAGAAAAGGGTGTGTTCTCTATGAAATTCGGTCAAGTGATCACTGCGATGGCGACGCCATTTGACTCAGACGGTGAAATCGATTTTCAGGCAACAACAAATCTCGTGGAATATCTAATCAATAACGGTTCGGACAGCATCGTTGTCGCCGGGACGACCGGCGAATCGCCGACTTTGTCGACAGACGAAAAAGTGGCGCTGTTCGTCCATGTCGTCACCGTAGCAGACGGGCGCGCGAAAATCATCGCGGGCACCGGCTCAAACAACACGCGCGCATCGGTCGCCTTGACCCAGCAGGCAGAGCAAGCGGGCGTCGATGGCGTCATGCTCGTCACTCCTTACTATAACAAACCGTCCCAGGAAGGCATGTACCGCCATTTTGAAGCGATTGCAAACGCGACGACGCTTCCGGTCATGCTCTATAATATTCCGGGCCGCAGTGTCGTCAATCTATCGGTCGATACCATCGTCCGCCTGTCGCTTATCGACAATATCACCTGCGTGAAAGAAGCAAGCGGCGATTTGGATGCCGCTTCTGAAATCATCGAACGTACAAGCAGCGACTTTGCCGTCTACAGCGGCGATGACAGCCTGACCTTGCCGATGCTTTCTATCGGCGGAACAGGCATCGTCTCGGTCGCTTCCCACATCATCGGCAACGAAATGCAGGAGATGGTTAAATTATTCCGCACAGGCGATACAGCTGGAGCCGCCGCGCTTCACCGCAAATTACTGCCGACGATGAAAGCTTTGTTCGCAGCACCGAGCCCGAGCCCGGTCAAAGCGGCACTCAACCTATTAGGTGTTCCGGTCGGCGGCGTACGCTTGCCGATGCTCGCTTTAACAGAAGAAGAAACAGCCACTTTGCAGCAATTCCTGCCGTCCGTTAAACAGGACGCGGTCACCAATTAAAAAAGGCTTCGCAGACCCATTTCAGGGTCCGCGAAGCCTTTTTTCAATTATAGACATTCTCCAAGGCACGCTTCAAGCTGCCGCCGATGTTCAATGTCCGCACATCCACACCGAATGTCGTCAAGGATTGCGCCGCCTCTGGACGGATCCCCGTCAAAATCGCTCCGACGCCGATCAGCCCGAGCGCCTGGATGATTTTAATGACTTGTTCCGCCACCATCGTATCGACCCGGATGACCCCTGACAAATCAACAATCAATGTGTTGATCTTTAATTCACTTGCCGACAATAGCGTACGCTCCAAAATATAATGTGCCCGGTCGATTTCAATGCTGCCGACAAGCGGCAAAATGGCGACCGAATCGCTGATCGGGACAACAGGCGCCGACAATTCCAGAAACTCCTGGCGTGCTGTTGTTAATTTGTTCTGGTAGGAAATCGTATAGGCATGCGTATAGGAATACGTCGCATGGTCCAACAACGCGTGCAATAATTCCGCAGCGTCGTAGGTTATTTCCGGGGAAATACCTAAACGCCGGCCTTCGCTTTTGATTACGGCTGCCAGATGCTTCCGGTATAAGCCAGTTTCTGCGAGCGCTGCGTCAAGTGTCATGCCCTGCTCCAGAAAGAAATTCCCCGTTGCATTGCCCCACTCCGTAATCATTGCCATGTTCTTTGCCTCATTGCAGCTGTCTTGCATAGCTTTCCCGAGCAATTCAATGAAACGGGCGCGCTCTTCCAACACCAGCTCCGAGAATTTGCGGTTTTCTTCCACAACATCCTTCGGCAATGCCGCCAGCCGCTCTTCTTGGATCAATTGCGCAATCATATATTTATCTTCTTCCACTCGCTTGCCGAATAACACCATTTCTTTTTCCATTGGTACCTCCGTCAATTGTTGCTTTCTTTCTTTATTTCTTGCAACGGATTCATTATACCTAATCTTCTATACAAGAAATAGACTTTTGCTTTTAGCGAGAAAAAAATGCCCGCCGGATGGCAGGCATTTTTCAGGTATTATTTTGCGAATAGTTGTTTCAATGTTGCAGAAGAAACGGCTCCTTCGCCGCCAAGGATTGTGTAGAAGGAATCTGGCGTTTCGAAGTTCTTGATTTGTTGTTTAGATGCTTCAGATGGCGTTTTCGCAGTCAAAACTAATGCTCCACCGTATGAAGCTGCTAAAGCACTTCCGGACAATGCATCCGGATAGTTTGCGCCTGTAGCAATAAAGGTTTCACTTTGATTTTCGATGAACCCGAACTCTAGTGCGAATTCATTGAATTCTTTATTTGTCTCGTAACGGGTTTTTCCAGCGATGCGGATTGGGTCTACGAACAAGTCTTCAACAGCCGGCCCTACTGCGCCTTCACCGCCAACAATGATTGGCCATTCTGGCTGGTTCGCTTTGATATAATCAGCTACAACAGTTGGTACAGCGCCTGTTGCCGGTACTAGAAGGATTGGGTCTGCATAATATCCTGCAGCTGGAGAAACCGACAATGAATCAGCAAAGTTTGCGCCAGTCGCTACATAAAGAGTATCTCCCATGCCCACTTCTTCTGCGATGTTAACAGCAGTTTCATAACGTGTTTTTCCGTTGATACGCTCTACGTTGATCTTAAGTGCTGAGATTTCTTTTTGTACTTTCTCTGAAATAGCTCCTGTACCGCCTACCAAGATTACATTCTTCGCTCCCAAACGCTTGAGTTCAGCCGCGAATCCTGCAGGAAGTGAATCTTTTTTCGTCAAAAGTAAAGGAGAAAAATGTGCGCCAGCCAAAGGTGTTGCAGCCAATGCATCCGGGAAATCCCCGCCTGTTGCTACAACGACTGTTTCAACGCTATTATCTGGCCAATCCTGAGAAACTTCCAAGCTTGTCTGGTAGCGGTCGCTTCCAGCAAAACGGTAAGAATTGTCTTCAGTAAGTTCAGCTGCAGATGCTGCACCAGTCGGTAAAATTGCTCCAAGAGCCAAAGCTGCAGTCAATGCCGCAGTCGTCAACACTTTGCTATAAGTCATTGTTAATCGTTTCCCCATTCTGTAATGTATTCATTTCTTTTCCAATTATATGATATTTTACGAACATTACAATAGGTTTACAAAAATATTTCTTTGTAGGCACAAATGCTTTTTCCTCAACCACATTTAAATAACAATTTCACAACTCCATAGATTCTTCTTCTTCTTTCGATTCGTAACTCCCACACCTTTCTCCGGACTCCCTATGCTTCGCCAAGGTTTATCGACTCTCGCTTTCCGGGTACATAAGCCATAACGCAAACACGGCAAAACATTGACCTTACAGGAGGATGCAATTATGCAAAAACACGGCCATAAATTGATCGGCACATTCGATGTGCAGGCGGAAGTGATCCATGAAATCGGTGAATTGAAAGCACAGGGATATAAAGAAGAGGATATGTATGTCGTCGCTTTGAACGGACAGCAGCTGCAGATGGTGCAAGGGCAGACGGACGTCCATTTAAATACCGATGAGGGCGATTTCATGGACAAGTTCAAATCGTTTATTTCCGGGGAAGATCCGACAAAAGATGCGCTCAAACAAATGGGCCTCTCTGAGTCCGAAGCGGATGAGTATTACAAACAAATCCAAAGCGGCAAGATCATACTTTACGTCGACAGTGAATACGGCATGAATTACCAGAACTTCGATGCCGCGGCAGCCAGCTTATCTGCAAACAGACAGGCAGAGAACAATAGTCAAAAAACCGAAACACCCGACTTGAGTGACGAACAACAGATGAAACTCCACGAAGAACGCTTGGCGGTGGATAAGAAATGGGTGGAATCCGGAAGCGTCGACATCCATAAGAACACGGTCGAAGAACAACAGACACTTGATGTTCCGTATGAACGGGAAGAAGTCGAAGTTGAACGCCGCCCAGTCAATCAGGAGCTTTCCGAATATGAAGCAAGCGGCCATTCCGCCGAGACTTACGAAAAAGACGGCCTTTGGCACATTCCCGTCATCGAAGAACGCCTGGAAGTGCGCAAAGTGAAATACGTCAGCGAGGAAATCATCGTCCATAAACGCAAAGTACAAGAGACGAAGCATATCAGCGAAACGGTGCAGCGTGAGACAGTTGATATTGATGAGAACAACGTCCAGCGCTACGAAAAACCATAAACACAAAAAAGGCGATTCCGGATTTTTTCGGAATCGCCTTTTTCAATGGATTAATGCTTGGCCGGGTTCGGCTTTTCGCCTTTTCCTTTTTGCAGCACTTTCAAGCCTTGCCCCATATCAGATGCGAGCACATAGTTGCGGTCGACGAACACGCCCCATACATCCGCCTGCTCCGGCACATATTGGCCGATCTGCTCAGGATTGCTTGGGTCCGTGATATCCACCATGTAGACGCCGCCTGCATAATGGCTCAAGTACAGCGTATTGCCGTGAACTTTCGGGTCATGCACAGTATTCGCAAATGTCGGGCCGTCCTCTACTTTTTCCGTCAAATCCGTTTTGAATTCGCTCAGCAGTTTCGGATTCGCTTTATCTTTAATGTCGAAGATTCGCGTATAGCCATAGGATTCTTCATAGCCTGCTCTTACCGGCGTCGACACTTCGCGTGTTTCGATCAGGACATTTCCGCCTTTCGCAAGAGCTGCGGAATGGGCGGCTCCTTGCTGTTCCGAAGAATAATCAGTACGGCCGATATACACCGGGTTCTCCGGATCCTGGATATCGAAAATCACAGTGCCGAGGTCCCACATTGAGACGTAAGCGTATTGCGCGTTGTGGTCGGTGATGACACTGTGGTTGAAGACAGCGCGTGTTTTGCCATCAGGCGCGTTCCAGTTGTAGCCGTTGAACGAGTCAGGCACTTCCGGAAGGCTGCGCGGATCGAACTGCCACAGCGTTTCCGGGTTCGCCGGATCTGAAACATCGACGATTTGGAAATCGTGTTCTTCACCGCCGCTGTAGATATCAGCATACGGATTCGAGGCAAAGACCAGTGCGCGGTCGCCTTGCATCGTCAAATACAATTCATGCGTTCCGCGCGTATCCGCATAGGTCTCCCAATAGCCTAGCTTTTTCGGTGTGTGTGGATCGGTTACGTCATATAACAGGAAGCCTCCCGCTGTATCCGCATGGCGGTCTCTTTGCTGCACGCTGACCACTGCCAGATCGCCTTTAAAATCAGCTGTATTCACGCTTTTGACGATGACTTTCTCCTGCCAAGTTCCGGCTACGTCGTCATGGCCGAAAACCGATATTTCTTTCGGATTGGACGGATCTTTCAAATCGAAGACACGGACTCCGCCGTTGCCGCCATTGGCCGTATGTGTTCCAAGATACGCAAACCCTTTATGCGCGTAGACATCGGCCGTGTTATTCTGGACGCCTGCCAATTCCTTGATCTGCACAGCAGCCGACTCGGTCAAGTTCGAGACATTTTTCGACCCTGACATACTGGCGTCGCTCAAATTCAGCATTTCTTCATTGGAGAAAACAGCACGCTCCCCTTTCGACAAATCACTGCCATCCAGTGCATCATGCGCCATGCTAGACGGTGCAAATGAGAAAACAAGAGCAGAAGCCAGAGCTACATTTAAAAACGGTTTATGAATTTTCAATAGAATCCCTCCAAGGTTTAGTTCGCTAGTCGAATAAAGTATAGAGGGCGTGTGAGAGTGATACAATAGTATACGGCAAAACTTTCTAAATATTACAAAAGATAAATAAATTGTCACAACAGCTCTCGTGTTTCTGTACCTAGCTTTTTCTCTCCACTCTTTGCAATCAACAGCCCGATAAGCCATTTGCTTTAGTTTTCCTGAAAATCCAAAGCCATCCTTCAAGAGGTCCCGCAAAGCTAAAAAAGAGCCGCCGCGTAAAAGCGATGGCTCTTTTGTTTAGTCATTATTAAGATTTAGAATGCGGCAAACAGGAACATCGCTAACAAGGTAATGATGACTACTGCGAACAGCACGGACGGGATCACAATTACGAAAAACCCTTTCCACGCTGAAAATCGCTGCGCTTCTCCAACTGCTTTACACTGGATAACGAAAGTCCAGATACCGACAATGATCACGGCTGCCAGAAGCAGAAAGCCAATCACCATACCGAGACCCGTGCCAGGTTCTGCCACACCAGGTTCGATTTCCGTATAGAAAGTCGAAGGCGATGTGAGCAGCCAAATCAGCCACATCGGCAATAGCCAAATTTGCGGAATGCTCGATGTGACGACTGCGCGGAACATTTCCGAATACGTTCCGACACCCCCGAATAATTTGCCCAAGAGCTTGTAAATTCCAGATATGATGGCAATCCCGGCGACTGCAGAAAGCGGCCCAAGCAGCAAGGCGCCAACAATCACTCCTATGGCCGGAAACATTTCCTCTCCGCCGGAAGCCCCGGAAAGCGCCCCTGCAAATCCAACCAAGACCAAAAGCAAGACGATAAAGCTGGTGGTTTTTTCTTCGATGACGTAGCGCACTGTCTCGCGTGGACGCGTCCAGATGGCCGTAAATGGATTCAATTCAGCATACGCAGTCGGCTCATTCATCCAATAGCCCGCCTTGTTTCCCTTTTTCTGTATACTTCATCAATAATTCCCCCTTTTATTTCCATCTAATCATACCCTTCTATACTTGTAAATGACTGGAAGGCGGATAGCAGGCTGCAGGCCAATAAAAAAGCCTAAGCAGCTGCTGCCTAAGCTTTCGGATTTCCGTCTTCTGGTTCTTTCACTGCCTGTTCAGGTTCGTGCAGCGTTCCGCTATGCGGTGCTTCAGGCGGCGTTTTCTCTAGATTCACTTTGATGAATTTTGCCGAGCGCTTCTCCAGCATCTTCGGCGCGATCCGCGTCAACAAGCGGACGGTTTTCATCTTCCGGCCGACTTCGACGACTTCTTTCGGCTCATCGATCAAATCGATGATGATTTGAACCGCCCGCATCGGGTCATCCATCGGCTTCATGTCGACCACATGGCCCGAATAGTTTCCGGCGTGTTCGAACCACGGGGTATCAGTCGCCCACGGAAGCACGGAACAAACATGGATGTCGTGGTATCCTTCGAGTTTCATTTCTTCATTGAGTGCAGAGCTGAAACCGAGGACAGCGTGTTTGCTTGCGCTATAGCCGGTGAAATAAGGAAATGCGACATCACTCGCTACCGACCCGATATTGATCAAAGTACCGCTGCCGATTTCCTTGAAATGGCGAAGCGCAAAATGGCTGCCGTTGACTGTCCCTTTGACATTCACTTCCACCATGCGCGCAAGGTCTTCAAGGGGAATATCCGTGAACGGGCCGATCACACCGACGCCCGCGTTATTGATCCACACATCGATTTTACCGAAACTGGTCAGTGCCTCCTCGAATAGCCAAGCGACGTCCGCTTCACGGCTGACATCCATCGTCACTGCAATGGCGTTCGGCCCGAGTTCACTCGCAAGTGCTTCGATCAAGCCGGTGCTCCGCGCTGCCAGGACCAGATTCGCGCCATCCTTCGCCAACTGCCGTGCCACTTCTTTGCCGAGCCCGCTGGAGGCGCCGGTGATGACGATCGTTTTGCCGCGCCGCGATTTTTCCTGTGCCATGCCGCCTCCCCCTTTCTTCACTGTTCTTCTTGTTGTTCAAAGCGTTCCCGCAAATCTCCTGAAACCGCACGTCCTTCTTCAACCGGCTCGTGCAAGCTGCCGGAAGTCAATTCCGCAGCCGGCGCTGATTCGATCATCTCTTTGAGTTCCTGTCCGCTGAGCCCCTTCGCAACTGCCGGAAGGAACTGCCCAAAAATAGCGGCCGCTTTTCCCTTGCCGCCGACTTCCAAGGTCTTTTGCGGCTCATCAATCAACCCGAGAATGGCATCAATCACTTTCGCCGGATCATCCGGCGGCCCGACCAGAATTTCATGTCCTGAATAATTGGCTGCATGCTCTGTCCACGGGGTATCGGTAACCCACGGGTCGATCGAACAGATATGGACATCCGGGTAGTCTTCCAGCCGAAGTTCTTCGTACAAGCCGTTGGATAATCCGCTGACTCCGAATTTGCTGCCGGTATAGGCTGCTCCGTAAGGCATCGGAATCTTGCTCGCAAATGATGAGACGTTGATCAAGATACCGGACTGCTGCTGTTTGAAGCGGCGCAGCGCAAAATGGCTGCCATAAATGGTGCCAAGCAAATTCACTTCTACGGTCCGGTTCAAATCGCGCAGCGGCGTATCGATAAACGGCCCGTAAACACCGATTCCCGCGTTATTGATCCACACATCAATGCGCCCGAAATTATTCACCGCCGCCCTATGCAAACTTTCCACATCCCTGGCCTTGCTGACATCGGCTGTCACCGGGATGACCAATGGCCCGAGCGAGTCAGCGAGCTCTTCAATCAGCCGCGTCCTGCGGGCAGCAATGACCAATTTCGCTTGTTGACTTGCCAAACGTTCCGCCAACCCACGGCCGATTCCGCTTGACGCTCCTGTAATGACCACGACTTTGCCTTGATTCGATTGCTTTGCTCCCACAGCGCTCGCCTCCTTCTTAAAAAAGTACAGAATTTTGTATTTATTTACCCCTTTTAAACTTGCAGAAAACGCTTTGCGGCGGCAGTTGAGAAGAACAGTTCTAAAGGTTTACTTATTCCCCACACTCCCTATCCATACACCTACGTAAGGAGAGGGTTTTCAGAAAGTTTCTCCATAGAAAAAGAGCGGCACCGGTATAAGTGCCGCTCTTGATAATATTCTGCATTAAAGCCGAAAACGCTTCTATGCTTCCGGATCGATCGCTGCGCTGAGGACAACTTCACCCTGTGGCGCCGTATTTCCGCGATTCGGTTCCAATGTGACTGCGATGGTATCCCATCCTTCAGTATCTTCATCAAGACTGAAGAATACCGCGCCTTCATTTTCTTGGCTCGGCGTGAATGCACCGGTCGGAATCGGCTGGCCGTCTTTCAATAGCCATACTTGATAGACTTGATCTCCGCTCGTCGGTTCAAGCTGGTTTGCCTGAACCAAGAGATTCAATGCCCCTTCTTCATGGACCAAGGCAGCTGTTCCTGTTCCCTCAAATGCTTCGCTTGCCTGCAAATCCACTGTTTCAAAAGCGACTTCAGGTGCCGTCGGAGCGTCTGGCTGATCGCTTAGTTCGTAAAACGCGTAGGCGTTTCCGAGCAGCGAGACGAGCAGTGCCGCCGCGACGAGCGGTGTCCACTTTGATGTTCTGAATCCGCGCTTTGCCATAGTGGCAGGAGGCGCTGGTCTATCGCGTCTTGTCGGCTCTTCCGATACAGGCGTTTGTTGCTCTTCCTCATCGAAAACGGCGTCCAAAATCCGTGCTTTCATGCCGGGATTCGGTGCTACCGGATCTGCAAGGTAAGGGAGTTCTCCTGTCGCATCGACGATTTCACGACATTCCGGACACTCCGCTAAATGTGCTTCAAACTGTTTTTGTTCGTCTTCATTCAAAGTGCCATTCAAATAATCGATCAATTGATCACAATTCACGTTTGTCATCCAGAACTCCCCCTTCCTGCACCATTTGCAAGGATGTCTTTAATTTCTTTAATGCCAAGCGGATCCTGCTCTTGACGGTTCCGAGCGGAATGCCGCATTTTTCTGCGATGGTTTCATGCGTGTAGCCTTTGAAATAAAATAACTGTACCATTTTTTGCTGTTCCTCCGATAAATGCCGGACGGCTTGATGAATCTGTTCGCTCTTCTCTTGCCATTCGGCCGTTTCTTCAACCGAAGAATCGGTGCTTTCCACTTCCGCGATTTCATCCAACGGAACGGAAGGTTTTTTCTGTTTGCGGATCAAATCCACTGCCGCATTGCGCGACATCGTCACCAGCCAAGCAACGAACTTTCCTTTGCTCTCATCATAACTGCCAACCCCGCGCCACACTTTGACGAATACTTCCTGCAGCGCTTCCTCTGCCAAATCACGGTCTCCCGTCATTTTGCATAGGTAGGAAAATAGCATTTTTTCGTAGCGGTCATACAATTCCTCGAGCGCGTCCTTATCTTTTCCCCTGACGCGCTCATAAAGCAATGCGTCTGAAATTTTTTCCATGCCGTTTCCCCTTTGTTACAGATTTCGTATACTTAGCTTACTATATTCCGCGGCATTTAGCTTAATTGACTCTGTGTGCTTGTTACTTATTCAACGCAGCATAAGCGCAATTAGTTCACTTTTCCTTTATTTTTATTCCAATTAACGAATCGGACGATCGCACGAACGGCTTGTTTGATGCCTGGGCAATTTTTTTAAAACATGCTCTATAGAAGTGATCCAAACAACCGTATTCCGCGTTGTACCTATATAAGCGTTATACTAATGGAAGCTAAGCAGTTATGGGGTGCAGACTTTTTGCCACTCAACTGCCTGAAATTACTTATGAATGAAGCAATCAACTATCGGACCACGAAAGGTGGATGTGCAGATGAGACAATATTTAATCATGGGATTGGCCACAGCGCTTTGTATCACCTTATTTTTCATTTTAGATCCACTGAATGGAAATAATCCCGAAAAACCCGAAACTAAACAACAAGAAACGGTGCAGACGGCAGCCAAACCAGCAGAACAGAAAACACCGAGCGAGCGGCTCGATACGCAATACAAAGATAAGATCGCTGAATTTCCGGTGCGTCCGGCACAACAGGAAAAGCTATCTGAACTGCGCCAAGAGCGGCTCGACAATCTTCAAGGCATGAAGCCCGCACGCATTTCGATTCCTTCCATAGGAGTCGATGCGGCGATTGAAGAAACCGGCGTATTGGACAATGGCGAGATGGGCGTACCCGAAGATGTTGATCAAGTCGGCTGGTTTGAGCCAGGCTTTAAAGCTGGAGCAGAAGGAAACGCTGTACTCGCAGGCCATGTCGACAGCCTCACCGGTCCCGCGGTCTTCTATGAATTGGACCAGCTGGAAAAAGGCGATCAATTCACGCTGACGGATGCAGATGGACGCGAAATGGTGTTCGAAGTTCGCGGCACTTCAAGCTACATCACGGACGAAGCGCCAGTCGAAGAAATCTTCGGCCGTTCGGACCAGCGCATGGTCAACCTGATCACCTGTACCGGTGACTTTAACCGCGACATCGGCTCACATGAAGAACGCCTCGTCGTGTCAGCTGAACTCATTTCCGATTCCGCGATGAAAGAACAGGCACCTGATGCGCCCGACAATCTGAAACTTACGGCCACTGCCTTATCGTGGCATGCCGTACGCGACGATGCAGTCATCGGCTACCGCGTCTACGAAGAAGACCTCGAGAGCGGCGAATCCGAACAGCTGGCGACAGTCTCGCTATTCGAACGCAAAAGCATCCCGCTAGAAGCCGACGAATCGAAGCGCTATTACGTTGTCGCCGTTAATGTCGATTTGAAAGAATCTAAGAAAGCCTACATCCCTGAAGAATAGCGAACCCCCTTGTCCGATCATGCCGGGCAGGGGGATTTTTATGTAAGACAGGACTTGTGAAATAAAGAGAAGCTATTGGAAAGCTTCCGCTTTTCGACTGCGTTGCAGAGGGCTGCTTGGGGCTCGCAGGATGCGAGTCATGCAGCTGATGCGACAGGACGTCGCGCTTTCAGCTGCCCGGGGATGGGGCGGGTGTTGAGCCAATGTGCCAAAGAGCGTGGCACGTTTGTCTCGCCAGCCCGCGCGGTCCCTCAGGCGTCGGCCCCTTCCACTCCGTCTCTAGTTTTAGAAGGAATCGGAATTTCTTCTATATCCTCGATAGAAAATGTGAAAATGCGTCATGTTTATAGCTTAAGTCACCTTGACTGTGTAGAAGCAAATTAAACCTAATTCCCTAATCAAATTTTTCGTTCAAGCGCCAATGTGCCAGACGCTGTATCACGGGAAGCGATTCCCACGCTGGCCGGCAATCCCATACAGAAGCAGATCTGATTAAACGCACCCGACTCAACGAAATCTCTCAGCCGCCGAGCGCCAAGGGTGAGCCGATGCCGTAAGACAAGCGCTCTTCTTGGCTTACGGCAAGAGGCCAACCCAAAGCCGGGCGGCGACTACTCAGATGACACTTTAATAGAATATCGGAACAATTCCACAAGCAAACCCTCGCTATCTCATTACACACTAGACTCGGGAAGTGATTCCCCCGCTAGCCGGCAATCCCATACAGAAGCAGACCTGATTAAACGCACCAGAATCAACGGAATCTCCCAGCCGCCTAGCGCCAAGGGTGAGCCGATGCCATGAGACAAGTGCTCTTGTTGGCTTATGGCAAGAGGCCAACCCAAAGCAAGGCGGCGACTACCAACATGAAACCTGAATCAAATGTCGAAACAGTTTCACACGCACCCTCCAACTCACATACGTCCGATCCGAGAAGCGATTCCCCCACTAGCCGGCAACAGTATATAGAAGCAGATCCGTCTGAACAAGCTGCACACAACGAAATCTTCAAGCCGTCATGCGCCCAGGGTGAGCCGATGCAGTAAGCCAAGTGCCCTTCTTGGCTTACTGCTAAAGGCCAACCCAAAGCACGGCGGCGATTAACAATGTGAAACCTGAATCGAATGTCGAAACAGTTTCACACGTAACCTTTCGCTAGCTTCATTCCCTTACTGCTCATAAAGCGACCTCCCCACTAGCCAGCAAATTGATTGAAAAAGAACCCAGAAAATTCCCCACCCTATTTTTCACGACAAAAAAACCGGAGAGGTTAAACCCTCTCCGGCTTTCAATATCATCTCGCTATTATTGTTTTCTTGTGCGCACAGCAACTGTCGTGATCAATGCCGCGAGCAATAGTCCAGCCAATACCCATAGGTAAGGAGCTGTTGAGTTAGCGCTCATGCCGCCCATTCCTGTTGAAGGCATTTCAGATGGCATTGCTGCTTCACCGAATTCTTCAGGGAATTGGTCAGTGATCGCTGCGGACAATCCAGCAGCTGGCATTGTCATATGCGCATAAGCTTCACGGATTGAAGCGTAAGCTGTTTCGTAATCTCCAGCTACATAGCTGTCGAATGCTGTCAGCAATTGATCAACGTGAGCCGTCAAGCCTTCTTCAAGCGCATCAGCCGGTACGCGGCCTTCTGTTGCAGCATCAAGAAGTGCTGCTTGCTCGACGATGTACTCATCAAGATCCGCTTTCGCTTGTTCTTGGCCTTCAGTGTTTTCTTCTGCAGTAGCAGTTACATAGTCAACGAAGTAGCCGATGTGAGAGCCCCAGATTTCAGAGAACTGCTGTCCGGCTTCTTCGCCATAAACAGAACCGACTGCTGCTGAAAGGTCATCTGCGTTCGCCAAAAGCGCTGCCGCTGCTTGGTCGAAGCTTTCCGCTCCATCAACGCCATCTTGCATGGCCATTGCCGCTAGTCCCGCATGCTCAGTGAAGATCATGTTAAGGCCTGCACGGAGGTCAACTGCCGGTGTGTCAGGGTTTGTGTTGTCGAATTTCTCAGGGAACTGATCTGTGATAGCGATCGACAAAGTTTCAGCGAACATGCTCATATGGTGGATTGATTCGCGTTCTGAAGCATAAGCTGTTTCAAAGTCGCCTTCTGCATAAGCGTCGAATGCTGTGATCAATTGATCAACGTGCGCGTCCAAGCCTTCTGTTACAGCAGCTTCTGTCAAACGTCCTTCTGTAGCAGTATCAAAGAATTTCGCTTGCTCGGTTTTGTACTCGTCCAAGTCAGCCAAAGCTTTTTCACGGCCTTCTTCATTGCCTTCTGCAGTAGCTGTTACGTAATCAACGAAATAGCCGATATGCGACTGCCAGATAGCATCGAATTGCTCGCCGCCTTCTTCGCCGTAAACGGAAGCGACTGCTGCTTTCAAATCTTCAGCGTTAGCTAATAATGCGCCGGATGCCTGGTCAAAATCTTCCGCTCCGTCGATTCCTTTTTGCATTGCTTCGACTGCAAGGAAAGCATGCTCGGTCAATACCGTATCAAGTGCGATGCGAAGTTCCGCTGCTTTTGTAGCAGTCGGTGCTTCCATCTGCTGAGTTGATTCACCGTGTCCTCCTCCGTGGCTGTCTGCAAGTGCTGCTGTCGGTACTAGTAGGGATAAGCTTAGTGGAAGTGCCACCATCAATTTGTTCATTTTCATCATCCATCACTCCTCAGTTGTTTTTAGTGTTCTACTTGCTCAACGGAGGGGAGATCAGTTTAGATCACTTTTTTTAAAAAAACTTTTTAAATTTGCAGAATCAATTGATTTCATGGAAAAAAACGATGCTATGCTAGATGAAAATGAATGGACAGGAGCGACGCGTATGCAGGCTTATTGCAAACAGGTATTTCACCAATTGGAACTGATCGTCACATCCACCAGTGAATTGATCTCTTCTATAGAAGAAAGCGATTGGAAGGTGCGGCCGACTGACGGAAAATTCTCGATTGGCGAACTCATCGGCCATATCGCCCTTATCTGTGAGGCAGACTTGCGCATCGCAAACGGGGCGTCCGAAACCGAAATGAGTGTATTTTACAGTTCCAGGACGCCCAAGTCGAAAGAGCAAGCCATTATCGAATTGGCGCACAGCTTCGAACAACTCAAAACCGTTTACCTTCCATTAGATGATGACCAGCTGCAGAAAATCCACACCGCGTATTGGGGCGTCAGTTACAGCCGCTTCGAATGGCTGCTCGAAACGCTCGCCCATCTCACCCATCACCGCGGCCAATTGCATTCGCTGATCGTCCACAGTCTCGGCAACGATCCAAAAACAGCATTATTTGAATAAAAATTGGAAACCCGCTGCGCTTCGCTTATAAGTTTTCCGTTTGGGGTATGGACAAAGACCCAGTCGAAATTCCATAGAAAGCCAGGTGTTAGTAAATGTCCACATTAAACCAGCCCGACCTGTCCCGCATTAAAGAATTGAACCCCGATACGCTCGGCGCAGACTATCCTGTACGCCGCGTAGTTGTCGAAACGACACTGTATTCGGCTTATTTTGTCCCT
This sequence comes from uncultured Planococcus sp., assembly GCA_947493585.1. Lineage (GTDB taxonomy): Bacteria > Bacillota > Bacilli > Bacillales_A > Planococcaceae > Planococcus. The sequence continues at coordinate 413,308 of CANLRI010000001.1, read as the reverse complement.
ACGCAAGGAACAGACGGCCCGCCTTATGACATCCTTGTCATTGAGCACCCTCCCGCCACGGCTATTTCCGCGTTCATTTGGTGCCGACGCACCCAAGGGACCGGTACAAAGATGGAAGTCGTCAAAGAAATCAGTAACGCGATCGATTATATGCGAGACCGGCACGCTGACTGATCGCTTCACCTCGCTGCTTATAATAGTTTTTTATTTTCTATCAATAATTGCCATAAATTTCTTTTAAATATAAGCTTTATGGGTATTTTTTCTGTACTTTCGTACTGCTTAACTGGGGTATAATAGTCCCCATAATCTGATCGCGAAAGGACTGTTCCCTATGCCTCTCGAATTTGCGCGCTTGGTGTTCATGGCGTTTTCTGTCTTGACGGCCATTGCCGCTTCCTATATCGCCCTCCTGTTGATCGGCCGCATCGCCGATCGAAGCCGTACCCACCCATTGTGGTGGATCGGCGGCAGCTCGCTCGTTTTCGGGACGGGCATCTTTTCCATGCATTTTATCGGCATCCTGACCCATCATTCCGCAGCCCCTGTGCAATACGATCCAATTTTGCTGAGCATCTCGCTGCTCGGGGCCATCGGGGCAGCATTTCCCGCTTTCTATGTACTGAGCAGCTCCCACCCGCCGAAAAGCCGTTTGTATTTCAGTGGATTCGCTATCGGATTCGGTGTGTTGTTCATGCATTATATCGGCAACGCCGCGGCCCAGGTGCCCGGCACCTCACAGTTCCACCTCCTGCCATTCTTATTATCGATAGTGGTTGCGTTTGGCTTTTCAATCGCCGCCCTGCGCATTTTCTCACGCAATCGCAAGCGCCCGGATTCACCCGGCAGGAAACTCTTAAGCGCCATGATTCTTGGCGTAGCGATTTCTGCCGTGCATTATATCGGGATGCTGGCGGTCAGCTACTCCACTTCAGCCACAGGTCCCGTTTCTTTCACCAATATGGGCCTGGCGTTTGTCGTGTCGGCGCTGATTCTGCTATTGCTCGCCATCGCCGGCTATTTGGCTTTTCTCGACCGCCAGCAGTTGATTAATGAACAGCGCTATTTGAAAAAGATCCGTGAAAGCGAACGTCGTTTCCGCCGGCTTGCGGAAATGTCTCCAGAAGCGATCGCCATCCATAGCGGCGGCAAATTGCTGTATGTCAATGAAGCCTGTCTGCAAATGTTTGATGAACCCGATGCCGAGAAATTGATTGGCACAGCCGTTCTCGATTATGTTCATCCCAACTACCGGGACATCGCCGAATCGCGCATCGCATCCATGAACCAGGGACTTAGCACTCCACCTGCCGAGCAATTATGGGTCACGCCTAAGGGTTCTGTGCACGAAGTCGAAGTGACCGGCATGGGGATCGAATTCGAAGGTGAGGCAGCGGTGCAGCTTTTGATTCGTGACATCACCATTCAAAAGAAAGTGGCGCGTGAACTTGAATACAACCGTCAGCGCTATGAATCTTTGTTCCAAAACAATCCCGATGGCATTTTTTCTATGGATGCCGACGGAAATTTAATCGATGTCAATTCGTCATTCGAGCATTTGTTTGGCTATTCCAAAACCGAAATCACCGAAACGCCTTTATCCGAACTGATTGAAGAATGCCAACTGGGCTTCACAGCGGTGAAATTCCAGCTGGCACTCGAAGGCGTCACGCAAAATTACGAAACACTTGGCATCCATAAATCCGGCCGCCGCATTTCTTTGCGCATCACCCATATGCCAATCGTGACGGACGGGAAAGTCACAGGGGTTTACGGCATTGCCAAAGATATTTCAGCTGAAAAAACAGCACTGGCCCTCTTAGCGGAAAGCGAAGAGAAATACCGTTCACTATTCGACTATAATTTAGATGCCGTCTTTGAAATGGATAAAGCCGGATGTTTCGTCAATGCCAATTCGATGACGGAGGAATTGAGCGCTTACACACGCGATGAACTGATTGGACTTAGTTTCAATCCGCTCATCGCTGAAAAACTTGAGCGTGTGCAAGCCTTTTTCGCCTCGGCACTGTCAGGTGAAGCGGTCAATTTCGAACAGCGCATCAAACGGAAAGACGGGGACATCATCGAAGTCGATATCAATGCCGTGCCTAAACGCAGGAACGGCGAAATCGACGGTGTCTTTGCCATCGTCCGTGATATTACGGAAAAAAAGGCGACGGAAAAGGAAATCAATCGTTTGGCGTTCACGGATCAGCTGACAGGGCTTCCGAATCGCCACTGGTTTTATCAAAATATCCGCGACGTCCTTGCACGCACCGAAGCGCATAAGCAGAAAATCGCTGTGCTGCTGGTCGATTTTGACGATTTCAAAAACGTCAACGACCTGCTTGGCCATTTCGGTGGTGACCAATTCCTGAAAATCGTCGCCAACCGCATCCACTCCTGTCTCGGGCCGGATGACGCAATCTCCCGCTTCGGGGGCGATGAATTCATCATCGTCTCAGAAAATACGACTGAAGCTCAAGCCCATGATCTCGCGCAAACCATTCTTCATGTAATGCGCGAGCCGGTTCAGCTGCTCGGCCAGGAATTTTCGGTGACGCTAAGCATCGGCATCGCTTTCCAGACCGGTTCAGAAAGTGACGGAGAAGAACTCATAAAAGAAGCCGATTTCGCGATGTATTCTGCAAAAGAAAACGGCAAAAATAATGTGCAAGTGTTCACCCGCGAACTCGACAGCCAAATGACACGCAAAAGCCAAATGGAGCAGGCGCTGAAAAAAGCGCTCGATGAGCAACAATTCGCGCTTCATTATCAGCCACAAGTGAATTTGGCAAGCGGTGAAGTGATCGGCTATGAGGCGCTGCTGCGCTGGCAATCGCCATTCGGCAATGTACCGCCATCTGAATTCATCCCGATTGCAGAAGAAACCGGACTCATCGTGCCGATCGGGGAATGGGCGCTCCGCCAAGCCTGCCGTGACAGCAAGGAATTCTGCGCACTTGGCCAGGCAGCGGAGAAAATTTCCGTCAATGTCTCGGCGCGCCAATTCAAGGATCCGGACTTCAGCGAAAAAGTGCGCGCCATCTTCGAACAGGAGCAAGTCGACCCAGGACGCTTCGAAATCGAAATCACTGAAAGTGTCATGCTCGACATCGAACAGTCCGCACGCATCATCTGCGAGCTCAAAGAACTCGGTTTGCGCATTGCCATCGATGATTTCGGTGCCGGCTATTCTTCATTGAACGTCGTAAAAAATATCGAAATCGATACCTTGAAAATCGATAAATCCTTGATTGATGAAGTGCTCATCAATCGGCGCAACCTGTTTATCCTTGCAGCCATCATCGAAGTCGGGAAAAACCTCGATGCCCGCATCGTCATCGAAGGCATCGAACTCGAAGAACAGGCAGAACTCTTGCAGCCCTTCGGCATTGTCGGCCAAGGCTATCTATTCAGCCGCCCGTTGCCGCCAGGAAGCCTCGACGCTTTTCTCAGCGAGTCCGAATACGTAGCGGCAAGCACCGCAGCGAAGCTAATGGAATAATAAAAAGGCGCGCAGCTTATCCGGCTGCGCGCCTTTTTCGTATTCAGTTAATCCTTGCGCGTGTATTTACGCACTGCCGGCAAGATTTCAGTCGACAATAACTCAAGATTGCGCTCAAGGCGCTCCATCGGCACACCGCCGAAATCCATTTGCGCAATATAGCGCTGATGGCCATAAAGTTCGTGCTGGTAAAGGATTTTCTCGATAATCTGCTGGGGGCTGCCAATATTCATGACGCTTTCTTTTGTCGCGCCGTGCTGAAATGCTTCCTGTGGATAACCACGGCCATTGGTTTTGACCATCCCTTTATCCACATGTGGATAATATTCCGCAAGCGCCTGCTGAGTCGTTTCGGCGGCGTTGAAGAATCCGGCCGTCGCAACCGGCAATTGCCCTGTGTCGTATCCTGCTTCTGTCGCGGCATTGCGGTAGGCATCGATGGTCATCTTGAACGTTTCCGCTGGCCCACCGAGTGTCGCGAGCATCATCGGCACACCGGCCTGGCCCGCTTTAACGGCGCTTGACGGATGCCCGCCGACCGCACGCCAAATCGGCAGCGAACCGTGTTCAGGACGCGGCAAAATTTGCGCATCTTTCAGAGATGTGCGGAAACGGCCGTTCCAATTGACGGTCTCCTGTTCGTTGATCTGCAGCAATAGCTTGAATTTCTCTTCATACAATTCCTCGTAATAGCGGATGTCGTAGCCGAGCAAATCGAACAGTCCGACACGCGATGCACGCCCTGCGATGATTTCCGCGCGCCCTTCCGAGATCAAATCGATCGTTGCAAAATCTTCGAAGACGCGCACCGGATCCGAGGTGGAGATAATCGTCGAAGAGCTTGAGATTTTGATTTTTTCAGTTGCCTGCGCGATTGCCGACAGGACGACCGAATGTGCTTGCGTAGCGAAATATTCCTGATGGCTTTCGCCGACACTAAAAAAGTCGACCCCTGCCTGTTCGGCGAGCTGCGCGAAACGGATGATCTCTCGGACCCGCTCCCCCTCCGATTGCCGTTTTCCTGTATGTGGGTCCGGCAGATGATCGCCGAGTGTATAGATGCCGAACTCGAGGCCGTTATTTGGATTGATGCGGTATTGTTCCATGTTCTCCGTCCTTTCGCCTTGCATTTTCCCAATCCTTTTCAGTATAACGGTACGCACGACGGTGTGGAAATCATCCATTCGGCTGAAAAAGGAAGGAGAAGATCGCCCTCCTGCTGAACTAGTTATAGAAGAAAGTTACAGCATTAGGAGGCCAACAGATGAAAAAATGGACAGCCGCCGCATTGGTGCTTGCAGGAATCCTGCTCGCTGCCGGATGTTCCGGTGATAACAACGAAGATACCGCAGAAAGCGAAACGGCTTCGAAAATCGATGGATTTTGGCAAGGCGCGATTGAAGTTCCGGGACAGCCGATCCCGTTTTCGATTGAATTCACTGAAGGCGAAGGCAGCTTGAGCATTCCGCTGCAAGGCATCGAAAACTATCCGTTGTCGACGGTTAAGTTTGATGACCCGGAAGTGGCTTTTGACACTACCATACAAGGCGAACGTTTGGTGTTCGAAGGTGCACTAAATGCCGAAAAAATTACCGGCAACATGACGCAGAAAAACCAGAAATTCCCATTTGAACTCGAGCGCGGCGAGAAAGAACAAGCCGCCGATCCCGAGAAAATCATCGAAACGGAAGTCGAGGGCGGCATGATGCAGGCGCTAGAAGAAATTCCTGATACGGACGGGCCTCACCCCGCAGCGATCCTCATTGCCGGTTCCGGGCCGACCGATAAAGACGGCAATTCGCTGACACTCACCGGCAAAAACAATAGCTTGAAGATGCTCGCTGAAGAATTGAAAGCTAAGGGCATCGCCGTCATCCGCTACGACAAACGCGGTGTCGGCGACAATGCGGCACTCGCGAAAAATGAGTCCGAGCTGCGCTTTGACGATTATGCGGAAGATGCCGCTGCCTGGATCCGCTTCGCTAAAGAAGACGAGCGCTTTACAGATATCGCGGTCATCGGCCATAGCGAAGGCGCGCTCGTTGGTCTCGTCGCAGCCAATCAAGAAGGTGTCGATTCCTATGTATCACTGACCGGCGTCGGACGAACAGCCGATGAGCTGTTAAGAGAACAGCTCAGTACTTTGCCGGCAGCACAACGGGAGGAAGCGGATGCGATTCTTGGGCAACTCGCACAAGGCGAAACGGTGGACGACGTGAGCCCGGAACTGCAGCAAATCTTCCGGCCATCCGTTCAGCCGTACCTGCAGTCATGGATGGCGTATGACCCGATTGCACAAGTCGAAAAACTCGACGCGCAGGCATTGATTGTCGGCGGCACACGCGATTTGCAAGTGCCGGCAGGGGATGCGGAACTGCTGCACGAAGCGAAATCCGGTTCCGAACTATTGATTGTCGACGGCATGAACCACGTATTGAAACCCGTACCTGATGACCAGCAAGCCAATATGGCAGCTTATGCCGACCCCGCACTGCCGCTTGCAGACGGCCTGGTGGAGAGGATTGCGGAGTTCTTGAAAAACTAATCACATGCCCCGGGCTTCCCTTTAAAAATAACCATAAAAAATCCGGCTGAACTTTTCGGTTCAGCCGGATTTTTTATTGGTCCATCAAGCGCTTTTTATAAAGGATAAACGAAATAATGGTCAACACCACTGCCCATATCGAGATGATGACAAGCGGTCTCGCGAGTTCCCCAGCGGCCGCTCCAACTTCCATCGCCACGAGCAACTCGCTCAATTGGCTGCTCGGCAAATAGCGCAGCACTTCCAAAAACGGATACTGTTCTTCAAAAGCCAAGGCAAACGGTCCGGCTGTAAAGATGATCAATACCGGAAACACCGACAGCGAGGCTTCCAGCAAAGTCTTCGAATACAAGCCGCAAATCGTCCCGATCGCGGTATAAAGAACAATGGAGATGCCAAGCGCCGCCGTCAGCAGCATCACATTCGAGGTCTCATAGCCGAATAGGTAAGTGGAAAACGCCAGCACAGCAGCTGAAATCAAGAAGACGAGCGCGCTTTTCCCGATCAGCACGTCAAGCATCGAGGCCGGGGTCATCATGAGCGAACGCAGCGTATTGCGCTCTTTCTCCTCGGCAATCAAACACGCCTGTACGAAACTGGTGAGCATCGCCAGCGAAAAGTTCATGATGAACGCATAGATCGCTGCCTGATCGCCAGCTTCCGATCGGTACAGGAGCGCAAACGCAATCGGAAACAAAATCATGATCGACACCGCATAGTTCCTGGAGAACTCTTTATAATCTTTGATGAAAATTGCTTGGATACGCTTTAAAGACACGTTCATACCAATTCACTCCCCGTCAGTTTGATGAAAATATCGCCAAGGCTCAGCTCATTCGTGTACATGCGGTCGATTTGCCCGCGGCTCATCCACCCGGCAATGGCCGCCGCCGAATCTTCGTTCATCGACAAGCGCTCTTTTTCTCCCGACGTCAATTCCACCGTCAGCGTGCCATCGCGATGCACCTTTTTCAATTCGTCAGGCGCCCCGATCGCACGAATTTCGCCTTTGTGCAAAATCGCCACGCGTTCACATAGCGTTTCCGCCTCTGTCATATCGTGCGTCGTCAAAAAGATCGTCGTTCCCCGTTCATTCAAATAGCGCAAACCTTTATGGATATGCGCAGTATTGACCGGGTCGAGCGCGGACGTCGGCTCATCCAAAAACAGCAATTCCGGCTCGTGGATGATTGCGCACGCCAATGTAACGCGCTGACGCATCCCTTTCGACAGCACATTGACCCGCTTTTTGCGATCGGCGTTCAAATTAACGAAATGAAGCACTTGATCAATAGAAGATTTCGGCAGATCATACAAGCGCCGGAACACATCCAGGTTTTCTTCAATGGACAGGCGTTCGTACAAGCCGCTATTGTCGGTCAAGATGCCGAAACGCCGTTTCTGCGCTGTTTTTTGCATCATTCCAGACGGCATCTCCATCACGGCAGCGTGGCCCCCCGTCGCTTCCAATTGGGCCGTCAAAATCTTGAGCAAAGTCGTTTTTCCCGAACCGCTCGGCCCCAGAAAACCGAAAATCTCTCCCTTTGGAATCTCGAAGGATACATCTTTTAAAGCCACATTGCTGCCAAATGCTTTTTGGATATTCTGTACGGAAATTGCATTCATTTGCGCCACTCCTTTTCGTTGATATCATCAGCATAATAAGAAAAAGGAGCGGACGCTTTGCGATTCCGCTTATATGTACCATTTCCCGGTCGAACTGTACCGTAAAATCCTTCATTCGGCGATTATTTCCCGGGAAATTAAATGTTCAACAGCTCTTTTAATTCGGCTAACTTCGTCCTCGACAGCGGCACGACGGAATCTTTTCCGGTCGTCAAGCGCAGGCTATAGCTGTTTTTCGTCCAAGTAATCAATTCCCGCACTTTTTGCAGATTGACGATATAGGAACGGTGGCAACGGAAAAACCCGTAATGCTGGAGCCTTTCTTCCAACTCCGCCAAGGTCAGTGCACACGCATAAGTCTCCCCAGCCACATGCACCATCGCTGAACTATTGATGCTTTCGATATAATCAATTTCCGGCGGATTGAACAAAATGGTTTTGTCGTTCTTTTTGGTCGGGATTTTGTGGATCTTAAACTCCGCTTCGCCAGGCTCATCCCGAGTTTCCATTTCATCGTCAGCATCTGTAATGTCCAATAGATGCAATCCCGCTTCGTCCAAACGATAGACTGTATCGCAGCTGATCAGCGCATCCTCCAGATTGGCGGTGAGGATCAAAATCTGTTTTTCTTCCGACAATTCTTCCAACAGTCGCGCAAATGCCAATTGATCGGGTTCCTCGAGCTGAAAATACGGCTCCTCCAGAACGATGATCGGCTGCTGTGCGTAATAAACGCGCAGCAAGGACAAATAGATTTTCTTCGACGACGGCAAATCGGCAATTTTCACTTTGTGGTATTCGCCCAATTGAAACAGCTGAAGCATCAACCGTACCGGCTTGTCATGGCCGCTGACCGACTTCATAAAGCGCAGCAATTCCTCGACGGTCAAACGCGTGTATTCGCCTTGTTCCGCAAACGACAAATAGGCATCTCCCCGCTCTGCAAATTGGGCCAGGAGGATTTTCTTGCGCTGGACATTGGTCTGAATGCCCAGTATGATTCCTTTTTCCATGTTCAATTCCAGCGGCGGGATGATTCGTTGTCCATTCACGCTCATTTCTCGAATGTTCATAGGCTCCTCCTAACTCACAAAAAGATTCTTACAATTATTGTAACCTTTCTGTTGTCGCTAGAGACAGTTCATTTTGGAAATTGTAGTTTTTATCTCATGCAAAAGACGGCACCCCATTGGATGCCGCCTCATCGTTTATTTATCAAGTTCTCGTACAACCGTGTGGGCGTACCGGTCATGTGGCATTTGCGCACCCATTTCCTGCCCGCGCTCTTTGAACCACTGCAGCGTCATAATCGAATCGCGGTGTGCCACGCGTTTCAAAATTTGTTCACCCGTCAGTTCGCCGCCGTCTGCGTTTTCGATTTTGATGCCGGCGATTTTGTGGCCGACCGTCTGTCCGCACGTTTTCAACTGGATGTATTCAAGCCCCCAAAACACCACAGTCGGCGTAACGAGCGCATGCACCCACTCTTGCTTAAGCTTTTTGCGCAGCAGCGGCTCCACTGCCGCGGTGACCACTGCAGAAGCCATCACGTCGATCGCGAGTGCCTTGCCGCGCTTTTTCAACAATTTTTCCATGCCCAGTCCTCCCTAATTTTCCGTCTCTTTCCATTATACCGAATGGATTGCGCAAAGACAGCCAGAGCTATATGCGTTATGATAAGGAAAAACCAAGTGAAAACGAGGTGACACGCATGGCATTTCTAGTAATTTGGCTGTTGATGATTACATACGCTGTCTTTTTCGCGCCTTCGGGTTCCGGTGGATATGAATTTGGTCCATTGCTGATGGGCGAATGGGAAGGGATCGATCCGCTCATCCTCGCTGTCTTCAACTCGCTCGGCATCTTCCCGCTCGTCTTTTTGACGCTTCTGGTGCCGAATGACCGCTTCCGCTGGCCGGCGTGGCCATTTGCACTTGTGTCCTTTGGCGTCGGTGCGTTCTCCCTTTTGCTCTATTTCGCGTTCGGCGACAAGCCGCCGGAGAAAAAACGCCGCGGGCCGAATTGGTTGCACCGAATCCTGCGCTCGAAAGCGTGGCTGATTTTCGTCGCCGCCATCAGCATCATCAATTTCCTCACCGTCTTCCGCGGCTTTTCGGCAGAAACCTATGCGGAAGCGTTTCAGACATCCAGTTTGGTATCCGTCATGACCATCGACTGGCTCGTGCTTTGGGGCTTGTCGGTCTATGCCACGTACCGCTTCTTGCCGGAAGCGCGATTCAAGCAATTGGCGTTGCTGCCGGTAGTCGGTCCAATTTTGGTAATTTTGTTTAATAAAAGAAAAGTCCATGAAGAAAATCCCCAAAATAAAAAGGAAGAAACCCGCTAACGGTTTCTTCCTTTTTCTAGTTTCTAAAATCTTTCGACACAAGAAAATAGCTTTATTGCACCTGACTTTGATGTCTTTGATTGTATCTAGTTCCTAATATAGCAAGTGTCAGAGATAAAACGAATACAGCAATAACAATAAAGGCATTAGGCAAAATGCTAAAGCCTAACAAGTTACCGAGTAATAAAAGTGACAGTATAGCTATAGTGAAAGAAAGTGTTCTAATTAATAATAACATATTTTATCGTACTCCTATTGTAAGGCTTTTTGGAAACAATGGCCGATAACTCCGCCACTAATAAAACTAAGACCGTAGAAACATGGTGCACATCCAGCACCCCAAGTGGCTCCGCATGCGCCACCGCAAATAGCTCCTGCTAGTGTAATCAATGCATATGAGACTCCTTGTGAATTCAAGCAATCAGAAAAAGTATCCCATCTGTCCTTAAGCCCGAAAGTTTGAAACTCTGGTGTCTCATCATTGATATTGACTTCAAATGATTCTTCCGGAAGAGGTACAATTTTATCTAAAACAATTTTGCCATTCTCCCAAGTCTTGATAACTCCTTGCTGGCTTTTTTTGTCTGCTTTTAAATCCATTTCCATTATACCAACAAATTTTTTATTTTCATCCAAATGAATAACCGCACTATTCAATTGATACTGTTCATCTTTCACTTTAAAGGGAACAAAAATGTAAGTATCTTTTGATTCGATATGTATTTTCCCGAACGCCTCATTATATTCTACTTTATTCTTTGACTTCAGTTCAATTTCATCAGAATTGATCATTTTCTTTACTTTAATTAGTTCTTTTTTAATTTGTTTATTCGTTAAAATTTCAAACTGTTGATCGGTTTGCTCGTAATTCAATAAAACTTCGTTCATTTCGCTTCCGATTGAAGCGATTTGCTGCGCTTGAGCGTTGCTTTGTGATTTGGAAAAAGGTGAAACAAATGACATCAATAATATTGTTGTGATCATTAAAACTTTAAACCACGTTTTACTCATCCTATTATCTCCCTTTTATTGTATTTAATTCCATTTAATTATAACATAAAGTTTTATATATTGGGATAATATTGGTAAAAATCTTCCGTAAATATTTTTTCGTTTAAGATCTTACATCATTTTAATAATCCTGAAAATCTAAGATTTAAAGCGACAAAATATTGTATATATGCTTACTGATTATGCGTTGCACTTCGTCTAAAGCTTTCACCATATTGCATTGGGGAAGTACTCGGGATTGACTAGTTATCCTAAATTCTCAGTTTAAACGTGAAAAGCTTTTGAAAGTATCTTCTGTTTTTATGAAATTGGTTTGGAACAATGTGTATACACTCAATAATGCTTATGGTACTCAAAATAGTTTTCATAGCGGATTACGTAAAAAAATATATTAATCTCCATGACTTCGCTCATGGTGTTTTAATATTTTTTGTCTGCGCTCCCTAACTTAATATGGCATCATCTATTAACTTTAGACAGGGAGCCTATTTCATCTGAGGCATAAAGAAAAACCGTTTCCATAAAAAATTGGAAACGGTTTACTCTTGAGTGTATTATCACTTTACAATAAAGCACCGAGTTTCAACTTCTGCCTTTCCGACGCCCAGTCATACGAACCTTCATGTAAGGTGAGGGTTCGGTCTTCAATCCAAGGGATTTTCGTGAACAGCTTCTGCAAGAAATAACGGTCGTGGCTGATCGCGATGATCGTGCCGTTGAACTCTTTCAAGGTTTCCTCAAGCACTTCACGCGATTCGATGTCGAGATGATTGGTCGGTTCATCCAATATGAGCACATTGCAATCTTCCTGCATGAGCTGCGCGAGACGCAAACGCATCTTCTCGCCCCCGCTGAGATCCTTGACGCGCTTGAAGACGTCGTGGCCGTAGAACAGGAATTGCGCAAGCAAATGGCGAGCGTCGCCTTCTGTCACCGACAATTTATCGCGGAATGCTTCGATAACGCGCGCCTCTCCGTCGAACGCCTCAAACTGCTGGGCGAGATAGCCGATTTTGACATTGCTGCCGCGGCGCACTTCCCCGCCGACCGGTTCGATCTCACCCAGTAGAATCTTCAGTAAAGTCGATTTGCCGGTGCCGTTGTCGCCGACGATTGCCAAGCGGTCCTGCCAGTAAACGGACAGCTCGACATCGGCAAACAGCACTTCATCGCCGAAGCCGTGGAACACATCTTGCAACTCAAATACCCGCTTGCCGCTGCGGTCATTGGCTTGAAGCTTCAACTTCATCGCCTTTTCCGCTGCCGGGCGCTTCACTTTTTCCATACGCTCGAGCATCTTCTCCATCATTTTCGCTTTGCGGAACAAATCCGGATTCGGCGGCGAGGCTTCATTCGCCCATTGGCGCAGGCGGCGTATGGATTCTTTGATCTTCTGGATCTTCTTCTGCTGTTCTTTATACGCCGCAAATTGCTGCTCCATCTTCGCCTGCTTATTGCGCAAATAGGCGTCGTAATCGCCTTTGCTTTCCCAGATCTCGCCGTCTTCGATTTCATAGACTTTGTGCACGACGTTATTGAGGAACTGCCGGTCATGCGAGATAACGACGACCGTACCGCTGTAGTATTCCAAGTAATGTTCGAGCCATTCGATCGCCGACAGATCCAAGTGGTTCGTCGGCTCATCGAGAAGCAGTACAGAAGGCTTGCACAAAATGAGCTGCGCGAGCATCACTTTCGTCTTCTCGCCGCCGCTCAGCGAATCAAAACGCTGCCCGGTAAGCGCTGCGACGCCAAGGCCGTTCGCCACGGCTGCGATCTTGGATTCCGTTTCATAACCGCCGGCTTCCATAAACTGCTCCTGCAGCTCGCCGTATTGCCGCAGCACACGCTCGTCTGCCCCGTTCGACAGCTGGATTTCCAGTTCGCTGAGCCGCTTTTGCATCCCGTGCAATTCGCTGAAGCTTTCGTTCAAGACTTCGTACACGCTGTATCCCGGGTAGTCCGGGATTTGGTGCAAATAGCCGATTTGGGTATTTTTCGTCCGGATGATGGTGCCGGCGTCCGGTTCTTCCAGTCCCGCCAGCAGCTGAAATAAAGTCGTTTTGCCCGAGCCGTTGCGCCCGACGACGGCGATCCGTTCTTTTTCGTTGATCTCGAATGATAGATTGGCGAAGATTTCGTTGCCGCCGATGGATTTCGTTAGTTGTTGTGCTGTGATTTGCATAGTTTACGCCTCCAGGGCGCAGCTGAAAATCGGTACAAAAAAAGACCACCCCATACCGGGCAGTCTTCTCTAGTAGTGAAAAGAATGTCAGATATCAGCTGCGCGTGATTTTGAAATTGACTAAAAAAGGGCAGACTTCTCCCGTCGGCGTCAAATCAAACGTAATGACACGTGTGAAATACAAAGCTTCCTCCATTTTCACACCCATCACCGCAGCACATTTCTCCATTCTTTTCACCTCCGTTTCGTTTAATTGTCTTAATATTATCACATCTCTTGGTGGAAGGGAATATCCAATTGCGCCTTTTCCGCCAATTCCTTGATTACCCTTTGACCTGCGACCGCTTCAACACTTCTCTCAAATCCGCCAAGTTATCAATCACAGCGTCTGCTTCTTTCAGTTCCTGTTCCTGCGCAAAATCAAAGCGGCAGCCGACCGCAAGTAAATCGTTCGCTTTCGCCGCACGGATATCGGATAGGCGATCACCGACAACTGCTCCTTCTGTCACGTCGTATTTCTCGATGATCATGCGCACGAGTTCCGCTTTATCGGACGATTCGGCTTGTTCGATGCTGAACGTTTCCCTCACCCATTCATCCAAGCCGTAATACTCAACAATCGCTGCTAAATAGCGCACAAGCCCATTGCTCGCAATAAAGACCCGGTAGCCCTCTGCAACTAGTCCAGCCAACACTCCCTTAACGTCAGGGTAAAGTTCCCCTTTGCCTTCACTGATGTTTCCGATTAATCATTCGAGGAAATACGCATCCATCTCGCGCTTGGTCTCGTCGGACTTCTCCGGCAATAGCGCTTCCCATACTGCTGGAAGCGGTACGCCCATGATGTTTCGGTACTCCTCTATTGGCGCTGCACCTTGCCATTCGCCCCGCTCGCGAAGAACTGCGAACGCTTCTTCCAAAGATTGCTCCAAAATCTTGCCGGTCTGGAACAAGGTACCGTCCATATCAAAAATAATTGCTTTCATCTGCCTGCCTCCTGTTCTTTCTATAAAGATCACAAATCTTATAAAAAGTTCCCTGATGCTAAGATGAAATCTTTTCAATTCAAAAAACCGGCACGCAATTGCGCACCGGCTGAATGTGGTAAATTATTTAATCCCCATGGAATCCTTATAGCCTTTCAAATAACCGATCTCGGATGGGCTCGCCATTTCAGGGGCGCTCATCGCGCGGTGCCAGTTCGGATAGATTGGCACCGGGCGCGCTGCTTTTTCGATCAGGCTGTGCTCATCTTGCTTCAGTTTGATTTTATAGGACGCGATGTTTTCCTGCAGTTGCGCTTCGTTGCGCGCGGCGATGACGATCGGGCCGACGTTCGGGCGGTCGCGCACCCACGCATAGGCGATTTGCGGAACGCTTGCGTTATGGTTTGCTGCCACTTCCTCGAGCGCATCGATTACCTGATACAGACGCTCTTCGTCCTGTATCCAAGGCTCCGGCCAGCCACCGCCTTGGCGCGTATCTTTCGGCGCTTCCTTGCCGCGTCCGATTTTGCCGTTCAATAAGCCTTCGCCGAGCGGGCTCCAGATCATCGAGCTGACGCCAAGCTCCGCGCCGGCCGGAAGCAATTCGTACTCTGCTTCGCGCGCTTCCGGCGTGTAGTAGATCTGCTGCGTCGCAGGCGGGATTTTGCCGTTCTGTTCAGCGAAGGTGTGCGTCTTCGCAAGCGCCCACCCGCTGTAGTTCGACACGCCCCAATGGCGGATCTTTCCGGCTTTGATCAAGTCGTTCATCGTCTCGACCGTTTCTTCGACCGGTGTCTGGCCGTCCCATAAATGGACGAAATACAGATCCAGGTAATCGGTGCCGAGGCGAGACAGTGATTCATCGATCGATTTCAATAAATTCGTGCGCGAGGCGCCGCGTGAATTTTGATGGTCATCAAACGGAAATCCGGTCTTCGAGGTCAACAACACTTTGTCGCGCTTGCCGCGGATCGCCGCGCCCAAAACCTTTTCGGCGTTCCCTTGGGAATATAAATTCGCAGTATCGAACATATTGATGCCCGCATCGAGCGACATGTCGACCATGCGATTCGCTTCGTTTTCCTGGATATTGCCTGCCGCTTCAAAGCCGTTCGTGCCGCTGAACGGGACGGTGCCGAGAATGTATTTCGGGACGCGCAGCCCCGATTTGCCTAGATTAATATAATCCATTGAAGAAATCCTCCTTAGTTAATTGCCTGTTTTTAATTCATGAAGATTCAATACCCTTTCCAAATCCCATTAAACAAAGCCACAGCACTTATACAATGCGAAAAGGACACTTCATCCCCACACAATAGATACATAACGACTTCTCGCTTAAATAAAAAAAACCGGAAACAAAGCCTCTGCTTCGTTTCCGGTTTCGGTTTAGATATTATTCATTATGTCCATAAAATCTGATACGATCCGCTCGGTTCCTGTTCCAAGCGGCAATTATCGGACAGGATCGGCCGGAACGCTTCCACTTGCGCTTCGTCCATGGAAATGCCCGAAAGCCCGTATTCCGTTTCTGTGTAGTCAAGATCCGCTTCCTGGTCGAATTTGATGCGCAGCAAATTCTTTGCGCCGTTGATCGTCAGGAATTTCACTTGGTAGCCGTCGCGGAATACCGCCTCAAGCTCGCTTCCAAGCGATGCGAAATTATCATTTTTCAGAAGCTCGCCGATTTCTACGCCTTCCCGGCGAACCTTTTCGATGCGGATCGCGTCCGGCATGGAAATTTTGGTCAAAGTCATGTCATCCCTCTTTCCGGATTTCTTGGTATTTCCCCTATTCTAGAAGACTGGCGTGTGAATCTCAAATCTTTCAAACCCATCAACTCGACAAGTTCAGCTATTGCTGCTCCCACCAACGCGCCGACGTATAGGAATCAAGCTCCTCCAAAGAAAGCGTCTCGCCAATTTTTGGCGTCAGCAATTCCACACCCAATCGCTGCGCTTCTTGTGAGGCGCGCTCCACCGGGTCTGTCCAGCTGTGAAACGCCAACGTAAACGCCGCCCAGTGAACGAGCATCATCTTATCCGCCCGGACGTCGAGCGCTGCCTGCACCGATTGCTCGGGCGCCATATGCGAAGTTTCCCAGCGCGGATCGTACTGGCCGCCTTCCATCAATGCGAGGTCGAACGGGCCGTACCGTTCGCCGATGATATTGAAATGGCTGCCATAGCCGCCGTCGCCGCTTGTGTAAAAACGGGTGTCGCTGCCAAGCACAATCCAGCCGCCCCATAGCGTCGAATTGCGGTTGAACAAGCCGCGCCCGGAGAAATGCTGCGACGGCGTCAACACGAGCGTCAAGCCTTCAAAGTGGATTTCGTCCCACCAATCAAGTTCCGTAATGCGCGCCAATTCCACTCCCCAGCGCTCAAGATGCGTCCCGACGCCGAGCGGCACGAAGAAATGCCCGACTTTACTTTCCAGCGCACGGATTGATCCGTAATCGAGATGGTCGTAATGGTCATGCGTCAACAGCACCGCGTCAATTTCCGGCAGCCGCTCGACGATCTCCAGCCAGTCCATGCTATAGCGCGCACTTCCGGCAAACGCCAAAGGAGACGCCCGTTTTCCGAGCATCGGGTCAACGAACAGTTTTTTTCCGTCGATGCTCAATAGAAAGGTAGAATGGCCGAACCAGGTCAAGCGGTCTTGCGCGTCTTCAACGGCCTCCCAGTCGATGTCCGACACCGGCAATTGAACAGCAGGCGATCGTCCAACGTCGCTTGAAAACAAAGTCTCCCTTAGCATCGACAGCCCTTCCGATGCACTGATGTTCATGTCCGCTTGTTCCAGATTGGTGAATTTCCCGTCTTGATAATGGCCGCGCTTCACAAACGACGCCTGCTGCACTTTATTCGGCGTCGCCCCGAGCGGCGCAAGCGTTCTCAGAAATACAGTTGATAGGACAGATGCGGCCGCAACGCCCGCAAGAGAATACAAGGCAAATTTTTTCATGGCTCCTCCAGAATGGAAATAGATTTCAAAAGCTTCGTGGCTTTCAGTATAGACGGAGTAGCGTCCGTTTTGCACATGCGGAAGCCGTCCGCACAATAAAAAAGCCCAGCTCCCCGTTTTTCGACAGAAGATCAGGCTTTTCCTGTTAGCTGGTTAGATCGGCAGCTCGAGAAGATAAGTCTTCGGTGCGGAATTCCCCTGCATTCATTGTAAATTATTGCTATGATAAATAAAAAAGGATTATATTTCTTCTTACTATTGACGGTGGCCCGTAAATAAATAAGAATCCCATCACCGGTTGAAACCAATCCGAAGAATGAACAACTAGAGGAGTGTCTTTAAGTGAAAAAGCAAATGAATTATTGGATTGTCCTGTTGCTGGCCGTCTTTATGGCCGGTTGTACCGAAACAGAACAAGCCGCGACTCCAGAAACCGCAGCGCAAGAACAAGTCGCCGTTGAAACGGAAGCACCGGAAGAAGCGGAAGCTGACATCGAAGCGACAGAAGAAAGAACCGATGAAGAGGCTGCCACAAGCGAAACGGAACAAGCCGACACGATAGTTGAAGAGGAACCGGAAGCAGAAGAACCAGCCGCAGAACCTGCGGAAGAACAATTCGAAGGATACGAACTGGTTAAAGTGGACGGCGGCGACCTGTCCGGATACCGTGAAGCGAACACCGTCGTGTCAGTCGGCTACGGCGACCGCGAATACTGGGCCTTCACGAATGAACACGGCCAATTGGAACGCGTCGTGGCGGACGAGATTGTGCTTCAGGATGACAGCAGCGAACCAGTCCTCGACTCGGGCCGCTAT
Source organism: uncultured Planococcus sp. (assembly GCA_947493585.1). Lineage (GTDB taxonomy): Bacteria > Bacillota > Bacilli > Bacillales_A > Planococcaceae > Planococcus. Next base: position 395,314 of record CANLRI010000001.1, on the reverse strand, counting down.
TATTCGGACGAAGCCAAAGTGCCAGGTGTCGAGAGCGACATTCTGGATGAGGGGCACGTCATCGCCGATTCACTTGGCGGGGTCTCGAACGCCTATAACATCACCCCGCAAGAAAGCACGCTGAACCGCCACGGCGACCAGGCGTATATGGAAGATGTCATTCGCGATGCGGGCGGCGCCACGGATTTCGAGGCCATCATCACCTATCCCGATACCGGAACACAAGTGCCTTCCAGCTACCAATACAGCTACACCGTCAGAGGCAACGAAGTGGTCGACACATTTGATAATGTCAACCCCGATGAAGTTAACGCCTCCCTCGGCTTGACGGACAGCGAGCCCGCGGAAGCGGAAGCCACGACCACGGAAACGAGCAGTCCAGAAACAACCGGTGACGTCTCGAGCGTCGACGCCAACGGCAACGGGCAAGTGACGATCCAGGAAGCGAAAGACGCTGGCTTCACCATGCCCATCATGAGCGATCATTGGCTGTATCCGCATATGCGCGATAACGATAATGATGGGATGGTTGGGGAATAAAGTTAGATACAGTGATTGCAACTGAAAATGAGCACCGGAAAACACTGAGATCGTTTCAGTGTTTTTTTTTTGCGGAAAAACACAAAAAAGCACCGCTCAAGGCGATGCTTTTGCCGTTTCGTATTCAATTATTCACTGGCAGTCATTTTCACATATTGCTGCTCTTAAATCTTCTTCCAATCATGCGCTCCCTTCGCCCACCCACCGATCGCGACACCCATCGCAATCAAAGGCGATGTGAATTCCACATCTTCCATCACCAAGTACTGGTGGCCAAGCGGCATCAATTTCCCCGAAAGCAATAGCTCTTCCCGTAGCTTCAAATAACGCTTCGGGCATTTCGGCGTGGTAGTGCCCGCAAACTTCGAGCCGCGCTGCACGACAAACTGCTCTCCTTGGTAAAACCCACTCGCATCCGCCCCGCGCTTCGACGTGATGTAGAACAATTCCGGAGGTGTCTCGTGATAAAGCTTCACCATTCCGCTATCGAACGGATCGACCGCCTGCTCTTCCCCGGTCGCCGGATCCACCTCAAAAAAGCGGTACACTTCCCCAAACTCCGGATGCTCAATCGCCGCAACAAAAAACTCCTTTTCCATCAGCCTTCCTCCTATTCTAAGAAAAATGCCTTTCATCTCTTAGATAGATGGAAACTGCGAAAAAGGAGACAGGATTTTGAAAGTTTTTTAAATAATTTTGCTGTGAATTTTGGCAACCCCAAAGCAGCAGTGTTTCTATTGAAATTTTACTGCTTCAATAAAGATTGGACGCGCTGCGGATCGAAGCCGAGCACCCACTCGCCGTTGATGTTTGTCTGTGGAACACCCATTTGACCTGTGGCCTGAACGAGGCGGCTCGCCGCTACCGGATCTTTCTGGACATTGACGTCCGTGTAGGCGATGCCGTTTTGGTCCAAGAAGTTCTTCATCATAATGCAATAAGGACATGTGTTAGTTGAGTAGACAGTTACTTGGTTAGTCATGTAGATTCCTCCCGTTTGAGTAATATCTTTGATTAACTTTATAATACCCCTTAGGGTATATATTTTCAAGTAGCTTGCTCAGTGTATAAATCACACCAATAATACACATAGCAGTGATCCAAAATCATTTATGTATCTTATTCCCAATTTTTTTATGTTACCATGATCTTAATTGCATAGATTTTTATTAATTAACTCTATTTGAAAAGAGATCAAACTAAAAGGCGGGTTTTAAACATGATTAACTCTGAAATTAAAGAAATCATTAATGTTTTTAATAATAATTTCGTTTATGAAATTCCAGATTTCCAACGTGATTTTGTTTGGGGAGAAGAAGAAGTTCGCCAGTTATTTAAGGATTTCCATGAAGATACAAATAACTTTCAGATTGAAATCAAGGATTCAGATGGTTATTTGTTAGGCAATATCGTTTTGATCGAGGATAAGAATCATCCGACTAAAAAGATTGTAATTGATGGTCAGCAGAGGTTGACCACCTTGTCTTTGTTGTACAAAGCAGTAGAAAGCCTGTTATTTGAAAAAATGCAAAGTACAGATCCTCGAGAATTGACCAAATGGTCTAAGAAAAGCAGCGAATTAGCCAAAGGGTACGGTATTTTAGACGATGAAGATATGTTTGAAGCGCCTAAAATCCAACATCATTCAAGTTTGAAATTCGGAGACTCCTATCGTTCAATTATAAGAGGAAATAATTTTGAAGAAACAGAAGTTGAAAGCACCTCAGATAAAAAAATTAGTGAGGTTTATGAAATTTTAGAGGAAGAAGTCAAAAATCTGGATGACGTTCAGCTTTCGAAGTTTGTCACATACATTAAAACCAAAGTGTTGCTCATAGTGACGACCGCACCAAGTCTCTCTAAAGCATTTCAGCTTTTTGAGATTTTAAACAACCGAGGAAAAGACTTGGAGCCTCTCGATTTGATTAAAAACCTATTGCTCAAAAGCTTAACTGCTGCAAGTGATTCTGAACTTGATCGCCAGCAATTTAATGAGGATTGGAAACAATTCATTATAAATCTAGAGATAACACCTAAGAGAAAAATTGAATCCTCTACTTTCCTTAAACACTACTTAGTCGGCACCAAGGGCTTAAATAAAGGAAAAGATAAATTATTCGACTACTTTTCTAAGTTGGAATTGGATGCAAAGGGAGTATTGGATTTAGTAAAAGATTTCAAGCGTGTCTCAAAAATATACGGCGATATCGAAAAGAAATCTTATGACACGTTTGTAGAAGAGTCTAATAAAATGTATATTCTTTTCGAGCTTTTAAAACTTCGGCAAGCCCATACTATGCTAATTCCTTTTTACAGCGAATCAAGTGAGACAAAAGAAAAAATCATTGATTTAGCAATCCGTTTAGGGGCAAGCGTAGTCTTCTCTTATACTCAAACTAACTATATCGAAGCTGAAATACCTCCTCTTATAAGAGAGTATTATAAGAATAAAGAAAATGAAGGCAGTGACTATGCCCTCAAAGTTTTTACTAACGGATTAGAGACGAAAATATCTGAAAGAGCTAAATTGGTGCGTGAAGCTGTCAGCACGAGAAAGTTTGAAAATAGTAAAGGCCAGTATAATAAGAAGGGCATTGACTTACTTAAATTTATGGAACTCTACGGTCATAGCAATGTTCACATCAAATCCCCTTCTCCTAACAAACGCTTAACACTTGAACACATCTTGCCGCGTACTTTGCAAGATGAAGAATATCAGCTGGCCGGTTTTAATTCCAAAACTGAATTCAAAGAATATCTGAACCGGATGGGCAATTTAGCTATTATATACAATACCGATAATTCTCATTTATCAAATAAAAATTTTTTCGAGAAAAAGAATGTATATGCTAAAACTGATTTTCTTACTACGAAATCTATTGCCGGTGATTTAACTACTCACATTAAAGACGGTAAAGATTCTAAGATGGTGAAAAGAATTAACGAGAACATAACTGTATACACACACGAAGATGCAGCCGAATATTGGAATAAAGAGCTTATTGACGAAAGATCTGCTAAGATCGCTTCATATTTGGAAAAAATACTTACTAAAGAAGTAAAGTAAACTACAAGAAAAGCAGCCGGCCGGCTGCTTTTCTTGTAGTTTTTAATTTCTATTTTCTGCTTTTCGTTCGAAATGAAAATGTAGCCGGTATTCAGCAATTTCTTTTGTCCAGTCATATAAAATGCGCTGATGTTCATTACTTGGTGATATATTCAACGAAAACAACTTCTCATCAAAGGTAACCAAGCCGTCTTTCGCACTGCCGCTCCATTTTGTCATCGGCATTCGCTCAATCAGGTTGGCAATTTTCTTCTCGTCATATTTAAGAAGTTTCCTACCTTGTGCATCGTTGAAATCGACATTCACTCGGTATTGCTTTGCCGTCAGGAACTTGTGGAAATAAGGTGCGGCTTCCACTGGCGTGATCGGCTCCAGCCAGCTCTCTACACTCTTCGACAACATGTAACTCAAGACGACCATTTTATAACTTTTGTTCATCCCAGTTTTCTCGACTTCCAAAAACCAATTCTGGTGCTTGGTCCAGACTTCAATCTCATCTGCATTCAGCTCCGCCGCATAAGCGAGCAAACCGAACCAGCTGCCGAACTCCTGCTTGATCGTCTTCGAATCTGCCGTACCTTTGAGATGAAATTCCAAATAAGTTGGGCGCCTGCCGAGCTCCCTTTTTAATTCACGGTAAGCAAGAACCAGTGATTCTTTTCTAGGAGCGCGCTTTTTCCGCAGTTCTTCCAACAGATTGACGACTGCCAATTCTAAATTGAAATCGCAATTCGCAGGAACCAAAGGCTCGACGCCTTGAGCTTTTCCTTTAGCTTGAGGCGCTGTATCAAATACCGAAAGCTTCAAATCTGCATTGCGGTAGTTGCCAATAAAGTCGATGATCACGCAATGATCTTTTTCGTCTGCAATGCGCAATCCCCGGCCGATCTGCTGGGTGTAGACTGTTAGCGACTCGGTCGGTCGGATAAACAGCAAGGTATCGACTTTCGGAATATCAACGCCTTCATTGAACAGATCGACCGTGAAGATAATTTCCAACTCTCCCGAATCTAACTTAGCCCTCGCCGCTTTCCGCTCTTCTGCAGGCGTACCGCCCGACAAACTCATCGAACGGATTCCACGCTCCCGGAAAAACTGGTCCATAAATTGCGTCTGCCGGACCGTCGAACAAAAGACAATCGTGCGCGTCTGTTTGTGCTTTTGCCAAGTCTCAAATACAGCTTCAGCATAGTCTTCCCTCAACTGCGCCTGAAGCAGTTCTTCTTCATCATAGCGGTTCCCAAGCCAGCGAATCTTCGAGTAATCGGTATTATCGTATACACCAAAATAACGAAACGGCGCCAGCCAATTGCGTTCGATGGCATCGAGGAAATGAATGGAAATCGCGACGTTGCCATTGCATAAGGCATACACATCCTGATTGTCCATCCGGTCGGGCGTTGCCGTGATCCCGAGTAAAAACTGAGGATCAAAATGCTCCAGCAGCCTTCTATAAGTCGGGGAAGCCGCATGGTGGAATTCATCCACCACAATTAAATCGAACGCATCCTGCTCGAATTGATCCAAGTGATACTCGCTTCCCAGTGTATAGATGGAAGCAAACAGAAAATCCGCGGAAATATCTTTTTCTGTCGCATGGTAGAAAGCACTCTTTTTATTGGGATGCACATGTTGAAACGATTCTTTCGCTTGTTGCAGAATTTCCTGGCGATGCGCAACGAACAACACTCGTTTGAACTTCTTCGCAAAAAACGCCGCGAGGTAAGTTTTCCCGAGCCCAGTCGCAAGCACGGCCATCGCACTGCTATACTCTTCTTCCATCACTACATCAAGTGCATCAAGCGCTTCCTGCTGGGCAGGCCGAGGCTCTAACTCAGTTATGTAGGATGTTCCTGTTTCAACAATTTCCTGGGGCTGAGATGACCCAAGCATAAGTCCCGTTTCTTCCGCTTCCGACCACACAGGGCTGATTGGCCGTTTGAGATTCACCTTTTCATGAAGCATCTTGTATTCCTGAAGCGTTTCTTTGTTGAGAGGAATCGTTTCGTCCGCGTAGAAATACGCTAAAAACTGCTCAGCCGCTTCATCAAATACAGTCTCATCTACTGAGGTCGGAGCGATCAAATTCCATTCTACTCCTTCTGTTAATGCGGAGCGGGACAAATTGGACGATCCAACGATCAGATGCGAAGTTTCTTCACCGCGGAATAAATATGACTTGGGATGAAATGAAGCACCTCCGCTTTTCCATAGGCGAATTTCAGCAGAAGGCAATTCTTCCAGCAAGATCTTTAGTGCTTCCGGCTGCGTTACGAAAAGATAGTCACCAATCAATATTTTGATCGGCACACCTCTATCTGCGGCTTCTTTCAAGAACGGTGTCACGATTCGAACACCGGACTTCATTGCAAACGCAGTGATCCAATTGATTTCTACTGCCTCTCGTGCTAACCGACTCAAATGGCTCACGAGTTGCGAGGTGATTAGTTGAAGTTTACTCATCTTCAACCTCAATTAAAAAGATACGCTCTTTAAAGCCACCGCGTTTTTCCGCTTTTTTCACGCGGACTTCTTCAACTTCTTCAAATGAAGCCCCTTTGAGTTCAGCAGCTGCGTGAATCAGCTCAAGGATATCTGCAAGCTCTTCGACTGCGTCTTTCGGATTGTTGGTTTCCTCAAATTCATGAAGCTCTTCAATGAATTTCTTCGTTACCTCTGTTTTATACTCTTCTTCTGATAAAATACGGGTTTTAAACTGGAGACCGCTGTTTTCGATTACTTGCGGGATTTTATCTCTGACTAACTTGTTATAGGTTGGCATAACTATTCTCCTTTGAAAATAATTTATAAAGACTCCACCAAATACCGATAAAGCTTCTGCTCCACCGAATTCTCCAACTTCATGTCCATCTGAACCACTGGGATGTCCCGGTGGTTTTTGTCTTTCATCAAAGATTCTTGAACTGATTTTGAATCCGGCAATGCTTGGCCTAAGTAATAGAAGTCGCCACCTTCATCGTCATCTTTTTTCACGAAGATGTGAATGTCAGTTCCGTTTTCACTGGCTCCTAGAATCTTCTTAACTTCTTCTGAAGCTAGACTTCGATTACTACGCGTAAACCAGTGCATCGTCTCTTGATTGATCAGTTCATCCCCGTATGCGACACTCGATTCGACTTCATCGCTTTTATGATAGGTCACAAAGATCGGACAGGTACCGTGCTTGGTTTTGTAGCCATAAATCGTTGAACTCTCATCATTGTCCCAGTTCAACAAACGGCAGACGTCTTTGCGTGTGTATTTTTTATGCAAAGTGAGTGCTTGTTGCTGATTGTAGCGCGCACTATGCTGTCTCGCGGTAGCGAGTAAGTCTCCCAATGCATTTCGGAATGAAGGGTTCTCTCTTAAGCTTTTTTGAACTTGTTCGCCCCAAGCTAGCAGGCTTCCGTGTTGTTCAACGAGTGGTTGTTTGCCGTACTTAGTTTTTCCGCTTTGGTTGAAAAATTCCAAGGTGAAGACGCGCATGACCGAGCGGAAGGTTCGATCGTTCCACGAAATCCCTTCAGCGTTTAATTGCTGCTGGTACTCTTCTATCGATACTTGTCCCTTTTGCAACAGCATTTCCGCCAGCACAATTTCATGCACTCTTTTGCCGTTTAAAATCTCCAACGACAGCATCATCATCACTTGTTCTTCGTACGCTCCCCATAACGGATCCACTTCTTTCAACTTTAAGAGAAATTGATGATAGGTATTGTATTTTTGAACGATGACCAGCGGATCAATCGAGTTGTGTTCGATAAAATCATGCATCGATGGGATGTGACCGATGCGATTTTTCAGCGCGATATAGGCTTCTCTTAATACCTTGAGATCCGTCAGCTTGCTATTGGAAATCGCTTGGAATACACGATTTTTCGCGATCATTTCAAAATTTACTGTGGAAACGCCAGTGATGTAATTGGTGTCTTTTAACGAACGGCGGATATTGTCTTTGTTTTGAGAGCGGTCACCAGACAGAGCCATCGGTATCATATAGTTATTCTTATAATTTCCAATGAAATCGATGATGGTGACGAATTCTTTTGAGTCATGTTTACGGAGTCCGCGGCCTAATTGCTGGATAAAAATAATACTCGATTGCGTTTGACGCAGCATAACGACTTGATTAACGCTTGGAATGTCGATTCCTTCATTAAAGATATCAACGGTTAAAATGTAATCGAGCAGGCCATTTTCGAGCCGTTCAACTTGGCGAAGTCGCTCTTCTTGAGAGGTATCACCCGTTAACGCGACGGTCTTCAGTCCTTTTTCATTAAATGCAAGCGACAATTGATGCGCTTCATCTTTGCGGCTACAAAACATCAAACCTCTTACTTTTTCGCCAGAATGTCCGTAGTAGTAAATCTTTTGCAAAATATGATCGACGCGTTCCTCTGCCACGAGCTTTGAAAACACAGTCGCTTCATCAATAACGCCTTCTTCGTATTCGAGTTCTGTCACGCCAAAATAATGAAACGGACAGAGCATGTCTTCTTCTAACGCTTCCTGCAGCCGAATCTCGTACGCGATATTGTAATCAAATAACTCAAAGATATTGAAGTCGTCGGTTCGTTCAGGTGTTGCCGTCATACCGAGTAAAAACTGCGGCTCGAAATGATCGATGACGCGCTGATACGAACGAGCCCCCGCTTTATGGACTTCGTCGATCAAAATATAATCAAAGCTTTTCGGATCTAATTGACGAAGCGTGTCTTCTCTCGACAGCGTTTGGATTGTGGCGAATACATAGCGCGCATGTAAATCCCGACGGCTTCCGGATAAAAAGCCAAACTCCTCTTCTACCCCACCTAGAATCTTTTTATAATCTTCTTTCGCTTTTTGCAAAATTTGTTCTCTGTGAACGATAAACAGCATGCGCTTTGGCGCTACGCTGCGGACATCGAATGCGGATAAATAGGTTTTGCCCGTTCCTGTAGCTGAGACGACTAAGCCTTTTTGATGTCCCGCTTCCCGTACGCTTTCGATTTGGAGAAGCGCAGCGTCCTGCATTTTATTTGGTTTGATATGTATGGCATCTTCTACTGGATTGGGTGTGTAGACTTCTGGAAACTCCGCAACTTGTTTGGCATCCTTACGGTATTCGATTGGAATGTACTGTTTTTCGTAGTTATGGATCCACGTTTCTGTCAGCACTCCTGCTTCGTTCCAAACCGCTTCAAACTGCTCGTTGAAATGATGAATGAGTTCCCCATTACTATGAGAGGTAAGTTTGATATTCCATTCATAGTTCACTTTTAAGGCTTGAGCCGTTAAATTGGAGCTGCCGACGATTAAGGTTTGGTGGGTATCATGTGTGAAAATATAGCCTTTTGAGTGGAAGCCTTTTTTATTGGATAAACGAACTTCGACATTGGTAATTTTCAAAAGTTCTTTAAAGATTTTCGGGTGATTAAAACTAAGAAAAGTCGATGTTAAAATACGACCTTTGATACCTTTTCGATCTAAATCCGCTAAATGCGATTTCAATGTCGCGAGGCCACTTTCTGTGACAAACGCTACGGAAAACAAAAATGAGGTACATTGGTCCAACTCTTCGAGCAATGTATTGAGCACGTAATGATTAGAAGCTGTGTTGTTAATCAGCAATTTCGGCTTAAAGCGATCCGTCGTCTGAAAGTCACGGTCGATAAAGCCTCTTTGTAAGGATGCACTCAATTCTTTTGCGATATCCATGCCCATTCCCCTTATCCTTGTGAAGATTTAATTGGCGAAAGTTGCCGCCAGTTTCTCAATTGCCGGAATATCAGCCGGCGCCCAGTCCAAGCTCGGCAGTTCATGTGCCGCCAACCATTTGATCTCGGTGTGTTCCGTCAAGACCGGTGTACCTTTGGTAAGTATACAATAGTAGGTTTGCAAGTGAACGATGCCAAAATCGTACTCGTAGCTCGTGTGTTCAACTTGCTCCCCGATCTCAACTTCGCAATGCATTTCTTCTTGAATTTCGCGTCTTAAACTTTCTTGTGGCGTTTCGCCTTGTTCGATTTTGCCACCTGGAAACTCCCATAATCCCGGGAGACTTTTCTCCATTCCACGTTTGGCGCAGAGTATGCGACCGTTGTCGATAATGACCGCTCCTACGACATGAATATCTTTTTTCATTGGTCTCTTTCTCCTCTTCACTGATCATTTTCACCTATCATAACATATGTGAAATATTCCCTTTTTATAATTTTTGAGTCTTTTTTGATATAATGGAATATAATAGAAATTTCTTTTGGAAGGGGTCCAACCGATGAAAACCTATTGGCTGATCGGCATCATTTTGCTTGTGGATCTCACTTTGCTTTTGGTCGATGATTATTTCCCGGGTGCACTCGGTATTCCGGTATGGTCTTTGTACGCAGTGTTGGCTGTTGTAGTGCTTATCAGTTTCATGACGCATGATCCTGAACTCGAAAAGCGTTTCGCCCTCCCCTCCATGCTTTTGCTGACTATCTACCCCATGCTAACGATGGTTCTGCTGTCGGCACTCGGCGGCAAGTCACAAAGCGGCTTTTCTGTGACGAGTCCCTTCCTTTGGCTCTTCTGGGGCCTTCTCCTGTGGTTGGGCTGGCGCGACTTTGTGAAACAACGCGAGGATGATATGGAGCAAGCAGATTAGAAAAATTGACAGTATGAACGGAGAGATTAAAAATGAGTTTGGTAAGTTATATTGGCACCAACTCAGCCATACCACTCAGTGATGAAGACACCGATAGCTGTATTATTATTGGCGATTGTTTCTCGTCTGCATCTGACCGACAAAAAGTTCAAGAAACTCATTTCACTACTCGTTTTGTTTACGAAGTTTCGAGTCACTGGGGGATTGAAATCACAAACTATGTGCCAGCAGAGACACTTGTCGAATCCAAAGCGAAGTTGCTAGCATTGTGTGAAATGATGGATTGTTATATTAAACAAGGTGAATTCTTTGAACTGTATAGCTGTTGGATAGGCGATGAAGGTACAGCGCGAGAAGGTGAACTCACTCTTCAAATGAATACGATCGATATTGATCGTATTCAAATTCCTGAAAAAACATTGGTGAGGTTTGAAAAATAGAAGTTAGAAGTTCGAAAAAGAAAGGACTGTTTTTCTATGCTATGGATACTGACGCAAAACAAACAAAGCATGATGAACGTAAAAGATGTTTCTGTGAAAGGAAAGCATATTGTAGGTTTCGTCGAAAATAGCTTTTTGGATCAGTGGAATAAAATTATGGGCAAGTACGAATCAAATGAAAGAGCATTAGAAATTCTTGCAGAAATCTTTACGAAGATTGATGAAAGCAATAGCGCTGCCGTGACGTTTACTATGCCTCAAAAGTAGAAGCCAATGGTTTAAGTTCAAATTAAAAAATCTCCAAAAGAGAGACATGTGCTTAATAGCCACTTTAGAGAATGGCAACCTTAAATAGATAATGTGCTTCATAAGCAAAGGAGAATTCTTACATATGAATAATCGGTGGTATGGGACAATGGCTATGTTATTAGGAATCATATCTTTTTTTTCGGGTGAAATTGTAACTTTCATCATGCTTGCATTTATATTGATGGCTTTAATTAATATTAATACAACCTTAAAAGCTAACCATAAAAAAGAGTGGGAACAAAAAGAGAGATAAAATATTAATGAGAACTAGTTCCATACTCAAGAACCGAAGGAGATGAAACCATGACAGTATTCCCTAATGATGCAGATGGACAAGTATTAAAAATGTTAGCTAAACAAGGTGTCGATTTTAAACAACCACAACCTGTAGAATTTGTGGTGGTCGTTCCAGATAAACAGCGCGGTGAAGCTGTATTAGACAGGTTAAGAAGTGAAGGATTTACTTGTGAATTAGAATATGATGAGGAAATGGAAGAATGGACTTGTTATTGTTTTAAAACCATCCTTTTAACTTACGAAGAGATCATGGATATACAAAAGCGACTGGACGACTTAAGTAAACCCTATGATGGATACACAGAAGGATGGGGACTCATGGTTAACTAAACGTTTTTCAAAAGAGTGGCTGCGGCTACTCTTTTTTCTATGCGTTGCCTTTGCTCTAGCATTGATATAAAGGCAAAATTCGATGGATAAATTTGTCTGAAAAAATAGATTGTGGATTGCGTAATTGTCGCATATGATGAGGATGTAAATAACTTACAGGAAAGAAGGAGATGTGTTGAAAAAGATCCTGAGCGTTCTTATGTCGGTTATCCTAGTAGCTGGGTTTGTGTCCATGCCCGCTGTTTCATCCGCAGCCACCCCGACCATGAAGGTCCATTTTATTAACGTTGGCCAGGGAGACGCCACCTACATCAAAATGCCAGGCGGCGAAGACATCCTCATCGATGGTGGAAGCCAAGGACAAGGCGATAAGATTATTGCCTATCTAAAGAAGCAAAAAGTCGATGACATCGAAATCATGATTGCGACCCATCCGGACGCCGATCACATTGGCGCGCTGGATGAAGTGTTAAAGGCCTATAAAGTAGAGGCCGTCTATGCCCCGAAAGTGTCGCATACGACTGACGCCTACAAAAACTTCTTGAAGGCTGTGAAAGCAGAGAAGTTGACCATTAAAACGGCCAAGTCCGGGGTCAAGTTGTCATTGAAAACCGGTACAGCGAAGTTTGTGGGACCTGTACGGGATTATGGGAAAACCGACTTGAACAACTGGAGCGCAGTTCTTCATATCACTTACAATAAAAACAAGTTCCTATTTACAGGGGATGCAGAAAAAACGGCTGAATCAGATATGGTCAAAGCCAAACAAACACTCCAAGCAGATGTGGTGAAGGTGGGTCACCATGGCGCGAAGACATCCTCCAATGCGAACTTCTTGGAAGTCGTGAAACCTAAGTACGGGGTCATCAGCGTTGGTAAAAACTCGTATGGCCATCCGACCACCGAGGTGCTAAACCGTTTCAAACCCTATAAGACCACCATGTACCGGACCGATCAAAAAGGAAACATCATCTTTACGTCGACCGGCACCAAAATTACGGTCGCCACGGTGAAATGAGCATGAAGCCCTTAAAAGGAATCATTGATCGGTTTGAAGAAGACTTTGCCGTGGTGGAAATTGACGGGGTTACGCAAGACTTCCAGAAGCGCTTCTTTCCCGCAGCTGCCAAGCCGGGTGACTTTGTCGAAATCGACGGAAACCAAGTCACTATTCTCCATGAGGAAACCGAAAAGCGCAGAAAAGAAATTGAAGAATTAATGGACGAGCTCTGGGAAGACTAAAGAGCCTCATCTGAGAATGGATCATTAAAAGAAGTTATCACATGAAAAGTACAGGCCTTGTCAGGAAAGTCGATCGGTTATGATGCATTATCACACCAGTAGAATTTTAAAGAGTATTTATTGCTTCGGATATTGAGATCCATCGTTATTCGATTACAGTGAACCGGTATTCTGGTGATTGACGCCCACTGAGTTAAAATTGATTTATATTTACTACTTTGATCTTTTTGAAGAACTTGTTCATCCGAGACAAAAATAAAGACGCCTTCTTGTTAAATGCTTGCCGCATTTACGGAGGTGTCTTTTACTGTTTTTGTTTTCACTTTGTTTGAATCGATCTGCCTCATTATTATGAAATACTTCTAGACTTTTTATTCGCTATGAGCTGTAAAGATAATCGACAGCCACTTGAAATGGCGTACAATATCTAATAATAGATATCCATACAGCCAGTCATTCTAAGCAGATATAAAGGAGGTACGGCTTTGTTAGAAACATTTCAGGTATACATTTCTTCATTCAAGCAAAAAAGATTAATCCGAGTATTTCTGCCGAAAAGCTATTCGACAGAAAAGAAAAGCTATCCCGTGTTGTATATGCACGATGGGCAGAATGTGTTTCAAGATTTGGAAGCTATCGGCGGGAAATCTTTGGATCTTGAAAATTATTTGGATGCACATGAATTAGACCTTATCGTGGTTGCGGTCGATCAAAATCCACAGGCAAGAACTGATGAGTATTGTCCTTGGGTAAGCGGTGAATACAGCAAAAGCATATTGGGCAAAGAGAGTGCAGAAGGCGGAAAAGGCATGCATTACGTGGATTTTATCGTCAGCGAACTAAAGCCGCTGATAGACAGCAAATACCGCACAATCCGAGATCAGACCGCGATGGCCGGTATTTCTTTAGGCGGCCTTATCTCTGTTTACGCTATGTGCCGCTACCCTCACATTTTTAAACACATAGCCGTCCTGTCTTCTGCCTTTTATCGCAATCAAGAAGAAATCATGAAGCTGATTGAGCAAACTGATTTGTCACTAGTGAAAAGTGTCTATTTGGATTGCGGATCCAAGGAAGCAGGGACTGATACAAAAGTGAACGAGACGTTTCTAGCTTCCAATCAAATGGTATATGAACTACTAAAAGAAAAAATCCCTAATACTCAATTCGAAATCATTGATGATGCGGAACATAATTATTCGTATTTTAAAGAAAGGGTTCCGCATGTGTTTGGATTTTTTATATTAAATGATTTCCATGAGAAATAGAATGCGGTTATTTGACGAAGCTATTTATAAATACAAAATGAACATAAGCGAATTAGCATTAAAATACATATTTACCAATTTATTTATATACACTAAACATTCCAACTACTTATGCTAAAATATTACTATGAATTCCAAATTAATATATCTACTAAAAAGAACCAGCGGAATTTAAAAGTTTCTAAACGGGAAGGTAGGATTTAATGGAGGAATCGCAACAGGAGATACAAGAAATTAAGCAATTGAAAAAGAAACAATTAATTCGTGGCAACTTTTTTATGCTGGTGATTTTTCTCTTATTTGTCTACTTCTTTGAAAGCGGAAACCTCTTCGTTATCACGTTGTTTATTTTAGCGGGCCTCTTGGTCGTCTTATTGCTCACCTTATATACCCTGCTAACCGGCAAACTGATTGGCACGAAAACCAGCCGGCGTGTTCAGGCATTCGACAGGAAATACTGGGGCAAGAAACGGTGGAAACGCAAAAAAATAATTGAAGCAGCCCTTTATGCAATTCTAGGCGGCGGCTTGGCGTTTTTACTATTCACTGTAGATTTTAATTTTCCAAACCAGCCCATTACCAGCTCTCTCTTCCCTTTTATCGGAGCTTGGATTGGTTATAACATAGGCGAGATCACGAGAATGAAGAACTTGAACGGGCACTCAGCCAATGGCTAGTCGCTCCAGTTTTACATGGTGAAAACCTATGCAGATCAGTTAATTGAATAAACCGCTTCTAAACTCTCAGTTCGGGTAACTGAGAGTTTTTTTATTCCTTATACTACCTCTCCCTCTATCCAAGACCTTTCCCCGGCAACTTCCCCACGCCCACAGCGTCCATTTTTAAAACCCAACTTCCGGGAGGCGCTGTGTGATGAAAACGTTTTGGCTGTTTGGCTACCGGCAAGCGCTGTGCTGCATTTTTCCCGTCATCATTTTCGCAGCACTGGCTTTGTCGAAATACATTGAGATTCCTTATCTGCCTCGCTATGATTTTATTTTGCTCGTGTGCATACTCGCGCAAGTGTTCATGCTTACGGCCAAACTGGAGACTTGGGATGAGTTCAAAGTCATTTTGGTGTTCCATGCGATCGGGCTCGGGCTGGAATTGTACAAGGTCCATATGGGCTCGTGGGCGTATCCCGAAGAAGCCTACAGCAAGTTTTTCGGTGTGCCGCTCTATAGCGGCTTCATGTACGCCAGTGTCGCTAGCTATATTTGCCAAGCGTGGCGGCGTTTCGACCTGCACATGTACGGATGGCCGAAGCCTTTCTACAGCATCGCCATCAGCGTGTTGATCTACGCGAACTTTTTCACGCATCATTTCACGTATGATATCCGCTGGGGGCTCAAGCTATTATTGGTGCTGATTTTCTTCCGCACCGTCGTGACGTTTCGCATCGATGAGAAAATTTTCAAGATGCCGCTCATTCTGTCATTCTTGTTGATCGGGTTCTTCATTTGGATTGCGGAAAACATCACGACCTTCCTCGGCGCTTGGCAATACCCGAACCAGGAAGCGGCTTGGTCGCTCGTGCATATCGGCAAAATCAGCTCGTGGTTTTTGCTCGTCATCATCTCGGTGATTATTGTCGCCCAGTTGAAGCGGGTGAAAAGTTCATTACAACATCCCGCGCGAAGCAGTATGATAGCTGAAAAAGAAAGCTGATAGAAAGTTTGTCGTTCCAGGCAAAGAACTTTTGACATTCCCCAATAAATGGAGTAAATTATCATATGGACGAACAATACCATTCGTTCTATAGAATATTATTCGTGTTTAGGGGTGTAATTAATGGAAAATGTGTTTGATTACGAGGACATTCAATTAGTTCCTGCAAAAGCAGTGGTAAATAGCCGTTCAGAATGTGATACATCCATAGAGTTTGGCGGACGCACGTTTAAATTACCGGTGGTGCCGGCCAATATGCAGACAATCGTCGATGAAAAGATCGCCAAATTCCTGGCTGAAAATAATTATTTCTACATCATGCACCGCTTCGAACCGGAAAAACGCTTGGCGTTCGCAAAAGACATGCAAGCGCGCGAACTTTTCGCGTCGATCAGCGTCGGTGTAAAGCCGGAAGAATACGACTTTGTCCAGCAGCTGGTGGATGAAGGCGTGACGCCGGAGTATATTACAATCGACGTAGCTCACGGCCATGCCGATTCCGTTATCAATATGATCAAGCACATCAAAAAGCTATTGCCTGAAAGCTTCCTGATCGCCGGAAACGTCGGGACACCGGAAGCGGTGCGCGAACTGGAAAATGCGGGCGCAGATGCGACGAAAGTGGGCATCGGGCCAGGCAAAGTGTGCATCACCAAGATCAAGACCGGTTTCGGTACAGGCGGCTGGCAGTTGGCCGCACTTCGTTTGTGTGCGAAAGCCGCCAGTAAACCAATCATCGCGGACGGCGGCATCCGCACACACGGCGATATCGCGAAATCAGTGCGTTTCGGCGCGTCGATGGTGATGATCGGCTCGTTATTCGCAGGTCACGAAGAATCCCCTGGGCAAACCGTGGAACAGGACGGTAAGCTCTTGAAGGAATACTTCGGTTCAGCGTCCGAGTTCCAAAAAGGCGAAAAGAAAAACGTTGAAGGCAAGAAAATGTTCGTCGAGTTCAAAGGCTCGATGAAAGATACTTTGGTTGAGATGGAACAGGATCTGCAGTCGGCGATTTCCTATGCAGGCGGCAACCACTTGCTCGCCATCCGCCAAGTGGATTATGTCATCGTCAAGAACTCGATCTTTAATGGAGATAAAGTGTATTAATCGAGTAGATCGAATCGCAGCAGCAAGATTTTCGCAATAAAAAAAAACAACCATTGCTATTAGCAAGGTCGGTTGAACAGTACAGTATTTTCTAATTAGAATAAGGTTCGCAACTCCATCGTGGACTCACACATATTAAAAGCTCAGCCCTCTTTTAAGGTGCTGAGCTTTTTTTAGTTAAGGCAGCTTTTTTGTCAGATGATCAATCCGCTATACACCATGCCAATATTTATGACGAAATGAAAAACGATACTTGGGTAGATGCTGTTTGTTTTAAGTGTGATTACTGCGTAGATGACTCCGGCAAGTGCAATCAACAAGCTGAGAAGAATGGGAAAACCGATTGCGAGATGGAGAAGCCCGAACCCGATGCTCGTAACGGCAACGGCATATCCGGTGGTGACGCATTCCTCAAGAGCCGAAAGCATTATCCCCCGCCAAATGACTTCCTCGAACACCGCATTGACCAGGGAAAAGACTAAACAAAACACCAGCAGCGATTGGATGGACTCGGGGTCTTGTCGGGCGATAAAAAACGAATATACGATTCCATTCACGGCAATCCCGATCAGCCAAAACCAAAATACATTCACTTGATGAAAAGGCAGACGGATCGGATTTGTCCAATCAGGTTTTCTATTGTACCAAACTAACTTCTTCTTAAATAACAGATGATTGAAAACGATGCCGATGAGGATAAAACCTAAAAACAAGCGATTAAGGATAATCTTCAGTTCTTGTGGGACGGCCATCGTTTCAACAAAACCATTGGCAATCATAAATACCGCAAAGCCGATGAGAAACGACAGCAATAGCGAGATAAGGAACCGGTTTTTATTATTGACGAATAACCAAATCACAAATCCCGTTAATATAAGATAGGAAAGAACTTCTAGCTGATAGGAAATAGCTGCAATTCCTAAGAAAAACAATATCGCGATTGCCATTACCAAAAACAGCGCCTCCTTCCCCCTTCGAATCAATGACCATCTTGCCATGTACTGTTTTCCTTATGGACTGCTAAGTAGAGCAGCGACCAGCAACAGGCAGGCCAAGTTAAAATACAGCTCGCCTGCCTGTTCGCTTGTGCCGATTTTCAAGTTAAACGCTGCAACGATCTGAAATACTTGTCCTGATTGTTTGCTTCAAGAAAGCAGTTTCTTCTCCAATACAATCTTCAACTGGCCGCGTGGATCGATTTCCGTCTTCAAGACATCGAAACCCATCTGGATATTAAGCAGCAGCATGCCGCGCCATTTGTTCATCGTCTTCGTGCGGACGATTTTGTAGCCTGTTGCCCGGAGGTCTGCGTGCTGCCTGCGCATCAGTTCAGAGGCGATTCCGTGCTTCCGGCAATCGGGACGGACACCGCCAAGCCAACTATAGAAAATCTGATCGTCCAGGGCATAGCCGATTTTATAGCCTACGACGCATTTGTCTACTAAAGCCACATAGACCAATACAGTTTCCTGGCGGTTGAGCTTCTCCAGCCAGTGTCCCGGCCCACCAAAAATCAGCCGGTGCAACGCGGTGATTTCTTCTGCTATTCCATGGGGCGGTTCAGAACTGAATTTTTGGTAGTGGATGTTCATAAGTATGCCTCTTTCTATTCGCACTCGCGTTTTATTGGCCCTTGCCACTTGTTTCAATGGATGAAAATAGTTGTGAGTACAGGGCTTGGACATGTTCCTCAGTTTCTTCATCGTTATGTAAACCATATGTCACCGTAGTTTGTTCACCGGTGTCCATTTGCAGGAAGCTTGTCGCATAGTAATCATGATACGGTATTTCCCTCGCGTCTTCATAGGCCAATTCCGGATCAATGAACGGGTAGGCGTCTTTATTTGATTCTATAAAGAAAAGCGGAATATGGACTCCCGTATAGACCGAAGCATATTCACTTTCCGCAGCTTCTGAAAGGTTCTCCTTCATGATGAACACCGCATCGTATTTTCTCAATGCTACTTCGTTGAATTCATCAAATGAAATTTCATCGAACTCGACTTGCGATTCTTTCACATCTGGTGCTTGACCCACTACGGCGATACTCAAACCTGCTCCTTCGTAAGGCACGAATTCCGGCTGCGAGGAGCAGCCCGAGAGCACAATGAAAAATAACATTGAAACAACGAACTTTTCGATGTTCTTCATCTCAGTCCCCCAGTTTCTTTTATTATATGGGTGGAAAAGCAAGCCAATAGGAAAGCGGAATAAAGAGCAATGCAAAGATGCCGGTGCTGATCCAAGTATGCTTTTTCGGAATGTCCCATCTTTTCTCGAGTGCTTGAATGTGAATCGAGACCATTAAGAAACCGCCAAATCCAAGCAGGAAACCGAGCTGATCCTGATGAATCGAGAGCACGCGAATGAGCCCTAGCCCAACCAACAGCATGCCAGCCCTACATAAAATATATTAAAATACTGTACTTTCTTTTCTTCTGTCATCTTCCGCTCCTTTCAAACTTCAGTCAAAAAGTTAAAGATGTCGAAATAGATCACCAAGGTGACTGCCGATATCCAAACCGCCATCTCGCTGAGCGTCAAAATCGCCTGTCTTGGCTGTTCGGAATGCTTCCATTGGAAGTAGGCTCTAACAAAAGCGTCTGTTGCCATCCATGCAATGAATAACAATAGGTAGAAGATTATCGGAAGCTCTTCAGCAAATACCATGAAAATAACGATAGTGCTCACCAGCATCCATCCCCATCTCACCCATTGGTCGATTTTTCGGTGGCGCTCATTGGCATAATCGACCGCAAAAAAGTCTTTCTTTTCTTTCTCGATTTTTAATAGTTTCCTGAGAACAAAATTCACAGTTGAGACGAGTGCTACAATCCCTAGAATAACCAATCCGATTTCCAACCACATGGGCGCACATCCTTTATTAAAATCAACATCCTTTCCATTGATAGTAACATTTAATGGAAAATTTGTTATCGATATTCACCGAAATTTCCATACAAAAAACCCCGCTGTCTGTCAGCGAGGTTCGTTTACTTATGTATTAAAAGCGTTTCATCTTATCCTGGGACATTGCCGTTTTCATTCGCGGGTAATTGGCGATGGTCCCTCCGTCGATGCGCAGGTCGATGCCAGTGATATAGGACGCCGAATCGCTCAATAGGAACTCGATTACGGAGGCAATTTCTTCCGGTTCGGCGGTGCGGCGCAGCGGCGTATGGGCGAGCATCGTCTTGATATCTTCGTAAGCATCCGGCATATCCATCATGCCGGGCGACACCGAATTGAGCCGTGCGCCTTTTTGGCCCCATGCCCAGGCCTGGTCTTCGACGATCAAGTGGATAGCGAGCTTCGACATGCTGTTGGCCGCGCCCGCATCCCCTTGCGTAAACTGGTCGAGCGTTTCCACCAAATTGGCTGCGAGCTGTTGTTTCAAAGCGTCCATGTACTGGCCGTTTTGCGGCACCATATAGGCGGTCATCGATGACACCATGACGGCGGACGTTGTTTCATTCGCCAGCGGTAAAAATGCTTCTAGCACGTGGCTCATGCCGATGACGTTATCGGCCATCCTGCGTTTTGAATCGTTCGCATTCGATAAGCCCGCCGCATGGATGAGCCCTCTCAACTGCCCCAGTTCCGACGCTTTTTCCGCTAGATTTCCGACCGCTCGTTTCGATGTCAGGTCGGACGTCTCGCAGTGGACGTCGGCGATGCCTTTTTGCAAAAGCTGTTGCTTTACTAGTTCGAGGCATTTTTCGCATGAATCCACTAACAGCAGCGTACCTTGTTGGCCGATGTGCTGTGCCAATGCGATGGCCAGATCTTCTGAACCGCCTGTGATCACATAAACATCCTTCGTCATAAGCAATTCCCCCTGTTATCTACTATAATTAGCGTAAGCGTAATTTCCGTAAATAACACGAGACATTTACTACGATATTGTCTAATGGAGTGACATAAATGATAACAGCGAAACAAACCATTACTGAAACTTTCATCCACTTGCTTGCTGAACAGGATTTCGAGGAAGTGTCTGTCAAAGACATCGTCGCCTATGCCGGCATTTCCCGCTCCACGTTCTACCTGCATTTCACCGATAAATACGAATTGATGGACGCGGTGCGCAGCCAACTGAACGGACGTCTCCTGCAGATCTATGCCGAACCGTCCGATGCAGAGACGATCAACTTAAAGATTTGCCGGCACGTCTTCCGCTACCGGTCGTTCTACCGCCAGGAATTTTCCGATGCCGGCCGCATCCATGAACTCACAATCCGCTTTGCCGACCAGCTCGAGCACGTCTTCGGTGATGAGGACCTCGCCGTCTTCGCCGGCTGGGGCACAATCGGCTATTTGGCATCCTGGGTCAAAGGCGGATTTGCGATGGCGCCGCAGGAAGCGTCGGACAAGCTGATGAAAATCATTTTCGCCGATTGGACGGCGAATTTGGCGGATGCCCGGGAACGCAGCAGCTAAGCTTTCTTCGCGGCTACAAGCTTGAGAACGAACTTGCAAAATGAAAGGGCTGGTGTGATGAATTTGTATCGACTTTTAATCTTCAGCGCTTTGGCGGTTCTCACGCTTTGGCTCATCACTGATTTCTTCCCGAGCACATTGAATACGCTCGGAATTTCCACTTGGCTCATTCTGGCCGCCCTCGCTTGCCTCGTCATTGCCATATTCATTACACCCAGTGGTGACGGCCAACCACCAGAAAGAGGAAGGCATGGCAAACTAATCTATACCGCTATCGGACTAGGCTATCCACTTTTGCTGATGGTGCTGCTTACCTTGCTTGGCGGCGAATCGACCACCGGTTACTCGCTCGCAAGTCCGCCCACGTGGATAACGGTGGCCATATTTTTATGGTTTAGCTATTCCGACGACAAAAAAGCATACAAGAAAAAAATGCAAGAATCCAAAGAATAGAACCTAGTCTTCCAGTGCCGGAGGGCTTTTTTGGCGTCACGAAATCTTCACAGTGAACAAGCGATTCAGGTCAATTCCTTTCATCTCGAGATATCTTTGTTAGACTGAAAGGCAGGCGAATATGTGCCATCTAGGAGAGGATTTTTATTATGAAAACCTATTGGCTAATTATTGCTGTATTATTGCTGAACTTGTCTCTGCTGTTGATCAATGATTATTTCCCGGGTACGCTCGCTGAACTCGGCATTCCGACGTGGATTTTGTTTGTGGTCATCGTGTTGATGGCTATCTTCAGCTGGGCCACGGTCAAGCCGCGCCGCGAGAAAAAGCGCTATATGATCATCTTTCCCGCATTGATGGTCGGCGTGCCGCTTTTGGTGATCACTGTGTTGACAGTGATCGGCGGTGAATCCCAGAACAGCATTTCGCTGACGAGCCCGGTCTTATGGATTGGTGCCGCTGCAGCGTTGTGGATTTCCTGGATTGAGTATATTCGGGCATCTGAGAAAAAAGCAGAGAACGCTTAAAGTTTGCATGAAAAAAGGCTCTTCCATTTGGGAGAGCCTTTTTTCATGTGCTGTCAGTTTTCGAACGACAAGCCCGCTTGTGCCAAATGCTTCTTCAAAACGGGCAAAGACGCAGGCCCGACGCCGTGAAGCGCCAAAATGGCCTTTTCGCTATAGCCGGACAACTTTTCAAGCGTGTTGATGTCTTCATGGAGCAGCGCATTTCTTGCCGGCGCACTGAGCTCCCGGAGAAATCCGCGTTGCGGCTTGTTTTCCTCGTTGCATACCGGACATGTCGGACAGTCGCTGCTCTTGTAATAACGGTGGCCTTTATCGCAGATGCGTAATGTCTTTTCCGCTGCCATATTCATCGCTCCCATCGTTTTCTTCATTATAAAACATGGGGCGGTTTTTTTGGGCGGCAGTTTCGAATGAAAGACGCCTGCCGAATACGCAGGAGTTTTGTTACACTGGAGAGACTTAGACGATGCATCACAGAGAGGATTTTTATGATGAAAACGTATTGGCTCATCTCGGTCGTGTTGTTGCTCAATTTATCGTTGCTTTTGATCAACGATTATTTCCCTGGCACACTCGAAGCAATCGGCATCCCGGTGTGGCTGTTGTTTGCGATTATGGCGGCCATGATTGTGTTGTCCGCGCTGCGCTTGAAGCCAGAGAAAGAAAAGCATTTCCTCATTATTTTCCCGGTCGTTTCAGTCATCTATCCGCTCCTGTTGCTGTTTATCTTGACGGCGCTCGGCGGCGAATCCGCGAGTGGCTTGTCGCTGACGAGCCCGATTTTATGGATTGGTGTGATCGTGACGCTCGCCGTGTTCCGCCGAACCTACCGGAAAGCGCAGGAAGAGGAAGCAGAACAGGCATAAGAATCGATTGAAAAAGGCTCTCCCGCTGAGGAAGAGCCTTTTTATTTGCCATTGAACTTACACGTCAGTACAGCTTGCTTTCGATAAACCCTCTTCGCTGCTCCAAAAACGGCGGCAGGTACAGCGGGATCGCGTCGAAATCGTCCTCGCCGCCTTCAGGTTTTTGAAAGTCGGTTTGCTCGGTGGCGACTTCGATCAATAGATCGTTCGGTTCACGGTAATACAGCGAGCGGAAAAATTCACGGTTTTTGATGCCGGAATAATGGAAGTTCTTCGACACGATGCTTTTTTCCACCGCCAAGAGCGCGTCGTCATCTTGGGCATTCAAGGCGATGTGATGGATTGCGCCGGCGCCGTTCACTTCGAGATTCCGCTCACGGTCTTCTACCAGATGCAGCTCCTGGCCAAATAACGCGCCGGGGCTTGTGAGGACGCTGACTGTGTGGCCATTGTCCGTGAACTCATCGGTCAGTTCCAAGCCGAATATTTCGCCGAACGAGCGCGCTGTCGCTTTCGTGTAGCGGACGCGGGCATGGACGGCTTTGATCCCGAAGATAGCGTGCTCTTCTGGGATCTCCCCAGCTGTATACGGGTAGCGGTCAGAAGCGTCCCAGTCAACTGGCTGGAGTCCGAGCTGGACGCCTTCTTGGTCTTCAAAACGCAAGACCTTCGTATCGTGATAGTCTTCGATCTCGCAATTAAAGACGCCTGCTTCCCGCAGACGCTGTTCCCAAAATGTTAGCGACGCTTCACTCGGCACCGCGAAAACGGTGCGCTCGAGCGTGTTTGTCCCGTAGGCCTTCGCTTGGCCTTGCTTTAACTCGAAGACACTGAACTCGGTGCCGGGTCTGCCGGTCGTGTCGCCAAAAAACAAGTGGTACATTTCCATGTCTTCCTGGTTGACGGTTTTCAATAGAAAATCGAGCCCGAGTAGCTTATGATAGAACTCAAATGATTGCCTGCTGTCGCGGTTGATGACCGACACATGGTGAATGAGCGGACTGGTCATAGGCACACATCCTTTTAAAATTTTTTGAGTGGGGGAAAAAGTTCATGGATTATTTCAGCATCGACGGAACCGCCGATGAGCGTTTTGTGTTGTTTCACGGCACCGGCGGAAACGAGTACAGCCTGCTTCAAATCGCGGGGGATGTGAATCCGAACGCGCATATCTTATCGTTTATCGGCCCAGTCGGCGATGGGGCCGAACGGCGGTTTTTCCGCCCGCTGTCACAAGGCCGCTTGGACCGTGCGGATTTCGAACAGCGCGTCGCAGATTTCCTCAACAAATGGCGGGCGCTTCCGGATTCAGGGCTGCACACGACCTTCATCGGCTTCTCCAATGGCGCGAACTTCTTGCTCGGCGTGCTCGAACAAGCACCGGATATCGCAGACAAAATCGTCCTGATGCACCCGTCGAACCTCGGCTACCACTTTTTACAAGGAAGCGATGCGCATATTTTCATCACTGCCGGGGCGACGGATCCGATTTCGGTGCCTGGAGACGTGATGAAGCTTGTAAAACAGCTGGAGACGCCGTTTCCGAACACCCGCCTCCAGTTGCTCGACGGGGCCCATCAAGTGAGCGAACAGGAAATCGATTATTTAAAAGATGCACTCGCCCGCTGAAGCTTCTCTTATAGTATAAAACAACATTAGCTGATTCGGCTCTCCCACTTGCGGAGAGCTTTTTTCATGCGTTTTTATTTCCGCGCCACCAGCACATATAAAGATGGTGCCGGGAAGAATTTCTCCGCCACTTTGAATCCCGACCCTGTGAGTTGCTGTTCCAAGCCACTCGACGTCAAACGAGGCGCTTTGGGCCCGCCGGTTTTCGGTTCGAGTTCAATCGCAATCAATTGCCCACCTGGTTTCAATAAGCTGTGCATGTTATCGAGTACTGGGCCGAGCGGCGTGATTTCGTGCAAGACGAGCGAAGCGAGAATGACATCGAGTGAATCTTCTGCGAGCGCTGAGTTCGTTAATTCGCCGTTTAGGAGCTCGATGTTTTCAATAGCCGGGGCTTGTGCTTTTTCGCGGATCAGTGCAAGCATTGCCGGATCCGTGTCGAGCGCATAGACGGTGTCGTCGATTCGCTGTGAGAGCGGCAAAGTGAAATAGCCGGTGCCTGCCCCGAAATCAAGGATCCGGTCACTTTTTTGGATGTGCAGCTGATCGAGCAAGGCTTCCGCTATCAGCCCGCCGTTTCGCTGTGGATCGTCCAAATAGGCGATTTTGTTCGAATGTTTGTGCATAGAATCCCTCTTTTCTACTTCGCTCATCATTCGCCGAACCGTTCTTCCGTGAAGGCAGCAACCACACTGGTAGCGGCGAGGCTTCCCTGTCCGGCTGCGATGATCAATTGCGCCGGCCCCATGGAAATATCGCCGCAGGCAAAGACGCCTTCGACATTGGTGCGTTGCATCGGGTCGGTCTCCACGCCGCCGCGCTCGTTGATGTAGCAGCCCAAATCTTTCGCGATCGATGTGGACTGGTGCCACTCGGCTGTGACGAATCCGCCGGAGCGCTCGATCGTCGTACCGTCTTCAAACGTGATGGCGCGCAGCTTGCCGTTTTCGCCGTCCAGTGAGCGGATCGGTTCTTCGTAGACGAGGACACCGTGATGCTCAAGCGTTTTCTGCTCCGTCGGCGTGATGTGTTTTTTGCCATTTGTCGCGATGATCAAATTGTTCGTCCAGTTGGAGACGACTTTTGCGAGATGCCCCGCTGCTTCATTTTCCGAAACGATGACCAAGGGCTCGCCGCGCATTTCATAGCCGTCGCAGAACGGACAGCTGAACAGGCTTGTGCCATAAAACTCCTGGACGCGCGGAATGTCCGGCAAAGTTTCCGTGAATCCGGTCGCGAGGATCACTTTTCTCGCTTGGAATACTTCCCCGCCTTCTGTTTCGATGCGGAAAGATTTTTCTTCTTTTGCGACCGTTGCAACGCGGCTCGTGTTGACTTGGACATCCGGATAATGCGTGAGTTCTTGTTGCGCCAATCGTTTCAGTTCCTGGGGATTGATGCCGTCGCGTGTCAAAAATCCGTGCGATTCGTGCGTCACGCGGTTTCTCGGCTGGTTGTCGTCGAATAGTATGGTCTTTTTCAATGAACGGCCAAGTACGAGCGCTGCGTTGAGCCCCGCTGGCCCGCCGCCGATAATCGCACAATCGAGCATAGTTTCCTGGTTCGTAAATGAATTGTTCATTTCCCGTCGCCTCCTTGTTGTCCTGCCTGTTCTGCAATATCCACTAACAGCTGTTCCTGGAGTTCTTGTTTCATATTGGCTTCGGCATCGCGCATGACTTTCTCAATCAGGCAGCCTTCGTGACGGTGCAGCGTACAGTCGAATAAATGGCTTTCGCCTTCAATCGCCTGGATCACATCGAAAAACGAGATATCCCGCTCGCCGCGTGCCAGCCGGTAGCCGCCTTTTGCGCCCGGCGTCGATTCGATCAAGCCAGCTTTCGTCAGCTTGGTTAAGATTTTCGACAAATAAGTCGGCGATAACTGCTGGGCTTTCGCCAGTTCCTGCACGCCGATCGACGCATCTCTAGGCAACCGGATCAGCTGCACCATTGTATGCAAGGCGTAGTTTGTAGCATTTGAATATTTCATCGCGCATCCTCCTCGAGTTCTTTCGCAGATATTAAAGACTCTTGTTGTCTGTAATTAAAACCAATTTACCATTAGCGATTGATTCCGTCAACAAGGAATGCCTGGCTTGGGTTATTTCCTGGGGAATGAAAAGTTTAAAAGAAAATGAAACCAGCGTACATTAGTCTGGGTATAGTAATGACAAGAACCCACTAAAGGAGAGTAGTGTGATGAATGAAACCAGCTTGAATATGATAGACCTTTTAGTAACCGTTTTAGTTTACGGCCTTCCGATTGTCATAATTCTTTTCATCATTTATGTACTGCGCAAAAAGAAAAAAGGCTGAGACCGAAATTCATCCAACTTTACTGGAATCCGAGGTGAAAACATGGAACTCCCAAATGGCATTACCGGGTTTACTGACGCCAGGTCCCGCGAACTTCCGAAAACTGATGGCAAACCATTTAAACAACTATGCTTCACCCTTTCTTTTCGTTCATCTATCCAATTCATTTCGTTTACTGCCGCTGGGCAATCTTCCAATTACCATCGCGCCGAAATGATCGTAGACGGGCATACTGTCTTTATTCTTCTGAACGCTCATTTTCCTTATCTCGCTTTTGCTTCTGCCTTTCGGTCTGAAAGCTTTGATTTTATCGACTGCACCGGCTGGTCGGAGGTTTTTTCTCCCTCTTATCACGTGCTCTCCTCAGCTGAACTGAACGTGCCGCTTGATGTAGAGCAACTAAAGACGGTACAGTTAAACGAAGCCGAATTGAAACAAGCGGCTTATTGGAAACCGAAAACGACAGGCCAATTGATTTTTAACAATTGGGACTGACAAAACGATAAGGAGTTTGGATATTATGGCTGCTTCACAAAACTACGATCCTGAAAAAAGCTTAAAGAAAGTCATGACTCTCTACGGCGCTGCCCTGTTCCTCGGACTTGCGATCTCGATTTTCGCTCATCACATTGAAGATGTCAGCGGCTTTCTGACATTCCTCGTGCCGGCAGCGGTGCTGTACTTTTTCGTCTTGTTTGCTTACTTCAAAGGAGGATCGTTCCGAAAAATCGCTTACGGCATTATGGCAGTCATCGGTCTCATTAGCCTCGTTATGATCTTTTATTTGGAAATCACCGGCGGCCACTGATCGCTCGTAGCTTCCCGGCATCGAACGCATATGACTATGCTATAATTCGTTTAACGATTATGAGAATATTCACGCGAAAGGAATGAACAGCATGAACGAGAAAGTCCTTTTTGTATTGCTGGATGAATATGCCGATTGGGAAGCCGGCTCTTTGGCGGCGGCATTGAATGAAGAGCCGGAAGGCGACGGGCGGAGATTCGATGTAAAGACGGTATCACTGACGAAAGATCCGGTCACATCGATCGGCGGCTTTACGGTCTTGCCGGATTATTCTATTGACGATGCCCCGGAGGAATTCGCGGCATTGATCCTGATTGGGGGCAATTCCTGGCGCAAAGACGGCAGCGAACGCGTCATGGAGCTAATCGACAAAGCGATCTGCCAGCAAGCCGTGATTGGCGCCATTTGCGACGCCTCGGTATTTCTCGGAAAGAACGGTTTATTGAACGATGTGCCGCATACAAGCAATCACTTGGAAGATTTGCAGGAAACAGCTGGCGATAGTTATACGAACGAAACCCGTTATCTCAAGCAGCAAGCTGTGCGTAGCGGCCAGCTCATCACCGCTAACGGCTCTGCATTCCTCGAATTCGGGAAAGAAGTGCTCGAAGCGCTGAATGCCGCACCGCAAGCGGAAATCGATGAATGGTATGGATTTTTCAAGCAAGGCTATTACGATTATTTGAAATCACAGCAGTAGAACGTAGAAATCCCCTTGTTCCGAGTTGGAACAAGGGGGTTTTTATAGTTTCTAGACTATTTCGCCTGCAAGCGCTGGATCACTTGCTGAACCGTCGAAAACGTCAGTAAGTTTTGGTCGTCGTCTTTGATGCTGACGATTTCTATCGCCGTTTTCGGACTGATGCCGGAAATGTAGAGCTTGCTGCCCATCAGCCTTAAAACGTCCTGGATCATCAATAAGTTGGAGTACAGGAAATTCTTTTCCCAAAGGACGCCCGTTACATCGATAATGATGTGCTTGGTACTTGTATCGCGGACGAAATGGCTTAATTTAGACGTGAGAGCGTCAAAGCGAAGATTATTCATTTTCCCGACCAATGCGACGGCGCCGATGTTGTCGTCAATCGGCAAAATTGGCAGCAATTGTTCGTTGATTTCCTGCTCTTTTTCGTTCAGCTCCACTTGCTGTTCCACTTCGTTGGTAATGTCCGTTTGCGTGCCGATGAAATACAGGTGGCCGTCTACCGTGACCGGTTCAATGTTCAGCCGGTTCCAAAACCTCGTGCCGTCTTTCCGGTAATTTTCCAGTGTGACAGTTATTTTCTCGCGTTTTTCGATTGCCTGCCTGATTTTTCCGATGGTGAAACGATCGGTATGGTCGCCCTGCAAAAAGCGGCAGTTCCGTCCGATGATCTCGTGTTCTGCGTACCCTGTCAGTTGAGCGAAGGTTTCGTTATAGTAGATGATTGGGTTGTCTTGTTGTTCGGGGTCTGTCACGACGGCCGCTACTTGGCTGCCGTTCAGCATAGCTTCCAATAATTCGCTTTTGATTTCTGTCTGTAAATGGTTCATGTTCATTCTCTCCGATCTTTATGGGTTGGTCTGTTTACTGGCGGTGCACCCTTTCTCGCATGGGATCGGAGATAGGTCATGGTTCGATTTCTTTTAACGCCGCAGCCAGCCGCAGCGCAAAATTGAGTGGCGGCTCCAACGATTCCATCGCCACTTCAATGACATTTTGGTTCATGTAGACACATTGGCGAAACGCAATCGGCAGCGGAATCGGGAAGTTACGCAAACTGCCTTCAAACGCCAAAATCTCTTCAGGCAAGATGTACACCGTGGCCTTGTTGACGGCTGCTCCGTCTTGTTGGAAATGTTCGAAGCTGACATCCATATCCAGCTTAAAAATGAACAGGCTCGGCCCGAGGAAAACCTCCAATTTCTTTGTTCTGGTAAAGTAGTATTTCCCATTTCGGTATTCACAGCGCGCTTTCAAGGTCTTTTGCACTTTTTCTGCAATTATCAACTCTTCGTTCACTTATACCGTCCTTTCCTCAAGCTCCGCGATTCCAACATTTCCTGATGATGTTCTATACCCGAAAATATGGCTTTCGTCCCGTACATTGAAATTTTTATGAGCCCTTTGCACAAATCAAACTGGATTTTAAGTAACAATGCATGATCTCTTTAATTGACCCCACCGGTTGCGGGCTTATCTTTAATGATGGTGGCCCGAATTCCCCGCATCTGGTGCTGGGCCTTGCTTTAAGCTGTCAAGTTCACTTTCGGACAGTTCCCCGACGATGAATTGGTAATGCGGATTACTGATGGCGTCTCCGCTTCCTGCATGCACTTCCAGGAAATACAGCCCATCGCTTCTGAAATTGACTTGCATTTCGTAAACACCGCTTCCTGCTGCTTGCGCTTCTTTCATCGGGTAAGGAATTGAACCGTCCTGCTTACGCACTTCAAAATGAACAAAATTCGCCTCGTCCACCGGTTCGCCGTTTTGTGTTAACTCTGCTTGTATCGTGAAGGTCTCGCCCGCAGCCACTTTTTTCGGAATGTCCACCGCAATTTGCACCGGCGCTTCTTGCTTGTATAAATCCGCCGCATCGCTGCGGACAGAACAAGCGCTCAGCAAGACAAGCGCCAGTACTGCGAGCAGCGGCCAGTAGATATTCTTCATTGCACTCCCCCCTTTCATGCATTCAACCATTTTTTCACGGCCGGAATGCGCTGGATCAACAGCTTATCGAACAGCCAGACGACGAGCATCGACAGCCCCGCGAGCGGGAACAACAAGCCGAGCACGATCATCAATAGCAAAAAGGATTTCGTTTTAAAGAGCGGCGGCGCTTTTGGGGCGCCCATGCCTTTTTTCGGCTTGCGCTTCCACCAGAGATACACACCGCTTACGGCAACAAACACAATGCCGAGGCAGATGAACAGGCTGATCAATTGATTAACGAGGCCAAATTGCGAACCTTTATGCAGCGTGATGCCCCAAGCGACGATTTTGCCGATGATCCCGTAATTGTCATAGCGGTAATCAGCCAGTACGGCGCCTGAATATTGATCGATGTGCATCGTGGCTTCGTCCTGTGCTTTTGGCGGGAACACAGACAGCGTGTAGACGCCTTCAGGTTCTTGCGGGATGAACACCGAATATGACGGGTGAATGCCTTCCTGATCGGCGATCTCAACGACCTTATCGAGCGGCAGCTGGACCATCCCTTGCACCGATGACAAGGGCACGTCCAAGGTTTCTGCTGCCCACGGCACTTCCGCAATATCTTGCGTTTCAACGTCCGATTTCGGTGCGTCGCCAATCCAAACAGACGGCGGATAGCCTTCTCCTGTATTGGTCACTAGCGCCTGGAAATTGGTTCCCCAGAAGCCCGACCACGGCAGCCCGGTCATGATCAAAAACAATAAGCCCGCAGACAGCCAAAACGCCGGAACTGCGTGGAGATCTCTTCTGCGAATTTTCGGCCCTTGGCGGAGACGCGGAAATAACACGCCGCCTGCTCCGTTCATTTTTTTCGGGAACCATAAGAACAAACCGGTGACGATGAGCACCACAGCCCAACTTGCGGCCAGTTCAACGATGCGGTCGCCGAGTGTTCCGGCCATCAGCTCGCCGTGGATTTCTTCGATCTTGTCCATGATACGGTCGTCGTTATTCATTTCACCGAGTGATTCGCCGGTGTAAGGATCGATGAACACCGTCATCGACATACCATCCGCTTCAACCGTCACTTCACTCGAACGTGACTCGTTCTCGCCTGGGCGGTAAGCCGTAACGATGCCAGCTGGATACAATCGATTCACTTCTGAGAGCTGCTCAGAAACCGCCACCCGCTCTTCTTGTACTTGAACTTCGTAATAATCTGCATACAGCACATTTTCAATTTCCGCTTTAAACAAATACACCGAGCCGGTGATTGCAAGCAGCACCAACAGAGGCGCAAATAGAACGCCCGCATACAGATGCCAGCGCCAGACATACTTATAGAACTGTCCGCCTTTTGGCTTTTTCGATTTTTCAGCTGCCGGATTCTCTCTTTTTTCATTCTCCATCTGTTCAGCCTCTTTCTGATGCATTTTTGCTATGTATGCATTGTTTCTATACGGTAAACGTGAAAACGCCGGATTTAGATTAAATCAAAAAGCCATCTCATTGCATTCAGCCAAAAATAAAAAAGAGGGATGCGCCATCCTTCAGCGCATCCCTCTTCTTCAGTGCTTCATCCATTTCGCACAGGCTTTAAACGACAGGCCAATTATTCTGCTTTGACCTTATTATATACCGAAACGCCGCAACATTTCCTCTTCCAGTCGGTTCAGGAATCTGGATTATTCTCCTGCCCTTTTTCCACAATCCAATAAATCATTCCCATAAACAACACAAAGAAAGCCATCGCAACAGCCATTTTAGCTATCGGATCCGGTAAAACGGTTCTCAAGTCAAAGAAGGTATACCCAAACGTGACAAGGGCTGACAGGATAATCGCGGTTAAAAATACGCGTTTCATTCAATTCCTCCCTAAGCAATCTTCGGAACTTAAGTTAGTCCATCAATGTACTCTTTATATATTTGATGGAATTGTGTCTTTTCCTCGAGAAACGGATAGTGATTGCTATTTTCGAAAATAGCCAGCCGCGCTCCCGGGATCAGTTCAGCCATCTCTTGCGAATAGACGATTGGGCATTGTATATCTTGACGACCGCATATAATCAGTGATGGCGTTTCCATCAAATGCAATTTACGGGTTACATCAAACAGCTGGAGTTCGCGGTTAAAGAAGTCCATACGCACCACCGACAATTTTTTGGTGATCGGCCGTGAAAAATAACTTTCATAATGGTCCGGATTGGCTAAAGACAGCTTGGTTCTTTCAACTTTCCATTGCTGCTTTTGACGATCCGTCGCTTCTGGACTTTTTAGATTTTCGATCAGCTCTTGCATCCGCAAAAACTGGGGATGTTCTGGATTATAAATGCAGTCTTTTGAAAATGTCATATACTCTCTGGCCGCGGCACCGGCAATGACTAGGGAACGAAGATGCGCAGAAAAATAGATGCCGTAGACGATACCGAGCATGCCGCCAGTTGAATGCCCTGCAAAACCCCATCGTTCAAAACCCAAAGCCGTGCGGATCGCTTCGAGATCAAAGACACTCTCCAACATGCTCAGCTCATACGGATGCTGTGCTTTTTCAGAGTTTCCAGCTTCCCGCAGGTTAACCAGATAGACACGATTTGTTTTGGTGAATGCTTCAGCAAAATAATCTCCCGTCTCATTGAATTCCGAATAAAGATGTGTCACGCACAATGGATCACCGACGCCTTTAGCGAACACTTCAAACTCGCCTCGTGAAGTTGCAACCATCTTATGTTCCCAAGCCATTCCTATTCCCCTCTCCTCTAGAGATTTTGAGCTGACCTTTTAATTTTTCTTTTCTTCAGATATGTATAAATGCTATGGATACCAACTGCCAACACGATACTGATCGCTGCCGCATGATAACCAGATTTGATTGTTTGGCTAAGTGACGAGGCGCTCACTGCCGAGGAACCCAGTACACTTGTTAGGACAATAACAAGGATTATTCTGTCTTTCATTCTAAATCACCTTCCTTTTATAGGAAATTCACATAACTTAACGATACCACTAAATTTTGAGTCAATAAATAGAAAAACCGCTTGCCAGAGCAGGCAAACAGTTTTTATGCTTTGACTTATAGCTTCCTCATTTTCCTACTACAACATTATCGAAGGGAATGAGCTGGCCATCTAAAAAAACAGCGATTTTCTCGTGTTCCTTACTTGTCTTCAATTTGTACGAGTACTGCTGAACCTCATTATTGATTCCTTGATCTGAAACGCTCAGCAGCATCTTCACCATGTCCCCTTCTACTTCTAGTTCGTGCTCAACAATGCCAGGGCTGTGAAACACTACAAATGAATAATTGTTTCGATAAATCTGTTGGAGCCTTAGGTCAGTATCCACGTTTACCTGCACATCATAGGGTAGTACATGAACTTTTTTAAAGCTCGCCCTATCATTTAGATGATAAACACCGATACAAATGAGTAAAGTTACCGCAGCCAATAAAAGCCGTTTTTTCACGTGTCACTCTCCTCACTAATCTTTATCGTGATTCAATGTACTCGGAAACATCATTCACTATCGGGTTAAATCTTTCTTATACAACACGTGCTTTCTTAACGGGCTGTCTTCCGGAACCCGTGGATGCTCGAATTCCCCCATCTTCTCCATGCCGATCCGCTTCATGACGGTTTCAGACGGTGCGTTGATCGTTGCGGTAAACGAATAAATTTCTTTTTTGCCAAGCTCCTCAAACGCATACGCGAGGCAAGCTTTTGCCCCTTCTGTCGCGTAGCCTTTTTTCCAAAATGGCTGGTCTAAGCGCCAGCCGATCTCGGTTGCATTTTCAAGTCCAATATCGAAATTGACATCCAATAAGCCAATAAAGCCGATAAACGCTCCATCTTCTTTTCGTTCCACTGCCCAAAGCCCATAGCCTTTCTCCTCAAAATGCGCTTCGATGCGGTCGACCAATGCGTCCGATTCGGCTCGGCTCGAGGTTTTCGGAAAGAACTCCATAACGTCAGGGTTTGCATTCAAGGCTGCAAACGGTTCACGATCAGACGCTTTCCACCGCCTGAACCCGAGCCGTTCGGATTCAAATGAATAATCGTTTTCCATCCAACCTTCCTTTCATGCTTCTTTGTCGCCCGCACTCTTTTCCTCTTCCACTGCGAAGTATTTGGCACGCCATTCCCGGTCAGTCGCTTTGAACAAAAACCCCAGTCCTGAAAAAAAGAAAATCAAGCTGAAGATGATTGGCACAGCGCCCACTTCCCACAAGGCCGATAAATACAGGCCGAACTCTCCTGAATAGCCAGTTTCCCTTAACTGCGGCGAATAGACCGCAGCTGCAATTGACGTGAAGCCGAACAGTAAAATGCCTGACATGACGCCAATTCCGCCTGCAATTAATTCTCTCATTAGTTTTCCCCCATTTAAGTTATAAAAAAACAGGCGTCCGGAATCCGAACCGCCTGTTTTCTGTCTTACTCAAACAATTGCTGGATGTTTTGTGTTGGCAGAGCACCTTCACCGCCGAGGATGTAGATCCCTGTAACGTTTTTCAACTGCTCTTTGACCGTCTTCACGGTCGCCGCATTCGGTCCGTTCGGTGCCGTCAAAACGAGTGGTGCTTTTGTTTTCGCTGCCAATACGGAGCCAGCGAGTGCATCTGGATAGTTTGCGCCAGTAGACAAGTACATGTACTGGCCGCCGAATGATCCTTTGAAATGAGTGATGACCGCGCTGTTCGTTTCATAGCGCGATGCGCCGGAAAGACGTACCGGGTTTTTCACTTCTTTTGCTGTGCTGTCAGAAACAGCGCCTTTACCCCCAATGATGAAGGTTTTGCTGTAATCTTTTGCTGCGAAATGAGCTTTCACTTCCGCCGGCAAGCCGTTCGGTTTCGTCAGCAAGATCGGCATTTTCTGGCTGCCTGCGACCGGTGCGATCGACAAGGCATCGGCAAATGTTGAGCCTGTTGCGACGACTGCTTGCGTTGAAGTTTTCATTTGTTTCGCGATATTGACCGATGTTTCGTAGCGGTTTTTGCCGCTGATGCGTTTAATGCTTGTTGCTTTAATGCCAAGTGCCTTCAGTTCCATTTCGACCATCGGGCTGATTGCGCCCAATCCGCCAATTAATGTCACTTCGGTTACTTTCAAACGTTTCAATTCATCTTTTACCGATTGTGGAAGCGAATCGGTTTTCGTGAGTAGCAATGGTGCGTTTTGATACGCTGCAAGAGGCGCTGCACTCAAGGCATCCGGGAAATCGCCGCCTGTTGCAATCACAGCTTTACCGGATGTGCTCCAGCCTTTTTTCGAGACTTCCACCGCTGTATCGTAGCGGCTTGCTCCACTGATGCGATCAGCGAGATTCCATTTATCTTTCAGTGCAAGAATTGCTTGTGCACCGTTCAAACGGCCCCATCCTGAGACAAGGTCAAAGCCAGGTGCCAATTCTTCCATTTCATACGGGAAATCTTCTTCAAAGAAAGGATCTTCTTCGAAACCAGGAGGGGCATCTTCTGCGATAAACTCAACGTCATCCGCTGATGCCGTCAGTAAATTCTCCAACTGGCCTGGCGTGAGATCCGGGTTAATCGATTTCAAGACACCCGCAACGGCCGCGACGTGAGGAGCTGCCATTGATGTTCCAGACATCAACGTAACATTGCCGTCCGGCAGCAAGCTTGGAATGTCTGTACCCGGAGCGACGAGGTCAAGATCTTTGCCATAGCTCGAGTAATCCGATACCAGGTCAAGTTTGTTCGTTGCGCCGACAGCGATCGCGTATTTTGATGATGCCGGGTAAGAAACTTCTTCCCATCCGTCATTTCCTGAAGCTGCGACGATTGTCACGCCGCGCTCGTTTGCGTATCTCATCGCATATTCTAAGACACGGCTATAGCCGCCGCCAAGGCTCATATTGATAACATCGGCTCCTTGGTCTGTTGCGTACAGGATGCCATATGCAATTTGTTCTGTATCGCCGTAACCTGACGCATCAAGCACTTTCACCGGCAGGATTTTCGTCGACTGGTTAATGCCCGTCATCGAATAATCGTTGTCCGCTTCTGCTGCAATGATGCCGGAAACGTGCGTGCCGTGTCCTTGGTCATCGAAGGCTTTATTGTCGTCATTGATGAAATCATAGCCTGTGCTGACCATTTGGTTCTTCAAGTCAGCCAGTGTGTAATCAACGCCGGTATCGATGACCGCGGTGATGACTTCTCCTTGCTTTTGTGGAGCTGCCAGTTTCGTCATTTCCTCGAAATCGATGTCAGCGTCTTCGATGCCAAAGCCGCCACCCGCGTTTTCAAGCGACCACTGCTCATCATAATAGATGTCCTCTGAATGAAGCTTGTATTGCTGTACCGGTTCGACGAATTCAACTTCCGGCAAGTCTTCAAGCGACTGCAAGGTTTTATTCGTTGAAGCGGCTGACATGCCTGACTTCAAATCCACTACAAAGAACTGTTCGAATTTTGGCGCTTCGGCATCAAACTCAGAAACCGACTGGATGCCAGCTGTTCCAGCTTCCGCTTTTGTCAGCGTTTCGCCTTCTTTTACTTTCACGATGACTTTGTTCATGGAAGCATCTTTTACGACATATGGCGTCGGAAGCATTGCCGACATGACTGATTTTCCAGCCAGTTTGTTGATATTGATTGCTTGTCCTGCCGCTTCCACATCATCTTTCAAATTCGCAGGTGCTGTTTTTAACGCAAGCGCGTATAATTCGCTGATTGCTTTTTGGTCAGCTGCGGTGATCGTTTTCGAGCTTTGGAAGCCATTTTCCGCAATACTCGTGATCAAGCCGTCAAGTTGGTTGAGGTTTTTCTTCAATGACTCACGGACAGTTGCATCCGTCACGGCCTGATAGCCGATAAACGGCGCCAGTTTATAGTAAAGCTTTGTTAGTTCTTTGCCGCTTTCTGTCTGCGCCAGCACTTCGCCGCGAATAACGCGCAATTGATCAAGCAGCGCCTGGTCTCCCGCTGCTTCGCCCATGACAAGTTCTGCCGGGCATTGCTCGTCGTTTGTCGGTTTCGAGGCTTTTACAGTGACGCCGTCAAAGCCAATTGTGTAGCTCGCTTCTTCCGCTTCTTCGCTTTCAGGCAAATCTACAGGCAATTCTTCAGCGTAAGAAGATACCTTTATGTAATAAGGTCCTTCCCAAGCAATCGGGAATTTTACAGTCGATTTCATTTCCGCAAAGCTATAATTGCTGAACGGATCGAAAGGCTGGTCGGCAGTCGCTCGTTCTGCGTCGGGGTAAACCGTGAAGGTCAATTCATCATCTGACTGGAGAGAAACTTCGAAATGCGTATGCGCTGCAACTTGTGCAGGATCGACATCGATCTTGTACCAATGCTCATTATCTTCTGCAGAAAACGTATCGCTTACGTCATCTCCTTGCTCCAATACATCTGCATCCACTAAATCTTCGGCTTGTGCCGTTTGTGTTGCCGGTAAAACACCAAAAAGTGAGACACCCATCAAAAAACTCGTCGCAATCTTGAACGCGCGGTCCATCCTACCATCCCCATTTCAATTTTTTTACAGTTTCATTAAATCCATTAAAGCACATCGGAAGACATAAAAATAGATAGTTTGAAAAATATTTTTTCGGGACTTTTGATGCTCTTGTACATTGGCAATCCAACCTTGAAAAATGGAGAAGATCTGCCTGAATCGGCAGATCTCCTCCCGGTCCATTCCATCATTTTTCCGCTTGCTGTCCGGGCATATCGAGCGGCGTAAAATAATATGAACAGTCCGGCCAGCCCAGTTCTTCGCTGAGGATATCAAAAGTCGAGCGGAAAAACTCCTGCATCGCTTGCGCCGGGTCGGGCGAGCCCGCAACTTTATCGAGCATCAGGAAGTATTCGCTCAGCGAAGCTTCAAAATACGCATCGTCAGGCTTTAACCGCTTGCTGTCGAGTTCTTTATTGACGAACGGGTATGGCAGGACAAAAAACGCAGGTGTGTCGACATTGGCGTCGCCGAGCCAGAAACCGTATTCGATGAAATGTTCATCGAACGCCGCTTTTTCGATGACCTTGTCTTCCGGATACGGCTGCGGGATGTCCGGCAAGATGAGCGATGAGACGTCGAACGTTCCCCAGAACAAGGCCGGTTTCATTTTCCGGCAGCGCAGCGGCCCGATAAATTTCAATTGTTGGGCAAGCGCGAAATGGAATAACTTGAGCCCGCGCATCGCCTGTTCCCAATTGAAGACGAGCGGCGTGTCGTCTTCGTCCAAATTGTTCTTGTAAGCCATTTCCTGCGGCTTCGGATTGACCTTTAACTGGACGCCCTTCGACGCCAGCGCGCCGAAGATCTCTTCGAAATAGGTTTTGATCGGCTTGGCCGTATCCAACGGCACGGCTTGCACATGTCCGTCGACATTGATCAAGACATGGCTTTCGTGAATATCCAAGTCGATTTGGAATGCCCGATCGTGTTGGAACAACAAGCCCGTCGTAAAGCCGTTCGGCGTTATGGCGAGCGTCACGTGTGCCCATTGCGGTTCCTGCTGGGCGGTTTCGAGTTTGATCTTGCCGAGGATCTGCGACAGCAAATGCAAGGTGAACTTCGTCTCGGCCCATTCGGAATGCCTGATGATGTCCATTTCATTCTCCTCCTCTGGATTTGGCTCCCTAAGCGTCGGCACTGTCCATTGCCCCTTACTATTCGACATGCACACTGACATTCCTATCCAATTGAAGGAGATGGAAAAGTAAACGTCCGCTAGAAAACGCGCAAAAAAGCCGTCCCGAAATATTCCCGGAACGGCTCAGCAAATGTATGCGTTCATTATTAGAATTAATGCTTAACGCCTGGCACATCTTTCCTTACGACATCGAACAGGCCGGCACCGATCACTTCAAGCGCCGATTGCATGCGCTCCTCGGAGACATTGTCTTCTATCGTATCTTGCGGCGTGTGATAGACTTTTTCGATGTGGTAAATGAGCGGATTCCAGCTGTCGATGCCCATCCAGATGAAGAGCGCAGCCGGGATGCCGGCATTATGGAACGGCACATGGTCGCTCGAGCCGAACTGGCCAGGGAGGATATCCGAGTTCCCGAGGCGCGCCCCTGCTGCGACGGTCGATTCCGTGACGACGTTGCTCGAGCCGTCGACGGTCATGGCATACAGATTTTCCGCTTTCTCGTAGCTTGTCGCCACCATGTCCGGATTGTAGACCGCTTCGATCTTGTCGCGTTCTGCCTGTGTCAGCTGATCGACGTAATAGCGTGCGCCGAGCAAGCCGCGTTCCTCCGAACCGAAAGCGATGAACTTCATGTCCTTATCGGTGTTATAGCTTTTGAAGACGCGCGCCAGTTCCAGCATCAGCCCGACACCGGATGCGTTATCGTTCGCGCCCGGCGCGCCGACGACGCTATCCATATGCGCCGTCAACAGCACTTCCTTGGCGTCCGCACTTTTCGATTTCGCTTTTTTCGTTGCGATGACGTTGACGGATTCAAGGTCTTCATAATGCGTCGCGGTCAAATTCAGGCTGACCGGCCCATCCGCGAGCTGTTCTTTCAGCCATTCGCCTTGGATGTACGCCGCGCCGTAGACCGGGACATCATAGGATTTCGCCAGGTTCGGGTTGAATGTCGAGCCGTAGTTGCCGCGCCCGCCGACGACGCTTTGCAGGATGACGCCTGCAGCTCCCGCTTCGACCGCGTTATCGACTTGTGTCCGGTAAGCGGCGGTCGACGATTCGCGCGTCAACAGGACGATCTTGCCTTCCGTTTCTGACGGGAAATCCGCTGCCGAGACACCGCCCTCTACGTAGATGACCGGAGCCTCTACGGCCTGCTGGCTCACTTTGCCATTCGGCGCAGCGCCCATCTCCCAAACGGTGCCGTCAGAAAATGCCGCTTCCCCGATATACTGGTCCGCAACCGGGAAGTATTGGTACTCAACGTCAAAACCGAGCCCCTGCAAGGTATTTGCGACATAATCCGCAGCTTCTTTCTCCCCTTCGAGTCCGCCCGGCCGGGAACCGATCTCTTCAGACAAATAGCGGATATGTTCGATCGCCTGTTCCGCATCGACGCGGTTGACGATTTTCTGGTCATGCGCTGCGCCCGAATTGCCGTTCGCCGCATAGGCGACATTTGCCGCGCCGGAATCCGCTACCGGCAACGCCATCGGGGAGACGCTCAAGACGAGCGCGCCTGCGAGCGTATAGCTCAGAAATTTCTTTTTCAGCCCTGTCGTTTTCACTTCACCGGATAGATGGTCTTTTTTCATTCGACTGCCACTCCCTCAACTGGATTATTTTCGGATCAATTGGTAAACCGATGCGCCGACCAGATCGCCCGCTTCTTTCAGGCGTTTCGCGCTGATGAATTCAATCGTATCGAGCGGCGTATGGTAATACGGTTCAAGGTTTGCTGTTCCTGGTTCCCGGCGGATGAAGTTCACTGCCGGAATGCCCGCTTCGTAGAACGGCACATGGTCGGACGAGCCGCGCTGATACAAGATCAGTTCAGACGGCGTGCCGATCCGTTCGCCTGTCGCTTTTGCGGTTTCCGTCACGATGTTCGCCTGGCCGTCAAGCGTGTTCATGTAAATCGCCGTGGCGTTGTCCCAAGACGTGCCGACCATATCCATATTGAAGTTGCCGATGCTTCTCGCCACTTCACTTTCGGTCAGTTCACTGACATAATGGCGCGAGCCGAGGAGGCCGATTTCTTCAGCGCCGACAAAGACAAAGCGCACTTCCTCATCGACCGGGTAGCTCTTCAGGACGCGCGCGATCTCGAGCGCGACCGCGGTTCCGGATGCGTTATCGCTTGCACCGGCCGCAAACGGCACGCTGTCGTAATGTGCGCTGACGTGGACGATGCCGTCACTGCCGCCTTTTTTCGGCGTGCGCGTCGCGATGATGTTTTCGGATGTCGCGCCTTCAAACGCCTGAACCGTCAAGGTGACCGTTCCGTTCGCCGCCAGGACATCCGCCTTCAACGCTTCGCCGCTCGCCTTGGTGATCCCGCCGACCGGGATATCCATTTCATTGCCGCCGAGCGATGGATTAAGTGGGCCCGCCTGGTCGACATTGTTATAGATCAAGACGCCGGCAGCTCCTGCTGCTTCGGCATTCCGGACTTTTTCCGCAAACGTGAAACCGCCGCGCTGGATCAAGGCGATTTTCCCCGCCGCCTCGGCATTGAAATCAGCCGGATAACCGAGCCCCGCATCATATAATTGCGCCGTCAGGCCTTCCTCGGCTGTTGCCGCGGAACCTGATGGAATGTTGATCAATACTTCATCTCCCGATTCGGTATGCAAATGCCCGATCACCAGATCCGGGATGCTGAATTCCTGCACTTCCACTTCATAGCCATAGGATTCGAGGCGCTGTTCCAGGAAGTCTGCGGTTTCTTTCTCGGCGTCCGTCCCGGCGACGCGCGGGCCGATTGTCTCGGTCAGGTGGTAGACATCTTCATACATCCGTTCCTCGTCGATGCGCGCAATCACTTTCTGGTCAAATGCCGCACCGCTTTTCCCAGGAGCTGCCTGCGCTGCCTGCTGTTCGAACAGCCCAGCCGGCGTTGCGTAGAAACTGGACGTGACGAGCAACGCCGATAAAAACGCTGTTTTCCACTTCATGTTTTTCAATTCATCTTCCTCCTTTTATGGGCATTAATTACAGCCATAACAGGTATTCCCCTTGACCCGAAATTTTCCCTTCCCGAAATATTGAAAACGGTTACAAAGTTATAGAATATTCAGTCATTAGAGCAGAAAGTACTATCCATTTTAAGGAAGCGAGAAAAGGGGATAGGACTTAATTAATGCTCCAGCAACATCGGACTGGCGCGGACTATGTTTTTATCATGCACTCATGTCCACTTAGCCTGTCCATTTAAAAAAACTCCCCGCTAAGGAGAGTTTTTTGACCCGTATTATTTTCTTCCCACTTCATCCCCACCACATCGCCGTGACAAAAAAGCCCATAACGAAGCGGCTGGTGCCACAGTGAATAAAATGATTGCATATAATTCCCGATGGGTATGGAAGCTTTAATACTGTTTGGCCAACGTAAACAATAAAATCCCAGACACCATGTATAGAAATATCCCCACCGCCGTCAGTCCCGTCAAATAATAGACAGGAGCAAGCGGCAGTGCGTACTCACTCAAAAAATAAGCCATGCCTTGTCCGAATATGCAAAAATAACTGGCCAGCAAAAAGCTCGTGAGCAAACTCCATTGAAGTGTTCTCATCTTCTCCTCACTCAATCCCTTGCCAGTACTTCTCAGTCAGCTCCAAATATTCTTCAATGGCCGAGTACAGCGATTTCTGCGCATCACGCCAAAACGCCACTTGCGTGATGTCCGCACCAAGGTATTGTTTGCCCAATTGCTCGACGGTCATCTTCCCGGAGTCACGCAATAACGCATCGTAACGCTCCGAAAATCCTTCCGGCTGCTGTTTGGCTTGTTCGTAGACGCCGTTGCTGAATAAATAGCCGATCGTGTACGGAATATTATAGAACGCTTTTTCGGCATCATAGAAATGGCCGATGAACATCCATTTGTGAAGCGCCAGCTCCTCCACCAATCCGCCGTAGATGTCATTTTCCACCTCGGCGATCATCGTTTTGATCTGTTCTGCGGAAATCATGCCGTCTGTCCGTTGATCGTAAAATTTCCGTTCGAAGCGGAACATATTCGGGACGCTCACGACATATTTCAAGCCATCTCGGATCTTCATTTCAAGCATGGCGAGCTGTTCGTTTTGATCTGTCGTCTGCTCGATCACTGCATCGAGCACCAAATTTTCCATGAAAGCAGAGGCTGTTTCCGCGACACTCGTGCCTTTTTGCTGCGCAAGCGCCGGCTCGTCGTGAATGATGAAGTTATGATAAGCATGGCCCAGTTCATGCGCCAAGGTGACCAAGTCTTGATAAGTATCACGATACGTCAGGAAGATCCGGCTTTCTTTGGCTAATGGCATCGATGCACAAAAGCCGCCTTCTGCTTTGCCTGGCCGGTTCTCGGCTTCGATCCAATCTTGTTCAAATGCACGGTCGGCAAAGTGGCCGAGCTTGTCGCTAAACTGGTGGAATTGCTTGCTGATGACGGTTTTCGCCGTTGCCAAATCCACTTTGTCGGACAGCGAAAACGCTGGTGACTCCAAGTCGAACCAGCCGGCTGTGTCATGGCCTGCGACTTTCAATTTCCGTTCAATATACGCTCTGTACAAATCCTTATTTCCGTCGATGGCTGTGAGCATCGCATCGATGGAGGCTTCCTCGATCCGGTTGTGCTCAAGCATTTCTTTCAATTTATTGTCCCAGCCCCGCTGCTCATAGATCGCCAGTCGCGACCCTGCCACACGGTTCAAAATAGCCGCCACCGCATCCTCGTGTACTTCGCACGTTTTGGCCACAGCTTCAGCTGCGCGCTTCCGGCTTTCGCGGTCTTTGCCATTTACGGCTTCATTTAACGCCTGGCCGATCGAGACTTCCTGAAGCTTACCTTCGAGTTCAATCGGCACTCTGAGTTTGGTCAAGACCAGTTC
This sequence comes from uncultured Planococcus sp., assembly GCA_947493585.1. Classification (GTDB taxonomy): domain Bacteria; phylum Bacillota; class Bacilli; order Bacillales_A; family Planococcaceae; genus Planococcus. The sequence continues at coordinate 351,240 of CANLRI010000001.1, read as the reverse complement.
GTGCTGCTGTTCCCAGCCTGACAGGCCGTTGACGGACAGCGCGCTGATCATCCGCTCCAGTTCGGCCGGCAATCGGTCTTTGACCATCTTCCGTCTTTCATTCAAGTAAAAAGACGATGTCTGAACACGGTCAGACGCGGTAAAGATTTGCCACTCTGCCTCGGTAAATTCAGCAAAGGCTTGATCCAGCTCGATTTGCAAAGACGTCAGTTTTGCTTTCAGCACGGCACTGTCATCCATCAAAGCAATCGAGGACTGATCCGCCACATTTTCTGCATAAGCGCAAATGGCAAAATCATCAAGCTGCTCCCAGCCGAGCAAGGCATATTGAAATTGATCGATGATTTCCAACAAGGCATCGTTGTCGCGCACGTCCATCTCGCGGTATTTTTTCAATTGCTCTGCCGCTTGCTCGAGCGTGTTTTGCAAATCCATCATGAAGTTTTTTAGTTCCGCTGATTGGCTCTTTCCGTCATATAAAGAAGTTAAATTCCATGTTTGCGCTGTTGTCTGTGCCACAAATAATCCCCTTTTTATCTGCGGCAGCATCCCACTGCCTTATTTACATATCTTTATAGTCATTCTTCTTTTTCCTGAAAATCCCTTTTGCAAATGAATATAAGAAAAGCAAAACTATTTCGGTTCATTGCCCGGGCGTGTGGATTTACTTTCGACTTCTACCCTCCACGACAATATCGTGGTGCTGTCGCGGACGTTCTTTTCTTTGATTTCTTCCAATAAAGCCTTCACGCCTTCAGTGTTTGACACTGCATCAAAACGTTTTGACACTTCCAGCGGATTTGAAAAGTCGGTGTTCGGGCATTCCACCAGCCCATCGGTCGTCAGCAGGATGTGGTTGGTGCCTTTTCTTAATTCTTTGGCGCCTGTGCTGTAGCAAGGCACCGGCAAATCAAATGTATTCACTTTACCGATCCATTCATAAAAGCTGCGGTGGTTCTGCTGCATCTCACCGAGTGCTTCGAGTTCAGGGTGAAACAAATACAATAGGCAGTCGCCGACCGACAGCCACCATAAAAACTTGCCTTTTCGTGCAGCGCATAAGACGGCGGTTTCGCCTTGTACTTCACTGCACGCCGTTTTAAAGCGTTCGCTCTCAAACGTGGTCAAGAGAATGACCGATAGCTTATTGAATGCTTGTTTGACCGGCAGCTTCAAAGCGTCATTGATCGAAGTTTCCAAACGGCCAATTTCCGCAACTACGAGCTCCGCGCTTTCAGCCGTTTGGTGGGCGTCCAGCAATACGGTGAATTCCCAGTCTTCCGCCGCGTTCGCCCATACGAGGCAACCATCTTCATTTTTTGTTTGCCCGGCTGCCGAATTGCCGCCAAACCGCCCGATCGTCACTGAGCCCATTTGCTGAATGTCCAGCTGGTCGACAAAAGGCTGCTCGCTTCCGACCCATTTGAAGCTTGTTTGATCCTTGATGATTTTCATATGTAGTTTCCCCCTATTGCTTATCGAAGCGATTCATAATATTTGTTCAGTATACGTGAAGCTGCTCTTTGTCTGCATAAAAAAAACGAAGAATCCGCTTCTGCAGACGCTTCGCTTAACATCACGCTCTATTCTTTTCTCCGGTACAAATACATGGTCAGCGGCGCAAAAATCACCACGAAAATCGCAGATACGACAACCACCCAGCCGAACTGCTCCCACGTACCGTTGCCGTGCATCAAGCCGCGCACTGCTGTGGCAAGGATGGAAATTGGATTAATATTGACGAACCCCTGCAGCCACGACGGCAAAGTCGATGGATCGACGAAGACATTGCTGACAAACGTCAGCGGAAACACCACCAAAAAGCTGACCATCATCAAAGATTTTTCGGAACGCATGATGATGCCGGCGGCAGTCCAAATCCACGAGAAGCTGAACGAGAACAACAAGATGACCAAGACCGCACCCAATACGCCTATTGCTCCGCCTTCCGGGCGAAATCCGAGCGCCAGCCCGAGCCCGATCATAATCGCCGATGCCAGCGAGTAGCGGATGACATCGACGAGCAAGGCCCCGACCAAAGCAGACGGCAGCCAAATCGGCAAGGTGCGAAAACGGTCGAAGATGCCTTTTCGGATATCGTTGTTCAAATCGATGCCGGTGTACATCGTAATCTGCGACACTGTCATGACCAAAATACCGGGCAGTAAAAACTGCAAATACTCACCCGTCGACCCAGCGATCGCGCCGCCGAACAAGTACGTAAACATTAATAGAAAGATGATTGGAAACACCGTGACGTCAAACATTTGCTCCGGCACATGCTTGATCCTAAGCAATGCGCGATGCGCAAACGCCATTGTCGATGCCAAGGCGTTCGGCGGATCCGGCCGTCTGCCGCCTGCAATGGCATTTGACGGATGCACTTCTTCATACGCCGTTTTGTCGTGTTCCATTTGCACGCTCATGAGTTTTCCTCCTCAATCGGTTGATTGCTGGCGGATTGTCCGGTCAATGTCAAAAACACTTCATCCAAACTCGGTCGTCCAAGCGAAAAATCGCTGATGCCAATTTTTTCTTCGCCCAGTTCGCCAAGCGCTTGCGCGACGATCGAAGAATCTTTTGCCTGTGCACTCAATGTCACGCCGTCTGTCGACACATGAACCGGAACGCAGAGCTTGCGTTCAAGAATGGCCGCTGCTTGCGCTTGGTCGGCTGCATCCAGTAATTGCACATTTAATGTGCCGGTTCCAACCGATGCTTTCAATTCACTGCTCGTGCCTTCTGCGATGATCTTGCCCTGATTGATGACCGCAATGCGGTCGGCCAGCTGGTCCGCTTCCTCTAGGTTCTGCGTCGTCAACAATACAGTGGTCCCCGCCTGAACGAGGGCACGTACAATTTCCCACACTTGGTTGCGGCTGCGCGGGTCGAGGCCAGTCGTCGGCTCGTCGAGAAACAAGAGATCCGGCGTCACGACGATGCTTGCGGCGATATCGATGCGCCGCCTCATGCCGCCTGAATACTTTTTGACCTGCCGCTTCGCTGCACCTTCCAATCCAAATGCCGACAGCAATTCCGCCGCACGCTGCTTCGCTTCCTTCACCGGATAGCCCATGAGCCTGGAGATCAGCACCAAGTTTTCAATCCCGGTCAAGTCTTCATCGATTGATGCGTACTGCCCGGTCAAACTGATGCGGCTTTTGATGGCCGCACTTTCCGTCTTCAAATCGTGCCCGAAAATGGTCGCGCTGCCTGCGTCCGGCTGGATCAATGTCGCGAGCATGCGGATCGTCGTCGTTTTTCCGGCCCCGTTCGGCCCTAGAAATCCATACACTGTCCCGCTTGGAATCGCTAAATCCACGCCGTCTACTGCTCGTTCTTTCCCGTATATTTTCACCAGTCCCGCCGCTTCTACAGCTAATCCATTCGCCTGCCGCTCCACATTTCTTGTTTCCATGCTCCTCACCTTTTTCTTTGCAGGATACATTCACGTGTTTATGGCTTTCATTATAAACCCATTGGCGGAATATTCACTCTTTTTATTTCATTATAGAACAAATGTTCCTATTAATCCACTGTTATTTTTGCCCAAAACAAAAACTCCCGCATTTAGCAGGAGTTTAAAATTTGCTTATTAAATGGACCATTTCACGAGCATGCCGGCATGGGTCAACCCGCCGCCGAATCCGTACAGCAACAATTGATCGCCCGCCTTGATGCGCCCGTCTTTCACGCCTTGTGCCAAAGACAAAGGAATCGAGCCGGCAGAGGTGTTGCCGTAATATTCAAGTGAATAGATGGTGTTTTCAAGCGACAGTCCGCTTCTCGTGCAAATCGATTCGATGATCCGCAAATTGGCACTATGCGGCACGAACCAGTCGACTTCGCCAGGCGTTACGCCTGCTTTCTCCATTAACGCATTAACGCCTTTAGGCACGGTATTGACCGCCCATTTGTAAACTTCGCGGCCGTTTTGCCAAACGACGTTGCGGGCAGCCAAGTCTTCGCCGAACATTTCGCCGGCCAGGTCTGTGCAATACAGATTATTCGCCAATGCGCCGTTTGTTCCCATATGCGATTCGATAAAGCTCGGGTTATCTGCGTCGTGTTCGACCAATACCGCCCCGCCACCGTCGCCGAATAAGATGCAGGTAGAACGGTCGGTGTAATCGAGGATCTTCGAGAACGTTTCCGCACCTATCACTAGAATTTTCTTATGCAATCCGGAGGTGATCAAGCCGTTCGCCATCTGCAAGCCGTAAGAAAATCCTGCACAAGCCGCATTCAAATCAATCGCTCCGGCGTTCGGGATGTTCAGTTTCGCTTGGACCATTGCGGCCACACTCGGTGTTTTGAAATCAGGCGTCATCGTACAGGCAATGATCAAATCGACATCGTCGAATGATTTTCCGTAGCGCTCCGCCAAATCTTTTACTGCACTCACACTTATATCACTCGTAAATTCGTGTTCTCCCGCAATGCGGCGCTCTCGGATGCCGGTGCGCTGGAGGATCCACTCGTCATTTGTTTCAACCAATTGTTCCAGGTCTAAATTCGTCAGCCTCTTTTCAGGTACATACGATCCGATGGCTGTAATTCGTGCTGCTGATTTGCTCATTCATACACCCCTTTAGCTTACTACCTTCATTTTAGCACCTAACCTTAGTATTAGGTACCAATAATTTAACCGAAGGGATAAATACTTTTAAATGCATAATATTTTTAGTAGCTTTCCGATTCATAAGTCACGTATTTTCTAGGAAATAAGAAGCCTAATACTACTGCAGCATCTTGTGGTAAGTGTTTTCTCGGTATTCCCTCAGCTCTCAAATTTTTTCGGAAAAAAGTAAAAGCTTCAAAAAGATAAGAAAAACGTTAAAAAATGAATAATAAATCTGATGATGAACAGAGCTGTTACAAAGAGTTTTCTTCAAGCGAACAGCTGGGACTCGCCCTTCAAAATCGATCTGTGGAATAATGGGCATAAGAAAATTTATTCGTTAGGAGGCGCTGGAATGAAACGAAACCGAATCGCAAAAAATGGTGAATTCCGCAGGCTCCTGAAGCAGGCGTTCGCCATCAACCAACGCTCCCTCCCTTGGGCCAAAGCATTGGCTGCCGGCATCAGCTCCGGGCTTCCTGTACTGATCGGGGTCTTATTGGGCCAGTTGCAATACGGGCTGATCGCAGGGCTCGGGGGTTTAGCATTTCTTTATATGTTCAATGAACCGTACGCGCTTCGATCGAAAAAAATCTTTTTCGCCGCACTCGGTTTAGCATTTTCTGCAGGGCTCGGCGTGCTGTTGTCGCAACAACCAATTCTTGCCGCAATCGCAGTCGGTCTAATTGGCGCGTTGGCGGTGTTCATCTTCGGCGCCTATCAATTCACAGGGCCGACCGCGATCTTTTTCATTTTGGTGTTTTTGATCAACAATAATATGACAGAAAATCCGGCGCTATTCCTATTGCATGGCTTTCTCGTGTTCCTGGGCGGCATGCTGTCCTGGCTGATGGCGATGTGGGCTTATCCCTTCAAGCCCCATGCAGCAGAAGCAAAGGCCGTGAAACAGGGATACATGGCACTCACCGCTTTGGCTGAATCGGCCGGGTCCGCTGAGTTCTATGAAGTCCGCCAACATGCCTGGTCCACCTTGAAATCCGCCGAAACGGCTCTCAGCAATGCAAGCGCTAAATGGACGCGCTCGAACCGGCTCGTCCAGTTGACCTTATTGCATGCGCAAGCAACATCGGTTTATGCCGAAATCATCAAACGCGGCGACCGCTATTCAGCCGTATCGAAAGAAACCGTGGAGAATTTGCGGCTCATCGCTTCATCAGTCGAAGCGTCAGGCAAAAAATCCTTTGCCGCGGCACCGCGCCTGCAGACGGAAACAGGAGATGCCTTAACCGAAAGCACTCGAAAAGCTTATGACATTCTTACAGGCCAGCGCGATAAACGGACGCGTGATACAGAACTAAAAGCGGAACCGTTCAAGGCCGTCTTTGCCAATGCTTTCAATAAACATTCCATGGTATTTTTCGCCGCCATCCGCTTCGGTGTCGTCTTGGCGTTTGCGGCATTCGTTGCCCACTTCTTGCCGATCGACCCATCGTATTGGGTGCCATTGTCGGCTGCCGCTGTCATGTCCGGCGCCACGATCCTGTCAACATTCAACCGCTCGCTTCAGCGGTCGGCTGGCACCATTGTCGGCATTGTAGTTGCCGCTGTCATTCTGTCCTTTCAACCGGATGGGCTGTTCATTGCGTTGATGATTTTTGCATTGACGGCGCTCACGGAGCTTGCGATTGTGATGAACTATGCCGTTGCGGCATTCTTCATCACGCCGAACGCATTGATGATCGCGGAAAGCACGTCGCAGATCGGAGACCTTTCCTATTTCGCTTCCGCGCGCATTGTCGACGTCTTGATCGGTTCTGCTATCGGGCTGATTGGGGTCTTATTGATCGGCAGGCGCCGTGCGTCAACGTTGCTCCCTCCGCTCATGTCCAAAACTTTGCGAAGCCAGCAGCGCTTCATGAGCCTGCTGTTTTCACCCTATAGCCCAGACATCGAGGCACAACCGATCGAACAAAAGAAAATGCGCACCAACCTAAGCAATTTGAAGTTGGTACTCGACACAGCTCAAGGTGAATTGCCGCAGCGGCCACCAAATCTCGCCCTCTTGCAGCAGGTGTTTTTCGCTTCCGAACAGCTCGCCTTCCTGCTCGAAAATGCAGCGCAAAAAGACCGGCTTGCCTTATCTCCCGTTCAGCTCGGACAGCTCCATTTGTTTTTCGAAATGATGGCGAATGCGTTGGAAGGCAATTGGCCATTTGCGGAGCACGTGATTCCGGAAATCCCGGGATTCCCGGAAATCGAACAGGAACTCGCCGCCTTGCAGGAAACGGTTCGAATGAGCACACGCAAAATCGAATTACACGAACAAGACGAAACCTTGGAATAGGCTTCGTCTTTTTTTGCGCATGTAAACTTCGAGGAATGATGTGTAAAGTTCGCTTGACGTAAAGCAGACTTTACACGTAACATAGAATTATAACTACGAGGACGTGATAGAGTGGATAATAAATTAAAGGAATTGCGGGAGACACACGGTTATTCACAAGACCAACTCGCCAAAAAACTGGGTGTTTCGAGACAGACGATCATTTCAATCGAAAAAGGGCGCTATAATCCATCCCTTCCTCTCGCTTTGCAGATGGGCCAAATTTTCGCAACGCCCATTGAGAACATTTTCTTTTTGGAAGACGAATCGGATTAAATTATTTGATCAGTAAGGAGGAATTCTTATTAATTACCGCATCGCATTTTCAGCTCTAGGCTCATTGTTTTTCTTGATGGCAGGATTTTTACTCATCGCAGCAATCATGAACAATAGCGCTCCACTACTTGACACCTACATCATTCTCTCAATGTCTATCATGGCTTTTTGTTTAAGTTACCTATATCCACAATTTGTCCAAAAGGATGAACGCATGCAGTTGATCCGCCAAAAAGGCATGTTCTTTTCATTTCTTGCTTTTTTATTCTATTCTTTCGCCCTTAATTCATTGCTTGAGTTTAACATCATCCAATTAACCGCCAGTGACGCTATTACTCTTTTAACCGCATTGATGATCAGCACCTTGTTTACCTCATGGGTTTTCCTTGCGAGGCGCTATTGATGAAGAAAGTTATTGTATTGTTAAAAATCACCCTGGCTATCGCAGCGCTATGCAGCATTTCATTAGGAGTTTATTTATTCATGAACGCTGACAATGAAATAGCAGCACCGTTGACTTTGTGGGCATTAATCACGAATACCTTTATCGTAGTTCTTTTATTAGGGATACACGCGATGGAAAAACAGGTTGATTGAATAAGCCAATTTTAAATTGTCCGATCGAATGTATATAAAGTCCCGCTGCTTTTTTGCAGCGGGACTTTTCATTATTGCATATCATTTAACCTCTCACGTTGCCGTGCACGAGCTTGCTTTAAATCGGAGATGCCGATCAATGGGCAAATAATAAGGCCTGCCACCATGATCCACGTCAGCACCCAATTATTCCCCCCCGAAGAAATAAGTACGATCAAACAATTGAAGGCGATGATGAAGCCTCGGTACTTTTCGATTGCGGCCACATATGATTTGAACATGTTTGCCTCATTCTCCTGTCATTTTTTAGCTCAGCTCTTGTGCGAGCCTAATGGAATGTCCATGTATTTTCGATAGGTGCCATTGATGCTTTCCTGATAAATCCGGATAGAATCAACCTCAAACTGGCAAATACTCAACTCTTCACTAGCGAGCTGGGCCATCTCTTTTAGCTGTCGAACCGACAATCCATAACTCATTTTTGCCAGAGTCAGATGGGGAATGAATTGATCAAGTTCGAAATACTGCGCGATCATTTCATCCGTTGGTTCAATTACTTCAACAAGCCGTTCGTGCAGTTTTTTCAGCCCCTGCGATTCAACCTGTAAATACAGAATTTCTTCCCCGAAAAACGCCGTTCCGCCAACAGTTGCTTCAAAACGATTCGTTTTCTCGCACGCTTTCCGCACATTTTCAAGCCAGCTCTCATCAGGTGTTAAGCCGCCTTGTGCTTTCAAGGTAATATGCGGTTCAACTATCTCATCAATCCAGTTATCCGACCACTGTTTCCTGAACTGGCTCACTTGGTTTGTATAGACTACAGGTGGTGAAATCCCGATAAAATACTGCATCTCCATTTCTCCTTTTACAAATCTCTATGGATTAACGTGAATTTCTTCCTTTTTATATTAACATTAATTCCCATAAATCTAGCTTCATTCCTTCTCTTCTGTGAAAATAAGAGCCTCTTGTTCCACAAGCTTAATTATTTAACATTAAATAGTTTAGTGTTAAAGTATATTTATATGAAATGAAATCTAATCCTTTAATTAAACAGGAGTGTACAAGTTATGGATACCAACAACCTTTTTAAATTGATTCACACTGTCGAAGCCGTGACAAATGAATCCATCATCGTGTGGAATGATGCCTTTCCGCATAATGTCGGGGTCTCCCCTATTCTCGTGCTCGGCGAACTCGAGCGAAACGGCGCACAAAACCAGATGAAGCTCGCGGAACTGCTCGGGTTTACCGGAGGCGCGATGACCAATATCGCCGGCAAGCTGGTGAAAATGGGCCTCGCTGTCCGCCGTTCGAACGATCAGGATCGCCGCCAAGTACTGCTGGACATCACCGAAGAAGGCACGAAGGTGCTGAAAGAAGCGCAAACGCTTGGCCAACAACAGCATATGGAACTGTTCGAGGTGCTGGATGCAGATGAAATCGCCCAGTATTTAGCGCTCAATGAAAAAATCTTAAACGGTTTAAAAGCAAAACGAACAAACAGAGAGAAGGAATCCAAATGAATCGAGTTCAAGGAAAAGTCGCATTGGTCACTGGAGGCGCTTCAGGCATCGGGCTATCTGCTGCTACATTATTGGCACAAGAAGGCGCAAGCGTGGTCATTGCGGATTACAACGTAGAAGGCGCCAAGCAAGCCGCGGCTTCTATCCAAAAACAAGGATTTGAAGCGATGGGCGTTTTCCTCGACGCCGCACAAGAACAATCGATTCGGGACGCGGTTGACTTCACTGTTGAACATTATGGAAGCCTTCATATCTTGTTCAATAATGTCGGCCTCACCAACCTCCAAAAAGACCTGGATGTTGTCCACATCGATTTGGACGAATGGGATCGCCTCATGAACGTCAACGTCAAAAGCGTGTTGCTCGGCAGCCGTTTCGCCATTCCCCATATGATCGAAGCGGGCGGCGGCTCGATCATCAACACCGCATCGATGGCCGGCTTCACAGGAGATGCCATCCGCTCGGCATACGGGGCCTCGAAAGCCGCAGTCGTCAACTTGACGCGCTATATCGCTGCCCAATACGGCAAAGACAAAATCCGCTGCAACGGCGTCGCACCCGGCTTGATTTTGACGCCTGCCGCTAAAAATAACCTATCGCCGGATGTCTTGGCGATTTTCGAGAAATACAACGCCCTCCCGTATCACGGCGAAGCGGATGATATCGGGAATACGGTGCTGTTCCTCGCTTCCGATGAATCCAAATTCATCACCGGCCAAACGATTCAAGTGGAAGGCGGCCATTACATCGCCAATCCGACAGCACCCGACTTCACCAGCATGACTGGCTGAGGCTTTTCTGGGAATGAATTTGAAAGGGGTTTGAAACACATGCGTAAACCACTGATTGCGCTCACGGCCACTGCCGCTCTCCTCGCTGCCTGCAGCGGAGAACAAGCAGACGCTGGCACTGAAGCCGCCACAGAAAACGAACAATCGTTTACCGCCATCCAAGACGAATCCGCCGAAAACTCTAAATTGCAGGATGTGAAATCCTTACCGGAGTTTACCGTGATCGATAAAGAAATCGGCAGCGACTCATTGGAAGCGGAACTCGTCTCTGACAATTCCGGTGAACGTGTACTGCTATTGAATAAAGACGGAGATGAATTCAAAAGCATTTTCATCAAAGAAACAAAGCGCTTGAAGATCATCGATATCGACGGCAAAGGCTTGATTTTCAACGATATACTCGACGTCCGCTAATAAAAACAGCGCCCGGAAGAACTTCTTCTTTCGGACGCTGTTTTCAATTGACGAAACGGAACTGCTGGCTCGAAATGAGCGGATAAGAGACGAGTTGTGCGCTGTCCAAATCTTCGGCGTGAAGATCTACTGCGGTAATCTGGCTATTGTCGTACGTTGTGTAATAGTAAATCCCCTTGTCCATATTGCAGCAGGAAGAGTACAAAGTGTATTCGAATTTCCCGTCCTCTAGCGCATTGAGCCCTTTTGGCTGCGCCACCGAATTCAGGATATGAAAAAACTGCCCGACACTGTCAGCTTCACTGGTGCCGGATGCCGAGTTGAATTTGGCGAATGTGGCCCTTACAAAACGCGAAGTCGAGGACAAATCCCCCGGCAAGCCGATGCCGCCCATCCCAAGGCTGTAAGGCTTGAGGTCTAATTGTTTCGAGAAACGATTTTCAGGGGCGGAAGCTGTCACCGATAAATACTGGTTCAAATTGAACAAATGGTAGCCGAATTCGGGATTATTCGCCAGCACGCCGACTGGATTATCGTAAACTTTCAGCCCTTCTTTTACAGACTCCACGACGATTGACTGCTGCTGGTCGGAAATCATCCAGTGAAGTGGTGCGATTGGGAGCTGTTCACTGAAAGGAATGTCCGCCAAATTCAGTTTCGACAACAGCATTTTTGCTTCCTCGACCGTTTCACATTGGCCTAAAATCCATGGAATGAATTCAAAAGGCGCGATATTGTCTTTGTCCGGATCTTCTCGATGGAAATGAGCATTTCCCGGAAAATTCAACCCCGCCATGCTCAAGCCTTTTTCATTGGTGGCGTCGTAGTATAACGGATAATGGTCGATGACCGCTGCAATGCCGATCAAGGCGTAATGACTCATCATGTCCTGGGCTTTACGAAAGTAACAATGAAAATTCCGCGGTGTGATGGTCACCATTTCGGTATAGGAAACATCTAAATCGAGATTGCGGCCAAAATAATGATCTTTCGTTTCGAAACTGATCGCTGTGCACATCACTGTCCGCCCCGCTTTCTGGTTTGTGGTATTATTCGCTACTCCCTTTATACCAAAAGTTTCATTGACCAAATATTCTCCCGTTTTCCCTTCAGAAACTTTCTTTCCTCGCTCCTTTTCAGTTGCTATACTGAAAAAACTTTGCCGTAGACACACTCGATTTACGGATGGTATCCTACTCAAGTACTTGCAGGACGGGGGAATTACAGGTGGAACAAGAACGATTCGACAATCTGAAATTAGGCGAGCGGGGCGCGATGCTCAGCATTGCTACCTATATTATTTTATCCATCATTAAATTATGGGTTGGCTACCTGGCTGGGTCGGAAGCGTTAAAAGCGGACGCCTTGAACAACGTCACGGATATCGTCGCGTCAACGGCAGTTTTGATCGGCTTGAAATTATCCCAAAAGCCGGCAGACGCCAACCATCCTTACGGGCATTGGCGGGCAGAGACCGTGGCTTCTTTGGTGGCCTCGTTCATCATCGTCGCAGTTGGGCTGCAAGTCACCTACTCAGCCGTCGTGTCGATGTTCCAAGGCACCAGCGAAACACCCGGGCTGCTTTCGGCCTGGACCGCAGGATTTTCTGCTATCGTGATGTATTTGGTATATCGATATAACAAAAAGCTAGCCGAGCGCATCAATAGCAAAGCCGTTGCAGCGGCAGCTAAAGACAATTTATCCGATGCCTGGGTAAGCATCGCCGCGGTCGTCGGAATCGTCGGCGCGCAGTTTTATCTGCCGTGGCTCGATCCGCTTGCGGCTCTTCTTGTCGGTGTATTGATCGTCAAAACCGGCTGGGGCATCTTTTGGGAAGCGACACACGAACTGACGGACGGCTTTGACGAGGAACTCATCAAATCGTTCAAAGAAACTGCACTCGCCACACAAGGCGTCACCGAAGTCCGCGAAATCCGCGCGAGAAATTACGGCAACCGGGCCGTAGTCGATGTCACCGTCTTGGTGCCGGGCGATTTGGACATCGCCGTCGCACACGACATCTCGACCAAAGTGGAAGTCAAACTCATGAAACGCTACGATATTTCGGCTGTCCATGTGCATGTGGAGCCACACTAAAAAAACCGGCAGCGCCGGTTTTTTTGTGTTCATCCTTTCTCTATATCATGTGCGGATTCTCTTTATCTGCGAGGTATGCATCAAAATCCTCTTTCCGAAAAACATGCAGGACGCATGCTTGCTTTTCCTTGTCCTCAAGCGCCTTATGTTCTTCCGGGAATTCAGTTTCCACATGCAGGCTAATGAAAGGCAATTTTTCCTGCGCTTTTTGAGAACGGATATTGACCGTTCTTGCCCCCGCGAAGACACGCGACAATCCCAACTCCCCAAAAGCAATTTTCAATATGGCGACTTTAGACGCTTCGTTTAACCCTTGTCCCCAATATTCCTGGCCAATCCACGTTCCGATATGGCAGGAATTCTTCGAGTAATCGATAAACATCAAGTCGGTTAAGCCGACCAATTGGTTTTGCTCCCCCAAAATCACACGCGGTACTCTCGTTCCTGACTTTTCTTCTTCCCTTACCAGCTGGCTGAAACGAATAGTATCTTCCAGGGTTCCATCCGGCAAACCTAAAGCATCTTTTACAGCCGGCATAGAAGAAAGCCTGAAAATTTCTTCGCAATAGGCGTCATCGTGCGGCACCAATCCTACGCTCCCCATTATTATTCCCCTCTCAAATTTTGAATAGCTTAACGTAAATACATGTTTAGCAAAACCATGATCCGCTATTCATTATATTTCATCCTCACAAAATCGTACTGCCCCCCGTTTGTCGGCTGCACGAAAGATGCCACTTTTTTAAATCCAAGCTTTTCATATAAGTTTATGGCCCGCGTATTGAACGCCGCTACTGATAAAGTTATGTTCTTCGGGCGATACCTTGTTTCGGCAAACTGCAAGCCTGCTGCCAAGAATGCCACACCGTTGCCTTTACCGGTCAACTCCGGTTTCATTCCAAGCCCGATATCCACCGTATCTTTATCAGATTGTTGAAAGCTGTAAAACCCGATGATTTCATTTTGGGAAAGAACCACAAAATATACGCCCTCGCGTTTTTCAGGATCTAAAAACTCCTCTAAGTCCTCCGGGTCTGCGTTCATATCATAAAAGGAATATTCTCCTTGATAACGCCAGCTTGCCGCAATATCTTCTGCTTGCTCCTGCGTCATGGCTTGAAAAATATAGTCCATCCGTTTTTCACCTCTTCATTCCCAAGGTCTTCATGTCGACCAGTAAATTTTCCCTTCACGCTCACCTAAACTAGTGAAACCCGCTTTTTCCAAAACCCTTGTAGAAGCCGCGTTGTTGGGGTCGCAGCTCGCGATAATGCGCTCTACTCCCTCTAGCTTAAGCCCCCACTCAATAATTGCTTCGGCCATTTCCGTCGCATATCCATAGCCTTCATAAGCGGGAACGATGCTATAGCCCAATTCAATTTCTTTTGGATTGTCGGTACTTCGCCGAAAGCCCATATCCCCGATGACACACTGGTCTTGCTTATGGATAATGAGCCCTTCCCATTCGTTTTCCTCAGGGAAATGCCGGTAGCGCTGAATTTTATAAGGAAGAATTTCTTTATAGGTTTCACTTGGATACCCACTGGCTACGGAATAGCCTGTGGCCTGTTCCAGCTCGTCCCGAGTAGAGGTCGCGGCTTGCATCATTTCTGTCGTGAAAGTCATCAACTCTAACCTATCTGTATAAAGATGCGGCATTTTTCATCCTCCTTCAATTTTCAAGATTTTATTCAAAGACAATGGACGCAAACACCCCTTTACTGAACGTACACATTCTCTTCCATGCCTTCCTCTTCTTCAAAAAGCTCGGCTTTTCCTGGTTTCATGACAAAAAACGCCAGCACGACAGCTCCTGCCAGCATAATTACTGCTAAGACAACAATCGTTATCCTTAATGAAATGAAATCCGCTAGCAGGCCGACTCCCAACAGAAAGACAATTTGCAAGGTGCTTTGAAACAGCTGGAAAATGCTTGTGATGCGCCCCATTAACGCCACCGGAACATTATTTTGATAGAAAGTGGCGATGCCGGCGTTCATGAAGACGATGAAAAAGCCCAAAATCAAAAAGCCAATCATGACCGAGATGAAGGACCAAGAAAACGCATAGACCACGTAGCCAATTGTCGTTAAAATCAAGCCATACACCATCATCGATCTGATAGAGATTTTAGCGGAAAATACCGACAGCAATAGGCCACCGCTCACCGAACCGATGCCGGTGAGGCTGATCAATAAGCTGTAGTCGAGTTCCGACAAGCCGATCACTTGCTGGGTGAAGACCACTTCCTGCGCATCCATTGCAAAGGAAAAGATAAGGACAGTGGTGAAGACCAGATAAATACATGTGATGTATTTATTTTGCGCGATGAAATCAGTCACGACCTTAAAATCGCTGATCACTTGGAATACGGTCAACGATGGGATGGATGCACGATCGATGTCTTCCAGTTTCGGAAGCCTCGTGACCAATAACGCGGACAGCACAAAGAATAAGGCATTGATCCACAAGGTCGTCTCAATCGTACCGCTGAGAATTAGCACACCGCCGATTGACGGGCCGATAATGAACGCCCCGGAAGACGTAAACGAGTGAATCGAGTTGAATCGTTTCCGCTTCCCTGTTGGCACCAGCATCGTGATGTAGGTCACGGAGGAAGGGCCGAAAAAGGATTTCACAATGCTCAGGAAAACCAGAATAACGTAAATGACCAGAACATTAGGAGCCAGCGGAATCAGCGCGATGAATCCAGCCCTTAACAGGTAAGTGAAGATGATCACCGATTTCTTGCTTCGGTAATCGATGAAACTGCCTGTCCAAAACTTCGTCAGAATATTGACGATCGGCCCTACAATCCACAGTCCAGCGACAGCCGCAGCCGATCCCGTCATTTGATAAACGATGATATTGATCGCTACTAAATAGATGAAGTCCCCGATGCCTGCGATTCCAAGTGACAGCAAGAGAACCGCTGGATCTTTCCACCCTTTTAGTTTTTTGTCCATCCTACTTCCCCTTTCCATCAAGCCAATTGCTTAGAACCTTATGGGTTAACTGCTTTTACAATCAAAAAGTTTGGCGCTTTCATCAAACGTCCGTACCTCACCGCGTCCAGCTCTTTGAACTTTTGTGTCGGCTTCGGTTCGATGATATCTGCCACCAAAAAATGTTGAAGCGTTTTCGTTAAGATATCGCCAAGCGGCCTTCTAAAAAACGGGACTTCGTAGACTTTTCCTTCCTTTTTCCATGTGTCCACGATCAATTGTTGAGAAGTATTCCATATCACGTGACAACTTAATATCGGTGAACGGATGATGGACCGAGAACAGCAACTCGCCCCCAGGTTTTAATATGCGGCGGAACTCTTTGAATGTGGGATCCCAGTCTTCAATGTAATGCAACGTCAACGAACTGACGATGTAATCGAACATTCCTTCTTCGAAAGGCAAAGCATCCGCCAAATCCAAACACATGACTTCCGCTTTATCTCCTACCCGTCTCTTAGTAGCCGCGGCCATTTCCGGGCTCATGTCCACAGCGGTCACCTGCGCTCCTCTATCCATCAATTGCTTTGTGTACCAACCGGCTGCGCACCCGGCGTCCAATATTCTTTTTCCGCTCAAGTCCTCGGGCAACTGGGCAAACATTGCCGGTCTTTCGTACTCACTATTGTATAAATTCTGTGTGTCTGTCGAATGTTCATATGCGCCAGCAAGATTATTGAAGGTTTCTTTGATTTGATTTTTCATGATTCACTACTCCTTCATATTCCAAAGATTAATATACCAATAATTCCCACGAGCCATTTGTAATAATTGAATTTTACATCATTTCAAATGCTGGTAAAGTTCTTCTCAATAAAAAAAAGACATCCGCTTGGAATGTCTTTTCACTGAACCTGTTCTTTCGCTTCAATATCTTTCACGATGTCTTCGAGCGTCAGGTTCTGGAACACTTTTTCCATCGCCGACTGGGCGGCCATGAAGATCGGCTCGATGGTGCTTTGGATGTTTTTGCCGACCACACAATCGGGATGCGGCTTGTCGTGGATGCTGAATAATTCGTTCACCTCGACCACGTTCACTGCCTTGTAAATATCGAACAGCGTGATTTCCGATAACTCTCTCGAAAGTTTAGCGCCCGCCACTCCTGGCTGCACTTCGATCAATCCTGCTTTTTTCAGCATTCCCATGATTTTTCTGATGACCGCTGCATTAGTATTGACGCTGCCCGCGATAAATTCGGAAGATGAGGCGGTTTCTTTATTCAAATCAATTAACGCCAGTATATGGATTCCGACGGCAAATCGGCTGCTGATTGACATGTTGAGCCCTCCATTGCTTATTTATGTTGAATTTCACATGATGTAATTGTTTCGGTTACAAGTAATTGTAACAAATTTCGAGTTAAAAATATATTAAATCCAACCTGTTGACAAGTTGGTTACAAGTGAATAAACTAAACGTGTAATCAATTCAGTTACAAGAAGAAATGAACAGGAGGAATTATTGATGAAAATTTTGGTGACAGGGGCAACAGGAAAACTGGGCTCAAAAGTAGTGGCATCTTTATTGCAACAAGTACCTGCTAGCGATCTTGCTGTAAGTGTCCGCAATCCCGAAAAGGCTGAAGACCTGCGCGCTCAAGGCGTAGACGTTCGCCACGGTGATTTCGATGCTCCGGAAACATTGGATCAAGCTTTTCAAGGAATCGACCGCTTATTGATCATTTCAACCGACGGCGACAACGAAACAAGAATCCGCCAGCACGAAAATGCGGTTCACGCCGCCGAGCGCGCAGGGGTTAAATTTATCGCCTATACGAGCCTCGCCAATGCGACAGAAAGCAAAAACCTGATGGCTCCGCCGCATGTAGCGACAGAAGCTGCCATCATTAAAACGGGCATCCCTTATACATTCCTTCGCAATAATTGGTATTTGGAAAATGAAATAGGCAGCATTCAAGCTGTGGAAGCAGGCGCGCCTTGGGTCACTTCGGCTGGAGAAGGAAAAGTCGGCTGGGCTTTACAGCAGGATTACGCCGACGCAGCTGTCGCCGTATTGACTGGCAGCGGCCATGAAAACAAAACTTACGAACTTTCCGGCCCCTTGTTAACACAGGAACAACTGGCTTCGGCACTTGGTGACGTATTGGATAAACAAGTTCCAGTGAAGCAAGTAAGCGACGAAGAATACGCAGAGGTCATGAAGAGTGCCGGCGTGCCGGACTTCGCCATCCCGATTGTCGTCGGCATCCAGGAAAGCATTCGCAACGGTTCGCTCGAAGTCGCAAACAGCGATTTCGAACAAGTTCTCGGACGTCCGCTAACACCGATCAACGATGGTCTGGCGCAGCTGGTTTCAAAATAAAAAACACACAAAAACGGAGCCGATCTTTTTGATCGGCTCCGTTTCCTATTTATTATTGTTGAGCTTCCAGCTCAGCTTCAAGCTGTTTTTTCAACTCGATCAATGCGCTTCTGTTGGCTGAGAGATCTTCAGGATATCTTGCCAAAACGACATCAATCAAGTTCGCTTTTTCCTTTGGAGAGAGCAGTGAACTTACAGTGTCTTCTCCTTCTAAAACACCACGATAGCCTTTGAGCGGCTGGCCGTTTTCAATATCGTTTACCAACTCCGATACTTCCGCAAAAATTCCTTTACTCCAGAAGCGCTCCGACTCTCCAGCCGAATCGACGCCTAGCTTCGCATACCGCAATGCTTCTGAAACGTTTGTAAACAATAAATCCACTGTGATATGACTATAAGAAGCTGATAACTCTGCTCCGCTCTCTGGATTGACGAGCTTTAGCTCATTCTGTCGATAAAAGTTTGTATTGTCGTAGTCGCCTAATTTTCTGTACAGACTCGCAATCCGATGATTGACCGTTTCCAAATTCGGGACGGTTTCGGCGATTTCCAGAAAAACTTCTAATGCTTCTTCCGGCTTCCCTTGTTGAATGTCTAATAAATGTGCCTCTTCCCATAGATCGTATAGCTGGTCAAACCTTGCTAAAAACATCGATTCGTAATTCTCCACCGTTTTGCCGGTCACTTTTTCAAAACTCGTCTCAAACGAGGAATACTCCATCTCTGCGAAAACTTCCGAAAGTACACCTTCTCCCTTGTCGTCTATTATAAATTCTATAAAAGCACGGCTTTGAGTATAAGGACTATAGGAATCAGACAAATGATTCTCCCATCCACCCGGCCGCTCCAATTTTTCAAAAGCTACGTGTTCATATGGGGCGTACGTATCGAATGGCAGTTCCTGCTCTTTTTCCGACAAATAAGTAGCTACGCCCTCTATAAACCAAGCAGGAATTTCAATACTATACATCCCTCGCTCTTCTGCAATTTCGAAGAACAAATGATGCGTATATTCATGCACAGCCGATACTTCGTCGATCGGCAGTGGCAAGTGAATCGTCTGATTGTGCTCTTTGTAAAACCCGCTGTACTCCGCCTGAATCGTTTCCCGAATCGGCATGTCAAGCTCCTCTCCATAGAGAACGAAAGACACTGCGGCATCGGTTTCCCCGCTCAACTCACGCTCCAATTCCGAATGGTTGGTTTCCACAAGCTCTACCAGTTGCTCCATTTCTTCTAGGGGCTCACTTCCTGGCGCGAAATAGAATGTGATTCCATTGATTTCTTTTGTATCCAGTGTCGCTAAATCAATGGAACCGTCATTGCCCGTAATCAGTTGCCGGTAATAGGTCAACTTCTCTCCAGGCGTCAGCTCTGTTGCTTCCGTCATATCGTATTCCACATCATAGAGCAGAAAATTTGTGCCGCATAAAAAGAGCGAAAAAAGCCAAAACAAAATAGAAGAGGCTATAAGAAAGACAGCGTCCGTCAAACTTTTTCTGCCACTACCCGCTTTTGCAATCCAGACAATCGCCAATACAATGCCTGCAATCACGAACACGCTTGCAACAAGCCAGGCAATCAAACTTTGCCCTACATTCAAATACAACACCAAAACCGCGAATCCAGCCGTCAATAAGAACAAACCAAGAAAGCTCAAAATAATATTTTTAACTATGTGCATAAGTCACCTCTACTTAGATTGAGCATTCCGGTTTGATTTCTTCGCAGGTTTTAGCAAGAAAAAGCCGCTGCTTCCCATCAACCACCCACCTGCTACAGCAAGCGCAGTGCCTACAGCCACCGCAAAAGTGGATAAGTATGTGGATATATACATACCTGCCATAAACATTATTGAGCCTGTGGAAAACATAATCATGGTTTTTGTCATTTCCTACAGCTCCTTCAACAGCTTATCCCCCATTTTAAGAAGAAAGCAGCTCAATTTCAATCGCTAAGCTGCCCCATTCCTGTTCACGCGCTGGCGAATAGAGGGTATGGATGGATTTCACGCGTTTTTCAATATTGTTATCCACAATTCCGAATTTCTCAGCAGGAATGTCTTCAAACATTTCCCGAAACGTAGGATATGTGCATAACTTTGTGATTTTCACCGTTAGTTTTTCGTCTTCGCCGGGCAGTTGCGTGAATTCTATCGTGTCTTCCTCTTTCAATTTTCGTCTCTTTGGATCGTATAGCCTGATTTCGATCGTTTTCTTTCCGGACTGGATTGCCCGGAAAGGTTCTTCGTAAAGTTTCATTTTGTGCTCCATCGATATCCTCCAAAGTCATCGTTAGTAGAAAAAAGTTCGAGAAATTTATTCTTTATTACCATAGGCCAAGCGCTTTCCACCATAGGCCGCCTGCGCCAAACCAGACCACAATGTGGATAAGGGAAATGATGAACCCAAGGCTCCACCATTTCTTTTGGCTGACATAGCCGCTTCCGAAAAAGACCGGAGCCGGGCCAGCGCCGTAATGCGTCAAGCAGCTGAACAAGTTCGAGAAGAACGCGAGAATCAGTGCTGACAGGAGCGGTGGTGCGCCTGAAGCCACGATGACCGACAAGAACGCCGCATACATCGCGCTGACGTGAGCCGTGTTGCTGGCAAAGAAATAATGAGAGTAAAAATAGACGATCGCCAGGATTACTAAGGTCATCATCCACGACATTTGTCCGACGGCATTCCCCATCAAATCGCTAAACCAAGGAATCATGCCCAATTCGTTCAAATACGTCGCCATCATGACAAGCACAGAGAACCAGACGAGCGTATCCCAGGCACCTTGCTCTTTTTTGATATCCGACCAGGTCAACACGCCGCTGAGCAGCAGCACACAGAGTCCCACGAACGCGCTGGTCGTCGCACTGATGCCGAAGTTTCCGCCAAAAATCCAGAGCGATAACAGCAGGACGAAGACGCCGATCATATAGCGTTCTTCTTTTTTCATCGGCCCCATTTCCTTCAATTTCTCTACCGCAATGGCAGAGGCTTCCGGTGTTTCTTTTAATTCAGGCGGGTACAATTTGTAAATCACAAAAGGAATGAGCGCCAAACTGATCAAGCCGGGCACTAATGCAGCGAGCGCCCAACCGCCCCAAGTGATTGTCTCTCCTGTGATTTCCTGTGTAATCTGGACAGCGAGCGGGTTCGCGGCCATAGCCGTGACAAACATCGCCGAAGTGATCATATCTCCTTGGAAAGAGACCTTGACCAAAAATGACCCGATGCGCCGCTCCGTGCCGTCTCCGACTCTCGAGTCGTACGTTTCGGAAAGCGAGCGAATGATCGGGAAAATGATTCCGCCGGCCCGTGCCGTATTCGATGGCATGGCTGGTGCCAAGATCAAATCACTCAGCAGCATCGAATACGACAAGCCGAGCGTTTTCTTGCCGAACAGCCGGACAAACAGATACGAAACCCGTGTCCCCAAGCCTGTTTTGATAAATCCGCGGGAAATGAAAAACGCGATGACAATCAGCCAAATGGTCGTGTTTTGAAATCCGCTTAACGATTGTTCCAAGGTAAGAATTTGAGTTAGCGCAATCACTGTCAGCGCAAGAATGGCCGTGCTTCCCATCGGTATCGGTTTGATCACCAATGCCACAATCGTAGCCACAAAGATACTGAACAAATGCCAAGCATCCGTTTCCAATCCAGCAGGTGCGGGAATGAACCAGATAATCGCTCCAATGCCGACACAAATTAAGAGCAACTTCCAGTTCACTTCTCCTTGTTTTTGAGTATTCATCCTACTTCTCCTTTTTAAATACTGTATTTTATGCAAGGAGGATTATACGCCTTTCCGGCTGTTGAATTAATATATCCGCTCGGCTATTTTATGCGGATCAGAAACAGGAATACGCTTACTTTTACCCGACAGTTGCCCTCAACCCCGGAACGGCGGGAACGGCATTTAACTGCTTTTGTGTTGTTGTAAATTTTGACTTTTTGTTCACAAAAAATTGTATGCGCTATCAATAGGGATGGCTGTTTTTACGATGATCAACTGACACATAAATTCGAAATTTTCTTCATTCAACTTGTTAATTTTGTAGTTCTCAAACGGCGTTTACGACAGTTGCCTTCCATTCTTCATGATTTGATCGGCAAGGGTCTCAATAGTCCAAGTTCCATCTACAAGTAAATCAGAATCCGGCTGAATCGTTTCGATCATGTTGAGATAAGCGCGCCTTCCATGACTTGCATAATGATTCACTTGTGCCACTATTTCTTCTCCGGAACTATTTTGAAAGTCTCTACTAATTCGCCTGGCCAGGGCAAGATCGAGCGGTGTCTCAATGAAGACAGCCAGATCAATAAATTCTTTCATTTTCGTATGTTGATACGCAAACGGATAGTCTAAAAATATGTATTCCAACGGTTGCTTCAGCAAATCTTTGAGATCTGCAACGATCGGCTCGAGATCCCACTCATGAACATGGGCGCCGCGGTCGATCCATTCCAATACATCTTCCGGCCCGTCCAAGTCGTAATCATCAAAGAACAGCGCTTTGGCGTTATTTGTATGTGTTGCCAAATGAGTGGTGAGCGCAGTTTTACCGCCGCCTGAAACACCAGCGATTGCTATGGTGATGGGTTTATTCAAATTGTTCACCGGCTCTCTCTTATGGAACTATCAGTTTCCGGTCTTTTTCTATTCAACCTAGAGACAATGACAAATAACATAGCTATAAGATTGATCAAAAACATAATGATGTAATAGATATGTGTGTCGCCTTCCATTAGATAAGTGCCGTATCTTAGCGTATTGATCGCTAGGACAATGACTAAAAATATGTGAGTTTTTTTATTCACGATCGGCCTCCTTCCATTATTCTATTTACGGGAGTATATAAGGATTAGTTCCCAAAACCGCGTTAAAGAGTCCTTAAATTTCTGACAGGCAAGCCCCTATGCTTTTTTGGAGCGGTAGTAAGTCAGGGTCATTATCAATCTCCACATAGAAACTTTTTAGGAATTTCTTGCAGTTGGCGTATAGGTACCAATAGTTTTCTTCTGCTAGTTGGCCTTTTTGCTTTTCCAATTCAACAGGAATATTTTCTACGAAGCCTTGTATCACTTCGTATGGCAACCCCTGCTTTAACGTTTCCAATAGAGGAATCAGGATCCTTTCTTCTTCATCGTGAATATAGACATAGTCTGTTATAAATATTTTTTCCCATAAGACATTTGCCAGCTCTACATAATCATCAGCTGTGATTTTTTTATTTTTAATGAGTTCATCGAAGGCATCTGCAATATGTGCGATACTATGCGCCCATCCTTTATCAACGACAAATCCCCTCAAGTCTTTTTCGAGAGTTATATAGGAAATTAATTGATCCTTCACTTCGAAAATTAACTCTCTTGAAAGAAAATCTTTCTGGTTATCTGCGTGCAGAATGAGCGCTATTAACAAACTGGTGAATGACCTCGTAAAAACGCTGTCTGCACCGGATTCGCCTACCCCTTTGAACAGCATTTGTTCGTTTAAACAAGACTTGAGCATCTCGCTCAATATTTCCGCTTCTATTTCATCTCCCAAAACCAGATCACAGAATGCACCATATATTAACCTGTCGCGCAGCTCGCCATCTGGGGAGCCGATATGTAACATCATTGATTTTATTAAAATTAATTTATTTTCTTCTCCCCATTTTTCTATTTCTGTATCTCTCAATATTTGTTTTAACAGATCCGCTTTTAAAGGAGCTAAGTTATTTAAGCTAGCCATGATTCATCTCCACTTTTAATTTATGAATAAAATTATCCTTCTCCTACTATATCCAATTATTGTATATACATCCAATCAATTTACAGAATATTGTAGTATAATTAGGGAAATATTTTACACGCACTAATCAGAGGACTTGTTCAATGAAATGGAGGAAGTTTATGACGAAACAGATGGAAGACGCACGCGTTGATATCGGAGGAATTCAGCTTTATTGCAAAGTGTTAGGGGAACGCACGGATGGACCTGTAATTGTTTTTGATTCAGGGTATGGGATGCCAACGAGAAGATGGAACAGCATCAAGGCGGAAGTCTCTTCATTTTCTAAAATGCTCATCTATGACCGAGCCGGCCTTGGGCGAAGCACTGCAGACTCCCGGCCGCACCATAGCCTTCAAAATGTGGAGAATTTGCGAAGCTTGCTGCAAAAAAAGGAAGTAAAACCACCTTATATACTAGTCGGCCATTCTTTCGGCGGCTTGAATGTTCGCCTTTACGCCAGCATGTATCCTGAAGAAGTAGCGGGCCTTATTCTCCTGGATTCATGCCACGAAGATCAAAATAAGCTAATGGCCGCGGAATTGTCTCCTGATATGCAAGCTGATTATTTCGGACAGTTTGGAGCAGAAGGCACATTAGCGGAATTTGAAGAAAGCTTGGAGCAAGTGCGGAAATATAAAACGCTCGGCGACATGCCATTAACCGTCGTGACTGGCGGCAACCAGCCTGATCATACGGCAGAATCGTGGAATCATTGGATGAATTTCCAAAAAGATTTAGCTAGTTTGAGCATCAATAACCGTCACGTCATACTCGAAGATGCGAGCCACTCCGTTCATATTGATAATCCACAAGCAATCATTCATGAAATTCAGGAGATGCATGAAATGTTGAAGGATGCTGAAGTGGAAAGCGACTAAAAAATCATTAGTTAATAGATAAATAGAAAAAAACTGTAAAGATTTCTAATTCTGAGAGGAGGTATAAGACAGTGGAAAAATTGCGTTCACGCTCTTCAAAATAATAATTTTGAGGAGGCAAAAATAATGGCCATTATATTCAAAGAACATAAGCAAATCCCACGGGAGCAGTTGAAAGCACTTTATGAGGATGCTGAATGGTATGCCTATACGAGGGATATGGATGAACTGGAACAAGCCCTGTCCTGCTCGTTGTATGTATTGTCTGCATGGGAAAAAGACAGCTTGGTCGGGCTGATTCGTGTAGTCGGCGATGGGTTAACGATTGTTTATATCCAAGACATTCTCGTTTTAACGAGTTATCAAAATCATGGAATTGCATCAGATCTTATGCATCAAACATTGCATAAATTCAGCGGCGTGCGCCAAAAAGTACTATTAACGGAAGAAGCGCCGAATGTGCGTCATTTCTATGAAAAGAATGGATTTTTTTCATGTGATGCGGGGACACTCGTAGCTTTTGCGAAAATGGATTAGTGTCATTTGAAGACATAAAAAAGCGTATTCGAATTTTTATCGAATACGCTTTTTGTCGATGATATGAGAATCTCTATTATGCAGGCAAAAGCCTATTTTCCCTGTCCATCCCATTCATTTTCCAAAACACTGTAAAGAAGTGAATCTCTCCATTTCCCTTTTACCCATAACGTTTCTCTCAACTGCCCTTCAAACACCAGACCCGCTTTTTCTAGCACTTTTCGGGAAGCGATGTTTTCAGGAGCACATGTGGCGTAAATCCGGTGGAGATTCAGTTTATCAAAACCAAAGAAAACAAGTTTTTCGGCAACTTCTGTGGCGATTCCCCTGCCCCAATAGTCAGGATTAATAATATAGCCGATTTCAGCGGCCCTGTTCTCAAAACTTTTGATAGTGAGTTCGCCAGCACCGATTATTGCGTCGTCTTCAGTATGAACTACAGCAAACGTAAACCGTGTTCTCGGAATTTTTTTCGTCCGCAAGAACTTGATCGACGTACTCAATGGTCTCTTCTACTGAATTCGGCCCCCATGGCTGTGTTCGGCAAACTATTTCCTGAGAAGCGTATTTGTGAACGTCTTTCCAATCGCTTTTCTTAAATTCTCTTAATTGAATCGAGTTGCTCGACATTTATCCCACTCCCTTAAAACGCTTCGTCTTATCCCATGCGATCGTGTTGCCGCGAAGACGGCTCCAGATATAGACCGTCACGCTGCGAAGCAACAGGATGATGAACAGTTGGGCATAAGTGAAATACATGATGAAGATGAAGAAAACGTTTTTAGGCGATACATTCCTGTCTACAACCAATGCGCTCAATAACTGGGCCGTGTAGACAATATAGCTCATAAACCACAGCATCAGTAATGGGACTTCCATATTCGGCAATTCCATCCCCAGAACACTCATGATGAAAAAGATATCCGAGAATAAAAGAACGAGCACGAAAACCAAATACGTCAGTACATGCTGCAGGCTCAAGAAAAAAGTCTTTCCGCGCCAATGGGACAAATCCTTGAATGACTTCTCCAGCAGATAAATATTCCCTGTAAGCCAGCGTGTGCGCTGCTTGATAAACGTCATCAATTTTTCTGGCTCTTGTTCCCATGTTTTTGATTCTGGCACTACCGGCAATACATAACCTTTTGCGTGGAGCCGAACCGTCAACTCTGCATCTTCCGCCAGGGCATGGACGTCATAGCCACCCAATTCTTCCAACACACTTCTG
Source organism: uncultured Planococcus sp. (assembly GCA_947493585.1). Taxonomy (GTDB): domain Bacteria; phylum Bacillota; class Bacilli; order Bacillales_A; family Planococcaceae; genus Planococcus. The sequence continues at coordinate 324,820 of CANLRI010000001.1, read as the reverse complement.
CGAAGCAGCATATTCGTGCCAGCCAGGGACCCGAGTTTCAAAAACTGCCAGCGCCCACACTGCATCAGCAATTGAAACACTTGAAACTCCAAACCGATCATTCGGGTCAGCGTGTTGGTGTGCGCATTTTTGGTTTTGACATAGCCTACCGCACCGGCAGCTTTCTTAGTCCATTCCGCGACTTCTACCAATAACTGCACTGCATCGGGTTCGGGCTCATTATCTGCATCGTATACCACAAAGTAATCCGACTTCGAAATACTCAGTCCATAATTCAATACACGAGATTTTCCGGAAGGAGAACTGACGGGTACAGGAATGTAATGGATCCTGGAAAATACTTCTGCAAATTCCTGTGCAATCTCTGCCGTATCGTCTTTTGAATTATCATCCAGCACATAGATGTCCAATTGGCCGCTATATTGCAATCTTGCCATTGCCCTTAAGGTATCTTCGATTACGATGCCTTCATTATGTGCGGGGATCAACACGGAGACGCTAGGATAGTCTGACAGCTTTGGCGGCTTTTTGAATCGCATTCGATACCAAACTCCAGAGATGGTCAAAATTGAATAAAAAATCAACAGCATCCAAAAGAACAGCATGATGAGTAAAATCACTTGTGTCATGATCTTGCACCCAATAACTCATTCAACTGCTGGGCATCTTTAATGTGCACGTGTTCGAACCGATAAGGAGGCGTGATGAAATTCAGTTCGGCTTGGCTTTTTTCCCGGAAGCGCTCCATGACAATGTCCGCGCCTTCTTGATGCGTATCTTTCAGCAGAAAATAGATGGTCCCTAGTTCACTCGAAACTAAATCGTATTTTTGACGAATGGATTGAAGGGCTGCTTTCTCAAGCATTTCCTGCAAGTTTTGTTTCGTCCTCTTCTTGGAAGAATCAACTTCGATTTTCAGGAAATAGGACTCCTTTCTATTTCGAGCCGTCGATTTTAACAGCCACTCTGCCTGATCTTTAAACTCAGTCAATGTCAGGATTTGTGTTCCTTGTCTGTATTTTTGGAGCAATTGGACCTGATGCTGCAAATCTGAATTTTGATAGCCTATTTTTTTCACAGCGTTCATCAGCATCCAAAAAATCAAATGAAAACTGGTGAACAGCAAATGGCTATACATGTATTGCACCTGCATGCCCTCAGGCAATGACTGGCCGAATGAGGTTACCGTTAAATAAGCTCCGTATAATAAAACCATCGTGATTGCATATAAAAAAATATAACGTTCGCTAAGAATGGACATGAATACAAGCGACAACAGCCCAACGGCAATGAGCTCGAGATAGTTGGGTACTGCAAAATAAGCCACCAGCCAGCCATTGAATAGCAACGCTAAAATAAGTGCCGTCAAAACAAAGTTCTTCGTCATATTGATTTCCTTCCCAGCACGCATAATCGGATCTGGCGCCTATACATAGCTTACTAATTTTGAGCCGATTTATCTATCAGCATTATGTTCAGAAGGGAGTATTTCAAATCTACTATATGGCAATTATTAACTTTTTAATTTATGGCTCAGAAAAGACGAATATGTCCCTTTTCTTCCCTTGGGGCATGTCTTCATTTTATGCGCTCAGAAGAATTACAGTTATAATGGACTTAATCGATAAAAGTACGTATAGAGGTGGTATAACATGATGAATACCTTCCGCAAACATAAACTGCATGAAGTCGCACCCAAACCAAAACACACGCTTCAGTTTAATGAACATACTGCACCTGAAGCATTGCAGGCAATCATCGATAACTTGTCAGCGATTCTCAGCGAGGCCCGCACACAGCAGCGCGAAGTCGTTTACTTGTGCATCGGGTCCGACCGGTATATCGGCGATTCTTTGGGGCCTCTCACCGGAAGCTTGATTGTAGAAAACGCCAGGATTCAGCGCGTATACGGGACATTGGAAGAGCCTATCCATGCGTTCAATTTAAAGCCTGCTTTAAAGGACATCGAAAAAACCTATAACCACCCGCTAATCATCTGCGTAGATGCCAGCCTGGGCGCGAAAGAGCAAGTCGGCGATGTGCTGTTTGTGGATGCTCCTCTGCTGCCGGGAAAAGCGTTGGAGAGAATGCTTCCGGAAACCGGTGACTATCATTTTCAGGGAATCGTGAATTATTTGGATCCCCTTCCGACTTCCCAGTTCCTGAACGACACGCGCCTCCATACGGTCATGAAGCTATCTCGATTAATCGCTCACGTCATCACAGAAAGCGAACAGCAAGCAAACCAATAAAAAAGATTCCGCCCCAGTCGGGCGGAATCTTTTTTTAAGTATGGAAGAAGCCTATAATTCGATATTAGTTAAAAAGAATTATCTTTTCTACATTCAAAAATCAATGATCTACCTAAGTATTTGGAGAAGCGTTCGCTCGACTCCTGCGGGAAAAGCGGGTTTGAGAGACCCCGCAGGAACGAAGTGACGAGGAGGCTCGATTCCCGCCCGCGGAAAGCGAGCGATAAGCTTCGGAAAATACGAGTCCTTAAAATTCCCTAAAGTTAAATTGCCCCGGTAATGAAAGCCACCGCAATAATGGATAAGCAGCAAAGAAACGCCCATTTGAATGCGAATTTCTGCATCTCCCCGAAATCCTTCCTGATCATCCCCACTACCAATAAGGTCGAAGCCACCAATGGGCTCAAAAAGTGGATCGGCTGCCCCAAAACGGAAGCCCGAGCGATCTCAAGTGGGCTTACGCCATACGCTGCGCCCGCTTCCGCCAAGATTGGCAACACTCCGAAATAATAAGCGTCATTCGACAAAGCAAACGTAAACGGCATGCTTGTAATGGCAACAATCAATGGGTAATAAGAGCCGACAGACGCCGGAATGATCGAAATCAGCGAGTTGGAAATGGCATCGACCATTTGCGTGCCGGAGAAAATTCCCGAGAAGATACCGGCCGCGAAGACCAGTACGACGACTGTGATGGCATTGCCGGAATGCGCCAGAATGCGTTCTTTTTGCATTTGGAGATCGGGATAGTTAATCGCAGCAGCCAACACAAAGCCGATCAGGAAACTGACGGGAGCTGGCAAAATGCCGGTCACCAAGATGCTCATGACGGCCAGTACCAACACGAGGTTGACCCAGATCAATTGCGGCTTTTTCAAATCTTCGTCCAATGCATGTGTAGCGGCAACTTGAAGCATGCTCTCGGAATTAGCAGGAATGTTTTCCACTTTAATGATGCCGAGACGTTCGCGCTCCTTTTTGCCCATCATATAAGCAATTCCCAAGATACTTAGGATCCCTGCAAACATGGTCGGAAGAATCGGAATGAAAAACTCATTGGCGTCCAACCCTAACGCAGCGATAGCCCTTGTCGCCGGACCGCCCCACGGGGTCATTCCGCTGATGATACTGACAGACATAATAGAGATAGTCGCCAACACCAACGGGTTCATGCCGAGGCGGATATAAAGAGCGAGCATCGCTGAAATGGTGATCATATGCGTCGTCGTGCCATCACCATCCAATGAAGCAATCATGGCGATGACCGCTGTCCCAATCGCAATCTTCACCGGATCCCCTTTTACCAGCTTCATAACTCTATTGATCAAAGGATCAAACAGCCCCGCATCGATCAAAATACCAAAGAATAGAATCGCGAACAGCAATAAGGCTGCGGACGGGGCGACTTGTTTTAACCCGTCCATCATCATCGTCCCTAAACCGGACCAGAAGCCGCCGATGACGGCGAAAACGATCGGCACCACAACCAATGCAGAGACCGGCGACATTTTTTTCGCCATGATCAAATACGTAAATACAATTACCATCGAAACCCCTAATAGTGTAAGAATATAAATTCCCCCTCTAAATGTATTCGCTTACATAACAATTAAATTTCCCACCCCATTGGCAAATTAGCGATACGAATTAGTTTTAAGAATATTCTATTACTTCAAATAAGTAAAATAGAGAGAATTTATAATAAAGAGACAAAAAAACTTATAACCTAATCATCTATTTAAAGCGATGGATGGTTTTTCAGGAAATCCACAAACTTTTGGACGGTCGACAGCTTCAAGAATTCTTGGTTGTACATAAGCCACGTATCCCGCGTAACTGGTTCCCCGTCTTTATAGAACAACGGATATTTATGAATCTCATCCGAGGGGCGCAGGCAAATTTCAGGAAGGATGGCAATTCCCAAATCATTCTTGACCATTTCCTTGCAGGTCTCCTGACGGTCGGTCTCCATCGTAATGATCGGTGGCTCGTTGTATTGATCGTGCCACCATTTATTGATGATGTCTTTCAGCGAACTGTCGGTTTTGTAATTGATAAACGGCAGTTCAGGCACTTCTTCCATATTGACTTCGTTTTTCGAGATCAAAAACAATTGTTCCGTATGCAAGAGCGATTTCGACCCGGTCCAGTTATAATCGCCGCGCAAAATCCCCAAATGGACGCCCGATGAATTGAGCAGCCCCATGACATCTGCACTCCATCCGGTGTTCACGCTGAACTGGACTTTCGGGTGGGCCGTAATGAATTCTTTCAATAAGGCCGGCAATTTATACTGCGCAAAATTGCTCGATACCCCGAGTCTCAGGATCCCCTGGACTTCCTGGTTCATGTTCTGGATGTAGTCTTTGGCGTTTTGCAATTTCGTGATCATTTCATCTGCATATTGTGCAAGATAGATACCTTCTGACGTCAGCTCGACGCCTTTTTTGGTTTTAAAGAAGAGCTTTGTGCCGACTTCTTTCTCCAGGTTCTTCAAGCGATACGTCAAAGCCGGCTGCGAAATATACAAGCGTTCCGAAGCGCGGCTGATGTTTTTCTCTTCATGTAAAACCTGCATAGCTTCCCAATCTTTCTCGTCCATTCTATATCCCTCCAATTAGGTTATAAGTTTTTTTTAGAACAACACCTTAATAATATCTATTTCACTTATGACTAAAAATACCATAAGCTTTTTTCATAAGCAATCGAATTTACGAAAGGTGGCTGCAGCATGAAAGTACCAATATCAGTAATGCGTGGAGGAACCAGTAAAGGGATTTTTATTAATTTTGAGGATATGCCCGTGGACCGTGCTCTTTGGGATAGTTTTCTATTGGATATCATGGGGAGCCCGGATCAACGGCAAATTGACGGGCTTGGCGGCGGCAATTCTTTGACGAGCAAAGCGGCCATCATCAAAAAATCGGCGATTCCGGATATTGATGTGGAGTATACGTTTGCGCAAGTGAGCATCGAAAATCAATTGGTCGATTTCCGCGGAAATTGCGGCAATATCTCTTCCGCAGTCGGCCCTTATGCCATCGAGCAAGGGCTCGTGCCGGCAGTGGAGCCGATGACCACCGTGAAAATCTTCAATACGAATACCCAGAAAGTGATCATTGCTGAAGTGGAAGTCGAACATGGCCAGGTAAAAACGGAAGGCGAATGTGAGATTCCTGGCGTCCCGGGCACCGGCTCTCCTATCTATTTATCTTTCACCGATGCGCAAGGCGCCGTCACGGGCAAGCTTTTCCCGACCGGCAAGCCAGTCGATCATGTGAAGACCGCTTTCGGCACGATTGCCGTTTCGATTATCGACGTTGCCAATCCTTTGGTGTTTGTTAGAGCGCAAGACCTGGGATTAACAGGTTCTGAACTGCCTGCTGATTTCACACCGCATATGCTCGGGCAGCTCGAGGAAATCCGCTCAGCCGCAGCAGAATTATGCGGATTCTGCTCAAAAGAAGAAGCGACAATCAAGTCCCCGGCGGTGCCGAAGCTGACACTTGTAGCCCCACCCGCCGCTTATTCGGACGTCAATGGCATCCAGCGGGAAGCCGACACCATGGATTGCCGAATCCGGATGATGTCCATGCAAAAACCGCATCAGGCATTGGCCATAACCGGCGCCATCTGTACAACAGCGGGAGCTTTCTTGCCCGATACCATCCTGAATGACCTGATCCAGATTGATGCCAATATCGTGCGCCTCGGCCATCCATCCGGAATCATCGAAACGAAAGTGGACCTCATCGCGGGGCACATCAGCAATATCAAAGTCGTCCGAACCGCCCGCCTCATTTTGGAAGGCTATGTCCATACCAAAGGCAGCTATCATCGCGTTATATCAGCCGTCTAAAAAGGCTTCCCGCAAGATCGTCTTCATGATCTTTTCGGGAAGCCTTTTTATGTGCTTGCGAAGTCATTTATCTTCTGTTTGTCTCATTTACCAAGGGACGCTGGGAGGTGCGTTTTCCCCCTAAAAATACGATTTCTTCATCTTCCATCAGGTAGTCGTGGTACAAGGCAAGCTTATCCTGCAAATGCTGCTCGACACGGATAGCGTCGTATGCACAGACCGCAATCAAATTTTGTGCTGTGATCAAATCGTCTACCTGCTCTTCGTAAGACAGCAACTCTTCTTCCAAGCCGTCACCTGTGTTCCATTCGATATGCCCCCAAGTCCGAAAATACTGACAGCACATCACGGAAACGTCGAAGCTTTCCTGGAAATATTCGACGATTGTGCTCGGATGGAAATTTCCTTTATGCCAATAAAGCTTGTAGCTATCGAAAAAATAAACCTTGGCCAGTTCATCGGCCGTCAACACTGCTTGGAGCCGTTTCTGGATTAAAGGGGTCAAGCGCTTGTTTTCCACAATTAATACATGTTCATTGCTCTTTAACCCATCTAAAATGAAAACGACGATATTATCAATATAATGCTTAGTTTCTTTTGTCAGATATAAGATGTGGCCGCCGGAGCTGTTTCTGATTTTCAACGCGAGTGCTGGTATTTTTTGTTCCATGTTCCACTTCCTTCTTCCCGTACTTTTGCGATAGTGCTTATAACCCTGACGCTCCGGCATTCGAAATGGAAACTAAAACTGAAATGAGTCTCACGAATACACGTTCTACCGCTTTCCCAAAATATATCACATTTTGGGAAAGTACTAAAGAGATTTTGACTCTTTGCCTCGTAACTCGTCGCTTTACTGAACCATTGAGTGAAATAATGGGCATTGGAACCATGAATCATTTTATAAAGATCAAATTCAACTATCGTTATTTAATTCGGCAAACTCCACTCCCATCATTTTTCTCTCGTTTCCCATACGTAATAGACAAAGCTCATATCTTGGCCATTCATCTCAAATGTTTCTTCGCCCATGCCCACTTGCTTAAATCCATTTTTCGTCAATATTATTTGAGAGGCCTGATTAACGGTTGTCGTTTTTCCGTTTATTTTCTTCAAGCCCAAATCGGTATTGAGCAAGAGATTCAAGGCCCGATTTCCAATCCCCTGCCCTCCGTAGTTCGCCCCAATCCGAAATCCGATTTCTGCCGTTTGATGGTTCTTGTCTATATCTACTAAGTTGATTCTTCCCAGAATGTCTCCTGCATCGTTCTTGATCAGGTAGAAGTTTGCAAAGCCCTCTTCTTGTTCTTTCAATAACTCCCGATGCCTCGAAACAAAATTTTCGAAGACGTAGAAATCATCCCCACGGCTTGGCACAAGCCGCTCGAAAAACTCCCGATTCTCAGATTCAAATTGGAACAATCCAGCCTCATCCTGTTGTTGGAGCAAATGCAATGTGATTTCCATGAGCTTCCCTCCGCTGATTCGTATTAGCGAATTATATTGATACTATCTATTAACACTGAGAATAGAATTAAAGATTTAGTGCAAAAATATTCATTAACTGTCTTCAAATAGACTTCTCATTTTTGAACACGTTTACATTTTGTGCATTATCGGTAACAATTCTTCGCTTTCAATGACGATGGCCATCAAACCTGTGTTTGTCTTCGTTTCATGCCATTCACCCTTGCTCCAGAACACTGCATCTCCAGCTTCAACCTCTACATATTCTTCTTTTTCACCCCTAACAAGCCCTTCTCCGCTCACGATTAAAAGCAACTGTGGGCTTACTGCTTGGTGATACCCGACTATCCCATTTTCTTCTAAATGTATGCAGCCGATGTGAGCGGCTTTTGTCGTTTGAGTAATTCGGGACATGATGAAATCTGAGTTGAACTTTGAAATCTGTTTGCCATTGCTTTTATCAAATTTGAACAGCTTCATTTTGTCCCTCCTTCTGATGCTTTAGCAATAAATCTTTTATTGTGAATTGAACTATTTAACGGACTTATCAGAGGGCCGATTCATCTTTATTTATTGATTCATCGAGAAACCTTCCAATACTGCTCTTCCCCCAGTATAGAAAGCTCATAATTAAAAAAAACGCACCGAATGTGGTAATTGTTCTCGGCAATTTATTATGACTATATATGAGTGCTATACCTACGAGGATATGGATAACGGCAAATACGAAAAAATTGATAACTTGCCCTCCTTTAATTTTATATTATTTTGGTGGTACCCATTGCCCATTCATCAGCCAATACCGAAAAGATAAATGCATCGTGGGAGCAGTCGTCCTGATAGAGATAGCCCCTTAGCATGCCTTCTTTTTCGAATCCTAATTTTTGCAGCAAAGCGATAGGATGCCCCGTTTTCAGGAAACGTGACAGCACCTAAGCGGAATAATCCAAGTTGGCCGAAACAATACGCCAAGACTTCTCTGACGGCTTCTGAAACATAGTCTTTGTTCCAGTAGGACGGATGCAACTCAAAGCCGACTTCCGCTTTTTTGCTTTTGAGGTTCAAATTGTTCAACCCTACTGTCCCGATGAAAGCGCCTGTTTCTTTCACGACGATTCCCCAGCGGATCCCTCTGCCGCTTTCGAAGGTCTGCCTGAATGACTCGATTATGTTTTCAGCCTCGCCCATTTCCGTTAAATTGCTCATGCCGTAATATTTCGTGACTTCGCTTCTCGACATGATGTCGAAGAAGCTTGTGGCGTGATGTTTTCCGATATGTACGAGTTCTAGCCTGTCTGTGGCCAATGCCTGAAAATCCATGTCCCCGTCTCCCTTTATAATTATCTAGTTACTTTATCTTCCGGTGTTTCAACTAGCCTCCTCTAAATAAACAGCTTCCGAATAACAGCAAAAATGAAAACTAAAGCGGCCGCAGCTGCTTTAGTTTTTCTTATAGAAGGAATCGATAGCTCGAATTTCGATTTCCCAAGCTAATTGCTCTCCTTCTGTGACCTGTACTGTCGGATGCAGAGACGCTATTTCGATGGCCTCCTCGATATTTTGAGCTTCTATGATAAACGCGCTTCCAATCATTTTTTCTAGCTGAACCAACTGGCTTTCTCCAACTTGGATGTTGCCGTCCACCCGCTGCAAGCTCTTTGCTCCCTGGGCAACGCCAACATCTGCCACTACTTGACCGCTTTTATAGAATTTTTCGAGATGCACCTGACATTTCTGCATGATCGCTTCTACTTTTTCTTTCGGCAATGCGTCCATCTTTTTCTTATCAAAATAACCCAAACCCAAGTAATTCATCAGAAAACCTCCCTCCTAAAAAATTTCTGCCACGCTTTTCGGTAAAATTTATGGAAGTGAAATAAGGCACCCCAGACATTTGCTGGACTTAATCTATTTCAGATATCGTTCCAGCTCTTCTTTTTGACGCAGATGGTGGCGAGAGTGCATTTCCACTAAATCGAGCCATTCTTTTGCGTTCAGCCAGCCAAACCCGCCATGTTTCGCTTTACGCTCTGGAGAGATCTTATCCACTTGCGATTCCCAATACCCGACCCTTTGAATTAACTTTTCCATCCTGTTGATCAGATCTTCCTGGCTGTCTGAATTATTAGGGGGAGCATTCATTTCGTCCGGCAACCTGATTTTGATTGGCGGAAAGCCTTTATTATGAAATAATTCTTTGCCAGCAGGAGTTTTCTCTAAGAGTGGATCCTCTTTTGTCTCCGAACAAACGGCCACATTGTCGAGATACTCATGCGCCACGACGATTAAGTGGTCGTACATTTGGCCAATAGACCACACGCCTTCTTCGGGAATACTTCGCAGCTGCTCAGGTGAATAGGTACTAAGCTCTTTTTGAAACGTAGAAAGCACTTCTATGCCGCCCATACGAGCCCTCCTCAAGGTTTTCATTTTCTTTACCTACTAGCACATGAATATATTTAAGGGCTTACTTCGTTCTTCAATGCTTCTGTCAGGTTCCCGATTTCTGATGCAGCCAAAGCTTTCAATTCACCCGCCAATGTCGCGAGCCTCTCTTCAATTTGCTGCTTATCACCGTAGCGGATGCGCGCTTCTTCCGGCAGTTTCCCAGACAATAAATGAAAATGGCTATAGGCGGTTTCCAGCAGCTGCAGCAATTGCTCGCCCCTGACTTCGGCCGCAACCTGTTTGTCGCGATCGCTATAGCCGTCCAAAAATCCATCGGCAATAGCCTTCAGATTGCTTGCACACTTTGCAAACTGATGTTTTTTATAGCGCTCTGTCTCCGATAATGCGATAAAAAACGTTTCATAGAGATTCATGAAGTTCCCGGCCATTCCCCTCGGGTAATAAATATTCGGGAACGGATCAATCAGGCAAATCTGTGTGCCGTTGATCAATATATTTTCGGGCGAAGCGTCTTGATTGCTGAGAAGCGGTTGGGTGAATCCTCCCTCTCTGAGTTCCGTTGCCAATTTTAATGCCTCGTTCACTGTGTCGTCCTGAAATTCAGGACGCGCATCGCTGAGTTCCTGGTAATCCGACAAATGCTCTTCACTTTCTTCTTTCAGGAATCGGCGGACATCTCCGGTGATGCTGCCTCTCAGCCCGCTTTTCTCTGTCCAATGCAGATAGCCGAAACCGTCCAAGCCATGCGTGATCTCTTCGGTTTTCCGGTAAATCTCACCGAGCGCCTTTCCGGTCTCAACCGCTTGTGCTCGCGTCAGTTCATGCAGATCGATATGCTTTCCAGCGAACGACTCGAGCGTATAGCTCAATTGTTCAGAAACATGGAACTCGAAAAATTCCGGTGCCGCGCCCTTCACACCCTGATTGACCGAGCGGTAATAAAGTTCTGTCGCCGCGTATTCGGCGGTTAATTCTTCTTCGTTGAATTCAGCCGGCTTGCCGTAAATGATGTCTTTTGGAATCCTCAGCACCAGTTCACGGTCGTCTTTTTCGACTTTCCAGGCGTGGTGCCATGCCCCTTCCCCTAAAAATTCCGGAGACTCCACTGCTGCGTGAAGAACGGCTGCTTGTAACTTCTCTTTATTCATGTGATTACCTGCTTCCCATTTCAAAGATTTTTTGTACTAATTTTTTTGGTCCATAAGCTTTGCTTCTACTATATCCAATATTTTCTTTCACCGTCATTTGTTTTCCAATTATTTAGAGTATAATGAATACAATCCATCCTGAAGATAAATTCCCCAAGATTTGTCTTCCTTACGAAAGGAACATTCGACGTGACGATCAGTCCAATTTAAGTTATCCCCTGCATTAGAAGTCATTTAAGAAATAGACTCTTGGGGGATTCATCATGAAACTGAATAGAAATTTCAACTTATTGCTGACAGGCCAGTCGCTTGCGAATATCGGCGACGTGCTCTATATCGTCAGCATCATTTACCTGATTTTCGAATTGACCGGTTCTGCCACGGCTGCCGCTTTGGTGCCGTTCGTCATCACCAGTTCGATGTTCGTCTCGAACACCTTAACGCCGCTACTTATGCAGCGCTTTGATTTGAAATGGCTGCTCGCGGGATCGCAAATGGGCAAGACCGGTTTGTTGATTGCCTTGGCGTTGTTTCTGCCGCATATCACGACGGCCAATTTTGTTGTGCTGTTTTTAGTGATCAGTTTGGTGGCGCTTTTGGATGGTTGCGCCAATCCGGTGACACAGGCATTGATTCCGAATTACGTGAAAAGTGAGCAGCTGTTGAAAGCGAACGGCATCACCGAGACCGTTACGCAGCTGATCCAAACAGCGATGTGGTTTGTCGGCAGTTCCTTATTGATTTGGCTGGCCGCCATCGAACTGGTCTGGCTGACAGCGGGATTGTTCCTGCTTTCAAGTTTGTTGTTGAGCGGCTTGGATAGAGTCGACAGCGCTCCGCCAGAACCTCAAAACAAATGGCGCCAAATCACCAAAGGCTGGCACACCGTCTCACAGACGCCGGTATTAAAGCGCATCGCGTTGATGGAAATGCTCGAGACAATTGCCGGCGCCGTGTGGATTGCCGCAATCTTGTATGTATTCGTCAGCGAAGCGCTCGCAGTCGATGAGAAATGGTGGGGCTTTATCAATGGTTCGTTCTTTATCGGTTTGATCGCAGGAAGCCTCATTTGTCTGCGCTTTACCGAATGGGTCGAGAACAATCTCAGCCGGTTCATCCTCACCGGGGCGATTTTCAGCAGCGCTGCGACTATATTGTTCGGCTTGAACAGCATGCCACTCGTGGCGCTCCTATTATCCGTTCTGGTCGGCGTCTTCAGCCAGCTGAAAAACATTCCTCAGCAGACCGTCGTGCAGACGAGCGTGCCGAAAGAGCAATTGCCGACAGTGTTCACGACCCTCGGGGCAATCGGCATGGGCACGTTCGGTGTTTCTTCGCTATTGATGGGAATAATAGCCGACCTGTTCGGCATCCGCGCGGTCTTTGTCTTGTCTGGTCTTTTGCTCGCTATCGCCAGCTGGATCGCTTACCGTGGCCGCAGCTCCTTTCAACGCACGGTTCAGGAATAGATTTATATATGAAAAGGGATAGCCGGAATTTTTCGGCTGTCCCTTTTTCATCGAGATTCTTCAATTAAACGCTCCCAAATAAACCGAATTTCCGCCACCACTTTCAAATTTCTGGATAAAGCGCCGGATGCCTTTCGGATAAATTCGGTGCTCTAATAAGTCCCCGATCTCTACCCATTCAAAGCCGGTTTGCTGCGTGTCGGGATTCGACGGTGCGGCCGATTGCAAGTCATCCAGCAAAAGGCATTCAAAATAATATTCGATCTGGTGAACGCCGCTATCGGTCTCGGCATATTCGTGGCGCTCGCCTATATATTCACGGATATGGATCAGGCTTTTCACTTCGACGGCGCAGCCGATTTCTTCGATGCATTCACGTACGGCTGCTTCCGGCAAGGTTTCGCCGAGCTCCTGGCCGCCTCCCGGAAATAGATAATAGCTGCCCTGTGCGTCTTCATTGGTCGTCAGCAACACTTTGCCGTCTTTGACAATGATCGCTTTCGCGGAATTTCTAATGGCCAATATGTCCACTCCCTTGCCGTTCCTGCATCCCGAGAGACAGACATACGCGGACTGCCTGTTCTGTCGCGGACTTGATATAACCGGTAATTTCTTCAACCGAATATATCTCCAGATCCTTGCTGGAAAACACTTTCGATGAGTGGAAGTCGCCGAGCGTTTCTTCGATGAACTCCCGTAAGTTATTGATTTTAATTTCTTCTATAAGAGTCTCGGGAAGTTCGGCAGATGCCAGTTGTTGTTCTAACCCGCCGCAGCCACACTGGCCAACGAACATGCTATTAAGCTTTCTGAAATCCGCATGCCATTTTTCGAGCACGGACGGGTCAGCATCGATGCGGTTTTTCAGGTCTTTTTTAAAATAGATGTCTTTCATCCACACATCATCACCCACTAAATGCACCACATACCCGAGAATGAATTCGTCCTGTATCTCTTTCTGGTATTTCTCTATGAACCCCCCATAATGTACGCGTCTCGTCCCGTCGTCTACACTGCCTTCGTAATAATGGGACCTGGTTTTTTGCTCTCTTCCGTGAACTGCATCTGGTGCAATGCCGCCCAGCAGAAACCGCGGCCGATCTGAAATATCGATTCTTTCCGCCACCCGCTCAGCAATAATTAAATGCATCATACGCGATCCCATTTCAGCTCCCCCCTTTTCACTTTCAGTTATCCAGCGCTTTTTCCACCGCTGCTTTGACATGGATCTTTGCCGTATCAAATAGCGGCACCTCTGCATCTTCTTCGTGAATCAACAAACCGATTTCCGTACAGCCGAGAATGACGCCCTGTGCCCCGCGATCGATGAGATTCTGGATGGCTTGTTGGTATTTCACTTTTGACGAGTGGTTGATTTCCCCTAAGCACAGCTCTTCAAAGATGATTTGGTTGATCATGTCGCGTTCTGCCGCTTCTGGAATCAAAACCTTAATACCGCTGTCTGCAATGCGGTCTTTATAGAAATCCTGCTCCATCGTGTATTTGGTGCCGAGCAACCCTACCGTATGGAGATGGTTTGTGCGGATCTCTTTTGCGGTCGCGTCTGCGATATGCAAAACAGGCACCGAGACGGCTTCTTCTATAGAAGAAATGACTTTGTGCATTGTGTTCGTGCACAATATGATCAGCTCCGCACCGCCTTTTTCAAGCGAACGGGCAACATTCGCCAATCGATCGCCTGCTTCCTCCCATCTCCCTTCTGACTGAAAGCGTTCAATCTCCTCGAAGTCGACACTGTACATCAAGCATTCAGCCGAATGCAGACCGCCTAAACGCTGTTTCACTTGTTCATTAAGCAGACGGTAATATTCTGCCGACGATTCCCAGCTCATTCCGCCAATCAATCCGATGGTTTTCATCGTGGCCCTTCTCCATTAACGAATCCATTGCTCCGTGATTTCAACTCGTTTTTCGGTCGCATCCAGCGTGACGGTTTTGCCGATTGGCATCGTCAGCATCGGTTGGGTATGTGCGCAGTCAAAATCGGCAAGCAACGGCAGTTCGCGGTCTCCCAGTACTTCCAGCAAAATCTCGTATGGTTTTCTTCCTGTTCCTTGATCGTCGAATAATTCATGCTTGCCCAAAATGATTCCTGACACTTTATCGAAAACGCCGTTGAGCTTCAGCAAATTGAAGTTTTTCTCTACGACCGCAGCCGTTTTCATCGTATCTTCCAACAATAAAATATCGCCGCTTTCAATTACCGGCATATACGGGCTGCCCATGATGCCGGCCATCGTATTCAAATTTCCGCCGACCAGGCGTCCCGTCACCTTGCCTTGTGTCACGCTCACCCACTCGTTGTTTCTCATTTCCTTGTCCTGTGTCTTTTCTTCCCAATTGACCGGTTCATCCGTCCAGTACGGCGGCAATTCCACTGCATACGGAAGGGCTTGCTCGTGCATCAAGGCTTTTTCAAAATAATCATATGTATAATCCACGAACGGTTCATGTTCACCGAAAGACGGCACGAGCGTCGGGCCGTAAAACACCGGAATGCCGGTCTTGGCATAGATGGCGAGCAGCACGGCCGTCGCATCCGAGTAGCCGATCATGATTTTCGGATCTTGTTTAAACGCTTCGTAATCGATATACGGCAACAGCGCATTGGAATTCGTCCCGCCGATCGTCGACATGATGCAGCGGACATCCGGATTGCGGATCAATTCGTTCAGCTCTTGTGCCCGCTCCTGTATCGTGCCCGATCGGTAGAAATCCCGCTTGCCCGTCAAGCTGCCTTCCACAATTTCAAAGCCTTTGGATTCCAGAAAATCTTTTGCCCGTTTAAAGCGCACCGGTGAATTATAGGTAATCGGAGACGACGGGGAATAAATCCCGATCTGGTCCCCTGTTTTCAATCGATTGAATATAGTCATGTGCTTGCTCCTTTGCTTTTATTGCCTCTCTGATGCTCTTCAACCTGGCTGCAAATCAGTTCGATGATCGCTTGCTCGGACATCTCTCCTGTCAGTAGTTGTTCGCCGGTCACCCCCAAATCGTCTTTCGGGGTCCACCATTTTTTCAGCGATTCTTCCCCGAAGGCTTGAGATTGAGGGCGCATACTATGGCGCTCCAGCGTTTTTTCAAAGGGCAAATCAAAATAGCAGATCAATGCCTCGCCGTCATAAAATCGGATCAAGTCGAGCAGCAACTCTTCATAACGCTGCTTCATGAAGATTCCTTCCAAAATAACGATGGGGCATGTGCCTTTGCCGTATTCGGTAATCTGCCGAATCAACTCTGTCGATAGGTTGCCGTCTCGGTCCTGTACTCTCAGCATGTCACGGCGAACCACATCTTGCGACACCAATAAGGTGCCCCGTCCAAAATGATCTTGCAGGCGTTTCGCTATCGTCGTTTTGCCGCTTGCTGAATTTCCCCTCAACACAATGAGTTTTGTTTCCAATGTAATCACGCTCTCTTCAGCCCTGTCTTTCAAGGTGTTTGGGTTAATTTTTGTGCCATCGCAACGACCAAGTCTGGCCGGTCGAGATGAACCATATGGCCAGCTCCCTCTGCAAAAACCAGTTCACTGTTTTCGGAAAGGGCGGATTGCTCCAGGATCAGTTCATGCCATAGATGTTCCTGCGCCCGCAGTTCTGCTTCTGGCCATCCTTCTTTTATTCCTTGCTCCACGGCATACTTCTTGTCACGCCCGATGACTATAAGCGGAATGCCTGAAAGCGAACCTAAGCTTTTGATGGTCTTGGCGTCCGCTCTCCAGTTTTCGGCTTCGGATTTCATGGCTTTATACAGATTGGGTTTTTGCTGAAATTCGATTAGCCGTTGTTGTATAGGATTCGGCAATTTTTTCTGGTTTTCGCTTAACATAGGCCGAATTATTTTTTTCAATTCACTTTCATCCAGTTCGGCGAATGTGCCGCACTCTTCCAACCATTTATCGTCAGAAGCATCTTCAGTCAAATCAGGAAGTTCGTCGAGTTTTTCCAGGCTATCCGACGTAGAATCCACTAACAGCAGCCCTTTGACTTGCTGCGGGTAGAGTTTCGAAAAATGCTGCGCACACAAACCACCGTACGAATGACCGACCAGCACGACCGGCTCCGTCACTTCCAGTACATTCAAAAGATTCTTTGCATCTTGTGCCGCAGCGGCTGTCGTGCGCGGCTCTGTTCCCAATTCACTCGCGCCAAGCCCAGGGCGATGGAACAGGATGACGGCGTGAGTTTCACATAAAGACTCTGTTACGTTGAACCATTCTTCAAATGAACAACCCATACCCGTCATAATAAGAATCGGCGTGCCAGCCCCGCCTTTTTGAAGCACTTCCATCGGCCAGCCGTTAAGGTGCACAAGACTTTTCATCCTTTTCTCTCCTTCTATTGAAAGAATCCGACGAACCGCAACCGTTCCAGTCCTCAATGATTCAACTCAAAATGCGCTTCTTTCAATTCTGCAACTTCCACGTCCGGATGGATTTCAGCGATTTTCTCAGCCAAGCTGGCCACGCCGAAAATCTCCGTGAAGGTGTGGCTGCCGACCAGTAAATTGATGCCCGCAAACTGCGCGTACTGGATCGTGTAAAGCGTAGCTTCACCGGTAACATATGTATCACATCCTCTTTCAGCCGCCTCGCGGATCAGTGCAGAGGAATGGCCCGCTCCGGTCAAGACGCCGATCCGTTTGACGGGCCGGTCATTATTTTTCCAAGCACGCACTGGTTCGTTCAAAGCTGAGCGCATTCTTTCAGCCAACTGCTCAAACTCCACAGGAGCAGTGAATTCCGCGATGGCCGGAAGTTCGCCGTCCGCTTCGCTATAGGTGGAGTAAGCCTTAATTTCGTTCACTTCCAACACCTTCATTAAAGAAGTGCAAGTGCCAAATTCCACGAAATCCAGCGGTGCATGGATCCAGAAATGGCTGATCTTATGCGCTTTCAGCTTATTGACGCATGCTTCCCTCAAGCCGTAGATGAAATCCCAAGCATCATGATGCGTCACCATCAACTCGACGCCTTGTGCGATGGCCATTTCTACGGTTTCAATGGATAAATTGGTCGCATAGCCAATCTTGTGGATCTCCCGGTCCGATGTGTTCGTGAAGCCGTATTCGTCGTCTTCTTTTAACAATTCCTCGCCGAATAATTGCTGGATCGTTTTC
Source organism: uncultured Planococcus sp. (assembly GCA_947493585.1). Lineage (GTDB taxonomy): Bacteria > Bacillota > Bacilli > Bacillales_A > Planococcaceae > Planococcus. The sequence goes on along the minus strand of CANLRI010000001.1, from coordinate 307,074 downwards.
TCGAAATCGTTTAATTTCATTTTAAATGCCCCACTATTCTGTTTTTTCTTGATTTTACCATATTTAATTTCTTAGATAATATTGGCAGTTGGATTTATTTAAGAAATTGTCGTTTTGAAACGCTTTGTTTTGACATATCGAATAGTATCGATATAAGATAGCCCCATGGAAAATTTAAATGTTATCGACGTATTTAAAGCTTTGTCGAATGAAACCCGCTTGAACATTTTGAAATGGCTGCGGGATCCCGAGAAGAATTTCCCTGCACAGCAAGCGCATTTGCCCAAGGAGGTCAGCATCGAAGGCGGCGTCTGTGTCGGCGATATTCAAGAAAAGGTGAATTTGTCCCAATCCACCGTCTCGCATTATCTATCGCTCATGCAAAAAGCTGGATTGCTTGAGGCTGTGCGCTACGGGCAGTGGACGTATTACAGGCGCAATGAAGAGACATTAGCGAAGGTCGCAAAATTCATCAACGAAGAAATTTGAGGCCGGGCTCGTCTCTTTTTTTGATTTCTTATATCGATAATCTTAGATATTTCTATATTACAATAAATCGATTTTCCCAATGAATTACATAGAGGAGTAGATTGTTATGGAAACAGCTTCACCACAAGAAATATTCACTACTAAACAGAAAGTATTGGCGTTCACTTTGACCTTATTGACGTTCGTCATGGGCACGAGTGAATTCGTTATTGTCGGCCTGCTCGCCGAAGTATCGGCTGACTTGAATATCAGCTTGGCGGTTGCGGGCACGCTCGTGTCTGGATTTGCGATCGCTTATGCTATCGGAACTCCTTTTTTGACCGCTTTTGTCAGCCGCTTTCCAAAATATCCGCTGATGCTGACCTTGATCTCCATTTTCACCGCCGGCAATATCATCAGCGCCTTATCCGGATCTTATGAATTGTTGATTTTCTCGCGTATCATTACAGCCGTCGTCAGCGGTGTCTTGGTCGCTTTATCGATGAGCATTGCCAGCGACATCATGCCGGAAAACAAAAAGGGCCCGATCATCGCCTTGATTTTCGCTGGATTCACCATTTCCAATGTCATCGGCGTCCCGCTCGGCACACTCATCGGCCAGCTCGGCAATTGGCAGCTGACGTTTTGGTTCACGACTTTGCTCGGGGTCATCAGCTTAGTGATGGCTATCTTTATCCTGCCACGCAAATTGAAAGTCGTTAAAGCTTCGGCTAAGGACCAGCTCGGGTTGTTGGCAAATCCACGGATGATTTTGGCTTTCTTTATCCCGACTTTTTCCATCGCCGGCACCTATACGATCTACACATATATCACGCCGATCTTAGAAGACGGCATGGGCATCCCGACACGCTATGTGAGCGCCATCCTGCTCGCATACGGCGCCTTCTCCATTCTCAGCAATGTATTGGCCGGCAAGATCGCGGGGCGCAACGGCGTCAGCAAGCTGCGCTATGTATTCATCGTGCAAGCAGTCATTTTAGCTTCCCTGTATTTCACGATGGGAACGACTTTCGCAGGGCTCATCAGCCTCATGCTGATGGCGGTCATGATTTATGCGATGAACGCCACCATCCAAATGTATTTGATGAACTTGGCCACGGTCTATTCGCCCGCAGCCAAAGATTTCGCTTCTTCGCTGACGCCTGTCGCTGTCAATATCGGCATCGCGCTCGGCGCAACACTCGGCGGATACGTGGTCGCACAAGGCGGCTATATCCATCTGTCGTGGGTCGGCGCATTATGCGCATTGCTTGCATTAGGGCTCGCGTTTCTCAGCACCCGCTTGGACCGGGCAGATGAATTTTCCACAGCACGCGCGAAGGCTGGCTTCGAGCAGTAAACGAGGCAACACTTGACGAAATTCCGCTCTGTGGCCAGACTCATTTTTTCGCCATACGAAATGTTTTTCTTGACCGCAATTCCCGAATTCTATAGGGTTAGAGGCAGAAACACGAGGGGCTGCCCTACTGACTGGACGATTAAAGTGGAGTTTTTATGAAAACTTGAACGACATCAAGTTGCACGTAAAGGAAATGACTCTATACATCAAAGATGACTAGCAGGGTCCCCCCAGGATATGGGGAGGAACGAAAGATGAACGACAAACAAAGAATGTCTACACACGATTCATTGAAAGCCGTTTCCTACAAGCTGTTTCAAGTAATCAGTGATGAACTCGGCGTCAACACCGCTTACGTGACACAGCGCGGCCCGACCGCGATGAAAGTACTCAGTTCATTCAATAAAGACCATTATATTATTCCTGAAGGATACGCTGTGGATTACGACGGCACGTATTGCCGCTTGATCATTCAAAGCGACCAGGAAGCGATGCATACAAATAATCTTGGCTCATTCACCTTAACAAAAGACCTGGATGTGACCGAGGAACTCGAAGTGAAAGGCTTTCTCGGCGTAACGCTGCGCGATTTCTACGGCGAAGTGTTCGGCACTTTATGCGTCATGGACAAAGAAGAAAAAGATTTTACCGATAACGACATCCACTTCCTTAAGCAAATGGCGGAAGTGCTGTCTTATGTCATTCATTTGGATACTACCTTAGGAGACATCGAGTTGCTGAGCGTGCCGATCATCCCGATCAAAAAGGGCTTGGCAATCCTGTCACTGCAAGGGAATATCAATGAATCACGTTCCCAGAAAATCATGGAAGACACTTTGCATTATGCGGCCGATAAAGGCATCCATTCGTTTATCATCGACTTGTCGCAATTGATGCTCTTGGAAAACCAGTTCCCGGACGTCTTGAAGAATTTGGTTTCAGGCTTAAATGTCATGGGCGTCCAAGTCATGATGACCGGCCTCCCGCCTTGGCTCGTACAAAAGCCAGGCGTCAGCGAACACTTATCACAGTTGAAAACCGAGTATGTCGCCGACATTGAATCGGCGTTGAATAAAATCGGCTATAAGCTGGAAAAATAAAAGGAAGAGAAAAGCTCCAGGGCTTTTCTCTTCCTTTTGTTATGACTGGAAAGGCAAAGACTCACCTAATGTCAGTGTCCATTCCCCTTTAAAAATCGAAGTTATCCGGATCTGGGCCGACGCGGCGGTCTTCGTTTAATGCCGAAATCTGCTGCATGTCTTCCTCCGTCAATTCAAAATCGAACACTTGTGAATTTTCCACGATGCGCCCTTCATTGGTCGACTTTGGAATGGTCACGACGCCGTTTTGCAGATTCCAGCGCAAAATGACTTGAGCGACCGATTTATTGTATTTCGCTGCGATTTCTTTCAGCTCCGGCTGTTCGAGTGCTTCACCTGCCATGAGCGGCGACCAGGATTCCGCCTGGATGTCGTTTTCGCGGCAGAATGCGAGCAAACGCTCTTGTGTTAAGCGCGGATGGTACTCGATTTGGTTGACGACCGGCTTGATGTCCGCATCTTCCATCAGGTCTTCTAGATGATGGATTTGGAAATTGCTGACGCCGATCGCGATGACCTGGCCGTCCATATAGAGATGCTCGAGCGCTTTCCATGCTTCTTTATATTTGCCTTCAACGGGCCAGTGGAGCAAGTACAAGTCCAGATACTCCAGCCCCAATTTCTTCAGGCTCGTCCCGTAAGCTTGGATGCCGGACGTGTAGCCGAAATCGTCGTTTCCGTAAATAGCGGCGGTATCGATGCTGCGGTAGCCGTTGACGATTGCCGTTTTGACGGCTTCAGTCGCTTCAGGCCCGTCTTCTACCCGGAATACGCCCAGGCCAAGCCAAGGCATTTCGCTTCCGTTATTTAACGTGACAGTAGCTTGTAAGTTTTTCATAAATGGTGTCCTCCTATTTCTTATCTAAAGCAATAAACTTACTATACCCACTTGAACGAAAAACTATCGCAGTCGAATGAAAAGGAGGATTCTAATTCATCTCGTTCTGGTTAGATTTTGTTTTTTGTTATTTAAAAATAGTTTTTGATAATCACTCTTCATTACAGTGAAGTTTTGTGGACGATAAATAGTTTCATTTCGAGACAATTGTGGTATTCTAATGAAAAATAGCTTTATTTGGATATTTATAATGTCAAATGGACCTCTAAAGATTGATTTTATCCATTTTATGTATGTCTTATGACCTTTGAAAATCCTGGATTTTTTAGTTTTTTTCAACATTACATTGTGTTTTCGGGATTTCGAAACCGTTTCAGCCATTTTGAAGCCGGCTATTCGTTTCTATTAAGTTAATAGCATTCATCCCTCAACACATCAAAGAAAGAGCGTGAGTCCCATAACAGATCTCGTCAGTTCCTATAACCTTCCCCTTGTCGCCCTTTCCATCCTGGTCGCCGTCTTCTCGGCTTCAGTTGCACTCGATATCAGCAGCCGCTTGAAATACGCCAAAAACGTATCGCACCTGCGCTGGATTACAGCGGGTGCTTTTATTCTGGGCCTCGGCATTTGGTCGATGCATTTTATCGGCATGCTGGCGTTCCATCTGCCAGTCGAAGTCTCTTATCATTTCGGCCTGGTTTTATTGTCAATCGTGCCAGCAGTCGTCTCTTGCGCAATCGCGTTCTATCTCATCAGCAAGCCCGCAGTCACTTGGCGCAACCTGTTTACAGGAGCGTTCTTCATCAGTGCCGGAATCGTGTCGATGCATTACCTCGGCATGGGCGCCATGCGCATGGATGCGATGATTTCCTACGACCCGCTCATGTGGGCTTTGTCAGCGCTCATTGCCTTTGCCGCTTCGTTCATCGGCTTGGCGCTGCTGTTTTACATCCCGAATGTGCCGAGATTCCATTGGCGCAAGCTGGCGGGTGCCGTCTTGATCGGCTTGGCAGTTTCAGGCATGCATTATACCGGCATGGCCGCGGCCGATTTTTCGCAAATGGGCCACTCAGCTGTTAGCCACAGCGCTCCTTTTTCAGTGAATAGTACGCTCCTCGCCTACGGTATTGGGGGCGGCATGCTGATGCTTTTCGTGCTGACGCTCGCCAGCGTGCGGAGTGACCGCCGTCTGGAAATGCAGTCGGAAGAATCCGAGATGAAATTCCAATCCGTCATCGAATCCGCAAAAGATGCGATTATCGTAGCGGATTTCCAAGGCGCAATCGTTCAGTGGAACCAAGGCGCTGAAACGATTTTCGGCTATAGCGAAAAAGAAATTCTCGGACGCAATATCAGCGTCATCATCCCGGACCGCTTCAAAGAAGCGCACAACAAAGGCATGGAAGCCTATCGTAAGACGCGTGAACCTCACGTTATCGGTAGCACCGTCGAATTGACAGGCTCCCGGAAAGACGGCAGTGAATTCCAGCTCGAAATGTCAGTCGGCACATGGGAGACGGAGAAAGGCGTCTTCTTCAGCAGCGTCATCCGAGACATCACCGAGCGCAAAGCGTCTGAAGACAAAATCAATGATCTCGTCTATTTGGACCCTCTGACCGGCTTGCCGAATCGCCGTTTGTTCAATGACCGACTCGACTCATTGCTGCGCCAAGCAGATGAACGCGGCTTGAACTTCTCGCTGTTCTATATGGACTTGGATAATTTCAAGATGATCAACGACCGCTTCGGGCATTCCACCGGAGACCTTTTTTTGCAGAGTGTTGCCAGCCGCCTAGAAGCCCAAATCAGCCCAAAAGACACGCTGTCGCGGCTTGGCGGCGATGAATTCATCCTGCTTTTGCCGAATACCGAATACAGCAAAGCCGCGGACCGGGCACAGGAGCTGATCAAGGCTTTGAATGCGCCGTACCGCTTCGAAAATGAAGAAATCTTCACGAGTGTTTCTGTCGGCATCAGCATGTTCCCTTTTGATGGCGACGATTCCGAAACTTTGGTTAAGAACGCCGACATCGCGATGTATCAGGCAAAAGAAGGTGGAAAGAATGCTTTTCAATTTTTCACGCGTGAAATGAACGAAACGATTGACCGAAAATCGAGGCTCGCTACGGGCTTGCGAAAAGGCTTAGAACACGGGGAATTCACTATCCACTACCAGCCGCAGATTAGCCTGAAAACCGAACAGATCATCGGCGTGGAAGCTTTGCTCAGATGGAATCATCCCGAATGGGGAACGATTTCGCCTGCTGAATTCATTCCGATCGCAGAGGAAACCGGGAGCATCACGAAAATCGGCGAATTCGTATTGGAAGAAGCGTGCCGGCAAAATAAATACTGGCAGGACATAGGGCTTGCCCCATTCCGCGTGGCGGTCAATATTTCCGCGCGCCAGTTTGCACAAAAAGATTTGACCGAAATCGTCAGCGCGATCCTGAAAAAGACCGGTTTGGCCGCACGGTATTTGGAACTGGAACTGACGGAAACAATCATCCAAAATGCGGACAGCGCCATCACCACCATGGAAGAACTGGCGGCACTCGGTGTCCATTTATCGATTGATGATTTCGGCACCGGCTATTCTTCACTCAGTTATTTGAAATTGTTCCCGATCGACAGCTTGAAGATCGACCAGCATTTTACCCGCAATATCAAAAGCGACTCGAAAGATGCGGCACTTGTCAAAACGATCATCCGCATGGCGCACGATCTGGAATTGAACGTCATCGCAGAAGGCGTCGAAACCGAAGAACAGCTGGAGTTCCTGAAAACCGAGCAATGCAATCAGGCACAAGGCTATTACTTCAACCGTCCGCTTCCAGCGCAAGAAATCGAAGACATTTACTATACGACGAAGCCGGCTTGATGTGCTTTTAGCAAATAGCGGTCCATTACAAGCAAAGAAGCGAGAAGATGCTGCCTATAGCAGTTTCTCCTCGCTTCTTTTTAATGCGTTTACTCTTCTTCCCAATTCCACAATTCCACTTGCCCCAATTGCTCACCAGCCACCATCGCTTCCTCTTCGATCTTCAATAATTCTTTGACTGGGCCCGTGACCACAGCGCCGTATACCATAAAGCCGTTTTCTTCCATATACTCATAGCGTTCATTCAAATAACTCAGCCCTAAAAATCTTTCATAATAAGAGGCAGACTTTTCTTCTAGCAAAGTTTCCATATTAGCCATCATCATCTGTTGGCTGTCTTGTATGGTCTCAGAATCAAGCCGGTAGATAGAAGAAAAAGATCGGAAATCGTCGGAAGCGCTTTGCCCTCCTGTCAGGCCGAAGAGAGTGTTTACGGATAAATCGTCACCGCCGCCTCCCCAGCCCTCTGGCGTGAACGTTTCAAATTCACCCGTATGCAGCGGCATCCATAAAACGTCGATATCATAAGGTTCCAATTGCGCGATCAACTCTTCAGGTGTCATGAAGCGATCTGTTGAAAAGGCTACTTCCGCTACGGTGCCTTCGTGCAGCTTGTCCAGCGTGTTCCAAACATCGGGCTGGCCGTAAGCTTTAAGTGAATTGCCGTTGCGCGGGTCCTCCGGATAGAAAAAGAAAAAACGATCGAGTTCATCTCTCGAAGGGGTTTGGTACTCGATAGACGATAGGCTGTTTGCCAAGCGCTTCGTCACTTGCGCTTCCCCTACAACCATTTCCTCCTTGCCCACTGTTCTGATCAAAGGATAGGAAAAGGCACTGGTGCCTAAGGGAGAAACTTCCTCTTCTTCGAATCCAAATGCCCCGCGTACATTGGGCACAGTCCAATCCAAAGCGAGCTTCGTATAGTAGTCATTTTCCTCTGCCACGTGCAGCCCATCGGTAATAAATGCCAAAGCAATCATATAAGCACCGTATAGTAGCACCCCAATCATTAATATGCGGAGAATCCGTACCGTTAATACAAAACGGGATTTCTTCAAGATTTTCTTTTCTAAGGCTTCATTCCATTCTGTCATCATGCCACCCTTTCTGTTGTGCAATCGTCTCCAGTTTTTTTCGTGAGCGATGTAACATAACCTTCACTTGATCCACTGATAAATCCATCGCTATTGCTATTTCAGAATAACTAAATTCCGCTGTTTCCCTTAAGTATAGAATCGTCCGGTAATGCTCCGGCAAATAATTGAACAAGGCATGCAAATCGTCCTTTCGCTCTTGCGCCAAAGCCGCATCTTCCGGCAATCCGTATGGGCTGATCATCTCTTCAGCCGACTTGAACATATTGACCAACGGGATGCTTCGCCTTCTCTTGCGTTTGCGCCATTCATCTATGTAAATATTGCGCGCCACTTTGAACAGCCATGCCCGAGCTTCTTCTCCCTGATAGGTATGAAGCGAGATCGTCGCCCTGACAAATGTTTCTTGAGTCAGATCTTCGGCCAGGTGAGAAGAACCAGATAATTTCCAAAGATAATAATAAAGGGGTTTTGAATACAGTTTAAAAAGCTGTTCGAGCTGTTGGTTTTTCATCGTCTCCCCCTCTATCAATCTCTACTGTTTACACGTTTACCTTCCATTAATGTTACAGTTTTCTTGAAATAATTTGCAAAAAGAATTCTACCTCTCTCTTCCTTTAACTGTATAAAATCATTTAATATCAGTACGTAAAATTGTGTTGACTTTCCCAACTAGAAGCGTATATTTTAGCTTACACAACACAATCCACCTTTTGCATCGCTGAGACAGAATGAATTTCTGTGCGGGGGAACCAATCTGATCGCCACTTGATCTCGGGGTGAATCTTCATTTTTGAAGAAGGGGTACTCTCCATCCCTAATCCGACAGCTAACCTCGTAAGCGTAGAAAAGAGAGAAAAGGTCTTATCTCAGACCGTTTCTTTGAAATGGTTTTTTTGTGCTCAAATTTAAGGGAAAAGAGTGGAAGAAAGTTGAGATGTATATCGTGCGATAAGAGTGTCGAGTCTATCATGAAGAACAGTGGGCGAAGCATATGAACAAATCTTATTTATTAAAGAAAATTCATATGTCGCCCCCACAAGTGCTGTCCATCACGTTTCTGGTGGCTATCTTCTTCGGGGCTATCCTGCTGTATTTGCCTGTCTCAACGACCGCTCCGATTTCTTTTTTAGATGCGTTATTTACCGCCACTTCCGCAACCACGGTGACGGGCCTTGCCGTTGTCAGCACAGGAAACGATTTCACGCTATTTGGCCAAACCGTCATCATGGTACTTATGCAGATCGGCGGACTTGGGTTGATGACGTTTGCCGTATTGATTGTCATGCTGCTCGGGAAAAAGATCGGCTTGAGGGGACGAATCCTGATTCAGCAATCGTTCAACCAGTACTCACTTGGCGGCATGATCCGCCTCGTGCGCATTATCCTGCTTTTCACGTTCGGCATCGAAGCGATTGCTGCTGCCTTTCTGGCCGTTCGCTGGGTACCCGAATATGGCTGGGGCTTCGGGCTGTTCACCAGTGCTTTCCATGCGGTTTCTGCATTCAATAACGCCGGATTCTCGCTTTGGGATGATTCCTTGAGCGCGTACGTTGGAGATCCTGTCGTTAATATCATCATTACGATGCTGTTCATCACAGGGGGCATCGGATTCACGGTCCTCTACGATATGTGGGGCGCCAAGGAATTCCGGCAATTGTCGCTGCATTCGAAAATCATGCTGACTGGCACACTCGCGGTCAATCTATTCGCCATGCTGTTCTTGTTCGTCTCAGAGTATGGCAATATGGAAACACTCGGGGCGCTGCCGCTCGGCGACAAGCTATGGGCTTCGTATTTCCAAGCCGTCACTCCGCGTACGGCAGGATTTAATTCGATCGATATTGGCAGTATGGAGACCGGCTCGATCGTGCTCATTTCCCTTTTGATGTTTATCGGGGCAGGTAGTGCATCAACAGGGAGCGGCATCAAGCTCACGACTTTTTTGGTCATCATTTTAGTGACCGCTTCCTATCTGAATGGAAAAAAAGAAGCCGTCATTTTCAACCGCGCAATTCCTTCGCATTTGCTCGAACGGTCTCTTGCCATTGTGTTTATCAGTATGACCGCTGTCTTTACCGGCATTTTGATCTTGAGCTATACAGAAAATGCACCTTTCGAATGGATTGTCTTTGAAGCGTTCTCAGCTTTTGGAACGGTCGGGTTATCAATGGGCTTAACCGGCGAGCTTTCTGTCTTGGGGAAAATCATCATCATGATGTTAATGTTTATCGGCCGCGTCGGCCCGGTCACCTTGGCATTCGCCTTGGCGCGCCAGCATAAAGAACCGATCCGCCATCCAAAAGGCGATATCTTTACCGGTTAATCTTGGATTTATCCAAATGAAAAGCTGCACCTCCAAATTTAGGAGGTGCAGCTTTTCTAGTTAAGCCCTTAAAAAACCGCCTTCTGAATGAATCACTTGCCCGGTAATCCAGCCGCCTTCTTCACTGGCTAAAAACGCAATTATGTTCGCTGCATCTTCCGGTTTCCCAATGCGCCCTAATCCGAACTTCGGACGCAGATAATCCCGGATGCCATTATCCATCCAATTGGTGTCGGTCGGTCCCGGATTGACGGCGTTCACTGTGATGCCCAGTTCCGCGATTTCTGCGGATAAAGAAGAAGTGAATGCCGAAATCGCGCCTTTTGTTACTGCATACGCCAAGTTTCCTGGCATCGGCCCCTGTTCTTGCCCGGAGGTTAAATTGACAATGCGCCCGTCGTTTCGCCCCGTTCGCTGAAACCCTTTCGCGAATTCTGTGGACAATAAAAACGTCGCTCTCATATTCACCATATAATGATCGTCCAAGATCTTACCGGTCAAATCCAGATAGTTGGAATCGATCGAATGCGCCGCGTTATTGATCAGGATATTTGGGAATCCGATGGTGCTTGTTGCATTCGACAAGACAGCCATTTCAGCATCCCTTTGTGCGAAATCGATTTCCGAAAACTCACAGCGCACGCCAAGATCCATGATTTCTGAACGGAAGCGCTCTAGAAAGTCAGATTCTGCTTGCCAGTGAGTGAAGAAAATATCTGTTTTTTGCTGTGCGAGTTTCCGGCACACAGCTGCACCAATACCCGCATCGTTGCTGACGCCGGTGATCAATGCAATGCTTTTTGATTTCGTCATATTGATAGCCTCCTTTTGTGCAGCTTACTGAAGCAGCTTTGCCATATAATACTCATCCACATAGCCATCATTGATGAAAAGCGAATCCCGTTTCACGCCAATATTGCATTCACATGGCACTTTCATTTCCCAGGAAATACTCTGCATGGAACATTGTTCGCCTGGGGCTCCCCTTTAATTATTATCTAGTTATATTATCACACTCCGCGACGAAAACTCCATTTTTATCCATTTATAGTTACTGTCGTTTACTAAATTTGTTATAGTTCTCAATAAGGTGTTTACTCTAAACATATGCAATTGAAAACCAGCGCGTTTATAACGTATGTATGGAAAATGAGTGAAAGCTTAGCCCCAAATTTTTTACTTTGCAAAGAAGGTGATGATGATGAAGCTCGATAAGCTGATGTATCTAACAGTTCATGTAATGACGCCCGGGATTCTATTGGCGGTCGGTTTGTTACGGGGGCATTTTATTCGTGCCAAACCAGTCTCAACAAACTTGATGGATAACCTTTCAGTCATTGCCATTTACTATATGATCTCAAGTGGCATTTGGCTGTTCAATATGAGAACCATCCGCAACATTGCAGAAAATGAGCAACACCAATAGTATCCTCTTAAATAGATAGTTTAATGTCTCAATCGGAATTAAAACAGTCGGCCCCTCTAACAAAATAAAAGGAGCCGACTGTTTTGTTTAATTGATACATTGAATTTTCACTAATGGATATGTTTTATAGAGCCGCTTTAACCGTCTTCTTGTAATACCCGACTGCCAATACTGCGAACACCAGATAAATCAACGCATAGACACCCATCGCAACCGACGCAGGGAACAAGATATCCGTCCGGAACAGGAACGATGCCGCTTGAATGGCGAAGATGGAATGCGCCAATCCGATCGCCAGCGGAAGCCCGAAAACAAAGGCTTGTTTGCGCACAATGCCGCGCATGATGTCTTTGACCGTAAAGCCGAGCTGGCGCAATGTGGCGTAGCTTTGTTTTTCCTGCTCCGCTTCGGTCATTTGCTTGAAGTACAGGATGCTGCCGGTCGAAATGAGGAACACCAGCCCTAAAAATCCGGCGATGAATATGAGCAAACCATTCGATTGGATAGACCCATCATAAGATGAGTAATAGTCGACATGTGGTTCCGAAACTTTGTACTTGTCCTGCTGGTAAATGGCAGATGCTGCGGCCATATCCTCTTCGGCAATATGGAACCCGTCCATTTGCTGGAGAGCTGCATCCCCTGTTTCGCTCGCCAACTGTGCTTTCAACGATTGGTACGTTTCTTCATTCACCACGATTTGGCTCGTGAAGAATGACCAATTAAGCACATTTTGTTGGGCGATTTCGGTAATGGACAAAGTAGTTGCCCCTTCGTCTTGGAGAGTGAGGTCGAACGGCAAAGTTACCGAATTGAAAAGCGTTGCGACCGATACGTCATGAAAGCTCGCTTCACCGTTTTCCGGCACGTCAACATCGAGGCCAGCTTGCTGCAATTGTTCGCTGCTGAACAAAGCGATATCTGTTGCCCGTTCCAGAAAAGGAGCTGGCTTTTCTTCGAATTCAGCAGGTACGACAAAAGTTTCCACCGCTTCGCGTTGATAGGAAATTCCGTTGTCGTCGAGTTCCTGGCTGATGTCATCTGCCAGTCCAGCTTCATTTTCAAACATGAAATCAAACGGCATAATGGCTTGCGTTTCCTGTTCGGTCGAGTAATACAAGGAATAAGCTGCGGCTGTCATCGTCAAAGTCATCGCCGACAGCACCGTGATGATGGTCAATGAATTGGCATTGCTTTTCATGCGGTGCATGAGCGGTGCTAACGACAAGCTGTTCGCAAGACCGAGGTGCCCATTTTTACTGCGGCGGATGCGGTATAGCAGCCAACTAATCGTCACCCGGAATATTAAATACGTACCGAGGATGACCGTAGCCAACACGGCCAGCATATTAAAGAAAATCATCGCGTTCAGCATGCGTCCCGACAGCCAATAGCCGAATGCGATCAACCCGATGCCAAGCAATGCCAAGATAGCGGAAGCCGCAGTCTTTGGCTTTCTTGGGTGCTGTCCCTGCTTTTCGGAATTGAACAAAGACAGCAAGGAATTGCGGTACACCGTAAACACCATCTGGATGGTCGTCAACACGAAAATCGCGAGAAAGACGAAGAAGGTTTGTATGACTGCCGCTGTGGAGAACGATACTTCAATAAACGCCTCATAACCGATGAGCTTCATGAGCAGCAATAAAAAGACACGTGAAACGAGCATGCCGGCCGCAATCCCGACAATCAGCGCCATGATCCCAAGAAGCATGTTCTCGATAATCAATAGCCTGGCGACTGCGCGCTTTGTTAATCCGATCAATTGGTACAACCCGATTTCCCGGCTTCTTCTTTTCAGGAAAATGGCATTGGCGTAGACGATGAAAATACCAGCAATAAAGACCAATAGAATTCCTGCCACTTGGAATGCGGCACCCATTGTTCCGGTGCCTTGAGCTGCGACTGCCGCATCATGCTGCAAGGTCGCGAAGACGAAATACAGCACCACACTGAGGATCAACGCGAAAAAATACAGGTAATAATGCTTGATGTTTTTACGCATGCTGCGTTTGACGAGATCAAAGAGCGTCAACGCTGTCACCCCCGAGCACAGCCTGCACATTCAGGATTTCCTGGAAAAAGGCTTGTCTCGTTTTGTCTCCCTTGTACAGCTCTGAATAGACATTGCCGTCTTTGAGAAAAACGACGCGGCTGCAATAACTCGACGCGAGCGGGTCGTGTGTCACCATCATGATGGTCACGCCTTGCTGCTTGTTGACCTCAGCCATCGTTCTGAGAAGCGATGACGCGGATTTCGAGTCGAGCGCGCCTGTCGGTTCGTCAGCAAATACGAGAGAGGGCTGGTTGATGAGCGCACGGGCTGCCGAGGTGCGCTGCTTTTGCCCGCCTGAAATTTCATGGGGATATTTATCTGCCAGCGCTTCAATATCGAGGATTTTTGCAATTGACTGGAACTGGGCCTCCGCCTCTTGTTTCTTCATCTTCCCGAGCGATACCGGCAGCAAAATATTTTCTTTTACCGTCAGCGTATCGAGCAAATTATAATCCTGGAAAATGAAGCCAAGTTGGTTTCTGCGAAAAGCGGACAGCTCAGAATCTTTCATCTTGGAAATATCAACGCCGTCGATCAAGATCGTGCCTTCCGTCGAGCGGTCGATGGTGGCGAGAACGTTGAGCAAAGTCGTCTTGCCTGCTCCCGACGCGCCCATGATGCCGACGAATTCCCCTTCCGCCACGCGCAGATCGATGCCTTTCAGCACTTGCTGGACATTTCCGCGCGCACCGAAAGATTTCCGGACATTGTGCGCTTGCAAAACGGTTTGCTTGCTTGTTTTTGGTGTGATTGTTTTATTTTCTGTCGTCATGTTATGGCCTCCCTGTAAACTTCTCCCCTTATCTTACTGCGCAACAATCGCCGGGTCGTTTGATTTGTGTGACAAACCAGGAGGCTAATGTGACGATGATGTCACTTACGGATATGGTCAAAGTCGTTTTCCAGCGGGAACGCGATTTCCATCGTGGTCCCATGCCCTGTCCGGGAACTTGCCGAAAGCGTGATGCCGATTTTATCCGACACCGTTTTCGCCAAATAAAGCCCAAGACCCGTCGCTGCATTATGGAGACGGCCTGTCCCGCCCGTAAAGCCTTTATCAAAAATACGCGGCAAGTCGTGATTCGGTATTCCCGCCCCTTCGTCTTGAACCGACAGAATGCGGTGGCCCGTACTGTCTGTGCGCGCAGAAATATGGATCGTGCCGCCTTCCGGGCTGTACTTTACTGCATTCGATAGAATTTGGCGCAAGACGAAACGCCCCCATTTCTTATCGCTCATGACGGGTACATCCAGGCCCTCTAATTCAATTTCTAACTGTTTCTCCCTGCACCATGCCATCAATTCACGGACTTCAGGAGCCACTATGTCTTTTAACATCACCTTATCCACTGCATAATCGACTTCTAGAGAAGACAGCCGCGATATGTATAATTGTTGGTCGACCAGCAAGTACAGGCGCAGCCATTCTGCTTCAATCCGCTGCATGCCGGGAGCCGAGCGGTTCGAGTCGATCAACAGGCGGATCGCTGTCAGCGGCGCTTTCGCTTCGTGTACCCAAGCAGCAGTGTAATCACCTTGAATGAGGTTCTGCTGGCGCAATTCATTTAATTGGGCAGCCAGTGATGCGGCGGCTGCCTGCAGCACTTCGTTCATCTGCTCGTCGCGCTTGAATTTCGCTTCCGGCAATAATTCCTGCCAATCGGCTGCCGGCTCCCCTTCAAGACGCGTCATTTCCCGGACATACGCCGTTTCTCTCCGAAAGCGCCAAATGATAAACACTGCGAGCGCGATCAGCAGCAACGCATTCATATACAGAAGCGAAGAAAATTCCACCGCAAGGCCGGCGTCAAGCCACAGCAATAAATCGGCCGCGGCCAAAGCGGCGACGAAAAAGAAGATCCAGCTTTTCATATCGTTCACATAAGCCCAAAACATCGAATCCCTCGTTTCTACAAAGTGACGGCCACGTAGCCCAAGCCTTTTTTCGTCAAAATAGCATCGCCAAGCCCCAAATCTGCCAGCTTTTGGCGCAGCCGCGTGACGTTGACGGTCAAGGTATTGTCATTGACGAACCGTTCGTCGTCCCATAGTTTGCGGATAATCTCATCGCGGGAAACAATCTCGTCTTTCGCTTCGACAAGCACGGTCAAAATGAAAAATTCGTTTTTCGTCAGCTCTGCCTCCTTGCCGCCCAGCCGGATGATACCCCGCTTCAAATCAATCATGGCCCCGTTCCATTCCAATACATCTGAAGTTTCTTCTCCGTATGAATACACCCGCCTCAAAGTCGCCTGGATTTTCGCCAATAGCACATCAGAGTGAAATGGCTTCTGGACATAATCATCTGCCCCCATCTGCATCGCCATGACCATGTCCATCGGATGGTCGCGTGAAGACAGGAAAATGATCGGCACTTTTGAAACCGCCCGAATTTCACGGCACCAGTGAAAGCCGTCATACACCGGCAACTGGATGTCCATGATGACCAATTGCGGCTTCTCAGTCATGAAACTGCCCAGGACATCGTCGAAAGAATCGGGACCGACCACTTGCATCCCCCATCTGCCTAATCCTTCCTTCAAGGATTGAAAAATCGCCTGATCGTCTTCCACGATGAAAATCTTCATGTCCATTTCCGCGCACTTCCTTTCGTCCCTCTTGTTTCCTTCATTCTAATGGAAATTGGAACTGACAGGAAATGAGAACATAAAGCATGTTTTAGACTCCCATCGTGAAGTCAGAAACTTCCCCGGTATGCCTATTTATTCTCTGCATTTAAAAAAGACCGGAAACTGAACTTCATTTACGGTCTTTTAAATAATGGTTTTATTGGGAATCTAGTGGCCAAGCAAGCGTTATCCAAACACTCACCATACGTAATCTTTTAAAGTCTTTACTTGTGCGGGGCCGAATCCACTATGCTATTTCACCGCCAGCCAAATTTGGTTGGATGAATCGTCTTTATATGAATCGGGATCCGTGTAAGCTTCAATAGCTGGAATATCAGCTACTTCATAGCCGTTAGACGGAATCCAATCGGTGTAAATCTGGTTCCAGGCTTCGGGCATTGCAATCGGGGCAGATCCTCGCACTTCAAAAATCGCCCATTTGGATTTCGGCACTATGAATGCATGAAAATCAGCTGGCACGCTACCGGCATGTTCCACTGCAATCCAGTAGTCGACCGTATCCTTCTCTTCGTTATAATTATCAGTGATTCCGAGCAAACCTTTGATTTCACTGTTCATTAGTTCCGCCAATTTAGCAGATGTTCCATCAGCATTGGCCTCCATCCAAAATTCAGCAACTCCGTTCACTTCACCGGTCTCGCTACACGGGCATTCCCGTTTGACCCCAATGACTTGAAACGCATCTCTTTCAACGATTTGGTAGTTCATTGGACTGGCTCCTTTCAAGTTTACTTGAATCATTAAACGGTTATGCGACTGCAATGTTCCCTTCCCTTTTCGCGCTTCACTCGGACTGAGCCCGTGCTGCTTGCGGAACGCTTTCGTGAATGCCTCCGGTGATTCGTAACCGTAGCGATACGCGATATCGATGATTTTCTGATTGGTGTTGAGCAATTGTTGGGCGGCCAATGTCAGACGGCGGCGACGCAGGTATTCCCCGACGGAGATGTCGGTCATGATCAAGAACATACGTTGAAAATGAAACGGAGAGACACTTGCCTGTTTTGCGATGGCTTCGATGGATATCTCATTCAGCAAATTCTCCTCCATATAGTCGATCGCTTTTTGCAAAGACTGCGCCAAAGCCATGCTCTCAACTCCTTACTTGAATAATAACTGGGCCGTGGCTTGATTTCCTGTCATTTTATGCGCTGTTTGGACAGCTTTTGTCTGCGAGCTTCCGACTGATACCAAGCTTTCAGAACTCTTCAAGCCGTCCCCTGCCTGCTTACTTTGTAATAAACCTCGACTTGCTCATCTGTTTCAATCGTCCGAGTTTTTTCCAAGTGAATCTCCATGTCTTCCAAGTGCTCGAACATGCAGGTTCCTGTCCCGAGCAGCAACGGAGCGATGGCGATTTGCAATTCGTCCACCAGATCCGCACGCAATGCTTGCTGGCCGGCATCGGCACCGAGTATGACGACATCTCGCTCCCCTGCGGCGGCTTTGGCCATAAGGACAGCGGATTCGATGCCGTCCGTCACAAAGGTGATGGTCAAATCGTCATTTTCTTTCGGATGCTTAGCCGGCGGACGATGCGTTAGGACAAAAATAGGCACTTGGAACTCATAATTGTCGGCATAGGCATCCGGGTCGTCCGTCATGTCGTAAGTCCGGCGGCCCATCACCACCGCTCCTGTGTTGGCCATCACTTCATTGATTTCATCATTAGGCTTGAAGCTTTTGTAAAGCTTGTCGAGTTTTCCATTCCGGTCGCTGACGAACCCATCGAGCGAGGTGACCATTCCAAAACAGACTTTTGCCATAATGCTTCCTCCTGTTCTTCTCACCTTCTAATTCGATTATCTTCGTTACTCTATTCCGCTTCGCCATCCCTTTTCCTTCTACAAAAGAATTTATTCAAAACAAAAGAGGCAAACTTTGATCGAAGTTTGCCTCTTAATAAGTTCAACGGAAATCACTATAAACTAAATTCCTTTTGCCTCGAACCGTTTTAAATCATTGCGATGTCCCATGGCGACAAGCACATCGTCCAACTTCACTTGATCGTCCGGCATCGGCGCGACGTTTACTTTGTCCCCTCGCTTGATCGCAAGAATAGTGCACCCATATCTCGCGCGGATATCCAGCTCCAGCAAGCTTTGGTTCATCAGTTTCTCGGAAGCCACCAACTCCACGATGCTATAGTCTTCCGATAGGTCGATATAATCTACGACTTTCTCCGAATCCATGTGATGTGCGATGCGGATGCCCATTTCTTTTTCCGGCTGGATAACGCGGTCCGCCCCGACTTTCTCAAGGATCATCTGATGTTGCAGGTCTTTCGCTTTAACCCATACAAGCGGAACACCGATTTCCTTCAGCATCAATGTACATAATACACTCGTCTGCATATTCTCGCCGATCGCCACGACTGCGTGTTCAAAATTGCGCACCCCGAGCTCCTTCAAGCTTGCTTCATCGGTCGCATTTGCGACAGCCGCATGGGAAGAAAAATTCCTCATCATGTCGACGCGTTCCGGCGATGAATCGATTGCCATGACATCATGTCCCAGCTTGAACAGCTCTTTGCAAATGCTGCTGCCAAAACGGCCAAGCCCAATCACGATAAATTGCTTTTTCAAGTCATTTTCCCATTTCTGTAGCTCTAAAAAGATCCACTAAAATCTTGTAATATCGAGAATGTATCTTCAATCAATTCCGTATGGTCCCCATAGAGAGTATCGATCTCAATAGCCAATTGTCTAAAATCTACATTTGTTAAAGGGCGTTGTCAATATATTAACAATAGAATGCTTATTACCTTCTATGCCCTATCTTTCAGCTTAAAAAGGCTCTTAACCTTTTACATAATTAAAGGTTAAGAGCCTAATGGGGATTGACGGTTATTTATTCTGGTAAGTTCTTTCTTTATATCTTGTCTGCAGTGCAGTCAACTGCACGTCTTTTCGTCTAGAAAGGGACATTGCCGCTCTCTTTTTTTAGCTACTATTTTTTTGTTTGTGCATTCAATTAAATAAAACAATAATCGTTTATTACCGCTAAATTGATGTGGATGTTCCCACAGTTGCCGAAAAACTTCCGTTAAGATGCGCTCGCAATCCGCTTGGCTGTCAAATTCCCTGCAACAGGCTTTCCATAGCAATAAATAGTATTCATCATATATTAATTCCAAGGCGGTTTTGTCACGAAACTTCAGTCTTTCCAACAATGGTCCATCCGTAGTCATTTAGCACCTCTCTCTTCTTATTCAAAATACCCATAAGAAGAGAAAAGAAACCCTATATTCATTACAATATTAATATAATTTAATGAGCTATTACAATTTATGCTTTGCACAAAAAAGATCAGCGCCGTTCAATGGCGCCGATCTTCTTCTTTTCAACTATTTTGTTAGGTCTGGACGGGATTCTCCAAGCCTTTGTGAATCGTCACCTGATGTGGGAAAGGGATCTCGATATCATGGGCATCCAGTGCTTCTTTGATGGATTTGCGCAGCTCGCGCTCGACTCCCCATTGTTCCCCGCTTTTCGCTTTGGCAATGATGCGCAACGTGACATCCGATGCCCCGAACGCCTGCACGCCGATCACATCCGGCCCTTCAACGATGGCAGCATTGTCTTTCGCGACTTTTTCGCATACTGTTTTCAGCACGGCCATCGCTTCGTCGATGTTTTCGTCATACGATACGCCAATATCCACGAGTGCACGCATATTCCCGCGTGAATGGTTGCTGACAGTCGTAATATCCCGGTTCGGAATGAAATTCAAGGTACCGTCGAAACTGCGGATTTGCGTCGTCCGCAACCCGACTGATTCGACCACGCCGTCAATGGCTCCAACCGTTACATAATCGTTCACGTCAATCTGTTTCTCCAGCAATAGGAAGAAGCCGGTGACCACGTCGCTGACGAGGCCTTGTGCGCCAAAACCGATCGCTAGGCCGACAATTCCTGCGCCGGCTATAAGGCTGGCGACGGACAGTCCGAATATATTGAACAAAGTCGCAACCAAAATAAAGATCAAAGCATACGAGAAGACGTTTTCCGACAACGCGCGAAGCGTCAATGCGCGGCCATTGGTCACATCGCCTTTTTTCGTCAAGCGGTCAAACGAACGGTTGATCAATTTTTTCCCGATCGCCCGGACAATCGCAAATGCGATTAAAATTCCGATGACTTGAGCGGCAATAATTCCCGCCTCAACTAATAGATTCCCCCAGTCAATATCAATGAAATCAAACAAAAAATCATTCCTTTCACTTTCTTGCGCTGCATTCAATAAACTCCAAGCGGCGCAGCCAATAGGTATTTGCCTGTTTCTTTATAACATATATGGGGGTCTCATTTCATTCCCGGGCTCTACCGCTGTGACACAGAACCGTCGCTTCACATCTTTTTTAAAAAGTTTTTCACTAAAATAGCTTGCAGGTTACCTTGCGTCACCATCTATGTTTGAAATAGCTAATCAAACAGGAGTGATGAAAATGACGACAGCCTTTTTTGGAAGCAAGGAAATGTGGAGTTGGAAAGAATTAATTTACTTATTGACCGTTGTATTGGTAGCTGTACCAATTTTTGTGGAATACAGCTTATATCATTACCTCGTGAACTTTTTCGGCAATGAATTGCATGCAGGTACGATGACTGGCTTAGTCATGTCCATTATCTTTATGGCTGCTCTTTATTTAATCGTACTTAAGCCAAATGGACAGTCTTGGAAAGCGGTAGGTGTACAAGGTTTCTCATCCGGACACTGGAAGCGGATTGTGGTTTGGACGATTGCATTGATTGTTGTGAGCATCGTTTTAGTAATTATCATGTCGGAATTTGGCGTTGGAACCGACAACAGCAAAACCGACAGCCTGCAATCACAATTGACACTCTTAAATTTCTTCATCGGATTTATCTCTGCCGCTGTCATTTCGCCCATTTACGAAGAAATTTTCTACCGCGGCTTTCTGTACCGTTTTTTCAGCAGCCGTTATGGCATAGGAGCAGGCATGCTGCTGAGTGCTTTCATATTTACTTTGGTGCATATCCCAACTTTCAATACACTTCCGGTGAACTTTGTTTCTGGCCTTATTTTTGCATGGATCTATCAAAAAACAGGTTCTGTCCTTCCATGTATCTTGATGCACGGACTTTTCAATGGTATTGCTGTAATCCTCACCGCTACCGCTTAGCCTTGTCCGCCAATTCGAGGAATTCAATTACGGCTGGATTGATGGCGTACAGCCCGAGATCTTCGGAAGCTTGCGCAGATTTCCTGGCTTCCCAAAAAGCTTCTGCCAATTTGGGATCATTGCCGAATGTTTCTGCCGATAAAATATCAACGTCAGCTAAAATCAATTGCCCCTCTTTTGAAGAGGGAGAAATCCCTTTGTCCAAGCACAGTTCAATTCTTTTGATGATGTTTATCCACTTTTTGGTCGCCAAGTCGCCGCTTTCAAGTTTAGGCAAACGCTTCTCCAAGACCTCTTGTTGCTGTGATGAAAAATAATGGCTCCAATTTTTTTCATTCCGCGGCCCAGCAACCAGCGAAATGAGGTCTTCCCAATGAATTGTCTCTTCCAACTCCAATAGGTTGAGTAAAGACTGGGTGTGCTTTAATGAATGTTGAAGCTGGTCGATTTCATTCATTAACAAAGATTTATGGACAGCCAAAATCGAATCGATCGATTGCTCTGCCAAAATGCTGCGGCTGTCTTCCAGCGATAAATTCAGCGACTTGAGCAGCAGGATCTTTTGTAGCTTCAAAATATCTTCTGCGGAATAGCAGCGCTTTCCGCCCGCCTCTTTTCTCGAAGGCTCAACCAATCCGATTTGATCGTAATAACGTATGGTCCGGACAGATACATTCAATCGCTTAGATAATTCTCCAGTCGTTAAGTATTCTTTCACCATACGATGTGCCAAATCGCCACTCCCTTTAATTTAGATCCATGTTTCATTCAATTTATCCGCATAGAATTCAATTGCCTTCTTATAAGTTGAAATGTTTTTATCAGCAGAAGTTTCCGCTAAACACTTGAGCAATATTTCCATTGCTTGCTGATGTTCTGCTAAGTTATACAAAGTCATTGCCAAAAAGACTTTCAATGCCTGATTGGATGGAAAAAGTTCTATTCCTTTTATAAAAGTACTTCTTGATTTTTCGTATTCCCCTAAGGTCCGGTAAGTGCTGCCTAGCCTCAGCATTGCGCCTTCTAAATCCTCTTTTTCAAGCCCGAGTTGGATAGCTTTTTCGTAATAGGGAACCGCCTTTTCTTCTTCTCCAAGCAAATCAAAGCTCCAAGCGCACTGGTAATTGATTTGTGGGTGTTCGGGGAATTGCTGTGCCAGTTGCATCAGCAATTGATTTGATTCTTCTTGCTTGCCCGCAGCTCTTAGCCCGATTGCTTTCTTCAAGTCTGGATTCATCTTTTCATCCCCCTTAGATTCTCATATAGCCAGTTTACCATTTGGAAATAAGTTGAAAATAACTTTTCGCTGCATGCTAGCATCAATCCGTTTTCAAAAGCTTTTTCGATGGAACACTTACATTTCCAAAAGAGGTTTCACTCTAGTTTCAGGTGGTAGATAAAGGTAGAAACCAACTATTACCATCCTGAGGAGAGATTGAAATGGCGAATATCCAAAATCCTAGAACACAATATACGACGGAAGATTTTCCGAAACAATACCAGGAAGCCCCTGGCGTACAAAACCAAATGACTCCTGTGCCGGACTGCGGCGAAAAAACGTATAAAGGCTCAGGCAAGCTTGAAGGCCGCAAAGCGCTAGTAACCGGCGGTGATTCCGGAATCGGCCGCGCTGCTGCCATCGCTTACGCTAGAGAAGGCGCAGACGTTGCAATCAACTATTTGCCGGCAGAACAATCCGATGCCGATGAAGTGAAACAATTGATCGAAGCAGAAGGCCGCAAAGCCGTCTTAATTCCCGGCGACTTGAGCAACGAAGCCTTCAACAAAGAAATGGTTGAAAAAGCGAACACTGAACTTGGCGGGTTAGACATTTTGGCACTCGTTGCCGGCAAGCAGCAAGCCGTCAAAGACATTGCCGACCTTCCGACAGAACAACTTGAAAAAACATTCCAAGTCAATGTTTATTCGATGTACTGGACAGTGAAAGCGGCGCTTCCGTACCTTCCAGAAGGCGCGTCGATCATCACGACGAGCTCGGTTGAAGGCTTTGACCCAAGCCCGATGCTGTTGGATTATTCAGCAACGAAATTCGCGATTATCGGCTTCACGAAATCTTTGTCCAAACAATTGGCGGACAAAGGCATCCGCGTCAACTCAGTCGCGCCAGGCCCAATCTGGACAGCGCTTCAAATTTCCGGCGGACAGCCGCAGGAAAACATTCCTGAATTCGGCAAAGGCACACCAGAGACGCCAATCGGCCGCGCAGGCCAACCGGCAGAACTCGCTTCTGTCTATGTCTTCCTGGCTTCCATCGAATCCAGCTATGTTACAGGACAGATCTACAGCATCACTGGCGGCATGACGACCGCTTAAGTTAATATTTAAAAAGCGCGGGGCACTGAATCAATCGGTGCCCCGCGCTTTTTTTATTAAATATTTTTGAGCCACGTCATCATGCGCAAAATCTCGAACGGCTCAGCCCAAGTGATCACAAAAAGGATGACAAAGAAAACCGAGAGCGACCAAACTTTCAATTGGCCCGGCTCTCTTTTTAACAAAGCAATGAAAACGGTGCCCGCCGCTGCAAATAGCAGCAGGAAACCGATAAGTGCAAGCGGCTCGGAATACCCAGAGATCAAACGGTTGAGCATGAGCAATAGACTTCCCAAAATGATGAGTCCAATTGAATATTTACTGAACATCTCGTCTCCCCCTTTTTCAAGAAAGCCCGCTGTTAATCATCACGGCGCAAAACCGTAGTAGAACAGGATATGTGCATAAAAACCGAAGAACCCGACTACAAAAGTCATCACGACAAATAGCACCACCATGATGATTTTGGAAATTTTGCCGATATCTAGCCGCCATACGCCTTTATAGACCTGCACCCATAGCGCAACGACGAATGGAACTACCATCAATAGATAGAAAATGGCGAGGCCGTTCCCAAAGATATCGAAATAATCCCGGTTCACACTGTCACTGGCCCTGAAATAACGGCTCATCCCAAAAAAGAACGCGAGAAACGACAATTGCACCAAAAGCCCGTAGATAAACAAAGGCACCCTGAATTTCCCCAGGTTTCGCAGCATCCACAAGATAAGGCAGTACAGGATGGCTATTAGAATGGCTATGTAAAAACTGAATGGATAGAAAATAGGAAAACCCCTTTTACCTCGTCCGTTTTGAAGGAAAATGTGTGAACAATACAGCTGTTCTCTACTGGCTGTTCATTCACCAAAGGGCCTCTTCCTCATTTGTTAATTCAAAGAAAAATGGATAGACGCTAATTACGGCAAAAGAACTTAGCGCTATACATATTAAAATGATGAGCGGCGGGACACTGAACAAAACGCCCAACAACATAATCAACGGAATAATAAATACCAGTAAATTGCTTTTCTTTTTCGAACGGGTTGTCAAAAATTGTTTTTTTCCGCAATGCGGGCAAATCATGCCCGTATCCAATGTGAACATCTTCCGGATTGTTTGCTTCCATCTCCATTGTTGCTTACATTTTTGGCATGTCGGCATGGACTCCCTCCAGTCATCTTTTTGTGAAATTTAGATTCTTTAAGTCCTTGTCCTTATTAGACTAACAGAGATAACCAAAAATTCCCACAACAAAAATTCCAATTAAATGGGTTTTATGCAGTTAAGTGCTCTTCCAAATTCATCCCCAATAAAAAAGAGCAAGAACTGACTATCAGTTCTTGCTCTTTTTGCTGTTAATTCATATAGCGATGCTTTCTTAAGCTGTTCAAATTGGCGATTTCCTGCAGGAGCTCTTCCCCGATATTCGTCTCCCGCACCTTTTTGCGCTCAAGTTCTTCGTCGACCAATCGTTTAATCGACAAGACGTCGGTTCCATTTTGCAATACTTCTTCCTTGGAATTAAAACGCTGATGCGCGACGAGCTGCATGCCGTAAGAGTTGTACAACAGCGTATAGCCGGCGATTCCCGTCGTTGACTGATAGGCTTTCGAAAACCCGCCGTCGATGACGATCATTTTGCCGTTCGCTTTGATCGGGTCTTCGCCGTCCCGTTCTTTGACCGGCGTATGCCCGTTGATGATGCGGCCGTAGTCGGGGTTCAAGTCGAATTCCGCAAGCATTTTGCGGCACATGTCTTCGTCTTCACGCAAATGGTAATACGGGTTTTTCCGTTCTTTATGCGTTTCTTTGTCTTTGATGAAATAGCGTTCGAAAGTCGTCATTTCGCGTTTGCCGAACAGCGAGGAGTTTTCGCCTGTCCATTGGTACCACACCATATCGGTCGCGAAATCATCGCTTTCTTCCGGATGCGCGAATGCATAGCGGGTATATTCTTCGAAAACATCGAGTAATTCCCGTCCGGCGTAGCTTTCGCCTTCAATTTCCATTTGCTTCATATCGCCGTTCTCTTCGAGCGGTATGCAGCCATGGATCAGCAAATTGCCATTGTACTGGAGATACAGCCTGCCCTTTTTCATGAGGAAGTTCATATGCCGCGACAGTTTCTCGGAATGCTGGATTGAGAACAGCAATTTATCGATTACTTGCTGCTCTTCATCGAGCAAACGGTCGGGATGTTCCGGATCGATCGTGGCAAAGCACGTGTTCTCAAGCGGATAGGTTTTGCCGTGGATCGTCGCTTCGTTTTTATCGTAATCGACTTTCTCCAATAGCAAGCGGTCTTCCATGGCGAAACAGGAGCGCCGTTTGATGATCGGGCTTTCGAGCTTAAACTGGATGATCGAAATCGCCTGGTGGATTTTGGTGATCTGCAGCTGCTCCTGTTCAGTCAATTGTTCATCTGAAATCCGCTTTGGATGGAATGCCGGATTGTCTTCATAATATTTCTCCGCCAAATTCAATAACGGGCGCAAATTGATGCCGTATACATCCTCAATGATATCCAAGTTGTTATAGCGTGCACAAATGCGGATGATGTTCGCGAGGCAGACTTTGGAGCCGGAATAGGCGCCGATCCACAGGACATCGTGGTTGCCCCATTGAATGTCGACGGAATGATAGTCGATGAGCGTGTCCATAATCTTATGCGGATCCGGCCCCCGGTCGTAAATATCGCCGACGACGTGCAGATGGTCGACAGTGAGCCGCTGCATCGTATAGGCGAGTCCGATGATCAGCTTATCCACTTGCCCCAAAGAAATGATTTGTTCGAGCATTTTCGCGTAATAATCTTTCTTGTTGGTGAACTCATCCGTTTTGTACAGGAGTTCCTCAATAATATAGACGAACTGCTTCGGCAAGGCTTTACGCAATTTGGAGCGCGTGTATTTAGATGAAGCGTAAGATACCAGCTTGAGCAGCCGCTCGATCGTTTCGATATACCAGTCCTTCAATTCTTTCTTGCTGCTGAAATGGCTTTTGATCAGGCTCAATTTCTCTTCCGGGTAATAGACGAGCGTCGCGAATTCATTGAGCTCCTCTTCCCCCATCTCACCTTCAAACAGATCCCTGATTTTCACTTTGACGTTGCCGGAGCCATTGCGCAGCACGTGCTGGAATGCCTGGTATTCGCCGTGGAGGTCGCTGACGTAATGCTCCGTCCCTTTCGGCAAATTCAAAATGGCTTCCAAGTTGATGATCTCCGTCGCCACTTTTTCTTCGCTGTCGTATTTTTCTGCCAGTAGATCCAAGTATTTTGAACTGATCATACGGAACCCTCCTTCAAGTAATATGTCTTAATCGAATTCAATTGAAAGCAAATTCCTGAAAAGCGTGTTGATCAAACGGGTATGTGGAAGGAATTTCTCTATATTCCCAGTCTATAGGAGTTTCCGCGAAGGCTCTAGTATTAATTGAAGGGCGGCAGTAAATTGGAAGGCTGTTGATGCTTGATTGCCAAACTTGTGAACCATAAACTATTCATTCCTAAAAATTCAGCGTGATCCACCCATTTAAGGGTAAGGAGAAATAACACGAAATAACTTTTATATAGAAAGGAATCGTTATGACACAATCTCTAATAAGCTTGCTCATACTAGCTTTTATTGTAATAACCCATATTATGGCTTGGAAATGGGCCGCCTATATTCAAGAAAAATATGCCGGCGATGCTAGGAAAAGACGGCTTGCTGTGGGCACCCTCTTTATGTCCATTGCGGCATTGTTCGGTTTAACCGCCTTCTTTCTCATACAATCTTCTTTTTAAAATCGTGAAATCAAGAAAAAGAATGATAGGACACAGCTTTTTATTTCAAACTTCTCGATAAGTGTCATGTAAAAGCTTTAATAGGTACATAGTTACTATTTTAATGCAACATACTGGAATTATAATAAGAAAAAAACTGAAAAAGGCAAACTTACCTGAAAAGGAAGGACGCAAAGCCATGAGCCTACCCACTGCCCGAGCAGTGCACGGTCGTCAGGTTGCCAGGCACCCGTTCTGTGGGCCTCGGCTGACAGAATGGAGGAAAAGAATATGTTGAAGAAAGCGGCGATGTTAATGTTCGCGATGTCTCTTATGCTGGCGTTCAGCCATGCAGAAAACGTGCAGGCAAGCGGAGATGTGCCTGATACCCGCGCTACTTGGCTATGGAACCCATGGATGTTCGTGGAAGATGAAGCAGCGGTGCTGGCTTTTCTCGAAAACAAAAACGTCAATAAAGTCTATGTCCAGATCGACCGCGACATTCCTAAAAATACGTACCGCAGCTTTGTTACGCAAGCGCATGTACGCGGCATAGCCGTATTTGCGCTCGATGGAGCACCGGCTTGGGTTGCGCCAAAAGGCTATACAAACCAGAACATGTTGATGAACTGGCTGGGCAACTACCAAAGTGAATCGACAGAACAGGCAGATTTTGATGGAATCCATTTGGATGTGGAGCCTTATTTATACAGCGGATGGAATTCGAACCGCGCTGCTACCGTGAAATCCTATCAATCGCTTCTGCAAAGAGCCGCTGTGAGCTCTGCGCAGTTGAACTTGCCCCTTGAAGCCGATATGCCATTTTGGTTCGACGAGATTCCTTATAACAATACGTTCGGCAACGGATTATTGGCCGAATGGGTTATCGCCAATACGGACGGCGTAACACTGATGGCTTACCGGGATTCCGCGCCGATGATCATCGAAATCGTTAAAAACGAAATCGCTATGGCCGAAAAATACGGCAAACATGTAGTCGTGGGTGTAGAAACAGGCGTCACCGATGAAGGCAGCATCATCACTTTTGCCGAAGAAGGCGAAGCGTTCATGAATCTACAGTTGGCTGAAGTTGCCGCTCATTACTCGGCGTACCCTGCCTATGAAGGAATTGCTATCCATCATGTTGGCAGCTGGATGACGCTCAAGCCATGAAAAGATCAGACACTTCTCATTATTTTTGGAAGTGTCTTTTTGTTTTTTTCATTTCTGGCACTCTTTTTTGTAGAGAACGAGAAAAATTTCATTGGAAAGTCACGTTTGAAAGGGTAAATCGCTTACGCAGAAGCTGATTGATGTTATTCTATAAGTGGAAAATATTATCTATTTAACTATTTAAATGACATATTACGGAACACCATTTGCGAGTTCAACACTTCGCATATCGTCCCACATCAAGTTCGGGACATTCTTTTAAGGACGGTGAAAGAAATTGGCCCAAACAGATTACAAAGCTTTACTTGCCAATCGAATGGAACGGGATTTCTCGAAATGGACTGCTCAAGGTAAGATCCAAGAGCGTGAAGTCTATCGGTTTTTGCACACGATGAAAGGGACCGCTGGAACGATCGGCATGATGGAGCTATCCGAGTTTTGCGCAAACAAGCTGGATGCGTTCTCTGAACAGAGCAGTGAGTTGCTTGCTGTCGATTCGCTGGATGGATTCATGTCTTCGTTCCGAAATTATTTTGCAGCTGAAGAGCTTGCAACCGAGGAAGCTACAGGGTTTGAAGACCCCCAAAATAAAGCTTCAAGTGCAGAATCCCTTGTATTGGTCATCGATTCCGATGCCGAATTCGCTGCGAAGCTCAAAGAGAATTGGAGCCTAAAGGCATTCCTGTCGTTATCGCGCTGGATGGCCAAAAAGGCACCGAGTTATTTTACACATTACATCCGCAGATGGTGTTATTGGATGCGAATCTTCCGGATGCCGATGGGTTTGGCCTGGCCGAAAGACTTGCTGAAGCCGGCAGAAGCCGCCATCTCCCCCTCGCCATCATGGGTGAAGACGACCGGATCGATAACCAAATCCGGGCAATGCAAGCCGGCGCTACTGACTTTTTGGCCAAGCCTTTGAATATGGCGTATTTCCTCCCGTATTTAGCCAATCGCTTGCGGAGCCAAGAAATCGTTTTGAAAGGGACGCGGATTGATGAATTGACTGGAGCCGGGAACCGCCAAGCCTTTGATGAGGTCTTGCTGCAAATGACCAATCTCGCTGAAAGAACCGGCAAGCCGTTTACCCTGGCCTTGCTCGATTTGGACCATTTCAAGAAAATCAATGATGACTACGGACATTCACAAGGAGACGAGATTTTGCATTCCTTCAGCCAATTCGTGCTGAACTTGAAGCGTGATTCAGACTCTTTCTTCCGCTACAGTGGAGAAGAGTTTGCCTTGATTCTTCCTGAGACCAAACCCCAGGAAGCTGCCGCATTTATCGATCGCTTGCATAAGGAACTTTCTGAAACGGAATTCGCCGTCAGCGCTGCTGCGCCCATTCGCTTGACCTTCTCTGCAGGTGTCAGCGAATACCGGCTCAAGCAGGAAACAATCGTCAACAAAGCCGATCAAGCCTTGTACCAAGCCAAGCGAAACGGGCGCAACCAGACGATGGTGTATCAATCCGAAGAACAAGAATTGAAGCGTAAACTGAATATCGTCATTGTTGACGACGACTCACTCGTGCGCAAATTAGTCGCCAAGCAATTTTCCAATTGGAAAGCGGAAGAGTTCGATATCCAAATTAAAGAATACCCAGACGGTCTTGCGCTCGTTGATTCCGATTGGTATCGTCCGGAAGAGAATTACATGATCTTGCTCGACGGTGTCATGCCCAAGATGGACGGACTGGAAGTATTGAGCCATGTGCGCTCGCAATACCCGCACGATAATATTGTGATTTCCATGCTCACATCCCGAACCAATGAATCCGATATCGTCTTGGCCTTAAAGAGTGGGGCCGATGATTATATCGTCAAACCATTTTATGCACAGGAAGTCGTAGCACGCGTCCAGCGGCTTACGCAGAGGATGTTCCAGTGAATTTGACACATTTTTGGATACTCATCGCCTCCCTATTCCTCGGCCAATTGCTTCTCTTATTGATTTTAGCTTGGCGCAAGCAGCAATCAAATAAACGGGAATCCATAATCGACCGCCAATACAAACTCTTAACTGATTCGTTCAGCTCTCATATGATGGACCCTTCGGATGAACGCTTCATCACAGAACTGAACGCTTCTCCTTATCGATTGGTCGTGCTTGAACGCTTATTGAATCATTACGTATCCGTCACTAAAGCGGGAGCCGATTCGCCCGCTGTTTCGCGACTGTCGGAAGAATTCCTTTCCGAGCGCTATATGAAGCTGCTTAAGCGCGGAAACTGGGCGATGCGAATGAATACCTTGTATTTCATCGAAGATTTCCGGATGGAATCGCTCGTGCCGCAGTTAAAGGAGAAATTAGCGAAAAGTTCAAGACTTGACCAAGAAACGCAGCAATTGATCCGCACGCTCGCTTCTTTAAACGAGACGATGGCCATAGGGGCGCTTGCAAAATACCCTGATGCCTCGGCCCGTCTGTATATCGATGTTCTCAAGCGGCTGGATGAATTGACGAAACTGGACGAACTGGATATTGCTTTAAAAGACGAAAATACAAACCAAACCTTAAAGCATTCTGCCATTTCCTATATCGGTATGGCCGGCATAACGCTGTTTCTTCCGCGTATCGAAGAAGAATTACAGCACCCAGAGATGGAAACGCGCATCCAAGCATTAAAAGCGATTCTCCATCTGCAATACATGAATTCTCCAAGCGCCCTTGCGCCGTTTTTCCAATCGACCGCTTGGCCGGAGCGCATGTTTGCCGCTCAGATTGCCGGGAAATTGCAACTATCGCGCTATAAGGAAACACTTGGCGAACTGCTCGGGGACCCGGTTTGGTGGGTCCGCTACTCATCCGCCGAAGCCTTGACGCAGTTCTCTGAAGGGGATATCGTATTGACCCACCTTGCAGAAAGCCATCCCGACCGCTATGCGCGCGACATGGCGAATCAATGGAAAACCTCCCTTTTAGGAAGTGAACAATAATGCAGGAAATAGCGCTGATTTTATCCTATATCGTCATCGCCTATATGCTTTTTTCAAGCCTGAGCTATCTCGGGCTCTTTGCGCTTGCCTACGGGAAAGTCAAAAAAGAGAATAAGCTCGACAAGCGTGAGTCCACAGAGGATTTTTTAAGAAACCAATCGACCTACCCGGTGTCGATTCTCGTGCCTGCCTACAATGAAGAAGTTGGAGTTGTCAGCACGGTGCGTTCGCTATTGGCACTGGAATATCCTGAAAAAGAAATCATCGTCATCGACGACGGATCGAAAGACAGTACCTCGCTGCGCATGATCGAAGAATTCAAAATGAAGAAAATCCCGTTCGCCGTCCGCACGCACATCGAGACTGCGGAAATCGAGGCCATTTATCAATCCTCGATCTTTCCTTATATCCGCCTCATCAAAAAAGCGAACGGGGGCAAAGCGGATGCCTTGAACGCCGGAGTCAATCTCTCTTCTTTCCCATACTTCTGTGCGATTGACGGAGATTCCATCTTGGAAAATGATGGACTATTAAAATGCATGAAACCTATTATCGAATCAGACGGGCAAATCATCGTTACCGGCGGATCTGTGCGAATCGCCAATGGATCGACCATTTCACGGAGCAAAGTGGAGTTGGTTGGCCTGCCGAAAAGCCCGATCGTCATCATGCAGATCGTCGAGTATTTCCGCGCCTTTTTGATCGGGCGCCTGGCATTAAGCCATTTGAATATTTTGCTCATCGTCTCCGGGGCATTCGGCGTCTTCAATAAAGAACGCGTCATTCAAGCAGGTGGCTACAACAAGAACACAGTCGGCGAGGATATGGAATTGGTCGTCCGGCTGCACCGTTTGCTGCGGGAAGAAAAATCCAAGCAGCGCATTGAATACATTCCAGATCCTGTCTGCTGGACGGAAGCTCCCGAATCACTGGAAGTGCTCAGGTCTCAGCGGATCCGCTGGCAGCGCGGGTTGCTGGAAACTTTGTGGAATCACAGAAAAATGATGCTCAACCCAAAATACGGCTCGATCGGTTTGTTTTCCATGCCTTATTTCCTGTTCATTGAACTGCTCGGCGCCGTATTCGAGTTTATCGGCTATTTCATCATTTTCGGCGGCTTTTTCTTCTCATTGGTCGATCCACAAGTCGCTGGCGTCATGTTCTTAGTAACGGTGTTCTACGGATCGCTCATTTCGGCACTCGCCGTATTATTGGAAGAATTGACGCTCCACAAATACCCGAAAGTTTCTCATTTGATGCGCTTGTATTTCTGGGCGTTGACTGAGGCCTTTTGGTACCGCCCGCTCATGGTCCTTTGGCGAGTCAGAGGAATCATTGCCACTTTCCAAAAGAAAGCGCATTGGGGCGATATGAAACGCAAAGGAATTTCGACTTAATTGCAAGGAGGATATTTATGAAAAAAATATTGGTCGCAGATGATGAAGACATTTTGCGCATCTTGATCGCGGACACTTTGGAAGACGACTTCCTGATCGAAGAAGCCGAAGACGGAAAAGAAGCCCTGGAAAAAATCCGGGCCAATGATTATGATTTGGTCGTACTCGATTATATGATGCCTTACCTCACCGGCATGGAAGTGCTCGAGGAGGTTAGGAAAGACCAGAATGACACGAAAGTGCTGATGCTGACCGCGAAAGCACAAGATGCGGACCGCGAAAAAGCGATCTTGAACGGCGCGGATTATTTCATGTCCAAACCCTTCAGCCCGATGGAACTATTGGCGCTTGTGGAAGATATTTTGGTGTGATAGAAAAACAAAGCTGCTCTAAAAGAAACGGTTGATGTCCATTACGACGGACGCTTTCGGGCCAACAGGATGTGGGTCATGCAGCTGGCGCGACAGGACGTCGCGGTGCCAGCTGCCAGGGTACGGCTTCAGCCGCTTCCCTCGCTTCGCTCAGTCCAGGGTCTTCAGCTCGTACTGTTCCCGCTGGAGTCACCGTCTCCATTCCCATCAGTTATTAATAAAAATAGCCGAAGAAAAAGAATATCTTTTTCTTCGGCTATTTTTATTTTGTTATAGGATTGATCAATTTTTCAGTCGTTTACTCTTCCTCAGCTCTCCGGCTCATCGTCTAGGCCGTATGTGGCGTAGAAGATGACACCGTTTTGCTCCTGTCCATTTTGCAGGTTCTTCATCACTTTCGATAAATTCACAGGGGCATACGGTTTGGTCAGGTAGTGGTTGATCTTGCTGATTTGATTGGCATCAGACGATGGATCGAGCGCGGAAGAAATAACAATCGGAATATCCCGTGTCGCTGGATCTTCTTTCATCATATCGACTAGGTCCCAGCCGCTCAATTCCTCGCCGAGCATGATGTCTATGACTGCGCCAACCAAAGGCGTACGTTTCGCTTCTTTAAATGCTTCTTTCGGTGAAGTGTGGTAAATCACTTTAAAGCCACTCACCTTCAATTCTTCCGACAACAGCAGCGCGAGGCTCATATCATCTTCCACGATCATCACAGGTGGATTTTCTTCAATGCCTTCGTGCGCAGCATGATCGTGCAGCGCGGCAATAAGAGGCAATTCAAAGTGAATGGTCGTGCCTTTCCCTTCCTGTGATTCAATCCAGATCTTGCCGTCGTGCTTGACGATTATTTCCTGGCAAATCGCAAGCCCGAGCCCGGTGCCGCCGATTTTGCGGCGCGAACTATTGTCGATGCGCTGGAATTTGGAAAACAGTTTCGGAATATCTTCAGCCGGAATTCCGATTCCTTCGTCCTGAATCGACACGCGCAAATGATTGGCATGGTTTTTCATGCAGATGGTCACATTGCCGCCTTCCGGGGAAAACTTGATGGCATTGCCGACCAGGTTCATTAATACTTGTGCCAGGCGCTCTCGGTCGCCTTCCACTTTGACTTCGGAAGCATCATCCACCAAGACAATCGAATGCGTCGACTGCGTCCTGAATTTTTCCGCCGCTTCGATGACCAGTTCGTTCATTGAGAGCTTATCCATCCGGTATACTTGGTCTCCAGATTCCATGCGTTGCAGGTCCAAGAAGTCGTTGATCAAATTGGTCAACCGCATCGCTTCTTTATAGATCGTCTTCAAGTAGCGAACTTGCTTGTCCGGTTTCAATTCCTTATTGAGCAGCAGCTCCGTAAAGCCAAGTACGCTCGAAAGCGGCGTCCGCAGCTCATGGCTGACAGTGCTGACCAATTCGGATTTCATCTTGTCGACTTCGTGCTCCCTCGTAATGTCACGGTGCACAAAGATCGTCCCTGTGCGCTCCCCGTCAACAATGACTGGGGTGCTGTAGACATCGATGACCCGTTCATAAGGGGCTTTGACCGTATATTGGAAAGTCTTTGCTTCGCTCCCTTTTTCATAGATACATTCGCTGAGGAAATCGACCATCGCCTGTGGGTCGGTCGTTTGTTCGGCCATGCGATGGACCCACACCTCTTTCGAAATGACTGCATCGAGAGGAGCATCTCCACAGCTCAGCATCGTGCACATCGTTTCATTGCGCTGCACCATGCTGCCATTTTTAGCAATGAACTGAATGCCTTCATTGATATTATTGACGATGCGTTCATTCAAGGTCCGTTCATGGATTGCTGCGTCGTACAATTGAATACGGTCGATGGCCAAATGGATGCGTTTCAGCAATCCATCGATATCCGCTTGCTCCTCTTTTGAAAAGGCTCTTCCGACGCGAGACAAGCCAATTAGCGCAATGCCTTCGTGTTGTTCATTTTTTACAGATGCATACAAGTCATGCACATAAACCGTGCCGTCCACAAAGCCTTTTTCTTCCTGCGCCTCGCGTTGGACCGTGAAGGATTCGTCTTCTTTCAAACGAGCAGTTAAATAAGGGATTTGCTGGTCCTGGAATTGGCTGAACATGCTCTCTGTGAAACCTTTCAGCGCGTACTCGCCCGAAGCCGGCAGCCATAATACGCCGGTATCGATTTCGTACGTATCAGTGAAATACCTAAGTGTGGCATTGATCAATTTCTGTTTATCTAAAGTAAACGACAGAACATGGTTCAAATCGTTGAAGCGGATCAAGCGGTCCTTCGTTTCCCCAATCTCTTCCAAAGCATCTTCCAGCTCTGCCTGTTTTCCTTGAAGTTCCCCTTTATTCACAAGCAAAGCTTGATTTTGGGAAGTGAGGTCTTCCTGGTTTTTGCGGATGGTGTTCATCATCCGGTAAAAAGTCATCGACAATAAACCGATCTCATCTTTCCGTTCAAGAGGAGTGTAAGACATTTGCTCGCCATTGCCGAATTCTTCGATGAACTCGCGCATGCCTTCCAAAGGTTTGACGATATCGTTCATGGCTCTATAGATAATCAAAGCCGTGATGATGAACAGCAGGATGAACAATAAAATCAATGCGAAGGAAAAGTTCTCTGACTGCCTGATCATGTCTGCGTTTAATTGTTCCAGTTCTGCCCGAGAAGAGGATCGGTATTCCTCGGCAAAAGTAACGAATTCATTCACTGTAGCGTTAGTACCATCGCTAGAAAGCGCTCTTAAAGCTTCGTAATCATCATTTTGGACAGCCGCAATCGCCTCGGGAAACACTTGCTCTTCGAAGATCGTTACAAAGCTTTCCAATTCCTCTATTTGCTCTTGTTCATCGGAATTTATGGATAGCCCTTCCAAACTGTTGATGGAGTCTTTTAAAGTTTCCATTTCTACATACGCTAATCGCAGTTCTTCCTGGCTTTGAAAAGCGTAATATCCCCTTGTCCGGAAAAACAGCTGGCTCAGCGACTCGGAAAGTTCTTGTAACGTTTCCTGTTTTTCCGCAAGCTGATCGTATTCTGCCTGTTTGTCCTCTTGCAGTTTGTTCATGTAAAAATAAATGCCCGCAATCAATACTGAACAAATCAGCAACGAAGATAAGGTCAACCGAAGATATTTATGCCTGATGCCTTTTTCTAATGATTTCTGCATGATGCCACGCCCCTTGCTCTTTGTTGGTTTTATATAGCAATAAAAAAATTTCAAAATTTAACCTTCAATGTAAAATTTCTTCTCTTGTCATAGTATACGATTTTCCCTATTTATAGAATCTTTTTTTCACACTAAATCCGCTAGTATCAACTAATAGAAAAAAAGCTTGAGCCATTCATGGGCTCAAGCTTTTCGGAGTCGTGCCGCGAAGCTCGCAAATCGTCTTATAAGATCGGTGACACTAGCTTCGCGATATCTTGTTTGGCTTTTTCAATCCAATGCTGGCTCTTGAAGTCCGCTTCCGTTAATTCGGCAGAAAGCTTGCGGTCCTGCAGAAACAGATTCGCCATATCCTTTGCCGCTTCGCCGTCGTAAACGAAGGCATTCAATTCGAAGTTCAAAGCAAAGCTGCGCAAGTCCATATTGGCCGAGCCGACCGAGAATGCCTCTTTATCAACGACGAGTGTTTTGGCATGCAGAAAGCCGTTTTGATAGCTATAGACTTTGACGCCGTCTTCGAGCAATTCACGGGCAAAAGACAGCGTTGCCGAATGGACAAAGAGATGGTCCGCCAAATGTGGAATCATCAGTTGTACGTCCACGCCGCCGAGCGCCGCTGTCCTTAGTGCATCCATAATGGATTTATCTGGAATGAAATAAGGCGTCTGTAAGTATATTGATTCCCGGGCGTGGTGAATGAGCTTTAAATAGCCATTCTTGATGTCTTCATGCGTTTCCAGCGGCCCGCTTGACACCATTTGCATCGGAATCCCAGGCGGATGATTCATTTTTGGAAAATAAGTATCCGCATATTTCATTGGGTATTTCTCAGCGGCTTGATTCCAATCAATAAAGAACCGGTTTTGCAGGGAATGCACGGCCTGCCCTTCAATGCGCAAATGCGTATCACGCCAATAGCCGAACTCTTTTTTCTTGCCGATGTATTCATCGCCGACATTAAAGCCACCGGTATACCCGATTCGACCGTCGATAATAACCAGTTTTCGGTGGTTTCGGTGATTGATCCGCGGGTTAATGCTCGTCAGCATGGCTGGTAAAAACGCAGCCGACTTGCCCCCTGCCGCATGGAATGCATCAAAGAAATGCTTGGGCAGGCTGCTCGACCCCAAATCATCGTACAAAACCAGCACTTTTATGCCTTGCTGCGCTTTTTCAGTCAACAGCGCCAGTAAACTGCTCCCAAGATCATCGTCATTAAGGATGAAATACTGAAGGTGGATATGTTTCTCAGCAGCGCGAATATCGTCGAACAGCGCATCGAACTTCCGTTTCCCATCGTTGAAAATTTGAATATTAGAAGCTGTTGATAAAGGTGCATCGGTCCGTGCCGCATTCATTTGGACGATATCCATCCATTTCCCGTCAAGTACAGATGTCGGCTGAAAGCTTCTCGATTTCATTTCCTCAAGCTGGCGGTCTTTCAGATCCGTAAAGTCACGGTTCTCATAAGCGACCGGCCGTTTCAGCCGGTTGCGCCTCAAAGATTTTCCGAACAATAAGTACAGCACAAAGCCAAGAATCGGGATAAAGAACAGCACCAAAATCCATGCCCATGCCGAAGAAGCCGTTTTCCGTTCAAAAAATAAAATGAAAAATGCCAATACCACATTGACCATGATGAAAATATTGCTGATTGTGCTGAGCCATTCAAATGAGATGGCAATCCCTCCTAACACGCTATATATTGACCGGCCCGCTAATGCTTATAGTTTTGCAATACCCTGTGGCTCACGAGTTTAACGCTTTTCTGACAGAGAAATAAATGAACCCTGGCTGCATCCGTTCACAACGGTTCAGCCAGGGTTTCTCTATTTATAGCCATTCTATTTACTTCGTAACGGAGGCACTGTAAGCATTTTTCTGAATCAACGCAAAGCCGAGTTGTTCAATGGCAATCTTCAAAGTCGCTTCCATTCGTTCGCCTTTCAGGGAATGGGCGAAATGCGGGACTTTCATTGCCATCGTCGGCAAGATGCCGGTGATGATTGGGGTTATTCCCATAATTTTCAAAGCTTTGATCAAATCCAGCAAAGGTTCTTCGATGCGCGGATCGATTTGTGTAATGCCTGAGAAATCCAAGATCAGGAAATCGATGCCTTCGCTCGCTTTCATCACAACGTCCTCGATCAGTTGGTAAGCACGCTCGAGCGTAATGTGCCCAATGATCGGCAGGATCGAAATCTCATCTGACAAAGGCACGAGCGGAGATGACAAGGTCTGGATTTCCTTTTGGGCTTTGTCGAGTTCCAAAATATAGCTCAACAATGTAGACATCATCTCGAACATCTCCTGCTGTTCTTTCGTAAATGAAACTGGATGCTTGTCCAAACCACAAATGGTGCCGTACACTTCGCCACTTTCGTAAAAGATCGGGATGCCGATGAATGCACCGTTTCCGAATTGCGAGGCAATCGGCAGCTCGCCTGCGCTTTCATCTTTTGAAATATCTTCAATCATCAAGGCCTCTTGCCCGTAGTTGATCGCTAAGCTGCAGAATGTTTGGTCAAGCGGCGATTGGCTGTTTTCTACTACCAGCTCTTCATGTCTATTGAACGCTTTTTTAATGGTATTGGTTTTTCCGTCATTTTCAGCAATGAAAAGCGTGTTGATGTCCATTTGCTTGCTCAGCATAGTCAAGATCTGATTGGCTGCATCATTGAAGTTCTGAAATTTTCGGGAAGGGCTGATTGTCTGGTACTGCATATATTCCCTCCTCTATGGGGAGTGTCCACGGTGAAAATTGGCGCACTTTTCCTAACGATACTATAAGCAGTTCTTTGATTGCAATGTGCAAGCTTCCCGGAATGACGCAAACCAGAGAATTGTAGCTACATAAAGTTTTAGGATAAATGAAAAACCAGGCTCAAGCCTGGTTTGATACTGATTTGTACTGAGGTGAAACAATCACTTCATCTTCCAGCAAGATGTACGGATGAGTTTTCATCAAGCTTTCCGTCAAATGCTGAGGCATCTTCTTTTTTTCATACGCGCAAACCAATGGAAAATCATACTCGTCTACAGCGCGATCCGCAATTTTTTCGAAATCTTCTATGAGGAACAGTGGCTCTTTCACGCTTTCCCATTCGACGTGCGCCCACGAGCGAAAGCTTAAGTTGTTTTCAATATAAGGCGCAACTGTCTTGGTGAAATATTCATGAATGGCAGGCGGGTGATAACTGCCGCTTGACCAATAGAAATGGAGACTGTTGACGAAATGCACCATTTCTATTTGTTTCTCCGTATACTGCTTATCGAGGTGCCGCTTAAGCTCCCGTGTCAGGCGTTCGTTTTCCACAACTAAAATATAATCACCAGCATGAATTCCTTCATCTATGTAATTCAATAACTGCTCCACATAATTTTGAGTTCCATCAAAAGCATACAATACGTGAACATTGCGCTGGCTTTCAAGCAATAGATTCATCTTGCTTCCCAAGTGACCCACCTTCTTTCTTTCTGCAATTTCAACCAAAAAAGAAGTCCAATACCCGATGAACTAGAGAACCGAGAGAAACAGCTTTCTTTCCATCAAATTATACCATTAACCTGTACTTTTCTGCTGTTATTCTTTTCTATTCCTGCCAACCTGGACGTTATGCACTACACAGATGGTTTCGTACCTTATACAAAAAATATTAGAGCGGAAGTTCGAGCAAAAAAAAGAAAGAGCACTAGGCCCTTTCTCCACAATATCTCGTTATTGTTTTTTAGTTTGACGATACGTTAGTGTTCCAGCTGCCATGAAGATCAATGTGCTGAGTGCTACCCACAAGATCATCGTGTTGGATTGGTTGGACATGCCGCCGAATCCAGTTGAAGGCATTTTGTCAGGTGCTGTGTTTTCGAAGTTCTCAGGGAATTGGTCGACGATGGCGCCGCTCAATCCTTTACCGATATCGAACATAATTGCATAGCCTGCACGGTATGTGTCATATGAAGCGGCATAGTCACCGTTCACGTATTGTTGGAAAGTGTCCACGACGGATTGTTCATGCGCTTCCACGCCGGCAATCGTTTCATCCAATGGCATGCGGTCTTCTGTTGCTGTATTCAAGAATATGCCAAGGTCTGTCGCGAATGTGCTAGTCAAAGTCGAAACAGCTTGCTCTTTCGCTTGCTCATCTTCTGAAGCTGTCGCATTTGCCAAGTCACCTTGGACAGCGATGTGTTCGTTATTCCATAGTTCCACAAACTGGTTGCTCGCTTCTTCACCATAAACAGAAGCTAAAGCCGAACGGAACTCTTCTGTGTTTTGGTCTTGTGCCCAGTTGACGAAATCGAAGTCAGCTGAACCGTTGAAGCCTTTTGCCATGCTCAATTGTGCAAGGGCAAAGTGCTCTGCTGCAATGCGGTTAACTGTCGAACGGAAGTCACCAGCTGGTGTGTTCGGATCAGAGAACTGATCCGGGAATTGAGCCGAAATCGCTCCACTGATGGCGCTGCCTGCACCGAAGATTTGTGTAAAGCCTTCCAAGTACATCGTATAAGCAGCTTCATAATCGCCTTCTACATAAAGGTCAAACGTGCCTTGAACGAAATCTTCGTGTTCACGAAGTGCAGCTGTCGCACCGTCTTCCGGAAGGTTGCCTTCCGTTGCCGTACCAAGGAATTCGCCCATTTCATCGACGAACGATTGAATTTGATCCAATGCTTCTTGTTGCATCGCGGCGTCATCCGCTTTCACGGCCGCTGCGTAATCATCTGTTCCCATATTGTGCTTATCGAAGATTTCAACGAAGGCAGCTCCGCCATCTTCCCCGTAAACGGAAGCAATGACCGGTTCCATATCAGATGCATTCTCATCGAGCGCCGCCATGGCTTCATCCGCTGCTTCGTCGCCATCGTAAATTTTCATCATGGAATCTACTGCGAGCGCATAATGCTCGGACAATAGCGAATCCAAAGTTGCACGAAGTTCCACGCCTGTCGTTTCTGTTGGCGGTGCTTCCTCAGCTGCCAACACGGTAGAACCGATTCCAGGGACTAAAAGCGATGCGCCGACTACTGGTAGTAAAAGCTTTTTCATTTTCATCTAACCACTCCTCTGTTTTGTTTTCTTATAAGCTCAACGGAGTGGGTTTGAATTTAGATCACAATTTATAAAAAAGTTTCGATCGGTTAAGTGGTTACATCGAAAAAGCCGGTTTAGCAAACATCTAAGGTGGTAGTTAAGGTAAGGTATCGATCATTCAAAAGGAAGATTCTAGAAAAAGACGTCGACCGGTTTGATCCATGGATTTTCAAGAACATACTATATAGAGGAGGAATAGGACATGGGTAAATTACAAGATAAAGTGACTGTCGTTACAGGTGCGGCAACAGGTATCGGGAAAGCGACGGCAGAACTGTTTGCACAAGAAGGTGCCATCGTACTGCTTGCGGATATTAAAGAAGAGGCCTTGCAGGAAACGGTCGCGAAAATCAATGAAAACGGCGGCACGGCGAAAAGCTTCCAAGTGAACATCGCCAAGGAAGAGGACGTTACTTCTTTCGCCAATCAAGTAAAAGAACAATACGGAACGGTATATGCGTTGTTCAATAACGCCGGCATCGACCAGGAAGGCGGCAAAGTCCATGAGTATCCGGTCGATTTGTTCGATGAGATCACGGCTACTGACTTGCGTGGCACGTTCTTGATGAGCAAATATTTCATTCCGCTCATGATGGACAATGGCGGGGCGATCGTCAACAACGCTTCCATGTCCGGCAGCTTTGCCGACTTGGATCGTTCGGGCTACAATGCAGCAAAAGGCGGCATCATCAACTTCACGAAATCGATCGCTATCGAATACGGAAGAAACGGCATCCGTGCCAACTCCGTATCTCCTGGCACAATCGAAACGCCGCTAATCGATGAACTTGCTGGATCGAAAGAAGAAGAAGCGGGGCGCGAATTCAGAGAAAGCAATAGATGGCTCGCTCCTTTAGGGCGCCTCGGCTTACCGAAAGAAATCGCTACGACGGTGTTATTCCTTGTCTCGAGCGATAGCTCTTATTTGACGGGCCAAGACCTCGTTGTCGACGGCGGGCTTACCGCTTACACATGGCCAGGCAAAATGGTCATGGATGACAGCTGGAAAAAAACGACCACAAAAGAACAATAAGGTTACAAAAAGAACCCCGAACGGCAACTGCTTTTAACAGCAGCCCGTTCGGGGTTTTTTCCTATCTCTGTTTAGTTTTTTGTTTCGGTGTAGACTTTGCTTGGTTTGCCTTCACGTCCAATTGCTCGGGCCGTTCGAGTTTCACTACCGCATACGCGAGCCTCATCAATACCATGACCATAACGCCGACGCCGACAGCCAAATAAATCATCGTGAAAGCTTTGCTTAAATTGCCGGTCGGCGCAAGGCCCGTCTCAATACCGGTCGGAATCAAACTGACGAAGGCGAAATAAAAGGCGTCAAAAAAAGCCCAGCCTTCTATTTGATAATAGAACAAAGTCCCCGACAGCACGATGAACGCCAAAGTCAGCAGCAAAGTCCTGAACAAGGGCTCTTTGCCGATGCGGTAAATGGCCGACAGCAAACGTTTCAAGGTCAGTATAAGTGAAATCAACGGGTCATCACGCTCTTTTCTTTACGCATACTTGGACAATAACGCTGTTGGGATATGGCAATAATCATCCGGGCACCTGTCCAAACGGTCCTGATGCTCTGCTGCGCTCGCTATGTAATTTTCGAGCGGCAACACTTCCACTGCAACGCGGGCCGCATCTGCTCGTTCACTAATGAACGCTTTCGCCGCCGTTAAATGCTCAGAGCTTTCGCTATAGACGCCGGTCCTGTATTTTTCGCCGACATCCTCGCCTTGTTTATTGACGCTATAGGGATCGATGATTTCAAAGAAATACTCCATCAGTTGTTGGACCGACACGCGCGAAGGATCGAACGTGGTTTT
The DNA here is from genome assembly GCA_947493585.1 of uncultured Planococcus sp. Classification (GTDB taxonomy): domain Bacteria; phylum Bacillota; class Bacilli; order Bacillales_A; family Planococcaceae; genus Planococcus. Next base: position 263,654 of record CANLRI010000001.1, on the reverse strand, counting down.
GACGCATTCCGCGTAGCCGTCGTAATCGCCTTCTAGCGATTGCGTCCTGCCGTTTGCCCGCCCCGCTTCGGTCGACTCGACACCCCGCAAGGTTTTGATGAACGCCTGCACGCCCCATAAGCATCCGCCTGCAAAATAGATAATCTCCATATTGCCACTCCTCTTCCCCTGTAAATGGATGTTTCTTTTGCTCTGGCACACAAGCCGAGCTGTTTCATTCAGTATAGCATCTCGAGGAATGCAGCATGAACCTTCGTTAATTCCCCGATTTCACCTTTTAGCTAAGCACTGATGTATTGTTTCAATAAACCGCTTTTTGAGAATTATTGACCGTTAGGATCGCCAGCGTCTTTTCTACATAGAGAAATGGCTCCACTGCTAAATCCGATTGGCCTATAAAATATGCAAAAGAATTTCTTTAGCGTTTTGTCAGAGGGGCAATCATCAGTTCTGGAGGTTCATCAAAACACATACTCCAACCTATATATTCAGAATAATTAAATAGCTATGATGTTTTTACCGAGTTGCAACACCGGTAAGACGAGAAGGAGTGACTTTTGATGAGCAAAAAGAAATTACTGACTTTAAGTTTGGCAGCATCACTCGCATTATCCGCAACAGCGGTTTCCGCCGATACCCTATCTAAACAGGCAACAGAAAAAGTCCATGTCAATAAAGACACCCAGACACCTGATTTCATTTCCGGAGCATTGACTGAACCATCCGATAAAGATGCAAAAGAAATTGTCTTTACATATTTGGAAGAAAACGAAGACACATATAAAATCGATAAAAAAGACCTTTCCAGCTTCAAAGTCATCAGCCAGGAAACAGACGATCTCGGCTTCACCAAAGTGAAGCTCCAGCAGAAATTCAAGGGCGTGCCTGTTTTCGGTTCCGTAATTAATGCCCACGTCGACCAAGACGGCGTGCTCACTTCCATCTCCGGGAATTTAGCGCCGGAATTATACGATAAGAAATCCTTGAAGAAAGGCGCAACTTTGAAAGCCGGTGCGGCAGTCGAAAAAGCCGCGGCCGACTTGAAAGAAAAAATTGGCAGTTCACCCGAGCTTGAAGCCGAAGTGACACCGGAGTTGGTCATCTATTCCAAAGACGGGCAAGCGCATTTTGCCTACAGCGCTGAATTCGAGTTCCTCTATCCGGAACCGGGTAATTATCAATACTTCGTGGACGCCAAAACGGGTGACATCCTCGATTCCTATAACCAGATCCATGAGGCGAAACCTTCCAGCGGCGGTGCGAGTTTGACGGGTGAAGATTCGACAGCGAGCGGCAAAGGCGTGTTGGGCGATACGAAATCGTTCAATACTTTAGTCAACAGCAACGGCTCTTACCTGGTCGACCGCACGCGCGGCAGCGGCATTTTCACGTACGATGCGAAAAACCGCACACGCACGCCGGGCACTTTGTGGCTTGATAGCGATAATGTCTACAACGCCGCTTATGACGGGGCTGCAGTCGATGCCCATACTTATGCTGGCCAGACCTACGATTACTTCCAGGACGTCCATAGCCGCAATAGCTACGACGACAACGGCGCTGAGCTGATTTCTACCGTCCATTACGGCCGCAGCTATAACAACGCGTTCTGGAGCGGTTCCCAAATGGTCTACGGCGACGGTGATGGCACTACCTTCGTGCCGCTGTCCGGGGCACTTGACGTTATTGCCCATGAATTGACGCACGCCGTGACCGATACGACGGCTGACTTGATCTACCAAAATGAATCCGGCGCGATCAACGAATCGATGTCCGATATTTTCGGAACGCTTGTCGAATACCATTTCAATAACAAGCCCGACTGGCAAGTAGGCGAAGACATCTATACGCCGAACGTTGCAGGCGATGCACTGCGCTCGATGGAAGACCCGACTTTGAGCGGAGACCCGGACCATTATTCGAAACGCTATACCGGCACCGGTGATTACGGCGGCGTCCATATCAACTCCGGCATCAGCAACAAAGCGGCGTTCCTGCTCGCCAATAGCGGCACGCATTACGGCGTGACGGTCGCTGGCATCGGCAACGACAAAGCGGGCGATATCTACTACCACACACTCACACAATACTTGACGCCGAACTCCAACTACAGCCATTTCCGCGTTTCCACCATCCAAGCGGCAACGGACCTGTACGGGGCATCGAGCGCTGAAGTCGCAAGTGTTGTAGCAGCATTCTCGGCTGTCGGGGTTAACTGATCGATCGGCCAAAGCAACATAACACACCTATAAGCGCAGCTTTCGTTTGCGCATCACTGCCTTATCAATAAATAAAGCACAGCTGATCCCATTCAGCTGTGCTTTATTACGTTTATATTATTATCGGATTATGGAATAATCACCAACGAAACAGCTCGTTCAGTTCCTTGTTCCCGCTCCTGCGCATTATAATATTTCTCCATTAATGAACCAAGCTCTGATTGAAAATCATTAAATGTCTCCTCTGTTAAATTCAGCTTCACTAAAGAAAATGTCGATTGATCCTGGGACTGCTCTTCCACGCTGCGCTCATGGTAATTTTTATAGTTTTGCAGAATGTACATGAAATAGTACGTGATGAACCGGATTCTCTCACTATAAGTAGCCGACTGCCAGTCTTCCTGGCTCACTTTATAAGCTTGCGTGTTCAGTGCATAGAGTTTTTCTTCCACTTTCCCGCTGCGGTTGATGCCCACGACTTTCAGCAAATCATCCTCCACCATGGAATTCACGTGTCTGTACAAAGTAGCTTGCGACACTTCTTTCAATAGTTTATTCAGCTGCAAAATCGATAATCCCTCTTCAACATCGATCAATTCCAAAGCTATTTTAAACCTGACCTGGTTTTTAAATAAATCAAATTCCATGTGCAATGTCTCCTTTTTGAGTGCGCTTAATTAGCTATTATATATTCTTTCAGGTGTTTTACCAACTTCCGTCAAATGCTTATCCAGGAGTATGTACACACTGAAAAAGTTGGGCATGCATAAAGTAGTTGACGTTTCTATTATCATTATTGATAATGATAATATAAAGGGTGATAAATATGAATACTGATATTCCTGCTTTACTGGAAATTGATTGGGGCCGGATTCTTCCATTCGCCTTGCCCATTATCGTTTTCAACTTATTGCTCATTGGCGTCGCGCTGTACGACTGGTTTAAGCGGAAAGACCGGATTGCGGCACCGTATGCTTGGCTCGCCGCCATCTTATTGTTCCAATCATTGGGGCCGATCTTGTATCTGGTCATCGGAAGGAAGGTCATTCGCCATGATTACAGTCGAGAAGCTTCATAAGACGATCAAAAAACGAAAAATCTTGAGCGATGTCTCTTTTACGGTTGCACAGGGGGAATGCGTCGGCTTACTGGGGCCAAATGGTGCCGGCAAAACGACACTTATTAAATGCATGACTGGCGTTTTGCACTATGAACAAGGGAACATCACCTTCCATTCCAAGCCTATTGCCCAGCACAAACAAGATATTGGCTATTTGTCCCAACATACAGACTTCAAGCCGTGGATGAGCTGCGCGGAATCGCTTCGTTTCTTCGGAAAACTGTCCGGCCTGGATGCGGCAGTTTTACAGGAGGCTATCCCTGCGGTGTTGGAGGAAGTTGGGCTGAAGGGTAAAGAAAGCTATAAAGTGGAACAATTATCCGGCGGGATGAAGCAGCGGCTCGGAATCGCACAAGCCATTTTGCACGAGCCGCAATTGTTGATTTTGGATGAACCGGTCTCGCACTCGATCCGATCGGCCGGAACGAAGTGAAAAAATTGATCGCCCGCTTGAAGAAACGAACGACGATCATCATTTCCACACATATCCTGGACGATGCCAGCGAATTTTGCGACCGCTACATCGTGATCAAAGATGGCGTGATTGCGGGAACCATCGACAGCCAACTTCAACAGGCCGACCGCAAACAGATCTTGGTGAAGACAGCGAAGACTCCACCAGCAAGCGGTATTGGGGCCGGTGATGGCGTGGCACATATTGAACGCCTGTCACCCTCCGCTTTCCTTTTGACAGGGACTGAACAACTTGATTTGAAAAAAGTCGTTAATGACATGGATGCACAAGAGCTGGATGTCAAGTCCATCGAGTTTTATGAAAAAGGAATCGAGGAAATTTTCCTGGAGATGGTGTCGGACACATGACCAACTTTTATACACTCACCCGTACAGAGCTGGCCGAAGCCGCAAAAGAATACAAGTTCATTTGGCTGACCTTGTTTTTCGTCATCTTGGGCGTCACCCAGCCTTTGGTCCATAACTATATGGACGTAATCCTCGAAAACGTAGGCGGTGCAGACGGCATCACGATCGACCCGAACCGGCCGGTGCCGAGTTCCGGAGAAGTTTTGCTGTCGACCATTTCCGGCCAATTTAACCAAATCGGGCTCATCATTTTAATCATCAGTTTCATGGGGCTCATTGCCTCCGACCGTAATAGCGGCATGCAGGACTTTATCTTGACCCGCCCGGTTTCGCTGCAATCTTACCTGATGTCAAAGCTTGCTGGCCACTGGCTCATCAGCATGTTCGCCATTGCCATTGGAGCCGTCGTTTCCTACGGCTATACCATTTTCTTATTCGGTTCGTTCTCTTTTTCCGATTTCTCGTTGTTCCTTTTGATGTACAGTTTGTGGATTCTCTACGTTATTAGCCTAGCGATCTTGATCAGCACATTCATCAAGGGGCCAATCCTGATTGCGGTCGCGACCATTGCCGCCTCCATTTTCTTTATCTTGATTAAAGGCTTTAACCAACTGGCGTTTCAATTGTCACCAGGCGGAGTCTTGAACGTCGCAGAAAACTACTTGCTGCCGGGTCGCGAGGTCAATCATTTCAGCATCCTGTCGTGCGGAATGTTTATTGTGTTTAACCTTTGGCTGGCCAAAATCAATCTGAACAAACAGTAAGCGGGTTCCCTTTGCGCACTACAGAAGCTCAGTCCATTCATAACGGGCTGGGCCTCTTTTTCAATCACCTACAATCACCATGCTACGGGATACTCGTCAAATAAAAATCACTTTCAAAATAGTGCAAAAATATTTTGCGCAAAAATTTTAGATTTTTAAATTTTTGAAAAAATCATTTGCACCTCTTCGGAGCTCATGGCAAAATAGTTGGAAAGGCTTTCATTATCTTGCATTGAGGAGATGAACCATGAAAAATCAACAGAAAATAGAAATTCCATTTGTTATGGCGTTAATTCCCTTCATCGTCATGATCAGCATCATGGCAATTACGATCATCAAATTTGGCGGCAGCCCGCATATCCCATTATTGATTGGTGCGGCCATTGCCGCTTTGATTGGCTGGCGTTACGGATACAAATGGGAAATCATCGAAGAAGGCGCCTATAAAGGCATCCGCATGGCGCTTCCGGCAATTGTCATCATCATACTCGTCGGTTTGATCATCGGGGCTTGGATCGGCGGCGGGATTGTGGCCACGATGATCTATTATGGATTGAAAATCATCACCCCTTCCCTATTCCTCGTGACCATCTGCATCATCTGCGCAATCGTCACTTTGGCCATCGGCAGTTCGTGGTCGACAATGGGAACGATCGGTGTCGCGGGAATGGGCATCGGCGTGAGCATGGGGATTCCTGCCGCCATGGTAGCCGGCGCTGTCATTTCCGGTGCTTATTTCGGCGACAAAATGTCCCCGCTGTCTGACACAACCAATTTGGCGGCCGGAATTACCGAAACGCCTTTGTTCACGCATATTAAGCATATGGTGTATACGACGATTCCTGGCCTCATCATTGCGTTAGTCGCTTACTTTATCCTCGGCAGGCAGTTTGCCGGCACAGCGATTGATACCGGCAACATCAATAGCATCCTTTCCGCATTGGAAAGCAATTTTGTCATTTCTCCGTGGCTTTTGCTCGTGCCGCTTGCGGTCATTGTGTTGGTAGCGAAAAAAGTTCCTGCGCTGCCGGCCTTAACAATCGGCGTGCTGCTCGGCTGGCTATGCTATGTGTTTATCCAAGGCGGCAGTGTAGCAGACGCTGTCAATACGCTTCATGATGGGTTCGTGATTTCGAGTGGCAATGAAATGGTCGATAATTTATTCAACCGCGGCGGCATCGAGTCGATGATGTACACGGTGTCCTTGACGATTGTCGCGATGATCTTCGGCGGAATCATGGAACAAGTCGGGATGCTGCAAGCCATCGTCAACCAAATCCTTAAAGTCGCGAAATCCGCGGGAAGCCTGATCGCAGCGACGATCGTCTCCGCCTTTTTCACAAACGCGACTGCTTCTGAACAATACATATCGATTCTTCTCCCGGGGAGAATGTACGCCAAAGCGTATCGAGACAAAAAACTGCATTCAAAAAACTTATCGCGGGCATTGGAAGACGGTGGAACCGTCACCTCTCCTTTGATCCCGTGGAATACATGCGGTGTGTTTATCGTGGCGACACTAGGCGTCAGCACCTTTGCCTATGCGCCATACGCGATTCTGAATTATACCGTGCCGATTATCTCCATCTTTATGGCATTCTTCGGGCTGAAAGTCGAATTCCTGACCGAACAGGAATTAAAAGCGCTGGAAGAAAAAGAAGCACGGCAATCAGCAAAACCCAGCGACAGCAACGAACCCAATTCTGTCCTGACCTAACGTCGTATTTTCCGAAGCTTATCGCTCGCTTTCCGCGGGCTCGCGCCCAAGCCTCCTCAGCCGCTTCGCAGCTTGCGGAGTCTCGGTCGTCTCGTCGCTTACACTGCTCCACTGGAAAGATAAGGTCGATCTACGGGAGACCTTATCTTTGCTAAAGTAATGTGCAGCATTATTGAGCAGAAGGGTTTACGAGCGAACGCTTCTCCCACTACTTAGAAAGAGCATTAAATATTGAATATAGAAAAAAGCGATTCTATTCTAATTCATGATGAATTAGCAGACTTCTTGAGCACTATAGAAACACCAAGCTAATCACAGCTTGGTGTTTTTTTAGATTGTGGGAATCCATTCTGTATTCAACGTAAATGTTTCAGGCAAATATTTATTCACAAATAAAAGGATTGTAACTACATGGATATAGTAATATTGTAGACAGATATAAAGTGATTCGGAAAAGAAGTTTAAAAGTACTTGCAGATAGGCCCCAACAATTGATTGGGGAGAATGGAGACATACTATGGTGAATGATCAATCGCGGTATTCAAGGCTTGCGAACATCACACGCATTGTAAATACGAAGCTCGACTTGCATGAAGTTCTGCAGCAGGTCACGACGGCCATTTCCGAGGAAATCGTTCGCTGCGATTCTGTCGGGATCTTTTTGCCACAAGGCGATGGCACGTACCGTGGCTTCGCGGGAAAGCCGGAGATGATGAGCGGTATGACGCTGCAATCTCAAGTGATTGATCCAAAAACAGACAATCTGGCAGCGGAATTGATAGCGACACGGAAAACCATTTATATTGCGGATACAGCAACAGACAACCGGCCGGACTTGAAGCCAGTAGGCGCCTTCCAAATCAATTCCTTATTGGCGCTTCCGATTTCCTATGAAACGGATTTTATGGGGATGGTGTTCTTGTTCAATTACGGCACTCCGATGAATCTGACGCAATCAGAAATTGAAAGTGTCGAAGCTTATGTAAATATGGCAGCGGTCGCCATTCAAAACGCGAAGAGCTTCAATCAAAAAGAGAAACTATTAAGGGAAAAGCAATTATTGCTCGACCTTACCCGTGAACTATCTTTCTGCCCCACAATCCAGCAAAGCCTGAATATTTGCTTCGCCTATTTGAAACGGGCATTGGGCGGCGGCGATTTCGCCGCCCATATCATCCACGCACCAAGCACTAAAGGCGGTACACCAACCCAATTTCAGGCAGTCAATGATATGACCGAACAGCACTGGCAGGAACTCCTCGTCGAAATGGGGCTAAACGCCATTTATGCAGAACTGGTCGCACGTGCCATATTGCAAAAAGAAGTAATCCGCACAAACTTGGGTGCTCAACATGAGTTGCTGCTGCTCCCAATGATTTCTATGGGCAAAGTTCATGGCGTCGTGTCCGCGGTATGCCGTTGCGAAGTGGCAGAAGACGCCGTGGATTTGCAAATTCCTTTCGCCCAGTCCATCATCGAAGCTACCGCTCCGGTTTTTTCGAATTTATTGTACATGGATCAATTAGAAGGAATGGTGGAAGAGCGGACGAGTGCATTGTATGCGGCAAACAAGCGGGTCAATAGCGTCATTGAAAGCATCACGGACGGGTTTTTTGTGCTGAACAAAAACTGGGAATATACCTATATCAACCAGCATCTTTTTTTACCGAAAGGCAAACAAGCGGACGAGGTGCTTGGCAAAAACATTTGGGATGTCTTCCCAGAAACTATTGATACACTCACCTATAATGAGTTCCACCTGGCCATGAATGACCGGGTGACGGTTCGCTTTGAAGTGCAATCCGACGCGGAAGATTTTTGGTTTGAAATGACCGCCTATCCGTTTGATGACGGCATCTGCTGCGTGCTGAAAAATATCAAGGAAAAGAAGCAATACGAGAAAGAACTGAAAAGACTCGCCAATTTGGATTTAATCGGCCAGATGGCGGCTGGAATCAGCCATGAGATCCGCAACCCAATGACGACGGTGCGCGGTTTTCTGCAATTGATGTTAATGAATGAACAACTGGCGCCGCACGCTTCCCATTTCAACTTGATGATCGGTGAGTTGGATCGGGCGAACGCCATCATCACTGAATTCCTGTCCGTGGGCAATACGCGGACTTCGGACATGAAAATGATGAGCATAAACACCATCCTTGAGGACATTTCGCCGTTGATCAAAATCGATACAGCCAATCAGAACAAACAAATCCATATTTACACGCAGGAAGTGCCGGAACTATTGTTGAATCATAACGAAATCCGGCAATTGATCATCAATTTATACCGTAATGGACTGGAAGCGATGAACGAGGGGCAGACATTGACCATCGGCACTTATCCGGAAAACGACAATTCCGTGGTGCTGGCAGTGCAGGATCAAGGCAGCGGCATCGATCCCGCCATTATTGATAAAATCGGCACGCCTTTTTACACGACAAAAGACGAAGGCACTGGACTCGGCCTGGGCATCTGTTACGCTGTGGCGGCACGTCATAATGCAACGATTACCATTGAAACAGGGTCTCAAGGCACGATCTTCTTCACGAAGTTTCGGATTGAACCCGAACGAGACGAGGACCCTGTTAAATAAAATTTCAGTTTTACGACAAGCAGAAAAAACATCAAGCCAATCAAAGCTTGATGTTTTTTAGAGTATTGATGAAGTCTATTAATCCACTATTAATTAAAAAGTAATCGTCTTTTCTACATTCAAAAATCAATGACCTATCTAAGTATTTGGAGAAGCGTTCGCTCGACTCCTGTGGTAAAGCGAGACGACCGAGACCCCGCAAGGCGCACAGCGACTGAGGAGGCTTGGGCGCGAGCCCACGGAAAGCGAGCGATAAGCTTCGGAAAATACGTCCCCTTAACTTTCCCGACAAGCAGAAAAACATCAAGCCAATCAAAGCTTGATGTTTTTTTCTATTTATAGAGCTCTAGTTGTGTAAATGAATTCGAAGTTGTTGCAAAAACAAATTCGCTGCACTGGAGAAAACCTGGTGCTTTTTCCAAATAATATTTAAGTTCGCTTCTAATTTCGGGCGCAATGGGATAAAACACAGTTTGCTATCTTCACCAGTATTCACTAACTTATCCAGACATAATGCATAGCCAATGTTTTCTTCCACCATCAATGCCGCATTGTAGATCAAATTATAAGTTCCAACCACATGCAGATCCTCAATATTTTTTCCGAACCAGCCAGACATTTCATTGCTGACCGCCGTTTGTCGTGAAATCAATAAGGGCTTATCCATCAAATCTTCAGGCTGGATAAACGGCTGTTGTGCGAGCGGGCTGTCTTTTCGCATTAATACGCCCCAACGGTCAGTCACTGGCAGTTTTATATAATCGTATCTCTGCTTGTCCATCGGTTCGATGACAATACCGAAATCCAGCAAGCCATTCTCCAATTTATCGGTGATGTCGTCCGCGTTGCCGCTGTATAGATGGAAACGGATGCCTGAGTGGTTTTCGAGCAGCTCTTTGCATGCTTTCGCAATTAATCGCATCGCTTCGGTTTCACCACCGCCAATATAAACTTCCCCGCCAATTTCCTGTTTCGTCCCTTTCAAATTGGCTTCGGTTTTTTCGGTCAATTCCACGATTTCCTTTGCTTTATTGAACAGGAACAACCCTTCTTCCGTTAAGGTGATTTTCCGGTTTCCCCGTTCAAATAAAGTCGTTCCCAGTTCCGCTTCTAGTTCTTTCAATTGCCGGGATAGTGTCGGTTGAGACAAATGCAGCTGTTTAGCCGCAGCCGAAATATTTTGTTCTCTCGCTACCGCAATAAAGTAGCGCAATACGCGAAGTTCCATAATAGTCTCCTTTTCTTATGCCCAAAAAGCATAATAGATTATCTGATATAGGTATTGGATATCTGAATACTATCATTTTATGATGAGAACGAATAGATAATTATTTTGAAGGAGGAATTCCACATGGCAATTAAAGGAAAAGTCATTATCATTATGGGAGCATCCAGCGGTATTGGAGAAGCAACAGCCAGAAACTTGGCCGAAAAAGGCGCCAAATTGGTATTGGCAGCACGCAGAGAAGATCGCTTGAAAGAGATCAAAGAATCACTGCCGGAAGCACACATTGTCTACAGCAAAGCTGATGTGACAAATCACGAAGAAGTGCAGCAAGTCATTGATTTGGCGATTGCCGAGTATGGTCAATTGGATGTGCTGTTCAATAATGCCGGAATTATGCCGACCGCCCCGTTGGCTGAAACGCGACGCGACGAATGGAAAAACATGCTGGATATTAATGTGATGGGTGTATTGAATGGCATTGCAGCAGCGTTGCCGAAGATGGTCGAACAAAAATCCGGCCACATCATCTCTACCGATTCTGTGGCAGGACATGTGGTCTACCTGCATTCAGCCGTTTACTGCGGGACCAAATTCGCTGTCCGGGCCATTATGGAAGGCTTGAGACAAGAGCAGCGTGAAAACAACATCAAATCCACGATTATCTCGCCGGGCGCTGTCCTGACCGAATTATATACAACCATCAATGACAAAGAAGCGTCGGCCGCTCTTCACCAAGCCCAATCAGAGTGGGGACTCGCCGCAGAAGACATTGCCCAAGCAGTCGCGTATGTCATCGATACACCGGATCGCGTGTCGGTCAGCGATATGATCATTCGCCCGACAGCTCAAGAGGTATAAAGAGAATAGAATAAGGAAAGGCGGTTTTCAGATGGAGATGCAAGAGTTTATCGCTTTTTGCAAAGCAGGCAACCCCATCTCAAGTACAGATAAAGAATTGCACAGCCTTTTGGTGCAAAGCAGTTTTCAAGCCCAGAAGATCATGGTGGAGTTGAACTCAACTTTTAACACGCAAAAAGAAATCGTCGCACTGTTCTCTGAACTGACAGGCGCAACAGTCGACGCCTCGTTTTTATGTTTGCCTCCCTTCTACACGGACTTCGGCAAGAACATAAGCATCGGTAAAAATGTGTTCATCAATACCGGTTGTTCTTTCCAGGACCGGGGCGGCATCATCATCGGCAATGGCTCATTGATCGGCATGAATGTCTCGATCGCTACCTTGAATCACGGCTTGCCCTTGGAAACAAGAGGCACCACCACGCCCTCTCCTGTAGTTATCGGGGAAAACGTATGGATTGGCTCAAACGCCACCATCCTTCCGGGCGTGACGATCGGGGACAATGCCGTTGTGGCGGCAGGGGCTGTCGTTTCAAAAGACGTCCCTTCAAACACAGTGGTGGCAGGAGTCCCGGCAAAGGCCACAAAGAAAATTACGGAATAGTTGAGAATCATTTGTTCCCTAATTGGATGAGCGATAAAAAGAACGCATCGAGTCTAGGACTTGATGCGTTCTTCAACTATATAAGCCTTTTATTCGTCATTTCCGGCGAAATCAAGAGCGACCGTAACATTCCCCTCTCCGACCGCTTGAGTAAAGCTTTCCACATCTTCGATATAGCCAAGACGCGTGTATTGATGGGAAGTTGAAAGCAGGTCATAAAAGAATACCAGGCAATCGTCTCCGTAAAGCATGATGTCTCCCGCATTAATATGCTCTGGGCTCTCAGAATTTGTTGGGAGCCTTTCTGAAAGATAAAAGAATTTTTCATTTCCATGAAGATCTTCCATGTCTATGGTTAACGGAAGCAATTCAAGCAATGCTTCGGTTGTCTCGCTTTCGTAAAGTTGTGCTGAGAATACTTCGTCCCCTATTTGCAATTCTAAAGCAAGTAGATTTGCCATCTGCGCTTCCTCCCTTTTCTGGTTATTGTCATGACTTGATTGTTCTTCAGCATTCGGCGTTTCGCTCTCATCACAAGCACTTAAGCCAAGAGCCATGACGATGATGCCTAATGACAAAGCTATTTTCTTCATTTTCATTTCCCCTTCCTGTTGAGACTATGGAGAAATTTACTGAATCTAAATTAAGTAGGCTGATTTACTCGTCTTAAATGGATATTTTATATTTTCAATATCATCATAAAGCGCTGGAATTCAAATGACTAATGCCTATATCAAATATTTCAATATGAGTTTTGGGCATAGGATATTTAAAAACACCTTCAATTTAACAGTGAAAACAGGAACTATAATTGATTCAAAAATTACATCAAGAATTTTCCTAACCTTGAATTTTGATAATTGCACAATGAATGTAATGGATTCTACTCGTGAACGATTTTATCGTTTGCCTGTCCTTGTTACACCAACAATCGCGCTATATACTAGAACTAACTTTTCACTTGAAGGGACTGAACTATGCGCAGATATCAATATGATTACCTCGACACTTTCAAAAATGGAGGGAATACTATTGATTTTACAAATGAACACCGAACGATTGTTATTGAGAAAAATGGAACCCGCTGATGCTAACGAGCTGTTCCAGATCTGGTCTGACCCAATGGTGACCGAGTTTATGAATATTGAAAACTTCACTTCCGAAGTCCAGGCAATGGAGATGATTCAATTGTTTGATCAACTGCATCAGGACCAGGCAGCCATTCGCTATTCGATCATCAAGTTGGAAACTGGCGATTTGATCGGCTCTTGTGGATTTAATTTTGTCGATCATGAAAATGCAAAAGCCGAAGTCGCTTATGATATCAGCCAGAAATTTTGGCGCCGGGGTTTCGCTGCTGAAGCCGTCAGCGCTCTAGTGAATCATGGATTTCTTGAAATGCAGCTGAACAGGATTGAAGCTAAGGTCGACCCGAACAATGAACCATCAATCAGACTGTTGGAAAAGCTCAATTTCCAATATGAAGGTACTTTGCGGGAAACTGAAAGAATAAACGATACGTTTTTCGACTTAAATATGTATTCAAGATTGAAATCAGATTAATCCGTTGTGAAACAAAAAGTCATGAGTCGTATTTTCCGAAGCTTATCGCTCGCTTTCCGTGGGGCGGGAATCGACATATCTGTCAACTTAAGAAATTTCCGCAGATTTTTTGCTAAAATTTCTTAAGTTACTCAGGTTTTATTTTGTTTGGAACTGGCAATAAGAATAGGTAAGAACGCCAAATAACCTCCGGGCGGGAGGCTGATTTTTTCGCGTTCTCCTATGTGAATTGAAGGCGATTCAAGGCGGTCCCTTGGGCGGAATGCGGTTTCCGTGCAGTTTTGATGAGTAAACAGCTCATTGAATGGATGAACGCTTCGAAGGCCTTCTTTTTGTGTCGAAAATCTTCGTAAAGTCTCGACAATCCTTCACGGGCAATGCTTCGAATCGCCACGGTTTCACTAATGTCTTTCGCTTCTTCTTTCCAAATCAGGTTCCGCAATTGATAGGCAATCAATTGACTGAGTAAGAGAACCAAGAGTGTCCCGTACAGATGACACAGCCATCGTTCAAGTTTAACTAGTTTAAATTGTTTCATTTTTAGTTGGGATTTTAACGTTTTAAATATCAATTCAATTTGCCAACGCAACCGATATAACTCCAATACACGTTCCGGTGGAACTGTTTCCGGTAGATTCGTCATATACCCAATTACCCCTGCCATTTCTCGAACGATGGCGAGGGGTTTTTTACATGATTTAGAAGCTCGGCGATCAATCCAATCCAGCCGGACATTGGTTTGTGCTTCATCGCGTGACAAGAGAATACAACGGGCGGGGAAATATGCTTTTAAACCGAAATGCACTTCTTCGAGTTCCAGAATCTCTCCAGGCTTCATGTTTCGAGATAACCCCACCAAGTCGATCTTGTGATAAAGCGTGTTTTGAATAGCCTCTCCATTGGGATACTGGTCTGGGAAAGGGTTTTCAAACGCTAAATAGGCATTACTTCGAAACTTGGAGAGAAAATAACTGCCCTGTTCTTGGATATCTTGGAGAGACTGAATCCGGAAATATCCTAGATCTTGTAGACAGAGTTCTTTTTCTTCTAGAAACGGCACCCGTTTCGTGCCCATAGAAGCATCGTTGAGCTTTTTGAAATCCAGATGAAAAAAAGTCAACCTCCCGGTTAGCACGTCAAATTCGTATTGGATTTTCACGGGAGTTTGGCGTGTTTTTCGGGCTCGTGCTTTTAAACGGTCTGGCACACTCGCTTCTGTGGCGTCAATTACTCGGATACTAGTAAATGGCCAGTCTTTGGCTTCCAGGTGGGAAGTTAGCTGTAGAGTTGATTGTGCAAGAAACAACTCTTGTACCACCCGTTGAAGAAAGTGCACAGCGTGCAGCGTAAACTTTTTATCAATCGCCGTCCGACTTACGGAAATATCGTGTTAAGCTGCGAGTTTCCCGCAGAGTTCTTGTAACGTGCATCCGACTACATTCCCTTGAAACTGAAAAAGCAACGATAGAAAATCACTCGCTGAAAGAGTTCGTTTGCGCTGGATAAATCCCGTTTCTTTAGCCAAAGCATCGACCTTTTCAGGAGTTAACACCGTGAACAATCGATCGAGTACCTTATACGCCGATCGAGTCGCCATGATCAAGACTCCTCTCGTTTTAAGTTGGTAATCTTCCATACCATCTTTGATAAGAATCTACACCTGGCGTTAAGTTGACAGATATGGGCGGGAATCGAGCCTCCTCGTCACTCTGTTCCTGCGGGGTCTCTCAAACCCGCTGATCCCACAGGAAAGATAAGGTCGAACTACGTGAGAACTTATCTTTGCGAAGTAATGCGAAGCATTATTGAGCAGAAGGTTTTACGAGCAAACGCTTCTTCAAATACTCTGATAGGTTATTGGATTTCAAATATCGTAAACGCAATCACTTTTTGGGTTATAGTGGACGATAGACTTCTTCGACACTCTGAAAAAGCCGAGTAATTGGTAAACCGCTGCCACGTTCATATGGCTGCGAACTTGTGCCGCTAGAAAATCGTACGCTTCTTCCCTTCGCTGGGCATCGGTTTTTACATCGTCTTCCAACAGGTCCAATCCTTTTTTGGTACGTAATTCATTGACCAGCTTACGCGTGAAGTTGCGGTTATGGAAAATGCCGTGGAGATAGGTTCCGATCACGTCTCCATCTGCACTGACTGCACCGTCCATCCGGCCGTCCGACAGCTGCATAAATGGAGTAGCATCTCCACGGATGGTCGATCTTCCCAAATGGATTTCGTAGCCTGTTAGCGTCTGGCCGTCTTTTACTTGCTTGCCGGTCATTAAAACGGTTTTCTTATCCCCGACAAACACCGTGTCGACCGGCAGTAAAGAAAGGCCCTTTGCCACTCCCCCTTCCCCGTCGACCGCCTCATTATCTGTTAGTGTTTCCCCCAGCAATTGAAAACCTCCGCAAACTCCGAAAATCTTGGTGCCGTGCTGGCGCAGCTGTTGGATCGCTGCATCGAACCCCATGTCCTTGAGCCACACAGCGTCGGCCAATGTGTTTTTGGTTCCAGGAATGATGAGCAGGTCTGGTGTACCGAGCTCTTCGACTTCTCCGATCAGGCGTACGCCTGTTTCCGGTTCATCAAAGAACGGGTCTATGTCTGTGAAATTCGAGATTCGAGGGAGCCGGATGACGGCTATGTCTACCGCAAACTCTCCAGGCTTCGGTTTTTTAAACCGCAGCGATGACAATGCGAGAGAATCTTCTGCATCGATTTGGACATCAAGATAAGGCAAGACCCCGAGCACCGGAATGCCTGTTTCTTTTTCCAGCCAGTCAATGCCATCATCGAGCAGCTCGCGCATGCCACGGAATTTATTGATGATGATTCCTTTTACACGAATTCGTTCCGATTCATCGAGCAAAGCGAGCGTTCCGACGATAGCGGCGAACGCACCACCCTTGTCGATATCCACCACTAAAATGACGGCGGCATCTGCCAAGTGGGCCATTCGCATATTGGCAATATCTTTATCCTTCAAATTGATTTCTGCAGGGCTCCCGGCACCTTCGAGCACTAGCACGTCGAAATCCTGCTGCAGCCTGCGCATCGACTGTTCGACCCGCGGCATCACTTGCTGCAAAAAATCGTCGCGATAGGTTTTTGCATTCATGTCCATATAGTGCCGGCCATGGACGATGACTTCTGACACCATGTCCTGCTTTGGCTTGAGCAAAATCGGATTCATGTCAAAAGTTGCCGGAATCCGGGCTGCTTCCGCTTGAACGCCCTGCGCCCGGCCGATTTCGCCGGCTGCTTCTGTCACAAACGAATTCAGCGCCATGTTCTGTGATTTAAACGGAGCCACACGGAATCCATCGTCTGAAAAAATTCGGCATAGCGCTGTACAAATCAAGCTTTTCCCCACGTCGGAAGCTGTTCCTTGAATCATAATCGAAACTGCTGGCATACTTTTCCCTCCACTCGCCAAAATAGAAAAATCCCCCACGAGCCGCGAGGGATTGGAAAAAACAGCACAAAAAAGGCGTACTTACAGCTTGTCCTCGCAAGCGAACGGGCATCCGCATAAAGGCAGGTCTCCTGGCTCGTGATCATCGCCTTCTGAATCTTCCCGAAGCATCGCTTCAATGGCTTTTTCAGATGGCTCTCACTTACAGTGGCGGGACCGCGCCGGAATTCAACCGGCTTCCCTTTTAACTCATGTTCAAGACATAAGCACCTTTATGAATTGGATTCAAACTCTATTTTTCTTTTCATTATATACACAGTCATTCTTTCCTCACTAGCTTTACTTTTTTCATCTGTTACACCAACTGCTATACAAGCAATCGCACGCTCTATAAAATAAGAGAAAACACTAACTGAAGAGGAGAATGCCCGATGCCAAAGACAGCTTTATTAATCGTTGATGCCCAAAACGAGATGTTCGACCCAGCCAATCCCGTCCATCAAAGTGAACAATTGCTGGAGAATTTGCAGTCATTGATCAAAAAAGCGCGTTCAGTCGATGCTCCCGTCATTTATGTGCAGCATAACGACGCCGGCCTTGTAGAAGGCACCGACTTTTGGCAAATCCATTCGTCCGTCACTCCTGAAGAAAGGGATACCGTCTTTCAAAAATGGACGCCTGATTCCTTCCATGAAACAAAATTGCTGGAGGTATTGAAAAACAATGACATCCAAAACCTTGTCATCGCCGGCAACCAGACTGAGCATTGTATAAATGCGACCACACGCAGCGCCAGCCAGCTGGGATTTGACGTGACACTCGCCAAAGACGCACACGGCACTTGGGATTCGGAAACAATGAGCGCACAGGAAATTATCGACCACCATAATGGCCTATTAAGCGAGTTTGTCACCTTGCAGGAGACGAAGGATATCGACTTTTTGGGACGAGCTTAAATAACCCACGTACCTCGGTAAAAAATTACAATTACTCTTCCCGGAATTTATTTTGGGAGGAGTTTTTTTATGAGAAAGTGAAGCTTTTGAGTTATGCACAAGATGCAGTCCACTAAAAAAGAAGAAACTCATATTAGAGTTTCTTCACTTCCGATAAGGGGACTTAGCGAGCATTGCCAAGAACGATTGTTATTTGTTTGTCAGTGGCTTGCATCCGATGAAGCTGCAAAAAGCGTGGCAATCGGAAGTGTTCGGCTCCTACGTTCAACAGCATACTTCCGTCGCTTCAGAACCGGCTGTGAAGCAAGAATCAGCTTTCACGGTTCCGACACCTCCTGAACCCAAGAAGGAATCTCATATAGCCTCAGGAGGCGCGACGACACATGTGATTGAAGAAGAGATTGATCAATCAGAGCTCTTTGATTTAACGGACGACGGATTGGAAGAAGAATGGGCAGCCCTGCACGAAGAAGAAACGGAAGAACGGTCCATCGAGGACCAGTTAAAGGAAAAGGAAGCGACGGATTTACGTACGCTCTTATAAGCGAAAGGGGAGAAACCGATGCTTGTCACGATTAGCGACATCCTCGCAAGTGATAAACGGATCTTGAGCTTTTACGATCCTGTGCCGTTTGAGGCACTTACATATGAAGGTCTGATTGACCTTGAAGAAGACGTGCAAGAGTATGCGATTACCTGTTATAGTCCGGTTCGGATTCCAGGACGAGCCGAACCCCTCTATGAAGCTTGGTATGTCAGAAAGGACGTGATGAACTATGTCGACTAAGGTGGATTTGACCGAAATTAATGACCGGCTGGAACGAAACCTCGAAGAGATGTTTCAAAATAACCGATTCCAGGACATGCTCAATGTCATGGCCAGTGGCCACCAATACTCGTTCAATAACGTGCTGATGATTGCCGGACAAAACCCTGAAGCGACGATGGTTCGTGGATTCAGGCAATGGCAAGCCTTAGGGCGTCACGTTAACAAAGGGGAAAAGAGCATTGATATCTTGGTGCCTTCATTTAAGAAAGTCGAAGTGCAGAAAGTGAACGAACAGACAGGCGAAGTGTTACGCGATAAGAATGGCGATCCTCAATCTGAAGTTCGACAAAGCATTACCGGCTTCCGAATCGGCAAAGTCTTCGACGTCTTGCAAACCGACGGAAAAGAGATTCCGAACGTCCGAGACTTTATCCAAAAAGACTTAACATCACCAGATTCCTTGAAGGAACTGTATGATCGGTTCATCCATCAAACGAATGAGAACTCCCAGCCGTTAACCATTCGTGAAGAAGCACATGAAGGACAAACCTACGGCGGTTATTTCAGTCCTCAAAAAGAGGAAATTGTCATCAACACGGCTGTTTCCAAGAGCACTGAACAAAAATTCCGTGTCTTGATTCACGAATATGCGCACAGTCAGCTCCATCATAAGGAAAGCGACATCAAAGACCTGCCGAGAGGACATAAAGAAGCGCAGGCCGAATGCGCAGCCTATATCGTTTCTCAGTACTATGGCTTCGATACGGATCTTTCTTCCACTGGCTACATCGCTACATGGGCGCAAGACCTGAACTTGGCTAAACAAGCCATCAAAGAAGTACAAGATGTCTCCCGTGCGACGATTGAACACGTGAACTCGCTACAGAACGAAAAGATTCAAGATTTTTATCAATCCATCAATCCGGAACAGGTGAAGGAATCAGTCGAAACCAATTTGAAACTATCGCTTGAAGATAAACCGACCTTGCAGCTGTTGGATGCAAAAAATGGACTCGTCGTTTTCGCGACCGTGGAACAGAACGAACGGGATCAGCACTTCACCCTCCGTACCAATACAAATCGAATTCTTCCGTTAAGTGAATTGGGCGATCGCTATGCCGTGTTGAATGTGTTGGAAAACAAAGGACAGTTGGTCCAGGAGTATCAAAAAGTTGAAGATGTCTTGGAAGTGACGAAACTGGACGAGGGGAAATACGCCGTGACCATAGAAGGCGGCGAAAGTTCGCAGCGCACCTTCCATAAAAAAGCTGAAGGGGAACGATTCATCGGAAAAGCTGCCCTTGCGCAATCGTTGAATACCGACCGGTACTTGAGCCGTTCTCAACACAAAGAAGCCCCTCGTCTTCAGCAACTCAATGAAAAGCATCTAAATGAACGACTGAGCCGAGTGCTAAAGCAACCGAATTTACAAGCAGAAGCGAAGCACGGCGTCACCATTGGATGGCAATTGGTGAAAAATCCACAGATCCAGTCCAAGGATGATCTACAGAAACACCTGAACGAATTGAATCCGAATCAGGGAAAAACCTCTGAACTAAAAGATGCGTTCGCTCAATTGAGAACAAAAGAGAAAGAAAATGAATTAGAGCGCTGATTTGAAAACAGTATAAGAGTGAATCACATAAAAACTAAGCGTTTACTTCATAGTTGAAAACACGAGATAGATTAGGGAGGGATCTTAACAGTCATTTACTATGACTGTTAAGATCCCTCCCTTTCCAGTTAATAATCAATCTATCGATACTACATCATAATAAGCTTTAAAATGTAAATTTTGACCACTTTTATTTGGGGGAATTTTACTTCACTGTTACTTTTCTAGTTATAAATGCACTAGTAAAGAGTCCGAATATAAAAGTTAATATTATGAGAACTATTTCCAAGAATGGCGTTACAAACGAAAGTCTAGACACGATAACAAACAATAACTGGAAATAGAAATATACAAATACTATTGATAAAAACACAAAAATTAAAAAAGTTAGAAAATTTTTCAAATTAATCCTCCTTTACTCCATTCTTTTATGTTAACATAAATTGTAAATTAAAAAAGTGACTATTGGAGGATAAAAAATGAAGAAGACAATGCTTTTAGTACTAAGTACTAGCTTGGCGGTAACAACTTTATTATCAGTAAATGTTTCAGAAGTTGATGCAGCTAAAAAAGATCCAAAATCCATATTTTTGAAAGGTGCTCATTATGTTATTCAAAAAATTGATAACAAATATTATAATGTACCAGCAAGTACTAGTTCGAACGATTATTCAGTAACAATGACTCCAGGAAGTCTTTCTTTTAATGATGGAAAAAACAAAGGATTAGCTTCTGTGGAATTCAATGCTCTTTCGACGAAACATTCTGTTATTACCTATGCTAAAACAAGTAGGTTAGGAGCTATAACATTAAAGAAAATGAATATTTCTCTCTCGAAAGGAAATAAAGACATAGACAATAAAAGAGTCGAGAGCTCTCAATGGTTTAGTTATAGACCAAGTTCAACTGGAATGCATAAAGTAAGATTTGTAACAACAGATAGTAATATAAAGTGGACCCCATATGTTGTATATCGTTGGGATACTGGGGGACTCCCTATAGGGGGAACTAGGTCCATCATGCAATCTTCAGAAGATGATATGATTTCCACATATGAGAATCTATCAATAGTTGACAAGAATCCCCAAGAACAGTTAGAAGAAAGCATGATCTCAACAGATGCTGGCAATTTTTTTATCCCCTCTGAAAATCATTACGAAGAAACTACTATTAAAGATAGTCTTTCATTTAAAGAATTAAATTTACAGTTCTATGACGAAAATTTAGAAACGGTAGTATACCAAATGAAAAATTACACTACCGGAGATACTATTATTATGAAGGATAAAGTGACAAAAGTTGAATTTAATGAGGAAACAAGTTCAAGTGAATTATATTTTGAATCTAATAAAGAGCCTCTCGAATTTGAGGGAGATTTAACAAGTGAAGAGTTAACTGGGACTGATCTCTCTCTAGAGTTTGAAGTAGTTGAGCTAGAGAAAGATTACCAGTTAACAGTATTAGATTACAACAAAGAATTTATGGACACTGAGAAAATCCCCAATATTGATAATTTCATTATTAAATAATGAAAAATATTAAAAATAGTTAATTTTTCATTTTCCCAACTTTTAAATATGGAATAACAAATGCAAATATATGATACTATTTTCTTTATTCCTTGTTTTCATTGCGATTTTACTAGCTATTACTAATTAGCTCTTAACTTACGGGGCAATTCAAGTACAAGTACTAATTATGGACGACTGCACAAGAGCGCCTAGTAACCAGCGTTTCAAGGCGCTCTATGTGTCGCTTCCCCCTAAGAAAGCCGATAATCAGGGGCTGTACCCTGTCGGAAACAGCCCCTAGATTCCTGTCTTTTTATTCACGGGTGAACGAGTCGAACAACAGAAGACCGAGCAAATGGGAAGGCAGCCGAAACGGCTGCCTTTTGTCGTTATTTTTTGCTTTTGGCCACCGGAGCGTACACAGCCCCAGCCTGTCTAAACTCGACATACGGACAGATTCCTTGGCTTCGCCCTATCCCTATTTCGAGCCAAGACAGGAGCCGACAAAGCCCGTGTTCAGTCAAGGGGCACCAAACTTTTTTAGATTGGCTTCGCTAAAAAACTTTGGCGCTGGGACCCTTGACTGGTCGGCTATGGGGTGTGGCCGTCCTCCTTACCAAAAGGCAAAAAATAATCCCTTTTGGGACCATTTCCGCCCGGCGGACAAAACCAAAAAGGAGCGATACCCCATGAAACTCGAAAAAATCATTGAAATCACGCGCATTAAACAGGAAATCAAAGAAGTCGAAGAAACTTATAAAAGCATCCTTCCGGAACGTATCCGCAGTTCCACAGATGCCATTAACTTTGCGAAAGCCCTTATCGGAGATGAGGACCGGGAAGTTTTCTTGGTCATCTGCCTGAACATTAAAAATGAAATCTCGGTGGTTCATCGTTGCCACACCGGAAGCTTGAATGCCAGCGTCGTTCATCCACGCGAAGTGTTCAAGGCAGCTATTCTAAATAATTCAGGAACGATAATCCTGGCACATAACCATCCCTCCGGCGACTGCCAATACTCTCATGAGGACGTGGCTGTTAGCAAGCGATTGATGGATGCCGGCGAACTGATTGGCATTGAAGTGTTGGATTCACTAATTGTCAGCCAAAAAGGAGGCGTTTCCTTGAGGGAACTCGGGGCACTCTAAAAACCCCGTCCCTACAGGCTTCTCAGACGAAATGAACCGTATCATCTATCGTCCAAGTAAAGATAAATCCCTCAGAAGGCGAATCTCAGACATGGGATTCGTCTTTTATAAGGGAGATTCCTCAAACCTTATGGCTGCGCATAAACGATGGCAAGGAAAAAGGAAATGACGGATGCCACCTACCTTGCATCCATCATTTCCTTTTGATGATTTTAGTCAATCCACTAACTGAATACCCACCAAGCTCTCAACCGGCAATCGCTGGCGTCCGGATTCGTCTTCATAAACCAGTTGCCCATTCCTCAAATCGATTTCTTGTATCACCCCAGTATGCGTAAAAAACGCGCCGTTTTTCCATGTCTTCAGTTGGACCTCACATCTTCGGCTCATGGCGATTTCCACTTCTTCCTGGATGGCTTGCAAATCAAAATCGGTCAATTCGGGTTTCGGCACCTGGTCCTGTTCCTCGTAGAATGCTTTGATTAACCGGACGTGTTCCGTCAGCAGCATCCCTTGCCATTTGATTAGCCCTCGATCACTGACAGCCCCTACTTGTTTTGTGTGTTTCGTTGTTTTCATGCTATCGCCTCCTTTCAATTAAAAAGAACATACGTTCTTATCATACCACTTTAGAAACGCTCTGAATCCTCCCTTTATAAATAAGCATACAAAAACCCATTCTCTTGAAGACCAAGAAAATGGGTTCTCGCTATTTTTCGGATCAAATCATTAAGTTTATTGCTGTTGGTGCAGAAAGAGTCTCTTATATTATCGACATCTTGCTTGTAGACCCTCCAAAGGTTGTTTGATGCCTACCGCAAAGTAATCCTCACCGTCATGCTCAATTCGTGTTCGTGCGTATATTTCTTGTGATTCATCCCAGATTTCAAGGGGACTGCCCGACGTAAAGTAATCTTCAGCGCCTTCGATTTCATAACGTCCGTCTGACCGTTTAATAACTCTTCCACTGGCTTGAATCGGTTTCTGAAGGTACTCAACCGAATAAATTAAGCTATACAGATGGTCTGCCACTTTCCGAATTTCTCGCTCTTCAAAGCGTTGTTCCGGATCTTCATGGTCGTGCTCAAACTCTTCTTCTTTTGATATCCCTTTTAAAGCAGGCAACGTAGCCGCCAACTTTTTCTTGGCCTCTTCTAATCTCAAGTAAATGCCCCCTCAATGTTTGTTGCAGTTTCTCGGATGAACAAGTTCTTTCTATTATATCGCATTTATACACTGAACTTTAAGCTATCTTTTTCATTCTTTACCTTTTGATTCGCGTTCTTCTATTTTTCTTTTTCGAAAAGTCGTTGTCAATACATCCATTCGCCTTGTGATTTCATTGTTCAGAATTTTTTCCAGTATCGTTAAAATAACCTCTAGCTCTCTCTCTGTAAATCCTCAATATAGCCGATTTTCTTCATATCGATCAAATCGAATCACTATTCCGGCACCTCTCTGTACTTTTTTAAGTAATTATTCTATATATTTAGATATGGAGTACACCAAAGTTCACTTTACTCCTCTATCTTTATGGATTCTCTTTTAAGAGTCATAGATAAAAGGGCAACAAAGTAGGCTTTAACCAGACTTACTTAGCCCTTTCTATTTATATAACTGCTAATTCTCCATCGTAATTTCAATCAGAACATTTAAATTACTAGCTATACTCGACACTTTTTTCACATTTAAAGTTTATTATCTAATAAATAAACTACTTATATGGGGGATAATAATGAAAATTGAAATCATTCAACCAATCGTGGAACGGAAAGAGATTTTAAAGAATTTATTGGAATTGTACCAATATGATTTTTCAGAGTTTGAATCTGAAGATGTAGATGAAAATGGATTGTTTGGCTATAAATATCTGGATTGTTATTGGAACGAACCAAACCACTATCCATTTTTATTTCAAGTGGACGGTAAGTATGCAGGATTTGCTTTGGTACGTAAGATAACTGTTGAAGATGCAAGTAATCCTTCTTATATGAAAATGTGTGAGTTTTTTGTAATGAGAAAATATCGAAAAGAAGGTGTTGGAAAACGAGCAGCCTTTCATATTTTCAATCTCTTTCAAGATACTTGGGAAGTGGCGGAACTTGAAACCAACCTTCCAGCTCAAAAGTTTTGGAGAGAGGTAATTTCTGAGTATACTAACAATAATTACTCGGAATTTTATCTAGACCAATGGCCTGGACCGATTCAAAGATTCTTCACAGTTTAGCTTATAAACACGCTTCAAATAATATAACCAGAAAAAACCCCCGACTGGTAGTCACTTTCTTAAAGTGTCTACCAATCGGGGGTCAGTTCAGTTTTTTAAAAGATAATTCTTCCTCAACTTCTAAAATTTAATTGTGTCACTCGATCTCTTAAAGCTCTTAAACTAAAACGTCGGGCTTGTTTTAAATACGCTTCAATAAAAAAAGGCCAAGGAAAAAATTCCATAGGCCTTTGCTTTAAAACAAAGGAATTTAAACAGAGAGCTGTTCTCTTATTAACCCCTTCAGGAAGCTTTTGGTTTAATCTCTTCCATGTACCTTCTTATGTCTTCCTCCGACATTTCACCGGTAATGATTTTTACGATATCTCCATCTGGATTGATCAACATGGTAGTAGGAAGTGGGCGAATGTTGTATGCCTCCATTACACTTTTATTTTTATCAATAACAATTGGGAAGGTTAAGTTTTTTTGTTCTGCATATTGTTTCACTTCATAGTCAGACTGAGCAATATTTACAGCCAATATTTGCACGCCTTGATCCTTGTAATTCTGGTATTGCTTTTCCATCAATGGAAACTCTTTCTCACATGGTTTGCACCAAGTTCCCCAAAAGTTTACAAAAACTCCTTGTCCTCTATACTCAGATAGTTGCTGGCGCTGCCCATTTAAGTCAGTTAAGGTGAAATCAGGTGCCTTGTCTCCTACCTGTAATACCTCACTTTGCTCTTTCGTTAGTGCATTATAAATCGTAAATATGATGGCACCCGTCATGACAAGCAAGATAACACTTCTCAAAATTAAACGTTGCTTTTTTCTTACAGCCATACGATCCCCCCTCAGTACTAATCTTTCATCTTTACTAGACCCAAAACCATAGAAATTGTTAAACCTCACAGCAAAGACAGAATAACTTGAGATGCATATACAGATTAAGAACGAGATTCTCTAAATGCCAGTAATAGCATAGTTACCGTGATTAAAACAAAGGCAATCAATGCCAAGAATGGAATCGTGATGAAACCTGCCCAATTGATATATTCTGAGCTGCATGGAACCCCATTGACACAGGGCTTGAATCCACCAAACCCAGGAATTTTTTGTTCCAAGTAGTGCAGAACGGAAATACTCCCACCCAAAAGGGAGAGTGGCAAAACGTAACGAGGCGCTTTAGTGTCGTTTGTAAAGGTTGCAATGCCCAAAATCAGCACTAAGGGATACATGGCAATCCGTTGATACCAGCAAAGTTCGCACGGAATAAAACCTTGCACTTCACTGAAGTATAGGCTTCCCAGCATCGCTACTAGGGAAACAAACCACGCACTATAGAGTAGAATCCCCGTTTTTCCAGACTGTCCTTGTTCTTTCGCCATCACTCTGCACCTTCCAATTCTTGATCAATCAAGGCTTTGATCGCATCATAATCAAAGGGGTCTTCCAATTGTTGGCCGTTAACTGAAATAGTAGGTGTTTGAGAAACACCAGCTTCTTCCACTAGAGCTTCATCCTTTTGGAGCTGTTCTTGTTGTGACACTTGTTCGATGTCTTCCTTTAGACGAACCTGGTCAATCTCTGGAAATGCTGATGCTACTTCCATCAATTTTTCTGGAGTAATCCATGCGGCATCATGGTCTTCTACTGGTTGGGCATCATAAAGAGCTTTATGAAACTCCCAATAAATTTCTGGGCTCTGCTCATAAACCGACTCCGCAGCCAAAGAACCTAATACAGACTCATTTCCGTGAAAAAATACATTAATATAAGAAAACTTCACCTTTCCTGTTTCCACATAGTCCTCTACAAGCTGAGGATATACCATTTCTCCCCAAGCTTTACAAGATGGGCACTTAAAGTCACCGTATTCCACTACTGTCACTGGAGCATTGCCCTCACCTAAAGTGGGCTGTCCGGAAACATCCACTTGTGCTGTTTCTACAGCGGGTGCTTCCTCTTGATTCAGAAATACCACTATGACGGATACAATTACTGCTAATACAGCGGTTGCTAGGACGATCCATTTCATTTTAGATTGCTTCGATTTATTTCCCATTTTTATATCCTCTTTTCTACTTTTATTATCCAACGCTGAGCATTAAGCCTACATAAAAACTCAACACACAAAACAATCCCATCACCAATGTCAAATATACAGGGATTTTTTGCTTGAAACTATAAATGACAAGACTGCCAAAGGCTGTGCCGAGAAACAAAAATAAAACGCCAAGAATGCTCCACTCAAATTGCAGATGCATCGCAGTATCCATCGAACCAGTATGAAAATAAGCAAAAAGATTGGAAGCTCCATTCATTCTTATAAACGATTCGATTGAATGGGGAGGTTCTTGTTGCCCTAATACTGCAGTTGCCGACAATACAAGTAACAATACAACGCTTTCTGCTCTGGCCCAAGGCAATGGATTTACCTTTTTCCCTCTGCTTAATTTAACTCTAATTAAAACGCCGTTGATGAAAGCAAATAGTAATACTGGAAGAATTAATAAATGTTTCACTAAAATTGCTTGGCCATATGGCATTTGCCACGCATCCGTATAATCTTTTAAATTCAACGCCAAAGTCATGATATATAATCCTGAAGCCGAAATGATAATTAAACATATGATAGCAAGTGGAGTGAACCACTTTATAAATGGAAGCCAGTTTTTAGAAGACACTGAAAACCAGCTAACGATAAGTAAAATGCCTATCCAAACTGTTGCAGCTGTAAAGTGTAAAGTATGAAAAATAAATCCACTTCCATCTGTTAACGAAGCTGCATGGCTTCCCCATCCCAACGCGAGAAGGAGCAGAAAAGTAAAAACGAGGGAGACAACGATCAATACTTTGCTCTTAAAAACGGGAGTAACTGATACGAAAAAATAGAAAAAAAGAGAAGTTAAAACCGTTACTGACCACGCTTGCCCTACCTCGAATTCCCCGACTACATTTTGAACGGTCAATAAAAGACCGATATCTTCGTATAGAAATACTACAAGCCGAATGACGGGAGCTGTCGATAAAAAAGCAATGCCCAAGATGGAAATTTGTAGGACGCGTTTATTTATTACCAGATCCGGCTTTTTATTGGCTGGAACTAAGTGAATAAGCAACGAGCCAATTAAAAGCGAAAAACAGAGATATAGAAGCATTTCAGCTATGTATAGCCAGATCATTTAACTTTTTCGCCTCTCCAGCGCCCACATGAATGTACCAGCTGCGATTATCGCCAAAATAATAAAAATGATTATTACGGCATACGGAGGACTGGATGTTGTCGTTTCGCTAGTTTGCTGATCCGTTTCAAAGGTTTGTGTTTCTTTAGTTGGTACCTCTGAAAGGGAACCTGTAATTTGCTCTTCTGTATCCTCTGTTTTCTTCACCTCTCCTGTTTTTGCGGTAAAGCTTAAAATACCTTCAATTGGATGCCCATCCGCGCCGATTATTTTCCATTTCACAGTATAGTCCCCATCAGGCATGCTGCCCTTAGGATTCCCACTCATTGATTGTTCCAAGAGCTGAACATTGAAAGGAACTTCCTCGCCCTCTTGGTTTTCCACGGTAAAGTTGCTGCCTTTCTCCAAGGCGGTATTGAATTCAAGAACAATTTCATTAAGTTCTTCAGTCACTGTAGCTCCATCACTCGGCACACTTTTTTCGAGTGCAGTATGAGCAGAAACAGTAGTCGAACACATAAGCAGTATCAATACTGCCATTATCCATATTTTTTTCATTTGCTAAAAACCTCCAGAATGGGTTGTTTTTATTTAATAAGCCACTTTCCCTCTTATAAAGTCTACCAAGAATCTTTGAACATTAAAACAATCGTTTGAATATTAGAATTGACAAATCAACGAACTCTTTCTAAACTAATACTCAAACGAACATTTGAATGAGGTGTAAAAATGGAGGAAATCGAAATTAGTAAAAAGAATGATACATGCCAAACTTTCTGTTATGACGAAGAAGTGATTGGAAGGGTTCAACCTAAGATGGTCGGCATTCGTGGGGTGGAGTTAATCTTCAAAGCACTTTCTGATGCGACCCGACTGAAAATTGCTTATGCTTTGACACTGGAAAAAGAATTATGTGTTTGTGACGTGGCCAATATTCTAGGGACAACCACAGCTACTGCTTCGCACCATCTGCGCTATTTGCGTAATATGGGATTGGCAGATTATGAAAAACGCGGGAAATTGGTTTTTTATTCACTAGCTGATGATCATGTGCACCAGTTAGTCCGCATTGCTTGCGAGCATGCAGAGGAGGACCGATACAAATGAGCGAAACTCAGGACCAACACATTTACAAGCTCCAAAATCTATCCTGCACCAGCTGTGCCGCTAAGTTCGAAAAAAACATCCGAGAAATTCCTACAGTTGAAGACGTGAAACTAAACTTTGGAGCTTCAAAAATCACCATCGCTGGACAAGCCTCAATTGAACAATTAGAGCAAGCCGGTTCTTTCGATGGCATCCTGGTATATCCTGAACACCAACGATTGCCTGAAACCAAAGAGCCGTTTTGGAAGCAACGAGCGAATCAAACCACCATGGTTTCTCTCTTCTTTTTGATTCTCGGCTATATATCATCACTTCAAATTGGCGAAGAAGAAGTTATTACTATCGGCCTTTTTGGTCTAGCGATTTTGACAGGCGGTCTCAGTCTTTTCAAGGAAGGGCTTAAAAATCTTATTAAGTTCCAATTCGATATGACAACGTTAATGACCATCGCGGTCATTGGAGCTGCAGTTATTGGCGAATGGGGAGAAGGTGCTGTCGTAGTCTTTTTGTTTGCAATCAGTGAAGCATTGGAAACCTACTCCATGGACAAAGCAAGAAACTCCATTCGTTCACTTATGGATATCGCACCTAATACAGCTACAATCAAACGTGGAACACAAGAGTTCGAAGTAGATGTAGAGGACATTCAGGTCGGTGACATCATGATCATTAAACCAGGACAAAAATTGGCAATGGACGGCGTTGTCGCAAAAGGGAATTCGTCAATTAATCAGGCAGCAATTACAGGCGAATCTTTGCCTGTCCATAAAAGTGCTGGAGATGAAGTATTTGCAGGCACACTCAATGAAGAGGGTGCATTGGAAGTCCGGATCACCAAGAGAACTGAAGACACTACGATTGCAAAGATTATTCACTTAGTTGAGGAAGCCCAGGCAGAGCGTGCCCCTTCCCAGCAGTTCGTAGACAAGTTCGCAAAGTATTACACACCAGCTATATTAATTATCTCCCTTTTAGTCGCTGTCCTCCCCCCCTTACTTATAAATGGGGAATGGAACGAATGGATTTATCGCGGCTTAGCAGTTCTAGTTGTGGGGTGCCCTTGTGCTCTCGTCATTTCTACGCCTGTCGCTATTGTCACAGCAATCGGCAATGCTGCTAGAAATGGCGTATTGATTAAAGGGGGGATCCACTTAGAAGAAACTGGCCGTCTCAAAGTCATTGCTTTTGATAAAACGGGGACACTAACGCATGGAACTCCCGAAGTAACGAATATTGTTTCCCTGTCAACCATGACTGAAAAAGAAGTCCTTAAAACAGCTGCATCCATTGAAAACCTCTCTCAACATCCGCTGGCGGCTGCTGTTTTGCGAAAAGCGCAGAGCTCCAATATTATTTTAGCTGAAGTAGAGAACTTCCAGTCCATGACCGGCAAAGGCGCAAAAGCCGAAGTCGACGGCCAACTGTATTACATTGGCAGTCCTCATCTGTTTACAGCTGAATTAGAACGGTCACCTGAAATTTCAGCGGGTATTGAAGCGCTTCAAGCTGACGGCAAGACCGTAATGCTGTTAGGGTCCCACACTGGGATCAAAGGATATATAGCAGTAGAAGACCAGGTCAGATCCGCTAGCTCTACTATCATTCAAAAACTATACGATTTGGGCATTCAGAAAACGATTATGCTCACAGGTGATAATAAACTGGCAGCTACTTCAATCGGCAATAAACTTCATTTGACTGAAGTTAGATCAGATTTAATGCCCGAAGATAAATTAGATGCCATTAAATCTTTACGAAAACAGTTTGGCAAGGTTGCAATGATTGGCGATGGAGTAAACGATGCGCCGGCACTAGCAACTTCTACTGTCGGAATTGCCATGGGCGGGGCCGGGACTGACACAGCGTTAGAAACGGCAGATATCGCACTTATGGCAGATGATTTAGATAAACTCCCTTATACTATTGGGTTAAGCAGAAAAACTTTGAAAATCATCTTTCAAAACGTAGCTTTTGCTTTAGGGCTTAAATTGCTAGCCTTGCTGTTAATCATTCCTGGATGGTTAACACTATGGATGGCCATATTTGCTGATATGGGTGCCACATTGATTGTCGTATTGAATTCTCTGCGCCTCATGAAAACCAAATATTGAGCCAACCCCGCATAACCCGGATCGTTTTATCCTGGAATCCTAACTAATAAAAAGAGCCAGCCGTTCATTTATTGAACGGCTGGCTCTTTTGGATAGAAACATGGTGAAAAGATTTGCTTATCAAGAACCGATGTAGTTTCTTGGATCTACTGCATTTGAACTTGAACCATTCCAGATACCAATGTGAATTTCAAAATGAAGATGTGACCCTGTAGAACGGCCAGTACTTCCCATTCCGCCGATTCGTTGTCCCTGAGTCACTTTTTGTCCTTCAGATACGTTAAGCGCGCTCATATGGCCATATACAGTAGTGAACGTTTGTCCGTTGACGGAATGGGTGATAACTACCGCATTTCCTAATCCCCCCATAACACCTGCATGAGAAACATATCCATCTGCAGCAGCTGTTATTGCTGTACCGACACCATTTGCAATATCCATGCCTGAAGTAAACTCAGGTCCATCACCAATATCACGCCATCCAAAGTTAGATGTCACTCGTCCAGTAGTCGGCCGAATGAAGGGAGATCCTGACGATACAGCTGGGGTAGCCTGAGCTTCTGGCTCGCTTGCTAATACAGCCGATTCTGTAGATTTTGACGAACTTTCAACAGACTCCGCAGATTTTTCGGCTTTTTGTTCTTGCGCTTTTTGTGCTTGTACTTTTTGTGCTTGTGTTTTTTTCTTTGCTGCCTGCTCTGCTGCTGCTTTACGTTCCTGAGCTAACTTACGTTTTCGTTCTTCTTCAGCTTTTCTAGCTACTTCGGCTAGACGTTCTTGCTCTTTGGTAATTTGATTTTCTAAATCTGCTGATACATCAAGTGCTTCAGAACGTTGTTGCTCTAAATCGGATTTTTCTGCTGCCAATCGCTGCTGTTCTGCCTTCAAATCTTTTGCGAGACCATCTTGTTCAGCTTTTTGTCCATTGAGCTCATTTCTAAGTTTTTCAAGCTCTGCTCTACGCTCTTCTTGTTTAGCAAGCTTGGTTTCCACCTGGGCCTTTTGATTTGCCAATAATTCTTTATCTTCTTCTTGGGTACGCATGATTTCACGGTCGGCTTCAATTAACGTATTAACAGCCGAAAATCGATCAATAAAATCAACAAAATCCTCAGCCCCAAGCAAAACATCTATATAATCAACGGATCCGCCACTCATTTGGATAGCTCGTGCCCGTTCTTTCAGTAATTCTGTTCGCTCATCAATTTTTTTCTTTAACTTAGCGATTGAATCTTGTAAATCCTTTATTTCCGCTGTCGTTTGTTCAATTTCGCCTTCGACAACTGCAACTTTTGATGTCGTTTCTTGAATTTGTTTATCCAAGCTTTGAATTTCTTCCATGATTTTTTCCAGAGCTGATTGATTCTTGGAAATTTCGTTTGCTTTATTATTAATTCCTTTGTTTAAATCATTCTGTTTTTGCTCTATTTCCTGTTTCTCTTGTTCGAGTTCACTCAATTTATCCGCATTTACTGTAGGCATTAAAATGGAGAATGCCAAAATAGAAGATAAACCGGTTAATAACCACTGCTTTCTCATTGTTACTTCCCCTCTCGTACTTTAACTCTTATTTCTTTATGTATAGGTCAGTACTACATCATTTAAAATTCGCGCTAAAATATATCGTTTTATAATCAGTTGTCTTCCAGGACTCACCAGTCATTTCAAAACACTTTATTATCCTAGAAACCCGATTTTAAAATCCAACTGTACCAGTGTATCATGGTGCTCTTTTACATTTGTTACAGGAACCTTGCAATTTCGTTTTTAATTCAAGGTATTTCCCAGTGCAGAATCTCAGCTTTTTTATTCATTTTTTTCTGTAAGTACCAATCGATGCTCCTAATTAGGAGATAACGGAATCAAATAAAGATGCTTGGATATATAACATACCCAAGCATCTTGAACGATTCTAAAGCCACTATGACCGTATTGAATTTTTAAGGAGGAATTATTTTTTAGCAGTGGCAGCCTTCTTTTTCTTTCTTCCTCGACGCCAAGCTAAAAACAAGAACGTTAAGAAGGAGATATATAAGACTACTAACGCCGCGATATAGGCTTTATTGAAGCCTTTTTGTTCGATGATATTGAAAGCTTCTCCTAATTCTCTATCTAAAGTGATCCGGTAATTTCCCTCTTCATCCTGACGCGCAATATTGTTTTCGAATAATCCACGCAATTCCTTATCGTCGCCAACTACACTGGCTGGCAAAGTCAAACTTTGTGTAGAGGAAGAATTGTTAATGGCGATAATCCAGGCTTCTTCTTCGTTTGACCGCTTATATACAAACCAGCCGTCTTCCTCGTGTAATACTTCCATACTACCCGTCCGCAAGGCTGCCGATTGATTACGCAGAGAAGTCAAGTTGGCTATATGGTCGATTAATTCCTCGTCTACTCCTAAATCCAAGATCGGATGGGTATCAGGAGTCGTTCGCCCGTTAACAGCAATTTCAGAACCATATTGTATGACAGGAATCCCTGGCATAGTTAATAATTGAAAGGTAAGCAACTTCCATCGTGTTGGCGGGAAGCCGCCTTCTTGGACGGTGTCCGCAGTGAACCGGGAAGTGAGGAGAGAATCAACTTGAATCAGCTTGCCCTCTGCTTCTTCCCAAGAACCGGAAAGCTCTGTTTCATTAGGGTTAAAACTCTTATAGCTATCTCTTAAAGCAGTCTCAATTCCTGGCATGACCACAGCATCAAGGCCGTCTTGAGGCGGTGTTACATCATCGCTTATTACATAGAGATCCCGAATGCTTTTTAGGCTTTCAGAAAATCGAGTTATAAAGGCTGGATCCAAGCTATCTGCCTTTTTTATTCGAATACCGTCAATCGCATATTTTTCGATGAAGCCTTCAAATTGTTCAATTAATTGATCTTGTACTTGACGATTAGCGGTCTCCAGAGCGACGGTTCCATTTTTATTTTCAACAAACCATTCAGGATGACTTTCCCGCCACACATGTTGTTCACTCAATTCCTGAGTCGGCAGATCAATCATTACCTTTAAATCCAGTTCGTGGGCTTTGTTTATAACTTCTTTCCATTCCTCCTGAGTACCAAAACGTGACTCTAACTCATCGTAATCCACCACGGCTGTCCCATCATAGGAAGTCGCAGAGAAGATAGGCCCAACGGAAATCATGGTAAACCCCATATCTTTGATGTACTGCATTTCGCTGCTCAGTCCTGCAAAATCTCCCCCGCTAAATGAATTAGGGTCTAGGGAATTTACATTGATATCATTTTGAATCCCTTTATTAAAGAATCGATCTACCAATAGGTCATAAATAATTTCGTCTTGCAATTCATTATTCTCTGAAGCTTCTATCGGCCTTGCTAAATTGAATAGTAAAAATCCCACCAACAGGATTGAAACCCATCTCTTTTTCACACAGTTTTCCTCCTCAAAAATACCAAACTCGTTTTCAGATTCGGTTCAGTGTAACAAATATCAATTTTCTCTTCTATATAAAATCAAATACTTCATAAACTCTGCTTAAAGTTTTATCGATCCTGTGAATATTTAAGCTTACTTGGATGAAGCTTCAGTAGGTTAAGCTATTAATACACTTTATTCTGTAATTAAAGCGTCAATAGGTATTGATTTTCTCGAAACATGTATTACAGTTAAACAGGATATTAACAATGGTCCAAAAATGAAATATCGCTCTTTCAATAATCCTAAGGAGGAATATCATGCTCTCTTCAAATAAAAAGCCACAAGATAAATCGACAACTTTTGGATTTCTATTTTACTTTTTAGCCTTGCTCGGCTGGTCTATTTATGA
This sequence comes from uncultured Planococcus sp., assembly GCA_947493585.1. GTDB lineage: Bacteria > Bacillota > Bacilli > Bacillales_A > Planococcaceae > Planococcus. The sequence goes on along the minus strand of CANLRI010000001.1, from coordinate 228,340 downwards.
CTTTTTTATCACGGGTACCACTGGATGGCAAGTACCGATTCTATTCCTTGGGTTTGCCATCTATTTGTGGTCAAAAGTGTTTTATCAGCAACGAAAAATAAAAGAGACAGTAAAAGAGTCCGAGTTAAAACTCAAGTGAATGATAAGGGAACAATAAAAAAGAGCGACGGGCTTTCCGTCGCTCTTTTTTATCAAAATATTTTTGAACACTCTATTCCAAGCACTTTCAAATGAAGTACCTGCAAAAGCTAACGGGAGTCTTCTAAATCCTTCAAATCCCCATAAATAGACTCTATATGAGGATGGTCTTGTGATTCCAATTGAATTGTTATATGGGTAATTTGTTGTTTTATCATTGCAGCCTCAATTTCTCTCAATATGAGTTGGCTTTCTTCGAAAGAAAGGCCATTCTCTATCACCACATGGCCCGATAATGCGTTTTTTCCGCTAGTGATGCTCCAGACATGCAAATCGTGTATATTATTTACTCCTGGGATTTTTTCAATCGTATCTGTTATGCGATCGATACTTACATCTGTCGGAGTCCCTTCCATCAATACATGAATAGCTTCCTTTGTGACACGCCAACCACTTATTAAAACAAGTATGGCCACAACGACACTAGCTAAAGGATCGGCCCATGCCCAGCCGAAAAAGATTATTAGCAATGCGGCTGTTATAGCTCCTACAGAACCCAACAAATCACTCAGTACATGTAGGAAGGCGGCTCGGAGATTCAAATTGTCCTTAGTATCTCCGCCTCTGGTCAAAATCCAGGCAACCAATATATTTACTAATAGACCGATAATGGCAATAATCAACATGCCTGTTGTAGCGACTTCTGGCGGATCAGAAAACCGATGGTAGGCCTCGTAAAAAATGTAAAGTGAGATTAACACCAACGTTACTCCATTGAAGACGGCAGCTAAGATTTCAAACCTCTTGTAACCATACGTCTTAGCTTGATCCGCTGCCTTTTCCCCAATTGTAAAAGCTAAAAAGCCAATTCCTAAGGAAATCGAATCGCTCAACATATGTCCAGCATCCGCGATCAATGCCAGGCTATTTGTCAGAAAGCCGCCAATCGCTTCTACGACCATATAAACCGTAATAATCAAAAAAGAAATTAATAAGGTTTTTTTATTGCGTCCATGTGCGTGGTCATGTTCACTTCCCATTTACGACAACTCCCTTATTGGACATCTTTATAAAAGTAAAATTGATCAACTGGTTATTCCCATGACGGGACCTTGGCAATCACTGAGTCTTCCAGTCCATTTCAATTGTGGAATGAATGATTTGAAGATCCGAAATTGTACTCCGGACCTTTTCCTTAATTGCAGTTGAATCTGCCAAGTTTTCTCCTGTGACCGACAGGCACACATTCATCGCATGCTCCTCCCCATCAATTGACCATATATGCAGATCCTTTACTGAAAGCACCCCAGGAATTTTCTCAATTCTTGAATGGACTTCATCCAAATTGATCTCCTGAGGTACACCTTCAAGTAAGATTTTCATGGTTTTCGATAAATTACGAAAAACATTGAACAGTATAAATAAAGCAATGGCAATCGATAAAATGGGATCAAGTATATGGATGTCTTTGAACAACAAAACGATACCTACTATTAGTACGGCAACCCAACCTAGGACGTCTTCTAACAGATGCCAAGTAAGCACGCCTTCATTTACTGACTTGCCTTTATGTAGCCTGTATGCCGCAAATCCATTTAACAACACACCGGCAATTGCAAACCAAACCATTCCTTGGGCGTTGGAGTGCTCGGGGTTGAATAGAAGAGGTATGGCTTGAAAGAAAATATAAACAGAACCTGCAATTAAAATGAGTGCATTAATCAAAGCTCCCAGCAGCGAAAAACGCTTGTAACCGAAACTGAACTTTTGGTCGCCTTCCTTCTTCGAGAATTTTTGCAGAAACCAAGAAAGCCCCAATGCTGTTGCATCCCCCAAGTCATGTACAGCGTCAGACATAATAGCCACGCTATTAATTAAGAAACCCCCAATAAATTCGCCTATAGAAAAAAGCAAGTTGATGAAAAAAGCCAATTTGATATTTTTCTCATCCTTATGAGCTGTTGCCATCTGTTCTCCTCCTTTCTCATTACAGTTAAATAAAAAATGACGTACAAATTTTGATTTTACCCAAGGCTTAACTCACTCCATGTCACTGAGTAGTTTATATATTCCCCAAAGCTCATGAAATACACCTTGGTAAATGATAGGCGCAATTTCCATAATTGCTTATGAAGAAGAGTTTCGGCAAGCAGGAAATTAAGGAAGAGATAAAGAATGTGACAGAGAAAAAGGAATGTCAAACTCCTTTTCATCTGTTCTATCCTTGCCTATACCAAATATGGACATTCTAACTGGGAGGTAGAGAGAGTGAACAATGCTTGGAATAAAATAATGTATAGGATTTGGTCGCCTATCTATGATCAGATCTTCAATACTGGGCCTTTCTTAGAAGCCAGGAAGAAAGTTTTCCAAGATGTGAAGTTTGAAAAGCACTCAAATCTATTATTTGTAGGAGTGGGGACAGGAGCCGACTTGGAGTTATTCAATCCTCAACACTTTACTATTACCGCGATTGACTTATCTCCCGACATGTTAGAAAAGGCGCGCAAAAAATATCCTGATTCTGCTATTAGTTTTTTAGAAATGGATGCTCAAAAACTGGATTTTGATGACGATCAGTTTGATTTTGTCATTGCCAGCCTGATACTTTCTGTTGTACCTGATCCGAATATTTGTTTGCGAGAAATGACACGCGTACTTAAAAATGGTGGGGAACTCATTATTTTCGATAAGTTTTCTTCAACTGAAACAAGCTCTTCAATTCAACGAAGACTAGCTAGGCCTTTCGTCAAACTACTTGGGACCGATATTGCCTTGAGTTTCGAAGCTTTGTTCGAAGAAAACAAATATTATCTAAAGCTCATAGACAAAAGTCCTGTTATGTTTAACGGTTTTTATACTAAAATCCGCTACAGAAAAGAATAAATACTTTAATTGATCCCTTTTGTCTTTGTCTTATTCAAAACCTTTTCGAAAATTTAGTTGGGTTTCTACTTAAACTAAGAAAGGACAGTGTCGATGCGATTCCCTCTCTTTTTAGTAATTCTATGGGCATCAGTGATTTTAGCGGTTATGTCCACAAGCGATGCATATGCTTTTTTAGTTGATCAAGTCGTAGAGTATCAGATAAACTTACAGCCTAATTTTCTTGAATTACTGAAATTTAGTGACGTTGCTTTCAATGATGCTTTTTACTTAGCACAAAAAACTGGCCATTTGTTATCCTTTGGGATTCTATATATTTTAACGTTCATTTGGCTAAAGCAAACTTTCTATTCCTGGTTTTTATGCACATCATTTGCCTTTTTCTCAGAAGTTTTTCAGTTGTTTTTCGATAGAAACGGCAGGCTCTTTGATGTGGGCATCGATTTAATCGGTATTTTTCTAGCCCATCAACTGATTATCAGAGTTCTCAACTTTAAAAATGAATTCAGCAAAAACGGATAGGAGACGATGCTTTTCTAGCTAACCTCAATAATCCGTACTGAGAAGAATAAAACGAGCCCCTTTACTCACGTTCTCCATAGCCCAATAACACCTTTTCTACGGTATATAACCTGATGGCATTCAAGAATTTTTAATATCTTAGTAAGTCGATAAGTCGATAAATTTAAATCCTTCTCTACCTCTTTAGTATTTTTCACTAGCACTCCGTAGGAAGTAGAATTCCTCAAAAAATACGTTATAAATCTAAGTCCATTACTCAGTGTTTCTTTCTTCTCTTCTGCTAAGCATTTCTTGACTTCTTTTATGACCCTAGTTTCTAAATTCGAAAAAGAAAACTCATTTTTACTTTTCACTAATAAATCTCCTTACTTTTTATATTTCGAAACTAAACCAATAGATTAAGCTATTACTTTAATAGGATATGCTAACATCCACAAACTTATTTACATTTAGTGCAGTTAATTTATTAATCCCCTCCGCATGAAAATTTAAATGACGAATAGCGAGGATTGGATCAAGGAAATGAAAATAATACATGCTATGCTTGTTTGACTCCTGTTTTCGTTAACTTCTATATTTCCATTCAGCTGTTCCATGGCATAGGTAATTACTTATTAGACAGTATAAATAGTTTTAGGACTTCAAGTTAATTACGTAAACACCCGATATACAAGCTTCAACTGTTAGTTGGCCATAAGCAACATACGTAATTTGGGAGCTCAGTAATAAGCAAATCATATACAATAATATATCTATTGAAAAGGAAAGAATACACGATTCTTCTTATAAATAGATTATAGAGAATACATTCAACATTATTCCAAGCCAAAGAGTTTTTCAGTAACCCATTCATAAAGTTACACTAACTCTGAATGACTATATCACCAAATAACTCGCTGCTTTATAAATCAAGTTACCATACAGGTTTTCAAAAGAAGCTGATATGTAAAGCTCATGAAGAAGTGAGCTTTACTCAGCTTTTTTTATTGCATTTAATTAACTGAACCCACCTTTTTTTGCTCGAAACAAAACATAGCATCAAGTTTTTCGAAATACATTTTTCATAGGAGGAAAATTGACATGATGGAGTTGTTTAAAGGTCTAGATCCAGTTGTTCAAGCATTTATTGGTACATTATTCACATGGGGCATGACGGCACTGGGCGCAGCGTTAGTATTTACTACAAAAGGCGTCAATCAACGTTTCCTGGATAGCATGCTCGGGTTTGCTGGAGGGGTAATGATTGCGGCAAGTTATTGGTCGCTTCTTGCTCCTGCCATTGATATGGGGGAAGGTGGCTCCTTTCCAGCTTGGATGCCTGCAGCCATCGGATTTTTACTGGGTGGCATATTTTTATGGTCAATAGATAAAGTCCTCCCTCACCTTCATCCAAATGCATCCTTAGAAAAAGCTGAGGGATTCCACTCAGCTAAAAGAAAGAAGAGTTCTTTGCTTGTATTTGCCATTACACTCCACAATATTCCGGAAGGGCTAGCAATCGGCGTTGCGTTCGGAGCTGTGGCTGCAGGATTTCCGTCGGCCTCTCTAACAGGTGCTATTGCTTTGGCAATCGGCATCGGTATCCAGAACTTCCCAGAAGGCCTAGCTGTCTCCATGCCTCTTCGACGCGATGGATTTTCGCGGCGAAAAAGCTTCTTTTACGGTCAATTCTCTGGAATGGTTGAACCGGTCGCCGCCATCATCGGTGCGCTGGCAGTGGTGTTTATCGAACCTTTACTGCCTTATGCATTGAGCTTTGCAGCAGGTGCAATGATTTTTGTAGTCGTCGAAGAAGTAATTCCAAGCTCCCAAGAAAAAGGAAACTCTGATTTGGCTTCGATGAGTTTAATGGTTGGGTTTACAATTATGATGATCCTTGATGTCGCCCTCGGCTAATTTCAAGTAAGCTTTGAACCTTGGCCTGTGAAACGGATATCCTATTTAGCTTTCTCCTATATTTCCTCTCCTTGTAGAAAGCAACAACTGAGAGACGAGTGCTAGAATGGGCAATTCGATCAACGGACCGATAACTAAGGCCAAGGCGATTAAAGGCTGATCCGGAAAGGCGACAACTGCAATGGCCAATGAAACAGGCGAATTACGTGCGATAGTCGTCAGGCTTAAGCTCACCGTATCTTCATAGGAAAACTTTAGGGCTTTCCCTACTGTTTGCGCCAAAATAAAATTAACAACAAAGAACAATAAAACAGGCAGCAGCAAGGTTGAAATGACTTCAAGATTAGTGAGTAGGTACTTCCCATGCGAAGCAAACATCGCCATAATCGCCAAAGATAAAAAGAAAATCTGTGCCGTAGCAAAAAAAGAGACGAGTTTCTCATTCAAGAAGGCTTTTCTCTTCCGCAAGGCATAACGTGTCAAATGTGCTAGGGCAAACGGAACAACCAGTACCAGGACAATGCTTTTGCCGATAGTCAACAATGGAATCGGCTCAATTGTGCCAGCGAAAATGAATAGGTAGACCGGCAACAGCACGACCTGCAGAATCAAATTAATCGGCAAAATGGACGTGGACAAGGGCACATTCCCTTTGGCAATGGAAGTGAACATGAGGTACCAGTCTGTACAAGGCGTTACCATCAGCATGATAAATCCAATCCACAGGGCTGGATGATCTTCAAGGAAGATCGCCCCAAGTCCCCAGGCCACTAAAGGTGTCCAGACAAAATTGATAAGCATGCTGACAGTGAAAAACTTGCGATTTTTAAAAGCATCCTTCAGGTACTGCAATGGAATGGTTAAAAATAATCCATAGAGCATCAGCAATAAAAATGGCACAATGAAGAATTCGGCGTATTGTTCAAAAAAGTGGACCTGGCCAAATAAAAGGCCGAGCCCAACTGCGCTTAGAATAATGACGGTTTGAAATTTCTCTAATACGTTCATAATGACACTCCTTAGATGACAAAGAGAAAGCACATTCGAGCGCCCCCTCTCTATCAGGATACCGGAAGTGGCATCCGATTGCCTTGTTAATCTTGACTTTGAATCCGAGCGGAAGAAAAAATCCTGAAAAGTTATTATTGGAAATTAATTCCCAATAATAACTAAGGTTATGACGGTGAATTATATTACGCCCTCTCTAAAACTAGAACTATATGCCAACCCTCTTGTCCTTCCCGTACCCCAAACCCTAAAACGTGTCGATCTTTTCCACAGTGGCAGAGGTCATTCATCAAGAGCGAACTAATCTAATAGTGTAAACACAGTTTCTTCTATTCTAAATTAGCTGTGTCACATCATTCATAAAAGACAAATTCTCAAAATAAAGGGAAAGAAGAATTGCAGTTAACAGCCTCTTCTTTCCCTTTCTATTAATGTAGCTACCGATAATCCCTCATATGTAAACTTTTACTCGTCTAGCAAATAAGAAAACTAATGGTTTTTGCAAATCGATCTGGATTTTCAATTATAAAAGGGAATATCTATGTGACGGTGCTGCTTGGAACCTTGATAGCTATCCCAATGAATGGAAATTAAATGTCGTTATGGGCTTAGCGGTAACATCCGTACATAATTGGAAACTTGCTAAAGCAAAGTATCAATTTCAACGAATTTATCGATTATCGCTGCAAGTCGTTTTCTGAATTCAACATCATGGATTCAAAGAACAGAGAAGGCGAGTTTTCATTCCATTCGTTGAAACTTACGTTTGCTGTCCGTTCGGTTGTATAGCCATAAGCCAGTTGTGTACGAGGATCATCGGTCAACTGCAGTTTGACCAAGGGCCCTTCAGGCGTCAGCCAGTTTAACTGGGCTAGACGGTTTTCAAGCGAAAAAGTGATCCACCCATCTTCTGCTTCTTCCGTTTCGAACAATGGTTCTTGCCCGATCATCATCCAGGTTTGGCTCTGATGTTTTGGCGGCAGCCAGTAATTTTTAGCTAAAACACCTTCCTCTAAAGTAAATTCAGGGATTTCGTGGCGAAGCTCTTGTACCCAGTCCCCATTGCCCAGCTGCAGGTTACGTGAAACAAAGACATTCCCCTGCAAAATCTCTGTATTCCCTCTGGCATAAACTCCATTAGGATTAGTTGTCGGGTCTGGACCGTAGATTTTCTCGTCCAGGCTTGCCGCAGCTTCCGGATTCCAGGACTTGAAGTCAGCTTCAGCCAGATTTTTGACATTCAAGGATAGCGCATATGGAATCCAGCCGGTATTTTCAATTTCTTCGAAAATGAGCGTTGTCTCGTTTTCCAGTGTTCGTTCGACCAATGTGTAAGTTCCGACATTCAGGCCAAGTAAAGACATGTCATAGACAGCTGTCCTATCGCTGCCTTTTTCAGTGGCTACCGGTTCACTTAAGTTGATGAACATAGGCTTTTCAATCGCCAACGTCACTTCTTTCTCCGAATAGACCTCGACTTCATTTTTCAAAAACATGATAGCTGTAAAAATAATTAGCACCATGAAAAATACGACCAATAATAAAACTACAAACTTTCTAAACATATTTCTCACCTCATTTTTCTGTGTTATAGCTAGTTTTGGTTAGAGTTTCTAAAGCAAAAGAAAAAATCGCACAATTAAGCAGCGAATGAACAGAAAATGAAGATGTTTTGATAAGTCGCCCGTAAACTGACGAAACTTGGTTGAGTCGCGGACAGAATCGTTTATAAATTAAAGATAACAGTAAAAAAAGCGCCCTAGAGGCGCTCCTTTTACGCGTATGAATGCAGTCCCGCAATGATCAAGTTAACAACTATTAAATTGAACATGATAATCGCAAAACCGATTACACCCAGCCAGGCTGATTTTTCACCTTGCCACCCTTTACCGAGACGTAAATGTAAATAGGCCGCATAAAATAGCCAGGTAACCAATGCCCAGACTTCTTTCGGATCCCACCCCCAGAAACGGGACCAAGTGATTTGAGCCCAAATCATGGCAAAGACGAGCGCGCCTAGAGTAAATAATGGAAAGCCGATAATCACTGCCCGGTAATTAATTTCATCCATCAGTTGAAGATTGACATTTTTCATTAGTGGTTGAATAAGTTGCGCTATTCTCCTGCGGGTAATCAATCTAATTAGGACATATAGAATAGTTCCAATTAACAAAGACCACGTGACAGTCGTCAGTTTACTAGCATCTACTAACGCAGGTGTTTCAACTAGTGGTGTCATGGCATTCTCCGTCAATGAAACCGATTCATTCATACCGAAGATAGGAGGCATATTATAAATGATTGTGGCTTCCTGATCATCTTTGTTGACATACTGAAAGGTGTTCTCGTAATTTGTTAGGGTGAAGTAAGAACTTGAAATAACAAAACCTACGACTAACACCAAAAAATACAGAATTCCTTCCAGCCAAAATCGCTGCTTTGACTTTTTCGACAAATCAACCACTTTGAGCAAGTAAATCAACCCCGCTGCTGCACTCATGGCCAAGATCCCTTCCGCAATGACAACCGTGCTGACATGAATCGCCAGCCAGTTTGTTTGAAGCGCTGGGATAAGCGGACTGACTTCACTCGGAAACATGCTTGCATACGCAATAATTAATAGGGCAACTGGCAAGACAACCATTCCTAGAACAGGTGTTTTGTAGAGGTAGTAAAGAATAATGAATCCTCCTACAAGTGTCATGCCAAACGCGGTCGTAAATTCAAACATATTGCTGAGAGGTGCATGTCCCGATACGATCCACCGGGTGAAAAAATAGCCGATGTTTGCAAGAAAGCCGATGACGGTGATGGTAATTGCTACTTTCCCCCAGCGCTGTTCTGAGTTGAACGAACCTTTTTTATTGCCTTTAACAGCTCCACCAAAAACGAAAGTAGCAATCAGGTAAGCAAAGAATGCAAGGTACAGTAAATTCGAGCTAATCTCAATTAATGTCATGACGAAACCTCACCTTCCTTTTCTGCTTTCTCTGCTTTATCGATTTCATCCTGCTGATCTGTGTAAGCAGGCAATTTTGCAGAGTCAACCACTCGATCCAGGTCTTTCTTCAAGCCGAACCAGTTTTTGTTGGTATGGCCGGCTAAAAGAATCGTGCCATCTGCCTTCTGCTGAATCCAGAAACGGCGATGGTTAAAGTACATCCCTTGCGCTACACCGATCATGAAAATTAAACCGCCAATGCCTAGAATCGGCAAGGTGCTGTCTTTGCGAACCGTTAAACCAGAGACATTACGCGTATCCGCATTCTGAAAGGTTAATTTGAATTGATTTTCTCCCAAGGGTTCTACCGTATTTTGAATGGTGATAAAACTCGTTTCTCCTGCCGGTGTTTCCGGGGTAGTCAATTCGACCAGGAAACCGGGATTGTTTGGCAAAGGGGTTGCAGTTTGCGGTTCTCCATCTTCAAACCCAGAGAAATCTGGATAATAACCAAGCAATTCAACCGTTGAACCACCTTCGAGTTCGTAGGTATCTACCGGATTAATCAAGTCGATTGTCAATTCACCCAGTGATTCTTCTGTTTCTTTGTTCGTCAACGCGAATGTCATCGCCTTTAATTCATTCAATTTATAATCCATTTGATACACGGCATAGCCATCAAATTTCAGCGGCTGGTTGACGCGAATCGGGTATTCCTGGATGACTTCCAAGTTATCCGTTGCACCGGGCAGGCTATCTTCTGGCTCTTGATAAAGAACAATATCTGTTTGGTAGTTCTTCACGACCGTCCCCACCCGGTCAATTGCTTCCTCGAACCTCGCGTCTTCCCCTTCACCCGTATACGTTTCCAATTTAAAATTTTTGTTTTCCAAGTAATAGCCCGGCACTTCTGGAATCGCTCTGGTTTCGCCTTCACGCAGCCAAAGACTTTCATCGATATAGAATCCTGGAATCATGCGCAGCATGACGCCGAAAAGGAAAATGATTAAGCCGATATGGTTGACGTATGGGCCCCACCTGGAAAAACGGCCTTTTTCGGCCAACAACCCATTTTTATCCGTCCGGACATTGTATTTCAACTCTTTTAATTTCGTTTCTGCTTTTTCAAGCGTATCTTCAGCCCCAGGGCCGCTTCCATAGATGCGCTGCTTGTCCATAAAGCTTGGATGGCGCAGAACCCGCTGGTTTTTCAACGATTTATAAAGCGGAACGAACCGGTCTAAGCTCGCAATTACCAGCGAAATGGCCAACATCCCAACTAATGCAATAAACCAAAAAGAGCTGTATAAATCATGGAACCCAAGCGCATGATAGACGCGTCCAACACTGCCGTAAGTATCGGCATAATAAGCTTGGATTGTCGCTTCTGTACTCGCCGGAACAAAAGCTTGCTGCGGCAGGATTGTCCCAATGGCTGCTGCCACCAGCAAGATGACAATAATACTGACGCCGACTTTCACGCTTGAAAAGAAGTTCCAGATTTTGTCGATGATCGATTTGTTATAGGTTTGTGAACGTCTGGCCGTTCCTTCGTAGCGCATATCCACCAGCTTGCTGTTTTGATCTTTTTCAGTCAAAGAGCGCCCGCACGACTCACAAAGCTTCGTACCAGGAGGATTCGTATGGCCACATTGGCATTGTACGTTTTCCATCTAAAAAATCTCCTTACTCGGGTTTGATTTCTTCCATGTAGCTGGCAATGTCTTCTTCAGACATCTCTCCGGTAATGATTTTCGTGATCTTCCCTTCAGGATTGACCAGCAGTGTAGTCGGCAAGGGACGAATGTTGTAAGCTTCCATCACACTCTTCGTTTTATCAATCACAATCGGAAACGTCAGATCCCGTTGTTCCGCAAATTGTCTCACTTCATAATCGGACTGAGCAATATTAACGGCTAGGATTTGAACGCCTTGATCCTTGTACACTTGATATTGGTTTTCCATCAGCGGAAATTCTTTCTCACACGGTTTGCACCAGGTCCCCCAGAAGTTGACAAACACCCCTTGGCCTTGGTAATCCGATAATTGATGTTTTTTACCTTCAAGATCCACTAAGGTAAAGTCCGGGGCTTCATCTCCTACTTGCAGTAATTCACTTTTTCCCCCTGCAAAGCTGTTGTAAATCGTAAAAACGATGGCTCCTGCCATAACCAGTAAGATAACCGCTCGTATATAAGATCTCTTTTTCTTTTTAACTGTCATATAAAACACCCTCGTTTCTATCTACTCAGTTAGAATCCTGTAAATCCTCCTGTGAATTGGGAAAGGAACGCGATAATTTCTGTCATCATATCAAAATACAATAAAACACCCATCAGAATCATCAGTGCGCCACCAATTGACATGAAAAGCGCACTTTTTTTCTTTAAAAAGGTCATTTTCTCAATGAAGAGAGACATTATAAGAAAGGGAATCGAAAAGCCTAACACGTAAAATAGCATATAAAGGAGTCCTCTATCCGGATCGGCTACTCCAAGTGCAATGACCCCTGCCAAAATTGGACCCGTACAAGGCGTCCAGCCTGCCGCAAATCCAATGCCGATCAAAACAGAACCGGCATATCCAGAAGGCCTTTTTTGAAAATGAATTTTTTTATCTGAAAGCAAAAAATTAAACTTCAAAATCCCTGTAAGTACCAAACCGAAAAACACCATTAGAATTGCGCCTAATTGCCGTAAAAGAGCTTGGTTTTCCAAGAAGAACGACCCGATAAATGAAGTGGATAATCCTAATGCCAAAAAAATGATGGAAAAGCCGATTAAAAAGAGAATCGTGTGAATCAACGCATTGCGCCGCATCACGCCTTTTCCGGTTTTCAAGTCATTCACTGAAACACCGGTAATGTACGACAGAAAAGCTGGATACAGCGGCAGGGAACAGGGAGAAATAAATGATAACAGTCCTGCGCCGAACGCAAGGAATAAACTGATTTCTGCCACATGGTCATCTCCTAACAAAAATTTATAGCATGGACCTGTCATGCCTGTTTATGATTTAGACGGGCTTCTTATGGAATCGATAGAACAGTGAAAAATCGAAGGTCAATTCTTCTTGTTTTTGACCGCTAAGACCACCATCGCAACTGAAATCAAGATGAAGGCAATAAGCGCAAGAAAGGGAATTGTTGCAAACCCAAACCAGTTGATGTACTCAGAACTGCAAGGAACACCACTAACGCAGGGTTTAATCCCCCCGAAGCCAGGTACTTTTTGTTCCAGGTAATGGAGAATCGAAATGCTTCCTCCCAAAAGAGATAACGGCAAGGCGTAAATAAATACCTTTGCATCGTTCCGAAATGTGGCGATTCCTAAAATCAAGACCAGTGGATACATCGCGATCCGTTGATACCAACAAAGTTCACAAGGGATGAACCCCCTGATTTCACTGAAATACAGACTGCCAAGTGTCGCAATCAATGCCACAAACCAGGCACTGTATAATAAAATCGCGTTTTGGCTGGATTGTGTTCTTCCTTTCCCCATTACTCCTCACCCGTCAATTCTTGCTCAATCAGCTCTTTAATCGCTTCATAGTCAAACGGATCTTCCAATGTCTGCCCATTGATAACAATCGTTGGTGTTTGGGCAACTCCAGCTTCTTCCACTAACGCTGTGTCAATTTCCACAGCGTCCATTGTGGCTTGCTGTTCCATATCTGCTTTTAGTTTCTCTTGATCAATTGATGGATAAGCTGCTGCCACTTCCAGAACTTTTTCCGGCGTGATCCAGGCTCCATCGTGGTTTACTTCTGGCTGTGCGGCAAATAGGGCTTTGTGGAAATCCCAATAAGCATCCGGACTTTGCTGATACACGGATTCTGCTGCTAACGAAGCCAACATGGATTCGTCCCCATGGAAGAGGACGTTGATATAGGAAAACTTCACCTCTCCTGTGTCCACGTAATCCTGAACGAGTTGCGGATAAACCGTTTCCCCCCACGCTTTACAAGAAGGACATTTAAAGTCTCCAAATTCGACGACTGTCACTGGAGCTTCTTCTTCGCCTAAAATCGGCTGTCCGTTGAGATCGATTTGCGCCGTTTCCACTGCCGGCGCTTCCTGTTGATTAGTCAAAACCACAATGGCTGCCAAAATCACAACTGCTAAAGATGTTAAGAGAACCGCAAATTTTAAACCGGATGGCTTAGCTTTTTTCTGATTGTTATTCATAATACTCCTCTTTTCTGTATCAGTTTATTTAATAGATACTCAACATCAATCCTACATACAATGCCAAAACACTGAATAGGCTCATTAATAAGGAAACGAATGAAGGTGCCTTCTGCTTGAAGCAGTAGAGAACAAGAAAACCAAAAACGACAGCTACCCCAAAGAACAACGATCCCAGAAGAGTGAAATCAAATTGCAGGTGCATCGCCGGAACAATCTGTCCCGAATAAAAGTAACGGAAAAGATCGGAGGCACCACTTCCCTTCAAATAGGCTTCAATGGAATGAGGAGGCTCCTGCTGGCCCAATACGGCAGTTGCCGCGAAAACCAGCAGCAAGACGACGCTTTCTGCCCTTGACCAAGGAACCGGATTTATGTCTTCTCCACGTTGGAGTTTTCTTCTCATCCAGACCCCATTAATCCAAGCGAACAACAAAACAGGGAGTACCAGTAAATGCTTCAGCAAGATGGCTTGACCGTAGGGCATCATCCAAGCATCTTGGTACTCCGTTACATCCACCGCCAATGTCATGATAAAAATTCCTGAACCAATGACAATCGCCAAACAACTGAGGGCTACCGGTGTATACCATTTTAAAAAGGACAGCCAGTTTTGTGCAGTGGTCGAAAACCAACTCACCACCAACAACAAGCCTACCCAAACCGTGACAGCTGTAAAATGCAGCGTATGAACAACAAAGCCACTCCAGTCGGTCAGGGAAGCTGCATGGCTTGCCCACCCCACCGCCAAAAGCAGAATAAAGGAAAAAACAAGCGCAATCCCTATAAATACTTTTCTTTTAAAGACAGGAACAAGCGACACAAAAAGGTAGAAAAATACCGAAATAAAAACAGTTACGGTCCAGGCTTGCCCAACTTCGAATTCTCCTATGACATTTTGAGTTGTTAATAAAAGACCAATATCTTCATAGAGAAACAGAATTAACCGAATGACCGGTGCCGCAGACAAGAAGGCGATTCCCAGAATGGCCACTTGCAACACACGTTTGCTGATTTTCAAGTGAGGCTTTAGATGGGATGGAACCAGTTGAATTACCAATGAACCAATCAGCAGGGAAAAACACAGGTACAACAAAGTCTCCGATACATAAATCCAAATCATTTAACTGCCCCTTTTATTCGATACCCACATCAACGTGCCGACAGCAATCACTGCCAGTACAATCAACACGATCACCATCACATAAGGTGCATTAGTCGTTTCCTGTGGAGCCGCTAGATTTTCATTTTGGGGCTCTTCTGTTCCACCTTGATCTGCTGATTCGTCCTCAGTGGAGGGTACTGCTTCTTCTTTTCCCTCTGAAGGGACCGAGTCCTTACTAACTTCCAGGGTAAAGGCATAAGTCCCTTCAATGGGATGGCCATCAGCCCCGATGATCTCCCAGTTGACCGTGTAGGTACCGTTTGCTATTGCTGCCCCTAACGTCCCTGTCATGGACTGTTCAGAAATTTCAACACCTATTGGAACTTCCTGCCCTCTTTCATCTTCCACCGTAAAAGAACTTCCTTGTTCCAAGTCGGTATTGAATTCCAATACCATTTCTTGCAATTCCTCGGTGACTACATCTCCCTCTGCAGGGTTAGCACTTTCCAATGCGGTGTGCGCAAAGACGGCTGGTGATAGAAATAAGAATAATAGTAGGAATAAGACCACTTTTTTCACTAGACTTTACCTCTTTCCTCGTAACTTTTTTCTTGTAAAACTGATGCTTTTACAGCACTTCTTCTTTTTATTCCCCATTCATTTTAACAGGCGAACAACAACATTTAAACAATCGTTTGAATATAAGATTGACAAAGTTTCGAATTTTTCCTACACTGAACATAATCAAACAACCATTTGAATGAGGTGAGAGCATGGAAGAACTAAAAATCAAAGTTAAAACTGGAACAAAACAAGAAACCTGCCAAACTTTCTGCTATGACGAAGAAGTAATTGAGCGAATTCAGCCAAAACTCGTGGGAATCAGTGGAGTGGAGTTGATTTTCAAAGCACTTTCGGATGCAACGCGCTTAAAGATCACCTATGCGTTAACGCTGGAAAAAGAACTGTGTGTATGTGATGTCGCCAACATTCTTGAGACCACAACGGCCACAGCCTCTCACCATCTTCGTTATTTGCGAAATATGGGCTTAGCGAAGTATGAGAAAAGAGGGAAATTGGTTTTTTATTCACTGACAGACGATCACGTAAAACAATTGGTACGCATTGCATTTGAGCATGCCGAGGAGGATCGATACAAATGAGCAAAGAAACGAATGTTTATTAACTGCGCAATCTGTCCTGCACCAACTGTGCGGCCAAGTTCGAGAAAAACATTCGGGAAATTCCTTCTGTCCAAGATGTTCAGTTGAATTTTGGCGCTTCAAAAATCACCATTGCCGGCGAAGCATCCATTGAAGAGCTGGAAAAAGCAGGCTCATTCGACGGCATTAAGGTATATCCGGCCAAACAACGAATCATAGAATCAAAAGAACCTTTTTGGAAGAAACGAGAAAACCAGACAACCTTGCTTTCCTTATTCTTCGTGATTCTTGGGTATACGTCTACCGTTTTAGTAGGGGAAGAGCACGTGGCCTCTACTTTACTTTTCGCAACGGCTATTCTCGTTGGCGGTTTTAGTTTGTTTAAAGAGGGCTTTGGCAATTTGACCAAACTGCAATTCGATATGACCACACTCATGACCATCGCAGTTATTGGGGCAGCTCTTATCGGGGAATGGGGAGAAGGTGCGGTTGTCGTCTTTCTCTTCGCTGTCAGTGAAGCGCTGGAAACCTATTCGATGGACAAAGCTAGAAATTCGATCCGTTCCTTAATGGATATTGCCCCGAATACAGCGACCGTCAGACGCGGAACAAAAGAATTTGAAATCGATGTGGATGATATTCAAATCGATGACATTATGATCATCAAACCGGGTCAGAAACTGGCGATGGATGGAGAAGTCATAAAAGGCGACTCATCCATAAACCAGGCAGCGATTACGGGTGAATCTGTTCCGACGCATAAATCCTTAGGCGATGAAGTATTCGCCGGAACCCTTAATGAAGAAGGTTCTTTGGAAGTGCGAGTGACGAAAAGAGCTGAAGACACCACCATTGCAAAAATTATTCATTTGGTAGAAGAAGCTCAAGCAGAACGTGCCCCTTCCCAGCAATTCGTCGATAAGTTCGCCAAATACTATACACCAGCCATCTTGTTGATTTCTTTGTTGGTTGCGGTACTGCCTCCGCTGTTTTTCGGTGGTGAGTGGAATGAATGGATTTACCGCGCCCTTGCCATTTTGGTTGTCGGTTGCCCTTGTGCTCTGGTGATTTCTACACCAGTCGCAATTGTCACAGCCATCGGAAACGCCGCAAGAAATGGTGTCTTGATTAAAGGCGGCATTCATTTAGAAGAAACAGGCCGCCTCAAAGTCATTGCATTCGATAAAACGGGAACCTTAACCCATGGGACACCGGAAGTAACAAACATTGCTTCCTTATCCACTATGAGTTCAAAAGAAATTGTGCAGACAGCAGCATCTATCGAAAAATTATCTCAACACCCTTTGGCTTCGGCTATCTTGCGCAATGCAGATAAGTCAGCAATCGATTTACTCGAAGTGACTGACTTTCAATCGATTACCGGAAAAGGCGCAAAAGCCGATATTGACGGACAAACCTTCTATATTGGCAGCCCAAACTTATTCACGGATCTATTGGAAACGTCAGGAGACATAAAAAAAGAGATTACAGCTCTTCAAGCTGTTGGCAAAACAGTGATGCTGCTAGGCTCAGACAATGAAATAAAAGGTTATATTGCCGTAGCTGATCAAGTCAGATCAAGCAGTTCGACAATTATCCAAAAACTTTATGATTTGGGCATCGAGAAAACCGTTATGTTGACCGGCGATAACCGGTTAGCTGCAGATGGCATCGGAAACCAGCTGAATATGTCAGAAGTTAAGTCAGAATTGATGCCCGAAGATAAATTGAATACGATCAAAGCGCTTCGAGAGCAATTTGGCAAAGTAGCCATGGTTGGGGATGGCGTCAATGATGCTCCTGCGCTGGCAAGTTCCACGGTGGGAATTGCAATGGGTGGTGCCGGAACAGACACTGCCTTGGAAACAGCTGACATTGCCCTCATGGCAGATGATTTGGACAAGCTGCCCTACACCATCGGACTTAGTCGCAAAACCTTGACCATCATTTATCAAAATGTGGCTTTTGCACTTGGATTGAAGCTAGTGGCATTGCTTTTGATCATTCCAGGGTGGCTCACACTCTGGATGGCGATTTTCGCAGATATGGGAGCTACCTTAATTGTTGTATTGAACTCCCTTCGATTGATGAAGAGCAAATATTAACTTTGTTAGGAGAAATTCATAAAATAGAAAGCAGGATATAAACAGCCTGGGTAAACAAAGAAGCCGCCGATTCAACGTTACTTGAACCGGTGGCTTCTTCCACCTATTCCGAGTTTTTTATAATCAGGCTACTTGTGTCTAAAATCAAAAAACAGTCTGAAACTGGCATATTAAACTGAACACAAATGATAGACACTGCTGTGCCCTTGAACCGTTTCTATTTTTACAACTGGAATGTATATGCTACAATTACGGACATGATGTTCGAGAGGAGAACACGGATGATTAGAAAATGGTTATTAACAATAGTACTTGGAGGATCTATGGTAGCATTGGCTGCATGTGGTGGTGAAACTGCAGAAGAAACGAACGAGGAAGCAGCATCACAGGAGGAAGTTGCGGCTGAGCAGGAAGCTAGCAGTGCTGAACAACCTGAAATGCCTGAACCGGATCTAGAGGGCATCCCTGAAATTGTCGCAGAAGTAAATGGAGAAGAAATCGATAAAAAAGAATTTGAATCGGCTTATACAGGACAATTCCAGCAGATGGCCATGCAGGCACAGATGTCTGGAGAAGAAGTTGACCAGGCTCAGTTAAAAGAGCAAGTTGCTGAAAGCTTAGTAGCGCAGGAACTGCTTGTTCAAGAAACTGAAAAACAGAAGATAACTGCATCGGAAGAACAGACCAATACGACGATAGAAGAATTGGCACAGCAAAATGGCCTTGAATCAACAGAAGAGTTTTTGGCTGCACTTGAAGAGCAGGGTGTTTCTGAAGAAGAAGTGATGAAGCAAGTAGAAGTTCAAGTGAAAGTAGATCAATTGATTGCACAAGAGACTGGCGAAATCAATCCGACGGATGAAGAACTCCAGACATTTTATGATGAAGCACAGGCCCAGCAAAAAGAGGCCGGTGGCGAAGAACTGCCAGCATTCGAAGAAGTGAAACCTCAACTTGAGGAACAGATAAAAATGCAAAAAGAAGGAGAAGCTGTACAAGCGTTAGTGGCGCAGCTTCGCGAATCAGCGGATGTAACCATTCATCTATAAGAGAAAACCAGATCCCAAGAGGATCTGGTTTTTTCAATGGTTTAATTGAGTGGAAATGGAGCATCATAGTTAAAAAAGGTGCCACTTAATCCATTTTTAATCGGGGTTCCGTTTATATGACCATTTTTTCACTCATCTTCAATCAATTTTTCACTCATCTTCAATCAATTTTTCAAGATCTTTCCTTATTTCTTCTACGGGCACATTACTGAATCCATCATAATTATTGACCACTCTGCCTTCTCGATCAACCAAATAAAAAGAAGTCCCATGAATAACTTGATTGCTGCTCGGATCTTTTTTGACAAATGACTTGAAATTATCACTGGCAAATTCCGCTATCTGTTCCTGCGTATAACCTGTAAGTAAATGCCATTTTGATTCATCTGGAACTGAGAATTGGGTCAAGTATTCCTGCATCTTTTCAGGAGTATCTACTGTTGGGTCTACGCTGAATGCAATAATTTTGTACTCTTCCATGCCGTTTTCCTTCAACTCTTCTTGAATCTCTGTCAGATTAAACATCATCGGTGGACACACCGTTTCACAACTTGTAAAAGCAAACGTTGCTAGCCACGGCGTTCCATTTAAACTTTCCAACGATACTTTTTCTTCTCGGTGATCTGTATATGAAAAATCCTCAATTGCAGAATTACCACATGCGGAAAGTAATAAAACCATAAGCAACAAAGTTGTCAGAGAAAAAACCCTCATGTCGTTGTCCCATCCTTTCTTCTCGCTTTATCATATCGAAAGTATAATTTGACTGCAACAAACATTCACGTTAATGATGTGATGAGTATTTGAAGATTGAGTCTCTTTCGTATAATCCCCTTTACCTTCATTTCACTTCAGAAATCGGTCCTTTATTTAAAAGAAAAGCAAAAAAGAAGTCGCATAAAAAACAGCCAACCTCTAAAGAGATGTTGGCTGTTTTCGTTAAGATCCAATATAATTTCGTGGATCGACTGCATTGGAACTTGAGCCGTTCCAGATGCCGATATGTGTTTCAAAATGGAGATGGGGACCGGTTGAACGTCCGGTGTTCCCCATGCCCCCAATTCGTTGTCCCTGAGTTACTGCTTGACCAGTCGTAACATCTATTGAGTTCAAATGACCGTATACGGTCGTCATCGTTTGCCCATTGACTGAATGCGTAATGACAACGGCATTTCCTAGTCCGCCCATCGTACCAGCACTTGAAACGTAGCCGTTGGCTGCTGCCATTACCTGTGTACCTGGAACATTAGCAATGTCCATGCCTGCGGTAAATTCAGGTCCATCTCCAATATCACGCCATCCAAAATTAGAGGTGTTTCTGCCTGCTGCTGGTCGGATAAACGGAGACCCCGAAGCTGCTGCAGGAGCTTCATACTCACTGGCTGGTGCATTCGCTTCTACGGATTTTTCCACGCTCGGTGTTTTTACAGCTGCTGATTTTGTACTGCTCTCAGCCGCAGCTTTTCGTTCTTCTTCAGCTTGTCTCGCGGCAGCTGCTTCTTCAGCTGCTTGTTGTTCAGCCGCCGCCTGTTCAGCCGCAGCTTTTCGTTCTGCTGCCAACTTGCGCTGACGTTCTTCTTCAGCTTTTCTTGCCACTTCTGCAAGACGCTTCTGTTCATTCACAATTTGTGTTTCCAGTTCCGCACTGATGTCCAGAGCTTCAGCACGCTGACCCTCTAAATTGGATTTCTCACTTGCTAAACGTTCTTGTTCAGCTTGTAATTCTCTCCCAAGACCTGCTTGCTCCGCTTTTTGCCCATCAAGTGAAGATTTAAGAGTTTCTAACTCTGCGCGACGTTCTTCTTGCTCAGCAAGTTTTGTTTCAACTTGTGCTTTTTGCTCAGCCAGCAATTCTTTGTCTGCCGCCTGTTCACGCATGATGTTACGGTCTGCTTCGATTAACGTATTCACGGCTGAAAAACGGTCGATGAAATCAACAAAGCTGTTTGCGCCAAGTAATACATCTATGTAATCCACCGAGCCTCCACTTAATTGGATGGCACGTGCCCGTTCTTGTAGTAATTCCGTACGTTCAGCAATTTTTTGCTCAAGTTCAACAATTGAAGCCTTTAATTCTTCAATTTCCTCTTTTGTTTGTGCAATAGTGCCTTCAACGCTAGCGATTTTCGCTCCAGTTTCTTGAATTTTAGCATCAAGTACCTGAATTTGTGCCATGATTTCTTCCAATGTGGACTTATTTTTAGATATTTCATTCGACTTTTCGTTGATTCCAGAGTTTAATTCGCCTTGCCTCTGTTCAACTTGCTGTTTCTTTTGTTCTAGTTCACTTAGTGTATCAGCACTTGCTGTTGGTACTAGCATTGATAAAGCCAACACAGAAGTCAAACCAGTCAACATCCATTTCGATATCATGTTTCGTTTCCCCTTTCAAATCCCACTTCATTTCTCTCTATATCGTTCTATTTATAAAAATTAAAATATGCGTGTACATCCGTTAAAGTCATTTACTAAGTAGCTATCAGTTAACTTCATGAGTTTTAAAACCTAGTTTAATATCACTATTTTTAGTTCTCTATAAATTCCGGCTCTGTTATTGTAACACCTCATATGACTTGGTTTGTTACAGTCACATTTCATTTTGGTTTAAAATAATAACAATTTAACATTTTTACTTGAAAATATTAGGGGATAGAAAAATCCGACTCATAAATATAAGTCGGATTGCTTACTTGTATGCTTATTTACTATCATTACTCTTATAACAAAATTTGGGCGTTGACATGTGAAATTCGTTTCACCCATGGTTAGGTTTTGGGAATTCTTCAACATCACTATTCTTTGATTTATTTCCTTTAGCTAAGTTCCGTTTTCGTCCTCTACGCCAAGCCAACACAAGAAAACTTATAAACAGCGTATAGAGAAGAATTAAGGCAGCAATATAGGCTTTATTAAATCCCTTTTGTTCGATGACATTGAAGGCTTCCCCTAACTCACGATCCAATGTGATTTGGTAATCACCGTCATCATTCTGACGAACCACGTGATTTTCAAACAATCCACGCATTTCTTTGTCATCACCAATTACTTCAGCTGGCAACGTTAAACTCTTGGTCGAAGAGGAATTATTTATGGCGATAATCCATGACTCCTCCTCATTGGACCGTTTATAGACAAGCCAGCCATCCTTTTCATGCAAGACTTCCGTTTCTCCTGTCCGAAGTGCTTCCGACTGATTTCGAAGCGAAGTCAAACTTGTAATGTGGTCAATCAGTTCTTCGTCTACCCCCATATTTAAAATAGAGTGAGATTCAGGGGGGGCACTTCCGTTCATAGCAATCTCGGAGCCGTATTGAACAATCGGGATTCCGGGCATGGTCAATAACTGAAACATCAATAAGTTCCATCTCGTTGGGGGAAACCCTCTCACTGCCACGATGTCAGATGTAAAGCGATTGCTTAAAAGAGAATCCACTCGAGTTAATTGGCCCTCAGCCGTCTCTTCAAAGTCCGGAGAAGTTGTTGAAAGGGGATCGAAATTTTTATAACTGCTTCGCAAATCCTCTTCTATACCAGGCTTTACAACCGCATCCAGTCCGGATTGAGGTCCCATTTCTAAGTCGCTTATGATATAGACACCCCGAATACTTTTCATGGTTTCTGAAAATTGACTAATAAAATCTTGATCCAATTGATCTGCGGTTTGTAGGCGAATTCCATCTATTTCATATTCTTCGACAAATTCACTGAACCAATCAATTAATTTTCTTTGAGCTTCCGGATTTGTTGTATCCAGTGCCATCGTTCCATCTTCATTTTCAGAGAACCACTCCGGATTCTCTTTGTTCCATACGTGTTCTTTGCTGACCCGTTGAGTTGGAATATCGATTATTACTTTCATATCCAACTCATGGATTTTATCAATGGCCTCTTGAAACTCCTCCTCCGTACCAAAATGACGTTCAAATTGTTGATAATCGATTACTTCTTTTCCGTCATACGTATCCGTCGCAAATACCGGCCCAATCGATACCATTGTAAATCCCATATCTTTGATGTACTGCATTTCGCTTGCCAATCCTTTAAAATCGCCACCATTGAATGCGGTTAAATCCCGCGAGTCCACTTCGTAATCATTCTGTATAACTTTGTTGAAGTAACGATCGACTAACAAATCGTATATAATTTCATCTTGCAATGAGTTCTTTTCATTTGCTGCTGCTGGAGTTACTAAGCTCACTAATAAAATTCCAGTTATAATTGCTAAAAACCACTTTGCTTTCAATCCAACTTCCTCCTTCGGTAAAACTCATCGATTTCCTTACGTCCGGTCTAGTTTATCAAACAGCAGGCATCGCTACTATGCAATATTATCAAAAATCAAGTATCTCTAGCTTAGTTTCGTCGAAACTGTGAAGAAAGATGTTTGCTTCATGGTTGATTCCCCATCCAGTTCAGTACCAATGCACATATCTTTTTTCATAGAATTGCCTTATTACTTAGTTGATTAATCGCCTAAATCCATTAGAGTTAGAGTTACCTGACGAGATAAGTTCAGTTAGTAAAAATACCTAAACAGAAGAAGTGAGGGAGGAAAAAGATGACAGCAACGAAAAAAGAGAACAAAAGAAAACAAAAAAAAGAGAGATCCTCAACATACGGATTCCTCTTTTATAGTGTGGCTCTCTTTGTTTGGGCCCTTTATGATTTTGTTTTGAATGATAAAACGGGATGGCAAATGCCCATTTTGCTTATTGGACTGGCTATTTACCTTTGGTCAAAAGTGTTTTACCACCAACAACTAGTTAAACAACTTGCTGAAACTAAAAACAGTTTTAAAAAAACTTAATGACAGAATTTCTTTCGAATCCGAACAGGACAAACGGTAAATTCATATAAAACTCATCCTTCTCCATTAAAAAGAGTTGGCGAAAAATGCTGAAAATTATTCAAATACAAGATATTCAATCTTTTCCTTCATTACAGAAGCAGTACTTAAAAATAGTTGTAGCTCAATGCAGCTTTTTGCTGAGCGAAGCTCCAGCTTTTTTGTAGTATGGCAATACATCAGTTCGTTTTTCATAATGGTAAAAATAGTCCAGTGTACCGAGAAATAACGCTTTCCCCATTCTTTGACGCTCCAACTCCGATTTTATAAATTGAAGATCCTTCGAATTATCGATAAATCCTATTTCAGTTAGGGAGGCAGGAACTGTGTTTTCACGCAGCACGGCTAAATTCCCTACTTTAACTTGACGATTGGTCAACTTCCACGCTTCTTGCATGCGTGCCTGCAGATAAATGGAAAGCGCACGTGACTCTTGGACGTTCGGATTTGTCGCTGTTGTTTTCGCATAGTAAAAGGTTTCTTGTCCGTTTACTTCGCCATTAAATTTATTGGTATGAATGCTAACAAAAACATCTCCATCATTTTTTGCTGCTGCCTTAGCACGGTCACTTAACTCAATGAAAACGTCGGTACTGCGTGTCATTGTAGTAGCAATCGGTGTTTGATCAAAATAATTTTTCATGTGTTTTCCGACATTTAGAGTAATCATCTTTTCTTGAAAACCATTAGCGACGGATCCCGGATCTGTCCCTCCATGACCGGGATCTATAATAACTTTCAAATCACTCGTTCCTAGGGAAGTGGAAACTGGCGCTGGAACAGTTGGCTTTAAAGCTACAAGATAATTTGTACTGACGTAACCAATAACACCATTCACCTGAACATGTGACCAGCCATTTTTTGATGAAGCGACATTAACGGTTGTTCCATGTTTCAAACTGCTTATTACTTTATCCGAAGTGCTGGGACCAGAACGCATATTTAAAGCATCAGCACCTGTATTAACATACATTGTCTTGCTAAATGAAACACCCTCCGGTTTAACTCTGAAATTTTCATTTAAGCTTCTTGCCAAAAAAATTGCAAAGTCTGCTCGAATGATGGTCTCGTCCGTTCGAAAACTGCCATCAGGAAAGCCTTGTGCAATTCCTTTTCGCATTAAGTTGTCCACCGAAGTAGAGATACTGATTCCACCCAAATTAAAACTCCTATTTATCAGAAGAGCCATCTCTCCACGAGATAGAACTTTATATGGTTGAAACGAGCCATCGGGATAACCTGATATTATCCCTTTCCGAACTAATTCATCCACATACCCTGAAGCGAAGTTGCCTACTCTTACGTCAGAGAATTTGGTATTTCTTTTAACTCCACTTAACCCTAGTGCTCTGCCGAGCATAGCGGCTGCTTCACCTCGGGTTACCTGTCGGTTAGGCACAAAAGTTGTTGCCGTTACCCCGTGGACAAAACCACGAGTCACGAGATACGAGATTTCAGCTTGAGCTCGATGATTAGCTACGTCTACGAAAGTGAGATTTGTATTTGCATAACTTTTTGGCGTGTATATCGAGACTAGCAAAATCATTAAAAGCATTATTATCCATTTTTTCAACTCATAATACCTCCTATTTTATACCTACAATATACTTTAAACTGTTTCTACTTGAATACACATCTGACATTATATTTAATTTTTATTTTATTTTGTCATTTTAATCGGAACACCTGGGCAGAAAGATACATTTCGTTATAGAGATTTGGCTTTTCCAATGAGATTCAGCTGGTTATACGGGTGCAATTCGATAATTTTAAGCTAAAAAGAATACTCTGGGAATATACTTGACAATTAATAAAAGAAAACCTTATAATCAATATATGAAAATATGCTCATATATTGATTATAAGGTTAAAATATATCTTTGGAGGTCTTTAGAAGATGAGTATGGATTTTGAAAAAAAAGAAGTTTCCGTCACGAGTAGCCGGTTAGATGAAGAAACCCTCTTTGTCGTCTCCCAAACATTTAAAGCATTAAGTGACCCTACTCGAATTCGCATTTTGAATCTGCTGTGTTCCGGTGAATACTCCGTCAATGACCTGGCAGAAAAGTTGAATTTGGGGCAATCCACGGTGTCGCATCAACTGCGTTTTCTGAAACAGTTGCGATTAGTGAAATATCGTAGAGCTGGAACCACACTCTACTATTCGGAAGACGATAATCATGTCATGAATCTTTTAAAGCAGGCCATTGAACACGCGATCCATCATTGAAAAACGTTTAATTACAAGATTCACAGCTGGACATCCTATGCGTTGAAAGGAGTAAAAAAAATGGCACATGATCATAACCGATTACAAAAAGATGCTTCCAATCTCCTGCATTCAATGGGATTAAGTTATACACGACCGACTTATACACTTCAAAAATCGGATCCCAAAAAGCCAGACACTTTAGTTTAAGAGACCTTTCCAACATTTAAAAAAATTGATAGACGGTGAGATTGATCACCTGTATTTGAAGATGATTCGTGATTACCAAGACCGGTACCTGGTTCCTCAAAGGAAAACAGCGACTCATTCCCACCTATGGCCAGCATAAGGGCGTGAAGCTGATTGGTACGGCGGATTATGAGACCGGTGCAATTTTCTGCATCGAAGAAGAATAGTATAATGCCCATGCTTTTCTACGTTTCCTCTCGAGAATCTGAGCGATTTAATCAACGGGTAAAATTGTCATGATTCTAGACAACGCTAGGATTCACCACGCCAAATTGATTCAGCCATTCTTGGAAGAAAATCGATGTCGCCCTCAAATGGTCTTTTTGCCTCCGTGTAGTCCCATATTGAACATAATGTTAATGTAAGGTGTCTGGAAATAGTTAAAGGAAACAGTCATTAACAATGTATTCTTTGGCAACGTCCAGAAAATTATTCTGGCTATCAGTGCGTTTCTTCAGGACGTCATGCGCCGAAAAAAGAAACGATTGATCGGTTGTGCGTTAGATTAGTAAACATTAATTCAACTTATATAGATGATATTACACGCCACTTTTTTTAGTTTAGAGGGAATAAGTCCACAAAATTTATGGACACAAACAATAAGTGTACGAAAACCAAAGAGACTACATTTAAAGAGGTGATAGAAATGGAGACAGTTAAAGAACAACAATCTCATGAAACACATAACCATGACCATGATCACGGAAAGATGCCCATTATTTTGTACTTCATTGGTTTAGCCCTAGCGCTTATTGCTTTATTTTTAAATGGAGAGTATACAATTACTAAGAACATTTTATTTTCAATTGCAACAATTAGTGCGGGCTATCATGTCATTCTTCTTGAAGGAATTGGAGAAACAGTTGAAAATACAAAAGCCAAAAATAAATTTACACCTAATTCCCACATTTTAATGGGATTAGCTGCACTTGGTGCTTCACTGATAGGGAATTTTTGGGAAGGAACGTTGCTGATTCTCATATTTTCTGGTGCGCATTTTTTAGAAGATTATGCTGAAGGTAGAAGCAAACGAGAAATCACAAAATTACTTAAACTGAATCCAACGACTGCCAGATTGATCATTTCTGATGGCAATACAAAGATTGTTGATGTTAATGAATTAAAAGTGGGAGATCGGCTCCAAGTATTGAATGGAGATCAAGTACCCATTGACGGAGTCATTTTATCTGGAAATACCTCCATTGATGAATCTTCTATCAATGGAGAAAGTATCCCTAAAGAAAAATCAAAAGGAGACGTGGTTTTTGGGAGTACGATTAATGGAACAGGAACTTTCACAATGGAAGTCTCAAAAGAAAATAAAGATACTGTCTTTTCAAAAATCTTACAACTAGTCAATCAAAATCAAAATAATCAAACAAAAGCCGCCAGTATTATCCAGAAATTTGAACCGAAATACGTTACAGTTGTTTTAATGGCAATACCGCTCTTCATTATACTCACTCCTATGATTTTGGATTGGACTTGGTCACAAAGTACTTATAGAGGATTAGTTCTTCTAGTCGCAGCTTCACCGTGTGCTCTAGCTGCAGCTACCGTATCCGTAACTTTGTCAGCCACTTCAAACCTAGCTAAAAGAGGCGTACTTTCAAAAGGAAGTTCATATTTGTCTCAATTAGCCGGGATTCAAGCAATTGCCTTTGATAAAACGGGAACCTTAACGAAAGGAAAACCTGAAGTAACCAATTATTATTTTACTAATTCTGTAAACGAAGAAAATATTATTGATATCGTAGTGGCTCTTGAAAAGGAATCCAACCACCCCTTAGCAGATGCTATTCTAAGAAAGTTTGAACAAAAAAATAAACTAGCTATTGAAGTAGAAAATCAGATTGGTAGAGGATTGACAGGAGATTACAAAGGTAAAAATTATCGAATAGGAAAGCCGACTTCTTTTGACGGTGTTTCAGATGAATATATTCATTTAAATAGTGAATGGGCGTCAGAAGGTAAGACAGTCGTATATGTAGCAGAAGATGAAGAAGTGATTGGTCTGATTGGGCTAATGGATATTCCAAGTGAACATGCGAAAGAAACTATTGAGTATTTTAAAAAACTAGGTATACACACTACTTTAATTACTGGTGATTCTGAAATGACCGGGAAGGCGGTTGCTGAACAGTTAGGACTGGATGAAGTTATCGCTAATGTTATGCCGGAAGACAAATCTAATATTATAGATCAACAAAAAGAAAACTATGGCATAACCGCTATGGTGGGCGATGGTGTAAATGACGCACCTGCTCTTGTGAAAGCAGATGTCGGAATTGCTATGGGAGATGGTACGGATGTTGCAGTAGATGTATCTGATCTAGTTTTAATGAAAAACGATTTATCCAAATTAGTAAAAGCTCATCAGATTTCCTTAAAAATGAATCGTGTTATTTGGCAAAATATTATTTTCTCAATGACAGTTGTAGCATTTCTAATTATCGTTACCTTATTAGGATTAACGGATATAGCAATCAGCGTCATTATTCATGAAGGAAGTACATTGGTTGTAATTCTCAATGGGCTTCGTTTGTTAAGATCTAGATAATCTGGTCCAGACTTTTTTAAAATAGGATTACTATAAAGTGTTTGTAAAAGTACTTTTTTACAAACTTATACAGACCAAAAGAGAGAAAAGAGGCTTTTAAATTTGCCCTTTTCTCTCTTTTACTTAAGCAACTCCTAGAAAGCTATTGAAAGTTCCCTTAGAAATCATACGCACTAAAAGGAAGGTTATTAGCGGTCTTTCCATTCCAATTCAATGGCGGAATGGACAATCCTCAGGTCGGAAGTAGCCTTTCTTACTTTTTCTTTTATAGCGGCTGAATCCGCAAGGTTATCTCCCTCAACAGAAAGATGTAGATTCAGTGCATTCTCTTCTCCGTCGATCGACCAAATATTTAAATCCCCGACAGACAATACCCCTGGAATTTTCTCGATTTTCGCCTGTATTTCTTCTATATCAATTCCTTCGGGCACGCCTTCTAACAGAATTTTCATGGTTTTAGTAAGATTGCGCACAACGTTCACTAAAATAAACAGGGCAATTGCCAGGGATAAAATCGGGTCGAGGATATGAATATCCTTGAACAGCAGAACAATGCCGACAATCAGTACTGCCACCCATCCTAAAACATCTTCGAGCATATGCCAGGACAGGACTCCTTCATTTACTGATTTTCCTTTATGTAACTTGAAAGCTGCATAACCATTTAAAAGAACGCCTACAATGGCAAACCAAATCATCCCTTGGGCATTGGAATGTTCCGGATTAAACAGCAAAGGGATGGCTTGAGTAAAAATATAAATAGAGCCGGCAATCAAAACAGCTGCATTGATTAATGCGCCCAAAAGCGAGAAACGTTTATAGCCGAACGAAAACTTTTCATCCCCTTCTTTATTTGAAAAGTTTTGGAGAAACCAGGAAATTCCTAAAGCAATGGCATCCCCTAGATCATGAATGGCATCCGACATGATTGCAATGCTGTTAATTAAAAAGCCGCCAATGAGTTCTCCTATTGAAAATAGAAGGTTGATCACGAAAGCCAACTTAATGTTCTTGGTGGATTTATGAGCTTTTGCCATAATACATCCCTCTCCTGTTTCAGTTTTGATTTCAGAAAAATTACATAGATTCTAAATACACAACAGAAGCATCTGTATATTTTGCTAACGTTCCTTCTATCCTTTAGTCGTCTATTCCCTGGAAACGTCATTATATGCAAAGCAGTTGAAGGAACAACGCAAAAAGCATTTCGCAAAATGGCGATAAACTAATAGACGGGCAGTGAAAATATGTTAAATACAGTTTCTTATATTAAGTGAGCTCTTTAAAAAGCGTTCGTAAAAGTACACTTTTACGAACACTCAGAAATAGACTGAACACCTCAAAAATAGCGTTCGTAATTGTATTGCACGACTTTACGAACGTCTACTGATTTACATACACTTTTACGAACACTTTTCAATTAACCCCAGCCCCCTGTTTCCTAGCGAAGATCCTCAAGAATTTTTGATCAAAGAAAAACTGCCGGGAAGCTTCCCAGCAGTTTTTGCTATCTTTAGATGGAGTTTTCTCCAGTATTCGTGCGTATCGCTTTATCTTTATCTTTTTCATTCAATTCATGAAGCAATTTTTCGCCTTCAATGTCTAAATCCGGGAGAATCTTGTCGAGCCATTTTGGCAGCCACCAGATTTTGTCGCCGAACATCGACATGACGGCCGGGACGAAGATCATGCGGATCAGGAAGGCATCGACGAGGATCCCGAACGCCAGGGCAAAGCCGATTTGCTTGATCATGATGTCATCTGTGAAGATGAAGCCGGAGAAGACCGAGACCATGATCAATGCGGCGGCGACGACGACTTTACTCGCCGTCTTGTAGCCGCTGACGATGGCCCCATTGCCTTTTTCACCGTGGATATAGGCTTCGCGCATCGACGACACAAGGAATACTTGATAATCCATGGCGAGTCCGTACAGGATGCCGGTGACCATGATCGGGATAAAGCTCAACAACGGTCCGCCGGTGTCGATTCCGAAAAGCGATCCGAGCCAGCCCCACTGGAAGACTGCGGTTGTCGCGCCGAATGTTGCCATGATGCTCAACAGGAAACCGACCGTTGCCTTGATCGGAATCAAGATCGAACGGAACACGACTAACAGGATAAGCAGTGACAACACGACGATAATGGCGATATAGATCGGGAACACTTCAGCCAACTTTTCCGAAATGTCGATATTGACCGCCGTCAAACCGGTCACGCCGATTTCTACATTGGTGTTTTCAGTGGCAGCGGCATCTGTCCGCAAACTTTCCACCAATTGTTTTGTCGCTTCATCAGTCGGCCCGTTTTCCGGGATGATGCTGATGATGGCAATTGTTCCGTTTTCATTGAAGCCGCCTGGCGATACTTCCGCTACGCCGTCAAGCTGTGAGATATTGCTGAGCAGCTGGAAATATTCCTGCGGATTCACCGCAGCTGCGTCCTGGTCTTTGGCCACGACAAGAAGCGGGCCGTTAAAACCTTCGCCGAAGCTGTCGGAAATGACGTCATAACTTTGTCTGACAGCGGTGTCTTGATTAGCGCTTTCACCCGAAGGCATGCCGAGGTTCATTTGCGCGACCGGCACTGCGAGTGTACCAAGAACGATAATGACCAGTATGACCGCGACCCATTTCATTTTCAATAAGCCAGTAATCCATCCTTGGGCAAAGCTTTGTTTCGAGCTGTTGTTCGTTTGAGCTTTATTTCTCGTTTTGGCTGAGACGATCCGCTCACCGATCAAGCCAAGCAAGGCCGGGAGCAGTGTGAGCGCGACCAGCACATCGATTAGCACCGTCAATGCGGCGACGATTGCCATACTGCTGAGGAACGAGATGCCGATGACCAGCAAACCGCTGAGCGCGATGATGACGGTCAAGCCGGCAAAGAATACCGCGCTGCCTGCTGTGCCGACTGCACGGGCAGCCGCTTCTTTAGCGGTCAATTGTTGTTCGGTGATCAGTTTGCGCTGTCTGTTAACAATGAACAAGGCATAATCGATGCCGACAGCAAGGCCGATCATCAAAGCGAGAACCGGTGTCAGGCTGTTGATTTCGAACATGCTCGACAAGGCGAATGTCCCGCCGACGCCCACACCGACGCCGATAAATGCCACGACTAGCGGCAAGCCCGCTGCGATGAGTGAGCCGAGCGTGACGACCAGGATGACTGCTGCGATCGCGAGCCCGATGATTTCATGGGTGCCGCCGATCGGGATATCGACGCCTTGCAGCGCACCCGTCGGAATGACTGTGATGGAAGAATTTTCTTGAGCGATATTTGCGGCATCCGCAAGTTCTTCGCGTTCCGCTTCACTCAAGTCTTCCGCTGTTTTGGTCAGTTGGAACTGGAATAATGCGACCGTTCCGTCCTCTGAAATCTGGATGCCCGGGACCGGCATTTCTTGAACGATGAACGGCCGGTGGTTGACTTCAGACGCCGGAAGCTGGCTCACCATGTCTTGCAGTCCCTGCATTTGGGCCATTGCTTCTTCGTCCTGCAGCATGTCCATTGGATTGACGACATGATCCAAGCCGTAAATTTCATTTGCTGCCATAGCTAAAGTTTGGGCATTGGCCGGATCGTCAATGGCTTCCCCTTCCGGCACTTCGAATAAGTAACTTCCCTGCCCCCCGGATGCTGCTGGGTATTCTTCCGCCAATTCGTCCAGCACGTCCTGTGCGGCGGTGCCGTCAATTCTTGTTTCACTGCTTGTATTCACGCCATTCGTTACGATGGCTGTGATGATGACGCCTAAAATGAGCAGCCAGCTGGCAATGAAAATCCAAGGCTTGCTATAGGCTGTTTTTCCGATGCTGTAAAAAAATCTCGACACATGTGCAACTCCGTTCTCTACTTTTGTTAGTTAAAGCCTTTTCGTAAATGGGCAAACACGGTATCGATGTATTGGTTAAATTCATTATCGGCCTCGTCCTGCTCCCCGTCTTCCGGCAATTTAACGGCAATGCTTTCATCCAGCACCGGCAAAATCGCACCGAAGACGGCGCCGATCAGAATAGGGTAATACTCTTCCGGATAGTCGCTGCCGAACTCTTCACTGATGCCGCGTTTCGCAAAATCCTGCACTTCCATCAATGCCCCGGTTACATACAATTTGAGCGAAGGGTAGTTCCGCGACAGTGAAATGAGCTGGTTGAGCCGCCTCAATTTATTGATCGTGAAACTTCCGCGGATATATAACTCGATGGTATCCAAGGGCGTATACATTTCCGTGGAGAATGTGAATTGGTCGTCGCGCTCTAAATAATCATTCATCGTCAAGGAGTTGGCGATCGCTTCTTCCTTGCATGAAAAATAATTGGCAAATGTCCGGCGTGAATAGCCTGCCGTTTTAACGATATCTTCCACGACAAACCCGTCCACACCGTGCTCCACCGCTAAGTTAAAAGCAGCTTCGGCCAAGGCTTGGCGTGTCGCTATTTTTTTCATATCCCGCAAACCGCTGTCAGTCATTCTATCACCTCATTTTCAATTCTTACATGTTATACCACAAAAATTGCCCAATGTGCAATCTTTCCCTTTGGGCAATTATAAAAAGACGAACCGATTGGCTGTATAATGGTTATCATCACTTGTACGAAGGAGGCCCTTATGAAAACCCATTATTATTTAGGTTGGTTTACTGATTTCTTCCCGGAGAACCTAAGCAAAGCCTTAAGGGAAGACCTTCCAGAACGGAAATCGCTCGTGATGGTCAGTTCGGATCCATCAGATGCTGAAGTGGACGGCGCTGTGGAACGTTCCTGGTTAGATCAGGCAGGCATTTCATTCGATGAATATCATTTAATCGATTCGAGTGTAGAGCAGGAAGTGGCCCATGCCTTAATCAGAAATGCCTCGGCCATTTTCCTATTGGGCGGAGATACCCTTAAGCAAAACCGGTTTTTGACGGAGGAGTACGAATTGGCAGAGCCAATCAAAACGAGCGCTGCCTTGGTCATGGGGGCCAGTGCCGGAGCGATCAATATGTCCGCCAAATGGAAATGCTCGGAACGCTTTGGATATCCTGTTGGCATGGACGTTGTTTGCGACGGCCTCGCGCTAGACCCTTTCTCCGTGCTGTCCATTTCGACCTCGAAAACAATATGGAACTCGTACAAGAAGAACTCTCTGCCCTGTCGGATGAGATGAACGTGTATGCGTCAAATAAAGACTGTGCCTTGCGCTCAAAAGGCGGCCATATCGATATTTTAGGGGATGTCTATGTCATGTCGCGCTCAAACATCCGGAAATTAGATGAGACTTTTTAGCTTCATTGGCTGCATCAAAAGGCAAAACTAAAAACGTTCGGCAAGCACAGTTCCATGCTTGCTGAACGTTTTTTGGTGTGGTTTTAAGCATCTTGGCAATTAACGATCGTTCTCCCTAAATGCTCACCGTTTTTGATCGCTTCGATCGTTTCAGGGACTTCTTCAAGCGAGACTTCATCCGTCAAAGTCGTTTGGGTGATGTTCCAGTCGGATGCCATCTTGTCCCAGATGGCGCCGCGTTTTTCGATCGGCACGTTGACCGAATCGATGCCGAGCAGATTGACGCCTCTTAAGATGAACGGCAGGACTGTCGCCGATATTTTAAGGCCCGCCGCGTTGCCACACACGCTCATGCTGCCGCCGTAAGAAATTTGCGGGATGATGACCGACGCCACATCTCCGCCGACCGTATCCAAGACATAGTCGAATTTCGGCTTGTTCAATGGTTTTTTCAGTTCGCCCAGATCATCCGGGAAAATGACTTCGCTTGCTCCGAGTGATTTCGCCACCTCCACTTGATGGTCTTTACGCACCATGGCCGTGATATTGGTGTAGCCGATTTTGGAAAGAATCTGCAATGCGACGCTTCCGACGCCGCCAGTCGATCCTGTCACCAATAGCTCCGGATTGTTTTTCGGGTCCATACCGTTTTGTTCAAGCGCTTGAATGGACAGTGCCGCCGTGAATCCGGCCGTTCCGAACACCATGGCGTCTTTCAAACTCAAGCCGTTCGGCAAAGGCACGATCCACTCGGCCGGCACGCGGGCATATTCGGAGAACCCGCCGGTATGGCTCATTCCCATCTCAAATCCTGTAACGGCCACTTTCTGGCCTTGCTGGAATCGCCCGTCCGCTGTATGTACAATCGTTCCGCTGAAGTCGATTCCGGGAATCATCGGGTAATCGCGGATGACCCCGCCTTTTTTCTGCACCGCGAGCATGTCTTTGTAATTGATTGACGAATACGCCACTTTCACCAAGACGTCTCCTTGCGATAATTGGTCTTCGCCGACTTGTTCCACGCCGTAGGTCACTTCATCTTCTTTTTGTTTAATGACAATCGCTTTAAATAGATCCATGAAAATCCCTCCTTGCTCTTCTCTTCCCGAATCAGCGTTGTGGCATGCATTATCTGGAGAGATCCTCTTGCACTATTTTACTGCTGTGAGCAAACCCATTCTTTGACATTGATTTATCCAGCAATTATATTAGACTGGTCGGTTTAATTATTTAAAGAGGTGAATTATGTCTAAACCCAATACGAAAGTGGCGTTGATCGAGGCTGCTTCCAGATTGTTCCGCCTGCACGGCTACGAAGGGATCAGTCTTAATGATATTTTAAAAGAGATCAATATTCCTAAAGGTTCCTTGTACCATTATTTCCCTAATGGCAAAGAAGAGCTGGCTGTCGAAGCCATTCATCATACCAAAGATATTGTTTTGGCATGGATTGAAGAGTCATTTGAACAAATCGGCGATCCTGTCAAAGCGGTGCAAGACCATATTCATCAGTTGGCCGTTCTATTGAAAGATGAGACAGAACAGGTCGGGTTTCCGATTGGAACGATTGCGGCTGAAAAATATTCGACCAATGAACCGATCAGGTCCGCGTGCCAAACGGCATTCGAAGAGTGGAGCGAACTATACTCCACTAAGTTTTTTGAAGCAGGATACAGTGAAAAGCTGGCTAAAGATTACGGTGTTTTCATTCTGGCCGCGATCGAAGGAGGCATTCTTCTTTCACTTACTACCAAAAGCGAGGAATCGCTTTTAATCATCGCCGATCAAATTCCTTTCATCTTGTCAAAAAGAGAGAATTAGAATCAGGCATTTCAGAGAGGAATGACTAAAGATATGACAACAATAGCAGGACAGCAAAAAGAAACCATCAAAACGACCCCTATTTTAATTTCGTTCTTAATCGCGGGCTTCATTGGATTGTTCAGTGAGACTGCGCTCAATATGGCATTGGGTGATTTAATCCAACAATTCGGCGTGGGATCGTCCACCATCCAATGGCTCACGACCGGATACTTGCTGACACTCGGCATACTGGTCCCTGTGTCGGGCTTATTGCTGCAATGGTTTAGCACAAGACAGCTATTCATTGCCGCGCTGGCCTTTTCAGTGACCGGCACCTTGATCGCTGCACTGGCGCCGAGCTTCAGCATTCTCATGGTGGCTCGTGTCATCCAGGCAATCGGGACCGGCTTGCTTTTGCCGCTCATGTTCAACACGATTCTATTGATCTTCCCTATTCATCGCAGAGGCGCGATTATGGGATTGATGGGCTTGGTGATCATGTTCGCTCCGGCGATCGGGCCGACGATTTCCGGATTTTTAATTGAAAACTTAAGCTGGCATTGGATTTTCTGGGTGTCTCTTCCGTTTCTAGTGTTTGCACTAGTTTTCGGCATCATGTTCATGCAGAACGTCAGCGCGATTACAAAACCTAAGATCGACATCACTTCCATCGTGCTGTCTTCCCTTGGGTTTGGCGGGATTGTCTATGGATTCAGTACCGCTGGGGAAAGCGGCTGGGGCAGCTTCATCGTCATCGCATCTATTGCGGTTGGATTTGTCTCATTGTTCTTGTTCTCCATCCGGCAATTTAAAATGGACCAGCCAATGATCAACCTCCGCGTCTTTAAATACCCTATGTTCACACTCGGGCTCGCGGCTGTGTTTATCGCGTTCATGGTCATCCTGTCATCAGCTATTCTGCTGCCGCTGTATTTGCAGACGGGACTTGGCTTGGCAGCTGTCACAGCCGGGCTCATCCTCCTGCCGGGCGGCGTGTTAAATGGATTGATGTCACCGATTACCGGGCGGATTTACGATAAATACGGGCCGAGAGGATTGGTCATTCCCGGATTTTCCATCATCATCATTACCTTGTGGAACTTATCAGGCGTCACGACCGCCACGACCGCAGTCACAATCGTCGTCTTGAATACTCTTTTGATGGTCGGGGTTTCATTGGTGATGATGCCTGCCCAAACCAATGCGTTGAATCAATTGCCAAAAGACTTGTATCCAGATGGCACCGCTTTGATGAACACCCTTCAGCAAGTATCAGGCGCCATCGGGACAGCGGTCGCCATTACCATCATGTCATCGACACAATCGACCTATATGCAAACTGTATCCGATCCAAACAGCGCTTCCGCTATTCCCGAAGCACTGACGGCCGGCGTGCAAAATGCCTTTACATTCGGTTTGGTGCTCGCTGTGATCGGCTTGGTGATTTCTTTCTTCATCAAATCCGTCCACCTGGCCAAAGAAGAAGCACCTCAAAGAAAAGTTGTCGAAAACACTTAAAAATGAACGATCGATTCAGCTGGTTTCAATTTAGGATTTGACTTCTTTTTTATTCCAGTTATAATGAAAAACAATATCTGCATAACGAAGATTTGCCCGAGCATTTCGGAGTATAAGATCAAAAGCGATGATAAGAACGAGTACCTGTGACTGAAGCATACAGAAAGCAGCCGGTTGATGAGAGGCGCATGCGGTGTCTGGGGAAATACCTCTTTGAGCTGTGTACCGAACCTTCAGTAGGCTACACCGGAGTTGCATCCGTAATCCATGCAGAAGTATCGCTTCGGCCGTACTTTCCAAGGGAAGCTGTGCGAGCAGCTTCCGAACTAAGGTGGTAACACGCATATCCGCGTCCTTTAGGGTTTTTCCCTAGAGGGCGCTTTTTTGTATTCTTATAGATTTTGCGATATGACTATTCCAAAGACAAGGAGATGTTAGCATGCGACTCACACCAGCAGAACAAATGAAAATCATCGAAAAAGGAGCCGCCGAAATCATTGAGGAGGGCGAGTTGCTCGACAAGCTCGAGCGCTCATACAACGAACAGCTGCCACTCACCATTAAGCTCGGTCTCGACCCGTCCGCACCGGACATCCACCTTGGGCATACAGTCGTGTTGCGCAAGATCAAACAACTCCAGGACTTGGGCCATGAAGCGATCATTTTGATCGGCGACTTCACCGGGCGCATCGGCGACCCTTCCGGCAAGGCAAAAGGCCGGACCGCGCTCAGTGACGAAGCGGTCCGGGAAAACGCGGAAACTTACTGCGAACAGATTTTCAAAGTGCTCGATGAAGCGAAAACCTCGGTGCGCTTCAATAGCGAATGGCTATCGAAGCTGAACTTCGAGGAAGTCTTGAAGCTCGCCGCGAGCACATCGGTCGCGCGTATGCTTGAGCGCGACGATTTCCAGAACCGCTACCAAAGCCAGTCGCCAATTGGCCTCCATGAGTTTTTCTACCCGCTCATGCAAGCCTACGATTCCGTCGAGCTCGAGGCAGACATTGAAATCGGCGGCACCGACCAAACCTTCAATATTCTCATGGGCCGCACGCTCCAAAAGCATATGGGCCAGGAAAAACAAGTCGCCATCTTCATGCCGCTGCTAGAAGGTTTAGATGGCGTAGAGAAGATGAGCAAAAGCCTTGGCAATTACATCGGCATCAGCGAAGCACCCGAAATCATGTTCAAGAAAGTGATGGAAGTCCCAGATCCGCTCGTCTTCAAATACTTCGAACTGACGACCGACGAACATCCGTTGGCAATTGAAAGCATCCTCGATCGCCTGGAAGATGGCGAAAACCCGCGCAACATCAAGCTGGAGCTCGCAGAAATCATCACCGAACTCTACCACGGTGAAGACGCGATGACAGAGGCGAGAGCGTACTTCGAGACCGCTTTCCAAAAGCGTGAAGTCCCGGAAAACATCCCATCGCTAGTGGTGGAAATCGGCCAGGAACGCATCGAAGAAATCATTCCGCAATTGGTGGCATCCGGATTGGTCCGCAGCAAAAGCGAGTTCGGCCGTCTGATCGAACAGGACGGGGTATCGTTCAACGGCGAAAAACTGGTACGTGACGATCTGGACACCGTCGTCCATAACGGCGATGTCCTGCAGATCGGCAAAAAGCACTTCGTGCGCTTTGAAAAATAGTCATAGAAAAAGGCGCAGAAACGGATATCCGTTTCTGCGCCTTTATTTACTTCATTTTTTATATTGCATATAAACGACTTGTGTCGCAAGGAAGTCTTCCATGCCGTGCTTGCCGTCCGCACCGCCGAGGCCGGATTGGCGCATGCCGGCGTGATAGCCTTGCACCGCTTCAAAGTTTTCACGGTTGACGTAAGTCTCGCCGAATTTCATTTCATTGACGACGCGCATTGCTTCGTTCAGGTCGTCTGTATAGATAGAAGAAGACAAGCCGAAGACCGTATCGTTGGCCATTTCAATTGCTTCTTCAATAGTGCTGTAAGTGGTCATCGGAAGCACCGGTCCGAAAATCTCTTCACGCATGATATCGGAATCGTGCGTCACGTTCGTTAAAATAGTTGGCTTGTAGAAGAACCCGGCCAGATCCGCGCGTTCCCCACCTGTCGCAACGGTCGCCCCTTGCGACACGGCGTCTTTAACCATGCCTTCCACAGTCTCTAAACGGTCTTGGCTGATCAGCGGCCCCATTGTTACGTCTTTGCTTTCTCTCGGATCGCCGAGCTTGGTCGCTTCGAATGCTTGGATAAGTTTTTGGCTGAGCTCTTCCGCTACGCTTTCATGAACATACAGGCGCTCAGCATTTGTGCACGCCTGTCCGCCGTTTGCGAGTCTTGATGTGGTGATGGCTTTTGCAGCTAGGTCCAGGTCGGCGTTCTGTGTGACGATGGCCGGTGCTTTGCCGCCAAGTTCGAGATTGACCTTGGTGATGTTTTGCGCCGCCGCTTCCATAACTTTCGTGCCGGCTGGCAAGCTGCCTGTCATCGTGATCATCTGAACTTTTTTGTGGGATGCTAGCGCATTGCCGATTTCAGAACCGGTTCCGGTTACGACATTGTAGACGCCTGCTGGGATTTCTTCCATCGCGTCGACGATTTTCGTGAATTCCATTGCCGTATTTGGCGTCTGTTGGCTCGGTTTAATGACGATTGTACAGCCTGTGACGAGCGCTGTCGCGACTTTCCGCGCCAGAATGAACACCGGGAAGTTCCAAGGGATAATGCCTGCTACGACGCCGATCGGCTTTTTGTAGACTAGGATGTTTTCATTTGGGCGGTCGCTTGGGACGATTTCCCCTTCGATGCGTCGTGCCCATTCGGACATATAATGGAAGTAATCAATCGCCAAGTCGACTTCGCCACTTGCCAGTTCATAGTCTTTCCCTTGCTCTTCTTGCAATAAGTCGATAAATGTATCGCGGTTTTCAGCGATTTTATCGCCTAGCTTGCGGACGATTTTTCCGCGTTCGATATTCGGCGTCAATTCCCAAGCCTGCTGTGCCTTGTGCGCCGCTTCTACTGCCTTATTTACGTCTTGTTCCGTTCCTTTAGGGATCTTAGAAATCACTTGTTCCGTTGCTGGATTGATGATATCAATCCATTCGTCTCCAGTGGACTTTATATATTCGCCGTTCACATACATTTGGTGAGTTTGCAAAAGATCTCCTCCTAATTTTCCAATTAGTAGGTTTTTCCCTTTATGGTTACCGGTAAACTTGGCCTTCTGCACTAACATGCTTAGACAAAGTTTAACTATCACATAAGGTCAGGCTTTCCCAAAAACCGGATCTCCAGTTCATGTTCATATCCTTCGCCTACACGATAAGCTTTGGCATGAGGACGCGAACTGACTACGCTGTGC
Organism: uncultured Planococcus sp.; assembly: GCA_947493585.1. GTDB lineage: Bacteria > Bacillota > Bacilli > Bacillales_A > Planococcaceae > Planococcus. The sequence continues at coordinate 187,534 of CANLRI010000001.1, read as the reverse complement.
AAGTCCTGTTCGATAAAATGAAGTGCGACACCGTCATCCGCAGCGAGTCCCGGCTTGATTTGCCCTTCCTTGAGCAAGCGCTGAAACGTCGGACGTCGGTGCGTTTCCCCGTCGTAATGAGGGCAATTGCTGCCGGGCAAAAAACCTAAGCATGCCAACGGATGAAGCTCATCGCCGTAAGAATCGGTGACGCCTTGTTCGAACCAGCAAATCGATCCCGCACTGATGCCTGCCAGGATAATTCCTTGATTCCAAGCTTTTTCAATGATCCGGTCCAAGCCCCATTCCCGCCACAACGCAAGCAAGTTTTTCGTATTGCCCCCGCCGACATACAAAATGTCCTGCGACAAGACAAACTCTTCCAGATCTTGTGCGGGCGGCTTGAATAATGACAGATGCGTCGGCTCGCAGCTTTGTTGTTCGAAGAAATCGTAGAAGCGCGCGATATAGCTGTCCGCGTCCCCGCTCGCAGTTGGGATAAAGCAGATCTTTGGCGTTTTTTTCGGTGATTGCTCCAATATGTATAAATCGAGGAGTGGATTGTCAGGCTCCATCGAGAAGCCGCCTCCGCCTAGTGCGATAATCTGTTTCATTGGGTTTCCTCCTGCCTCTGCACTTTTTATGTATCGAGTTGTTCGTTCGCAGCCAATTGCTGCAATTTCGCCGCGACCTCCCGCGGTTTTATATTCAGCTTATGTGCCTCTCTCAGCTGGACCCATCCCGGCTCGTACGTCCCGCGACGTCGATCCAAGTTTGTGTACTCTTCTCCCAATCCCGTGCCGAAAGTGCCGCCGGTTCTCTTCGCTATAAAAAAATACTGATTGCCTTCATAGTATATTGTTGCGAAAAGCCCTTCGATTTCCACTTGCACGCCCAGTTCCTCGAATGCTTCTCTTTTTGCTGCAGCTTCCGGCGTTTCGTGTTGTTGAATGCCGCCGCCAGGAAACACATAATATACAGAACCAGCGTGTACGCGTTTGATCAACGCTACCTTATTCTCTTCGACAAGTACGACCGATCCTCTATTCCCCATAGAGCTCTTTATCTTTTTGATTGCTCAAGCGGATGTAATACGGAAACAGCACGATGAGCAATAGCCCAATTGTTCCGCTTAAATACCCGAGCCCCATCAAAAAGCCGCCATTGTTGAATGATACGTATTGTCGCTCGCCGCAAGACGGGCAATTTTCCCCATCTTTTGCCATGCCCAGTTTCCAGATATCTTTTGCTTTCCATTTAACTCCACAATTTGTGCAATGTGCCACAGTCTTCATCCTTTCCAGATCTATTTGTCTTCTATAGATAAAGCATCAGCGTTTCTTCAATTGCATTTCTTCATTTTCACTGCTCAGCTTCATGAACAGATGGTCTTTTATGTCCCACAAGAAGTCCAGCCAAGTTCCCCAAAACAGCATGTCCCGAAATGCGTGATCTTCCACTTTCATATACTGGATAGTTCCGCAATCCGGGCACGGGCAGCCATCCTCCAATTCATACAGCCAATACTTTTCTTTAGATTTCCAGCGATACCGGCAATTCGTGCAGCGTGTCATTTTTTCTCGACTCCTTTCATTATTTTACTCTCATTTCCAATAAAGGTTTCACAAAAAGGTAAAAATTTCTCTACAAAAAAAGCCGCCAGAGAAAATTCCCTGGTGGCTTTTACGTATTCAGATAAAGTTCATTCGCTGATAAACAGGAAAACCTGCTTGTCTTCCTGTCCTGCTTCACCAGCGAAACGGTCGGTGTAATCGAGCCATTTGGCGCGTTCTTGGCGGGCTTCAATTTTATCGCCGAGCTCCGCTTCGATTTGTTGCATCATGGCGGAAACTTCTTTGAACGAGCGGTTGAAGCGGTAAGCTGCCTGCTCGAACGGCGAATGAAGCACCAGCAAACGGCGAAATTCCTCCACGTTATCCGCTTGTTCAGCCAGCGCATCTTCTAGCTCTATGATGAAGCGATACAATTGCCGCTGCTCCTCACCTAGTTTTGCCACTTCGCTTTTCAGCAAATAGGCAATCATGCCGTCGTTCATTGCCCACGCCTCCTTTGTTGCCTTACCAGCTTGATTTTTTGACGCCGGGGATCTGCCCTTTATGTGCAAGGTCGCGGAACGCGATGCGGGACATGCCGAATTTGCGCATGAAGCCGCGCGGGCGTCCAGTCACTTCGCAACGGTTCTTCAAACGGGTCGGCGACGAGTCTTTTGGCAGTTTCGCCAATGCTTCGTGATCGCCTTGCGCTTTCAGTTCTTTGCGGAGTTCCGCATAGCGCGCCACCATTTCACGTTGTTTTTTATCGCGTGCTACTTTTGATTTCTTGGCCATCGATAGGCTCCTCTCTATTATGCAATAATTTTCGGTAGATTACTTCGTTTCACGGTGCAAAGTCACTTTTTTCAAGCGCGGGCAATATTTTTTCAATTCGATGCGCTCCGGGTTGTTGCGCTTGTTTTTGGTCGTCGAATAATTACGGTCGCCCGTCTCTGTGCAAGCTAATGTAATGTTCACTCTCATGTTCGTTCCTCCTTTTTAATGAGTCATGGCTGTTTGCGGCAGCGGATCATTAAACCCGCTCCAGTCTTCAGCCATTTCCTGTTGTGTCAGTAAGCAGCTATCCAATGATTGAATGATGTCTCGTTGGTCCATTTTGATGCCGATCAGCACCAACTCAGTCATTTTAACGCCGTGAGCTTCGTCCCACGCACCTGCTGTTTCAAGGCTCGCAGAAGGACCTGCCTGGGACAATAAAGTCGCAAACGAGTCGCGCGTGGCGATGCGCAAAAATCCTTTGGCGCGGACGATTTCCACCGGCCAGTCCATGATCCAATCAAACAAGCGCTCCGGATGGAATGGGGTTTCACTTCGGTAAACGAATGAAGCGATGCCGTATTCCTCTGTTTCCGGCACATGCTCTTCATTGAGCTCTTGGATCCAACCGGCGCCTTGGCTCGCTTTGTCCAAATCAAAGCGTCCGGTGTTGAGCACTTCACCGAGTGCCACTTGCGAACGTTCGGTGCGGAGAATGTTCGCAGACGGGTTCAAGGCCTGCAGAACGCCGTGCAACTCGTCCGCTTTGTCGTCCGTGAGCTGATCGGTTTTGTTCAATAGAATGACATCCGCAAATTCGATTTGGTCGATGAGCAAATCAGAAATTTCCCGCTCGTCCGCTTCCGTCGCGCCTTCTTTTCGGTCGAGCAAGGTTTCACCGGAAGCGAAATCACGCCAGAAACCGTGGCCGTCGACGACTGTTACCATCGTGTCGAGCCGGCACATGGCGGACAGGTCCACGCCGAGCGCGTCGTCCATATAACTGAAAGTCTGCGCGACCGGAACTGGCTCGCTGATGCCGGACGATTCGATGACGATATAATAGATATCCCCCTCGCTCACCAATTTTTCGACTTCTACGATCAAGTCTTCACGCAAGGTGCAGCAGATGCAGCCATTTTGCATTTCGACCAGTTTTTCTTCTGTGCGTGAAAAGCCGCCGTTTTGGACAAGTGCGCTGTCGATGTTCACTTCGCTCATGTCGTTGACGATGACTGCGACTTTCAGGCCTTCGCGATTCGCTAAGATATGATTTAAAAGCGTCGTCTTGCCAGCGCCCAGGTATCCACTCAATACGGTAATGGGGATGCGCTTGTCCATATTATCTAACTCCCTTATTGTTCCAATCAATAAATCGTAACTATTACGCTTTATATATTAAAGCGCTTTGATCATTTGTGCAAGTATTTTTCGTGGAATTAAAAAAACCTGCCAAGTTGACAGGGTTTTCTCCATTTCAAGCACTTCACTTTTTATGTCCCCCGATCAGCTTCGTTCGGTCAATCGCCGTGCCCGCCTCTGTACCGGAAACGCCCCGGTAGATCGCGGTCGGCCCGTGCTTGCGCTTGATCGCATCCATCGCCGCGCCAAGGCGCCGCCTTTGCCATTTATCCGCTTCGAATAAACTCAACTGCATCGAAGTTTCGTCTTCCAGATTGGTGATGGACAGTGAGATTTGCCGGACGGGCTGTCCGGTGTAGAATTCGCGGAACAGTTCTTTGCACACAGCGTAGATTTTCAGGGTATCGTTCGTTGCTTCATCGATCGAACGCGATCGTGAAAAGCCTCCACCAAATGAGGTCTTGCTGTAGCTCATGCCTAAATGGATCGTGCGCCCGGCCATGCGCGCTTCACGGGTGCGCATCGCGACGTCTTCGCACATTTCCAGCACGATCGTCAGGATGTCTTCACGCGTTTCATAATCGCGGTAAAGAATTTGGCCTTTCCCGAAACTTTTCTGGCCTTCGATGAGCAACGACCCAAGTTCCGAATAATCAATGCCCCGCGCGTGCTGGTGCAGTTGATGGCCCATGATGCCGAAGCGGTCTTCCAGCCGTTTGACGTCTGCCTTCGCCAAGTCACCGACTGTGAATATCCCCATATTATTGAGGTTGCGCTCCATCTTACTGCCGATGCCCCACATTTTGCTAAGCGGGGAAACCGGCCATAATTTTCTCGGCACGTCTTTCATCGTCCAATGCGCGAGCCCTTTTTTCTTGCCTTCGAGGTCTAGTGCCAGCTTGGCCAGCAGCATATTCGGCCCGATGCCGACTGCGGACGGCAAGCCAAATTGGCGCATGATGGAATCCTGCATGTCGACCGCTGCTTTTTCAGGAGTTCCATACAAATGGATGATGCCTGTCAAATCGATGAAACTCTCATCGACGCTGTAGACATGGATGTCTTCTTTCGGGACATACTGGGCGAACAACTCGGTGATCGCCATCGAGATCTCCAAGTAAAACTGCATCCTCGGCTCAATCAGCAGGACATCCGGATGATCCGGAATTTCAAATAGCCGTGTGCCGGTTTTGACACCAAAGCGTTTTTTCATTTCCGGCGAGGCTGCGAGCACGACGCTGCCTTTTCGCTCTTGGTTCCCGACGATGGCGATGCACGCTTCCATCGGATCAAGGCCACGCTCGACCGCTGAACAGCTGGCGTAAAAGCTGCGCATGTCGATGCAGGCGATATAGCGGGGCTTTCCTGTTTGTTTTCCCATGTCGCCACTCCTATATAGAACATTTGTTCTTATTTTAATGGAAAAAATAAAAAGCGGCAAGAGGCAAAAGAAAGGAATTCGAAAAAGACAGAATGTTTTGAACTAATTTAGGATAATCAGTAAACTGAAAGAGTACAGTTGGAAAGAACAATCCAAGGGGGAATGGCACTATGGCAAGATTAGAAGGGAAAGTGGCCGTCATTACCGGAGGCGCTGGCGTAATCGGTAAAGTAACGGCGAAACGATTTTTGGAAGAAGGGGCAAAAGTCGTGCTCGTCGATATTTCTGAACAAGCGCTCCAAGAAACAAAGCAAGAACTTGGCGGCGAAGTGGAAATTGTCCAAGCTGATGTCTCCAAAGAAGCAGATGTCAAAAACTATGTCGACAAAGCGATCGAAGCGTTCGGCAAGATCGACGTGTTCTTCAACAATGCAGGGATCGAAGGGCGTGTCGCTCCGCTCACCGAGCAGACAGTGGAAGATTTCGATCAAGTCATCGCCATCAATGTGCGCGGCGTCTTTCTCGGCATGAAACATGTGCTGCCGGTCATGTACAAGCAAGGCTCCGGGAGCGTCATTAATATGTCATCGGTGTCGGGCCTTAGCGGTTCGCCGAACGTCAGCCCGTATATCACATCAAAGCACGCGGTCGTCGGTTTGACGAAAGCCGCAGCTTACGAAAGTGCGCGCCATCAAGTCCGCGTCAATTCGGTCCACCCGTCGCCCGTCAATTCACGCATGATGCGTTCGCTCGAGGAAGGACTCGGTACGACCGAAAAAACTTTGTCGAAAACGATTCCGCTCGGCCGCTACGCCGAATCCGAGGATATCTCCAATCTAGTGCTGTTCCTCGCTTCCGATGAAAGTACGTTCATCTCAGGCGCCCAGTACCGCGTAGACGGTGGCATGGCCGCATTATAGAAAAAAGACGGACACCCAGAATTCGGGGATGTCCGTCTTTTACTTATTCACGGCCCGGCAATTTCAAATCTACGACCGGATTGTGCAAGGTTTTGAAGCCGTCGATGCGGCATTCGACCACGTCGCCGTCGCGGATGACGACTGCCCCCGGCGTCCCAGTCGAGATGATGTCTCCAGGCAATAGCGTCATCACTTCGGAATGAAACGCTATGAGGTCCCGCGGCCGGAACGTCATGTTCGAGACGCTGTTTTCCCGGTGGACTCCTCCGTTCTTGACGGTCGCCACCGTCAGTTCAAGCACTGCCTCCACTTCGTCAGGCGTCACGAGTTCCGGCCCGAAACTAAAGAAAGTGTCGAAGCTTTTCGCGCGCGTCAAATAGCGCGGATTTTTCTCAAGAATGTCTTCAGCGGTCATATCGATAATTGTCGTGAAACCCGCCACTACATCAAACGCATCTTCTTTCGAGACATTTTTGCACTCCGTCCCGATAATGATGCCGAGTTCCGCTTCCGCCGTCACCCGGTCAGACTGCTTGGGCAGCTCGATTGCCTCTCCCTGCCCGATAATCGCCGTATCGGGTTTCATGAAACTCGCCGGTTCGGTGTCGGGCGATACTTCCTTCAAATCTGCCGCATGCTCGGCGTAATTCAGCCCGATGCCCCAGATTTTTCGCGGATGGCGGTATAAAGGCGCGTAATCCCCTTCGGAAAACGGCATGAGCGATGCTTCGAGCGCCCCTTCAGGCATGCGTTCAAATTCTTCCCTCAGCCATCTTTTCAAGAGCTCGAGTTCACCTGTTTGGATTAGCGTAAACAAATCAGTCGGCCAATTCTCTGCCGTATGTTCGTTGAGTTTGCGCAGCGGCAAAAAGCCATCCTCCATGACCAATGCCGCTTCTTCTGTGCCGTTCCACTGGATTGTCGCGAGGCGCATCACACCTCCCCCTTTCCTTTCCCTTTATTTCGGTTTCTTCCGGCCAAAACCCTGCCGAAAGATAGAAAAACAGGCCTTCCTTCTAAAGGAAAGCCTGTTAGTTTCAATCATTCTCTTTTAATCCATCGATATATTGTTTCGCTTCAAGGAGCGAATAGCCGAATGCGACACGCGCTGCTTTGATAGCGCGGATTTCCTGCCCTTCAGCGATCATGCGCCGCAGCTCCTCATTGATTGCCGGTTCTTCCAGTGTGACTTCCGCTTCCAATTGTTCAATGCGTTTTGACATATGCTTCATGCGCACCTCCAATGCCTGGATTTGCTGGTTCAGCAATAAATACACAGCGCCAACAGCCCCTAATGACAATCCGATTAACCATACCCAATCCATGCCCTCTGCCATTTAGCGTTCCAGCCGATCTAGAAATTTCTCGAGGCGGTCGACGGTCGTCAGGCGGGCGTTGCACGCCGCTTCGTCTGCACAGATGTACTGGCCGTGCTTGACGTAGCTGTCGAGATTCGCCCCTTTGGTCTTGGCCATGAATAAGCCGACCGAACTGTGTTTATGGCAAATCATGCAGACGCCCTGCTTGCGGCTCGCGCCAAATTGGCCGCTGACGGTTTGCAGGCGGCCGTTCCGTTCGGCCACCAAAAAGCGGTTGGTGTTTTCCTGCCAGGACAAATACGACAAGGCATGGAAATCCATCGCTGCAAGGTTTGGCCCTTTCAGCCTTTTCGCTTTGGGAAACAAACGCTTCAAATTGTCGAGGTTGACGGTTGGAAAGGGAATCAAGTAAGGGCGCAGCCCCGACAGAAACTCTTCCGCAGCGTTAGTGTCTTTCACCGCCGTCAGCGGACGCAATACATTCTTCTGCTCTTCCGTTAACGCCGGAAACATGGCGAATACTTTTTCATGGCTTAAATGGCGCAGCACGCTCAATACTTCTGCATCATTCGCCGTCGCATGTGCCGTCACGAGCGCCAAGGCCTGCTCTTTAATGAAATTATATTGATGGTTGCGGATAAACGCTTCGGGCTGTCCTGAAACATTCGTCCGATCCGTCGATTCTTTGATGATAGCCATCGCTAGCCTCCTTGAAAGGTATGACTTTCCTGTGATTTTACCATATTTTGTCCGTAATCGCAGAAAAGGCACCCTGAAGTCAGGATGCCTTCCGTTAAGCTATGAAAATTCCCGTGACAGCGCCGTAAAGCAGCGCTAAACCGATGACTAAGGCGGGATGAAGTTTCCATTTCTCGAGCATCAGGTAGCTGGCCACCATCAAGATTGCGGTCTGGATGCCGCCGAGTGACGCTTCTGAGGTCAGGATGAAGTCGAGTGTCATGACGCCGATTAATACGGCGATGACTGGCTTGACGACTTTCGAGATGTTTTTCACTTCGCGTGAATCTTTGTATTTAAAGAGAATCGCCATCAACGCAATCATCAAAATCAACGAAGGAGCAACGGCGCCGAACAGGCCAACCACTGCCCCGAGCACGCCTCCTTCGGCATAGCCGACATAGCCCGCCATTTTTGTCGCGATCGGGCCAGGCAAGGAGTTGCCGAGCGCCAGCACTTCACTGAACTCCTGGGTATCCATCCAGCCATAGCGGTCGACCACTTCCTTCTCGACGAGCGGGATCGATGCCGGCCCGCCCCCGTAACCAAGGATGCCGGGAATGAAAAACGCCAGGAATATCTGCCAGTAAATCATGTTCTCTTCACCGTCCTTTTAATGAATGGCACGAGGACCAGAAGAATCAAGCCGGCGATAAGAAAGGCCGGATGGATGCCGAGCACTTCGAGCAAAATGATGGAGACCACAATCAATAGAATGGCCTTGCTCCAGCCGAGCGCCTTCTCGGATTGCTGGATGAAATTCCAGGTCAGGACACCGAGCATGACAGCAACGACCGGAACGACCGCATTCGACATATTCGCAACCCACGGCACGTCTTTATAGTTTTGCAGGATGCCGAGCAGGAGAATCATCAAGACGACGGTCGGAACGATAGAGGCAGCGAGTGCGATCAAGCAGCCGCGAAGCCCCGCCACCCGGTAGCCGATATAGCCTGCGAGCTTGGTCGCGATCGGCCCAGGCATCGTGTTAGATAAGGCGATTGTGTCGCCGTATTCTTCGTCTGTCATCCAGCCGTAGCGTTCCACGACGTCACGCTGCATGATCGGGATGACCGCCGGGCCGCCGCCGAAGCCAAGCATGCCGGCCCGGAAGAAGGCCATGGTGAGATCAATCGATTTGACGCCTTGTTCTTTTACCAAACAGCAATCGCTCCGTCCGTGCGGGATTCCGTGCCGCCTGCAAGCACGCCTGTTTCCGGATTGCGCCAGATGATCTGGCCACGCCCGAAGCTTCCCGGATCCGCCATCACTTCCACTTGATGCCCTTTGCGCTGCAATTCCTGCGCCAAATAGTTCGGGAACTCCGCTTCTACGGTGACTTTCTTTCCGCCCATCCATTGCCAACGCGGCATATCGAGTGCCGCTTGCGGGTTGAGGAGATAATCGAGCGTATTTACGACCACTTGGAAATGGCCCTGTGGCTGCATATAGCCGCCCATGACGCCGAACGGCCCGACCGCCTCACCGGCTTTCGTCAAAAATCCGGGAATGATTGTATGGAAAGTGCGTTTGCCGGGTTTCAAGGCATTCGGGTGGCTTTCATCAAGCGAGAAATCCGCGCCGCGGTTCTGCAAGCCGATGCCTGTTCCCGGAATGACGATGCCTGAACCGAAGCCCATATAATTGCTTTGGATATATGAAATCATATTGTCTTCTTCGTCGGCCGCTGCGAGATAGACGGTACCGCCTCTTGGCAGCTCGTACGCGACCGGGTCGATCGCTTCTGCGCCGATTTGTTTCGCACGGCTCACTGCATAATCGTCTGATAATAAATGTTCAGCCGTCACCGGCATATCCGTTTGTTCGGTAATGAATGCCTGGCCATCTGTATAAGCCAGTTTCATCGATTCAATTTGCTGATGCAGCGTATTGGCTTGTTGCCATACGGGTGCGTCCAGTTGCTTGAAGATATTGAGCGCCATTTGCGCGACCATGCCTTGGCCATTCGGCGGAATCTCCCATATTTCGTGTCCTTTATAGCTGGTCGAGATCGGCTTGACCCATTCCGCTTTATACGCCGCCAAGTCTTGTTTTTTCAGGAAACCGCCGTGTTCAGCCATGAAGCTGTCGATTTTCTCTGCCAGCTCGCCTTCATAAAAAGCTTTCGCATCGGTGTCGCCAATTTTGCGAAGCGTATCGGCATGTCCTGGAGATTTCCACATTTCGCCGATTTCCGGCGCACGTCCGTCCGGTGCGAAAGTTTCGAACCAAGCTTCAAATTCCTTGGCGGTAAAATTCTTTTTAAACGTCTCGTACGCTTTTTTCCAATACTTTCCGAGAATCGGCGTCAATGGATAGCCTTCTTCCGCGTAGCGGATCGCCGGCTCCAATGTTTCCGCAAGCGATAATTTGCCGAACCGCTTCGACAGTTCTGCCCAGGCAGAAGGGACGCCTGGCACCGTAATCGGCACCAATCCGTGCGTCGGCATCTTGTCATGCCCTTTCGCTTTGACCGCGTCGATCGTCAATTCCTGAGGGGAAGGCCCAGAAGCATTCAAGCCGTGAAGTTCGCCTTTGACCCACACCAGCGCGAAGGCATCGCCCCCGATGCCGTTTGAAGTCGGTTCCACAACCGTCAAGGTCGCAGCGGTCGCAATCGCGGCGTCAATGGCGTTGCCGCCTTTTTTCAAGATCTCAAGCCCTGTCTGTGCGGCAAGCGGCTGCGATGTCGCGACCATGCCTTTTTTGCCGAAGACCGTATGGCGTTTGCCTGGGAAAGGGTGATTCGTGTAATCCATTATGATTCCTCCTATTATGTATTACTCAAGCAACGGTACATTCTTGAGCGAAATGAACTTTTCATATTATTCAAATTTTACGGGAGCTATTCAAATAAGTAAAATTAAATATATTTAATAGTATAATGAAAAAAACTCATCGAGGTGGAGATATGGATCACAAACTGGAAATTTTCGTCACGACCGCTGAACAAAAAAGTTTTACGCGCGCAGCTGAACTATTGCATATGACACCTTCCACGATCTCCTTAAGCATCAAAGCCTTGGAGAATAAATTAGGGGTCCGGCTGTTCGAGCGCAGCAATAAATACGTCCAATTAACGGAAGCCGGACAAGTGATGTACGCTCAATCCAAAGAAATTCTTTTAAAATATGATCAATTAAAACTGGCGCTAACGGAACTCGAGCCATCAACGGCCATGCCTTTGTCGATCGGCGCTGCCTATACATTCGGCGAATACTTTTTGCCGGGCATCATCTACGCCTTCAGCAAGCGCCACCCGAATATCACGCCGAACATCACCATTCACAACTCGAAAACCATTATCGAGCAAATCCATAAGCAGGAACTCGATATCGGTTTTATTGTCGAGGGGGAAGCGAGCGGCAGCGATGTCGACACGAAATTGTTCACCGAAGAGGAGATGGTCATCATCGCACGCCCCAACCATCCGATCATCCGCCATTCACAGGTCGACCGGCGTTTGCTTGAAGCGGAAACCTGGATCATCCGCGAACCCGGCTCCGGCACGCGCGATGTGACCGACAAGCTGTTCGCACAACTCGGCATTGCGCCGAAAAAAGTGATGAGCTTCGGCAGCTCCCAAACCATCAAAGAATCGGTCGCGCTCGGCCTCGGCATTTCCTATCTATCGGAATCCACCGTCAAAAGCGAAACAAAAACAGGATCGATCGGCGCCATTACGCTGGCCGATTTCCCGAACAAGAGCCGTTTCCATTACATCACCCATCGTGCGAGCTTCCATACACAAGCCGCCCAGCTGTTCTTGGACTTTCTCGACTCTTACGTTCTCGACGAAAAAGTATCGGTGCATACGAAAAAGCGATTGGCGGACAAATAACGCTGCCTCGTTACACAGTAAAAAGGCAAGAGGCTGAATGCCTCTTGCCATTTTCTTACGCAATATGTGTTTTATCGGCTTGCCCTGATTTCATGACTTGCCCTGGGAGCGTTCTGCCAAGCAATTTCTCCATATTGAGTGCAGCTTCAAGCAATTTCGGCAGCTCGCCGTCAACCGGCACGCCCATGAATTCGAACATATGAACCACATCTTCCAAAGAGACATTGCCGCTCGCACCTGGAGCAAACGGACAGCCCCCGATGCCCCCTAAAGCTGCGTCGAAATGGCGCATCCCCGCCTGATACGCCGCGTAGATATTCGCCAGGCCCATCCCTCTTGTATTGTGGAGATGCAGCCCGAAATAGTGTTGCGGATAATGTTTCTTAATCGTGGAGATGAATTCCGTCATCTGCACAGGATTCGCCATGCCGGTCGTATCGGCAATCGTGAATCGGCTGAGGCCGGCTGCTGTCAAAGTTTCGATATTGCCAAGGATTTTGTCGACTTCATACAACCCTTCGAACGGGCAGCCAAATGCTGTTGCTAGACTTACCGTTATCTTCGAAGAATCCATTAACTTCTGGATGTCTTTGACCCCTTCAATAGACTCACCGACCGTCTTCCTAACATTTTTCTGGTTGTGCGTTTCGCTGATGGACAATACGTAATTCACTTCATCCACTCCTGCTTCCAATGCCAGCTCGGCACCTTTCACATTAGGTACGAGTGCAATCACTTCCACTTTTTCACGTTGGATTCCGTCAATTACTTCACGTGCATCGCGCATTTGCGGAACGGCTTTCGGCGAAACAAATGAAGTCGCTTCGATGCGCGGAATCCCTGCTGCGATAATCTCGTTAATGACGTTGATTTTATCTTCGGTAGCGATCCAGTCCTTTTCCATTTGAAATCCGTCCCTGCCTGTCACATCGGTCATGATTACCTTATCGCCCATCACTTGATCCCTTCTTCCACTTTTACTCTGGGCAAAGTGAACAAATTATCGACTTCGCAATAATTTCCTGCCAGCCTGCCCAGCGGTTTGAGCTTTTCAAGGTCTACTTTATAATTGCCAAGATAATATTCATCCAGGATATGGTATTGAACGACTCTTCCCAAAATCAGATGATCGCTGCCAAGTTCGATGATTCGATCCAGCTCCAATTCGAAAGAAATCGGCGCTTCGCCTACACGCGGCGCTTGCACATTAATGCTCTCAAGCGGCGTTAGCCCTGCAGCTTCAAACTCATCCACATCCGCAGGCAAATTATCCGAGCTGATGTGCATCTCGTCGCCCAGTGGGGAATTCACGATATTAATAACGAATTGTTTGGTACTTCGGATATTCGACAAAGTGTCTTTCGTTGTTCCTTCCCTTTCGCCGACACCAGGACCAACTGAAATACATAATGTAGGCGGGTTTCGCGAGGCGACCGTAAAAAAGCTGAAAGGTGCTAAATTGCGGTTGCCGTCTTCGTCTATAGTAGAGACCCAAGCAATCGGCCGGGGCACGATCGATCCTGTCATCAATTTATACGCCTTTTTCGTGTCGATGCTGCGCAAATCAATATTCATCCTTTTACACTCCCTTGTTATGCTGGGTTTCTTTATTTGCTAATCGCTTCGCCCATAAAAGCAGGACAATGACGACAAGCAAAACGAAAGATAGAAAGAACCAGCCATAATTGAAATTCCCTGAAAGATCGACGATATAACCAAAGAGCGGCGGGCCGATGATGACGCCCCATGAACCGACCATTAAAGTGAAGCCACTGGCGATTCCGGCCTGCTTGAAAGGCACAAGTTCCGTAGCCGCATTCATCCAGATACCATTGAATCCTGAAATACAAAAGCCGAAAACGGCGACAACTGAAGCAATCGCCCAAAACGAAATCCCTTCAGGAAGCCGTGTGACAATCAAGGCGATACCGATTGAGAGTGCCGCAATATAAACAAGCACAATCAAACGCTGTCCTTTAAAAATAGTATCGCTGATAATCCCCCAGGCCACCCTGCCGAAAGAGCCGCTGACTTCTGAAATGACCAGCAGCATGCCCGCTAACAACAGGCTGAGCCCGAGTTGTTCATAAGCAAACAAGACGATATACGTATTCAAGATCAATTGGCTCCCGCTCAAGCCCATGGCGGCGATGCTGAGAAGAACGAGTGGTTTATGGCGGAACATGTCGCCAATTGATTCCTTTAAATAAGGCCAGCTCATTTTCCTATCTTGTTCAAGAGGCTCTGCGGAAGGCGGATCCCTGTAAAAACGATAAGCAAGCACGCCCGTTGCCATCAACAGGCCACATGCCGCCAGTAATGCCATGCGCCATCCCCACACCGCTGCCAGCGGCAATAGCAAAAGGGCCGATAGAGCCGACCCTAATGTAACACCCATTTGCTTGATGCCCATCGCCGTTCCACGCTTTTGTTGAAACCAGTGCAAAATCCCTTTATTGGATGTCGGATGCATCGTGCCATAACCGACTCCCCCGATAACGACCATCAACAGTACAAAAAAATAATGGCTGCTGGTGGCCATTAGCATAAAAGCGCTACCCAGGCCGAAAGATAAATACAGCAATAAGCGTTTGGAACCAATGCGGTCAACGATAAATCCGGCGGGGATAGAAGCAATAGACTGGCCGAGGAACAAAGCAGCCGGCAGCATGCCGATCTGAGCCTTGGTCAGCGACAAATCTTCTCCAATCAATACCCCAAGCGGTGCCAGGCTCCGGCCGATGAATGCGACCATCACCTGGGCCACAAGCAGCCAACCAAGCATATGCCAGGGATTGATTGATTTGAATGGTTTCACAAGTGTTGAATTATCCATTTGATCGCCACATTCTTATTTAGCATAATGAAAAACTGTTTACGCCAAATCGATTTTTTTGAGTTCCGCTTCTTTTTCGACGGTCAACGGTACTAGGTACGAACCGACAACAGCGATAAAGAAGTTAGCAGCGAGCCCGATGACGCCGCCGTGTATGCCAAACACTGTCTTGTAGCCAGTCCACGTCAATACGCCGGCAATGATCGCACCGGCCAACATGCCCCAGAATACAGGCTGTGCCGCCATGCGCTTCCAGTAAAGGCCCAAGACAAATGCCGGGAATACCTGGACGAGCAATTCGAATTTCAGCACGAAAATCTCGTACAGCGTTGCCGGTGGATTCCAAGCAATCCATAACAACAAGCCGACCGCTAAGACACCGGTTACTTTCCCCACCATCACTTTTTTCTTTTCGGGAGCTTTCGGGTTGATAAAGCGGCCGTAGATGTCATTGGAAACAATGGACGAAAAACTCAGTAGCACAGAGTCAGCCGTCGACACAATCGCTGCGACAATCGCCCCGAAGAAAATGATCATGACCCAATAAAAGAACCCATTAATGCCGGCGATTTCATTCGCCATCAACCCTACCAATTGTTCGGAACCCGCCGTGTCCAAGTTCGGGATGAGCGCGATGCCCAAAATCCCGATGACAAACACCAAACCTGTCGTAATCGGCGGCATCCACGCCATGCGTGAGAACGAGCGTTTCAAGGTGCGTTCGCTGTCCGCCGCAAAGATCCGCTGCACGGCGTGAGGGTAAATAGCTGCCCCGAGACCTACCAATAACAACATACTGAACCAGTTAACCGAAGTCAGCATATCCGGCACTCCAAGTTTCGCAGGTTCATTCGCTGCGATGTACTGGGTTGCCGAAGAGAAATCTCCTCCAACCAAATAGACGGCACCAACCAAAAAGATGACAATCCCGACCATCAAGACCAAGCCTTGCATTACGTCAGTGAAAGCAACGGCTTTCATGCCGCCCAACCATTCGTAAATCAGCATGACCAGAACAAAGGCGATGACCGCCACTTGATAAGGAATCGTTCCTCCCGTCAGACTCGATGCGGCGTGGCCGATCGCTACCAACTGTTCAAGCAAATAGTTCCCAAGCCCCCAAAGCATAAGTACGACTGCCAGAATTGTCACCGCTTTCGATTTGAAACGATGCGATATCCAATCTGCAGGGGTAATGAAGTTCATTTTCTTCGATACGACATACATGCGTGGGGCGAAGAGCAAATAAACCCCGATTATGATCGTCATGAATGAAATCGACTGCAGCCAGGAAAAACCGGTGCGGTAAGCGGTCGGAGCATAGCCGATAATGGTATTCCCGCTATACTGTGTGGCATAAAGCGTGAAGAATAACGCCACAATCCCTAGATTCTTTCCTGCCAAATAATAATTGCTCAAGCTGTCATGGAGTGTTTTGTCTCCACGGCCTGAGAAATAGCCGATCAATAGCATGACAATTGCATAAGCTGACAGAATCAACACGCCATCCAGGCCTGCAAACACCAAATCATTCATTTACTCTCCCCCTCTTCTCCGCTTCTTCTTCATCTTCTACAATGTCCCATTCTTTTAACGTCACCCAGCTTAAAAATCCGCATAAAATCAGGGAAAACGCCAAAATGATCAAAGCCCAATAAGGAACACCGAAAATCAAGGGTTCATAGGAGCCAACCGGTAAATACCAAGGGACGTTTCCGATCACAATCAATAATAAAGCGATCCAAATCCATTTTTTTCGAATCGGCTCTTTAATTTGCTTTTTCTCCATATCCGAAGCTCCTTTTAATTGCTTTATTTTGAACCGTCGTCCTTATTGCAGGCTGTAGTAAAGCCGGTGCTGTTGCTCGAATGCATCAATTTGCTTCTCATGTCTGATTGTTGCAGAAATTTCGTCCATTCCTTCAAGCAGCATATGCTTTCGGTAGTCATCTACTTCAAAATGCTTTGTCATGCCATTGGAATCCCGAATTTCCTGCGATTCCAAATCTACCGTCAAAGTATATTCGGGCTGTGCCGAAACCTTGCTAAACAGTTCTTCTATCTGTTCTTTAGGCAATTGGATCGGCAAAATGCCATTTTTGAAGCAGTTGTTATAGAAGATATCCGCGAAAGAAGAAGCCAAAATAACACGAAATCCATAGTCTTCAATTGCCCAGGGTGCATGCTCGCGTGAAGAGCCACAGCCAAAATTATCGCGCGTCAGCAAAACAGTAGCGTTACGGTAGGGTTCTCGATTTAGAATAAACTCCGCGTTTTCTATGCCGTCTTCATTAAAACGCCAATCGAAAAAGAGGAATTTCCCGTAGCCACTTTTTTCGATACGTTTCAAAAATTGCTTCGGAATGATGGCATCTGTATCAATATTGGCACGGTCCAGCGGCATCAATGTACCCGTATGAGTTTTCAGTGCTTTCATCCTGTCACCCCTTCCCCGGTTCTGAGCGGCCAGTCCCGTACATCGGTAAAGCGTCCGGTAATTGCTGCTGCCGCAGCCATAGCTGGGCTGACCAAATGGCTTCTTGACTGGCGTCCTTGTCGGCCTTCAAAATTTCGGTTGGAAGTGGAAGCTACCCGTTCTCCGGGCTTAGCGATATCTGGATTCATGCCGAGACACATGGAACATCCTGCCTCCCGCCATTCAAATCCAGCATCTTTAAAGATGCGATCCAAGTTCTCTGATTCAGCTTGTGCTTTGACTGCCTGGGAACCTGGAACGACCAGTGCCCGAATGCCACCTTTTATGCGATAGCCATCTACAACAGCCGCCGCTTCCCGCAAATCTTCAATCCGCCCATTTGTGCACGAGCCGATAAAGACCGTGTCGATTTCAATATCTTTAATCCTCACTCCCGGTTCCAACCCCATATAAGCCAAAGCGCTTTCCGCGATTTTCTTCTGTTCCATAGACAGATCTTCCAGCGCCGGCACTTGACCATTCACTGAAACGACCATGCCGGGGTTTGTCCCCCACGTCACTTGGGGCTCTACTCTGCCGCAATCAAATTCCACCACTTTGTCGAATGCTGCGTCTTCGTCGCTGAACAATTCTTTCCATTCTGCTTGTGCTTGCTCCCATTGCTCACCTTCCGGAACATAGGATTTACCTAACAAATAAGCGAATGTCGTTTCATCCGGCGCGATCATACCTGCCCTTGCGCCGATTTCGATCGACATATTGCAGACGGTCATCCGCTCTTCCATCGATAGCTTACGGATGGCTTCGCCGCGATATTCGATTGTGTAACCGGTTGCAAAATCATGCCCGTATCGCCCGATCAACGCCAAGATTAAGTCTTTCGCGGAAGTACCGGTCGGCAATTGCCCTTGGAATTCAATCGCCATCGTTTTGGATTTGCTTTGCTTCAAGGTCTGTGTGGCAAGGACATGTTCAACTTCGCTCGTGCCGATGCCAAATGCCAATGTGCCAAATGCCCCGTGCGTCGCTGTATGGCTGTCTCCACAGACGATCGTCTGCCCTGGTTGCGTCAATCCGAGTTCGGGCGCAATGATATGGACGATGCCTTGCTGTTTATGGAAAAGATCGAAAAGTTTTATGCCAAAGTCTTCGCAGTTTTTACGCAATGCCTCTACTTGCTTTTGCGCAATTTCATCTTCAAAGGGCTGGTCGCGGTTAAGGGTCGGTATGCTATGGTCCATGGTCGCCAAAGT
Organism: uncultured Planococcus sp.; assembly: GCA_947493585.1. Taxonomy (GTDB): domain Bacteria; phylum Bacillota; class Bacilli; order Bacillales_A; family Planococcaceae; genus Planococcus. Next base: position 169,138 of record CANLRI010000001.1, on the reverse strand, counting down.
CCGGTCTGGCCTGCGCACGTTCCTGCCCGCTTGCCTTAAGCCGTCAAATGCCTGCGGTGAAGTCACTTCGTGCACTAGATGCAGATCGATGTAAAGAATGTCCGGCTGTTCTGGCTGTTGAGCCACTACATGCCGGTCCCAGATTTTTTCATATAAAGTCTTTCCCAAAACCCATCACTCCTTAAATGATTTCGCGCTCCTCCAGCTCTTTCAGTTTTTCTTCGCCATATTCCAAGATTTTTCCGTAAATGAGTGCATTGTCTTTTCCTGCACGCTCCGCTCCTACGTGTTTCACTTCACCAGGTGTCCTGCTCAATTTCGGGACGACGCCCGGCATCGGGAATTCGCCGAGTGTCGGGTGTTCTCTTTTGATGATCATTTCGCGCGCTTGATAATGGGGATCTTCGACAATGTCTTTGGCGGTGTAGATCAATCCCGAAGGCACGCCTTTTTCCGCTAAGATTTCGAGCGCTACTTGTGTATCTTGCTTTTTCGTCCAGGCTTCGATAAGTTCATCCAATTCTGTCATGTTCTCGCTTCTGGCATGATGGGTGTTGTACTTCGGGTTGTCGAACAGCTCCGGCTCGCCCATCGCTTCGCATAGACGCTTAAAGACTCCGTTTGCGTTGGCGCCGATGACGATGTACGTATCGTCTTTTGTTTTATAAATATTCGATGGCGCGACACCTGGCAGAATATTGCCCATCCGTTCGCGCACATAGCCTGCCAGCAAATAATCCGGAATGGTGCTTTCCATGACTGAAAAGACCGATTCGTAAATGGCCGTATCGACCACCTGCCCTTTTCCGGAATGATGGCGCTCATGAAGTGCCGTCAGTGTTCCAATAGTTGCAAATAGCGCAGCCAACGTGTCTCCAATGGAAATCCCGATGCGCGAAGGTGCACGATCCGGAAAGCCAGTAACGTTTCGGATGCCGCCCATCGCTTCACCGACGCTGCCGAATCCAGCTCTTTCTTTATAAGGGCCTGTTTGGCCATATCCAGACGTTCTCGTCATGATGATGCCTGGATTGATTTCGGCTAATTGCTCGTAGGAAAGGTTCCATTTCTCCATGGTTCCGGGGCGGAAATTCTCAATGATGATGTCGGCATTTTTGACCAACTCTTTAAAAATCTCCTGTCCTTCCACCGTCCGCAAGTTCAAGGTCACTGATTTTTTATTGCGCGACTGGATCGGCCACCACAAGCCTTCTCCATCTTTTTGCTGCCCCCATTCACGCAGCGGATCCGCTTTATCAGGTGCTTCGATTTTAATGATCTCTGCTCCAAAATCTCCGAGCATCCTCCCCGTAAATGGACCGGCAAGCAAGGTGCCTAATTCCAGGACGCGAACTCCCTGCAGCGGCAGCCTGTCTTCTCGTTGTGGTTCGCCTTGGATATCGATTGCTTCTTGTAGGTTTGTCATATGTGGCACCCCCATTTATTTTTTGCATTGTATCCAATTTGTCCGTTTCTCCCTATTCTGAAGCAGGCAACACATTGCCCAATGGAATTAAAGGCGCTGATACGGCGTGATTTTATCAACACGGATAAATTTTTGGATAATTAGCAATTGATAAAAAAATAACATATTGTATACAATAAGGTCAACACTCTTTTTAAATAAAATTCAACGCCTTGTTATAACGCTTCAAAATCAAAGGGGATTTTTTAAATTGCTATGGATATTTGTCTCTAAAACTAGTTTTGTATACAATAAAATAAGAGGTGTTGGACATGAACGCATACGAAATGATTAAAAATGAAATCATCATCGGCAAATTACCGCCTGGCAAACGCTTGACGGAAGAGGCATTGGCCGAACGCCTGCAAGTCAGCAGGACGCCGGTAAGAGAAGCGATTAAACAGCTTGAATCAGACGGTCTCATCACCCCATTCCAACGGCGGGGCTATACAGTCCGTGAATTCACCATTCAAGACATTCGCCAAATCTACAATGTGCGGGCGCTACTGGAAAGCCATGGCACGAGCGAAGCCGCCCTTTATCGGACAGAAGACGATCTCGAAAAAATTCACAATAAAAATTTAGCCTACGAAAAAGCAATCAACGATTTGGACCGTGAGGATATTTACTCGATCCGCAGCTTGCAGCAAGCGAACCAGGCATTTCACGAAGAGATTTACAAAGCTACCAAAAACGAGTATCTGATGTCGCTTATATCTAAAGTAGTAGTAGTGCCACTCATTTTCCGCTCCTTCTATTGGTACAACGAAAACCAATTGATGCGCTCATTGGACGTTCATAACACCATTTGGAAGGCCATCGAAAATCAAGAACCGGAACGCGCGAAAATTGCCATGCAAGAACATATTTACCAAGGGCGGGATGATGTATTGAAGCAATTGAGCAATCCTGAATTGGAGATATGGAAAGAGAACATTCAATAACTGTTGCCGAGAAGGCAATAACAATCAAAAACCCAAAAAGAGGCAGCCCTAGGGCTGCCTCTTTTTGGGTTTAATTGAAATCCCGCTCCGTTTCAAATTCACGGCAGGTATCATACACTTTTTCGTCACCGTCAAATGCGGCCAACTCACTCGTCACATAGAATTTCTTTTCATCAGCCCACATCGTGCTGGTGGATTCTAAACGGGTCTGCCATTCCCCTCGGCCAAGTGTCAAGGTCCAGTCGCAAACCACTTTTGCGGACAACGGATCTCCTTCCGCAATCCGATAGATATTGCGGTTGGTGCTGCCGTATTCCAAGCCGTTCGACGGCAATCGACGGCATCCTTCGTCCGAGAAATCTTCAAGCAGCCATTCATTGGTGACGGTATCATGCCGGATGGCACGGGTGCGCCCAGCTTCGCGCAGCACTTCACGGTCCAGCACCGCGGCTGTCTCCGGCTGCTTAAAAGGAGAATGTTCTCTTGAAGGAATCTCCTTTTGGTAAACCGGAAGCGTTAGTTTTGTCTCTGCGTCTTTGATTAACAAGACATTTGCTTCTTCTGCCGAAGGCCAAGCGTGTGGCCAATAATTTGGTGAAATCGATACTTGCAGACGATGGCCTTTTGGCACTTTATAGCCGATTGCATCCAGTTCAATGGTAGCTGTAAAAGCTTCTCCAGTCGGTACGTCTTCCGGAAATTCATGGCTGTTTCGATGCGTCAGGTTCAATTGCCCCCAGCTGATCAGCTTGGAAGTGCCAAATGGTGAAAGTTCGCTCAAACGCACCGCCAAATTACCGCGTGTCTGATCACTCTTCAGCTTCACTGTCATAACTGGAAACCCAAGTATCGGCAAGTCTTTTTCCAGCTCCGCGCTGGTGAAAGTATTGGATAAGCCATTTTCGATGCCTTGGTCAGATGGCATATCTCCTTCTTGTCCGAACGGGCAAAAGACTCCCGCATATAAACCATGATGCTGGTGTTTTTTCAACCACTCTTCACCTTCAGCCGGTGCTTCAGCCAAATCGAGATCTCCCAAATAAAAGTTTTGATCTTCTGTGTTAGGGGTCGGCCATGCTTGCTCTTCCACCCATTCTCCCGGCCGCACATCATAATCCGTTTTCGGCGGCACTGCATCCTGCATCCACAGGCGGATCGGGACTTCTTCCATAATGCCCGTTTCTTCCTCTTTCAACCACTGGTCCCACCAACGAAGACATTCCTGAAGAAATCCGATTTGCGGTCCTGGCACAGCGACTTCCGGGTATTCATGGGCCCACGGGCCGATTAATGCTTTTTTCGGACCTTTCAAGTTTTTCATCATGCGAAAGATCGCGTTTGTATAGCCATCCGCCCATCCTCCGACTGCGTAGACCGGAATTTGGACATCCTCGTAATTTTCACAGATCGAGCCATGTTTCCAATACGCATCACGCCGCTGGTGGCGCATCCATTCTTCCACGAAAGGCGGCGTCTTCTCCAGACGTTCCAGCCATTTTTCACGCCACCCTTCCCCGACATGTGCAGGGTCTGCAGGGCGCGCATTGTAAGCAAGCATCGTCGAAGCCCACCACAGCATATCCGAAGCGAGCACTGCGCCTCCCTTATAATGGACATCATCTGCATAGCGGTCATCGGTCGAGCACAAGGTGATGACGGCCTTTAATGCCGGATGCTGACGAGCGGCCACTTGAAGGCCGTTAAAGCCTCCCCAGGATTTCCCGATCATCCCGACCGCGCCATTTGACCAGTCTTGAGCAGAGATCCAATCCAATATTTCAAGTGCATCGTCCTGTTCCTGCTTGGCATACTCATCGTACATGATGCCTTCTGAATCACCGCAGCCGCGCATATCCACCCGGATGCTTGCATAGCCATGGCCGGCAAAATACGGATGCCGCAATGAATCGCGCAAGGCGGTGAATTCGTTTTTCCGATACGGCAAGTACTCAAGCACTGCTGGCACCTTAAGACCGGCTGCCGCTTTTGGCATCCAAATTTTCGCAGACAGCCTAACACCATCAGACATCGGAATCCACAGATGATCCGTCACTTCCACTTCATGAGGGAATTCTTCTTTCACTTTGCGTGTGCTTTCCCTTACGTTAAAGACCATTATTTTTCCGCTCCTTTACCTATCTGTTCATGATAATCTTCTTTCAGCCATTTCAACAACGAAGCCGTCAATAAGCCATACAGCAAGATAACCGGTACCGAGACAATGACTGAGGAGGTTTGAATGACGTTCAACCCGCCAATCAATAACAGCGAGATGGCAAGTGCCGCCAGCACCATTCCCCAAAGCATACGGTTCCAGCGTGCCGGTTCTTGTCCCGCGGATAATTCTTTCGTCGTGATGGATGCGAGGATATAAGTCGCTGAATCCAATGATGTCGCCAAAAAGATAAAACCGAGAACAGCAAAGAATGGCAGTACCAGAAAGCTCAGCGGCAAGCTCTTCAAAATCTCGACGATTGCGGCCGGGTCGCCGTTTTTATTCATCACGCCTAAAACATCAAGCGCCCCGCTCAATTGCAAATTCAAGCTATAGCCACCAAATATACCGAAGTATAGCCAACTGCCCACTGAGCCCCATAAGAGAATATGGGTAATCAATTCACGGATGGTGCGGCCGCGTGAAATCCGAGCGACGAACAATCCGATGAACGGCGCTGTTGCCGCAAACCATGCCCAATAGAAGACCGTCCAGCTTTGTGGAAATCCACCTTGATTGATCGGGTCTGTCGAGAAGCTCATGAAAGCGAAATTTTGCAGCATCAGCCCGAAACTATTCGTAAAGTTCGATAAGATAAACAAAGTCGGCCCTGCTAATAAGACAAATACCGCCAAGCCAAGCGCTAAATAAACATTCCAGTCACTGAGCTTGCGTATACCTTTATAAAGCCCTACGTACGCACTGGCACTGTAAATGACGACCCAAACCGCGATGATGATGATGCTCAAGGTGAGCGATTGGGCAACGCCGAAAATTTCACCGATAACTGCGGACACCATCGGTACACCAAGGCCCAATGAGGTTCCGAGCCCTCCAACCAAACTCCAAATCACGAGGATATCAATGATTTTGCCAAGCCAGCCGTCTGCATGTTTGCCTAAAATACCGCGGCACGCCGAACTGATTTTCAATGAATGATTCTTCTTAACGAAAAACGAATAAGCAATGGTCACTGTCGGCAAAGCATACAACGACCAAGCCGAAATGCCCCAGTGGAACAAGCCGTAAGTAACGGCCCATTCCGCTGCCTGGTTGCTATTCGGCTCATAGCCAAACGGCGGCCCCATATAGTAATACATTGGTTCCATCATCGACCAGAACATAATGCTTGTGCCCATCCCCGCACAAAACAACATAGCTCCCCAACTAAAGGTCGAAAACTCAGGCGGTTCGTCACCCAAGCGAACTTTCCCATATTTGCTGAACACCAAATACATCAGAAGGATAAACAAGCCGAATGTCAGAAATTGAAACGCCCAGTCCAAATTGTAAGTGATGCCAGTCAACATCTTATTTAGTACAGGTTCTGCCGTATCCCTAAAAATGACCAAAGCCAAAGTCGCGACGACGATGACTCCCAACGAAGACCAAAACACCACAGGATCGATTTTCACTTTATTCATCCAATTCCCCCTTGAATTGTTAATCAAGATTAATTTATAATCATGATTACTTTTTTTACTATGTTTAGGTTAGCATGGTAGTATAAAAGAAATCAACAGTCGTTTAGGCAAGTTGCATAAAACAGAAATGGTGGAGTTGGATATGGAGAAACGAAATTTAAAAAAACGGAGAATGTGGACTTATTTTATCGATGCAACGGAGGAATTGATCCAAGTTGAAGGATTTCGTCATGTCACGATTCGGAAAGTGGCCGACAAAGCAGGTTATAACAGCGCGACCATCTATAATTATTTTGATGATTTATCCCATTTGCTGTTCTTTGCTTCTTTGAAGTTCATGCGCCCTTATATCGAAACGGTGACTGCAGAAATGGAAAAAGCAGACGATCCCATCGAGAAATACCTCGCTGCGTGGGATTGCTTCAGCCGTTACTCCTTTTCAATGCCGGAAATTTTCAACGCCGTTTTCTTGGTGGACCTTGGGGATCATCCTGAAAATATGCTGGCGCATTATTACGAATTGTACCCGATGGACTTGGTGACGGTTCCCGATGAACTGTTGCCAGGTTTGAAGAAGCGCAGCTTAACGGACCGTGGCCGTTATGCCATCCACTTTATCGTTGAATCTGGGGTGCTTGATGAGCAGCAAGCTGAAGAATTGAATGAACTGACCAACCTTGTGTGGCAAGGAATGTTTTCAAACTACCTGAACCATCGAAATGACTACAGCTCGGAAGAAGCACAAGAACGGGTCATGGCTTACATCCGCGATATCGTCCAGATGAAAGTGAATTGATGAAGCAGTTTCCTGAAACCGGAACCCCTCACCTACCGAGGAATTCCGGTTTTCTTATATCCAAATAATTATATTGCCTGAAATAGCATTTATTCGGCTAAAAGAGAGAAAACTATAGCTGAAACAGAATATTTTAGAATAGTTGAAATTCTTTTTCTGATAAGCCTCAAAACCGCATGAACACTGAATTCCAGACACCTCTTATGTCTCCTAAACATAGAATTTCTCCTTTACATTAGAAATTTTCTCTCTTAGTGAAAAATGAGTATATATTACCAATCTAATTTACCCTTTTCTGAAAACGCTTACTTTTAAACGCTTGTTTTATTCCTTTTTCATTAAAAACGACTGATTTTCACCCTCTTAAATGCATAACCCCCCACTCTTCATTAATAGCAATATCAGTTTTTTATTAGATTAGTTTTTCTATTCTGAAAATTAGTTTGTCGAAATAGTGAAAAGCATGTATTCTCGAAAGAACAGTTTCACTCACAAAGGAGGAATTTCACTATGAAGATGAACAAAAACAGATGGCTGATCGCGTTATCCGCCATCGCGATCCAATTGTCGATCGGAGCGGCTTATGCCTACAGTGTCTATACAAAACCCATCAGCGAAACGATGGGCTGGTCTCCAACGGAAATCACTTACGCCTTCACGATCATGATGGCACTCGGCGGGATTTCCGCTGCGTTCTTCGGTGGCTTTGTTGAAAAGAATGGCCCCCGAAAATCCGCTATGGTAGCAGCTTTCTTGTTCGGTATCGGACAAGCAGGCGCTGGCTTTGCAACACAAATCGATTCACTCGTGCTGTTCCTGCTTACATACGGATTCATGAGCGGAATGGGGCTTGGCGTCGGGTATATCGCGCCAATCTCGACACTCGTCAAATGGTTCCCTGACCGCCGCGGCCTCGCGACTGGCATGGCCGTCATGGGCTTTGGCGCCGGAGCACTCATCACCGCTCCGGTTGCCGCAAGTTTGATCGCTTCTGTTGGCGTGACGACGACTTTCTATATTCTCGGTATCAGTTATTTCATCTTAATCTCATTCGGTGCTTCCTATATCGCACCGCCGCCTGAAGGATTCATGCCTAAAGGAATGGAAGCGGACCTTGCTTCCGGCAAAAAAGTCATGAAAAAAGACTTGGCGCAACTGACAGCTAGAGAAGCTGTGAAAACACGCCGCTTCTGGATGCTCTGGACGATGATGCTCATCAACGTCAGCGCCGGCATCATGATGATTTCGGTCGCTTCTCCAATGGCACAGGAATTGGTCGGCTTGACGGCAGCCGGTGCCGCGACACTGGTCGGTATCATGGGGATCTTCAACGGCGGCGGTCGCCTCGGCTGGGCCGCAATCTCCGATTACATCGGGCGCCCGACCGTGTTCATGCTATTCTTCATCATTCAAATCATCGCTTTCGTCATGCTTCCGGGCATCACGAACGTCATCATTTTCCAAGTGTTTATCTTGCTTATTGTCAGCTGCTACGGCGGCGGCTTCTCGAACTTGCCGGCGTTTATCGGCGATATGTTCGGCACAAGACAGCTTGGTGCTATCCATGGCTATTTGCTGACGACCTGGTCTCTTGGCGGCATCATCGGGCCGGCGATCGTTTCACAAGTCTATTCCGCAACAAACAGCTATGTACCGGTTTTCTATATCTTCATCGGATTGATCTCCGTTGCGCTCGTCTTGTCCATCTTGATCCGCATGGACATCCGCCGTGTGGAACGCAATTACGAAAAAGACGACAAGGTCCAAGCGACCCAGCAAGCCGTTTCTTCTTAAAACGAATGAAAGCCCTGGAAAAGGAATTCCTTTTCCAGGGCTTTTTGTGTTTCCTTCTATAATAGATTCGATTTATTGAAAGAATGGGTTACCGCGCTGGCTAATCCATAAATCGCTTTGTTCGATTTGCCGCGCCAACTGGAGCAAGCGATGCTCTTCCCCTTTTTGGGCCATTACCTGGACGCCGATCGGCAAATTCGCCTCGGTCACATGAAGCGGCAAAGACATCGCCGGCTGGCCGGTCAAGTTCGCCAGCTGCGTGAACGGCGTGTAGCTAAGGCTTGGCAAAAACATCGCATAGATGAGTTCTTGCTGATCGGTCGTATCACGCGCCATGTCGAGTGCTTGCAATAAGCGTGTACGTGATTCTTTAGAATGGCTCAATTCACCGATTTCTGGAGCAGGATGCGCCGTGGCGGGAGTAATGTAGAAATCAAAGCGCGCGTGCAATTCTGCCATTTTTGCAGCTGCTGCATCCCATGCAGCAAGGCTCGCCGAGTAATCAGCGGCCGAAACCCGTTTGCCAGCCGTCGCCAATAACCAGGACTCAATTTCCATATCGTCTTCCGTCAAACGGCGGCCGAATGTTTTCTCCAGATTTTTCTGTAGCAGCGCCATTTCTCCGCTGTTCATCAAATAATATTCTCGCATCAATTGAACGCCGTCGATGTCCGGGGTTTGTTCTTCGACTCGATGCCCTTGCTCCTCGAGCCAGCGCACTGTCTTCAGCACGGCTTGTTTCGCATCTTCCGAGACCATCGTGCCGACCGGTGACTCCAGTGAAAATGCAATCGTCAGCGGCCCGCTAAACTCGTGGTGCATCTGCTGCGTATAGCTACCGGGAAATAACGGCGTCTGAAATGCGGCTTCCGGCTGGACAACTTGTAGCTCGTCCAATAGCGCAGCGCTGTCCCGCACCGTCCGGCTCAGCGCAAAATCGATCGATGCCCCTTGCCATTGCCGTCCGGCTCCCGGCCCGACTGGCGTTCTGCCGCGTGTCGGCTTGAGCCCGAACAAACCCGTGAATGATGCAGGGATGCGAATCGAGCCGCCCCCGTCACTGGCGCCGGCGACAGGCACGATGCCGGATGCTACAGCGGCCGCTGCCCCGCCGCTTGAGCCGCCTGGCGAATGACCCGTATTCCACGGATTGTGCGTCGGGCCGAACAGCTCAGGTTCTGAAATATTCTTCAAGCCGAATTCCGGCGTATTCGTGTGCCCGATCGGGATAAGCCCAGTTGCTTTCAAGCGCGCGACGAAATGAGAATCGCGTTCCGGGCGGAAGTCTGCAAGCAATTTCGATCCCGCACTCAGGCGCTGTCCCGCGAGTGCCTGGGAGATGTTCTTCAAGGCAACCGGCACACCACCGAAGATGCCGTTTCTTCCATTCTCCGCATCCAGCAATGCCTGCTCGTGACGCTCCGCTGTGAAAGCATGGAGTTTCGGTTCGACTTCATCCAAGCGCTGAAAGCTGAGTTCCACCAATTCCCTTGGGCTAACTTCCCCTTTTTTCACCAATTCCGCAAGCGCTGTCGCATCGAGCGACAAGTATGTTTTCATATCCATTCCGTATGCCCCCGTTTCCATTAGATCAGTCCAGTTGTTTCTCATTCTCAAGTGTAGCATTTCCTGAGACTGGCAAATAGCCAGGGGTTCGATGAGGCTTTGAGAAGCTTTCAAACTAAGCGCTTCCATTTGTTATCTAAAATATAACGAAAATGGACACATTTAAAACAAGTTTTCCGCTAAAACCGTTGACTTTAATGAGTGGCTAGCTATACTAGTAAATGAGAATCGTTTTCATTTAAATAAGATTCATCAACCAATTCAAAGGAGAGACATCCATGAAGAAATTGCTTTCATTCCTATTAGTGCTCGGCACGCTTCTAGTCCTTGCTGCATGCGGCAGCTCGAACAGCTCAGAAGAACAACCGGCGGAAACGTCCGGCGAAGAAACAGCCAGCAACGAAGTGAATCTATATACTGCACGCCACTACGATGTGGACGATGAGCTCTACAAGAAATTCGAAGAAGAGACCGGCATCAAAGTCAACTTAATCAAAGGCGAAGCCGACGAGTTGCTTGAGCGCATCAAGCGCGAAGGCGACGCTACGCAAGCCGATTTGTTTTTGACAGCTGATGCAGGCCGCCTGCACCGCGCGAAAGAAGACGACATTTTGCAGTCTGTTTCAAGTGAATTGCTGGATGAGCAGATTCCTGCCAACTTCCAGGACGAAGACCAAATGTGGTATGGCCTGACAAAACGCGCACGTGTCATCCTGTATGACAAAGAAACAGTCGACCCGTCTGAACTATCCACGTACGAAGCGTTGACGGAAGACGAGTGGGCTGGACGCATATTGATCCGCAGCTCTGAGAACATCTATAACCAATCCTTGCTCGCTTCTTTCATTGAATTGAACGGCGAAGAAGAGGCGAAAGAATGGGCAGCTGGCATGGTCGAGAACTTTGCGCGCGACCCTGAAGGCGGCGACCGCGACCAAGCGAAAGCAATCGCAGCGGGCGTTGGCGATGTAGCCATCATGAACACGTATTACTTCGGCCAAATGCTGAATTCTGAAGACCCTGAAGAAGTCAAAGTGGCTGAAGGCCTCGATGTGTTCTTCCCGAACCAGGATACGACAGGCACGCACGTGAACGTCAGCGGCGCGGGTGTGGTAAAATCAGCTAAGAACCAAGAAAATGCCATCAAATTGCTGGAGTTTCTCTCCGCACCGGAAGCCCAGGAAACATTCGCTTCCGTCAATTATGAATACCCAGTAAACGAAGCAGTGGAACCATCCGAATTGCTGCAATCATGGGGTGACTTCAAAGAGCAGGACATCTCGATGTCTGCACTCGGCGAAAACAATGCCCAAGCGATTCTATTGTTCAACGAAGTCGGCTGGAAATAAGCTGAATGATTTCCCCTTGCCGCTGGTTTAGTGCGGCAAGGGATTTCTTGCGAGTTGGAAAGAGGTGCCTGGATTTTGCAACGCAGATTGGCCAATTTCAATATCTGGACTGTAGGGGCAGTCGTCATCATCCTGATGCTGTTCCTGCCGAATTTGACCATTGTCACCGGGCTGTTCACGCCGTCAAATGACAATTGGGAACATATGAAAGAGTTCGTATTGCGTCAGTTTGTCATCAACTCACTGATCCTGACGCTCGCGACAGCGTTCTTCACGATTCTGATTGGGCTGAGCCTGGCCTGGCTGATCGCGCAATACGATTTTCCATTCCGGCGCTTTTTGAAGTGGGCGTTGATCCTCCCTCTTTCCATCCCGCCGTTTATCGGTGCTTATACGTACCACGGCATCTTGAATTTCACCGGCGCCATCCAGACGACGCTGCGCGAGGGATTCGGAATGGAGCTGAACCCGGCGTATTTCGATATCATGAATTTGCCCGGGGCGATTTTCATTTACACGATGTTTTTGTATCCTTATGTTTACACGATCACGCAAGTGTATTTGTCTGAACAATCAGCGTCATTGATCGAAAGCACACGGTTGCTCGGCAAAGGCCCTTGGCGCACGTTTTTCCAAGTGGTGCTGCCGATTTCCCGGATTTCCATCATCGCCGGTGCAAGCCTCGTCGTATTGGAAGTGCTGAATGATTACGGCGTCGTGAAATATTACGGCATCCAAACCTTTACGACCGCCATCTTCCAAAGCTGGTTCGGCCTTGGGGATTTGGATACGTCGATCAAATTGGCCGCGTCTCTCATGGGCTTCGTCATCATCATTCTGCTCATCGAGAAGCTGCTCCGCGGCAGGCGGCAATACAGCTATTTCTCAACGAAAGTGCGCCCGCTCCAGCTGATCCCGCTTAGCGGATGGAAAGGCTTTGCGGCGGCAGGCTACGGCATGGTAATCTTGAGCCTCGGCTTCTTCATCCCTGTCATTCAGCTGGTTGACTGGACGGTTTTGACCTTCGGGACGATCCCTATGGAAGAATTCATGCGCTATGTGCAAAACTCGGTGTTTGTCGCCGGGCTCAGCGCCACCTTGATTGTCACCCTTGCGCTCATCGTCGGGAATTTCGCCCGCATGGTGCAAGGCAAATATACGAAACTCTTGCCGAAACTGACGGTGCTCGGCTATTCGATTCCTGGGGCGGTTATCGCCGTCGCAGTCGTCACGGCTTTTGTCGCACTCGACGGCTACCTCGCCCCGCTTTATCTGGCGATCGGCCTCGAGACGACGCTCGTGCTCAGCGTCAGCATTGTTCTGCTGCTCGCTGCTTACATCATCCGCTTCTTCGCCATCGGCTATAACTCGATTGAGACGGGCTATGACAAGATCGGCACGAACTTCCGGGATGCTTCAAGACTCCTGGGCGCCGGCCCGACGAAGACCTTTTTCAAAGTCGATGTGCCGATGATGAAAGGAGCCATTATCAGTGGATTTATTTTGGTCTTCATCGATGTGCTCAAGGAGATTCCCTTGACATTGATCCTCAGACCATTTAATTTTGATACATTGTCAACAAAAGCTTTCCAGTACGCAAGTGATGAAAAAATCATGGAGGCTTCCCAAGCTTCCTTACTGATTGTCGGTATTAGCGCCTTGGCCATTGTGATTTTCTATAAGATACTCGAGAAGGAGATGGATTGATATGTTTGTCGCCATTGAAGATGTGAGTTTTTCCTATCCGAATACACAGGCCCCTGCACTTGATCGGTTCACGCTGGATATAAAAAAAGGTGAAGTCATTTCGATCCTCGGGCGCAGCGGCAGCGGAAAAAGCACAATTTTGCGTTTGCTCGCCGGGCTTGAGCGGCCGAAAAACGGACGTTTAGTCATCCAGGACGAAACCTTGTTCGACGACAAGACATTTTTGCAGCCGGAAAAACGCGGCATTGGCATGGTTTTCCAAGACTACGCTTTGTTCCCGCATATGACGGTTGCCGCGAACATCATGTTCGGCTTGTCCGGCATGAAAAAAGCTGACAAAAAGCGGCGCATGCGTGAAATGCTTGAACTCGTCGAATTGGAAGAATACGAAAAGCGCTATCCGCATCAATTGAGCGGCGGCCAGCAACAGCGTGTAGCAATTGCCCGCGCGATTGCGCCGAACCCTCATTTGATCTTGCTGGATGAACCTTTCAGTAATTTGGACGCCGAGCTGCAAGGGAAAATTCGCAAAGATCTTCGGGAGATTTTGAAAAAGGCGAACATCACTTCCATCTTTGTCACCCACGATGAAAAAGACGCGCATATTCTTGCCGACCGCATTGTGAAACTTAAAGACGGCAAAATGGATTTTGTCGGGCGCCCGTGCGATATGCTCGATACGTTCCGCCAAGAAGCCATTGCCGAATCCGAAGAAGTATTGAAACCTAAAGCTACCGTCAATGCGTAATATAGAAAAGCCGGCCCTTCCGTGATGGAAGGGCCGGCTTTTTTTAACTGCTATTTTCACACAGGATAAGTATCAAGTTCTACTTTCATCCACCCGCGGACGCTGTTGATGAACCAGATGGCGTCGAATGTGTGGAGTTCATCTTTTTTCAGCACTTTCGTTTCGATGCGCTCTTCATCAATCAGCTGTTCGCGATAAGTGCCCGCAAGCAGTCCGCTTGAGACGGGCGGCGTGTAGAAGCGGCCGTCTTTTTCAGCGACCACATTGCCGATGGTGAACTCGGTCAATTCTTCACGATCATTCCATAACAGCACGGAAAAAGCGTCAGGCGCGTGCTGTTGATGCTGGTCATAAATGCCTCGGTTGGTCGTTTTGTGATAAAGAAATGCATTTCGGCTGTCGACGGGCGCTTTGGCGAGTGCACAGCGGATCGGCTGCTCGATTGGGGCTGCCGGCTGTGCAGCCAACTCCATCTTGCCGTTGCGCTCGAGCGTCAGGCGGACTTTGAAAAGGCCGGACGGATGATGCGAGGCAAGCGATTCTAATTGTTTTAACACAAGCTCTTCATCAAAGGCAAAACGGAAGTATGCTGCGCTTTTTTTCATCCGTGCGAGATGAAGTGCGAACAGCGGATAGTTTCCGTCTTCTAGCTTGAGTGATTCGAGCAAGGCAAATTCCGGGCGCTGGTCAGTCAACACGCGGGCTTTTGTCAATAGCTCTTCGTACTCGCCTTCGGATGTTGAATCCCAAGTGATGCCGCCGCCTACCCCGTAGCGCGCAGCCGATTTGTCCTGATCGATGACGACGGTGCGGATCGGCACATTGAAGATGGCATTCTTTTCAGGCGTGATATAGCCGATTGCGCCGCAGTAAACTTCCCGCGGCGTCTGTTCGAGTTGAGCGATATAACGCATCGTGCTGATTTTCGGCGCGCCGGTGATCGAGCCGCACGGGAACAAGGCTTTGAACCAATCGAATACGCTGAGCCCTTCCGGCAATTCAGCTTCTACCGTTGATGTGAGCTGGTGGACGGTCGGGTATTTCTCGGCTTCAAACAACTTCGGCACCTGTACGGTTCCCGGTTTGGCGAGGCGGCTCATATCGTTTCGCAATAAATCCACAATCATCAAGTTCTCGGCACGTTCTTTTTCCGAATCAAGCAGCACATCCAAAATGGCCTCATCTTCCCAGCTCGTCCTGCCGCGCGGCGCAGTTCCTTTCATCGGCTTTGTGCGGATACGCGAGCCGTCGATGCGAAAGAATAATTCCGGCGATGCCGACAAAATCTGATGGCGCCCGATATCCAAGTAAGCGCTGTAATCCGCTTGCTGGTTGCGCGCAAGCTGACGGTAAAATGCTTTCGCATCCCCTTTGAATCCGGCGGTGAGGCGTTCTGTGTAATTCACTTGATACGTATCGCCTTCTTCGATGGCTTGGCGGATTTTTTGGATGCCGTTCTTGTACTCGGCAACGGATCCTTCAAGCGACCAAGAGGATACTTCATAATGTTCATCGCCTAAGATTTTTGGCGCTTGTGGATCGCGATAGATGCCAAACCAGACGAGCGGCATTTCGGCACCTCTGCGAACGGCCATTTCCGAATGGAAAGCAGGCGCGGCTTCGTAGGATACATAACCCGCAGCGTAATAGCCTTGGGAGGTGTACTCATCGACTTGTTCAAAAACAGCCGCCACTTCTTCAAGCGATTTAGCTTCAAGTACCGCATGCGGCTCAGAAAAAGCGACCGTCTCCGGCGTTCCGTCGTCTTTTGCAAAATCAAACTGCAGATAAGGGGCCATCATGTGCGCCTCCTTTCTTTTCACGTTTCCATACTTGGGCGTTCTGATAGGCGGTCGCAAGCATCTGAAAACCATCCTTTGTCAAAATCGACTCGGGATGGAACTGGATGCCTTCAACCGGCAGTTCTTTATGGCGCACGCCCATGATGCTGCCATCTTCTGCCCTAGCTGTTACTTCAAGAATTTCCGGCAGTGACATGCTGTCTGCTACGAGTGAATGATAGCGCACGACCGGCGTCGGTGAAGCGAGCCCTGCAAAAACCCCTTGCCCGCCATGTGCCACTCCCGACACTTTCCCGTGGACAGGCTGTGCACCTTTACGGACTTGCCCGCCGTAGAACTCGACAATGCTCTGGTGTCCAAGGCACACGCCGAGTATCGGCACGTTCCCGCTGAACTGTTCGAGCGCTTCACGCCCAAGCCCCGGCTGCAACGGCTTGCCCGGCCCTGGCGACAGCACAATCAGTTCCGGCGATAAGGCTTCGATGTCTTGAAGCACGGCCCGGTCATTCTGGAAGACCTCCACACGCGCGCCAAGCCGCTCGAAATAATGGACCAGATTATATGTAAATGAATCGTAATGATCGATGATGACAATCACGGGAAAAACTCCTCTTCAAATGAAATGTTGCGTATGTTCATTATAAAGGGAATAGGGCCATTAAGCATAGCTTATGCAATGGCGTGTGAACTGGATAATATCAGTATGCCCACCATAACATGCCAACTTTCTCTTTCCAAATAAAGGATACACGCTAAAAACCCGGATCGCCAGGCGTCCGGGTTTTGTCTATTTAATCGATCTGGCGCAAGGCAGCAGCGAGGCGCGCGGCGAAATTCTCTGGCGGTTCCTCTGTTGTCAGTCGCAGACACACAATATTCGGGTTTGAGTCGATGCTTTGTTCAAATTCTGTTGGCAAGGCTATTGGATATTGCTGCAATGCTTGCGTAAATAACACTACTTCTTCAGGGAGCAAATATATGTCTGCTTCGTTTACGGCAGAACCGTCAGATTTCAGGTTTCGAAACGATATATCGTGTTCCAGTGTGCAATCAAAACTTTTATCATGCAATTCAATGGTTACGGTTCGGTTTTTCTTGATCAGACATTCCATGTCCGTGGTATCGGTTTCCGCCTCAAGCAAGTTACCGACCTGTTGTGCCAGATCCATGATGGTGTGTTCGATTTTCATATCGTTCCCCTTTCTTAAAGCAGATTGTGCTAAAAAGAAAACGCCGAAAAAAACCCAAGCAAGGGTTTTTTTCGGCGTTGGTTCCAGCGCTATAGTCTGTTCCATTTTACCAAATTGGAGTTGATCATTTTGAAGCAATGATGATTGACGCCTGACCGGAAATACTATGGTTTCCCGTTCGTATACAGTATAAGACAAATCGTCAAAAAAGGGAAACTATAGGCCCACAACTACTTATACAAAGTTAGTCTTCTTCCTCTTCTTCATCGTCACTCTCATTGTCTTCAGAGTCGCCTTGTTCTTCACCTGGCATGACGTCTGTTTCCTGTTCCATTTCCGGCTCTTCTTCTCCGCCACCGCATGCAGCGAGCACTCCCGCAGATAGCATTGCCGCTGCGCCGACTTTCAACCATTTCTGTTGTGCCATTGACCTTCCTCCTCTGTTTCAATTCCTTATTAGCTCTATACCCGCTTGTACAAAGGAGAAACTATCGGAAGCTTCAAGAGTTGGCGGCTGACAACATGCCTTTGGGATGGCTGTATTTTAACAGCACACTTTCTGCAAACACGCCGCAGCGCATGCGGTCGTCCGCAGACGGCATCTGTTCGACTTTAAGCGTTGCAGCTAAGATGGTTGTCGCATGAAGCATGTCCCGGAACAGATCCACCGCGCCGCAATACGTTGCAAAGCAGCGGTCGCCTGTCCCGAATACCCCCGTAACAAGCGTCTTGTCTTGCTGTTCCATCGCTTCAAATAAGCCATGAAGCTGCTTTGGAATGTCACCGTTCATCCAGGTATAAGTACCGACCACAACTATATCGTAACGACATAGTTTAGCGAGATCGAATTCTTTTACACGAAAAACATCCGGTTCAGTCCCTTGCCGCACGAAAGCGTCTCCCACCATGTGCGCAAGGATTTCAGTGTGCCCCGTCGCAGAAGCATAGACAATTGCAACGCTCGGTTTATAATTCGTCAAAGCCGTTCGACTCCGATACTTTCGTATAGGCGCGTGATTTCTGTTCGAAGAAATCCGACTTCGTGCTGTTCATCATATCATCACCGAAGACGCGGATCCACGGCATCGGGTTGTCACGCGTTTCATAGAGGTTGCCAAGGCCGATTTGGCGCAGCCGCTTGTTGGCCAAATACTCGACGTATTCATTGAACTCATCAAGATCAAGCCCATCAATCTCCCCAAGGATATGCTGTGCCCATTCTTTTTCGAGTTCCACTGCGTGCGCCACTTCCTCGCGAATCCAGTTGTTCATATCATCTGTCGCGAGTTCTGGGTTTTCTGCAATCAAGATGCGGATAAATTGCGAAACAAAATAAGCGTGCTGCATTTCATCGCGTTGGATATAGCTGATCATCGTACTCGTCTTGAGCATTTTCTGCTGGCGAGCGAGATGGTAGAAAAACGCAAAACCCGCGTAGAAATAAATGCCTTCCAAGTTGATCGAGTTGACCGCAAGCTTCAGCAGGTTTTCCAAATTCGGCTCGGTGCGGAACGCTTCGTAAGCTTGTAAAATGCGTGCGTTGCGTTTTCTGACGAGCGGATCGTTCTTCGCTTCGTCAAAGCGCCGGTTTTGTTCATCGAGCGGTACGAGCGAGCTGAGTACATAGGAATACGACTCGGTATGAACCGCTTCCTGTTGGGCGATGACGGCAAAAATCGACTTGAAACTTGAATCACTGACATAGTCCATGACTTGAGTCATCGTCGGCGTCTGCAGGCTGTCGAGAGACGCGAGCTGCGTGTTGATGCGCAAAAAGACGTCTTTTTCGGTATCGGACAATGAATCCCAATTTTTAATATCATCCTGCATATTGATTTCCTGCGCTTTCCAGAAGTTCGCTAGCAGCGCTTGGTACAGTTCATACATATGCGGATGGGCGATGTCGTTCCAATTGAGCAAACCAGAGCTCGCCCCGCCGACAATGGCGGTCGAGCGGTTCGGTGCATCCGGATCCATTAATGGTTGTTTCGTTAAAGTTTGCATACTCCTCATCCTTCCTTAGCTTTCACATGCCTCGCATGCTTCGATTTCTTCCTGAGACGTGCTGCGCACATAATAGCTTGTCTTTAAGCCGCAATTCCATGCTTCGAGGTGCAGTTCCAGCAATTCTTTGGCACGGATCGTGTGCGGCACGTATAAATTAAAGCTGATCGACTGGTCGATATGGCGCTGTCTTGCGGCATTTTGGCGGATGCTCCATTTTTGGTCCAGCACGTGGCGCGCGCGGCGGTAGTAGTCATACGTCCGGTGGTTGAGATCCGGTGCCGTCACATTAAAGCGGAAATTCTTTTTCTCTTCTGCGTATTCGACGGCATATAAAGGATCGATACCGTCTGTCGAGCCGCCGATTTTGGCAGTCGATGAGTTCGGTGCGACCGCCATCATCCAGCCGTTGCGCACGCCGGATGCGGATACTTTGCGGCGCAAGGCATCCCAGCGCTCTCCCTTGTAGCTGCGGCGTTCGAAATACTCGCCCGTATGCCATTCAGAACCTGTGAATTCACTGAATGCGCCTTTTTCTTCTGCCAGCCCCGCTGATGCGCGGATGGCGTGCCAAGCGATTTCTTCGTATAAGGTATCAGCATAATCGACTGCTTCTTGCGTTTCCCAGTGGATGCTGCGAAGCGCAAGCAAATGGTGCCATCCGAATGTCCCTAATCCAACGGCACGATATTTTTGATTCGTTACTTCCGCCTGGCCGACCGAAATGGTATTCAAATCGATGACATTATCGAGCATGCGCAATTGAATCGGGATGAGGCGGGATAAGACGTCCGCTTGCACTGCTCTCGGCAAGTTGATGGACGACAGGTTGCAGACGACGAAATCGCCAGGTTTTTTCACAGTGACCAAATTGCCTTCTTCGTCTTTGTATTCTTTAATGATCTCAGTTGGAGACATGTTCTGGGCGATTTCGCTGCATAGATTGCTGCAATAGATGGATGTTTTGCCGATGCCGCGCAAGTGCTTATTCGGGTTTCCACGGTTCACTTCGTCGCGGTAGAACATATACGGAGTACCAGTTTCGAGCTGCGATACCATGATGCGCGCCATAACGTCCATTGCACGGAACGATTTTCTTGCCAATAAAGGATGGTTGACTGCTTCTTCGTATTTTTCCGTGAAGTATTTACGATCCGTTTCGTCATAGAAATCTTCCAAGCCAAGCAAATTGCCCTGCTCGTCTTTCCAACCCATCACTTGCTTCACTTCATGCGGGCAGAACGTATGCCATTCGCCGATGCTGCGTCCGTTTTCATCTGTTTCTTGCAGCTTTTTCATGAACAAATCCGGAATCGACACGCCCGTGAAAATATCGTGTGCTTTGCGGCGCTCATCGCCGTTGTTTGTTTTCAAATCCAAGAAGCCATTCATGATGTCCTTATGGAAGACATCTAGATACACTGCCACTGCGCCTTGGCGCTGGCCGAGCTGGTCGACACTGACGGCGGTGTCATTAAGCAGGCGAATCCACGGGATGACGCCGGATGAATTACCTTTAAATTTGCGGATGTCCGAGCCGAGTGCACGTACTTTTCCGTAATAAACCCCGAGGCCGCCGCCGTCTTTACTTAGGCGCGCAACGTCCCAGTTGTTCTGGTAGATCCCATCAAGCGAATCCGCCACGGTGTCGATAAAGCACGAAGACATTTGTCCGAAGCTTTTACCAGCATTCGATAAAGTCGGCGTCGCCACTGTCATATACAAATTGCTCATCGCCCAATACGCTTCCTTGACGAGTTCCAAACGGCGCACTTTCGGTTCTTTTTGCATCAAAGTCATTGCGATGATGAGAAAGCGCTCCTGCGGCAATTCCCAAACCCGGCCGTCATAGTCTTTTGCCAAATAACGGTCCGCCAGCAAGAATAATCCTATGTAATTGAACAATTCATCGCGCTCTGGTGCGATTTCTTTTCCTAGTAGGCGAATTTCGTCCTCGGAGTAAGCTTCCAACAAATCTTTCGAATAAATGCCAACTCGACTCAGCCCGTAAATCAATCCATAAAAATCATCGTATTTGTTCGCTGCGCTGTAGCCGCGTGTTTGTGCCGCTTGCTCGTATAATTTCTCCAAATATAATCCTGCTGCCTCAAACGTCCAATGCGGTTCGTCCATCGACACACGGTCAAGTGCATCTTGTATTTTTCTATCGCGTTCTACTGCTCCTAAAGTCATTTCAACACAGCTCCTTTGCATATTCGTTTGCGATCATTCGGCGTTCTTTTCGTTCTTGTGCATTCTCAAACAGTCGTTTTTCATTTTCTGTTTCCGGCACTACGCTCGCGACCGGCGTCGGGCGGCCTTCTGCATCTACTGCCACCATCGTCAAAATCGAGGTGGTCGTAAGGCTGCGCGTGCCGCTTTCGATGTGCTGACATTCTGCTTTGACGTATACTTCCATCGAA
This sequence comes from uncultured Planococcus sp., assembly GCA_947493585.1. GTDB lineage: Bacteria > Bacillota > Bacilli > Bacillales_A > Planococcaceae > Planococcus. Next base: position 147,711 of record CANLRI010000001.1, on the reverse strand, counting down.
GTACGTCCTGTCGAAATGACGACGCCTTCTAGAATCAGGATATCGCCGACTTTCGCCGAGGACAGGAAATTGACGTTGTCAATCGAGGCAGTGACGACTGCACGCTGGCTATGTTTCATTGCCGCGATAGCCGCGATTTCATCGATATATGCGAGGACGGTGCCTCCGAAAATCGTGCCCATATGATTGGTATCCGGCGGCAAGACGAGCCGGGACTGGATGGTCCTGGATACGCCGGCCGGAAGTTGTTTTCTATGCATGCTGACTTCCTCCTTTTGAAAACACAAAAGCCCCCACTCTCCGGAGAGAATGGGGGCATAAACGCAAGTTAATTAGGTGGGCACACGTGGGCCACACAAACCAAACCTTTGTTATCCTTCCCAATTCCCGGAGAAGTGCAAAACGACAACAAAGGCAGGTCTCCTGGCTCGCGCGTCACTCTCCCCATGCCCTTCCCGTCCATTGGACAGTGGATTTCATGGTTCGTCTGCGCTTACAGTTGCGGGAACAGCTCCGGGATTTCACCGGATTCCCTATTCAGCCCATATTGGGCACCTTTGTTGCGGTATCACTATATATGGTGTTGAATTTTTACATCATCACCAAATCTTGTAGTTTCACTATAGACCAGTTCGAATTTCGCCGCAAGGATTTTCTCGCACTTCCTGCAGAAAGTGAAAAAGGGTCTAGTCGCTGGCACGTTTTTCGTAGAAACCTTTCAATTAGTAGTTATTTTTTGATACATGATTTTTCGAACATTGCTGTTTCTGTGAAGATAGTGAAAGTTTGATTGTGGAATAGTTCCAGTGGTCTGTTTGTGCTTCGTGTTGGCAGTCACCGCCGGGCTTGGGGTTGGCCTCTTGCAATAAGCCAAGAAGAACGCTTGTCTCATTGCTTCGGCTCATCCCTTTGCGCTCGACGGCTTAGAGATTTCGTTGGAAGCAGTCTGTTTAATCTGATCTGCTTCTGTAGTTAGTTGCCAGCTAGTGGGGAAATCGCTTCCTAGATTCAGGATGTAGCAGGATAGGGGGAGTTTGATTGTGGAATCGGTCTAGTGTTGTGATTGTGCATCATTTTGGTAGACGCCGTCGGGCTTGGGGTTGGCCTCTCGCAATAAGCCAGGAAGAGCGCTTGTCTCATTGCTTCGGCTCACCCTTTTGCGCTCGACGGCTTAGAGATTTCGTTGGAAGCAGTCTGTTTAATCTGATCTGCTTCTCTAGTTAATTGCCGGCTAGTGGGGAAATCGCTTCCTGGGATGGGCATGCAATAAAATGGTGGGCATTTTTATTGTGAACCATTTCGCCATTCTGTTTGTTCTTTACTTTAATATCCCCCATTTCTATTTCCCAGGAAATAAAAAAACCGCGCAATTACCTGCGCGGTTTTTGTTATCCATCGACCCATTCAGATTCAGCTTCTGGCTGTTTTCCTTTTTGGTTCGTGGCTTCTTTATTGTCTTTGCTTGTATACGGCTTGAAACTCTTGGCCTTGTTCTTGCCTTTTTCCCAACGGTTCCAGCCTTTTTTGCCGGTTCCTTGGCCTACGCCGCTTTTTGATTTCGCTTTTGCTTTGCCCATTTCTTTCACTCCCGTTCACTCATCGTGACGTTCAGCTTACCACATTCGGCAGCTTTCGTGAACAAAGGTGTTTAGGCGCCGAGCACTTTCTGGATGTCTTTGTGCATTGAATCGGGTGTATCTTTCGGTGCGAACCTCGCTACGACTTTGCCATTTGGATCGATCAGGAATTTTGTGAAATTCCATTTGATGCCGCTCGACAGGAAGCCTTTCGTGTTCGACGTTAAATGATCGAACAAGGGATGTGCATCTTTACCGTTCACCTTGATGATGTCATGCATCGGGAAAGTGACGCCGTAAGTCATGCGGCATGATGATTCGGCATCTGCCGCTTCCCCGAGTTCCTGGCCGAATTGATCGGACGGAAAGCCGAGCACAACAAGGCCTTCATCTTTGTAGCGCTGGTAAATTTTTTCGAGGCCATCAAATTGGCCGTGCAAACCGCATTTGGTCGCCGTGTTGACGACGACCATTGGCTGTCCTTTGTAACGTTCGAGCTTATACTCTTCCCCGCTGGCATCGGTGACCTTAATATCGTAGATTCCCATCATTCACCACTCCCGTTTCCAAGATTTTTCACAGATCCATTTCACCGAAAAATGCATTCAAGTCTTTCAAGTTTTTCATCAGCTCGATGGCATTGACATCGAGGTAATTGCAACTCGTGATTTTGTCATGAATGGCTTGGCCGATCGGCTCTTCGTCGGCAATCGACTGCTCGGTCAAAGAAATGCGAAAAGCGCGGCGGTCTTCAGCCGATTGTTCTTTCACGATGCGGCCATTTTGAATCATCCGGTTGATGATCGGGTTAAGTGTGCCGGTGCCGAGGCCTAGTTGCCCGCCGATCTCTTTCATCGTCAAGCCGTCTTTTTCCCACAACACCAGCAACACCAAATACTGCGTAAAGGTCAGGCCAAACGGTTCTAAGGTCTTCGCGTAAAGTTTTGAGAAATTGCTCGAAGCTTTATACACTTCAAAGCATAATTGCTGTTCCAGTTTGGTTGGTTTGTCCATGTCATCACCTGTTTTTCTGCTTATCGAACGACAATCTCCACGTCCACTGAATCTTTAATGGCTTTGGAATATGGGCAATAAGCGTGTGCTTTTTCGACATACTCCTGCTTCTTGCCATCTTCCAATCCGTCGATATCCACTTCAAGGCGCACTGCGAGTTTCACGCCGCCGTCCGTTTTATCGCCAAGCAAGGAAACTGTCGCTGTAACTTCGCTGTTCGTTACTTTCACTTTATCACGTTCCAACACGAAGTCCAATGCACTGTTGAAGCAAGAGCTATAGCCTGCCGCAAACAATTGCTCAGGGTTCGTCGCCGTGTTTGGCTGACCGCCAAGTGCGACTGGTTTTGCTACGTCGAGGTTAAAAATATTGTCCGGCGAATAAACCGTGCCTTCGCGTCCGCCGCTGTTAATCATTGTCGTTTCAAATAGTGGTTTCATTTTTATATCCCTCCAAGAATTATATCTTACACGATGTATATTAAATTAAATCGTACACGATGTAAAATGAAACGCTTCGGTTTTTTGCAAAATAAAAATCCCGGATGCAAGATCCGGGATTTCCAAGTGTGTTAAAGCAGTCTATGATTCGCTATGAATTAAAAAGAGAGTCATCTTTTCTACATTCAAAAATCAATGGTCTATCTAAGTATTTGGAGAAGCGTTCGCTCGACTCCAGTGGATCAGCGAGACGACCGAGACCCCGCAAGGCGCAAAGCGACTGAGGAGGCTTGGGCGCGAGCCCACGGAAAGCGAGCGATAAGCTTCGGAAAATACGATTTCTTACCTTTCTCCACAAACTGAAAAACCCCGGATGCAAGATCCGGGATTTCCACTTCTTTATTCGCGATAGCTGAGCTTCAATAAATATAAGGAATCAAGCGGGCGCGGTGCTTCATCCATTCTTTGTATTCGGGTCCGAACTTTTCAACGAGCAAGGCTTCTTCGTGCTGCATGCGTTTATTGAGTGCAAAAGCAAGCAACAAGCCGCCGGCAACCGCCGCGATTAGGCTCGTAAAGAACAGCGCCATGCCGATGCCGATCAAAAACAAGCCGGTATAAAGCGGGTGGCGCAGCTTGCGGTAAGGGCCGCTGCTGACGATACTATCGCCTTCACGCACCGTCACGTGACGCGTAAATTGTGATTTCAAATGAATGATTCCCCAAAATCGCAAAAAGACGCCTATGATAAGCAACACGAGCCCGATCGGCTTGAGCACCGATGCAATTTCATTTTCTGCCAGCTCCTGAAGCCAAAAACCAACCACGATGGTGGCAATCAGCGACAATAGGATCCCGAAGAATGTCCTTTTTTCGACCGGGTCGCCTTGCCCGGTCTCGCGATTTTTAAAAACGATGAATTCGACCAGCCAAATAACGCTCACAGCGGTGAAAACCCAGTCCATCCACCCCATCACATCCACCTCTTTCTTCTCCTTAAAATACTATAGAAGATGCCGCTCAAATACAATTTCCAACTGGTTGCGAATAGAAAAAGCTGTCCCGGCACCTTACCGGAACAGCTCTTCTTTAGTCTTCGTCCGTCACCGACAACTCAACGAGCATCGCGGTGAAAACGATGAAAATGGCCATTAATGCGATTACCATCGTGAACATTGTCCTCAACTCCTACCATGTAATAAATCCTTTCGAGCCAGGTGGTGCATGTTGGATCATGTGGGTCAGTGGAATCGCGTATGCAATGATGATCAACGCGGCGGCAATGCCGATCCAAATCCACCAGTTTTCCAGCCATTTCGGTGTATTCGACATATCGCTTTCCGCCAGCGGGAATTCCACCATCTGTTCAGGCGTTTCCGCTTTTGGCGAAACGAACATCGTCATGATGACGATATACATCAAGATCATGGCAGACAGGAACAAAATCGTGCCGCCGATCGCCATCGTCACATGGTTCGAGATGATGCCGTCAAACCATTCCATCGCCGACGGGTGGTCGTTATAGCCACTGTAAGCTGTGCGGCGCGGAGCCCCCATCAAGCCTAATACGTGCTGTGCAGTCGACATGAGCAGCATACCGATCGACCAAGTGATGATCTGGACAAACCCGAGGCGCTGCATGCGTTTCGTGAAACGGCGACCCGTCAAATACGGGATGAGCCAGAAGGTCAATCCCATAAACGTCATCGCGACAGGCGTCCCAACGGTAATATGGAAATGTCCGACAATCCAAAGCGTGTTGTGGACGACTTCATTCAATTGAAAACTGGCATTGATGATCCCGCCAGCGCCCCCAGGAATGAAGAACGCCATGGCGATGAAAATCGAAGTGAAACGGACATCTCGCCACGGCAATTTCTTGAACCAGCCAAAGAGGCCGGTGCCGCCTTTTTTGCGCCCTGAAATTTCAAAGGTCGCAAACATCGAGAACGCCGTCATGAGTGATGGCACGATAACCATAAAGGTCAAGACGACCTGCAGGAACTTCCAGAAGTTCGAGATACCCGGCTCCGTCAATTGATGATGGAACCCGACCGGAATCGAGAACAGAATAAACAAGACGAAGGCGAGACGTGCCAAGGAATCACTGAACACTTTCACGCCAAGCAGTTTCGGCACGATCGTGTACCAAGCGATGTACGCTGGAAGCAGCCAGAAATACACAAGCGGATGGCCGAAATACCAGAACAGCGAACGGCTCAATTCCACATTGATGGTATCCGTCCAACCGAATGCCCACGGAATGTATTGGAACAACACAGTCGCAACAACGCCGAGACAGGCGATGATCCATAACACGATGGTCGTGACCGTCATGAACGCAAACAAGGGACTCAATTGCCCTTTATTGTTACGGCGCCAAACCATGTAATGGCCGACCAAGGCAAAACTCGAGATCCACGTGCCGACAATGACCAAAGCCAGGCCGACATAATAAAATCCGTTCGCTTTCAGCGGGGCGTAAAATGTATAAAGCACTGAAGCTTCACCGGCCACAATCATGACTGTAGCCATGACCGTTCCGAGCAGCGTCACCCACAGACCGATCCATGAAAACAAGCGGACTTTAGGGCCGAAGCTGCCAAGGCTTTTGCTCATGCCGGTGATAAAGAAGGCGAAAATGAAAAAGGTCGTATAAATAAGTGCAAGCAAGACGCCGTGCGCAGTAAGGATTTGGTAATAATCAAGCCAAGCCGGGAGCTGAAGTGCGTCGTTGCGGATAAATACCTGCAAGACGCCCATGAGCGTACCGATCAAAAATGCGGTATAAGCGACACCTAAGTGCCATAAGGCGATTTTACGTTCTGGTTGGGCAATCATGTCAGTACACCTCAATTTCCGTAGACATCATATGGTGCCCGGTGCCACAGTATTCGTTGCACAGAATCAAATACTTGCCCGGTTCTTCAAATGTGTAGGATTTGGTCGTAATCCGTCCGGGAACGACCATCATATTGACTTTCGTGTTGTCGATCGTAAAGCTGTGCACCACATCCGTGCTGGTGACTTTAAAAATGATTTCTTTGCCGGCCGGCACCCGCAAGTCCGGTGCGTTGTAGCCGAAAGCCAGTGCGACGATCGCTACTTGATATGTATCTTCGTCCAATTGCGTGACTCCCGGGTTATCGAATGGCGCGGTTTCGTTCACTTTCTCCGGGTCGATGGTGTCCATCCCTCCGGACGGCGTGTGATTTTGCGAAAATGCGCTGACGCCGACGACGCTCAAAAAGACGATGAGCGAGACGATGCCGAAACTGAGCCAAATCTTCTCGTATTTATGGAAATGCATGATGAATCTCTCCTTTTTTTATCTCGCTACGTACATCAAATACACGGCAACCCACATGGCAACGATGACGATGCCGACGAAGAATACACTGACGAGTGTCCCCTTCAAATTCACCTCATGATCCGATTGCTTCTTATCCATTGCTTCCACCTCTTCGCTCGTTTGCTGTTTCCTTTAGCATAGGACCTAAGTTTCGGTTTAGCTGTGACATAAATCACACCTAGCCGTTTTTATTTTTAGCTGTCCATATTTTCGCCAAAAAAAATAAAGCCTGCAGATGAGCAGGCTTTTAGGTAGTTGCTATTTGTTGGAATGAATGGTGGAGATAGCTGTGGTTGCAAGTGGCGTTGTTCCCTGCTCTATTGGAGCTTCATGTTGGTAGTCGTCGCCGGGCTTTGGGTTGGCCTTTGGCAACAAGCCAGGAAAACCGCCTGTCTTATTGCGTCAGCTCACCCTTTTGCGCTCGGCGGCTTGGAGATTTCGTTGATTCGGGTGCCTTTAATCAGATCTGCTTCTGTACGAGTTGCCGCCTAGCGGGGGAATCGCTTCCTGAGATAATGCATCGGACCAATACGTGTTTGAACTGAATATCTTGTTGGAAGATGAGGACTGAAAATCACGCTTTCTTTGATCCAAATGATATGAGCTACAAAGCATGAAGTATCTCCATATTTTCTATCGAGTGAACAGAAGAAATTCCTTTCTCCTCTAAAACTGGAGACGCATTGAAAAACTGATATTACCAGAGCACACAAAAGCCTGCCGTTACGGAAGGCTTTACAATCAGTCGATTTTGCAGAGGTAAATCGGGCATTCTTCGCAATTGATGTCGAACTTCAGTTTGGGGATATTGTATAGGACGATCTTGCCGTCTTTCATACCGACAGTTCCTTGTTTGCGCAAGTCGCTGAGCATTCGGTTGACCATTTCACGGCTCATGCCGCAGAAGTTCGCCAGTTCCTGGTTCGTCAACACGACATCGATCAATAAGCCGCCTTCCGCTTCCACGCCGTAGCTATTGCCAAGGCGGATCAATGTCGAATACAATGCCCCCTTTTTGCCATGGAGCATCAAATCCCTGAAGCGCGTCTGCGTTTTTTGCTGGTCGATGCCCATCCATTTCATGAAAGCCATCGCAAGCGAAGGGTCTTTTTCAAGCGATTGCTCCAGCTCTTCAACAGGGATTTTTAAGCAGACCGTCTTGCTCAGCGCGCGGGCGTCCAGCAAATACGTGGCGCCTTTTGCAAACACGGTAATTTCGCCGACCATCTGGCCAGTGCCGCAAATCTTCAATGCCAGTTCACGGCCGTCCGGTGTTACTTTTCCGATCTGCACTTTTCCAGAACGGAGAATGTAGAGGCCTTTTACCGCCTCCCCTTCACGGAAAAGATAATCGCCTTTTTGATATTCTTTTACTTGATGGCTGATCGTTAATAGCTTCTCGAGTTCGGGTGTCAAGTTGCCGATTCCTGATTTCAAAGGGTTCTCCCGCCTTTCGTGGGCTTATGCTTTTTTTCAAGCGTACCATATATTTCAAAACATTTGGATGCGTTTTCACAATTCTGCCGAAGCTTATGGGAAATTTTCTGAAAAAAGAAGGAAGTCCCCGACGTTGTATCGAAAGGTAGCAGTATAGAAGGAGGAATGAACAATGACTTTGAAATATTCTCGAATTTTGGTGGCAGTGGATGGTTCGAAAGAAGCGGAATGGGCTTTCAAGAAAGCCGCAGCAGCAGCTTCACGAAATCACGCTGACCTCTACCTCGTGCATGTCATCGATAATCGCTCATTCGGCTCCATTGAAGCATACGACCGCACGATTGCAGACCGCGCATTGCAAAGCGGGGAAGAATTGCTTGCCCGCTACAAGGAAGAAGCGACTTCACACGGTGCCACAAATGTCCATACGATGATCGAATACGGTTCACCGAAAACAGTCATTCCGAAGAAACTGGCGAATGAACTGAAAGTGGACGTCATCGTTTGTGGCGCGACCGGGCTAAACGCCGCGGAACGCCTGATCATGGGGAGTGTTTCCGAGCGCATCGTCCGCACAGCTAAATGTGACGTGCTGGTGGTCCGCAGAAACCAGGAAGACATCGACGCAGACGAATAACAGGATCCAAAATAAGAAAAGCCTTTCCCGATCAAAGCGGGAAAGGCTTTTCTTCGTCTTACTCTGTTTCGCGGGTTTGCTGGAATGCCAGCGTATCCCAGAACGAAGTATCTTGTGTATTAATCGAATCATCCGCAATGGCACGTACAGTCGATTCCAATGTGGTAATGGTTTGCTTGATCAAATAGCCATTGCTCTTCTGCCCAAGGACATAAGGCTCGTATTCGTGGTCAGACATGCCACGCATCTCGAATAGCAATGTCGAAATGCCATATTCGACTGCGATGCCGTTGCGGCTGATGGTTTCAGCGTCGCCCCCGCGGTATTTCCCGAGGTGGCCCCATCCTGTGGAATCGACGGCGTTAAATACGACGGCCCCGAGCTTTTTCGATCCTTCCACGACTTCAGGATCAGCGTTCGGTGTGGTTGGATAAAGAATCGAGCCAGAAACCAATTCGCCGTCGCGTTCACTGCTAGCTCCTTGGTGATGGAGGTCGATCATATAGTCGATATCATATTTGCTCATGACATTGTCATGCAAAGCTTTTGTTTCAGGCTGTATTTTATCGATATGGTCACGGTTCAAGTCCACCCCGACTGCGTTGTAGCGCGTTAAGTTGCGGTCACCCGACGCTACGTAATCGTCCAATGAGAAATCGACATCTCCCATGGCGCCGTCTGCATTGAGCATTGGCACAACTAGGATGTTGACGTTATCCGTGACGCCTTTCATTTTGCCGGTGCCAAGATGCTTGATGAATTCAAGCGCCCCTTCTGTCGTCAGCTGTTCATTGCCGTGCTGCTGCGTCAAGAATAGGATGGTCGGATTTTCCGGATTGGTCATATATTTTGCTACGTACAAATCGCGCCCTTTGACGCTCTGCCCGATGACTTCAAGTTCCATATGTTGTTGTTTGGCATCCTGCTTTTTCAAAAAGTCAGCCATTTCCGAGTAGGTGGTCAAAATGGAGGTGTTGATTGTTTCATTGCCGCCATATCCAGGCCCGTTGCCGACTGCTTCCACTACCGTAGAGTTCATCGGTACTGCACTTAAAGCAAGAGCCCCCGCTAATGATAATGTTAATGCCCCTTTTTTCAATGATTTCATCAATCCATCACTCCTTTTTGTATGTTGCCATCCCACCCTTTCCGTTTTTCCGCCTTCTTCTCCTGCCGGAATTATGAAAACGATTCCTTCGTAATACGAATTAAGAAGCTCTTACTGTCCCCAGCCCTATCAGAAAAAATTGAAAACATGTATTATTCTACAAAAACATTACTTTATTCTTATAAAAGATTACATTTTCTCCGCTTATGTGTCGCTTATGACAGTATAGACCTGGATTTGATAAGAAACTGTAATAATAAATAGGTTTATGCGGTGGTACAATGGGTCTGCCGGAATTTTTGACGGCTTTTTTTCATGGCATCAGCCATGCTTTATTACTGCAGAAAAGAATTCTTAAATAGAGAATCGATAATAAGTAAGGGAACACGAAAGGAGCACAACACATTGAACACATGGTCCAAATGGTTCGTAGCAGCATTATCCGCTGTTCTGGCGCTATCCATTTTCTTGCCGACAGCAAGTGCTGATAAATTGTCCGACCTCGAAAAAGAAAAACAACAGGTCGAACAAGAAAAGAACAACTTGAATTCCGAAATCCAGTCAAAAAACAATGCAATCGTCGAAAATCAGACGAAGCTCGAAAAAATCATGAACAAGATCCAGGAACTGAATGGCGAGATCGAAGAAACGCAAGGCAAGATCGACGGTGCTCAAGCACAGATCGACCAAACGAAAGTTGAAATCGATGAGTTGAAAGAATCCATCGAAGAACTGGAACGCAAAATCGCAGAACGCGAAGAACTTTTGAAAGAACGGGCACGCGCTATCCAATTGAGCGGTGGTTCCGTTGATTACATCGACGTATTGCTTGGGGCTAACAGCTTTGTCGACTTTATCGACCGTGCTTCTGCCGTCAACACATTGATTGAAGCAGACCGCGAAATCATGCGTGAACAAGCGGAAGATAAAAAACTTTTAGCTGAACAAAAAGCGGAAGTTGAAGAAAAACTTGCGAAACAAGAAAGCCAAAAAGCAGAACTTGTTGACTTGAAAGACTCATTGGACGCACAAAAGAAAAAGCAAGACGATTTGCAGGATGATTTAAAAGCAGAACAGAAACGCCTCGCAAAAGAAAAATCAAAACTTGAAGAAGATCATGCAAAAGCTATGAACATCAGTTCTTCACTCGAAAAGAAAATCGGCAAAGAACAAAAACGCCTAGCGGAAATCGCACGTAAAGCGGAAGAAGAACGCAAAGCGAAAGAAGCCGCAGCCCGCAAAGCCGCAGCTAAAAAAGCAGCACAATCCAGTGCTCCTGCAGCCACTGTGACACAAGCGGCAGCGCCTAAATCAAGCGCTGGATTCATCCGCCCTGCAGCAGGCCGCCACACTTCAGGGTTCGGCGGGCGTGATATCGGCGCAGGAGCTGAAACACACCTTGGCTATGACATCGCCAACAGCCCAGGAACACCAATCCATGCAGCAGCAAGCGGTTATGTCTCACATGCTGGTTCAATGGGCGGTTACGGCAACGTCATCATCATTACACATGTCATTAACGGACAAAGTTACGCCACGACATATGCACATTTGAATTCCATCAATGTTTCTGTCGGCCAAGCTGTCTCACAAGGACAGAATATCGGCGGCATGGGCAACACCGGCCGTTCAACTGGCCCGCACTTGCACTTTGAAATCCACGTCGGCAACTGGAACGGTGCTCGTTCAAACGCAGTTGACCCAGCATCTTATATTGGCGGCTAACCACTATCCGCTATAAATAAAAGGCAGTATCCGAGAATCTCGGATACTGCCTTTTTTGCATCTATCGAATTCTGCTAAGAAGTTAAATTCTTCCTTTTATATGTTAGACTGAAGGAAATAAACAGATTTCTTTCTATATAATAGCCATTTGCAAAAAATCCATCAGGTTTAAGGAGGCAGTTCGTTGTGTTGGGAAAAATCAATATCGGTATGGCGGTTGTGGCCGTACTTTTATTAGTCCTATTATTAACCGGGAATGAATTTAAGCCTTTCCCGAATCTCATTTTTGCTTTTTTAGCATTGATGTTCTTATCGCAAAGCATTGAAAGCTTTCGGGAGAAAAAAAGATGGGAAGGCGCGCTCCAAGGGTTTGTTTCGGTGATTTCGCTTTTAGTCGTGGCTACCAGTTTTTAAGCAATCAAACTCTATCCCGTACGGAAAGGAGATAGCCACATGAAGACAATTCTCGAACTAATTCGCGTGTTTGCCATCTTGGTGATCCTGGGAATGGGCGGTGGATTGATTTTGGCAGGATTTTATGCGAACAGCCCTGATACCGAACCATATCGGTGGCTCGGCGGCGTCGCGGTGTTAGTGCTGATTTTTGTGCTGTACCGTAATAAATTGCAGTTCTCGGGCTGGTATCAAGGAACACGTCGTGACAAATTGCGCCGGCCGATTGCGATTTTTTTAGTCGCTGCTTCGGTTTTACTGATAATTTCACCGTTTGTTTTAGCAACCTTCTCAGCTTAAGCAGAGAGTTAAAGCAATTTCTAATAATGAGGTGGAGCAATGGATTCGAATCAATCAAGAAAAGAAAAGATACAAAACCCATACTTTTCGTTAAGCATCGGCGCTATAGGGATGTTGCTTTTGACTTTTGGCATCTTTGAATTGGTTACCGGCAATGTGGGTACGAATCCAGCTGAGTTTTTTCTGCCGTGTGCTGGGCTGATCATCTTAATTCACTACATATACTATTTGGAAAAGAAAGCTGGCATCAGCGATAAGTTGATCTGGATCCGGGCATTGGCGATTATAGTAGTTCTCGCGGTGGGAGCATACATGGCTTATTGAACGGGTTTATCCTAATAACGAGGGGGTTCATTCAATGAAACAGAAATTGCTGTCCATCTTTTCGTTCCTGTTATTTCTCGCCCTGCTCATCCCCTTCGCGTATTCTAACAGCCGGTTAGGGACACTTTTATTCGAGGGGTTATTTGCGCTCGGTTTTTACTCGCCGCTCGTGCTGGCTGTGATCGGATTCACTGCGGCTTGGTTCGGGGTCCGGACTGTTTACCGAATGCTGCTCACCAGCGGACATGCTGTTCTTTTCGTGCTATATGCTTTCTTGCTATTTGTCGTGAAGTTCGGCTTTCAAGAACCATAATCCATTGACTACAAATAGAATTGGGGGCTTTTTATGATTTTTGTATTGGCTGGGTATATTGCTTTGCTGGTTGTTTCGGTAAAAGCCTTCGCTGGCAAGCAAGCTCATCGGTGGATCCATTCCGGATACATTACGGCTTTCCTGCTGCCGTTTTTGGTGATGGCAGTGTTCCTTCGAATCATCGGCCCCTTTGTCGGCTCCGGAATCGGGGCAAGCGCTGTTGGCATGGCCTTCGCACTTGTGACTTTGATTACTGGCCTTGGCTTTTTGTATATCGGCTACACATACAAAAGCACCCATTAAAAAAGATTGCCCTCATCTGCCATTAAAATGGCTTAGAAGGCAATCTCTTTTTATTTCGACCCGTATAGCTGCTCGAGTTCTTCTTCTTTCATCGTGAAGCGGTGCTGTTCTTTCGGGAACGCGCCGCTCTTTACTTCTTCGACGTACTGGGCGAGCCCTTGTTGCATGGTCTCGCCTGCTTCTGCGTAGGACTGGACGAATTTCGGCAAATGGTGCGAACCGTATTTAACGGTGTCGTGGTAGACGAGCACTTGCCCGTCGGTTTCGCTGCCGGCGCCGATGCCAATGACCGGAATGTTGAGTTCTTTCGTGACTTGGGCAGCCAATTGATGAGGGATGCATTCTAGTACGAGCATGCAGGCTCCTGCCGCTTCGCACGCTTTGGCGTCTTCGATCAATTGCTTGGCGGCGCTGGCTGTTTTCCCTTGCACTTTATAGCCGCCGAGCACAGCCGCTGACTGCGGCAGCAAACCGAGATGGGCGACAATCGGAATGCCTGCTCCGACAAGTTTTCGCGTCACTTCAAGTACTTCTCCTGCGCCTTCGAGTTTCAAGGCTTGTGCGCTCGTTTGCTGGAAGATTCGCATGGCATTTTCAAGCGTGCGGTCCCAGCTGCCGTGAAACGAGCCGAACGGCATATCAACGACGAGGAACGTGTCCATCGCCCCTCTCCGTGCCGCTTTCCCGTGATGGACCATGTCCTCCACAGTCACCTTGACGGTTGAATCATAGCCCAGCACGACCATGCCGAGCGAATCGCCGACGAGCAGCACATCCATCCCCGCGGCTTCCGCGATTTTGGCGGACGGATAATCGTAAGCCGTCAGCATCGCAATCTTGTTCCCTTGCTGTTTCATCTTCATCAATGAAGCTGTATTTTCCATTGTTCTCTCCTTCCGGGAAGGAAACCTTTGAAAAAAGCCCGCCGCAAAAAAGCGGACGGACAGAATTTGATTGTGTCGGTTTCTCCGTCCCTGTCGTTTTTCAGATCAAGGCAGATCTATTGAGTTGTTAAGCTTTTTTACAGGTGCAGTTCCTGATGGATACCACCCTGTTTTTACTATAGCAGATGCTTACGCCAGCCGAAAGTCACTTACCCTTCAGCATCACTTGGAACGCAGCGTAGTCGTTTTTGAATTCACCGGCCTTCACGAATCCAGCCCTTTCATACAAGCGGATCGCGCGTGCATTGAACTGGGCGACCGTGAGGCGCAGTGCTTGTTCGGGATGGCGCTTGTTGATTTCACTGAGCAGAAAATCCACAAACGCAGCACCTCGCCCCGCTCCAGTTTTTTCCGGTTTCATGCCGAGCCCGAAATCGACAGGCCCATCCGGATAAGCGTTCGATGCATGGCCGGCCGGCACTTGCGCACCCTTACCCGTGCAATAAAAACCAAACAACTCCCCTTGCTCCGTCACCACCCGGTAGCTGCCGTTCATCAGCTCTTGCAAACTTTCCTCCGACGCTTCCCCGTTATAGAAATCGTAAGGATACGGATAGCGCCAGGCGAGGATGTCCCGTGCGCTTTCTTCTGTCATCGCCTGTTCTTTAAATTTCACCGTGCATCCCCGCTTTTGCCAGGACGACGGTTTTCAGGTTTTTTCAGCCAGTGGCGCAAGCCTTTTCCGGCATACGGTTCGTCATTGAAACGCGGAATGACATGGAGATGGCTATGGCCGATCGATTGATTGGACGCTTCGCCGACATTCCAGCCGAGCGTATAACCGTCGGGCGCTATCTTCTCGAGGAACGGTTTCACAAGTCCAAGCAGCTCCTGTGTCTCCTGCCATTCTTGAGGCGTCAGTTCGAACGGTGACGAGCGATGCTGTTTCGGTACAATGACACCCGACCCTTCGAGCACGCCTTGCGCTTTCTCGTGCTGCAAGAACCAGCAATTAGCGGTTTCAAAAATGATGCGCTGTTCCGTGTCGTAAACCGGATGGCAAAACGGGCACTCGGGGCGCAATTGAATCACGGCGCCGCAATGGGAATGTGCTTTGAATTCACATTTTGCGATATTGGACAAGGCCGCTTCGAGCTCGTCAAAAACGACATAAGCTTCGTCACCGTCCCAGACGTTTGCGTATTCATTCCGGCAAGCTTGACGGTCTTCTTTCGTCCGAAAAGCGATATCGCCGATCAATAATGTGCCTTCTGGCGCCAGCCTTTTCAGCAATTGCTTGAGAAAACTCCATTTATCCGCGTCTTCCAAGTGATGAAGTGCGTATGTACTGACGATGCAATCAAAAAACAGCCCGTCAAAAGCAGGCGGCAAGCCGTCCGCCATGTCCCATTCCACCAGCTGCGCTTCCGGCATTTTCTTCTCGGCTCGCTCAATCATTTCAGATGAAAAATCAATCCCGAAAATACGATGCCCTTTGTCGTATAAAGCAGACGCCAATGCACCGGTTCCAAAGCCGATATCCAAAATCGACGCCTGTTGTTTCTCGTCAACTGTCTCGAAAATCTCTGTCAGCACATCGCTGTAACCTGCAAACGGATACGTCCCCTGGCGCTCGCTTTCGCGCACCGTATCATCGTATTGCGCTGCCCATTCGTTAAATCCTTGTTTCCCTAACATCCTCCCGCTTCCCTTCTCGTCATCAATTGCCTCTTTTCCGCGCTTGCCATTCAGTGGCCAGCAGCGAAAAAATCAGTGCATCGTGCGACTCCCCGCGCTGGTACAAATAGCCACGGAGCCGGCCTTCCTCTGTAAAGCCCAGTTTTTTTAACAGCCGGTTCGATCCGGTATTGGCCGGATACGTCGTGGCGCCTACACGGTAAAGCCCAAGCTCATCGAATGCATAGGCCAGTACAGCCGAAAGCGCTTCTTCCATCAGCCCTTGGCGCCAGTAATCGGGATGCAATTCATAACCGACTTCGGTCTTTTTCGAGCGCAGCTGAAGTTGGTTGAACCCGATTGTGCCAATTAAATCTTCTTCACCGCGTAAGCGGATGCCCCAGCGCATGCCGCGCATGAATTCGAACACGACGCGAAAAGCGCGGATCATCTCGAGCGCTTCTTCTTTGTCCAAGAGCCGATCCATGCCGTAATAATACGTCACGTCTTCACGCTGCAAGAGCGCAAAAAAGCGATCGGTGTCTTGCTCCGTAATTTCCGTCAGCAATAAGCGCTCCGTCTCAAGTGTGGGAAATTGCATGCCATCGCTCCTTTTGCACCCGGTAAACGAGTACGTATTGTCCATTGCGTAAGACCGGTTCACCACATTCCATGCCGAGTGCTTTAGCTACTTTTTGTGAGGCTTGGTTTTTTGGTTGAATGAGTGAAACAAGTGCGCTTTGCCTGTGCTGTGCGAATCCCCGCTCACAAAGCAGCCTGGCCGCTTCACGGGCATAGCCCGCGCCCCAAAATTCCGGCGCAAGCCAATAGCCAACTTCTAATTCCGCCTGCCCATTTACCGATTGCGGTACAAGCCCAGCATGGCCGATTCGCTTGCCGTCTGCTTTTCGCACCAGCAAAAACAAGCCATATTCAGGATGTTCCTTGTACATGCGGTAGATCCAATACAGGAATTCAAAAGCTTGCTGGCGGCTTTTCACCTGACCATCGCCTATATGTCGCATGACTTCCGGCTGCTTTAACAAAGAATACAGAAATTCAAAATCCTCGTCTCGGTAACGGCGCAACAGCAAGCGCCCACTCTCTAACTGCATGTCCACTTGCCCCTTCCGCTGTTTCACGTGAAACATTTTTCAGAATTCTTCCATTAACGAAGCCTATTGCTGCCAAGCTTTTCGATGGTTTGGTAATCTTTGGACTTCCGGAGCTCCAGATCGTTGCGTTTGGCAAATTGCGATAAATCCTCAAATAATCCGTCGCCGAATAAAGCGAAGCGCAAATCGATGCCCTTTTCCACACGGACCACCGCCACTTTCGAAGCCCAATTGCTGCGCTTGAATTCAATGCGGCGGATTTCTTCTATGTATACCGTTTTATAATAAAGCGGCAGGCCCCGCAACTCGACACGGTAAATGATATTACTGTCCCGCACCTTAACGCGCGCTTTCATAAAGAAAGCCAGTACAATCAAGGCCGAAACGAATAATTGAAAATACAGCGCGAACCCTGCCGGAAACGAACTCAGGAGCAGCGGCGGCAAATTGACAGCGAGCAACATGATGACGAGCAGCCAGCGCTGCACTTTTCCTTGATGGATCATTCCGCTCTCCTCCTTGTGTCATTCTATCGATTACGTGCTTTTATTTAATTTATAAAATCGGCCAGCAAGCGGAAATCCTCCAGTATGAATTCGGAAAAATCCGGGAAAAATGTGAACAAGAACGTGACGACAATGACTGTACCGGTGATAAATTGCAGGAAGCTGTATTTATAATCATTCGGATTGTCGGAATGGGTTCTTTCCATATACATGGTGTATGCCCCTTGCACCCCGCTGATGGCAAGCAGTGCAGCTAGAGGAAGAAACGAGCGGGTTTCCTGGAAGACGAAAAGTGCCCCGATGGAAATCGCTGCCCCGCTCCAACGGAAATAAGCGTCCACTTTTTCATGGCGATCATTGACGAAATTTGACGAACCGGAGAAAAGCTTTTTGCGTTCGACCCTTAAAATTTTGCGCAGGATCCAGTTCACGCCCATGATCGCCAAAGCCGTGACCGCAACAAATCCGATCAGCGGCCATACCCAGTCGTATTGCGCTTCGTAATACCCCATTCCATCTGTTTCACCGACTCCACCCATGTTATCGCCTCAACTCTCCACTCAATGCCGAAATACGCTTATACTACTAGTCTTATCGTATCACGAGATTTTGGGAAATTATAGAATATTTTAAAGTTTTCTGATAACCAGTATTTCGTTCATTTTTTTTCGCCTTTTGTGCTCTGTTCTCCTGCCGAGTTCGCTTCTTTGACAAAACAAAGAGCATAGGCTATCGTAATTAAGTCAAATCCGACTAAATTGCTATGGTTTTTAAAAAATAAAGTAAAAATTAAAAGGAGGCGCTTATGAAAGCTCTTTGGAAATCCTACGCAAATGTATCGCTTATCTTAAAAATCACTGTGGCGCTCATCCTCGGCGTTATCGTCGGCTTGATCTTCGGGCCGGACACAGCCGTCTTGGCACCGCTTGGGGATCTGCTCTTGCGGCTCTTGACCTTCCTGATTGTGCCACTCATCTTCTTCACCTTGATCGTCGGAATCAACCAATCGAAAATCGGCGACCTAGGCCGAATGGGCGGAAAAGTCTTTCTGTTCTATACATTGAGTTCGGCATTCGCCATCGTGGTCGGCTTAACGGTCGCAAGTATTTTCCAGCCGGGTTCGGGCATGCAGCTCGACGGCTCGGAAACCTTTGATGTTCCGGACAACCCCGGCTTTACAAGTGTTCTGTTGAACATTGTACCGTCCAATATCATCTCGGCATTCAGTGAAATGAACTTGCTCGGGATCATTTTTACGGCGTTCGCGTTCGGCATCGCCATCTCCTATATGAGAAGCTCTGCGGAATTCGGCGAACTTGGCAACCATCTGATGAAAACGATCAACGCGTTGAACGAAGCGACTTTGATCGTCTTGAAAGCGATCCTTCAATACGTGCCGATCGGCATTTTCGCCATCATGGCGCAGACAGTCGGTTCGCAAGGATTGGATACACTGGGATCGCTGCTCGGCATGGTCGCCGTTCTTTACATCGCCATCGCGGTGCAGATTGCGCTCTATACGATCGCCATGCTGGTGTTCAAAGTCAATCCACTGCATTTCTTCAAACACGCGCGGACACCGATGCTAACGGCGTTCGTCACGCAAAGCAGCTCCGGCACCTTGCCATTGACGCTTGATGCGGCGCGCGGGCTCGGCATCCCGAAAAGTTTGTACGGCTTTAGCCTGCCGCTCGGCGCGACAATCAATATGGATGGTGCGGCCATCCGCATCGCCGTTTCAGCCATATTTGCTGCCAACATCATCGGTGACCCGCTCAGCTTGTCTGAAATGTTCATGGTCGTCTTGATCGGCACGCTCGCAACCATCGGAACCGCCGGCATTCCAGGCGCCGGCATCGTCATGATCGCCACTGTCTTCGTCCAGCTCGGGTTGCCGATGGAAGCCGTCGCGCTCCTGACAGCAATCGATGCACTTGTCGGCATGGGCGCCACAATGCTCAATGTGACAGGCGATTTGGCTGGCTCGAAATTGATCGACCAAAGCGAGAAAAGACGCGGCACGGCCAAGGCTTAACACGACTCGCTGCGGACAAAACATGGAGCTCTGTGATACAGTGGGAGTATCTCGTATCCCATTGAAAAAGGAGACATGCAGTTATGTATATCGTAACCAACCGCATTAAAATGAAACCGGGATTTGCTGAAAAAATGGCACCCAACTTCACCCGTCCAGGCGCATTGCAGGAAATGGAAGGCTTCCATAAAGTCGAAGTGACCGTCACGCAGGACCTGGAAGAATACGATGAACTGAACGTCAATATGTACTGGGAAACACTCGACAATTACGAAGCATGGAAATCCAGCGATGTTTTCAAGCAAGCCCATAAACGTCCTGAACCAGCAGAAGGCGAAGAGAAAAATGAGTCGCCGATGCTCGGCAGCCAACTCGTCATCACAAAAATTGCTTCGGTCATCGAAGCAGCTAAATAATGGAAACAGGCAGCTTTTGCTGCCTGTTTCTTTTTGCCTTCTTTCCCCTTTTATGCAGGACTTTTGATATACTTAAAGTGTTCGTGAAAATTACCTATTCTGGAAGGGATACATATGAAATCATTATCGCTGAGAAATTACTGGGGCCTGATATTCGCGGTCTTCATCCTGCTTTTTGCTGCTGTACTCAGCGTCCTCGTCTCCGAAGTGAGCACGAAGCGGCTGGAAGAAGAACGGGGCAATGCCTTATCGAGTGCAGCGTTCCAGATGAAAGACCGACTGGATCAATACATGTGGGGACGCTATAGCGAAATCAAGACCTTCGGGGAAATCGAAGAACTTGCGCTGACTACGTCCATTGAAGAAAAGCGTGCCACGCTTGAAATGCTGCAAGACCAAGTGCCGGCTTTTTCCTGGATTGGCATCACCGATTCGGCCGGCGTCGTGACTGCTTCCACTAACGAATTGCTGGAAGGAATGGACTTGTCCGATAGACCCGTTTATTCCGAAGCACGCCAAGCGGATTACGTCGGCGATGTCCACGAAGCGCTGCTTTTGGCAGACTTATTGCCGAATCCCGGCGGCCATGAGCTCGAATTTGTCGATATCAGCGTCCCTGTCTTTTACTCGGATGGTTCATTCGGCGGCGTAGTAGCCGCCCATTTGAGCTGGGATTGGGCACAAGAAGTGATGCAATTCGTGTTGCGACCGCTCAACCGCAGCGAAAATGAACTGGAGGTTTTCGTCTTAAGCCCAGGGGACAATCGCGTCATTCTCGGTCCTGAACAATTTCTCGGCAAGCCGCTTCCGATCGATTCCTACACCCTGTCACAAGGAAAACGAGCCGGTTGGGTACTGGAACAATGGCCAGATGGCAATTCGTATTTAACTGGCTTCACCGGCGGCC
This sequence comes from uncultured Planococcus sp., assembly GCA_947493585.1. Lineage (GTDB taxonomy): Bacteria > Bacillota > Bacilli > Bacillales_A > Planococcaceae > Planococcus. Next base: position 127,188 of record CANLRI010000001.1, on the reverse strand, counting down.
GAACCAATTGGGAGTATCCGGGGCTTGAATGGACTGTGCTGGTCCGCCAACCCGAAGAAACGGCCTTCGCCGCCGCCCGCGACTTGAGCCGCATCATCATGTTGAGCGGTTTGGCAAGCGCTGTTCTTTTTGCCTTAGCCGGCTGGTTAGTAGCCGGGCGCATCAGCCGCCCGCTCAATGAAATCTCCAACAAAGCGAAAGCCTTCCGCAAAGGCAGCCAATTGGTTCTGCCAAAAAATACGGGAGTCCGTGAAATTGAAGACTTATCCAACTCGCTTGAGAGCCTGGTCATGACACTTGGCACGACGGAATCCGATTTGGTGCGCATGCAGGATTTGGCGCAGCGCGATCCGCTGACGGGCTTGCCGAACCGTATCGCACTCGAAGAAGCCGCTGACCGAATGATGAAACGAGCGCACACCGACGGAGAACAATTAGCCTTTTTCTATTTGGATCTGGATGGCTTCAAAAAAGCCAACGATACCTTAGGGCATTTAGCGGGCGACCATGTACTGCAGAAAGTGGCCGAACGGCTAATGGCGGAACTGCCTGAAGAGGCGTTCATTTCCCGGATTGGCGGGGATGAGTTTGTGTTATTGTTCCCTTGCGAGGGAATGGGCGAGTTGCCGACAAGGCAATTGGCGCAGCGCCTGATCGACCGGCTGAGCAAGCCGATCACCGTAGAGGCTGGCCGTGTCCAGCTCGGGTGCAGTATTGGCATCGCTATTTATCCGGACAACGCCGAAAATCTCTATACTTTATTATCTTATGCCGATGCGGCGCTTTATGTGTCGAAGGAAAACGGCAAAAGCCAGACGACGTTTTACAGGGATATCGCCTCGGAATGAACAAGCCGAGATGCCTGTTTGCTTCGCCCATACCCGTAAGGATCTAAAAGCGCTGCCTCTTGAGGCGGCGCTTTTTCAAGTGCCGCATATTGGACGGCACGCCCGGGGTCTGCTACGGTTAATAATGGCAAAAGCCGAAGATGTATTATACATAGCACTGCTAATGTGCTTTCGAAGGAGTCTTTCAGTTGAGTAACAACAAACCCAAATTATGGACGCGGGACTTTGTCGGCGTTTCCGTCGTCCATTTCCTGCTACTGCTCGTTTTTTATTTATTGATCGTCACGATCGCTTTGTACGCCGTCGAAGAATACGGAGCTTCGACCAGTGAAGCTGGCCTCGTCACAGGGATCTTCATCTTGGGTGCGCTGGCGGGACGCTTGGTTATTGGCCGCACACTTGATATGATCGGCCGAAAACGCGCTTTGGTGCTTGGTTCCGCCTTGTTTGTCGGCATGACCGCGTTGTATTTCCTGCCGCTCGGTTTGCCTTTTTTAATGCTGAACCGTTTCTTGCATGGCGTGACGCTCGGAGTCGCAAGTACCGCAGCGGGCACGATCGCCGCACAAGTCATTCCTCATACGCGTAAAGGCGAAGGCATCGGCTATTTCAGCATGAGTGCTACGCTGGGTGCAGCTTTCGGGCCATTTATCGGCTTATTAATGAGCCAATGGACTGGCTATAATGTGATTTTTGCTGCCTGTGTCGCGATCGCCTTGTCCGCGCTAGCGCTCAGCACGTTCGTAAAAGTGCCGACGCTGGAGAAACCGCCTGCTGGAGAAGTGAAATCGGGCTTTCAGCTTTCCAATTATTTAGAAGCGAACGCTGTGCCAATCGCCATTGTCATGTTCCTGATAGCGCTCAGTTATTCGAGCGTTTTGTCGTTCATCAATTTTTATGCCAATGATAAAGGGCTGGTGGAAGCGGCAAGTTTCTTCTTCCTGGTCTACGCTGTCGTCATCTTGCTGACTCGCCCATTCACTGGCCGCATCATGGATTTGTACGGCGCCAATTACATCATGTACCCCGCGCTTGTGTCGCTCGCGGCCGGCCTGTTGCTGCTGAGTGCCGCTGATTCGAGCCTGGGGCTGTTGTTTGCGGGCGCTTTGATCGGGCTCGGGTTCGGCAATATGCAATCGACGACGCAAGCGGTCGCTATCAAGCTGACCCCGCCCCACCGGATGGGGCTTGCCACATCGACGTTTTTTGTCGCGATGGACGGCGGGCTCGGCATGGGGCCTTATATCCTCGGCTTTATCATCCCGCTCACCGGCTACAGTGCACTTTACGGCTTATTGGGAATCGCCGTACTTGCGTTGATTGTGCCGTATTATTTCCTCCATGGAAAAAAAGAACGCAAACTCGCTTCAGCGCATTAAACAGATGCAAATAAAGAACGGCCGACAAGTTATGTCGGCCGTTCTTTATTTTCACTTATTCTTCCTCTTCTGCTGCGTCCGCTTCCGCTTTTGTTTCGTGCACTGTGCTGTGCGGATGTTCTGGCGGTGCATAGATGGAATAGATCTTCAGCGGTTTATCACCTGTATTGGTGACGTTGTGCCATTTGCCTGCGGGGATGAGGATGGCGTAATCGTCTTCCGCTTTTTCTTCAAAGCTTAAGTTGTCTTCACTGTCGCCCATCTGCACAAGGCCTTCCCCTTCTTCGATGCGAAGGAATTGGTCGCCGTGTTCGTGGACTTCTAGCCCGATGTCATCGCCCGCTGCGATGCTCATCAATGTGACCTGTAGGTTTTTCCCGGTCCAAAGAGCGGTCCGGAACGTATCGTTTTGTTTTGTCGCATCTTCGATATTGACGACAAATGATTCAGCACCATAATCTTTTAATTCCATGTGTGGTTCCTCCTCCGATTTGTTGTTCTGTCCTGCTCTTCTCTACCCTTAGAGCATCGGACATAAACAAACCGCTCAGCGCAAGGCTTGTTTTTTCAGCGCCTGGTTGCGGGAGTTGAATACATCATTATGGGAAGAAACCATGGCGATATTGGCAGCATCCGGTTCGATGAACTTTTTCGCTTTATTGACGGCATTGGCGGCGTCGGTGAACGTGCCGGCGATCAAATTGAGCTTGCCGTCATGCTGGAGAATGTCCCCTGCTGCAAACACTCCCGGTACGGAAGTTTCGCTTGCCGGCGTGCCTTGTAAATAGAACTCGTCTTTTGTTTCCAAATCGAGCGGGCTGTTTTCGAGCAAGCTTGCATCGCGCTCATAGCCGTGGTTGATGACGAGCTGGTCGACCGGCAGCATGCGCCGCTCGCCTGTCACTTGGTTCACCACTTCCACAAGTTCCACGCGGTCGCCTGCATCCGATGCCACGAGCCGCGTAATGGCGGAATCCAGTAAGCATTCGGCACGGCTTTCAAGCAATTGGCGCACTTGCGCTTCATGTCCGGCCATTTCAGATTTGCGGTGGATAACATAGACTTTTTCAGCGATCGGCTCGAGCTCGTTCGCCCAGTCGACTGCCGAATTGCCGCCTCCTGAAATGAGCACCGTGCTGCCACGGAAACGTTCGAGTGTTTTTACTGTATAATTGAGGTTGGCCACTTCGAAGCGTTCGGCTCCTTCAATTTGCAGCTTCTGCGGTTTCAAAATGCCTCCGCCGACTGCGACAATGACCGATTTCGAGTAATGGATTTCACCCGAAGCGCCTGCGAGCACAAACAAACCGTCTTCGTTCTTATTCATGCTTTCCACTTTCTCATCTAGGCATACCGTTGGGTCGAAAGTGAGCCCTTGTTCGACCAATTGGGTGATCAGCTGCTCGCAGCGGATCGGCGTCTGCCCTCCGACGTCCCAGATCATTTTCTCCGGATAGACATGAAGCTTGCCGCCAAGGCGCGGCTGGAACTCGATAATTTTTGTTTTCATGCCCCGAAGGCCGCTGTAGAAAGCTGAATACAAGCCGGCGGGACCTCCCCCGATGATGGTTACGTCAAAGATGTCGTGATTGGCCATTTTTTCCATCCCCGTTCTATAGTAAATTCCGATTGACAACGATTCTCAATAACTTTATAGTATACATTGTAATGAAAGTGAGAATCATTATCAACATATATCCCATTTTTATTTTTTTGCTCCAAAATTACGGTTTAATAAAAAGGAGGGCTGTCGATGGGACGCCTTTTTACAGAAAACCTGGAAGTCAGCTATGGCGAAAGGAAAATCGTCAAAGGCTTGTCCCTGTCGATTCCAGATAAAAAAATCACGGCGATTATCGGGCCGAACGGCTGCGGGAAATCGACTTTCTTGAAAGCGATGACACGCGTCATTCCGCACGAATCGGGCTCGGTCATTCTCGACGGCCAGCAAATCGCTGAAGAGAAAACCAAACAATTGGCGAAAAAGCTCGCCATTTTGCCGCAGTCGCCGGAAAACGCTGCCGGTTTGACCGTCGGTGAAATCGTCTCTTACGGCCGCTTTCCTTACCAAAAAGGATTCGGCAAGCTCAGCAAACGGGATTATGAAATGATCGACTGGGCGCTCAATGTGACCGGCACGCAATTTTTCAAATACCATCCCGTTGATGCATTATCCGGCGGCCAGCGCCAGCGCGTCTGGATTGCCATGGCATTAGCGCAGGAAACCGAAATGATTTTCCTCGATGAACCGACGACTTACCTCGATATGGCGCATCAATTGGAAATCCTGGAACTGCTCCGCGAACTCAATGCCGAGGAAGAACGCACCATCGTCATGGTGCTGCACGATTTGAACCACGCCGCCCGCTTCGCCGACCATATCGTCGCGATGAAAGACGGCCAGATTATCAAAGCCGGATCACCCGAAGAAGTGATCGTTCCGGACGTACTCCGTGAAGTTTTCCGCATCGATGCGGAAATCGGCCTTGACCCACGAACACAAAAACCGATTTGCCTAACATATAACTTAATCAAAGGAGCTTAACCAGATCATGAAAAAATTACTTTTCTTGTCCATCGCTTTACTCGTTATGCTGGCACTTGCCGCTTGTGGATCTACAGAAGAAACGACAGAGGAAGCGGGCGGTTCGGAAGGCGAAGCAAGCGGAGCCGAAACCATCCAATATGAATCAGAAAATGGCACAGTAGAAGTTCCGGCTGACCCGCAGCGAGTGGTAGCCTTGGCTTACGGCGGAAACGTCATGTCACTTGATGTGCCGCTTGCCGGCATCGACGCTTGGGCGATCGACAACCCGAACTACGAACCATACTTGGACGGCGTAGAAGAAGTGTCGGAAGAGAACTTGGAGAAAATCATTGAATTGGATCCGGATTTAATTATCGGTTACTCGACTCTTCAAAACGTCGACAAGTTGGAGCAAATCGCCCCGACTGTCACTTTTACTTACGGCAAAGTCGACTATTTGACACAACACCTGGAAATCGGGAAACTATTGAATAAAGAAGACGAAGCACAAGCATTCGTTGACGACTTTAAAGAACGCGCACAAGCTGCGGGTGAAGAAATTAAAGCGGAGATTGGCGAAGATGCAACCGTCTCTGTCATCGAGAATTTTGATAAGCAATTGTACGTATACGGCGACAACTGGGGCCGCGGCACAGAGATCCTGTACCAGGAAATGGGCTTGAACATGCCGGAAAAAGTTAAAGAAATGGCGCTTACTGATGGGTACTACGCCTTGTCTCAAGAAGTCCTCCCTGAATATATGGGCGATTACGTTATCTTCAGCAAAGACTCCGAACAGGATAATTCTTTCCAGGAAACGGACCTTTACCAAAACACGCCAGCTGTAAAGAACGACCAAGTATTTGAAGCGGATGCGAAGAAATTGTACTTCAACGATCCGATTTCACTCGATTACCAGCTTGAGTTGTTCCAGGAAAAATTCCTTGGCCAATAAACACAAAAGGGATTCTGCCAAGCGGAATCCCTTTATCCTTTCTATAGAAAAGATGATGATGCATGCGTTATAACGCCCGTTTTTCTTACATATTTGGAATCAGCCTGCTGGCACTTGTGCTGGCTTTTGTTGTGTCGATGGTTTTTGGCGCCGCTGACGTCAGCCTGAAAAATTTATGGCTCGCGTTGTTTTCCGACAGTACTGGACAGCAGATTTCGGTCATCCAGGAAATTCGCCTGCCCCGTGAAGTGGCCGCGATTTTTGTCGGAGCGGCACTCGCTGTGTCTGGTGCCATCATGCAAGGCATGACCCGCAACCCGCTGGCGGATCCCGGACTGCTCGGTTTAACGGCAGGGGCCAACGCCGCACTCGCTGCGACCTTGGCATTTATCCCCGGAGCCAATTATTTCGGCATCATGATCGCCTGCTTTATTGGAGCGGCGATCGGGGCCGGTCTTGTCTTCGGCATCGGGGCATCGCGACGCGGCGGCTTCTCGCCATTTCGGATTGTCCTCGCCGGGGCTGCTGTATCGGCTTTTTTGACCGCCATTGCAGAAGCGATTGGCTTGCTGTTTAAGATTTCCAAAGATGTCTCCATGTGGACCGCCGGCGGCTTGATCGGCACATCTTGGGGACAGTTGCAGATTATCATTCCTTTTATCACCATCGCCTTGTTTGTCGCTTTATTGTTATCCCGCCAACTGGCAGTGTTGAGCTTAAGTGAGGAAGCGGCGATCGGGCTTGGCCAAAAGACCGGCCAGATCAAAGCGATGCTGTTCGTCGTTGTCACTTTGCTTGCCGGCGCTGCAGTAGCGTTAGCAGGCAACTTGGCGTTCATCGGCTTGATGATTCCGCATATCGTCCGCGTAATCGTCGGCAGCGATTACCGCTTCATCATTCCGATGTCTGCTGTCACCGGAGCCATCTTCATGCTGCTCGCCGATTTGTTCGGCCGCACGGTCAACGCACCATTTGAAACGCCGGTTGCAGCGGTGGTCGCCATGCTCGGCTTGCCGTTCTTCCTGCTGATCGTCCGTAAAGGTGGAGGTGCGTTCACATGATCCAACAACATTTGGTCCGCAAGCAGCGCATCACTTTGATCGTGCTCACCATTATTCTTTTGATCACCGCTGTCTTGAGTTTGGGGCTCGGCTATTCGACGCTCGGCTTTGGCCGGATTGTGCCTGTTCTGATGGGACAAGGTGATTTCAAAGAAGAGTTCGTGCTGTATTCCATTCGTCTGCCAAGGCTGCTCATTACGTTTCTAGCAGGTATGGCACTCGCGTTATCCGGCGCAGTCCTGCAGAGCATTACACGCAATGATTTGGCAGATCCAGGCATCATCGGCATCAATTCCGGTGCCGGTGTCGCCATCGCCATTTTCTTTTTGTTTATACCGGTGGAGCCAGGCTCTTTTGCTTTCTTGCTGCCGTTCGTCGCATTTCTCGGCGCTTTCATCACGGCGATCCTGATTTATTTGTTCTCCCGCGATCCGCGCACAGGCCTTCAACCGGTCCGTCTCGTCCTGGTCGGGATCGGGTTTTCCATGGCGTTATCCGGCGTCATGATTGTCCTGATTTCATCTGCAGAACGGGAAAAAGTGGATTTCATTGCCCAGTGGCTTGCAGGTTCCATTTGGGGCACCGACTGGCCGTTTATCCTGGCGCTTTTGCCTTGGCTTGTCGTGTTGATTCCATATGTTCTGTATAAAGCGAACCGGCTGAACATCCTCGGGCTCGGCGAATCCGCCGCAATCGGTCTCGGGCTCAATATCGGCAAAGAACGCGCCGTGTTATTGCTTGCTGCCGTCGCGCTTGCTGCCGCTGCAGTTTCTGTCACCGGCAGCATCGCCTTTATTGGCTTGATGGCCCCGCATCTCGCAAAAGCGCTTGTCGGGCCGCGCCATCAATTGTTCCTGCCCGTCGCCATCCTGCTCGGTGGCTGGCTGCTGCTTGCAGCTGACACGATCGGCCGCAACTTGCTTGAACCGTCGGGTATTCCGGCGGGCGTCATGGCCGCATTGATCGGCGCACCGTATTTTGTCTATTTATTGATGAAGAAATAAAAAAAACGGCTCATCCCCTTTTGTCGGGGCATGAGCCGTTTTGCTGTTTTTTTATACCGGTTCTTCCTGCGCATCCATTTCCATGCGCGCTTCACGTTCTTTCATCTTTTGCATTTCCTCATCGGTCATGAACTCGACTTTCCAGCCAAGGAACGCCATCAGGATAGCGATGAGCGGCACCGAGTAATTCAAGATGGCATAAGGTGCGTAGGCGAATGGATGGACCGCAAGGGTTGCCAAGATGAACACGCCGCATGTGTTCCACGGAACGAACGGCGAGGTGATCGTCCCTCCATCCTCCAGTGCACGCGACAAGTTTTTCGAATGCAATCCCATATCCTGGTACGCCCGTGCGTACATTCGTCCAGGCAATAGAATCGAAATATACTGTTCAGACGCCGTGACATTCGTCAAGAACGCGGATGCGACTGTTGCCGCAATCAAGCTGCCGGCTGTTTTTGCCAGCATCAAAATTTTCGTGACGATCGATTTCAACATGCCCGTGTGCTCCAATACGCCGCCGAAGGTCATGGCGAAAATCGTTAAGGAAATAACGAACATCATCGAATCGATACCGCCTCGATTGAACAAGGAATCGACCACTTCGTTGCCGGACGAGATGACATAACCGTCGTGCAGCGCATTGACCGCTTCTGCGACCGAGCCCCCTTGCACCAAGATGTGGCACAGCCAGCCGAGCACGATGCCGATGCCAAGTGCAGGAAGTGCCGGCACTTTCTTCATCACCAAGACGACGACCGCCAAAGGCACCAGCAAGAGCCACGGCGAGATGACAAAATTGTCTTCAAGCGACGCCAGGATGGTATTGATGTTGGCGCTGTCGACCGAGTTTCCGGCAAACTGGCGGCCAAGGAAAAAGTAAGCGCCGAGGGCAATGATCATGCCGGGAATGGTCGTGTAGATCATGTGGCGGATGTGGGCGAATAAATTGGTGTTCGTGACACCAGCCGCTAAGTTTGTCGTATCTGACAGCGGCGACATCTTGTCCCCAAAATAAGAACCCGAGATAACCGCTCCAGCGACCATTGCCGCCGGAATTCCCATGCTCGCGCCGATGCCCATTCCGGCGATTCCGACAGTGCCCATCGTCGACCAGGAACTGCCGATCGCACCGGCAACGAGTGCACAGATCAAACAGATCGTAACGAGGAATAATGACGGCGTAATGATTTTCAAGCCATAATAAATCATCGTCGCGACAATGCCCCCGCCGATCCATGAAGCGATGATCATGCCGACCATGATAATGATGACCAAAGCAGGCAGCGCAAGACGGATTCCTTTGTAGGCTCCTTCTTCGATCATATGCCAGCGATACCCCAACCGCCAGGCGATGATGACCGCAACTGTCGTGCCAAGAAGCAAGGGAATATGCGGGCTGCCTTCAAAAATAATGATCGTGACAGCCATGGCCGCCACCATGAAAATCAGCGGCAGTACTGCCAGCCAAAAAGGCACTTCAATCTCCTGCTGTTTCGGGCGTTTCTTCTCCTCGTTCATGTTCTCTAACCCCTTTGTGAAAATGGAATAAATGCTTGTATTTATTTTGCCACTATACTGATTTCATTACCATAAAAATTTTCAGATTACATCGATTTTTCGGAATTCGGAATAGTTCAAGGCAGGATTCTCCCTGGCCCGTCCCGAAATGTAAACGTATTGCCTAAGCTTCCGGCATCCTGTGATGGAAAGGGGAAGATGAACGTGGGAAAACTGACTGTTTCGATGTACGTGACCCTTGATGGCGTCATGGAAGAGCCATCGTGGACTGCATCTTACTGGGACAATGAACTCGCCCAGTTTCAACTGGACCAGCTTTACAATAACGATGCCTTGTTGCTCGGGCGGGTCACGTATGAGGGATTCGCTGCCACTTGGCCGACCGCCGAAGATGAACATGGCTTTGCGGACCGGATGAATGAAATCCCCAAATACGTCGTATCGCATACGCTCAAGCGGACCGAGTGGAATGCGCGCCTGATCAACCACGATTTCGTAGAGGAGATCAAAAGGCTGAAGAAGACCGGGCAGCGATTGCTCGTCTACGGCAGCGCCGAGCTCATCGATACATTGATTGAGCATGATTTGGTCGATGAATTGCATTTGATGACCTTCCCGCTGCTATTGGGCGAAGGAAAAAAACTGTTTCGCGACGGCGTATCGCCAAAAGCATTCAAATTGCTCATAAGCTTTTCGACCGACCAAGGCGTCTTGATCGCCAATTATGCTCCTGAACGATGATGAAGATGTTTTAAAAACAAATGAACATGACCGTCTCCCTTTTGGGGAAAGAAGAAATGAGGCCGCCTCGCACTTAAGGCCACCCCGGAAGGAGCTGCCGTCTTGCGATGACAGAAAATGAAATTACTTTAGCGTTGATCCAATCATTGAAAGACGGTCGGACGCAAGATTTCCAGCACATACTCGATGAGCTGCAGCCTTACGACATCGCGGTCCAATACCGCCATCTGCCCGAAAAGCACCGTGAACGCTTCCTGCTTCATCTGACTGTCCGCCAATTGACGGAGCTCATGCAGGAGCTTCACCGGAACGACCAGGTGCGTTTGCTTGAGCGAATGTCCGGCGACCAATCAACCAAAGTGCTCGACTTGATGGACAATGACGATCTCGTCTCCCTATTGTCCGATTTAGAGCCAACGATGATCGAAGAGCTCCTGTCGCGCATGAATCGCGAGGAATCTTCCTATATCCAAAAGACGATGAATTACCCGCCGGAAACAGCGGGACGCATCATGAACAACCGCTATGTCTGGATTCCGCGCCATTACACCATCCGTGAAGCAATCGATAAAATCCGCGATTTCGCGGAAATTGCCGAGTACTTGAACTATCTATACGTCGTCGATGAAGACAAGAAACTGCTTGGGGTTGTTTCCTATAAAGATTTGATCCTCGGTGAACTCGATGAACAAATCGACGATGTCATGTATACACGCGTCGTCAAAGTCGATGCCTTGACCGACCAGGAAGAAGTAGCTGCCATTATCAGCCGCTACGACTTTATCACGTTGCCTGTCGTCGATACGGAAAACCGGCTGCTCGGCATCATCACCGTCGATGACGTCATTGATGTCGTGTTGCAGGAAGCGAATGAAGACATCGAAAAGCTTTCTGCATCCGGCAAATCGATTGATTTTCAGACACCGCCTTTTGTTGCAGCATACCGCCGTTTGCCTTGGTTGATTTTGCTGTTGTTTATCGGGCTAATCTCCGGTGGCATCATCAGCCGCTTTGAAGACACCTTGCAGACAGTGGTCGCCTTGGCGTTCTTCATGCCCATGATTGCCGGCATGACCGGCAATACCGGCACCCAGTCGCTCGCAGTCGTTGTGCGCGGGCTGGTTGGCCAAAAGCCCGACAAAAAAGGTACGTTCAAACTCATCCTGCGCGAATTATGGGTCGGCATCATCATTGGCGTCACGTGCGCCGTGTTGATTTTACTCATCGCCTATGTTTGGCAAGGCAGCCAGGTGCTCGGGCTCGTCGTCGGAAGTTCATTGCTTTTAACCTTAATCATCGGGACGCTCGCCGGTACCGTTATCCCGCTCATTCTGTACCGTCTGAAAATAGACCCGGCAGTCGCATCAGGGCCATTGATTACGACCATCAACGATATCCTTTCGTTGCTCATTTATTTTGGGCTTGCTTCGCTGTTCATCTCTCGTTTGATGTGAACAGTGTTTTTTGAGCTGTTTTCTTTATTCCGAGTAATCAACTATGTATAATAAGGGGAAACTTTATGCCATCACATTCTCGTGCTGATCGCGGCTTTTTCAGAGCCGATTGGCCATAAAAAACTCGGAGGGATTAACAATGACCATTCCAAAACCGCTCGTCCAACTCAATCAAGCTTTTCTTGTCGCCACGGTGTTAGCCGGGCTCATCGTCCACCCGCTGATTCTGCTCGTGCCTTTCGCCATTGGAGTCGTTACCTTGATCACCAAGAAAAATCCGCTTATTGCGTTCGGTCGCCGCTTTTTGCCGAATCCTCCAAACAGCTACCTGCAGGAAGATCGCGACCAGCAATTGTTCAATCAATGGATCGCCACTGTCTGCCTTGGGCTCTCCCTCCTGTTTTTCGCAGCAGGCCTGCCGATCGTCGCCACTGTTTTCGGCGCTATGGTCATTATCGCCGCTGGTGTCGCGCTCATGGGCTATTGCATCGGCTGCACCGTGCGCTACCAGCTGATGATGTGGAAACACCGCCGGGCGAAAACGGACTATTAAGGTATTTATAAATGAACAGAAAAAAGCGGAGACCGCAGTCTCCGCTTTTTTTATTTTGTTTGGCCATTGCCTTTAATGAGGTATTTCGTTGAAGTCAGTGCCGGCAAGCCCATTGGCCCGCGTGCATGAAGCTTTTGCGTGCTGATGCCAATTTCGGCGCCAAAGCCGAACTCAAAGCCGTCCGTAAAGCGCGTCGACGCGTTATGATAGACCGCTGCCGCATCTACTTCCGTGAAGAATTGCTGGACGCTTTCTGCGTGTTCCGAAATGATCGCCTCAGAATGCTTCGTGCCGTACTGGTTGATATGCTTGACCACTTCATCCACGCTTCCTACCGTTTTCAGCGCGAGTTCATAAGCCAAGTATTCAGTGCCCCAATCGGCTTCTTCCGCCGGGATGATGCCGCTGCCTGATTGCTGCGCCTTGTCATCGCCGTGAATTTTCACGTCTTTTGCCTGCAAGGCTTCAATCAGTTCCGGCAAGTGCTGCTCCGCCCATTTCTCGTGAACGAGAATCGTTTCGCAGGAGTTGCAAACGGAAGGGCGCTGGGTTTTCGCGTTCAACGCTATGTTGATTGCCATGTCCTTGTCCGCCGTCTCATCGATATAGACGTGGCAATTGCCTGCGCCTGTTTCAAGTACCGGTACTGTCGAATTCTGGACGACCGTCTTGATCAAGTTGGCGCCGCCACGCGGAATCAAGACATCCAAATAGTCGTTCAGCTTGAACATGGCAGATGCCGCTTCCCGGCTCGTATCTTCGAGCAATTGCACGGAATCGACCGGCAATTCGCTTTGTTCAAGTGCGCGGTGGATGACCGCTACAATGGCCGTGTTCGAGTAGATCGCTGTTGAGCTGCCGCGCAGGACGACGGCATTGCCGGTTTTCAGGCAAAGGCTCGATGCATCTACCGTGACGTTCGGGCGGGCTTCGTAAATCATGCCCACCACGCCAAGCGGTACGCGTACTTTTGTCATGTCGAGGCCGTTTGGCTGCTGCCAATGCTCGAGCACTTCACCGACCGGGTCGGTGAGTTTGGTCAATTGGATCAGCGCATCCGCCATATCCGCAAGGCGCTCTTCATCGAGCTTGAGGCGGTCGACGAGCGATTCGCTCATGCCGTTTGCGCGCCCCGCTTCAATGTCTTTCAGGTTTTCTTTTAAAATGAAAGCTTTTTCAGCCATTAACTGCTGAGAGATAAGTTCTAATGCTTTATTTTTCAGGTTGGTGTCGGCTTTTGCGAGTTCCCCCGCTGCCGCTTTCGCTTTTTTCGCTTTCTGTACCAGTTCTGTCTCCAAAGCTGCTTCCTTTTGAAGAACTTCTGTCATCCAATCTTCTCCTTTCGAATTTCCGTGCCTTACGCTAATTCTTTAACGGGTTTTGCAATATACGTCCCGTCGCCGTTTCCATTCATGATCTCAACCAATTTTTCACTGCCTTCTCCTGTGCCGATGAACACATCGACGCCGAAGTTATGGGCTGTTTTCGCGGCTTCCACTTTCGTCTTCATGCCGCCTGTCCCGACATCCGACCCAGCACCCGATGCAGCTTCCATCAGCTCATCTGGAATATCCTTCAGATGGGTATATCTTTCAGCGGATGGGTTGGTCTTTGGATTATCTGCGTAAATGCCGTTGATGTCCGTCAGAATGATCAATTGATCAGCACGGACAAGCCCGCTGACAAGGGCCGATAGCATATCGTTATCGCCGAAGGTCAATTCCTCGACCGCCACCGAATCGTTTTCGTTGATGACCGGCATCATGCCGCGCTCCAACAATTTCGAAATGGTATCGTCCGCTTTTTGGTACAAGTCCTTCGTCAACAATAATTGCGCAGAGACGATATCGAAATTCTTGAATTCCGTCGCATACGCCTGCGCGAGCAGGCTTTGCCCGACGGCTGCCGCCGATTGTTTGTCGACAACTGTATCCGGACGCGTTAAATAACCCATGCTTGTACATCCGGCTGCAACTGCGCCAGATGAGATCAAAATGACGTCATGGCCTTCTTCTTTCAAGCGGGCCAATGCCCCGACATGTTCACGCAACTTCGTGATGGACAATTTACCGTGGCTGTCCGTCAATGAGCTGCTTCCTATTTTCACTACTATTCTTTTCTTTTCCATTGTTACAGTCACCACCCGATTTTGATTATTTAATGAGCTCTCCCATTACGATCAAAAGCGGAAGAACCCGGTCTCCGTAAAACGCTTTACAATGGCTGACTTACGTTGTCTGATAATAAGAATTATTATGCAATCAAATGCATTTTAAGTCAACTATTAATTTCAAAAATACTTATAAAACGGTTCTCGAAACAATAAAACTTGCATATTTATGAATATTTATTCAAAACGCGTGTTTCATTATAAACCATTTCCAGTTCCGGAGATGGCGGCTGCGCATTCTTCGCCGGCCGTTAATTTCCAGCGGCAGCTGATCGCGGGCAGCACACCAATCATAAGTAGCAAGTGTAACATAACCAGAGGGTACTTCAAGTTCAGGGAGGGGATTTCGCCTTATGAAAGGGCTTACATCGTGGATATAAAGTAGGTAAAAAGACATATTTAAAGATCAACAAAAGCCCACACCATAAGGGATGCAGGCAAAATGCGTACAAGTGTTGCTATTTCATTCTAAAGTACCACATTCAATGAGGCGCTATTTTCGACAGCTCACGGCGTTTGGCCGCTCGCCGATAGCCTTGGATGATATCGCTCAACGCACCCACAATCATAATGATTACGATGCCGCCAAAAATCCACGTCAGCGCATTGGTTCCGCCGAATGTAGCGGTGAGGAACTGGCGGAATTCGGGATTGAGCAATTCAGAATTGATGAAGATCAAGATAAACACGAGCACGGAAACCGTTTGGACCGCGGCATTGAATGTAGCCAGCCGGTAATTCCAGTAACCTGCGCGCCATTGCCAAATGGCAAGCGACAACTCCAGGACGATGACGAGTGCAATGAATGGCCAATACGACAACAGCACGTCCTGGTTGAATACTGCCATTTGAAAGCGCAAGCCTTCCCCATCGTCAGTGTAAATGCCGAGTACTTTATCGGCATTGAAATAGACCGTCGTCCAAATGACCATCCAAATCAAACTGCCGAAGATCTGACTTTTTGCCACTTTCGCTTCCACCGGTTCGAGCAGCGCCTCCTGCCCTCCCCACTCTTTCAAGTCATCAGGCGTCCATTCTTCCATCGTCAGCCCAAGCGGCGTCTCCACGCCCGATTTATCCGCCCAGTCCATAACGGCAACGACGAGTGTTATCCAGAACAAAGTCTGCATTATGGTATTGAAGATCGCGCTGATGATATTGCCGATCAATGAGCCGATCACCGAAACCAGCGTCTCGTCCTGGCCGATACCTGAAACAATACCGACGATGGTCACGACAATGAGCGTGATCAGGACAGCCAGCGGGATGACCAGTCGCAGCAAGCGGACGTACAAATCGAAATAGCGCGGGCCGATCAAATAACGCCTCACTTTTCCGTAATGCTCCGCCATGAGTGCTGGATGGCCGAATTCCTGAAGGACGGCGCGTTCTTCACTTTCGCTACTGTCTGTCGTGAGCCGTTCCGATAATTTGCTTCTCAGATCTTTTTCCGCTTCCTGCCGTTTGTCTTGCGGCAGCCGTTCGAGCACTTGCCGGATATACCGTTCACTTAGCTTCATGACCACATCTCCTTTTGGGTCAGCCTATTATTAGCTCTATCATGAAGGATTTTTCTGGAAAATACAATATAATAATCTAATTATTCAGACATTTATAGTTTGTTTAGTTTCTTGCTTCCCACGGCAAAAAAATGGCTGTCAGGTCAACAGCCACTTTTCCGTTTCTTCTATTAGAAAACATGTTTCATCAGTCGAGCTTAATGGTGATGGTTTGTGCAGGGGCGAGCAGCTCTCCGTCCGCAGCGAATAGCTTGCTGGTGGTCAATTTGAGCTCTTGTGCACGATCTTCCACAATAAAGCCGACGTTCCCTGATTTCACTTCGCCAGGTTTCAAGCCTTCATTCAACGATTCCAAA
Organism: uncultured Planococcus sp.; assembly: GCA_947493585.1. GTDB lineage: Bacteria > Bacillota > Bacilli > Bacillales_A > Planococcaceae > Planococcus. The sequence goes on along the minus strand of CANLRI010000001.1, from coordinate 111,099 downwards.
TACACATCATCTTCCCAAGTCTTCACTTCTCCACTATCTGTCTCGATCAATGCGACTGGCGCAAAATTCACCTCTTCACTAGAGGCATTGTTGATTTCGACAAAGAACTTCGCCAGTTCAAATTCCTGGTCATGCGTGTAGGAATGGTAGAAGTCGATCAGGCTATAATCCGGCGTGTACTGCAGCAGCTTCGTTTCATGGATGGTCAGCTCAATATCGCCGATCTGCACCGTCCGTGCTTCCATATCAGCCTGCAATAACTCCAAGCCGCCTTTTGCATCACGCGCTTTTTGGCCTGGCTCCTGCAGCCGGCGGTCATCGCTCACTTGCGGGCTGAGGACATATTGATCCGTGTACTCGGGTGCTTCTGATAGAGCCGCTGCGTTGGCCGTCCCTTGTGTTGTCTCATCCTGGCAGCCCCATAATAATGCCAATGGAACGAGCAGCCATGCTAATCTCGCTTTCATCCAATCCGCTCCCTGCTATCGTTTATTGTTTGTCGTCGATCGTTACGTCCGCGCCCATCAAGTCAAAGATGATGCCGGCATGATCTGTATTGTCCAGTTGCCCTGCAAATTTCTGGCTCGCTGGCCCATAAGCATAGACCGGCACGTCTTCTCCCGTATGGCCGCCAGTTGTCCAGCCGGTGTGTGAACGCTTATCGAAGATGCGCTCGATGGCATTGTCGATGTCCAAGTATTCGCCTTCGTCGGCCGCTTTCTTCACAGAAGCGATTTCTTCATCAGTCAAATCCAAGTCGATATAGCGTTCCAATGTTTCCTCCACGCCGGCACCTTCCGTAATCTCAGCAGCCATGAAATCCGGTGTGCGCTGTGCAGCAAGGATCGGCTCGGCGAACCAATTGTAGATGCCGTCTGCACCGATCGAGAAGCCGCCTGTCGAGTGGTCGGCTGTCGCTACGACCAATGTATTTTCATCTTGCTTGGCGAATTCGATTGCCGCCTGGAATGCACGGTCGTAATCCTCCATCTCGCTCATCGCTGCGACGATATCGTTGTCATGTCCTGCCCAGTCAACCTGGCTGCCTTCGATCATCAGGAAGAATCCATCCTCGTCCTGCTTCAAGCGATCGATCGCAGAACGCGTCATGTCTTCAAGAGACGGCACGCTGTCTTCGCGGTCGATCATTTTCGGCAAGCCGCCTTCTGCGAACAGGCCGAGCACTTGCTCATCGTCACTTGCGAGCAGCTCTTCTTTCGATGTTACATAGCCATAGCCGGACTCTTCGAATTCCTCCGTCAAATCGCGATCTGTGCGGTCGAATAGTTTGATGCCTCCGCCGAGCAAGACGTCGATTTTATGCTCGCCGTCGATGCGCTCATCGAAATAATCATCAGCGATGGCGTTCATATTGCGGCGGCTGATATCGTGCGCGCCGAATGATGCCGGTGTCGCGTGGGTGATTTCAGAGCTAGCCACAAGCCCGGTCGCTTTGCCTTTTTCTTTCGCCGCTTCAAGTACGGTTTTCACTTCCGATTCATCGTTGTCGACCGCGATGGCATTGTTATAGGTTTTGATGCCTGCTGCCATGGCAGTGGCGGCCGACGCTGAATCGGTGACATTTTGATGCGCATCTTCCGGATAGGTCATTTGCTGTCCGACCAAATAAGAATCGAAAGACATTTCATCCGCGAAGCGCGCAGAAGGATCATCCTGCAAATAACGGTAAGCGGATGTATAGGATGTGCCGACGCCGTCGCCGATCAGGAAAATGACGTTTTTCGGTGCATCTTTATCTTTATCTTTGCCTTTTCCTTTTCCTTTTCCAGGATTTTTGTGTTCTTTATGTACTTCGGCTTTGCCATTTCCGTGCGCTTCAGCTGGTGCGGACGGGGTAAAGCTCGTCACGGCGACCGCTGCCACCACGGCGGCTGGAACAAGTTTCTTCATCGATTTACGGATCATCTGGCATTCCTCCTCGTGTTTGTTGACCATCGCCAGTGTATCGGAGGAATATTAAGGAATTGTTGAGTGCGTGTATGGAATTTGTTAATGAGCTTCTATTTCCCGGGAAATAATTTTTCATCGTTTGTGTTTTCCGAAGCTTACCGCTCGCTTTCCGCGGGCTCGCGCCCAAGCCTCCTCAGTCGCTTCGCGCCTTGCGGGGTCTCGGTCGTCTCGCTGATCCACAGCAAAGATAAAGTCGACCTGTGGGAGACATTATCTTTGCGAACGTAATGCGCAGCATTATTGAGCAGAAGGGGTTACGAGCGGACGCTTCTACGAACACTTAGAGATCTCACTTTTCGTTTCTTATCATATAAGCCTATATTTTTTGCGAATATAGAATACTACTCTATTCTTCAACAATACAAAAAACCGGCCCCCATTAAGGAAGCCGGTTTTTGGCCGATCAATCTTCGCAATCGACGAGTGATTTGTTTTTCTGGAATTTACGGAGTATTTCATAGACGACCGGCACGACCACGAGTGTCAGCAAGGTCGAGGACAATAAGCCGCCGATGACGGTGATCGCCAAGTCTTGGGAGACGAGGCCACCGCCACCGCTTGAGAGAGCCATCGGAATCATGGCACCAATCGTAGCGATTGCCGTCATCAGGATCGGCCGCAGACGCGTCGTTCCTGCTTCAAGCAAGGCATTGCGCACCGTCATGCCTTCGCGTTCCATATGGATGACGCGGTCGACAAGGACGATGGCGTTCGTTACGACGATCCCGATAAGCATGAGCAGCCCCATCATGACCGATACGGAAATTGTCTGGCCTGTGACATATAGGCCGACAAATGCACCGATGACCGCAAACGGCAGCGAGAATAGGATGGCGAATGGCGCAAGCCCGCCGCCGAACGTCACGACCAGGATAAAGTAAACGATCGCGATTGCCGCTGCCATCGCCAGGCCAAGCTGTGTGAAGGTTTCATTGATATCCGCCGTCACGCCGCCGGTTTCTACCGTCACGCCTGTCGGAAGATCCAGTTGATCCACATTTTCCTGGACGGCCGCACTTGGCGCAGACACGTCATTGCCCGTCACCGTGCCGGAAACAGTCGCATAATAAGCGCCTTCCGAACGGCTCAAGGTATTCAAGGTGGTGCCTTCTTCGACTTCGACCAATTCGCCGACAGTCATCATGGTACCTGCAGCTGTTGGCACAGGCGTCTCCAGAAGCTCTTCAAAAGTCGCTGCGTCTTGCTGGACTTCACGCTGGACAATGACTTCAAGTTCGCCGCCGTCCGTGTTGACGGTCGTCAACACTTCATTTTGGCCCCCGCCGGACAATGCCATCGCAACTTGTCCTGCCGTCAGACCGTATTGGAGAATTTCCTGCTGTTCGATGCGCAAAGTATGTTCAACATAAGGATCTTCCGCATCGGAGGTCACTTCTTCCAAGCCGGTGACATCACTCATCGCACCTTCGACTTGTGCAACGGTGTCCATCAAGTCATCGAGGTCTTCACTATACAAAGTATACGCGACTTCGCTCGATGCCATCATGCCGCCACCCATCATATCCTGCTCGCCCCACTCGCCTGATTGATCGAGTCCTGCAAGATAGTCGGTGACTTCTGCGCGAGCTTCTTCAAATTCATCGACAGAAATCGAATCATCAAAGATCAAATACAATAATGCACCGTCGCCGCCGCCCATCATCATCTGGGCCATATCGGCATTGGCTGAATCGTTAATCGATAATTGAAGAACATCGATATCTTCGCGTTCAAGCAAGTCCTGCTCGACCGCTTCGATGTTCTCGACGGTCTCTTCCTGCAACTCCCCAGCTGTTGGGGAATACGTGATGTACATCATTTTCTCGGTTTGCGAGCCAAGGAACGAGAAGCCGATCAATGGCGTGAGGGCCAATGACCCTACGAGCAATACAACCGCAATGATCGAGGTGATCCACTTATGGTTCAAGGCTTTTTCCAGGAATGAACGGAACCAAAGTGCCAACTTCCCGACTTCTTGATGCTTCGAGGCTGTTTTCTCGCCGTATAGCTTCTTCTTGAAGAAACTATGCGACATTGCCGGCACGATGCTGACCGCCACTGCAAGCGACGCGAGCAAAGCAAACGACATCGTGAGGGCGAACGGCAAGAACAATTCGCCGACCATTCCGCCGACAAAGACCAGCGGCGCAAAGACTGCGATCGTTACAAGCGTCGACGACAAGATCGGCTTGAACATTTCGATCGTCGCAGATTGGATCAATTTGCGGCCGGATAATTTCTCTTCTTTCAAATGCATGCGCCGGTAAATATTTTCGACGACGACAATCGAGTCATCGATGACACGGCCGATCGACACGGTAATGGCACCGAGCGTCATGATGTTCAAGGTGATATCGAGCCAGTTCAACAGCAGCAATGCCACGAAAATGGACACTGGGATCGAGACGATCGCAATGAGCGTCGAACGGAAATCACGCAAGAACACCAAAATGATGAGCACGGCAATCAAGCCGCCGAACAAGGCTTTTTCCACCATCGCGAAGACCGATTCCTCGATCGGTTCGCCTTGGTCAAGCGTGATGTCGACGATCAAGCCGTCTACTTCGCTTTCCAACTCCGCCATCAAGTCTTTTACTTCATTGACCACGGTGACCGTATTGGCTTCCTGGCCTTTGACGATTTGGATCGCTATCGCATCTTCGCCGTTGGTCCGGGAAATCGACTGCACTTTCCCGACCAGTTCCACATCGGCCAGTTCAGACAAGGCGACAAATGGCTCCGGATTGTCTTCTGAAGGCGTCACTGGAATCAATAATTCCTCAAACTCTTCAATAGAAGCGACCGAACCATCGATATAGACCGCTTCTTCACCTTCTTCAAATTCGCGGAGGCCGAGCGACAGCGCAATATTGCTCGCTTCGATCATCTGCCGGATGTCCTCTTCCGTCACTTCATGGGCAGCCATCGCTTCTTCATCATAGGTCAGATGAATTTCTTCGACGTGCTGTCCGGTGACGGTCGCAGAGGCGACGCCATCGATTTTCTCGATCTCCGGCAAAATGGCCGTCTGGACACGGTCCGTCAATTCGACGATCGATTCCGTGTCACTGCTGACAGACAGTGCGACAACCGGGAACATATTGAGACCGATCGACATGATCGACGGCGTCTCCACTTCTTCCGGCAAGTTTACGCCGTCGACTGCGGATTCGAGTTCACGCTTTTTCTCATCCATATCGACGCCGTAATCGTATTCGATCTGGATTTGGGAAACATTCGAGGAGGAATTCGAATAGACCGCTTTGACATCCTCCAGGCTTTCGACAGCCTGTTCGACAGGTATAGATACCTCTTCCATCACCTGTTCAGGTGCAGCGCCCGGGTAGACCCCCGAGACGATCAAGTAGGGAATCGAAATATCAGGGATCGACTCCATCTTCATTTGAGTTGTTGAATAAATGCCGGCAAAGGTTACAATTAAAGTCAACAGCCACACGGCAAATTTGTTTTTCAGAACAAAACGCACTAATCCTTGCACACAAATTCTTCCTTTCTTTGACGAAATCCATTTACTACTCTATAGTAATGACCGATTGGTCAACCGTCAAACAAGTAAGGGGAAAAGAGGAATCAAATATGTCAAAAAAGCAACAGATCCTGGAATCAGCGCTTCAACTCTTTGCTGAAAACGGTATTGAAGCTACATCCGTCCAGCACATCACCCAAGAAGCAGGCATATCAAAAGGCGCGTTCTACTTGTCTTTCCCTTCCAAAGAGTCATTGATCAAAGAAATCATCGATTCATTCATGAAAGGATTTGTCGCTGATATTGACCGAGTAGTCAACAGATTGCAAAAATCTGACGAAAAACTGCGCCTCTATTTTCTTGCCCATCTGGCATTGCTCGAAAAGCATGCGGATTTCGCCAAGATCTACGCACAGGAGCCGATGCATGCCCTAAACGAGGAAATTTTGGAGAAACTCATCCATTACGATACGTGGATTGACCGTTCGCTGCTGTCGTTATTGGACGAGTTGTATGGGGAGCAGCTGCGAGGCCGCCGCTATGACTTGCTCATTTCCATCAAAGGCTTCGTGCGCATTTATTCGCAGCTGGTGTTGTTCCATCCATATCCACACGATATCGAAAAAATTGCAGAGCTTCTCGTCGAAAAGACCAACGTCCTGGCCGCCTACTCCACTACGGCTTACCTGACAGAAGAAATGGTCGAATTGCCGATGCCTGGTCCCGAGGAAGTGACCACCGAAGAAAAATTGCTGTCGGTAATCGCCGAGTTACTGGAAGACGGACAGCACCCGCCGCTCATGGCCGAATCGTTCTCGCTGCTTGCCGAAGAGCTCCAGTTGGAAACGCCAAGACGCGCGATCCTCCACGGCTTGCAGGCCAATATCTACGATTACGCTCCTGCCAAATGGCTATCATATCTATTAAAGAAATACGAACAGAAAAAAAGCCCAGACAATTGATGTCTGGGCTTTTTACATGCGGTGATTTACTTGATTTCCACGGTCCAGTCCAGTGTGTCTTCGACTTTTCCTGTCTGGATGCCAGTAATCGTGTCGTACAGCTTTTGCGACAATTCACCGATTTCGTGGTTGTTGATGATCATTTTCTGGCCTTGCCAGTTGAGTTCACCGACCGGGGAAATGACCGCAGCCGTTCCCGTCCCGAAGACTTCTTCGACTTTTCCAGCTTGGTACGCTTCGTAAAGTTCATCGATGGCCATGCGTTTTTCCGTTACCGGAACGCCCCATGAATTCAACAATTCAATGATCGACATACGCGTGATGCCTTTTAAGATGCTACCGTTGAGCTCAGGTGTGAATACTTCCCCATCGATCTTAAAGAAGATGTTCATGCTGCCGACTTCTTCAATATAGCGCTTCTCGACGCCATCGAGCCACAACACGTCCGCATTTCCTTCTTTCTTGGCATTCGCTTGCGCCTGGTAGCCGGAAGAATAGTTCCCGGCCGTTTTTGCCATTCCCGTGCCGCCTTTGACTGCGCGCGTGAACTTGTCTTCGACATGGATGACAACTGGTTGCAATCCGCCTGGGAAATAGGAGCCGACAGGAGACAGGATGACCATATACTTATATGTAGATGATGGCCCTACTGCCAAATTGGCATCCGTCGAGATAATGTACGGGCGGATATAAAGTGATGTGCCCGGTGTTTTCGGCACCCAGTCTTTTTCGAGCTTGATCAATTGCTTCAGGTGCTCAAGCGCCAAGTCTTCGTCGATCGGCGGAATGCTGAGGCGCTCACTCGACAAGTTGAGGCGTTCAAAGTTCTTCTCAGGACGGAACAGCAATACGCGCCCGTCTTCTGTGCGGTATGCTTTCATGCCTTCAAAAACCGTCTGCCCGTAATGGAAAATCATCGCTGCCGGATCCAAGGAAATCGGACCGTATGGAACGATCTTCGGTTCATGCCAGCCTTTCTCCGTTTCGTATTCCATGATGTACATATGGTCAGTGAAAGTTTGGCCGAATGGAATCTGGTCTTGCGCCGGCTTGTCTTTCTTCGCAGTATTCTCGATTACTTCCAATTGATAAGTCGTCATGGTCATGTCCCCTTCTATGCAGCAATTTTATTTTCACAATTTCGAATAATTATACACACATTTCCACGTACTGAAAAGGCTGTTCATCAAATTCGCCAAATATCGGCCAATCGGCTCAGCGGATCAATTCCATGAAATGCATGAGAATCTTTGCCGTTAATCCCCAAATGACGCGGTCTTCGTATAAATAGAAGAATTCATCCACTTGCCGCGCACGCCAGCTGTAGTTTTCGCCACCGGCAATCAAGTCATACGGAAAACTTTCCTCCGGCTGAATATCGAAATCAATGCGGTACACGCGCGGCTCGTTTTCAAGGAAAAACTTCAGCGGCACCGTGAAGACGCTGTCGACCTCAGGCGGATTCGGCTTAAAATCCGTGTCAGGATCGATAAAGCCCGCAAACGAATAGACAATCATGCCGAACGGCGAGACGATGTAATCGAGTGGAAACACATTGCTGATCGCCTCTTTGCGGATGCCAAGCTCTTCCATCGTTTCACGCAAAGCTGTTTCTTCCTCATCTTCATCTCCGTGATCGATGCGCCCACCCGGAAAACAAATCTCCCCAGGCTGGCGCCTCATTTCAAACGAACGCACTTCAAACAGGATATGGACGCCGTCTTCTTTTTCAATCAATGGGAGAAGAATCGCATATTTCGAGAAATCCCGGTTGCCGAGTACTTCAGGCACCCGCCCTTTGACTTTTTCCAAAATCTTTTCCGGTTCCATGCCATCACCTCGACTTTCTTTCTTCCTATCTTACCAAATAATCGAAGTGCCCGGCCTTTCAATCGCTCCGGAAAGATGAAAAATCCGAATTCCCTTGCCATCTATTGGCGAACGCACTGCGCCTTCGCTACAATGGGAGCGGAGGGGATAGACTTGAACCGAAAAACATATATCGACAACGATTCCTATATCGCGGGCATGACCGTAAAAGACCCGCAAACGAGCGGCGATAATAACTTGGCGCTCCACGCCGGAACCCATCGCGAGCATTCACTCGAAAACCGAAAAGCCTTGCTTGCTTCACTTGGCCACACTCTCGATGAACTTGTCTGCGCCAATCAAACCCACAGCAAGCATTTCCAAAAAGTATCCCATGCAGATGCAGGCATGGGCGCCCGCATTTTAGAAGATGCGATTGCGGATACCGATGCGCTCTATACGCGCGATACAGGACTCGTGCTCTCGAGTTTTGCCGCTGATTGCGTGCCCGTAACTTTCTATCACGTAACGGAAGAGTTGGTCGGTGCCGTACATTCCGGATGGCAAGGAACCGTAAAGGAACTCGTGCCGCACTTGTTTGCCCATTTAACCGCCAATGAAAACTGCGCGCCGGAAGGATTCCGCGTCCAGATCGGCATGTCGCTCAGCCAGGAGAAATTTGAAGTGGATGAAGACGTCTACGTGAAATTCAAAGCACTCGGCTATGCCGACCCGTTCATCGAATTCAACGAAGAAACCGGGAAATACCATATCGACAATCAACTCACGGTCAAAACCCAGCTGGAACGCGCAGGCATTCCAGCCGAATATATCGACATCGACCGAAGCTGCACCTTCAAGAGTCCAGACGGCTTTTCCTACCGCGAAGACAGACAATGCGGCCGCCATATGGCTTATATCGTCAAGAAATAGCAAAAAGCTCTTCCGCATAGGGAGAGCTTTTTATAATAACTATTTGAACTGACGATCGACTGGATTATCGGTTTTTACATCCTGCTTTAAGAGAGATACAATAACTTCCTACTCTTAAACTAGAGACGGAGCGGGAATGGCTGACTCCTGGGGGACCGTGCGGGTTGGCGAGACAAATGTGCTATGCTCTTCGGCACATTGGCTCAACACCCGCCCCATTCCCGGGCAGCTGAAAACGCGACGTCCTGTCGCATCAGCTGCATGACTCGCATCCTGCGAGCCCAAAACAGCCATTGAAGCGCAGTCTATTAGCACTGGCTATGCACACTGGCTTCAACTACCAGACGGTATAATTCATCAATTATATCTTCAAATCATCAAAATCTCCCGAATGTCCTCTTCACTCATCGATTGCACGGCTTCTGAACCGGATTGGATCATCTCATCCACCAAATCCTGCTTGCGCAGCTGCAAGTCATACATCTTCTCTTCGATTGTCCCCTTCGCCACTAAGCGCAACACTTGCACTTCCCGCTTCTGCCCCATCCGGTGTGCTCGGTCCGCTGCCTGCTGTTCGACGGCCGGGTTCCACCACAAATCATACAGGATGACCGTATCGGCCCCCGTCAAATTGAGCCCGGTCCCGCCCGCTTTCAAGGAAATCAAAAACAGGTCCTCTTCGCCTTCGTTAAAGCGGTCGCATAATTCCACGCGCTCTTTCGGAGGCGTGGAGCCATCCAAATAGAAATACGACCTTCCTGAGCGTAACAGCGACTGGCCGATGAGATTGAGCATGCCCGTGAACTGGGAAAACACCAATACGCGGCGCCCCGTAAAACGCGCCTCTTCCAAAATCTCCAGCAATTGCTCGAATTTCGCCGAGCCGCCTTTATAATCTTCTACAAACAACGACGGGTGGCAGCACAATTGCCGCAGACGCGTCAGTCCCGCAAGAATGCGGATACGGTTTTTGCGCATGCTATTGTCGCGTAAATGCTTCAAGGCTTCGTGGCGCAGTTCCGCAAGATATGCCGTGTACAGTTTCTTCTGCTCTTCGTGGAGTTCGGAATGTTCAATGCGCTCGATCTTTTGCGGCACTTCGCCAAGCACTTCCGCTTTCGTCCGGCGCAACAGGAACGGCCGCACGCGCTTGGCGATATCGGCGTTGCGCAGTTCCGCAAACTGGCTGCGGTCCGGAAGCAGCGCCGGAAAGACGACGTGGAAAATCGACCACAATTCATCGAGCGAGTTTTCAATCGGCGTCCCAGTGAGCGCGAACCGATGCCGTGCGTTCAGCTCTTTCACGGCTTTGGCGGTTTGAGTCGCCGGATTTTTAAAAGCTTGCGCTTCATCGAAGAAAATCGTATGGAAGGTCCAATCTTTATATGCCCCCCGGTCCATCCGCAGCGCCGGATAAGAAGTGATATACACATCACCGGGCTTGTTCAAGGCTTGCGTCCGCTTTGCTTTCGGGCCGTCGACGATGACCGTCTGGATCTCCGGTGCAAAGCGCTCGAATTCGGCTTGCCAATTGTACATGAGCGAAGAAGGCGCAACGATCAGCGCCGGTTCATCGCTCTTGCGGATGTCTTCCAGCACCGATTGCACAAAAGCGATGCTCTGGACGGTTTTTCCGAGTCCCATCTCATCTGCCAATATGCCGCCGAATCCGTACTTCGCCAGCAAACGGAACCAGCTGAAGCCGCGTTTTTGATAATCCCTTAAAATGCCTTCAAAATGCGCCGGCAATTGTTGTGATTGCGTCCACGGATGGTGCAGCTCTTTCAGCAAGCGCGCAAATTCCGTCCCTGTCTCCGATAATTCGTGCTGTTCGAGGCTCCCGGCAAGCCGCATGCCTTCCAGCAGCGGAATGCGCTGAACGCGTTCAAAATTATCTTCATCGATGTTCATGACAGCCAAATATTCCTCAAACGCCGCCATGCCCGGGGTTTCAAGCGACATTAACGTACCGTTAGGGATGCGGAAATAGCGCTTTTTCTCCCGAATGGCGCGGATAATCCCCCGCAATTCTTCTTCCGGTATGCCGCCGAGATCAAAGCGGAACTCCAGCCAATCGGTCCGGTCTTTCGGCAGATTGACACGAATTTTCGGCCCCACCAAGGTTTTTTGGATGCGCATTTTCACCGATGTCGTTGCATAGACCTCGAGCCATTCTTCGAGCAACGGCACCGTATCGTAAAGGAAATCATATTCCGCTTCTTCGTCCTGCAGATAGAAACCACCGTCCGTTTTCGTCAGCCGCCCCGACGCCATCAAGTCCATGATGGCCCGTTCTTTTTCGAGCTGGCGGAACACACCAGGATACTGCCGGTATGTTCCGTCGGGCTCTTCGCACGGATTGATGATGAGCTGTCCGTAATGAAATTCAAGTCCTGCAAGCAGTCGGCTGCGCACGCGATCGAGATACAGTTTCGCGCGCAGCGGCGTTTCCCCGATTTTCTCAATCGCCTTTTCAGTCACGATGACCGGACCGAGCTTTTCCAGCCCCGGCAAGACGACTTTCATCATATGGGCGACTTGGCTTTCCTCGACCGCCAGCTCCTCGCCTGCCCCTTGCATCAATTCCTGCAAGCCTGAGAGACGCTTCATATCGGCACTGGCCGGCTGGACAATCGATTCTTCCGTCAAGGCGACGCCGTACTTCGGAAAAATTTGAAGACGCTCCAAACCACGGACGATCAAGCGGTATCCGCTAGTGCCGTGGTCTAGTCGAAACGACACTGGCAGTGTATCCGTTACGTGAAATGGCAGCACTTCCCCGAGTGGATTTTCGAATTTGGCATGCGTTATTTCGCGCAACAATGGCAACAAGCGCTCCCAATCGCTTGCGGAAACGAGCAATTTTCCGTTTTCATCCGGCTGGGGATTGCTTTTATCGAGCACTTGAAGCAGCTCCAGGACCGGTTGTTCGAGTGCATGGCGGCTTGGGTCGTATGGAATCGCTGCGGTCTCCTCGTATTGGCCATTCGACAGGGCCGAGACGAAACGCAGGGGATCCCTTACATTTTTCAAGATTGCCGTGCCGCTCCGGAACGTCAGTGCCAATTGTCCTTCGCCTCCGCTGCGTATGGCTGCTTCCACGTGATACGGCACGCGCCGGTCGAAGCGATGCAGCCGGGCAGAAGGCTTGTCGTCTTCTTCAAACAAGCCGAACATCTGCTCAGCTAGTGGACGCTCCCGTTGGCCAAGCTCTTCCGCGGCGATCATCACCGCTGCAATGTGATGGCAATATGTATGGATGAATCCGACAGGCGGGCAGCTGCATTCTGCATGAATGGTCCCGGCTTGTGAACGGGTTAGCTCGACGTAGAATGAGCTGCGCCCTTCGACAATAGCTGTTATGGACTGGTCATTGGCTTCTGTGATATTGACTTTTCCGGCCATTTGAAACGCTTGGCCTTTTTTATAGGCAGCCTGGCCGCATAATTTGCGGATATGTTTATCGCTGATCCAAAATTCCATAGCGGCCCCTTTCTTCTGCGTGATGATGTCGTACATTCATTATCCGGCATGCCGCGTCCGTCTTCAAGCGGAGGCGCTTTACATAGCATGTGCTTTTAACTTATAATAGACTTAATTTTCAGTTATTAATTGATAGCTTGATTCCAAGGGGGAGATAGCAATGGCTCGTGCCCATCAAAGCATATTCATCCAAGCGCCGATCGACGAAGTGTTCCAGTTCGCCAAGAAACCCGGAAACTGGACGAGTTTTTACAATCATTTATCCAAACCGGAAAGAATCGAAGGCACCGGCGATGCAGGCACTGAAGTCGAGACGGTGTTTTCCATTGTCGGCTTGCGCTTCCCGGTGACGATCAATGTGATTCGCTGTGAACGCGGCGGAGATGAAGGATTTTGGGAAGGCATCATCACAGGCAGCTTTATCGCCCACCAAAAGAGCTATTACCGTTCGATGGAAGGCGGAACGGAAGCTGTCTTCGAACTGGAAATCGATCTGCCCGGCAGCGCTTTCGACCGTTTTACCGAGCGATTGGTCTACGACCGGCTGGAGAAGAACACACTTCGCCATACGCTTGAAAATCTCAAAGCGGCTTGTGAATTGGAGCGGTGAACCCTAGTTGCCCAAAGGATAAATCAACTGAGCTTGGAAAGAAACTAGCGATCATCACTGGCTCGCTTATTGAACTAATTGAAAACCCGTATGCTGAATTCCGGCATACGGGTTTTTTGGGCATTAAAAAACACCCCGCATAAATGCGGGATGTATCGATAGCTGCGGCGTATCAGGCCACGCTCCACAACGTGTTCCATAAAGGAATGCCTGTCCGTCTTATGCAGCTTAGCTCATCGCGTAGTTAACAATAGCCTATACACCGTGCCCTGTCAACTCCAAAAATCCGAAGCCTCTACCTCTTCCTTTAAAACTGACCCCTAAAAATTATTCAGAATTGATACTTTTAACTAGGTCAATTACTTGCTACAGTAGTTCAAAACTACACGGCATTGCTGGAGGGCCTTGCGCCTGGCGGATGTCCAAGAAAGAAGGAATCGTTTCATGCAAAAAACTACGACTTATTCCAGTTCCAAAACCTATGATTTGATCATCACTTCGATGCTCATCGCACTTGTTTTTGTGGCAACGATGTTGCTCAACATCCGCCTGCCGATTGCGGCAAATGGCGGGCTGGTCCACCTTGGCACGACGATGCTGTTCACGGCAGCCCTGTTGTTCGGGCCGAAAAAAGGCGCCATCGCCGGAGCAGTCGGAATGGGGCTCTTCGATTTAGTATCAGGCTGGACGCTATGGGCACCGATCACCATCATCGCACGCGGCTTGCAAGGCTACCTTGTCGGGAAAATCGCCTGGTCGGGCGGGCGCGGCGGCGAAAGCCTTGGATTCAACATCCTGGCTGCGGCGCTTTCCATTCCGGTCATGGTCGCTATCTACTATATCGGTGAAGCGATTATCTTCAGCAGCTGGATCATTCCGGCAGCCTCCATTCCAGGAAACCTGGTGCAAAACGCAGTCGGATTGGCACTCGCCATTCCAGTTGTTGCAGCGTTGAAGAAAACACCTTACTTCAGAAATTAATAAAATACCGCTCCTGACATTTCAGGAGCGGTATTTTTTATTTGCGAAGTGATTTTCTGAATCCATAAAAAGGCCGGAACCCATTGCCTTCGTAAAAAGAACTCGACGAGCTGGAGGCTAGAAGATCGATTCTTGTATCTGGGTGCAACGCGTGCACAAAATCCAGCAGCCTTTTCCCAGCCCCGCATCCTCTAAAGGGTTGAGCTACAAGCAGTTCGCAAATATACGTGCTGACAGAGCCGTCGGTGACTCCTCTTATATAAGCTATGAGCTCCTGGTCTTGTGATTCTGCCACATAAGCGATGTTCGAGTTTTTCCACGCTTCTTTTGTTTGGATATTTTTCTCCACCAGACCTGTCCATCCTTGTTGTTGGTTCAACCGTTGGATGTGCTCCAAATCTTTTTCTTCGTAGCTTCGGATCGTAATCTCCAGCGCATCCCCTGCCTGTGCCATATAAATGCCTCCTGCCGAAATAGTTTAATTGCTTTTCAAAACTTGTAAAAAAACCGCCAAGATTGCTCTCGGCGGTTTTCTCTTCATTAAATTTGCGGTGTCAAATCTTCCGGTGCATGATCGGCCGGTTTCACTTCATTCAAATCCAGCGTTTCTGCTGTGTATTTATGCACATGTTTCAATAGTTCTTCGTTGTTCATCAAGGATTTGCCGTAGGACGGAATCATTTCCTTGATCTGTGGCTCCCATTTCGCAAGGTCTTCAGGGAAGCAGCGTGCGAGCACGTCGAGCATGACATGGACAGCTGTCGATGCACCCGGGGATGCACCAAGAAGCGCTGAGATCGTGCCATCTGCTGAGCTGACGACTTCCGTGCCGAATTGCAGTGTGCCTTTGCCGCCTGCATCAGTATCTTTGATGACCTGGACGCGTTGTCCTGCGACGACGAGTTCCCAGTCCTCACTTTTCGCAGCCGGGATGAATTCGCGCAATTCTTCCATTCGCTGTTCTTTCGACTGGATGACTTGCTGGATCAGGTATTGTGTCAGCGACAAGTTTTTCGCTCCGCCTGACAGCATCGTCAATACGTTATTCGGCTTGACGGATGCCACTAAGTCCATATAAGAACCGGTTTTCAGGAACTTCGGCGTAAAGCCTGCGAATGGCCCGAACAACAAGGATTTCTTGTCGTCGATAAAGCGCGTATCCAAGTGAGGAACGGACATCGGCGGTGCGCCGACTTTCGCTTTGCCGTAAACTTTCGCGTGATGCTGTTCGATGACTTCCGGGTTTTTGCAGACCATGAACAGGCCGCTGACCGGGAATCCGCCGATATGCTTGGATTCCGGGATGCCGGATTTTTGGAGCAAGTGGATGCTTGCACCGCCACCGCCAATAAAGACGAACTTCGCTGTGTGTACATCGAGTTTGCCGGTTTCAAGGTTTTTAACTTTCAGCAACCAACGGCCATCTTTCATTTGTTTCAAATCCTGCACCACGTGGCGGTAATGGACATTAACGTCTTCTTTTACGAGACGGTCGAACAGCATGCGCGTCAAAGCGCCGAAGTTGACGTCCGTGCCCGTATCGATTTTCGTCGCCGCGATTGGCTCGTTGTCCTGGCGGTTCGCCATGATCAATGGCATCCATTCTTTCAGCACTTCCGGGTCGTCGGAAAATTCCATGCCTGTAAAGAGCGGGTTTTTAATCATTGCGTCAAAACGTTTTTTCAGGAAACGGATATTGTCTTCGCCTTGCACCATGCTGATGTGCGGAAGCGGGCGAATGAATTCTTCCGGGTTTTTCAACAATCCCGTTTTCACGAGATGGGACCAGAACTGGGCCGATACCTGGAATTGTTCGTTGACGTCGATGGCTTTGCTAATATCCATCGTGCCGTCCGGTTTTTCTTTCGTATAGTTCAATTCACAAAGGGCTGCGTGGCCTGTACCGGCGTTGTTCCATTCGTTCGAACTTTCTTCGCCAGGGCTCGATAATTTCTCGAACACATTGATTTTCATGTCTGGGGACAATTCTTTCAGGAGAATCCCCAAAGTCGCACTCATAATACCAGCACCGATTAAGATTACATCTGTATCAGTTTCTCTATTGCTCATGTATACCTTCCTTTTCTACGCGAGTATTAGCGGCTTTTCGAGTCCACCGCTTCCGTGTTAAATCCATCATCTATTGTATGCCTGTGTGACACAAAATTTCTACTACTAACGGACAATTATAAACCATTTTGCGTAAGGATTAAAGAAAATAAGCCTTTTGTGCAAAGCCATGAGATGAAAAAGCAGATTCCTGCACTGAAGGCGCGTAATCCCCCTTCGAACGAGCAGCTTAGTCTATTCCGCAATCTGCGCCCATGTAAAAAGAGACCGTCATTGCGACGGTCTCTACAGGGTCTTCAGTACAATTGAGTTTTACCAGCTTGGCTTGGAAGCGAATTTCTTGTATAGAGCAAGCAGGCACCAGAACAGCCAGGCCGTGGCGAGAAAACTTACCACGTACCCGATCGGGGAAACCGTATAGCCGAATGACACTTCCGACTGTAACACGTGCTCATTCGCCCATAACGCTTCGATATTCGGCTGATACAGCATCGTTTTCGCATATCCGACTGTAAATGTAACAATCCAATACAAAAGATGGACCATCATCGCCCCAGCTGCTGCCTGGCATATCAGCTTCATCCCGCTCACCCCTTTTCCATATTTCAGCATAAAAATGGAAATATGCCTATATAGAATTCCAACTGTTCCCAATTTTTTAATTTATTTTCGGTTCACGCTATGGAACGGGCAGCTGATGACATGATCGTCGACCATTCCTACTGCCTGAAGAAACGAGTAGGTCGTGACCGGGCCGACAAATTTAAATCCGCGCTTTTTCAAATCCTTGCTGAGCTTTACCGACAATTCCGATTGGGCGGGTATTTGCCCGTCCGATTGCCATTCGTTGATCACCGCTTCGCCGTCCGTGAAACTCCATAGATACTCGGCAAAACTCGTGAATTCGGATTGGATCTCCTTCACCGCCCGTGCATTCGTGCGGACGGATTGGAGCTTGGCACCGTGTTTGATCACGCCGTATTGCTCCTTGATCTCAGCAAGTGCTTCATCCGTTAATGCGGCGCAATAATCTATATCGAAATTGTGAAAAGCGTCTTTGTAGCTATCGCGTTTTGACAGCACGATCTGCCAGGACAAGCCTGCTTGGGCGCCTTCCAAGCTCAGCATTTCAAATAAATAACGTTCATCGCGGCTCGGCCGGCACCATTCCTCGTTGTGGTAGGCTTGCATCCGTTCGTCGCCTTTTGGCCATTCGCATTGCGCCATTGGAGCACCTCTTCCTGTTTTTTTTATGATGAAAAAAAGAAGCGGCAATCCTTCCCGCTTCTTTACCGATGATCGTCTTCCGGCGTTTCCCGGTCCTCTACTTTGACGCTTTTTACAGGCGTTTGTTGATTCGGCACATCATCCACTTTATTGGACTTGCTCTTTTTCAGCATCACAAGGATACTGCCGACCAAAAGCCCGGTAATGAGCAGAAAAAGGCCAAAGATGATGAGCGCCACCGTAATCCCACCAGGCATTTCCATTTTTATTTCCCCCTTTCGCTATCGTTCCTTAGGTTCTGTTCATTGTTCATTCTCCAGTTTTTTAACGCGCAATTCCAGTGCCTTGATGCGCTTTTGCAAATCCGTTTCATCCGACTGCAGCTTTTTGTTCTTGTTGGCCGCTGCCTTTACGGCGGCCACTACCAGCACGATCGCCAAAACGAAAAAGCCGAGGAGGAAGAATGTCGCAATGATATCGCCTATATTGAACCTCACCATATTATCCACAATTCATATCCCCTTCCAATCTTGGTGTAAACTTCTACAATCTTTACAGAAAACCCTTTTATCGCGGCATGCAGTCAATATTAAAAGCCGCTTTCATAAATCCCCTTGAAATTAAAATTCATCAACTCACTAAAAAGCCGAAACCCTCACGAAGGGCTTCGGCTTTTTAGTGTTCAAGCGACGTGTCTATCGCATCATTTCGTTAACGAAATACAGCTGATAAACAGCAGGCAGCAATAACGCGACGGTTAAACAAATCACGGCCGCGATTTTCGATTGTTTGCGTACGCGCCCATCTTCCGATTTCAATTGCTCGAAAAACGTTAACGTAAAGTAAAAGCTGGCTACAAATAAAAGGGCTGAAACGATGCCCACCCAACTGCCCATTCCAAACATCCCCATATTCGACATCTCGCTCCCCCATTTCATATCTGATTAGACCTTCGTTAAGTCGCCAAGAACAAGTTTTGCCATGAGACAGTCAATAAAAACAGCGAAATGACCACGAAAGCATAACCCCAGAATTCTTTTTGGTTTTTCTCGATCCGTTCGAATCCTGCAACGAGCATGAACAATCCCGCGAGCAGCATGACGAGCGGCGTCAAAACCAATTTTTCGGTAAATAATGTATAGCTTCCTATTCCGATAACACTTAATTGAAGGATAATCCGAATTATTTTCAGCATCGCTATTCCCCATTCTTACGCAACTGCTCCAATGCGTATTGGCGCATCCGGGCAGTCTATAAATTCCCATTTTTTTCATCCTATCATTTTTAAGGAATCAAAGGAATATGAAGATGGAAATTTGAGGAAATAGATAGTCGTTTTCATAAAAAAGAACGCGGCTCCTGCTTTAGCCCGCCTTATTTCATATGATTTCGGATATGGCGGGGAATCATGATCGCTTCGACCGATAAATCGACGGCTTCAAAATCAGGATCGATGCATTCTTGCCAGTATGCCATGTGTTTTTCGTCGATCCAATGCGTTGAAGTTTCCACCGCCTGCCCGCCTTCCCCCTGCACCGAATACCAATACAAATACTCAGCCCCGTCCAGCGTTTCCCGGAAAATCGTCTCGACGTACATCTTCTCCCCTTCTAAGGTAACGAGAACTTCTTCCATGTGATTGTTCAAGAACTTCAGCCATTCGTCCACCACTTCTGACTTTCCTTTTTTCACGCGAAACCGTGTCAACTCAACATCCATTCGAATCACTTCCTTTAAAAATTTTCAACATTTCACAATCTGGCAGAAAACAACAAGCTTGGCGAAATTCTCTTCCGTAAGTTTATTGACAATACACGAGCAGAGAAGTAGGATTAAACTAGAATCTAATTGAAAATGATTATCATTATTGATTGATCATTCTCGACCAAAGGAGAAGAAGAACTTGAAAAAATCAGGATTGTTGTTCGTGATTTTACTGCTATTGGCTGTACTTGCAGCTTGCGGCTCTGCCGAATCGTCAGAAGAGACGGGCGCTACAGAACCGGAACAGGATGCAGCAGCGGAAACATTTACATACGAATCGGAAACAGGTCCCGTTGAAGTGCCGACAGACCCACAGCGCATCATCGCCTTGACGAACGGGCCGAATGTCTTGGCGCTTGAAGGCAATATCGTCGGCATCGACGAATGGACCAATGCCAACCCGCTTTTTGAAGATATGCTATCAGATGTGGAAATCGTCACGGAAGACAATTTGGAGAAAATCATCGAATTGGATCCGGACCTCATCATTGCAGGCACACATATGAAAAATCTCGACAAGATGAGCGAAATCGCACCGACCGTTGCCTTCACATGGGGCAAGCTTGGCTATTTGGACCAGCAAGTCGAAATCGGCAAATTGCTCAATAAAGAACAGGAAGCGACAGATTGGGTCGCTGATTTCCAAAGCCGCGCACAAGCTGCCGGTGAAGAAATCCGCGCCAAAATCGGTGAAGACGCCACTGTTTCGGTCATCGAAAGCGGCAATAAGGAATTCTATGTATTCGGTGATAATTACGCACGCGGCACCGAAATCCTCTATCAGGAAATGGGCTTGAACATGCCTGAAAAAGTCGAGGAACTGGCTCTTGAAGCAGGCGTCCACACCTTCTCGCTCGAAGTATTGCCTGACTTTGCAGGGGATTACGTCGTCCTCAGCAAAAATCCGGATGTCGACAACTCATTCATGGAAACTGACGTCTGGAACAATATCCCTGCGGTAAGCGAAGAGCGCGTCATTGAAATCAACACGAAAGCTTCGACGTACAGCGACCCGATCACCCTCGAACACCTGCTTGGCATCTTTGAAGAAGGATTCCTTGCCGAAAGTTAAGTCATTTGAAAGCCCCCGTCCGAACGGCCTTCCACACCCCCCGGAAGCCGTTCGGACGGGGGCTTTCGTTATGTTTTGCTTTTGGCGCATGCATCACACGTAAATTCGCCCTCTAACTTTAAATACGCTTTGACCTCCGCGAACCCTTTGCGCTTCGGATAGCGCATCTGGATATGCACTATTTCATCGCCTTGGATCTCCCTGCCACATACTTGACATGTGGGTGGTTCATTGATGAACATAATCAGCCCTCCCACTCGAATGTTATTGTTTTAAACGTTCCGATAAGCCTTGATCGTCCGTATAAGTGAACTTGCCGATCTTGCCT
Organism: uncultured Planococcus sp.; assembly: GCA_947493585.1. Lineage (GTDB taxonomy): Bacteria > Bacillota > Bacilli > Bacillales_A > Planococcaceae > Planococcus. Next base: position 90,402 of record CANLRI010000001.1, on the reverse strand, counting down.
TCTTGAACGGTCGAAAATAACACGACGCCTCCCACTTCAGCACGCTGCTCTTTTCCGCCTTTTTTCTGAAACGCCACTTCTGCCGTGAACAGGTAGCGGTTCGCCACCGTCTCGCTCAACTCGATATCCACGTCTTCCAAACGCAATTCATATCCGTAAATATCAGCCAGCCCTGGAAAATAAGTGCCGAATACCCGCATGAACTGATCCAATTCACTGTCGGTGAAATAGGCTCCGTATTTATCATCCACTTGCTGCTCAAATGCCTCATTCACTTCGACGCCGTTCACGATTTGTTTGTTCGCAGGATTCCACATCGCCTCCAAAAACTCTTCGTCCGGCCCGTTGAATTGCAGCTCCAATATGCGCTCAATCGTCTCCATTTTCGGGTCGTCCGCTTTCGCCGCCATACACCCGCACACGGTAAACAATGCCGCGAGCACGGCCAGCCCAGCCAACGCCAATTTCAGTTTGCTTGCTCCTTTCTGCATTCCGACCATCTCCTTTGTTTATACTACGAAATAACTAGAGTTAAGTTTCAATTTTCTGGCATATAAGGGAGTTGTTTCGAAATGGCTTTTATATCTAAAAACCGAAAAACGCCTTTCAGTCCGCTCCCCCTAAGGTTCGCAAGCTGAAAGGCGTTTCTGGAATCCTATTAGGTATCCAGGAAGCTTTTTCCGTTTAATTCATTCGACGATAAAATAAAGTGTTTCACCAACTCCACTGTGTGATCCAAATCTTCCAGGTCCACGATTTCAATCGGTGTATGCGTATAACGGGAAGGAATGGAGACGACGCCGGACGAGACGCCTTTATGTGTCATATGGATCGCCCCAGCATCTGTGCCGATGCCCATAAAGATTTCCTGTTGATACGGGATCGCTTGCTCGGTGGCCACTTTTTCCAACAGCCCCGTCACCAAAGGATGCGAAATCAAAGATTTATCCGTAATCTTAATGCACGGCCCAGCGCCCAGTTTTCGGGTGCCGGTCATGAGCACATCATTCGTGTCGCTCGTCGGCGTTGTATCGATCGCCAAAGCGAAATCCGGCTGCAGGTTTGCGCTTAAGACGGAAGCACCGCGCAGCCCGACCTCTTCCTGTACAGTGAACGCAAAATGGATATCGCCATGGGCCAAATCGGCTGCTTGATGGAATTCATTGATCAACTCCATCAAGACGGCACAACCGGCACGGTCATCCAAGGCTTTTCCGACGACGCGGTTTTGCTTGGCATCGCCGATCAGCTTCAATTCGCTGCCGTAACTCACCGGCTGGCCGACTCTGACGCCCATTTGCGCAACTTCTTCAGGCGAAGCCGCTCCGATATCGATATACAGCTCCCTGTGCGAAGCGATGCGCTTCGGGTCGTCCCATTTCACGTAATGGACAGCGAGTGTTCCGATCACGCCTTGAATATAGCCGTCATCGCCTTTGACCGTCACCGGCTGGGCCAACAAGGTGCGGTTATCGAATCCGCCGAGCTGTTCAAAGCGCAGCGTGCCATTCGCTTCGACTTTTTTGACGATAAAGCCGATTTCATCCGAATGCGCGGCAAGCAGAATCGACGGCAAGGAAGCATCCGTCGCCGGAATTGTCGCGATGATGTTGCCGAGCGAGTCCACTTCGCAAGACGCCACTTTCCCTTCTATTTCAGCCTTGATATAGCGTTGTACATCTTGCTCGAAGCCGCTTGGCCCCACCAATCCACATAAATCCTTCAATACTTTATACACAATTGCTCAACTCCAGGCTTAGTTTGATAAGTACACATCGGTCATTAAATCGTTGCTCATCGGATGCGGGTTGTAATCTTCCACATAATCACTTTGTGCCAAAGGCGGTGTCGTATAAGCGAGCATCACCCACGGGGCGTCTTCCTGGAACAATTGCTGGGCTTCCTGGTACAGCTCTGTCCGCTTGTCCTGGTCGATCGTTTCACGTGCTTCTGTAATCAAGGACGTGAATTCGTCGCTCTTATAAAACGCGATGTTTTGTGCAGGCACTTCGGCGTTCGTTTTGCTGAGGTTCGGATACAGGAAGTTGTCCGGATCGGCCATGACGCCTGTCCAGCCATACATCGCCATGCTGTGCTTGCCATTCTTCGTGTCTTCCAAATAAGTGGCCCATTCAGACGACACGATGTCTGCCGTGATGCCGATTTCAGCCAAGTCCGATTGGATCGCTTCCGCAATTTTCATCGGTTCCGGCAAATAAGGGCGCGGGTTGCTCATCGTATGCAGTTCCGTTGTAAAGCCGTCTTCATAGCCTGCTTCCGCCAATAGTTTTTTCGCTTCTTCTATATTGTAATCGTATTTCTCCAGCGATTCGTCGTGGCTCCAGAGAGACGGTGGCAAAGGGCTTGTTGCCGGGTCTGCCAATCCGTTGTAAAAGGCATCGACAATTTCCTCTTTATCGATGGCCATATTGATGGCTTTTCGCACCAAGGGGTCATCGAATGGCTCTTTTTCCATATTGAACGCCATATAGCCGATATTGAAACTTGGCCGTTTGATCAGCTCAATGCCTTCCGTGTCTTCAACAATCGTCGTATCGCTTGCATTCATCCCGTCCACAATATCGATTTCCCCAGTCTGCAAAGCATTCAAGCGAGCAGAGTTCTCGGGAATGACTTGATAGATGACTTGGTCGAGATAAGGCTTCCCTTCCATCCAATAGTCTTCATTTTTGGACAGCGTGATGGTGTTATTGCGGTTCCATTCCTCAAACTTGAACGGTCCTGTACCGACAGGGTTCTCGCCGATGCCAGCTCCGTGCTGTTCGATCGCTGCAGGGCTTGCAATCCCGAACATGGAAATCGCCAAATAGCTAAGGAACGGCGCAGTTTTTCTCTTCAATACAATTTCAAGTTCGTGTTCGTCGGTCGCTGTCACCGATTCAATCAGGTGGTTTTCGTCTCCTTTAAACCCGCCGTACAGGAACGGATAATAAGGAAAGTCCCCTTCATGGTAAGGGTTTTCCGGGTCCATCCAGCGCTCGAAGTTAAAGACGACCGCATCTGCGTTAAAATCGGTACCGTCATGGAACTTTACGCCTTCACGCAGCTGGAATGTCCAAGTCAAGCCGTCTTCGCTCGAGCTGTATTCTGTTGCCAGTTTCGGCTGAAGCTCCAAATTATGGTCATATTCCAAAAGTGTTTCATATATATTGTGCGTGACACGGATCGATTCGCCGTCTGTCACATTGATTGGATCCAAACTCACCGAATCGGCGCCGCGCCCATAAACCAAGGTCCCGCCGCTTTTCTCGTCTTCCGATGCAGTGCCGGCCTCGTCTTCTGCGTTGTCACTTGAACATCCAGCCAATAGTACGATTCCGAATGCGATGAAAAAATAAAATAGGTTACGAATTTTCTTCTCCAACCGGCTTCCGCCTCCTTTTCGCTCTCTTTCTCTAGCACAGTAAAGTTTTAAAGAAAGGAAGATAGCTCCAAGTATAAAGTTATTGGAATTAATTATCAAATCTATTTTTTCAGACTTTTAACTGTGGACATTAAAAAACACCCACTTGTGTAGTGAGTGTCACAGGCTATCATGCATTTCATTAATCCCATTGCCCATCAGCTGGAAGCGGCCGCGGCTTGGTCAGCTTTTACGCAATCGATCGCCACGACGAGCGAAATGATGAGATGCTCTTTCGTTTCATCCAGAATGTCTAGTTGATACGTGTCTCCCCAGCTGAGCCATTGCTTGCTTACTGAACCAATGACTTGTCCGTGCTGAAGGATGTCAAAAGTCATTTCCCACCAATTCCCTTGCACATCGATGCCTTCCGCCTCGATGGCGTAGCGAGGCTTTAAAAAAGTAAACTCTTTCTTGATCATGACCGCATCTTGCCCGTCCACTTCCACAAAAAAAGTCGGCAAGAAACTGAAAGTCTTTTTTGTGATCACGCCGATTTCCTGTTTTTTCGCGTCCAAAATCGAAAAGGTCTTCGGGATTTTTAAAAAACTGCCTTCCACAAAATACCGATCTTGTTGTTGTTCGTCTTTCACCGTGAATTTCTCGCTCAAGCTAAACACTTTTTGTTTGATATAGAGTTGCTTCATAACGACTTCCTCTCTGGTTTCTACTAGCGTGGGCTTTCGTTTCGTTCCACGTGAAACATCCTTATCATTTACACTTTCAAAATCCCTCTGAACCCTCTTGCAGCATAATAGGAATCCGCTCCATTATGGTAAACAAAAACCTGCCCGTACCTGCAATCGCCAAAAATCGCCCCGCCTCGCTCTCGTATTTCCTGCGGTGTCTCGAGCCAACTTGAAGTCTTCAAGTCGAATTCACCCAAGGTCTGAAGCAGTCTATACTGCTCTTCTGTCAGTAATTCAATGCCGATCTCAGCCGCCCTGTCGACGGCCGAACTTTCGGGCTTGTTCTTTTTACGCAATTCGAGCGCTGACCTGTCATAACATAGGCTTCTGCGTCCTGCAGGGCTTTCTTTTGAGCAATCGCAAAACAAGAACATCCCGGTCTCCGCTTCATAGCCAATCACATCCGGTTCGCCGCCGGTTTCCTCCATTTGATGCAACACGGAAAGCTTCTCCGGATTTTCGTCCAGCTTCAGCCGGACATTGTCCCAGCCCATCTTCTCGTGACGCTCTTCGTTTTGTTCAAAGCGCTGTTTTAAGGTATCGAGCAAATTTTGGCGTTGGTCTTCGTTCATCTGCTTTTTAACGGCACACATATAACAACCTCCTATCCGATATCATTTTTAAAAATCCGTGCTCCTGCCTTCTTCCTTACTTTTGACATACTGTGTGATTTCTCCTGCTTAGGGATTTTTTAATCCAGGCGAAGTTGGAAGGAAATCAAAAGGCATCTTTGATGAATTCGCTTCATCAAAGATGCCTTTTGCTACTTTTACTTAATCGATTCCACTATCTCCTTGTACACAGCCACCCGATCCCGCCCATTCTGCTTCGCTTCATACAGGGCGAGATCAGCTTTCTTCAAAAGCTGCTGCAAACTTCCTTTCGAACTTTCAGCGGCCCCCATGCTCAGCGTTGCTGAAATCACTCTTTCACCTGTGACGAGTGGATGCGACTGCAAATAGCTTCTTAGTTCATTGCCTATTTGCTCCGCTTGTTCCACTGTAAAGCCGTTCAACGCCAGAACAAATTCTTCGCCGCCGTAACGGGCAAAAACCTGCCCTTTCTGCAGTTTATGTCGATAAGTTTGAGCGATATGAACAAGGACCTCGTCACCTAGGTCGTGCCCATACGTATCATTGATCACTTTAAAATGATCGATATCCATGAGAATGATCGAAAAAGGCTCGGACTTCTCTTTTGCAGCTGCAAAATCCTGCTCGCATTGCCGCAGAAAAGCGCGCCTATTGTAAACCTGGGTCAGTTCGTCGTAAAAGGCTTGATGCTCCAGTTGCTGCTGCAGTTTTTTCAGTTCGGTGACGTCCGTGAAAATAAGCAGCCAACCTTCACTATTGCCTCCATGTCTCATAGTCGATGCGCTGACTTGGTAGATGCGCTCCGAATGCCCAATCACGGCTTGCACTTCCTGGACATCCGCCGTGCGGCCCAATTCAACTGGAAACCGCTCACCTGTCATACGCAGCCAGATTTCTTGAAACTCCATGCCGTACATGGGCTTATCCAAAAGCGGGAAATTATTTTTCGCAGCGCGGTTAAACTCGATCAGTCGGTAAGACTTATCGAGCACAATGACACCATCTTTAATGTGGTTGAAAATAATGTCTTTCGCCACCGGCATAATGGCAAATAAAGTCGATGAGCTGATTGCCCAAAAGTACAATAGAGACGATAGCCATAGCACCATCGGCACCGGATCCAAGCCGCTTGGAGTTGCACCGATTAAATACAAAAAGGAGGTCAGCATTGGCAGCAATTGACCAAATAGCAAAGCGACTATTTGCGGGCGATAAGCGCGGGCAGTTTCTCTCCATTTGGATAGCAGAAGTACAAAAGCCACAAACATACAGGAAAAGATGTAAAGGCCATGGACAGCATACCAGGTCCCGATCTCCTGATAGATGAACGGCATGCCCATCACGGGATCTGCTTCAAATACACGGTAATGCAGCCCATGCGAGTCGTTGGTGATGACCATCAGCAAGGTAAGGAACGGCACGATCATCAGAGACCAAAACCCAGTCTTTGTCACTTTAATTCCTAAGTAGCGCATAATAAACAACAGACCGAGCGGCGCAGAGAACGGCATGCCGACATATTGAATAACAGTCCAAAACTCCATCTGTTCGAGCGTGCCGGCCGTTAACGCCATTCCGGCGCCGAAGCAATAAATGCCGATTGCTGCGGTATAGAGCAAGAAATAATGGGCAATTTCCGAATAATTATGGCGCTTCCGCAATACATATATAAGTAAAAACAGAATAAATACGGTCGACATGCAAATCAAAGTAAGGTAGATCATCAGCGGGGAATTCACGGAAGACACCCCTCTTTCACTGTTTTTATTCATAATGTAGCACAATCCGATTGAAAAATATTGAAAAAAATAGCCAAATAAAAAGAAAATATTTACTGTAGTTGGAAAATCAAAGCTGCATCTCCCAACTTTGCTGTTTTTCTATTTTCATCGGATGGAACCGATAATTTCGAAATTCTTTTCAACCGATTTTTTATCCACAAAAAAATGACCTCACCCATTGTCGAAGTCATTTGCTAACTGCAATATACTCGTCTCTAAACTAGTGAAGCGGCAGACAATCGAAAACTTCCAAACCATTCTGTGAGACTTCGTTACTTGCTTCTTATAATCACAATATCCACTATCGGCCCATCTTCCGTTTCAGCAGAATATGTGATTTTGTAGTTCTCGACATAATGAATATTGAGATAGTACTGGGTTTCCGACTCATCGTACCCTACTTCTCCTTTTGCCCCGAGAATCTCATCAATCTCTTTGAAAGTCATGCCAACGCGGGTACCGAAAACCGAGACCTCAGAATTGCCAACTAAAAATCCTTTAGCGATGTTGTTATCATCCAGGAAATAACCGTCTTTCTCTTTAAACATGACGAGCCGGCTCCCGAGGAAATAGTCGTCATAAGTCGGTTCTCCGTAATGGGCAAGCAAATCGGCTAGCGGCGTCCCAAGCGGCATCGGCATGGTGATGCCCTGCTGATCTTCAGGCACTGCTTGTTCTTCTGTATCAGTCGCAACAGTTTCAGCTTCCCCCCCTTCTTCCGCTGTCTCTTCTGTCTCTTCTGTCTCTTCTGTCCCTTCTGTATCATCTTCCGATTGTTCCGTTTCGCCGGATCCATCCGATGCGGTTGTTGTCTGCACTTCGGCTTGTTCACTTTCTGCTGGCTGTTCGGCGATGGTGTCTGCCGTTCCACACCCCGCTATAAACAAAGCCGAGCCAAGAATTCCTACACTCAAACTCTTTTTATAGAAACTTTTTCTTTTTGGCAATACAATCCTCTCCTTACCATTTTTGAACTGAATCCAGTGGCTGCGACGCGTCTGGTGTCCAATATCCTGCTCTAAGGTGAGTGCTCTTATTTCCAGTTTATCATTAAAACAAACAAGAAATTACATTTTTCTGAAATCTATTGCTGCCCGGCAAATGGAGCCAATAAAAAAATGGCCAGCAAAATGCCGGCCATTCAGTGTCTGATTTAGTTCTGCAAATCGTAGCGATCGGCATTCATAACTTTGTTCCATGCTTTGATGAAGTCGCGGACGAATTTCTCTTTGTTGTCGTCTTGTGCGTAAACTTCAGCAACTGCACGCAGGATGGAGTTCGAGCCGAATACGAGGTCAATGCGCGTTGCAGTGCCAGCGGATTCGCCAGTTGCACGGTTTGTACCTTCATATTTGTTGAACTCGACCGGTGCCCATTCGATGTCCATATCCAATAGCTTCGTGAAGAAGTCGTTGGTCAAGACGCCGACGTTGTCAGTTAGGACGCCTGCTGTAGAACCTTCATGGTTTGCGCCAAGTGCACGCATACCGCCGACCAATACGGTCATTTCCGGAGCTGTCAGGCCAAGCAATTGTGCTTTATCCAATAGCATTTCTTCCGGGCTTGTTGCATATTCTTTCTTATGGTAGTTTCTGAAACCGTCGGATAGCGGCTCAAGCACTTTGAAGCTTTCAGCATCGGTTTGCTCTTCAAGAGCGTCTCCGCGGCCTTGTGTGAATGGAACTTCGATATCGAAACCGGCTGCTTTGACCGCTTGTTCGATCGCTGCGTTACCGCCGAGGACGATCAAGTCAGCGATGCTTACTTTGTCGCCTGTTTCTGCTTTCAAATGCTCATAGAAGTAAAGTACTTTTTTCAATTCTTCCGGCTCGTTGGCATCCCAGCTGCGCTGTGGTGCAAAGCGGATGCGCGCACCGTTTGCGCCGCCGCGCTTGTCGGAACCGCGGAATGTGCTGGCAGAAGCCCAAGCTGCTTTGACGAGCTGCTGCGGGTTGATGCCGCTTTCCAGGATTTTCGCTTTCAGTTCAGTTAATTCCTTGTCTTTCAATGTTCCTGGCGCTGCCGGTACTGGATCTTGCCAGATCAACTCTTCGTCCGGAACTTCTGGTCCCCAGTAGCGGACTTTCGGGCCCATGTCGCGGTGAAGAAGTTTGAACCATGCACGCGCGAACGCATCTTGGAACTCTTCCATGTTTTCGTAGAAACGCCGGGAAATTTTTTCATATTCCGGATCTACGCGAAGCGCCATATCGGCAGTCGTCATCATTGTTTTCACTTTGATGGAAGAATCTTCTGCATCCGGTGCCATTTGCTCTTCAGATAGATCTACTGCTGTCCATTGGTAAGCGCCGGCAGGAGATTTCGTCAATTCCCACTCATAGCCTAACAATTGCTCGTAATAGCCGTTATCCCATTGGATCGGGTTGGCAGTCCAAGCACCTTCAATACCGCTTGAAATTGTGTCGCGGCCTTTTCCGGAGCCGTATGAACTCTTCCAGCCAAGCCCCATGTTTTCCATGACTGCCGCTTCCGGATCGTCGCTTACGTTGGAAGGATCTCCAGCGCCGTGCGCTTTACCGAATGTGTGGCCGCCTGCGATCAAGGCAACGGTTTCTTCGTCGTTCATTCCCATGCGCGCGAAAGTCTCACGGATATCCACTGCACTTGCAAGCGGATCCGGTTTGCCATTCGGGCCTTCTGGGTTTACGTAGATCAAGCCCATTTGAACGGCAGCGAGTGGGTTTTCCAGTTCGCGGTCGCCGGAATAGCGGTTATCTGCGAGCCATTCTTTTTCATTGCCCCAATAGACGTCTTCTTCAGGCGCCCAAATATCTTCACGGCCTGCACCGAATCCGAAAGTTTTGAAGCCCATCGATTCAAGTGCCACGTTGCCTGTCAGAACGAGCAAGTCAGCCCATGAGATTTTGTTTCCGTATTTTTTCTTGATCGGCCAAAGCAAACGGCGCGCTTTGTCCAAGTTGACGTTATCCGGCCAGCTGTTAAGCGGCGCGAAACGCTGGTTGCCGGTAGAACCGCCTCCGCGGCCATCCGTTGTACGGTAAGTACCCGCAGCGTGCCAAGACATACGGATGAACAATCCGCCGTAATGGCCGTAATCCGCTGGCCACCATTCTTGGCTATTAGTCATCAAGTCACGAAGATCTTGTTTCAATGCATCGTAATCCAATTTCTCGAATTCTGCTTTATAATCGAATTCAATCCCAAGTGGGTTTGTTTTCGTGTCATGCTGGTGCAGAATATTCAAATTCAGCATATTCGGCCACCAGTCTTTATTTTGCGTTTTGCCTGGCTTGTTCGAAGTCGTGATGGCGCTGTCTTGGTGTCCGCCCGTTTGGTCAGTCGGCTGTTGCCCGCCGGCGCCTGTTACTGGGCATTGTGCATCGGATGCAGCTGTGTGACGCTTTTGTTCGTTGTTATCCATCTTGTAAAAACCTCCCAATTGATAATGAAAAAAGGTGAACTTCTATCCAGCACTTGTGTTACTGGGTACTGCCAATTGCATGTAATAATTCTTACATTAGAATTATACTAAACTAGAGAACAGCTGAACAGCAATATGGATAAAAATGAGGGCAAATCTTTTTCTGCTTCGTTTAAAACAGCAAGAGTTGCCCGAATTTCTTCCTATAATATGTTTTCATTTTTCAACTTCAGAAAAACTCACTGAAGAATGAAGCGAACAGCACAAAGACGATAATCAAAACGATGATCGTAATGATGATTCCCGGCAGCACGACGATAAAAAAACCTTTCCAGGACGACACGCGGTGCGCTTCGCCTACCGCCTTACAGACGATAACGAATGTCCAGATAGAGACGACCGCCATCACGATGGACATGATGACGACGATTGGGTTTCCTTCCACATCTGTCCGGTCAGCCAGGAAGGTTTCGGGTGATGCCAGCACCCAGATGATGAGAAGCGGCAACAGCCAAATTTGCGGGATTTGGGCCGTGACCAGCGCCTTGAACATTTCCTGATACGTCGCCGTCCCTTTAAACAATCGGCCGACAAGCACCAGGATCGCGGCTCCAAGAAAATAGCCGAACGCGCTGCCGATCGGCCCGGTCACCAACGCCTGTAGAATGGCAGCCCAGGGTGGCATGTCGGAGCTGCGTTCATTCATCATCCCGATCAAACCCGAAGCAAAGCCCGTGAGGACAATGAGCAGTATAATGAACTTGAATGATTTTCGTTCAATGACGAAACGGACGGTTTCCCGCGTGCGCAGCCAGATATCGGTGAATGGGTTCACCCCGCGCTCGCTTCTGATTCGCTCTTCCCTTACCATGATTTCTTCCTCCTTTCTTATCAAAGATCGCAGTGGCACAAAAGATTATCCCCTATGTTTCTTCATAACTCCCGAATACCCTTTTTTGACGAAGGGCGTGAAATCGCAGTGGAAATGATAAGCGAACAGCCAATTGAGAAAGGAGTCATGCCGAATGGAAATTGACAATATGCTTGGCGCGCGTTCCAGACAGGAATTGAGGGAGTGGCTGGAGAAAAATTCGGCTTCGGCGAAGTTTTGCTGGGTACTGATCGGGACCAAGGAACGGCCAGAAGGGATCCCTTATTTGGATGCCGTGGAAGAAGCCTTATGCTTTGGCTGGATTGACGGTATCACGAAAAAGACAGCCGATAATCGATTGGTCCAGCGGCTTTCACCGCGTCGGAAAAAGAGCAATTGGACCGAATTGAACAAAGAGCGCGTCAGAAGGCTGGAGAAGCTGGGCTTGATGACAGAGCAGGGGTTGAACATCCTCCCCGATATGCGGCCTGAGTCGTTCACTATCGACCCCGAGATTGAAGCGCGCCTGAAGGAAGACCCGCAAGTGTATGAGAACTTCATGAATTTCCCTGAACTGTATCGGCGCATTCGGATTGATAATATACAAGGATACAAAAGCTATGACCGCGAAATATTCGATAAACGGCTGGAGAAATTCATTGAGAATACACGCGCCAATAAAATGTACGGACAATGGAACGACAATGGGCGCTTATTGGATGACTGAAAAGCTTGTCGCATGTTTCTACTTTTGTTAGGTAGATATTTCTACCTTTGTTAGGTAGAACTTTGCGAGGAACGCTGTCATCTCCATCGAAAAAAGGCATCCTTCTCAGCACTTGTGCTGGGAAGGATGCCTTTTTCTTCTATACATATAGCGGATCTTTCGGCGCATCAGCCGGCTGTTTTTCGACAAGTGGATAAAAACAGGCGACTTCTTGGCCCGAGAGCCCTCTCGGTTCGAGTGCCGGCACTTCATTTTTGCAGCGTTCGGTGGCCATGGGACATCTTGTGTGGAATACGCAGCCGCTTGGCGGGTTCGCCGGCGACGGCAGCTCGCCTTTCAAGACGATGCGTTCCCGGCCGCGCTCGAGCAACGGGTCGGGAACCGGCACTGCCGACAGCAAGGATTGCGTATACGGATGCTGGACTTTTGTATAGAACGCGCCTTTTTCCGATTTCTCCATCACTTTTCCTAGATACATGACAGCCACACGGTCGGCCAAATGATTGATGACGGATAAATCATGCGCGATGAAAACATAGGTCAAGCCCAATTGCTTCTGCAGATCCTGAAGCAAATTGATGACTTGCGCCTGCACCGAAACATCGAGTGCACTGACCGGCTCATCGCAGATTAGCAGTTCCGGCTCCAGGGCAAGGGCGCGGGCAATGCCGACACGCTGCCGCTGACCGCCAGAAAACTCATGCGGCAGTTTATCGTAATGCGTGTCCGGGTTCAATCCGACGAGTTCAAGCAATTCCTTGACCCTCGATTCCAGCCGCTCGGTCTTTTTATAGGCTTTCAACGGCGCCGCTATGCTATCCCCGATCTTCATGCGCGGATTCAAACTGGTGTAGGGATCCTGGAAAATCATCTGGACATTGCGCCGCATATCATGAAGTTCTTTGGCGCTCGCATCTGCGTAATCTTTTCCATGGAATAGGATTTCACCCGCTGTCGGTTGCTGCAGGCCGACAATGCTTCTCGCGAGTGTGCTTTTTCCGCAGCCCGATTCGCCGACGATGCCGAGTGTCTCGCCTTTTTGGACTTGGAGGTCGATGCCGTTCAGCGCTTTGACGTAGCTTTTCTCGCGCTGCAACAAGCCTTTTTTGACGGGGAAATGGACATGCAGCCCTTTGATATCCAATAATGCGCTCATGTTATCAGCACCCCTTCCAATTGCTTTTTCTGTTCTTCGAATTCATTACTTGAAAGAATGCACGCTGCCGAATGATTGCCTTCGCGATGCTCCAGCGGCGGATCAACTTGCCGGCATGCGTCCCGTGCGAATGGGCATCTCGGTTCGAACGCGCATCCCGCCGGCCGGTCGATCAAACTCGGCGGCTGCCCGTCGATCGGGATGAGCCGCTCCGGGCCGCCTTCCCGGATGACCGGGACCGAACGCAAGAGCGACCACGTATATGGCATCGAAGTCCTGTAGAAGATATCTTCAGCACTTCCCGATTCGACGATTTCCCCTGCATACATGACCAGGATGCGGTCAGCCAAGTGGGCAACGACGCCGAGGTCGTGGGTGATGACGAGAATAGCCGTGCCGTATTTTTCCTGGATGCCCTTCAGCAAATCCAAAACTTGCGCCTGTATGGTGACATCGAGCGCCGTCGTCGGCTCATCCGCAATCAATAATTTCGGGTTGGAAGCAAGCGCCATCGCGATCAAGACACGCTGGCGCATCCCACCCGAGAATTGATGCGGGTAGCTGTTCATGCGTGCTTTGGCATCGGCAATGCCGACGTCTTCCAATAACTCAATCGCTTTTTCGCGGGCTTGCTGTTTCGGCCGTTTTTGATGGGCTTGAATGGCTTCGATCAATTGCTTGCCGATTTTGGAGACGGGATTCAAACTCGACATCGGATCCTGAAAGATCATGGCGATGTCATTGCCCCGCAGTTTCCTAAGTTCCGTTTTGCCCATTTCCAACACCGATTGGCCTTCAAAATGGATTGTGCCTTCCGGATACTTTGCAGGCGGTTCCGGATTGAGCTTCATCAAGGAATGGGCAAGCACGCTTTTGCCGCTCCCCGACTCCCCGACGATGCCGATGGTCTCCCCTTTCTGGATGGAAAAGGACACGCCGTCGACTGCTTTCACGAGGCCGCCCGGTGTATCGAGATGGACATGAAGATTTTCAACTTGCAGCATTCGAATACCCCCTTTAGGCAAGCTTCGTTTTGCGCTTGCGTTTCGCTTGATGTGGATTAAAACTGTCCCTCAGCCCATCGCCGAGCAAATTCAAAGCCAGAACAGTGATGACGATCGCAAGGCCTGGGAAAATGGAATACCAAGGCGCGATGGTCACGTAGATCTGTGCTTCCTGCAGCATATTGCCCCAGGTCGGCGTTGACGGGTTAACCCCCACGCCGAGAAAGCTGAGCGCCGCTTCCGCTAAAATCGCTTTCGCGAAAATGAAGGTGCTTTGGACGATAATCGGGGACAGAATATTCGGCAATACGTATTTGGCGATGATCACCGCATGGCTCGATCCGGTCGTCTGGGCCGCTTCGATATAGGATTGGTTTTTCACTTGCAGCGTCGCCGAACGGACGACTCTCGCCATGACCGGGAAAAACGCCAGCGTCAAAGCGATGATGATATTGGTGATGCTGCCGCCAAGTGCTGCAACCAGCGCAAGCGCAAGGATGAGTGCCGGAAACGCCAGAAAGCCGTCAATGATTCTCATCAGCACGAAATCCACTTTGCGGAAATAGCCGGAGATTAAGCCGATCACTGTGCCGATTACCGTTGACAGCACCGCAACGATGACGCCGACAGACAAGGACACCCGGGCCGCGACGATGGTCCGCGAGAAAATGTCGCGGCCAAAATCATCCGTGCCGAACCAATGCGCCCCTGAAGGGCCGGTCAAGCGCTGTTCCGGGGAAATCGCGGCCGGCGAGAAAGGCAGCCAGAAACTTGCGGTGATGGCCGCAAGCGCGACGATCAATAGCATCGCCAGCGCCAGCAAATTCGTTTTCTTAGTAAACATCGGTTTCGTCTCCTTCCAAATGGTCAATCATAGCGGATGCGTGGATCGAGGAATGTGTACAGCAGATCTACCAATAGATTGACGAACACATAAATGCCGGCAATGAACAACACAATTCCCTGTACGACCGGGTAATCGCGGCGGTGGATGGAATCGACCAAGAGCTGGCCGATGCCCGGAATCGTGAACAAAGTTTCGATGATGACTGTGCCGCCGAGCAAGCCGGCCACTGTAGCGCCGAGCACCGTGGTCGTTGGGATCAAGGCATTGATGAAGACATGGCGCATCAATACTTCACGTTCCTTTACGCCTTTCGCGCGCGCCGTTTTGATGTAATCCTGATTGACCGAATCGAGCATGCTGTCGCGCAGCATCCGGGCGATGATGCCCACCTCAACGATCGCCAGTACAAACGATGGCAGCAAAATATGGTGAAGCCATGCATCCGCCCCTTCCGCAAACGGCACATAACCGGCCACCGGAAAGATCGGCAGCGCGACGCCGAAGCCGAGCACCAATAGCGTCGCGAGCCAGAATTCCGGGACCGATACGCCGAACAAGGAAACCGATGTGAAAATCGGGTCCAAGACAGTCTTGCGCAACGCGACGATGAAGATCGCCACCGGAATGGCAATGACGAGCAAAATCACCGTCGACAGCGCCATCAAGCTGAAGGTCGGCCCGAAATTCTCGGCGATCAGCGAGGTCACCGATTGCGAAGAGTAAACGGAGGTTCCGAGGTCCCCCGTGATGACTTGTGCAAACCAATTAAAGAATTGGACATACAGCGCTTGGTCTAAGCCCAGTTCACGCTCCAAATCAGCAATCGCTTCCGGTGAACTGTCCTCCCCTAAAATGAGGAACGCCGGGTTGCCGGGAGTCAGATGCACGATCATAAAGACGATTACACTGACGACCAGCATGACGGGAATCACCGACAACAGCCGGCGAATCGTGTAGTTCAGCATTGCTTGTTCCCCCTTCTCCATAAAAGGAAGAAAATCGCCAGCATCGTTCCTGACGATTTTCTTCTCTTAGTTATCCTGTTTGATGGCTCGTCGTTAATTTGTTTTATACGTATTCCAGAAGCGCGGGCCATACCATTCGCTATAGTCGTGGATATCGGTTGTGCGCGCATTCAAGTTCGAGATGTTCGTCACTTTTTCAAACGGCAATTCTTCATACAGCGTTTCGTTCAAGCCGGCGAGGATCTGCTGTCGTTCTTCCTCGGATTCCGCTTGTGCCCACTGGGCGATTTGCTCCTGCCATTTCTCACTGTTATACCAGCCACTGCTGTTCGAATCCTGGCTCAACATGCCTGCCTGGTTCGGCGAGAAGAACGGGGACCATCCGACGACAACGAGATCCCAATTGGAAGCCTCTCCCCATTTCTCAAGGTATGTTGCCCATTCATAGGATTCCAGCTCGACCGCAAAGCCGGCTTCTTCAAGCTGCTGTTCAGCGATCTCGGCAATTTTCTTATAATCGTTGGAATCGCTCGAGAAGATAATTTTGATCGGCTCGCCGTCGTAGCTGCTTTCTTCCAATAAGCGTTTCGCTTCATCCACATCGTAGGACAGGAAGCCGTCTGTGTTTTCTTCCGAATACAGGGCGGTTTGGTTCGGCGTGAACAAAGCGCCGTCCAATTCGTAAAATTCCTCGTTGCCGTATGTTGCTTTGGCAATCGCTTCTTTATCGAGTGCAGCGTTCAATGCCTGGCGTACTTGCAAGTCATCGAAAGGCGCTTCCGATTTATCCGGCGTCAACACCGTATAGCCGTTAGTGGCGGTGCCAGCTTCGATATTCGGCGTGCTTTCGATCACTTCGTACAAATCGAGCGGAACTTCATCGCCGAAATCGTAAAGTCCGGTTTTCAAGCCATTGACCACCACTTGAGGGTCTTTGACGATCTTGAAATGGACCGAATCCACATACGCTTTTTTCTCTCCCGTCAAACCGCTTGTCTCATCGGTTCTAGATGCATAGTCGTCGTATTTGGCCAAGACGATTTCATCGCCGCGCTTCCACGAATCAAACTGGAATGGCCCGGTGCCGATATACTGGTCATGGTCGAGCGGCTTTTCGCCGGCCGCTTCAGCGATTGATTTCGGTAAGACGACTGCAGCCGATTTCGGGGCAGCCAAGTCAGAAAGCAGAGAACTGTATACTTTGTTCAATTGAATGGTCAATTGCGAGCCGTCTGCTTCCACGGACTCCACGTGGTCGTTGGTGATCTTGCCGACAGATGACACTTTCAGCCAACGTTCGATGGACGCTTTGGCATCTTCTGCCGTTACTGGTTCCCCGTTATGGAAAGTTACGCCTTCACGCAAATTAATCGTGTAGGTTTTTCCGTCTTCGCTCACTTCATAATCTTCCGCGAGCAGCGGTGCCGCTTCAAAATCCTGGTTCAAGGCAAACAAGCCTTCATAAATATGCCAGCCGATTTTGCGAGCGGCACTTTCCCCTGTATACATCCAATCGAGCGTGTTCGGATCTGCGCCGATCGCCACATTCAATTCTCCGCCTTCTACAGGTTCTGAAGCTGCGCCTGAATCTGATGGGCTTGCTTCACTGCCGGAACAACCGGCCAATCCGATAAGTGCAATTAACGTGATAACTAAAAAGATGATATTCTTCACGATGTTCCTCCTTATGATTTAAAAAATAATGATGCCTCGAGTATGTATGCAACTGCTTAAAAGCCTATCCAAGTTCCCAGATTTTCAATGAAGCGTCGAAGTGTTGATGCGCCAATCTGCCGCTCAAGCTCCGACGGTATTTCGAAAACCATTTGTCCACTGAAGGCACCTCCTTCGCCAAAAATAATTTATCTTACCTGTTTACTTGGTTTTAACGTAATAAAAAACCCCTTCTTCTTTTCGACAAGAAGAGGAGTGGTTTCATACGTTCGATCGCCTCTCTTATCTCTGTACGCGCGGTACAAGGAATTAGCACAGTGCCGCATTGCGGTCTGCTGCTTTGACGTCTCAGGGCCAGTCCCTCAGTCAATCTCGATAAGATGATTAAATTGTAAAGTTCATGTTACGGCCCTTGATCCGGCTTGTCAACATTATTTTGAAGAAATTGAATTTATTTACATGGCGATATAATCTGATGTACTTTACCCTTGCCCACCAGCCGGCAAAACACTCGACTGTTCGATCCATTCGCTGGACTTAGTGACGATGAAGTCCAGTTCATGGTCCATGGAAGCGATGTGATAGGAATTATGAAGTTCATGCTTGAACGCGTGTTGCGAACCGACCTTGCCGAGAATATAATCGGTGTTGGCTGGCGGTACGACATGATCTTCAAGCGACTGAAAACACACGACCGGGCAGTGGACTTCGCCGAGCTTTGCGCGGACAGCATCCATATAGCCGAGCAATTGCTGATACGCTTTGACCGGCGCTTGCCCGTAAGTGATTTCCACCGCATCCGCTTTTTTGATATCGGGCGCATCTTCTGTGACGTAAGCATGGGCCGGGCGGCTGCGGTAAGTTTCAAACTGCGGGATGTCGATCGCCGGATTGATCAACGCGATGCCCTGGATTTCAGGATGGTGGCTGGCCAGATCCAAGCTCAAGGTGCCGCCCATCGATTGCCCGATGACAAAGACCGATGTGCACGCTTGTTTGAGTTCTAAATAGGCCTGCTCAACACTCTGGAACCAGTCTTCATAAGAAAATTGTTCCAACTCCTTGAAATGGGTGCCATGGCCCGGCAGCCGCGGACAGGAAACCGTATAGCCTTGTTCGCCGAGCGCTTCGCCTAATTCCCTGACGCTTTGCGGCGTGCCGAGAAACCCGTGGCACAATAGGATGCCGGTGCTGCCGCCTTTCAGAAAGAAGGCTTCCGCCCCTTGGATGACAGGATATTGTTCGTTCATGCAATCCCTCCTTCAGCTGTTTAAAAATCAGGAGGCCCACTAGCTGCCCCTAATGTGAAGTAATGCGAAAAAAGCTTATTCACATTAGACTATATTCAAAACCTACTTGTCAACTAGGTTTTATAAAATGAACGGTCACCCGCACCAGGCACTGCCCTAAACTTCTGAAGCCTTCCCTTGGCGCGCCCAGGAAGCGATCGCTGCAATATCATCAGGAGTCGTGCTGCAACAGCCGCCGATGATGTCAGCTCCTGCTTTATGCCAGGCTTTCGAATTGGCTGAAAACGCACCAACTGACGGTTCTTCGCTCCAGGTTTTGCTTACCGGGTCGTAAGTGGCGCCGGAATTCGGATAGACGATGACCGGTTTGGAAGATGCGCTTTTCACTTCCTGGATCAAGGATTCGATAAACTGCGGAGCTGTGCAATTAATGCCGATTGCCGCCACTTGCGGTTGTTCCTCAAGCCATTTTGCACAATCCGCGATCCGCTCCCCATCACTGATGTGGAACTCATCTTTCGCGCTGAACGTGAACCAGGCTGACACCTGCGGAAATTCTTCCAGCACGCTCACGATCGCTTTCGCTTCCGCAAGGCATGGCAAAGTTTCGCACGCTAAAATATCCGCTCCTGCTTCCACCAGCACCCGAATGCGCTCTCTATGAAATGCAGCCAATTGCTCTTCGCCAATCGCATAGCCGCCGCAGTATTCAGACCCGTCCGATAAAAACGCGCCGTATGGGCCGACAGATGCCGCCACTAAAGGCTTCGGCCTGTCCGAGCGATCCGCTGCAGCGTCCCAAAACTCATCGCGCGCTTGTGTTGCCAACTGGACGGACTTCGTGATCAACGCGATCGCTTGTGATTCTGTCAGCCCTCTTTCCTGATAGCCTTCAATGGTCGCTTGGTAACTGGCCGTAATGGCACAGTCCGCCCCAGCCTGGAAATAATCCACATGCACTTTCTTGATCAACTCCGGATTTTCCATCAATATTTTCGCTGACCATAAGGAATCATTCAAATTGCATCCATAGTTTTCAAGCTCTGTCGCCATGGCCCCGTCCACGATCAGGACCGGGAACTCGTTCAATATCTGTTCAATCGGGTTCATCCGAAATCATCCTTCCGCTCTCAGTCGTTTTACTTTATTCCCTCAGCCTTGGACGGCTTTTCCTAAAAATTGTCTCGTTCTTTCGACGGCGGGCTTGGTGAAAATTTGCTCAGCCGTGCCCTGCTCAATAATGACGCCGTCTTCCATAAAGATGACGCGGTCCGAAATTTCCCGCGCAAAACTCAATTCATGGGTTACGATGAACATCGTTTTTCCGGTGTCTGCGACGCGGCGGATGGTGGCCAATACTTCATCGACCAGTTCCGGGTCCAATGAAGAAGTCGGTTCGTCGAATAACAGCACTTCCGGGTCCAAAGCCAGCGCACGGGCGATGCCGACACGCTGCTGCTGGCCTCCGGACAATTGCGCAGGGTAATGGCTGAGTTTAGAAGACAAGCCGACCTGCTCGAGCATCTCGATGCCTTTCTTGTCGGCAGCGTCTTTTTTCATCCGCTTGACGCTCGTCAAACCGACAGAGACATTTTGCAGCACAGTCAGATTCTTGAACAGGTTGTATTGCTGGAACACCATGCCCGTTGCAGTCCTGAGCGCGAAGATCTCCTTTTTCTTGGCAGTGGCCGCATCCACCCGCTTTCCACCGATTTCCACGATGCCGCTCGTCGGCTCTTCGAGAAAATTGATGCAGCGCAACAGCGTCGATTTCCCGGAACCGCTTGGCCCAAGGACTGCCACCACTTCGCCTTTTTCGACGGTTAAATCGATTCCTTTCAAAACATGCTGGCGGTCGTAATATTTATGCAGCTTCTCCAATTTGATCATCAGGCAATCCCTCTTTCATATCTGCGTGCACGCTTCTCGATCTTCACCAATAAGCGCTCGACGGCAATGCATAAGATCCA
The DNA here is from genome assembly GCA_947493585.1 of uncultured Planococcus sp. Lineage (GTDB taxonomy): Bacteria > Bacillota > Bacilli > Bacillales_A > Planococcaceae > Planococcus. The sequence goes on along the minus strand of CANLRI010000001.1, from coordinate 70,048 downwards.
ATAGACGATCGAGACGGCGATATACACTTCAAAGAACGCCAAGCCACGGGAGCCGAGGATTTTTGCCTGCCCCATGATATCGATGACGCCGATGATAAACACGAGCGAGGTGTCTTTGATCGTGCTGATGAACATATTGCCGAGGTTCGGGATCGCTACCGTCAAGGCCTGCGGGAAGACGATCTTCAGCATCATCTGCACAGGCGTCATGCCGATCGCTTTGGCGGCTTCGAACTGCCCGCGGTCGACCGATTCGATCGCCGAACGGATCGTCTCGGATAAATACGCGCCTAAATTGATGGAAAAGGCCATCAAGGCATAGAATTCCGGTGCGATGCTATTGACGTCCGCTGACTGAAGCCATCCGTATTCACTCTGGAGAAAATAAATGATTTTCGGAATCCCGTAAAACACCAGGTAAATCTGCACCAATAACGGCGTCCCCCGGATAAAGGAAATATAGATCGACGTGATGACCCTGAGCACAGGCACTTTGTAGATTTTGATTAATGCCGCAGCCACGCCGATGACCAGACTCAATAGCAGCGAGCCGACTGCTATGCCGATCGTGACTGGCAGCCTGGAAATAATGGCAGGAAAGCTCTCGATCAAGAAATTCAAGTCCAGTAAATTTTCCATTGTCTCTGTCCTTCCGCTAGCTTATTCAGGGATGTAGTCGCCGCCGGTCCATTTCTCGGACAGTTCGGACAAAGTGCCGTCTTCTTTCAACTGTTTCAAGATCGGGTCGATCAAAGCTTTCAACTCTTCGCCTTTTTCTTCGTCTTTCAAGACGATGCCCATATCGTCATTGACCAAAGGCTGCCCGACAATCTCCACGCCGAGTTCATTCTTTTCCAGTACTGCGTTCATCATGATCGGGTCATTGACGTATGCGTCGACGCGGCCGTTCTGCACATCCTGCAGAATTTCCGATGGGTTGCCGCTTTCACTGTATTTCAATTCGATCGGCTCATCAGCCGTCTCATTGTATTCCTCAAGCAATAAGGTATAGGAATCACCTGCCAACGCCCCGACCGCTTTACCTTCTAAATCTTCAATCGTTTGAATATCTTCACGGCCTTCCTTCACTGCAATGACCGTTTCCGCTGCGAAATACGATTCATCGGTGAACAAATACTTTTCCTGGCGTTCCGGCGTTTTCGCTACTTGGTCAGCGATGGCCTGAATTTTATTCGACTCGAGTGCAAGGAACATGCTGTCCCAAGGCACGGCGACGTATTCGAACGTATAGCCGTCCAATTGTTCATCGACGGCCTTCATCATGTCCACGTCGTAGCCCGTCAGCTGATTGGCGTCATCCGCAAAAGCGAAAGGCGGATAGTCGTTTTGCGTTCCGACGCGGATCACTTGCTCTCCGTCAGCATTTGCCGTCTCTTCCGATGAACAGCCGGCAAGTGTTCCGGCAAGACCTACTAAACAGGCAGTTGCGAATACATAAGCGTTTCTTTTCATCATTCAAGCTCCTTTGGTTGTGTAATTTTTTATGATAGGGCTGGACTTTCCGCCTTGTGTAAAGCGCCTGCCCTCCTTTTGGATGCAAAAAAGCCTCTTTCAATAGGAAAGAGGCTTCGACCAATTTCTTATCTCTCAGAATGAACACATCCTGCAGGAATTAGCACCTCTCATGAACATGATGGTTGCTGGACGTCATAGGGCCTGTCCCTCAGTCTCTCTGGATAAGTTATTTAATTTTTTTAACATATTAACGATAGTATTTGAGATAGCCCCTGCTGTCAAACCCTTTTTGAAAATAAATCAAAATTTCGCATAAAAATTCAGGAGGAAATTGACAAAGACTGCCGTATTGCATACCATCAATTTAATATTCCATTGCTGCCGGGTTTCCACTGGGCGGCATGCATCCAATACAAGAGCGGAGTGAACACAAGATGAGTGAGGAAACTGTTTTTGATGTCGCCATCGTCGGTGCCGGCACGATGGGCATGGCAGCCGGCGCCTTTTTGGCACAGCAAGGCAAGAAGACGTTGGTGATCGATGCATTCGACCCGCCCCATGCGAACGGCAGCCATCACGGAGATACGAGATTGATCCGCCATGCTTACGGGGAAGGCAGGCATTACGTTAGGTTAGTGTTGCGCGCGCAGCAATTATGGGAAGACTTGGAGAAGCAAACCGGCTATAAGGTATTCGAAAAAACCGGTGTTATCGGGCTCGGACCGGAAGACTCCCCTTTTCTCTTGGAAAGCATTGCAGCCGCCAACAGCTACGGCTTGCCGCTCGAAATATTGAGCAGTGGCGCCATCCAGGACAGATGGCCGGGCTTCACAGTGCCCGAGCATTTCATCGGCTGCTTCGAGGAACAGGCAGGCGTGTTGTACAGCGAAAATGCCATCCGCGCCTATAAGAAACTGGCGCTCGAAAACGGCACACACTACTTACCGAATACACCCGTCCAGCACATCGATATTCAGGATGGGAACCGTGTGAAAATCTCGACCGCGCAAGGTATTTTCTATGCTGAAAAAGTGATTGTCACCGCTGGAGCTTGGGCGAAGAAATTGCTGCCAGACCTGCAACTGCCGATCCAACCGACGCGTAAAGCCGTGGGTTGGTTTGAAGCCCCGGAGATGTACAATGCCGATCAATTCCCCGGTTTTTTTGTGGAAGGCCCCGAGATGATGTTCTACGGCTTCCCGAGCATCGACGGCGCTGGCGTAAAAGTCGGACGCTCGGATGGCGGGCAGCCAATCGACCCGGACGAACAAACCCAGAACTTTGGTGAGTATGAATTCGATGAAGGCGACTTAAGAAGATTCCTAGACCTGTATATGCCGCAAGCGAGCGGACAATTGAAACAAGGCAAAACCTGTTTATACACCGTCTCCGACGACCATAACTTCATCATTGACCGCCATCCGGACAACGAGCACGTCATTTTCGCCTGCGGCTTTACCGGCCACGGCTTTAAATTCGGCAGCGTCATGGGCGAAGTGTTAAGCCAATTGGCAACAGACGGCCACACCGAATTCGATATCGCCCCCTTCTCACTCAACCGTTTCAAACCATGAGCGAAATGAAAGAAGAGTGTTGAAGAAATTAGTGATTCACTATGCATAAAAAGAAAATCACTTATTCTACATTTTAAGATCAATGTTCTACCTAAGTATTTGGAGAAGCGTTTGCTCGACTCCTGTGGATCAGCGAGACGACCGAGACCCCGCAAGGAGCACAGCGACTGAGGAGGCTTGGACGCGAGCCCACGGAAAGCGAGCGATAAGCTTCGGAAAATACGGCTTCTTAACTTTCTCGACAAACTAAAGAGTCTCTCCTTATTGATAAAGGAGAGACTCTTTTTCGATGGTGACAACTTGCTTCGTTTCGGCTGCTTCCATGATGCCCAAAATGACTTTCAGTGATTTCAATGCATCTTCTCCCGTGACGATCGGTTCCTGGTCCAGGCGTATCGAATCGACGAACGCATCAATGACGCCGCTCGGAGTCTGGTTATCATTCGTTTGGATCGCTTCCAGCTGGTAGTTCACTTTCTCGCCGGATTCCATGATGAGTTCCAGCTGATACTCGTCGTCGTGGTAGATTTTCATGATGCCTTTCTCGCAATAAACAACAGTGCTGTTGTCCTCTTCCCCGTAATAGGTCCAGGAGAAGGCGGCGTTCCCGAGACGCCCTTTTTCGGTCGCCAGGCTGCACACGAGATTGTCGCATACTTCAATCGGCTCGTCGTTTTCATCCGTTTTGTGTAAAGCTCCCTGAAAGGCGCTCACTTGAACGATTTCATCATCGAGCAGGTAATGCAACAAATCAATTTTATGGATGCCGAGGTCGCCGCCGACACCGAAGCCCGAGCGCTCCTTCTTGAAGAACCATGTCGATTTCGTTTTATTGATGCCCCAGGATTCTGGGCCTGAATGCCCGAAAGCGGTGCGGAAGGTCAAGACTTTCCCGAGCTCTCCGCTGTCCAGGATTTCGCGTGCTTTTTGATGCGCGCGCGTAAACCGCTGATTGTGGTCGACCATCAGTTTCTTTCCGGACTTTTTCTGTGCCGCCAAAATTTCCTTGGCATGTTCAATCGTTAAGGAAATCGGTTTTTCGCACAGCACGTGCTTGCCGCTCAATAATGCTTGTGTCGAGAATAAATGATGGTGTTCATTCGACGAGCAGTCACTGATGGCTGTGATGTCGGGATCGTTGAACAATTCCTCGACACTTTCCACATTCCGGCCCCCGAACAACTCGACCATCGCTTCGGAACGATGGAGATTGCGGTCGTAAAAGACGATTTCATCTACATATGGATTCGCTGTATATTCCGGCGCGTGGCGCATTTTCGTAATGGCCCCGCAGCCAATGATGCCTACTTTGATGCCCATGCGATCTCCTCCTATTCTCTTTTTTGGAACACGACGGCAATGATGATGATCAAGCCTTTGACAAAGCCCTGCAGATGGGGCGAAACATTCATCAAGTTCATCATATTGTTGAGGATGCCCAAGATCAAGATACCGAAAATCGTGCCGATGATTTTACCGCGCCCGCCTGTCATGCGCGTGCCGCCGATGATAACGGCCGCAATGGCGTCAAGTTCATATTGCGCGCCTGAACTTGAAGACGAAATCGAGTTCAACCGTGACGTTTCAATGACCGCCGCAACGCCGACCAGCGTCCCGATCAGCGTATAGACGCCGATCTTGATGCGGTCCACACGGATAGCGGACAGCATCGCCGCTTTTTCATTCGACCCGAGCGCATAGACGTACCTGCCGAACCGCGTTTTGTGCATGACGATATAAATCAGCACCGCCATGGCGAAGAAAATGAGCACCGGCAAATCAAAAATCCATACATTGTTATTGGCGATGGCGGTGAATCCGCTCACTTCGCCCGAGACGCTGCCGCCTTCTGCAATATACAGTGCGATCGAACGGGCCGCGGCCATCATGCCGAGTGTGGCGATAAACGACGCGATCCTGCCTTTCGCAACCATCAGGCCATTCAGGAATCCGGCGAACGCCCCGACCAATAAGGCCGTGAACACGCCGATTAAAATGCTGCCGGATGCGTTCAATGCCAAGACGGAAATGACGCCGGCGAGCGCCAGGACAGAGCCGACCGATAAATCGATGCCGCCTGACAGCATGACGACCGTCATCCCCAGCGCAATGATGCCGATGATCGACACTTGCATGAGGATGTTCAATTGGTTGTTGATATCGAGAAACCTCGGATTCATCACGGAAGCAGCGATGAAAATGATGATGAACGCAATGATGACGCTGTATTCCGACCATAGCCAGGACAGCCTGCTTTTCATGCTTGGAGATTCAGGGCTGTATTCCTTTGTGTTGATATTATCCAATGTGCTCTCCCTCCCTTTTCGCGCCTGTGGCATAATGCATGATTTCTTCTTCGTTTGTCTCATCGCTCATAAACCTGGCCGTGATTTCCCCGTGGTACATGACATTGATGACGTGGCATATGCGCAACACTTCAGGGGCTTCTGATGACAGGATGATAATCGCTTTGCCAAGTTTGGCGAGTTCGAGGATCTCCTGATAGATTTCCTGCTTGGCGCCGACATCGATACCTTGTGTCGGGTTGTCGAAAATCAGGATATCGGTATCCGCTTCGAGCCATTTGGCGATGATTACTTTTTGCTGGTTGCCGCCGCTCAATTTGTCGATGGTGATGCGCGGATTGGCCACTTTGATATTCAAGGTTTTTTCATAGTTGCTGAACTTTTCCAGCTCCCGCTTGTCTTGAATAAAGCCCCATCGCTCAAAATTGCCCATCGATGACAAGCTCATATTGTGGACAACGCTCAAATCTTTGATGATGGCATTTTCTTTGCGGTCTTTCGGCACATAGCCCATGCCCGCTTGCAATGCCGTTCGCGGATGGGTGATTTTCATCGCTTTGCCTTTCACTTTGATGGTGCCCGTGTATTTTTTGCGGTAGCCGAATAAACTTTCAAACAGCTCCGTCCGGCCGTCTCCTGCAAGTCCTGTAAATCCGACAATCTGGCCTTTTCGGACCGTGAAATCGATATCCTTGAATAAACCGGGGCTGCTTAAGCGCTCGACTTCCAGTGCCATCTCGCCGAATTCGTGCTCATGGACAAAGCGCTCCTGTGAAATTGCTTTGCCGACCATCAGCTTGGTGATTTCCTCTAAATTCCCGCTCTGCATGTCATCCGTCTTCACTAACTGGCCGTCGCGCAGCACGGTGTAGCGATCGCATACCGCTTGGATTTCCTTTAATTTATGGGAAATATAAATGATCGACACGCCGGATTTCTTCAAGTTGCGCATCAATTCGAACAGCCGGCCCACTTCATGTTCCGCGAGCGATGTCGTCGGCTCATCCATGATGATGAGCTGTGATTTATGCAGCAGTGCTTTGGAAATCTCGATCAATTGCTTATAGGACGTGGCGAGATTGCGCACATATTCTTTCGGATTGAGAAACACGCCCAGTTCCGCCAAGATCTCACGCGTTTGGCGACACATTTCTTCCACGTTCAAAAATCCGGCCTTGTTGCGAATTTCTGAACCTAGAAACATGTTTTCATACACTTTCAAATCGCCGACCATATTCAATTCCTGATGGATAAAGCTGATGCCATGCGTCTGGGAAATGTGCGGGTTCGCCATAGTTACTTGTTTGCCTTCAATGAAGATCTGCCCGCTGTCCGGTTGGTGGACGCCGCCTAAAATATTCATCAGCGTCGATTTGCCGGCGCCGTTTTCCCCAAGCAAGGCATGAATCTCCCCTTTTTCCACTTCCAGCGTCACTTTCTTTAAAACCGGGACGCCGTTAAATGATTTCTCGATTTGGTTCATCGCCACGAAAGGCTGCGAAGTCATGTCTTAACCTCCTTATAGGAAAAGAGGAAATGCAATGGCTCCACTGCATTTCCCGGCTATTGGCTTAGAATTTCGATTCCGGATCGTAATACTCATCCACGTTTTCTTTGGTCACTTGCGTCGCTTCCTTGACGACCATCGATTCAGCCGGTTCCTCGCCTTGCGCCAAATCGCCAGCGATCGTCACCGCATCTTCGACCATCGTCGGTGAATACAGGAACGTCGCTTTCATCAGCCCGTCGTTTTGGATGTCTTCGAACACGCCTTTCGCGCCGCCTGCCCCTGTGACGAATTGGATATCCGTGCGGCCTGCTTCTTTAATGGCCTGCATGACGCCTAATGCCATGCCATCATCTTGAGTGAAAACGGCATCGATTTCAGGGTTGGCCTGCAAAATGTTCTGCATGACTTCCAATGATTTCTCAGTGGAAAAGTCGCCGCTTTGTGAAGCGATGATTTCCATGCCTTCTTGTCCTTCAACTGCTTCTTTAAATCCGGCTCCACGCTGTTCCGTTACTGAACTCGGCGGCCCCGTGATTTCGACGATTTTCCCTTCGCCATTCAATTGCTCGACGAAGTATTTGCCGGCATTGACGCCGATTCCTTCGTTATCCCCTTTGACGACCACTGTCGCTGCATCGTTTTCCAGTTCGCGGTCAACGATGACGAGCGGGATGCCTGCATCTTTGATCTTCTGGCCGACTGGAGTCAATGCTGCGGATTCAATCGGCAGCATGACGATGACGTCCACACCTTGTGCGATCAAATCATCCACGTCATTTGCTTGTTTGTTCGGATCTGCTGCGTTGGTCATGACATAGTCAATGCCTTCTGATTCCTTCAACTCCATCGCCTGTTTCTCGGCGCTATCGATCAAAGCCCCCATCCAGCCGTGCGTTGCCGAAGGAAGCGAAATGCCGATCGTCATATCTCCATCGCCTGAACCTTCATCCGTTGAACCCGAACTTTCGTTTTCTGTGCTGCCACATGCCGCAAGTCCAAAAATCGTTACGAAAGACAATAAAATGAGCAATAGTTTTTTCACTTTATTCACCCCTTAGTTTTGTATGGATCCGTTAAATGTAATCGATTACATTAATGTTCGGGACCAGCGTTCTTTCTCCCATCCCCATGATAAGCAAGCGCCGGTTTGAGCCCGTTAGCCGGTGGTCGATTCCCGGATGACCAGTTCATGGCCCAGCACTACGCTGTCGACGGTTTTTCCTTGGATCTTCTCGATCAGCATACGCGCTGCGACCGTTCCCATTTTGTACATCGGCTGGGCGACGGTAGTCAATGCCGGATTGGTCATATTGGAGAAATCGATCTTGTCGAACCCGACGACCGCGACATCATTCGGCACGTGCAAACCGGCGGCAGTGATTTCTTTCAAGGCGCCGATCGCCAGTAAATCCGATACCGCAAATACGGCAGTCGGCCTGTCTTCGAGGCGCAGTATTTTCTTCATCGCCATCTGGCCCTGCTCGAAACCGAGCTCATGCGTGTAGAAAATATAATCGCCATTCACTGGAATGTCGTGTTCACGCAATGCCCGTTCATAGCCCATCCGCCGCTCCCTGGCATACAGGAATTTTTCATCGGAATTCATCAATGCGATTTTTTTGTGGCCGATCTGGATCAAATGTTTCACGGCGCGGTAAGACGCTTCCTCGCTGTCGATCGTGACATACGGGATGCCGATACCGCCCCCGTATTCGCTGCACTGGATGATGGCGTAGTGTTCTGCGAGTTCTTTCAAGGTCTCGACATTCACTGCCGGGTCCATCGAAATGATGCCATCCGCCATTTTCTTGCGAACCAAATCGAAATATATCTCCTCCTTTTCAGGCTTGGAATCCGTTTCGCACAACAGGATGCTGTAATTCTGGCTGAGCGCCATATTCTCGATTCCTTTGATGATTTCAAAATAAAACGGGTTGGAGATCGTCGGGATCAAGATCAGCACAATACGGCTTTCCGAATTTCGCAAATTCCGGCCGAGCATGCTCGGCTCGTAGTTCAAGTACTGGATCGCCTCCTCCACTTTCAGTTTCGTTTTGGCCGTTACTTTGTCGTGGCCGTTCAATACCCGGGATACCGTGGCGACTGAAACCCCTGCATGCTTCGCTACTTGTTGTATGTTTGCCATATGCTTTTCCTTCTTTCTGACGCGACACTTCTGTTGTGAAATGAAATCGTTTACATTTTCATCATAATTTGTTCAGAATTATCTGTCAATAACTATTTTTATTGCATGAAATATATTGATTTACATCGTTTTATTCTATATGTTAAGAATGTAATGGTTTACATTTCAGTATAATCTAAAAACTTGAATGGAGGGATTTTCATGAAATTGGGGGTTTTTACCGTCTTATTTTCTGATCGGAATTTTGAAGATATGCTGGCTTATGTGGCCTCAAAAGGCATTGAAGCGATCGAACTGGGCACCGGCGGATATCCGGGCGATGCCCATTGCAAATTGGACGAACTGCTTGAAGACGCAGACCAGCAGCAAGCCTTCCTGAAACAAATCGACGACGCCGGCCTCTTCATCAGCGCGCTCAGTTGCCACGCCAATCCGCTGCATCCCCAAAAAGACATTTCCGGAGCGGCTGATGAGCTGCTCGTCAAGACGATGCAGCTCGCTTCCAAGCTCAAGGTGCCGGTCGTCAATACCTTCTCGGGCTGCCCGGGCGACCACGAGAACGCTTTGTACCCAAACTGGCCGGTCGCCGCCTGGCCGAACGATTTCCAGGAAGTGCTCGCCTGGCAATGGGAACAGAAATTGATTCCTTATTGGAAAGAAAAAAACGCTTTGGCGGAATCGCTTGGCGTCAAGATCGGCTTGGAGCTGCACGGCGGCTTTTCCGTCCATACGCCCGCGACCATGTTACGCCTGCGTGAAGCATGCGGCCCGTATATCGGCGCGAATCTCGACCCGAGCCATATGTGGTGGCAAGGCATCGACCCGGTCGAAGCGATCAAGATCCTCGGGCGGGAAAACGCCATCCATCATTTCCACGCGAAAGACACCATCATCGACCAGGAAAACACCAACCGCAACGGCTTGACCGATATGACCGACTACTCCGAGATGAAAGACCGCGCCTGGTATTTCCGTACCGTCGGATTCGGCCACGGCCAAAAAACCTGGGCTGACATCATCAGCACCTTGCGCCTCTACGGCTATGATTACGTCGTCAGCATCGAGCATGAAGACGGCTTGATGTCGATCAACGAAGGCTTCACAAAAGCAGTGGAGAACCTGAAGCCGGTCATGGTCAAGGAATCGGTGGATGAGATGTGGTGGGTGTAGCTCCAGACCGGATCGTGGCTTATCGTGCAATAGAAAGCGGACCTCTTAAGCGGATCCCGCTTTTTTTTTGCGTCTTTATCACTCAACTCCCCTTTTTCACCTTCCTGCCCTTCTATCAGTTGGCGCTCGCCATTGAGAAATTCTCCCTCCAATTTATGGTTAACCCTATTCTGAAATATTTAATAATTATTAATTTCACAATCTTTCCCGTTCTTTCTATTTGTTTATTTCCCGGGAAAACTGCTTGTTTATGAGATTTCCATGAGTATTTACTAGAAAGCGTTTACACCTCAGGGTTCTCTTTGACAAAATCTCCGTTTCATATGACAATGGAAATAGAATTAGAATTATTATAATCAGATAACGATATTAATTGAAGCCACCACTTCGATTATTTTTTTTGGCGTTATCGATTGTGGTCATTCTAAAAAAACATTCAGGAGGTAATTATTTTATGTCTTTGATCGGAAAAGAAATCCAACCATTTAACGCGTCAGCTTACCAGGCGGCGAGCGGCGAATTTATCGAGGTCACGGAAGAAAACATGAAAGGCCAATGGAGCGTCGTGTGCTTCTACCCAGCAGATTTCACGTTCGTTTGCCCAACTGAACTTGAAGACCTCCAAAGCCAATACGCAACATTGAAAGAGCTTGGCGTTGAAGTATACTCTGTTTCTACAGACACTCACTTCACTCACAAAGCTTGGCACGACCATTCAGATGCAATCGGCAAAATCGAATACACCATGATCGGTGACCCATCGCAGCGCATTTCACGCGGATTCGATGTTCTTAACGAAGAAGAAGGCCTTGCACAGCGCGGCACATTCATCGTTGACCCAGAAGGCATCGTCCAAGCTGCAGAAATCAACGCAGACGGCATCGGCCGCGACGCAAGCACGCTTGTCGGCAAAATCAAAGCAGCACAATATGTGCGCAACAACCCAGGCGAAGTATGCCCGGCTAAATGGGAAGAAGGCGGCGACACATTGAAGCCAAGCCTTGACCTTGTAGGCAAAATTTAAGGAGTTTTGACAATGATACTAGATGCGCAAATCAAATCTCAATTAGAGCAATACTTGCAGCTATTGGAAGGCGACGTGCTGCTCCAAGTGAGCGCCGGATCCGATAAGGTATCAACAGATATGGTCGATTTGGTGGAAGAACTGTCCGCCATGTCCCCGCGCATTCAAATGGAGCGCACGGAGCTTGAGAGAACCCCGAGCTTCAGCGTCACCCGTCCTGGAGAAGAAATCGGCATCACTTTCGCCGGCATCCCGCTTGGCCATGAGTTCACTTCGCTCGTCCTTGCCCTGTTGCAAGTGAGCGGACGCGCGCCAAAAGCCGACCCGAAAACGATAGACCAGATCAAAAACCTGGAAGGTTCTTATCATTTTGAATCCTATATCAGCTTGAGCTGCCAGAACTGCCCGGAAGTCGTGCAATCACTTAATTTGATGAGCGTCCTCAACCCGAACATCACGCATACGATGATCGACGGGGCTGCCTTCAAAGAAGAAGTCGAAAGCAAAGACATCATGGCTGTTCCGACAGTCTTCTTGAACGGCGAATCGTTCGCAAGCGGACGCATGTCGCTTGAGGAATTGCTCGCGAAACTTGGCAGCGCACCGGATGCATCCGAATTCGAAGGCAAAGAGCCGTTTGACGTGCTCGTTGTCGGCGGCGGCCCGGCTGGTGCCAGCGCAGCGATCTATGCAGCGCGTAAAGGCATCCGCACAGGCATCGTTGCGGAGCGCTTCGGCGGCCAAGTGATGGATACCTTGAGCATCGAGAACTTCGTCAGCGTCAAGCACACGGAAGGCCCGAAATTTGCGGCAAGCCTCGAAGAGCATGTGAAAGAATACGATATCGAGCTGATGAACTTGCAGCGCGCAAAACGCTTAGAGAAAAAAGAGCTGTTCGAGCTTGAACTCGAAAACGGCGCTGTCGTCAAAGGCAAAACCGTCATTCTTTCAACAGGTGCCCGCTGGCGCAATATCGGCGTTCCTGGCGAAGAGGAATTCAAGAACAAAGGCGTGGCGTACTGCCCGCATTGCGACGGCCCGCTATTTGCCGGTAAAGACGTCGCGGTCATCGGCGGCGGCAACTCCGGCGTCGAAGCGGCGATTGATCTTGCAGGCATCACCAACCACGTGACGGTGCTGGAATACAACGCAGAGCTTAAAGCGGATTCCGTTTTGCAGGACCGCCTGAAGAGCCTGCCGAACGTCACCGTGCTGACGAATGCCCGCACGCAGGAAATTACCGGTACTGATAAAGTGAACGGCATTTCCTATATTGACCTTCAAAGCGGCGAAGAAAAGCATGTCGAACTATCCGGCGTCTTCGTCCAAATCGGCCTCGTGCCAAACACCGACTGGCTCGGTGACTTCGTCGAGCGCACAGCGCACGGCGAGATCGTCATCGACCAGCGCGGCGCAACGAATATGCCCGGCGTGTTTGCGGCAGGCGACTGCACAAACATCCCGTACAAACAGATCATCATTTCGATGGGCTCTGGAGCAACGGCTTCACTCAGCGCGTTCGACCACCTCATCCGAAGCGATATCCCTGTTTTGGTGTAATAAAGACAAAAGGACTGCGAAGAGAAAAATCTCTTCGCAGTCCTTTCTATGTGTTTACTGTTTCGATTCGTGCAAACGCCGATGAAACTGGTGCACTTGTTCTGCGAGCTCCGGCACCGGCCCATCCACTTTCGGGTCTGTCAGTATTTCGGGGATGGACAGATTGCGGACAGGCGACGGAGGAGCGCCCAGCTCTTTCATCCATTCGCCCAATTGCTCCGACGAACTCGCGTAGACGATGCGGCCGAGCCCGACCCAGCCATGCGCCGCTGCGCACATCGGACAATGCTCACCCGACGTATAGACGGTCGCTTGCGCCCGTTCTTCCAGGGCTAGATGCTCTGCCGCCCAGCGCGCAATCGCGAATTCCGGATGCTGCGTATGGTCGCCGCCTGCCACATGGTTATGGTCTTCAAACAGCACCTCACCCTGGGCCGACACGAGGATTGAACCAAACGGTTCGTCCCCTTTTTCAAGTGCCTGTTCGGCGAGTTCTACGCAGCGCTCCAGATGCTTTAAATCGGTTTCAGTGATCATAGAGGCCCTCCTTTAAATACTTCTCATCCAGTATATCCCACCTATATAAAAATTCCGATTCCCTCGGCTCTTCATTTATAAACGTCTTTTAACTTCTCCAACCCGCTCTTCGGAATGGCCACTTCTTGCGGCCCCATATATCCTGCAGTGATTTCATATTGGTCAAATACCAGGACTAGTTCTTCTTCTGTTAAATAGAATTGCTGGCTTTCTTTGATTTCATCAAATGGCTCAAACAGATCCTCTTTCAAACCACTCGCTTCCATCTCTAGATTCACCGCAGCTAAAAAATCATCTTCGTAATTCTCATCTTCAAACAACTCAGCTATTTCTATAGCCGAACCCGACTGCAATTCATAGTTTAGAGTCTCTTTGTAATGCACCGTTCGAGGAATGCCAGCTAGGGAATAAAAGCCGTCGAACAATATACTGATGACTTGCTCGTTGAGGAGTTTCGTCTCAAAACTCAGCACGCCTTCTGCATGTAAGTCGGTCTCTCCTTCCTCTACCGCTTGCTCAGACTGTCTGATTTGCTCCTCCAACTGTTCACCCAGCCTCATCGCCTGTTCGTTGAATGCATCCAGTTCTTCCACTTGCGGCACCGTGATATCCAAGACCAATCCGTCGTCTTCCTGCGCCACCACGATCTCTTCCACTTCTACAGGCTCCGCACAGCTTGTCAAAATCACAGCACAGGCTATACCAATTGCAGCTAATTTGCTCGCCATCTTGCTCCCTCCTCTTTTGAATTCTGCGAATCGTATGTAAGGTGAACGAGGGGGCTGATCCTGCTATATTCGTATTGTACTTTCTCTATTTCAATTCTAGCGACAAAGGAATAGTCCTCTTTATCCGAAGCTGTTGTTTCTAAAATGCGAAAGGCGCCACAATGCATATGCACTGCAGCGCCTTCTGTTTCTGACAGGCCTGTCCTATTCCAACTCTTCCTCCGCCAACAACTTAAACCCTTCCACTACCGTATCCTCTTCGACTTCGATCAGGATGCAGCGGCGGCCGTTGTAATTGACTTGTTTGACGTAACGTAAGTCTTCAGGTCCAATCTTGATTTCGGCGACTTTCGTGTTGATCTTGATCGATTTGGCCCCGTATTTCGGCACGATGTGGCTCGCTTTCATCTCGTACTGGCGGTCATCGGTCACTTGCTGGAAAGCCTGTTCCACTTTTTCGGTGCTAATGTCTTTGATGCCGCTTGCCTTCAAGACGCGTTCGACTTCCTTGGAATCAAGCATCGGTGCTGGCTCGTCCTCATCTTCCGCTTCTACTTCGAGCATGCTGTTGATCTCGTCGTAAACACCGGCGAGCGTTCTTGAATTGACTTCATCGCCGATGACGTGCTTAACGATTTCTTCGAACACCACTTTATCGTCTTCTGCGGTGGTGATCTCATCGCCGTTCAACACATTTTCGATAAACTGGAAATTCGGCTTATTGGCTTTCGCTGCCGAATACAGGATGCGGTTGACGTCTGCGGCATTGTTCGTGAAGCTCGGGAACAAGAACCCGCCGACCGGAGACGATAGCTTGATAACCGGGTCTGCCATGATGTTCGACTTGAATTCTTTTTCGATAAAATCGAACACCAGTGAGGATTTCGGCAGTTCCGTTTGGTTCATGCTGCTGAGGACGAACGGCGTGGTATATACTTCGTCGCGCATCGCGGCTTCTGACTCATCCGGCTCGCGTTTTGTCGTCTTGAAATACGTGCCGCGGATGAAGGTGATGACCATGTCTTTCTCGTATGGTGTTTCTTCGACCATCTTCAAAGCAACGCGCTGCATATTGTCTTTCCAGCCTTCTGCATCGTCCGCATGAAGCCCTTCGTAGAGCAGATGCTGCGTATGGTCGGCTTGCCCTTCCTCCGGGCGCTGGAATTTCACTTCAAACAGCTTGATGTCGAGCTTGCCCGCCAGAACTTTCTTGAAGTTGGCCAAAAACAGCTCTTGCTGCTCCCGATCGAGCAAGGAGAACGAACGGCTCTCCTCATGGAAGATTTCGCTCGTGTCTTGCTTGATATATACATTATAAATTTCGGCGATTTTCAGTAAATCCGTCTCCAGCTTGAACTGCTTGCGGATCTCGGCAATGTCTTTTTTGTTCATCTCTATTTCCAACTCCCAGCTATTAAAATCCATGTGTCTGCAAAAAAAGAGCATCCAAGCCAATTCGCTTTGGACACTCTTTCATTATAACAAGAATTCGCCAGGATACCGGGATTGCCCCTTGTGGATTTCCAAATCCTTGGCGTTTACAAAACCAACAGCAAGGCCGGAATCGTGACGATGCTCGCCAAGGTGCTGACGAACATCGCGCTCGACACCATATCCGGGTTCATATTGAATTTCATAGCGAGGAGCGTCGTCGTGGCAGCCGCCGGAGTCGCCGCAGAAATGAGCAGCACTTTTGCTTCCAGCGACCCTGCCGGATAAAGCCAGGCCAATAGCCCGAACGCAATGGCCGGGAACGCGACCAATTTCAGCACAGCCGCTGTCCCGATAAATTTCAGCACCGTTTTGATCTGAATCGATGCCAAGGTAATGCCAAGCAGCGTCAACAGCACCGGCACCGCGGCCTGCCCGAGCAAGCCCGTTGCATTGCCCAGTGCTTCAGGAACCGTGATACCCGCTATTTTCAGAACCAGCCCGATCGTGATGGCAATAAAGCCAGGCATGCGGATGATGGTAATGAAAATGGCCTTTTTTGATACATCGGCATGATTCGAAGCGTAGAAAATGCCAGCCGAATTCATCAGCAAAGATTGCATGACGACGTAAATAATCGCGATCGCCATTCCTTCATCCCCAAAGGCGAACAACACAATCGGCAAGCCGTAATTCCCGGTGTTTGGAAACGCACTAGCGAGCATCATCGTGTTGCGGTACGACAGATTCCATCCGAGTACAATGCCCAGCAGCCTGATCAGTACCGCAAATAAGACAAAGAGCAGCAGCGCGAACAGCACAATTCTTCCCAAATCGCCCAAATCCAGCGAAGACGTCGTAACGGAATGGAAAAACAATGCCGGGCTGAACACGTAGATGCATAAATCCGACACTGGCTTTGTCTGAACGTCCATGAACCGGCCGACGAAAAACCCGATGCCGAGCAAAATAAAGACCGGCAAAATGACATTGATGATTTCACTGACAATCACGGCGTTCACTCTCCATCAGAAAGAGGGAAAGGATTTCTCCCTTCCCCCAAAGTTTAATTTATTAAATGAAAAACGGTATAAATATACTGGCCAATAATAAGATCAAGGCTCCGCCGAGACGGGACGAAATTTGCGCAAACGGCATCAATTCCATGCGTCTTGCCGCAGACAGTACCGCGACGTCACCCGTTCCGCCCATATTCGCCATACACAGCCCGGCTGTGATGGCCGCTTCGATCGGGTAGAAGCCCATGAACTTCCCGACCACGCCAGCACCGATGACAGCACCGATGACGACCGCTAATACGATAAGCACGTATTGGATGCTCAAGGCATTCAGTACGGCTTCAAGATCCGTATACGCGACCCCAATGCCTACTAGCAAGGCGTTGGTCCAGTTACGCGCTACGAACTCGTACCACTGGCTCGCACCTTCTACGATAATCTCCGGCATAACATTCGCCACTTTCAGCGCTGCCACCAAAATGATCATGATGGCGTACGGATGAAGCGGGATAAAATCGCCCAATAAGTTTCCTAAAATATAGAACGACACGGCAGCCAAGACGCCGATGCCCATTTTCGCCAAATCGTAGCTCGGTGTTTCTTTTTTCTCGTAATGGAAATTGCGGATCAACTGGCCATTCCCTGTCAAACTCGGGTATTTATCGCCGATCATGTTCAACACACTCGCTAAGATGATCGCAAAGACATTCCCGAGCGCCAAAGCCGGCACCAAAATCGACAGGTAATACCCGGGTTCATTGCCAAGCATTTCCGAATAGACTTGGGACATCGGCACAGCACCTGCCCCCATGCCGCCTCCCATGATCGGCATGGCGATGACGAGCACCGCTTCCTGGACGCTAAAGCCTAATACCATCCCGACTAATGCAGCCAGGCCAACCGCTCCTGCGACCGCAGCGAGCAATGGCAAGGCGTAGCGGACACCCGCTTTCACCAAAATTTTCGATTCCATTCCCAAAATACTGCCGGTAATCAACGCCGCAATATAGAAGTTGAGGAAATCGCCATCTTTCATGAATTCCGTAATCCCTGCCGTCGTACTTTCTGGCATAAGACCACTATAGACCATATAGGCAGATCCGAAAATAGCGACGATCGCGCCGCCCCCAAGGAATGTGCGGACAATTGGCATATAATTGCCGAACCAGCCCAATAATTCACCGAGCACCATGGTGATGAGCAAGGCGCCGATCATGCCGGCTGGCAAGTTTTCGGTATACATCGCATAAATCGCAATAACTGCGAACACCCCGAACCAGAGAATCGGCATATTGAAAATCGTGAATTTGTCTTTCAAACTTCTCGCCGGCAACTGCGGCGAGATCTTATTTGTTTCCTTCATCGTTGGACACCTCGTTTTCTTGAGCTTGGCGCTGTTTCCGTAAGCGCTTTCAATGTATTTCATATTTTAGACAAATTTCAGACAACTTCTAGCTTATGAAAGTATTGGTCTTATTGTAATTAAAAAAAGCAGCCGTATTGGCTACTTTTTAGTAGAAATTATGTTTTCCGAAGCTCCATCCTCACTTTCAAAGATAAGGATCGAGACGATTAGCGTTTTCAGGGACCAAACGGTATTGATAGATGGGCCGGCCGACACCGTAGATCAAGTCTTCCTGCAAATAGCCGACGGCGCTGAGGAATTTCAGGTATTTACGAACGGAGACTCTGGAAATTTGGGCCGACTGCGCCAGTTCATCTGTTGAAAACACCGCAGCTTCGTTTGACAGAATCACTTGCTGGATGGTCTGCAGCGTTGCTTTCGTTAGTCCTTTTGGCAATGATTGCACCGTCGTTGACGGAGAAACAGACGGCTGTTTTCTGCCGAGCAGGCTGTCGATTTCCTGCTGGTTGATTTGTTTATTGGCGTGCAATTTACGGAAATTGCTTTGATATTGCAGCAGCGCTTCCTGGAAACGGCTGAACTCGAAGGGCTTGATCAAATAATCGGAAGCCCCGAGCCTTAAGGCGTGCTGGATTTGCTGGATTTCAGAGGCCGCTGTGATCAAGATGACGTCAAGGTCCTGTTGTTGTTCGCGGAGTATCTGCAAAAATTCGATGCCGGTCAAGCCTGGCATGTGTATGTCGAGCAACACCAAATCGATGTCCGACTCCGCGAGTATCGCGATGGCCTGCTGGGCGTTTTCGGCGGCGCCGATCACCTCAAAGCCGTCCATCCGCCCGACAAATTGCCGGTTCAATGCAGCAACCATCGGGTCATCTTCTACTATCATTACCTTAATCATCTGTTTCACCCCTTGCTTCATACGGCAGCACCAACTCGAAGGTCGTGCCTTCGTTTTTCTCGGAGGCCACTTCAATCGAACCTTCGAGTTGGTCTACGCTATTTTTCACCAAATGCAATCCGAATCCGCGGTGGTAGCCTTCCTTACTGGAGACGCCTTTTTCGAACATTGTTTCCTGCAATTTCTCGTCGATCCCCGTTCCTGTATCGCTGATCGTGATCGTCAACAATTCATCGATATAGGAAAACGCGGCATGCACCTGCTTGTGTTCGGTCGCTTGGACATTATCGATCGCATTATCGACCACATTGCCGATAATGGTGATCAGCTCGTGCGTGACCGCGGGATCGTCCGGTTTCGGAATATCGGTCTCGCAGCTGATCGACAGATTCACTTGCGCTTCTCTCGCGAAACTGATTTTTCCGAGAATAAAGCCTGCCAGCACCGGATCTTTGATCGAGCGGGTCACATTGCCGACTTCCACGGCCTGGTGGTCGACCAATTTCGCGATAAACTGCGTTACTTGCTCGTATTGCTCCATTTTAATCAAACCGAGCAAGACATGCAGTTGATTCATGAATTCATGCGACTGCGCCCGCAAAGTTTCGGCGTACATTTCGACACCGGTCAATTGTTCAGCAAGCACATCGATTTCCGTCTTGTCCCTGAACGTCACCATCGCGCCGATCACCTGGCCGTTCACCAATAACGGCACTTGGTTCGATAGAATCGACATTTCATTAAGCTCCTGCTCCTCATCCAACACGGTGCTTTTTTCAAGCAATACATGTCTCGTCACAAGGCCCGGCAGAAATTCATGGATCTCCTTGCCAATCGGCTCACGGCCCTTGAATCCGGCTTTTTCGAACAGCTCCCTCGCTGACCGGTTGGCAAGCAGGATGCGTGCATGTTGGTCGATTGCGATAACGCCTTCGTAAACGGAATGAAGCATTTGGTTGCGCTCTTCGTGGATGCGCGCGATTTCTGGAGGTTCCAGCCCGAACAGGCTCTTTTTAATATAACGTGCCAAAAACAAGGCACCGGTAATGCCGAACAATAAACCGATCAATGAACCGATCCACAGCGTCTGCCGGTTTTGTCCGACCGCTGCTTCTACTTCGTCTAAGGAAATCCCGACCACAACTGCGCCAATTTGATTATCATCTTCATCAAATACCGGTGTGAACGCACGGACCGATTGCCCAAGCGTCCCTTCCGCACGCGATGTGTATTCCTGGCCTACTAGCACACGGGTTTCATCGCCCCCGGCAAACGCCTTACCGATATTATCTGGGTTCGGATGCGATTTGCGGATGCCTTCCATGTCCATAACGACGACAAATAACACATCAGCGGCTTGTTGCACGGCGAGCGCGTAATCCTGAATATTCGCTTCCGCTGCTTCGCTCTCCAAGCCTTCGTGAATAACTTGCGACTGTGCCGCGGTCCGGGAAATGCTGACAGCTTTATCTTCCAGCTGCTGCTCGATCCGGTCACCTGAGGTATCGGCCACCAGCAGGCTGGTGATCAGCAGCGACACCAACACCACCAATAACACAAACAGGATAATGATCGTACTTAATTTAAATCGCGACAAAAACGCCATGATGCACCTCATTCTTTACTGCGGGAAAGTTCTTGTAAACAGATGTTTCTACTATAAGCCAAAATTCGCCCTAAGGAAAATCGGGGGAATGAACAAAAAAAGCAGCCGCAATAGTTGCAGCTGCTTCGCTTGTCGAGAAACTCTAGTTAATCGTATTTTCCGAAGCTTATCGCTCGCTTTCCGTGGGGCGGGAATCGAGCCTCCTCGTCACTAAAACCGTGTGCTCAACTCTCACTGCGTTCGAGCATCGCAAGAAAATCGTTGCTCCCACATCTGCTCAACCCTCACTATGTTCGGGCATCGCAAAAGAGATCTGCAAGCAGATGCGTCGCAAATAAATGTGCTCAGCCAAGCTTCGCTCATTCATTGCCTGCGGGGTCTCTCAAACCCGCTAGTCCCACAGGAAAGATAAGATCGAACTCTGTGAGAGCTTATCTTTGCGAAGTAATGCGCAGCATTATTGAGCAGAAGGGGTTACGAGCGAACGCTTCTCCAAATACTCAGACAGGTCATTGATTACTTAATGTCGCAAAGCTAATCTCTTTTTTACTTATAGCAGATTAAAACCTATTCCATCCTCTGAAGCCACCTCATGATTCATGTCGCAATTCCGATCGACTTGTTTTCGTACGTTGCATCTCCCAGCGCTTTTAAAATAAAATGCGCCACATCGGCACGTGGAATGGTCTTCGATTTACCGGGCACACCCTGTTCTGACTCCCGGTACTGCCCACTAAAGGAATCATTGGTCAAGCCCATCGGCCGGACGATTGTATAAGTCAGCCCCGCTTCTTGAATAGCATCGACAGCGGCGCGGTGATCGATCAGCACCTGCTTCAGCACGCCCATCATCAATTTTCCGCCAATTCCCGGAAGTTCATCGTTAATTCCCGCAGACGCAGTGTAAATGATGCGTTGGATGCCATGCTGCTGCATGCCCGCCACGATATTTTTTGCCATCGTTTGCAGATCTGCTGACTTTTTCATGCCTTGATTCGATCCCAAACACGATACCACTGCGTCATGACCCGCGATTGCTGCGGCAACTTGTTCCACGTGGAACGCATCCCCTTGCACCACCGTTAGTTTATCTCCTGTGACTTTCAATTTGTCCGGCGTCCGCACAAATGCCGTCACTTCATAGCCATGTTCCAATGCTTGCTCGACGACCGATCGGCCCACGCCGCCCGTCGCCCCGAATACGATGATTTTCATCACGCTTCACCATGCTTTCTTATGAGTTTTGTCGACTCCAAAATATAAAACGAATTAAGGTGCTTCCACGCGATCCGAAATGACTTTTACTGCTTTCACGAATTCCTCAACGAACGCTTCGCGATTTACGCTATGCAACACATGGACATTCGGCTTCTTCCCTGTCCGGTTCGTGAAGTCGACCACTGTGGCGCCTGCCGTGATGCCTTCCAGTGAAGCTTCCACAAAACAGTCCTGCCCTTCGAACAATTCCGGTTTCAATATGTACATGACCGCGCAGACGTCGTGGAAATGCAGCACCTGATCGTAATTCTCTTCGTGAAAAGGCGTTCTCTTGATAACATCCAAATAATGCGTAACGAGGCCATACGCCTTCTCCGCAAATTCGGTGCCGATATTCAACATGTCTTTCGCTTCGTCCAGCGTGACAAATGCTTTATGTGTCACATCCAAACCGCTCATGACAATAGGAACGCCCGAACGGAAGACGATTTCCACCGCATGCGGGTCGACATAAGCATTGAATTCCGCGGACGGCGACATATTGCCGCCGACTGCCGCTCCGCCCATCCACGAAATGCGCTCAATTTTCGGCTTCACTTCCGGATGCGCCAATAATAAGGCCGCGACATTCGTCAAAGGGCCGGTGGCGACCAGGGTCATTTTTTCGTCGCTCGTAAGTAAAGTCTCCCGCATTGCGGCAATTGCTGGGCGTTCACTCACAGGCAAAGTAGGCGACGGAAACTCGACATTCCCAAACCCGCTTTCCCCGTGGATTTCTTCTGCCATTTCGAGTTCGCGGAACATCGGCTGTTCCAAACCACGCGCCACTTCCACATCCGCACCGATATAACTCAGGAAGGTTCGTGCATTGTAATTGGTCTTGTCTTGCGAAATATTCCCCGAGCACGTCGTCACCAAGCGCACATCGAAGAATTCCTCATGCGCAAACGCCAAGGTCAGCATCATCGCATCGTCAATCCCCGGGTCTGTATCAATCATGATCGGCAATCTGGCCATCCCTCAAAACCACCTTTTCTCATCTATTGATTTTGATTTTACGCTAGTCGGGGCTTTAGGTGAAATGATAGCGAATGTCTCTATTGATTACTCAATAATCACTCCATGCAACAAGCCATCAAAGTCAGGGACATTGATGGCTTGTTGGTTATATGTATTAATAAAATTCGATGATTACTTCTTCATACGCAGGAGTTTCAAGCAGTGCCGTTAAAATCTCTTCTGTGTTGTTGTCTGCTTCTTCCAAAAATCCTTGTTCGATTTTCTCTTTTTCACGTTTTTCTGATTCAGCATTTATATCTTCTACAAATTTTTGAGAAGGATAATCCGAGAACAACTCATCTTTGACATCTCTTATTTCCATATTTTCCATATCAGCCACGTTTTCAAGTATCACTGCTTTTGGAACTCTAACTACCAATTGCTTTGTGTTCTCATTATATGAAGTTTCGATTTCCGAGGCTTTTGATCCCGCTTTTATATACCCATTATATTTAATTAATCTTATTGCTTCTGCAAATTTAATATCAGATACCCCAGGCAAGGAAATATTTTTATCGGTCTCACTGATTATGACATGGCTATACTCATACTCTAACGATGCCAATTCTGCAATCTTTACTATGCGATCCTGCACCAACGAGGCGTCGGAACTGCTATTGGTAGTGACGCCAAATAAACTTGTTTGTGAAAATGCATATCCAGCAGCTGCCCCTATGATTAATACAAAGAATAAAATTCCGATCAATTTTTTCATCATTTAGTTCCCCCATACATTTATTTTGCTGCACTTTCTATGATAGACCTAAGAAAAATTTATTACACATATTGAAAAATAAGTTCGCCATCTTCCATTCCAGCTGGCGTAAACTGCAGTTTTTTAAGCAACTGAATGGAAGCCTGGTTTTCAGGAGAGGTCCCGGCTTTAATGTTGAGCCCAGGGTATGCCTGCCGGATCCAGTGAATCATGGCTTGGACAGTTTCATAAGCATAGCCTTGTCTTTTAAAAACGGGGTTGATGGTATAGCCAATCCAACAAGCATCGGCTTCCTTTTTCACAAACACATCCCCAATCAGAGTCTCGTCGGTTTTGTGGATGATGGCCAATTGGGCACCCTTTTCCACTGATGGCTCTCTTAACAAAATTTCTTCATACTCTTTTCGGGTCAAGCCTTTAAAATATTGAAATTTCATCCATTGGGGATCATTGCGATATGTAATAAAAGCGTCCAAATCGCTTTCAATAAAAGGCCTGATGTAACACCTTTTCGTCTCAAAGACAGCTTGCATTCTATGGCCCTCCTCCATTTTGGACATTCCACCTCACGCGCCTAGAACTTTTCCAACCGCAGGGCGGGTGCTTCCTTCTGTATAGATATTCTAACAAGACAGCGATGAGTCCTTTTTCTCTGAATACTTCGATTGAAGAGAATCCAAATTTCCTCCTGCGACCCGAATAATATATACTGAATTTACAGACTTTACTATGACGTTTGGAGGAGATCAGATGATGTTCGAAAACAAAGTAGTGGTTGTTAACGGTGGAACGGATGGAATTGGCAAAGAAGTGGTTCGTTTCTTTTGCAGAGAAGGAGCGACCGTTCATTTCACGGGAAGAGACCGCGACAAAGGCGATCAAGTAGAGAGTGACTGCGACGGAAAAGCCCATTTTCACCAAGTCCATAACGAAAATCCGGGAGAAATTGAAAGCTTTTTTAAAGCACTTGAAACTGATGGGCATACTGTCGAGATCCTCTTCAATAATGCTGGTGTTCTCTCTATCGGAATGGGGCCATTATCTCGCGTAAAGCTGGAAGACTGGAATCAGTTGATTGCTGTCAATCAAACGGCGATTTTCCTCTATATGAAATATGCGTTAGCCGTGATGGGCAAGCAAAAACATGGAGTCGTGATCAATAATGCCGCAATCCTCGGAAACGATAAAGTCAATCCGATGCTGCCAGCTTATAGCGGGACCAAAGCGGCGGTTGTTGCGATGACCCAAAGTACGGCCTTGCGCTTTGCCAACCAAGGGATCCGGGTCAATTGCATCTCCCCCGGCCCGACAGAAACCGACCTGGCCATTAAGGCATATGGCGGAAAAGAAAATTACGACAAGCAATCTCAAGGACATCCTAGAGGAAATTATGGGAAACCAAGTGAGATCGCAGAAGTCGTGCTGTTCTTAGCTTCAGATAAAGCATCTTATATAAACGGTGCGGAAATCGTTGTAGATGGTGGGTATTCTTTAAAATAAATAAATTTAGGAAACAAGATAGGATTAATTTAACCATTTACTGTAAAGAGCTTTATTTTCCTGTCGGGTGAAGTAAATTTTTTTTACAGTCTTTCACAAGTAGCGCTTGATTGATTCAATAAAGCGAAAAGGTTCATTCTTCTCATTAAAAGAAGAATGAACCTTTTCAGTAAACGCTATAAATGAAAATACATCCGCCTCAGGCTTCTATGGCAGAAGAAAAAGGCAGATGTTTTCTAAAATTTAATTGTAATACAGGTTCTCGGTTGGATATACCGGATCATTGGTGATGTCGATTCCAAGCTTCTTAAAGGTCTGTTCGTTTTCTCTATTCAATATGACCGTGGAATGAGCTTGGGTGTCTTTTAAATGTGGCAATTGCTTATAAGCCAGCTCTGAAGTAGGATTCGTGACCGCACTGATTGCCAGTGCAATGAGCACTTCATTGGCGCTTAATGTCGGAACGCGGCTATGCAAGTCATCGGTTTTCAAGCGTTGAATCGTTTGTAAAATCACCGGCGACAACAAATCAATTTCATCGGAAATATTGGTCAATTTCTTCAACCCATTCAGAATCGCGGCTGCCGAAGCATCCATCAAGGTTGTCGTTCGACCGGTGATCATCTCGCCATTCGGCAGTTCTAACGCAATGACGGCTTGTAAATTCGTGCTGTCATTTTGCGCTTGGACTTCTTTTGCATAATTACGCGCCGGCAATACAGGTGCCCGGTCCTCTTTCTTCAAACCGGTCTCTTCTAGAATCACTTGCATGTGGCGCACACTGTCTTCATCGGCAAGCCCTTTTTTATAATCGTTCTCTACGACGAAACTGCGCCGAATGATTTCCTGCTTGGCAGCTTCCTGGACAACCTCATCGTCAGTGATGCCCGATTTCAGGCGATTGACCCCCATATCAGTCGGTGAGCTGTAAACAGACGCTTTGCCGGTAATCCTTTCAATAATCCGTTTGATGACAGGGAATGTCTCAATATCACGATTGTAATTGACCGCTACTTTCTCATACGCTTCATAATGATAATTATCAATCATGTTTACGTCTTTTAAATCGACGGTAGCCGCTTCATAAGCGATGTTTACTGGATGCTTTAACGGCAAGTTCCAAACTGGAAAGGTCTCAAACTTGGCATAGCCGACTTCATTTCCCAGTTTGTTCTCGTGGTACATTTGGTTAAGGCAGGTAGCAAGCTTTCCGCTCCCTGGGCCAGGGCCCGTTACTACCACGATTGGCTTTGTCGTTTCAATATAAGGGTTCGTCGCAAATCCTTCTTCCCCAAGGACTGCCTCCACATTTGTCGGATAACCTTCGATTTCGCGGTGAATACAGACGTTGATTCCGCTTCTCTCAAGCTTTGTCATAAATACTTTGACTGTTGGCTGCCCCTGGTAACGGGTGATCAAGACACTGTTGACAGAAATTCCGTATGCCCGGTATTCATCAATTAAGCGAAGGACGTCCTGGTCATAAGTGATGCCGTAATCTTCACGAACTTTGTTTCGTTCGATGTCTCCAGCGTACACACAGATGATGATTTCCGCCTTTTCTTTCAGTGTATGCAATAGTTTGATTTTGGCATCTTCATCAAATCCAGGCAACACACGCTTGGCATGTTTGTCGCCTATCAATTTTCCGCCAAATTCCAAGTAAAGTTTATCGTACTGCTGCACCCGTTCCAGGATGTAGGCTGATTGTTCTTGCAAATATTTCTCCGAATCAAATCCAATTTTTTTCATTAATTTTGGTCCCACTTTCTATGCTTAAAGCTTTCTCTTAACTCAATAGATAAAAACTTCTTAAGAGAAAATTTAAGCTAAAATTCATCCCTTTATCATTACATAGCTTTTTTAGAAAGTCGACCCAGTCAATTCGATTATTGAGTGATTCTAATAAGCTTAATATTAATCTTATCATCAATGCATTCAAACAAAACAACGAAATTTAGACCCTTGTTCAGCAAATCCCAAGGGCCAAAACTTTATTTACTTTTGATAGTTTTCATTTATTGAACCGTTTATAGCGTTTGTTTAATGATATAACCTCATTTACTTGTGGTACGGTTCACCTTTCATTATACGGAAACCCCGATACACCTGCTCCAGCAAGATCAGCTTCATCAATTGATGCGGAAACGTCATCTTGGAAAACGATAATTTCTCATCCGCGCGTTTCAATACTTCATCATGCAGCCCAAGAGAACCGCCAATGACGAAGACGACTTTGCTGCGGCCGTAAGTCATGAGCGATTCCATGTCTTTGGCGAGTTGCTCGGAGGTCTTCATTTTGCCGTCGATCGCCAGGGCGATGACGTAGGCGTCTTGTGGGATTTTGGCGAGTATACGCTCGCCTTCTTTCTTTTTGACGATTTCCATATCCGCTTCGCTCAATTGCTCCGGCGCTTTTTCGTCCGCGACTTCCACTTCCGTAATTTTTGCATAAGCCCCTAAACGTTTTGCATATTCTGCAATGCCTGCTTTCAAGTATTTTTCTTTCAGTTTTCCGACGGTCACAATGGAAATGTTCACAACTTATCCCCCTTTACACGAAATTTACAAACAAGTTGCCCACAGAGTTTATGCACATATCCACAGGCATTTCTATATCTTGTAGAATTTTATTTACTCGCCACAAGATACAATGCCTGTTCTTCACAGTAGTTGCACTTTGTGGATAACTTTTCGCTATCTGATAATTCAGTCAGTATAGGATAGCTTTCCGTTTTGGCAACAAATTCGTCAAGCCCTTGCCCTACATGCGTTTGGCAGCAATATAGCTCCATTTTTACGCCTCCTTTCGATTTCCGAATATTCAACACAGTTATACACATTTCGTTCCCTTTTATCCACAATCCATTCTAACAGATATAAAACACTACGGATAGCGAAGCTTTTGGCACCTGTGGATTGTTAACAATCGATTTTTAACAAAAAAGTTATCCACACGCCATTTTCCCGAACAATTGCCCTTTTTCAGCTAAAAATTCGAGCTCCGAAGTGTATAATATTCAGCTGATTTTTATTTCTTCCTTTCATTTTCGGAAATGAAAAAAACAGTTCCAATCGGTGCATAAAACACCATTTGGAACTGTTGAGATATTATTGTGTGGAATTGTCGGTGAGTTCAAGTTCGAATTCGAGCAATTCGCCGTTTCGGTATGCTTTTACTTGCAGCATATCACCAATTTGCTTTTCGTTATAAAGATGCTGGCGCAACTCGATGATATCGCCAATTTCTTCACCATCCAGCTCGACGATAACATCGTATTGGCGCATGCCCGCTTCATCCGCTGCAGAAGACGGGACAACCGAGCTGACGACGACGCCCGCTGTAATGTCATCCGTCAAATTCAATGTATCTTCGCGGTATGTGCTCGGCACTTGCGCCAAATCAATCAGCGTGATGCCCATCGCCGGACGCACCATTTCACCCGTTGCTTCGAGTTGATTGATGACCGGCAGTGCCGAATTGATCGGAATCGAGAAGCCGATGCCTTCGACTTGCGAAGTGGCGATTTTCATCGAATTAATGCCAATCAATTGGCCTGCCAAATTGACGAGTGCGCCGCCGCTGTTGCCGGGATTGATCGCTGCATCTGTCTGCAAAACTTCCGCTTGCCAGTCTTCTGTGCCATCGCCATCCAGGTCGACCGGAACGGCACGGTCAGTCCCTGATACGACGCCGCTCGTCACAGAACCGGAAAATTCAAGGCCAAGCGGGTTGCCAATCGCGATGACCGCTTCGCCGCGCTTGAGCGCATCCGAATCACCCAGCTCCACAACGCCTTGCACTTTGTCATTGCTCATTTCAAGGACAGCGAGATCCGTCCAGATATCGCTGCCGACCACTTGCGCATCGACTTTCGTCCCGTCGGCCAATGTCACTTCGATGCCGCTCGCGCCGTCAACGACGTGATGGTTCGTCACGACATAAGCGGTATCGCCTTCACTTTTATAAATAACTCCAGAACCCGTGCCGACTGCCTGCTCCTGGCTTTGTGAAAAGAAATCCCCGCCTGTCTGGAGATTCGATACGCCGACTACCGCATCCGATGCCTCATCGACTGCTTTCGTCACGTCGGTCGTGATATCAAGCGACGCGCCTTGCTGCTCACGGCTTTGCTGCTGGATCTGGGTGCCGGAATCCGTCGTATCGGTCCCTGGCAATAAGCCTGGTGCTTGCGAAAACAACAGCCACATCAATAACGCCCCGACCATGACGCCGAACATCCCGGAAAAAAAACTGCCTGCACGGCTCGGCTTCGGCTGCCTGCCATTCGGCGTTTGATTGTAATAACCCATAGCCTCCATCCTCTCTTATGCCTCTCTTTTTATCATAAGATGTACCCGTCAAAATGCAAGCAATCCTCCCTGTGTGAGCACGCCCGGAAGTTATTACCCAACTTACTTTGTACACTTTTTAATTGAGATTTTGGATTGGTAACGACGCAGTTACATTGTGTCCTAGGTAGCCATCACCATAATTGCTATGTTTTTTCAAAACGGATTCCGACTTTGAGTAAGTTTTATAAAAACAAATATCTTTTATTTCCCCCTCACACTAGCTGATGGGAATGGAGGCGGCGACTCCTGCGGGAGCAGTGACGGAGCCTTGCGACGGAGCGACGCGAGCTGAAGACCCTGGACTGAGCGCAGCGAGGGAAGCGGCTGAAGCCGTGCCCGCGGAAAGCGTCCGCCGCAATGAGCATCAAGCGGCTCTAAAAAAAACAAAAAGACTGTCCCCAAGCCATATCTAAGGCTTCTGGGACAGTCTCTCCTCTTACATCTATTCACACCACAACCAAAGGCGTCGCCTCGGTCGGCGAGGTATCGAACAAATCGACGTAATCGCCGACGTAGATGCCTTTTGTCTGCAGCGTCTGCTCGACGCTCATGCGCGCGAGGTCTTTCATGTTGTTATCTTTGCTTAAATGCGACAAGTAAATGCGCGTCGGCTTTTCTGCAAGCACTTCCGACATCGCCACTGCCGCATCTTCATTCGACACGTGCCCAACATCGCTCAGGATGCGCCGTTTGACCGACCATGGGTAGCGGCCCATCTGCAGCATGCCGATGTCGTGGTTGCTCTCAAACACATACGCATCGGACGCACCGATGATGCCTTTCATGCGGTCGCTGACATAGCCCGTATCGGTGATCAGCGCAAGCTTCCTGCCGTTCTCGTGAAAGACGTAGAACATCGGGTCTGCCGCATCATGCGACACGCCGAACGACTCAATGTCGAGGCCGCCGAACGATTTCGTCGTTTCCATATCAAAATGGAAACGCTGGTCGACCGGGATCTCCCCGACCAGCCCGTCCATCGCGGCCCAGGTTTTGGCGTTGGCGTAAATCGGCACTTTATGACGGCGTGCGGCGATGCCGAGCCCTTTAATATGATCGCTATGCTCATGGGTGACAAGAATGCCGTCGAGCTTGCCCATATCGCGGCCGATGGAGGCGAATAACGACTCCAATTTCTTGCCGCTGAGCCCTGCGTCCACTAAAAACGCATGCTCGTCGTTTTCTATATAAATGGCATTGCCAGTCGAACCGCTGGCCAATACACTGAAGCGCATAGTTAAAACTCCTTACTCTGCTATTTCCTCATTCTTTTTGTTCAATTCAATGACACCGTCCTTGATGGCATTGACGAAATGATCCGTTTCCACACCTTCGGAATTCTTCACGCGAATGCGCCAGGTCGGAACGAACATCTGCCGGTTTTCCGATACTTGCACATGCGTCGAATAGCCAAGTTCGGCTTCGGTGATGCGGCTATTCGTTTCAAGTAAACTCTTCTGATAAAGCGTATGGATCGCTTCTAGCGGTGTGATCAATTTCTTGCGCTCTTCATTTTCGATGATATTGTCGAATAAAGTCTGTTCAAAGCCAATCACGGCATCATTCTCGTCCCAAAATACGGTCAATTGCCCGCCTTTGCTGTGGAACAACGGAATGTCTGTAATCTGCTGGAAAAATACCGCTTGGTTCTGGTCTTCATCGATTTTCCACAAAGTGTATTCCGAGCTTTCCGGAACTTCCTCTTCAATGAACGCCAAAAGCGCGTCTTCTTTATCGCCTTCTAGATTTACGGGCTCATCGTAAGTGATTTGCAGCATCCGATCTTCGAGGACATTGACGATCCCATCAATATCCACATCGGCTTCAGCAAACGATTTAGACTCGCCGCGTATATAGGGCTTGTCTTCAGATGAATCCGGCAATGCCGAATACGTGATATTGTCGCCATGCAATTTCTCGTCGATCGTCGATTCCGGCAGCGGTTGGATCTGCTCCGCTTCGGTGTAACGGTCAATATAGAGCGAATACAAGAAAACATTAAGAATCGAAAAGACAATGATAAAAATGGTTTTTGTTTTACTCCAATCCAAGCTTCACGCCTCCTACTGATTCGTCAGATAGCCGTGTCCATTTGCCATTTGCTTTATAATACCAAGCCGGTTGGAACGTGATCAATTGATCGTCTTCGCTGCGTGTCAGCTCGTAGCCGATCGTCACCGCTTCAATCGTCGAAAGGTCCATATCGAGGCGCGACAAAGCTTCTAACACCGCTTCGCCAGACGCCATTTCGATGGTGCGCGTTTCTGCGACCGAATCGAGTAAATAAGTCGGTCGGCTATAGCGGAATGCCTGCTCCACGCCGTTGTCGATGCCCCATTCGATGTCCAAACTCACAGCCGTCGTATTGCTGAAAACTGGCGAGCCGTCAAAGAATAATTGATAGCTGATCTGCTGATTGACCGATTTCATGCCGAAGTAGACATATTGGTCGGTCCAGCCGCCGTGTTCATTGACGAAATTGATCGAGTTGAACAACAGGTCAGACGGGATCGCCGGGTCAGAAGTTTCAGCTTTCGGCTGTACATAATTGATGCTTTTCTGGCCATCTAATTCGCGCATGATGGCCCCCGACTCATCGGTGAATTCCTCGCTCTGCAAGTCCCCTGCAAACTGTGAGGTCGGGCTGTCCATAATGGCGTCCGCAAATGTAGAAGCTGAAGTCTCGTCCAATAAATAGTCAAAGCCCGTCTTCTCAACCGGATTTTCCGGCACATAAACCGGCAAGGTGCCGATGTCGGGATTTGTTACATAGCGATTATACGCTTCTGATGGCTGCACATAATCGCCTCGGAACTCGACCAGTTCAGCGTCTGATACTTGTGCTTCGTAAATCCGGCCAGAGCCGGTGTTGATAAAATAAATGACGGGATCGGGATTTTCTTCTGTGCCCCATTCAACAACGACGCGGTTAAAGGTCGATTCCGGCAAATTATTGTCGGAAATGTCCATGATGACATCAAATACAGGAAACGGCACAGCTCCCGGATAATACAGCACAGTGCGCCCCGGCCCTTGCAAATACTGCTTGAGCACATCGGTTCCCGCTTCTTCTTCAAATAACTGGACATCGGAAATCTCCCATTGCTGGATCGTGTCCAGCATCGCTTCAATTTCGGTCTGGGAGAAAGTACCGGTCACTTCGTCTTCATGATGATAGAGCACTTTCACTGGCCTCACGACTTCATCTGCATTGCGCTTGTCGCCGATCGATACATCATCCACTTGAGTGGGCGTTTCAATCTCTTGGAGCGACGGGGTGAATGTCCAGATCGTGAAAGTCAGTGCCAAGCTAAGAAAAATCAGGACAAACAAGGCAACGGATTTTACATGTTCCAAGTATTTCAATCCCATTCACCTCCATCGTCAATTTCATATGGCAAGGTGAAATGAATCGAAGTCCCTTTGCCGTAACGGCTTTGCGCCCAAATTTTGCCGCCGTGGGCATTGATCATTTCCTTCGAAATCGCAAGGCCAAGCCCCGTTCCGCCCATGGCACGCGAACGCGCACGGTCAACGCGGTAGAAACGGTCGAAAATACGCTCGACGTTTTCTTTCGGGATGCCCATTCCTTCATCGCTGATGGAAACAAGCAATTCCCCTTCTTTCTCGCGGACAGAGAAGCGGACTTTTCCGCCTTCCGGAGAATATTTCAAGGCATTGGAAATGATGTTATCGATAACTTGCGTTAATTTATCGGTGTCGATTTCCACAAAATACTGCGATTTCGGCACTTTGCGCTCGAACGATACATTCTGGGATTTCGACATTTCAAAGCGGTCGATGATGCGGTTAAAGAAGACACCAAATTCGACCATTTCACGGCTCAAATCCGCTTCACTCGAATCCATCTTCGACAATTTCAGCAAATCGTTGACGAGGCGGATCATCCGCTCGGTCTCGGTTTGTGTCACATTGAGGAAATTCGGCGCGAGCTCCGGATCCTGCCAAGCACCGTCAGCGAGCGCCTCCAAATAGCTGCGCATCGTCGTAAGCGGTGTCCGCAGTTCATGCGATACGTTCGCCACAAACTCGCGGCGCTCCATATCAATCTTCTCCTGCTCAGTATTATCGTGCAGGACGGCGATCAAGCCGTTGACAAAACCGGTCTCTTTTTGGATGACCGAGAAAGTCGTGCGCAATAGCGTCGCTTGATCTTGTGAACTGATATCAAGCGTGATCGCATCTCGCATATCGATTAAATCTTCGAATGTATAGGATTCATCCAGGCCAAGCACTGTCGTGACCGGCCGGTTGATGACTGTTTCACGTGAAACATTCAATAATTGCAGAGCCGGTTCGTTGATCAAGATGATGCGCCCTCTGCGATCGGTCGAAAGAACGCCGTCCGTCATATTGGCAAGCACCGAGGCGAGCTTTCGACGCTCACTTTCCGTTGACTGCTGGGATTCCTGCAGCCGATTCGTCAAATGGTTGAATGCACGGGCAAGTTGGCCGATTTCATCTTCACTGTAAACGCGGACTTTGCGCGAGAAATTGCCTTTTGCCATCGCCTGCGCTTGCCTGCGCATATCGGCGATTGGACGTGAGATTGTCTGGGCGACCAAGACGCCAAGCACAGCCGTGATGACCAGAGCAATGGCGGTACCACCTGCCAAAATCGAGTTGATGGAATCCATTTGGTCGTAGACATTCTCGACTTCTGCTTTCACATACAGCGTGCCAAGCATCTCGCCCCCGACCGCTGTAATCGGCAAGGTTTTGACCCATACCCGCTCTTCGATATTGCTGTCCAAATACGTTTGTTCCAATGGGGTCTCACCAATAATGGAGCGGCGGATTTGGTCATCTGTCGAACGCTGGCCAACGAGCGACTGGTTCTCGCCCAAGGACGTGGCCAAAATTCGATAACGATTATCGACGACACGGATTTCATTGATATCCTGCGAATTAAAATTCGAAAGGACCGACCGGAGGCTCTGCTCGATGGTCAGGTCCTCATCTGTCCGGTTGCGGATCATTTCTTCGCGTACGCTGAACTCAATGATTTCCATGCGATCTTCAATCGAATCCTCGAAATTCCCGCGCAGCGTTTCTTCCAGCTGCTCAGAGAAATAAAGGCCGATGATCTGCATCGCCAAGAGAATCAGCAAAATATAGATCAATACAAACTTCACATGGATTGACTTAAAAAAACTGGTTTTCAGCATTCAGCCTACTCCTGTTCAGGGTTCCGCAGGTAGTAACCGACGCCGCGACGCGTCACGATCCACGCTGGGTGACTCGGATTGTCTTCGATTTTTTCACGCAAGCGGCGAATTGTAACGTCCACTGTCCGCACATCACCAAAATAATCATAGCCCCATACCGTCTGCAGCAAATGCTCGCGCGTCATCACTTGCCCGATATGCTTCGCCAAATAATGCAATAGCTCGAACTCACGGTGCGTCAGTTCGATTGTCTCTTCACGTTTCAACACCAAATACGCATCCGGCTGAATCGTTAATGATCCGACCTGGATATCGTTCGAACCGACGCCTTCCTCTTCTGCCGGCACGACGTTCTGGCGCCGCAAGTTCGCTTTGACACGCGCAATCAATTCACGCGTCGAGAATGGCTTCGTCACGTAATCATCAGCTCCGAGCTCAAGCCCCAGCACTTTGTCGATTTCTGAGTCCTTCGCCGTCAGCATAATAATCGGAAAATCGAATTTCTTGCGCACTTCCCGGCACACTTCCATGCCATCGCGGTTCGGCAGCATGATATCGAGCAGCATCAAGTCCGGTTGAATCTCTTCCGCCACTTTGATCGCCTCATCGCCGTCATAAGCCACTACCACATTAAAGCCTTCTTTTTTCAAATTAAATTGCAGAATATCCGCAATGGGCTTCTCATCATCCACAACTAATATTGTTTTATTCATCTATCTTCTCCCCCTCTGCTTCCCATTTGTTCCACCTGTACACAGCCGTTTTGACATTCTTTGCTATCCTTTACTTTATCATTATTTCAAGCATTTCGCACCTTTGGATGGTCACAGCGGGGCTCAGCGGCGAACGGATTCTATAGGCGTAAAAGTCTGGCGATGACAGCGAGGGATTTTGAGTAGAGGTATTTCTTTATGCTAATTAAGCATCTTATTGAGCTTCGCCACCCTGCTTGGGGCTGGCCTCTCGCCATAAGCCAAGAAGAACACTTGTCTTACGACGTCGGCTCACCCTTTTACGCTGGGCGGCTGAGTGATTTCATTGATTCGGGTGCGTTTAATTAGATCTGCATCTTTACCCGGTTGCCGGCTAGTGGGGGAATCGCTTCCCGGGATAAGTTTGAAGTAGATAGTGAGAGTTCATGTGTTAAAGTGTCTCAGCATTCTATTTGTGCTTCATCTTGCGCTTCGCCGCCCTGCTTTGGGTTGGCCTCCTGCCATAAGCCAAGAAGAACACTTGTCTTACGGCGTCGTCTCACCCTTTTATGCTAGGCGGCTTAAAGATTTCGGTGAGTAGGGTGAGTCTAAGCAAATCTGCTTCTGTACCCAATTGTCGGCTAGTGGGGGAATCGCTTCCTGAGATGCGGTATCTGACACATAGGTTCTTGAACCGAATATCTTGTTGAAAGATGAGGATTGAAAATTGCATTCTCTTTGTTCCAAATGACACGAGCTACAAAACATGATGCATTTTCTCATTTCCTATCGAGTGGACAGAAGAAGCTTTCTTCACCTCTAAAACTAGAGACGGAGTGGAAGGGGCCGACTCCGGGAGGAATAGCGAGACAATTGAGACCCTACAGGAGCGCAGCGACGAAGCGGCTCAATGCGAGCCCTCCGGAAAGCGTGCCCCTGAAACGCAGTCGAAAAGCGGAAGCTTTTCTAATCAACCCTTTCAAACTATCGCACAAGCTATTTATCTGAAATACATAAAAAAGCTCCCAGCAAACTGGCAGCTTTTCAATCGTTTATTTCTTCACATAATCCAATGGGTCGCGGTCTTGGCCTTCGTAGGAAAGCTCGAAATGCAAGTGGATGCCTGTAGAGCGTCCTGTCGTCCCCATATCGCCGAGTTTCGTGTGCGGGGACACTTTATCGCCCACCTTGACGTCAATCGATGACAGATGCGCATAGATCGTCTTATAGCCATTCTTATGGTCGACGACGACGCGTTTGCCGAATGTGCCGGCTGCACCTGCTTTGGTCACCGTCCCGTGATCTGCAGAAACGATATCAAGCGTATCGGGCCGGGCGATGTCGATGCCTTTATGGGCACGGCCCCAGCGCTGGCCTTTCTTGCTCGACACGTAGCCGCCGTCTGCCGGCCACGTGAATTCGCCTGTGCCGACGCCCGGCAATTTCTTGTCGCCTTCAAGGACGATTTTGTCGACCGGCTCTTTGAGGATTTTCTCCCGCGTTTCGGAACGGCCGACGCGTTCGCCGTTGACTTCGCGGACGGCGTAGCTCACCGCTTTTTCGCCGCGCTTGCCTTTTTGGCCGACTTCCGTTTCGCCGATATAGACGTCTTTGCTGTCTTTTTCAACCGTTTCGTATGGCATTTTCTTCAAGGCTTTTTCGGCTTTATTGACGAGCACGTCCACTTCGAGCTCGTCCGTCACATGCTTCGCTGCTTGTTTCGGTTCCATCACTTGCTCTGGATCGATCTGCTTCGACAAACCGTTGATCGGTTCAGAGAAAGATACGTCGGTGATGCGCGATTCGCCCGCTTTTAGCTCAGGCAGTTCGTTTTCTTCTTGCTGCTCTTCGTATTGCTTGAGCTCCTCTTCCGTTAAGGCGCTTTGTTTCATGAGCTGGACGGTCTCTTCGTAAGCTTCTCGGTCTTTTACATAAACCGCCGCTTCTCCATCGACTTGCAGTGCGAATGCTTCGGCTTTAACCTCTAATTGCTCGTCTAGCTGGTTGATGACTGCTTCATCGTTTGTCGAGTTCGATGCCACAGCTTGTTCAGTTACAATGTTGAATTCTTCACTCGGCGCGAGACGTAAATTGTCGTAGTCGCTTGAGCTTTTTTCCAATTTTTCATCAATTAATGCGTCAATCGGCGTATCATCGGAGACAGCCCCGAGGTAACTGTTGTTGTGGTATATATGGTAAACCGGCTCCAGGTTTTGCGGCTCGTTCGGTTCGGCAAAAATCGTGTTGGCGCCGAATGCACTGGCAGCTAAAACGAAGACGGTCCCGATTTTCCATTTGCGTAGTTTCAAGTGGTCTTTGTTTTGGTGTTTCGCGTTCATGTTGCAGGTCGTGCTCCTTTCTTCCTCCCGTCGTGGGGACTTCCGTTTTTTCAACTTCCCCACTCTACCACATCCCTTTTCAAAGGCTCACTTAATAAACTCATTGTTACAGAAGCGTTATGAAACAGACATTATTATCCAGATATTGTCATGATTTTCTTTAATTCTGCAAATAGAGGCAAAAAAATTATGATTTTCGCTCTTTTTTTCCAATTCACGGCCAGTTTCTGAGACCTTGTTGTCACAAACATCATATAAGTGCTTGAGGCGGCAAGTTCATTTATGGCGAATTTGTAGCAAACGCAAAAAAAGCCACTGTTCTCTTAAAAAAGAGGCAGTGGCTTTTGGCTATTCGCTTAACGCCAAACGCTTTTGACGATGTTTGTCTGGTTGCGGTCCGGCCCGACAGAGAAAATCGAGATCTGGACATCGGTCAATTGCGAAATGCGCTCCAAATAATGGCGCGCGTTTTCCGGCAATTCATCGAGTGATTTGCACGATGTGACATCTTCAGACCAGCCCGGCATTTCTTCGTAGACCGGTTCACAGTCTGCGAGCATGCGCAAGTTCGCTGGGTATTCCGTGATCAATTCGCCTTGGTAGCGGTAAGCTGTACAGATTTTCACTGTATCAAGCCCCGTCAAGACGTCGATCGAGTTGACGGTAAGGTCCGTCAATCCGCTGACACGGCGTGCATGGCGTACGACCACGCTGTCGAACCAGCCGATGCGGCGCGGGCGTCCTGTTGTGGTACCGAACTCCTTGCCGACTGTGCGGATCTGGTCGCCCACTTCATCGAACAATTCCGTCGGGAACGGGCCGTCGCCCACGCGTGATGTGTAGGCTTTGCAGACACCGATAACGTGTGAAATATTTGTCGGGCCTACTCCTGCGCCGATCGTAACACCGCCCGCTACCGGGTTGGATGACGTGACGAATGGGTACGTACCTTGGTCGATATCGAGCATGACGCCTTGTGCGCCTTCGAACAAGACGCGGCGGCCGGCATCAAATGCATCATTCAGCACTTTCGATGTATCGGTCACGTATTGTGCGATTTCCTGGCCGTACTGATAATACTCTTCCATGATCTCTTCGACGGTGAAGCCTTCTGTCTCATAGAATTTCTCGAACATGCGGTTTTTCTCTTTCAAGTTCATGCGCAATTTCTCTTCGAACACGACATGATCCAGCAAATCTGCAATGCGGATCCCGACGCGTGCCGCTTTGTCCATATACGCAGGCCCGATCCCTTTGCCCGTCGTACCGATCTTGTTCGCGCCGCGGCGCGCTTCTTCCACTTCGTCTTGCTTGATGTGGTAAGGCAAAATGACGTGGGCGCGGTTTGAGATGCGCAAGTTTTCCGTCGTCACTCCGCGGTCGTGAAGGCCTTTCAACTCTTGAACAAGCGCTTTCGGGTCAACAACCATGCCGTTGCCGATAACCGATGTTTTTTCTTTATAAAAAATCCCCGATGGAATCAAATGCAATTTATACGTTTCGCCGCCAAAAATGATTGTGTGGCCGGCGTTGTTGCCGCCTTGGTAACGCGCAATTACTTCTGCGTGTTCCGACAGAAAATCCGTGATTTTCCCTTTTCCTTCGTCTCCCCATTGCGTTCCTACTACTACGACTGATGTCATCGTCCGCACCTCCGTTAGGCTTGTCGCCCTGTTTCAAACAGTCTTTATTGTACCAAGAGAGCTCGGTGCCGTCAATATAAAACCAAAGAAAACACGAACATAAAAATGCATGTACGCATTCAATGTTCGTGTTTAATAGATTTTCTAGAAATCGCCGCCGCCTTCATGGTCGGCCCAATCGATGGTGACGAATTTATTGTATTCCTTCACAAACGCCAGTTTGACGGTGCCGGTTGGGCCGTTCCGCTGCTTGGCGATGATGATTTCGATCATGTTTTGGTCTTCGGTTTCTTTGTCGTAATAATCTTCCCGATATAAGAATGATACGATATCGGCATCTTGCTCAATTGATCCGGATTCACGCAAATCGGACATCATCGGCCGTTTGTCTTGCCGCTGCTCAACCCCGCGGGATAACTGAGACAAGGCGATAACGGGGACTTCGAGTTCACGCGCCAGCCCTTTCAAGGAACGGGAAATATCGGATACTTCCTGCTGGCGGTTTTCACCGGCCTTGCCGGGTCCTTGAATCAACTGCAAATAATCGATCATGATCATGCCAAGTCCGTATTCCTGCTTGAGGCGGCGGCATTTCGCGCGGATATCATTGACACGGATACCCGGCGTGTCGTCGATGAAAATGCCGGCATTGGATAAACTGCCCATTGCCATCGTCAACTTGCGCCAGTCTTCATTTTGCAGTGCACCGGTCCGCATGATTTGGGCATCGATATTGCCTTCTGCGCAGAGCATCCGCATAACGAGCTGCTCTGCCCCCATCTCCAAACTGAAAATAGCGACGTTCTCTTCGGTTTTTGTCGCCACGTTTTGCGCGACGTTCAAGGCGAATGCCGTCTTACCGACTGACGGGCGGGCAGCCACGATGATCAAATCGTTGCGCTGAAAGCCCGCGGTTACTTTATCTAAATCGCGGAAACCGGTCGGAATTCCGGTGACATCGCCTTTGCGCGTATGCAGTAATTCGATATTGTCGTACGTTTTTACCAAGACATCTTTGATATGGATAAAGTCGCCCGCATTTTTGCGGCTCGACACTTCCATCATTTTCTTCTCCGCTTCAGCAAGCAAGGCTTCCACTTCGTCTTCACGCGTAAAGCCGTCTTCAACGATGGTGGTGGCCACTCGGATGAGGCGGCGCAATAAGGCTTTCTCTTCTACGATATGGGCGTAATGCCCAACGTTTGCGGCTGTCGGCACCGCATTGGCGATTTCGGTCAAATACGATAAGCCGCCGACATCTTCGAGCTCTTTCTTGACCGATAGTTCTTCTGTCACCGTGACCAAATCCACCGCTTTGCCGCGGTCCGTCAAATCGATCATCGTCTGGAAAATCTTCTGATGGGCGACGCGGTAGAAATCCTCCGGCATGACGATTTCCGCTACGGAAACAAGTGCCTGTGGCTCCAGGAAAATGGCTCCGATGACGGATTGCTCGGCTTCCTGGTTATGCGGCGGGACGCGGTCGATCGATTCGTTCATATCTATTCCCCTTACGCTTCTTCAGTAACGTGTACACGCAATGTCGCGGTTACGTCGTGATGCAATTTCACCGGCACATTCGTATAGCCGAGCGCGCGAATGGCGTCGTCGAGCTCCATTTTACGCTTGTCGATTTTATAGCCATGGGTCTTTTCAAGTTCTTTCGCTATTTGCTTGGTCGTGATCGAGCCGAACAAACGCCCGTCATCACCGGATTTAGCTGTCAGTTCAATCGTTAAAGCTTCAAGTTTTTCTTTCAGCTCTTTCGCTTCATCAAGCTCTTGCTCCGCTTCTTTCTCTTGCTTCTTCTGCTGCCCGGCAAGTTTGCTCATCGCTGCCTGGTCCGCTTCCACGGCCAAATTGTTTTTCAATAGGAAGTTGTTCGCGTAGCCGTCCGCCACGTTTTTGATATCGCCTTTTTTACCTACATTTTTTACGTCTTTCAAGAAAATCACTTTCATTCTTCAGATCCTCCTCTATAGTTTTCGGTTAATACGGTCTTTAATTGCCCAACCGCTTCTTCAAGTGTTGCATCCGGCATTTGCGTGGCCGCATTCGTCAAATGGCCACCGCCGCCGAGATTCTCCATCACGACCTGTACATTGACTTCACCGAGCGAGCGGGCACTGATGCCGACGCCGCCTTCTGTGCGTTCTGCGATGACAAACGACGCGTTGACGTCTTTCATCGTCAGCAGGATATCCGCCGTCTGGGCGATCAGCACGGGGCTGTAGATACGCCCTGGCTCACCTTTTGCAATGGCAATGCCGTCGCCGACAAATTCCACGCTTTGGACGATTTTCGCCCGCTCAATGTACGTCTCGAGGTCTTCTTTCAATAATCGCTGCACAAGCACGGTATCAGCACCGTTCGAGCGCAAGTACGATGCCGCTTCAAAGGTCCTGGCGCCAGTGCGCAGCGTAAAGCTTTTCGTGTCGACGATGATTCCGGCAAGCATTGCTGTCGCTTCGAGCATCGTTAATTTCTCGTGTTTTGGCTGGTATTCAATCAATTCGGTCACGAGTTCCGCCGTAGACGAGGCGTACGGCTCCATATAGACGAGCATCGTATTGGTGATGAATTCCTCGCCTCTTCTGTGATGGTCGATCAAGACGACGCGCTCCATGCGCTGGAGCAAGCGTTCATCGATGACCATCGACGGTTTATGCGTATCGACGACGACGAGCAGGGAATGCTCGGTCATTTCCGATAATGCCTCTTCCGGGGTAATGAAACGCTCAAACAAATCCGGATCGCTTTCGATTTCTTCCATCAAGCGCATGACGCTGCGGTCGTATTCATCGAAATCAATGACGATGCGGCCTTTGATGCGGTTCATTTCC
This sequence comes from uncultured Planococcus sp., assembly GCA_947493585.1. Lineage (GTDB taxonomy): Bacteria > Bacillota > Bacilli > Bacillales_A > Planococcaceae > Planococcus. The sequence continues at coordinate 28,140 of CANLRI010000001.1, read as the reverse complement.
GCCATTTTCGCGACGCCGACCGCGGCGCCGATCGAGTCCATATCGGGCATTTTATGGCCCATGACAAAGACTTGATCGCTTTCTTGGATCAGATCACGAAGCGCGTGCGAAATGACGCGTGCACGGACTCTTGTGCGTTTTTCGACCGGATTCGTTTTGCCTCCATAGAACTTGACCTTGCCGCTCGGATGCTTGATCGCTACCTGGTCGCCGCCGCGTCCAAGCACCAAATCAAGCCCCGACTGTGCCATCGCGCCAAGTTCGATCAAGGACGCAGAACCCGCTCCGACTCCGATGCTCAATGTCAGCGCCATATTGTCTTTCGCTGTTACTTCCCGGATGTCATCGAGCACCGTGAACTTGGTTTCTTCCAATTGCTTCAAGATGGATTCATTGAACACCGCCATAAAGCGGTCTGATGAAATACGTTTTACAAAAATGCCGTTATCCGTCCCCCATCGATTGATCAAAGACGTCACCAGGCTATTTAAATTGCTGCGCACCTGATCGTCCATCCCTTGCGACAATTCATCGTAATTATCGATGAACAGGATGCCGATGACGGTCCGGTCCGCATGATACAAAGTTTCAATTTCCACTTGCTCAGTAATGTCGAACAAATAGAACAAACGGTCATCTGCACGGTAGTAGACGCGGTATTTGCGCCCGCCAAGCGGCACGACCATTTCATTTGATTCGGCAGATTTGACCAATTGGTTAAATTCTTCCGACAAGCTATAAACCGATTCACCGATCAGCGTCTCGTAATCGAGCGCTGAAGTGATGTAAGGGTTCGCCCATTCGATTTGCTGGTTTTCATTGACCAGCAAAATCCCGATCGGCATCTCGAGCAATGCTTCCTCGCCGACTTTCTTCATGCGGTAGGATAGCGTTTCGATATGCTTTTCGGTTTCTTCATAGTTGCGCTTCTCCAGTACCCACGCCGAGGTGATCGCCGCCCCGTAGAGGATGGCAAAAATGCCCGCGCCCCATTCCGACCAAAGGGAGATGAGGATGACAGCGGCCATTCCAAGAGCCAGCAATGCCAGCAATGGATATCTTAGATTACGTTTCCTGAAAAAAGCCGACATTTCTCTTCAGCTCCTTACTTTCCTTTAGACTCGTGCGCCCGCTTGATCCAGCCCCGGATATCAAAGCCGAGATCCAAAATCCCGATGATGCTCGTAAACGACTGCAAAGGAAATGCAAGAACCGTCACAACAACCATCACCCAGCGGGGCCAGCCCTCTTGGTGGATATAGAAATGATAGAACGATACCCCCTGCAAGAACAGCAGGAACTGCAGAAGCATCGAGGCATTGGCGAAAATTAAATAAGCCATGGTTCCTTGCTCAAAATCCGACAGCAAGGACACCAAAATGACAATCAAGTAATACCACAATACGCTTTTCGGCAAACGCATCTCGCGGAACGGCGGGAATTTCGGCACTTCGATGCCAAGCCGTTTCAAAATCGGCAGCAGGATCAACAATAGCACCCACACCGTCGTAAATACCGACAAAATCAATAGCGTCGGCAACAAGGTCTCAAAGGTCAGCATGAATTGCGCCACAAGCTCCTCGTATTCCTGCGTCGATTGCGATCCGAGTCGCTCAAGCCACGTTCCCGCTTGTTCATATGAACTGCGCATTGTCACCATGAATTCTTCCAGGAAATTAATTCCTAAAAAGGCAATCGCTGCTACGTATTGCACCATTAAAGATACCAGCAGCACGATGCTCGAACCCATGAACATGAACAATTTGCTTTTTTTATAATGGATCGACAGCCCAATCATGAGCCCCAGCGGAATGTGGATCAATGCCAAAGGCAAAGACAGCAATCCGCCGATCAGAAAGCTTAACACGACCCCGACCACTGCGACCAGCGCCGACGCCTTTACCGGATACTTGGCGCTGTACCAAGCAATCGGCAATGCCAAAAACAAGGTGCTGATCAAGCTTAGCACCGGTACATATACAGAAATAGCCAATAAGACGGCAAACAGCGCCGTCATCATGGCTCCATTCGTCAACTGACGTGTCTTTTGATTAGGCATATCTGCGTTTTTCATCTTCTTTCGGGTTTATTTCATCCGTATAATTGTACCATGATTCAAGCCCCCGAACAAAAAAGGAGGTTGCCTCACTGTACACCTATCGCCCCGTTTCGAGAAGAAAAAATTTCCTGCCCTTTGGCATTGGCCGCCTATAGAAAATCATTATCGCTGATTCGCCGGCGGATGGAAATAGTAGATGGAAATAAAGTGTGGGAATGTGGTGCGATTGGGGAGAGTTTCGAAGAAGATGGCGAGAATTTGCATGTTGAACTGTTCCGGCATTCTATTCGGGTGTCATCTTATTATTCGCCGCCCGACTTTGGGTTGGCCTTTGGCAATAAGCCAAGAAGAACGCTTGTCTTATTGCGTCGGCTCACCCCTTTACGCTGGGCGGCTGAGAGATTTCTTTGATTCGGGTTCGTTTAATCAGATCTGCTTCTGTACGAGTTGCCGGCTAGCGGGGAAATCGCTTCCCGGGATAAGTTTGGAGCAGCTAGTGAGGGTTTACATGTCGAACTGTTCCAGAATTCTATTTAAGCTTTAGCTTGCAATTCGCCGCCCTGCTTTGGGTTGCCTCTTGCCATAAGCCAATGAAATGGGGAAAGGAAGTTGAGTCATTTCATTTGCGACGCATCTGCGTAGCAGATGTGGGAGCAAGGTGTTTGAGGTGATGCTTGAATAAACTTTTTATCTTCGGCATCGGCTTACCCTTGGCGCTGGGCGACTTGAAGATTTCATTGATGAGGGTGCGTTTAGATAGATCTACTTCTTTAGCTAATTGCCGGCTAGTGGGGAAATCGCTTCCCGGGATGCAGCGTCTGGCACGTTGGTGCTTCAGCCAAAAACTTTGTTGGTGGATCAGAACTAACTAGCCTCTCTAGACCATAGATAACTTGAGCTACAAAACATGAAGCATTTCCTCATTTTCTATTGAGTGGACAGAAGAAGTTTTCATCCCCTCTAAAACTAGAGACGGAGTGGAAGGGGCCGACTCCGGGAGGATCAGCGAGACAATTGAGACCCTGCAGGAGCGCAGCGACGAAGCGGCTCAATGCGAGCCCTCCGGAAAGCGTGCCCCTGAAACGCAGTCGAAAGGCGGAAGCTTTTCCACTTGCTTCTTTTCATTTCTGTCGCATCAATTGTAAGATTTGCAGCGCACCTTAGCTTTTCCACTCACTTGAATGCATTTCCAAAGCATATAAAAAAGAGGCCGGTTTCCCGGCCTCTTTAAACAATCTTATTTTTCTTCCGCTACGAACGGTAGAAGTGCCATGATACGAGCGCGTTTAACTGCAATTGTCAAACGACGTTGCCATTTAGCGCTTGTGCCCGTAACACGACGTGGCAAAATTTTGCCTCGCTCAGAAATGAATTTCTTAAGCAAATCAGTGTCTTTGTAGTCGATGCGTGTAATGTTGTTTGAAGTGAAATAACAAACCTTTTTACGCTTCTTGCCTCCGCGACGTGGTGCCATATCGAATTACCTCCCTTGTTTTCAAATTTTCTATTCGCTGATGGGCGCCTGGTTTAGAACGGCAGATCGTCGTCCGAAACTTCGATCTTCCCGCTTCCGCTTGAAAACGGATCGTCATCTACACGAGTGTTGTTTTGCTGACTTGGACTAGACGGTTGGTTCTGTTGATAAGATGGCTGCTGTCCATACGAGCGATCGTTTGAACGATCCCCAGATCCGGAGCCGGCGCTTTTCGGTTCAAGGAATTGAACGCTGTCTGCCACCACTTCCGTCGTATAAACGCGCTTGCCGTCTTGACCCTCGTAGCTGCCAGTCTGAATGCGGCCTTCGACACCGGCGAGACTTCCTTTTTTGAGGAAATTCGCTGTGTTTTCAGCCTGCTTGCGCCAAACGGTACAATTGATAAAATCTGCTTCGCGTTCACCTTGCGCATTGGAGAATGTCCGGTTTACAGCAAGTGTAAAACGAGCCACCGCCGCCCCGCTTGGTGTGTAGCGAAGATCAGGATCTTTTGTCAGTCTTCCGACCAATACAACCCGGTTGATCATCAGAATTCAACCTCCTTCTTCAAGTCGTGTATTATCTGTATTCCGCTTATCTTATACGTCTAGGCGTACAGCGATGTGGCGGATAATGTCTTCATTGATGTTCGCAAGACGTGTAAACTCGTTGATAGCTTCAGTTCCAGCGTTCGCTTTCACGATCTGGTAGAAACCTTCTTTGAAATCATTGATTTCATAAGCCAAACGGCGTTTACCCCATTCTTTCGACTCGATGATTTCCGCACCGTTAGAAGTCAGGATTTCGCTGAAACGCTCAACTAGAGCTTTCTTCGCGTCCTCTTCAATGTTCGGGCGTACAATGTACATTAGTTCGTATTCTCTCATCGTATTGTCACCTCCTTATGGACTTGGGCCCTGCTGTTTCCAGCGGGCAAGGAGCAAGCAATCATAAATATTACTCACATCAATATATTGTAGCATACGCACAGGCTTCCGGCAAGCTGTAATTTAGGCTATACTGGGAGCATCAAAGTTCGGGATGTGTTGCCAATGGAACCTCATAAAGTCATCGATTTGAATATAGAAGAAATCGCACCGAAAGCGCTGTGGTTCAATATAGTACTCGTTGTCGCCTTCGCGCTCGCCTACCAGCTGTTCCGCGAGCCCTTGTCTTTTGGCTTTTCGCTGTTCGGCATCCTCTATTTCTTCGGCGGCTACGCATTATTGATCGTGCTGCATGAATTATTCCATTTGATCGGCTTCGTCATCTTTGGAAAAGTGCCCATCTCTTCACTTCAATACGGCCTCAACTTAAAATTGGGCATCGCTTATGCGACCAGCGACCGTCCCGTGAAAAACCGGGCCATGCGGGCGGTCTTGCTATTGCCATTTTGGACGACAGCCGTTTTGCCGACCATCATCGGCTTTTGGCTTGGCGATCAAGTGCTCGTCCTGCTCGGCGCCATGCTGACGGCCGGGGCATTCGGCGACTTCCTCATGTACCGTGAACTGCGAAAAGAACCGAACGATGCGTGGATACGGGACGACCCGAAACTCCCCCGCCTCCACGTCTATTCCGGCTATCCGCCGCCAGATGAATAAACGGCAGGATCCGTGCAAATAAAAAAGAAGGCACAGCAGATTTCCTGTTGTGCCTTCTTTTTGCTGTTTATTTCACAAATGACCGTTCCACGTCCCATACGCCTTCGGGGATATATTCCTTCAACAATCGCTCCGCTTTCGCCGTATAGACAATTGCTTGTTTGGTGCCGCGTTCGGTTTCGACTTCGATTGTCAGGCGGTCGTACATATCGGTTTTCGCATTTCCTGAATAATCTTCCAGGTCATTGATCGCGGGCCATAAGACGTCAGGGATATCGTAAAGCTCTCCCTGAATGACATCGTCTCCCGTCAACGCGAGCGCCGGATAGCCGAGCCCTGTGTCGTACAAGCTTCCTGAAATCGTTACGTGTTCTGCCACCAAATCCGCTTCTTCCAGATAGAAATGGTATTTGCCGCCTCTTTTCAAGGTTCCATATGCGAATAAATACATTTGTTTCCCTCCTCATAAAAAACCGGATGCTCAAAAAAAGCACCCGGTTCGGTATTCTTTTCCAGCCGCCAATCCCTTGTTAACTTGTTTCCATGGCAATGACTGACAATAAACTAGTAGGCGTAAGCCTTATACGTTAAATCTGAAGAGCATGACGTCGCCGTCTTTGACGATGTATTCCTTGCCTTCTTGGCGCACTTTCCCGGCTTCTTTCGCCGCTGCCATTGAACCGGCTTCCACCAATTCTTCGTAAGCAACGGTTTCTGCGCGGATAAAGCCGCGTTCGAAGTCCGAGTGGATGACGCCGGCACATTGTGGGGCTTTCATGCCTTTTTTAAATGTCCACGCCCGCACTTCTTGCACGCCGGCAGTGAAATAAGTCGCCAGTCCGAGCAAGCTGTACGAAGCTTTGACCAATTGATCCAATCCAGACTCAGTAATGCCCAATTCTTCAAGGAACATTTCTTTTTCCTCATCATCCAGTTCAGCCATTTCTTCTTCGATCTTCGCGCAAATGACGATGACATCAGCTTTGTCTCCAGCCGCAAATTCGCGAACTTTTTGGACATATTCGTTGTTGTCGGCATCCGCGATTTCATCTTCTGAAACGTTCGCTACATAAAGCATCGGTTTCAGCGTCAAAAGATTCAAGCCTTTGGCGATGCGCAGCTCATCATCTGTGAATTCGATCGAACGAGCCAATTTGCCGTCCTCGAAAGCTTCACGCAGTTTCAACAAGACCGGCTCTTCTGCAATTGCGTCCTTGTCTCGTTGCTTTTTCAATTTCGCTGCACGTGCAATGCGTTTCTCGATGCTTTCCATATCCGCTAGTATCAATTCAAGGTTGATGACTTCAATATCGGAAATTGGATCCACTTTTCCCGTAACGTGCGTGATGTTGTCGTCAGCAAAGCAGCGGACCACTTGGCAAATTGCGTCTACTTCACGGATATGGGAGAGGAATTTATTCCCAAGCCCTTCCCCTTTGCTGGCGCCTTCAACAATTCCAGCGATATCGGTGAATTCAAAAGCCGTTGGGACAGTTTTTTTCGGATCCACTAATTCCGTCAATTTATTGAGACGCTCATCAGGCACTTCGACGATGCCGACGTTTGGATCTATCGTACAGAACGGGTAGTTCGCCGCTTCGGCGCCCGCTTTCGTAATAGCGTTGAATAATGTGGATTTCCCCACGTTTGGTAATCCTACGATCCCTGCAGTTAATGCCAAAGGATTCACGACCTTTCTTTTTCGCTCACAAATTTTGCAACCATTCTATTATAGAAAGACGAGGCGGAAATGTCCATTCCTCATTCCGCCTCGGCTTTGACCAATACTTTTTTCATTTTTTTATTGAACTCGGCCCGCGGCAGCATAACGCTGTGCTGGCAACCTTCGCATTTGATGCGGATGTCGGCGCCCATGCGGATAATTTTCCAGGCGTTCGCCCCGCATGGATGCCCTTTTTTCATTTCGACAATATCATGTAACCCGAAATCTTTCATTTCCATGGCTGCGTCCCTCCATCATTTAGTCGCGTTCATTGCGGCTGCATCACCGGGCTCGCGGTGCATGACCACCATGCGAGGATACGGCAATTCAACGCCGCGCTGATCGAGAAACTCCTTCAAATCACGGCGCATTCTGCGGGATACCGCAAAATGCTGCATTGGCAAGGTTTCCGCCGTCAAGCGCATGACCACTTCCGTCGCCGTCATATTCTGCACGCCGAGCAGTTCGGCCGGGCTGATGACTTCTTCGTAAGTGGGCTGTACCGTTTCCAAAAACTCCAAAATCAGCCGTTCCACTTTTGCCAGGTCGGAATCATGCGAAACGCTTAAATCCACGACCGCGATCGAGTTATGAAGCGAGAAATTGACGACTTCTGTGACCATGCCGTTCGGGAAGATGAATAACTCACCGGTCCACGCCTGCACTTTCGTCGTGCGTAAGCCGATTTCCTGAACCGTTCCTTCGGCTTGGTTGATGCGGACATAATCGCCGACTGAAAATTGATCTTCAAAAATGATGAAGAAACCGGTAATAACATCGCGCACCAAGTTCTGTGCGCCAAAACCGACAGCCAGGCCGACCACCCCTGCACCGGCGATAATCCCGCTGATGTTAACCGAGAACGCCGATAGTATGGCGACGAGCGCCATAAATCCAATGACATATGTAACAATGTTTTCCAACAGCTTAGACAAAGTCTGATGACGACGGCCATTCGTTTTAATCGGCCCTCTCAAACGGACCGAAAACGATTTGCGGATGATAATCCGCATGACACGCGTCAATATATAGGCACCGGCAGCAATTAAAATGACACGCAGCGCTGTTCCGGAAATATTTAACCACATTTCCTCATCCAGCAGTTTCGTTGTCACTTGATTAACAAATCTTTCCACAACGCTTCTTTCAAAAAACACGTCTACACCTTCTTTAATTACTTACATCAGATTGAATTTAAACATGGCCGTGACAAGAAACGCAACTACAATGATCCCCGGCAATAAGTTCGCTACCCGGATCTTCACGATGCCCATCAAATTAAGCCCGATTGCCGCGATCATCACCCCGCCAGTCGCGGTCATTTCGGTAATGAACAAGTCGAGCGCCGCTTCCGGGATAAGCAGGCTGATCTGCGTGGCGAACAAAGCGATCAAGCCCTGATAGACGAATACCGGAATCGCTGACAGCATGACACCGATTCCGAGCGTCGACGCGAGAATGATCGACGTAAATCCATCAATGATGCCTTTTGACACGAGAACGCCGTGTTCATTGCTGAGGCCGCTCTCCAAAGCACCAATAATGCCCATTGCGCCGATGACAAAAATCAGCGTCGCTGTGACAAAGCCCTGCGCCAAGCTGCCCTGGCTTTCTTTCGTGCCGAGCATCCGTTCAATCCATCGGCCGACGCCATTCAATTTATCTTCAAGCCTTGCCCATTCGCCGATCACCGCACCGAGCACCAGGCTGATGATGACAATGACGAAATTCTGGCTCTCAAAGCCCATCTGCAAGCCCAACACCACAACTACCAGTCCAATGACATACATGACCGTTTCTTTCATCCTGTCGGGAATATTGCGCAGTGCACGCCCGATCAGTGTTCCTATGACAATTAAAAGCGCGTTGACCAATGTTCCCCAAAGAACCATATTCGAGCTCCTTCCTCTTCGTGCTCCGGAATGTGCTGAGCACCCGGCTCTTCTCCCTCTTTTTACCGAGTTCTAAAACCGTTTGCTGAGCTGCCGATGCGCCAGATTCGTTTTCCGACTGCAGCGGCTTTCCCCCGCTTCAAAGAAACGCCTATTTTCCGTCTCCGAAAAATAGGCTGTTTTATAACCAATACACCGGTTCATTTGGATAACCCCATCACAAATACAAATACGCAATGTGACGGTTAGAAGATTACTTCAGCAAATCCAAGATCCGTTCCAAATCATCTTCTGAGAAAAATTCGATTTCGATCTTGCCTTTGTTCTTCTGTTTTTTAATCTGGACATTCGTGCCGAAACGGTCACGTAGTTCAGATTGTTTTTCTTCTATAAAGATATCCTTTTTCTTTTCCGGTGTTTCACGTGGAACATTGTCGTTCAAACGCTGCACCAAATTTTCCAGCTGACGGACATTCAATCCTTCTTTGACCGCTTTTTGTGCCGTTTCGGAAATATCTTTTTTGCTGCGCAACCCAAGCAAAGTACGGCCATGCCCCATCGACAGCTTTTTGTCCGAAATGAGCTCACGCACGTCTTTCGGCAAAGTCAATAAACGAATATGGTTGGTAATATGCGGACGGCTTTTGCCAAGTCGGAACGCCAATTGCTCTTGTGTCAAATTGAGCGTATCCATCAGCTTCTGATAAGCTTCCGCTTCTTCGATTGGCGTCAAATCCTCGCGCTGCAAGTTTTCAAGAATCGCCAATTCCATCATCTGCTGTTCATTGAACTCCTTGACGATGGCGGGTACTTCCTTCAATTTGCACAGTTTCGCCGCGCGGAATCGGCGTTCGCCAACGACCAGCTCGAATTTCGCGCCTTTTTTCCGGACCACGACTGGCTGTAAAATGCCGTGTTCGCGAATCGATTCGGCAAGCTCTTCCAGTGCTTGCTGGTCGAACACTTTGCGCGGCTGATGCGGGTTTTCCTTGATATCGGTCAATTTAATCTGCATCACTTTATCCGTTTCGTTGACTGTTTCTCCTGGAAACAATGCGTTGATGCCTTTTCCCAATCCTTTAGCCATTACGAATCACTTCCTTCGCCAATTCTAGATAAACTTCTGCGCCTCTGGACTTCGGATCATAGATGATGATTGGCTCTCCGTGACTCGGGGCCTCACTCAAGCGAACATTTCGCGGAACTACGGTGTCATACACTTTGTCCTGGAAGTATTTCTTCACTTCTTCGATGACTTGCATACCCAGATTGGTCCGTGCATCATACATTGTCAGCAATACACCATCGATCATCAGATCATGGTTTAAGTGTTTTTGGACCAAGCGAACTGTGCTCAATAACTGACTTAAACCTTCTAGAGCATAATATTCACATTGTACTGGAATAATAATACCGTCTGAAGCCGTCAACGAATTCAAGGTCAATAGGCCAAGTGACGGCGGACAGTCGATGATGATGTAATCGTATAAATCCTTCACTTCTGCCAAGGCATTTTTTAGCCGTGCCTCGCGTGAAATGGTCGAAACCAATTCAATTTCCGCACCCGCCAGCGAAATCGTCGCCGGTACCACATGAAGATTTTCGACTTTCGTCTCCATGATTGTGTCTTTGACATCCACATCGTCAATGAGAATCTCGTAGATGCATTGATCGACATCGCCTTTATTGATCCCAACGCCGCTCGTCGCATTGCCTTGTGGATCGATATCTATTAACAGCACTTTCTTGCCTAAGTATGCAAGGCAAGCGCTTAAATTAACTGATGAAGTTGTTTTTCCTACACCGCCCTTTTGATTGGCGATGGCAATCGTTCTACCCACACGTGCACCAACTTTCTTCGATACTGTCTTCATTTTACTGCGGAAACGCCTTGATGGCTATCCGCGACAGCTCCATTTCTATATTGTATCAAATTTCCTGTTTCATAGAGATATATCTGCCAAAAAAAGCCCTTTCCTCAACGGAAAGAGCAATTATGGGCGATTTTTCGGAATTTTCACGGTGATTTGGTAATAATCCTCGTGATCTTCTTCTTGTGTATCAAGCTTAATGCCGCTTTTTTTGACCATCGACAGCGACTCTTTGATGGTATTCATCGCGATGCGCATATCACGGCTGACAGCTTTTCTTCGCTTTTTCGGTTTTTTCGGCGCTTCTTCCGTCAACGCTTTGATGCGTTCTTCCAATTCTTTGACGTTGAGTCCTTCTTCCAATAGCTGTTCAAGCAATTGCTGCTGGAGTTCAAGATCTTTTACCGGCAGCAAAGCACGCGCATGGCGTTCAGTGATACTCCTTGTAAGCAGCGCTTGCTGGACGGCTTCTGGCAGCTTTAACAACCGCAGTTTATTGGCAACGGCTGACTGGCTTTTTCCGAGCCGCTGCGCCAAGGCTTCCTGGGTGATTTCCTGGATCTGCAGCAAATTGGAATAGGCATGCGCTTCTTCAATCGCCGTCAATTCCTCACGCTGGAGGTTTTCAATCAACGCGATCGACGCCGTTTCTTTATCGCTCAATTGGCGAATGATCGCCGGAACTTCCTCCCAGCCAAGAGAGGTCATTGCACGGAAGCGCCGTTCCCCTGCAATGATTTCATAGAAACCTTCCTGCTGCGAATCCCTGACGACAATCGGCTGGATGACCCCGTGAACGTGAATCGTTCGGGCCAACTCTTCGATTTTCTCCTCATCAAAAACGGTCCGCGGCTGGAATTGATTGGCATGGATCTTAGCCAGCGGTATTTTCACCACTTCTTCAGAATTTCGGCTTGAAGCTTCTGCTGTTGTTGCATCGTTTGCTTTATCTCCGCCTCCGAAAAGACGGGCAAAAGGACTTTTCATGCTCAGGCACCACCTTATTAAAAACTTGCTCTTGTTGTTTCATTCCAAAGACGCATCTACAATTCCCTATGTTCCACGTGAAACATTAACTGATCGGTGATTTGTTTGGCATGCCCGCTTTTCTCGGATATTTCTTCGGGGTTGCCTTGAATTTCCGGAACACTTGGATATGGCGTTCGCTTTCTTCCACCGGCAAGAGGAATGAATGTACGGCTTCTTGCTTCACTCCAAGCACTTTGAGCGCTTTTTCAGCGTCTTTCAGTTCGTCTGGCGCAGAGGCAGCTTTCATTGCGGCAAACGCCCCTCCTTGCTTGACGAGCGGCACACAAAGTTCAGCAAGGACTGAAAGTCTCGCTACAGCACGAGCCGTTACGATATCGTAGCTTTCGCGGTGCTGCGACTGGCCAAAATCTTCCGCGCGCGAGTGGACGAAAGAAACTTTGTCCAATCCGAGAGCTTCACTCAAATGATTTAAGAATTGGATGCGTTTGTTCAATGAATCGACGATTGTCACTTCGATATGCGGGAAGCAGATTTTCAGCGGGATGCTCGGGAAGCCGGCTCCTGCTCCGACGTCGCATAACGACAGCGGCTTGGTGAAATCCATGTAAAAGGCGGCACTGATGGAATCGTAGAAATGCTTTAAATAGACATCTTCCTGATCCGTGATGGCCGTCAAATTCATTTTTTCGTTCCATTCGACAAGTTCTTTGTAATAGATGTGGAATTGCTTCACCTGACGTTCAGAAAGTTCGATTCCTTGTTGTTTCAGTGCTTGCGCGAATTGCTGTTCGTTCACTGTATGTCCCCTCTCACCTGTCTCACCGCACATTTGCGGGAGCGGGATTAGCGTTTTTATGTAAAAGCAAATGGGCTGGCGGATACCAGCCCATTTCGAGTTCTGTTATGTGCTGGCGGTCAGGCCGCCCTCAAGTGTAAATCCCATTTAGACTTTTGCGATTCTTCCTTGTTCAATATACACCAATAAAATCGAAATGTCAGCAGGGTTGACGCCGGAAATGCGCGTCGCTTGTGCAATCGACAATGGCAAAACTTCTTTCAGTTTGCCTCGCGCTTCAGTTGCAAGCCCAGAGATGGCATCGTAATCGATGTTTTCTGGAATCTTTTTGTTTTCCATTTTCTTCAGCTTATCGACTTGCTGAAGGGATTTTTCGATATAGCCTTCGTATTTCACATGGATCTCGACTTGCTCTTTCACTTCGTCGCTGAGCGCGATGTCAGATTCCGTCAAGGACGCGATCATGTCGTAATTCATTTCGGGACGTTTCAACAAATCGGCTGCACGGATGCCGTCTTTCAGCTCGCTGCCTCCTGCGTTGCGGATCGCTTCCTGCGTTTGTTCGTTCGGCTTGATGATGATGCCGCGCAGTCGCTTGATTTCTTCTTCGATATGGTCTTTTTTCTCCAGGAAGCGTGCATAACGCTCTTCTGTGATCATGCCAAGCTGATAGCCGAGTTCCGTCAAGCGCAAGTCTGCGTTGTCGTGGCGCAGCAATAAGCGGTATTCCGCACGTGATGTCAGCAAACGGTAAGGCTCGCTTGTGCCTTTGGTGACCAAATCGTCGATCAGAACGCCAATATAAGCATCCGAACGGCTGAGGATGACTTCTTCTTTGCCGAGCACTTTCGCCGCGGCGTTGATGCCAGCCATAAGCCCCTGCCCCGCTGCTTCTTCGTAACCGGACGTGCCGTTGATCTGTCCTGCCGTATAAAGGTTGGTAATTTGTTTCGATTCAAGCGTCGGCCATAATTGCGTCGGCACAATGGCATCGTATTCGATGGCATAGCCTGAACGCATCATATCGGCCTTCTCAAGCCCTGGAATCGATTCGAGCAACTTGCGCTGAACATGTTCCGGCAAACTGGTGGAAAGGCCTTGTACGTAAACCTCACGCGTTGAGCGTCCTTCCGGCTCGAGGAAGATCTGGTGGCGCGGCTTGTCGCTGAAACGGACGATTTTGTCTTCGATCGATGGGCAATAACGCGGCCCTGTGCCTTTTGCCATGCCCGAATACATCGGCGACAAATGCAAATTCTCATCGATGATCTGATGCGTTTCGCTCGTCGTATACGTCAGCCAGCACGGCATTTGGTCCATGATGAATTCCGTCGTTTCAAAGCTAAACGCGCGCGGCACATCGTCTCCCGGCTGGATTTCCGTTTTCGAGTAGTCGATGCTGTTGCTGTTGATGCGCGGCGGTGTACCGGTCTTGAAACGCACCGTCTCAAAGCCGAGCTGCTCCAGGTTTTCTGCCAGTTTAATGGACGGCTGCTGATGGTTCGGACCGCTTGAGTAGCGAAGATCGCCGATGATGATTTCGCCGCGCAAGAATGTGCCGGTCGTGATGACCACCGTTTCCGCACGGTAAATGCCGCCGACTTGAGTGATGAGCCCTTTGACCTCCCCGTTTTCAACGATCAATTCTTCTGCGATGCCTTGGTGCAAGCTCAAGTTTTCCTGTTCTTCCATCAAACGTTTCATTTCCTGCTGGTACAGCACTTTATCGGCTTGTGCGCGCAATGCGCGGACAGCCGGCCCTTTGGCGGTGTTGAGCATTCTCATTTGAATATGTGTTTTATCGATGACGCGGCCCATAGCCCCGCCCATTGCATCTATTTCACGTACCACGATGCCTTTTGCCGGCCCACCGATTGACGGGTTGCACGGCATAAAGGCGATCATATCGAGATTCATCGTCAACACGAGTGTTTTGGCGCCCATGCGTGCAGAAGCGAGTGCTGCTTCTGCTCCGGCATGGCCTGCGCCTACGACGATGACATCGAACGTGCCTGCTTCGTATTGTGGCATGTTCGTTCAGTCCCTTCAAAATTTATTTTCCTAGGCAAAACTGCGAGAATAATTGGTTCAATAAGCCGTCATCTGCCGTATCGCCGATGATCTCCCCGAGAATTTCCCATGTACGGGTCACATCGATCTGGATCATATCGACCGGCACATCCATTTCAGCGGCTGAAATCGCATCCGAAATCGTTTGATGTGCTTGGTGCAATAGTGAAATATGGCGAACGTTGGAGACATAGGTCATGTCCCCTGCCTCGATTTCCCCTTCAAAGAACAATTCGGCAATCGCTTCTTCGAGCTGGTCGATGCCTTCTTCTTCAATTAAAGAAGTCGTCACGAGGCGTTTGTCGCTAGTCAATTCCTTCACTTGATCCAAGTCGATCTGTTTTGGCAAATCGGTCTTGTTGATGACGACGATATAATTCATGTCGCGGACCGCTTCGAATAACAGCAAATCTTCTTCTGTCAGTGCTTCCGCGTAATTCAATACATAGAGGATCAAATCCGCTTCTTTCAACACTTTGCGGGAACGTTCGACGCCGATGCGTTCCACAATATCCTCTGTTTCCCGGATGCCTGCCGTATCGACAAGGCGCAGCGGCACACCGCGGACATTGACGTATTCCTCAATGATATCGCGCGTCGTTCCGGCGATTTCCGTGACAATGGCTTTATTTTCCTGTACTAAACTATTCAGTAACGACGATTTCCCGACATTCGGGCGGCCGATAATAACTGTTGATAAGCCTTCCCGCAAAATCTTGCCTTGCTGGGAAGTTTGGAGCAATTTGGCGATTTCCGACTGCACCCATTGCGCTTTTTCAAGCATCATCGGGCGCGTCATTTCTTCCACATCGTCATACTCGGGATAATCGATGTTCACTTCCATCTGTGCGATCGATTCCAAAAGCGCCTGGCGCAGCGAACTGATGAGGCGGGACAAACGCCCTTCCATCTGCGTCAGGGCGACGTCCATGGCACGGTCTGTTTTCGCTCGGATCAAGTCCATGACGGCTTCTGCCTGGGACAAGTCGATGCGCCCGTTCAAGAATGCGCGCTTGGTGAATTCTCCTGGCTCTGCAAGCCGTGCACCCGCTCTTAGGGCGAGTGACAACACACGATTGACCGATACGATGCCGCCGTGGCAATTAATTTCCACGACATCTTCACGGGTAAATGTTTTAGGTGCTCTCATCAATGCGACCATTACTTCCTCCGCCGTTTCTTTCGTCGCGGGGTCTTCAATATGGCCGTAATGGATAGTATGGCTCGCCTGTTCAGCGAGCGCTTTAGCAGACGGCGCACGGAACAACCGGTCTGCGATGGCTACCGCTTCCGGCCCGCTTAAGCGGACGATGGCGATAGCCCCTTCACCGCTTGGCGTGGAAATCGCGGCGATCGTATCGAATTCCATCATGATGCTGTTTCCTCCTCTTACAATAAAATACTAAGGGCATACAAATTGAGCTTGCCCACAGCATGCTTTTATGGGTTAAAACAGTTGTCCACATGTGGACAACTGTTAAAATACGCGTGACTGTACAACGTACAACAATAACACAAAATGCATAAAATCAAAAGATACAGTGCTTGTTTTTGGTATTTTTTTCAGGTTCACCCGCAAATATGATATGCATAAATATACATCCATAAACCCAACACTTTTTTCTCTCTTCATTTTTCATTTTTTCCATAAAAAATGCCCGCTGCGTCATGTAACTGACGCCAGCGGGCATTTTCTTCCATTATTTATGCGGTTCGATGACCAAATAGCGGTTCGGATCTTTGCCTTCCGAATACGTGTCGATATCCAGCCGCCGTGACAGCGCCTGATGGATCACTTTCCGCTCGTAGGACGGCATCGGTTCGAATTGGACACGGTTTCCGGTGCGGATCGCTTTGTCCGCCATCCGGTCTGCCAATTGTTCCAAGGTTTCCTGGCGCCGCTCCCGATAATTCTCGGCATCCAACTCGACGATCATGAATTGTTCAGCATGGCGGTTCGCCACCAATTGCGCCAATTGCTGGAGTGAATTCAAGGTCTGCCCTCTTTTGCCGATGAGCATGGCCACTTTTTCACTTTCCAGTTTAAAACGCACCGTTTTGCCTTGTTTTTCATGCGCCACAGTCAAATCATCAATCTTCATTCCTTTTGCAACATCCTGCAAATAGGTTTTTGTTTCTTCAATCGCTTTATCATTCGATGGTTTCACTGCCGGTTCAACAGATCCGCCGAAATCAGGCTCTTCTCCCTCTTTTATCGGAGCTGACGGCATTTCTGCCGCAATCTCTTCTTCAGAAGGTTTAGCGCTATCCACTTGTTGCGGCGCTTTTTCGGTTTCTGGCTGCACCGATTCCATCACTGTGACTTCCACTTCCGCATCTTTGGCACCGAATCCGAAAAACCCCTTTTTTCCTTCATCGATAACGCGGATCGTCACTTCATCTCGTGATTTTTTCAGTTTTTCCAACGCATTTTCAATCGCTTGTTCGACCGTTTTCCCCGTTTGTGTAAGATGCTTCACTTTTTAGCCCCTCCTGTTTTCGTTTTAACAGGCTGTTGCACTTCTTTCTTTTCCCATGGACGATAAATGAACATGTTTTGGATCAACGAGATGATATTCCCGATTACCCAGTAAAGCGTCAAGGCGGATGGCAAGATAATCCCGAATCCGGCAATCATGACCGGCATGAAATACATCATCGCCTTCATTTGCGGGTTATCCATTGCAGGGCCCGTACGCAGAACGATCAATTGCATGATACCGGCTGTAACTGCCAGGATGATGCTTGGTTCTGCCAGCGGGAAGATCAAAAATGTGCCAAGGTCGATTTCAGGTGTTGCATTCATGCGGCTAATTGCATGGTAGAAGCCGATCAAAATCGGCATCTGGATGACGATCGGCAAACAGCCGGCCATCGGGTTGACGCCTTTTTCCTGGAACATCGCCATCATTTCCTGCTGATATTTCTGCTGGGTGACGGCGTCTTTCGATTTATACTTCTCTTTTAACTTAGCCAGCTCAGGCTGGATTTCCTGCATGCGTTTCGAACTTTTCGTCTGCTTGATCATTAATGGCAACAAGGCCAGACGGATAAGAATCGTTACGGCGATAATCCCGAACCCATAAGTACCTAGGAAATCCTTAAAGAATACGATGATCGATACTAACGGCCAGACGACAAACTCGTTCCAAAATCCTTCGCTTTGGTCGCTGATTGGCTGGTCAAACTCCATACAGCCCGACAATAAGAGGGCAACAGCCACCAAGGCGAAGAGCAATCCTGTTCTCTTCTTCACTTTGCTTCCTCCAAACTCTATTCAATTACTTCCTATAGTAACATCCGGATCGATCCGGCATCTACTTCTTCGGCAAAGCGCGTGCGATCTTCAGCACATGCTCCAGGCTTTTCTTGCTTTCGTGAAAATCTAAATTGGCCGCCTGTGGTCGGGCGATGATAATGTAATCCGCGTTTGGCAGGAGATCATCCTTCAATTCCAAGAAGGCTTGGCGGATATAGCGCTTAACGCGGTTTCTAGCGACCGCATTGCCGACTTTCTTGCTGACGGATAGGCCCAGGCGAAATTCTTCCTGCTCGCCTTTCAGCAAATAGACGATAAATTGCCGATTCGCAAATGATTTCCCTTTTTTGAATACGCGCTGAAACTCCGTATTCTTCTTGATCCGCTGCTGCTTATTCATTCTGTCACCTGCTACTTGCTTATTTTGATGCATTTTCGCTCAAATCCGGCTAAAAAGAAAAAAAAGACCACTGATGCGGTCAGTGGACTTTAAGCTGATAGTACTTTTCTTCCTTTACGGCGACGGGCAGCGATAACGCGACGTCCGTTCTTTGTGCTCATGCGTGCTCTGAAGCCGTGCACTTTGCTGTGTTTGCGTTTATTTGGTTGGTATGTGCGCAATGTCATGACCTTACACCTCCTATATAAAAGTTAACTATTTTCTAAAGACAGTCTCGACTATTATAAGGGCGCTGGCTTGTTCATGTCAATCATTTCTTTTAAATGCAAGAGATCCACCAGGTAATTCAAAAAGAAAAGTTATACACAATCGAGGAGGATCTGCGGTGAACTTCCTGTGACCTCATTTTTTGCGGAAATGATTTATCCACATGCCTTATCGACAGGTTTTTCACATAGGAACTGCCTGTGGATATCAAAAATGTGCACAAAAGCTGTCATGTGGATAAGTTAAAGAAATGCTTGTAATGTCTATCGTTTTTTGATAACATTGTTTTGTTTTCACTTGTTAACAATTTCTATCCCGAAATAGTTATCCACATATTGTGGGTAAGGTGTGGATAGTTTTCCCCAAGCCTGTTTATAGATCTTATCCACAGGCTGTGGTTTTGTGTATGGTATACTGTAAAAAATCTTTACATATAAAGGAGATACGCTATTGGAACACTTAGACGAAATTTGGTCGAGTGTCTTAGCCCAAGTCGAGAAAAGAATCTCCAAGCCCAGTTTTGAAACTTGGCTCAAATCTACCAAGCTCTTGTCCTATAAAGAAGATACTGTCACCATTTCAGCTCCGAATTCATTTGCTCGCGATTGGCTCGAAAACCATTACGTGCACTTGATTACCGGCATTTTGACAGATCTTACAGGGGACGAAGCGCTTATTAAATTTGTGGTGCCAAAAGATCAGGATATGGATGATTTCCAGCTTCCCGCTCCCCGTGTCAAACCGGGGCAGGCGGAGCAGCAAGAGTTTTTGCCGGGCATGCTGAACCCGAAATACACCTTTGACACATTCGTCATCGGCTCCGGCAACCGCTTTGCACACGCTGCATCGCTGGCTGTCGCCGAAGCACCGGCAAAAGCTTACAACCCGCTTTTCATCTATGGAGGCGTAGGACTTGGCAAGACCCACCTTATGCACGCAATCGGACATTATGTCATTGAACACAACCCGGACGCCAAAGTGGTTTATTTGTCGTCGGAAAAATTCACCAACGAGTTCATCAACTCGATCCGTGATAACCAGACCGTCGATTTCCGCAATAAATACCGCAATGTCGATATTTTGCTCATTGACGATATTCAATTTTTAGCCGGAAAAGAACAAACGCAAGAAGAATTCTTCCATACATTCAATACGCTGCATGAAGAATCCAAGCAGATCATCATCTCCAGTGACCGGCCTCCAAAAGAGATCCCGACACTTGAAGATCGCTTAAGATCGCGCTTTGAATGGGGATTGATCACCGATATCACGCCGCCGGATTTGGAAACGCGGATTGCTATTTTGCGCAAAAAAGCCAAAGCGGACGGCCTGGACATCCCGAACGATGTCATGACCTATATCGCCAATTCGATCGATTCCAACATTCGCGAACTCGAAGGCGCCTTGATCCGAGTCGTCGCTTATTCCTCCCTGATCAACCGGGATATGAGCGCAGAGCTTGCTGCAGAGGCCCTAAAAGACATCATGCCGAACTCCAAACCGAAAGTGATTACCATCTTGGATATCCAAAACGCAGTCGGCGAACAGTTCAACGTCAAATTGGATGATTTCAAAACAAAGCGCCGCACGAAGGATATTGCGTATCCACGTCAAATCGCGATGTACTTGTCACGCGAAATGACGGATTTTTCATTGCCGAAAATCGGCGAGGAATTCGGCGGCCGCGATCACACAACGGTCATCCATGCACACGAAAAAATCAACACGATGCTGAAAGAAAACCAGCAGCTTCAGCAAGATATTAAAGAAATTCGATCTGCACTCGGCAAATAAGTCTGTGGATAACCCCCGATTTTCTTAAGCGGTTTATGCACAGTTTGTCTACATGTGGATAAACTGCTTTGATTGCTTATTTAGGGCTTATCCACATATTCACAGCCCCTACTACTATTACTGTCTTTAAGTACTAATAACTAAAATATATATATAAGCGAGGTTCGAGAATGAAATTCGAGATAAAACGTGAGCGATTAGTTGAAGGTTTAAACGATGTAATGAAAGCAGTCAGTTCAAAAACAACGATTCCGATTTTGACCGGGATCAAGATGGACGTCTCTACAGAAGGAATGCGATTAACAGGAAGTGACTCAGACATCACGATCCAAACTTTCATCCCAGCAGAAGAGGATGGAAAACAATTGATTGATGTCACAGAAGGCGGAAGCATCGTCCTTCAGGCAAAAGTATTCGGGGAAATCGTCCGCAAATTGCCGACTAACGAAGTCGAAATCGAAATCAACGGCAATTTCCAGACACATATCCGTTCAGGAAAATCCGAATTTCACTTGATCGGCCTGGACGCAATGGATTATCCACAATTACCGGATATTCAAGACGATCGCATTTTCACGATTCCAGCGGATCTGTTGAAAACCATCAATAGAGAAACCGTCTTTGCCGTATCCAGTTCTGAAACACGCCCAGTGTTAACTGGAGTTCATTGGGAAGTAAAAGACGGGGAGCTCGTTTGCGTCGCAACAGATAGCCACCGTCTAGCACGCCGCAAAACGAAACTGGAAACTTTGCCGGAAGGGGAGTATAGCGTCGTCATTCCAGGGAAAAGCTTGAACGAATTGAACAAAATCCTTGATGACACGTCCGATCCGGTTGAAATCGTCATGACTAACCAGCAAGTATTGTTCAAGTCTAAGCACATCTTGTTCTTCTCCCGTCTATTGGAAGGGAACTACCCAGATACATCACGCCTTATCCCGTCTGAATACAAAACGACGGTAACGGTAAACGGCCGTTCATTACTTCAGGCAATCGACCGTGCGTCACTACTTGCCCGTGAAGAACGCAATAACGTCGTGCGCTTTTCTACCAATGAAGGCAGCGAAGTGGAAGTCTCCTCGAATTCCCCAGAAGTCGGGAAAGTGGAAGAGCAATTACAGGCACAAAGCGTCGACGGCGAAGAGTTGAAGATTTCCTTCAGTGCGAAGTTCATGATGGATGCTTTGAAAGCGATCGACGGGCAAGATGTCGTCATCCAGTTCACTGGAGCGATGCGCCCGTTCATTTTGAAATCGGCTTTGGACGACTCAATTCTTCAGTTGATCCTTCCTGTCCGAACATATTAATTAGCACCAAAACCCTCAGGATAGCCCATACAGGCTATCCTTTTTACTTATGGGGGCAAATAGGGTAAAATAAAGGGATAGACTACGAATCGAAGGATGAGTGCATTTTGAAGGAAATCGGTATTGAGACAGAATTTATTACACTTGGGCAATTGTTGAAAATGACAGACACAATCGGTTCAGGCGGCATGGCCAAATGGTTTTTGAGTGAACATGAAGTATTTGTGAATGGAGAAGCGGAAGACCGCAGAGGGCGCAAATTGCGTCCGGAAGATACTGTGAACATACCGGGGACGGGGGAATTCCGCATCGTTGTCGCCGAAGGCATGAGCTTCGATGCGGATTGACAACCTCGAGTTAGTCAATTACCGCAACTATGAAACGCTCAAGCTCGATTTCTCGCCGGAGATCAACGTCTTCATCGGCGAGAACGCGCAAGGCAAAACCAATATCATGGAATCGCTCTATGTTTTATCGATGGCGAAATCCCATCGGACGAGCAATGACAAAGAATTGATACGCTGGGACGCGGAATATGGTAAAATTAAAGCTGATGTGCTCCGGAAATATGGCAAACTGCCGCTTGAAATCAGCTTTTCCAAAAAAGGCAAAAAAGCGAAAGTCAACCATCTGGAGCAGAGACGGCTGAGCGATTATATCGGCCAATTGAATGTCGTCATGTTCGCTCCTGAAGACCTGCATTTAGTTAAAGGCAGCCCACAAGTCAGGCGCCGTTTCATCGATATGGAAATCGGCCAGATTTCACCGGTCTATCTCCACGATCTCGTCAATTACCAGAAGCTGTTGAAACAGCGCAACCATATATTGAAGCAGCATTACGGCAAACAGGCGATCAATGACGTCATGTTCGAGGTATATACTGAACAATTCATTGAAGCTGCTGTAAAAATTATACAAAAAAGATTCCAGTTCATGGAATTGCTGCAAAAATGGGCAGAGCCGATTCACCACGGCATTTCACGTGGGCTTGAAAAACTGGAAATCCACTACCAACCGATTAGTGGGTTGAAGCCCGAATGGACGCCTGCTGAAATGGCGTCCTTTTTAGAGCAAAAGCTGCAAGAAGTGAAAAAGCGGGAACTCGACCGTGGCGTAACGCTGGTCGGGCCGCACCGCGACGACCTGCAGTTCATCGTCAACGGCTACGACGTCCAGACTTACGGTTCTCAAGGGCAGCAGCGTACGACAGCCCTGTCCTTGAAACTTGCGGAAATCGAACTGATCAAGCAAGAAGTCGGCGAAGCGCCGGTTCTTTTGCTGGATGATGTGCTTTCCGAACTGGACGATTACCGCCAATCGCATTTGCTTAACACGATCCGTGGCTCCGTGCAGACCTTTGTCACAACGACCAGCGTCGAAGGCATCCAGCACGAGACCATTCAAAGCGCCCGTCTTTTCGAAGTATCGAAAGGAACGGTCAAGGAGTGAACATGCATGTATGTCCAGATTGGAGCATCCCAATTGATTGCCGTCACGGAAATCCTTGCGGTGGTTCATCATGAACAGTATGTCCACTCTGCTTTTACGCGGCTTTTAGTCCCGCCTGAAGCAGTCAAATCTTATGTCGTCACTGATGATTTCGTCTACGGGTCGCCTTATCGTCCCCAGGCACTGTTGAATAAAATTCAGCAAAACAGGTTATAACCGGTCAATGGAAATAATGAGTTGTCAAGAAAGAGCAGGTGAACGGAATGGCTATGGAAGATACGAATCTTGAGCAATCTTATGGCGCCAATCAGATTCAAGTATTGGAAGGCTTAGAAGCGGTACGGAAACGGCCGGGCATGTATATCGGTTCAACGGGATCGAGAGGACTGCACCATTTAGTATGGGAAATCGTAGATAACAGCATCGATGAAGCCCTTGCCGGCTATTGCGATGAAATCCGCGTCACAATCGAAAAAGATAATTGGATCCGCGTCGAAGATAACGGCCGCGGGATTCCAGTCGATATGCAGGAAAAAATGGGCCGTCCGGCTGTTGAAGTCATTATGACGGTCCTTCACGCCGGCGGTAAATTCGGCGGCGGCGGCTATAAAGTATCTGGCGGCCTCCACGGCGTCGGTGCATCTGTCGTCAACGCCTTATCCGAAACAACAGAAGTGTACGTTCACCGGGACGGCAAGCGTCATTTCATTCAATTTGAGCGCGGCGCAGTCAAAAAAGAACTCGGCGTCATCGGCGAAGCCGACAAAACCGGTACAACGATCCGTTTTAAAGCAGACTCTGAAATTTTTAAAGAAACAACAGTTTATGAATTCGATATCCTAGACCACCGTCTCCGCGAGCTCGCTTATTTGAACCGCGGTTTGAAAATCGTGGTTGCTGATGAGCGCGAAGGCTTAGAGCAGGAAAAGAAATACCACTACGAAGGCGGTATCAAATCCTACGTCGAGCATTTGAACAAATCGAAAGATCCGCTTCACGAAGAAGCGATTTTCGTCGAGGCGGAGCGGGACGGCATCAATGTCGAAGTCGCGATGCAATACAACGGCGGATTTGCGGCGAATATCTTTTCATTCGCGAACAATATCAGCACCCATGAAGGCGGAACGCACGAATCAGGCTTTAAAACGGCGTTGACGCGTGTCATTAACGATTACGGCCGCAAAAACGGGATTCTGAAAGATGCTGAAGCGAATTTGACTGGTGAAGACGTGAGGGAAGGATTAACGGCGATCATTTCCGTTAAACACCCAGATCCCCAGTTTGAAGGCCAGACCAAGACGAAGCTTGGCAACACGGAAGTATCGACCATCGTCAATAATTTGTTCTCAGGTGGATTTGAACGCTTCTTGCTGGAAAACCCATCAACCGCCAAAAAAATTATCGAAAAGGGCATCATGGCTTCCCATGCCCGCATGGCTGCAAAAAAAGCACGCGAATTCACGCGCCGCAAATCGGTTCTTGAAGTATCAAGCCTGCCAGGGAAACTCGCAGACTGTTCTTCACGCGATCCGAAAATCAGCGAAATTTATATCGTAGAGGGAGATTCAGCGGGCGGATCCGCAAAATCCGGACGAGACCGCCATTTCCAAGCGATTTTGCCTTTGCGCGGGAAAATCCTCAACGTTGAAAAAGCACGTTTGGATAAGATTCTCATAAACGCAGAGATTCGTAATATCATTACTGCACTCGGCACCGGAATTGGTGAAGAGTTTAACCTTGATAAAGCGCGTTACCATAAAGTTGTCATCATGACGGATGCCGATGTCGACGGCGCCCATATTCGGACTTTACTATTGACGTTCCTATTCCGCTATATGCGCCCGCTAATCGAAGCAGGCTATATTTATATCGCGCAGCCGCCTTTATTCCAGATCAAACAAGGCAAGCATGTCGATTATGTTTATTCGGATGCTCAATTAAAAGAAGCATTAGCAAAACTCCCGGGATCACCGAAGCCGCATGTCCAGCGCTATAAAGGGCTCGGCGAGATGAATGCCACTCAATTATGGGATACAACGATGGATCCGGATTTCCGGACATTGCTGCAGGTCACGCTGGAAGATGCGATGACAGCGGATGAAACTTTCCACATGTTAATGGGAGACGACGTCGAACCACGCCGCAACTTCATTGAAGAAAACGCCAGTTATGTGAAGAACTTGGATGTATAACGCAACAAGAGTTGAGAGGAGGCTGCGGATATGGCGGAACGGCCAGGCAGCGGAGTAGAAGAAATAAATATCAGTACGGAGATGCGCACATCATTTCTTGACTATGCAATGAGTGTCATCGTGTCGCGTGCATTGCCGGATGTCCGGGACGGCTTAAAGCCAGTTCATCGGCGTATTTTATATGCCATGCATGACCTCGGGATCACAGCGGATAAAGGCTATAAAAAATCAGCCCGTATTGTCGGTGACGTAATCGGTAAATATCACCCGCACGGTGATAGCGCTGTTTATGAAACGATGGTACGCATGGCCCAGGATTTCAGCTATCGCTATATGCTCGTCGATGGCCACGGGAACTTCGGTTCTGTAGATGGTGATGCAGCAGCGGCAATGCGCTACACAGAATCTAAAATGTCGAAAATTTCCATGGAACTTTTGCGTGATTTAAATAAAAACACAGTTGATTATAAGGAAAACTATGACGGTCAGGAAAAAGAGCCGGTTGTCCTCCCGAGTAGATTCCCGAACTTGCTTGTCAACGGAACTTCCGGAATCGCGGTCGGGATGGCTACCAATATTCCGCCCCATAATCTCGGTGAGACGATCGATGCAGTTCTCGCATTAGCCGAAAACCCGGCAATCACTACAGAAGAATTACTTGATTTCCTTCCAGGCCCTGATTTCCCGACCGGAGGTATCATCCTTGGACGGAGCGGCATTCGCCGTGCTTACGAAACCGGAAAAGGTTCAGTGTTGATCCGTGCGGTCGTTGAAATTGAAACGAAACCGAATGGTAAGGAAGTAATCCTCATCCACGAACTGCCTTACCAAGTCAATAAAGCACGCTTGATCGAAAAAATCGCAGAACTTGTGCGCGATAAAAAAATCGATGGTATCACCGACCTACGAGATGAATCCGACCGCAATGGGATGCGCGTCGTCATTGAAGTGCGTAGAGACGCAAGCGCCAATGTACTATTGAACAATCTATACAAACAAACAGCGATGCAGACAAGCTTTGGCATCAATATGCTCGCGCTCGTCGATGGACAGCCGAAAGTTCTTGGCTTGAAAGACGTTCTGTATCATTACTTAGAACACCAGAAAGTCATTATCCGCCGCCGGACGGAATTCGACTTGCAAAAAGCGGAAGATCGCGCGCACATCCTTGAAGGCTTGCGCATCGCACTCGATCATATCGATGCCATCATCGCGTTAATCCGTGGATCGCAGACAACTGAAGAAGCCCGCAACGGCTTGATGAATGATTTCAATTTATCTGAGCGCCAGTCGCAAGCCATCTTGGACATGCGTCTTCAACGTTTGACCGGCCTTGAACGAGACAAAATCGAAGAGGAATACCAGGGGCTCATCGCGCTCATCAATGAGCTGCGTGCAATTCTTGCGGACGAATCGAAAATCCTCGAGATCATCCGTGAAGAAATCCTTGAAATCAAAGAGCGCTTCAATGATCCCCGCAGAACGGAAATCACTGTCGGCGGCTCTGAGATGATCGAAGATGAAGACCTCATCCCACGTGAAGCTTCAGTATTGACGCTCACACACAACGGTTACATCAAACGTTTGCCTGCTAATACCTACCGCAGCCAGAAGCGCGGTGGACGCGGCGTACAAGGTATGGGCACCAACGATGATGATTTCGTTGAACATCTTCTATATACATCGACACATGATACAATCCTGTTCTTCACAAGCGAAGGGAAAGTCTATCGCAAGAAAGGTTATCAGGTTCCTGAGTATGGCCGGACAGCGAAAGGCTTGCCGCTTGTAAACTTGCTAGAGATCGGCAAGAACGAAAAAGTGACAGCTGTGATTCGTGTCGAAGAATTCAAAGAAGATGATTTCTTCTTCTTTACGACACGCGGAGGGCTTAGCAAGCGAACGCCAGTGAGCAGCTATGCGAATATTCGTCAAAATGGACTTATTGCCATCAATTTGCGTGAAGACGACGAGTTGATCTCAGTCAAGATGACTGACGGCAATAAAGAAATTGTCATCGGAACACGCGACGGTGCATTGATCCGATTCCCTGAGACGGATATCCGTAGCATGGGACGCGCAGCAAGCGGTGTCCGTGGCATCCGCCTCCGTGAAGGCGACCAAGTCGTTGGAATGGAAACCTTAGAGGCAGACGATAAAATCCTGGTTATCACCGAAAATGGCTATGGCAAGCGAACAAAGGAATCTGAATATCGTGTCCAATCCAGAGGCGGTATGGGAATCAAGACCTGCCACGTTACGGAAAAGAACGGGCCGCTTGTAGCCGTTCGTGCCGTGAATGGGACAGAAGACATCATGTTGATTACGCAGCATGGCGTGCTGATCCGTATGGATGTAGAAGATATCTCAACAACTGGAAGAAACACGCAAGGAGTCAGATTGATTCGTCTTGGCGACGATGAGGTTGTGGCTACGGTCACCAAAGTGAAAAAAGATTTGGATGATGCAGAAGCAGCAGAAGTTGATGAAGAGACAGAACCAGTTTCAGAAGATAACGTAGAAGCACTCATCGAAGAAAGTGTAGAAGCAGATGTCTACACAGAGGATGAGCTTGTTGAAGATGAAACAGAAGAAAGTGCAGAAGACGAACTAGAAGAATAGAAGATTTCAAAAGAGCTTGCCGGCAAATCGGTAAGCTCTTTTGTTTCTTAATAGAAAGAGATTTGAAGAAAGGAAAAGTTTTTTCTTAAAACTGTTGACGTGAATAGTAAGGCGTGATATATTTATCAAGTCGCCAAAACAAGGCGCACAACATGAACCTTGAAAACTGAACAGCAAAACGTCAACAATACAGCCGCGAGTGATCGCGGCAAACTTACTGATCAGCTTCGGCAGATCAAGCGAATCGCGCGTCTTTCGAGACGGCGATACGCCAGCAACTATTGAGCAATCAATACTACTCTATAATGGAGAGTTTGATCCTGGCTCAGGACGAACGCTGGCGGCGTGCCTAATACATGCAAGTCGAGCGG